>NZ_OBEK01000003.1 GCF_900215625.1 Terribacillus aidingensis
GGTCCTGTTGCCCCAGTTGCACCCGTAGGCCCGGTAGGTCCTGTCCCAACTGCTGTCACACTGACATCATCCACTAAGATATCAGTTGATCCTGGGTCGGGCAGTGTGTTAATTAACAAAAAGATTTGAGCTGCTCCCTCTGGTGCAACATCTGTAGCAACCGTAGTTGCTCTCCAGTTATCTAATTCGGCAAACGGTATGCTTTCTGTTGGTACGATTAAGAACGTGCTTCTTCCGACAGATTGAAAGTCAGCTGTTAGAAAGAGTAATTGTATCTGCACTGGTGGTGCAGGAAGTATGCTTGCCTTTGCCATATATAGCGTCAACGTATAACTGTTTCCTGGAACGATTGGTGACGCGTACTGTGCAAGATAGTCAACGTTTTGCCCTCCGTCTAGTACCGCTGCAAAGCTTCCGCTATTCGTATATTGCTGCGTGACAAATACAAAAGATGAGACCCAAGGTTCTAAACTACCAGACTCGAACCCTCCATTAACAATAATATTCTGGGGGGACATTGAAATTATTTTCCTCCTGTCAATAATAATTAATTCTCTTCATGCGACCTCTTCTTATGCTTATTCCTTTGAAATCGAACTGACCCCGCCAGCCACCCTATAACCGTACATTTTTTCTATTTACTACTGGTATTCAATAACTGTAAGTAAAGTCTATAAAAAAGTTTCTTGGAAAATTTCCTCACAAACAACCCCACCCCTATCCTTATGTTAACGCTTTCAATTTAATTGAATCATTTAAAGAATCTGAAAATTTATTGTTTTTGCTGTTGACCTAGCTCTAGTTAGGCGTTATGATAACTGACAATTAATCAAATAAAAGAATTTTCGAATTATTTAAAAACGGAATGCATCACACACTAAAAAAAGAGAATTTATTGCAATTGGGAGGTGTTTTGATCTTATGCGAAGTGACATGATCAAAACAGGAATTGACCGGGCACCACACCGCAGTTTGCTGCATGCAACAGGTGTTAAAACGTCCGACCTAGGAAAGCCATTCATCGGAGTATGCAACTCCTACATTGATATCATTCCTGGACATATGCATTTGAACAAATTTGCTGAAGTTGTAAAAGATGCTATTCGCGAGGCTGGCGGTATTCCATTCGAGTTCAATACAATCGGTGTAGATGATGGTATTGCTATGGGACATATCGGCATGCGCTACAGCTTGCCAAGTCGTGAGATTATTGCTGACAGTGCAGAAACAGTTATTCAGGCTCACTGGTTCGACGGTGTCTTTTATATACCGAATTGCGATAAGATCACACCAGGAATGTTAATGGCGTCAGCGAGAACAAACGTCCCTTCCGTTTTTGTATCCGGAGGTCCAATGGAAGCTGGTGTTAGTCCAGATGGCAAACCATTGAATCTTGTATCGATGTTTGAAGGTGTAGGTGCCGTTCAGAATGGCACCATGACAGAACAAGAATTAGCGACTATCGAGACACTAGCTTGTCCTACATGCGGCTCCTGCTCAGGTATGTTCACTGCCAATTCAATGAACAGCCTTATGGAAATGCTCGGCATGACTGTTCCTGGAAATGGGACACTGCTGGCAACGTCAGAAGAACGTCACGAACTAATCTACGAAGCTGCCAGACATCTGGTTCGCCTCGTTAAAGAAGATATTCGTCCTCGTGACATTATGACAAAAGAAACCTTTGATAATGCCTTTGCTTTGGATATGGCAATGGGCGGATCTACCAACACGGTCCTCCATACAATTGCAATCGCACATGAAGCAGGCATTGATTATAACTTAGCGGACATTAACCAGATTGCTGAAAAAGTCCCTTATTTGTCTAAGATCAGCCCAGCATCTGACTATTCGATGCATGACGTACATCTCGCCGGCGGAGTAAGTGCCATTATCAGAGAGCTTTGTAAGATTGATGGTCTGCTTCATAAAGAACGCATTACAATTACCGGCAAAACAATTGCAGAGAATGTAGAAGATTACGATATATTGAACAAAGATGTTATTCGTCCGCTGGATAATCCATACAGCCCTGTCGGCGGTCTCAGTATTTTATATGGAAACTTAGCACCTGATGGAAGTGTCATTAAAGTTGGAGCTGTTGATCCTTCTATCAAGAAATTCCTAGGAGAAGCTATTGTATTTAACTCCCAGGATGAAGCGCAAGAAGGCATTTCGAATGGTACTGTACAGGCAGGTCATGTTGTGGTTATCCGTTATGAAGGGCCAAAAGGCGGACCAGGAATGCCAGAAATGCTTACCCCCACTTCTGCTATTGCCGGGCGCGGGTTAGCAAAAGAAGTTGCTTTAATCACTGATGGCCGTTTCTCCGGGGCGACGCGAGGTATCTCTGTCGGACACATTTCTCCCGAAGCAGCCGAAGGTGGTCCAATCGCTTTTGTTGAAGATGGAGATCCAATTTTAATTGATTTAGAGACACGCAGCATTGAATTGCTCGTCGATGAAGATGTACTTGAAGAACGCAGTAAGAACTGGGAACAGCCGGAACCGAAGATTAAAACCGGCTACCTGGCAAAATATGCAAAACTCGTAACCTCTGCTAATACTGGCGGTGTTATGAAGATATAACCAAAACGAAGACGGGACCATAGTGACGGAAACATTATATTCACAGAGAGCCAGGGGCGCTGAAATCCTGGCAATATAATCCGTCACCTCTCTTCCCCGAGTGCAAAGCTGAAATCATAGTAGGCTGAGCCAGGTGTGCAGCACCTGTTACCAAAACGGAGCGGAAGTTCAGCTCCACGAGGCAGTTTACCGTGAGGAAACTGTGAACTTGGGTGGTACCGAGAAAAGAAAAGTCTTTTTTCCCCATTTCTTGCAAGCTTGCTTGAATGGAGAAAGAAGGCTTTTTTATATATAAATAACAATCTTTTGGAGGGATAAAACCATGAAGGTGAAGGCGCAAGCCATACAGGAAAGAAATCCTGCCGCAAAAGTTCCCAAGACTGGTGCTGATCTGTTCGTAGAAGCATTGCAAGCATCCGGTGTCGATACAATTTTTGGTTATCCAGGAGGAGCAGTGCTCCCAATCTACGATGCCTTGTATCGCGCAGAACCACAATTTGAGCATATTCTGACCCGCCACGAACAGGGCGCAATTCACGCAGCAGAAGGATATGCCCGTGTGTCTGGAAAACCTGGCGTTGTGATTGCTACCTCAGGGCCTGGTGCTACCAACCTGATTACTGGGATTGCTGATGCCATGATGGATTCTTTGCCTCTTGTTATTTTCACTGGCCAAGTAGGCAGAAGTGTGATTGGTACTGATGCATTCCAAGAATCGGACGTAATGGGAATTACGACACCAATTACGAAACACAACTATCAAGTGCAGCGACAAGAAGACATGCCGCGCATTATCAAAGAAGCATTTTACATTGCGACGACAGGACGACCTGGTCCTGTTGTAATAGATATTCCAAAAGATATTTCCGGCGAAGCTTACCAAACGGCGGCAACATCGCATGCGATTCACCTTCCAGGTTACCAGCCGACAACAAAACCGAACACCAATCAAATTAAGAAACTGATTCATGCGATTGCGGAGGCGAAACGTCCAGTACTTCTAACTGGTGCAGGAGTATTGCATGCCAAAGCAGCGCAGGAAGTTGAGAAGTTCGCAAAACGTTTCAAGCTGCCTGTCACTTCTACTCTGCTTGGACTTGGTGCCTTCCCTTCCAGTGATCCGCAATTTCTTGGAATGGCAGGCATGCACGGTACGTATGCAGCTAACCGCGCCCTGTACGAATGCGATTTGCTAATCAATGTGGGTGCTCGTTTCGATGACAGACTGACTGGAAACTTAGCACACTTCGCTCCCGGCGCAACAATTGCGCATATCGATGTTGACCCAGCTGAGATTGGCAAGATCATCCCAACAAGCATACCCGTTGTATCGGATGCCAAAGCAGCAATCGAGGCGCTTTTGGCAGAAGAGTCGAACGCAGAAGCTAGTGAAGACTGGTGCAACCATTTGCAGCAATACAAAGCAGATTTTCCGCTTTGGTACAACAATCCAGTACAAGACCTTACTCCGCAATGGGTAATGCAAGCTGTGCATAAAGCAACTGACGGCAAGGCGATCATTACAACTGATGTCGGGCAGCACCAGATGTGGGCAGCGCAGTATTACGGTTTTGATCAGCCAAACAGGTGGGTCACTTCCGGAGGTCTCGGTACAATGGGCTTTGGCTTCCCTGCTGCTATCGGAGCTCAGCTAGCGAGCCCTGACAGTACCGTAATCAGTATTGTTGGCGATGGCGGTTTTCAAATGACGATGCAGGAACTGTCTGTTCTGCAAGAACGCAGACTGCCTGTCAAGGTACTGATTGTCAACAACCAAAGTCTTGGCATGGTAAGGCAATGGCAGGAATTTTTCTACCAAGAGCGCTATTCGGAATCATTGTTACATGTACAGCCTGATTTTATCAAATTAGCAGACAGCTACAGCATCAAAGGGGTGCGGCTTGATACACAGGAACAGCTGGTCCAGCAGCTCCCTTCCCTGCTCCAATCTGATGAACCTGTTGTTATTGATTGCCGCGTGCTGAGACAGGAGAACGTATTCCCAATGATTGCACCTGGTAAAGGTTTGCATGAAATGATTGGAGTGAGTCGATGAAACGAGTCATTACTGCTACTGTTCAAAATCGAAGCGGGGTGCTCAACCGGATTACCGGTCTGATGCAAAAACGCCAATTCAACATCGATAGCATCTCTGTTGGCAAAACAGAAGTCGAGCAAATCAGCCGCATGACATTTGTCGTCGAAGTCGAAGACATGCAAAAGCTGGAACAGCTCACAAAGCAGCTGCACAAGCAAATTGATGTACTGAAAGTTGCTGATATTACCGATCATGCCATTGTGGCAAGAGAACTGGCGCTAGTGAAAGTTGTCTGCCCCCCTGCGAGCCGCAGTGAACTGCAAAGTATCATTGCTCCCTTCCGCGCAAGTGCGGTGGACATCAGCAAGGATAGCATGATTGTTCAAGTAACTGGCGACTCCGATAAAATTGAAGCCTTTCTCGAGCTAGTCAGACCTTATGGCATTAAAGAATTGACTCGAACTGGTGTAACGGCCTTCCTGCGTGGGCATCAGCCGCAAACTGCGGATGGAAACACGTATTCACTTATAACAAACTAAAAACCTATTAAAAATGGAGAGGAATGAAACGTTTATGGCAAAAGTAGTTTATCACAATGATATCCAAGAAGAGGTACTAACAGAAAAGAAAATCGCAGTAATTGGTTACGGCTCTCAAGGTCATGCCCATGCGCAAAACTTAAAGGAAAGCGGATTTGATGTTGTTGTCGGTCTTCGTCAAGGTAAATCATGGAACCAAGCAATCGAGGATGGACATGACGTTCGCTCAGCAGCCGAAGCCGCACAAGCTGCGGATGTCATCATGGTGCTTGTACCGGATGAACTGCAGCCTGCTGTTTACAAAGAAAGCATTGAACCAAACTTAGAAACCGGCAATGCACTAGTATTCGCACACGGGTTTAACGTTCATTTCAATCAGATCACACCACCTTCAAATGTTGATGTGTTCTTAGTAGCACCAAAAGGTCCTGGGCATCTTGTTCGCCGTACTTTCTCAGAAGGAGCTGGCGTCCCTGCACTTTATGGTATCTACCAAGATGTAACTGGCACAGCAAAAGAAGTAGCACTTGCTTATGCAAAAGGAATCGGAGCTGGCCGTGCCGGCATCTTGGAAACTACCTTCCAAGAAGAAACGGAAACCGATTTGTTCGGCGAGCAGGCAGTGCTTTGCGGCGGTCTTACAAGCCTTGTGAAAGCTGGATTTGAAACATTGACAGAAGCTGGCTATCAGCCGGAAGTTGCCTACTTCGAATGTATGCATGAACTAAAGCTGATTGTTGACTTGATGTATGAATCTGGTTTGGAAGGAATGCGCTACAGCATCTCTGATACAGCACAATGGGGTGACTTTGTTTCCGGCCCGCGTGTAGTGAACGCTGAAACAAAAGAGCGCATGAAAGATGTATTGACAGATATCCAAAACGGTACATTCGCTAAAGGCTGGATCTTGGAAAACCAAGTTAACCGCCCGCAGTTTCATGCAATTAATGCAAAAGAAACAAATCATCCAATCGAAACTGTCGGTCGTGAGCTCCGCGAATTGATGCCATTCGTCAAACAAGGCAAGAAAAATCAATCCGCTGAGGAAGTGATCGTCCATGGCTCAAATAAAATTTTTTGATACAACACTTCGGGATGGTGAACAAACACCCGGAGTCAATTTAAACAAGCTGGAAAAGCTTGAAATTGCACGTCAGCTGGAGCGCCTCGGAATGGATGTTATGGAAGCGGGATTCCCCGCTTCCTCTGAGGGTGACTTTCTGGCTGTTCAGGAAATCGCGCGTTCCGTCAAAACTACTGCGGTTACCGCATTAGCTCGTGCTAAGAAAAGTGATATTGATACGGCGTGGGAAGCCTTAAAGGACGCGGAGCAGCCAAGAGTGCATGTGTTCCTTGCCACCTCCCCTATCCATATGGAATATAAGCTAAAGAAGAAACCAGAGGAAGTATTGCGAACTGCTGTCGAGATGGTCTCTTATGCCAAGGAGCGATTTCCTATCGTCCAGTTTTCAGCAGAAGATGCTTCTCGTTCTGAACTTAGCTTTTTGGCACAAGTTGTGGAGGCTGTCATCGATGCCGGTGCAACTGTTGTAAACCTTCCTGATACAGTGGGGTACGCAACGCCAGCCGAATATGGCAAGATGTTCGCTTATATGAAAGAACATGTACCCAATATCGAAAAAGCTGACCTTTCCGCCCACTGCCATGATGATTTAGGAATGGCTGTCGCCAATAGCATTGCTGCAATCGAAAATGGCGCTACTCAAATAGAAGGGACAGTCAATGGCATTGGTGAACGCGCTGGCAATGCGGCTTTGGAAGAAGTTGCAGTGGCTTTGCATATTCGTAAAGACGCTTATGAACACACATCGCGCCTGGTTTTACATGAAATTAAACGAACGAGCAGCCTTATCAGTAAACTGACGGGCATGACTGTTCCAGGAAATAAAGCAATTGTCGGCGATCATGCCTTTGCTCATGAATCCGGCATCCACCAAGATGGCATGCTGAAACACGCTGAAACGTATGAAATTATAACACCTGCCCTAGTCGGGATGAACGCTACCAATCTTGTACTCGGAAAGCATTCAGGTCGCCATGCCTTTAATACAAGGATAAGCGAACTGGGCTTTGCTCTATCTGACGCGCAGCTGCAAGAAGCATTCGACCGTTTCAAGCGTTTGACTGACAAGAAAAAAGAAGTGACAGATGATGATCTGTTTACCATTGCACTAGATGTCCAGACGAAGCATGATCCAGTACGGACATATGAAGTAAAAGCGCTGCAAGTAACGATGGGGCCGCAAAACCTGCCGACGGCAACAATTGCTCTGCAAACACCGGACGACGGAATCAAAGAAACAGCCCGAACTGGTCACGGTACAGTAGAAGCTATTTACAACACATTGGAAGCTTTAATAGCCGAACGAGTAACACTTACCGATTATCGGATTCATTCGGTAGGCAAAGGCGAAGATGCACTGGCAGAAGTACATGTGCAGCTGCAAGTAGACGGAGAGCCGTTTACCGGCCGCGGTACAGCGAATGATGTATTAAAAGCTTCCAGCCATGCCTATGTAAATGGCGTGAACCGTGCATTGCGGGCAGCTACCTTGAAGAAAACGCAACCGATAACCTAAAACTTGTTTTGGAGAGTGTTGATTATGCATAAATCGATTGTCCTGCTTCCGGGAGATGGAATCGGCCCTGCGGTGACAGAAGCTGCTGCTTCTGTCCTGCAGCAAGTGGCTGCTAATTTTTCTCATACGTTTACCTTTCATACAAGAGCAATCGGCGGTGCAGCCATCGATGCAGCTGGTGAGCCGCTGCCAGCTGAAACACTGCAAGCTTGTGAGGAAGCTGATGCTATTTTATTAGGTGCTGTAGGAGGTCCGAAATGGGAACAGCACCCCCCTCATTTACGGCCTGAAAAAGGGTTGCTGCAGCTGCGTAAAGGGATTGGTCTCTTTGCCAATTTACGCCCTGTAAAGACCTTCCCTTCCCTGCTGGACAGCTCACCGCTGAAACCCGAAATTGTTGCAGGAAGCGATCTGTTAATTGTACGGGAATTAACTGGCGGCCTTTACTTTGGGCTTCCAAGTGAGCGTCGCGACAACGGGCAGACCGTGGTAGATACACTGCATTATGAAAGAAGCGAGATTGAAAGAATTGTCGAAATCGGTTTCCAAAGTGCGATGCTCCGGAATAAACGCCTAGCTTCTGTTGACAAAGCGAACGTGCTTGAATCCAGTAAGGTCTGGCGGGAAGTTGTTGATGAAAAAAGCAAGGATTATCCGGAAGTAACCGTTGAACATATGCTCGTTGATTCCACTGCAATGAAGTTGATCACCAATCCGACCTACTTTGATGTCATTGTGACAGAGAATTTGTTCGGCGATATCCTGAGCGATGAAGCATCTGTGCTTACGGGATCTCTCGGCCTCCTCCCTTCTGCAAGCCTTCGAAAGGATGAGCTCGGGCTTTATGAGCCAGTACATGGCTCCGCTCCGGATATAGCCGGAAAGGATATCGCAAATCCGCTAGGTGCCATTTTGTCGGCAGCTATGCTGCTTCGATATTCATTCGGGTTGGAAAAAGAAGCAGATAGTGTTGAGGCTGCTGTAGACGCTATTCTGACAAAAGGATATGGCACAGCTGACATGCAAGCTGCACCGGCGTTTACTGTTGGTACCGAGAAGATGACATCACTTGTTCTTGAGCAGCTGCAAACTGCGAAGGTACGTGCTTAACGAAAGGAGTAAGATTACAATGAAACAGCCCAAGACAATCATCCAGAAAATCTGGGAAAAACATACCGTTGTACAGGAGACCGATAAGCCTGATTTGCTGTATATCGACCTGCATCTTGTTCATGAAGTAACTTCGCCGCAAGCCTTTGAAGGACTGCGCTTAGCAGGACGCAAAGTACGGCAGCCGGACCGAACATATGCCACTGTAGATCATAATGTTCCAACCATTAACCGCCCAGTCATTCGCGATGAAGTTGCTCGTAAACAAATGGATACATTACGTTCCAATTGTGCAGAGTTTGGCATCCGCTTGGCCGACATTGATCACCCGGACCAAGGCATCGTCCATGTAATCGGACCGCAGCTTGGTCTGACCCAGCCTGGTAAAACGATTGTTTGCGGTGACAGTCATACGTCGACACATGGCGCATTTGGAGCGCTTGCATTCGGTATTGGAACGAGTGAGGTTGAACATGTGCTAGCGACTCAGACACTTTGGCAAAACAAGCCAAAAACATTGAACGTCCAAATTGACGGTCCGCTCGGTCCTGGTGTGACAGCAAAAGATTTGATACTCGCTATTATTGGCAGATTCGGGGTCAAATTTGGTACTGGTTATGTTATTGAGTACACAGGAGAAGCAATTCGCGGGTTATCTATGGAGGAACGCATGACAGTCTGCAACATGTCGATTGAAGCCGGCGCTCGTGCTGGCTTGATTAGCCCAGACGAGACGACATTTGAGTATTTGCGCGGAAGACGATATGCACCCGATGCAGCAGCATTTGAAGAAGCAGTAACAGAGTGGAAACAGCTTGCCACGGATAAAGGCGCCACTTACGACCATACTGTTACGCTTGATGCAACAAAAATAGAGCCTCAAGTAACTTGGGGAACAAACCCTGGTATGTGCCTGCCTATTTCTGCTAGTGTGCCGGACCCTGCTTTGATGGAAGATCCAGACGAGAAAAGTGCAGCAGAACAGGCAATTGCTTATATGGGACTAGAGCCAAACCAACAGCTAACATCCATCGAAATACAGCATGTATTTATCGGCTCCTGTACGAATTCACGAATTACCGACTTGCGCAAAGCAGCAAGTGTCATTCGCGGAAGAAAAGTACATCCTTCCGTACGGGCCTTGGTGGTTCCAGGTTCCTTCACAGTAAAAATGCAAGCTGAGCAAGAAGGACTGGATATTCTCTTCCGGGAAGCAGGATTTGAATGGCGCGATGCAGGCTGCAGTATGTGTCTGGCAATGAATGAAGATGTTGTACCTGCTGGAGAGCGCTGCGCTTCCACTTCAAATCGAAATTTTGAAGGACGTCAAGGTTCTGGGGCACGGACCCACCTAGCCAGTCCAGAGATGGCAGCAGCAGCAGCCATAGAAGGCCGCTTCGTCGATGTTCGGCAAGTGATGGCACCAACTGTGTAAGGAGGATGAATAATGGAACCAATTAACACACATAATGGCCTCGTATACCCTTTGCCCAAAAAAAACGTCGATACCGATCAAATTATTCCGAAACAATTTTTAAAACGGATTGAGCGCTCGGGTTTCGGCCAGTTTCTTTTCTATAACTGGCGTTTTGATGACGAGGGCCAGCCAAGACAAGACTTTACATTGAATGAACCAAAGTACAAAGGTGCATCTGTACTAATTGCCGGCGATAACTTTGGCTGCGGCTCCTCACGTGAGCACGCGCCGTGGGCCCTTTTAGATTATGGATTTAAAGTGATTATTGCACCGAGCTTTGCCGATATTTTCTATAGTAATACAACAAAGAACGGCATCTTAGCTATTAAACTTTCGGAAGCACAAGTAGACTACTTGCTCAAGCAAGCAGAAAAAGATTCGTATATACTGACAATAGATCTGAAAAATCAGATAGTATATGATAATCTTGAGTTTAAGGCAGGTTTTGACATTCCAGCCTACCAGAAGCATATGCTTTTAAATGGACTAGACGAAATCGGCATTACGTTGACTTATGCCGATCAGATCAAACAGTTTGAACAGACACATAATTAAAGGAGTGTGAAGGGCATTGGGGATTGCTTAAGTCATAAAAAAATACAGGCAGCAGCAGCTTATTTGAAGAATTTGGTGCATCATACACCGATTCGAACTTCAACCACTTTGGACCAATCGGTAGGAATGAACGTTTATCTGAAGATGGAGAACGAACAAAAGACAGGAGCTTTTAAAGCACGCGGTGCTTGCTTTAAGATTGGCTGCATGAATGATGAAGCTGCAAAACGCGGCGTTATCGCAGCTTCTGCAGGCAACCATGCACAAGGTGTTGCATTGGCGGCAGCAAAACGAGGTATTCAAGCGAAGATCTTTATGCCGATTCATACACCAAAGCCGAAAGTAGAAGCAACCAAGAGTTACGGAGCTGCAGTTGAGCTGGCAGGAGAGAATTTTCAAGAAGCTCTTTTTGCTGCCCAGAAAGAACAGCAGCAAACGGGAAGCACTTTCATCCATCCCTTTGATGATGTGGATGTGATTGCAGGTCAAGGTACGATAGCCATTGAGATGCTCACAGATCAGCCTCAGCTGGATACCTTAATTGTCCCTATCGGTGGCGGCGGTTTAATTAGCGGTATTGCCTTTGCTGCTAAACAAATGAAACCGTCCATCCGTATTATCGGTGTACAGACAGAGGCAGCTTGTGCAACGTATCATACTTTTCACAAGCATCTGCTGCCTTCCTTGACTTGCAAGACAATTGCTGAGGGAATTGCCGTGAAGGAGCCTGGCAAGGTGACAATGCCGCTCATTCAGCAATATGTGGATGATGTGGTTACTGTTTCAGAGCATGATATTGCAGCAAGTATCCTGCAGCTGCTCGAACGGCACAAAACACTTGCAGAAGGAGCTGGTGCTGCAGCATTCGCTGCCTTGATGCGCCATCATCAGAGCATTCATTCCAAGCATTGCGGAATTATCATTAGCGGTGGGAACTTCGATCTTCAAAAGCTATCTGAGCTGCATGCACATACGATGCATCTCCCCGCCAACAGCATGGCATAAAAAAATGAGCAGGAAGCACATCGCTTCCTGCTCTATTTTTCCTTCTCTGACTTCAGTCGGCCAGCTTGCTTCAGCTGCTCGCGAAGCAGATATTCGATTTGAGCATTCACACTGCGAAAATCGTCGTCTGCCCACTTCTGCACCATATCGTAAATCTCCTGGTTGATGCGCAACGGAAAACTCTTCTTCTTTGCCATAACACCCCTGCTTTAATACAGCGACCCATTGTTTACGACCGGCTGTGTCCCGCGATCGGAAACAATGGCCACCATCAAGTTATTGACCATCTGTGCTTTACGCTCTGCATCCAGCTCCAAATCACCATCGTTCAAAGCTTCGACAGCATCCATAGACATACCGACTGCACCTTCTACAATCATTTTACGTGCAGCAATAATAGCGGATGCTTGCTGACGCTGCAGCATTGCTTGTGCAATTTCTGTTGAGTAAGCTAAATGTGTGAATCGTGCTTCCATCACTTCCACACCCGCTTCACTTAAACGCGCTTCCAGCTCTGCTTGCAGTTTTCCAGTAATCTCATCTCCGTTTTCACGCAGCGAATAACCGGTTTCTTTAAAATTATCATACGGATAATTGGAAGCAATATAACGTACTGCCGCTTCACTCTGAATGGCGACGAACTCTTCATAATCATCAACGTTAAACGCCGCCTTGGCCGTATCTATTACACGATACACAATCACGGCAGCTATTTCAATTGGATTACCTTCTATATCATTTACTTTAAGGGTCTTGGAGTTGAAGTTGCGAATACGCAGTGTAATTCGCTGTCTTGTTGTTAATGGAATGGTCAGGAACAGCCCATTGGCGCGGATTGTTCCGATGTATTTCCCGAAGAAAGTCACCACATAGGATTGGTTCGGAGGTACAATAACAATGCCGGTAATAAGCAGCAAACCAACAATAAACAAAAGGACAGCCGGTAAAATGACTTCTTGTGTCAAACTAAAGATACCGGCACCCACTAGCGCGAGGATAATTAGTACACCAAGGAAACCATTCAAGACGGCAGCTTGCTTTTCTTTCATACACGTCACTCCTACATTTTCATATTAAAGTGATATCACTTTAATACTATTATATATTCTGATATCTTTCTTTGCAACCTCCGGACAAGCCGATATACTAAAAAGAAAAAGAACGGAGAATATACATGCTCTATCACATAATCCGACCATTTCGATTGCTGCACCGTCAGCTAGTCGATAAAAATTATCCACCTGGCTCGCATATAATAGGCAGATACGATGTCATTCGAAAACTCGGTTCAGGGAGCTATGGTACAACCTATCTATGTAAAGATACGGCGCTAAATCAAACTTGCACTATTAAACAGCTGCGGCGCAGCAGACAGAAACGCAAAAAATACTTCACTATGTTTCAGCGCGAATTTGAGCTTTTACAAGCACTTCAGCATCCCGCAATTCCTGGAGCTGCATCCTTTTTCCATACAGAAGATGGCTATTTCTTTGTTATGGACTATCTAGCTGGTGAGAATATCGAACAGCATATTTTTGATACAAAGAAAACGTACACCGAAAAAGACGCACTAACACTGACAATGGATATCGCCCTTATCGTGGAATACCTGCATACACAGCGTATATACCACGGCGATATTCGCATTCCGAATGTCATGTTAATAGAAGAACATGCTTCATTAATTGACTTTGGCCTGGCAGCACAATTTACCGGGCCGGAAACGAAAGAAGAACAGCTGCGAAGGGAACAAGATTTGTTTGACCTAGGTGATATTCTTCTTTACCTCTTGTATACAACGTACGAACAGACAAATAAAAAAGCCCTTCCTTGGACAGAAGAGCTTACTTTATCGGCTGCTTGCAAATTTGTTCTGGAAAGATTACTTGGCATTCGGGAGCCCTTTGCCACAGCAGGGGAGGCAGTTGATGCAATAAAAAGAGCAAAAGAAAAAGCAGCAGATTAACTGCTGCTTCCGTAACCGCGGCGTTTATATCGGCTGCTTCCTCCATAACGGCTGCGGCCATAACCGCTGCTTCCGCTCGAACCATGACGACGGCGGCCGCGATAGCTGCTGGAATCGTTGCGACGGCCTCGGTGACCGCTGGAATCATATCTTCTGCCGCGGCGATGACTGCTGCCGCCGGCGGATTCTTGCAATTTACGGATAAACTTTTTGAACATAAGCTTTCCTCCCTTACTTCTGCTGTTTCCTATACGATTGGGGAGCCATGTAAGTTCCCAAAAGATTGTTTCCTTAAATCTGCTATTTTATTAACGAAATGATTTTTTTGAGTTTCTCAGCGAAGTCTTCCAGACGGACAAAACGGCCTTCTCTAAATTGTTCCTTGCCTTCTGCAAATACCAATATCGTTGGCGCTCCAAAAGCCATAAAACGGCCGACTACTTCTTGTACCTCACTTGCATCTGTATAACCTAGCTGTACATCAGGCTGACTAGCTGCAAGTTCCCTTATGCGAGGCAGAAGCGCTTCACAAACACTGCAGCCAGGTGACGAGATAAACAAGACAGCAAGCTGATTTTCGTTTATAAATCGCTCTGCCGCTTCCATACTATGCAATTGCACATTTATCACTCACTTCTTTGTTCTTCCCTTCATCATATAGAAAATCTCCCTTGAAAGCGAATGATATGTTATAGTAGACTCTGATAATATTTAAACAAATATTGACAAAAATTCAGTCCAGCAATTAAAGGAGAAACCTATATATGCCTAAAGAAGAAAGACAGGAGCTGCGCAGATCGCAGAAGAAACGGAAAAAATCACGCAAAAAGCGTGTCATCCGAAATATCTTTCTCATCGTTATACTTTTGCTCCTTATCCCGGCAGCATACGCCGGTTACCTATACGTAAAAGCTGGAAATTTAGCCGGCGATTCTTATCAAGATGATGGCCGCGATAAATCTTCTCTTCGTGATAATGCTGTCGATCCCGCTGAAGACAGTGTCAGCGTCCTGTTTATCGGATCTGACTCCAGTGAAAAGCGGGAAGATCAAAACATCGGTAAACGATCTGACACCATGATTCTTGCAACATTCAATAAAGATGAGAAAAGCATTAAAATGCTTAGCGTTCCGCGTGACACGTACACATATGTGCCATATTTGGAACGGAACACCAAAATAAATAGTTCCTATAACGGCGGACCTACTGCAACTGTTGAAGCAGTAGAAGAACTGCTTCAAGTACCTGTTGATTATTATGTGGATGTTAATTTTGAAGCCTTCATTAGTGTCGTTAATGCATTAGACGGCGTTACAGTTGATGTGCCTTATGAACTGGAAGAGATGAATTCCAAAGATGAAAAAGGCGCTATTCACCTGCAGCCTGGCAAACAGAAGCTTAACGGTGAGGAAGCTCTTGCATTAGCGCGTACACGCAAACAGGATAGTGACTTTGCCCGCAGTGAAAGACAGCAGCAAATCATTAAAGCGATGATGGATAAAGCAACAGACCTCAGCTCTGTTCTTAAGTACTCTGACTTGTTAGAAGCTGTAGGAAGCAATATGCAGACAAACATGACGTTTGATGAAATGAAGAGCTTCGTCTCTTATGGCGTTAATAATAATTTGTCTATGGAAACGATAGAACTTGAAGGGCAAGGCGGAACGGGTATCGTTCCCGGATATAATGCATGGGCATTTGTTCCAGACCCCACTTCACTTGCTAATGCTACGCAAACACTGCGTGATCAATTGGAGCTGCCGCCACTTGATTCTGCTAGCACTACTACAACCTCGCCTTAATCTGGCGGGGTTTTTCTTATAATTGTTTTGGCACAATTACCTGAATTTCTTCAGGTAAAACCTCCGCTTGGAATGGTAGCGGCACCCCTTCATCCCCATCAATATTAACAACCAACTCTGTATCTGCTTTAACCCGAATTGACTTTGCTTTAAAATAAGCTACTTGCTCATTCGAATCTAAATTCCCTTTGAAAAGGTCTGGAATAATGGAAACTGCCTTTGAAATGGAGAGGTCCTTTAATAGAAATATGTGCAATTGATGGTCGTCTACTTCTGCTTGCTCTGCAAACTTTTCAAATCCAGCCACAGAATTCGTCATTGCCGCCAGCATCATATATGCCTTATCATGGTAAGCTTCCTTCCCGTCCACTTCTATTTGCAGCTGAAATGGTGTCTTGTTACGAAATGCCTTCGCACCTTCCATCAGATAAGCAAAGTGGCCGTATTTGCTTTTCTCCTCCGGCGTGACATCGTAGACAGCCTCAGCAATGATTCCGACTGCCAGTACATTCATAAAGTACCGATCCCCCAGTTTCCCGATATCCACGCGCTTTGTATGATAATCTTCCAGCAAAGCCAGCGCCTCTTTCGGCTTCTTCGGAATCTGCAATGCACGAGCGAAATCATTTACTGTCCCAAGCGGAACAAAAGCAAATGCAGGTTTCTGTTTCTTTTCAGCTAACCCATTGACACATTCATTGATTGTGCCGTCGCCGCCCATAGCAAGCAGCGTTTTATATGTACCATCACAGGCTTCAGCCGCAAATTTTGCCGCATCCCCTGCTTTTTCTGTGTATCTTATTACAACTAAATCATGCCGTTTACCTAGTATACCAACTGCCCGTTCTTCATAGTCCATTGCCTTTTCTTTCCCCGATGAAGGATTAATAATAAGCATAGCCCGCACTGTTTTCACCTCACTTTTGTTATTTTCTTATCTATACCTTTTTTTAATACAAACAAAACCGACTCTTACTGTCACTCCTTTTGTTTTTGCTTATATTGTTTTATATCCAACTAGATGGATAAAATAAAGCCAGCTTTCTTAGAAAGCTGGCTTTAAGCTTAATTTAACCCTACAATAGAGATTTGTTCGAGTGTTGCTGATGAAGCGTCTTCATGCATTGCAGCTTCGAAGCTGACTTGATCTCCTTCTTTCAGGAAGATCGCATAAGGCGCATCTGCAGAACTAATGCTATAAATAGTATCTTGACCTTCCAGCAGGAATTGAATTGTTTTCGTTCCGGAACTTTCGCCAGCAATATACAAGCGTGTTACTTCTCCGCTCACCTGCTGTACAGGCGCATCACCTGTAGATTCAGCGGTGCTTGGATCCGTGCTGAGCTGCAATCTGTATGCCTGCAGCGTACTTTCTGCATCATCACCGAACACAACATAATCAGAATCAGCTGCACGTACGTAGGCATATTTTTTAAAAATCCCATTTGCATCAAGTACACTAATTACCCAAGTTGGATTGCCGTCAATATTGTACAGAACCGGCATCTTGCCTTCCCACTTTTTCTCGGGATATTCCTTTTCGACAACTTGCACTGCACCTGAGGAGTCCATAATACCATTGTTCTTTTCACCGCCGTAGAAGGTTACTTCCCCTGTCCGGCCATCTACCATGCTATAGCCTAGCGCTGAATCAATATTTTCTTTTGGTGATTTAAAATCAGTAAAGTACTGGATGCTGCCGTCTTCAGAAAAGACAGCTGTCACACCATGCTCTGTGCCGTTATCATTCGGTATCTTCACACCGGCCTTTCCAAAATATCTATTCCAGAAACCACCGCTGTATTCTCCATAATATGTGTTCAGTTTGCTTGCCATTTCGGGAGCAATCGTATTCTCAATAAAGGCAGGTGCTTCTGCCGCATCATAAATCTCAGACTCTCCGTTATATGGATTAACGACAACTACTTGAATGTCATCTCCATTTGCCTTTCCAGTGAACAGCTTCGGCTGGTAGACGGTTTGCACATACCAGGCTTTTCCGTCTTCATCGATTTCCAATCGAGCTTCTCCTTCTCGGATGTAAGTTGGATAACGAGAATAGATGATGCGTTCTAGATCTTTATGAAAGTAGGCAGATGGTACATAAGCTAGCTTGTTCTCAACGAATTCAGGCTGTGCGCTTAAACTAGTTGCATCAATTACAAAGTAACCAGATGTTTCGCCGCCTTTTACCCATTTAAAAAATCCATCAAATTCTACAGGTGCAATATATTCATTTGTGTCCCCAACTGTCTGTGTCTGCAGACTTCCAAGCTGATAAAGCTGTGTCTCCGGAACAACACTCATCTTCTTGTTCATCATATTACGCACTGAGCTCGGAGCAATAGCAATTGGCGTTTTTTCTTCATCAAGCGGTTTTGCTTCTTCTTCCGTTGACTTGATAACATGATCATACGTCGATTGATACACTGCGAAATTCGCAATCACACAAACAACCGCTCCTATGAACAGCACCGCAAACAATAGTGCTGTCAGGTTCAATCCTGTATTCTTTTTCGTTTCCTTTCCCGTCTGTTTGCTTGCAAAAAGCACATAAACAGCGAAGAAAATACCGATGGCGTTCAGCCAGAGTATATTTTGGATAATAAATGCAGGTAAAACGAAGTAAATAACCAAGAAAAGCACGATGTAACCAGTAATACCTGTTAAAACATACTGTTTAAGCCTTGCTTTTCCGCTTCCGGCTGCAAGATCAGCCAAAGCAATTAAGATAAAACCAGCCATGCTGGCTAACGCGATAAGAAAAATCATGCTGTTCCCCCTTAAGTGTCGTACTTCTTATACGAAACAAAAGCAGAAAAGGTTCACTTATCCTATATACGAAGGCTTTACAGTATATCTTGTAATGTTTTCTCCAGTGATTTATAGCGGAACATATAGCCTTCTCGCTCTAACCGTTCAGGGATAATCCAACGGCTTTTCAAAACTAACTCTGTTTCCGTTTTAATCATAGCGGACCCTGCTTCCAGCATCCATTTAGGCGCAGGCAATCCAAACGGGACATGCATCGTCTTTCTCAGCGTTCGCATTAACTCACGATTGGAAACCGGCTCCGGAGACGCACAATTAAAAACACCACGCAACGCTGGTTTCTCTTGTAAGAAAAGAATGATCTGATATAAGTCTTCTATATGTATCCAGCTGAACATTTGCTTCCCTGTCCCCTGATTACCTCCGAAACCAAATTTGACTAAGTTCTTGTACGGCGTCATTACACCGCCATCTTTCCCTAACACAATAGCTATGCGTAAGGCAGCTTGCCTCGTATCCGGCAGTTCATATGAAAAGAAAGTCTCTTCCCATTTCGTCCCTACATCTACAGAAAAACCAGTTCCAATCTCTCCCTCAGTTTCTGTCATCGGCCGATCTTCTGCATGCCGGTAAATGGTGACCGTACTGGAATTGATCCACAAGGAAGGCGGGTTTTCACACGATAGGACAGCCTCTCCTAACAATGTTGTTGTCTTTACCCTAGAATTCATTATCTCTTTTTTATTTGCCTCATTATAGCGGCAGTTTACTGATTTTCCCGCTAGATTAATGAGGAGTTCTGCTCCTTCTAAAGCCTTTAGCAGTCCTTGTTTATTATCCCAAGAAAAGTAAGGATTTTTCCTGGAGATAACAATCACCTCATAACCTGAATTTTCGAATTTAGCAGCTAAATACTCTCCTATAAAACCTGTTCCTCCTGCCAATACAACTTTTTTCATAGTAATCAGCTCCCTCCGCTGCCTCACTTATCCAGTGTAAATTCATCGTACAATACCGTATCCGAAGAGAAAACCTTTACAATTCTGTATTTACCGCTTGAAAACCTGTAATCAAAGTCATTGAACGACACATAAAAGCTGCCATAAGAGTCAGGTTCGATAAGCATAGCTTCCATAGTAAATGCGCTGCCGGATTTGAATGGCACCTGAAACCATCCCTCTCGTTTCTCATCGTATTTCTCAATTGCAAATTCATTGCCTGCAGCTACCGTTTCTTCTCCGTTATTTTGAATATGAAAATTAAGATCACCAGGCGTTTTTAAGCTGTTCTCCTTAATTCTCAAGGATACATCATTATCACTTATTTTCTTCAGTTCTTTACCGTACGGACTGGACTCCGGTTCATACCCGCAACCTGTCAAAATAAAAAGTAAAACCATACACAGCGAAAATGGTCTTCGCATACTTACCTCCTAATTAAAAGACATTACCATAAGATTTCCACAGCAAATATATACTGACCTGAAAAAATCATTCCCAATGCGTACTTTTATTTTACAATTTCCAATAATCAAAAATAAACCTTGATTCCTTCAATTCTAAATATTATTATAAAACCAATAAGATTACTTGGGATAAGGGGTGGTTATATGTTTCAAATGATTGTTACAGGTTTGCTATGTGGTGCGCTTCTAGGTTTTGTTATGCAGCGCGGCCGCTTTTGTTTGACTGGTGGTTTTCGTGATATGTATTTAACGAAAGATAATCGCATGTTTTATGCGCTGTTGATTGCTATCGCTGTTCAAAGCATTGGAGTGTATGTCCTTATTTCTCTTGGAGTTTTTGAATTTACTGCCGGTACTTTACCAATTCTTGCTGTAATAATAGGATCTTTTATTTTTGGTATCGGCATAATTTTTGCCGGGGGCTGTGCGACAGGTACGTGGTATCGAGCAGGAGAAGGTTTAATCGGCAGCTGGATTGCATTAGCCGGTTATATGCTTGTTGCAGCCATGATGAAGTCGGGCGTTCTGCTGCCGCTGGATAAAGCTGTAAAAAACGTCGAATTGCGTTCCAACTCTATCGCTGGGAGTTTCGGGTTAAATCCTTGGGTAGTCATCTCTGTTTTCACTGTTATCGTTGGGTTCCTCGTTTATCGCACATTAAGAAAACCAACAGTCAAAATTCCTGGTTTGCCGCCGAAACGAACAGGTTTAGCGCATCTATTATTCGAGAAGCGCTGGCATCCATTCTTTACCGCAATTTTAATTGGTCTTATCGCTATATCAGCTTGGCCGCTTAGCGCTGCCACCGGACGTATTGCAGGATTAGGGATCACCACCCCCTCTGCTAATATCCTTCAATATTTCGTAACAGGCGAAATGAGCTTTATAAATTGGGGTGTCTTCCTAGTACTAGGTATCCTATTCGGTTCCCTTTTTGCGGCTAAAATGAGCGGAGAGTTCAGATTCCGACTGCCCGACTTAAAAACTACAATTAACAGTTTTAGCGGCGGTCTGATGATGGGGTTTGGAGCAGGATTAGCTGGTGGATGCTCGATTGGGAATGGTTTGGTAATGACAGCGATGATGACGTGGCAAGGCTGGATTGCGTTAGCCTTTATGATTTTAGGAACGTGGACTGCGTCTTACTTTGTTTACGTGCGTCCGCGAAGAAAAAATAAGCAGGCTACACACGCTGTGCCTGCATAAAGGAGTGTATTTCATTTGAAAAAAACGTTGGAAGTAATGGGAATGGTTTGTCCGTTTCCATTGGTTGAAGCGAAAGAAGCAATAAAAGAATTACACACAGGAGATGAATTAGAGGTGCAATTTGACTGTACGCAAGGTACAGAGTCTATTCCCCGCTGGGCTGTTGAAGATGGGCATGAAGTAACAGCGTATGACCAAATAGGCGAAGCTGCTTGGACAATTACAATAAAAAAGAAATAACGGTCTGAGAATAATCCGATTAATCTCAAGATTGTAGAGAAACTGTCATTCTCTCTACAATCTTTTTTTAAGTTAAGAGCCTTAGAGCACGAAAACTTTCCTAGCTCTCATCCATACACACCAGCCCAAAGCCCTCATTTCTTACATTTTATGCGTTAAGCATGTTAAAGTAGGAGAAGGCTTACTTTTCGTATAAGCAAAAAGCTACAACTTTTACTTTTAATAGGAGGGATAATATGAGTGAAGCTATATCGAAAATCGATTATCGAGAAGTTATTGAATATGCACTGAATCCCTTGATTGTACATACTGATCTTAAGATACTCTATGTCAATGCTGCCGCTGAGGCATTTTTCAAAGGAAATAGAAATGACATTGTAGGAGCAAGTCCATTGGATATTTTCCAAGAAAGTTCAAAGTCATCCATTGATAAAAGAATCCAATCAGCTTATGAAACCCCTGCAGAAGTGATAGAAGAAACAATTTTTAAGCTGGATGGGGAGATAGTTGACGTCGAATTATATTGTCATCCTATCTTGATTGGCAATAAAAAAGCAATTCAAACTTATATAACAGATATCTCGGAAAGAAAAGAAGCTGAAAAAAAACAGCAGTTATTGACAAAGCAAATAAACGAGCTTTCTGCTACTTTAGTGCCTTTATTAAAAGGAATTGCTGTACTGCCCTTAGTAGGTGAAATTGATGAATCATGTGCCTCTCAACTATTCCAGCTAGTACCTGAAAAGGCAAAGCAGCAAAGCGTTGATTGTTTAATAATTGATTTTTCTGGTACTTATCAGTTACATCAAGTTGTTACAGATTACTTGTTTAAACTCAGCCATGTCCTTACCTTGTTAGGCATAAAGTCTATTTTCACTGGTATACAGCCCAGCCACGCTTTAGAAGCAGCTAATTTGGAAATAAATCAGTTTCATGTGCCAACTATGACTACGGTAAAAGATGCGTTAGAGCATCTTGGTGTGCATTGACTTATTCAAAAAAACAGGAAAAGAATCCCAAAAACGGATTAACCTTTTCCTGTGAACACTTAGGGGTGTTTGCAATTATCTGTATTGCTTAACTCCAAGCTGGCATATTATTTAAAGCACTACCCTCTCCAAAACTAATGGCTGCAGTGCTCTCGATTCTTCGATATAAATGAAAGCATCATATCGATCAGACATGACAGAAGGCACATAATTACCAAACTGTTCATACTCCGGGCGATACACAACGCCAATTGCACGGTGCCCTATCCGCTGCTGGAAGTTTTTTTTATTTTCCTCATTAAAAATCAGTACCTTGTCATATGCGCCTGCCCGATGCATCAGGTCCTCCCATGATCCTTTTACTGCTTTGGGAACTGTTTTCACATCGTGATTGACTCCCCATTCATCTGCCGCAATAACTGTTCCGCTGTAAGTTCCCAGCCCGACCGCAAACACGTCCTCGGGTTTGTTCTGCTGCCGGATAAGCTGGCCGACATTGACCATGCCATTATGCGCCATGTCTGTAGCTCTCGCGTCTCCGATATGCGTATTATGTTCCCAGACAATTGCTTTTGCAGTTACTCCGTAAAATTTCATTATTTCGTTCAGTGCGTGGACCATATGCGTATCTCTTATGTTCCAAGACTCCTCATCACGCAGTACCATCGAGCGGTAATAGCGCTCCGCATTATATGCGACTAGAGCATTAACTTCCAGATTCAGCCGCATTTCCTCTTCACATGGATATTGCTCTTTTTTCCGCTGAATGGTTGCCAGAAGCTTTGCCACCTCATCGATACAGCCTTCGGAATATAGCCCCGCGGATACGGCATACTCCTGATTATCGCGATTAAAAGGTTCAAAACATGTGAAAGCTTTTTTTGCTACTTCTGCATCAGGTGAATCAATTTTGGTTAAATAAGCAATCACTTCCTCCATGGATTCCCACAGACTATACATATCTATTCCATAAAACCCTACTTTCGGCTGCGTCTCGTGTTTCTCATTGTGATTTTTCATCCACTCTATTAAGTCAATGATTTCCTCATTCGCCCACATCCACGTTGGCCATCTGTTAAAACTGCTGAGCACATCACGGGCAGTATTGTGTTTTGTATCGTAGCCCTTGATGTAGCGATTAACTGCCTGACAAGCCGGCCAATCCCCTTCCACCGCAACAATAGAAAATTCTCTCTCTGTGATAAGTTTTTTTGTTAGCTCTGCACGCACGGTATAAAATTCCGACGTACCATGGGAAGCCTCCCCCAGCAAGACAAATTTTGCATCACCAGCAGCATCCTTTAATTGATCCAAGTCAGCTGGACCTGATAAAAACGTGCTGTATTTTTCTATTGCTTGTACTACTTTATTTTCCATACTACCCCACCTTTCGTTTGCAGATACGGAATTACTTTTTGATAATTTCTTCAAAAAGATACTGTATTTTATAACTCTTTTTTTCCACTGGTATAGCTTTTCTGTTCTTGCCATCTTACTGATCTTTACGTTCCTAGTTACGTCCGCAGATTCAGCCACCTATATCTTACCCAGCATGACTAGCTACGGCAGCCTTAACCCTCCGTTGTCTATGAAAATCATTTGGGGTTTGCTATTGGCTGCTATTGCAGGCGTCCTGCTCTATGCGGGCGGACTTGATGCCCTGCAAACCGCATCACTCATTTCGGCCCTGCCGTTTACCATTCTCATGCTTTTGATGATAGTCAGCATGGTAATGATGCTGAAAAATGAACCACTTTCGATTCGCAAAGTTGTTTTAAGGCGTTATCGCCGCTTGGAAGAGGCCGCAAACAAACAGAAAGATAAAGCGAATGGAGAAAAAAGTAAATAGCAGAGGGAGAATCGCATGTTTTCCCCTCTGCTATTTTTTGTTGATTTAGTTATTCCGATTAACGCCATACCTAAATGCATTCTCAAGGAGAAATTTGAATATGTAAGGAAATCATGCTATACCATACTGCATGTTGGGGAACTATTAAAGAGAATTTATTATCCAATACATCTTCTAAGGAGCGTATGATCTTGCACCATTTCAACGAAACATTTATTCAATTACTTATTCTGCTCGCAATTTCTGTAACAGTTATTGCTCTATCCAAAACATTTAACAAGCCTTATTCGATTGCCTTGGTTCTTGTCGGATTAATTTTAGGTCTTGTTGATATTCCCTTTTTAGAAGAAGCTGAGAACTACATCGTACAATCCAATGTATTCCAAGCAGTAGTTATTTCTTTATTCTTACCAATATTATTGGGAGATGCTTCTATTAAGTTACCTTTTTCTCACTTAAACCAAGAGAAAAAACCTGTTATCGCGATGGCATTTGTCGGAACGTTAATCACATTTATTGCCGTCGGTTTCAGTGTTTATTACTTCATGGATTTGCCTATTGTAGTTGCATTTACGTTTGCAGCCTTGATGAGCGCAACCGATCCGATCAGTGTTATCTCCATCTTTAAATCTTTGGGTGTGCCTAAAAAACTGACTACGATCATTGAAGGAGAATCATTATTTAACGATGGTATTGCCGTTGTGCTGTTTCAAATTGCATCTATATACCTGCTTACCTATATGGAAATGGGGTGGGAAGGCCTTGGTCAAGGTTTGTTATTATTTTTGAAATTCAGTATAGGCGGTGTCGTGGTCGGTGCTGTATTAGGCTGGATTATTTCTCAGATTTTTAAATTTTATGATGACTACCCTTTGGAAATTGTGTTTTCTATGCTGTTATTCTTCGGGAGTTATTTTATTGCCGAGCATTTTGAAGTTTCCGGTGTTATCGCAGTCGTCGTTTCAGGACTGATCTTGGGGAACTACGGAGCAAGAATTGGTATGTCTGAAACGACGAGGATAAATATCGATTCTTTCTGGGATACCATTACGCTTATTGCCAACTCACTCATTTTCTTAATGATTGGTTTAGAAATACAAAATATCGATTTATCCGGAAAATGGGGATTGATTGTTGCTGCAATTGTCATTGTGTTAGTTTCCAGAACAATTGCTATCTACTTGAGCACACTGCCAATCAAAGGCTTCGAACCGAAATACAAGCTTATTTTAAATTGGGGCGGGCTAAGAGGAAGTCTGTCCATCGCATTGGCATTAAGTTTGCCGCAATCTTTTGAAGGCAGAGATAACATTCTCATCTTAACCTTTGGGGTTGTACTATTCTCCTTGCTCATTCAAGGTCTTACAGTTGGTCCATTAATTAATAAGCTGAAAATAAGCCAGAAAACTGAGCAATCAGAAGAATAAACTTTTATAAATTCAAAGAATTTGAAAAGAAACGCTTTACAAAAGTACTTGTATTTCTTACTATATACCTAACAATTGCATAAAATTGCGACGCACTAGGGGAGCTGGCAACGGCTGAGAGGATTTTTTCCGACCCTTATAACTCGATCTGGATAATACCAGCGTGGGGAAGTGCAGCCAGAATGCTCTTACTGTTTTTGTATATATTCTGCGACTGCACCCTATGGTGCAGTCGCTTTTTTCATGCAAAAAATAGGAGGATTTGTAATGGATAATGTTTGTGGAACAAGCCGCATTGCCGGCTGCAGTTTTTCGATTTACCCGATGGCAGACAAATTTAAGGAGATAATTTTAGACGCACTTAATCAAGTAGACACGTCAAAGGTCTGGATGGAAACAGACGATGTGACTACACTTGTGCGCGGAAGAATCCCTCATGTATTTGATGTTACCTCCGCAATCTTTTTAGCTGCCGCAAAAACAGATGAACACATTGTGTTTAATGGCACCTATTCAATCGGCTGTCCTGGCGATTCAACTGGCGATGTGTATATGGCCGAAGACGAAACAAAATTGAATATGTCCAACATTAAAGATATAAGACTGGAAACAGCTTCTAAATTTTCTCTTTATCCATTAGGCGGCGGTAATTATATGGATACTATTTACACACAAATTGAAAATATGCGGGCTCAAGGGATTACGGTATCGAAATCACACTACTCCACCCGTCTCGACGGCAATGCATACGATGTATTTGCGGGCTTGGAGCACGTCTTTATCGAGACAGAGGCATCTGGTTCCTCTCATACTGTAATGACAGTGACGATGTCCGCCAACAGCCCTTCTGCGAAAGGAGCAATCCAATGAATAGCTGGCGCATGAAGGATATTGTCGTTATGGCAGCACTAGCAGTTGTATTTGGGATTGTGTATTTGCTATTTTTGCCTGTGAATGTCGTCATGATGGGTTTAGTTGGGCCAATTGGTACCGACATTATCTTCGGGGTTTGGTTCCTCGTATCCATTGTTGCTGCTTATATTATTCAAAAACCTGGTGTAGCTCTTGTTTCGGAGACAATTGCCGGTATTGTAGAGGTGCTAATCGGCAGCACTGCCGGACCAATTGTTATTATTACCGCTATCATCCAGGGACTTGGAGCAGAAGCTGCTTTTGCTATAACTCGTTACCGTTCTTATCATGTTTTTGTCTTAATGGGAGCCGGAATAGGAGCTGCGATTACAAGTTTTATCTGGGGATATTTCCGCGGCGGGTTCACTGCTCTGGATCCTTCTTACGTTGTACTTATGCTGGTTGTACGTCTCATTAGTGGTGCGGTAATCAGTGGTTTGATCGGAAAAGCAATCAGCGAGGCGCTGGCCAAAACAGGCACATTGACGAGCTTCCCGCTCGGCAAAACCTATCGCCAGCGAAAAGCAGGATGAAAGATATTCTGCTGGAAGTTAACCAATTGTCCGTTACCTTTGAAGAGGAAAGCCGCCCTACTCTAAATGAATTGAGCTTCAGCATAAAGAAAGGAGACAGCATTCTCTTGTTAGGTCCAAGCGGCTCTGGCAAGAGCACGCTCACTTATTGTTTAAATGGATTATATCCAAAAGAGCTTGACGGAGAAATGGGCGGAACAATCTCATTCTCTGGCAAACCACTCCATCAATATGCCAGCGGTCAGCTTAACTTAGAAGTCGGAACGGTTTTTCAAGACCCAGAAACACAGTTTTGTATGCTGACGGTGGAAGATGAAATTGCTTTTGGCTTGGAAAACAAGAAAATGGCTCCCGATCGAATGGATGCAGAAATCGAGCGGGTCCTCTCTCTTGTCGGGTTAGAGCACCGGAGAAAAGATACGATTCATACACTCTCTGGCGGACAAAAACAAAAACTCGCTTTAGCAGCAGTTCTAGCGTTAAACCCTAGCTTACTTATTCTCGATGAGCCTACAGCTAATCTGGATCCGTCCGCCAGCAAAGAGCTTGCAGAGACAATCCGTCAGCTGAAAGAGCAGCAAAATCTCACGCTTCTAATAATCGAGCACAATATTGATTACTGGCTGCCGATAATCAATCGAACGATATTAATAGACCGAGATGGCACCCTATTCTTTGATGGTGAGATGACAGAGGCAATCAACCACTATGATGACGAACTCGTGCAGCGCGGAATTTGGCTCCCCGAGGTAACCCGACTTGCCAAAGATGCAAAACTAGCAAAACCATGGCCGCTCGCAGCCGATCAGCTGCCTAATGGATTAAACGTGCATGCAGAGAGACAATCAGCTAACCAATTTGATAAGGTCCTGTTACAAATTGAACACGGACGCTTCAAAAATAAAGATAAGCTTTTACTGGACATTCCATCACTTACTATTTACCAAGGGGAGTTTATTGCAATTACTGGTAAAAACGGCAGCGGAAAAACGCTTCTATCCCAAATGATGACCGGACTGCTAAAGCATGCATCAGGGAAAATCGAATTTATGGGCAAACAGCTCAAACGGTGGAAGCAGGAGGAGCTGTATCAGCAAATTGGATATGTGTTTCAAAATCCAGAACATCAATTTCTTTCAGACTCGGTTCGAGAAGAAATTGCCTTTGGCCAACCAGCTAGTACAGCTAAAACGGAAGAATTAATAGAGGAAATCCAGTTATCCGAACATGCTGATAAACATCCTTTTCAGTTAAGTCAGGGTCAAAAAAGGCGACTCAGTGTCGCGACGATGCTGGTTCAAGAGCCGCAGCTGCTCGTGCTGGATGAACCAACATTCGGCCAAGACAGCCGTACGACAGCTATGTTAATGCAGCAAATGACAGCACAGCATCAGCGCGGTTGTACAATTGTCATGATAACGCATGATATGGAGCTGGTTAATCGTTATGCATCTCGTGTCCTCCTTGTTAAGGAAGGAAAAATTGTTTTTGACGACACTCCCGAAGCCATTTGGAAAACTGCCAATCTAACAGAGTACGGGCTCTCTCTGCCATTGAAAGAAGCCTATCAGCAGCGAGAACAGAAGGTGAGCCTCCATGCATAACATCAACCCTAGTATAAAAGCAGGTACTGTTACAATCGCCGCCATCGCCGTTGCATTTTTGTTTGACCCAGTTACCTTGCTGTTATACGCCGGCTGGACAATGGCTGTCACCTTGCTGTTCGGGAAAATACAGATAAGAAAGTACTTCCTTTATCTGCTTCCCTTCACGATTTTTGCACTTGGCATGCTGGTTTCGACGTTGCTATTTGCGAAAACACCAGCAGATCCTTCTGTCACACAGCAGTTTCTATTCTGGAACTTACCATCGGAAACCGTACAGGATGCACTGGCATTGGCTATTCGTGTATTCAGCTATGCCACCTTATCCCTTTTGTTTGTCCTGACGACCGACAAAGTCGCCTTTATTTTAAGCCTAATTCAGCAATGCCGCGTATCACCAAAGCTTGCATACGGCATTTTAGCCGGTTATCGTTTCTTGCCATTACTGACAAACGAATTAACCACCATCCGGTCTGCCCACCTTGTGCGGGGAGCCAGAACAAAAACAAGCAGACTGACAAGATATAAACAATATACAATTCCTTTGCTGGCAAGCGCGATTCGTAAAGCCGAAAGAACTGCCGTTGCCATGGAATCTAAAGGCTTCACCGGAGAAAAAGATCGAACATACTACCGCTCTTATCACGTACGATGGACAGATTGGACCTTCAGTTTTGTCATGCTTTGTGCTCTTGGCTTGTGCATTGTATTTTCGAAATCGTTTCAGTAGCTGTCACAAAGGTTATACTGGAGGAAAAAAGGAGATTTAACATGTGCGGCAGATTTACACTACTCACGCCCTGGGAAGAACTTTTGCGGACATATGACGCTGTCTCGGAAATAGAATCACTCGAGCCAAGCTACAATATTGCACCAACCCAGCAAATAGCAGCAATCATCCATGATGGCAAAAAACGCAAACTAGGCAGTCTGCGCTGGGGACTGATTCCGCCATGGGCACCAGATAAGAAAATCGGCAGTAAAATGATCAATGCCCGAGCTGAAACACTCCAGGAAAAACGCAGCTTCAAGAAAGCCTTTCAAAAGCAGCGCTGCCTCATTCCTGCTGACAGCTTCTACGAATGGAAAACCGAAGACGGCAAAAAGCAGCCCATGCGCATCCAGCACAAGGACAAAACCCCATTCGCCTTCGCCGGCCTCTGGGAGAAATGGCAAGACGACGACGGAAGCAGCATCTGCACCTGTACCATCATCACCACCGAAGCCAACAGCTTCATGCAACAAATCCATCACCGCATGCCCGTTATTTTACCAGCCAATTCACAAGCCATTTGGCTGGATCGAAATGAGCAGGATACAGAAACACTACAGCAAATACTAGAGCCTTTTTCAGAGGAATTGACTGCGTATCCCGTTTCCACGTTAGTTAATTCGCCGAGGAATAATAGAGAGGAATTGATTAATCCATTGTGAGAGGAGGCATGTGTGGGGCATGCTTCTTTTTTCATATAAGAATAGACATGGATTTTCTTTTAGAATGCTTCTCATGAGTTTTACAGTATATCATCACTCACTTGCCCTTGTGTTGAAACTCGTATATACCCAACAACATTCAACTTTGACCCTCCCGTTACGGAAATTAAAATTTATGTAACGCTTTTTAGCGAATAGCGAGTATTATAAGGTTCTCTCCAAGAAAATAACAACCCTGTTTTTTATTTATACTGTTTTGTTAATGTAACCTTTTGGGTTAACCATTGTTTATCGCTACGAGCATTGTCATTCTCGTTAGTTAAAGTGCTTTGCAGTATCATAAGTATCCCAGCCTTAATGTCATCTCGTTCGGTTCTCGCACCTTTTTCATTAGTTAGTATTACAACCTTACTCCATGATGGTATAGCCATCATGGGGGCTCTATTTCAAGCAGGTATTATTCATTGCGCTCAACTAATCATATTACATACAAAAAAGCACTTGATACCTTAAATGCGATCAAGTGCTTATCTTGAGATTAACTCTATTCAACCGGCCCCATAAATTCTGTAATAATAAGAATATGTTCTCTTATTTTTACCTTTTTTAGATTTTCCACTTTTTCAGATCCACCTAGACCTAGTAAGGGAGTGTATCCGAAACATTCGTCATAATCAGGTCTACCATATTTACTATAAGCTTCAGGATATGGTTCCCACATTAATTCATCATTCATAAAATCATTATCCTTTAAATCATCAAGAAAGAAATCAAAGCCAGATGAAACAACGTGAACGAGTCCTTTCCTAAAGTTCAACAAGTTAACATATTTATCTTTTTCCCACACTATAATATCACCCATCGAGGTCGTAAAAATAGGAATTGCTTGCTCGTACCTTATATAACACCTTTCTAAAATATCCAAATACTCATCTGGATTAATTAATTTTAAAAAACCGTTTAATAATGTTCCAAAACCATATTTATCCCATACTTCTATCAGTTCTCCAGGAAGTTTATCTTTATACTTTAAGATAATCCTTTCATCAACTGTATTATGTTTTAAAAAGTTCTCAAAGGTATCCAATTAAAATGCCCCCCTTTATTTATTGGGTCAACTTTACATTCAAATAAGTATTCTTTATTTCTTTAGGTGACATATTCTTTGCCATTTTCCTAATTTGCTCATCTACAATATCAATTCTATATTTCCATTGTGATCCCAAGGAGGAATTAACTCTTTTATCTCCTAAACCACCAATATTGTCTGCCCTTCCTCCTGCAATTTGATCTGGATTGTGAAGCGCAGCTTGTGTATCCATCCACTCTGAAGCCTGCTTAGTCGCATCGGCTCTTGAAAGTCCTTGCTTTCGTAGTTCAGTAATTTTATCTTTAAGTGCTTCTTGTCTAGCCATTTTTTGAGCAGCATTTCCTTCAATTGCTCTACCTTCAGCAATATACTTCTCTCTATTTCTCAAATATTCGTCAACTGTTAACTCATTCATCCCTTTTTCTTGGTCTTTTAATTGTCTCGCAAATTCTTCAGGATCGTGTTTTATATTTCTCTTAAATTTCACTTCTATTTCATTTATTCTAGGTACATCATCCAAATGCCTTACATTACCCGTACCCTTAGAAACCGACCCAAGTCTATCTACTACCTTCGCAGTCCCTGCTTCTAGTTTATTAAAATTACCGGGAGATGCAAACATTATGCCATTATCTGTTGCTAAGCTAGCTTGCGGGAACATATTGAGTAATTCCCGCATCTCCCTTTTGTGCGGCTTTGATTGCTTCTTCGCCGAGTTTGTTTTTTAGAACACTTGTGGAGTTTTTAACAGAATGGCTGGCGTTTCTTAATCTGGATGATGTTTGCTGTCCTGCTTCACCTTCAAAAGCCCATGTGTTGACCGTAGCAATTCGGTAGTCTTCTTCGCTGATATCTTCGACTGGGTATTCGGGCTTATATCCTGAAATATATTTGGATTATCTGGAAAATTAATATGATACTTATCAATTGATGCTTTATAATTTTCATCAGTTGGAATCTCACCTAAATATTTATTTTTCCAAATAATCATTTGGTCACTAAAACTATATGGATATTGATAAACTTAGAAGAAGGAATGACTCCTGTATTTGGTTTAGAAGATGTAGGTGGATATGGACGATCGTTAGCACAGTTTTTAACCGATCATGGACAGGTTGTCAAAGAGGTAAACCCAGCTCTTTCATACGCTGAACGAAAATGCCATATGACCACACAAAAGAATGATAGCTGGGATGCTGAATGTGTAGCATGTATTTTGTTGTATAAACTGAACCATTTGCTAGATGCAAAACCGCATGGTCTATTTTGGTCGATACAACAATTGGTTACTAGAAGAAATGCATTGGTAAAGGCGCAAGGTGCTTTAAAGAACCAACTGCACATTCAATTGAGCCACAATTACCCTAGCTATAAGAAGTTATCCTCAGAAGTAGATGGAAAAACGGCATTGGCATTTTGGAAACAATACCCGTCAGTTCTTCACAATACGCTTTGATTTCCTCTTGATATTTCAAGCTATATCCATCTCTTGCTTGCCCTTGAGTTGAGACTCGTATATACCCAGCAACGTTCAACTTTCCAACCTCCCGTTACATAAATTGTAATTTGTGTAACGCTTTTTAACGAATAGCGTGTATTATACGGTTTTCTCCAAGAAAATAACAACCCTAATTTTTATTTGTTCTGTTTTGTTAATGCATCCTTTTGGGTTAACCATTGTTTATCGCCACGAGCCTTGTCATTCTCGTTAGTTTAAGTGCTTTGCAGTATCATAAGTATCCCAACCATATAAAATGTCATCTCGTTCGGTTCTCGCACTTTTTTCGTTAGTTAAAGTATTACAAGGTACTCCATGATGACACTGCCATCATGAGGTCTCTATTCTACATAAGTATTCTTTACTGTTTTCAACCAATCTCATTACAAAAAAAAGCACTTGATACTCAAATTCAGAATCAAGTGCTATCTTCTATTTTATGCCACTTATTTTCCTATAAGTTTATAGTACGATATCTTGATATCCTACTTCTTCTACAACTTCATCTTCAATTTTTATACCCAATCCATCCTCAATATCCCAAGACACATCGCACAATAACCCCAATCTTCTCTTACCATTCTTCCTTACTCTTCTTACAATTAACTCAGTAGGTTTCACTAATTCTGCTAAGCGAGTTAAAGAGTCTATTTTAGGAGCAATTTTATTTGCTTGTAATTCATCTTCTAACATTTCTCTATATTCATCGACATTCTCACTATAGTACTCATAGACTTCCTTCTCCGCCTCGCTCATAATATGGTTCATATCTTGAATAAAATTACGGAATGCATTTCTTTGTATATTTGAAAAATCAGCATCTTCATGCGCATCAACACTCAATATTATTTTTCTCTCAACATTAAACATTTTAATAGTCATTTCGCCTCGCCAGAAATTATTTTTATATTCAAGTTCTCCAAATAACTCATCATTAATCTTTGTCATTTTATTTATTCTCCCAACTTAACTTTTATATTATATTCGCCAACTCCACCCAAATGTTTAAAGACGCTATTAATCTTACTTGGTACTAATTGAATTGTTTCCAAATCGTTAAGTTCATGCCAAGTATATTTGTTATCTTCTCTCCAATCAGCTATGTCGTCTGCTGTCCACTTTTGTTCTGGAGTACTCCATTTTTTAGCTAATTCCTCATCAGCAGTTGAAAAATTAGATTTTCGATCATTAGTCATATTTTCTAACTTAATCTCACCTTTAGAAAATGGAGAAAAGTCTAGCATACCGTTTTTGTACTCAACACCATCTTCATCAAGATATTTTTCTATTTCACCAGTCTTATATCAGATACCTTAAAAAAGCACTTGCTGTCATTTTGACAGTCAAGTGCTCTATTCCCAAAGTATATAGTTTTATAATCTTTCATCCAACTTTCGCTTGATATAATCAGCAATTTCAGTTTGCCCAAATTGCCTAGCATACTCATATGCATCCATATTTTTAATATTTTCTCCAGAGTATCTAATTGAAATATCTATTCCTTTTTCAATTAGATACTCTGCTGTTTCTTTATGTCCGCCATTAATTGCTCCAAATAACGGATTTCTTTTTGCTAAGCTTACATCTAATTCTGCACCATTTTCTATTAAATACTTAACTATTTCCAAATGCCCCGCTCCCGCTGCCAAATTTAATGCAGAAGCATCAAAGGTACCACCTTTAGCATTAATATCTATACCTTTACTAACTAAATACTTAACTATTTCAAGTTGTCCTTTCTTGGCAGCTATATGTAACCATGTACCAAATGAAGTCATGGTATTTAAATTTTCATTATCGTCACCTATTAATTGTTTTACTTCGTCGATGTCGCCCAATTTAATTGCATTCCTTATTGCTTTGTTTATAATTTTTTGTTCCAAAACATATCCTCCTTTATTTTATTATCTTCTACTAGCTAGTACACCTAATTCTTCAAGAGTTTCAACAATATCGTCAAGGTCACCGCCTTCTAATTCAACGGCTTTTAACCGATTTACTACTTCCTCTAGAGCATCAAGACTATGTTGTCCTACAACAGCATTTGGTGCCCAAACCAAGTTTTCCTTACCAATTATTGGATCTATCCCATACCTTTTTAATATTTCCTGACCTTCTCTAACCAGTTCTTGCTGCTTTTGACCGAGTCCTTTTTTAAACAAGATATGATGTGCATGAGGATTTATCATGGCAGTAGGTGGGTCACCTATTAATCCTCGAAGATACTTACCAAAATCCATTTTAATTAATACTTCATCATATTCTTTTGATATACCTAATTCAAACATTCTTTTTCTAATCTCAGACAGCTCATCTACACTAAATGTATTATTTTGAATAGCATTTTTAAGCTTATTCATTTTAACGGCGTCTACATCACCTTTAACAATTATATCATCTAAATAATCATTAACAGTATTACCCGTACCCTTAGAAACCGACCCAAGTCTATCTACTACCTTCGCAGTCCCTGCTTCTAGTTTATTAAAATTACCGGGAGATGCAAACATTATGCCATTATCTGTTGCTAAGCTAGCTTGCGGGAACATATTGAGAACTTTTGTAATTCCCGCATCTCCCTTTTGTGCGGCTTTGATTGCTTCTTCGCCGAGTTTGTTTTTTAGAACACTCGTAGAGTTTTTTACAGAATGGCTGGCGTTTCTTAATCTGGATGATGTTTGCTGTCCTGCTGTTTCTACTAGTTGTTTCACTTTAGATGTCTGAAGAGCGGTTTCACCTGCTAGTGAGGAGCTCAGTTTTGATTTATTCAGTGCGCTCCCTAAGTCGACCACTTTATTAGTGGTCCGCGCCGTTCCTGTGAAGGTTGTTGCGGCTTTTCCAACCGGCAATATATCGACAGGTGCCGCTATGCCGCGCACCCAGCGCTCTGATGTATCCAGCTCCCGTCCAGATGCCCAGTCCTTCCCGGATATAGCGCTGCCCATTTCTGCACTCGCATAAGCTGCTCCTAATACGAAACCTGCCGGCGGGCATACAACTGTAACGGCAACTGTAACAACAAGGGCGGCTATGTTAATCCAAAATTCCTTTGTGAATTGATCGTCTTCTATAGATTCATATTCAAAAGCCCGTGTGTTGACCGCAGCAGTTCGGTAGTCTTCTTCGCTGATATCTTCGTCTGGGTTTTCCGCCTTATATTCAGCAAAAGAAGTTTTAATCTGATCGGCGTAATAATTATCCCCGCTTAGGATATCGTCTATGTTGATTTCCTTCTTCTCTGTCTCATATTCCGAATAGGCCCCGTACCCATAGTGCATGCTCTTTACTTCAACAGCGCCGATGTGATTTTTCGTTGTATAGTTGGATATAGATGCATCACGGACTGTATGGACAAATTTATCGATGTCTTCATAGAAAGGCTGATCGATGGTATCTTCTACAATATTGCCGACCTTTGCTGTAAATTTTTCCAAGACTCTATAATCATTGTACAGCTGCTGGTACTTATTTTCATCACTTTTGTAAGAGAAGGAGACAACGCCGTCTGGGTCATTCCTTCTTACTGCGTCACTGGCATCCTCGAGGTTTTTGGTGACATCTTTCATTGTATCAATGCCGCCTTTTCCCCAACTTCCTAATTCAATGAAATCTCGGATACCTTCCCTGGTGTTTTCCCATTGCTTGCTCCGATAATGTACATCCAATCGCTATACCTCCAGTTCATCGATTATTTTTGCGGCGATGGCTTGATCCGTTTCTATCATCTTTTCCAGTGTGTGAACGACCAATGTTGAGATGCGCGCGTAATGGTCTTGCAGTTCCATGAATTTATCGTTCGCATCTGGATAAGCTTCTATCGCCTTCATGGCTTTGCCTGATTTGTAGAAATTAGAATCCTTGATCTTGTTAATTGCTGGAAGAGCGTTGGATTCTAAATCGTTCATAATGGCGAGCAGCGCTTTGTATATACTCGTGATTTCCGTTGGATCAATTGTAATACTAGCAGTTGAACTACCTTGTGATGCGTGCAATTACCTTACCTCCTTCTGGCGGCGATACGGAAAGTCCAAAGCATCAAATAACAGCTTTAAAAACCAATGTTGACTGGCTTGGTAATATTGCTTTTGATACGTATCAACCATAACCAGCTTCTCTGCTTTCGTAAGGACAAGCCATTGCTGATAGTAATTCGGATTGCGAGCAGATTGCGGCTTCACGCGTGGATGGAACAGCTCGATATTGACCATTTCCTCACTCGCTTCCAGCTGGTTGATTTCTTCTTTATCTGCTTCTGACAATTCACGCCTTAAAAAGTTTACCTCTCCTTCCAGCGGCTCACGGTTTATAAGCGGAACTCTCTCTCCTAGCAGTTTAAGCACAAGCGGTTTTGCCATAATATAAAGCCTGTAGGATGCTTCTTCTGTCTCCGCCAGGATGATTACTTCATCAGACTCTTTCTCACGAAATGCGAACATCAAATTATTAATTCGAACATACTTTTGGCTAAAGAAGTATTCATACAGCGATTGAATAATAACGATGCCATCTTTCGTCATTTTACCCTCAGAAGTGAAAATGCCTTTCTTTATAAGACGTTCATGCGCTTCTCGCCAAGGATCTTCCCCTTGAAGCTGATAAGCTTTCTTGTCAGGTAGTCCGAATAAAGCTTCTGCATCAAAAGCTGAAGCAAGCAAATACAATTCGGTAACATGAAAACTATCTGTTTCCCGCTGGCTCATAGATTTTTCACTTCCCTAACTAAACTATGGTTAGAAAAGTCGGCTTTATAGTCTTCCAAGTTATCCAGCGCTGTTTTCTGCAGATTGGCTGCATCTTTCAGATCACCATGATATTGAATAAGCAATTCCAAGTAAGCTAGGAAACTATCACGCGATTTGCCTTTCCAACTTGATCCTTGGACTTGAGCTAGCAGACTCTCACTTTGAGCATACGTGTTGTTCAACGATTCTTTGAGCTTCGCTGCTGCTTCTTTAGCACTACTCAATTCCTCTTGATCAATTACAACATCTTCAGCCATTCGTTTAATCCTCCTTTGCCTCTTCGATTGCTTTACGGTCGTAATACAAATACCGGTCATATGCCTGATTGCTTGCTGTAACAAGTCTGCTTCGATAGTCCATTTCCTCGTCCATATAATTGGAGAACTGCTTATCTAAGCGCTCTTGAGCAGGGAGAAAATCATTGGCAGGCATTGAATCACTTGCTACACAAGGCATGCTGTTCTTATAAGAAGAAAAGGAAGATTCCGCTTCTTGGATTAGCTTGTCATGTTCTCTCCTCAAATCTTCTAACTTATTGTAAAGATCATAATACTCGTTTCGTTTCCTCTCATTTTCTGTACCAATAAGCCAATCCCACATTTGGCACTCCTTCCCCTCTTCCATTCAGAGATTCTAGTTCGGTATCTTCACTTTCACATGCTGATGATCCATTGCTACATAACATTCATACGCTTCTGGATATTGCTCTTGGCGAATGTACGGCTGTTTGAAAATATCTTGATCGCCCAGGCGCATCCCGACGAGCCCAAAGATTGCTTGGCTTCTAAGGTACTTGGGAATTTGTTCATAGCTGATACCCAGATAGGTATAATCGCTGCAGATAATGAAATGTATACCTGCTTTTGAACCGCGTTCCATCATGTAGGTAACTTCATCCAATGTCAGCCCGGAGCGTTCGATAAAGTCCTGTAAGTCCGTTATCTGTATGAGCCACTCTGGTTCAGTTATGTTTTGACTATTTCGCTGCTTGATTTCATTAAGTATCTCATTTTTAATTGCTGCAATTCCGACTTCCTCGGAAACATACGTATGCAACTCACTGCCGACACCTGCAAAATCCTGCTCAGCAGTATCAATCAGCATCGTCTGGTATGTTTCTTTCAGCAGTGTGACGTTTTTCGCCACTGACAGAATCATACGGTCAAGCCCATCTTTACGGTCACTTATGACCGTTAAGTTGCCATGTTGAGCGGGGTTAAATCCAACTGGCAAAACTTCTTCGAAATCTAAGCCAAGCGGTAATTTTTTCTCTTCGACCATTCGTTTTGTTCTGCGTTGTTCTTTGAATTGCTGGAAGTCCACAACTCCCTCAGGCATCATTGGGATTGGATCTGGATAGTCGCCATCCCATACGCCGTTCATCTCTTTTGCTAACCCTTGGATGCTGTCGAGAATTTGCAATGCTTCTTCACCGTAAGCTGGCAGCATAGTCTGGAACAGGGCTGGGTCTTCCAGTTTAATAAGTCCTCGACCAGCTATTTCTTCTATTTCAATTTCAGTTCTTCCAACAATTGATCGTGCTTCATTAGCTTCGATTAAGTACAGCGCGATTTGTGTCTTGATGTTGGACAGTAGCGGCATACGCATGGCACTTTGACGACCTGCACTGATAATAAGGTGAATACCTATGCTGGCTCCTTCTCGGGCTACTTGCGTAATCACTTTTTCGAAATCATCACCAAAATCACTATCTTTAACAGATTCGTAGTTATCAATTACAAGACAAATGTTCGGTACGGTCTCTCCGCTTGCTCTTTCAAACAATCCTATATTCGCCACACCATATTGGCTCAGCTTCTGTTTGCGCTGCTTCATCACGCCAGTCAGCATCCGAACGAGCTTTCCGACTTTCTCGGTCTGATCAACGAGGAAAGTATCGGCCACGTGCGGCAGGTTTTTCAAGGGCAGCAAACCATTTGTACCAAAGTCGAGCAAATAAACATGCAAATGCTCTGGATTATGCTGTTTCACCAAATCCATTACTACGGTTTGCAAGAAGGTCGACTTCCCGTAACCAGGACTGGAGAATACAGCTATGTGTCCGTCTTTGGAAAGATTCAATGTCAGCGGTGCTTGCTGCTGCAATTCCGGCTGATCAAGCAGTCCGATCATTGGCTGCAATGGCTGCTTCGGCTCTTTCCATGCATCTTGGAATACGATCGGATGGAGTTTCGGTCCGAATAGCTTCTCTGGAAGCGGCGGCAGCCATGGACGCGCCAATGGTTCCATTTTCTGCTTTTCTGTGTAATCTGCAATATGATCAATAACGGCATCCAGTTCAGAAGGTATTTTTGCTACAGTTTCTTTCTGTTCCAGGCCGCTAAGATCTTCGGTCAGAATATCGTACTGCCCTAAATCATTGATAGCATAAATGGTTAAATCAACATGATCCTCATCATTCTTATCCGGCACATAATCTGCTCCGCTCCAGGCACTTTGGAAAAGTTCGTAGATTTCGTTGTTACCGACCTGTAAGTAAGCACGACCAGGAAGGGTAATTTCCGCTGCATCCGGTGTTTTTAGAATTTCGTTTGAATCTCCAGCATTTTGCACTTTTAATGCTAATTTAAATTTCGAGTTCGACCAGATTTGATCATCAACAACACCGCTTGGTTTTTGGGTAGCCAATATCAAATGAATACCTAAAGAACGTCCAATACGTGCAGTTGAGACAAGCTCTTTCATAAAGTCAGGCTGTTCGGATTTCAACTCGGCAAACTCATCTGAGATAAGGAATAAATGCGGCATCGGCTCATCCGCTTCTCCTTGCTTAAAGAGCTTTTGGTATTGATTGATATGGTTTACTTCGTATTTTCCAAACAGACGCTGTCTCTTTTGCAGCTCCGCTTTAATAGAAGCTAAAGCTCGCATCGATTGCGCTTTGTCCAAGTTGGTAATGGTACCCATCAAGTGCGGTAGCTTGTTGAACAGATTGGCCATGCCTCCGCCTTTATAGTCAATCAGCAGGAAAGCCACTTCATAAGGGTGAAAGTTGACAGCAAGCGATAGAATGTAAGACTGGATGATTTCAGACTTACCAGAACCTGTTGTACCGGCTACTAAACCATGCGGTCCGTGTGCTTTCTCATGAAGATTAAGCTGTACAATATCTTCTTTACCGCGAAGCCCTAATGGAACAGCCAGCGTTTTATATGTTTCGTTACGCTGCCAGCGGTTCTGAATCGCGAGTTCCTCTACTTTCTCTACACCATACATTTCTAAGAAAGTCACTTGCTCGGGTATCGAGTTTTTAAGATTTTGCAGATGGTTGAGTGGCGCCAGCGCTCGTGAAACGGCTTCTTTATTGAAGTTCTTCGGAAAATGATCCGGACGGAATGCTTTATTAACGAGTTCGCCTTCCTCTAGCACAATCTTACCGTCATTGCTGTCGCGAATATCTATAACGGTTTTCACATGCTCCGGCAATGCCCGTAATACGTCTTGAACGAATACAAGCGAAACCCCGTATTCACTCGGATCTTCATTAAAGAATTCCATAATTGTATGATCAAGGACGAGCTTTTCATCCGTAAGCAATACAACATAATGCGGTGAGAAGTAAATCTTCTCATTCGAATTTTTCTTTTCATCGACCTGCTGCTTTCGTTCCTTCAGTACTTGGTACATGCTGTGCAAAACTTGGTCGCGTGAGCGTTCATGGTAAACGAACCCGCGCACATTGATGTCACGTACACTTGCATGTGGAAGCCAGCGCATCCACTCCCACTCTTTCTTTTCTTCTTCCGGAAAAACAGTAACAAACTGCAAATCATGATAGCTGTGGAAAAGCGATAGCTGCATAACAAGCAACTGCAATTGTTCCAATACTAACTTTCGCGGTCCAATGTATCCGACTGGCCCTTTTCGTAAAGAAGTAATCACAGGAACATCTCTTAATTCATCGAATTGACCCAGCAAATGTCTAGCATCGTCTACCAGTTCATCTTTATCTTGCGTGAATTCTTCTTCGTTAAATGAAATTTCAAAGCTTGCATCGACGCTTCCTAAGCCTGTCCGGAAGTTTAAGAAATCGTGATGATACATTGTCTTTTCATAGATGCGCGCCTCTGTCGCAGCCGCCATCTCTGAGATTTCCTCAACATCCGGGTAGTGATATTGCAGCGCATGCCGTTGTTCTTCACTGGCGGCATACAATTCCTTCGTTTTCCGCTGCAAATATTCTTTATACGTTTTTTCGCGGTGCTTCATGTTTGCTTTATACTCTTTCACATTCTTTACATAAGAAGTAATCGAGAAAATAATCGTAACTGTTGTCACAGCAACCATAACGATAATGAATATGCCCCGCGGCTGTATTAACGAAATGATAACCAAGGCCGCAATCATAACTAGCGGAGGTATAATATTTCTTGCCAGCTGCTCACTCGGCTTGCTTGGCTTATTGGCAGGTTTAGCAATTGTCTTCTTTTCATCTGGCTCTCGGTAGATAATTCTTGGAGAACGATGATAATCCGGATATTCGCCGCTATATGGCTTTTCTTGCCCAATCAATTCAACTAGTGACGTATCTATCGCTTTATTTGCTTGTAATTCAATGCTGTCTGCACTTACTTTTAGTAAGACACCGTCAGCAAACAGGATGTCTCCCTCTTCTACCAGTATTTCTTGATCATTCGTTACAAGCTTATAATTGTAGTAGACAGCTCCGCTTTGAATATCCAATTCAAAGACAGGTAACGATTCTTTTCTCATCAAAAGAAAATCTGCTTTCCAGTTCTCTTTACTAATAGCATTATAAGAAGCTGCTCCAAAAGTAAGATTCGACTGTCCGGCAATATCATACATAATAGACGTATGCTCATCTATTACATATAAGGAAAGCTCCCCTATGTGCTTCACATTCGGGATTTCTTCCTTGCCATCATGTAAGTTATGTCCATCCCATTCCAATACCAATTCATCTGTAAACGCAGCTATTGTTACTTGGTTTTTACGGCTGTTTCCAATGGTTATCGTTTGGCCGGAATTTGCCGGCAAATGGCATTTATGCAGTTTATCTTGATATGCAGCTAGCAGTATTTTATGTGCCATTGTTCCTTCTTCCTCTCTATGCACGCCATCCATTGCTGATCGACATTATTTCTCTTCTTTTTTCTTCTCTTCTTCTGCCTGTTTCTGTTTCTCTTCCTCTTTCTTCTGCTCATCTTGAGATGCGCTTTGCTGATCTTCGCTTGCTGATGCAGCTTCCTGCTCAGCTTCTTCTGTTCCGGTGTCTTCACCAAGAGGATCAAGATTGTATTCTTCCAGCAATTTGTCCAGCTGATTTTGTAAGTCTTCTACTTGTTTATCGCGTTCGGTTCCCGAGATGTCTGGGTTGTTTTTCACTTGTTCCATTTTCTTAATTAATCCGTAGATAATCAGCTGCGGATCGTCGATAAATTTAGCTTTTTCTAAAGAAGCATCAAAATCACCTTGCCCGTTATAAATCCAATAAAGCAAATAATCTTGATCGCTTTTTAGCGTTACATTATTTAAAATAGATTTTTTTTCTTCCTCTGATAGAGATTCGGCTTGAATGTAGGAGTAAGCTAAGGCATATTTCGTCTGACTTGGGAGTTTCTCTGGGTCTTCACTTTCCAAAGTGGAAATGACTTCGTTGTAATCCTCCGCAAGGAACCTCTCAAAAGCTTCTAGCTGTTTGTCTTGGAAAGGCTCTTTAATGAGCGCGAAATAGACAAGCGGAACTGCTAGTAAAATACTAAGAACAATCATTACAATCGACAGCCGCTTATAAAGGCGAAAGCGTTTCGTTGGAACAAAGCTCATTATTTTATCTGTCTTTTTCTGTTCTTTTTCATAGCTGTCTTGCAGGAACTGTCTGAGTGCCTCGATTGTTCCAGCTTGTTGAACACCTTTTTCGAAATCTGACTCATTTGCGTTGTCTAAAGAACCATGGTAGAGCTGGTCAAATGTATACTTTTTTGAAAACATAGCAATGCTCATGCATTTATATTGTTTTAGGAAAGTTTCTGACTGTATGTCAAATGGGGGTACAGTCTCACGCACACCGCGATGAATAATTTGCGGTATTAAGTTCTCATCGAAAACTAAATTATCTGGATGGAGAAAGAACGTGATTCGACTGGAAAGGAATCGTTTAAGCTTACCAATATTGCTAAGAATACGCAGCTTATCATGGTGAAGCAGCTGTTGCACCTCAGACCATTTTCTGCGTTGATCATGAATAGTGTAGATAAAATCTAAACTATCCTCATCATCTTGTACCTCCATCGGTACAAAAAACTCAGAAGGCTGATGCATTAAATGCAGCTGTCGAATATCTTTTACAGCTGTTTGTGATTTCGGTAGTGTAATTCGAACTGTTTGGTTTTCTCGCCGCAGATTATATATGGCGTTATCCAATTCTATCTTTTTTTCATTCATAGTGGGCTGGCTCCTTCACAATCAGTACAGATGGCAGCAGTTTATAAGACTACAAGTACGTCGCCGTCTGTTACTGGATAGTCTCTCAGATAGTCATCATCCGCCAAGACAAGATTCTTTGTCAGAATCTTAATCGTGGAATAGGTGTAGCTTTGTTCAATTCGTAACGTCTCCATCACATGATGAAGCAGCTGCTTCACCGTCAATTGAGTAGGAATACGTAAGTCATAAACAGAATTTTCTCCGCTGACACGATGAAAATCCATTGTTACATTAACATGTTTCGTGTTAGCCATCGTCTTTCTCCTAGTCTAATAATTTTCTCATCAGCATGTACAAACCAACACACAGTACCAGCGCAATTCCGATTAAGAAGATTAAAACACCTTTACCGGAGTCCTCTTTTGTTTCATCTGATTCTTGCAGCACAGTCGCTGCCTCAGAAGTATAGTCTGAAGTAAATAACGAATCCTGCACTTGTTCATTACGTGTTGGTGCATCAATGTCAAGTGTGAATATAGTATCTTGCAAGTCTTCCAATTCTGATTTTTGCTTTTCGGATTTTTGCTGAATTTCTTCAGTTGTGTCCGATTTAAATAGATTTGGAAATTTCTTTTCCTTTTCTGTTTCTTTATTCTCCGTTACTGCATTCTTGTCTTTTTGGATACGGTCGATTTGTAAATCCAGGCTTCCATTTTCATTTTTATCTTCAGAATGAGATTCTGCTGATACTTCCAATGGAAGTATCAGCAGAAAGATAATGATTATGAACGCCAAATCAAACCGTTTCTTTTTGGTCTTCATCGGCAATATCTACTCCTTTGTCCGTTTGACTGAACACCAGCAGATTCACAAATGCCCCTGCTGCTGCGGCAACAATCAAAATGAATATTGCAGCTGTATAGTTGACGGAACCTTCTACAATACGCAGCATAAATGTTTCCATGTACTGCAAAGGAGAAAACTTCTCAATAGATGGGAAAGCAGTGCTTGCTGTTCCGATTGCATCCGTAAAGAACAGATACAAACTGAATATCGCCAGCAGGATAAACATGCCGATCATTCTCAGCTGTCTCAGCAAGTACGTTGCTGCAAGCAGCATAGCTGTAATAAGAAACGCCATAACAGCCGTTATTTGCAGCTTGTTCATATCATCGATAGGCAAGTAATAACTTGATACGATACCGATAACAATACCTTCTAGCAAACCAAGACCGGCGCTAATAATAGTAATTGGTACATTCTGTGCAAATAGGGAGCTTTCTGATGCAAATTGATCATTTTGTTTACGCTTCATATGCAATGTTGAAATAACATAAGCTGTAAACAAGACAACAATAAAGCTGATCAGCACGAGATAATAAGGCGTAAAGACCGTTTCACTTTGTGCTGCTATCGTACCCTCATTACTAGTTTGAACAGGATTGGACAGGAATTCATATAGATTTTCGTTCTGTCTTTCCCCTACTCGGCTATTTTCCAATACCTCTGTAAAGTTCTCTGTAAAGTTACGGTCATCCGATAGTTTATCGGTCATATTGGATGCAAGCTTTTCCGCCTCACTCACTAATGTAGTACCACTTTCTTCGATTTGTTGAGCTTGTGTATCGATACTCTCAAAAGTGTCATAAACCTGTTCGGCTGTATTTGTATTATGCTGAGCCTGTTCGGCCAAAGCTTGACTTGATGTTAACAGCGGCTGGAACTCACTATTAAGCGTAAGAACTGCTTCCTGCTCGCCCTGTGCGTTTGTTTGAATCTCTGCCTGCTGCTCAAGCAGCGCCAGCATTTGATCCCGCCATGCTGCTACATCCTCTAATGTCTGATTAACACTTTGGTTCAAGACTGCAGCTTGTTCGTTGGTGGCAGCAACTCGATTCGTCAGCGTATCAGCATTTGCAATCGTCTGCTGCAGCTGTTCTTGATAATTGCTAACTTGCAGACGGAATGTTTCAGTCGGTGTACGCAGCTGTTCTGCTACACTGCCCGTGATTTGACCTGTCATATAGTCTGTTAGCAGTTGTTTTATGTCTTTTTTATTAAACAAGGAGTGAAGTGAATCTGGCGTCGAAAGACTAGCTAAAGACTTTTTATCGAAACCTTTAGGAAGCTCATGCAGACCAAAGCCGTAATAGCTTTCGTACAGTGCTCCTAACTCTTGATAACCAGAGACAGAATTCGTCACCGTTTTCACTAACGTTCCTGCTGTTTTATCTAAATCTTCAACAGATGTGCTAATTTCATGCTTGATAACGTTATTTTCAATATAAAGCTTCTCTGGCTCTTGTTCTTCTTTGTCTTCTTCAGGTTTTTCAGTACCTGAATCTTCTTTGTCTTCCTCAGGATTAGCCGTTCCCGGACCCTCACCTGCATCACCATCATCATTCGGTTTATCTTCACCAGACGGACCATCAGGTTGTTCACTTTCATCATTGCCTGGCCCATCTTCTGGTGTGTCTTTGTTTCCTTGGTCTGCTTCTCCATCATTGTTTGGTTCTTTTTCTGTATCCAGATTCGGTTCTGTTCCTCCATCCTCTTTAGATGGCGTAGTAGAGTTCGTGTTATCCTCTGCTTTGCCATCCTCAGCGTTTAAATTTGTTTCTGCATTGATATTTAAAGAGGCGAGCAGTTTTCCAGAAGTGGGTGCATATGCTAATTCGTCTGGCTTGTCCACATCTTTAATATCTTTTTGCTCTAACTCCCAGCTCCAATTGATAGGTTTAAATACATCAAAGTTTTCTGCTTTTTCCTTCTTTAGTGTGAGGTTAACTTTGAACTCGCCCTCATGGTTTGCTGGCAGCTTAACTTTTCCTTCTTCAACAATTTTAGTTGTATAGTCTTGCTCCCCTTCACCTGGAAGCTGGAGTTTCAGATTTTCAATGCTGAATCCTTTAGGTTTATTTAAACTGAAGATTTGGCCTTCCTTTTTATTTTCCGGCAGGATCACTGTATCTGTTACCTGCACTCCATCCTCCGTTAACCTTTCATTCAAGCGATTGAATTCGTCTTTTAAAGTATCAGAATCAGGGTTATAACTCATATTATTTTCGGACAAATACTTGTTTGTTGTTGCAATCACATTCGTAATTTCTTGAACAGTGTAATTGCCTTCTTCTGGTAACCCTACGTCCTGAAAGTCTTCCGGATCCATAGAAGGAAGTTTTCTAATAGCTGTTTCAATCTTATCCTTCGCTACCCTATTGGGATTATCGAAAAGTCTATTAACAATATCCAGGCTCGAATCTTCTTCCAATTCATTCACAATCGTGTTATTGACTCTTTCACCGATCTTAGCTCGGAATTGTTCGTTGCTTTCTGTTAAATAGGCATCAATGTCTTGCTGTAAAGCTGCCACTCTTTCAGATGATTGCTGCAGCTGCTGTTTTAATGATACAGATCCGGAATAGATGTTAGCTGTATTGAGCGATGTGACAGGTCTGCGCATCACTGATGTATTTGCAGCATTTTCACGATTGGCCGCAAATTGTTGATTGATGGCCTCATTTGTAGCTGCCAGCTGGTCGAGCTGCTGCTCTACCTCTGCAGAAGTGAGCCCTTCGCTAAATTGCGCCATCTGTTCTTGGAAGGTTGCCAGATTTGTCGTGTTTGACTCTTTTAATTTCGCTACTTCGTCTAGTTGATTAACAAAATCTGTTCCTGTTTGTGATTCATCTACTAACTGTTCTTCATAAGAAGCTAATAAATCTTCGAAACTTGTAAAGCTCTCTTTGGAAGCTTTTGTATTGCTCTTCACTCTATTAAATTGATCTGTATAACCTGATAGCGGCTGATATACTTTCGAATTATAGGAATTCGTATATACTGCCTGTCGGTTCACCATTTGCCCGATGCTATCTTGCGCATTTTGCAGATTACCGATGATGCTGGCAAAATAAACGTCAATGATTTGACGGTTAAAGTCATTCAAGATATCACTTGCTGTCTTTTCTGCCTGCTGCTTTATTTGAGGAGATTCTGATGCATTAACCTTATATTGAAGCACTACTCGCTCCGGAGCTTCAGCTGTTATGTTTAACGATTTTTCTGAGAAGTCATTGGGAATTACAATCATCATGTCATATGTATTATTCTTCAAGCCGCTTTCTGCAACTCCCCGACTTACAACAAACCATTCGTTATTTTCGTTCTCACTTACCGAACTGACAAAGGCATCTCCAAAGGCTAGTTCGGTTCCATTAAAAGTAGATCCCTTATCCTCATTAACGAGTGCGATAGACATATTTTGTGTTTTCGGCTGTTCTGCAGTCTTGGTCGTTTCCTGGTGAAGCGTTAGGTAAGATAAACCAGACGCCAGCAATACAATCAATACTAGAAACAAAATCCATCTTTTATCAAACTTCTTCAATGTATTTTCAACTCCTGGTGTCTCCAGTTTGTATATTTTGTTATTGTTTTAAAAAAACACTAAGTAAAACAGCATGGTCCATTATGACCTGTCTTTCTACATTAATTGGGCTGCATAACGCATGCGTCATGCAGCCCAATCTGTCGTCTCATGCGACGGTTACGCAGCAGCCAGATGGGTGCTTATCTGAAACCGAAGTTTTGTGCTAGTGCTTGGTCTTGCTCTTGTACGGCTTGCGCTGTTTTTTCCAACTGAGCTTGGATATCAAGCATAAGCTGAGAGAATTCTTGAACTTTTGGTCTTAGCTGAACGAATTGATCATCAAAGCGATCGAATGCTCTACCTTCCCACTCTGTGCGAAGTTGGTCTTGCAAGTTAGATAGGGTGTTTAGAACATCATCGATTCGTTGAGAACTAGTACCATATGTTTTTGCGTGGTTTTGTAATTGCTCTGGGGTCATGCGAATTTGTCCAGACATTTACTCAGCTCCTTTATTTTTTTTACAGAAGGTTGTATCTATTCCAATAAATGTATACCCTTCACCTTCACATTTAAATCCTAAAGAAAGTAAAAATTAAAGTCAACGAAGTATGAAACGATTTCCAGAAATTGATTAGTAAGTCACAATTTTCGCTAGGATTATATCCCGGTTATTGTAATAGACTAATAACCACCCACTATAATAGTCTTATAAAATGGTAAAATGAGGTATTTTGTCGAATCGTGGGTATCAGTATAGTTTTCATAAAAAAGAGCGTGCATAAACACACCCACGCTACTTAAGCAATCAATTTCAATCCAACTGCAGCTGCCAATATCATCGCAATACAGATAATCCTCTTCCAATCTTTCGACTCCCGAAAGAAAAGCATTCCAACAATAGCACCTCCTGCAGTTCCGATTCCCGTCCAAATCGCATAAGCGGTTCCCATTGGAAGAGAAGCCATACTATAGGATAAGCATCCAAAGCTCCCTGCAAACCCCAGTATGAACAAACTTATATTAGCTGCAGTTGGTTTATCATTTACTTTATTAATCATGGTAACGCCAAATACTTCGAATAAACCTGCGATAATTAGTACAATCCAAGCCATCACATACTCTCCTCCTTCCGGTTATCTCCAGTTACAAGTTTGAGTCCAATCACTCCTGCCAGCAGCAAGGTAATCAATACTACTTTTGCAAGCCGAAATGGTTCCCCAAAGAAGAGCATATCAGCGATAACTGTACCAGTTGATCCAATACCAACAAAAAGGGCGTAAACCGTACCGACAGGCAGATGCTTACTCGCCTGCATCATTAAATAAAAACTGAGTAAAATACAAACAACCGTACCAGTCCATTCCCAAAAGTTACTCGCATGCTTCAAGCCAATCACCCACAGAACTTCAATAATACCGGCCAGCAGGACATACAACCATTGTTTTGTCATCATCATTTCCTCCAATCAAAAAAGCCTGGGAGAATTGTCATCTCCCAGGCTTTTATCCTTCCGTGTCACAGCAGAACTGTGTGTTTTCTCTCGGACCAGGCCAGCTTGCTGCTGCGGAACCCTAGAAAACTATCTCCATATTTATTTCTGTAAGTATAAAGGGTTAACGAGCAGGATGCAAGCATTCAAAGATCAGAATCTTTATAATAAGGTTAGAAGGAAGTGTATGTATGCAATTATTTAAAGCACTACTGGAACAACGGATTGGATTAACGGAAGAAGTAACTCTTGCTTCCATGCCGATTTTTCTTGAAAAATTTTCACAAGCAATACCATTTGAGAACTTACGTATAATAAACCAACAGGCAAGCCCGCTTACAAAAACAGATTTGCACAAAAAGATTCTTTTGCGAAATGAAGGCGGCGTTTGTTATGAATTAAATTCACTCCTTTACTATTACCTACTAGAAGAGGGATGGAGTGTTACCATGCTGACAGCCTGCATCTATAACCAGCAGGAAAATGTATGGAGTGCAACCGGGAACACCCATGTGATTATCCTTTTAGAGCATTACGGAAAGAAATATATCGTAGATGCAGGATTTGGAGCGAATATTCCTCTTGCTCCTGTCCCATTAGATGGACAAACAGTCTCAACTCCTAATGGTCAATTTCGGATCAAACAGAAAGATATGTTTTCTATTCTTGAATTAAAATTATCAAATCGTGATTATGAGTGGCGTACAGGTTATCGTTTTTTAGAGGCAAACAAAATTACCGATTTAAAACAATTAAATCATATTCAGAAAATAATCGAGACTGATGCTGCTTCACCTTTCAATAAGTCTCCTTTACTTACGAAACGGACAACAGCTGGATCCTCTACTTTAACGCCAAATTCGTTTTCCGAATGGAACAATGGTGCAGCTGTTAAACAGACAATTAATGAAGAAACGTATTATATGTTACTAAACGCTAAGTTTAATATGTAATTCCCGCCGCAGACAATGCGGCTTTCCTTATTGTTTACAGCACACACAACTTTCACCCTCGCATAATCCCCCGACCCGATCACATTCTAAGTGAAACAAAAAAGGGTCGGGCATACAGCAGTTGCATTAGCGAACGAAAAAGACTGATAGGTACAGGCTAGTACTAATTTCTCGGTTTAATTGTGATTCTTAACAACAAGTATGAATAATTCTGTAACACTGCACACAAATAAAAAGGGATGACCGCAGCGGTCATCCCTTTTTATTAATTTACTTTCTCACCTTGGTAAACATCTACATCTAATGGTGCGCTTAGCATTTCTTTTGCAGCTGCACTGAATTTTTGGAAGTGGCTGCTGCTGTTATGTGCTTGTACAGCGTCCATGTCTTTCCAGTTTTCAACCATGATAAGGCTGTTTGCATCTTTCGGATCTTGGTATAAATCATAGCTATTGTTGCCTGCTTCTGCACGGCTTCCTTCTACAACAGCATCGATTTCTTTAAGAAATTCTTCTTTCTTTTCAGGTTTTACTGCCATTCTGGCATGAATAATAATCATATCTATCTCTCCTTATTTCCATTCTGTAATTTGTTCTACCGGAAAACGGTAAGATTGATGGCCATTGTCCAGTGCTTTACCAATTGATAAAAGCATTACTGGCGCATAGCGATTCTTATCCAGGTCAAATGCTTCCGCTATCTTATCTTTCTCAAACCCGCCAATTGGATTCGTATCGTATCCATAAGCTTTGGCTGTCAGCATGATTTGCATCGCTACAAGACCGCTATCAATCAAGACAGTTTCGCGCTTTCCTTGTTCTGAAATACCTGATAGTAAGTTGCGGATAGCAGGCACTTGCTGATCTCTCACATCCTGTGGCATCATGCCAAGTTCAACTGCTTTCCCATAAATCTCTTCCAGATAATCAAGATTCTGCAAGTCGCCAAATACTGCAATGACTGCAGAAGATGATTCTACTTGCCGCTGATTAAACCATGCCAGCGGTGCAAGCTTTGCTTTTGCCTCTGGACTTTCAATGATAACAAATCGCCACGGCTGTAAGTTAGTAGAAGATGGTGCTTTTGTTGCAGCTGTAAGTATTTCGGTCATTTCTTCTTTGCTGATTTTAACATTTTTGTCATAGCGGCGTATAGAGCGGCGGTCATGTAAGACTTGCAAAAACGCCTCTTTATTATAAGTTGATGCCTGGTTCATTTTTCTCCCCCTAGGTCCTGTTTCGTGACACGTGAGACATTGTCACTGACTTTGTTTATCATGTACAGGAATTGCTTCAATTCCTCTTCTGAAAAATCAGCCAGTGTCTCTTCTATAAATTGACCTTTTTCTTGATAAGATTCCTTTATATGGCGCTTGGCTGTATCATCCAGCTTTACCCATGTAGCTCGCTGATCATCTGCTTTCTTGTAGCGAACAATCGTACCGGCAGCTTCTAGTTGTTTCAAATGTCTGGTCACAGCTGCGGCATCGATATTAACTTCCTTTTGTAAAGCAGATTGAGGTATTTCTTCATGCTGCAGCAAGTAATGAAGTATCTCCACTCGGGAAGTACTAGCACCGAAGCATGTCTCAAATTTTGAGCACAGGTCCTTATTTACTGCCTGCAGCTGTAAAAAAATCTGTAAACGGACAGAACAAGAATCATCCATTGGCAAAATCCTTCCCATAAAATTGATGCATCAATTATTGATAGGTCAATGATATAACTTAAATGTCTTACTGTCAACGAGCTTGCTCAATAAAAAGAGTGATGTATATACACCACCCTTAATCGGTCGTTTCCTTCCAGCTGTCGTCCATCACCATTTTACCTGGCCATGTGTAAGCAGTCAGTCCGCCATCTACAACTAGATCCTGACCAGTGATGTAGGAACTGTCATCGGAAACAAGGAACAGTACTGCTTTAGCAATTTCCTCCGGTGCACCAAGTCTGCCCATCGGGGCCAGCCATTTGTTCGCTTTACGGAATTCCTTACCTTGCTCTTCCGCTTTTGAACCAGACAACTCATCGATTAATGGTGTTTCAATCGTACCTGGTGAAACAGAGTTTGCCCGGATGCCTAGTCTGCCATAATCAATAGCTGTCGCTTTCGTGAAATTGATGATACCGCCTTTGGCAGCATTATAGCCAGAACGGTCCAGATCAGCAAAGCTACCGCTCATGGACGCATTGTTCACGATTGCTCCCTTACCATTCTCCAGCATGAGCGGTATGAGGAACTTACTCATTAAGAACGTACCGCGCAAATCTGTTTTTTGAATCGAATCAAATAATTCAATCGGATATTCATGCACCTTGCCGCCTTCTTGATCAATACCAGCATTGTTGAAAAGTACATCTACTTTACCGTACTTTTCTTTGACGGTGCTGACAAATTCCTGCACACTATTTTCGTCAGATACATCTACTTTAAAAGCCTCTGCTTGTCCACCATCTTTTTGGATAGAATCCGTCAGTTCCGTTAACTCCCCCTGCTTCACATCAGCTACGAGTACTGCAGCACCTTCTTTTGCAAATAAAGAAGCAGTTGCTCTGCCAATGCCAGTTGCTCCGCCGGTAACGACTGCAACACGATTATCTAATTTACCCATGTCTAAAACTCCTTTGCCATTATACTCTCTGTATTGTTTTACCAACTTCGCATAAAACGAAACATTTACAGAATGAGCAGTTTAAGCTTGGAATACTTTCGACAAAATCCATCAATTTCTTCCTTAATATGTATATTATTGCCGTTTAATCTGCTAAAATAAAGGCAGATATCCGAACAATTTTCTTGTATTTTAAGAGAAAGGACTGGAATACGTGCAAATCATTTTGAAAGACAGTTTTCACAATTTGCTAGTCAAGTGGTACGAACATGTAAAATTACATGATACAGCTGAGGCATTAACACTTCGTAATATGCTTGAGGAGCTGCCAAAGTCTGAAAGCGAGTGGATGCTGTTTCGCTTATTTGAAGTGAAGCATCTGCTGCAAAACCATTACATAGCACAAGCAAAAAGGATAATGAAATCCATATGTGTATCGGAATTAGATGATAAATATTTGTTTTATTATTGTCTTTTTCAATCTGATATTTTTCTTTTAGATGGCGAACATAAGAAAGCAATTTGCACTTTGGAAAAAGCGGAAAATTATGTGGCGGCTGTAGAAGAGGATGACACTGCGGAACTGCATTACAAGCTTGGAACCAATTTTCACTATCTTGGCATAACACCTCTTGCAAAGCTGCATTTTGAACAGGCATTTCGATTATTCAGCAAGGACAATACTTCTTTAGTACGTAAATCACATGCACTCATGGGAATGGGACTTACTTCACTAAATGCTGGAGAAGAAAAAGATGCAGAAAAATATCTTCTGCTTGCAACAAAAATAGCTGAAAAGTTAAAACATAAGCAATCACTTGCTTCTGTCTACCATAATCTTGGCGCGCTATTTCTTCATCAAAACAGAACTGCAGACGCACTTTTTTATCTGGAAAAGGTTAATGAACTTGCAGACTCTTCCCTCCTTATTGCAAATGATTATTTGCGCACAGAGGCTTATATGAAACAAGGAAATCACCAGAAGGCTTATCAGTCTTTTGAACACGGATTCCAATTATGCAAACAGGAAAACAGTAAAGATTATCTTTGGCGTTTCGCTATGCTAGTGAAAAAGTTTGATGATCCAGAGGGCTTTCGTGTATTAGTTGAACCCAGCATGTCCCAGCTCCAAGGAGCAAGACATGAACATGCGACGGAGCGCTTCCGCCACTTGCTGACTGCATACTTTACAGAAAACGAGCAATTCGACCAAGCAGTTAAAATTCAACTCGCTACCTGTTAGCGGTAAAATACATGGTTTCCGATTTGCTTCACTTGCTCTTGTGTATCGGCTATCCAATTTGTTGTAGCAGTTTTTGGATTCATGAACCAAACAATATTATTCATATTATCTTTTTGAATTAGTGCATCAGCTACAGCTTGTTCTGTCTCTTCTGTTGGTTCACTCTTCCAAATAACACCAGTCATTACTGGCTGAAACTGCCCCTCTTGCATAATGACATCATGAATGGTATCCGGAAACTCTTCGCTTTCTATCCGATTCAAGACTACTGTCGCAACTGCTACTTTACCTGGATAGTCTTCCCCGCTCGTCTCTGCTTGTACTAATCTTTGCAAAAGATGAATGTCTTCTGCGCTGTATTGTTTTTGTTTAAACGTTACCTTGTTCAATTCAGATCTTTGCTTCTCTTGTTCTGATAAGACAAGGGAAGCTGGTCCTTCTACTGTATGCAAGTTTTTTTCATTTAAGGAAGGCTGTATTCTTTCATCTGCGTAGACTTTTGCTGGATATACACCTTGCTTCATATTTTGCATCGGCAAATAAAGCAATAGAACTAAGTTACTTATGACAAAGAAGATTAATAAGGAATGTGAGAGTATTTTTTGCATAATCCAGTCCTTTACTATGTTTATGTAAGTTAAAATTCAATCCATTAACGCTTAATACCCACTCATATCTAATGACAAACATTTACTTGCTATGGCTAGTGTATGTGACAATTGTGAAAACTAATCCTGTCAATTGCTTTCTAACTTGGAATTCTTTTCACTTCCTCAAGTTACTTGCCCATCCTTCACTGGACGATTGTGCATACAGTAAAGAGATAGGAGGAATGAACATGAGCTATACACATTACCCGTGTCATCCAGCACAGACAGCATACACAAACGCCTATGCGCGAAATAATGGGGAAGATCAGCGATTTGGGTTTGCCTTCATCCCATTTCTTGGCGGTCTTGCTGGCGGGCTTCTAGGCAGTGCTTTCGTAAATGGCCCTGGATATGGTTACAAATACAGCAACCCTTATCCGGTACCTTATCCAGTCCCTTATGCCTATCCAGCACCGTACCCTTACGGCAGCTACTATTATCCAGGGCGGCCGCGTTAATATAGATGGGCAGCTATTGCTGTCCTTACATATTTTCTGACGAAATAGCCACACTATTAGTCAGGAGGTGGCTTTATATGCAGCAAAAGCAAACAAAACCTGTTCAGCGTGATGAAGCAGCAGAAGCAATCGGACTGGATCAGAACGAGCAAGCAATGAATGGGGAGTACGGTCATCCGGAAACAGAATATGAAAACAATGTCCATAAACAAGAGAAAACACAGCGATAACAGCTGTGTTTCTTTTTGGATTATATAAATTTAGAAGCGATATAAGTAACAACAAACCATACTGCGAGCGCCACAACAATACCTAGCAAAAATCCTCTAATAAATGAATACCGACTGCGCACGTACTAGCACCTCTTTTAGCTTTTAAGCCTAGTCTGCACATTCTTACATCTTTTTATAAGTACGCAGTCTGTTTCAAGCTTACTTTTTAATAGCGGTTGAATTAGTCTTTGCATTAACTTTCGCTGCCTGCTGCTGCTTCTGATAATCTTCTTTAAATTTTTCCTTTGCCGCAGAATAGATGCAGAACATGCCCGACCCTCCTCTTTTATTTGTTACTTCTGTTTTGCCAATTTGCTGATTATTAAAACTCGTTTTTTTAACTTTTTTAAGCAGTATGCAAAATATTTTCTCAGGTGTCAGCTGATTAGAATTACCCTTCTAACCAGCAACCTATTTTATTCAGCAGCATAGTATGCCTCAGCCGCTTTCGCCGCCTGCTTCCTTAACACGGAAAACGGCATACTGCCCTTCTCTCTTTTCAGGTTTACTACTAATTGCTGCCATATTGCTTCTTCACGAATACTGTCCAGCAGTTCGTGTCCATCCCAGGTTAGGCCGTAAATGAGCAGTTCCTCTTCTTCCTCTTCCTCATCAAGCACCGTTTCCAGTTTGATTAACTTCGCTTCCTTCATCAGCTGCAAATGATATTTCATTTCCTCTTCTGTATAATCATCCTCCTCTGTCACCTCCAGTGCAAAGCCGCCCTCCGTGTATTCCGATTCTATATCCAATAGGAGGTCTCTGATAATACTCATATCTCGCTTCATGCGCATCACCTCTATCCCTTATTTCTGCCTGGAAAGGTTTATTCCTTCAAAAAAAACTTCCTTTCAGAAGGAAGTGAAGGAAGTCTCGCTTTACTATGTTATTTCTAACATCGTTGGTTCAGTGGAAGAAGCAGCATGCTGTCCCTTAACTTGCAGCGCGACATGATCGCCTTCCCGCCAAGCTGGAAGAGAAATGGGGAGAGAAGCTTGATATTCCATGTCGCCAACTTGAATGACGTAATGCCTTTCTGTTCCTTGAAATTGGCTGAGTGTAATCTGGCCCGGCAGTCCCTCCTCTTCGGCGGATAAAAGCTCCCATTGCTCTGGTCTGACCGGGAATACGTGCTGCTGCTTCAGCTGCTCTGCTACACCTGCCTCTTTCCAGCAAAGATTCGTGTCAGCTGGCGTAAAGATATCTCCTTTCCAGCTGCCTTTAACAAGATTCGCTTTTCCAACAAAAGTCGCCACGAAGGTTGTTTCAGGACGCTGATATATAACTTCTGGTTTGTCTGCTTGCTCTATGCGTCCTTGCTGCATGACTAGCACTCGATCGGCCATTGCCAGTGCTTCTGCCTGATCATGTGTAACATATATAATCGTGGCACCCAGCTTCCGATGAATCTGCTTAATTTCTTTCCGCATACTGATGCGCAGTTCAGCATCCAATGCACTGAGCGGTTCATCCATAAGCAAGATATCCGGTTCTGGCGCAATGGCCCTTGCCAGCGCCACACGCTGCTGCTGTCCGCCAGAAAGTGCAGCAGGATATCTTTTTCGAAAAGCTTCCATGCCGACCAGCTGCAGCACCTCTGTCACTCTGCTTTCCTGTTCATTTGCTGTACTTTTATTAGAGAACCGGTGATTTTTTAATGCAAAGCGGACGTGCTCTTCGACGTTCATATGCGGCCATAGTGCAAATGACTGAAAAACCATGCCTATATTTCGTTTTTCCGGTTTGCTCGATTTTCGCGGATTAGCCACTTCTTTTTCACCAAACTGGATGGTGCCGACTGTTGGATTCATAAAGCCTGCCAGCAAGCGAAGCAACGTTGTCTTACCACAGCCTGAAGGGCCAAGAATAGCTAAAAATTCACCATCTTGTATAGTCAAATCAACTTCGTGCAAAGCAGTTGTATCACCATATCGTTTTTCAATGCCTTGTAATGCTATCATACTTTTCTCCCCTTTTGTTTCCATTTATGCTGTATGAACAAGTAGCCCAATGCGCCTAGCAGTATTGCCAGCACAATGAGGGATGAGAAAGCGGTAGAATACGTACTGTAGCCTGCTTGTTCGAAGCTGAAGATAATTACACCTACTGTTTCAGAACCACTCGACCAAAGCATGCTCGAGACCGTTAGTTCTGTTAATGCTGTCAGAAAGACAAGCAGTGCACCACTAATGACGCCAGGCAAAATGAGCGGCAGTAAAATTTGCTTCCACCGAACAAAAGAACTTGCGCCATTTGTTCTTGCCGCTTCTTCCATCCGCTTATCCAGCTGAGAAAATGCTGTATAGCTGCCGCGGAATTGCAGCACAAAGAAACGTGTGATGTAAGCAATCAATATAATGGCCGGTGTTCCGTACACGCCTGGATACCAGCCGGGAAGCGGCTGCATCCACATGAGGATAATACAAAGTGCCAATACTGTACCTGGAAGTGCATAAGGCATCGTGATGATTGCTTCCATTATCTTTGGCAGCTTTCCTTGATTTCTAGCGCGGTAATAAGCGAAAAACGTACCGAAGAGGAGACAGACAGCCGCGGTGACTCCACCGAGCAGGATGCTGTTACGAAGGGATCGAATCACTTTTTCATCTTCAAATAAAATATAATGATAGTTTCCAAATGATAAATTCTTCCATGTTAAATCCACACCATAGGCTTGTACCAGACTGACTGTTCCCATTGCCAAGAATGGAACAAGACTTGTTCCAAGCAGAAAAATCCAAAGGAGCATCTGTAAACTTTTCCGCCTGATTGGCGTTAAGTGGATGCGCGGTGCATGATCAGCTACTGTTGTTTCGGTTACGTTACTTTTTCGTAACAGCCATACTTGAATGAAGGTTACAGCTATTGCGAGCAACCCAAGCAGAACAGACAGAACTGCAGCTCGACTAAAAGCACTTGGTCCATAGCCAATTACTTGCTCGTAAATATATGTACTAAGTACTCGAATATTAGCCGGGATGCCGAGAAAAGCGGGTACTCCAAAATTATCGAGATTTGATAAAAACGCCAGCAGTCCGCCGCTCAATATGCCGGGAAGAGCCATCGGCAGAATAATCCTCCGCCAGCACGCAAACCGAGATGCACCAGAAACCATGGCAGCTAATTCTGCGTCACGAGGAATTCTCCTAAGCACTTGCACTGTCATTAAATAGACAAGCGGATAATGTGAAATACCTAGTACAAAGATGATGCCGCCTACACTATATAATTCCGGCCGCATCCAATCCGGCAGTCCTCCAAGCGGTCCAGAAGCACTTAAAAACTGCACCCACGCAAGGGTTGTAATATAAGATGGAATAATAAAAGGCAAAAAGATAAGCAGCTGCATGACCGATTTGCCCCGCACGTTTGTATACGCCATAATTGCAGCCATTGTTACGCCAAGGACCATTGATAATGCTGTGCTGCCAGCCACAATGCCAATCGTATTCCAAAGTGTTTTCCACGTAACAGCATCCTGCAGCACCTCTGTATAGGCACTGACGGAAAGACTCTCACCGGAAGTAAAACTCATCATAATGAGACGGATGATTGGTAATAGAAAAAAGAAGATGAGCATTAAAATACCGATGAGACGAGGCAGCTTCTGGAGGGAAGCATGCCTGCCTTTCTCAAGATGTTCTGGTTTCATTGTTAATTGCATACGTCGCCCTCCATCTGCTTATTTCCCGAACAAGTCTTCGAATTGCTGTTTGTCTTTGTTTCGGGAACTGTACAATTCTTCTGTATCTGCTTGCAGCACCTTCATTTCATCATAGGTTTTCAACCCTTCTGGCGCATCAATTCCCTCTCTAATCGGCGTATACCCAAGTTCTGTTGCAAGTTTTTGTCCATCTTCAGATAATACATAATCTACAAATGCTTCGGCAGCGGCGGCATTGTCGGTATTCTTCGTGATGCCAATCGGCTCAGTTATAACCGGCACCCCTTCCTCCGGATACACAAGTTCAACAGGAGAACCATCTGCTTTCGCTCTGGCTGCAAGGAAATCAACGATAACACCATACTGTTTCTCGCCAGAAGCAACAGATTTCAATACATCTCCATTCCCTTTGACTACTGTCGTGTCTTGCTTCTTCAGCTTTTCATAAAACTCCCAGCCAAAGTTATCTTGTCTAGTCAAGACTCCAAGATTATAAGCAGCTGCACCAGAGTAGAGGGGACTTGGCATAACCGTTTTGCCGCTTGCGTCCGTTAGTGCTTCCCAGCTCTTCGGTGTCTCTCCTTGTTCTGTATTCGTTACGATACCAGTTGCCATAATCTTTGTACCTGTATAATAGTGATCTTTATCCTCAAAATCATCCGGGACTGCATCCAGTTCACCTGATTCATAAGCTTGCAGCATATCCTGCTCCTTCAAATCTTCAAACGTTACACTGTCTGCTACAAGCAGCACGTCAGCTTGTACATCCCCAGCCATCTTTTCTGCATTCAATTTAGAGATAACCTCTTCTGTACCAGATCGGTATGTTTCCACATTTACATCCGGATATTTTTTCTCGAATCCTTCTACTAGTTTCTGTGCATCCGCATCTGGCTGTGACGTATAAAAGCTAAGTGTTCCTGCAACCTCACCATCTGCTGCACTTGTACTGCCGCCCGTTTCTTCTTGTCCGCAAGCTGTTAATGCCAGCAATGCAGCACTGGCAATAACAACCATCCATTTTCGTTTCATATGAATTTCTCCTTTATTCAGAGGTATTTGTTTCCATTGTTTTAAACCAGCGTTCCACTTGTTCCTGTTTTCGTCGGTAATGATTGCGCAATTCTATTGGAGAAACGGTTATGTATCCTTCTTTTAGTAGCAGATAATCACTCGTCGGATGGAAAGCAGCAAGCTCTTGCAGCTGATCCCTCACACAGTAATATACTTCTCCATGCGGATCACGCAGACCGACAAAACGATAACGCGATACATGCATATCCGTTGGAATAACTTGGATTCCCTTGAATTCCCGCTTGTCGACATTCGGCAAATTCACACTCAGCAGACCGATTGATTTTGACTTATGCTGCAGCAGCACCTCGGCGACCTGATAGAACAGTGTCTTCACCTTCGAATAGTTCACATGGTTTTGGGAACTGCTATTCAAACTGACAGAAGCAGCCGGAATGTTGTACAGAGAGGCTTCTATTGCCGTTGCTACTGCGCCGGAATAATAAATGTCCCGCCCTATAGCAGGACCGAGATTGATGCCAGAAAAAATAAAATCCAGCTCGTCCTGGATAAGAACTTCTACTGCTAATTTCACACAATCTGCGGAAGTTCCATTGAGACACCATGCACCTGCAACGCCCGGAAAGTGATACATCTCTTTGACACGAATTGGCTGACGTGGTGTAACGGGATGACTGCGACTGCTGCTCGCTTGATCCGGACAAACAACATACACCTCACCAAAATGCTGAAGCGTCTCAATCATCGCTTCCACGCCCGGCGAAAAAATGCCGTCGTCATTAGTAACAAGTATTTTCATATCACATGCTCCTTTGCCTGAAAATGCTGGCGAATGAAGGAAAGATTCTGCTCCCAAGAAGCAGATGTCGTATCCATTCCCTCGACAACAGTTTGCAGATCCTGTTTAAGTCGGACGCTGCGATCGAAACTTGTACTATTCAAATCCCAGCTCGGAGCGTGCATGGTAAAGTGCATTCCCGCCTGTTCTGTTGTTTTACGAATGACAAGCGGATCACTGTCATGAAAGAACACATGCGGTGCCCAAATCTCTATACCTGGCAGTTGATCACTAGCAGCCTGCCGGACAACTTGTTCTGCAGGCTCATGCCAACGCAAGGTTGAAGAAAAATATATATTCTCCAAAACACTATCTCCCCTCATTTGTTCTTATATTGTTAACTGTACAAGCCGAATATGAAGCTGGTGTTTAAAATATTGTGAAGATATGTTTAATTAATGTAAAAATAAAAAAATTGAGTAACGGCACTAATCCCCTGCCAGTGCAATCATTCACTAATAGATGCAGGCTCATTACGTAAATAATTTACATGGTATTTACAAAACAGATTGTTTCGTATAGCAATAAGGCACGACACAATGGACGCTCTCATGTAAGGGGAAAGGTTAATGCTTCGAAAACGCTGTCACAGGTAATTCAAAAATTTTTCAGTTGTGCAGCATTCAAGAACTTAAAATATGGCGTTACCTCATGTGATAGGCAGAGAAACAACAAAACATGTATATTTCCACGTTTTTTCACGTTCGGATAAGCAATAAATTCTATTTTTTATGGAAACCATGAGAATTTAAGTTTAAAACAGCTTTATTGTGTTAATATAGGAAATAGGCTAGATTCAAATATAGTCTAGTGAAGTTTTTAGATTCTAGGAGGCAATATAATGGAACAAGGTACAGTGAAATGGTTTAACGCAGACAAAGGTTTCGGTTTTATCGAAGTTGAAGGTGGAGACGATGTATTCGTACATTTCAGCTCTATTCAAGGCGAAGGCTTCAAAACATTGGATGAAGGCCAAAAAGTAACGTTTGAAGTTGAACAAGGTCAGCGCGGACCACAAGCAGCAAACGTTCAAAAAGTATAATAAACCCTAATAAAATATCTTTATTTTGGTTTGGGACTGCCCCTGTCTTAGAGAGAGGAGCAGGAACACTTACAAACAGCCAATTGCCGCGGTACTTTATCGGCAGTTGGCTGTTTGTTTGACTGGAAATATTCCGCTCCTTCGCCAAGATGCTCTGTATTTTAGACTATCAAGAAAAAAACACATCCCATTTCTCTGCAGCATTCGCTTTCCCCGTCAACATTGACTGAAAAGAGACACTTTTCACAGTTTTACCACAAAATCTTAATTGAATATTCATCTGTGTTCCTATACATGGCTGTACCGCTATGAGAAAATAACAATAGAAAAAATAAACAGGTGAGGAAGTGTGTTCGATGTTCTATAAAATTGTACGGGAAGCGCACGGAACAAAAACCTACCTAAAACATTCCAATACATCTTCAGATATGCTGTTTCGCAGTGAAGCGGATGCAGCTGATTTGATGGAGAAGCTTAATACCCACACGAAAAGCAATGTCGTTTGGTCGGTTCAGCCTTGCATAGATTAAAAGCCATATCCCGTTAAGGATATGGCTTTTATTATGGTTCCGTTATTTGCTTCTCTGTAATTAAACACGCAAGCAGAGGTTCAATTAATTTTTTCTCTTCCCCTTTTAGATGCTTCTCCAGGAAAGGCTCCTCGCTGTCTAGCAGCTTTAACAAAGCAGCTGCAGCCTTGCCATGACTGGTTGGTGTTACATGTTCTAACACATCCAGTATTTGCTATATACTGCAGCAGGCAGAAGCTGCTGCGCTCTTTTCAGTGCTAGCAAGGCACGTGTCGTGCGTGATGATGCAGCAGCATTCGTGCTAGCGGCTCTGTTACTTGCTGAAGCATTGCAGCACCCCATGCCGCATTACCTCTTAAAGCCGCTTTTCAGTACTGAAACAGAAACCACGTCAAGTCAATTACTTGTTCTCCATACATGACATCCGTCATTGTCAATGTTTGCGTTTCTTTAAATTGTTGGAGTCGATTTTCGGATCATAAAGGACAAGAAACTGATTAGTATGTTTAAATGTCTCCTCCGTCACAGTAAACAAGTCTACAGTCAGCAAATTATCATACACAACAATTAATTGAGGCGCGATAATAAACAACTCTTTGCTATAAAGAACTTCACGGTAAGCAGCGAGTAAGGACATTTTTTTCTAGAACTGCTTGTAATGCCTCAATGCCTCGCTGCATCTTCTCCCCCTTTGTTTATATTCCTATTACCTTGCATAAAAAAGAAGAACGCCAACCCTCAAATAGAGTGTTGGCGTTTCTGTTAGTTAAGGTATGAACGCGGATTAACCGCATTTGATTTGGAAGCATTCCAAGGACCTGTATGCAATTCGAAATGGAGGTGCTGTCCATGTGACATACCAGTGTTCCCCATTGTGCCGATTTGCTGCCCTTGTGACACGCGCTGCCCTGTGCTCACGTGCATTGACGTTAAGTGGGCATACACAGTCGTATACGTTTTGCCATTTATCGAGTGGGTCACGAAAATCACATTTCCATAGCTAGATGACTGATACGCTCGGATAACCTTGCCGGATGCAGCTGCCCAAATGGGAACTCCTGCACCACGCTTGGCAATATCGATGCCGTAATGATAACCGCCGGCTCTTGGACCGAAACCAGATGAGATGTAACCTGGTGCTGGCGTAATAAAATTAGCACTGGAGGCTGGAGCCTTAGACACTTGGTGCTTTTCTTGCGCAGGTGCAGGGCTTGCCTTTTGTTTAGGCTGTGCTGCTGGCTGGGAGTAAGATTTCTTCTCCACTTCCTGCTTCGGTTCTGTTTCAGCAGATGCAGATGGTGCAGCAGATGCTGCAGTCTTCTCTTCTGCCGTTTCTTGTTCCGCTGCTTTTTGTTCGGACTCCGCTTGCGCTGCTGCCTCTTTTTCTTCTTTTTCGGCTTTCGCTATACGCGCTGCTTCTTCCTGCTTCGCTTGTTCAGCACGCTGGCGTTCTGCTTCCTTACGTGCTTCTTCTTCTGCCTTTTGTTTATCGCGATATGCAGCTTCTTCCGCAATTGCTTCTTCTTGAGCAGCCAATAAATCTGCTTCTTCTGTCAGGCTGAATAACTCCTCAGACGTCACATCATATTCCTTCATGACATCTTCAATAAGCTTGTCCTTCTCATGTTGCTGATCAGTCAGTGTTTGTTTTGTTTCTTTCAGTACGGCAGCTTGCTGTTCGACACGTTCCAGTTTGGTTTGGCGCTCTGTCTTTTTCGATTCAACGTCATCCAAGTCACGCTGTTGGGCATTCATTAGTTCCTGATCTGCACCCATGATTGTGCTCACGGCATCTACACGATTAAGGAAATCAGAAAAGCTCTTTGATTCCATAATGACATCTAAATAGCTGACTTGTCCGCCATTTTTCTGCAAGGAATGAATACGGTCCTTCAGCAAACTATGACGCTCTTCAATTCTCTTTTCTAAGTCTGCAATCTCTGTCTTTAATGATTGGATATCTGATTCCAAATCAGCAACCTCAGATTCAGTCTCTGTTAGTTTTATATTTGTTTTTTCTATTTTACTATCAATCTCTTTTAAATCGACGCGCAATTTCTCAGCAGCAGCTTGCAGGTCGTCCTGCTTCTCTGTCTTTTTTGACTGCTCCTCTTTTATAGCTTCTTTCTTCCGCTCGACTTCTTCCTTCTTCTCATCTAAATCTTCATAGGCATATGCAGCGTTTCCAGATACCGGCAAAACTAATGCAGCTGTTCCGATCACTGCAGCCAAGCCAATATGTAGCCATTTTCTTTTCAAGTTGTTTCCCCCTGTGAATCTATTGTATAGGCGTCAGCATTCCTAGTTCGATTAGTCTGCGATGATTAGAATAGAAATAAAGTAATCTCCGGAAACAGTATACTACACGACAGTCTGACAAAACATTACAATAATATTTCATTTTTCATATACTGGAGAATTATCTCTGTTTTTTTGTAGAAAAATAAAACATGCACGACAGCGCGCATGTTTTATAAGGCAAATAATACAATATAGGACACCATATAAATAAATGCTAAAACGATTGCTAAGATTGTAAAAGGTATTCGCATTTGCTTGCTCTTAACAGCGCCCAACACTAAGAGTCCGACTGTGAGCAAAACAAACGCAGAAATGACTATTAAACGTACTACTGGTGGCATGAAACGCATCTCCTTACTAATGATCTGCATTTATTATACCATGACAGCGTGACACAATTTTTCTATTTATGACCATTCTGTCACAAAAGTCCTTCATTTCTCTATTGAAATCTTTTATTCCGAAATGAGCTTACGTCTAATGTTGTCTCTTTTTCCATTGCCATCTCACTCAGAACCTCGCCAATTGCACTGGCGAATTTGAAACCATGACCGGAAAAGCCAAGTGCATATAGGATTTGCGGATATTCTGGATGATAGTCTATGAGAAAATCTTCATCCGGCGTCATGCTGTACATACATGTTTTTCCTTCTCGCAAGTTGAATGAACCGCCTCCAATAAATTGCGTCAAGAAACGAAGCAGTTCCTCTGTATCTCCTTCATGGTAAGGAGCACCTTTATCATCTGGATGTATTGGTGTGCCGGTATCATGGCGTCCTATCTTTAACCCTGTATGATTGATGTCCGGAAAACCATAATAAGTACCCAATTCTGTATCAAAGCTGAAGCATGGGAAATTGCCTTCCCGAAAGTGTTTATCTGCATGCAGCCAAGCAAATGTCTTCCTAGTCACCTGAATCGGAAGTTTTAATCCAAGCTGTGCTAACAGCTCGCCTCCCCATGCGCCCGCTGTTACGATCAGTTTCTTCCCTCGGTATGTATGTTCCTTGGTTTTGACTTCCACCAAACTGTCTTTTATTTGGATGGTTTCCACGCGTTGTCCGCCCGCCACGACAGCTCCATGAGAAGCAGCCAACTGTGCATACCCTTTTAGAATTTGGTCTGCCAGCAAATAGCCAGCGTCCTGTTCATAACAACCAATATAATCAGACGGAACAGTCAGGCCTGACCAGCGTTTTTTCATTTCGGCAGCAGTAAGCTGCTCGACTTGCAGATTATAAGCTTTTCCGCTTTTTAGAACGTTTTGAATGAAAGGACTTGTTTCCGGTCCGCTGTTTAATACGCCAGTCTCTGCAAAAACATTTTTGCTTATTTGCTGTTCCAGCTCTTTCCACAATTCTTTTGCCCGAAGAGCCAGCGGTACATAAGCTTCTCCCTCGCCATAAGCATACCGGATAATTCTCGTTTCACCATGATGGCTTCCATGTACATGCGGCGGGTGATGTGAATCCAGTAAAAGCACATGCAGTCCTTTTTTCGCAAGCTGGTAGCCCGCACTCATCCCCATCGTTCCAGCTCCAAGAACAATAACATCGTACAACATCTTCGTTCACCTCATTTTTTCATTAACAGAAGTGTATCGAACAACATGGAGTCAGACAAGCTTTTCCAATTAAATATGACTTCATTTTACCTAGTATAATAGATGCGATTATTAGCTATTCTAATGAAGGTGTTCACAAACTAAGATAGGAAATGAAACCTAACGGGCAGGAGGTAAACCAAGTTGAATCGACAAATGGACCAAGCGATAAAATTCATTGATAAAACCCTGAATGAAGGACTTTTTGATCCGCTGGCAAGGCAAGAGATGCTTCGAATGAAGCAGCAGCTGGAGCGAGCATCAAAACAGGGAAAAAGTCCTTAAAAAGGCTTGCTTATGCTGATTATGACCTTCCTGACTTTGGTTGAATATACAGAAACTATGCCTTATAGTTGTTTTTGCCATTATTAAATCTTAGTCAGGAGCGATCTTATGGAACATCAAGAACAAGTAACCCGGGCAAATAATAATCAGCTCGGTATTATGGATTGGGTTTGGACGCTGTTATTACTTGTACTTCCGGTAGTAAATATCGTAATGCTGATCATCTGGGCAGTTGATCGAATGAATCCCAGAAGGAATTTTGCCATTGCTTATTTCATCATCATGGGCGTTGGATTTGTGCTGGGTATACTCCTTGCAATTGTATTTACAATCATAGGTATCTCCTTAATCCCGGATACAGATCCAACATATTCAACCACTTATACGTATTGATAATTTGTCAGAATGTTAACAATTCTACCTCTAGCCTTCTAAAATCTCCGAAAATATCATATGATAGAGGTTGCAGACAATAATAGAGGAGTTTTTCGTCGTGACTGTACTTACAAAAACTGAAAGTCTGGATAAAGTTCTTGCTGAGATGAACATGCGTTCCAAGAAAAAGCGCGCTCGCAAGAAATTCATCAAGCAGGCTATGCAGCAGCTCGAAACTGAAAAGGATACAGCTGCAGTGAAAGCTGAAGCACCGCTTGCAGAAACAAAAACAGCAACAGCATATGCTTATCATAAGCTCCCTGTTGGATTCATGATTAAGACAGGTAAACAGCACTTCCCAGAAGAAGCTGTCTTCCGTTTCTATTATAATCAGAACCATCCGGAGGAGTATAAAAATAAAGATTTGCTGACAGAACGTTTCCAGACACTAGTGGAAGCAGCATCTGGTTCAACCAAAACTAGTTTGATCGAAGCGCTCGATCAACAGACTTCCAAATAAAAATGACCGCCCGGCCAATTATGTGCCAGGCGGTCATTTTTGTATGGTACTGTCGATTTCGATCTTTTTCAGCGCCTGACTCGCTAGCTGGTCTGCTTCCTTGTTCTGCTTCCGATCCACATGTGTGTACAGAACCGTAAGCCCGAATTCCTTTATCAAGTCATCTGTTTTATCTGCCCAATACTGCAGTTCTTTTTCATAAACCGGCCACTCTCCAGACATTTGCATCATGACAGTACGAGAATCAGCGAATACTTCTATCTCTTGATTTTTTACACCGAGCTCCCCTAAGATATCGATTGCAAAATACAAGGCTGCAAATTCTGCTTCGTTATTAGAAGCTAGCTGTTCCACTTCTCGATTGCGCCGCAGACGAAATTCCTTCTGGTTTTGTTCGTAATGCACAACACAGCCGAGCCCCGACCGTCCGGTATGCTTCTCAAAACCGCCATCAGCAAACAGACGAACATGATGCGGTTCTGTCTCCAGTTCCTTCATATAGGCACGTAATTCTTTTAACGTCCATTCTGTTTCATACTGATCGAGTATTTCCGTTTGTACTACTCTGCTATTTTGCTGCATGTCTTCCATTAACAGCATTACAGCTCCAGCCGGCATAAAATCTGAATGAAATGCTGCTTCCGTACCTTTTGGTGTGCAATAAGTGATATTCATCCGAAGTTTCATCTCGTATCCCTCCTTCTATAGCTTACCCTATTTGACGGTTTTTTTTATTTTTCTAGGTAAAAACCTTTGCTTTGTTTTCTGAATTATTGTATAGTACCAAAGGGCGAACGAAATAAATAGTTTAACCAAAAATAATTCGTCTTTAGAGGGGTATAAACATGGAAAATGTATTTGATTACGAAGATATTCAGTTAATTCCTGCAAAATGCGTAGTGGAGAGCCGTTCAGAATGCGACACAGCGGTCACACTAGGAAACCATACATTCCGTCTGCCGGTCGTACCAGCTAACATGCAGACGATCATTGATGAAACAATCGCCACTTACTTGGCTGAAAATAATTATTTTTATGTGATGCATCGCTTTGAGCCAGAGACTCGAATTGCATTTATCCAGCAAATGCAGGAGCAAAATTTGATTGCTTCTATAAGTGTCGGCGTAAAAGAAGACGAATACGGCTTTATTGAGGACCTGGCCAGCAAGAAATTGGTTCCAGAATATATTACAATTGATATCGCACACGGTCATTCAAATGCCGTTATCCGCATGATTCAGCATATTAAAAAGCATTTGCCTGAAAGCTTCGTTATTGCCGGAAACGTTGGTACACCAGAAGCAGTCAGAGAACTTGAAAATGCTGGTGCCGATGCTACAAAGGTAGGAATTGGACCAGGTAAAGTATGTATTACGAAAATCAAGACCGGCTTCGGTACTGGCGGCTGGCAACTGGCTGCGTTGCGCTGGTGTGCCAAAGCAGCTAGCAAACCAATCATCGCGGACGGCGGCATCCGCACACACGGTGATATCGCAAAATCCATCCGTTTCGGCGCTTCCATGGTCATGATTGGATCTTTATTCGCTGGCCACGAAGAATCTCCTGGCGATACAGTTGAAAAAGATGGCAAGCTGTACAAAGAATATTTCGGCTCTGCGTCCGAATTCCAAAAAGGCGAGAAACGCAATGTTGAAGGCAAGAAAATGTTCGTTGAGCATAAAGGCGCGCTTCAAGATACACTGACAGAGATGGAACAAGATTTGCAGTCCTCCATTTCTTATGCTGGCGGAAACAAACTAGAAGCAATTCGCAACGTTGATTATGTTGTTGTGAAAAACAGCATCTTTAACGGAGATAAAGTTTATTAATGATATGGGAGCTGGCATATACAGCTCCTTTTTCTTTTATCAATGATAATCATTCTCATTGACTGCCTTCTTTTTTTCTGATACCGTTAAAGAAGAATCAGTTCAATGAGGAGGCAATCCTATGTTTGTCAATCAAGTCATTTTTGAAGGCGACATTGCGAATGAAGATAAAATTATCAATAAAGTAAAACATACAATGGAAGAGCTGACAGATGTCAGCGGTTTACACACAGCTGAATGCTGGAATAAAGATACAAAGAAAAGGGATACTGTTGCTTATGCAATTGTGACGAAATGGGATAAAAAGCAAGATTTTGTCGCTTGGATCTCTCGGGAATCTCATGTTGCTGAACATCGCGCCATGCGCAAAGAGAAGAAAGATCAAGCTCCGGTTATGACCAAAACATTATTGCAATACGAAGAAGCCATCTTTGCATAAAATAATCCCCTTTGCCTTAGCAAAGGGGATTTTCTTTACGCTCTATTTATGGTAAATACAAATGACTGTTCTTCTGCAGCTGCTAATCTATGCTCTGGATGTACTGGTGCACCCCAGCTGTCGTCTCCCCCAACACCCATCTGCTTTCCAGCAACCGTTAAGACTGTGTAATGAACCGGCGGCAGTTCATAAGCATGATTTGCTTGCTCAATTTCTAAAGCCGTATAGGGCGACGCATTGCATGTAATAGGCGCATCTGCCGCTTGCAGCTGTATACCGCTGCCTTGTTCGTTCGTCAGTGTCAGCCAGCGGACCCCTGTTCTCGTGCCGGACTCCTGCGGTCTTGCATATGCTGTTCCGTTTGTTACCACAGTATTTTGGAAACGGCATAATCTTGCACCGCGACTGCGGTCTTCGTAGTTCTCTTCTGGTCCTTTGGCAAACCATTCCAGATTGCTGTAATCAGCACTTGTTTTGAGAGAAAGAGCGAATGTTGGCAAATCCGGCAAGTTTGCTGCCCCATGGTACACTGCTTTCACACGAACTTTTCCATCGGGGAACACAGAATAAATAGTTTGTACGGTTACTTTCTCCGCAATAGCAAACGTATAAGTGAATGTAACATCTACTTGCTTTTCATCCGCATGTAACGCTACATCTGTGCATTTTCTCGCTATACTGGCCGCCAGCCACACGCCCGCTGTATAACTTTGCTGATAACCATTGTCATTATCTGTACTAGCACGCCAGAATGTTGGATAAGGAGGTATCTCTATCATTTCTTTTCCATCGTAACGAAGTGAAGTAAGACTTCCGGCCGTTTTGGAAAATTGGACAGCGAAATCACGGCCATGCACCCCGATGTTCACATCTCCTTCGACAACACGAAGTATTCCAGAAGCTTTCGGTGCAGCGAGTTGCTTTTCCCAAACGTATTGTCCAAATGCGACTTCAAATCCTGCCTCGGCCCATGCGGTAGACGCAGCTAATTGCATGCTCGCATCGATTGTAAAGACACCTGCTTCAGCTAATAGGCTCTGCGGGATAGTAATGCTATATGCCGCTTCCTCTCCGGCCGGAACTTGCTGCTGGACGGACTCTTCGTATACTACGATACCATCTCTTCGCAGTGTCCAGACTAATTGATAAGCTGATGTATCTACGAATAGATTTTCGTTTCGTACCTTAATCTCTTTATCTGTTACATCTAACTTGATGTTTTGATACAAATATTTTACTTCCTGCATTTTTGGCGAAAGTTTACGATCGGCAAAAACGAGACCATCGGTACAGAATATATAATCGGTCGGACGATCATGAAAATCGCCCCCGTAAGCAAGGAATTCCTTTCCAAAACGATCTTTTTTCACTAATGCTTGGTCGATATAATCCCAGATGAACCCGCCTTGATACATCGGATACTTATTTTCCAATTCAGTATATTTGTCCATCCCGCCTAATGAATTGTTCATCGCATGCATGTACTCGCAAAGGATAAAAGGTTTTTCTGGATCATTTTCCAAATACGTGATAATATTAGCAGCTTTTGCATACATGCGGCTTTCCATGTCACTTGCTTCATCATATTCCCTGGCATGGAACACACCTTCATAATGAACCAGACGGCTTGGATCCTTTTGGCGGAAATAGTTCGCTACCTGTACAATAACTTCGCCGGCGTATGATTCATTGCCGCATGACCAAATCAAGATAGAAGGATGGTTTTTGTCTCGTTCCAGCATTGAAATGGCCCGGTCCATCACAATGTCTTGCCATTCCGGTAAATTTCCCGGGATGTTCCAAGACGGCTCTACCTCACCGAGCTTCTGCCATGACCCATGTGTTTCCAAGTTCATTTCATCAATCACATACAAACCGTACATATCACACAACTCATACCAGCGGGTTTGGTTTGGATAATGAGATGTGCGGACGGCATTGATATTGTGCTGCTTCATCGTTTTAATATCCCACAGCATATCCGCTTCCGAGACAACCCGCCCCGTACGAGCGTTAAACTCATGCCGATTGACACCTTTGAATACAACGCGCTCTCCGTTCAAGCACATTACTTTATCAATCATTTCAAAACGACGGAAGCCAACTTGCTGCGGAACAACTTCCACAAGCTGACCCTCTTCGTTGTAAATTTGCAGATACAGTGAATACAAATAGGGATCTTCTGCGCTCCATAAATTCGGTTTGTCGATATCAAAAGGTACAACTGCTGTTTGTTCGCTGAATAACCCTTCTGCTTCCTGCACCAATCTGCCATTTTTATCGTGAAGGCTGCCCGTTATTTTAGCAGCCGCTGGCAATGCTTCTTGAAACTGCATTGCTGCTTTCAAGGAACCTTTCGAATATGTGTCATCCAATCTCGCTTGCACTGCCAAATCAAACACATGTATTTCTGGTGTGGTATAAAGATAGACATCACGGAAAATACCTGAGAAACGCCAGAAATCCTGATCCTCCAGCCAGCTGCCTGTACTGCGCTGGTACACTTCTACCGCTAATTTATTGTCACCTGGCTGCAAATAATCGGTCAAATCAAATGCTGCTGGCGTAAAGGAATCCTCACTATACCCAACAAAGTGACCGTTCAGCCACACATAAAACGCAGATTCTACTCCTTGGAAGGAGATGAACAACGGCATATCTTCCATATGCTTTGGTACTGTAAATTGTGTCACATAACTGCCGACTGGATTATCCTCCATCGGCACCTCTGGCGGCCGAATATCATGTACCCCATCCCAAGGATACATTGTATTTACATATTGCGGCGTTCCGTGCCCTTCCAGCTGGATATGCGCAGGTACTGTAATGGAATCCCAGCTGCTGCAATCAAATCCTTGTTCATAAAAGATAGCCGGTCGTGCTGCAGGGTTCTTCGCATAATGAAACTTCCATTGGCCATTCAAACTGTGCCGCCACGGCATCTCTCCGCGCAATTCCGCCTGCTCCATTGTTTCATAATACAAGTGATCCGAATGTGCAGCTGCACGATTGACTGCAAAAACACTCGTATCACTTAGCCAATCCAAACTTGGTGTCACCTTTGTATTGTTCGTCATAAAATTCTCCTCCCCTTTGTATCCATTACTTCACAGAGCCCATCATTCCTGCTACGAAATGCTTTTGCATAAAGAAGAAAATAATCGCTGTCGGCAGCGTCGCGATTACGATTGCCATCATAATCATCCCGTAATCTGGCGAGTAGCTGGAACCTAGCGTTGAGATAAGCAACGGAATGGTCTGTTTTTCTGGCGACTGCAGCACAACTAGCGGCCAGAGATAGTTATTCCAGCTTGCCATAAACGTAATGATGGCAGCAGCTGCATATGTTGTCTTCATGGTTGGTACGTAGATACGGAAGAAGATGCCAAGCTCCTTCAACCCATCCATACGACCCGCTTCCAATATTTCTTTCGGAAACATTTTGGTGCTTTGCCGGAAAAAGAAGATTAGAAAGGCTGTTGTGATGGTCGGAAGAACAACAGCAGAAAGTGTATCAATTCCAATGAACGGCAGCATAGGTGTGATAGAACCAAACATCCGGAATAATGGCACCATCAATGCAGCAAATGGAATCATCATCGATAATAGTAATATATTAAACACAACGTCTTTCGCTCTGCTTCGATAGATTTCAAATCCATACCCTGCTAAGGAAGCGATTAGTAAACTCAGCACAGTCGTTCCTACTGCTATAAGAGCCGAATTTGATAACGCCGGTACAAGGTCGACTGTCTGCAAAAGGTTCTTAAAGTTCTCGATAAAATGCCCGCCCGGCAGCAGTTTGCCTCTTGTAACATCTGCTGAGGTGTTGGTCATACTAACGACCATCCAATAAAACGGAAAGATAGAAATGATCGCACAAATGCTTAGAAACAAGTAGCCAATTACTTTATTCGGTCGTTTCATTTTTTATCACCTGCCGCTTTAAATTGGATGATCGAGAAGATGACAATTAAGAAGACAATGCCGTAAGATACAGTCGCAGCATAGCCAAAGTCAGGGGTGTACTTGAATGATAGATTATAGATGTATTGAGAGATGGTCATGGTTGCATTTCCTGGACCGCCCGCTGTAATATTCATAACTTCGTCAAATAGCTGCAAAGTTCCGATTGTAGATGTAATGGAGGTGAACAAAATAATCGGTTTCAGCATCGGAATGGTAATTTTAAAGAACTGCTGTACAGCAGAAGCACCGTCAATCTTAGCAGCTTCATAAATAGATCGATCCACGTTTTGCAGCGCCGATAGATAGAAAATCATATTGTATCCGGTCCATCTCCATGTAATAGCCAGGATGATTGTGATTTTTGCCCAAAATGGATCTGTCAGCCACTGAATTGGCTCAGCGACCAGATTAATCTTAAGCAGCATCATGTTAACGATGCCATCTGGTGCGAATAAGTACTTGAATACAACGGAGTATGCAACAAGTGACGTGACACACGGCAAAAAGATTGCAGTTCGGAAAAACCCTTTCCATTTGAGCGTCTTGTTATTGAGTACAACAGACAAAAATAATGCCAATAAAATCATCACCGGTACTTGGATGATTAGATAAATTACTGTGTTTTTCACAGTGGTAAGAAACACAGGATCCTGGAATAGACGCACATAATTTTCAAATCCGACAAAAGACAGATGTACACCAGTTCCTGACTGAAAAGACAGAATTAATGCTTGCACCATCGGGTAGAAGTAGAAAATTCCAATAAGCAGGGAAGCTATGCAGACAAATGACCAGCCAACAAGCGTATTTTTCAGCCGTAAAGACCGCGCTGGGCGTGGTGCTGGTTTTATAGCAACTTCTTCTGGACCAAGGTTCTTTGGTATATTCACAATAAGGGCTCCTTTCTAAAAAAGCCCCGGGAAGCAGCATAATTGTTTGCAGCATCCCAGAGCCATTGATTACTTCGCTTGCTGTTCTGCCAGCGATTGTGCATTATCCATAACAGTATCCAAATTTTCGCCATCCAGATACTTCTGAATTTCGTTTGCAAGGATGTCTTCAATGACGTACGTGTGCAAACCATAGTTCACCTGTGGAATTTCTTCCGTCCATGACGCAAAGTCAGATAGAATTTTCTGGCCGCCGAAGAACTCATCTTCTGCTTGATATGCATCTCCTTCAAGTGCTGGCTGGTAAGTTCCTACACCGCCAATCTCCTCAACGAATTGCTGATGAAATTTGCCTTCTGCTCCGAATGTTTTACCTAGGAATTCGGCTGCTTTTTCTTTACCAGGGATATTTAACACATACCAAGAGCTTCCGCCTAGGTTAGATGCATTGACAGATTCCATACCAGGCAGTTTCGGGAATGGAGCTACTGCCCATTTACCAGATTGTGATGCTTCTGCTTTAATGGATGGTGTAATCCAGTTACCGCTCGGCACCATGGAAATATCTCCGTTATTGATGGATGCGATGAACTGACTCCAATCAGCATGCGGTTTTACTAAGTCTGCATCTATCATTTCCTTATACAAACGGAAAGCTTCTTTCAGCGCTTCGTTATTGGCGATATTTGGTGTTACACCATCTTCCTCCAAATACCATGCACCACTTGTCTGAATCATCATGCGCAGCAGCCCAAGATCTTTTGGATCCTGTGTGATCATTTGTTTGCCTGTTGCCTCTTTCACAGCTTTACCGATTTCAATTACTTGCTCCCAGTCAGCATTCTGCAGATCTTCACTGCTGTACCCAGCTTCTTCTAAATAATCAGTTCGTACATACAAACCAGCTACACCGGAGTCAAAAGGTACACCGTATTGCTTACCTTCGAAGCTTGTCGGCGGTATTTTATATTTAGCAAATTCTTCTGTATTGATTGCATCATCTACCGCATAAAACATATCCGGGTAGGATCGTAAGAAACTTTGTGCACGATAATCTTCAATCAGCACAATGTTTGGCATCCCTTTCGTCGTACCAGAGCTAAGACTCGTGTTCAGCTTCTGAATAATGTCATCTTGGGCATTTTCAATGATTTCAATGTTCAGCTCACTGTTTTCTTCTTTATATGCTTCTTTGGCAAGCTCCATCGCTTTTACATTGAAGTTCGGATCCCAGGCCCAAACTTTTATATCGTTTGTGTCGGCATCCGCTTCTGAATTGGAGCCTGAAGAACAAGCAGACAGAACGAGCATACTAATAAATAAAAGTACTAAAAACTTCTTCATTATATAACCCTCCTCTTTTTGTAAGCGCTATCTTTATGTTCTTATCGTAGCATGCGCACTTCCTTCTCTGTTAGGAAATTCTTTATCCATAGTAGGAGTAAATCACTCCATTGTTAGCGCTTACATTGTATGGATTAGGATTATATTTTGTTTTTTGCACTTTATTTTGATTTGATTTGCTGTTTTTCCTGGTTGCTTTCACAACCGATTAACAAGCACCATTAAGCTGGCGAACAAGCTCAATTATGCCCTTTTCTGAAAAGCATACTTATATGACATTTTCCTCATCTGGCTCCGTATGAATTGCCGGCAGCCGCAGCTTTACGGTCGTCCCTTCTCCTGCTTTACTAGCTATCGTCACACCGTAGTCGGTACCATACAGCAGCTGAATCCGCTCATGCACATTCTTTACCCCTATACCTGAAAACAACTGTCTATTTCGGTTTGTATTGGGAAGCTCTTTGCCATCCGCTGCCATGCCATCGCCGTTATCTGCAATTTCACAGAGCAGCTCATCTGCTTCCTTCCATACAAGTACAGATATTGTTCCTGCTGCTGTTTTATGAAACGCATGGAAAAATGAGTTCTCAATAAAAGGCTGAAGAATTAGTTTTGGTATCTGACATTGCATACAATCCGGCGCAACCATGAACTGCACCTGAATTTTGTTTCCATACCGTTTCTGATTGATAAGTACATAGTTTTTTAAATTGGCTAATTCCAATTCTACCGTAATGGACTCGTCCACATTTCCAATTGTATTATGCAACAACGTAATAAAAGCATCAATCGTTTTCTCCGCTTCTGTACGCTCTCCCATCATTACTAAAAACTTAATGGAAGCCATCGTGTTATATAGAAAATGCGGATTGATTTGCTGCTGTAAAGCCGCCAGCTCAGCCTGACGCTGCTGCTTTTGGGCTTTAAGAAGTTTCTCCACATGCCCTTGCAGTTCATCCATCATACTGTTGAAAGCCAAGCCGATTTGTTTTGTTTCATACGTGCCTGTATAATCCAGCCGCCGCTTCAGCCCTTTCTTAGGTACTGCCTCGATGTCATTAACGAGCTTGGAAAGAGAATTGGTTAGCCGCTTGGTAACAAGGAATACAATCACCAGCGCAAGCACAACGACGCCTGCCAGCAAAAAGATAATCTGCTTGGTATCAATTAAGTTACCGACTGCCGCCTGCTTATCCACCATGTTCACAAGATACATATTAAAATATGGCAAATACTCTGCTACCATTATTTTACTTGTGTCTTCCTTGTTTATTTCCTGGAACAACTCGCCATCCATTACCATCGTTTCTGCTTGTTGATGAAGCTCGGGGAGCGATGTACCAATTGTATTGGTTATACTGCTCGAAACGACTTTCCCCTCTTGATTCAACACATAAAAATCGTTCCCTGCTTTAACATAATCTTGGTAAAAAGAACGCAGCTGCTCTTCTTTAATTGGAAAATATACAGCACCATATGCTTGATCTGTTTCGCGATTCATCAATGTCTTGGCAGCAACGACGTAATCATCCGCATTACCTTGCGAAGCCTGGAAATAAAGTAATTTATTCGGCTCAGCCGTGACTGATTGTGTAATGTGGTGTGCACGCATGTCAATAGATGCAGCAGGCCAATATGTAAAGTTTGTTGTATAAACAATCTCCGTTTGATCAGCAATGGCAATCTCAACATTCTGATCTCCAAGCTGCTCCCGCAAATTATCTATTTGCCGCATCACAAGAAATAGCCTGAGTATCCGTTCGTTATCAGGTTGCTCATCTGTTAATAGATATGTTTCAATGGTATTGCTTTGACTGATGTCTGTGGCAGCCATGACAATGCTATAATTCAACTCCTCAAAATCATTCTGAATCTGATTAATAATTTGGGAGTTTGTAATACTGAACTTTTCAACAAAAAATTGCTCTGCCATCCGGATTGTTGCAAGTGTTACCGTCACAGCCACTAGCATAATTAGGGAAACCGTTATGAAAAACAACTTCATAAACAACCCGTTAGGATGAAGCCGATCCTTAATGAATCTCATCTCTTCACCTCCTCAAGGCGTTATCCTTTTCCGCCGGTATTGCGAAGGAGAATAGCCTGTTTGCTTTTTAAAAACACGGCAAAAGTAACTGTGATCAGAAAACCCAACCTGCTCACTAACCTTGGAAATTGGAATATCATTCTGTCTGAGCAACACGATAGCCGCCTCGATCCGGATCCGATTAAGGTATTCACTGAATCCCTCTTTGCTGTGCGTAGAAAAGTAATTGGACAAATAAGACGGACTAAAATGGAAATGCTGTGCAATGTCCGTAAGTGATAAGGACTCATGATAATGCGCTTTAATATAATCTGTCAGCTTACGCATATGCCCCTGCTCTTCTTCTTCCTTTTTCACAATCCCCTCAGCATCTATGAGGAATGACGTGACGATTTCGTTTGCAGTATACACATCTGCCGCTCGGCTGATCTGTTGAAAGTACAGATATTTCTTTGCTTGCATTACTTCTATTTGATACTTCAAATTACCAAGCAGAACCAGCAGATTGAACAGAATATTATTAAGAAATGCTTTGTATTCATCCACATCCTGCTGATAATCAAGTGCCATTCGTTCCAGATGCTCTTCTAAATAAGAAAAAGCTTCTCGGAAGTTCTCCATTTTGCAAGCATCTATAAAATAATCCAGTTGAAACAGACGCCTTTCGCGAGGGGGCGGCGGGAGCGTTTCATCGGATAGAAAAGAACTATCGGGAAAGAAAAACCGATATCCTTCTATTTTTTCTAATTCCTTTTGCTTGCCCTTCAGTTCGGAAAGATGAAGAAAAGAATTTGTACTGCACACGGTACCTGTTTTCAATAATCCTGAAAAACTGTCTTTAACGAGTGTTTTCTTGCCATTCCACAAATAAAGATGATAATTTGCAGATGATAACAGCGTCGTAAGAGATCCGTCCTTCCCTTCGATAGCACCAAAAACCGACGCAGCATCTTGGTCAGCTTTATATCTGTAACTGATTACTTGAAAGAAATTACCCGGAAAATTTGCAGCCGTTTCGTTTTCTATGTTGATTTCTTTTCCTTCATATAATTTTCGCAGTTTTTCATTTAGTGTCTGTTCATGCGCTTCATTATTGTTCAGATTCACATCATCTAATTTACCTGCTGCTTGACGCAACGCTTTAAGCAAACTTTCTGCATTCAGTTTAGGCTTTAGAATATAATCGACAACCCCGTTTTGAAAAGCATTTCGAACATAATCAAATTCACTAAAACTGCTTAAAACAATTAAACCGATATGCGAGTATTGCTTCTTCACAGCTCTGGTTAATGCTTCGCCGTCCATGATTGGCATGACCACGTCAGTAACCACAATATGCGGCCGCAATTTTTCAATCAGCTCTAAAGCTTCTTGTCCGTTCGACGCTTCCCCTACAATTGAAAAGCCTTCTTTCTCCCAATCTATATAATACTTAATCCCCTGCCGGATAAGAATCTCATCATCTACAATTAATATTTTGCATAATTCCATAAGTGTATGACACCCCTTTATCCAGTCATCATTTCTTCACTCGGAAAGCGCTTTCTTCAATAGTGTTATCGTTTCTTTCATTTGTCAAGATACAGAAAAATCTACCTATACTTATTTACAAATATTGTTAGTGATTATGCTATGATAAAACTAACAATATGACGTAAGGGGAGATGCAGTTTGACGCCTCGTGAAAGAAGAAGACAGCGAAAAAAGGCAGAAAAGCCAAGTTACAAATGGGATATTATTGATGTACTGCTCTGGGTTCCGGAGCTGCCCATTCGCTTTGTTCTTTGGATTGGGCGCAGTATTGTGCGTATCTTCCATATGTGGACTTAGGAGCTGATTACTAATGAATCTTAAAATCATCCCTGGATGCCTAAGCTACTCCAGAAAAGTGAAAAATGAATGCATAAAAAAAGCACCAGCTGGCATTAGCTGGTACTTTCTCACCTTCATCAGGAAGACGTATATTGTCCGCCGTTAATGTGAATTGTTTGACCTGTCATATAGGAGCTTTCATCTGAAGCCAGCATCACATATGCCCATGCATGCTCAGACGGCTGTCCAGGACGGCCCATTAAATTACTTTGACCGAAGTTCTCCACATTATCGGCTGGAACAGATGCGGGAATAAGCGGTGTCCATACAGGTCCCGGTGCCACAGAATTAGCACGAATGCCTTTACCCGCTAAACTTTGCGCAATACTTCTGATCCAAGCCGTAATTGCACCCTTCGTAGCTGAATAGTCCATGAAGATGGCATTGCCTTGGAAAGCATTGATAGAAGACGTTGCAATAATAGAGTCACCTTCGCTCATATGCTTCACACTAGCTTTTGTCAAGTAGAATAGCGGGAAGAAGTTTGTGCGGAATACTTCCTCGAATTGCGCACTTGAAATCTCAAGAACATCATCGACTACATACTGAATAGCCGCATTACTTACAAGGATATTCAGCTTGCCGAATTCCTTCACTGTCTTTTCTACCAAGTTGACACAATGCTCTTCATCTTTAATATCTCCAGGAAGCAGCAAGCATTTCCGCCCTTCTGCTTCGACTAATCGTCTTGTTTCTTCCGCATCATCTTGCTCGTCCAAGTAAGAAATAGCAACATCAGCACCTTCTTTTGCATAGGTGATAGCAACAGCACGTCCGATACCAGAATCGCCTCCGGTAATCAGCGCCACCTTATCCTGCAGTTTGCTAGATCCTTTATATTCTTTCGGCTGATGCGGCAGCGGCTCCATTCTGGATTCAATACCAGGCTGACGTTCCTGCTCTTGCTTTGGTGTCCCATTTGTTTGCATGTTCTTCGGTTCCATGATTATCTCTCCTTTGCTGAGTTATCTCATGGATACTCTTTCCACGTTTGGATGAGAGTGAAACAAATGAATAATCTATGAGTTGAAGTCAGCATGAAGAGCAGGATTTTAACATATCATCTTGCTGGTAAAATAAAGTACCGTTATTTATTGACTGCCGCTCTTCTCACTTACCCTGCAGCAGCACTAGTTCCGCCTGTCTTATATTTTCCTTTAAATAGCCTGGTGAATGCTGATTCTCAAGAACTTCCTGCGCACTCATCCACATCACAGCAGCAACTTCCTCCTCGCTCTTGGCATAAGGTTCACCTGATATATGTTCGCAAAGAAATACAATATCAATCACATGTGTTCCTTTATCCGTAACAAAGGACGAACTGTTCACATAAGTAAGATCATTAACCTTTATGCCGACTTCTTCATAAATCTCCCGCTTTAATGTCCGCTCTAATATATCAGATGACATGCCTTCTTGATCACATTTCCCTCCAACCATGGAAATAGCACCAGCAGCATGCTCCTCTTTTTCACTTCTTTTGATTAATAGCCATTTTCCGTTCCGGTGAATGGCTCCTTCGACATTGACTATAAACACTGATACTCACTCCTCCTATTTGTCATAATATCTAGCTTTCTATCGACAAAGTTTGTAATTATTTTCCCTTTATAACATAAAGGTATATACGTCCTCACCACAACGCTAAAGAAAGCGCAACTATATCAATGGAGACAGCTCATTCACAGAAACAGTTTATTATCAGACAAGTAATCCAATCCACTTCCATCAAAAGGAAACGAAGCTGTGTTGATCCTCTTCCGCAATAGCTCCAATGACTTTAAAGCATAGCTCTTCAGGTCAGGAGGATAGCTATATTTCACAGCATTTGATTCGAATTCATCTTTGTCGATAACTTGCCAATTCTCATTTCTCTTCTTAATTAAATCTAGATCCAGATCAATATAACGGAGTTCATCTCCTTCAAATACGGAAGGCGTAGCAATATTGCAATAATAAGATAGTATTTCCCCTGCTCCTACCTCCATCGCGACAGTAAATCCTTCCTTAAAAAAGAAGTATTCCAGCGACGTGACGTCTATCGTAAATGTAATGCCCTTCGTATGGTGTTTCAGCTCTCTCCCTTTTTCACAAAGCACCATAGCGTAATCTGGCTTTTTTTGAAGCAATTGTCCTTTCCATTCATAGTGAGGTATATTTGGATATTTATAAGATTTTAAATGGATGATTTCCTTCATCTTACCTCTCCTCTTTGCGCGGCAAAAGACTTCGATCTGCAGTATCCTTGCTTTATTTACCTATTAGCCATTGAATCAATGCATGTACTCTCGCTATGCTTCGCTGATGGCTCATCCATTGATATCACAATCTGCAACGCATCATCCGACTCAGCTTCTCCTATTTCTTTCTCACAATATTGCACAACTTCCTTTCCATGACGCTTTACTCCATATGTATAGACGACATTCGGTTCATCTTTAAATCGAACAACAAAGCCATCTGTATAGATATCTTTGTTAATCCGATAGTTTGGCAGAACCCAGTGCGCCTCCAGGTAATCATCGTCTGTATATCCTTGTTCCGCGAGATGAGATGGTACTTGTTTTTCTGTCCAAAAGCGTGTATATGGGTTTCCGTTATTCAATAGATAAAGAAAGGCAAAAGGCGTACTGATCAGCAGTAATAAGATAACTCCTGTTCGAATGACCCGCCATCGATATTTTTTCACAAAGAAAATCTCCTTCCAGAACTATGTTTAACTGATAGGTTTGCTAGTATTGTAAATTCCCGTACTGCAGATGGAAAAATCTGATAAACTCAATTTATCATACTAACTACGTAAACAGTTCAAGTCCATCGATAATTTACAGGATACAATCATAAAAGGGAGGTTAGAAGATGGAAGATTTTCACGTTTTTATTAATCAGTATCTAGCAAAATGGAAAACAGCGGATGTTGAATTTATCGCGGATGTAATTGACGAGGCATTTCAAGGGGTTGAAGTACGAGATGGAATTCTCTCTCATTATGGGAAGGAATTATCGGTGACAGGATGGAAACAAGCCTTTGCTTATTTTGAAGATAAAAAAATGGAATGGGTTCTCACTCCAATATCAATCCTGTCACTCAATGATAGAGAAATAATGGCCATCATCCGAGCAACAATGACTCTTGATGGGAAACTAATTGAAACATCAAATCTGTTCTTCCAAACGTTCACAAATAAAAACGGCATGTGGAAGCTGATCCGTACCTATGAAGCAAACTGGTATTATGAATACATAAATACTGGTCATTGTTTAGTGACTAAGAAATCCAACTTAAAGAAATCAGCATAATTCTCTAACTGATAATCAGCTGCTTTACACTGCCCTTGAAACATACATGTAGAGATACCCAATTCCTTCGCAGGAAGTAAGTCCAGTTCTCTATCGCCAATTGCTAAATCAACACCATGTTTGTTATGTAAGTATTTATACGAAGCCGCATCTGGCTTCCGCGGAAAACCATCATCACCGGCTACCATGTCGACAAAATACTTTTCCCAGCCGTAGTGCTGCAGAATATCCAGAACTTGTGCTCTCTTTTTGTGTGTCATAATCACATTCTTGTCCGCAAATTTCAGTATCTCTTCGACTTGATCGAATGGCTTTAAATCAGCTGGTACTAGTTTTTTTATAATCTCTTTAATTTCAGCTTCTTTGTCACTTGAAACAGCATAATATCGTACTGCGTGTGCGAACGAAACCTTTAAGTTTTGGTAGATCTCCTTTTCTGGGATATGTTCACCCACTACTGTCAAGAAAGCGTGCGTATAAGCTGGATAAGTATCAAATAATGTTCCGTCGAAATCCCATAGGATGTTCAAAGCGTATCCCTGCCTTTTACCTGTATAGTTTTGATAGGACAAGTCTAACATAACTAGAATAGGAAATAGATACATCGTTTTACATTTAGAGAAAATAAGGAGATATACATTGACACAAATTAAAAACATTGGCCGCTTTTGCCCAAATGATGATAGCGGTTATATTATAAACGAAGCAAATCAAACGAAAATTGCATCTGCTTATGACGATTTAATTGAAAAGGTAATACTTACTTATCAAAACCAGCTTGGTTCAAATCTGCACAGTATCTATATACGGGGGTCTATTCCGCGCGGTCTGGGAATCTTAGGAGTTTCTGATTTAGATACAATTTGTATCACAAAGAAGCGAATAGAAGCTACAGATTTAGTCTGGGTTAGCAAAGCAGAAGAAGAATTAAATAACAGCTTCCCATGTGTGAGCGGTATTGAAATGAGTTTTTATCCTATCGAAGATTTTAACGATACGAAGTCTTTTTCCATCATCCCGTTTATGATCAAAACACATAGCGTTTGCGTATTAGGTGAAGATGTCAGCTCGCATTTACCTTCATACAAAGCTGATAAGACGCTGGCTAATCACCACATTGTCCACTTAGAGGACCAAATTGAACAAGCGAAAAAGGACCTTCAAGATAATGAAGAGAAAGAGGATGTTTTAGATTGCTGCAGCTGGATTATGAAGATTATCGTCAGATCTGGCCTTGCTTTCGTACTGGACCATGTAAAACGCTACACGCGAGATTTATACCCTGCATATGAAGCATTTGCTAAACACTATCCGCAGTACAAACTCAATATGAGGCAAGCGCTGGAATATGCGATTAATCCAGTTCCAGATTGGAAGCAATTAATGACTTTTTTAAATGTGATGGAAGAATGGCTGGTTAAAGAAGCTGACAAATGGCTATTGCATTATAACCCGCACAGAATCAGTAACATGAAACTGCATCCCTAAAAAAAGCCCGCCTGTTCCGCAGGCGGGCTTCATAGGCAAATTCACTTAAAATCCAGCTTCATACTGCTTCGGTACAGCTGTCTCTTTTCGCAGCTGTTTTGCCGCTTCTAATGTCCAATATGGATTTCGCAGCATCCCTCTTCCAACTTGGACAAGATCTGCTTCTTCATTTCCAATCACAGCGTTTGCCAATGTTGGGTCATCTAGTCTGCCGACTGCCATTACGGGAACTTGCAGCGCTTCTTTAATTTGACGTGCTAATGGCACTTGGTAAGCTGCATGTGTTCCTGGTCTTCCCCAAGCAGCAATTTGGCCTTCACCGCCAGAAGAAATATCAAATACATCTGCTCCTGCATCTTTGTATGCTTTTGCGAACTCGATACTTTCCTCAATACCATAGCCGCCTTCCACATACTCTTTTGCCGAAATTCGCATAATTAACGGCATATCAGCTGGCATTTCGGCTTTAGCTGCTTCAATAACTTCACGGCCGAATTTCGTTAGATTTTGGCCATATTCATCTTCTCGCTTGTTTGTAAGCGGAGAATGGAACTGATGAATTAAGTAGCCGTGCGCACCATGAATTTCGATTGCATCAAACCCGGCTTGTACGGCACGTCTTACGGCCAAACGGAATTTTTCGACCATTCCTTTCACTTCGTCCGTTGTAAGCGCGCGAGGTGTCTTCGAGTTCTCATCAAACGGGATCGCAGATGGAGCTACAGGCTCTGCTGCATCCTCTGCTTTACGTCCAGCATGTGCGATTTGGATGGCAATTTTTGCGCCATGGCTATGCACTGCGTCTACAATTCTTGTTAGCGCTGGAACTTGCTCATCTGACCATAACCCTAAATCATAATCTGTGATTCGTCCGTCAGGCTCTACATCTGTCATCTCCACAATGATTAACCCAGTTCCGCCAACTGCTCTGCTGACATAATGCTGATAATGCCACTCATTCGCGATACCGTCTTTCTTCTCTACGGAATATTGACACATCGGCGGCATGACAACTCTGTTTTTCAGTTCTAGATTCTTTATTTTGTATGTACTAAATAAATTATCCATGTTAACCACTCCTCCATAAATATACATGCATTACACATGCATATAATTTAGCGTTTCTAAATTGTCCTGTCAATTTAAAAGCTTCCACAAAAAAAGTACCTTTTTAGGTACTTTTAGGTCATTCTTAGGTTCTGCAATAATTGCTGGAAGATACCTTCCGAATCAACTTCTGAAAGATTCGTTTTTAAAACTTCATGAAACGCTTCCAAGCCACGCTGCAGTTTTTGCTCTCCTATTTCTGTGAGCTGCGTATACGTTCCTCTGCGGTCATCTGTACAGTCCTTCTTTTGCAAAGCACCACAGTCGCTTGCTTCCATATTACCAACCAGCCTGGAAAGCGCACTTTGACTCAGGCCAATCAATTCCTGCAGCTGCTGTAAACGGAGCTTTTTTTCAGGAGCTTCGGAAAGATAGTATAAAACATAAAACTCTTTGATTGATAAGCTGTACTCTTTTTGAAGAACTGTTTCCAGTTCCTTTTTTATTTTTATTTGTAAGTTGTCCAGTGCCAACCACTCATCCATGAACGCCTGGTTTGTCATAAGAAATTCCACCTATTCTTATCTCAAATACTATACGTCTAACTATACTGGAATTGAGAAGGCAGCTCAAATTTAATTTTCAAGCACAAAGAAAAGGAGGGATAATAACCCCTCCTTCAAATTTTTCTCTAATGAATCTTTTCTGCTTACCAAGCATACGCTTGCGGAGCGGGACCGCCGGGACCTGGGAATATCTCATCCAAGCGTTTTAAAGCAGCTTGATCTAAATTCGTTTCAATCGCCGCAAAAGCGCTCTCGAGCTGTTCAACCGTACGCGGTCCGATAATCGGCGCTGTTACGGCGGGATTAGCAAGCTGCCAAGCCAACGAAACAGTATCTTGAGATTTTCCTAATTCATCACACAAACTTTTGAACTGTTCCAATTGAGTTCGCTGCGTGTTTATCTTTTCAGCAATGTCCCCGCTGCGGCTTCCAGGCAATTTCTTGAGCGCATTTCGGCCGAGCAGCCCTCCATCAAGCGGACTCCATGTGATAATACCGATACCGAGTTGTTTTGCTGCGGGAAGCACTTCTAATTCAGCATACCGACAGTTCAAATTATACTTATGCTGTTCCGATACAAGGCCAAGAAAATGGCGGTGTTTAGCAGCGCCCTGTGCCACAGCAAGCTGCCAGGCCGCAAAATTACTGGAACCGACATATCCGATTTTGCCTTGGCTGATACCTAATTCAAAGGCTCCCCATAACTCTTCCCAAGTTACGGCAGGATCAATGTGGTGCATTTGATACAACTCAACATGATCCGTTTGCAAGCGTTCAAGCGATCCTTCAAGATGCCGCCGTATTTTAAATGCTGACAATCCCGCTTTATCATTCGGACCATCCATTGCATCCTGCATGGACCCGTAAACCTTTGTACCGAGCACTACCTTTTCTCTTCTGCCTCCGCCTTGCTTAAACCATTTACCGATAATAGTTTCCGTCAGACCAGCATTTTCACCGCCGTAAACATTAGCCGTATCAAAAAAATTAATGCCAGCATCAAGTGCTGTATCCATAATACGAAATGCTTCCTTTTCGTCCGTAGCAGTACCAAAATTCATTGTGCCTAAACAAAGCCTGCTCACTCTTAATCCTGATTTACCCAGGTATTGATAGTCCATGTTTGAATCTCCAATCTATCTGTTATTTACGAAAACTAGTAATCTCACTTTTCATTACCTGTCATAACAACTACTTGGGCTTCCCTTCTTTAAACCAATCCTGCTTAGGCAAAGAACTGAAAAAAGCAGCTATTGCCCAAAGTCCTCAAAAAGCATTTCTACACTGGCACGCTGAATCCCTGTTTTAGCGAAAGTTTATCTGTTATCAACGTCTTTTCTCCTGACTAGAAGGATCAGGACAGTTCGTGTATCGTCTTAGAAAAATAAAAAGCTGACAATCAACTAGAAAATTCGCATTTATATTAAAATCAGACGAGAACAACACATGATGTACACAAGAGGTTCTTATAATAAGTACAAACGAAAATGTAAGAGGAGATATAAACATGTTATTGTTCTTATTCGGCTTTTTTATTGTAGCCATTATCACAGTCTTAACGCCCAAACACCTTTTTCATTATCACGAAGAAATCTCTGCGGCAGCAACACAACAAGCAAAAACTGAAGCGGCTAATTACTTAAATGCAAACCGCGACAACCATGTTAATCACTAAAATAATCACGTCAACGGAGCGCTTGTTATCTGGACAGCGAATAGCTATAAAGTTTTCTTATACTAGTTCACTTAAAGATAAGTGGGCTATTTTTTGAAGCATTGTGGAAAAATTATGATTAAATGGTTAGGAATAATTTTTATCTATAACTTACATAGTGAGTGGTTAAATAAAAGCGGAGAATAGCTTGGAGATTACTAAAATTAGAAAATGAATTAACAGTCACAAGTAAAAACGCAATCTGATTTTTAATGTCAGCTTATCATCTGGTCAATCATCACAATACTGTTTACTCTGTCTTAAGAATCGAACCAGAAAAACATCTTTATGTTATTTGCAACAGGTTGTTTCCTTTATCCGTTGGTATTTCTACTTTATTAAAAGCTGATTGGAAATCCAAAGATAATCCATTGGGTGATCTAGGTTTATATTTAAATCTTGCTCAGCTGATCTATTTTCCTATTCCTTCTTGGGAATTATAGAAAGCCCGAGTAATGCCATTATGTTATTTACAATCATAACAGGAGCTCACTTTTTCCTTACGGATGGTTTTATAATGCTAAACCATATTATGTAATGGCACCAATAATCTCGGTAATAATTATTTTTAGGAATATTCTTAGATGGAAAAAATCTATGGTTAGAGCCACTTGCAATGGTTGTTCTTTTAGTATTTTTAATTTATTGGTTCACTTAGATTATAAGAAAAAATCTGTAACGTATATGAAAGAGACTGGAGCATAACTGTTTTGCTATATAAACTCCAAACAATACTGCGAATAACAGCAGTATTGTTTGGAGTTTTTTCTTCGATAAGAACTAGCGTGCAGCGCGCCGCTTCAGAAATACACGCCGCTGAATTGCGCTATGAGAAACCCTCACTAGCGCAGCTGCCTACGAAAGCACCACAGAAAAAGCGATTCACTCCTCCTACGGCACGAGCCAAAACGCAGCAGGTTTAATCACCTGCGAGCAGACCAACACCGCGGAAAACGTGCATTTTGCTTAAGCAACTATCTGAGGACTGCTTTAAAAAATGTTCGATTTATTGAAAGTTCGCTCTTAGAATGAATTAACCTTGTTTGTCTCAGGCTCTGTTGTTGTCTTATTTATACTGCTACGGTATATATTTCATTGTTACTTAATCACCATTTTAAGACATATCTCCATTCTTGGTGTATTGCGCTACAGTGCCGAACCCGTTACCATTATTGATTTGCGCTTTTTCATTTACTAAATTTGTTGAGGTTAACTTTTCTGAACGATAATACGACTAAAAACAACATTAACAATGAATAATCAGCTTTATAGACCTATGTAACGATGGCGAATTATGTCGAAATAAATAGAGACGAAGACAATCGGACAGAATCACACGCAAAACAAACTCCGGCATCCGTATCCATTTGATTTCGTTATACGATCACTAGGAGGAGATTTTTTGTCTTACTTTAACAAAAGAATCTGTAAGGCTATCAGTATGCTGATAGCAATCGTACTCGTTGCATCATCCTTCTTACCACTTGTTTCCGCCCAAGCGGAAACTGCTCCAAGACAAATGGAAAAGCTTGGACGCGGTGCAGTTGCTGTTCGCGATGGGTCCAATGTGTTTATCAGCTGGCGCTTGCTCGCATTGGATGAACCAGGAATAGGATTTAATATTTATCGTTCCTCTCCGGGTGAGAAAGAAATTAAACTTAACGATTCTGTTCTAACTAACAGCACAAACTATCAAGACAAGACTGCTAATACATCAGAAGACAACACGTATCGCATCGTTCCTGTTATTGGCGGAAAGGAAACAAATGAACAAAAAGCCGGCTCCACGTTTACATTAAAAGCTGGTAAGGCAGACGGTCCTTATGTATCAATCCCCATAAAAAAAGGTGGGCCAATCCGCAACGTATGGATAGGCGATTTTGATGGGAACGGAGAATATGACTACTTGGTTGTACGCAATAAAGAAAAACACCAAGTAGTCGAAGCTTACAAACAAGACGGTACTTTTTTGTGGTCAGCAAACATGGGACCAAACAGTAAAAACAAAAACAGAATATCCCCTGGTTCCGCAACACTGGATACCGGTATGTGGGATGGCGCAACAGTTTATGACTTAGATGGTGATGGAAAAGCAGAGGTCATTCTCAAGATTGCTGACGGCGTAACTTTTGGTGATGGGGAGCGCTGGACAGATAGCAGCGACTCTAAACAATGGATAGCTATCCTCGATGGATTGACTGGGGAACTGAAAAGCACGAGCTCTTTACCAAATGATTATATCTCCATGGGCCCGCTTGCTACTCAACTAGGAATTGGTTATCTAAACGGAAAAACACCCAGCGTTGTCGTTTATGCGAAAAATCGCAATAAAGACAGAACATTTAATTTAGTCATGTCTGCTTATAGTTATAATGGATCAGATCTAGAGATGGATTGGAAATGGCTGCGCGGATCTCAGGACGCTGGCGATAGCCATCAAATACGAATTGGTGATTACAATAGCGACGGAAAAGATGAAATAAGCCAAATTGGTTTTATGTTAAATGGCGATGGTACTTTACGTTATTCTCTAGCTGATGACAATGTCGGACACGGCGATCGTTTTTATATAGGAAAGTTCGATCCCAACAGTGACGGTTTCCAAGGATTTGGTGTACAACAAGATAACCGAAGTGGTTTGATGGAGCATTACTATGATGCATCAAACGGCTCCATGCTTTGGCAGCATGTAGATAAAGCAACTGCTGGAACTCAGGACGTAGGGCGAGCCGACGTTGGAGATATAGATCCAAGATACCCTGGATATGAGGTCTGGTCATTTTCAGGCATTTACAATGGTCCCACAAATACGCAAATCACAACGAGAGAAAATCAACCCTACCCTTCCTTCCGCTTATGGTGGGATGGAGACCTGCTAAGTGAAAGCTGGAATGACGGGAAAATTGAAAAGTGGAATTACGACACCAATAAAGTTTCCCGCCTCGTAACAAATTGGAAATTTGAATTCGCCAAAGTAAACGACCGAAGAGCTCCGGCGTTTTATGGTGATATATTCGGTGACTGGCGCGAAGAAGTAGTTATGACGAATCGAGATTATGATAAATTAATCATATTTACAACTTCTACTCCAACCGACAAACGCTTGTATACACTAGCTCAAAACCCAATGTATCGGAATAGCATGACACTCAAAGGGTATTATCAGTCTCATTTAACTGATTATTACCTTGGAAGTGAGATGGCGGCACCTCCGAAACCGAATATTTACCTGGCACAATGATTGATTAATAGATTGGGAAGGCCCCCGGAGTTTGCTTCAGGGGCTTTCTTTTACTTTCCCAACACCTTACCCTCTCTTCTTAAAAATAACTGAATTAGCAACACTCTATCTGTCCTTCTTAGCTTGCATGATTATGTTCGCTGATAACAGCTGCACTTAACTCGTATATTCTCTTCATTGATTATCTCTGCAGCGCACCACATTATTCTAAACTCGTGTAACATTATCACCAGTAAATCCAGCAAAAATACGTTCCTATATTCCATGCAATCGCCGAACATTTTTTTAGTTAACACTAAATGTTATTCAGTTTCACTTTAAACATCAGACTTCTCGCAATTTTCTTTACTATAAATGTGTTGATTATCTCCTTTTTCATGCAGACCACTTTTGCAACTCTATTGTGTATGGCCATAATGCCAACTCTGTTTAGCAGGTTGCATATCTCTTTTATCGGAATGTTAATTGTATTTGCAGCCCTGTAAATGGGAGTATATTCTTTCGTGACGATCATAAAAAATTAGTAAAAACCTAGACCAGATGCTCACCAATTAAATTAAATACTATTAGGCATTTGCCAAAATTACTTCTAGGTGATATACTAAGGTTAATTATTTTTGTTCGGTGTAAAATTTGCGAGAAGAGAGATCTCTTCCTTATAATTTTTTATCTTAAAAACAAGGGTAGTAATACAAGCGTGGGATATCCCACCACAGGAGGCAATACTATGGAACAAGGTACAGTAAAATGGTTTAACGCAGACAAAGGTTTCGGTTTCATCGAAGTTGAAGGCGGAGACGATGTATTCGTACATTTCAGCGCTATCCAAGGCGAAGGCTTCAAATCTTTAGACGAAGGTCAAAAAGTATCTTTCGAAATCGAACAAGGTCAACGCGGACCTCAAGCTGTTAACGTAAACAAAGGTTAATTTCTTTAAAAAAGACTCCATTCGGAGTCTTTTTTATTTGTATTCTATTCGTATAAGAATGTCCTTATAAGATAACCTCCGAGCAATTCATGAAAACGCGTTAGCACGACTCCAGTATTCCCCTTCTTAATACCATATACCATGTTACCGTGTGCACCATCAACAAGAGTATTTAGCTTTTAAGTTATTCTTCATTCTCTTCCCTAGAAAAATCATCCTTTCTTTGACTTCTAGCAGTTCTTCTTCTTTTCACTCATTACCATTAACTTCATTTGTTTACTGTAGAAATCGTCTCCATCAGAGAAGTACTTCCAAAGAAACTTGTACATTCCTCATGTTCCAGGGTCGTAAAATCTACTACTTTCTCCTCTCCTTAGCTATCTTAAGAAGTAATCAACTCGCATAGTAATTATTGGTAAATTATGATATATTTTTAAGGTATTTTATAAAGGTGGTTTTCTACATGACTATTAAAGTTACTCGACAAAAGAATTATTATGGTGGTTTAGCACGCATTAAATTGTATGCGGTTGATCGAATGCTAACTAAACTTAAAAATGGCGAAACCTATGAGTTTAAACCGGACAGCAAACTCGTCAATATTAGAACTACTGTCCAGGGTGGCGGATACAGTAATAAGGTTGAAGTTAATGATGATTCTTCTGTCACAATAAAAGTAAATCCTTTTTCAAAAACTTTATATTTTATCGGTGTTATAGGTATCATTTTAGCCTGGCTTTTCAAATTTGATCTTTACATAGTTTCCTCCATTGCATTCTTTATTATCGCTTTCATAGCTCTTAATAAAAGTCACATTTTAAGTGTAGATAAGAAACCCGAGAACTAAGTTACTTGTTCATGTAATAGCTAAGCTACATAAAACCGCAGCCGATTAAGATATGGGAGACATGCAACATGCTGGATGTGTTAAAGCAAATACATCACATTCTTCACCTTAAATCTTTATGGCTGTCTTGAAAAAGCGTCAACAATTAATCAGCTATAAAAAGTTAGACTCCACTTAAATACCGAGTAATGATGTGCGAGAAACGTGCACAAAAAATCCCAAGAACCGTTGCGGCTTTTGGGATTTTCTTTGTGCTTTCGATTGGAATTGAACCAACGACCCCTGTCAATTTTGTTGCCGGCCTCATCTTTTCTGCAATTTAATAAGTTTTCATAAGCTTAAAATAGTATTTTTTGCTTAAAACTCCACCTTTATTTGTAATCATAATCGCTTCTCCATCAGCAAAACATCTCTCCATTTTCCATTTAACTGAGCAATTCTCTCTCTTCTACCAACCACACGAAAACCGTACTTTTGATGCAGCGCCAAGCTTGCAGCGTTCTCGGGGAAGATACTTGCCTGCACTGTCCACACGGCTTCTTTTTCACAAACACTAAGCTCATTTTCTAACAACGCAGAACCTATACCCTTACCTTGAAAGTCAGGGTCTACGTAGATACCCACTTCAACAACACCTTTATATACTTGGCGAGAGGAATAAGGGGATAACGCTACCCAACCTGCTATCTTTTCCTCAATCTCTGCGACCAACCTGCCATATGTCAATTTGCTCTTGCTCCAATGTTCCCAATCGGGAGCATCGGTTTCAAAAGTAGCGTTCTCACCATCTATACCCATCTTGTAAATGTCTCTTACGCGCTCCCAATCGCTTTTTACGAATTCACGCACCTGAACTGATTTCATTGCCTTAACAACCACAGCAGCTTCGTTGTTTTGCAGTAACTATATCAGTTTTACATACACCCGTTTCTGGAAGTTTTAATTTTACTTGCTTAGCCGATTCAGCGTCACCTGCAATAGAAGCGACAATGGATCTTACCTGCTCGTATCCCGTAGACAGTAAGAACGTAGGAGCTCTGCCGTAACTCTTAACTCCAGCAACGTAGAAGTTCTTTTCCGGATGTCTTAATTCTCCCTCGCCGTGCGGACGAACTGTTCCGCAACTGTGCAAGTTTGGATCGATAAGCGGTGCTAATGCTGGTGTACTCTCTACGATTGGATCGATTACGTACCGGACTTCTCGAAGAAAACTAAAATCTGGCCGCGCTCCTGTGTTAACTACGATTTCGTCAACGGAAGAGATAATTCTCCCTGCCTTACTGCTTAATGTATAGTTTGATCCATCATAATCAATCGCTTCAACATTAAACAGCGCGAATACATCTACAACACCTTGATCTACAAGCTTATGTACGCTTGATCCTAATGCACCTCGAGCTGCAAGCTGGTCTTGTTCCTCTCCTCCAAATGCAGATACCGGTGACTCTCTTCTAAGAACCCAAGATATCTTTGTTAATGGATAATCTTTCTTAAGCTCCGCTAGGTTCAGCAACGTATTCATTGCAGAGTGGCCAGATCCAATCACAACAGTATGCTTATCTTTAAATACTTCTTGTTGCTGCTGAACCGCCGGGATATTCGTATGTACTGAATCGCTGATAGAAGCATCAAGCCACACACCATCAGCATAAGGCGGATTCGGATTTTGCCAAGTTCCGCTTGCATCTATGATTGCTGAAGCACTAACCTTCTCTAATTTAGATTTAATTTTATAATGGACTACAAATGCCCGTTCACCTCTGTTGTCAGATTTTAATTTATCCGCACCATCTTTAGTTACAGCAACAACTTGGGAATTATAGCGTGTATTTTCTTGTACTACTTGTAACTGTGAAAGTGGTTTTAGATATTCATTTACTAACTCTTGACCAGTTGGCAACTTATTTTTATCTGGATGTTGCCATTCAGTTTCAGCTAATAACTTCGTTGCTGCTTGATTCGTGTTGTACTCCCAAGGAGAAAATAGTTGAACATGACCCCATTCTAGGATATTGCTTCCTACGCTTTCTCCTTTTTCCAAAATCACAAAAGGTAAATCATATTCCACTAAATGCGCCGCAGCCGCTAAGCCTACAGGACCGGCACCAATAATAACTACAGGTAATTGATTGCTCATACAACTCCACCCTTTAATTTAGTTAGTACAGCATTTCTCAGCTTTTACCGCCGGACCTCTGAATAAGCAGCAAAGTTCTTCCGAAAGTATGTGGTTTAACATAGATGGATTTAAGCAGTAGTAATTCCATGTACCACGCTTCTCCTTAGTTATTAGGTTAGCGTCGAGAAGGATTTTAAGATGATAAGAAAGCTTGGACTGTGCCATTTCCATTGTTTCTGTTAAGTCACAAACACATATGGCTTCACCCGGGGCTTGCGATAATAATTGAAGTAACTCTAACCGCTTCGTATCAGCTAACGCTTTAAAAATTCCTTGGTAATCATTTATCGAAAGTTCTTTAGTTTCCATACACCAATCCCCCTAAATCAATTTTTTTGATGTTTATAATCACATAATACATCAATTTTTTTTGATGTAAAGGAGGTATAAATATCTTTTATACCGCACCGTTAAAGCCCAACCCGTTTTAGTCTTACCCTTTAAAAGGGCGGGCTTACTTCCACCAATTCTTAGTGCTCCTCCATTGCAAATCTAATAACTTGATTTCCTACACGCTGGTTTTTATTACATCGTACATAATTGATATGTTTATATTAGCGAAATGTTAGCATTTCCCCTCATCTCCGCACTTTTCAACGTGCGTGGGTTCGGGCTTCCAATCAGCGTCACCTGACCTTCAACCTGAAAATGGGTAGATCACACGGTTTCGGATTCACGAAAGCATTTGCTTACTTATCGCCCTTAAACACTCTCAACAAGATAAACAAAAAAAGCCTGGCCCCCTTATATACCAAGGGTTCCAAGCTTTTTCAATGTAGTAATTCCGATTGGACTCGAACCAACGACCCCTACCCTGTCAAGGTCATTTGGTACGTATGTTCGCATATGGTAAGAGTAGAATAAAGCCTTGTACATTGGGATTCACTTCTGAATTGGTTGGAATAATACTGACTGTTCTTTATTAATGTCAATCGAGTTGGACGCCAAATGGACGTCAACTGGCGCCCACTTTTTCTACATCCTTACTGCTTCCGCCAAAGTATTATTTAATTAACTTTAATCCTTTATATTCTGTAGTATCTAATTCCGGAAAATTCTCTTTCCAAACATCGAAGGTCCTATATAGTTTTCGTATACCATTTTTAGATAAATGAACATGTGTATAACCATGCTCGTCACCTTTCTTATGCCTAGCTTTGTTAGTGTGTTTAGAAATAATTCTTCCGCTGCTTGTTATCTCATACTGCTCTTCATAGTTTTTGATGCTTCTCTTTATCTCTTCCATAATAAGCTCCTTATAAGACTTGCTTATATTTTATCTTCTGAACATGCCCATCCATTGTAATCGGTTATTTTCGTTCGTGACTCTTATCATTTCCTCTTGCATGATTTTCACATCAGATAATGCTTGTAGGTGAGCATGGTGTTGCTTCTCTGCTTCATATAAGTTTAGCGCTTCCTTTAAAGAATCTGCTCTACCATTTGCAAAGTACTCATGAAGTTTCGTAAGAGCATTTAAAGTTAAATAGGCTGGTGGAATATTAGTAACAGTACTATCTAGCTGATTTCTCGATTGATTAAACATTTCCTCGTGTTTACTTAATTGTGTTCTATTTCTTTGTAGTTTTCTCTTATGTAATTTATTCTGACCTATCTTAAACGAAACGTAATAAAGGATCCATATAAGAAACAGATACCCTATCATTAATAGATTTGAGCTTTCTGAACCATCTGATCCCTCTGGTAATAACATGATTAAGAGATACAATACACCAGTAATTGCATAAAGGAATACGATGTAAGCTACTATATGTAACCATGCAGGTAAGACAAGAGGTTTCTTACTTAACCTCAAGTAATTATTACGGGCATTCACCATTTGCTGATACCGGTAACCGTTGCGTCTCGAAGTTTCGTTGCCGCCACTAGGCCAGCATAGAAATCCAGCGGCAGCCGCTTATTGTCCTTCACAAATGATGTGAGACCATGCCTCTCGAATGCCTTCGCTACTCGTTGCTTTGCAACTCTCCGGTTATCTCCGACTTAAAGACCGCGTGTACTCTCGCCTTGCACATCGCTGAGCGCATCTTCGATGGTTCCTGGAGCATTTACCTTCGCAGTGCGAATAGCTGCTGTGAGGTCGCTCAGCGTATCAGCGAACTCCACTATCCAAAACTCTGCCAGCATCAGGAAGCTACGCTTAAATTCGTAATCTTTCACAATGACATTTTTAAACACATCTTCCATCACCGCATATTCGTTTTTAACGAAAGAGTCAGCAATTAGTAAGTCGCCAGAATCGCTTTGGACTATCAAACAATCATTGTCGTATATCAGCTTTCGAACAACCTTTTGCCAAAAGTATGAAGCTGTCATGTTCTTATTGGGCCGTAGATTCAGCTTGTAATACATTTCATCTTTGATTGTTTTTTTATCTTTCCTAACTCGGAACTCTGACTGGCTTATTGTTCTGCTAATCAACCCTATGCATGTTTCAATAGCCACACGCTTCAAATGAGTTTTATTAGAACTGTCTTCAAAGAGATCCAAATCAATCATCTGATCTATTTCGCGATTCCTTTTAAGCAGTCCAAATAAATCTAACACTCCCAATCTATCACCCCCTTCTGTTTAGAAATTTAGTGCATCCAGGAAGAATTCTCCGACATCCTGCACTATTTCATCGGCCTGCCACAAAGCATGAATGAACGCCTGGAAGCCGTCTGTCTTCCGGCGATACTCGTCTTTCTTCAGATACTCTTTATTACCGTCAGGTCTGGTCTTGACATAAATATTGTTTGTGTACCAGCGCATAAGTGGGTTATCTCCAAAGATTAGATTGCGATTAGCGAACATCGTTTCCACTCTCGGAGCCAGCTTGCTAGGGATACTTCGCGGGTTCCGTATAAACAGGACTTCAAAGTTGGCATCTTCCAATGCTGTCTTGACCAAATCCAATCTGTAGAGATCGACTACAATTTTCGTTATCCCGTAGGTCTCTCGCATTTCTACAAACCAATTCACAATATGCTTGATGTCTATTACTGGACCATCAACAACAGTCAGCAGTCCCTCATCTTCCCAATCCCGAATCGGTGCCTGCAGCTCCACAGAGTCGAGGAATCCTTTTCGAGCAAATGAATGGGTTTTCCAGACGTAGTTGCCATCGACGTAGAACAGCAAACCAACGGCTGCAAAGTCTTTAATCCTCCCATAATCCAGACCGCCGATACAAGTCCTTTCCTGCAAGTCAGGCATCGGTCTGTTAGTGGCTTCGATTTCTTCCCAAGTAGCAACTGATTTTCAAGATCTACTTCCGGAAAGTTCATTCGCTTCGTTATAAATTCCATACGCTAGAAGGGTTTGTTTTCAACTGACGATACTGGGTCTTGACTTTTCTTAGCAATCCTTTCGCATATGTCGACATTTCATATTCGAACATAGGATTTGCCTTGCCCCATTTGTCCGGGTCATGCATTTCATCAACGTTATCGATTCTGCAAATGAATGGGAACAGCGGATCGTCCAACTCTTTACCCTCAAGGATGTCCATGGCTCTTTGAATTGTTTTGTCCAGAAAACCATCGCGGACATACCCATCTGAGCCGATAAAGAACTCTCGTGAATTACGTACCTTACCAAGTCCAGAAGAGAAGACGTTTACGGTATCGAATGTGGCGTAGGAATGAATCTCATCATAGATAACGCAGCCATCGCGCAGACCATCTTTTGTTCCAGCGTTTGATGTATGGAATTGCAATTCGCTTTTAGTGTCGTATCCCATTATCAAAACTTTGGTGCGATAGAACATATCCTCCAGAACTTCTCTGGATCCTATAGTGTCATAGATTTCCTTAAAAGATGTCTTGGCCTGTTTCTCGTTGTTGGCCACAATCGACACGTTATATTTCGGGATGCCATGCAGCGGAATGATAAAGAAGTGCGCCAAGGCGGAGATGAGACCATCTTACCGGCGCCCCTGCCCATGAGTAATAAAAATTGCTCATAAAAATTGGCGTCGTCTTCCTTATACAAAAGAAAGACAAACGCCGAAAAGAATTTCTGGAATGGCTCTAATGGGAAGTACCATCGCTCAGCAAATTTTATGAAGTTTTCAAGCATGGTTTCGTCAAAGTACAAGTCATCCCGGGTGAGGATGTGTTTCTCCAGATAGGCAATGAGCATTATGCGCTCTTTATTCAGCTCAATTTTGCCCGTCTTCCAGAGTTTGATGTACTCAGTGACATATTGATTCTGTATCATACCAAGTCTTCCGCAGAGCGCTGTTTCTTGGCTTGTACTTTATCGATATCTACCGGAGCGTTCGGCACCATAGCAAGCAGCTTATCGCATGCTGCAGTGTATCGATTGATCATGGTGTTATAAGATTTCTGGGAGGGGTTCTCCACATGCATCTTTTGTGAACCATTCACGAATCTATAAGTCGGCCCTTTAGCTTTTATGTCTTCTTCCAATATGCGAAGAGTGACAGTCATAAAAGCAACCCGCTCGACAAGAACCTGTGCAGCTTCCCGCTTGTTCGATGGCATCTTGCTAAGCGTCGCATTCCACTTTTCTATCTCAGCTGCAATCTGTTCATTCTGTTTTTCCTTAGAATATTTCCTCGACATTCATGGGTACCCCCCCTCCCCTCACTCACTCGCGCGCGATAAATCTGGAAAATCGACCCCCTGCCCCGGTTCCCCAAGCATAAAAAAACGCCCAAAACTTTAGGCGGGGGGTCTAATGTTATTCACTATTAAATCCTAGAATCGCAACTATTCTAGTCACAAGTATAGAAAAAGACGCCTCCCTTTTGAAAGGTCGCCTTATATCAACTGATATTTAATTACAACTTCACATTGTTCTTCGCACTTGAGGTATTATTATTTAGAATAATCTCCGCTATTGCCCAGCCAATTAATATAGCTCCAATTATTGAAGAAATGAAAACCATCAAATGGTTAGGATTAGAAACTAACATTTCATAAGCAACTCCGACGAGACCAAGTATAGTACCTATCAATATTTTTAGTAAAAGCAATATGGTCACCTCCTTTAATACCAAATTCAAAGTGTTAATGGGTATTAATACCATAATTTTATCAGTTAGTATATCTTATGGCTACTTATTAATTATATATACTTTTTGTATCTTTCTTGGTTCTCTTTGAGAAAGTGATACAAATTCCGTTACCACCTCTCATCATTCCACTCCTTCTTATCCTTCTTCGTACCAATGTTATTGAACGTCCTCTTGTGTTCCTCATTGTGACAGTTGATGCATAGTGTCTCAAGGTTATCTAACTCAAGAGCAAGCTTAGGATGATGATAGATCTCTTGTATGTGGTGAACGTTCTGTCCCTTGCTGAACTTTCCTTTCTTCTTACACTGCTGGCATTCATAGTTGTCACGCTCTAATGCAACGAGCCTTAGCTTGCGCCATGGTCCTGACTTATAAAACCTTTGCTTCTGCTGCCTGGTCTTGTACTCAGTCATGAAAATTACCCCTCTGAGTTTTCTGCTTTTATTGTAGAAAGATAACTACGAACGATGTTTTTAGTTAATACAAAACCCTTCTACCTATTAGGTAAAAGGGTTTAAAATTATGGCAACACTTTATCAGAAGGTTGATGTTTAAGTTCCTTGAAAAATTCATCATCAATTGGAACTTCGTTTCCACGTACATTTCCAAAGACATCAACTTTATCATTATCTTTGTCATATTCAAAAATATAAAAGTTATCCCCATCATCTTTAGTATAGATTACTTTAACAAATCCCGGTGGTGAATTAAGTGATCCGAATAATGGGTAATTCTCGTCGCTTATATCTTCTTTAGAAATACCGTAGTCTTCTATATACGAGTCTATCTTCTTTTCTGCAGTGTACCTATTTATGAAGTAATTCCCTAAAGATACGGCACCTACAATTACAATAATTAGTATTATTATCATCATTATTTTCTTTTTCATAATAACTCCTATTAATAAGTATGTACCTTGGATGGCTTATAACTTCTATTAAAAAATGTAACTAGGTCATAAGGAAATACATAACCAGTGTGTTTTTTCATTACATTTTTTGACCCAGAACCATAATAGTATGCATCATAAACTAGCTTTGAACAATAGCTTGGAGTCAATGAATACAAGTGTGGAGTCAATCCATAATCTATATGAATATCTTTAGTTGCTGTTCCTTTAGAAGAATAATAATGTCTATCTGCATATTTAGCAACTTGGGCTGCTAACGCTTTATCTTTTATTCTATATACTTTAATCCAACCATTATCATATTTTGATAACCATTGCGAAACAGTTAACTGACGGTTATTGTTCTTTTTCGACTTACCTCTTTTTACTCCTGGCATATCTAAGATATGGTTTGACCCGTTAGCTATTGCTGCATGTCCAACTATTCCTGATCCAGAAGTAGAATTAGTAATAAAGATATCTCCTGGTCTCACAGTAAAAGTAGACTTGGCACGGATTCTAAAAGTAACTACTTGGTCGTTATCCTCATCTTTTGGCTCCTGGCCATAATTATTTAATTTTAACCACTCGCCATATTTAAGTGTAGAAGGATCTAGAACATCATCATTAACCCCATCATCATATATCTGTTGAAACTCTTCATTCTGTTTCAACCATTCTTCTAAACTTAATTCTTCTTTATTTACAATACCTTCTTGTATTGCTTGATTATACAGTGCTTCGTAATCTGAATCAGAAGTTTGTGCTGCATTAGCTGTCATAGGTAACAGCAGGGTAAAGGTAAATATGGTTGCTAGTAAGACTGATATAAACTTTTTCATTGTACTACACTCTCGATTTCTTAGATTTTTTTAATTTGATTACTAGGCGTAGACGTCAAGACACCTAATAACATGCTAAAAAATCGGCCGATTTGAATAATTTACCACCACCATGTGTTTTTTGTGTGTCCTACTAGTTATAAATACATGTATCCACAGGTAAATCGCCCTCCTTATTACCCGTTTCTATCTAATCACCTCTTCGTACTCCTTATCACTCCACCCTTACCACGCTTATAAGTATCGCGGTTCATTCCCATCAATTCTTTCCAATCCTTATCGGTCATCGGCTTGTTTACCTTCTTAGCAGCTGCAGCCTTTTTATTCTTCATCTCATCCCATCACCTACTTTTTTAAATTTATGAACTATAAAAGGCATCCTCCAATTAAAGGAGAATGCCTTTCTATAACAAGTATTTATTAGAATTTAATCATTAGATTAATTAAAATCGCCTTTATGTTTATTGATTTGTTCACGCATGTCCTTTACAAGATCATCTAAGATGTGATTGAGATATTCCAACCCTGACACCGCATTATCGAACTGATCAAGTTCAACAATCTTTTCAAATGAGATTGCTTCTTTTTTTCTGGAGTTAGCTCTGCTATACCTGTATACCATGCCAGACTGGTATTCATAGACAAATACATCTCTTTCTTTTTCATCCATTCCGAGAATAGGTCCAACCATTGTAACGTACTGTATTGTTGGGTGCATGAAAAATACTTTATTATTACAATACCAATCTATAAGATGACTACGCTCACTCAGCATATTCCGTAAAGACTGGGCTTTTTCGGCTACAATTTGATTAAGTTCTTCTCTAGAAGCTTTAAACTCCTCTAAAAGTGCATCTAATTTCGTTATTGACGTTAATGAACTGCTTTCCATATATTTGCCTCCTAAATAACTTTAGTGTAAATAACTCTTACAGTAAGCTAATTTACTCTATAATACCCCATGGAAATAAATAACACATAGTCTTTTATACTTCTTATTTCATTAAAACTAGCAAATAACGTTTGCTAGGTATTTCTTTATATATTTCTTTAATACTTTTCTTTAGCAGTTTTCCATTATATGAAGGAACTATTTTTGGTGTCCTCTATATAGAGGACAGTGGTGTCCCCTACGTAGAGGACAGTGAATGTGTCCCCTACGTAGAGGACAGTAGGCATAAAAAAAGCCAGCCAAGTATCTCTTGGCCGACTGTTGATAATACAAATATACACGGAAATATAAGGAGTGACATGAACTTATTTAGAGTAAAAAAAGAAATATTTTCTATAAAATCCCGTATGTTCCTACATAAACATAAAACAAACATTTACATAGTTAAACAATTAGTTTTATAATATGCACATAAATGATGGAAAGTAGGTTATTACATGCCTTTCTCATATGCTCCCTTATGGAAGCACCTTATTGATGTAGAGGAAACAAAATCGAAGATGCGTGAAGATGTTGGTATCTCTTCTGCCACCCTGGCTAAGATGGGCAGAAATGAATATGTTGCCATGGAAGTATTAGACAAGGTATGCAGTCATTATCAAATACCAATCAATCAAGTCATCGTATGGAAGGAAGATGAGTAATGCCTGTCTACAAAGATGATAATGCCAAAACGAAAAAAGGTACTATTCCTTCAGCTATAAAGAGAACGGTAAATATAAAAAGAAACTGAAGCGTGGATTTAAAACAAAGAAAGACGCCGAGGCAGCCATGACTGAAGCGAAAGATGCTATGAACAAAGGCGTATATGTTGAACCTTCCAAAACCTTGTACGCAGAGTTCATGAAGTCCTGGCTTGAAGATAAAGGTATGAATGTTCGTAAGAGTACTTTTCAAAGCTACACCTATTATGTAAATAGCCACATTGTGCCGGCGCTTGGTCATTTAGAAATAAGCAAGATTACTCCTCGGGACATCCAGTCTTTTTATAACGATGTGAAAAGCAGCGGAAGTCTTTCATCTGAGAACTTACGAAAGTTGCACACAATTATAAATGATTCATTAAATAAAGCGCAGAAGTGGGATATGATCCTCCGTAACCCTGCAGCTCTGGTAGACCCACCGAAGGTAACAAAGAAAGAAGTCGAAGTTTGGGATGAGGATGATATCAAGACATTCTTAGACTTTGCAAAGAACTCCAGATATTATTCTGTATTTCTAATAGCTTTAACAACAGGCATGAGACGTGGAGAAATACTGGGTCTACGTTGGAAAGATATAGATGAACAGAATGAAACTCTTTCTGTTGTACAGACAATGGATATGAATGGCGAGTTAAACATTGGCGCCAAAACTAGCGCAGGTAACAGAAGAATATCCGTAGACAAAAATACACTCAATCAAATATTGCGGTTGAAGTCCATGTACAAGCAAGAGCTTATGGCTAACAGGCCTCTTTATAAGAATGAGCATGATTTAGTTATAAGGACTAGCGTAGGTACTCCTCTTAACCCTAGAAACCTCAACCGAATATTTTATAGTTTGATAAAACAAAGCGGCGTAAAAAGAATAAGGTTTCATGATTTACGGCATACGCATGCCAGCTTGGAGTAAATCCGAAAATCGTATCAGAACGACTCGGCCATGCGAACGTACGAATAACATTAGACACCTACAGTCATTTGCTACCCAACTTGCAAAAAGATACTGTCGCTGAGTTCGGCAAAATGTTCTACGCACAGAACGAGTAAGCATTCGTATCAAATTCGTATCAAACACCCTATAAACGACAAAAACACCACTCTTTTAAAAGTGGTGTTTTTCTTATAAATCGCTTCATATCAACGATTGTAAGTAGTGATTCCGACTGGACTTGAACCAGCGACCCCTACCCTGTCAAGGTAGTGCTCTCCCAGCTGAGCTACGGAATCATTATGTAATGTAACGTCTTGTATTATTTTATTCTAGATGCTAGGGCTTGTCAACGCTTTTAGGAAGAGAGAATTCGGGTACCCTATAGCATATGTATTGACTTTCGATTTCCTGGGGCGTATAGTGCCAATAGTGACCTATCGGTTTTTATAAAACCAACGAGTTTTTGAGTGAGGGGATGTAGATGGATCGGAAGACAGAGATTTTATTGGCTGCGAAGCAGAAGTTTGCGGAATTTGGTTTTCAGCAGGTGTCCATGCAGTCGATTGCAGAAGCTTGTAAGATTTCAAAAGCTTCTATTTATAAGCTGTTTGATTCGAAGGAATCCTTATTGGATGAGCTGCTTCAATATAATCACCAGCAGCTGACAAATAAGGCGGCTTTAATTGAGGCGGATAAGAGTTTATCTGCGGAAGCTCGGTTTGAGCGAAAGATTGTGTTGGAGATTGAATCTTTTAAAGAAAACAAGCATTTGATTCAGATGTTGATGTTCTCTCCTCCTTTTAAGGAGTCTTCTGAACTTCAGCGGCATATGAACAATGTTAGAGCTACACTTATGAAGTGGCACCAGGATATGATTCTTAATCTCTATGGTGAAAAAGCAGAGCCATTCAAATGGGATATGACACTGAATTTGCTCGGTCTGCTGAATCCATATTTAAAAATGTTGGCGGATGGCGTGATTATCCGCGACCCAGCTGAAGTAGCACATGAGTTGAAGCTGGTGATGGATGCAATCGTAACAGATAAGCTGCGGCGGGCTCCTCTTTTGGATGAGCAGCATATCCAATTACATTACCACGCAGACCTGGCCGAGTCGCCTGGAAACGCCGAATTAATGCATACAATTTTCCTGCAAATCCAGGAAATCACGACGAATACGCTGCAAGATGCAGCTTTGACTGAGGCGGCAGACCACTTGGAAAAAGAATTAGCAAAAGATAAACCGACCGGCTATCTTGTTGAAGCTTTGCTGACGTACTTAGATCAACAATCCTTACTAAAAGAATGTATCCGATCCGTTCGGTTACTCATGTAATGGAGGAATACACATGGCAGAACAAAACATGCAAATAAACAGAAAAGCGACAGTGGCGATTTTTATTGTCGGTGCTTTCGTTACGATATTGAACCAAACCTTATTGGTTACAGCACTCCCTCATATTATGAGTGACTTTGCTATTACCGCGGATGAAGGGCAGTGGCTGACGACCGCCTTTATGCTGACGAACGGGATTTTGATTCCTATTACGGCCTTCTTAATTGAAAAGTATTCGACCCGAAGGTTATTCCTGTTTGCCATGACAACCTTCAGTATCGGGACACTTGTGGCAGCGGTTGCGCCGACTTTCAGCGTTCTGCTACTAGCTCGTATTATCCAGGCAATCGGCGCCGGCATTATGATGCCGCTGATGCAGACAGTCTTCTTAACAATCTTCCCTCCTGAAAAACGCGGGACGGCAATGGGAATGTTCGGACTTGTTATTGCGTTTGCACCGGCAATCGGGCCAACACTTAGCGGTTGGATTGTAGACAGCTTCTCATGGCACTACTTGTTCTATATTGTATTGCCGATTGCTGTTATCGATTTGATTTTGGCGATTTTTATCATGAAAAATGTAACAACGTTTCGGGAATCAAAAATCGATGTGCTTTCTGTTGTGTATTCTTCCATCGGTTTTGGTGGTATTTTATACGGATTTAGTTCTGCCGGTACTAGCGGGTGGGTTAATCTGGAGGTTATGGGCACTCTTGGAATAGGTGCGCTGTCGCTTCTCTTATTCATTCTTCGCCAGCTGCAGCTGGAAAGACCATTGTTAGAGTTTAGAGTATTTAAGAATTTCACATTTGCGATTACTACCATCATGGGGATGCTTGTTTTTGGTTTAATGATTGGTACAGAAACTATTTTGCCGCTGTATACTCAGAACTTGCGAGATATCAGTGCATTTCATTCCGGTTTAATGTTATTGCCGGGAGCAGTTGTAATGGGCGTATTATCTCCATTTGTCGGAGCTATCTTCGACCGGATCGGTGCTAAACCGCTGGCTATTGTCGGCTTCCTGCTGATGACAGCGACAACTGTTCCGTTCGCTTTCCTAGAGCTGGATACGTCGATTACCTTTATCGTAATAATTTACGCGTTACGAATGGCGGGAACAGCACTGGTTATGATGCCGCTCACCACTGCGGGCATTAATGCCTTGCCGAATCATTTGATTCCGCATGCGACGGCAATGAACAATACCTTCCGTCAAGTCGGCGGGTCGATTGGTACAGCCATTTTGATTACGATCATGACGAATACAATTAAATATGGTGATTTCACCAACCCTGCGAAAGCACAAGTAACAGGCATGGATGCCGCTTTCCTTGCAGCTGTCATACTATCAGCAATTGGTTTAGTTTTGGCATTCTTCTTGAAAAAAGGTAACAATACAAGCGGGAAGCAAGCTACATCCGAAACATTAGGTACTGAGGGTTAAATCTAATTAATATTTCATAAAAAGACAGAAGCAATCTTATGCAGATGGCTTCTGTCTTTTTCAATCCTCATTTTTCTTTAATTGCTAAAAATATGTAAACAGAAAACAAATTGTATTATAATAACTTCATATCTTATAACTAGAATGGAGCAGATTATTATATCTAAAAAAGCGAAAAAGCTGCTAGTCATGCTATCACTCGCAGTACTTATTCTCATCGTGATTCTTATCATTGTGCCTCGAATATCTGTAAGTCACGATAAAACATTGGAAGCAAGTCTTCATGAACAGCTGCAAACTGCGAGTTCTGAGACTTTTGATTTTGGGGATCATATTGATTATGAGTGGAAGGAAGTTATTATTTTCCCACCCTACACAGATGAAGCATATATGAAGGCAAAGCTTGGTATGCGATTCCACGATCCCGTAGATATGTCGTTGCGAGATGATATGGAACTAGTTGTTGTAGTTAAGGATAATGGAACATTTGCGTACGCGAGAGCTTTTACCCGATATGGATATTTGCAGCAGCAACAAGACAACATTACGCCTGAAAACGCTGTGATTGGATCTGAACCTTAATAATCCTACATACATAATCAATAAAACCGATCAGCAGCAGCTGATCGGTTTCTTGTTTCTTTGTTACTTAAGCTTAAATTCAGCTTTCTTCCCTTTTGAAACATCTTTCACATTATCATCATACAGCGGTCCAAGTTCGATATCGAATGCTTTGTCTTTCCAAATCTTATCGTATTGCTCTTTATCCAGCACGTATACTTGGAACAGGTCAGCAGTTCCTCCTGCTGAAGCTACTTCGCCGAATTCATGAGGAGACAGCATCCCTTCGTTCATTTGATATTGAGCGCCATCATTTACATAAAGATTGGAACGCAGATTGTCTAGTGCGATGTTTGCAGAACCTTTGTTATCCACATTGAATTTTACCGTTAACAGAACGATTCCGTTTTTAAAATTCTCGAATCGAGGTGCTTCAATTTCATTTGGTTTAAATTCTGTGAACTGGTAGCCGTCTAATGTGATCGTTGCATCACCAAGCTCTTTGCTTTCCCCTACATCTTCTTTTTGATCAATCATTTGCTTGTCGCCCATATTCTCTATAGACACTGCATCTTGATAGAATTCCTTATTACTTTCCGTTTTCTCTGCTCCTTCTTCGTCAAAATTGATTGTGAACTTGCCATCTTTTCCGATTGGATTGTCGAAATCATCTGCTTTTGCTTGTGCAGCTCGTACTTCAATTAAAGCAGAACCTTCACTCATTACTGTTTCTAACTCCGCTGTTCCAAATGGATAAGCTACAAATCCTGTTACAGATTCCCCAGCTTTAATCGCATATTTAGTATCCGGATTTATTTTTTCAAATAACTGCTGATCTTCCGGAAGAAGTTCTTTGTAATCACTGTTGTAGACAAGTCCGCTTGAGTAGCTTAAATCAAATCTCGGCATATAGAATATTTCTTTGTCTGAATCATTCTTCACTGTGTATTTGGCCAAAATAACTGCACCGCTTGTTTCATCATCGAACGGGATGCTGAAATCTGTATGGAAATCCTTGATTCCCACAAGTGAATAAGCATCAAGAGAGACAGTTACGCCTTCCATTTCGTGTGTTTGGGGTTCTGTATGTTCATAGAAAACTTTAGTTTCTTCCGCATCAGTTGTTGTTTTCATATAATCAATTAGTTCAGGGAAAGTCGCAGCTTTTGTGTCTTCTGTTTTTTCCTTTGGTTCATCCTCATTGTTTTCGCTCGCTGCTGTTTTTTCAGCGGAATTTTTCTCTTCATCTGCACTCGCTTCCTTGCTATCAGACCCGCAGCCTCCAATTATAAAAACTGCAAGCAGCGCTCCAAGAAGTAGCATCCATTTATTATTCATTTATTCATCCTCCAATCAAAACTAATCACATGGTATCACGTTCTAAATATTTACAATACCAGTAATAAGTAACAAAATGAGGAGCTTATTTCTATATAAAAAAAGGTATAGTATAAATTACACTGCCCATATAAAGGTTTGTATACCGCCAATGCGCACACCCTAGAAAACAGTTCAAAAGAGACGTTGAAAAAGGATTTACAACGTTTTGACAAACTTAATCATTTGAATGCTACTTTACATAGTCTTCTCCTTTTTATGGATAAAAAAGGGTTTTATTCTTTAAAATTACATATTTAAAGGTCATTTTCACTACGGGAAAGTATCTACTTTAATCTTAATATTGGATGTTCTATCACAGCTATTCTTCTAGTGTAAGATTTAATCCTGCAAAGTGCATGGCGGGCCTTCTTATCTACTCTACAACTTCAAATCAAGAGTATTTGATTATAAGAGCCTATTTATTTAACTATTTTTTACAAAGAATAACAAAATTCTTCGTGCTTTTTAGCTCCTATTCTATTATAATTTGATAACGCAGTTGAGAATTAATGAAGGTGGGCACGAATTTGTTTAATAACCTATTTGTACCAGGACTGAACGGTATCGCTAGTTTTGTCTTTTGGTACCCATTTGTGATGTCGCTATTTTGGATAGCCGGTACGCTTGTTTATATTTGGTTTCGTGACAAGGTTCCAAAAATTGATTTTGAGAAGGTCGATTGGCCGCTGATCAGTTTCTTAGTCCCATGTTATAACGAACAAGATACCATAGAAGAAACATTGGATAATTTGCTCGCTTTGGATTATCCGCGGAAAGAAATTATTTTGATTAATGATGGCAGCAAAGATAATACAGCTGCCATACTAAAAAAGCTCAGTCGAGAACATCCTAGCATCCGGGTAATTCAGTCATATGACAATCGCGGGAAAGCGAATGCACTGCACCTCGGCGCGCATGCAGCTCGCGGCGAATACCTGCTTTGCTTGGATTCGGATGCTATTCTTGATAACGATGCTCCATACTACTTGATACACCATTTCCTTCATAAAGGAGAGCGTTTAGGTGCTGTAACTGGTAATCCGCGCATCCGGAACCGGAATACATTACTTAGCCGAATGCAGCTGGTGGAATACTCTTCCATCATTGGGGCAATCAAACGGACACAACGTATTCTTGGTAAAGTGATGACCGTTTCTGGAGTTGTCGTGGCCTTTCGGAAACGTGCTTTGCTTGATGTTGGGCTATGGGATCGAGATATGATTACAGAGGATATTGCGGTAAGCTGGAAATTACAGCAGCGCTTCTGGGATATTCGTTATGAGCCGCGGGCGCTTTGCTGGATGCTCGTGCCAGAGAGTTTGAGCGGTATCTGGAAGCAACGTGTCCGTTGGGCACAAGGCGGCCAAGAAGTCATGCTCCGCCACTGGCGTGTGCTTTTTCATTGGAATCAGCGCCGTATCTGGATTGTGTATATAGAGCAATGGATCAGCACCTTTTGGGCGTTTGCTTGGCTGTTCGTTACGGTTTCACTGCTGATTACTGCGGATACTTTCCAAGAGATGCTTATTTGGCTGACGTTTACTTCTTTTGCACTTGTATTTATGAGTTTGATTCAGCTGTTTATATCCTTACAGATAGATTCAAAGTATGACAAAGTCAGAAGGTTCTATCTTTGGGCCTCTTGGTATCCGGCTATTTATTGGATCATCAATACTGGTGTTGTCATCAGCGCGTTTCCTCGCGCTATTGCATCACGCTATAAAGGAGGCTATGCGACATGGAAAAGCCCAGACCGCGGGATCGGCAGGAACAAGTGATTATTCTCGAAAAACAGCCGCTGCCGCGTTTTATTATCAGCCTGTTGTTCACATTAGTAATGTGGATTTACAGTGTGTTTGTTGTGTGGTTCTTTGCTTCAGCTTTATTTAATACAAATGACAGGTACAGCGGCGTCCTGAAAATTGCATTTAAGACGTCAAATGCAGAGGTGCGGACCTTTATGCTGATAGGCGTGTGTATTTTCGTGGTTTTTCTTCTCTATTTTATATTCTGGCGGACGTATAACAAAAAACGTTTTGGCAGTAAGTCTCGCCGCAAAGAGCCACAGCCCGTCTCTGTAGATGATTTGAAAAAGCTGGAGCTCCTGCCGCTGGAAACAATCAAGAAACTGCAGGCAAGTAACTACATAGAGTTCCATAAAAATCCAGTACGGGATCTGAAAGAATGAAAAAAATCCTGCTAATCCTTACCATTGTATGTGTTGTCGGACTGATCACCTTTCGCGCCATCCACTTGTATGAGGCTGACGAGGCAGAAGAAACGAACATTGATCATGCTTTAAACAAGGATGGCTGTCTTGGATTGAATTACCACCGGGTGCGGCAGCCCACTGTCTTTAATAAGACAGTCTCTCTCGTCACACGCTCTGATGAATTAACGCGCTATAGTGTTTATAAAGATGATTTTGAAGAACAGCTGCAACAGCTGAAGGCGTTGGATGCAACGTTTGTTACACCAGAAGAATTGAGCAAATATCAGCAAGACGGCAAATTTCCAGAACGCTGTGTGTGGATCAGTTTTGATGATATCGACCGTACGGTGTACGAAAATGCTTTTCCGATTCTGGAGCAAGAGAACATACCATTTACGCTATATGTCATTGCAGGACATGTTGGCGATGACAACTTCCAGAACTTGCAAATGGCAACTTGGCCGCAGCTGCAGGAAATGGTTGACAGCGGACTGGCTGCAATTGGCTCACATACATACGATATGCACCGACTAGAAGCCGATAAACCGCTGTTTTTAGACAACAAGAATTTAGAGGCTTTTCGTAAAGATTTAAAGAAGAGCGTCCAGACAATTGAAGAGAATTTAAATGTGACGCCTTCCTCATTCGCCTACCCATACGGCAACACAAATGACGCGGTCGCAAAAATAGTAGAAGATGTTGGATTCAAACAAGCAGCTATCCTTGCACCGCAATCCATCACACCGAACGATTATCCTTATTACTTAAACCGGATTGTTACGAACCCGGATACATTCCATGCTGTTATTTTGCCCTATCTAGAGGCACAGAAAAAAGGATGAAGCCGCCGCGCTTCATCCTTTTTTGTATGCTTCCAACCGCTCTTGCAGCGTGCCCGTGTGCAGTTCAAATAGATTATTATCGTAATCATAAAAGTAGATGGATTCTCCTTCTCCGCCTATACGACTTCGAGAAGGTCTGATTTCCAATCCTGCCTGTTTGATTCTGTTTCTGTACGCTGCCAAACTGGATCCTTCCACCCGGAACGCTACATGATGGTATGTTCGTTTTACGATCTCTTCTGTCTCCATAACAGCAATCCATTGGCCGCCTGCTACGTAAAATTTTTCCCGATACAAAGAATAATGTTGTTCCCCGCTATCATACACCTCTTCAGCTCCCAGTACATCACGGAAGATCTTGTCTGTCCGATCTAAATCCTTCACAACAAAAGTAATGTGACTGATACCGCTGATCATCTTATCGGACATGCAATTTCGCCTCTGCATCCGCTACAATTGCTTTTCGCAATTCCTCCAATACCGGATGAAACGCTGTGTGTGGTGACAACAGATATATCATTTCCTTTTCAACTTCCAGCCATGTTTCCATATCGGCTTCGTTATGCTGCAGCTGCGCCTCAAGCTTATCCAATGCATTCGCTACCTTCGCTTCGAATGTTTCTTTTGCTTCAAATTCCAGCCAAAGCTGTCGTAAATCGCTGCCTGGCGCTTCATCCAGCATAGCTTCAATATTCTTCATTGCTGCATGTTCTGCCAGACGCTTTTGTTCTTTCCTGTCTGCATCATACAGTGTATCAAAAGCCGGTATATCTCTTGCTTCTGCTTCTACTAAGTCATGAATCATAATCATTTTTAACAGTTTTGCCATATCCATTGATTCTTCTATGTACGGCTCCAGTAAAACAGCCATTAGTCCCACCCGCCATGTATGCTCTGCCACACTTTCCTGACGTCCGTTTGACAGCCAGCTGTGACGCATTTCAAATTTAAGTTTCTCGGCAAGGTTTAAAACGTTTAATATCCCTTTGATTGCATTCATTTCATCCCTCCAAGTCTTCATATTACCATAATTTTCTAAGCTCTTGTTGTGACACTTTCTTCCCGTTACGTTGATTCATTACCTGCTCATGGGGCTTGTCAGTATCACAGCTGTTGGGTCATTTGATGCAGTGGGCGCTATCCTCGTCGTCAGTATGCTTGTCGTCCCCGGGGTATGTGCTTACCTGCTTACTGACCGATTATCGGTTATGCTGCTCTGCAGCTGTATGTTTGGGATTGCCAGTGCCATGTTCGGCTATTATGGTGCTGTATGGTTTGATGTTTCTATCTCCGGAGCCATGAGTACAGCTGGAGGCATCTTATTCTTATTCACGTGGATCTTCTCCCCGCGATATGGCTTGCTGCGACGGTTTACTGCAGCAGCTTCCCCTTAAGCAAATGGCACTTGCCATTTGCTTTTTTCATTCGTCTTGCTGCCATTCATGGTAAAATGACAGCATAACCCTTCACAAAGCGAGGTTTAGCAAATGAAACGTAACGGAAAAATGGAAAGCGTCGTCATAGACAGTATCTTCTTAGACGAAAGCTTGGAAGTACGCTGGTACAAACCAGAAACTTTCTCTCCTTTGTATAAGCATCAGCTATGTATCATGCAAGATGGCAATGATTATTTTCAAATGGGACGAATTGCTACATTAAGTGATCAGCTTCATAGCGAAGAAAGAATCCAAAATACCGTATTCGCTGGTATTCATTACCGCGATCGCTACGACCGGATTGATAAGTACTATCCGACAGGCAAGAAACACGAGGCATATTTGCAATTCCTCCTGCACGAGGTGCTGCCGCTGCTTGAGGATGACCTGCCGACATTACATATGGGTGCAACTAGAACACTAATGGGTGATTCGTTGGCCGGCACCTTTGCACTTCTTGCTGCTATGCGCTTTCCGCATACGTTTGGCAGTGTAGTGATGCAGTCCCCTCTCGTCGATGACACAGTTATGCAGGAAGTGAAGGATGCCAGACAATTAGATAGTCTTTCTATTTATCATACAATTGGAACAAAAGAGACTGCCGTTCCGACTTCCTTTAAAAAGGAAATGGATTTTGTAGTACCTAATCGCAGTTTGCAAGCACATTTTCAGTCCCAGGCTGTCGATTATACGTATCGGGAACTAGAGGATGCAGAACATACATGGAAGTATTGGCAGCGCGATATGAAACAAGTGCTGCTTGACGTCTTCGGGTGATTGGAACAACGCATACAGCACTCGGGAACTTTGGTATAATAAAAATAAAAGACAGAAGAAATGATAGGCAAGTTATTCATTCTTATTAGGAGGTATGTAAGATGAACTATACGATAGCATTTTTCCCATCCGAGCACGTGCAGCAAGAAGCCAATTCGTACCGGAAAAGATTTGACGCAGCTTACGCACTTATTAAGCCTCATGTAAAGATAAGACAGCCCTTTACGCTAAACGAGAATGAGTTGATTGATGCTGTCAGTGAACTAAAACGAATTGCACGTGATACCGCCCCCTTCTCTTACACAATTGAGAAGGTGAGCACATTCGCTCCAGCACACAACACACTTTATTTCAAAGTGTCCCCAACGGAAGATCTGGTGAACTTGCATGAGCGTTTGTATCAAGGTTTCTTTGACGGAGAAAAAAAATATAACTTTGTTCCGCATATTACCATCGCTCAAGAATTGTCTAACGGAGAATACGCCGACTTACACGGGACGCTTAAGCTGAAAACCTTCCAATTCCATGAAGAAGTGACGCAGTTTCATCTGTTAGAACAGCAGACGGATGGCAAGTGGACAGTTAAAGAATCATTTACGTTAGGTGAGGAATAATTAATGAAGATTACGGTAGCAGAAACTAGTTTACAACAGCAAGATGCCTTCCAAGTAAGAACGCTCGTTTTTGTAGAAGAGCAGCGAGTACCCGCCGATCTTGAGATTGATGAATTAGAAAATGACAGTATTCACTTCGTCGGTTATGAAGAAAATACACCGGGGGCAGCTGCCCGAATGCGCTTCGTCGATGGTTATGCTAAATTCGAACGCATCTGTATTCTAAAAGATTTTCGCGGTAAGCATTATGGCAATGAACTTGTCTGGGCAATGGAAGAAGAAGCGAAAAAACGCGGCATGAAAAAAGCAAAGCTTCATGCTCAAACAAGAGCCATACCTTTTTACGAACGACTTGGCTACACTGTCGTTTCCGACGAATTTATGGACGCGGGTATTCCGCATAAAACGATGACCAAACAACTGTGAGACTTCCATTTCGGGAGTCTCTTTTTGTATACACTTGAGTCCTTTGGGAAAGCTTTCTATGAAGGGATGTGAGAGAAGCGTGGGTACGTACGCAGAAATAATAGTAGAAGTTATTTTCGGATTCCTTGGTCTGTTTCTGTTAACCAAAGTACTTGGAAAAACACAAATGAACCAGATTACAGTGTTCGATTTTATTGCCGCTATTGCTGCCGGAGAATTGTTCGGGAATGCTATATTCGATCCCGAAGCAGGATTAACTCATATCGCAGTTGCTATTATCACGTGGGGCTTGCTGATGATTGTCATTGAAAAAATCACGCAGCGCTATAAACGGACTAGAGGATTTTTTGAAGGAAAGCCGTCTGTTATTATCTCCCAAGGTGAAATCCGCTATGAGGATATGAAGGCTAATAAAATGGATTTCAACCAGCTGATGCACCAGCTTCGATCAAACAATGTATTTTCGATAGCAGAAGTGGATTATGCCATTATCGAAGCAAATGGTACTTTGAGTATCTTAAAGAAAAGCGCCTACCAAACACCAACACGGAATGATTTAAAATTGCCGGAACAAGCTAATCCGCTTCCTGTCTCCTTCATATTGGATGGAGAAATCATTAAAGATAATGTAATCAACAGCGGGCAAACATTGGATTGGCTCCACCAAGAAATTAAAAAATTAGGTTTTGATAAGGTGGCTGAGGTGGCCTATGCAGAATGGACACCTACTGATGGTTTATTGGCAAAAGCCTACCGTTAATGTTTAACAATACGTATCAAAGTGGCGCCCTTTGCCAGTCAGCAAGCTGAATGACTTGCGATCGAAGGGCGTTTTTTCCGTGGGATGATCTTTGTTGAAATTAGGCATAGTTGCTTGATAATCAAGACGGCCCTGAACCCGCTGCTCAAATGTGTCTCGCGTTTGATCTGGTATCACCGGATTAACGCTTTCGATTGTATAACGACTTTTCCTTGTTCCAATGCCCCTATTTTGGTAATCCATATACTGATATCCTGGTACTGGTACTCCCCAAGTCATGGCCATCTCCTCCTCCTTTACTTCTATTCTTCTATTCCCCCTATTTTTCCTTTACTAACATAAAAAAAGCAGCCGCGGCTGCTTTCTAACTTAGAACCAGAAATTCCGGCGTCTTTTATCTGTATCTTTGTGTTCGTTGTTGTTTTCCTTCTTATCTTCATCATCATGCTTCTCATTATGATGATGTTCTTTCTCTTCGTCTCTTTTACGATGCGGACCAAAGAAGGGATCATGCTGACGTCTTTTATGATGATCATGCTTTTCTTCTTTCACGTCTTCTGTATGAAGAATAACTTTATCCGCTTTGATGATTAAGTTTTTTACGTGAATTACTTTTTTCTCTTCCGACATACGTTTCACTCCTTTTCCTAAACTCAATTCTGAAATAGTCTATGTTAGCAATGAAAAGGTGGTGTGCATAGTATGCCTATTATAGAGAAGGACTTCTCGATTCCATCATTACCTAATAACTTATTTAGCAATCAGGGCAAACGCCCACACATAACACCGGGCATCCCATATCTTATTAAGGACGATACGTCATTACTTTATCTTTTCGAGAGGGGTTAACATCATGAGCTGTGGATGTGAAAAAGGCACAGGCTGCGTAATCGATATCCTAAAAGAAATCGCTAATGCACAAAAGGATATCTACACAGAATGCTGTGCAACAAGTGCGGAACAATCCATCAACGATCTTCTAGGCAACTGGGGAGGATCAACTGGTTTTGATACAGTACCATTTATTCTTTACAACCAGGACGGCACTCCATTTAGAGGTCTTGGAGTCGTACCAGGATCTGTACCAGGAGCACTTGGACCGCTTGTTGCGAGCTACTACTTCCGTGTGAAGACAGTATACGAAGATGGCTGTGCGGTATTGGAATTGCTGCGTGATCCAGGAGACCTAGACCTTACACCAGATACAATTGATGTGCAGCAAGTTTTGAACTTAACTGCAACTGGCGTCTGCTTCACTGTCGACTTGCACTGCTTCTGCCACATTACGACGCTTCCAGCAATCTCTGCTTTCACCGGAAATACTGGATCAACACCAGGTATCTAAAGGGAAAAAGTTCAATCTTGAAAATCAAGATTGAACTTTTTTTTTTAAAATCCAAGCAGCTTGATATCCTTGATGGCAGCTAACTTAATTTCTCGTTTAAATGGACGGCGAACTGACTTTACCTGGATGACATCGTCTTCCATTCCTAAAATGATTCCAATAATGTTAACTTCTTCGGTTGCAATTTCACACTTCATCCGAGGAATTTGAGAAGGAAGGTTCAAGCAGTAATCTATCCTCTCAATGAGCGACAGATCTTTGAAATTCCCCTTCTTTTTCTGTTTCCGGACTTCCGGCTCTGCTGATTTTTCCTCTTTTTCCAAATGCACAGCTGCTTCTGCTATTTCTTCTGCTATTTCTTCTGCTATTTCTTCTGCTATTTCTTCTGCTATTTCTTCTGCTATCGCTTCTGCTACCTCTTCTTTCCTTTTCGTTGTTCGGTAAACTTGCTGCATGGCTGCTTTCGGCAACTCCAGTTTTGGCTGGGAGATAAACAGCAGCGGCTGCTCGCGTCGTACTTTCCCTTTAGACATGCTTTGTCCTCCTCTGCATTAGGATTCCTACCTAGTGTATGCAGCTGCTTGCAAGTCGGTGCCCAGATAATTGCATAAAAAAAGACTGTCCGCAGACAGCCTTTATTCTAATACCTCTCGCAGATCCCCTACATATTCACCAGAACCTGTAACAATAAGCATATCATCCAATCGAAGCACGGTATCGCCATGCGGAACGATAGAATCCTTTCCTCGGAAAATACGGACAATAATCAAATCCCCATGAAACGGGAACTGCCGCAAGGACACGCCATCATAAGCAGGATTTTGCATGGAAACTTGATAAAGCGCATTATCCTGGTTCGTCATAATATTGACAACACTAGGCGCTTCAATCAACGCTTTAAATAGTGCATTCGTTGATAGCAGTACAGAAAATACCTCAACATCTTTTTCTTTCAATTCATCGCTTATATCTGGCTGTTCAATACGAGCAATAACTCGTTCGATTCCAAGTCCTTTGGCATGTAGCGCAAGTTCTTTATTTCTCTCTTCATCCCCTGTTGAAACAACCAAAATATCGACATCGAATACACCGAGAGCTTCCAGTTTTACGGGATCATAGTCCTCCAGTTCCCGGATGTCAAAGCGGGTTTGCGCCAAACTTTCATCAAGCTTATCCTGCTTTGTATGATACAAATGCGTCCGGTAATATCGCTCGTCTAGATTGCGGACAGAAGGCATTGTCAGCTGGTTCGCACCAATAAATCCGACATCATATTTCTTCTCCGTTTCCGCATAACGCACGTAAAATCGCTTGAAGAACCACGGTGTAACAATACAGCTGATAACAGCTACGAGGATTAGTGCTCCTTCCATCTTACTGTCAATAACGCCGATCCGCTCACCAATTGCAGCAGCAGCAATTACCAACGATAATGTAGACGTCAGAATTGTACCTGCACTGATGACCGAGCGCCAGTCATACCACCTTCGTAAATACAGTACGGGCACAATTTTTGATACGAGCAGTGCAATTAAAAGCAGCGGAATGAGCATTAATATTTGCGGATCTGTAAGCAGAGACCGTAAATCCATTTCTACCCCAATCATTACGAAGAAGATCGGGATCAAGAAGCCATATCCAAAACTGTCCAGCTGGTGGACAAGTTCCTGATTTGGCGACAGCAAGGAAACGAGTGTCCCAGCTAAGAAAGCACCTAAAATGTTCTCCGCACCTACGGATTCAGATACAGCTACAAGCACGATGATTAATGTAAAGACAGCTCTTGTACCAATCTGGACGGTTCCCTTTGATAATGTTTCAACAAAGGATCGCTTTTGGAAGACCTTCCCGATAAAGTAAAGCAGAATCCCAACGCCAAACAGAATGAGCAGTAGCCACATACTGCCCCCTTCGTGCCCATAGATGGAGGCAAACACCGCGAGCAGGATCATCGTGGACAAATCCGCAATAACTGCAATCATCAAGATCGTTTGTCCAAAAGTCGATTTCATCATTTGCGCTTCTTTTAATGTGGGAACGACAACACCTAATGATATCGTTGAAATGATTAGTGTCATTAAGAAGACATTATCGATAAAGCCTGCCAGAACGAAAGCATAAGATAAACCGACAGATAAAACAAGGATGCCTGTGAACACAATAACCGAGATAATAAACGGAGATTGGGTAGGCTGACCTTCCTTTTTCTTTTTCTTCTTATTCGCGAAGATGGAAAAGTCGATTTCCAGCCCGCTCAAAAACATGAGAAAGATAAAACCAAGTGTAGATAGTGTTTCCAGCCACGTGCTCTGATTTACTAAATCAAAACCGCTTTGGCCGATAATAATACCAACGATAATTTCTGCAACAACGACCGGGAGCGCACGGAGCTTCAGACGATTCATTAAAATCGGTGTGAGGAATGCTGCCAGAATAACTACTACTAGGGAAAGAATGGATTCGTGCTCCATGCTGGACCCTCCTTTTTTCTATTGTGTAATTAATCCCATAAAGGCTGTTGCCAGCCCAAAATATATCAAGATGGATATAATGTCATTGATTGTCGTAATAAAGGGACCAGAAGCAATTGCCGGATCTATCTTCATTTTGTGCATGAGGAGCGGAATAATGGCTCCTGCTAATGTGGCAATAATCAAAGTAGCAAAAATGGACAGTCCTACAAGTAAGCCAAGATAGACATTATTTTGCCAAATCGCAACGACGATAGTAATCACGATACCGCAGCTTAATCCGGTCATCATCCCAGTCAAGCCTTCACGCAGCACCATGCGCATCTTACCGCGCTTGGCGATATCGCCAGTTGCCATACCGCGTACTGCGACTGCAAGTGCTTGGGTTCCTGTATTACCTCCCATACCACCAATGAGCGGTATGAAGCTTGCAAGGATAGCAACTTGGCTGAGCGTTGACTCAAAGCGGCTGATCAAGCTGGCCGTAATCATACCAAGGAAAAGGAGCGCAACAAGCCACGGAAGGCGTTTTCGCGCAGACACAAAGGCACTGTCTTCACCTTTTTCGGTATCACTTACACCGGCTAGCCGGCTGTAATCTTCATCTGCTTCCTCTTCCATAACATCAAGAATATCATCGACTGTAATAATTCCAAGAATATGATCTTGAAAATCAACAACTGGCAGTGCCAGGAAGTCATAATCACGCATCATCTGCGCAGCGTGTTCTTGGTCATCTCCAACAGCTACACTGACAATACGATCACTCATCACTTCCGAAATAAGCCAATCCTTTTCTGCAATAATTAAGTTACGCAGAGAAATGACACCGACTAGTTTTTTGTCGATATCGACGACGTACGTATAATAAATCGTCTCGGCATCCGGTGCTTCTGCACGCAGATGCAGCATCGCTTCTCTTACTGTATCGGCGGCACTGACACTAACGAATTCCGTCGTCATAATACTTCCTGCCGTTTTATCTTCATAATGAAGAAGATGCTTAATTTCGTCCGCAGCTTCTTTTTCCATTATTGTAATGAAACTAGCAACCTTATTCTTGTCCATTTCCTTCAATATATCAACCGCATCATCGGCCGACATCTCCGCCAGCACCTGGGCCGCGTAGCGGGAATACATTTCCGTGAAATATTCGTCCGCATTTTCCTGATCAACGTTTTCCATTATCTCAGCTGTTTCTTCAGGAGAAAGATAGGAATAGATTTGTTTACGAACTTCTTCTGGCTGCTCTTCGAAAACGGCAGCCTGATCATATGGGTGCAGTTCTAGGTATTCCGCACGAAATTGATCGATTTGCTGGTTGGCTAGTGCTTCCCTTATTTTATTCTGATATAGTAAGACTTCTTGGTTTTCTAAATGATCCATAAGCCAGCCTCCTCGCTTGCAAGAAAAATCAATAGTATGCAACGTGCCGTTATTTGTCAACGGATAAACGTTCGTTTCCTGAAAGGTTTAAAAAACTTTTATAGTGTTCACTTAATTTATCCGTATTTTTGTTGTAAACTGTAACAAGATTATATTCCACTCATTTGCAAAATCTAATCGCTTTTATAGCAGCTAGAGATGCGGAAGGAACGAAAGAAAGGTTTTGTGTATGAATTCTAACAAATTTCGGTTAGATCTAACAATTATATTAGTTTTTATATTGCTTGGTATTGTCTCTTCGTTTACGTTACATGAACTGCAGCCGACTTTATCTGGCCTTGCCGCTCAGACACAATATATGCCAAAACAAATTTTATGGTATGTGCTTGGCGCCATTGTCATTACCGTTATGATGCTGCTTGATTACGACCGTCTGCGCCAGCTTGTGTGGATATTTTACGGAATTGGTATTGTCATGCTGCTTATGCTCTTCTTCAAGTTTCCAGCAGCCATTATCAATGAAGCAAACGGTGCGACAAGCTGGTTTATCCTGCCTGGTATCGGCTCGATGCAGCCGGCGGAATTTGTTAAAGTATTTGTCGTTATTGCCCTGGCGCATGTAATCATGTCCCATAATGAAAAACATGCGCTACGGACGAACAAAACCGATTTGATTCTGCTAGGAAAATTGTTAGCTGTTGCATTGCCCCCGATGGGATTAATTGCTTCACAGCCTGACCTTGGTGGTTTCCTAGTATTATGTGCTATTCTCGGCGCTACCATTTTGGTATCAGGTATCAGCTGGCGGCTTTTGCTGATGATTCTCGGTGTTGTGCTGGGAATTGCAACAATTGTAGGTTTGCTGGCGTTTATTTTTCCGAATCAGGTCGGAGCATTCTTACAAGAAACAATCTTTAAGCATGTGGAAAGCCGTTTTCTCGGCTGGCTTTATCCAGAGAAATACCCTGATTCCAGTTATCAGTACCGGTTAGGTTTGATGGCAATCGGCTCCGGCATTTTGCTTGGAAAGGGAGCGTCTAATTTTCAGGTATCTATTCCAGAACGCCATACCGATTACATCTTTTCTGCCATCGCCGAGCAATATGGATTCATCGGTTCAGCAGTTGTCCTTTTCTTGTTCTTCATTCTGATTTATCGAATGATTCAAGTAGGCTTAGAGAGCAATGAGCCGTTCGGCAGTTATTTAGCTGCTGGCTTCATTGGTATGTTCACGTATCAAATTTTCCAAAACATCGGTATGTCTGTCGGCCTTGTGCCAATCACTGGCCTCCCGCTTCCGTTTCTCAGTTATGGCGGAAGCTCCACGCTCGCTTACATGATTGCGATAGGTATCGTACTCAATATACACTCACGAACCAGAACGTACATGTTCGAAACACAGAAATAACTAGACGTAAAAAAGGGAAAGCTTTCATCAAAGCTTTCCCTTTTTATATAGGAGTGATTTGAATGAAAATTGATTTTATTGGAGATGTTCACGGCTGCTTGCCAGAACTGCTAGAACTATTCCATGAGCTAGGTTATGAAATGAAAGATAATCTGCCTGTTCATTCCGATAACCGAAAACCTTTATTCATCGGTGATTTAACGGATCGCGGTCCAGATTCTATTGGCGTCATCGAACTTGTCTATCGTCTGACAGAAGCTGGCATGGGCTTTTATGTGCCAGGGAATCATTGTGATAAGTTATACCGCTACTTACTCGGCAATAATGTACAAGTCAAACACGGGTTAGAAACAACGGTAGCTGAATTACAAGCATGTGAACCCAATAAACGCCGTAAATTAACGAATATGTTCATGCAGCTTTACAAAAAAGCACCTTTGTATAAACAGCTTCCAGAAATAAACGCGATCGCAGCACACGCTGGAATAAAAGAGTCGCTTATTGGAAAAGAGGGGAACAAGGTAAAAAGCTTTGTCCTGTACGGTGATACTACCGGGGAAATGGATGAGCTTGGCCGTCCTGTCAGACGTGACTGGGCCAAGCATTACCACGGCGATGATTGGATTATATACGGTCATACGCCTGTTATGGAAGCCCGCATCATGCATCATACAATAAATATCGATACTGGCTGTGTTTTCGGCAACAAACTGACTGCCTGCCGCTTCCCGGAACGTACGCTTTATAGTGTTCCATCACAGCAGCCTTTTGTTGAAGAAAAGTTCCGCTCATTTGATTAAAAAGTCAGCTGGTATCGCCGAGTGGAAGTTGAGTATACGTTTCGTAAAAGGATGGGTAAAGCGCAGCTGCTGAGAGTGCAGCGCTTGTCGCTTCAACACATCTGTTCGGCCGCCATAAAGTGTGTCCCCTGCCAGCGGATGACCCAGAAAAGCCATATGCACTCGAATTTGATGGGTCCTTCCCGTTGCAAGCTTCATCTCCAGCAACGTATGACGAGCAAATCGTTCTTGTATACGATAATAAGTCAAAGCATCTTGGCCATCTTGTCTGACTTCCCGCTCGATGATCGAACCTTCTTTTCTGCCAATCGGCTGATGAATGAATCCAGTTTCCTGTACGACATGCCCTTCTGCAAGTGCGGCATAAGACCGATAAATTCTCCCCTGTTTTTGGTCTGCCGCCAAGAGGGTATGCGCATATCGGTGTTTAGCAATAAGCATCAGACCAGAAGTATCACGATCAAGTCTTGTCAAAATGTGAACCGTATAAGCAAGCCCTTGCTGCTGGTAATGCCAAAGCAAACCATTCGCAATTGTCCCATTCGGCTGATTCATTGATGGAATGACTGCTACGCCTGGCTGCTTATCAAGCACAATAACATGCTCATCTTCAAACACTATTACCAGGTCAATCGGCTCTGGCTCCATAAACCCACCTGCTTCTTCATCCGGAAGCTTTACTTCCAAGAAATCGCCAGGTTTTCCGGTATACCAAAGAAAGGCCGGCAGCTGATTGAGTGTCACCAGCTCCGGCTCCTCCTTCAATGTTTTGAACAATCTTCTGGACACGCCTTGTGACTTCAAGAAGTCCTTCAGGCTGACTTCTTCCTGTAAAGTCCAACTCAATTTCATATTGTCTACCTCTTATCTGCAATAAAGGAGTCATGCACTCGTTTCCAGAACGGGAAAGGACGAAAGCGAGCAAAGCGAACGCGCTGCTTGGCTACAGAACAAGTAATAGACTCAATATCGGTATGATTTTCGGTCATATGATCAATGGCAATCAAGAAACTTTTATCCAAGACAGGGCGAAGCGTACATGGATGATGGCTCGGCAGTATAAGCGGCGAACCAATTGTCCGGAATACGCGATTATTAATAGAAGCTAGCTCTGTCACCTGAATGGAAGCAAGTGACGGATGGATAATTGCTCCGTTTAGCGCCTTATTATATGCAGTACTGCCAGAAGGTGTTGAAATGACAAGGCCGTCTCCGCGGAATGTCTCAAAGTGCTCCCCCTTTATCGAGAGATCAAGTACAACCGAACCGTCTGGTGTTTTAACAGAGCATTCGTTCAAGGCTAAATGCTCGTCCACTCTGCCGTCCTTATGGGCAATCGAGATTGCCAAGAGCGGGTACTCTACGATATGGTACGGTTTATTCGCTACTTGAAGCAGCAGCTTCTCCAGTTCCTCCGGGACCCAGTCAGCATAAAATCCTAAATGCCCGGTATGAATACCAATAAAAGCTGTACTGTCCAGCCGGTGGACAAACGTATGGAAATTCTCCAGGAAAGTGCCGTCGCCTCCAACAGAGATGGCAAGATCAGGCTCTTTTTCATCGTAATCAAAATTGAAATGAGCGAGATGGTCGACGATCGTCTCTTTGATACGATCGGACTTCTCATCTCCCCTTGAAAGTACCGTATATTTCATCCCAGCTCACACCCCTATTTATGCTTTTTTATTTGCTGCTGATCACGATAAATCTGTTGTGCTTCTCGAACATCATCGCGAATTTTTGACATCTCTTCATCCAGGCGGAATGCAGCTTCAGCTGCCCGTTTTAATCGTGCTTTCAAATCTGCTGGAATTTGGCCATCATATTTATAATTAAGAGAATGCTCATTCGTCGCCCAGAAATTCATCGCCAGCGTCCGAATCTGTATTTCTGCCAGCACTTTCTTTTCACCATGAATGGTTTCAACTGGATACTCAATGATCATATGATAAGAACGGTAACCGCTGTCTTTTTTCTGCACAATATAATCAATCTCATCTACTATGATGAAATCCTTGCGCGCTTTCAGCATGCCTACCACTGTATAAATGTCATTTACAAACTGTGTAACGATCCGCAAACCAGCAATATCTTGGATTTCCCGGTGAAGCAGATCGACAGTAACTTGTTTTGTAGCTGCCTTCTGTAAAATACTGCGTACCGGTTTCACACGACCTGTAATGAATTCAATTGGTGAATGGCGTGATTCATATTCGAATTGGGAGCGCATCCCTTTCAACTTCACTTTCAGTTCTTCAACCACTTGTGCATATGGTGCCAAAAAAACTTCCCAGTTCATGCTTCACATTGCCCCTTTTCTTACCAGCCCCGTCTAGTTGTTCCAGATGCATTATCTCTTCATTCAGTGTATCATAAAAGCAGCTTGGCATAACAATGGAAAACAACAGATGTACGTACAGGGGGTAATCACATGCCGCAAGAAATAGAAATTGAATTTAAAAATCTGCTCACAGAAGCAGAATTTGACACATTATATACGATATTTAAAATGGAAAAAGAACCTGAGATTCAGCAAGTGAATCATTACTTTGAAACAAAGGATTTTCAACTCAAACAGCATGGTGCTGCCTTGCGGATTCGTGAGAAAAATGGAGAATACCAGTCCACTTTAAAACAGCCCTATGAAGACGGTTTGCTGGAAACCCACGATTCTTTGACAGCAGAACAAGCGAATGCTTGGATACAGGGCGAAATTACATTAGGACCTGAAATCAGAAAGCAGCTTCAAGAGCTAGGCATTTCCACCGAGGAACTGGCGTACGGAGGCTGTTTGAAAACGACTCGACGCGAAACCGCTTATCATGATACGACAGTTGTACTTGATCGAAGCGAATATGGAGATAGAGTTGACTATGAGCTGGAATTAGAAGCTAAAACGTTTGCCCATGGACAGTCTGTATTCCAAACGATTCTTGCCGATTATAATGTAACAAAGCGGAAGACACCAAACAAGATTCAGCGATTCTATGACTCTCTTGAAAACAGATAAGTTGCTCAACCTGCGCATTGCCTGCTAAAATAAGTTACAGTTGACCCCACAAGCAGGGGCAATTGTTAGGTAATCGCTTTGTATTAGAAAGGAAGAACGATGAATCATTCGGAATCATTGTACGAAAACATTGGCGGACAGGCTGCACTTGAACGGCTTGTGGAGGCTTTTTACCAACATGTAGCAAAGCACCCGCAATTAAAACCAATCTTTCCAGAAGATTTAAGTGAGACCCGACGCAAACAAAAGCAGTTCCTTACTCAATTTTTTGGCGGACCGCCACTTTATACAGAGGAGCATGGTCATCCAAAATTAAGATACCGGCACCTCCCTTTTGAAATAACAACGACGCTTAAGAATGCTTGGCTTTCTTGTATGGCAGCTGCCCTGGAGGAAACCGGGATTGAAGAACCTTATAACAGCATTATTTTTGAACGTCTTGCGCTAACCGCACATCATATGATTAACACACCAGAAGAAGAGAAAGGAGAATCAATATGATCTGGGAATCTTCCAATTCAAACCAGCAAATCTCTGAGGATGACTGCGGTGGATTTTGCGGATTGTCTTCCTCTTCCAAGAAACCTGTAGAGATTTACGTCTTTATTGATCCGCTTTGCAAAGATTGCTGGTCCCTCGAGCCTTTACTCAAAAAACTGAGGATGGAATACGGACAGTACTTCACATTACGTCCAATTTTAACTGGAGATTATCAGCCGCTTGTTCGCGAGAAAAATGAGTGCACGTATCCAAAAACAGTTTTGCAGCCGGATAACTTACTGCTGAACAATGCAGTTTCCTTCCCATGGCGAACATCCTTGGCAGTAAAAGCAGCTGAGCTGCAAGGAAGGAAAGCAGGCACACGTTTTCTTCGCACCATTCAAGAAGCACTTTTCTTAAATAAACAAGATATAACAGCAGATGAGATTTTAATGGATTGTGCAAAGATCTCTAATTTAGATTTGGATGAATTCCATGACGATATGTATTCTGCATCAGCGAAAAAAGCATTCCAGTGTGACGTTAAACTAGCTAAAGAGCTGGAAATTGATGAATCGCCTTCCATTGTCTTTTTTAATGAATCAGAAGAAGACTCAGGAATTAAGATTTCCGGTATATACAGCTATGATGTTTACGTGAATGTTCTGCACCAAATGCTGCAAAAGGATCCGCAGCCGGCGGATAAGCCGCCTGTGGAAGAATTCCTATCCAGTTACAAATTTGTCGGCAGCCGTGAAATCTCCTTGATTTATGACTGGACAGCTGCTCAGACAGAAAAGGAAATGAAAAAGCTGCAATTAAAACAGATGGTAGAACGTATTCCTGTGAAACATGATACTTTTTGGAGATATAATATTACTTCTAAAGCTGAGTAAAGCTTGCTGCACTTATTTTGACAGCCGCACAACATGTGCGGCTGTTTTTTGTTGCATCGAAACGCATCGGAACAAGATATTCAGCTGAAGGAGGGAATGATATATGAAACAACATTATACAGAATCAGACGGTCTGCAACTTGCTTACTTAGACAATGGCGCAGTGTCGGATCATGTGTTAATTCTGATGCATGGACTTTTCGCTCGTGCCAGCTTGTATATCCCGTTTATAGAGCCAATAAATTGGCGGATTGTTGCTCCGGACCTGCGCGGCCACGGAAAAAGTGATCATGCAAGAGCACCTGCAGATTATAACCGTGCTGCCTATCTCCATGATCTGGAGGTATTGCTCGACGCAATCGGACCAGCCAAACAATTTGTACTTCTCGGCCACTCTTTATCAGCTGTCACAGCTTATCAATACGCCGCCGCTCACCCTGACCGCATTGATGGTCTTATCATTGAAGATATGGGACATAAAGTATCATGGCGAGCTGTCTTATGCAATGAAATTCCAAGAGCCTGCACCAACGCTTATCTCTCTCTGTCAGAGCATTGAACAAGCCCAAGATGAAAACCATTACCTGTATTATGCCGAAAGTGCTTATGAAGCAAAAGATGGATAGCGTCTTTGTTTGATAACAAAGGTATCCAGGCATCACAAGAATACTCAAACGGGGATTATACAGAAACCTTCCAGCATGTTTCCTGTCCTGCTTTGCTGATGCGGGGTGTCTACTCCCCCTATTTTGTCTGAAGAAGTCTGGGAAGAAATGAAACAACTGCATCCACTTGCAGAAGTGGAACAATTTGAAAAAACTGCGGCCATGCCATTCATTTTGAAGGTTTGGATGGCTTCACTGCCTCTGTTCATCAATTTCTAAGTCAATGGAATGTATAAAAAAAGGCCTGCCTAATGGCAGACCTTTTTCATGTATAACTTCTACTGAGGGGATGGGAGAACAATAATCCAAACAAAGGGGACTTGTTTGTGATGTTTCTCACAAATATAATGTACCAAATATATATTTGAATAGCAACCTTTATGTGCATTATTTCACAAAAAAGACACAAGCTCGGCTAGTCTAGCTATTCCCCCTTCTGCATACAGTTAAAATAGCGGAGGTGAAGCGATGAAAGGTATTGGCATTCTATTGATAGCTTTAGTAATATGTGCCCTTTGTTTTAACATTCTCGGATTGCTGCAGCTCGTTTCATTAGCAATCACACTGCCTGTATTGTTTTTATCTCTATTTGCGCTCTGTTACTTTCTAACCAGAAAAAGACAATTTAAAGGCATGAAAAAACCGACGCGTTAGCTAGCGCCGGTTTTTTCACTTTATTTTTGTAACAGCTCTTCCATTTCGTTCAGTTTTGCTTCAAATACATCAAGCGCTGACAAAATCGTCTGCTTATCGTTCATATCCACTCCTGCAGATTTCAGCACCTCTATCGGATAATCACTGCTGCCTGCTTTAAGGAAGCCTACATACTTATCAACAGCAGAATGTCCTTCCTCCAAGATCTTTGCAGACAACGCTGTCGCTGCTGCATATCCTGTCGCATATTGATAGACATAGTAATTGTAATAGAAATGCGGAATACGCGCCCATTCCAATCCAATTTCTTCATCAATCGTCAACGCTTCACCAAAGTACTTCTTGTTCAAATCATAATACATGGATGTGAGTTTCTCCGCTGTCAGCACTTCGCCATCCTGCTGATGCTTATGAATCAGATGCTCAAATTCAGCAAACATCGTCTGCCTGAAGACAGTGCCGCGGAATCCTTCGAGGAAGTGATTGAGCAAATACAGCTTCTCCTTCTCATCGTCCACACTATTGATCATATATTCGTTCAGCAATGCTTCGTTACAAGTAGATGCGACTTCCGCAACGAAAATAGAATAATTGCCGTAGCGATAAGGCTGGTTCTTGCGTGTATAATAACTATGAACCGAATGGCCGAATTCATGTGCCAACGTAAACAGGTTGTTCACATTATCTTGCCAATTCATTAGAATATATGGATTCGTACCATATGCGCCAGAGGAATAAGCACCGCTGCGTTTGCCTTTATTTTCTTCCACATCCACCCAGCGATTTTCGAAGCCTTCTTTTAGGATGGACTGATACTCCTCACCTAACGGCTTCAACCCTTTAAGCACAAGCTCTTTTGCTTCTTCATACGATACCTTCATATCGACACCTTTAACAAGCGGCGTATACAAATCGTACATATGCAGGTCATCAAGCCCAAGTACTTTCTTGCGAAGCTTTACATATCGATGAAGCAGCGGCAAACGCTCATTTACTGCTTCGACTAAATTATCGTACACTTTTTCTGGAATCTTATTATTATCAAGCGCTGCTTGACGGGCAGATTCATAATTTCGCACCTTTGCGTAGAAATTATTTTTCTTCACCGTTCCAGATAACGTCGTGGCAAATGTATTACGGAATTGACCAAATGTATCATACATGGACTTGAACGCATCTCGGCGGACACGCTGATCACTGGATTCCAAGAACGTGACATAACGGCCATGTGTAACATCCACTTCTTCCCCTTCTTCGTTCTTAATGCTAGGGAAAGTAAGATCAGCATTATTTAACATGCCGAATGTAGCAGCACCGTTATCTGTCACTTCAGAAGCTTGTGCAAGCAATGTTTCTTCCTTCTCAGACAATACATGCGCCCGCTGACGGCTGATTTCGTTTAATGTATGCTCGTACAGTTTGAGGTCATTGTTTTGTTTTAGGAACTCCTCTATACGGGCTTCATCAATCGCAAGTAATTCCGGCACAATATAGCTCATCTTACTTGAAATTTGGGTAATCAGTAACTCTGCTTTGGACTGAAGAGCCTGATAGTGACCATTTGTTGTGTCTTGGTCATAACGCATATGCGCGTATGTATAAAGCTTGCCTATCCGCTCAGAAAGCTCGTCCTGCAGCTTGAACATCTGGTATAACGTATCTGCAGATTCATCTAGCTTGCCTTGGAATGCGGAAATTTTGTCTCCGTCCTCGGCTAACGATTTGCGTTCTTCTTCCCATTGTTCATCAGTTGCAAATATATTCTCCAGGTTCCACGTGTTCTCCACTGGCACCTCGCTACGTTTTGGTAAAGACTTTGATTTTGCCACGAACATCCTCCTCCAATACTCTTGCCTTTTTCTTATCCTAAACTATTTCGTATAATTGATGGGAAAATCCTTCATTTACAAGCATTTTCTCTCTTCTTATTATATATATAAACTGCAGTTTCATGCGAAGAAAACGATTGTACAGCGAACCCTCAAAAAGGGGAAGCTTTTTTCTTAAGATAGGAACCATCCTGATTTTGTTCAAACAAGCCTGCCTGACAAAGCTTCTCCATATATGTTTCCACCGGATGCTTCGTTGTATGTACAGCAAACGGCTTTATTGCTGTTTCCCATCTTCGGCACGTATAGAGCAATTGCGCAAGCGTAATATTTTCACCGACGACAGCTGGGTGCAATTGATTGAGCCATAAATCTGTCTGCCAAATAAAAGGAGGAACTGACAAGCTGTACTGTGCTTCCACAGGAAGTAAAATAGAAACCGGAATATCCTGCAGAAAATACCCTTTCTCATATATTTGCATTATCCATTGTTTCACCGATCTTGGAGCATAAGTCAGCGGCTTTGCGGTTGTTCGGCTCTGAAGTCGTTCCCAGGCAAGGTCAATTGCTTGCTGATATTTAGGGAGAGGCTGGAATAACTGCGGAAACTTTGTCTGTTGGAGTGACCGGTAATAAAACTGTCCGACTGTCTGTTTTTTTCCGGTTAAAAGGATATGCTGCACATTACAAAACGCTTGCGCATCAGCACAATAATAAAGCATCTGCAATGGCAGGTTTGGCTTTTGTTTCATAAGAAATCGCTGTTCTCTTTTTGGTAAATGAAGCAGATAAGTGGATGTTCGCTTTAACCGATTGCCGCCAAGAATCCAGACAGCTTTAATCCCTCGCTGCTGATACACTTCATTCCGGCTCATCAATTCATCATCCGATATAGATGCGCATTGATACTCAATGGCTATTTTTTTGCCATCTTTTGCATGCACCAGCAGATCCGGCCGTCTATGCGCATTCGCAATGCGTTCCTCTACGTTAACCGTATAACCTTGCATTTTCAGCCAGTGATATAACTGCAGCTTCCCGCGCAGATGATAAAAACCTTCTCCTTTCCTCTCCATTTCACAATCCTGTATATGAACATGTGCAAAATGGGGAATGATTTTCTTTCCTGCTCGTATCTTGACTGGTCTGCGGCAGACAGGGCAAAAGAAATGCGCGTGACGGAAGCATTGAATTTGTTCCTTTCGATAAGCAGCAAGCATTATCATTCTGCCGTCTTCCAGCTGTGCCTGCAACATGCTCGTTACCACCTCCTTACGACCAGTTTACATCAGCTGCAGACTAAGGAAGAAAAACGCTGTAATTTTAATTTTTGTCCACAAAAAAATAGACATTCTTGTAGGAATGTCTATTTAAGAGGGAAGTACTGCTTTACTTGTACGAGTGCGTCTTCAGCGAAAATCACCTTGCCGTATTCTTCTAGTCGATAAATCGTTGTCTGGCAATCATAGCCGAACTCCAGCACCTGACTCAAGATATCTTCTTGCTCATCATCACCGAGCACGCTATCATCAAATTCTACATATAGCATATACTTATCTTTGTAATGGAATAGTCTATTTTCAATGCCAGATGTCTCTCCAAAATAATGGCTAAGCTGTATGACATCTTCAAAGTCACGGAATTGAATTACAAAGGACAGTTCGCCCTCATCCTCTTCTTCAGCTGCTTCATTATGGGAGCCGAACTTCTCTTCCAGCACAGAGTCGACTTTATCTTCGACAGATGCTTGAATCGTTTTATCATCTACATTCAACTCCACGCTCTCTCCATCTTTTGTAAGCTGAGCTTTTGTCACGACGATTTCTAAGCCTTTGTCCATTGCTTGCACTTGAATCCAAAGCGGGCCGTCCACACTAAAGTCTTCTTTGTAGTTCACTTCATCCATCATTTGCCAAAATAGCTGTTCACTGCGTTCACGGTTGTACCAGATATCTTCTTTATCAAAACCGCGGTCTTCAATGTCTATATAAGAAATATAAAATTTAATCGTATTTTCATTAATTCTTTCGATTTCCATGGTTTTCTCTCCCTCCAGTAAAGTGGCAGGTGAAAAACGCCCTCTCGCATTTACACTTCCCGCATTCCCTTACCCTCAACCAAACTTTTTCTGTGTCTATTTCTATTTTATGATAAATTGTCCCTAATGGAAAATAGAAAGGCCTAGGATTGCCGAAAAAAGGCGAATGACCCCATTGGGATTCTGTACATTGTAGCGCATATAAGATGATTTGTCATCCGCTTTACTTAAAGCAAAAGGGCGCAAATCCCATGGGATCTGCGCCCTTCAGCAGCTAGAACTAGTTGACCATTCGCTGCGCTTCTCGAAGCTGGAATGTACGGACTGTTCTTGGCAGGAAGCGACGAATTTCGTCTTCATTATATCCGACCTGCAGCCGTTTCTCATCAAGGATGATCGGACGTCTCAGCAGACCAGGGTTTTCTTGAATCAAGCTATATAACTTTTTCAATGGTAATTGATCTAAGTTCATATCTAGACTTTGGAAAACCTTCGAGCGTGTAGAGATGATCTCATCCGTACCATCTTCTGTCATACGCAGGATTTCCTTGATTTCTTCAAGTGATAATGTCTCGGAGAAGATGTTCCTCTCTGTAAATGGAATATCATGCTCTTCTAACCAAGCTTTAGCTTTGCGGCAAGATGTACAACTTGGTGAGGTATAAAGTGTTACCATTTAAACTTCACTCCTCAATACAGAATATGGTTCTATTTCTTTGCCCATTGAAAGATTTTATTTAAAATAATTTTAATGTAATCTCTCTATGTACAAGTATACTACAGCGGTCAAGTATTTGAAAGACTTCCTGAAAGATACCACAGATTTTACACAAATATACGTTTGTTCCGTTCCTATGGTTCCTGTTTACCCCGTCCGCATGGTTTAAAACCATTTTTATTAAATTATTTCTTATTCTCTTTTAAAGTATGGAAAATGCTATCCTTTGCAGCATCTTTCTCAAACGTCAGCACTTCATCCGCCTCCTGATACGCTTTTCCATATAAATCTTTATCTTTGTATGTGTGAATCTGCTCATACATCTCTCGCATCGCCTGGTAGATTTCCTCTTCTGATTCATTGTTTGGAGCCCAAAACAGGATTTCCATCGGATTCTCTTCATTTGTTGCTAGGGAACGACGGTTATAACCAATCGACTGTGCATGCTGAAAGCCTTGTTTCTCGTAAAAACGCAATCGCTTTTCCGAATCGGAATCTTCATATTGGATAGGCTCTACTTCTAAAAGAATAGGTTTGTTTTTTGCTTTCAGCTTATCAATTAGCTTCCCGCCGACCCCTTTTCCGCGCGTCTTGGCAGAAACATAGACGTAATCAATAAACAGAAAGTGATCAAACTCTGCATACATCAACACATAATCTTCGCTTTCGTCTTTAAAGTATACATCTGCTTTTTCTTTCAGCAGTAGCTCCATATGCTTCTTTGATTTCATCTCTTCAATCGGAAAATATTTACTCAGTTTTTCATACCAATTCATAGGGCAGCTCCTTCAGTGGCGTTATATACTATTTATTCCCCAGAGCGCTTGCGCTAAACAAAACAGCCCCTTTTAAAAGGAGCTGTTTTTGTCTTATGGTGTGTAATCTACACCCTCTGTGTAACTATTACCGGCGTTCCAAATGAGAAATTCGTCGATTCCATTCTCATTTAGCGCACGAATTTGATCTTCTACCTCTTGCTTGCCGTATTGTTTTGATGAAACCCAAGGTGCTTCAAAATCTTGGATCCAAGGTCTGGACTCCGGAGCACTTTCTAGTTTTCCTAATACTTCATTCTCTACTTTGGCATATTCAGCCGTAAGTTTGTATGGATGGTCATTAGGTACATCAATACCGAAATACGAAGTCCAATGACTCGGATAAATCATAGAAGAAATAACATCTACATTAGAGGAAATCTTAGAGAAATTCTGCCCTATACCTGGTGCCTCTTTTAGCGTTGCAGCATAGCCAAAAATGTCAACCGATGTTTGTACATCGTAATTGGATAGTTCTTCTTTGGCATAAGCTACAAAGTCGGTAACAGCGCGTACTCGCTTTTGAACACCAGTTGTTTCTGAATTTGTATAATCGCCATGATTATATTGTAATGTTTCCGATCTTTTCTCAAATCCTTCAGGGAATCGAACATAGTCAAACTGGATTTCCTGGAAGCCCATCATCGCAGCTTCTTTTGCCAGCTCTACATTGTATTCCCATACTTCGTGCTGGAATGGGCTTACAAACGCCTCTCCGCGCCCATTTTTCCAAACACTTCCATCCGGGTTTTGGAAGGACAGCTCCGGCTTCTGTTCTGCTAACAGTGTATCCTTAAAGACAACAATTCGGGCAATTGGATATATCTTGTGCTTTTCTAATTCCTTCAGCATCTTCTGGGGGTCGTCTATATAATCCTGTGCTATATCGTAGTATGGAGATTTTTTATCTGGCTTATATGTAATGTTACCGTGATCATCTTTAATATCAATAACCATTGCATTCAGATCGGTGTCATCTACAAGCTTTACGAGGCTGTCAAATCTTGCTCCTCCTGCACTAGGACCTGTTACATAAATACCTCTTACAGCGTCTGGGTAGTCAAATGACAAATCCGAAGAGTAGGTAAATCGTTTCATAACTTGCGGTACTTCATACGACTGCACAGTCGCTGTCCGCGTCTTCAGCTGTTTTGTTTCCAGCGTTTCTCCTTCTTCTGCAGCAAATGCAGCTGTTGGAACAAGAGCGGTTACTGTTAAAGCTGCTGTCAGCATTACATTCTTCCATTTACCCATTCTATCAATCTCCTATATGTTGGTTATCTTCATTATAAGGGAGTTATATGGCAGATGAAACCGCTTTTTTGCAAAACAATGCCGAACATCGTCATTTGGTGTTCTCCCCATTTCCTATTTAGCCAAATTTACTGGAAAGGAAACCTGAATACAAAAAAAATCGCAGCTCTGGGCTGCGATTTTCATTTATTAGTTTGTTACTGTGTTTTGCTGCTCTTTTTTATATGCTTCGAATTCCTTCGTTGTACATAGGACCCAGTGTTTTGGGCTGATTTCACGAAATTCTGGTTCTTCACTTGTATCATGCTGCGATGGATCATACACGATACGTTTGCGATTACGCTCATAAATCGGATCTGGAAGCGGAATGGCAGAAAGCAAAGAGCGTGTGTATGGGTGAATAGGATTTTTGTACAGTTCTTCCGCATCAGCAAGCTCAACCAGCTTACCGAAGTACATAACGCCAATGCGGTCACTGATGTACTTAACCATAGAAAGGTCATGGGCAATGAACAGGTACGTTAGGCCCTTTTCTTTTTGCAGCTTCTTCATCAAGTTAACAACCTGCGCTTGAATCGATACGTCCAGTGCAGAGATGGGTTCATCAGCTATAATGAATTCTGGGTCTACAGCTAGTGCACGTGCAATTCCTAAACGCTGACGCTGCCCGCCGCTGAACTCATGCGGGTAACGGCTCGCATGCTCTTTATTCAAACCTACCGTCTCTAACAGCTCATAAACTTTTGCTTTTCGTTCCTCTGCATTTTTCGCCAGCCCGTGGATATCAATACCTTCTGCTATGATATCCATTACCGTCATACGCGGGTTTAAAGAAGAATATGGATCCTGGAAAATCATCTGCATCTGACGGTTGAATTTTTTCAACTCAGACTTATTCTTCTTCCCTTGCACATTATCGCCTTTAAAAAGCACTTCTCCATCAGTGGAGTTATACAAACGGATAATCGAGCGGCCTGTTGTCGATTTCCCACAGCCCGACTCTCCAACAAGACCGAATGTTTCTCCTTTATAAATATCAAACGTCAATCCATCAACTGCTTTGACGACGTTATTTCGTCCAAGTTTGAAATGCTGCTTCAAATTCTTAACTTCAACTAATTTTTCCTGACTCATGATCGCGTCGCCTCCTCAGAATGATCCATAGACTCGATACGTCGCTTTACTGAGGCGGGCGGCTCGATCTTCGGTGCATCTTCATGCAGCAGCCAAGTTGCCGCATAATGCGTATCTGACACCTTAAACATTGGCGGCTCCTCTACGAAATCAATTTCTAACGCAAAGCGGTTACGCGCAGCAAATGCATCTCCCTTCGGTGGCGCAATTAAATCAGGAGGTGTACCTGGAATTGCAAATAGTTCCTCTTCATCACTCTCCAGAGTAGGCATGGAACCTAGCAGCCCCCAAGTATACGGGTGCTTCGGATTGTAAAACACCTCATCGACTGTTCCCGTCTCAACGATCTTCCCTGCATACATAACTGCTACCCGATCTGCAATGTTGGCAACAACGCCAAGATCATGGGTAATGAAGATAATAGAAGTGTTTACTTTCTTTTGGATATCTTTCATCAAATCAAGAATTTGAGCTTGAATAGTTACATCCAATGCTGTCGTTGGCTCATCCGCAATGAGTACGCGCGGGTTACAAGCAAGTGCCATTGCAATGACGACTCGCTGACGCATACCGCCAGAAAATTGGTGCGGGTATTGTTTCATACGAGCCTCAGGATTTGGTATTTGAACTAAGTTCATTAGCTCAATCGCTTTGTTGCGTGCATCTGCTTTTCCCATTCCTTGGTGCTTGATTAGACCTTCCATAATCTGTGTACCAACTTTTAAAGTTGGGTTCAGAGAAGTCATTGGATCCTGGAAGATCATTGCTATTTCTTTACCTCGGATCTTCTGAAGATCCTTATCTTTCATCTTCGAAATATCTGTATTATCAAATGTAATACTCCCTTGTTTAATAAACCCATGAGGTTTTGGAAGCAGTCCCATTAAAGCTTTTGTAGTAACAGATTTACCTGATCCTGATTCCCCTACAATCGCAAGTGTTTCCCCTTTATTCAAATGAAAATTCACACCTCTAACTGCTTGAACTTCACCACTATACGTATTAAAAGAAACATGCAGATCATTCACTTCTAGTAGTCTATCCATATTTTCACCTGCTATCATTTTTTATTCAATCTTGGATCAAATGCATCACGAACACCGTCACCGAGTATATTGAATCCTATCATTATCAAAGAAATCAGTACTGCTGGAAATACTAGTATAGATGGTGTTGTCTGCAATGCTGCAAAACCATCATTAATTAATGTTCCTAATGATGCTGCTGGTGAAGGTAATCCTAGACCAATAAAGCTTAAGAAGGATTCAAAGAATATAGCCGATGGGATAGAGAACATTGTATTAACAATAATTAGACCCATCACATTTGGAATTAAGTGTCTCAAAATTATTCTTTTATCCGGAGCACCGAGTGTTCTAGCAGCAAGAACAAATTCTTGTCCTTTCAATTTCAGTATCTCACCTCTAACAATTCTGGCCATACTCGTCCACCCAGTTATGGTAAGTGCAATGATTATAGCCCAAAGCCCTGGTTCCAGAATCAAAATCATGAGGATAACGACTACTAAATTCGGTATACCTATAACAATCTCTAGGAAACGCATCATCATATTATCGACTTTCCCGCCATAATAAGCGGCGATTCCTCCATAAAGGACCCCTATTACCAAATCAATTAATGCTGCAACCACTGCTATTAAGAGTGACACTCTAGTACCGTCCCATGTTCTCGTCCATAGGTCACGGCCAAGTCTGTCGGTACCAAAATAAAAATACTCATTTTCAAAGCCGCTAGCAGCATATTTATCGTAGGTAGCTTCTACTTTAGCTGAGTTTGGTGTTCCATTTCCTTCACTAACTACATCAAACGAAATGAAATCCTCATTATTTTTATATTGCAGCAATGCTTTTTGTTTCGCTGTTTCTACGTTGTTACCATTAAATGTCTTTGTCTCCATACCATCTAATCCAAGCCAAGATATATTTTCAAGTACAGGAATTCGCGGACCAAGCAATGATTTATTTAAATCTTGTTCCCGAGTAGTATAGTCACTGAATATTGGAGCAAATATACTCATTAATACGATGACAAGTAACACAACAGCCGCTATCATTACAAATACATTTTTTCTTAGACTTCGGAAAGCATCTTGTAAAAGCGTGCGACTCTCTCTTACAATATTGTCACTCTGTTCATTGGTACGATCTACGCGTTTGAATAGGTCCTGATCAAATTGTTTTTTATTTTCCATGTGTTATTTGCCTCCAGATATTCTAATTCTAGGATCGATTATTCCATAAAGGATATCTATAATTAGAATCATGGCTATAAATACTACAGCAAAAAACAGAGTCGTACCCATAATAACCGGGAAATCATTTGTAACAACGGAAGAAACAAACTGTTGACCTATCCCAGGTACAGAGAAAATTTGTTCAATTACCAACGTACCAGTCAGCAAGCTTACTGCAAGAGGTCCTAAAACCGTAATCAAAGGAATTAATGCGTTTCTAATACCATGTTTGAAGACGACTGTAGTACCAGATAACCCTTTAGCTCTTGCTGTAGTAATATAATCTTGATTTAGAACTTCAATCATCTCTGTTCTTACGAAACGTGCACAAGTGGCAAGCGGGAAGATGGCTAATGCGATAGTTGGAAGAATTGTGTATTCAAATCCATTCCAAAATGCTACCGGTAACCATCCGAGCTTAACAGCGATGAAATACTGCATTATCCCCGCAAAAATGAATGAAGGAATAGAGGTACCTAATACAGCAATAACAGTAGAGGCGTAGTCCGTAAAACCATTATGGTAAACAGCAGATAATAATCCTAACGCGACCCCAAGTATTGTACCTAGCAGCAAGGCTTGTATGCCGAGCTTGGCAGAAGCAGGGATACCCTCGCCCAATATGCTTGTTACGGGTCTGTTATCGAATTGGAAAGAAATCCCCAAATCTCCTTGTACCAATCCTACTAAGTATTTCCCATACTGAACAGGAATGGGATCATTTAAGCCATAGCTTTCTAATATAATCTCTCTCTGTTCAGGGCTAAGCTTATCTGCAGCTGAAAGTGGCGTTCCTGGTAGGAACTTCATTAAAATAAATGAGATTGTAGCGATTAAAAATAACGTTATCACCATGTATATTAAGCGTTGTCCAATATACCTAGCCATGATAGCCTCCTAAGATATTTGAATTTTTTTTCTATTTAGACAATATTATACAAAGGGAAAGAGAGTATAAACTATCAGGCGTTTATACTCCCTTAACCAACACTTCAATTATAAGTTGTTAGCTTATTGTGCATTTTCTGCTGCTGCGTTATCGGCATATGCCCATTTAAATTCCCAACGTGCACCAGTTTGGTTCTTATATACATTTTTAAGCTTCGGACTGATCAAGTAAGAACGACCATCCTGGTAAATTGGTGCAATTGCAGCATCTTCCATTAGAATTTTCTCTGCTTCAAGTGCATCGTTCCAGCGAGCTTCTGGATCAAGAGCATTTTCATTTACAGATCTCTCAACTGCAGTATCATATGCTTCGCTAGAGTAATTCATATGGTTATTCTCTCCGTCAGTTTCAAACAAACTTAGGAAAGTATATGGATCAACGTAATCTGGATTCCAACCTGCAACTTCAATGTCGTAATCTTCAGCTGTGTCTAGCTCTAATCTTTGTTGGAATGGTACTTTCAACGTTTTAACAGTAAGACCTTCCAGATTAGATTCTAATTGCTCTTGGAAATAGTCAACCATTTGAGTGGAAGTAGTTGTATCACCCGTAAGGATTTCTACAGTTACTTCTTCTGTTCCTAGCTCTTCTTTCGCTTTTTCCCAAGACTCTTTCGCAGCTTCAACATCATAAGTCAAATAGTCTCCACTTGCTTCACGGAAATCTTGACCATCTTCATTCGAATAGAAACCTTCTGGAATCAAGCCATTGATTTCAGTAGAACCGTTGTTCAGTACTACATCAACTAGACCTTTTTTGTCAATCGCCTGTGCAATAGCTTTACGCACATTGATATTTGCTAGTGGCGTGTCTTCGCCATTTCGTTTTTGGTTAAGTTTCAAGTACCATGGACCTGCTTCCAAATAAGTAGCAAAACCAGGGTCATTAATTTTTTGATTTACAAATTCAGAAGATAGTGGTGTACGATCGATTTCTCCAGTATCGTACAAGTTAACACCTGTAGCTAAATCTTTAACAACTTGCACATTGATTTCTTCTAATTGAACTGTTTCTGCATCCCAGTAATCTTCATTCTTTACAAATTTAAAGCTGCTGCCATGATTCCATTCACTCATTTTGAATGGACCATTCGAAATCATTGTATCCGCTTCAAGAGCGAACTTATCGCCTTGTTCTTCTACAAACTTCTGATTAACAGGGAAGAATGTAGTGAAAGCAGTAAGAGATTCGAAATAAGGAACTGGTTTTTCAAGTTCTACAACTAGCTTGTAATCGCCATCCGCTTTTACACCAAGTTCAGATACATCTTTCTCACCTGTTGCAATAGCTTCAGCATTTTTAATTACGCCGCCCATCATGTACGGTCCATATTCAGACTTTGTTTCTGGATCAACAGCTCTTTGCCATCCGTATACAAAATCGTGCGCTGTAACAGGATCACCGTTACTCCACTTCGCGTTATCGCGTAAATTGAATGTCCAAGTTAAAGCATCTTCACTAACCTCAGGCTCACCTTTAGCGATACCTTCAGATATTTCTCCATCTTTCATACGGTAAAGTCCTTCGTATGTTTCGGAGATCCATTGGCTTCCTGCTGTGTCCGTAGAAACTTGCGGATCCATAGAAGGAATGTCAGATGCTTCTGTAAGGTTGAATACCTGTTCGCCATTTGCAGAACCTGAAGCGCTGTCTCCGCTTCCGCTGCCGCCATCTCCGCCCGAGCTATCAGAGCCGCTGGAACATGCTGCTAGGAATGAACTAAGTACTAAAACAAGTGCAACTAATAACCAGTTCTTCTTTCTCATGTAAAACATGACCTCCCCAAAAATTCTAAATTTTTTCAACTTTCAACGAACAACTTGTTCGCAATTAGAATTATACAAGTTTTCTCACAATTTGTGCACCCCTAAATTTATAGGAATTTTACAAAAGTGCGAAAACATTGCATTTTCATAACACAAAATAGGACTATAAACCTAGTTTATTTTACTGATTTTACTCTTTATTTTATGCTTTTCACACAATTTGCAGAGTAAGAATCCTAAAAATGCTCCTTTCACCTATAATATTCGATTACTAAAATACTGGAAGCACTTATGCTATAATGGTTCATCATATTACGAAGGCGGTTATGTATTTTGTTTGGTAAAGGGCATTTTATCTTATTAATGATCAACTTAGTCATCACATTGGTTCTATTTCTTGCTTCGGATGAACAAAGTCTGCTTACACTTATTAACTCTTTCTTTTATGTAGCATTCTTCTACTTTGTTGCTGCTTTACTTTTATTCGTTATTAAAGGCAGAGTGTTGGATGGAATTACGAGAAGTTTCCGCAGGTTCGGAAAAATGATGAGCAAGGGATTACTAGACTTTGAAGAGAATGGGGATCCGTCGCAATGGGTGAACCGCTCATTTCTGCGGTACCTGCAATTCCAAGCAGCCGTCTTAATCGGACTAATGCTTATCCTGCTGGCAATATTCTACCTCATCTGACAGACCAGCTTGCAAACCGGTCGCAAGATGCATATAATAGTTAACTAACAAGTTTAAAAAAGCGAAGATGAAAATATAGTACGGTACCCCTCTAGTTGAAGAGAGCTTGTGGCTGGTGAGAACGAGCACTATGGGTAGCGGAAATTGGGTTTTCGGAGCTGCGGGATTGTCTCCCGACGTTTTGGCAGGCGTTAACTGCGTAAAGTGATCCTTCATTAGAAGGGTAATTAGGGTGGCACCGCGGTCTATTCGTCCCTGCATGCAAGCAGGTTAGCGAATGGATTTTTTTATGGACTTTTTTAGGAGGAAGATGACAATGAAGACAATCTTTTCAGGTATTCAGCCAAGCGGCAGTTTAACGCTTGGTAATTATATTGGTGCTCTTAGCCAATTTCCAGCGTTGCAGGAAGAAAACCAATGCTACTTTTGTATCGTGGATGAACATGCGATTACAGTTCCGCAAGACAGACTAAAGCTAAAAAAACAGATTCGCTCACTTGCAGCGCTTTACCTTGCTGCTGGAATTGATCCAGATAAATCGGTTCTTTTCATCCAATCCGAAGTGCCTGCACATACACAGCTAGGCTGGATGATTCAATCAATCAGTTATATTGGTGAATTGGAACGGATGACTCAATTCAAAGATAAATCAGATGGCAAAGATGGCGTTTCTGCTGCTTTGCTTACGTATCCCCCGCTGATGGCTGCCGATATTCTTCTATACAATACCGATATTGTACCTGTCGGAGATGATCAAAAGCAGCATCTGGAATTAACAAGAAATGTGGCGGAGCGGTTCAATAATCGATTCAACAACATATTCACTGTTCCTGATATTCAAATAACGAAAGTTGGCGCACGTATTATGTCGTTACAGGAGCCAACAAAGAAAATGAGCAAGTCAGATACAAATTTGAAAGCTTCTATCTTCATCTTAGATGAACCAAAACAGATTGAGAAGAAAATAAAGAGCGCCGTTACGGATTCTGAAGGAGTCGTACGCTACGATAAAGAAAATAAACCAGGCGTCAGCAATTTGCTGACGATTTACTCTGTTGCGACGAACAAAACCATTGCAGAAAGTGAACAAGAATTTGCCGATAGCGGTTATGGCGATTTCAAACAAGCGGTTGCAGATGCTGTTGTGAATATGCTTGCTCCGCTGCAAAAGCGTTATTATGAATGGTTGGAAAGCGATGAATTAGACGAAGTGCTTGATAAGGGCGCAGAACGCGCACAGGCTGCTGCCAACAAGACATTAAGAAAAGCTAAAAAAGCGATGGGCTTAGGTCGCGGCAAATAAAAAATGACCGGCAGTTTACCTGCCGGTCATTTTTTTTATGAAGTTTTCGCCTGGTCACTTTGTTCTAATTCCCACAGTTTTTCGTAAAACGGCTGTCCTTTTACCATCTTTTCGCAAAGTTCTTCTTGTTTTCTGCTCCAGCCAATTGAAACACCTTCGTATAGTTTCTGCCACGCTTCCTGGAAGTTCAGGGAACGATTCACATGATATTCCTCTGGCTTCCACTCAGTCAGCCAGTAGCGGACCTGTTCGAGATTTTCACTCGTTTCCAGCTGATCCATCGCCATCATAAGAAGCTGTTTCAACTGTCTTTCTTTTCGTGTCAGCCCAACCATTAAGTCCGGCTGCAAAGATAGGATATGATACTGCTTGTTCTCTTCACTTGTACGCCAATCAAAACTTTCCGGCTGCGAATCTTCAATCATCTGATAAACCAGTCTTTCCTGACGAGGAATGAGTCTGCTTTTTCGAACAGGAGTAATATACCCCATCGTATCAATGGCCAGGATTGCTTTTCCGTTCGTTACAATGCATGCATAATCAATAGCAATCCGTTCTTGATTTTTTCGCAAGAAAGCTTTTCGGTGAATCAAATCCAGCAGTGCTTTCGGCAATTCTTGTAAATCATTTTCAATGTAGGTGAACAGCGAATCTTCTATGTAAAGCAGTGGTACTTGATCCAGCAGTTCGATCCCATCTTCTTTACGCCATTCATGGAATGAGCATACGTTATAGCCATTTTCTTCACCTTCGAACCAGTTCACCCAAATATCATGCATAAATAACATAGATAACCCTCACTTTGCTTTTCGATTCTGCTAATCCGACACTGGTACGCACTTGCATGGTGCTATATCTATTGGGTGTAGGGAGCACGTGCCGTGTGGCTTGTAGTAGGATACATTATGACCAACCAGCAAAGTTTTATTCTTCTAAACCATGAATCGAGCAACAAAAAAAACCTCCTAAAAATTAAAGTAGGAGGTTTTTGTGTTTATTGATATTGCTTGAATACTAGAGCAGCATTGTGACCGCCGAATCCAAGTGAATTGCTTAACGCTGCACGGACAGTTTTCTCTCGTTTCACATTTGGTACATAGTCTAAATCACAAAGCGGATCTTTCTCTGACTGATTGATTGTTGGCGGAACAACCGAATCCTGAATCGATTTAACACAGATAATTGCTTCAACTGCTCCAGCAGCGCCAAGCATATGGCCTGTCATGGATTTCGTTGAGGAAATAGCTGTCTGATACGCATGATCGCCTAAGAGCTGTTTTAAAGCAGCCGTTTCGAATTTATCATTCAATTCCGTGCTTGTCCCATGGGCGTTAACGTAATCAATATCTTCCGCTTGCAGCTCTGCGTCTTCCATCGCTTGACGCATCGCACGGACAGCTCCTTCGCCTTCTGGAGCTGGCGCTGTAATGTGATAAGCATCACCTGAAGAACCATATCCTGCGATTTCTGCATAAATCGTTGCACCGCGTTCTAGTGCTGATTCAAGGGATTCCAAAATTAAGATACCGGCTCCTTCTCCCATAACGAAACCATCACGGTTTGCATCAAATGGGCGGCTTGCAGTAGCTGGATCATCATTAAAGGAAAGAGCTTTCGCAGCAGCAAAACCTGCGAATGCCATTTTAGTAAGCGGCGCTTCTGTACCGCCGGTAATCATGATATCTGCATCTCCGCGCTCGATCACTTTATAAGCATCTCCAATGGAGTTTGCACCAGATGCACAAGCAGTAACCGTACAAGAGTTAATACCTTTCGCTCCCAGCTGAATGGATACTTGTCCGGAAGCCATGTCCGGAATCATCATTGGAACGAAGAAAGGACTCACACGGCGAGGACCCTTTGTCATCAGTTTCTCAAACTGTTCTTCATACGTTCCCATACCGCCGATACCAGATCCAATCCAAACACCAATACGGTTTGCATTTTCATCGGTAATGGAAAGCTTCGCATCTTCTACTGCCATTTTACTTGCAGCAACGGCATACTGGGTGAATAAATCCATCCGTTTAGAATCTTTCTTTTCCATATAATCTTCTGGATTGAAATTTTTCACTTCCGCTGCCACTTTTGCAGGGTAGTCTTCTTTATTTACTCGAGTAAGATAGTCAATACCCGATTTTCCTTCTAAAAGGTTCTGCCACATTGTTGCAGCGTCATTTCCTACTGGTGTCACTGCGCCAATACCTGTGACAACAACTCTTTTCTTTTCCATACGTTGGTTCCTCCTCCTTCAGCAAAAATACTGCTGAAGCTGTTCTAACTGGTCGAAAATAGAATAAGACCATATTTATATAGATAAAGTGCATAATCTGAGATATATTGTAACGTATTTTTGGCGTTCTGTAAGCTTAAAACATATAACAAAATTTCTTTTGCTAGGTAGCGGCATAGCCAAGAAGCACTTTCTGGACATATTGTAACGTATGGAGGTGTGATTATGAAACGAAATAATTCCCGTATGGACGCTTTTTTATTTGGCAAAAAGCAAGAAACAGCCAAGGAGGAACCAAAAAAAGAGTTTAATCTAATGGAGACCGCTGGTACGCTTATGGAAACGTATGACCAGCTTTCTCCATATGTAAAACATGTTAAGAAACACGCCATGAAATTCCTTTCAAAATAATACTGTACGGAGCAGGCTTATTTATAAAATTGACTGTATTTCGCATAATGTTGATGTAAAGCAGTTAAATCATCCTTCAAATTACGCGTAAAAGCAATAACTGTCCGATCTTCCTGCTCCGGACAGACATCTTTTGCATAAAAACGATAGTTCTTAGAGCTCGTATCTCCCGCTAGCAGTTTGCTGACAGTTTGCATGACAGGCTGAATCGGCAGCGCATGTGCACGGAAGAAAGCATCATCAAAAGGAATATTCTGTCCCTCCCATTGCAGGGCGTCTGTGTCTCTTGGCATCCATTTCCCATAACAGATCGGCAGCAGAATTTGTACATCAGCATCTGTATCTTCTGATGTTCCATAGTGCAAATTCACACGCCTTTGGACATCAACTTGCTTTGCTCCTTCTCCGAAAAATGTCACATAAGCAGCGTAATCCTTCTCTTGAATACCTTCACTAAACAATGCATGCCGCCCAAGATACATACTCAAATGTACTTCCTTATTGGATAAAACGGAAGAATGGATACCTGACACTTCATGCCCTTCTTCCAATAAGGTTTCAACCAGATGATACCCTTCAAAAGAGTAACAGTTGTCGATGAGAAAATGCATACCTGACCACCTCTTCTATTCATGTGAGCAAATGCACAAGAATCGTTTTCTTTTTAGCCGGAACCTGCTATGATAGAAGTATATGTGTGAATAATAGAGGTGATACTAATGCGATTTATCGTAACCATTATTTGGGGATTCGTTCTTAGTGCTGTTGCAGCGTTCGTACTGACAAGTATGTCTGGTGATCCTTATGACATGTCACTTGTGATTGTCATGACAATTATCTTCAGTCTAGGTGTCTGGACTGTATCTGCAGTACTTCCAGATGCGGAAGAGAACGAATAAAACCTTGCCAACCGGCAAGGTTTTTCTATTACCATGGAATCAAGCTAAGTGCAGCTAGACCAACTAGCGGCAAAACTAATCGGCGCAGTCTGTAGCGCGGATTGTAGCCGTAACCATATCCATATCCCGGATAACCAGGATAGCCATATCGATATTCATCTTGCTCGACATAATCATACTGTTCCGAAGCCGGTATCGCAAGATGAACGTATTCGTCATCTACATCTAAGATAATACCATCCATCTGATAGCCATCCAATAATTGAACCATTACATATTGATGTTTATGCTGCTTACATTTATCCATCATTTGCTTTAATTGCGGATACTGTTCATAAGAATGTGTCACGATGAACCTCCCCCTTTTCACCCACAGCCTATGCAGGGAAGGGTTGGGTTGTGCAAAAAAATCCTCCTGCTTATGCAGGAGGATTATGCATCAATCCGGAATTCCGAGCGCTATTTTTGCATAGCGGGACATACGGTCTTTAGACCATGGCGGACTCCATACGATATTTACTTTTGTTTCTTTCACTTCCGGAATGTCCATTAGAACTCGCTTAACATCCTGTTCAATGTGGCCAGCAAGCGGACAACCCATTGCTGTTAATGTCATCGTTACGATGCCTGTACCATCTTCATCTATATCTACGCCGTACACTAGTCCAAGGTTCACGATATCAATTCCAAGTTCGGGGTCGATAACGTTCTCCAGTGCACCCATCATATTCTCTTCTAATGCCTGATCCATGTCTGCTCCTCCTTTAAATCAGTTCCAATAACTGTTTGTCTGCATCTATTTAAACATATTTTCGTCAAAATAGAAATAAACTCCTTACAATACAGTCTCCAGCCACGCTGTTCCTGCCAGCATGGCCTTTCTGGAAACTTTATGACCTGTGCCTGCTTCTGACACGTAGGTGAACTGTTCAGGTTTTTTCGCTTTTTGTTCCAGAATCTCGTAAAAGCTACGAGAATGTTTATACGGAACAACTGGATCTTGATCACCATGCCAGAAGAACAGCGGCCGGCTGCCGATTGTTTCCGGATGAAGCGACAAATCAATTGTTTCCAGCTGTGTGTAAAGCTGTTCTAACTCATCATCTGAAATATTCATTTGCATACCTGATTGTTTTACTGCTTCTACCATATCTCGTGCGAAAGCAGCAATTTTGGGTGATCCCATCATGACCATACCGGCATTAACCCAATCATACTGCGTCAATGCTGCACATGTCGTAATTCCGCCCATACTCGTACCACCAATGGCAAAACGATTATCTCGGATGAAGCCATTTTCCGATGCGTAGTGATGAATTCGCTCTAAATCATGAAGATTTTCCTTTACGATAGCGAAAAATTCCATTTGGCGCTTGCTGCTGCTGTTAGCATCCTCTCGTATTCCATGATGCAGTGCTTCGGGCAGCAAGACACGATAGCCCTTCTCAGCAAGCATATAAGCCATCGGTAAATTATGTTCTCTTGCGCTTGTAAATCCGTGGAAATATGTAAACACTGGAAGTTCCTGATCTTCAGCACCTGCTTGTTCGACTCGAAGCAGTGGCACCTCGTTCCAGACTTCTTCTTTAATGACGATCATTCACTTCATCCTCTTCTTCATTTTCCATTACCTACTGTTTCATCTTAGTATGTTCAGATGGTCTTTGTAAATTGATTCTGCTCGTCTTGACGATTTCTTTACAGATAAAGAAGAGAGAGATACACTATAATGTACAATATAGAGGTGATAAATAATGGAAAAGCACTTAATAGCACTAGATTTGGACGGAACACTCTTAACAGATGATAAACACATATCCGAAAGAAACAAACAAGCAATTGCGGCAGCGAAACGAGCAGGTCATATTGTCGTTATTGCAACAGGAAGACCGCACCGAGCTTCTCTCGATTATTACCGAGAGCTAGGCTTAACTACACCGATGGTCAACTTTAATGGTGCGCTTATCCATCATCCTGATGAGAAGAAATGGGATGCGGTTCACTCACCAATGCCAATTCGGACGGCAAGGAAAATCGTCGAAACTTGCCATCGGCTTGACGTCAAAAATATCATTGCTGAAGTGATGGATGATGTTTATATTGATCGGTACGACCAATACTTATTGGATCTGTTTCATTTGGAAGAGGAAGATGATCCGATAAAAGTCGGCAGTTTAACATCGCTGCTGCAGGATGATCCTACATCCTTACTTATTTATCCACATGAAAACCAAGTTGCTTCCATACGTGAAACGTTGGAACAAGAGCATGCCGAGGTGATTGAACACCGACGCTGGGGAGCACCTTACCACATAATAGAGATTATCCGTAAAGGCCTGAGCAAGGCTGTTGGTCTTCAGAAGATCTCCCATTATTACGGCATTCCGCAAAATCGCATTATTGCTTTTGGTGATGAAGATAATGATTTGGAAATGATTGAATACGCCGGTGCTGGCGTAGCAATGGGGAATGCCATTGCGCCTTTGAAGGACTTGGCCAATTACACAACCGGTACGAATATGGAAGATGGTATTGCATCCTTCCTTCATTCGTATTTAAAGCTGGAAACGCCTGCAAACTAATTAGCAATTTTTTCATCTTATAATCTTTCCGTTATGGGTGCAAAATAAAAGCGTAATCGGGTAAAGCCGGTTATGCTTTTACTTCTTAAGACGTTCGGAGGGGTAACGAATGAGCAAGAGAAGTAAATCAAAACGTATAACAAGTCAAGGTGCACAATCGGTGAGGCAGCATGACGAGATCTTCGTTTACCGCGAACGCTTCAGCGATACGGTGAAGAAGCAAAAATCAGAAAGCCATAATGGAGGGTTTTAGGATGGAAAACTTCTTCGAGAAAGCAAAACACAAAATGCAGAGCTTGACGAACAAGCCAAGTAAGGATGACTCTGCCACAGCGCAAGAGGCCATCCAATCTGCATACAATGATGCAACTGCAGAAGAAAAGCAGAAATTGCAGGACTTCCAGCAGAAGCTCGACCAGTAACAAAAAGAGGCAGATCCGAGTATCGGATCTGCCTCTTTACTTCTTCTTCTTTTTTATAAACGATGAAGGTTTTATAAGATAATGATTTATTTTATATTCTTTTGCCTTCTCCACATGCCACAGCAGCACTCATTATAAGAGCGATTATCCACTTGTTAGCAGATAATTTTCTCTTCATCAAGATGTAAGTGGTAACAATTGCCCAGGAAATAAATTAAATGAAACGCATTAAGCATCCGTTTATTCCACTTCACCTGTTTCAAGACTGGAATAAAGTCCACATTCATCAATAGTGTATAAACGCGGATACCTGTAAGCTGCTGACAAAGAAACATCCATTCGGATAATATAAGACCAGCAATGCCGCCATCAGCAAGATTCTGACAAACAATCCAAACTTCTCCTTTTCCTTTGAGCATACCCGTCCGTCCCTGTAATCGAGCTAGATATTTCTCGCTTTTTTAAATGTTGTCTATCTGCTATGATAGGAATAAGTATGGACGCTAGGAGGTCAAGAGCATGAGTATTAGAGTGGAAAATACCCCGAATCCGAATGCAAAGAAATTTACAACTGATAAAATGATTTTTGAAGGGAATGGCAGTGTTTCTGTTATGCCTGGACAAACGAGTGAATACGACATCATGAATCAGCTGATGACAGTTGAAGGTGTCGATAATGTATTCGGCTTCCAAAACTTCATTACAATTAACAAGCTGCCGAACGCAGATTGGGACGCACTTTCTGCAAAAGTCGTCGCCGTAATGGAAGAAGCAGGCTATTAAAAAGCTGAGGAGCTACTATATGCTCCTCAGCTTTTATTTGTCTTTCCGGAAGAAACCGTAAATACCTGCTGTCTCGACAACGTTCATGAAAGCAGCCGGATCCACTTCTTTGATGATATGCTCTAAATCATACAATTCATAACGTGTAATCACGAGCATCAGCATATTTTTATCTTGTTTTGTGTAACCGCCTCGAACTGGAATAACTGTAATGCCGCGAACCATCTTGTTGTAGATAGCTTGCTGCAGCTCGTCCGCCTGAGAGGTGACAATCATAGCAGTTACTTTTTCATAACGCGTATGAATGGCATCAATGACTCGAGTAGAAACATACAAGGTAACGAGCGTATACAAGGCATTGGCGGGCTCATTAAGCAGGCCAGCCAGAAGAATAATGATTCCATTTAACATGAGGAAGTAAGTACCGACAGGTCTATCTTTCAGGCGAGACAGAATCATGACAACAATGTCCATCCCTCCAGTAGAAGCACCCCACTTCAATGTAAGACCAACACCCACACCAGCAATTACTCCGCCAAACACTGCGTTTAGGATAATATCATCTGAAAGCGCGTGAATCGGCAGCAGCTCCAGCATGACAGTCATACAAGCAACAGAAAAGAGGCTGTAGATCGTAAAGCCTTTTCCTACCTTCATCCAGCCTAAAATAGCTACTGGAACATTTAATAGGAAGAGCCAGATACCCGTCCCAATCGCAGTGGTTCCAACTACTTGCGCAAAGAAATCATATAATAGCTGTGCAGCACCGGTAAACCCGCTGCCATATACACTTGCAGGTATTAGAAAGAAATTTAATGCGACCGCGTTTAGCAGGGCGCCGAATATAACAACAATAATTCGTTTCACTTCAAAATAAAACAACTATGTACCTCCTTCTAAAACACTCATAAAAAAGCTTGCGCAGAACAGCAGAAAGCTATTCCTGCGCCAAGCCTGCGAATCATTATAGCGAAAATGAAAGCAAAAGAAAATAGTTTTATTATGTAAGGAGCAAAAAAGCTCCCTGCTCGATCATGCGCGTATTTTTACATTATAATGACGCAGCCAGTAATCGATTTGTGCCAAATGCGCCAGCAGCTGTGGTCCTGTCATCAATTGACCAAACCAAGGTGCCGTCACATCCTGTCCCTTGCTTTTCACAAGCGCCTCAATTTCTTGACGGTCGAACAGATCGAATAATCTCGCATCCTTATCTCGTAAAATTTCTCCCATCCATTTGACAACGGCTGCCGTATACACTGGATTATGTGTTTTCGGATAAGGACTCTTCTTCCGGTAAAGCACCTCATCTGGCAAAATACCTTCCAGGGCCTTTCGCAAAATGCCCTTCTCCTTATTCCCATGTGTTTTTATTTCCCACGGTATGTTCCACACATATTCCACTAAACGGTGATCACTAAACGGAACACGTGCCTCAAAACTTGCTCCCATGCTCATCCGGTCTTTCCTGTCGAGCAATGTCGGCATGAACCATTGCATATTCAAATAAAACATCTGTCTTCGCTTCGCTGCTTCTGCTTCCTCGCCTGGCAGCTGCGGTGTTTCATCAATAGTAGCTTGGTATCTGCTGAGCATATACCCGTGTAAATCTAGATCTTGCTGCCATTCTTTTTTTAGCAGGTTGTTTCGGACTTGTGCGGATCGAATCCATGGGAAGCCCTCTCTGTTGAGATCTTCTTCCCGATAAAACCACGGATAGCCGCCAAAAATTTCATCGGCACATTCCCCGGATAAAGCTACAGTCACATCTTCTTTAATACGTCCGCAAAACCAGAATAAGGAAGCATCCACGTCTGCCATACCTGGGAGATCGCGAAGTATTGTTGCTTCTTTTAGCGAATCAGCGAGCAACTGATTATCCATCACATGTGTCGTATGATGAGTTCCGAAATCTTTTTGCATCTTTTTCACGAAGGTCTGATCGCTCTCGGGCTGGAATTCATTTTTCTGAAAGTAGGTGTCATTGCCATCAAAGTCGATGGAGAATGTAGACAACTGCCCTTTGCCTGTTTCTTTATAGTGATTTGCTGCAATCGCAGTTATGGCGCTGGAATCAACTCCGCCGGAAAGGAACGTGCCAAGCGGTACATCCGAAACGAGCTGCCTTACTACAGCATCTGTCAGCAGCTCACGCACAGTTGCTGCTGTTTCCTCTATGGAGTCGGTGTGCTCTTTGCTATCGACATTCCAATAACGCGTCAGTTTCAAACCGTTTCGGTCGAACTTCCCAACATGACCTGCTCGCAGTTCGTTGATGTCTTTAAAAACGCCATGACCAGGTGTCCGGGATGGACCAAGTGAGAGAACTTCGGAAAGACCATCTTGATCCAGAACAGCCTCTACTTCAGGATGAGCAAGAATTGCTTTTATTTCCGATCCAATTAAGAGTCCGCCATCTTGTTCCATGTAAAAGAAAGGCTTTACCCCTAATCTGTCTCTGGCAAAGAAAAGTGTTTCTGATTTGTCATGCCAAATAGCGAAAGCAAAAATACCGTTAAATTTTTCAACACACGCTTCCTGCCATTCGATATAACTCTTTAGCAACACTTCCGTGTCAGAATGTCCTTGGAAAGTCCACCCGCGCTGCTGCAATTCTTTGCGGATATCTTCCGTGTTGTAAAGCTCTCCATTATAAACCAATGTATAAGTACCGCGTCCATCGGTGTACTGCATCGGCTGCTTGCCGCCTGCAGCATCTACCACGATTAGTCGTCTATGTCCGAACAACACATGTGACGCACCCCAATCGTTATACTCATCTGGTCCTCTTTTTGATAAAGTCTGTGCCATTTTTTGAATCACAGGCTGTTCTCGTGTCAGGTTTCTTTTAAAGTTAATCCACCCAGTAATACCGCACATTTTGCCGCTCTACTCCTTTACTCGCCGATTTCATCTCAATAGCCGTTACTTCTACAACATATGAAAAGCGGCGATAAACGTGAGTATTGAAAAAAGCCTGCCATAAATGGCAGACTTATGCAGGCAAAAATCCCATCGGCAAAATACCGAAGCCAAGCAGCAGTGTAAGCACAAGTGCGATGAAAAAGATGATCCACCATGCTTTTGCTGATTTTTCTTTTTTCATTTTGACTAAGATCATTTCCATGCAGACAACAACAATCAAGCCAGCAATACCTTTAATGATTGCTTGGACAGTAAAGGAAGATCCAGATGCGTCAAAGTATCTCCATAATAATACAAAGCCGGTATACAAGATGACTAAATAGTCCAAGCGCAGAATCATGTGCGGAATCGTTGCTTGTTTGCTTTTTTTCTCGTTGTACAGAACAAGTGCCGCAAAGAAGAGCACTATTCCGAGGCCCCAGCCAATAATATGAGTCAATATTATAGCGTCCATTATGTACCTCCTTTTGAACAATTCGTTCCTATCATACCATGATTCCCTTTAATTCGGCATCAAGACACCCGCTGCATCTTTTTCTTTCGCAATGGCTGTATTTTTCCGTATGTCAGTATACGCCACAGCCACTCCACAGGTCCGAATGTATAATACCGGAACCAAATCCGGCTTCCAATTACTTGAAGGACGAATACACCTAAAACAAAAGCAACAAAGCCAATCAAAGAGAAAGATGCGTATAATCCAAAACCTACATTATAAAACAGGAAGAACATGAAGACGGATTGGAACAAGTAATTAGATAATGACATACGCCCCACATAGCTGAGCTGATGTGCAATCCAGCTGAAAACAGGCAGCCGAGACACAAGCGTGATGATTGAGAGGTAGAACAACGCACAGGCAGGTCCTCCGATGGAATCTTGTGCAATACTCAGCCAAAGCGGCGCACCAATTAAGTATGGGCCAGCCTTGAAGATAAGGAAAATACCTCCCGTAATAACCGTGAACCAGATTAGCTTACGTCGATTTGCTACAGGGTCATGCAGCAGCTTCGTGCGCGCAAGGTAAGCGCCGAGCATCAGCAGCGGTAAAATCATGAAGATACTTGAAATAATACCTATGCTATTTGTGCTTGACCAGTCTATCCAGTTTTGCTGAAGAATATCTCCATAGGACCCATGTCCGTAAGCAGCAAGTTTGTTTGGTATATCCATAGATTCAACCATGTACGCATCCAGCTCGCCTTCTGGCAGAAGTGAACCTAGAAGCGAACTCAATGTTAACAATATGACAACCGGTATTAACAGAATCGGAATCATCATCAGTAACACCCATCTTGGGGTATAAAGAAAAGGAATGAGCAATAAACCTAAAATTGCATATGTAAACAAAATATCTCCATGCCAGATGAGAAACGCATGGATAGAACCTAAAACGAGCAGTACGAGCATTCGTCTGCTCAAAAACCAGCCTGGTCTGATGCCATCTCGTTTTCGGCTGTCAAAAATAAGCTGCATTCCGAAGCCGAAGAGGATGGAAAACAACGTATAAAAACTAGCCTGGAAAAAGATATCGATGCCGCCGAGTAAAAAGTTATCAAGTGCTGAATTCCATTCTGGCGAATTCATCCCTGGCATATAGTAAGGAGATCCGAATGATGGTGCGTTCACCATAAAGATACCAAGAATAGCTGCTCCTCTTGCTGCGTCAATCCAGTTCAAGCGCTTTGTCTGCGGCATTGCGCGTAACTTTTCGTTCATGTGTTTCCGCCTTCCGTATTCATATTAGTCCAGATGCACCATTTCGGAAAAATAGATGGATACAAGCTGTCAGAATTGCTAAAATTAGTATATCACATACTTGCGCAGCAGAGAGGATTGTTTTATGTTTAAAAAACTAGCTTCAGATGCTTTAGGTCTATCCGATATCGGCACGATTATATCGCCTAGTGATTATGATAAAACAGATGCCGATGACTATGTAATGAATGAAGATAATGAAAAAATCTACTTCCTTATTAAAACGAGACAAGACGAATACTGTTTTACTAATCTATCCATCATCCATGTAGATGGAGAAAGCGCTGTTTCCTCTAAGCGCACACTGCGCCGTTACCCATACATGCAGCACCGTATCAGCAATGTTTATTTAGAAACAGCTGGAAAGGTAGACTTAGATATCGAAATTAAATTTACAATTGACGGTCAGGCAATCAGCATTGATGTGAAAAAAGACCAAATCGATCAGTTGAAAGACTTGTACAAAGCTTTACTGCGTATTGCCGAAATCAATTATGAAAACAGCTTGTATACAGATATGGCACATACGAGCCTCGATAAAGCTGCTGCTATCCTCCAGCAATCCCGCTACACGGATGGGACGTTGGACGATACATACAAAAAACTTACCGAATTTGGCTTTGAATGGTTGTCTTCTACCAAAGATAAATACCACACTCATGACTTTGGTTCCGTTTATGAGAAATATATCAACAACTAAAAAGAAGTGACTCGCACGTTGCGGGTCACTCCTTTTTTGTTTAGAGCGGTCCTTCCCAAAATCCATCGTATTTCTTATCAGAACTGAGCACTTGATGAGCGAATGTGCATACAGGAATGATTTGTTTGTCTTGTTTTTTCGCATAATCAACTACATGATCTATTAATTGGGTGCCAAGGCCGTCACCTTGCAGTTTCTCTTTAACTAACGTATGTTCAATCACAATATCATCCGTTTCTCGAAAAGACACTTCCGCATCCGGTTCTTCCCCGTTCCCGACAAAGAAACGTCCGTCCTCTTGTTTTATATTAGCCATTCTTCAGCCTCCTTTTTCTCCTTCTTCTTTTACTCTACCCCCCTATTCTGACAGGTATGCATCTTGTCAATTCTGGTTTGGAATTTGTTTAATATGGGAAAGGTTAAAAGAATAACAACAATGAGAGAGGCGCCTTTTATGCTTACCAAACTATTACCAAGATCGGTACGAAAAATTTTACATATGTCGCACAGACAGCGTAAGCACGAATTGCAGCAAAATTTATGGCTGATGCCGACTATATATATATTAGGAACATTGCTTCTCGTCTCCATCCCATTATTATTGGATCTTGTTTTAAACTTACCTTACTATACAACGGGATTTTTTAATGCTTCTGCTTCCAACACAGGGACACTCGTTAGTGTGTTAGTGAGCGGTACCTTACTGCTTGCTGCTTATACGCTTAACTCTATTCTCGTTGTGCTGACAAGTTTCAGCTCAGAGTATTCACCTCGGATGCTATTCAACTTTATATCTGATCGTACAACGCAGCATATTTTAGGGCTTTTCTATGGAAGTTTCGTTTTTATGCTCATCTCATTCCTCTTTGTCACGAATAGCTCCAGGGATTATTTCACGGCTGTTCCGATAGCTTGTACACTCGTTACACTGGCAGCGGTTATCGGCTTCACTATTTTCGTAAACCACACGACAAATTGGATGCAGCTCCATAATATTGTAGAAGCTATGAAAGATGAGTCAGAAAAGATTATCAAGTCTACAATAATTGATGAGCTGGAACCTTATCGAGCCGATGAACCGGGATATACATTTGAGGATTATCCTGCTTATACCTATAAAGCTTCCAAAGCAGGATATATTCAGCTCATTAATTTTAAAGACATGATTAAACACGCAAAAGAAGATAATATCGTTGTTAAACTGGAAGCAAAATCAGGGGATTTTGTCCTTAACGGCAACTGTTTATTCAGTTACCGGGGTCCCGGAGCACAAGATTTGAAGGTTGAGAAATACAGTAAGCTTATCCAAGTCGGACATAAAAGATCCGAAATCCAAGACGTCGAAATGAGTATGAATAAATTAAGCGAAGTTGCGATTAAATCAATCGGGAATGATGATCCCACTTCCGCTATCAACACCTTCCATCAAATGGCGGTATTAATGATCAACATGGATGCGTCTACTACTCTGCATCCTTATCTTCAAGATGATGAAGAACAGACACGTGTCGTCTATAATTCTGTCACTTTCTCCACCTATTTGTATGAAGGGTTTGGGAGAATCCGTCATTATGCAGGAGAAGATTATCTACTTATCATTGAGATGATGCAGATATTCATTCGATTAACCGACTCTATTTCAGAGAAAAATTACGCAGTCATTTGGGAATTTGCCAAAGATACGGTGTATAATGTTCCAAGTTCCGCTTTCTTTCAAGCCGATCGCACCCGCTTACTCCAAAACATGAAGGAATTGGCTGATGCCACCGGATATACAATGGATTATTATGAGTTGGAACGCTACCTGAAAAACTAATTATAAAGGAGACAGCATGCGATGCTGTCTCCTTTTTTTATAGCTTCCGTAAAATTCCTTTGTCGAAGAAATAAAGATATCTTTCTTTGACGGGCTTCTTCCATATTCGCTCAATTGCATTAGCGTATAGTTCAATCTGCACGCGGTATTTCTCCGTAAGGACATCTGCCCTTCTTTCTGGGTCGTCTCCAAATAGTGTGTCTGTCTTATAGTCCAGCAGTACTAAACCATCGTCTTCTGCAATAATTTGGTCTATGACTCCTTGGACGACTACCTTATCAGAAGCGGCTCCCGACCAATCGTTATACAGTTCGTTCGCAGGCAGTGCTAATGTAAAAGGCGTTTCCCGATAAGATTGTTCGGCCTGGCGGATACGCTCCGCAAGTGGGGAGGCTAGGAAATCAAGTATCTTCTCTCCATCAATTGCCGCTAACGCTTCTTGCTGCAGAAACTCATTTTCTACTAACTTTAGCAGGAATTCATCTAGTTTTTGTTTACTCCACTCTTTATGGAGATCCAGCTGCTGCAATACCGCATGAACAGCACTTCCTCGTTCTGCTGGCGTAAGTTCCTTCGACTCCTGCAGAAATCGCGGTCTGCTGGCAATCGAAGCTCGCTGCTGGATCCGATTTACGACTCGAATATCGCTATAGCTATCCCGAATTTCTCGCTGCCGTTTGATTTCTGTTACTGTCTGTTTAGCGCGAAATCTCGTTGCTTCTGCATATGGATAACGATATGTCAGCCGATCCTCTACTTCCGCTTTCCAGTCTGCATTTTCCTCGCCAGACTGCCAGTTGCTAATACGCTGGAGCAGCTCCTGGTTTGCTTCTTCTTTTCGCTCCTCTGCCAGCACATAATCTTTGCTGGCTTGCAAACTGATTCGCCACTTGGACTGGTCCTGGGTGATTTCTTGCGGCAGATTTGCGGTTAGCTCGTCGGCACGAAGTTCTTGTGCCTGCTCATGCCGCATCAATGCAGGTGCGACCCAATCCAGATAAGAGGTCGCTTCTAAACGATAATAAGATGGCAGCACCCAGTCAGGATGCTCGGCTATCTGCCGCCATTTTTGCAGCTTTTTATCTAAAGAAGCCACATTACCGACCATAACAAGCTTTTCCTTCGCTCGTGTCAACGCTACATATAATACCCGCATTTCTTCCGCCAATGATTCACGCTGTTTCTCCGCTTTTAATGCATGGTAAATCAAAGTAGGATACATAAGTCGTTTCGCAGGGTCGATATATTTACTGCCAAAACCCAAGTCTTTATGCAGCAAATAGCGCTCCCGAAGATCTTGCTGATTGAACATTTTATCCATAGCGCCGGTAATAACAACGGGGAATTCGAGTCCTTTACTTTTATGAATAGTCATGATGCGGACTACATCTTCTTGCTCACCTAAAGCTTTGGCAGCTCCCAAATCATCTCCGCGTTCTTCCATTCGTTCAATAAACTTCACAAAGCGGAAAAGTCCCCGGAATGACGTGTTCTCATAATTGCGCGCCCGGTCATACAGCGCACGCAAATTCGCTTGACGCTGACGGCCGCCTGGAATACCACCGACAAAGTCATAATAACCTGTTTCTCGCATAATGGACCAAATGAGTGCAGATAATGCACCTTGTCTGGCTTCCATTCTCCAGCTGTCCAGCCACTCCAGCAGCCGTTCAATTTTAACTGAAATAGCATCATTTGCTGTTTTCGCATAGGATCTAGCAGCTTCAAAGTAGCTGCTTCGCTGATCAGCTAAGCGAATTTTAGCCAGATCGTCTTCTTTCAGCCCAATGATAGGCGAACGAAGGACGGCTGCGAATGGGATGTCTTGCAGTGGATTATCGATTATTTTCAGCACGCTCATCATAACTTTAATTTCAATTGCTTCCAAATAACCAGTCGAGAGCTCTGCATATACCGGAATACCTTGCTGCTTTAATTCATCCACAATAGCTGGTGCCCACGTCATGGAACGCAGCAGAATGACAATATCACGATACTGAAGATCACGCTGCTGCTGCGTGCTTTTATCGACTACTTGCATCGCCCCTTCGCCTTCATGTCCAATCCATTGCTGAATCATCCGAGCATAAGCGCGCCCTTCCAGCTGCGCTTTCTCCAAATCCTCCACCATTTCCGTATCGGTATCTGCCTCGTATGATTCCTCCGATCCATCTCGGTTAATGACAAGAAGCTCGACGTCGGTATCTGCTTGCTTGAGCTCATCGTACATCTTATTTGCATAAATCAGCTCGGCTTCTTTCTCGTACTGCATCTCCCCGACATCCTCTGAAAACAGCTGGCGGAAGATGTAGTTTGCACCATCCAGCACTTGCTGGCGACTTCGGAAATTGCTGGCAAGATCAATTCGCATACCAGGATGCTCCGCTTCGGAAAAGGCTTTGTATTTATTTAAAAATAACGATGGCTCCGCATGCCGGAATCGATAGATACTCTGTTTCACGTCCCCAACCATAAACATATTACCGCTTCCCGAACGGTCGGAAAGCAAGGTGACAAGCGTCTCCTGCACCAAGTTTGTATCTTGGTATTCATCCAAAAGCAGTTCCTTGAAACGACTTTGATAGCTTTCGGCAATAGCAGACGGAATAATATGTTCTGGAGTACTATTTTCGTCTATCAGCACTTCCAGGCAAAAATGTTCTAAGTCTGAGAAATCGACTAAAGCCCGCTCACGTTTTTCCGATTGATAGCGGGTGCGGAACTGTTTAACGAGCAGCGCCAGCTGCTGAATAGAAGGATAAAGCTCTTGCATATCAGCTAAATAAACTTCCAGATTTCGTGCAAACCAGTCCCCGGCAAGCTTGCCCCATCTTTTTTTATAAGAATCGCGCAATGCTTTCGCCTGTGCTTTTTTCGTATCGTCACATTCTACCTTTTTAGCCGGCAATCGACCGAATGACTGTTCTTTGATAAAACTGACGGCGTCATTCCAGCTGCCGCTTACAAGTTCTGTCGCTTTTGCAATGAATTGCTTCTCTGCTTCAAAAGTTTCGGCATAATGATACGGTCCATCTGGTTCACGCGTAAGCGCTAATGCCTGATCTGCTTCCTGCAGCATAGCCTGCAGCTGATCATTTGCTTCACGCTTTAACACTTGCAGCCATGGAAGCTCCGTTTCTTCCTTTATTGCTGTAACATCATATAATTGTGCCATCTGATCCAGCCATGTGTCTGGATACGGGTTCTGCGTCGCAAAATCATACAGCTTCAGGATAAGATCTTCTACTTCCAAATCGTTTCGGTCATTACTAAAACGGTCAACAACACCGAAGAAAGCAGCTTGCTCCTCGCCTTCTTTGCCATACCATTCTTCCAGCAAATCGCCCATTACTTCCTGACGAATCAAGTCTGCTTCCAAATCATCTGCAATGCGGAAACTTGGATCCAAATCCAGCATATATGCATACTTTCGCACCACGTCCAGACAAAACGAATGGAGCGTGGAAATAGAGGCGTGCTGCAGCAAGGAAAGCTGCTTACGAAGATGCTGGGAAGATGAATCTGCTTCCAGGGCTTTTTCAAGCGCCGTTCCGATTCGACTGCGCATCTCCTGTGCAGCTGCATTTGTAAACGTAACAACGAGCAGCTGATCAATATCGACTGGATCGTCTTGATTTACGAGCTTTTGGATGATTCGTTCTACCAGTACAGCTGTCTTTCCTGAGCCTGCTGCCGCTGCTACCAAAATATCATGTCCTTTAGCATCAATTGCCAGCTGCTGTTCATTTGTCCACTGAACCATCTGGTTCCACCTCCTTCTTAATGCTGTTTAAAACTTCGTCATCTTTCATATCTTTTATGGCGCGGTATTGGTTGCTGGCAAGAGATGCATCAAATTGGCATACTGCCTTAAAGTCACAAAATGTACATGCGCTCCGATCATGATGGCGATACGGATTCAAATGTACTCCGCCGTTTGTTATATCAAGACCCGCTTGTTCCATCAAAAATCTTGTATGCTGCTGTAATGCACGGAATGTATCTTGATCGGCTGTCTGGGAACCAGAACGGAAAGCTCCATCCTTCTTCAACCCTGCCGGAATGATTTTACTCATGCCAGATTCAAGTGAAGTATCCATCATACGGGCAACCGATTCGTTTTCGAGCAGCATCCCTTGCATCTTGAACTTTTTAAAGATTTCTTCCTCAATATCTACTTGTGATCTGCTTGATTGGGAAATCAGCGGATTATGCACATGGAAATACAGCACACCTGCTGGAGTTGCCCGCAGCCCCAGCCACTGTTCCGAGTGCGACAAAACGACATCTAAATAAGCAAGCATTTGAAGTGCTAGTCCGTAGTATACTTCTGTCAAATTCAATGCTTTACTGCTGGACTTATAATCAATGATTCGGAGAAACAGCTCTTCTTGATCAATCGCTTTATCTACTCGGTCAATCCGCCCGCGAAGCTGGATATCATATCCATTCGGCAATGTAAGTTCAATCGGGGGAAGTGTCTGGTTCTCTCCGAAATCAAGCTCCAGTCCGACAGGGGAGAATTTACTTTGCCTCGCTTGCTCACTCAGTGTATAGGCTGCCCGCGAAATAATATCCTGGAGTTTCTGCTGAATATATTTGAATCGATTCGAGCTGTGAAGGATTTGATTTTGGAGCACTGGCGCCAAATTCCCCATTGCTCGTTTCGCATATCCGGAAGCATCCTCCTTATTCAGCTGTGCATAATTCCGCCCCTCAAGCTGCACCCAGTCCGTGATTTGTTTTAAAGCTTCATGGAATAGCTGCCCGATATCAGGCGCATCTAACTTGTATGTTCGTCTGTTTTCCAAGCCAAGACTGTACTTGGCAAAATGCTGGTAAGAACAGCGATAATATGTTTCCATCCGCGACACACTTGCTTTTACCTTTTTCGGGAACAGCTGCTCCTTCGTCTCTTTGGCTAAATCTTCTACTTCATTTTGATAGAAAAGACTTTGCAAAATTCTGCCTGTCAGCTCTTCTTCGCTCTCATGCTGAATAAACCAGTTTAGAACGCTGTCCCAAATCGGATGAATCGGATAGCTTCGCATTTTCCGAGCAAGCTGTGTTGTCAGTGCCGACCGGCTCTGATCAATCGTCGCCACAAAACGGGCTGTGTCGAGACTATCCTCTGGGTCTTGAAGCAACCGCTCATCGCAGCACCAATCAAAGAGATCCTTTACACGCTGTACAAGCGTGGATGCCATCTTGGCTTTTCCCTCTTGGTCACTGATCGGATAACTCACCCACAGCCGTTCACTCGCTGCTGTAAAAGCAACATACATATAAAAGCTTTCATCCAGCAGCTGGCGCTTGCTTCCGGCTGCAAGCTGAACGCCATATACAGCCAGCAGCTCGCGGTCTTCTTCACTAATCAAGCCATCCGGCTTCGGTTTCATTGGCCAAACGCCTTCGTTGACTCCTAGCAAAAAGGCACATTTCAGACCGCTCACTTTACTGTGGTCAATTGTCCCGACAATGACTTGATCCAAACTTGGCGGGATATGGGCAAATTCAAGTGATTCAAAGCCCGTTTCCATTGTGTGACGGAAGACCTGCAGAGAAACGCGCTCTTCCCCGACAATCTCTACTGCTTCATCTAAGAGCTGGAGCACAGCATCCCATACTTGGTCCTGCTCTCTTGCTCTCTCCAATTCTCCGCGTTCATCAAATGTCATTTGCATTTCTTCCAGCCGCTGCGGAACATGCAGCTGCTCCAGCCAGTTATAAACTGCAACTGCGCGCTCACGGAATGTCTTTCCTTCTCGCAGCTTGCGGTCAAATTTCTTCATTGCTTCCGCTACTTGGCGGCGGTAATGGTTAATTCGCTTTTGTGTTTCCAATTCCTTGTCCGTCTGCCGGCCCGATTCGAATCCGCGGAAACGCTGGAAGATCCAATCTTCCTTTTGCAGCCATCGATCTCGGGAACGAATACCATATTCCAAACAATAATTCTCTAATTCATCAATTGCTTCTTCTGTTAGCGGGTATTCGTCATCAGATTTAGGAATGAGACCTGTCTTCAATACACGAAACACAGCTTCATAACGCCAGTTCCCGTCCACAACTTCCATTCCAGATCGAATAAGCTCAAGCAGCGGGTGGTGAATCATTGGTTTCTTCTGATCAATAAATACAGGTATATGATAATCAGCAAATACGGTTTCAATTAATTCGTGATATACATCTGCTTGTCTAAGCAGCAGCGCTATGTCTTGGTAGCGATAGCCTTTTTCACGTACGAGTGTAACGATTTCTTGTGCTGCGCCTTCTACTTCTGCTCGCGGGTGGACTGCTTGCGCCAGCGTAACCGGCACTTCTCCTTTTACAGCAGGGGCCGGCCGTGTCTCAAAATGCTTTTCCAAATGAAGAAAAGCAGGATTATGACCAAAGCGACCTTCCGCTGGATCCAGTTTCTCTACTGAAGTGATAGGCACATTCCGCTCTTGTGCTGTTTGCTTTATTTGAACAAATGTATCATGTGTGCGCGCAAACAAATCCAGCTCGTCCACATCTTGACGATCCGCTCCGTCTAATGTCAGTGTCACAGTTACCTGTTTTGCCTCAGTCATCAAGCTGCCGATTACTTCTAACTCTTGCGGGGTAAACTGATGGAAGCCATCTAAGTATATTTCTGAATCCTTCACCGAACGAGATAGCGGTATTTTAGATGCAAGTAAATGCAGCTGATCTTCACTGTCAATATATTTATCCCGCAAAAGGGCGGTAAGTCTATCGTAGATATAACTGATATCTTCCAGCTTGTCCCGAAGTGAACCTTCATTGGAATGCGGCTGCTGGAATTGTTCCATTTCGCGAATCTGGTCATGGAGCAGCTCAGGTGTAATGCGATATCGCTTCAATTCTGAAATCATGTTCTCCAGCTGTTCCATAAATCCGTTCTTTTCAATCGCTTTTTGAAATACATTCCAATCTGATTTGCGTTCCTCTGTAATTTTACGCAGCATCATTTGGACACCAGTCGAGGTAATAAATTGTTTTGTCGCACCGCCAGTTTCCTGCAGTACATACCATGCCAGCCGGGATAAGCTATAAACTTGTGCTCGAATGCTGCCTTCTACGCCAGTCTGTCTGATCAGCGCTTGTTCTTGCTGAAAGGTCATTTGATCTGGCACTAAGTAAAATATATTCGGCCCCATTGGGTCTGTTTGCAGCTTGTCTGCGATTTCGTCGAGACAAGCGCGTGTCTTGCCGGCTCCGGACCGGCCAATTATAAAACGTACACCCATGCTAGGCTTCACTCCTGTCTTCCAATCTATTATTCTTATTTTACCACGATACGTGCAGCAAAGGAAAAAAGATAAGCACGTTTGTTCGCTTGCATTTACTGGAAAGGTGCTGGTATGAAATGGACGATTAACTTTAGTGAATAATTAGAGAATAGCATCTTAGGTTTGACTACCCTCCAGCAGCCTAGACTCCATGTTTATGTAAAAAGCCGAGCCATTCTGGGAATCACACCTCAGAATGGCTCGGCTTTTCATTTGTTAAGTTTTTGCGTTACAGCCTCTAATTACCAAGTCCTGCTGCTGACATTGGCCAAAAGTGCGCGTCGACCTTACCGACGACTTTTTCGATTGGTATAAAGCCGAATGAACGGCTGTCTAGGCTCTCTCTGCGATTATCACCCATAACAAACAGCATACCTTTTGGTACTGTTTTTTGCTCCGTAACTTCTTCCAGCGTAAAATCTTTGGTCAGCGGACCATCGACTTTATCTCGATAGTTTTCCAAGTAATGCTCAGGCCTGTATACACCATTGACGAACAATTTATCGTTATGAACTTCGACAGTATCTCCCGGCATTCCAATGACTCGCTTTACATAGTCTTCCTCTTCTGTTGCATGAAATACGATGACATCAAAACGTTGAATACGGGACACCTCATCCATGAACTTATTTACCATTAGAAAGTTACCATCCTGCAAGGTAGGCTCCATTGACTGCCCTTCAACACGATAATCCGCAAATATTAATTCTCTGGCAAAGAAGAACACAAGCAATATGCCAACTAAAGAGAGGAACCACTTCCAGTGCTTTGTCTTTTTCATGTATTATCCTCCGGTGTAAGTGTTTTGCAACACTTTACCCCGGCTTAGGATGCGTTAATCCTTATGAGACTGCTCTAGTTTTTTGTTTTTCTTCTTCAATCTAGTTTCTACATACTTTCCGATTATCCAGAAGAGGATAATCGCCCCCCCTACAACAACAGCTTTTATTGGATTTTCAGCAAACGAACTCAGGCTGTCCCCGACATAAGCGATTGAGAAAATCATTAGTGCTTTACCAAGAATTACTGCCAGCGCGAATTGCTGCAGACTGACTCTCGATAATCCAGCTACTACATTAATGATAGCGGAAGGCGAGAATGGGAAGCATAACAATATAAAGAGCGGACCAAAACCATGGCGGTCCAGCCACTTGGTTATTTTCTTTACTTGCTTATTATTCCGCAGCCAATTAATCATGCGTGTATGACGGTATCGCCTAATCAGCCAAAACACAGTGATTGCGCCGAGTGTCGTGCCAATCCAGGAATATAGAAAGCCCCATAGCAGACCGTATGCCACTGTATTAGTTAAAACGAATACGACGAGCGGCAGAAATGGCAAAAAACTTTCCAAGTAGGGAAGTACAATGCCGGGTATAGGACCTAAATTTTCATATTTATCTAACCAGGACTTTGCGAAATCGTCCCATGTTCCATTGCGGAACATTTCCATGACATCGTTCCAACTAAAACCTAAGACCATCTAACCATTCTCCTATTCCCTGCAAAACATCTTTTTTCCATTCTATACGAAAAGTCCAAGCATGCAAAGTCTGTTGGATTACTCCTTCTTTTCCTGCATTTGGTTATCCAATTATAAATTACCGGTATGATCCTGTTTTCACTTTACAAGCAATAGGGTATAATAGAACATATGTTCGCAATAGGGAGGGAAGGCAATGCGTTGTCTTAGTGAGTCGGAATACAGGCTGGGATCACGGTTTCTGTTTTTATCTATGGCAATTGTTGTTCTGCAGCAGGACATCCAGATTATCGAGGGAGGAAAGCACAAAATTAAAGCCTATCTGCTGCATACATTACAGTCTATGGAGAAAGCAGCTTTAGAGGAGCGCCGACAGCTGCGTTCCGAACTACGAGCGTGTAATATGCGAATCGTGACAGCTGAAAAAAATGATGCCTTTACTACCTTCCTGTTTATCACAAAAGAATGTGAAGAGAAGCGAAACTACTTTAATCCCGCCATACGAAAAAAAGTTGAGGAGATTTTACTGGAGCTTACACAAAGGGTTCCGCAATCTGGTCCCCGCCATACTTCCACAAATGCCTGATTCGCTTATCCAGCAAAAATCTGTATTGGGCTGTGCGCTGCACTTGGTTCATCATAGAGCCATAAGAAACATCAAGTGTGAGGGTATGCCCATTTTTAAAGATGATGCGTGTACGCTGATGAGGTGCAGCTTCCATGAGCTTTATGTGGGAATGAGAGATCCAGGAGCACGTATGGGAAAGCGGCGAAGACGTAGGAAAAAAATACATACCGCTGACAGGGTCAATCGATATCGGCGCTTTATGCGTGATGCCGCAAATGTCCTTGACGCCCGCCTGTCGTCCTTTCAAACTGCTTCCATAAAACTTACAAGCTAAGTCGATGAATTTACTTGGAGGTGTGCGATAGGAATAGCTGTTTTCTGTTTCCAGCACTTCGCAGCCTGGATGGCCGTTCTCAAGGATTTTCGGCAGTACCGCCATCGTTAGCGGTGTCAGTTCTGCCACTGCGGGGCTTTGATTGATCATTGTATCATCCCTTTCTGATGCAGGAAAAGAAGGATTGCTTTTACAATAGCAAATAAAACGTCGAAAAACAGCGGAATTTTGCTTTCTTAATAGAAACCTTACAATTAAAGCAGAAGCAAGATGTTATCATCATTGCTTCTGCTTGTTTTCTGTATATTCTTTTATTGTTTTGATCCGATCCTGCATGGGCGGATGGGTAGAACGCAGCCATGTAATAATCGGCCAAGGATCTGGGTCGCCTTGGGATACGCTTTGCATCTTTTGAAACATACGAATTCCAGCTACCGTATCAGGTGCATGCTCAAGTGCATAGGCATCCGCTTGCTGTTCCATTTCCCGGGAAACGTATAGCGATACAGGCTGACTGATAAGCTGAAAGCCAGTCAGCAGGAGCAGGAAAAGCGGCATCGCTTGCAGCTGGTGCGCCTGCAGTTTCCTCTTGGCCAAATAGACAGCAGAAAGTCTTTTGGTCATCCACAAAAGAAAAAGTCCAAGCACGAGAAAGCCTGCTGTGCCCCAATACACATGATGCAGCACATAATGTCCAATTTCATGCGCCACTATGAACAGCACCTCTTCCTGCTCCAACCCCTCTATCGTCGTATCATAGAGGACAACACGCGCACTATCAAACACTCCTGTCACGTAAGCGTTGTACGTCACCGTCTCCGCACTTTTCCCTATCTCCAGCAGTGTTGCATCCGGAATACCAGCTTCAGCAGTCAGCTGTTGAATTTGTGTACGCAGCTGTCCCTCTCGTAAATGATGAAAATCCTCATAAAGCGGGTCAATCCAAATTGGCTGTACATAAACGACAAAGATGACGCACGGTACGAGCATAACCCATAGAGAGATCCACCAGTTTTTCGGAAACTTTTTCATGAGCAGCTGTGAAAGAAAGACCACTGCGGTTACAGCCAAATATAGCAGCAGTAAACTTAATGCATACTCCCCCAGCCAATCAGAGAAGGGCTGCACACTAATAGCTTCATTGCGTGCATTCCAGTACCCCGCTAACCGGAACGGCAGCTGTACGACACCGTACAGCAAAACCAGAATCAATACAAAGACAGCTGCAGCTGGCAGTCTGGAGAGGCGTCTTTCCAGGCTGGCCGCAAGCTCCTTCCAGCGATGGTTTTTCCAGACGATATATAATAACATTGGCAATAAGGGAAGACGCGAAAAATATACCGCATGCCCAATACTGGCGTAACGGCTTGCAGCCGTATGAAGCTCCGGATAAACCAACGGAAAGAAGATCCATATAGCAATTACATACAAACTGTAAGCAATAACGAGCCGTCTCATCACATTCCTCCTAGAAAAAAAGAGACGGCCCGCAGGTCGTCTCTATGCTAATCAATACATCAAATCAATGAAATCATCTTTTTCAATCTTGCCAAGATAATGGCTTACATTCACATCCGCCAGTGCTTGCTGAATAGCAGCTCGTTCATAGCGAACACCTTGCAGTTTTTCCTCAAGTTCGCTAACTTCTCCAACACCGAAATAGTCACCAAAAATACGGATTTGCTCAATCATCCCTTTTTTCACATCTAAACGAACGTCGACATTTCCTGCCGGGAACTTGTGTGTTTGCTGGATATTGAAGCTAGGTGATTTGCCGTAGTTCCACTCCCATTGCTGGTATCGTTCTTCGCTAAGTTTGTGGATAGCTTTCCAATCTTCTTCTGTCAGCTTGTAACGCGGTACGTCTTTCGTATCTTCAACGTTGAAGATATAACGAAGCAGCATATCCCTGAACTCGTCCATCGGAAGTTTATGATCCATGAATTCAGAGATATTCGCTACACGGCTGCGAATCGATTTGATTCCCTTCGATTCGATTTTTTCTTTTTTCACCTTCAGCGCTGAAACAACATGTTCAATCTCTGAATCATACATCAATGTACCGTGGCTGAACATCAAGCCTCTTGTAGAGAATTGTGCGTTGCCTGAGATTTTTCTTTCGCCTACAAGCAAATCATTTCGTCCTTTTAACTCTGCCGGTACACCAAGCTTATTCAAGGCATCTGTCACCGGTTTTGTAAACTTAGCAAAGTCTTGGAAGCTGTTGCCGTCATCTTGTGTGATAAAGCTGAAGTTCAAATTTCCCAGGTCATGGTACACGGCTCCGCCTCCGGATAAGCGGCGCACCACATGAATACCATTATCGTCTACATATTTGGTATTAATCTCTTCAATTGTATTTTGGTTCCGGCCAATGATGATGGATGGCTCATTTATGTAGAAAAGCAAATAAGTATCGTCTTGTCCGAAATTTTTTAAAACGTATTCTTCGATAGCGAGGTTAATCCTCGGATCGTTAATCCCTTCATTATCAATAAAACGCAAAATAAAAACCCCCAGTGTCAATAAATGTTTATCCTAGTAATATTCTACCGAATCCGAAGCCCGATAGCAATTCAGAGAAAAAGGGAAGGTTACCCTTCCCATGTCAATCCTTCATATGCGAGATTCACTTTGCCGCTAAAAACACTGCTTGCTTCCTCTAATAGCTGACGATGCTCTCCAAAATGCGGCAGATGACTTAGAAACAATGTTTTCACACCAGCTTGTTCAGCAATACCGCCGACTTGGAGACTATTCATATGACCGGCTGCTTCCCCATCCTGATCTTGATAGAAGTTGCAATCGGTAATAAGAAGATCTGCTCCTTTGCTGAATGCTGCCCATTCGTCCAAATAACTGGAATCAGCTGTATAGACTATATCCGAATCACCATCTGATATACGCATCCCATAGCATGGTACTGGATGCTTCGTTTTCATAAAGCTAATCGCAAAAGGACCAACGCTGAGAATTTCATCCGGTTTGTAGGCTATACCTTCAGTAAATTTATGAGTTAAGCTCTTAAAGCCTGTCTCATTCTCTTCATGCGCATAAATTGGCAGTACGTCCTCTGTTCCCTTCAAGCTATTCTGCACCTGCCATACATGCTGCAGCGCTCCTATATCCGCCACATGATCGGGATGGTAATGACTTAAGACTACGGCATCCAATTTTTTCGGATCTATAAACCCTGGCATCCGCGATAAAGCGCCGCTGCCGCAATCAAGCAATAACGCATAACCATCCTTTTCTACTAAATAACAAGAGCTGGCACTTTCCCAGCCGGGGTATGCGCCCCAAAAGCCAATCACTGTCAATTTCATAGTTGTGCACCTCTCCTTCTGTTATTACCATTTACCGATTGTTACCTAACTAAACCTGCTCATTGACTGAGAAATTGTTTGTCAAGACTAGTCTGCAAGCTACATATATGACATAATATAACAAAAAGAGAGCATAAAAACAGTTGACGGGGGATAACTGATGAGACCAGAATTGACACGCACAACAGATGCAGATGCTTTTTTGGATTATTACTGGCTGAAAGAAGAACTTATACAATTCTGCCGTGAAAATGACTTGCCTGTTTCCGGTTCTAAAATGGAGATTAGTGCAAGAATTGAGCATTTTTTACGAAATCGCATGACAGAGAAACAACCTGCTAAAAAAAGACTTCGAAATAAAAAACGATCCAATCAACCACTCAGCCGCTCCACTATCATTACAGAAGATCATCGCTGCAGCCAAGCTGTACGCACATTCTTTAAACAGGAGATTGGACCGCATTTTCATTTCTCTACTTATATTCAGCAATATTTTCGAACAAATGCTGGTAAGACCTATCAAGACGCAATTGATGCATGGCATGAAGAAGAAAAAAAACATCAGCAGTGTTCCGCATCCAAAAAAATAATTGCGCCGCGGAGTGAGTACAATCGATTTATTCGAGCACTCTTCACGGATGCTGTAAACAAAGAGGGAGAACAAAAACAGCCGCTAGATACTTGGACCCACAATAAAAACGAGCCTTACTCGCACAGTTCTTAAGATAATATGTGATGCCTCTTTGTACAAAGAGGTTATTTTTGTGCACTAAAAAGAACTCATAAAGTTCATTGCTTAAGGTCACCAAAAATTCACTCGAGGATATGCTGTAAGCAATTAGCAGCTCGATCGATGCAGCACTTGATTACGAATGCAATAGAACCTCGGCTGTATTTTACGTATTAAAAAAGCTCCTCCCTTAGGAGAAGCTTTTATTACGTAAGTAAGCAAGTACATTTTGCACCGCTTGTTCCCCGCTGTCGATACAATCCGGAATACCGATTCCGTCGTAAGAACCGCCTGCCAGGAAGACACCCGGAGTATGAATCGCCATGTTTGCCCGTACGTCTGCAACGCGCTGCAAATGGCCGACAACGTATTGCGGCATCGCTTGTTTCCAGCGGCTGACGACAGAAAAAAGCGGCTTGCTTTTTATTTTCATGATTTTATTCAAATCTTTTAAAGCAATCTGAACAATCTCATCATCAGATAAATCCACTACACCACTATCATCTGGTCTGCCAACGTAGCAGCGCAGCATCACCTTACCCTCTGGCGTTGTGCCTTCCCACTTTTTATGTGTCCAGGTACAAGCGGTGATGCGATATTTGCTATTACGTGAGATAACAAATCCTGTTCCATCGATGTCTTTTTTAATTGCAGAGGCATCAAATGTCATTGCAACTGTCGCAACAGAAGTTGCTTTCATTTCTTTTAGCTGATCCATGAAGTCATACTGGCTCAGCATACGCTGAACAGCAAAGAAAGGTGAAGCGAGCACAGCAGCATCAGCTCGGAAGACTTCCCCATTGCCTAGCAGCAAGTGATAATGGTCCGCTTTGCGTTCAATATGGTCAACACTTGTTTCCAGCTGGACAGTGTCTGGTTCAAGCTGCGCTTCCAAACCTTCTACCAACGACTGCAAACCATTCTTTAATGAAAGGAATGCACCTGGAGGTTTAACGTCTTTTTTCTGTTTCGGCGGCTTCGGCATCGTTGCCTGCAGCCCTTTGACGACACTGCCATACTGCTGCTCCAACTCATAAAACTTTGGATATGTAGCCATTATGCTCAGTTCATCAATATCACCAGCATAAACACCAGATAATAGCGGCTCCAGCACGTTTACAACTAGTTCGTCACCGAAACGGCGGCGGAAGAATAATCCCATGGATTGATCCTGCATCTTTTTACCCTTAGGCAGCATCGGTTCAACACTAATGCGCGCCTTTCCTTTCGTGGACAACAGACGCGATTGGTAGTATGGTTTCAAGTCGGTCGGAACACCCATGAAAGCACGTTTAGGCATTTTGTGCAGTTTTTTCCCAGCAAGAATATAAGATTGTCCCGTATTGTTGCGGACAAGATCATTTTCCATACCAATATCATAGATCAGGCGAGACGCAGATTCTTTACGTGCTAAAAAGGAGTCTGGTCCCCGCTCAATTGTATATCCGTCTTTTTTTAACGTATCAATCTTCCCGCCAAGACGGCTGGATGCTTCAAAAAGCTTCACTTCATAATCAAGACGATAGGCACGAATCTGTTTCTGCAAGTAATAGGCGGTCGTCAGGCCGGTTATGCCGCCCCCAACGATTGCTATTTGTTTTTTATCACCCATGACGCTCAACTCTTGCCTGCTGTTCCAATACCACCTTCGCTAATGTATTGATGAATAGCTGGTCTGTGTTTGGCATAGCAGGACGATAGTATTTTGCACCTAGTTCGTCACATACGACCTTACATTCATAGTCATTATCATAAAGCACTTCTAAATGGTCCGTAATAAAGCCAACTGGCGCATATACGAAGGAACGGTACCCTTTTTTCTCGTAAAGTTCGCGTGTAAGGTCTTGTACATCTGGTCCAAGCCAAGGATCTGGTGTATTACCCTCACTTTGCCAGCCAAGCTCCACATTCTTAATACCAGTTTGTTCTTGAATTAAATCAGCAGTACGTTTCAGCTGATCAGGGTATGGGTCACCATTTTGCAGGATTTTTTCCGGAAGGCTGTGTGCAGAGACAATTAATGCTGCTTTGTCACGCTCATCTTTATCCATACCATCAAAAATCTCCGCAATATTATCAGACCAGTATTTGATGAAACCTGGTTCGTCATACCAGCTTTCTACAGACGTAATCTGTAAGTTGCCAGCTTCTTTTGCTGCTTTATGGGCACGTTCATTGTAAGATTTTACACTGAATGTACTGTAATGCGGTGCCAAAACGATAGAGATAGCTTCTGTAATACCATCGGCCGCCATTTTTGCTACGCCTTCCTCAATGAAAGGCTCAATATGCTTCAAGCCAAGATAGGCTTTGAATTCAATAACATCCTGGTATTTGTTCAAAGCTGTCTCTAAAGCTTGCGCTTGCTCTTCTGTAATACGTGCAAGCGGGGAAATACCGCCGATAGCTTTATAGCGGCTAGTTAAGTCCTCCAGCATTTCCGGTGTCGGCTTACGTCCATGCCGAATATCTGTATAATAACGTTCAATATCTTCTTCTTTATATGGCGTACCGTACGCCATTACAAGTAAACCAACTGTTTTCTTTGCCATGTCTTACACCTCTGGTTATAGAATTGAGTTTTGTTTTGCAGAATATGAATGAATGAAGGCTGTCAGCTGCTTCAGGACACTTGGGCTTATTTCCGGCGTCACGCCATGCCCAAGGTTGAATACATGGGGACCAGCTTGACGGCCTTGGTCCAAGATGTCCTTCGTCCGTTCCTCCAGCACCTTCCAATCGCTTGTGAGGAAAGCTGGATCTAGATTGCCTTGCAATGTTTTCGTAATACCTTTGTCTCTTGCTTCCTTAATGGAAAGTCTCCAATCCAGTCCAATAACATCTACCGGCAGATCGTTCCATTCCATAATTTGATGACTTGCACCTACGCCAAACAAGATAAGCGGCACATTCAATTCACGAAGTGATTGGAAAATATGTTCCATTGTCGGCTTAATAAATGTGCGGTAATCGGCAGCATTTAATGCGCCAACCCATGAATCAAAAATCTGAATGGCAGAAGCGCCAGCATTCACTTGAGCTTTCGCATACGTAATAGAAACTTCCGCGAGTTTATCCATTAAAGCGAACCATGCTGCCGGGTCACTATACATAAGCGATTTTGTCTTATGATAGTTTTTAGATGGTCCCCCTTCGATCATATAACTCGCAAGCGTGAACGGCGCACCAGAGAATCCAATTAACGGTACTTCCAGCTGTTCTTCTGTCAGCAGTTTGATTGTTTCTAAAATGTAAGGGATATCTCGATTCGGGTCTAAGCTTCCGAGTTTTTCTATATCCTGTAGATTACGAACCGGGTTGGCAATGACTGGACCAATACCCGACTTAATATCTACATCCACGCCGATGCCTGGCAATGGTGTCATAATATCCTTATACAGAATTGCTGCATCGACATTATATTGTTCGACTGGCAATCTTGTCACATACGCTGCAAGCTCAGGCTGATGCGTAATTTCGAACAAGGAATATTTCTCTTTTAATTCCCGGTATTCTTTCTGCGATCTACCTGCTTGACGCATATACCATACAGGCGTGTAATCCGTCGCTTCTCCACGGAAAGCACGCAGTATCGTATCATTTTTGATCTTAGACATAATCGTTCTCCTTTGTCTCCTCATTATCCGTTTCCAACTATACGAAATTTTAAGAGCATTTGTATAGCGATTAACTCATAAAAACCCTATTTTTTGACGAATTGTGTCAGAGTCGTGAAATTCGTCAGAATCCAAAACCAGAAAGGACTGTATGGTTGGATTCTGTGCCGCTTTCATCTGTCAGCGGATTGAAAGGCACTACATAATAAGAAGTATCTTTCAGCAAGCTGACTTTATCTACTGTATACGTTCCTTTGCCTTGTACTTCCCCTATTTTTTCCGCACCGTCATCGGTTTCTTCATAAATATGATACACAATCCGTTCGTCATCACTTGCCGTCCACGTCAGATCAGCATTGACAATACGCAGACCGCCAAAACCATAATCGATGGAAGCATCCGTAATCGTCGGCAGCTCTACCGGTCCGCCAATATCCTCAGCATTTTCCGGTTTTTCAAAGCTAGATGACATCGTTCGATACTGTGATACCTGGCGCAAAATTGATTTCGTCAGTGCAGTCGGTTTTGAGCTGCCGCTTTCCAGATAGTTATCTTCTGAGGAATTATCATAGCCGATCCAGCTGACTGCCACGTACTCCGGTGTGTAACCAGCAAACCAGGCGTCCTTATCCTTACCCTCTACTGAACCGTGCTGTGTTGTACCCGTTTTACCAGCCAAGGCACCATAATAAGTGCCGGCAGTTCCGGTTCCGCCTGTGATGACTCCTTGCAGCATACGCGTCATATCCCAAGCAGTTTGTTCCGAGAATACTTGTTCAGTCTGCGGTTCCGCATTGTAAGCAGCCTCTCCATTTCGATCATAGATGGCATTAATAGACTGCGCTTCAATCCATTGTCCTTCATGTGCAAATGTACGGAAACCTTCTGCAATCTGAAGCGGCGTTAGTCCTACCTTTAAACCACCCAAGGCAATGGAAAGACCTTTGTCCTCTGGCAGCTCAATTTTCATTTTTTCCAGATATGACTTGCTTGTCTTTATACCAATTTGGTCAAGCAGCCAAACTGCCGTCGTATTTTTCGACTCCTGCAGTGCTTCGTACATCGTAATGTCGCCCTCATACTCATCGTTATAATTCGATACGCTGTATTTGCCATCATCATACGACTTCTTCTCATCCGGCAGTTCGCTGTATGGGTTATACTCTCCTGTCTCCAGCGCTGGTCCATAGACAGCTAAAGGTTTCATAACAGATCCTGGCTGCCGCTGTACCGTAACTCGGTTTAAGTCACCATATTCAAACTTACGTGCTCCAGCGGCTGCTATAATCTTACCTGACTTTTGGTCGAGCATGACGAACGCCCCTTGGATACCTTCTGATGAGCCATTAAAATACGTATCGTCCTGCATCGTTTTGTACGCGGTGCGCTGAATATCTTCATCCACATTTACGACAATTCGATATCCGCCTGTGCGCAATTCTTCCAAGGAAAGATCATATTTTTCTTCCGCTTCCTCTGCAACCAAATCAATATAACTCTCAATCCACGGACGTTCCTCTTCTTCTTCCGGCTCTGTTACGCCTAGATCTTCTGCTTGGGCAGCTTCTTTCTCTTCGGTCGTAATATAACCATGTTCCTCCATCTCTTCTAGAACCAAATTCCGTCTTTCCTTCGCTAAATCCGGATTGTTGTTCGGCGAGTAAGTATTTGGTGCTTTTGAGAGGGCAGCAAGCATCGCACTCTCCGAAAGCGTCAAATCACTGGCACTTTTATTGAAATAATAATTGGCAGCCGACTCAATGCCATACAAACCGTGCGCAAAATAAATTTCATTCAAATAATATTCAAGAATGTGCTTCTTTGTGTAATGACGCTCTAAATAAACAGCAGCCATTGCTTCCTTCGCTTTTCGCGTGAACGTCTTGTCATTTTTAAAGAACAGATTCTTCGCTGTCTGCTGTGTGATTGTGCTTCCGCCTTCTACTTTGCTCATTGCAATGATATCCCGGTACAATGCTCGGGCAGTTGCCCGGAGGTCAATGCCGTGATGTTCGTAAAAACGGGCGTCTTCTATTGAGACAAATGCATTCTTCACATGCTCCGAAATCTTATCAAACTTCACCGGCTCCCGGTTTTCTTCATAAAATTCCGCGATTACTTCTCCGTCTTGATTCTCGACTGTCGAAGCAGCTTTTAACGTTAAATCATCTTTATCAATAACGAGTCTTCCCCCGAAAAAGAGCAGGATATAGGCAGCGGTAACAAGTGCCAGCACAATACCAGCTCCGAAAAGATAAAACGTCTTCCGGCGCATACGCATTCGCAATTTATGTTCTGATCGTTTCATATGTTTCCTTCACCTCTTACGTATCCCCCATGTCATTCTATAGCTTTATTATACGACAATTTATGCCATTTACCCATCATTCCATTCAAAGGCAGGACACTGCTTGCTTTTGAATGGCAACAATTGCTAAACTGACTCTAACATACTACCGGGAGGATGAATAGAATGGTCGCATATTTCACCAATGGTACAACTGAATTTCTTCGCAAGCTAAAAGCACAGGAAACAGCTAAGGTATGGGTTTTTGAAGGTGCTGAAGGTGCACTTGCATACACAGAGGAGCCAAATGCTGCAAGCTTTACTTCCCCGCGCACGTATGAACTAGTAATTGGAACAGGTGACGTTCCTGATCAAGGATATATTGCAATTAATAATATTCCGGTAACCGACGAAGGAAGGCCAATATTTGAGGATATGTTCAAGCGCCGAGCAGGTAAAATTGACCAGAGCCCAGGCTTTCACGCACTACGCGTCCTAAGGCCGCAATCCGGCAATACATACCTTGTTTTGACAGCTTGGGAATCAATGCAGCATTTTGAAGACTGGAAGCAATCAGAAGCATTCCAGCATGCGCATAAAAAAGATACTGATCAGCCGAAAAGACCTCCATTCAGCGGTGGTCCTGCTTACGTTACAACGTATCATATCGACAATGAAGCATAAGCAAATAAGTTGTTCTATAAAAAAACCGGACTGCATAATCGCATGCAGTCCGGTTTTAGGTACAAAATTAATACGAGCGTACTTTCTCTCTTCCATATTTATGCCGAAGCCACTTATACAGCAGAATCCAAATAATCAGGAAGATTAATCCGAACGAATAGCCGCCCAAAATATCCGTTAAGTAATGAACGCGTAAAACATAGCGGCTTATACCGATTAACAACACAAGAAAACCAGCCAAGACAGCAATAGTAAGACGCAGCTTTTTCTTCAGGTGCTTCCAGAGAAAGTAGACGATGATACCGTATGTAATAAAAGATACCATCGAGTGACCAGATGGAAAACTAAATCCCTCTCCATCAACGATTGCTAATATCAACGGTCTTTCTCTCTGCACCACTCCTTTTATAAGAAAATTGAATTGATAACCGAGAGCTGTTGCTGTAAACACAATACCTGCTCCGATTAGATCTTTTCTTTTCACAGCTAGAAACAGACCGAATACAAAAGCCAATACACTTAAAACCGTACTGGAGCCAAGCTCTGTTATCCAGCGGAATAAGTCATACCAAAATGTTCCTTCCAAAGATGCAGGATAAGCAGATGTCCATTGGTCAAGTAAAGGTTCTGCGTGCAATCTGACATCCATCATTAATAGAAATGCCAGTATAATTGAAATAGTAAATAGCAGTATATATCTTTTTCTGTGCGGAAGCTCCATTATTTCACCTCATCCAGCATTGTACTATGCGTATTGTTTAGAAAACAAATCAAAGGGGAATATACAAAATAGATAGCCAATCAGAAAGGATGATAAACATGGCAGACAATATTAGAAAAATCAAAGATGACTCTCAATTACAGGAACTGATTGACGGCTTGAACGTAGACTTAGCGAATGAATATGCCGCCTCCATCATGTATACAACGTACGGTGCAGCTGTTTCCGGCTTATACCGCACCGTCTTGAAACCATTCTTCGAGGATGAAATTACTGATGAAATCGGACACGCGAAGTATTTGGCAGATAAGATTGTAACACTTGGCGGCACACCTACTACTTCTCCAGCGGACGTACCGTACCATACAGATGTTACCAAAATGCTTACAGAAGCACGTGACGCGGAACAAGCTACTATTGACCGTTACGAACAACGGAAACAGCAGGCCGAGGAGCTTAACATGACCGAGCTTGTTACTAAGCTGGAAGATCTTATCTCCGATGAAACAAATCATCGTGATGAGCTGAACCGCCTTTTAAATGACTCTCGTTTATCCTAAGCAATAGAAAAGCTGAAGCATTTGCGTTTCAGCTATAGTCCAAACCATCCATTTTAGGACGGTTTGGACTTTTTTATGAATTGAATACCGATTACTAGCCTTTTTTCGCAGCTTGTTTTCTGAATAAAGTAATTATTAGCTTTTGGAGATATGCTATACTGGATTTATTTCATACTAGGAGGCGGGTTATGATGTTAACGAAATTATTTAGTAAGATTGATGAACTGTATGAAGATATGGTTGCGACAAGAAGATACCTGCACAAGCATCCGGAGCTGTCCTTTAAAGAAGAAAAGACAGCAGCATATATTGCCAATACATATGAGGAACTCGGCATTCCTTACCAAAAGAACGTTGGAGGAAATGGCGTCGTTGCTACGCTGCAAGGCGGAAAACCCGGAAAAAAAATTGCCTTGCGTGCCGACTTTGATGCCTTGCCAATTCAGGAAGAAAATGATGTTTCCTATAAATCGACTGTAGCAAATGTGATGCACGCTTGCGGTCACGATGGCCATACTGCAACCTTGCTCGGTATTGCGAAGGCAGCCAAAGCGCTGCAAGATGAATTACCAGGTACACTTGTATTTGTCCATCAGCATGCCGAGGAATATGCACCAGGCGGAGCCAAACCAATTATTGATACTGGTATCCTTGATAATGTGGACGCAGTGTTTGGCACCCATCTCTGGTCTAATACCCCGCTTGGCACCATTGAAACTGCTGATGAAGCGTTTATGGCTGGTGCCGACCGCTTTGAAATCGAAATTATCGGGAAGGGCGGCCATGGTGCTCAACCGCACCAAACAAAAGACGCCGTTTTAATCGGCTCCCAAGTTGTGACTGCCCTTCAGCAAATTGTCAGCCGTCGGTTGGACCCTCTAAGCACCGCTGTTGTAACAGTTGGAACATTTGAAGCAGGCGCTGCATTTAACGTGGTTGCCGGAACAGCCAAACTGACAGGAACAGTTCGTACATTTGATACAGCTGTACAAGAGCAGATCAAAGCGGAAATTGAGAAAGTGCTCCAAGGCATCACAACAGCCAACGATGCCGGCTACTCGTATGAATATATTGAAGGTTATCCACCAGTAATCAACCACCCAGCTGAAGCACAACTGGTGCTGAAAGCTGCTGAGCAGGTAACAGAAGTGAAGCACGCAAATAGTGTACTGCCGACAATGACCGGAGAAGATTTCGCTTACTATCTGCAAAACAAGCCAGGAGCGTTCTTCTTCACTGGCGCTATGAAAGAAGATCATTATTATCCACACCATCATCCAAAGTTTGATTTTGATGAGCGCGCGATGATTGTTGCAGCGAAAACACTGCTTAGCACCTATATTGCTTATCAATAAAAAAAGATCAGCGTGATGCTTTCACGCTGATCTTTTTTAAGTTAACATGCGGATTCGATAAGCATTCATCGCTGCAGTTCCCAATTGTTCGAGAAATTTGCCATTGATAATGGCACCAACAAAAGCGCCGACACCTGGCAAAAGCTGTATCATTTTTACCAAGTCGATGTGATCACGATATTCCTGCTGCAGGACCCGCCAGTTCACATCATCAATTGCACCTGTTACTTGATTCCAATTACGAATCTCTTCCCAGAGATGTATTCTTGTTTCTCCACTGGAAAAAGTGGCACTGAAAATCTGCAATAAAAACACACGTTCACTGAATGCCGTAACATCAAATCCGTAAATCCTGCCTATTTCAAATAGACATTTCATTTTAATACTCAGCAGAAGGGGGAAATCCGCCATTCCAAGAATCACACCGCCGGCACCTGTGCCTGCTCCTTCAATTCTTGCAGTCGTTTTATAGCGATTGATTACTTTTCGCACTTCTTTTTCTCTTTCTTCAAAACTCCAGCTTTCCTCCACCTTTATAGGAAGAATATATTTAGAAGACGTCAGGCTCAGTTCGATCATTTGCCGGACAGCTGTCGTAATCGTGCTGTGAACAGCCTTGGGAATTCTATCTGTAATGATATCCTGCGTCCCCTTGGACATGCGTTGAAACCTGCCGCCACGGCGCTGCAAAGAGTTGTAGTAGAACAATGCTTCCTTCCGTTTTCTTTCTTTGTAATGATCGCCCTGCATCTTCCATCCCTCCTATTTTAGCCGTTTGGATACGTACAAACGCACAAATCCAATCGTGAAAATGATTCCGGCAGCTAACGCTAAGCCAAAACCAATAACATCTGCATGCAGCAAGAAGACAAGGCTCAATAGGACTGCTTGCATAATCCCCAGTATCTGCAAAAGAGATAAAAGCGCACGTTTTCGTGTATCATCTTGTACAGGGTAAAGATCCATCCATGCAATTGTCCGATGATGCTTCCACATACCAACAAGCTGAAAACCCGTTAAATAAAGGAACAAAATTGCAAATGCCAGCTGAACCCAAAGATTCGGTATAAAGTAAATAATCACGCCAGCAAGAATCGTCAGCCGCAAAAAGAGACCGAAGTAGTCCCCGCCTCTGACAAAAGTTACGCGGAACAAATAATCATACGTATGCCGCTGATCAAATGGAACCCTACTTATAAACAGATTCACAATCGCTTGTCGCTTATGTACTTTTGTTTTCAAATGCGGTACATCAGCAAACTGATTTGCGATGCGGTAAAACGCCTGCATGCGGGCTTGGTCCTTCTCAATGAGCAAATCCCATGCCAAACCGCCTTGCTTGCGACTGACGCTATAGACGGTAAACAGAAGAGCCACCAATAAAACAGTTAAGATACCTGCCGCGACTAAATCGCCGCGTACGAGCAGCCAAAAGCAGCCCACATTGAGAATAACCCGGAGTGTTTGCTCCAGCCTTCTGTAATTTACATTGCGTATCTTCAGCATCCACCAATTCATATACAAATTCCAAATTTTGAAGATCAGCATAACAACGAAAACAAGCAAATAAGAAGTAAAGTTATCTCCTAAATTGGCTGCAAAAAACAACGGTGCAAGTGCCGCAGCTGCTAAAAGCAGTAAATAAAGCTGCGTAAAGAAACTATACCCAATCGTTAATCGAAAATAACGATGCATTTTTGGTTCGAGCGGAAGCAAGAAAATTAAGTCTGCTTCCTTTAGCAGTGTCCGCACTGGACTGTAGCTGACAAGCAGGCCGAACACAGCACCAATTAGCAACGCCGCAGGAAAGTCCGGAGATATTGTCTCCAGCCATTGCTGGTAATAATATGCCAGTCCAGAAATGATGAAAAGCATGGCAATGGCTAAGTGCTGATTAAAAATATAACGCAGATAGCGGTTCAGTTCCTTCATATGATCTGAAAGCCGCTGTTTGAAAAAGATCTCCGCATTAAACATGGCTGTCTTCTTCCTTTGTCAGCTGCACATACAAATCGTCCAGTGTAGCATTTTGCATATGAAATTCATGACGAAGCTCGTCCATCGTACCAGCTGCGCGCAGCTTCCCATCATGCAAAATAACAATTCGGTCGCAATAGCGCTCCGCAGTAGCAAGTATATGAGTAGACATTAATACACCTGCTCCATTCTCCTTTGCTTGATTCATTAGCTGTAAATACGATTGAATACCAAGCGGATCCAGACCAACGAATGGTTCATCCACTATATAAAGATCAGGTTCTACAAGGAACGTGCACATAATCATCACTTTTTGGCGCATCCCTTTTGAAAAATGAACGGGAAACATTTTTAACTTTTTCTCCAGGCGAAATTCTTTCAGCAAAGGCGGCAGCCGCTTGTCAAAATCCTCTTTTGATACATCATATGCTTGTGCAGTAAGGCGAAGATGATCATATAGCGTCAGCTCATCGTAAAGGACCGGCATCTCCGGAATATAGGAAAAATTGCTTCGGTATGTTTCTGGTGATTCAGCAAAATTACTTCCGTTAATTCGAATACTGCCTCCTTTTGGCTGCATCAAACCAATAATATGTTTTATTGTTGTACTTTTTCCGGCTCCATTCAAGCCGATCAATCCGACAATTTCGCCTGCGTTAACGTGAAATGACACATCTTTCAACACATTTTTATGTGTATACCCACCGGTTAGTGCATCAATATGTAATAAAGGCTGCATGGCCCTTTCCCCTTTCTCCACACTCTACTGCTAAAAGTTTACCAAAGGAAGCCGTATTTGCCAAAATAAAACGGTTATAACTTCTGTCAGCCTGCACATACTATTCTCGAAGCAAAGAAGTTGCCAAGAGGGTTTCCAAAGCAGGACCCATTAATGAGATGAGGTGTTGGTAGGAGATACAGACCGCTACGTCCGAAAGTAAGCTGATTTACATTCGTAAGCAAGCTGAAAGTGTACTGGCGCTAACTACGTAAGCCGCTGTACAGTTCGAAATGGTTTTACCTCTTGGCAGCCTTGCTTCTGAGGCAGACACTCCCAAAACGCGAAGAATTCCAATATTCCGGCCGTTACGGGATGTCTGCTTATTTTCATTCGACTTACTTTACAAGCATGTCCATTCCTTTATACAATATGTATACATGCCAAAGGAGTGATCGTATGCACGATAAGGATTGTATTTTTTGTAAAATTGCCGCAGGTGAACTGCCATCTGCAAAAGTGTATGAGGATGATCAAGTTCTTGCTTTTATGGATATCGGTCAAGTAACAAAAGGCCATACCCTCATTATTCCAAAGACACATACGAAGAATATATACGAAACACCGCCAGAAGTGGCTCAGGAAGTGTTTGCTCGTGTACCAAAAGTAGCAAATGCCATTAAAGAGGCATTCCAGCCTGCTGGAATGAACATACTTAGCAACACAGAAGCTGCAGCAGGTCAGACAGTGTTCCATCTGCATGTACACCTTATCCCTCGTTACGGAAAAGATGATGGTTTTCACGCTACCTTCGAGCAGCACGATTCTATTGCCAGCGATCATCTTGGCGAATTAGCAGAGACAATCAGCAGCAAGATTTAATTAGCTTGTACGAAGAGGTTTCACTGCTACATAAGAAGAGAAAATAGTATAATGAAGTAGGAAGGAGTGAGATGATGGCTAGTAGCAAATCAATCGCTTTAGGTATCCTTGTCGGGAGTACAGTCAGCGCCGCAATCACACTGCTGACAGCACCATCCTCCGGGAAGGATCTGCGTACAGATGCGAAACAGCGCAGCGACGAATGGAAGGTTACATTTAATAATCTAAAAAACGAAGGAATGCAGCTGAAAGAACAGATTGCCAAGACCTCTAAAGAAGGCTCTGCGATGTTCAAGGAACTGTCAACCGAAGTTAAAAACTCCATCGACAGCTGGAAACGAACAGTTGAACCGCATCAAAAAAATATCCAGAAAAGCTTAACTCAAATCGAGAAAAGTTTGAAAGATCTGGAAGAAAAAGCAAACCAAAAAAATAATCAGTAAAAAAAGCTCTCCGTGATGGAGAGCTTTTTTTGGTGCTTGATTTAGTGCATGGCTATATCATTAAAATGCCAGCCCCAGCGGCTCCTTCATACAAAAAAACCTCTCCCGAACGGAAGAGGTTTCTCCAATTACGCTATTATTTTGCTTCAAGATCCTCAATGGAATCTGCATCTACATAGTCAGGTACGACAAGTCCTGTTTTCGCACCTTCCAAGTTTGGTCCCAAGTCAACCACTTGGTCTTTGTATTGGTCATACAAATCACCATGCGTCGTCGGAAGCCAAGCTGCTACCATTGCGTCTGCTTCACCTTGTGCGACAGACTGCCACATAACAGCGTTATCGATTGGTGTAATAGTTGTATTGAATCCTAGATCATCAAGGACCACTTTCATAACGTTCGTAGAAGCTACCTCAGAGTCCCATTCTACATATGCAAGGCTTACGTCGCCGCTGCCTTTCTCTACGCCATCTGTCCACTCAGCAACTTTGTCAGGGTTGTTGTCTACCCAGTTGCGAGCTGCTTCTGCTGGGTCTGTACCATTACTAACTTCCAGCATTACTTCTCCCATATCTTCGGTTGTCCAGTTAAACTGATCTAGCACTTTGTTAGCATCAGGCATATCGTCTGCAAAACCTTGACGCGTCATTGTATTAATTGTTTCTTCTTCACCGAAGGAACCTTTTGGATCTTCCAAATACTTCAGATCATATTTACTGAACATCCAATGCGGTGTCCAGCCTGTGATGATGATTGGTTCTTCGTCTTCAATAGCATTGCCTAGCTCTGTCGCCATAGCACCGCTGGAAGATGGCTGCAATGTCCAGCCTTCTAGCGTTTCATAATCTTCAAGGGCTTTTTCTGTCGCTTTCATTACACCGGCACCAGCTTCAATACCAGTAATCTTATAATCAACTTGTTCACTAAAGCTGCCAGAAGCAGAATCGTCATTACCACACCCAGCTGCTACCAATGTCATAGCTAACCCTGCAGCTGCACCTAATGTCTTCCATTTCCTCATATAATCAAACTCCCCTTTTCTAACGTTTATTGAAAGCCTGTAAACAGGCATTTCTACTTATTTAGATCTGTCTTTATAAACATTTTGCGTAAAACGGTCGATGATGATAGCAAGCACAACGATACTTAGTCCAGCAACAAATCCCGGCCCCACTTGTGCACGTTGAAGAGATGACAATACTTCACGTCCTAGTCCAGGCGCACCGATCATGGATGCGATAACAACCATCGATAGAGCCAGCATGACAGTCTGGTTAATACCAGCCATAATTGTATACTTCGCCATCGGCAGTTCAACTTTAAACAGTTTTTGCGGCCCAGTAGAACCGAATGCATCCGCTGCTTCTACCAATTCGTCGGATACTTGACGGATACCAAGATTTGTAAAACGAACTGTTGGCGGTGTAGCGAAAATTAAAGATGCAAATATTCCAGGCACAACACCAATACTAAAGAATGCAACCGCCGGAATTAGATAGACGAATGCAGGCATTGTCTGCATGAAGTCTAAAATTGGTGTAATAATCGTTTCTGCAATCCTACTCTTAGACATCAAGATTCCAATTGGAATACCAATAATGACACATAAAATACTAGCTGTTAACACGAGCGTAAATGTGTCCATCAATTGACTCCATAATCCTTGGTTCCAAATAAACAGCAGGCCGACAATACTGAATATCGCCAAACCAAACTTCTTCCCTGTCATGAAGAATGCTAAGATAGCGATTACTATGATAAAGATGACAGGCGGGATCGCGTCAAGACCTTGCGTAACCATGTCCATGAAGTTGCCTAATCCTTCTTTAATCGGATCAAACAAGAAAGCAAATGTATCTGTTAGTAAGTCAACGAATTCACTTACCCAGTCTGCAACTGGCAGTGATTCGACATTTTCCATAAAATTAAGCATTCACGTTCACCTCACCTTCACCAGCAAGTGCTCCGATAACAGCACCTCTGACGATAATTCCTAACAGCTTGCCATTCTCCGTTACTGCTAGAGGAACTGGCGAATCATGGATAACTGCGAACAAATCATGCAGCTGTGTATCTTTCTCTACTGTCGGTACTTCACGCTGGATAATTTCTGATAAGTTTGTCACTTCATTTTTACGAGCTTCATTCGCTGCATCTGCCGTAATGATTCCTTGCAGCGTACGTTTGCTATCGACAACAAAAATACTGGACAATCCAGCCTCCCGCATCCGTTCTAAAGCAACACGCGGACCATGCTTATCAATATTGATTGTTTCTGGACGTTTCATTATTTGATTAGCAGTCAACACTTTCGCACGATCGACATCCTCAACAAATTTCTCAACGTAGCTGTTAGCAGGATTCATGAGGATTTCTTCTGGAGTTCCAATCTGTACAATATTACCGTCTTTCATCAAAGCAATGCGGTCTCCGATTCGAAGTGCTTCGTCCAAGTCATGTGTAATAAACAGGATAGTCTTTTTCATTGTTTCTTGGAGATCCAGTAACTCATCCTGCATATCTTTACGGATAAGCGGATCTAATGCTGAAAATGCTTCATCCATAAGTAAGACTTCCGGATCGTTCGCAAGTGCTCGAGCAAGACCAACACGCTGCTGCATACCTCCGGATAACTGACCTGGATACTGTTCCAAATAGCCGCCTAAGCCAACTAGTTCTAATGATTTCTTTGCTTTTTCCGCTCTTTCTTGCTTATCCACGCCTTGCACTTCCAGTCCATATTCCGCGTTTTGCAAGATTGTTCTATTCGGGAACAGTCCAAAACGCTGGAATACCATGCTCAGCTTTTCACGACGCACACGGCGAAGCTCTTTTTTATCCATTTTAGCTAGATTTTCACCTTCAATGAAGACATCTCCGGTTGTTGGTTCAATCAAACGGTTAATCAAACGAACTAAAGTGGATTTACCGCTGCCTGAGAGACCCATAATAACAAATATCTCTCCTGCTTCCACTTCAAATGAAGCGCGATTAACCCCAACTGTGCTCCCTGTTTCTTTTAGTATCTCTTCCTTTGTTTTTCCAGACTCAGCCAGCTGAAGCGCGGCCTTCGTGTTCTTTCCAAACACTTTAGAAAGATTATTTACTTGAATGATTGGCACAGTATTCACCTCTTTTTCAATAGTTTTCTGTCATGTCCCTGTAACAATCAGGAACATTTACCTATTACAATGTTTCGACCCTATTAATACTAAACATAAACTAAAAACAAATCAAACGTTATGAAACGTGATTACTGAACGTTTAGTACGTACAGAATATACCGTACGCACTAAACGTTGTGTATGCTTTGAATTCCTTTGATTTACTCTATAATGCTTTGTTAAGAGATATTTCCTTTCTGTAAAAGTTTCATGTAAGCTTTACATACGGATTACATATTTAATAGAAACAAAGGGGGGACTCTGATAAATGAAAGCACAAACCTCATTGTACGATTCTCTCATAATGGAATTAACACGGACCGGAGAACTGTTCCGTTTGTCAGCTACGGAAGCACGGCTGCTTGCCGTTTTATATGTAGAAAACCATTCGCAAACATTAGATCAAATGGCTAATATAATTGGAAAAAGCAAAACTGCTGTCAATATAGCTATTCGCAATTTATCTCACTTAGGACTTGTTGATCGTGTGTGGGTAAAAGGTGAAAGAAAGGACTTTTATACTAGCGTCAATTCTGTATACAGCAAATTGATGACGCTGCAAGTAAAACAGTGGCATACACAGACCACTCGGCAGGTAGAAGCGATGGAGCAATTCAAGCAGGCAGTACCGAAGGATGATCCGCAGTGGCAGCAGATGCAAGAGAAACTAACTTCCAGCTTACAATTTCACGAACAAGCAGCTGGTATACTTAAAAAAGTAACCGCTATTAGCTAGAGCTAATAGCGGTTTTTCATGTCCAGTAAGATTAGTTCATCTACCAGATTTTTGTATGTATCATCTTCTTTTTCCTCTCGAAGTGCCAGTAGCACTTCCCAATAATGAAGCTTTTCCGGCAGCATGCCGACAAATTCTAGTAAAAGTGACGTGTAATCGAGTAAGCCTTCCTCTTTTTGTTCCAGAAATAACTTATTCAATCGCTGAAACAATTTTAAGACAGCAGCATACTCCTCCTCATTTACATTGCGTTCGATGAGAAGCTTCCGAAAAGGATATTTGTCTAACACACCCGTCTCTGCTATTAACTGTAAATGAAAAGACAGCGTACTCTTTTTTTCTTCCTCCATAAAAACGCTTCCTTTGTCTTTAAAACTGACCGATTTGCACGATCGTAACTTGTCCTTTTATTTTAAAGTAAATTTTCTTAGAAAGCTATTGATTTTCCCGTTAAAACGTACTAATATCTCTTAAGTGACGAAGGCTCACCGTAATTTTCTAGATGACCGAAGGGAGCTATGAAAAATGAACTGCTGGAGAAGTGTCAACGTTAAGAAAGATCTCGGGAAACACCGAATTCTACTTGTATCCACTCTCATAGGAATTTTGACGTTCATTATACTTTACCCGATGCTGACGCTGATCCATCCCAATTTCAAAATTGAAGAAACACATTTATTGTTAAGCCTGCTATCTATTTATATACTTCCTTTTACCCATAGTATCTCACATTTGATACCTTTTTGGCTGACTAATAAAAGCTGTATATACAAATTGCATTGGATTGGCCAGTGCGCGCCAATGTTTCATTTTAAAGTAAGAACGGAAACCAGCCGGCTTATCCCTTTCTTTTCTTTAATAATGCCAACTGTATTAATAACAATACCTTCGTTTGTAGCTGCTGTACTTTCAAATACGATGCCGATTTATTTTCTGCTCCTTGTCAGTGTGAATGCGGCTATGACATTCTCGGATGGCTTCTATTTATGCAACCTGCTGCAGGCACCGCGTAAATGTGTTATTTCCGGTACAGAAAAGAGTTATGATATATTAACGAAGTAACGCTCCGCATCAGGAGCGTTTTTACATATGGAAAAACTGTGGAATTGCTCCCTTAGGTTGCCTTTTCGTATCTAATATGTGATATATTGTCTTATGGGGAAACGGCGGACAAGCCGCCATTCAAATTCAAGTGGATTAGGAGTGTTTATTTACATGAAGAAATTGGCTATCGCTGCAGTATTCGCGACAAGTGTTGTCGCACTATCAGCATGTGGTTCCGGTGAGACAGTGGTAGAATCAAAAGCTGGGGACATTTCCAAGGAAAACTATTATCAAGAATTGAGTGACAAATACGGCGAACAAGTATTACAGACAATGGTGCTTGAGAAGGCCCTTGATGATAAATACGACGTGAAGAAAGAACAGATCGACGAACAAGTGGACAAATTAAAAGATCAATACGGTGATTCATTCGAATCTGTTCTTCAACAAGCAGGTTACAGTGATGAAGATGCTTTCCGTGAACAAGTGAAAACAAGCTTACTTCAGCAAATGGCTATTGCTGACGGAGTGGAAGTTACTGATGAGGAAATTCAAACTCGCTATGACCATATGAAGTCAGATCTAAATGCAAGTCATATCCTTGTAGCAGATGAAGATACTGCAAAAGAAGTAAAAAAGAAACTTGACGATGGCGAAAAGTGGGATGCACTTGTTGAAGAATATTCCACTGATACCGCTACAGTTGAAGCAAACGGCTCTCTGGACTGGTTTAGCGCCGGCACAATGGACGCTGCTTTTGAAAATGCAGCATATGCATTGGATAAAGGCGAAATCAGCGAGCCTGTTGAAAGCAGCTTCGGCTGGCATATTATCCGTTTAGATGACAAACGTGATACAGAAAATGAAGTTGGCTCACTTAAAGAAGAAAAAGAACAGATTAAAACAGAACTTGCGGTTCAAAAAGTTGATTCTGCTGAACAGCAAGAAAAGATTAATAAATTACTGAAAGATGCTGATTTCGATATCAAGATCGAACAGTACGAAGACTTGATTGATAATATGACAGCTGCTTCTGCAACAGCTGGCTAATACAAGCAAAAGACCGAAACGTCATTCGTTTCGGTCTTTTTCGTGTGCATTTATTTGTGTGTTTCGTTTAGCTCGCTCCTCTTCCATTCGCTCCATATAGACATTTCCTTCCCGCTCGATGAATTGCTGCTCTGTTTGGTAATCGTGCCGCTGCGTTCGGAATGCCATGAAGCCGCTGCCTATCATACAAAGAAAAACGAGCATGACCCACATCGGTATATCTGGCATTGTTTATTCCTCCTTGTCCTATTGGCTAATATCTATGCAATAGGGCAAGCAATTATGTCAAGTCAGGAAGAAGAGGCTCGCTGCTCTTTGTGATAGCGTTTGAACATCGCTTGATAGACGAAAGCACTTAGCAGCGCCAACATTGCGAGAATTGTAAATGTCAGCTGATAGCTAATATAGCTCACTAATACGAGACTTAGCGGTGCCAGCAGCTTACCAAGCGTAAACCGCAAGCTTGCTGCTGAAAAATACTGTCCGCGGCTCTCTTCTGACGCCAATGTTGCCACAAAGCTTTCCTGCAGACCAACTACCATCAGTTCTCCCATTGTAAACAGGACCATCGCAGTAACAAAGATCCAGAAGCTTTCGGTCAAGCCGTATAACCAAATACCAGCTGCATACGCAATACTAGAAGCAACGAAAACACGTGCAATCCGGAATTTCGTGACCAGCTTTGTTATATAAACGGTTAATAAAGCAACTAACAGCCCATTCAGAGCCAGGATAAGCGAAAATGCTTGCTTTCCATCTACTTGCAGACTAAAATCGCCAATCGCAAAAACAGTCTGATTAGCTATTACCTCACTCGTGTAAACTGCAATTAGAATATCCAGCTGCATAAACGTCTGCGCCACGAGTACCCCTGCAACAATGAAGAGCAGGAATGTCCGGTCTTGCGCAATAAGCCGATAAGTTTGCAGCTCCTGCCAGACCGCCTTGTACCAGGTACCATGGTCCGCTTTCGCCTGTTTCTGTTCCGGAACAGTCTCTCTGATAAACACTTGCATGATGACGAATAAAATACTAGTAAGTGTAAATCCAGCAAGCAGCATCTGGAATCGGTAAGAGTAAAATAATATCGTGCCAATTAACGGGCCGACGACAACGGCAATATTAAGACTTGTGTAAAAGACTGCAAATACGGAAGCCCGATGTTTCTCCTTGACGACATCTGCTACCATGGCATGCGATGCCGGCCAATATAAAGCGCTCCATATACCAAGAAAGCTAAATGCCGCAAAAGTCAGGGCTGATGATGAGAGCCAAGGAGAATTAGCAAATGCAAATACCAGAAAAGTGATGGATTGACCGGCTACAGCAATACTCATCATCTTTCTTCTGCCGAAACGATCCGCACAATATCCTCCTACCAAGCTCGCCAGAACGGAAAGAGCTTGCGAAAACATGAGCAAGATCCCGGCACGTCCCTTCCCGAACGCGTCCTGAAAAAATATCGTCATAAAGGGAAAATAAGCCCAAAACAAGAAGTGCATCATTGCTTCCCCGAACAAACGGATTTTCAGGTTACGATCCCAATCTTTCCATCTCATATTTTCCCTCTATTCTATTACTCTCTCTATTTACTCCCGCTCAAAAGCAGGTTTATAGAAACTGCGGTTTTCCATTGAAAAGATACGTTCAGAGAAATCCCCAGGTGCGACTTTATCCATCACCCGCTGCAAGGTATTCATTTTTGCATCAATTAAGTCAATGATATGCAGCAGCTCTGCCTCACGTACAAGCGGCGGCTTCGGACTTCCCCATTCGCCTTTGCCATGGTGACTTAGGATCATATGCTGCAGCACCATTACTTCTTCTGCTTCTATTTTCAGCTCCCGAGCAGCCTTGGCGATCTCATCTGACATAATGGAAATGTGGCCAATCAGCTTGCCCTCTATTGTATAAGATGGATTAGAGGCACCTGATAATTCCCGCAGCTTACCAATGTCATGAAGAATAATGCCGGCATACAGCAAATCTTTATTGATTTCGGGGTAAAGGTTTTTTAGCTCTCGTGCAATGCGGAGCATCGACACAACGTGGAATGCCAAACCCGACACAAATTCATGGTGATTGCGAACCGCTGCCGGGAATGCAAGCAAGTCTTCCTGATAATTAGAAAGAAAGTAGCGTGTGATTCGCTGCAAGTTCGGATTTTCCATTTCAAAAATAAATGAAGTGAGTTCCTCTAATAACTGCTCTTTCGTGAGCGGCGCCCGTTTGACGAAATCATGCGGATGCACCCCGTCATTCGGCTCGGCCAGACGAATGGCTTGGATTTTCAGCTGCAGTCTGCCGCGAAATGCATTCACTTCACCTTGTACTTTTATGACCTGGTCAGCTTGGTACCGCTGTTCATCAGCAGGTGAAGCATCCCACAGCTTTGCTTCAATATCACCGGTGTCGTCTCCGAGTATTAAGGTAAGGAAAGCTTTCCCGTTACTAGCTACAGCTTTGTCTGCTTGTTTGATTAGTAGATAGCTGTCGAATTTGTCTCCTACTTGAAAATATCCAATCCCTTTTTTCAACGTCTTTCTCCTCCCTCATAAATACAGCCCTTACTATACTAGCAAGGGCGTTTACGTTTCATTCCAATGCTTATCTCTTTGGCGGCTTTGGAACGTACTTAAATATCTCTCCTGATTCTACAACATGTAAGAATTGCAGAAGCCATGTATAGTAATCACAAGCATATAAAAGACGGTCAATATCCTGCTCAATTCGCTGACGAAGCTCCGGGTCATCTGTCTCTTCCTTCAGCTGATGCAGCTCTTCAATCGTCTCTTCTGCTTCTTCCAAGTTAGATTGCGTTGTTTTTTCCCATTTATTTCCGAAGAGAGCTGTAAATGACTTATACCAGTCTTCCTCTGATTTATATAAATCTTTGCGCATACCCTTTTTATAAGCAGGCTCCACCATTTTCATCTCTGCTAATGCGCGTACGCCTGTGGACATGCTCGTTTTGCTCATTTCTAGCGCGTCTCTCATATCATCTAATGTCATGGGGCGACCTGCAAAATATAGAGCTCCATATAGACGGCCGACAGATGAGGTTATTCCATACAAATTCATATTCTTGGCGATGACTTGTATGAATTTTTCAATCGATTCCTCATACTTAGCCCAATTTTCTTCATTACTCGGCAATGCCCGTCCCTCCAGCTTACAATAATCCAATTTTTTTATCCTATAAGTTTACCATCATTAACGTATTTTTGCGACTGCTAAAACGTTCACTGATGCGTTTCTTGCATTTTTTTCAGGCAAATTACTTTTGCTTGCTGTGATAGCTCCGCTGCAGGTTCTTCCCACGTGAATAATATAAATTGCTGTACATCTTTTTCTTCTTGAAGGATGCTGTAAAACATTGCCCTTCTGCTCTGATCTGAATGACTGAACGCATCATCGATTAATAATGGAAAAGCTTGTTTGCTTCCTATTTTCCTTGAAAGCGCCAATCTTAAACAAAGGTAAAGCTGCTCCACCGTTCCATTTGACAAAGTCTCGACTGCAAATTCCCTGCCATGGTAATCCTTTACAACTAAATCTCCCGACTCTGTTAGTAACAAACGCTCATAATGAGCAGTTACTTTCGAGAAAAGACGAGAAGCTTCCGCTAATATGTCCGGAAATCGGTCTTCTTGAAACGCTCTCTTTGTTTGCAGCAGCATATCATATGCCAGTTTCCTTACCGCCCACTTGCGACCAGCGGCGAGCAGTACTTGCTTTTGATGCTGCAGCTCATGATAAGCGTTTGAAGCAGCTGTGTCCGATTCGATAGCAGCTAGCTTAACCTCCAGCATTGCCGCTTGCTTTCGACATGTATCTAATTCTTCTTCAACAGATTCCAGCTTTGTTTCCAGCTCGGCAATTTTCCGTTCTGCCTCTTCCTGTAAGCAGCCAGGATCTTCTGCAACCGAAACTTTCTCGGGCAGAAATGACCGCGCCTCTGCTTCATAATGATCTAAATCTGCATTTACCTGTTTTCTTTTTCCATATAGGTCCGATAAGGTCTGGAACTGCTTGTCATTCTCTGCCCCGACAGCAGCAAGCAGCATTGCTTTTTGTTCTCTCAAGGGGTTTAGCTGTACTGCTAACGATTCCATACGATGATGAATGTCGGCTGTTTGAACTAACAGCTGTTCTTTGCCATGTCTTAGCTTTCGCTGCCCTTCCATTACATATTCTGCTTCCTTCATAATCTGACTCGCTGATAATGATGCAGATACGCCAGCAATCGTGCCTGCCTGTTCCACTGCAGTTGTGTGCGTATACTGCAGTTTTTCCAACTCTTGATTTATTTTTTCTATTTCTTGATCCAGCTGCTTCTTGGCTTCCCACTCCCGCACTGCTTTTTCCCAATCAGACAGCGGTATAGCTTGTAAAAAAGGATAGCTTTCCAGATGTGCAGTTTCTTGGGCATGCAGTTTCTCATATGCTAATAGCTGCATGTTTTGCTCTTGCTGCAAATCAGCAAGCTGTACTTCAAAAGGATGACGCTGCTCCTCTAACTGACGCCACCTGAGCCGCAGCTCCTGCTGCTCCTTTATCTTTTCCTCCATGTACGAAATTGTTTCCGGTGAGCTCCTGTCATTTTTCTTTTCCAACCACCATAGCAGACATGCGCCGCCAAGCAAAATAATACCGCTGGCTGCTAACATCCAGCTAGTCATTAGCAGTCCAGTTCCAGCGAGCAGAACAGACAAGAAAATCTGCATTTTTATTGCGAACCTGCCACTCGCATTGGGAGAATGCCGTTTGTCATTGTCTTTCTGATCATGGAGCTCTCGGTATTCTTTTTCTGAAATAAGATGTTGCTGCAGTCGTTCCTGCAACGTGTTCACTTTATCTAATTCTCGCTTCTTTCCCATGATTGCTTTTTTTGTACGCTCTCTTTCTGCGTCGTGAATCATGACTTGTTCATGTAAAAGCCGCCACTCATCTTTTGTTTTTGCTCTGATATCACCGGTAAAACGCTCCGGATATGCATAATGAAGCTTCATATTCCTTGCTTCCATCTGCAGTTCTGCTGCTGTTTCCTGCAGTTTTTTGATGCGTACATCCTGTCCTCGCCAGTCGGAGTGCGTCAACAGTTCATGTAATTGGTTATATGCATCTTCATCTATCAGCTGACCTTCTATCGTGGATAATTCCTGGTTCATTCGTTCCGCTTCTTGCTGCTGTACATGTGCCTGTGCTTCCAACGGCTGCAATTGGTTCTGCAGCGCTTGCATACGCTTCATTCCGTCTGGGGGGAATGCTTCTATATGTTCTAGCTGCCGCAGCTTCTTTTTTGAAAAAGAAACTTTCTTTAGCCAAGGAACAGCTTGCAAATATTGTTTTTGCACATTGATTTGTCTGCGCAAGTCTGTTTTTTCAATGTGCAAGGCGTGAATTCTAGCTGCTGTATGCTCCAGGCTTTCTTTGTCAGGCAAGTAGGCCGCTTCCTTGCCGTGCAGTTCTCGGACATGCTGTTCCTGTTCTGTGAACGCACGCAGCATAAAATTGATTTCGGGTTTCCGGCCTTGCGGGCGATATAGCTGCTGCAAATCCTGAAACAGCTTTTTCTCTAACTTATGAATGGCCGCAGTCCCGGCCTGCCCAGCTTCAAGCAGTACTCGGCCCAGCTGTTCTTTATCTGTAAGCTGCAAGGAAGATAACGTTTCGGTGTCCAGCGTAAATACTTGCTTGTATATGGCAGCGTCGATTCCGGCAAGCTGCCGCTCCAGCCACTGCTGATCTTTCTGGTCTGCTTTTGTATAACAAACTGCTTGTCCGTTATGTCGGTCCTGGATACGTTCAACCACTACCTCCCCTTCTGGAAAAAGCAGCTTGAGCCTGCCGCCTGGTGTTCCTCCAGTTCTCGGAAGATACCGCTTCAGCTCACGTGAGCGCATGCCGAAAAGGATATAAATAAGAAAAGCTTTAAACGTGGATTTACCCGTTTCGTTCTCGCCATGCACGATAACAAGCGACTGATCTGAGAAATCAAAGGTAAAATCATGCAGTTTGCCAAAGTCATAAATGTGTCCGCCGCTAATGCGCATGTTCAGTCTACCTCCATCATGGTATGAAGCAGCAGCTGTTTCGCTTCACCTACCAGCTCCTGAATCTCCTCATCAGTAAAAGCTTGCTGAATTCTCCGGAACTGACGATTTGCCATTAGCTCGTTCAAGCTGCGCTTTACCTCTTCCGCTTGGTATGAGTAAGAATACAAGGCAGCGGTAAAGTCATTCCGCTCCAAAAGCTGCTCTTCATCTATCTCAGAATCAATCTGCACCGTGAACCCTGCCAGTATCGTTAACCTGCCGAGCTGCATTAGCTGTTCATTGACCATATCAATTAGCTCCTCCAGCTGATCTTCCTGGAGCCATCCCACAAGCGGGTTGGCTGCTCCATGAAAATGCACGTACAAGACCACATCCCCGTACTTTTCTTCCCATCCGGCACTTGCCTCCATTAGTTTAGCTTCTGCTTCATATAGTGCCCAGCCTTCTTTGACCGAAAAAGTTACTTCTTCAAATCGGATAGCATGCAGAGGAAGAAATGTCAGGGAACTTGACGGTCCTTCCAATTCCACTAAATAACAGCCTTTCTCGCCTGTTTCTTTGCGGTGTCTGCCTTGAATGTTGCCCGGATATACAATAGGCGGCTGCTCTGTCAGTATTTCTCGTTTATGTATATGACCCAGCGCCCAATAATCAAAGTCCGCTTGTTTTAAGTCCTCTATCGTAAAAGGTGCATACACATCTTCTGGTCCGCCTGTCATAATGCCTCCATGCAGCATGCCAATCTGATACATATTATCTCCTGTAGATTTGTAATGCTTGCTTACCCTCGTTTTTACATGACGGGCAGTGTAACTGAATCCATGGATAGCTGCTGCAGGCTCATTGTTTTTTGAATGGATAAACGTTTCTAGATGCTCAGATTGAAATATATGTACATTGTCCGGATACCTCATCACTGGTTTATTCCCGGTATAATCATGATTGCCATATTGCATGTATACAGTAATTTGCGCAGCTTGCAGCTGTTTGCATGCTTCGCGCAACGCAACCAGCGCCTTCAGCGATTGTCTGTTAGAATCAAAAATATCACCGGCCAGTAATACAAAATCAACTTTTAATGTAATAGCATATTGTACAAGCCGTTGTAACGCTTCAAATGTACTTTCCTGAAGACGCGTTTTCATCGCTGGGTGTGCAGCGGTCAAACCTTCCATTTTGCTATCCAGATGCAAATCAGCGGCATGAATAAACGTTAATTTTGGCAGCATAGGCATCCCTTTCCGTTTTTTAATTCTATAGTAGCATGCACAATGTGCGAATGCACGTTCGGTTTATAAATGTAAAAGAACTCCTTACCATTTTGGCAAGGAGTTCTTTTACATTATTGTTCTTCTGATTGACCGTAAAGCTCTTCAAGCGGCTTTGTAATAATACGGCTGATATCATTGATTGCAACATTCAAGCGTTGTTCTTGTTCCATCAATTTTGCAATGGATTCGTTTTGCTGCACTACTTGTACAACGCTTTGTGCTTGCTGTACTTCTTCTTCTGTAATTTCCTGTCCTTGCATTTGCTTCTGCTGAAGCTCCAGCTGAACGTTACGGAAATTCTCGAACATCTGCTTAGAAGAAGAATCGTTCATTACCGTATCATAAGCGGCTTTCAAGCCTTGGAATTCTTCACTTTCACGAATTGCTTTCTCTAGTTCATACGCATGATCGTACATATTAGCCATGGGTACGTACCTCCTCAAATTTACTCAAGTTCCACTATAACAAACAAGCGAACCACTGTATAGTTCAAGCTATCAGACAAATAATGCAATAACCCCTTGGACAATTCCGATAATCCCGCCTAACAGAAAACCAAGATACGTGATTAGTTTGAATTCCCGTTTGGAAATTGCAAGTACAAGGTCTTCGACACGGTCAAGCGGAAAACCAGACACCTCTTGTTCCACCATCTTCGCAAGCTCCAGCTGTTCCATAAGAACTGGCACTTGTCCTGCTAGACGCTCCAGCAATCGATGTACAAGCAGCGATACTTTTTCTGCTAATACATCGTCTTGGATGGCTTTCGTATACACGGAAAGCGGTGTATCAAGTAAATCGTCCAATGGAATAGTGTGTTCGAGCAGCTGCTTTATTCCTTCTTCCACCGTATCTTGTCCAATCGCATTTGTTACCTCGCTTACCTTTCTGTTTAACAGTTTATCCATTTCTCCGGCTAGCAGCTGTTGTAACCAGCGATTCGTGCCCTCAGATCCTACTGATTCTGTAATAACAGGCTGGATTTTATCTGCGGCACTATCAGGATCCATGAAGGAAGACAGCATGCTGCCAAGAAAACCTCTTCCTTGCAAGAAGCTGCGGACAAGATCTTGTATTTTTCTGCGGCCATCATAGCTCTCGACATAAGAAAGCAGCATTTGCTGAATATGTGAAGCAGCATGGGCTGCTGCAGCTTCTTTCCTTTGCTTTAGTTCTTCAGGAAGTAAACTCCCCAGTTCTTTTTCTCCATGCAGATGAAGCTGTTCCCTTACAAGGTTTGCCGCTTTTGTATAAAGCGTTTCAGCTTCCAGCTCGACATTCATCTCCGCAAGCAGCTGTCTGACTGTCCGTTCAGAACGAAGGAAGCGAAGAACTTCTCGCTGCACCCCAGCATCCACTTTGCTTTGAAAATTTTCATCGCGCAGCTTCACCTGCATGCCTGCAGGTGTAAGCAGGTGCTCCACTACCGTTTTACCTAAGGAACGTGCTAAGTCATCTCTTCGTTTTGGAATTAATCCCGGTGTAAAAGGCACCCTCCATTTTCCTATATAAATGGCGCGATGGGGCTTAAACAGCATCTTGATCGCTAAATGATTTGTAACTCCCCCGATCAGTGCTCCCACTACCGCCATAGATAATATCAACCAAATATCTCCACTATTCATGTTTTATCGACCTTTCTGTTTTCTTCGGTTTTAGTATAATACAATTAACACCAAATACAAAGAAACTGTCTGTACGAATAGGAGAGGTACATATGCTGGATGAACTGGAAAAAATGATTTCGGGCATTATAAGAGCTGCTGGTACGGAAACGCTTGATATGGAAAATTATCATTGGTTTCGCTTAGAAGATGGTGATATTATTGGTTTCCCAAGAGAGCAGCTGAACGAGCGTGAACTCGCTTTACTTCATTATCTCGGCTCCCCCATCACTGTCCCGCGAGGATCAAGCAGAGATACCGACTGGTACAACCTGCTTCACGGCATAAAGGACACAAACAACTTTATTGCAGATCCGCTGTATGCAAATGGCTGCCGGTTTATTTTCTTTCATATTGACGGCTATATCGATGCTGATGTTTTCAGAGAAGCGATGGACAGCCTGAGCGATCACCCGCTTGCCTGCGTTTGGTATAATCGGCAATCCGGAATACTGATCGAAAGCCGCCAAAAAGAGCCCATTTCGTACGAGAAAGTGGTGGATATGGTGATGTATGATTTATCTGTTTCTCTCCGTCTCTTTGTCAGTCCGTGGCTTGCTTCTGCGGAAGATGCACCAGCTCAATATACGTGGCTGCATGCTGCTTATAAACAGATGCCGCTTCACTCTGCTAAACATGTGCTTCATTTTCACGACAGCATTCCGCAGCTTGTAAGTACACTGCTGCCGAACACAGATCGAAATTACATCGTGCAGCATATTCTGCAAGGTATAGATACAGATGAGGAACTGCTGCGGACTATTCACATGTATTTTTCCTGCAACCAAAATCTGACGCTGACTGCTAAAAAGCTGTTTATCCACCGGAATAGCCTTCATTACAGATTAGAAAAACTAACAGAACGCACTGGACTGGATATCCGAAAATTTCAAGATGCCTTTGCTCTTTACTTTGCCATTCAGAATATGTAAGCTCTCGTTTTCAGCATAGGAATCGCTCTGATAACACTGCCGTTCAGCGAGCGGGTTATAACCAGCGCATCGTTCGTGCAGGTGCACCCACCGAAAAGGGACACCTATTAGGTGCCCCTTCAGCCATTCAGATATGAAATTAGAATTGTTGTCCGCCGTTAAGCTGCTGCTGAGCAGTAGCTACAAGACGTTTTGTGATTTCTCCACCGACAGAACCGTTTGCACGAGATGTTTCGTTACCATCTAGAGAAACACCAAATTCTTGTGCGATTTCGAATTTCATTTGATCAAGAGCTTGTTGTACGCCAGGTACTAGCAATTGGTTTGAGCTGTTGTTGTTCGCCATGTTTGTTCACCTCCTATGCCTATAGTTTGAACAAGAAGGTGTTTTTTATCAGACTTATATAATGGAACTGCTGGTCAAACATGGCAATTATTTAGGGTATGTCATCTCTTCCGGTTTGATATAGGAATCAAATTGTTCCTCTGTCAATAGACCGCTTGCTACAGCTGCTTCTTTTAATGTCGTATTTTCTGCGAAAGCTTTTTTAGCGATCTTCGCAGCATTTTCATAACCAATATGCGGATTAAGAGCAGTTACGAGCATTAAGGAATCCTGCAAATTCTTCGCAATCTTTTCCCGATTTGGTTCCAATCCTGCAACACAGCGATCATTAAAGGAAAGCATGCTATCCGCTAAAAGCTGTGCCGATTGGATAAAGTTATAAGCAATAACAGGTTTGAATACATTCAATTCGAAATTCCCTTGACTTGCCGCAAATCCAATTGCTGCATCATTCCCCATTACTTGCACGGTTACCATTGTAACTGCTTCACTCTGTGTTGGATTCACTTTCCCTGGCATAATCGAACTTCCAGGCTCATTAGCCGGAATCTCAATTTCACCGATACCGCAGCGCGGACCGCTTGCCAGCCAGCGGACATCATTGGCAATCTTCATCATATCGGCAGCCAAGCCTTTTAGTGCACCATGTGCAAAGACGATTTCATCATGGCTTGTTAGTGCATGGAACTTGTTTTCAGCAGAACGGAAGGCTTTACCTGTAGCAGCAACCAATTCTTCGCACACCTTTTCCGAAAACGAAGGATGTGCATTTAACCCCGTACCAACAGCCGTTCCGCCGATTGCCAGTTCTTGGATGTATGGAAGACTTGTCCGGATCATCTGCTCTGATTTCTCCAGCATTCGATGCCAGCCGCTAATCTCCTGCCCAAGCGTAAGTGGCGTTGCATCTTGTAAGTGTGTACGCCCAATCTTCACAATATCTTGGTATGCATCGGACTTTTCTTTCAGCGTCGTCTTCAACCGTTTGAGTGCAGGCAAGACTGTATCTTCTAACTGCGTCACAGCAGCTATATGTAATGCTGTCGGATACGTATCATTGGAGCTTTGTGATTTGTTAACATCATCATTTGGATGAAGCCTTGTTTCCTTGCCTTGTTCCTCCAGCCACTTATTGCCGACAAATGCAATGACTTCATTCACGTTCATATTGGATTGCGTACCACTGCCAGTCTGCCAAACAACAAGCGGAAAATGAGCATCCAAATCGCCTGTTATAATTTGATCAGCCGCATAGCCAATTGCATCACTTTTATCTTGCTCTAAAAGACCGAGTGCACAATTAGCTTTTGCAGCACTTTTTTTAAGTAAAGCGAAAGCGTATACAATTTCTTTCGGCATTGTTTCTGTACCAATCGGGAAATTCTCTTTACTTCGCTGCGTTTGTGCTCCCCAAAATTTATCAGCTGGTACCTGAATTTCACCGATTGTATCTTTTTCCATACGAAATTTCATTATGCGTTCCCCTCTCCAAATGTTCATTTTTGAAACTGTAATCTTCTTGATCAGACATTCCTATTGTATCAAATAATCTGCATTTTTGCGGCTTCTGCGATACAAGGTTGCGTATCTTTTCATTTTTGAAAAAATTTAATAAATTCACTACCCATCTTCCTTACAATATGTTAAAATCAAATTGAATTCGTACACAGATTAGTTAATGAGGTGCAGTATTTACAAGCACAAATGGACAAGTAAGTTTTAGGCATCTTTATGCCGCTGAATTAGTATGTGACCTCCCATCACATAAATATGGAGCCACCGCCTTCTTGAAGGCAGTGGCTCTTTTTCAGCTTTTTAAGTCAGATTCCATTTGAAAATGTTCTTCTAATGTTACGCCCTCTTCATGTATCTGTTTTGCAAGATCTTTTCCGACATAGCGGATATGCCAAGGTTCATAGCTGTATCCTGTAATGTCTGTTTTCCCTTTCGGATAACGCACAATAAAACCATACGCATAGGCATGATCCGCCAGCCATTTTCCTTCATCCGTATTAATGAACGTCTCTTCCAGTGCTAGTGCCATCTCGGCCGATGTTAAATCAATCGCCAAACCAGATTGATGCTCGCTGCGGCCTGGTCTTGCTGACACTTTATCTGTTTCTTCCTGGCCTTGTGCAGAGACATTATCTTCATAAATTTGCTTCTGCCGCGATTCTGAGCGGTATCCGCTTGCTGCTACGAGCTCCATACCATCTTTCTGCGAGGCAGCGAATAGTTCCTCCAGTGCAGCGGCAGCTTCTTTGCGCATCTTTCTTTTCTCCAGATGTTCGTTAAAGTAAAATGGTACATCCGGCTCCACAAGATCTTTTGGCGCCCATCCATCTGGGAACTGTCTTGTCTTATTAACAACCACTTCTATGCTATCTGGATTATCGACAGTTACTGGTTCTTCAATTGTGCCAATGACATCGTTTGCTTCCTTCTGATGCTGATCCGGCTTCACTTCTGCTGGTTCTTCCTCAACGGCTGTTTCTTCTTCCGCTGCTTGTTGATACTCTGTCTTCTTTTCTGTTAATTCGTTCGTATTTTCTTTCTGGCTTGTTTGCTGGTCTTGACAGCCAGCTGCTACGAGCACGGCACTTAGTACAGCAAACAACATCAAACGCTTCATTTCGAATTTCTCCTCTGTATTACTTCTATTATGCAATTATTATAGCATAGCCGTATATTTATTTCGCACACAAAAAGACCCGTCTTGTCCACTGCAAAACGGGTCCTTTTCGATTATATAATTATTCCCATGTGTAAGGTCGGTATGCGGCACTTAATTCGTTGAACAGCTCTTGGTCGTTTTGATCAATACTGTCATTGATTTGGGCTTCTAGTCTGTTCTTGTTCCAAGTAAAAAGAAATTCATCCAGCATAAGTTTAGCAGCAAGTTTCACTTCAAACGCAATCTCTCGTTTAGCAGTTACATAAGAACGCTTTCGATTCGTTCTTTGCAGACGGTAGACAACTTTATGCTTCTTCATGGAACGATTCCCCCTGGTTCCTTTTTTTCATTATGCTGGATATACATCAATTTTGCAACAATTTTCTGACTTGTTCGTTAAATTAATGTAAATGCGGAACCGGTTGGTGCTTGTGATCTTTTGGATCGGGGGGATTAATGAATTTCAATGTTAATAATGCTGCAAGAAAAGCTGTACCGCTAAAAGTGACAATCAGCCAGATAAGCTCTGTTTTTAAGAGCAGAGCAACAACTGGCGGACCAGCAGCTACGCCGACATAGCGCATCGCACTAAATAGGGCAGTAACTGTGCCTCGTACATCTTTCTCCATATTGCTTGTGATAAGAGAATCCAGACAAGGCAGACCTGCTCCAATTCCAATTCCGGCAATAAGGAACACAGCCATCATGAAGATGACTCCTTTTGAGAAGTACAAAGCAATCGTGACAACTCCGGCACAAACAATACCAGCGAACGTAATCCACTTCATCAGTTTGCCGTTGCTTTTAATCCACTTCCCTGTCAAATAGGAAGCGAGACACAGTGCAGCAAGCGGAATTGCCAGTACCGCCCCTTTCACGATTCCGTGCATCCCATATTTTTCTTCTAAAACTGTACTCAGATAGAAAAGAATACCAAAAAGAATAAACATAAGAATTGCACCTATTAGGAAAATTGCCGTCAGCCAGCCGCCATGTTTATGAAACGTTGCTTTTGTGCTCTTTAGGAATGTTTTAAAGTCGTTTCCCTTCTTGTCATCTTTCGGCTTTTTAATGAGAAAGAGAACCAGGCCAAATGAGATAGCACAGAATACAGGAATAGCATAAAAAGGCAGATACCAGAGAAAACCTGCCAGCAGCGCTCCCAGTACTGGACTCAACACCTTTCCCAAAGTATTAGCAGTTTCAACTATACCGAGAGTTGCACTGACATCTTCTTCTTTTTCGAACATGTCTCCTACAAGCGGCAGTACGACTGGCGCTGCACCTGCCACGCCTACTCCTTGCAGTATTCTGCCAATCATAATCCAAAGATACGGGCTTTCACTGCCTACCGAAAATATGCCAGCGATAAGCCCTCCTGCCCCAGCGATTATCAGGGAGGGCAAAATGACTACCTTCCGCCCAAACCGATCGGATAAAAAACCAGCAACTGGGATGAAAATAATGGCTACGATTGAATAGAATGTAATGATAAAGCTTGATTGTAACTTGCTTATTCCCAATTCTTCCTCCATCAATGGAAGTACGGGGAGCAACATGGAATTTCCGAGTGTCATTATCAGCGGAATGGATGCCAACGCAACTATTGCCCAGCGCATGTTTTTTGGTGAACTGCTGTTCGATGTCTTTTTGGTTGTGGCCATGAACTTGTCTCCTGCCTTTCGCAAACACTACTCCTATCGTTTGCAAAGCAAGTACTTTTTATCCAAATAAAAAATCCCGGCACATTGGCTGGGATTAATTCGCCTGCAGCAGTTCAGTATTATCCAAATAAGTCCAATAACAATTGCGCCATCCCTGTTCTCTGGCCAGCATGTCAAAACTCTCTGCGTCGCTTTCATAAAAACGAATGATTGCTTGCTCGGGAGTTACCTCCCCGGGGTCTATAACGATATCCAGTTCTTTGTAAAAACGCATCCCTTCCAAGCTGCCTTCAATAATAACTTTTTCCTGGTTCATTTTTTTCCAACCCCTTCGTATATTGATGCAAATGAAGAATATAATGTATTATCTTGTACCCATTCTGGACATGCAGTAATCTTTCCTGCCCCGGAATGAGATCGGAGGAATCTTTACATATGGGCCAGTATGATAACCTTAAAGCAGGCGAGAGAGGAGCAATGCTTAGCATCGCGGCTTACTTAATGCTTTCATTTATTAAATTACTCGTTGCCTACATTGGAGATTCAGATGCCCTGCTGGCAGATGGCCTGAATAACACAACTGACGTTGTTGCTTCTGTCGCTGTACTGGCCGGATTAAGAATCTCTCGCAAACCGCCTGACTTGGAACATAAATATGGTCATTTCAGGGCAGAAACAATTGCTTCGCTTGTTGCTGCATTTATTATGATTTCCGTCGGTCTTCACGTGTTGCTTGATACACTTGAACGGCTCATGAGACCCGATTATGTGCAGCCGGATATGCTGACAGGCTGGACTGCTTTAGGATCAGCATTCGTCATGTGGGCGGTATATCGCTACAATTTAGCATTAGCAAAACGCATCCAAAGTCCAGCTCTGATGGCCGCAGCGCAAGATAACCGTTCAGATGGAATGGTTAGTATTGGCGCATTTATCGGCATTTTTGGAGCCCAGTTCGGTTATTATTGGCTAGATCCGCTGGCAGGATTCATCGTTGGGGTCTTAATTTGTAAAACAGCGTGGGATATTTTCTATGATGCTACGTATTCGCTTACGGACGGTTATGATGTGGACAGGTTATTAAAAATACGTCATACAATTGTACAGGATGAGGATGTGCTGGAGGTAGTAGAAATTAAGGCGAGATTGCATGGAAATCAATCGCTTGTTGATGTGATTATCCGAGTAGATGCCTCCCTCAATGTTGCCCAGGGACATGCCATCACCGAAAGGCTGGAAACGTTGCTCGCTAAGAAGCATGATATATTCCATACATTAATTCATATCGAACCGTAGAAAAAAGCCTATACCGTTTGCCGGTATAGGCTTCCATCATCTTATTCCTCATCTTGATCTGTCAGAATAACAGGACCATCTTTCGTAATAACAATCGTATGCTCGTACTGAGCAGACAGTGACCCATCAACCGTACGTGCTGTCCAGTTGTTATCATCCATTTGACTGCCCCATTCCCCGATATTAATCATCGGTTCGATTGTAATGACCATGCCTTCCTTCAAGCGCGGACCTTTATTCGGCAAGCCGAAATGCGGGATATGCGGATCTTCGTGGATAGTCGGTCCAATACCATGACCAGTGAAGTCACGTACGACAGAATAACCTTCTGCTTCCGCATATTGCTGGATTGCATGACCAATATCACCAATGCGAGAACCAGGAAGTGCCTTCTCAATTCCTTTGTATAAGGAATTCTTCGTAACTTCAAGCAAACGCTCAGCTGCTTCACTTACTTCTCCCACCGCATAAGTCCAAGCAGAATCAGCTAAACCGCCATTCAAGTTGACAACCATATCAATGGTTACAATATCTCCATTTTTCAAAGGCTCTTTTCTCGGAAATCCGTGGCAGATTTCGTCGTTAATAGAAGCACATGTAGCATAAGCATAGCCATTGTAGCCTTTCTGCTCAGCAGTTGCACCATGCTTTTCCAAATACCTTTCTACAAATTGGTCAATTTCCATCGTTGTAATACCGGGTTTAATCATTTTGCGGATTTCTTTATGAATAGCAGCAAGCAGCTTACCCGCTGCTCGCATCATTTCTATTTCACGCGTACTTTTACGATTGATCATTCGTTTCTCTTCCTTTCTGACGACAAAGCTTCTTAATCCATAATAGAGTGTATCATATTATGCCAGCACGGTTAAATTGTAACGCAGCTTATTTTAGTCAATCCAGCTCTTCACTTCCTCTTATATTAGAATGATTAGCAATGAGCAGCGCACATACAAGAAGTACGATAGCCATCGCATATAACAAAATTGTCAGCGGGTTTTCATGATCAATAATAATCAACCGGATGATAGCTGTAATACCGATGTAAATGAAGTAACGCAGCGGAAAATGATAGTCATGGGTGAAGTATTTAATAATCAAACTGATAAACTCAAAATAAAGGAAATAAACTAAAATTCCTTCTGCCAGGTAAAAATACGTAACTTCTTCGTTACGAATTAGCAGCACATCAAAAATAAATACTGTCTTTTTTAATAGAAAGACAACCAGAATCATCGCAAGGATGGTTAACGTGATATTAAGTACTGTCTGTAGTAAAACAGCAATTAATGCTGTTTTCTTTTGTAACTCCCGCATCCCTATCCCCCCTAAGCTCGTCTTAAAAATATATGAAAAACACGATAGAATATGCGAGGACATATAAGCTTTTTTTATAGAGAATACGCTTGAACAATTGGAAGATAACAGACAGAATGGAAGTAACAGACAGGAGGTAAAGCATTGATACAACTTGATCATGTACATAAACAATACGGCGGCAGGATAGCTGTCAACGACATTCATTTGACCGTTCCGAGCGGAAAGATCTTCGGTTTTCTCGGACCAAATGGCGCTGGTAAATCCACTACCATTAAGATGGTAACAGGCATCCTGCCGATTGATTCTGGCTCTATCACTATAAACGGCAAAGACATATCAACCGATACGATAGCAGCCAAGCATGAATTTGGTTATGTGCCGGATAGTCCTGATTTATTTTTGCGTCTGAATGGGATTGACTACCTGCATTTCATCGGGGATATTTACGGAATCTCAGCAGACGATCGAACTGCACGAATTGAGGAGTATGCCAAGCTGTTCAGCATTTATGAAGCGCTTAGCGATCAAATTAAAACATATTCACACGGCATGCGGCAGAAATTATTTATTACTGGTTTGCTCGTGCAGCAGCCGTCTGTGTGGATTCTCGATGAACCAATGACTGGCCTGGACCCGAAATCGTCTTATCAGCTGAAAGAGTTGATGCGGCAGCACACAGCAAAAGGAAACACCGTCTTTTTCTCTTCTCACGTGCTCGAAGTCGTTGAACAGCTGTGTGATGAAGTGGCTATCATTCGAAAAGGAGAAATGTTGTTTCATGGCACCTTGCCGGAGATGAGAGAGAAATTCCATTCTGATGAAAGCTTGGAGCATATTTTCCTGGAGCTGACACAAGATGCATAAGCCAATTCGTGCTCTCATTCGTATTCAGTTAAAGATGCAGTACAGTAATGTTTTTAAGAAACCAAGCGTCTTCCTTGGCTTGGTTCTCGGGTTATTAGGTTTGCTTTTTATAGGGCTGATGTTTGGCGGATTTGTCCTGCAAGTAATTGATCTAATCTACACCATGCTCGAACCGTCAGGAAACTCAAATATTATTTTAGGCGCGCTCTTTCTCATGAATTTCATTGTTTTGCTTCTTTTGTCCTTAACTTTAGTTATGAATGCTTTTTACTTCACCGAAGATATCAGCTCTTTCCTGCACTTTCCAGTATATTCCTATCAGCTGCTGATTGCGAAATCAGTGAATCCGCTTGTTTATGTTTATTTAGTTACGGCGGGAACCTACTTTCCAGTCAGCATGTACTATGGGGCTCTGTCTGATGCAGCCGCGATGTATTATGTTTTCGCTTTGCTTCTATTTTTCGTTATACCAGTTATTCCTTATTCGCTGGCATCCGTAACTGTCATGTTTGTGATGCTGTTTGTTAACAAAGGCAAGAATAAAGATAGAAGCAAAGTAATCGGCGGGATCATCGGCTTTATCTTGCTGATTTTGTTAAATGTCGTACTTCGGTTACAGCATGATCCAGAAAAGATTGCCGACACCATTGCCACCAGTGCTGAAGGAGGCGGGTTGCTGCATATGGCAACCATGTATTATCCTCCTGCATGGCTCATGACAAACCTCTTGACAGCAGACAGCTTCTGGATAAGTCTGTTGTACCTGATTATTGTTCTAGTGATTGCCTCAGCTGCCTTTTGGCTTTTCTATGCGGCATCACAAAAGCTATATTTGAAAGGTGCATTAGGACTGAATACGGGATCCGGTAAGCAATTTAACGGCAAGGGACTGTACCGCAAAGAAAAATCCGTTGTGTATGCTTACCGCAGAAAGGAAATACAGACGATATTCCGGACGCCAACATTCTTTCTGCAATGTGTAGCTGGCACACTCATTATGCCGGTTTTACTCGTCGTCATTATTCTCATGGGTGATTTTACTTCTGCAGCTTCCTTGGCAAAAAGCTTGGACGGCAGCGGCCTTTACGTTGCCATACTAGCAGCAAACGTTCTCACTATAGGACTTAATCCGGTAAGTATTGTAAGCTTTTCAAAAGATGGTCACAGCTGGGAAGCCCATCTTTTCCTGCCGTTGAAGATGCGGCAAATTGTTTTTGCCAAGCTGCAAGCTGCTTTTCTCATCAACCTTCTGCCAATCACCGTCATGTTCATCGCTGCCGTTTTTGTTTTGCAGCTGACTATTTGGCAGGCAGTACTTTGGCTGTTCCTTGCTTTGTTAGTGAATGCAGCTGTGACAATCATCGGGATGCTCAGTGACCTGTATTATCCTAAGCTCGGCTGGACAGAGGAATCGGAACTGTTCCAAAACAGACTTGCCAGCCTCATCGCCATTGTTGTTTCTGTTGGCTCCCTAGGTATGTTGATTGCCTTGTTGCTTTTACTGAATATGCAGATGCTTGTTTCGCTGCTTTTCACTGTTTTATACATTTGTGTCCTTGTTGCTGCATTATTGTATTCTGTCAGGCGGCTGCTGCGGTCTGCTGATCGCACAACACTGACAAAGTAAGAAGCTTTGCACCATCGCGTGCAAAGCTTCTTCGTGTTCATCTATTAATAGCAATAGCCACTGCCATATCCATAATCGTAATTGCTGCCACCTACGTAGCAAGAACCCACGATAATTAAAAGAATAAACAATACCACGAGAAATGCAAAACCGAAACCTTCGTTTCCATTTTCTTTTGACATCTGTACTTCCCCCTTTTCCTACAGGATAATGTATCGTATGTACACCACCTAGAAAAGGAAAGGGCAGATACCCATTTCTATTTAAACATAATCCTTTACAGCATATCGTTTGCCATTTTCTATACTTTCACTTGTGAGAATATCGACAAGAACACCACCTACAAACATTGGGTCGCGCAATGACTTGTTCGTGACATAGTCTTTGAATTTTTGTACATCCTGGAATTGTTCCGGTTCACTGGACCGTATGTCTGCCTGCATATCTGTGTCCATGATACCCGGATTATAAGCAATGGCGATATTACCGGATCCTGCCTCACTTTCTTCCAAGGCAACTGTTTCCGTATAACGGTTCAATCCAGCCTTCGATGTACTGTATGCGCTCCAGCCATGCACAGAACGTTCTGCTGCACCTGAAGTAACGTTTACGATTACAAGCGGTACGTTATGTGTTTTCGCATACTTTAAGAATATGGAGCAAGCTAGCATCGGTGCCGTCAGATTAATTGCCAGATGTGCTTCCAGTTCCTGAAGACTATAAGCATCCGCTGTCGCAATGGGACCGACTACCCCCGCATTATTAATCAAGTACACGGAATCTTTCGCGTTAGAAAATATATCTGCGGCTAACTCCTCAAAAATCTGCGCACACGCTGCTGTATCCTGTAAGTCACCATAACGATAAGAGTAACTTGCAGTTCCCTTCCCTTTATAGGAAGGAAGTGCATTACTATCTTTTCTGGCAACGCCAATCACTTTGAATTCCTTATCCATTAAATGCTTCGCAATTGCTTCTCCCAACCCGCGGGAAGTTCCTGTTACTACTGCTGTTTTCATTTAATCTCCTCCTCTGTATCTTTTAAAATAGCTGGTAATTCCGCATAAATGTGCACAATATCAGCCATCGGCATTCGTACAAGTCCGCTGGACGACGGGGCAACAAATTCGAGTACATCAGATGTAACCGGAGACTTTTGCAAGCCCCAATTCGTTTGTTTCACTTTACCATACTGCTGATACACACCTTTTCCGACAAAGCATGCAATCTTCGGCTGGTAGTAAGCTAATTTCTCTTGAAGCAAATCCGCCCCTTCTATGTATTCTTCCTTCGTAATATCAGCGGCTGCTTTCGTCGGCCTGGCCACGATATTTGTGAATCCTATTCCTTCTTTAAGCAAATCCCGATCTTCGTAAGGCTCATATTTGCGATCCGTAATACCCGCTTGATAGAGGATATTCCAAAAGCGGTTATTTCGATTTGCGTAATGATGACCGGTTTCAGCAGAACGTACGCTCGGATTAAATCCAATAAACAAGAGCCGCAGCCCCTTCTCTAAATGATCCGGTATTGGTTCAAGCTCCATCTATAGCACCTCCGTCTTTCTACATTGTAGCCCGGACTACTTGCAGACGCAAAAAGAAGCACAGCTCGCGGCTGTGCTTCTTCCTTACTTCTCAATATATATAGCTTGACTGCCTAGCTGTTTCCAAGCCTTCTCAAAATTCTCCCTGTCTACTTCCTGGTTTTTCTGTCCGTATGGATTATTAAGAAATACCCTATCCTCCGTGTAGCCTGTTACTGCCACACTATGAACACTGTATGTGACATCTGCTTTCCCATTCGGCGTTTCCCAAGACTCCATATCGTCAGTCTGTGTAAAACTTGAAGTGGTAACAATCCATACCGGATTACCTTGATCAAGCGGTTCGTAAATCGCTTCTTCAACTGATGAGCCCGTTTTATCAACTGCTTTGTCACCGGCTATTTTCTTAGCAAGATTCATGATAGGTCCGTGATAAACACCAAGTCCTGGTCCACTCTGCATATCACCGACAAATCCTTCGTTCGGATCTCCTCGAAGCCCATTACCATATTGCAGCGGCACATACGGGATTTGTTCAGCCAATTCATTCTTAGTCACATCAAAACCAGCGTATAAGAGAATCATTGCTAAACTCGTCACTTCACACCCATTATATAAACGCGGTGCATCCATTTGGTTTAAAAGCGGCACATCTAAAGGACTGTCTTTAACGGCGGAAAGTTCTGGCACTTCCTCTTTGTTAGAAGCCTTATATGTTCTAGCAGAGATATTTGATGCTTCTGCCCGCAGTTCATCTGATCTGTTTTGATATGTCAGCACTGCTAGAACAATTGCTATGACTGCCAGTGTACCTAGCATTATTACGTATTTATTATTCATATATTCTCTCCTGTACAAAAGGATCAGCAGGTTTACTTTCCATTATAAATTATCCAAGACCTGCGGAACAATATACATTCATCTATTTAATAAAAAATTAAGATGCACGACATACTAATGCTTGAGGTGATAAAGATGCCGAAAAACAACAGTCGAAATAAGAATGCGGCTACAAGCGTGAATAAGCAGGGTCTTACAGAAGACACAGCTAATCAAGAACCGAAAAGTCAGCTGGAGCAGCGTGCCAAGAAAAAAAATACAAAAATATAAAAAAACACAGCCTCCTATTGAGGCTGTGTACATTATTTTTTCCTTGCGACGACAAACCAAGACTGCACATCTTTCTCTGCACCCGCTTCAAAATCAATCCGTTGATTATGAAGGGTCATTTCGACAATCTGGTAAGTATCTTGAAGCATCTCTTGCAATTCGTTTTCGTGGAAGAAATGCATGATTCGATTCTCCACTAGGAAGGTATCTTTCTCCAATTCCACACCTGCACCGTAGTACTTTTCATCTCTCGCTGACAAACAGGAGAAAATCAAAAGACCATTTTTACGCAAATGAGAAGTGAAATGGTGAAATAGTTTCTCTCTTTCTTCCCCTGTATACATATGAAGTATGTTTGATAAATAAATGCCATCGAATCTTTCTGTCGAAGGAAAAGGCAAATTCAAGTAATCTCCGACAAAATGTTTTACATTGGACAAACCAACTGCCTTTGCATAATTACTGGCACGTTCTATTGCCACTTCTGAAATATCACAAGCTGTTACATGAAAAGCGTATTCTCCAAAGAAATTACTGTTTCTTCCATACCCACAGCCTGGTACGAATAGCCGCTTTGCCTGATCTGCTGCAAAGTATGGATATGCCATCACTGCTGATGGTGTTGCTTCCGTTCCCCAAATGTCCCCTGCTTCAAAACGATTATTCCAATAGGTTTGTAACGTTATACTCACAGTGCCATTTCCCCCAGCATAGAGTGTTATACATTGTTTTAGTAAATTACTTTACAAAGAATTTACTAGACATAGTGTAACATGTTTAGACAATGTTGAAAGGTTATTTTCTGAAAAAAAATGTAAAGAAATAATCACTACAATTTGTGCAATTCTTCACTTAATCCATTCTTCTCGAAGCAGCCCCATACGGATAGAATCATAATATTCACCGTTATAATAACGGCATTTCCGCATCCGAGCTTCCAATGTCATGTTAAGTTTTTCTCCCAGCCGCATCATCCGTTTATTCCCGGACCATGTAGTGTACCCTACTCGCACAATTGGCATGGTGTCGAATAAATGCGTGATCCACTGTTCCAACGCTGCTGTTCCATAGCCGCCATTCCAGTATGTTGGATCAAATATTGTTATACCCATCTCCAGCCATCTGGACGGTTTGTGTTCCCAATAATAGCTGACAGTTCCAATGACCGCTTCTTTAGCTTCTATTACCCATTGATCTGGTGAGTTCACTCCAAATTGGTAACTAGCTAAGAACTCCTCTTTTGTTTTGTGCATCAAAGGAAAATAGGGAGCATCCCACTTTTTCCATTCTGGTTCCTGTTCTCCATATTTCAGCTCCCATATAAGGGCTCCTTCTGACTCTCTTGGCGGTCTAATTGTTACAGCAGTCATTTATATACTTTCCTCCATTCGGACACGCGGCCACAGCCGCTGCCAATTCTTTTTGTTCACCCTGTCAAGATAGATGTAATGATATGGTGTACGACTCACATAAAGAGGTGTCGGAGCAATACGGCAAGCGAGCAGATCATCTACTCCATACGGTGCGATCAATTGCAGTTTACCTTCCTTTAGCTTGTCCCCAATACTCGTGGCTGTTTGCGGGTAGCAAGCAATCGCATGCGCTGTATCACGAAACGAAGGCATCTGATTGACATGATGCATTCTCGCTTGGTTTTTCACTGACCAAGGTACATCAGGCATCATTTTTGCAAGCATGTTTTCAAGTTCTTTCTCCGTTGCTTTGTCTATGTCGTGCGCATCAAAATAAACCACATCCACATCCATAAGCGGCGTTCTTTCTATGTAGCCATGCTGCATATCCCATGCTTTTGCCCTGACAAATCCTGCACTTATGCAGCAATCTGGAAGTTCTAACTTGGCAGCTGTGTCCAATATTGTTATCATCCATTTATCTTGTTTGATTGCTTCTAGCAAGTCAGCTTCTGTCTGCAGCGGACATGCGCGTGGGTTACCTAGGCTCATAGCGATACTCCTCCAAATTCACACGCCCGTTTTGTACTTCCAACCCTTCCTCGTACAATCGTTCCATTTGTTCATTTCGTGTTTCTTCATCTCGTATTTTTAATTTGCCATCCGCGCTTAGCACACGGTGCCACGGCAGTTCGTATTTTTGGCTCATGCTATGTAAAATCCTAGATACTTGTCTTGCTCCGCGTGCTCGTCCAGCTGCTGCACTGATTTGACCGTATGTCATTACTTTGCCTTTAGGTATGGACCGTATAACACGGATTACCTCTACCGTAAATGAATCCATCGTATCCCCCCTTTTTTTAGAACTATCTGTCAATTAGTATAGCAGAACATCTTGTCGCTATGATAAGCCATTTAGAATATGATAGACTCTACTTAAATAGTCTAAAAGATCATCACCTGTTTAACATCTTGCCAGACGGGCTATGTAGTAAACGAGAGGAGAATGTGTAATGAAACATATCGTGTTTTTTGATGCAAGCTGCCCCCTTTGTTCCACTGCAAAGCAAATAATCCAAAAACTGGATTGGCTGGATAATGTGAAATGGATTCCGGTACAGAATATCGAGAATTATGAGCGTTTCCGTTTTCTCGCCAAAGGAGATGTGTATGACCGCATCCATATGATGTCCTTCAAAGGAGACATTTACAGAGGACATGAAACTGTTAAAAAAATATTAACACTGCTGCCTGCTACCGTAGTATTAGGTTGGCTGTTGTATTTGCCATTTTTAGATCCCTATTTGGAATCCTTATATAAATGGATATCAGACAACCGCCATGACTGGTTTGGTACAAAACAATTGAAAGCCATATAAAAAAAACGGGCAGCGCTGCCCGTTTTTCTTTATAAATACTTCTTCAAAACGCGCTGCCCTTCATAACTAAACAGTACGTTTTTCCCTTCCACAACCGTCTCCATGTGAACAAACCTGCCCCATAACTGGTAGATATACGGCAATGTCCGTTCCAAATACGTCAAATCTAATTCGACGCCCTCATATTCATGCTTCAGATACAGCTCTCCGTTTGACATATAATCACCATCTGTCACTGTCAGAAACGGAAACCCGCCATTCACACGCATCGTAATTAACTGATCTCGTACCGTTTCCCACTCTTTATCCGTCACTTTATACTCGTTTCCCTGTTTTTGGAAAAGATACATATCTTCACGGTGAACTAACTCTTTGGTTAAATAATTGCGCAGGAAGGAAATATCAGATTCAATCTCTCGGACTTCAAACATCTTCTCTCTGCCAGAACCCGGCTTAACTCCAAACCGGAGCATTTCTTCCGTTGGGTTGTCAAAACGTTCTTCAATATCCTCAAAAATCTTAATGCCTAAATAATAGGGGTTAATCTGCGTCGGTGAAGGCTGTACGACACCTGCATTTAGTTTTGCATATTCAATCGCTTCATCACTTGTCAGATTCATCTCTCTCAAAATACGTGCATGCCAGTAGGACGCCCATCCTTCGTTCATGATCTTTGTTTCCAGCTGCGGCCAGAAATACAGCATTTCCTCCCGCATCATCGTAAGGATATCGCGCTGCCAATCCTCCAAAATACGGCTGTACTCCTCAATAAACAGCAGGATATCTTTTTCCGGACGAGGAGGAAAGACCTTTTTCTTCTTGTCTTTTTTCTCGTTCGTTTTTTTCTGATTAACAAACCAGATATCATCATATTCTGTTGCCCTTTCAGGAAACTCCTCTTCTCCTGTGTCTTCAGCGTCCCACCCTAGCTTAGGCCGCAATAGAGACGGATCAATATGCTCTTGGATTGCCAGCACTGCATCAAGGAAATCTTCTACTTCCTTCTTCCCATGTTCCTTCTCATATGCTGCTACCCGCTCTGCTGTTGCCGCCATGCTGTCTACCATATTTCGATTCGTATTTTGAAAGCGGACATTATTTTTGAAGAAATCACAATGCGCCAACACGTGTGCAACAATCAGCTTATTTTGAATTAAACTATTTGAGTTAAGCAGAAAAGCATAACAAGGATTTGAGTTAATAACAAGCTCGTAAATCTTACTTAGCCCCAGATCATATTGCAGCTTCATTTTATGGAATTGCTTGCCGAAACTCCAGTGTGTAAACCGCGTCGGCATACCGTAAGCACCGAATGTATAAATAATATCAGCTGGACAAATTTCATAGCGCATAGGATAAAAATCAAGTCCAAATCCTTTGGCAATTTCGGTAATTTCTCCAATAGCCCTTTCCAATGCCTGTGTGTCGGATAGCTGCACGGGCTCTCTCCCCTTTGTACGTAATAGTATTTATACTTATGCAGGGAAGGCAAAAAAAAGACGCCCATATGGACGTCTCCCCTTACTCATTCACTAACTTTTTCATAAAAATAAACCAATGTCTCCATCCCTTTATCAAAGCTTTCCAGCGGGAAGCTTTCATTTGGGGAGTGAAGTCTGTCTTCTGGTGTGCCAAATCCAAGCAGGATGACTGGCATTTGGTAGACTGTATCAATCCACTCCACAACTGGAATAGATCCGCCCATTCGTACAAAGACTGTTTCTTTGCCAAAGGCTTGAGTTAAACTTTCCGCTGCTTTTTGTATCAGCGGATGATTTGGATCTACTTTATAAGCTTTTGCTTTGAAAGGTTCGGGTCTTACCTCGACACGCACCCCAGCTGGCGTATGCTTCTTAATATGCGCCATGATTTTTTCCACAATGTCCGCTGGATCCTGTCCTGGCACAAGGCGGCTCGTTATTTTTGCAGTTGCTTCAGATGGGATAATCGTTTTCGTGCCTTCTCCTTGATAACCGCCATACATGCCGTTAACTTCTAATGTTGGCCGGGCCATTGTATGTTCTTTCGCTGTGTAGCCTTTTTCTGAAACTGCTTCCGGGACGCCCACTGTTTTTGTAAAGTTTTCTCCAGGCGCTTGTGCCATTAACTTGCGCTCTTCTTCCGGCAATTCCTCTATGCCGTCATAGAAACCTTCCACTTGAATTACTTCTTCTGTATCTTTTAGAGAACTTAAAATATGCGTCATCGCTTGCAGCGGATTGCGGACGGCTCCGCCATATAAGCCGGAATGCAAATCGCGGTCTGGTCCGTACACCGAGAACTCGAGTGCGGCTGCTCCTTTTAAACCATACAGCATGGTTGGCTGTCCTGATTCCACCATACCAGAATCGCTGATAATCGCGAAATCAGCTTGGAACTGCTCTGTTTGTTCATGCAGAACAGCATGCAAATTCGTGCTGCCGATTTCTTCTTCCCCTTCAATACATACTTTCATATTAATCGGGAGAGCTCCTCCTGTTTTCATGAAGGCTTCGAACACAGCTAGATGCATGAATACTTGTCCTTTATCGTCACTCACACCGCGAGCGTAAATGCGTCCATTGCGTTCTGTCGGCTCAAATGGCTCACTGTCCCAAAGCGGGAGCGGGTCAGCTGGCTGGACATCATAATGTCCATAAAAAAGCGCCGTCGGTTTATCAGAACCTGCACCAAGCCATTCTCCTGTTACGATAGGGTGTTTTTCTGTCTGTTGAACGGTCACTCTATCAAAACCGATGTCTTTTAAATAATCAGCTGTAAAGGCTGCTGCCTTTGCAACATCTTCTTTGTATGTACTGTCTGTGCTGATACTTGGGATACGCAGATAGCTATAAAGCTTTTCCAGCAGCCTCTCCCGATTTTCCTGCAAATAAGCGACTACTTGATTGGTCATGTATGCCACCCTTTCTTTTCTTTCTAGTTTAGCATAATTCTTGCGCTTCTTGTTTAGCTTGCACCTGCTAGTGGAATCGTAAAAGAAATATGACATTTGCAGGAGGCTACCAAATGGGTAAGGTATTAATTGTTGCAACCAATCATGACAGCTTGAAGCAGACACCTAAAACGACAGGTCTCTGGTTCAGCGAGATGACGAACTTTTATGACAAGCTGAAAAATCGCCATTATATGACCGTTATCAGTCCCAGAGGAGGCAATATACCGATTGATCATCGCAGTCTGACAGGCTTGTTCAAGAGTCACAAACTGCGCAAATATTATCGAGCACCTGGTTTTCGGAGATTATTACGCGAAAGTTTATCGCCTAAAGATGTAAGAGCTGCTGATTATGATGCCATTTACTTCACTGGAGGTCACGGCACTATGTGGGATTACCCAGAAAGCATAGAGCTGCAGCAGCTTACAAGAGAGATTTATGAAAATGGCGGCGTTGTAGCTGCGGTCTGCCATGGTCCGGCAGCATTACTTAACGTCAAATTGTCAGACGGATCATACTTAATCCAAAATAAAACGGTCACAGGTTATTCGGATCGCGAAGAAACAGCCAGCCTGAACAAGCACGAAATTCCTTATTCGTTAGAAGAACAGCTGAAAAATCGTGCGCTCACTTACCGTAAAGCCAAGATGCCATTCAAAGGACATGTAGAAGCAGACGACAGAGTGATTACTGGTCAGAATCCAGCCAGCGTTAAAGGTGTAGCGAAAGCCGTTATTAACCGATTAGAACAGAAAGCATTCGCTGAGCATCCAGATTCTTTCCGCGCTGTTTTGCGCATTTCAGAAGAGGATCAAATATTAAGAAGAAAGCCAGCCCCTTGAATGGGACTGGCTTTGCTTATTCTGTCGTCATCGCTTGTTTTAAATCGTCAATAAGATCCTCACTGTCTTCAATACCAACACTAATTCGGATCAGTCCTTCTGTGATGCCTAATTCTTCACGGCGATCTTTCGGAATGGATGCATGTGTCATTTTAGCAGGTAGCGAAATGAGACTTTCTACCGCTCCCAAACTTTCCGCCAATACAAAGTACTTCGTTTTACGCAATACTTGGTCTGCTTTTTCTCCGCTGCCGACATCAAAGGAAATCATACCGCCAAATCCTTCTGTCTGTTTTGCAGCGATATCATGCCCTTGATGCTCAGCTAATCCCGGATAATAAATTGTGCTCACACCAGGATGACCTTTAAGGAACTCTACCAGTTTCGCACTGTTCTTTTCAATCGCTTCCATCCGAATACCGAGCGTCTTGATGCCGCGCAGAAGCAGCCAGCTGTCTTGCGGTCCAAGTACAGCACCAGCTGAATTCTGGATAAAGTGAAGTTCTTCTGCCAGTTTGTCACTGTTTACGACAACTAGACCAGACACTACATCACTATGGCCGCCAATATATTTCGTAGCACTGTGAAGCACAATATCGGCTCCTAAATCAATTGGATTTTGCCAGTAAGGTGTTGCAAATGTGTTATCAACAATTAACAGCAAGTTATGTTTCTTTGCGATTTCCGCCATTTTCTTTATGTCTGTAATTTTCAATAATGGATTCGTTGGTGTCTCCACATATATTGCTTTGGTTTCCGGCTTGATTGCTTGTTCCACCGCTTCCGGTGAACTTGTATCAGCAAACGTGTGGCCTAGCTGATAACGTGTCAGCACTTTTGTGATAAGACGGTAGCTGCCGCCGTATACATCATCCGTCATTACTACGTGATCACCAGATTTAAACATCATCATAATAGAAGTGATGGCTGCCATACCAGAACTGAAGGCAAATCCCGCTTTTCCATTCTCCAACGCTGCAATTGTTTCTTCCAGCGCATGTCGCGTTGGGTTGCCTGTCCGGGAATATTCGTATCCTGTATGTTCACCTGGTCCTGGCTGCTTATACGTACTCACCTGATAGATTGGAACACTTACGGCTCCCGTTTTTTCATCTGTTGTAATTCCGCCATGAATCATTTTTGTTTTCCGTCTCATTTTAACCCTCCTTGATAGATCTGCTGGCTTAGGTAACGTTCACTGCTATCCGGAAAAATCGTTACAATTGTCGTTCCTGGCTTTGCGTCTGCCGCTTCTTTCAAAGCCGCACAGAAAGCAGACCCCGATGAACTCCCGACAAGTAAACCTTCTTTCGCCGCCAGCTCTTTCACGTAATAAAATGCATCATCATCTGTAATGGTATGAATGGTGTCAAAATAAGCGGTATCCATATAACTTGGCAAGAATTCCATACCAATCCCCTCTGTCCGGTGCGAGCCAGGAGCCCCGCCGTTTAGGATAGAGCCTTCTGGTTCTACGATAACGGTCTTTACCTCCGGATTCTGATGCTTCAGGTAACGCGCTGTTCCCATAAAGGTGCCGCCCGTACCGCCCCCTGCGACAAAAATATCGATATCGCCTTTGAGGTCACGCCATAGCTCCGGACCAAGCGTCTTATAATATGTTTCTGGATTAGAAGGATTTGCGAACTGCTGCGGGCAATAGCTGTCAGGAATCTCATCCAGCAGCGCTTTCGCTTTCTTAATAGCACCCGTCATCCCTTCCGATGTTGGGGTATGAACCACCTTTGCTCCGAGCGCTCGCATTAGCTCCTGCTTCTCCTGACTGAATTTCTCTGGCACACAGAAAACAACGGATATATTGCGCTGCTGTGCAGCTAGCGCAAGACCGATACCAGTATTACCTGCAGTCGGCTCAATAATTGTGCCGTTTTCCTTCAGCTTGCCTGTGCGGACGGCCTCATTTATCAAATGAACACCAAGCCGATCCTTCACACTTCCACCGGGGTTATAAAACTCCAGCTTCGCAAATAAACGCACTCCCTCAGGCAGAGAGAAGTTCGTAATTTGCACAACTGGTGTGTTTCCAATGAGATCATGTACAGATTTATAAACAGCCATTTTCTCCCTCTATTCAGCGAAGACTTGTCGCCATTCATCTTTTTTAGCAAGCATTTCTTTTGCAATCTCTTGGGCACCCTCTAAGCTGTGGTTGGCAGCCCAGCCGCACTGTACTTCATTGCATGCTGGCACTTCTGTTGCATGCAGAACATCTTGGAGTGTCTTTTCTAATGCATCCAAAATTTCATCGTAGCTGTCGTTATTCAAAACTGATACGTAAAAACCTGTCTGGCAGCCCATCGGTCCGATATCAAGGATGTTTTCAATATGATTGCGGATATTCTCAGCCATCAGATGTTCCAAAGAATGAAGTCCCGGCATCTCCATATATTCCTGGTTCGGCTGTTTGAAGCGGATATCGTATTTGTATACTTTATCTTGTGTTCCCTCTGTAATACCGACAAGACGCACATACGGTGCAGCAACTTTTGTGTGATCCAGGTTAAAACTTTCTACATTCATTTTTTTAGTCATTGTATCTCTCTCCTCTTACGCTTTTTCTGCTGTAATCAAGTAGACGAAGCGGTTCATTTGCTTAAATGTAACATAGAATCCGTGAGCTAGGAAAATCTTCTCGAGTACTTCCATTGTTGTATAATATTCCGTCGTCAAGTCTTTAACAAGCCGGTCATAACCTTTCTCCGTCTCACCCTGAATAAGTTTATCACGGTCATCTTCACTTGAAAAAACAGTATCCGCAAAGATGATCTTCCCGCCTTTCGGCAAAAGTGCAGCATAGCTGCCAATGGCCTGGTCTTTTTCATGGTCGGTCAGATGGTGGAACGCCCACGTACTCACTATAGAAGTAACCTGCTCTGCAGGTTCCGGAAATGACAGAAAATCTCCATCGGTAATGGAAAGCATCGGAAACTTACGGGATGCATGCTCTCGCATTTCTTTAGATGGCTCAATCCCAGTAATCTTCAACCCTTTTGCAAGCAGTTTTTCGGAAAGGTTGCCGGTGCCAACGCCGAATTCCAACGTATTTCCCTCTGCTGCATCCGCAACTGATTGTAAGATTTCGTGGTATTTCTCGAACACATCTTTATATTGCGGATCTTGGCCAGTAACTGTATCATCATACGATTTTGCCCATTCATCGAACATATCGATAAATTCGCGACCCATTTCATCACCTCAAGTGTAATAGTCTTATATCCAAGTAAACGAATAAGAATTATCATGTTTATGCAAGAAGAATACCATAATATCGCAATATATTCAATGAAAACATACGGTGACAGTCTTGCTGTTTTAAACTATAAAATAGTGGAAAAGTTATAAATTCTTGCTATATAATAGGAAGGAGAGGAGTGTTCGAATGATTGATTTACGCAGTGATACGGTCACCAAACCAACGGAAGCAATGCGCAAGGCAGCTTATGAAGCGGAAGTGGGAGATGACGTATACGGAGAAGATTCAACTGTAAATGAGTTAGAAGAAACGGTTGCCGATTTACTCGGAAAAGAGGCCGCACTATTCGTGCCTAGCGGTACCCAGGGTAATCAAATCGCCATACTTACTCATTGCAGTCCAGGTAATGAAATTATATTGCAGGAAGATTCCCACATCTTCCTTTATGAAGGAGCTGCTGCATCCATTTTTGCAGGCGTGCAAACACGGACAATGAAGGGTGAGCGAGGCGCTATTTGCCCAGAAGAATTGGTTTCTGCTATTCGTAAGGACGATATCCATTTCCCGGAGACAGGCTTGATATGCCTTGAGAATACGCATAACAAAGCTGGCGGTGCTGTTATACCGATTGAGAACATGATGGTAATTGCACAGATAGCACGTGAACACCATATACCGATTCACTTGGATGGCGCACGTCTTTTCAATGCAGCCGCTGCATCTGGTATTGGTGTGGCAAAATACGCGCAGCTGACGGACACGGTTCAAATCTGTCTGTCAAAAGGGCTCGGTGCCCCAGTTGGTTCTGTTATCGCTGGCTCAAAAGTATTTATAGACAAAGCCCGAAAGTGGAGAAAACGTCTCGGCGGCGGCATGCGACAGGCAGGCATTCTAGCTGCTCCTGGTCTTGTTGCGCTGCGTGACAATGCGGACCGGCTATCCGAGGACCACGATAATGCCAAGCTCTTAGCAGATGGACTAGCTGAGATTGACGGAATTGAAATTATAAACAGAGTGGAAACAAATATTGTACTGGCCGATGTTCAAGGTACGGGTATGACTGCTGATGCGTATGTGCAGCTTTTGAAGGAGCAGCAGGTGTTAGCAAATAGTTTTGGACCACATAGCGTCCGATTTGTCACACATTATGATGTTGGAAAAGGCGCCATAAAAAAAGCGCTGTCTATTGCAGCATCTTTAACTAAACAGCCAAATTAAAGAGGCTCCCTTTGCGGGGAGCCTCTCTTTTATCTTTCGTTATTCGGGAAGACACGATTCAGCATGTTGCCGAACTCAAGGAAGAATCCTTTAACAGGCTGTCCTTCATCGATCTTATTATTATAATCCTCTGCCATTCCTAAGAAATCCGGATCAGCTGATACGTACACATTATCAATGTCTTCGTCTACTGACTTAACCGCTTTTTCTATATCTTTTTTCATTTCATCTGTTACATCATTGTTTTGGTTATCCCCCGTGTTTTGGGTATCTCCGGTACTGATGTTACCCATTCCATTATTACCGGAATTGTCATTGTCATCGTTGTTGTTCTGCATGTCAACTGCAACATAAGCGTTGTTATCCGTTGTAAAGACATACGCATTATCTACGCCTTTTACTTCTTTAACTTTTCTTGAAATATCATCTGCAACTTGATAACGCGGCTGCTGGTCATTTCCGTTTTTTTGACGGTCATCTACATCCATCGTATCATCACTATTACGATGAACAAGATTATTATCCGTATTATTAAATCTGGTCGGCTCAACATTACCTCCCATTCCTGATTCATTATTATCGTCATTCTGACATGCTGTAAGCGTGATAGCAGCTAGTGCAGCCATACTTAACAATTTCCATTTCTTCATCTTGTGTTTCCTCCTTTAAAAGTGCAATACTGCGCTTAGTATGTACGGATTCAATCACCTTATACAAATGAAGACAAGGCCTCCGCTTCTTATATCTGCCAGTGATTATCCTGCTCTTTGGAGAGATACTATATGTACCCTGGCAGGAAGGGGATGCCGAATATGAAAATCCAGGATTATGAAAAAGCATTAATGTTCACGATTTGGGGACAGTGGGATGACCTGCTAGTTCTCATGGTGCGTACGAATGATGACTTGCTTTCCAAACGGATTGAGATTTTCCTGCATGCATTTCATTATCCCTCCAAACAGCATGCTGTAGTGAGTTCACATGAAGAATTGATTCAATATATTGATCACGCCCTGGGGCATACATCGTTATATGCCTTGGATGTATAAAAGAAGACTCGAGCACACTTTAGCTCGAGCCTTCTTTATTTCTGCTTCCTATTCCTCAAATTTCTTATACCGTAACTCAAATAAATCTTTACGGCGGTCACGTAAATGGCGCACCGTTCCGGTTTTGCGCTGCCGCTGCAATATCTCTAAATCCACATCGCCGACAACGACTGTTTCAATATTTGGCGGACATTCACCGACAATGCCATCACGGGCAAATTCGAAATCAGATGGCGTAAAAATACCGGATTGCGCGTATTGTATATCCATGTTTTCAACTTGCGTTAAGTTCCCGACCGTTCCAGCAATAACCGTGTAAACCTGGTTTTCCACAGCTCGTGCCTGTGCACAGTAACGGACACGCAAATAACCTTGACGATCGTCAGTACAAAACGGGACAAAAATGATATTAGCGCCTTGGTCAACTGCATAGCGTGCAAGTTCTGGGAATTCAATATCATAACAGATTTGAATTGCAATACGTCCGCAATCGGTATCAAACACCTGAACCGCGTCACCTGGCTGAATGCCCCACCACTTTTTCTCGTTTGGTGTGACATGAATTTTGTACTGTTTCTCAATCGTGCCATCGCGCCGGAAGAGATAAGCGATATTATAGATATGATCATCTTCTTCAACGAAATGGGACCCGCCGACAATGTTGACATTGTAACGAACAGCCAGAGCAGTAAACAGTTCAATATACTGCTCTGTAAATTCGGATAATTTCCGAACTGCTTGGGACGGTACTTTTTCTTCCAAGAAGCTCATCAGCTGCGTTGTAAAGATCTCTGGGAACACCGCGAAATCTGAACCAAAATCATATGCTACATCCACATAATACTCTACTTGTCTGGCAAACTCCTCAAACGACTCAATCTGTTTCATCATGTATTGAATAACAGTAATACGGACTGGATAAGACGTCTTAAAGTGCCTTTTTGACTTTGCCTGATATTCAATGTTATTCCATTCCATCAGCGTTGCAAAGGTAGCTGATTGCTTATCATCCGGCAAATAGTCACGATTAATCCGCATAACTCGGAAGCCATTCATAACCTGGAAAGTCAGCACTGGATCATATATATTCTGCGCCTCCACTTCCTCCACATATTGCCTTGGCGTCAGTTCATGGCTGTATTTATGGTAATTCGGGATTCTCCCCCCAATAATGATGCTTTTTAAGTTCTTTTCTGCAGCCAGTTCCTGCCTTGCTTCATAAAGCCGCTTCCCTATCTTCATACCACGGTAGTCTGGGTGAACCATTACTTCAATCCCATACAAATTAAACCCATCAGGATTATGGTTGGTGATATACCCTCCATCTGTAATATCATCCCATGTATGCTGATCATCATATTCATTGAAATTTACAATTAAGCTGGAACAGCTGCCAATGATCTTCCCATCCAATTCTACACAGAACTGGCCCTCCGGAAAGATGTCAATATGACTTTTCAAGTGGCTCTTCTTCCATGGACTCATACCCGGAAAGCAAAGTTTCTGCATATCCAGGATTTGATCAATATCGGCTTCTGTAATATTGCGCAAAACCACTTTTTTCTCAAATTGCGACAAATCAAGTTCAGACATAGGCGGTATCCTTTCTATTGAAAAGTTCACTTCGTACTTACCCTTCATATTGCGCATATAGTCCTGTTATTAGCCATAAGCAGCTTTGTTTGTTTCAATCGATCAGGATCATGACCTTTGCCATGCCATCCCCGATTCTACTTATCGTCTTTTTGTGTATCAGATGATGCATGCTTCTTTGCTTTTTGTTTGTCATGTCCATATTTGTTGCCCTGCTCCTGTGCACGGTCCACTTTCTCTTTCGCATTTTCCGACGCATGAGCAGACCCTTGTGAATGATGTTCCTTGATGTCTTGCCCTTTTTGGTGCTTTGCTGGATTACGATTAGCCGGTGTTTGCAGCTGTTGTTTACTTTCGTCTTTAGACTTCCCGTTAGGCTTACTTGTTTGCGGCGCAGTTTTTACTTTCTGATTCGAAACAGTCATACGATCGTGGTCCTGGTCAGTCTTTTGAACAGAAACTGTTGCACGATCCTTATCTTTTTCTGCGGATTGCTTTACATCTTCATCGGCAGTGTTATTTTGATTACTTGCCGTGTTCGCTTCTTTTTTTACAGATTCTTCTTTCACAACATAAGCAGGTTTTTGATTCACGCTGTCTATCGGTTTTCGGGAAGTCTTGTCTTGTTCTTTCCCATCCACTTTCACATCATCTTTATAGAAATCTTTAATAATGGCTGAATCTGATTGTGTAAGCGGAGGAACAGACGTAGACAAGTAAGTTCCTTCTAAAATGGACTGCGCCATAATCTCATTCATTGATTTCTGCTTATTCTGTGCAACTTCGCGCACCTTGTCGGGTACTTGGAAAGATGCAATATGTAGTGAGTTGTTAAATTTATTCACTGAACCTTCCAGAATATTCGTCAGCTTCTTATCATCTTGTCTCGTATCAATATAATTAACTCCAATAATAATACTTTCCGAGTCAGCTAAAAGACCTAAGTCACTCGACTTAAGCAAAATATTTGCTGCTACATCTTCAACAGCTTCTCCTTGCCAGTCATCCAGATTAGCAATGACTGTTCTTGCTTCTTCGTTTAAACCTGTGATAGAAACAACATCCATTCGGTTATTTACTTTTAATTCGATGCTTGGGTTAAAATCCAAACTTACATACGCATAAGCTTTGTTACCAACATACCAGGAATACATAGGGAATAAAGCCAACACAAAAACAAGCACCAATACAGCTACCCTCATTAGATTTTTTACAGATGGGGTCCATTGCCTAATATGCGTTCTGCGAATCATTTCCTCTGCAGCAAATTCGACTTCTTGTCCAATTTCTGTTTTGCCTTTTGCACTGATTTCCAGGAATGTGCCTTCACTGGTCATCACGATGGTGCTCCGCCGGCTTTGCTTCACGACGACTCCTCTTTTCACTAACTCACCCCCTTCATATAATCCTTCAGGTAGATATAATCCTCGCTAAAAATAATAAATACAGCGAGAATGTACTTCCTGTTCCTTTCCAGCGTCTTCTTACTGACAGAAACTTTATCCACAAGCTGTTTGATCGGAATTTTCTTTTTCCGAATAACATAATCCCGCAAGTCCGGGTCAGTATGCAAAATCTTAGCAGATTCGATTGCCGTTTCTCTGGCATCACGGTGTTTCGGTGCAACGTTAATTAACTCCTGGAATGACAGCTTGTATTCTTTCAGTTTCTTATCGTACTCCTCAATCTCTGCTCGGCGGTACCAAGATTCTGTTTCTTGGATAAAAGCCGTCTGGGCAGCTTCTGCCTCCCGCGGATTCTCACTGTCATCCTCAAATAATTCATCCAATGACGCCGCAGGAAGACGAATTCGTTCGCGTCTGATGTAGTCAATCGTCTTTCGTTTAATCACGAGCTTGGCAAATGATAAGAAAGAACTGCCTTTGTCATCTGCATATGACATCATTGCTTCATTAAAAGCAGAAAGGCCGACACTGAATTCCTCGTCTTTCACAGGATCAATAAATCTTCTGCATACCTCTGAGACTGACTTTGCGATAAAAGGCTGATACTTCTGAATCAGCTCATTTTGTTTGTCAGTATCACCAGCTTGCACTTGTTTGACTTGTTCTTCTAATTTCCCGCGCTTAGGATCATTAGACTGGCGTAGATACAAGACCTATCACCTCCAGCCTTCTATATTTTTCGTAACATAATTGTAATTTTAGGGTGTAACGCTTTAAATTCATTTGTAAAATTCTTTTATAATCATGGTTATTTTTTTGATATGACATATGACTTACTCCAATACTTCACCAATATGCCTATCATACATCATGACACAAAAGAGCCGCTTCACAAAACAATTACAAAATAATTAAATCTCTGCAACAATTGTCACCCGCAAAAAGACCGTCCTGTTTACCAGGACGGCCTCATCTTAACCTGCAGATTGCTTGATACCGCTTTGCTGCATCAAAAACATCTGATAATATTGTCCCTGTTTTTTCAACAGAGAGTGGTGATTCCCTTTTTCCAATATCTCACCATGATCCAAAACGAATATTTGATCCGCGTGCATAATAGTGGAAAGACGGTGCGCAATAACGAGTGTCGTCCTGCCTTCTTTCAGCACTTCCAAGGCGCGTTGGATAATCGCTTCTGTTTCTGTATCAATATTCGCTGTTGCTTCGTCTAGTATCAGAATAGATGGGTTGAAAGCCAAAGCTCTGGCAAAGGAGACAAGCTGCCGTTCTCCCATGGAAAGTGTTGCTCCGCCTTCTTTGACTGGCTCATCATATTGTTTCGGCAGTTTGGAGATGAACTGTTCCGCTCCGACTGCCTGCAAAGCTTTTATAGCTATTTCCCGAGAAATATCTGGGTTGTTCATCGTTACATTGGTCAGAATCGTACCCGTGAAAAGGAAAGGATCCTGCAAAACAATTCCCATACTGCTGCGCACTTGCTGGCGTGACATGTCTTTTGTATCAACACCATCGATTGTAATGATGCCTTTTTGGTGATCATAAAAACGAAACAGCAAATTCATAATAGAGCTCTTACCTGATCCAGTATGACCGACAAAAGCTGCTGTTTGTCCGCTCTCTACTTCAAAACTGAGATTCTTTAACACATAATCTTTCTCGTTATAAGCAAAGCTGACATCTTTAAATGCGATTTCTCCGCGATTCTTCTCGCGTTTTGCCTCCAAGTCCACGCCTTCGCCTTTTTCATCAAGCAGCTGAAATACACGAGAAGCAGCTACACGCGCCTGTTCTAAAAGCGGCAGCTGATTCACCGCATCTGTCATCGGGTTAAATAAGCGATTCAGGTAATCAACAAAGGCATACAGTACACCTACTGTAACGATAGAGCCTCCTGTAACAGCTGCGCCGCCGAAGTACCAGATAAAGGCTACAAAAGCTAAATTGCGCAGTACTGTCACCAAGTTATGCGACGTAAGTGCACTCAGCTTCATCAGCTTCCGCTGATAAATAAAGTTTCGCTTATTCAGTACCTCAAATTCCTTTTCTGTCTCTTTTTCTCTGTTAAATGCCTGAATGATTGGCATCCCTTGGATTGATTCATTAATGCTGCCATTAATTTCACTTACTGTTTTGCGGACCACTTTGTTGTATTTAGTACCAAAATACTTATACACCTTCATCCACGCCCAAAAGATTGGAATGACGAGCAAACAAATCGCCGCGAGTTTTGCATTTAAAATGAACATCGCCACAAAGATACCGCCCATGTATACAAAACTCGTCACAAATGTAGCCAGTACTCTTTCATACAAATCCCGGATTGCTTCTGTATCATTTGTAATGCGGGCTACAATTGTGCCCGCAGGTCGGTCTACATAATAATTAATCGGTACCCGCTGTGTATGCGCGAATATATCATTCCGCATTGTGCGGACAATTTTATTGGAAGCTTGCTGCAGCAGGAATGTTTTCCAAAACTGAAATATTGCTGCGATAAAAAGCAATGCCGCATACACGATCAGCAAAATAATAATCGGTTGGAACTGCGGACGGAAAAAGTCATAAAGCTCACCTGCTGACAGCCTGGTACCAGCAGCCTCCTCTGCACCTTGCGGACTATCTACCTTGATTGTGCCGTCTTCGTAAGTTCTGGAACCATCGAGCGGCAGAACAGCTTCCGAAAAATAAAAATGCTTGCCAATCTGCAGAATGCTTGCTTCTCCCAGAACAGCTTTATCTGATGCTATCTCATCAGCTCGGATATATGTTTTACCGTTATACTGAACCGTCTTATCTGTCTGATTCTCCACTTCGTACCATGTCGACTCGATACCTAAAATGTGATGGTCAATAATTCGTGCTGCAATTAGCGGGCCAGCTAGTTCCAACACGACAGCAATGAGCAGACAAACGAGTCCAATATTTATTGTTTTTTTGTTACTTAATGCATAGCGAAATAATCTTCGTTCTGTGGTATTTTTCTTCATGAGGAGATGACCTCCTTTTCCTCCAGCTGCTGCAGCTGGTACTGGCTTGCATACCAGCCATTTGCTGCAAGCAATTCTGCATGCGTACCTCGCTCTATTATTTTTCCTTCCTCAAGCACAATAATCTGCTCTGCGTGCTTAACAGCAGAAAGACGGTGAGCGGCAATGATTGTCGTCTTGTCTTGACGCTCCTGTTTTAAATGTTCAATTATATTCGCTTCCGTTTTGCCATCTACCGCACTCATTGAATCATCGAGAATTAATATCTCTGGATTTTTTATAAATGCACGTGCTAGTGCCACCCGCTGCTTTTGGCCGCCTGATAAGGTTACACCGCTCTCGCCCACTTTCGTGTCTAACCCTTCCGGAAGGCTTTGAATATCAGTGAGAAAATGCGACAATTCCATTACTCGGAAGATCTCTTCATCTGTCGCATCGCGTTTCCCATATTGAATATTTTCTCGTATCGTTTTGGAGAAAAGAATCTGTTCTTGGGGTACATAACCAATCCAATTGCGTGTCGTTTCCAACGTAAACTGTTCAACTGGTGTTCCACCTAATAACAACTTACCTTCGCTTGGCGGATACTGGCGCAGCAGCTGCTTAAAAAGGGTCGATTTGCCTGCTCCCGTCTTTCCGACCACACCTAGCGTGCTGCCTTGCTGGATCTTTAGATTTATATTATCAAGACGCTCCATGCCGTTACCAGGATAACGGAAGCTCACCGAATCGAATTCGATATCTCCTGGCTTTTGCTGGTCTGCTGGCTTCTCAGGATCTGTAACATCAGCCGGATAATGGAGTGTTGTATTGACACGATCCAGAGACGCATTTCCACGCTGCAAGACATTGATTAATTCTCCAACTGCAAACATCGGCCAAATCAACATTCCTAGGTACATGTTAAAAGCAACCAAATTACCGAGTGTGATTTGATTTTGGAAAACGAGCAATGCGCCATACCCAATTCCAATTGTGTAAGAAAGACCAACCAGAACCTTCATCGTCGGCTCAAATAAGGCATCAATCTTCGCTACCTTGATGTTTTTCTGGTAAACATCCTCCGTCATGCTCTGGAATCGCTGCTCATCTTGTTTTTCCAATACATAAGCCCGAACAACACGAATACCACGGATAGATTCCAGTACTTCATTGTTTAAGTTGCCAAACGCCTCTTGTGCTTCTGTAAAACGCTCGTTAATTGCATTGCCGTATTTATGCATAACAATAGCCATAATTGGCATCGGAATTAAGGCTACCAATGTTAGTTCCCAGCTAATCGTTATACCCATGACGGCAATAATCATCAGCATGAAAATACTTGAATCCACTAATGTCAAGACGCCAAAACCGCTCGTCATATAGATAGCTCGCAAGTCATTTGTGCCTTGAGCCATCAGGTCACCCACTTTTTTCTTATCAAAAAAGGTAGGTGTCATTCGGAACAAGTGCCCCATCAGTTTGGAGCGCATCAATCTCTCCAAAATAGCCGATCCGCTGAAAAGTGTATAATCCCACACATAGGAAATAATATAATGCAGGACTATTAACAATACAAATAGCCCGATTACTTGCCAAAGTCTTTCTGATGTGAGGGAGTTATAACTAATCTCGTCAATTGTCATACCGATTAGCTTCGGTGGTATCAGCCCTATTAAACTAGCCAATAGAAGGGCGATAACGGCGACGGTATATCGCTTCCAATATTTTAAGAAGAACCATTCCAACTTCTTTAGCACGTCAAACATACTTTCCCCAACCTTCTCTATCGATTTTTTCCGCTGACGCTCGGCTAACCATCATCCTTCCAATCTTCCGCCCACTGTCTTTTTTGCACAATACACATAGCCATTCCTCCTCAAGTTTTGTTTTATGATAAAAGACTGAATAGAATGTTCAGTCTGTATCAATAATCTTGTAATTTGGGCATAAAAAAACGCGCACGCCCGCAGACGTACACGTTCCTAAAGTATGCAGCAAGCGATTGCGGCAGACCCCTTCAATTGATAATACAACTAATCAAGATTCCGAATAGAGGAGGAACTGCCCAGTATGAAATTGGCTGAATAATGCTAGTTTCCGGTTATTCATCTTGGGTTCCTCCTCTCCATTGTTAATTTATGCATAATAAGTATATACATACCGTTTCTGAATGGTCAACATTATTTTCAAATAATTTGCATAATAAACAATATGTAAACAGTTGTGCTGATATGGTAAACTGGAACAGACAATGTTATAAAGGAGTGGCTTAATCTATGTTATTAGATGACATCTTAGCTCATAACCAGAAATTCGTTGAAGACAAAGCATATACACCCTACGAAACAGACAAGTTTCCTTCCAAGAAGGCTGTCATTCTAACTTGTATGGATGCCCGCCTACTTGAATTGCTGCCTAAAGCAGTTAATTTGAAGAATGGTGATGCGAAGATTATCCAAAACGCAGGCGCTATGCTCGTTGACACTTCGGATAGTGCAATGAAAAGTATCCTAGTAGCAGTTCATGCTTTGAAAGGAGAAGAAGTATTCGTAATCGGTCATAAAGACTGTGGAATGCATCATCTTCATGGAGCAGACTTACTGGAACAAATCGGCAATCAAGGCGGAGATGTCGAAACCTATATGCGCCAAGCGGAGAGCGAAGACGTGGCCAATATGTGGTTTAATGGCTTTAACAGTGTAGAAGAATCGGTGGAAAGCAGCGCATCACTAATTGCAAATCATCCCCTTCTACCACGTGACGTTCCTGTACATGCGCTCGTCATTGATCCGGCTACTGGTGAATTGACTACAATCCGGAACGGGTATGAAAAAACAAATAATTAAATGTTCATAAGAAAAGGATCACACAATAACAATTGTGTGATCCTTTTCTTTTACTGCAGGTTCTGCGTTTACATAAAAAAGGATAGTTATCCCCAACGGACTAACTACCCTGTAACACTAAATGAATTATTTTTTTGCATGTTCTTTTATAATTTCAATTACGCGCTGTTTTGCTTCTTGGCTTTCATAATGGCTCATGTTACGCAAAATTTCATTTCTATGTTCTTTAAGATCATGCAAATACTGAATTAACGATGCACTGGTCAGTTCTTCTTCTTCTAACACATCGGCATAGCCTTGTTTCTTAAACGAGCTGGCGTTCAGCAGCTGATCACCGCGGCTTGCCTTTTTGGATAATGGAATGAGCAGCATTGGCTTGCGCAGTGCAAGAAATTCAAATATTGCATTTGATCCTGCTCTGGATAGAACGTAATCAGATGCCGCAAACAAATCATTCAGCCCTTCATTCACATATTCAAACTGTACATAACCTTCTCTTTTGACAGATTCATCTAATTGATTCTTTCCGCAAATATGGACAATCTGAAACTCCTGCAGTAACGTATCCAAACTCGAACGAACTGATTCATTGATGATCTGAGAGCCGCCGCTGCCGCCCATAATGAGCAGAACAGATTTATCAGGTGAAAAATCAAGCTTCTCCAGCCCTACTCGCCGGTTTCCTTGGATTAATTCATCCCGGACTACTGCTCCGACCCACTCCGCCTTTTTAGCAGACACATGGGAAACTGTTTCAGCAAAGGTCGTAACGATTTTCTTCGCAAACGGCATGGCCAGCTTATTCGCTAATCCTGGTGTAATATCCGATTCATGAATAACGGCAGGCAAGTTACGAAGCCAAGAAGCAAACAGAACCGGAACCGATACAAATCCGCCCTTAGAGAAAATAACATGCGGTTTCACTTTCCCCATGATTCGGTAAGCCTGCATGGTACCCTTCATCACTTTAAAAGGATCTTTAAAGTTCTCTTTAGACATATAGCGCCTCAGTTTCCCAGTGGATATACTGTGATACGTTACGCCTTCTAACGGCTCGATTAAATCTCGTTCAATACCATTCTTTGAACCAATGTAATCGATCTTCCACCCCTCCTGCAAGAAAACAGGAATCAAAGCCACATTCACGATTACATGGCCAGCAGTGCCGCCCCCCGTAAATAGAATCCGTTTTTCCTTCATGTTGTAAATCCTTCCCTTTCCCATTAAAAGCACTTCTCTATTTAATATAAATGTAATTTATTTGTAATGTAAACGAAACATTTCATCGCCTATTCTATCCTAATGGATATCGCCAAAAAAAGAAAGGGCTTTTTGTCACATGACCAATATATGCTTTTCCAGCCCGCTTTTTGCCACAAAATAAAAAGAACAGCAGGAAAATCCTGCTGTTCAAACGGAAACCTCTGCTTTTTCATTCGAGAAGAATTGCTGCATGGCATAAAATACATCTGTTTTTTTACGAAGTACATAATAACGAAACTTCGGGTGCTCCAGCTTGCGAAAAATTTGCATTAATGTCGAATGGCGATTATATTGATTGACTTCTCCATAGCCGAAAAGGCTGGACACTTCAATCAGCTGGTTGATCAACCCGACACACCTGCTGTTATCAGAAGTCAAATTATCACCATCTGAGAAATGGAAGGGGTAGATGTTGTAAACAGATGGCGAATATTTCTCATCAACTAGCTGCAATGCTTTTTTATATGCCGAAGAGCAAATTGTACCGCCGCTTTCTCCTTTCGAGAAAAAGGATTCTTCATCCACGACATTCGCTTCTGTATGATGTGCAATAAACTCAATCTCTACAGTCTCATATTTGGTCCGGAGAAAGCGAGTCATCCAGAAGAAGAAACTTCTTGCAACATATTTCTCCCAATTTCCCATACTGCCGCTCGTATCCAGCATAGCAAGCACCACTGCTTTTGAATCCGGCTTTTCAATATTATCCCACGTCTTATACCGAACATCTTCTGGATAGATAGGTGCAAACGAGGAGCTGCCGCCAAGCGCATTGCGTTTAAATGCTTCTAACATTGTTCTTTTCTTGTCGATATTCCCAGTCAAACCTGTTTTGCGTATGTCATTAAATGCGATATCTGTCACGATCATCTGCTTTTCATCTTTTTGTTCTAAGTTAGGCAATTCCAGCTGGCTGTAAAAATTCTCTTCAAGCTCTTCAAACGAGACTTCTGCTTCGTAGTAATCGTGACCTGGCTGGTCGCCAGCTTCTCCTTGCCCTTTACCTGGGGCTTTCTGCTGATCACCAGCGCGACCAAGCACATCACCGACCTTGCTGTTTCCTTTTCCTTGACCTGCATGTTTGTTTTTATCCTGACTATAGCGGATTTTGTATTCATCCAATGACCTGATCGGAATTTTGATCAAGTCTTTTCCATTCGACATGATGATATTTTCTTCTGTTATCAAATCGGGCAATTTATTTTTCAATACTTCCTGGACCTTATCTTGATGCCGCTTTTGATCATCATATCCTTTTCGATGGAGGGACCAGTCTTCTTCTGACACTGCAAAATGGTTGGAATCAGTCATTCGCCAGCCTCCTTAAGATAATTAATCTATCTTATGCAGGACAGCCGGCATTGATTAAACAAACTCTGTAAAAGGGTTACATTATCTGAAAATTCCACGCGATCGGATATTAACTTTGATATGCGGAACAATCTCTATATCTTTGTAATCTTTATCCCAATCAAGTTTTTTCCAGTGATCTGGATAATGACCGTAGATGCTCCTCCCAATGCCGAATACATCGCAGTTGGCTTCCTGAATACTTTTGATGATATCCTCTGCCTCTTTCGTCAATGTTTTTTCCAAATCTTTCTGTAGCTTCGGTAAAACAGAGAGCGAAAGATCGTCTGCCGGATACTCCTCAATCATTACAGTCAAGTCAAGGTTAACATCTGTTTTTACTTTATGTTCCTTGCTTGGTTTCGATTTGACTTTACTGCTGTAATCCTCCACATGAATCGTTACATAATTCGTTGGCTGCGGCTTCTTTCCATCATATAGTTTCGTTGTAATTCTGGCTACCTTTCCTTTTATATTATTCATTAATAAGAATAAAGTCGTATGGTCGTATGGTATGTCCTTTCCGGTGTAACTTGATTCATGGAAAAGAGCCAACCCTTCGTAAGAAACTGTCTTGCCCCCGTCCCCTACCTTCATAGCTGGTGCAACGAAATCCTGTCCATTTTCGAAAATCTCTGCTCCAATTTTCTGCATATTGATTTCCAGTGAACTTGTTGTCTCTACTTTTGATTCAAGTATTCCTTCTATATATTCACTAGGCCGCATTTCTGATTTAGGAACTACTTTTAATGCCTGCTCAGCATCTCCTTTTACAACAGCAATCACAGCATCCAAATGCAAGCGCGGGTCACGGTAAAATGCATCAATATACGGATATATATCTTTTTTAGCAAGTTTTTCACCGATTAGTAAGACATCCAGCTGAGAGGGACTATACGTCGAAGATAATCGCCGATCAATATTTGACCTCGCTTCTGTAGGAGTGCCTCCAGTAGCAGTCAGGAACTGCACGGATTCCTGCCCCGGCCCGGATGCGCTATTTTGAACGTTGGGAATCAGAATCGTATTTTTATAAATATTATCATCTGTTAAGTCATAAGCTGCCGTAATGCCAAGTTTTACTTCCTTAAATTCTCTTGTATCCCAGCAGCCTGACAATACAATTGCGCAGATCAGCAAGATAATAGCTATTTTTCTCATGACGATGCCCTTTCTTGTTTATCTTTTCTGCGGAGAAAGGATAAAAGAAACAATATAATAGGAATGACAAGCGTAAAGTACTCAGTAATCCTATCTTGGAAACTAATGATCATCCTTATATTTTTTTCGTTTAAACCTCCCCAAACCGAAACTGCCAATACAAGAAGTGAAGTTGAATAAACGTTTATAATCTTCTTTTTTGCTTTAGGAATCTTAGCAAATGCCTTTTCTGCTCCATAAAGATAGGAAGCAAATGCTGTCATAGCGAATACAGTCCATAACGTAAGAACAAATATGTCAATTCTTGTAATAAGGGGAGAGTCTGCGGTCCGCAGCATATAAAGAATCGGCTGCGGGATATGCTGCAGCTGTTCAGAACCAAAATGACTGAAAGAAATTAACACCGTATATAAATAAAACAATGCAACAATGCAATTTGCTCCAATAGCTACCCGCCTTTTTTGTTTGTGACTGCCTTGCGTAAAAGGCAAAAATAGAAATAACAGGACAAAGCTGCTTAAAGAATAGATACTGACACTAATTCCATCTATGTAGCCAGATAGCGTTGCTTGACCCATCGGTTGAAAATAGATGAGCTTTGCATCTGCCAGCCCAAAAAGAAATAAAGAAGAAATAAAAAACAAAACGACCGCAAAAAAGGTAAAAACTTTGGCAATGAGAGTCAGCCCTCCTGAAATAGTGTAGAGCGCACTTATCAAGAGCAATATATACAGCAGCCAAACAGGTGTTTCCGGAAGCAGCCATTGGTTTATCAACTCCCCATAAGACGTTAGGAGATATATAGCTACGACTAGAAAATATACATAATAACTGAAACCAGCAATGCTGCCGATATACTTGCCAAAGCTGCTATTCAAGATGCCGAATAAATCTTCACCAGGATAACATTTAATCGTATGCACAACCATCAAAACAAAAACAATCGAAATCAATCCGCCAATAATCAAAGTAATCCAGCCGTCAGCACCAGCTGCTTTATGCAGGACCGTTGGAAGGTTTAATATATCCACACCAATTTGACTTTGAATGTAAATATATCCCATCTGAGATAATGTGATTTTTTTATTAGAATCATTCGCCATTATTCTCACCTAACTGATTTGATTTATATGGCCGAGGAGAGTCTAGCTGCTCAGGTCGGCGCTTCATTAAAAACTGCGGAACACGAATAATCGTGTCTTTTACATCTCGGAACTGAATTGGAGTAAAATAGCTCAGACCTAGTGACTCAATTCTGCACAGATGAATTAGCAGCAAAAGCAGACCAAACCCAATTCCAATAAACCCCAGAACAGCACTCATAATACAGAGCGGAAACGTTAATATACGCAGCGCATCGCTCATCTCATTTGATGGAACCACATAAGAAGCTAGTGATGTAAGAGCAATCACAATTACCATTAAGTTAGAAACCAAACCTGCTGTTACAATAGCATCACCGATAACGAGACCCCCGACGATACCAATAGTAGAACCGATTGGGGAAGGCAGACGGATAGCCGCTTCCCGTATGACTTCTAATATGGTAACCATCATAACTGCTTCTGCCAGCGGCGGATAAGCAATATCCCTGATTGATCCCAAAACAGGGGAAATTAACTGCTCAGGAATTACTTCATAGTGAAATCCGATAACTGCAATATAAAAGGATGGCAAGGTAATGGATATAATAAAGCTAAATAGACGTATCAACCGAAGATAGGTGGCGACAATCCAACGCGTATTATAATCATCAGGTGTTTGGTAGAAGGCAAAGAATGTAACAGGAGCTACCAAACATGTTGGGTTATTAGCAAACAAGATGGCAATTCTGCCTTCCATTAGCAGTGCTGTTGTTTTGTCGGGTCTTTCTGTACTTAAAAATTGCGGAAAAATACTGTACGTCCGGTCTTCAATATACTCGGTAAAAGCTCCTGCACTTAAAAGTGCATCCGTGTTTATATTGCTAATTCGTGTTTCTAATTCTTTTACAACATCCCCGTTTACAACACCATCAACATAAACCATCGCTATCTCAGACTCTGTGTAATCGCCAATCGTCATTTTCTTTATAGTAAGACTGCGGTGTTGGATACGGCGTCGAATTAAATTGATGTTTGTCTTAATATCCTCTGTAAACCCATCATGCGATCCTTTTATAACCTTCTCATTAACAGGTTCCATGATTGCCCTGCTTGCGTCCATCTGAACATTAAAAAGATAGCAAGTGGAATTCCCTTCTACTAAGTAGACTGCTTTTCCTCCGATAAGTGCTGTTACTGCTTTATTTAGATCATTGCTTTCTTCACGATCTTTAATTTTTCGAATATCTCCATCTGTTTTCAATAACGGTTCAAATATATACCGCTGCATCTTATCTGGATCTGTTATATCGTCCAAAAAAATTAACGCCTGCTTACTATCTGGCAGAAGGCGAATCTTTAGGTCTGCTGAGTTACGCATTTCTTCCTTAATATAAGCAATGTTCTTTTCCAAAGAAGTCGTGGATTGATGCGGCGGCACCTTGTCTTCCCGGATGACTTTCTCCTGTGCTGGCTCTTTCTTTTTCTGCTTGAAAAACCCCATGTCGACGCACCTTTCCTAAATCATTTCCGTTAGTTTGTACATGTAATGGAAATATATGTAGCAAATCAGACACAAAAAAACGCCCTCACAAATGAGGACGTTTATATATAAGAATCAGCCTTCCAAGAGCAAATCATATGGATCTTCAAGCAACTGCTTGATCCGTACAAGGAACTGCACCGCATCTTTTCCATCAACGATTCGATGATCGTATGACAAGGCCAGATACATCATTGGCCGAATCTGGATAGTATCATCCGGCATGGCGATTGGTCGCTTCTGGATTGTATGCATTCCCAAAATACCGACTTGCGGCGTATTCAAGATTGGTGTGGATACGAGTGAACCAAAAATACCGCCATTTGTGATAGTGAAGGAACCACCATTCAACTCATCCAAGCTCAAGTCCTTATCACGAGCTTTCTTACCTAAGCGGGAGATTTCGCTTTCAATACCAGCAAAGTCAAGGCGGTCCGCATCCCGGACAACCGGAACTACAAGTCCATCATCCGTAGATACCGCAATACCGACATCATAGAATTTCTTCAAAACAATCTCGTTATCCTGAATTTCGGCATTGATGTAAGGGAATTCCTTCAGCGCGCCAACAACTGCTTTCGTAAAGAAGGACATAAATCCAAGCTTCACATCATGCTTCTCTAGGAATTTATCTTTTCGTTCACTGCGAAGCTTCATAACTGCTGTCATGTCGACTTCATTGAATGTAGTCAGCATCGCAGAAGTTTGCTGCGCTTCTACCAACCTCTTCGCAATCGTTTGACGGCGGCGCGTCATTTTCACACGCTCGACAGGCTTCACAAATTCTGTCTTCTCCGACTGCTTCGGTTTATCGGCTTTTGCCTGCTTAGCAGATTTTTCTTTTGGCTTGGACGCTTCCTCAACATCTTCCGGACGAATACGGCCAAATGGATCACGTGCCGTAATGTCATCCAGACTGATGCCAAGCTCACGCGCACGTTTGCGCGCTGCCGGTGAAGCTAATGTGTTCTTGTTAGAAGCTGCCGGTTCAGCGGCTTCTGCTTTCTTCTCTTCAGCTGGAGCTTCCGCTTCTGCTACAGCGGCAGCTTCTGCTTTTGTATCTTCTGCAGCAGCTGAATCGTCTGACTCTTCGCCAACTTCCCCATTTTCATCAACAGTAGCGATAATATCGCCTACTTCCACGTCGTCACCAGCATCCTTCAAAATTTCTTTGAGCACCCCGCTGTATTCTGCATTCACTTCGACATTTACCTTATCTGTTTCCAATTCCAGAACAGGATCCCCTTTTTCCACACGTTCTCCCGGATTGACTAACCATTCGGAGATTGTTCCCTCTGTAATTGATTCTGCCAGCTCTGGTACCTTTAGTTCCTTCATACGCTAACTCCTCCCTTGGACAACTTTAAGGCTTGATTGATAATCTGTTTTTGCTCTGTCTTATGGATGTCAGGCTTACCTACTGCAGGTGATGCACGATCTGGACGCCCAATATATTCTAAAGTTTGATCTTCTGTCAGGATTGCTTCAATTCTGTCGCGAACAAATGTCCACGCACCCATATTACGCGGTTCTTCCTGTACCCATTTCACTTCACGAATAGAAGGGTAATCTGCTAGGATTTGTTTGATTCTTTGAGCTGGGAATGGATAAAGCTGTTCAACACGAGCGATATGAAGTGCTTCAAAAGCACCAGCTTCTTTTTCCATCGCTTCTTCGATATCCACCATCACTTTACCGCTGCCTAATACGAGTGTTTTTGCTGTTTCTGGTGTTGCCTCGTTATTCGGCTGTACACGGACAGAAGCAAAACTTCCTTCTGTAAATTCTTCTAGTTTGCTAGCTAAGCGTGCACTACGCATTAAGCTTTTCGGTGTCATTAGAACAAGCGGTCTTGCTTCTTCTCTTCCGCCAAGTTTTGCCTGCCTGCGCAGCAGATGGAACAGCTGAGAAGAGCTTGTTACATTCGCGATGATTAAGTTATTCTCTGCTGCAAGCTGCAGGAATCTCTCTATCCGGCCGCTTGAATGCTCCGGACCTTGCCCTTCATACCCGTGCGGCAGCAGCATCGCCATATTAGATGCTTCTCCCCATTTAGCACGGCCTGCAGCAATAAACTGGTCAAACAGAACCTGTCCCGTATTAGCAAAGTCACCAAATTGTGCTTCCCAAAGCACGAAAGCATCCGGGTTTTGGACACTGTAGCCATATTCAAAGCCTATTACTCCCGCTTCTGATAATGGACTATTGTGTAACGCAAATGATTTTGCATCCTCCAGTCCATGCAGCGGTGAATAAGTGGCATCCGTTTCCACATCATGCAGTACCATATGGCGGTGAGCAAACGTACCTCGCTCCGAATCCTGACCTGTCAATCTAATTGGCGTACCTTCTTGCAGGATGCTGGCATACGCTAAAATTTCGCCGACAGCCCAGTCAGCTTTACCTTCTTCCTCAAATGCCTGATGGCGCTTAGAAATTATCTTTGTCAGTTTTTTAAACACCTGGAATCCTTCCGGCCGTTTTTGCAGCTGTCTGTTAAGCGAAAACAGTGTATCCGCTGGCACAGAAGTCTGTATCTGCGGCAAGTCACAGCGCAATGCTTCCGGCTCATCCTTTGGCATTTTCTCTTTCATCTCTTCCTCTTTCATGTTCTGGAAGATCTCTTTAAGATGGTCACCTACTTGAGCGCTAAGCGTATCATAGCCTTCCTGGTCAGAGATGACTTTCTCTTTTTCCAAGTTAGCAGAGAAGATTTTCGCTACTGTATCGTGTGCGTCAATATCCTGATAAAGAATTGGCTGCGTAGAACGCGGTTCATCCATTTCGTTATGTCCATAACGGCGGTATCCGACAAGATCTATAAGAAAGTCCTTATGGAAACGCTGACGGTATTGGAACGCTAGCAGCGCTGCTGCTGCACAGGCCAATGGATCATCAGCATTTACATGCACTATCGGAATTTCGAAGCCTTTTGCCAAATCACTTGCATACCGAGTAGAACGCCCATCGCGGCGATTCGTTGTAAAACCGACTTGGTTATTCGCAATTATGTGCACAGTTCCGGCAGTGCTGTATCCTGGTAAATCACCTAAATTCAACGTTTCTGCTACAATTCCTTCTCCGATAAAAGCCGCATCCCCGTGGATGAGTATGCTCAGCGCCTTGGATGGATCTTGATCCGGATAGCCTGGCTTGGATGTATCATCTTGAGCTGCTCTTGTAAAGCCTTCTACGACCGGGTTAACAAATTCCAGATGAGAAGGGTTATTCGCCAGCGTGACGGTTGTATGCTTCTCTTGTCCCTCGTGATGCTCTGTTACCGCACCAAAATGATATTTCACATCGCCAGTCCAGCCGCCATGCAATCCTTTTGAGCCTTCAGATGGAAGAAGCGCTTTCTCTCCCGTATGATTAAACTCAGAGAAGATAAGGTCAAAAGGCTTCCCTAAAACATGCGCCAGAACGGACAATCTTCCTCTATGCGCCATACCAAGCATCACATTATCTGTATCTGCAAGGCATGCTTCTTTAATAATTTCATCAAGCATTGGCACCATTGATTCCACACCTTCAATGGAGAAACGCTTTTGGCCGACAAAAGTACGGGACAAGAATGATTCAAACCCCTCAACATCTGTAAGCCGTTTTAGAATTGCTTTTTTATCCTCGTCGCTCCAATTGGGCACATAGGAAGCAGTCTCTATTTGCTTCTGCAGCCATTTGCGCTCATCATGATTGCCGACATGGTCGTATTCGAAGGAAGTTGTTCCGGCATACCTTTCCTTCAATAGCTGTACGGCATCCAGTGCCGTATGTACATTGCCCGGCGCTTCTTCCCAGACGAAGTTAGCTGGTATATCTCGTAAGTCACTCTCAGTCAAGTCGAAGTCTTCCATTTTCGTAAGTACAGATGTTTCTCCATTATCTCCGCCAACAGGATAAATATCTGCTTCGAGATGACCATAGCGGCGGATTGCTTCTACAAGCTGAATAGCTGCTGTGATTTTCTTAATCGGAGCGTGCGCCGACTGTGCAGATGGAGCGTCTTCCCCTTGACGCTGCATCAAGCGCGGTTCTCCATGCGTATCAAACAGTTCCTTCAATGATGCTTCCACCGATTCCGGATTTTGCCTGTATTTGTCGTATTGCTCTTCCACATAACCCATGTTTGGACCATGGAAGCTTTCCCAGAATCTTTCACTAGATTCCTTTTGTCCCACGACTGTTCCCCCCAATAGAAGTAACTTTTTTAAAAATCGAAAAGGCTTTTGAATTGGAAATTATTTTAAGTGACTTGTTATGAATTAACACTCTCAATATACCGCAATAAAACAAAACTTACAACTAAAACGAGAAAAATTTTGAAACGCTTTCTTCCTTGATATATAGGGATTTATACAATCCCATTACATAAATAACACCATTTTGAAAGCGTTTTTACATTTTTCTTTTTATAAGAAAAAAACATTGCTTTTTTTAATTAAAAAAACGGATAACCGGAAGGGATTTTTCCAGTTATCCGCAAACTATTTATTTGCTTGCCGCCTTCCGTTTATTTATCCAGAATAGTGCAGCACCGAGAACTAAAAGTCCAGCTCCGGCCAAGAGATAATTAAACAGCTGACTTGCTGTTTGCGGCAGAATACTGCCGAATGTTGTCGTTTTACCGCCATCACTTGAAACAGGCTTTATTATCGCTGCATCATCACTTCCTGAAGATGTATGCGGCACTGTGTTAGCAGGCTTTTCTCCATCATTCTGTTGACCTGCCGGTTTCTCGTTATCATCGGCTGTATTCGTGTCTCCATCTTTTGTGTTATCATCGTCTGCTGGCGGATTTTCTCCGCCGCTTATTGGATCGGAATCTGGCTTTTCATTATTTCCATTCGTGTCATCTGCTGGCGGTTCATTCCCATTATCGCCAGGAGCAGGTGCACCACCAGTTGTTGTAAATGTCCAAAGATCCGATTTGGTCTTTCCGCCATGTGCATCTTCGGCAACAGCGTACCAAGCGTACGCATGGTCGTCCGTTAAACCTTCCCATGTCACAGAAGCTGTTTCACCGCTCTTGACATTTTCAGCAGTACCAATTTCCTTCGTTCCAAATACATTCACTTCCACATAGTTAGTAGCTACGCGTTTCTTCTGCGCATCCAGTTCCAGCCCTATTGTAAATTCATCAGTGCCCGGGAACTCCTCTTCATCGTAATAGTTGTAATCGTCCATATAAGGTGAGTATGTCTTTACTTTGATTTGGTCTGTCTCCGCATCAAAGAGCAGCATGCGCATATAACCTTGCCCGCCTTCAGGTCCTGCCTGATAATCAGCCAGCATCTGGTATACTTTCCGATCGGTTACGCCATCGCCATTATCGTCAATTTCATCAACTAGCATATCCGCCGCATGGTAATGACCGCAAAGAACAGCAAAGACATTCTCATTATCAAGCACAAGCTCCTGATACAGCTGCTCACCGATAGGATGACGATTTCCGGAAGATAATAAATACTCGTGGAAATTCAAAATCGCTTTTCGGTCTGGATGCGCCTTCAGCACAGCATCTGCCCAGGCAATACCTTCTTCATCTATACCCCAGCCGAGATAGACCATGATATAGTCATTGCCGTTAGAGGAGATCAAGTCATAATGTCCTCGGTTATTCTTATAGGAACCTCCGTACCAAGGCTTGTCCTCAAAGCGGTCTGCTCCGAAATAACGGTAATAATCTGTGTAATCGTTGCTCTTTTGTTCTACATCATGGTTTCCGGCTAATACACCGTAAGGAATGCCTGCATCGTCAAGCACTTGCATCGCTTTATCTGCAACTTCCCATTGATATTCCTGATTGGAGAAATTGACTAAGTCACCAGTATGAAGAACATAATCAATATTATACTTGTCTTTGTTTTCCGCAATCCAGTTCACTTGTTCGTTATAAATATGCGGGTAACTCTCTGAGTAATATTGAGTATCTGACATCCATACGAATGAATAATCATAATTTTCATCCTCTATGGCTATTTCATCCTGAATTAAGACATTGATTTTGTAGTCTTTCACGAATGTATCCACATTAACTGTGCCTTGCAAATCAAAGTCTTCATCCCCGGCCACTTTATAATCGACAAGCTGCCAATCTTCTTCCTGATGGTTCCATGCGTACATGGAAACTTTCCGCCCTGGCAGCGAGTTACCGCTCCAATTCACTTCCACAACGTTTTTATTGTCTACGTCCTTGGAAACGGGTACCTCGAAACGATGATAAGGGAATTGTTCTGTACTATCATTGATCAAATACTTGTCATCCACATTCGCAACTTTTTCGATATCCGTATCAGAGAAAGCTTGTTCTCCTTCCGGTGCGTAATCAGATGGCGGTTCATAATCTGCAGCATTTTTATATGCTTTTATGTCACTATCCTTACTAACTTTGTACTTATGTCCTTGATAAAAGGTAACATCCATTTCATCATCGGTAGGATCCGTTACTTTCACTTCCAGCTCTGGATTTCTGTCAACATCTCCCGCTTCATCCTCTGGCTTGATTAATTCCGGCGCGATAGGGTGTTCTGCTGGTGTAGCGAATTTGATTGTACGCACTTCTTCGTTCCCAGCTTTATCCACTGCACGCAGTACAAGCTCATGGTCTCCGGCAGTTAATGCGGCCGATGAAGTTTCATATGGAAGCTCAATTTTTTCTCCGTCCAATTCAGCTGACAAACTGCTCAGACCGCTTCCAGTATCTTCAGCACTGCCATCGATTGTAAATGCGCCTTTATATGACTTTCCATCTTCTATAGCTGTCTTTATAACCGGCGCCGTATTGTCTACTGTTACAGACACTTTGTCGGTATCTTGTCCATCATTTGCTTCAATTGTATGCACGCCATCTTCAGCTGCTGTAGTATCCCACTCATAAGCATTAGATTGGAATTTCTCCTCAGAGATGGTAAAAGTAAAATCCTGTACCGGGCGATAATTGCCGTTATCCCCGACATCAATTACTTGAGCTGGGTCTGCAAATGCCGGGTCATAGAGCACAGTTCCATCACCTAATACAAGTCGCACATTTTTTGCATCAAAGTCATCTCTGTTCTCTGGAGATTCAAGCTGGAATGGAGATGCCTTGTTCCCAGCGTGGATACTAATTGTATTTTTACCAGGCTCCAATGTATTTGGATCAATTGGTACTGTAATCGTTGTATACGTATCAATCCAGTCATCAAATACATGCAAGACTTGTCCATCCTGAACAACTGCATTTTGGAAATACGTATTGATACCATTCACATCAAAGGCAAAGTATGCTTGTGTTTCTAGCGCTTTGTCGGTTTGCGGCACTTCTTTCCCGTCAATCAGCAAAGAAATATCGTCCTGCTTCGCTTTGTCGGATGTTGCTTTCAGTTTGTAAGTTCCAGACAGAAGCTGCCCTTCCTCTACATTCAGACGCGGACTGGTTTCTTTCTGTTCCCTTTCAATGGCCACACGTTTTGTTTCCGTTTTTGTTTCATTAAATCCATCTGTCGCCGCTACATAATATTCTACATAATCTTTCCCAATCAATTCAGGTGTGTAAACTGTGTGATGATAGTAGCCTGACTGCTCATTAAAGGCTAAATCAGTTCGTTTGAAATCTGTCTGATTGTCCGTACGATAGTAAACTGTTACACGCTTAACTGTTTTATCGTCAGTAGCTTCTACTGCAATTTCTAAGTTTTCCGTTTGCTTAACCGTCTCTTTATCTGTCAAATCTGTCACTTTTGGCGCTTTCTTGTCTTCGTCGATTTGAACTGGACTTCCAGGAACTTGATCAGCTGTAACGGTTCCAGGAGTACCAATCTTTGTGCCAGCATTTAACTTCAGCATATTTGTAGAGGCATCCATTGGGTACCTATAGTTGATTCCCATATTAGCAGCTGTATCATCCGTACCATCAACGTCATTATAGGTGGCATTTACAATCTGACTGCCTGCTTTGGTAGCCACACCAATACTGCGCTGGCTTCCATTCGCCATTCCGCCGGTCTGGACCTTGAATAAATTCTTACCCAATGTAAGTGACGTGTGGTAGTTGGCATTAAAATCCTCTGCTGTTAAATCGCTATTTGCGCCATTGTCAACCCAGAAAACGACTGTTTCTCCCGGCTGAATCACTGGGGATTCATCCGGAACCCATGTAGTCACTCTTGTATCTGGATACATGTAAGTCAAGTTATAGTTCTGCATATCAATAGGAGCAGTTGTATTATTGTATACTTCGATAAACTCGTAACCATCTGCACCGTTGACATTAGTTGAATCTGGTGTGACTTCTGTAACCAAGAGTCCAGGCAAAGAAGAGAAGTCCGTATCTGCCTCTTTTATATTCACTTTATACGTGTCTGTTTTGCTGCTATTGAAACCATCAGACGTTTCCATGTAATACTCCAGTGTGCCTGCCTCTAAGCCAACAGTAGGAATTTCCGCTTCGTAAAACTCCCCGGCTTGCAGCATGTTAACCTGCTGGTATTCTGTGTCATTCTGTTTTTTAAGGAAAAGCGTGACATGCTGAATAAAGTTTTCCTCTGTTACCTTCGCTTTAATAGATAAAGGATTAGGAACAGCAACTTCTTTTACCGGTTCATGTGAGATTACAGGAGCAGTCTCATCTTTTTCCACTTTAACAGTTTCCGCAGGGACTTGACCGTCAATCAGTTCGCCTGGAGAAGCAAAGGTCTGCAAACCAACCTTCGTCATCTCTGCTGTCCCGGAGGCTTTATATGTGATACCTTGATTCACCTTTGTATCATCGATTCCTTCTGCATCATTGTAGCTAGCCGAGACAAGCTGGGCCCCGCTGTCGGATTGAAAAGCAATTGTTCGTTTCGATCCGTTGGCCATCCCGCTATTAGCAAGCTCAATAACTTGATCCTCACTCAAGCTGGTTTGATAATGATTGTTAAAATCAGCAAGGCTTAATGACTGGTTTGCATCATTCTTAATCCAAAAAACAGCTTTTCCTTTTGACTCCAGCTGTACTGCACGATCAATATCCCAATCCGCAGACGAACCATCCGGATATTGATAAGCAAGTTTATAATCTTGCAAATTCAGCGTTTGATCAGAGTTGTTGTACACTTCGATAAACTCATATGCATCAGATCCACCAACATTATCACTATCCGGTGTAATCTCGGTAATAAGAACTGGCGGCTGTTCTTGCGAATCAGCTTCTGTTTGCTCAATTTCCGTTTTCTGATAGCCTTCTTCCGGGTAGCGCAGTGCAGACTCTGTTCCCTGCACCTCCATGCTGTACTGAAAACTTGGACTCCAAAGCGCGTGTTTCGGAACAACCGCTTCCCAATTTCCATCCCCTTTATTTGTCATATTCACTGTTTGTTCGCTCATGCCTGGTGCGGATATATATGTGAGGATGACTGACGCAGCGCTGCTATTCTCAACAGCTGCCCGAATGATAAGATCCTCGCCGTCTTTAGCTGCCGTGATCGGATCATGAACGAGTGTTGCCTGCACAGCCTTTTCACTCATATCGGCTTGTTCCTGTTCTTCATTCGCGGGCTGTTCTGCCTTTTCTGCAACTGGTTCTGTTTCATCAGGAGCTTTCTGTTCCTGGTCATCGCTAACAGGTTGTTCGTCTTTCGGCTCTTCCTGCTGCTTTTCTTGTACCTCTTCCTTTGTTACCAAGTCGGATTCTTCTTTCGTTTCAGCAGAGGTTTCTTCGTCATCTTGCTTCTGATCAGATGTGTCTGCTTCCTTGTCTTCTGGAGCTTGTACGATCTCAGCAGAGCCAGGTGAAGGTGCTGCGAGAATAGCAGGTGTTTTTTGATTATCTTGGAAGTGGATGCTGTCTGTCTGTGTCACATCTTGAAAATGAAATACAGAGACGGAGGTCTGTTCGGTAGCTGTATCTGTAATAGAAAGCTGTTGTTCTTCATCTGAAAATATGTAGGGTTCCGTTGCATTGGTAAAGGCTGTATCCGCTATGTTATTTCCAAATTGTGCATTAAAATCTGCAGCTGTGGCATCTGGATTCAAAGCAAGCACGGCATAACCGCCTGCTGGAATCTCTTCTTCTGCTTCTTGGCTGAAAAGCTGCTTTTCTTGGCCGTTCTTGTATGTAACGTTTAAGTCTTTCCACGCCTTTGCTTCATCTGTGCCATTATGCACTTCAATGAAGGCTAATTCTTTTGCATCTTGCTTTTGGCTCCCATAAACTTCCGTGATGGAAATTTTGTTTTCGCGGAGCACTTCCTCTGCTTTTGCTACTGGCATGGATGCTGGGACTACTGCTTGCATTAGCAGCAAGCTTGCGCTAAGACCTGCTGCTGCTCGATAAAAACGCTTCATAAAGCTCCCCCTCTCAATTGTCGGGAATTGTCTCCCTTCGTTCATTCTAATGTCTATATATGAAGGTTAAGTGAATGAAATGTAAATTGTCTTTAGAAGACTTCGACAAAATAATCGGAATGCTTCATAGAAACTAAATAAAATGACGAGAATTGCAGCTTCATTCCTGTAAACTCTTTGAATAAGATAAGAGATGGTTAATGAATTGATCACAAGCAGAAGAACGTACACTTCCTTCTCTTACCGCGATGCCGATTTTTCTCTGTGTAGGCTCGCGCAGAGGAATACTGCGTACATGCTGAACTTGAAGATTTTCAAATGCCGGAAGCAGTGCCACGCCCTGTCCGGCAGCAACAAAACCAAGTATGGTCATAATATCTTCACTTTCAAAAGCTACTTTAGGCTTCAAACCATACTTCTCGACAATTTGTTCAAACATCACACGCGCACTGAATCCAGGACTGATAAGCAGGAAGGGTTCTTTCTCTATCTCTTCTAATGTCAGCTGCTGCTTCAAAGCAAGCGGATGTGCGTCCGTCACGTAAACGTACAGCTGGTCGGACCATAACTGCTGCCATGCCAGACCTTCTTCTCCTTGATCCATGTTACAAATACATAAATCTAATTTCCCCTCTTTCAGCTGATTGATCAATTCCTCGGTTGATCCTTGATTTAGCGAAAACTGTACAGATGGATAACTCTCTTTGAAATTTTTCATTACATGCGGAATATGCTGCAGTCCTTGAGACCTCATAAACCCCAGTGTTATTTCACCGTAATGCGGATCTTTCATTTTTTGGATTTGCTTTTCTGCTTGTTCCATCTCTCCCAGGATTTTAACGGCATGTACATAAAAAGCATCTCCATATACACTTCGAACAATGCCCCGTCCTCTTTTTTCAAATAAGGGCACACCTAGCTGGTCCTCCAGTTTCCCAATCGACCGGCTAAGGGCCGGCTGTGAAATCGATAAAGCCTTTGCTGCATGTAAATAATGCTCTCGTTCTGCTACTTCTTTGAAATAAATAAGCTGCTGCCATTCCATTTCTCCACCTATACCTTTTCTGCATAATTTTTATGTTATTTATGCATTATACACTAGCATTTGTTTATGGTTAACTTAACATACAACAAGAAATGAGGGTCGTATATGGCTATTGAAATTATTCTTATTATGATTGCTGCCGGACTTATCGTCGGTTTTGTCGGTGCAGGAGGCTCTGGCTTCATTATCAGTATTCTCACTGTGCTGTTTGGATTTCCAATTCATGTAGCGCTTGGAACAGCGCTCACCTCTATGCTGTTTTCCTCTTTTTCGGGGGCGCTCAGTCATTACCGCGAAGGAAATGTAACCTTGCGTGCTGGTATTGTTATCGGAATCTTTGGCGCAGTTGGGGCCTTTGTCAGTTCTCACTTTTCCGGAATTATCCCGGAGGAAATTTTGAACTACCTTACAGCAGGTATGCTTGTATTATCAGGAGTTATTCTATGTATTCGTCTGCTATTGGTAGGCAAACCAACCGACAAAGGAAATACCGTCAGCAGTTTTATCTATTCAAATAAAATCATTTATTTTATTTCAGCCGCTTTGCTCGGCCTCGTCACTGGCGCCTTATCCGGCTTATTCGGAATCGGTTCCGCTCCTTTTATCCAAATCGGTTTGCTTATGCTGCTCGGCCTGTCTGCACAGCAATCTGCTGGTACAACGATGATGATTATCATTCCAATAGCACTCGCTGGCGGAATAGGTTATGCACAGCTCGGTTTTCTCGATTTAAGATTATTAGTAGAAGTAGTTGCCGGAACAATGATCGGTTCTTATATCGGAGCTAAATTCACGAAACGAGTCCGGCCCGTCTATTTAAAAACGGCGATGGTACTACTGCCGATTTTTGCAGGTTTTCTGCTTTTATCCGCATAACAGCAAAAAGAGCCGCCAGGATACCTGGCGGCTTCTATTTATCTATTCAGCAAGCTTCCTACATAACGAAGCAGGTCGTTTGCTGAAGTAGAATTATAGCCATACTCATCGATCAACGTGGCGACAACGTCATTCATTTTCTTCAACTGTCGCTCATCTGGTGTTTTAGTGGATGTCGTAATTTTCACCACATCTTTTAGGTCAGCGAATAACTTCTTCTGAATGGCCTCCCGCAGCCGTTCGTGCGATTGATAATCAAATTTCTTTCCTTTTCGGGCATATGCCGAAATACGGATTAGAATCTCTTCTCGGAATGCTTTTTTGGCATTTTCAGAGATTCCGATTTGTTCTTCTATAGAACGCATAAGTTTTTCATCAGATGGCATTTCATCGCCGGTTAACGGATCTTGCAGCTTTGTTTTATTGCAGTAAGCCTCCACATTATCCAAATAATTATCCATTAGTGTTTTCGCTGATTCTTCATAAGAATAAACGAAAGCCTTTTGTACTTCCTTCTTGGCAATTTCATCATACTCTTTACGTGCAACAGCGATGAAATTCAAGTACCGCTCCCGGTCTTCTTTCGAAATGGACGCATGGCTGCTAAGGCCGTCTTTTAAGGAACGAAGCACATCAAGCGCATTAATGGAACGCATTTCTTTTTTAATGATCGTGCTGGAGATACGGTTAATCACATACCGCGGATCTATACCGCTCATCCCTTCATCGCTATGTTCCTTTTTCAATTCTTGAATATCTGCTTCACTGAAACCTTCCAGCAGCTTGCCATTATACAGATGCATTTTTTTCAACAAGCTGGTGCCGCCTTGATTCGATTCTTTTAATCTAGTCAAAATGGTAAACATGGCAGCAACCTTCAGTGTATGAGGCGCAATATGAACGTCCTTAATATCACTTTCGGAGATCATCTTCTGATAAATCTTCTCTTCCTCATCTACTTTCAAGTTATATGGAACAGGCATAACGATCATTCGGGAATGTAAAGCTTCGTTCTTTTTATTGGAAATAAAGGATCGATATTCCGATTCATTGGTATGAGCTACGATAAGCTCATAAGATGTATTATCATACACCTAAAATGAAAAGCCTGGTTTTATGGCATTCTTATGTATAAAAAATAAGGTCAACCCACATTCGGGTTGACCTTTTCATTCGCCTTTTGTCTTTTTAAGTTGTTTAAAGTTACTTCTGCAAACACTCTGTGCAATTCATCAATCTCTTCTTGTGTGTCCTCCTTAATGGGAACCTTCAGGACTATGACACCATGTTTGCCTTGAAATTCAATCTCTCGGTATTCCAATGCCATCCCCCTTTTTAGATTTATATTCAAATCAGCTTGTTTCATTCGATTTTGTTACTGCTATATTCAAATCTAGTGCTAACTTGTAAAATGCCTTCCACCTTAATTTCCCGTATGTAACATGGGAGATTGGCGGCTGAAACTCGAAGCTATACACTTTTGCGTCCGTAATATAGTCGGCTTCTCTGCTCAGGTACCTTTTTTCAATCAAGAAGCGCTCCATTTTCGGCATCTTGTTCACAGATCGAATTACTCTCTCGCAATATTTTTTACGCTTGGCCACCTCATCTACATTCTGCGTTGCGATATTTCCTGTTTGGTCGCTTATTGTGTTTGCTCTTCCCCCACCAACGTCATCGTATGATGCTGTCGTGGTTGCTTCTTTTTCTTCGTAAGTCAGATAGTTATAAATTCTGTATCGTTCAAGCGCTGCTTCTACTTCTCTCTGCGTTGCTTTTCTATCTAATTCCGGTAATTCAAATTCCACTGTTCTACCCCCTTAAGAGGAGGCCCCATTGCTGGAGCCTGGCCTATTTAATTCAATGCGTCGTCATCATGAGCGGTGTCGCCATCTTCACCAGTTGGGATATCCTCAAAGGATAGCTGGTTATCCGGTACAGCAACCGATCCATCGTTTTCAACTGTATATTCAACACCCTCGTGTTCTTCAGCAGCATCTAGGAATTCATCGATACTCATTTGTGAAGGTTCAATAAGAATATTTACATTACGACCGGCTAAGGAATAAAGCTTGTTTAGCTTGTCTTCGTTTCCTCCAGAAACATTAAATTTTAAAGGTGTTTTTTTAGCGTCCACTTGCAGAGATTTAAATTCAGCGTTAATACCTCCGGCTTCATTTCCTTCAACCTCAATCACAACGACTGATCCTACCAACTGAAAGAGTTCTTGAAAACTTGGCAACTCATCACCTAACACATGAAATTCAACAACCTCTTTCTTATCGTCCTTCTGGATTTTCTTAAACAAAACATTCAATTCAACTTTAGACATTTTATATTCCTCCTGTGTCCTCAAAGTGTAGCGACCACGCAACACCAAGGGTTAAAATAATACCAATACCCCGGAAACGCTAAACGCTTCTTAGATTGGCTCTGTGTGCTTCTGACAGGCTATGCTAGTTTTAAATTTTCAACTACTGATAGTTGGTGTTCATATGCCACTTTCTTTGTGTGCATTGATCTGGCTATTTGAGCAAGTATATATGCATCTACAACGTTATCGCTTGAATGGACAAAGCCATAATGCTTTCTTACTGCATCCATAACTACTTTTTTCTTTTCATCTTTTCCAAGCCGACGCTTGTTTCCCGGTTCTCCTACCCAACCAGTAACGTCAACAAACTTTTTAACGTGTGCTGGATTCACTTCATAATATCTAATTCCACGTCTCCACAATTCGCATCTTATACCATAATGCAATGCACCAGCGAATACAGCGCGTTGGGTGTTATACGGGATATCCTCAATGCAGATGATATCATCCTTTTCCACTTGATAGATGATATTGTCGACTAATGTAGCCATCCGCTTCGGGTCCTTATCTGAAATACCTGTAATCTCTTTCGACTTTAGCGGCATACCGTCCGGACCGAGTGCGACAAATCCTGTTTTTGATGCTGGATCAATTCCAACATATCTCATTGTTTCACCTTCTCTTGGTTGTGATATTCGGCTAATTGGTGCGTTTTTTTCTTAACTGTCGCCTTCAAATCGAAGATAACGGCCAACATCTGATTAACCAAGTATCGCAAAGACTTATTTGTCATTAGATCAAGTTTCTTTTCTCTTTCCTCTACAGGCATGGCAGCCAGTCTGTTGTAATGAATTTTACTATTGAACCTAGAAGGCTGACCTTTCAAAAAACTTACCACTTTGTCCGGATGTTGCATGCTAAGTGTTGTGGAATTTCTCTCTGAATCTACAAAGAGCCGAATAGTTTCATAGTCTTTAATTTCTTTTCCTTCAAAGAAGAGACGGGACCGACCAGGAACTAAGCCGTTAATCAAGATAACACCTTCATACTTCTCAGCAATTTCTGATTCTGCTGCAGGTTTATGTTTAGTTGCTTCTTCTAACTTTACAACCATTTCTGCTAAATCTGACTTTGTATACTGAGTACTTTCCAACTGTGCGATGCGATCTAATCTATTCACTCCGTTTCCCCTCCTAAATTCTATGAATAAAGAACACTCGTTCGTGTTATAATCTCCTAAAAAGGAGTGATAACAATGGATAATCAAGTGAAGCTCGTTCTTGAGTACATCGGCTTGTCCCTTGCATGTAAGAACTTTGAGAATGACATAAAGCTATATGAGAAGTCTGAACTTCATGGAAAGCGTATCTACATAGCCAAAGCTGAATCTGTAATTGAAACAATCAAGCAACATCAGGAGCAGCTTCGCCGTACAAACCGCCTTCACGTCAAAGTCATACATACTACAGATAATTCTCGCGATTACCAATGGCGTACCCGTTATGACAGCGGTACTGTTCGTTTAACTAGCCAGCAGTTGTATCGACTTACCGAGAAAGCATGTCGCTTATACTGGATAGACAAGAATATTGAATTTGAGCTTAAGCCGTTTTATTAATAACCGTTCGCTTGACGTTCGTAATTGACTTTATGCTTGGCGTTGTATGCTGCAGTAATGTCCTCTTCAGTAAAACCGAGTAACAGTCCAATTTCAGTTAGTAGATCAGCCGCTTTCTCCAGGTATTCAATCGCTTTAATTTTCATTCGGATTGAACGAGATAGACTATAAGCATCTGCGGCTCCCCACATTGACGAAACGTTTAACATTAAGAGTCCGAAAGCGCGGGGAATTTCCAACATCGGTGTATTCGGCACTTCAATCAATTTCCAGTCAACTCCGAGCTGATTCCCTACGGAAAGAAGGAAGTGGATGCAATCGACGTATTCTTCAAGAGTAGGGTTGTATTCTTTCCATTCTAATCCCATATCCTTATGTGTCTTTATTCGTGGAGATTGATCTGTACTCCAATGTTTAAAGAAACGAACCTCATTAGCCAACTCTGCAACTTCCACCTGCAGGGCGAACATTGTATTCAACAACAAGTCTTGTCCTTCCAGTCCGCGCTTTTGTATGATGTGAGCGTCCAGCTGCGCTTGCTTTGGCGCTAATTCTACTAAGTTTATCATTCCGATTCCTCCTCCGGCACTTTAACAGATACATCAGACTCAAAGGTTGCCACTACTTTAAGTACCCTGACCTTATTTGCTGGATAATCCCCACGTTTGATAATTTCAGTTGCTGCAGTTATTGCATTAACTTCACTATCTCGGTTGGTATAAACCACCCATTGATCGGGCTTAAAACCATTCGAAATAGCATCAGACAGAGTTTTGGCTGTCGGTTTCTTATTGACTTGAATTACATACATCTTGTTTCCTCCCCATGATCCAGCTGCTCGTACTTGCGTATCTGGTTTTCTTTTTTAATTACGTACACATATGCAGTAGCTGCGGCTGCGGCAATAATAATTAGTGATTTCATTCGCAATCCTCACAGCATCTTGGATAGCCACTTTCTTCGCCGTCTATTACACCGCCACACGCTTCACACAGAACGCCTTCAATAATTAATTCAGCTGCTTCTCCCATTGTTATTTCGTCCTTTCTGATATCTTTTGGTACAAATCCGCCATTATTATGCCTGTCTTTGTAAGCTCTGCATTGTTGGAGAGCAAATCCTGTTTATTCAATGTAGCCAATTGTTTTCTTGATACAAGAAGTAAATTTTCAGCCACGATATTTTCCTTGTTCTGATCTGCAAAAAGTATAACGTGGTTCGGCGGTATAGGGCCGTTGGCTTCTTCCCATACTATTTTGTGCTTATGTCTCCACCGCTTGTGCCACGGACCTTCATCATTTACTTTTACAAGGACGTAACCATAACAATCAGTACGCTCATAGCCTACAGGTTTGTAATTGTGCGCCTTCTGGCCTTTTTTGAAAGAAGTTTTATTTCCTCCCGAATTATATAAGCCCTTAGTCCCTTTATTTTTCGGGATATGCCCCTTGTTAAATGCAGTTGATATATTGCTGACTAACCGATGATTCTTTTTGTAGTAGTGAATTTGCTGTTTGCTCACAGATAAATTGAATTTGTTATTCATTATTTCTGCCAGCTCTTTCGTTGTTCTTCCTTCAACGTGTTCAACAAGGAATTCATGCTGCTCTTTAGTAAATAGCCTCATATTACTTTCCTTCTAGCATCTTGGGGACTGTTACATCTGCATTCATGCGGTCATCGGCTAACTTCTGCGCTTCTAGCACCAACGATCCATTTGAAATAATTCTTGCTGCAACATCGTTTATAGAGCGAGCTCTGTTAATTTCTTCTGACAGTTTCTCTCCTATTAAATCCTCATCACTTAAACGCTCTAATTGAGCAAATAAATGATTGTTCAAGTCGCCAAGTGTATTTTTCATTTTACAAGCTCCTCCTATCGTCTCTTATCCAGCTCTGCAAACTGCTGCTTCCAACCTCGGAAGAGTAACCGAAACTCATTTATGCCGGTATCGCGACCTTTGGCAAAAAGTTGCTGGATGACCTTGCCTTCCTGGACTCTGTCTTCTGGATCGTGCCAAAGGAACTCCACCACATCGGCGTCTTGCTCGATTGAAGATGATTCTTTCAGGTCGGCCAATGTCGGCTTTCGTGCAAACTTATCGCTTTCCCTGTTCATCTGAGACAACATCATGAAGCAGCATTTCAATTCTCTGGCGATTGACTTTGCTGTTGTTGTTACATTACCTATGGCAGTTGCACGGTTTTCGTTACCATGTTGAGGTATTTTCATAATCTGCAGATAATCCACTACAACCATTCCCAAGTCTCCATATTTTCGTTTGTAACGACGTGCGGTTGCCCTTACTTCCTCAATGGTGATGCCCGCGCTATCCTGTATGAAGATTGGTAGTTTCTCAAGTTTCTTATACTCTTCTTCAACGATGCCGTACTGCTCAGGTGTAAGGTCTTTGTTCTTAATTCGATTGTAAGGTATGCCACTCATATTAGAAATAAGACGATCTGTCAGCTGTGTGTCGTCCATCTCTTGCGAGAATACAAGGACTGGAGCGGTCTGTGCTACGCCATGGATACGCTGTAAGGCTAATGCTGTTTTACCTACTGATGGTCTTCCGGCTGATATGAAAAGCCATCCCCGCCAAACTCCGTGCGCCCAGTCGTCAAATTGTGGAAAACCTGTCTCGATGTACTCCACGTTTTTGGAAATGATGTGAGCAAAATATTTCTGTCTGTTATCAGCAAAGCTCTTCATTTTCCCTGAATCACTAGGACGAATTTCCGTCACCTTCGCTTCAACTGCTGCAAAGTATTCTTCGTCAGTTTCAAAATCCTCGCGAGCCAGTTGCTGAATCTGCTTTCCTATATCCGAGCCCCTTCGGCGCAAAGCATGAGAACGGATGATATTAGCGTGATAAACTACATTGGCTGTTGTCGGGCATGAATCAGATAATTTGAGCAAGTAGGTTGAGGTAATCTCATGATCTTTTTTAGCTCTCACGTAAACCTTCATCACACTTACAAAATCGATTGGTTGCTGCTTGTCTTCCAAATAACGCATCGCTTTATAGATGTCCGCATGTACCGGGTTTTTAAAGTCTCTTGCCTCAAGGAAACTGATATCATCCAAGACCTCAGCATCAAGGAATACAGCTCCCAGGACAGATTGCTCTGCTGATAGTTCTACATCAATTCCATTTGAAGTCATTCGGGTCATTCCCTTCGTTTATCCATTTTTGAAGCGCGATTTCTGGATCACGCGGATCAGCTTTTCTAGCTGCAGGCTGCGACTTCTTCTGGTCAGCATTCATCTTAATCGCCAACTCCGGAAACTTATCTTTGAGTTTTCTAGCTGAAAGAATATTTGTCTGCCAGAAAGAATCTTCTGTAACCCAATTCATCACTTCTAAGACCTTGCGCTTATCAACGCCTTTTAATTCCACCAGCTTTCGCATATCATCTGCCCAAGTCTGCATGTTCGATTTCCGCAGCAGGTGAGCAATGCCAGCTTCTTCTACGACCTTCTCAACTCGTTTGAAGAAATATATGGCCATTTTGTAATACTGATTATCTTCGCTGTATTTCTGCTTTTTAGCAGGGTGCCTCTTATCTGCAGCTGCCTTGTCTTTATTAGGTGCCACCTTTACTTCCCCCTTACTTGGCTCTCTGTCCAGCCATGATGTGTAATCCTTGTTAAATCCAATGTGTCTACCTTTGCTGTTGGCTTCACCGGTGATTACTATGTTTCTAGCAATCAGTACATCTAATTCTCTGCTAACCTGCGTTCTGCCAGCATCGGTATGTTCGGCTAAAAACCTCACTGACATGGGATACATCTTCCTTTGGAAACCGTAGGTGTATCGCCAAATCACGATTACCAAACGGAATTGAGTACCGTTCAAATTTACTTTGGCAATCTCTTGCATGATTTCGTTGGCAATACCGGTATAGCCATTTTCTCTTTGTGGTTTTGCCATGCCATATCATCCGTTCATTGTTGTTGAAAGTGTTTGGTGATCACTCCGGCAAACTGCTCAATATCCTTGCGCTCATCATCCACGTATGGCTTGGCCACCCATATTTCAATAACATTAGCCAAATCTTTTTTATCTTCAATACGTGGCTCGTAACCGTACAGAACTGCTTGCATGTATTTTTCAGGCTCTTTAATTGCATATTTCCTTAGCGTTTCGGCTGCCGTTCCTTTTACTTCAGAGAAGGGCAAAGCCATAAACTGGAGCGCCTGCGTTTTAGATGAAGCCTTATCCCAAACTAACTTGTGTAAGTCCAACGCCTGGGATACTTGCTTCGGTACGATTGCTTTTTCCATTTAGAACACCTCAATCTCATAATGTTTGTCTTGCTTGAAACCCTTCTTCATCAGCTGCCGCACTGTTGTCATTAAAGCCAGTGAAGGCATATTGTTGTTGCTGCTCAAGTGAGTAAGATAAATCTTTTCTCCCTCGCCCTGCACCAACTGTGCCAGTGCTTCTGCGGTTTGCATATTGCTCAAGTGACCGACCTGCGAGACAATACGTGCTTTGACTGAATTCGGGTAGTCGGAATGCTCGACCATGACTGGATCGTGATTGCTTTCGATGATGTACACTTGGCTGTTTTTCATTGCTTCGAGCATGTCGGCATCTACATGGCCAGTGTCTAGGCAGATTGAAACCTTATGATTTTCCGTACAAACTGCATATCCTCTCGGGTCGTATGCATCGTGGTGCGTTTTGAATGGCTCTATCTCAAACCAATCGCCGTAGCCTTCTTGGTCAAACAGGATGCTTTCTGAGTAGACAGGATGCTGCAGCTCCTCCGGTACATTCTTAATCGATTTCCATTCCTCTTCACCGGCATATACGGGAATATGATACTTCTCCGCAATCGGCAGCCCTTTGATGTGATCGTTATGGGCGTGAGTGACAAATATAGCCAAAATGTTGCCTGGTTCGATGCCACATTCCATCAGGCGCTTCTCTATCTTTGTTTTGGCAATACCGCAATCTACTAGAATGGTAGAGTTACCAGCTGTAAGTGCTATGCAGTTGCCGGAAGATCCGGATGCTAGGATGTCTACTTTCATTAAACAAGCTCCTCGCTAAATTGCTTGTTATACAATTCAATATCGTCGTCAGTTACAAACCCTATTGCGATTAACAAGTCTAGATATCCAACACTTAAACCCTTCGCCAGTGCTCTGACAGTGGAATAAGTGGGAACACCAGTCCTACCGTTCTCAAGCTGAGAAATGTAAGGGTGAGAAACCCCTGATCTTCTAGCTAACTCTCTAAGTGATAACTTTTTGGATTCTCTTTCTTTTTTGAGTACAGAGCCGACGTCGCTCATAATTCTCCTCCAATGTTTCCTGGCACCGCGGGCAGATTCGGTACCCGCGGCTATAAGCTTCTTTACCAGGATTAATTTCATTTCCGCAAATCTCGCAGTCAAGATCTTTCTCGATTACCTGCACCCTCGGTTTGTGTTTCCGATAAGGGTTATACATGGCTTAGTCCAACGCGTCATCGTCGGATGCTTGGGCTTGCTGCATTTCCAAGTTCATTTCAAGCACTTGAATGATGGCGACCAATCCTTGCTGTGTTTTAGGATTCGCTTTTGGAGCATGCAACTTAAGATACTCTTGTACGCCCTCATTCGTCGTGATACCTAGCTGCGTGAACAGTGATTTCATCTGAGACTTAAGCTCGTCTGTCTTGGATGGCTTCTGTTCTGGTTCTTGATTAGGCTTGGATTCCTCGCCATCGATAATGTCATCGTCATTTGGTGTAACATCTCTTCGAGGTCGCTGCTGCGGTGACTCCGGTTCGCCTTCATTACCTTGTGGGATAGTCACATCATCAAATTCAAGACCGTATTGGCGTTTTAACGCCCGCTGCTGCACATGCTTACCGAACATGTCGCTTGTCCACTTCTTCCAGTTTTCCTTGTTCTGGCCGGTGAACATATGGGAGACTTCATCGATGTCCATAAACACAGTGACGGGGCGATGACCTTCGCGATAAGCAATGCTATAAGCACCAATTACTTTGCCACGCGGAAAGGCGATTTCATGCGTGACCACTTCAAGCTCTTTTGTTTCTTTGTTCATTGCCACTTTGAATTCATCATTTTCATGGACCATCTGTGTATCCGGTGGCTGAAAGCCTTCCTGCTCACGCGCTTTGGATAGGTACGCTTCTGCAGCAAACTGGATTCGAGCTGTGTTGCCGTACTTGATAAAGAAGATTTCATTCTTGAATGGATCCAGACCGTAAGATGCTGCTTTATGTGCAAACAGCAAGAACTCCTGATTAGTTGCTGTTGGTGCGAATGAGTTACGGATTACCTCGATTACTTCCGGCTTGAAAGCCTCTGTGATTTCCGGTGTAAGGGATAGTTGATTTTGATTATTTGCCATGTGTTGTTTCCTCCTGTTTTTCATTAATATCTAAATAGTCAAGCTGGCGAATGTCATTTACTATGCAAACCCCTTTGTTAATTAGCTTGCGGCCCTCATCAGCATCTTTTGCGCGGACAGTTATTTGTTTGGTAATTACAATGCGTTGTTCTGCTAAGTATTCCGGCATTAGTCATCGCCCCCAGCTAATTCCTGCAGCTCCTTGCTAAGATTAAAAATGGCAACTTTAAGATTACTTTTCTGTTCAGCTAGCTTCGCTGTCAGGATTGGAGAAAGAAGATCTGTTACATATTTTTTATCAATTCCGAGTTCAGATAGATCCAACGCATAACGCTGACTTCTGTGATTACTTCCTACAGAAGCAACAGTCACATCATCAATACCGCATTCCTCCATGCGCTCAATGTCTTCAATCTGGCCGTTAAACTTCCGGATTTTTTGAAGGATGTCATGAATCTTTTCCATTACTCATCCGCTCCTTTTATACTGAGTTCTTCTCCTGCAACAACTCGGCTAACAATAAGCTGGCCAAGTGGCTCTTTGAATCTAGTAATTGATTCACTGTTATCAAGGAACACAGGGGTGATAACGTCGCTCTGCTCTGACAGCACATCACGCAGCTCTAGTCCGGCTCGAATACTCTCTGACAGTGACAGCTTGCGATAGTCCTTACCGTCCATTTGAATCTCGAATGTCGTCTTAATCTCGCCATTCTTCTGCGTTTCAAATAGTTTGATAGATAGGTTGTCTAGCAAGTCATCCACCTTAGCAGCCTGTAGCTCTGCTTCTTTGGCGTAGTACGCTTTGACTGCATCGACAATAAAGATGGACTCGTTTAGTGAATCCAGAGTTTCCATTTCAGCATCAACAGCTTTATGCATTTGTTTCTCTTTGTCTTCAAACTGCTTGTGATTCCGTATCTCTGCTTCAATTGGTGTTATTTTCTGCTGCAGCTCTTGAGCTTTAGCCATCTGTTCAGATACGTCAACGAATGTTAGGCCTGCAAGCTGTGCCTCTAATGCCTTACGGTCAGCTACAGTCTTATCGTAAGTAGTCTTGAAGTTTGCTTTACGATGTTCCTTGTCTTCCTCCGCCGCTTTGACTGCATCACCTTTCAATGGTTGCTTACAGGTGCGGCAAGTATCTTCAATAGTCTCAGCTTTTAATATCTTCCATTGCTCCTGCATGCGACTACGCTCGTCCAGTAATGCTTTAATGCGACCATTCAGCGTATTGATTTGATTGTTGGTGCTGCTGGCAGAATTAATGACTTCTTGCACTTCATTCAGCTGCTTAGTGAATATGCTCTTTTCAGCCTGCAGGGATTCCAACGGTACTCTTGGTGCATCCTCTTCTAATTGCTCTTTAAGCGTTTTTGTCTTGCTCTGTGCTGCGATGTATTGTTTATCAAGCTTCTTCTTTTTATCACGATGTAGTTTGTCTATGTCGGAAAGAGAATGCTTTTTAACCAAGGCAGCCAGTTTATCTCCCTGTGCTTTAGGCAATGCTGCAAATACTTCTTTATTTGCAGGTGCTGTTACATACTGCAGGACCATTGCTCGTTGGTCTGTCCATTTCATCGTGAAGAAGTAGTTCGGGTTAAACAGACTCAAGAACAGGTCTTTATCAAACAAGTTATCCAGTAATTCGTTGTAATCGCCCGCTTTGGACGGCACTTCATTGATGTAATAGGACGCCCTACCTTTCTTTAATCCACGAGATAAGAGGACATCTTTTTGACCATCGTTGAATAAAAGTGAAACCAAGGTCTCATCAGCCTCGTATGTTACCGGTGTCGGGTCGAGCTTGTTTCCTAGCAAGTCGATACCGTATAATAACCAAGAAATAGATTCGCCAATGGTTGATTTACCTTCGGCGTTATCCCCCGCGATTTTAGTTACCTCGCCAAAGTTAACTGTAAGATCGCGGTGGGATTTAAAGTTTTGCAGTTTAAGAGATTTGAATTTTATCTGCATGTTACGACTCCTTTCGGTAAATGATTAATGCATCGTTTCCCCGGTCTTCATGGGTAACACTTGCTGAGAATTTAATATCAATGACGTCTACCCACGGATTTTTTTCAAGCCAGTCATTCACGTCTTTATCGATGACATTTCCGCCTACCCGCTTTACTGCGATTGTTCCAGCCACTCCGTATTCCACTTATTAACACCCCCTTTCAATAATTGATAAGCCCCCAAACCAGAAAGCCAGCTACAGCAACAAACAATATTCTGTAAGTCCAATTCGACTCCCTGATACGATTAATCAAAACATGTGCCTCCTTATTGACTCAGCAAGTTCTATTTCAACGCGCTGAGTCTTCTTGTGATTCAGTGCATGCAATGTAGTAAGAGCTGTATGCAATTTGATTTGAAGAGCAGCTTGCTGTTCGAAGTCAGCAGTTGTACCCATCTCGATAATCTTCAGGCACGTTTCATGCATCGTACCGAGAGTTTCAGTTAGCAACTCATAATCTTCCGGCAAGTAATGTTCATACAATGGCATCTTGTTCACCTCCTTCATCAGAATTATTGTTTCGCCCGCGCAACACGTCATCTAAAAAAAAGAACCTTTCAAATGGACCATCAAACGCATTGAGTACACCAGAGATAAATCCTGTACCCGGAGAAGCGTAATTCGGATGATCAACAGGAAGTTGAGCTCTATATAATTGCGTTGCAGAAACCCCTATTTTCTCTGCTATCTCAGTATTCTTCTTCAAGTTATTATCTATAGCAGCATGGAGTAGAGCAGTTTTGTTAAGCCTAATAACAGTCTTCGTCATTTACTTTCGAAACCTCCTTTCATTCGAGCCTTTGTTCTCGTAAGACAGACTATACACCAGAACGTAGCGCGCATGCAACACTTTTATTCAAATTGGACGCAAAAAAATAATCACACTTACGAGAACGCAACATTATTGCTTTGTTATATTGCGCGCACGCAATTTGTGTATTATACTTTTAACGTGTCATTGCCTATAGGCAATATACATGAGTATTCATGACTACCTTGAACTACAGCACAAATACAAAAAATAATTATATAAATAGAGAACAATACCAGGAGGATGAATATGAGAAACGTCAATATTGGAGAATTTTTAGCAAAACACAGAAAGGAAAGTGGATATAAGTCTTTAAGAGGTTTGGCAGCTAAAAGTGGTATATCTGCTTCGACCCTTTCAAGAATAGAAAGAAATGAACAAAAGCCATTCCCTGAAACACTCAGAGAGTTAGCGCCTTACTTAACTTCTACCTCTTTGGTTGAACTAATGGTGGCTTGTGGTTACTGGGAGGAAGACGATTTACTGGAACCAATTAATTTCGAGGACAAAATAAAAGAAACCCCTGCCTCATATGCAACTAATGAGAAGGAGTTTCTTGGAGATCTGGAACTATCTAATAAAGAGTTAATGCAGCATTACAATCTACAACTTGACGGCAAAGAACTAACTGAAGAGGAAGCGAAAAATCTTATTTCTTATCTTCGTTTTTTACGTTCGGAGAAATAATCTTTTTCAGCATATCTTTTTTTATGCCCAAAATTGTACAAACCTTATCTAAATCAACCACCTTTACCATGCTATAAAACCACCTTTTTTGTCTTGTATAAGTGTCAAAAATAATGATATAAGCCACATTTTGTGGCATTTAGACTATTCGTGCGCAACCCGCTTTATAATGTTTGATTAGGGAGCGGGTGTATATATGAGACTAGATAGACTAGCCGATTTAAGAAAAAAACTCGGACTAACCCAAGAAGAGTTTGCTGAAGAACTTGGGTTTTCAAGAAGCTCATACGGCATGCTAGAACGCGGCGAACGTCAGATGTCATACGAGGCCTTGGTTAAAACTGCAGACTATCATGGAGTTTCCTTAGACTATATATTCGAACGAACGGACAACCCCTTGCACCTAGAATCACTTTCACCTGATGAGTTAGAATATGTTGTTAGATCCTTGGAGCTATACAAGTCTGTAAAAAAGAAATTTATGTAAGAGCACGTTTAAGTTTATCCTTGAATGTGCTTTTTTGTTTGGTTATTTAGCGAACGCTTGTTCTTATATTAGCACACAATGCGAACATATGGAAATCCTTTTTTGGAAATTGGGAAAAATCTTGTCATGACATTAATTAGGCGCCTGTTTTCATAATACAGGTATATCTTACCAAATTTATAGTGGTAATTTTGACCAATTAATCTAAGTACAAAAAAAGAGCAGCTGCAGTAGCCACTCTTTAGACAAATTATTGTTTTTCTATAATTTTTCCAATCAACATGGGTATTCCTGTTTCTTCTTCTTTTCCGTCATATGACCCGTAAACTCTTAATTGATCATCTTCCTCTGGTAGTCCGTTCATTCTCATATCCCATATTAAGTACCACCCTGTGCTTCCATCACTTTCTTCGGTATTTAAGTAATACTTTGGAAAAGATTCGTTGGGGTCTTTGATCATAGCTACAGTTCCATCTACATACAAGTTTTCATCGCTGCTAACTTCACCCAATTTAACTTTTTCATAATCGACTTCTATAGATTTTTCTTTTAGCTGTTCATCTAATTCATCCTGCGTCGTCAGCTCATCAATGCTTTCTTCCTCACCTGCTGGCTCTTCTTCTGAAACTTCTGTAGCAGTCGGTTCGCTTTGTTTAGTCACCTCTTCACCATCTGTAAAAGCCGTAACTATCCCAATAACAAGTAGTATAGGAGCGACCACAACCATTCCTGATGAAATCCAAATCCATGCTTTCTTCTTTAAGATAGCGAATGTAATTAATAGACCGATGCCTGCAAGAAACAATAAAATGCTTAACAAAATCAACAAAGTCGCAAACATAATTTCCTCCTGATCTAAACTTTCTTATTTTCCAATTCAACTAAATCATACCATCTACAATGTATTCATCCCAGCTTGTATTTAATAGTTCCCTGCACAGGCTTCTTAGCTGGTTGCCTGCTTCTCTCTGCATTACGAATGAACTCATGAATAGATTCAGTCTGAAATACACGAATATCTTTGCTTTTAATGTCATAACGCGTAGTGCTAACCATTATTACAATTGGGAACCGCTTTGATCTAAACTCTTCTGAATACCGAAGCGCAGCATATCGCTCAATCTTCTGGTCCATTACCTTCTGTGAGTATACATTCCGCTGCACCTCAATGAAGAATGGAGTACCGTTGAATTCTGTGTAAATGTCAGGCTCTGCAAGTCCTTTGCTGTACTTCGGTTCTATTTGGAATGTGCGCGGCATGTAGTAGTGGGTGATTTGTTTGTATACATCGACTAGGCTGAGAAAGTGGGGTATCTTAGTGGAGTTTCGCTTCATTATAGAGCCATATGGAAAGTATACGAACGGACTGAATGACTTGCTCACTTCTATTTGTCCGTCCCTAGCCAACCGTTTCAAGACCATGTTTGCACTGGTGATTGGATTCTTCAGTTTGCCGAAGTGAATGGCAGCTATGTCATCTCTACTCATTACCCGGAATCGCTCTAAGTCTTTTATGATAGCCATGTCACGCTTATTCATTGTTAAACACTCCCGCATACTCGTCATGTTCTTCTTCTTCCTGCTGCTGCACTTCTTGCTTACTGCGCTTATATGGAGCAAGGAGCTGCTTTGCTTTTTGGTTATCCAGCCAAGGACACTGTATCTCTTCTGCAGCAGAATTCACTTTCAGTATCATGCGCCCTGGCACGCTTATATCTTCTGCACCCGGTGTCCCGATAATCTTTGAGTTAATTGCATCTGCAGTCTGGAATCCCATACGCACAGTTAGGTTTACTTTCAACTTACCATCAAGTAGCTTCGCATCCGGACGTTGCATCGATAAGATAAGGAACACGCCTAATGACCGGCCAATTGATGAAATTTCCTCAAGAATATCTGTTACTGCAGTTTCACCTTTAAGCAGAGCTACTTCATCGATACAGACAACTATATACGGCAGCTTCCTTTTCAACTCACCTATGCTGTTTACTTCCTCAGCATCAAGCATATCGCCTCGCTTTTGCATCTCACGCCTTACTTTTTCTAAAACAGGAGTCAATTCTTCTGGTGAATGATAAACACCCTGCACATGGCCCAGCCGCTTAAATAAATGGAATTCCGACCGCTTCAAGTCCCCTAGTATTAGCTGCAATTCTTCTGGCCGTTTGTTCATAATCAGTGTCGTAAGTATGCTGCGCAGTTCACTGGATTTACCTGATCCGGTTTCTCCACTAATCAGCAAGTGTGGATTATCCACCATGTCATATACCTTCAGTTCGCCATCAAGGGATTGGCCGCATACAACGGGAATACGAATGTTTTGAATAGCTGCAGCTGCTTCCTCCATCTTGTATGTTAGCTTGTTTGGCAGACCTTCTTTAAATACCTGAAGTATGCCACGCATAACGTCCAATTCTAATTTAATGTTATTGCCAAAATGCTGTTTAAGGACGTAGTAGCGCTTTTCAATGTCGTCGGGATTCATTCCCTTCGGAACGCTGAAAACAAGCGTCATCTTCTCTCCCTGTTCTTCTGCTTTTAAAACGTACGGGTATTCTCTTTTCTCACCTCTGCTCTTGTACAATTCTCCATTCGTAAATGCCATTTCAAGATTCTCCCTCAGCTTCCTTTTTCGATACCTTTCCTTCAAACAGTAGCGTTCAAATATAGGATAAGCCCCTCCTGCAACAGAACTGCCAATTAAAGCACAACCTATTAGTGTGATCACTTTAATCACTCCCAATTAGAAAATTATTTAAAAATATTTGAATTCCATGTATAAAACTATCCAAGATGGGCACCCGTCTTCACTCTTCCCTCTCGCTCTGCTCGTCGTTCCGAACACAGCCGAAAATGCCCGCTTAATCACTCTTATAGCTTAATTACAATTGCAGCATTACATTTGTAGAAACCTTTGTATCTACCTTTGTAGCTGCCATGGTTTAGAATATGTAGCACCGCTTGTCCAACTTTCCTAATTTGAGTGAAGTTATGTATTTTTTTCAGAAAGCTAGTCAATAATGCAGCTATTAAACTAATAAAGGAGTAGCGGTAGCATGTGGGGATTAGGTAAGAAAAGAACAAGATTGGGAAAGTGGTTGGATCGTACCGGATATAGCCAAGAGGATTTGGTGGAAGCGTCAGGAGTGAACAGGAATACGATTAGTAAAGCATGCTCTGATCCGGATTATGAACCAGGAGCCAAGGTAATGCGCAAAATCATGAAGGCAGTCCGAGATATTGAGCCGGATAAAGATGCCAGCTCCTTTTGGGATATTTAAGAAATTGTAAAGATGAAAAAATACATCACACCTTTTATTCTTTGGATGCGATTATAGGGGTAAAAGGAGGAGATAATATGTTAAGACCAATCAGAATTGAATTGTATGGAGAATATGTGCTGGCAAGAATGGATATTTCGCAGAAAGCGTTGCTGGACTTCCTGGATAGTGAAGATGACGACCAAGAGGTAATGCCGGAGCTGACTCCGCAGCATCCGAAGCTTGCACAATTCACGCAGGATGAAATTGAGTCGTTTGAATTTATTTATCAGAAGGATATGGCAGCAATACATGGAATTAAAAAAAGACCCTCCAATTAAGGAGAGTCTTACATTTTAAGTGCTTTTATTATCGCATTAAATTGATCCTTGTTCACATCATAATCAGTCAAGGTAACCTTCAGAAGTTGATTTACTTCTACATATTCATCTGAAAAATCTTTCTTTAAAGACACAATTACACCAGCTACTAACACTAGTACTACTAAGGGGTTAAAGGCTCCATTTTTTTGATTGTTGTATAAGTAATTTTGTAGGTTAGACAATCTTTCGACGGTATTAGCTGATGCAAACTTAAATGTATTCCTAATAAGATTTCTGACGTAGTCTTGTTCTCCCATTTTTCTGATTTGTTCTGGCTGGTTATAATCGAATAAGAATTTAGTCCACTCATCAAGAACTTCAGTCATCTTATCACCATTTAAACTCCTATAGAAATTATCAACTTGCAAACTCTTACTATGTAAATTTGATTGTTTTTGCTTTCTTTTATCAAATAAATAACCAATAAACTTTACAAGAATACTCGATAAGACTGTACTAAGGCCGGTAGTAACCAATATATCTTTAATCAATTATGAACCTCCTTTATCAACTTATTCATCATCTATTATAGCGAATTGCTCTTTAAAACGGCAAATAACCCCTCCAACTAAGGAGGGGTATTATTTTTACTTGAAAAACTTCTCGTATGTGTTAGGACCCGCAATTCCATCTACTGCAATCCCCTTGCTTCTCTGGAAGGATTTAAGCGCTGCTTCTGTCCCAGAACCAAAGATACCATCGACAGCCAATTTGTGCCCATGGACGTTCAACAGACTCTGAATAAGTCTGGTCCAACCAGGAGTATGTTTCTTTCGGCTTTGAATAGATCCGGCGGCTTTACTGTTACGGCCAAAGATGCCATCAATCGCTACTTTTGCGTAATACTGATAGATACGTAGTAATGCATTCATCGTTTTCGGTCCCTTGTAACCATCTACAGTAAGCTTGGTAAACTTAGCTTTTGTAGGATAGTCACGGCTATTAGCGTACTTCTGCGCCTCCTTGATATAGGAAGAACCACCAGAGGAAGCTGTAGCGCTGCTGACTTTTGTAGGAGTTGCCGCTGCAGTCTTCGTTCCTGTCTTATCTACAAGGTTAGGACGTTTACCAGCCCGCAACTGCGCAGTGGACAGACCGCCCGTCATTTCAAGGTGAGGGTAGTCCTTGAAGCTAGTCCAGTCGCCGCCCCATGAGAATCCAAGCGATTTACCGATGGCTGCAACGCGTCTCCATTTCTTATCCACATCCCAAATTGCTGTTGTTCCTTCATTGTTAGTAAGGAAGTAATCGACAGCCAAGCCAAAGTTATGATTAGAGTAGCCGCCGCGTGCATTTGTTACAACGGCACCTTTCTTTGTACGTCCTTGCGCATACAAAGCGTTCTGCTGCGCATATGTCCGCATACCATGAGAAATCTGCGCATTAATACCTTCTGCATAAGCTCTTCGGACAAGCTCAAGTGCGCTTTTCTTAACGATTGGATTCATGCCGGACCCCATATTCTTCTCAGAACGCTGCAACAATGTGTTTAATGATACTCTTCCCATCTTGTTTCCTCCTCAAAATAAAAGGCCGCCCTTAGGCAGCCTCGTTGTCGTTATTTGAAATTGTTTTCTTACCTAATGAGAACAGTCCGGAACCTGCAAGCCCGGCAAAGCCTCCCGCCCATAACCGCATTACTGTATCCAATTCAGTGAACGGCCAAGCGATAAAGCCGACTAGCAGTCCAATAACCAAACTAGTCAGTGGCGAGTATCTACTGCTAACAGGCCCCGTCTTTTTCGCCAGCTGCACTAAAGCAATAACAATAGGACTAATAATTGTTGCAAATAGCATTACTTCTTCCATGTGAACCTCTCCTTTTTGTGCATAATAATAGCCCGCCGGCTAGTCCCGACAGGCTTAACGTGACAGATATTCGATTAAGGCTTGTGCTATGGTATAAAGAACACCAGCACTACCACCGATACCAAGCGTCAGCTTCCAAAAGTTTTGTTTGTCTAGCAGCTTTAATTCATGCTTGCGGTCCTGCGACCGAGTGTTTATCTCTATAAGCGTTCTGAACATCTTATCATTTTGTTCACGAAGATAAGTGTTGTCTTTCTCTGCTTTAGTATTGCCAGCTGTCACTTGTTCAGAGAGGGTGTTCATTTGTCCCTTTATCTCCGCTTGCCCTTCTTCAAGACTAACAATTCTTCGTTCATGATCATTTAACATCACTTCCTCCTCCATTTCTTTTCTCGCCCCCTTTTAATCTTTTCACTGCTGTCACCTCCTTTGCAAAAGAAAAAGCACCCCGTATGGGATGCTAATTTATTTCAAGATACTAATAGAATGTCTTTCTTTTAAGTCATCGGTCCAACCAAATTCGTGAAATGTTTTACGACAATTACCGAATGAATCTCGAGGTATCGAGATGTACTTTAATGTAACTTTACATTTCTTTAGATTGTGCGTGTATTCAACATCATCCACTACACGAGATAACCCTGTATCTGGGTAATGTCGGTATACATCGTCAGTTACTCTTTCACCTACACGTGGTACAAATTCACTTTCTAGCTCTTTAAAAAGAATCTCTACATCTGCACTCACTTCGTCTTTTAACTGAATTGGTTGTTTTAAAATGATTTTCATATATCCATTCCTCCCTTTACGCCACTATTCGACACAATGGGAGGATATTCCTGTTTTTAAGCATAAAAAATACGCCTTCTTCAATGGCGTTCTTTAGAAAATCTTATTCAGTTGTAGCTGCTTCATCATTGAACCTGCTGACCAAGTATGCCCTAGTGAACTTCTCCAGTCCTGGCATGCCTTCTGTATTAGTAAAGTAATCTTCTTTCGGCATATTAACTGAGCCATTTCCATAAAATTGATTCATTGGATCCACAAGTTCAAATTTGAGAATGGCGGTTTCAACATTTACATTCTCTGAGTCATAAGCAAAATTTACACCAGTAATTTTCACTCTAATTTTATCTGCCATTTTACATTCTCCTTTAGTCTTTCATATTTTCAAATGCTTCACATAGATAATCGTAGGCAACTGCAGTATCACCGCTGACTTCCTCGTCATATTCCAAGACAATGTCTTTCACAGTTTCTAAGGTCACATAATTATCACCCCCATCGATTACAAATGGTTCTTCGAATAGTTCGTCCTGTTCCTTCCGAAACGCACTCTCGTCTTCCGGTCGAATCGCAAACGATCCATCTTCTCTTTTCTTAGGACCTCCATCCCCATCATCTCCTGCATACTCCTTGATTAAATCTAGTTCTTGTGTGTGAAGTTCCTTCATTTTTCCCTGCAGCTGTTTAATGAATTTTGTCCGATGACGGGACTGTTTTCCTTTTAGCTTCAAGTCATACAACAACTTAATTGCTGGTGAGATCATGCTATTCTTAATTTCTAACTTCATAGTAAATTCCTCCGTTTATGCTGATTTTAGTGTTTGAACTTCTGCTTTTAATTCTTCTATTTCTTTTATGTTGGCCTGGAGAATATCGTAGATGCTCTCTATATTGGATTCCATTTGTTCAGCTAATCCACTCAGCTCTTGGATGGCTTTGGTGTTATAGGCAGATAGCCTGTACACATCGATTCCCTGGGCGTTATAGTTGCTGATGTCAGGAGAAAGTTCCGCGATGAAGCCAACTCGTTTATCAAAGTAAATTCCTCTTTCGATGTCGCTATACGTGTTGTATTTCACCACGTTCAGACCTTTGACAGTTGTAAGACCGATATTCTCCAAATCCTCGATATTTTGCTTGGAATCCAATGTTGATTTATTAATGAACCCGCCAGCCCAAATGTCTCGATAGATTGGACCACTTGCTGCAAATCCTCTGCTTGTTGCTCGTATCTCAGAGTTCGCACCTAGATACAATGGATCGATTGTAAGGGAAGCAACAGTGTTAGACGACAAGTCCTGCATGACGCCTTTTCTCCAAGACACGTTTCCGTTGTTGTATCCAGCCTTGCTAGTAAATCTGATTTCCGTGTCAGCCATTAGATATAGGTTGGTGGTATTCGTTTTTACGTTACCTACGATGTCACCATAAATGGCATCAGTGGCATAAATGCTTCTTGCCCGTAGATGTCCGGAACTGTAATCCCCATTACCATTCGTGACCCAGACAGTAGGATCTAAAGATGATTTACTGAATCTGAAACCCGATGCGTAATTCGTAAGCGGTGATCCATATTGCAGGACTCCATCTGTATCCGAAGTACTACCATTGTCTTTGACATTGAAAACGAAATGGTTATTACCGGCTCGGTTTCTATCACGCGGCTGCAGGACGACACGTCCAATACTAGCTTTAATAAATACATCTTGATTCGCATCAAGGTAAATGCTTCTGCTGTCAGTACGCATGCCGATAGAACCCAAGTTTGAGTAAAGCATGAGCCCACGTCGGTCATCATCCCAGTAATGGGAGAAGAACTCAATTACACCAGAACCTGTACCTTCATCGCCATCAGCACCAACTGCAGTAGTGGATATACCGTTATTAGTAAAGTAGAGATTCCTTCTACCTCGCGGATCGTTTACTTTTGTTACCCTAACCATACCGCCACCGATAGTAATTTCACTATCTAAGTTTTCGTTTTCACCAAACCATGTACGGGTGTATTTTCCGCGAGAAGAAAGAAAAGCACCGTCTATTCTGGCGTACTCGTTACCGCTTCCGCCTTGTACTTTTACAAGGTTGGCGTTTATGATACCAGCTTTCAGCTTATCTACAGAGATATTGGCAATCTTGGCATCATCGACGGCTAAATTAGCAATCTTGGCGTTAGTAACGGCCACGTTATCAAGTTGAGCTGTCCCAATTGCCGCTGTCCCAATCTTGGCTCTTGTAATAACACCATTTGCAATAGCTGCGTTGCCAATAGCTGCATCAGCAATATGCGCCGACTTTATTACGCTGTTATCGATGAGCGTGGTTCCAGTGATGTGGTGCAAGCGTCCATCGATGCGAACACCTTCGGATGATAAATTAATTGCAGATACAATGCCGTCTTTCCGTACTCTTAATTCAATATTGTCGGCTTGTTGCTTAATCTCAGACTCTGCTGTGGAAAGCCTTTGTGTAACTTGGCCTGCATCCACTCCATTTACTTTTTCCGTATCCCCTGCTACTAGATTTTTAATAGCATATACGTAATCACCGGGGACTGGTTTAACAAACCCTTGATTCTCATAGAATGTAGGTTGATTATTTCCTGCACTAGATAACGGTGTGATGAAATACCTTTCATGGGAGTTTGTGATACGCATGTAAACTATCATTTCTGTTAGAGAAGTGGTATTTTGCGTTATGACATAAACAAAATCTCCAGCACCAATACCTGTCGATTCTCTGATTTCAAGCTGCGGTATAGGTGGTTCTCCCATTGCACTCTGTTGTTTTAACCGTGCGAATCCTCTTCCGAATCTTGTTTTTGAGCCTCCATCAGAACCAGCGATGAATGAAAAATCTAAAGAAGTGAATTGATATCTGGCTGTTGCCTTTATGCTAAATATTTTAGTCCACTTCCCGTAATTATCTGACCCCGTACCCGATGTAGCATATTGTTTTACTTTCACTTTCTCAATTTCTTCTGTTAATTTCTCGGTTGTCACTCTATGCAATATCTGATTAGCCTGCTGCTCAATTAGGCTTGTATGCTTCTCAACCGTGTCTTTTAGCCCGTTGTAAGTGATTGAATCGACTTTCTGGCTGATTAGCTTAGCCTGCTGCTCAATAGTTGAAGCTTGATTGCTAACCGTCTGCTGCAAGTTATTGAATGTGCTGGACTCGACCTTCGATTCAATCTTTTTCGCTGTTTGCTCGATTAAGGAAGTATGGTCTGCCAGCTGCTGTACTACTTTATCATGGTCGGTTTTGTAAACTGTCTCACTTACTTTTTGACTGATTAAGTCTGCGTATTGTTTGATGTCGGATTCATTCTTAATGAACCTACGTAGATAATCTTCTGGCGCAGGCTGCCATGCGGATGGCTTATTTGATTTCTCAAGCATTAATTCTTTGTACTTTAAGTCAGTAACCTCAGGAACAGTACTCGCATCAGCATTATTAAAGAACAAAACGATATAAGGTTTAGTGTCATCTACTACCGCGCTTGCAAATGTTCTCCCTTTTGACCCTTTAGCAATAATCGGTTCACCGTAATGAATAGTTTTACCATCTTCTCCTGTAGAATTATAATAAAAATCTATTCTGGCTCTTAGCCTTTTTCTTCCTGATAAGTCTTGGAGCTCTACTCCAAATGTAATTGTATCCCCCGGAGTTAATCCTAACTCACTGTAATGATATCTTTGGCTTGCCGTTCTATTGTACTGACCAATCGTTGCGCTTTCCCACTCTGATGATGTACCAGGTATAAGGTTTGTCCCACCAACTTGGATGCCATCAATATTAGTTTGCAACGTTTTAATTCCCTCGTTGTATGTTTTTTCGGTTACACGCTGCTGAATCAAGCCCGCCTGTTGCGAGAATTCACTGTTGACGCTCTCAAAGCGCCGGTTAATCGCATCACTGTCCTGGTTGTAAGTATCAGTGCTGACCTTGCTTTCTATCCCCTTAGCATTTTGCTCAATCTTTAGCTGATGGTCTTTGACGGTATTATCAATGCCTTCCACTTGTCGAATAGTTGTGTCAATCGTTCCCGTCACTTCATCTACACTTTGCTTCACATCTACAAAGTCTTGATCATAAGTGATTGTCTTGTTAGTAAGCTCAACAATCTCGCCATCTAACTCCTGCAGCTTTTCATCCGAGAATTTGAATTTACCATTCACAAATTCCAAATCAGCTTTATCAGCGATGTCCTGAATAAGGGCATTTCTTGCAGTTGTAATTTGTTCATCCGTGTACGTCGTTGATTCTTGTTTAATCTGTTCCCTGGCCGCCTCTGATATCTGCTCAAAGTTAATGCTACCGTCGGCAAGCAGTTGGGAAGTCAGGCTCAGTTCCCGGAGTTGTGCTGCAATATCCTCACCAAACAGAATGTCATCGCTCAGGACGCGTACAGTACTTGCGAACACTTCTTCACTGTACTCACTTGCTGTTGCATGATGATTTACAGCCCGTACCCGGTAATACCATTTCTGGTCTGTTTCCACAGCATGTGTGAAAGACGATATATTCCCTCGGTACAATAAGTGCTGCGGTTGTGGAACGAATCCCTGAACCTGTGAACCATATATCTCATAATGCTTTATATAGACTGAGCCTGTGTAATCCCATTGAATGAGTATTGATTTGAAAAGTCCACTTGCTTCTACATTTACCGGAACAGCTGGCACAATGTCTGGATAATTCTTATCCGTTACATACTCCCATTTGCCGCGGTTATTATTAATGGTATCGATGACGCGTTCCAACCTATTATCAGAATCAACAGAAAGGAACTGCCCCATTTCCACGGTAGCAGTTCCTTCAATGTCGGTAAGATCATATTCCATTGCAATAATGCGTGCTTGTATTTCAATTGGTCGAGAGAAATTACGGTCAATCGCTCGGGAAGTGTCACCTAACTCCGCATGCTCATGTTCATATTCTGCCATACGTTCCAGCAGTTCTACTGAAAGGCTGTAATTTACTTCTGGTGCTTTTGCCTCCTGTAGTGCCTGCCACGTTGCCTGCAGCAGTTCCTCGGCTGTCTCGTAATCTTGATTGCTAAAGATACCTTCTCGGTGTAACAGCTTACCTTCATGGACACGGCCATATTCTTGTAAAGCCTCGGGATCACCGACCCACTTCTGTCCTTTCGGCTTATCTACCGGATCACCATTCGCTTTCTTCCATTCCACATCTGCAAAGTCGATATATCGGGTATATCCACCGCCTTCTGTCTCGAGAGAAGCACCGCGGCCATACATGGCTGTGATTGGATAAGACAAAACTGTTCGCTGGATTTCCGTGATGTTGTGGTCAATCTCAAATCGCTGACCACGATCCACACCTCGGCGTTGCTGCAGCTTAATTACTCGCCGCTTGATTTGGTTTGAATCCTCTACGAATTCGACCACGTCTTTAAAGTCGCCGCCCCATGTCTCAAGAATGTTCCAGATAGCATCCACGCTAGTAATGTAATAGAAGTTTGTAGAATAGATACCCAGTGATACTTCCACTTCTCCTGTCCAGCGTGTGCCTTCTAGTGCAGCGTCTAATGCAACCTGCGCTTCTTTATCGGTGAAACGTCTATCTTCGACGATGTGTTCTTTTAGTTCCATAAACGCCGGCTCGCAAATAGCCGTTGTTTCCGGGCCATCTGCGCCGTCGCTGTCGTCCAATTCTTTAATCACGTACAGTCGTAGGTCGCCATCTTTATCTCGGAACACAACTTGATTCTCTTCTTTTACATGTTGTGATTGTTCTGTATCAGCTTCGACAGTAAAAGAAAAAGGCGTATCAGACACCGTGTTTAATTCCTCTCGGAAAGGTGCACTGACAAGCCCTGTTGATTCTGTGATAACCGTAAGCAGCTGATCATCTTGGCTAAATATATATAATTCTGTCAAACTATGTCCTCCTTTCTGGTAGAATGTTCCTATCTTGGTAGATAGGAGGTGTGACTATGTCTAAGCAGATTTCTAAAGAAAAACTTACAGAAATTATGGATCAAGTACAGGAAGAAACAAAAAAAGATTTCGCTAAATCTATAGAAGAAGTCTTTAATAGCTTTGAACGAGTATCCATGGATGAATTCATGAGTAGAATTTTGCCCCAATTATTAAGCACTACTTATTATGAGGCTACTACTCATGCAGAACTACTTATCATCGATGTACTGAAAGAATTAGACTTACTCAAAATCGACGACGAGTAAATTTGCGTTCTAACGTATCATCTAAATATTTTTCAAGCGTCTCTTTTAATTTTTCACCATCAACAATGTTGTCCGTCGTTGCAGCGGCGGACACTTCAGTTAACGTATTTAACACACCGGCCATATGATCTAGTGTGCTTTCCAACACAGCGACCCTATTCTCCAACTCTTTTCGCTTTTTACTCTTAAACATATTCATTCCTCCTCGTTTTAATGGAATCGTTCAACATAAGTCATAATCGTATTTTCAGTGGCATTTATAGTCATGGTGCCTGGATGCAACGGAAACCATACTGTGCTCAATGCAATGGCCGTTGCTAGATTCTCGCCATTCAGCAGCACCTTTCGTTTGTGATAGTCGATTGTCAATACATCACCAGCAATAAAATTATAGTTAAGCACGATACGGCCGCCGCCAGCCTCTTCAATGATGTATTTGCTAGTTGGTGCTTCAAATGTTGTTTTACTGGTCCAGTCTGTTTCGCGCTGCCCTGTTATGAAGTAAGAGCGTCTATCAGGTAATAAATTGAGCTCTATTTCTTTGCCAGCTGCGTACAGTGCTGTGAAGCTTAGTGTTCCCTGCCGAAGCGTGGCCATCTTTTCAAAGTCATTCATGTCGTTCTGCAGTACAGCCGGATAAACTTTGCCTGGCTCGTCATCGAACTTTAGCGGGCACCAGCTTTCTGTAATAAGCCAGTCTGTCATCCATTTCACAATCTGCATTTGTTCTTCGTCATTCTTCACTTTGAATCCTACTGGCTGATTGATCTCGATTAAACCTCGGGTTGTTTTCTTTAATCGATGACCACCAGAATACTTCACAACCTCTCTTTCAAGAGGAGAGAAAGGGGACTTGCTCCGCCCCCGCAGCATATAGATGTTGTCACTTCGTCGATTGTTAAACTCAAATCCATTTAGGGGCATTGCGTCCACCTCTTCCCTTTTTCCTGTTTTGCTGGCCTGTAATATACTTTTCTAGCAGTTGCCCGGCTCGCTTACCATCAATCTCTAAGATATGACCGTTCAGTATAGCTTGTAGCTGCTCTTGCTGTATACCAATCATCTCTCTTAATAAATTGATAACATCAGCCATTACACCATCACCAGTTCCGCCAACCGGATTCGGAAATTGGTTAGGCCTCTTATTACCGGTTATTTCTTTGCCAGCCAGCGCCAGAAGTTTCATTGCTTCAGTACGACGGCGTGGATCAGTAGGAATTACCCATTCTGGATGACCTTCCTCAGATAACTCATACAATCCGTGCTGCGCTACACGAGCCCCTGTGGCATATCCAACATATGGACGCCCTTGTGCCAACGCCTTAATACCCGGAACATTGTATACGTTACCGTATCTGGACTTGATGTAATTTATAGCAGCCGCTGCATTATGAATAGGGTTCATGATGTCATTCCAGCCTCTAGCCTTGAATGCATTAAATGTTGGTCCGATGGTCTGCATAAGACCCATGGAAGGAATACCACGCTTAGCGTTAATATCCCATCTGTTTATAGTAGATGGACCAGTACGGCCACCTGATTCTTTCATTGCAATTGTAGTCAAAGGACCAAGCCAAGACGACGGGACACCTGTACGTGCAATAGCTGCAGAAATCCATCCTTTTACATTGCCAGGAGCGTTACTGTCAAATGAACCAAAATCAGCTATTTTGCCCTTGATAAAGCTAGTTGCACCAGTAAGCATTTTGTTTAAAGCCGGCATTGTTGCGGGGGCAAAGCTTGCAGGAAATTCCGGCATATTGAAGCCAACAGCATCTAATCCCTTTTTCAAGACTTCTTTCGGATCGGATATATAATTCCAAATATCAGAAGCAACGCCTTTAGCTTGCTTCCCTTTCTTTAATAGCCATCCGCCTGCTTTTCCTGCCGCTTCTTTTAATTCACCAATACCCCAGCCGTACTTAGGGATGTTTGCCATAAGCTTGCGTGTATCTGTTGCAGAAAGGACGCTGGTACCTTTCGGAAGGTTGACAAGCGTATCCTTGGCTGGACTCAAACTTAATTTCCCATCCGGTGTTTGGATAAGTTCTTGACCAGCATTGGCGCCTTTTCCATCACCAACGATAGCCAAACCTCCGGGATGACCATCTGTGCCGTGCGCGTATTCAGGAACCCACTTGGCCAGCCGATTCTTTTCTTTTACACCTACATGCTTCAGCACAAAGTTGATACCTTTAATTACGCCATTGACTCCAACTTCTAATCCGCCAATCATCTTTCTTTTCAATGTATCAATTCCACCCGTAACTTTTCCAGCCATGCTTCTAATACCGGCGCCTATCTTGCCCGGCAAATCTTTAGCACCTTGAACAACGTCATCAAACACGTCGCTGATCCAGCCGCCCCAACGTTTAAATGTTCCATAGGTATTGGACGCCATATCGGAAAATCTGCGAATTGCACCGCTCTTCATATCAGAGAATTTCCCCAGCGTGCGATCTTTTAGATTTGATGCAACGTTCTGTACTGAATTCTTCCAGCGCGAGACGTTAGAAAGGGTATTGGCTGTCATCTCAGAAAATCTCCCGACCGTTGCGCCTTTTAAAGCCGAAAATAAACTAGAACCCTTGTTTTTCAGTTCTAGGAACTTATCAATAGCCTTGTCTTTCATTTCTCCAGCTTTACGAGGAACATATTCTTTCAGTAGATTCCAAGTATTAATAGCATCAGCAGCCATCTCAGCTTGCTTAAGCCCAACATCATTCTGCAATTTCTGCCATTTAGAGAGAACTTCTCCTGTTTCCCAATCGACTTCGCTTACATGCTCTTCTGCTTGTGACCTTGCTTCTGTGACCACATTTTCATGCATATCTTCTGCATGTGCAACGGACTCATCCCTTTGACGTTTTGCTTCCTCAATGAGAGCATCTGCTTCTTCAGCTTTAATTTCACCTGTCTCATCGCGCATCATTTCCCAAGTAGCTACAGTATCGCTGTATTGTTGTTCAGCATCTGCAATAACTTTGTCTCTTGCTTCTGCAGAGTTCTTAACAGTGTCCGCTGCTTGTCTAGCTGATATTTCTGATGACTGACTTTGCATGTTCCTTAAGATTGCTTTTTGTTCTTCTTGATTTTTGGTCAATGCTACTAACATTTGATCCTGAAATGACTGCTTGATTTTGTTCATTTCTTCATTCTCAGCGGTAGTTGTTTCACGGTTCTCTTCGTGAGCCTTTCTTGTTATTTCATCGATGCGTTCTTGACCCTCTCGAACCTTCTCTTCACGTTTTTTATATCCTTCTTCCACTTTTTGAATGAGATTTTGCTGATCCTCATCGGATATCCCTTCTGCTTCAGCGAAGAATTCATACAATGCTTGCAAGCTTTCATCTTTCTTTTCTTTCAAACCCTCTACAATCTGCGTTCCCATCTCATCGAACGTAGCTACCAAACTATCACGCATATCCTCGCTTACAGCTTTTCCGCTCCACGCTAGCTCGTTAAGTTGAACAGTCGCTTCGTCATTTAGCTTCATGAATCCACCGACAGCTTGCTCGGTAGAACTGGAAACTTCATCACCAAATAGATCCACTTCCGGAATAGCATCCTGTTTCAAGTGGTTATATAGCGCGATGCCGCCAGCAGTTAATGCAGCCAAAGCTCCGATAGTTATTCCAACAGGACCAGTTGCAAAGGTTGCTAATGCAGCACCTAGTCCGCCAGCTCCGGCAATCATACCGGATAGTGATCCGGCGATTGTTACCACACCCGCTACGCTGGACACAAGACTGCCAAGTGTCATGAGAACAGGTCCAGCTGCAGCTACGAAAGCACCGAATTTAAGAATGTTTGTCTTTGTGGAATCGTCCAAATTCCCTAGCCAATCGGTAACGCCAGCAATACCTTCTTTTACTTCCGGCATCACGTCTCGAGCAAATTCTATAAGCGTTTCGCCTAATGGTACAAGCGCATCCTTTGCTTCACGCCATGTTGACTTCCATTGTTGGGATAATGATTGCTCGGCATTATTAATCATCTCATCCATCGTGCCATCAACATCTTTTAATCCACCATCGATACCGCCTAGTGAATACATAGCATCCGCTTCGAGATCTTCCCACTTGGTACCGTATAAATCTACACCAATCTGGTTAGCAGCTACTTGGTCATCCATACCTTCTAATTCCGCAAGAACTGCGTTGGACACATCCTTGACTGTCTTATCGCCTTTAAGAAATTCTTTCCATACATTTTGAGTAGAAGAGGAAAGCTTCTCCATAGCCTCCGATGTTGTTTTTGAACCATCCTTTAAGCGAAGCTGATTCTCTTTCATTACGTCGTTTATATAATCAAGATTGTAAACACCGGCTTCTGCCCCATTGATAAGCAACTCAAAATATTCTTCTGCCGAATAACCCATCTTACCGAATAAAGGCGCGTACTCGGAAAGGTTGTCGAACATTTCATTAGAGAAGTTGAGACCTTTTTGAGCTCCATGCGCCATCAGGTCGAACGCTTCGTCTGCTTCAAGACCAAATGCCTTCATGACATTGTTTCCGGCTCGTGTGACCTCGTTTACGTCAGCCTCGAAGGTATCAGCCAATACAAGCGCTTTGTTCGTAATGCGTTCCAAATCAGCTTCGTTTAAATTCTTTATATTTTGACGCGTTTGAATAAGCGCAGTGTCTATTTCTTGGGTGGATTCACTGAATCCTTTTTTGTAGATGTTACGCGAGGCTTCTGTTAGATTCTTAGCTTCTCCAGTGGTTAGACCTAAAGAGTTCTTCATCCGGACAGTAGAATCCTCATAGCTAGATGCAGCCAATCCCATAGCAGTACCAAGACCAACTGCTGATGTTGTAACAAATGCTGTCATGGAAGAACCGAGACTTTTGATACCATCGCCCATAGTTTTCATATGGCCGCCAGCAGTCTTCATACTGCTACTCATCTTACTCCAACCGGAATCTGCTTCTTGCTGCGACTTCTTGAGCTTATTCATTTCTTCTCGCAGGTTTTTTGTATATCTTTCCGTATTGTTGAGAGCTGCGACCTGGTTGTTATAAGCTTTTGCCGCTTTGTCTGCTTGCTTGGAACCTTCTCCGTACTCTTTGACCATCTTTTCATACTCGGCTTTATATTCGCTGACCAAGCGTTTTTGAATAGTGATCTTTTTATCAAGTCCACGAAGACTTGTTTCATATCTTTCGACGGACTGTTCACTCTTATCGAAGGCAGACATGTTGGCTTTCATTTCGCTGTTTAATCCGACAAGCTTACTTTTTAATCCCGGAATGCCTCGCTCTAATGCTGTGGCGTCCAAGTTAAGCCCAATCGATAAACCCTCTATGCGTTCCATTTAGTTCCTCCTTTCCTCGAAAATTTAAAAAGCCCCTAACCGCCAAACGTGGCAATTAAGGACTTTTCTTCTTTTGGCTTTGCTTCTTCTGCTAACAGATCCAATACAAAGTGATAAGGCATATTCAATATTTCGTTTATGTCCTTTCCACTTTTCATCATTTTTCTGATTAGATTATTCAAGTACTCTTTCTGCTTCTCGAAAGTAAAATCTTCGTCAGTTAGCGTTTCTTCGCCAGGTACTTTTTTGTGAAATCATTCTGCACCCCGCGCGCAACAAATAGCACTTGGTCAAAAAGTACTCTGTTTACATCTGGTGCATGCAGCCCATTGAAAATATCATCTGGAGTGAACTGCTTGCCGTACACTTCATTCGCAACAAAGTTCATCACACGTGTATAAAGTTCAATCTCTTTCTTAGGATTAGTGCCTTCACTCGTTTCGTTCTTTTCGATTTCTGCGTATACTTCAATCGCTTCGTAAACTACCTTCATTGGCAAGAAAGCAGGAGTTAAATAAGTTTCCTTGACGATTTCTCCTTCTTTAACATCTTTGACCAGTTCGATTGCATGTCTTTTTAGATTTTCGCTCATTGTAATTCTCCTCTATTTGTTTTTTCGTTTTTATTTATGCGCATAAATAAAAGGACGAGCCATAGCTCATCCTCGGTCTTATTCCACTTCTTTAATGACAGATCGTTTTTGATTGTTGCTCGCAGTAAGGAGCTCTTGCAATCGTTCATCGCTCACGTTTTTATTAGCTGGCTTAGGGAAAGAGTCACCTTTATGATAAACTTTCCCGTTGTCCTTCAAATCCTTGAAATCTTGTACCGCAACAAATTTTCGTTTTTTCAACTTAGGCGTTGAGTCCTCAGTAGGATTTTGGTCTTCTTCTGTTTTCACCGGTTCCTTTGCAGCCGCTGCAGTTACTTCGCCGCCAGTTTCTTCTTTCAACTCGTCTTTCAATTCTTCTTTCTTAGCCATACATTACACTCCTTCCGGGGTAGTTTCGGTTCCGCCTTCTACAACTGAAGGATGTGCCTGTCCGAAAATGGCTTGGAACAGCGCATCTCGATTTGTAGTCTGACCCTTAGCATCACGACCAAATATAGCTGACTTTTCGTTTTCGAATCCTTTTACAGTACGATCCATGAATTCAGCTGTTACTTCTTCGCTGCTAAACTCTACACCATCTCCTTTTGTCTGCCCGGTGATGTTCGAACGCATGAACATTCCTTTAGGCAAGCCAACCCATTCTTTTGAACCGTCCTCATACGTCTTAGCAAAAACGACTGCCACATATGGAGGAGTGTCTTCGGATCCATATGCAATCAAACCTTCATTCTCTTCCAAACCGAACAAGACCTTTTTATCCTGCTCAGGTACTTTATGAAAACCAGAAGTAACAGACGTGTTTCCGCTAGATACAGCTAATTCCGCAGTGATGTTATCCCCATATGCACGAACTGGCTCTTGAGGCATTTCTACTGTAATAGTTTGCAAGAATTTCACCCGTTCTACAGCAGCGGTTGTGTTTGTAACTTCGTCAAGCACACCATAGTAAAATTCGTCAATACCAGTGGAAGCTCGGTAATTTTTTTCTTCAGTCATTCTTTATCACTCCTATTTTTGGGTATAAAAAAGACACCTTCTCAGGTGTCAAAATCAGTTGTGTATTCTTTTCCGCGGTATCTGCGGGCATCGCGATAAATGCCATAGTCACCGTCATATTCATCAGCGCCACCGCCATATTGAACTAGGCCTATCTCCTTTAGAACCTTGCGTATCCTTTTAGCCAGCTCATCCCGAATGCTTATGTCCTTTGACCAAACATCCACTTGATAAAGAAAATCATCAGTGAGGATTTCATTGTCACCATAGTCACCCGGCTTAGGAGCATCCAGGGGATCTATAACAATATGAGATTCTTCCATGTTCGCTGCTTCTGGATACTCATAATACTTAATTCGGCTGCCGGCATGCGTCACTATAAATGCATCGGCCATCATAGCTTGATAAATTTTATCCAGCATTATAGCCCTCTCCTAACAGCCTCAACGATTGCAGCATGATACGCATTTTCTGCATTACGCATAGCGCGAGCAATTGCACCTTTACCTTTGGGATTCGGATTTTTAACAGTACCGAATTCATTCAAGTGAATAATACGGTACCGGTTATCCGGCCCTTTCCAGTGGACTTTAATTGCTCTTTCCTTGCCAATAGTCATTGGTTTAGAAACCGTGATCTCTCGTAGAGAAGCGCCAGTGTCTTTGAAGGATTCAAATTGACTTTTTAACTCTCTAACAAAGACTTCGGCACCTTTTTCCAATGCGCGGTCACTTACACGCTGCACATTATCTTTTCCATAACGGTCTTCTATTTCTTTAAGTAACTTATTAAGCCCCGTTACTTCTACACTCATCCTGTTACCACCTCCGCCACAATATCGATAAAGCGCCGGTCTTTCAGGTTAGGTTGAGCTGTCCGGATATTGTATCGTAAATGCTCGTATTCCGGCTCGTGCACCTGCACATAATGCTTGTTCTTCGGCCTGTAATCCTCTCCTGGATCACGAATAGTAATGGTTAAGTCTGACAACGTACCATTGGCTTTCGCTTGCTCCATATCCCGGAGCCACACTTGATCAACAGCTGCCCAGCACTCGAATAAAGTACTTTTTGCACGCTCGCCCGGATATGGTCCAGGATTATCTTCGTATTCATAGAACGTAACAGCCGTTCTCAGCTCTCCTGAGTGCTTACGAGGCTCTTTATACTTGAACTGTCTCATCGCTCTCCTCCTCGTCCGAGAGATTGCTAAGAGCGAAGCTATTAATTTTTGACAGGAAACTATCTTCAAAGAATTCAAGTGCATCGTTGTAAGCGAAACGCGAACGTTCAAGTACCAACTCTTTACCCGGATTATCGGTTTCCAAAGAGAAGGGTCCACATATACCCGATATATCCGCAAAAGAATAGGACAGCAACCTCTTCAGGTGACTGTCCTCGCTTTTATGAGATATATGAAGGCGATCTTTAAATTCCTGCAGCAATTCTTCTGTGACATCAGCCATCTATGCCGCCTCCTAGATTAGACGCCGGCTGGCTCCTCTGGTGTTGTTGGTGTTGCTGTATCTTCTTCAATTGCTAAATTCAAGTCATAGACCTGTGCGGCATAGTTATCAACCGGCTTGCCTGTTGCGAATTGCTTGGCAATGTACAATGTAGCATCTTCCATGGCCATTGTTTCAGTGAACTTATTTACTGTCATAGCCCCACCAATTGCAGCGATGTACTGATCACGGACAAAGAACAGCACTTTATCTTTTGGAACGAACGATGACGTTGTTACTGTTGGATTGAATGGCAAGCTTTGTACATAAGCGCCGGCAGAGTTTTGGATAGTGGAGTTCGCTTGAATTCCGAAACTATCAAATGGGTTAACAACCATGACAACCTTGCCCGCGATATTACGCACTTTTTCTTCTCCATCTTTACCAACAGGTCTAATGGAAAGCTTTTCAACTACACCTTTAAGTTCGTTAATAGTCGTACGTCCAGGACGGAAAGTAAGTGTGCCGGCAGACTCTTTTAGAGTGACAGCACCGTTTTCCTCTTTTTTGTACAAAAGTCCGATTGGCTTCGATTGACCATCACCAGCAACATATCCGCGTTCTAAACCGACAGACATAGCCTCAGCAATCATTGTACGAACATAACGCTCAACCCATACTGGTCCCAACTGCAGCATGTCGTTCGCGATCGGAATGAATGCAGTCAATTTAAGTTGAGTAATTTTCTCTTTACGGAATGTTGCATTAAGCTGCCCCTTAATATCTCCGAACAGTTCACCCCATACAGCGGCACCTTCCGGATCAGAATAGATAAACTCTGTTACTGCACCAAGGTTTTGAATACCAATAGCTTGCAGCAACGGATGTGACTCAACAAGGTCTTGGAATACTCGTTCCTGCGTTGTTTTAGGAAGAGTGTCCTTGTCTTTAAATCCACCTTCCTGGATAACGGCATTGAAAAATTCTCTTTCTTCGCTAGTAATCATGTTGGTGCCACGTGCCTGCAAAACTGATTGATCCTGCATATTGCTTTGCACCTGATTGAAAATATCAGCACGAACATCACTTGAAAGTGCCTCAATCATTTCGCTTAATGCAGACGCCTGCGCCTCCTGATCACCGTTTTGTACAGCTTCCGCAAAAGCTGTTTTTTTATCTTCAAAGTTTACAAATTTAATATTAGGCATGTTTTGCCCTCCTATAATTTCAATTTCAAAAAGAGACTAGCCACGTTCTGCACTGAAATATTTTCCGCGGGGTCAGGATCAGTCTCTTTCGATTTATTTTTATTTGTTTGTGCAGCTACTCCATATTTAGCGAGTAGCTTTTCCTTACTGTTTTCATACTCCTCTGGTTGCTCATCTGGGATATCAGCTTCGTCTTCAAGCTCAGGGATTTCAATTTCATCACTGACAGTATCAGCTAAACCGAAAGCCACAGCTTCTGAAGCAGTTAGCCAAGTTTCGTCATCCAGCAGCTGCTCCAGTTCACCATCTTCTCCGATGAAACGTTTCTTATAGGAAGCTGCTAATGCTGTATCAATCTTACGTAGGTCTCTCGCAGTCTTCTCGAATGCAGCTGCATTTCCCCATTCAATCGTAGATGCTCTATGAATCATAAGCATTGTGTTCTCCGGCATAATGATTTCATCGCCTGCCATCGCGATAACCGAAGCCGCAGATGCAGCAAAGCCGTCGACATGAATAACGATTTTCGCCTTGTGATTTTTCAGGAGATTACCTATGGCAACTCCATCAAAGGCAGATCCGCCAGGTGAGTTGATATGGACATGAATTGTTTCAGCTTTGGTAGTGGCTAGTTTCTCCTGCATGCTTTTTGCACTTGTACCACTCCAAGACCAGCTGCTAATTGGACCATAGATATACAACTGTGCTTCCTTGCTGTCTGCACTTGCTTCAAATCGAACATCTGACTTTTTGGTCATCATGTTCATTAATTGTTGCTTGAGCTCTTTACTCATCTTCTGTATCACCTCCTTCATGTTCAGTACCAGTCTTATCGATGGATTCATAGTTTTTGGTCATTACGTACTCATCCATCTTCGGATCATCCACCATTTCATCACCCACCTTGTCGCGTAATTCGTTTCGATTCCACCCACCGGAAGCTATAAGTTTGTCAATACTGTTCGCAAGGTCGAAGATTTCGCTGTAAGTCGGTGTTCTGATTTCTAAGTGCTGCCCATTTAAATAATCCGAACGATCAACCATGGTGTAATTAAGTGCGTCGCTTATTTTCTTAACTAATGGCTTTATACAAAACACCATGTAATTTCGCGTAGGCTTTTCCAAATCTTTTGTATCACCCTTAAGTAAAACAATCGGAATCCCTAACGCTGCCGCCACCTGAGACATAAAGCCTTCAGTGACTTTGTTGATTTCCTCCACGCTTGGTCCTACTGCGTTATCCTTCTGATGCTCTCGATAAGTAAAGCCCTTTTGTTGCGGGATGATAGCTACGACTTTGTCACGAATAGCTGCATATGTTCGATCAATAAACTTTTGAATCTTATTTCTTTTTTCTTCATCATTTCCGGCTACTGATTCAATATCTACAGTTGCTCTGATTTGGTTCTTTCGCTTCTGGAACTCTACCAACCGGCCAAACAATTCGCCGTAATCGTAAAAAAGCTCATCGATTAATTTCGAGAGCTTTTCGTTTGAGTATTGTATATAGATAACTTCACTCATAAGGAAATTACGCTTGAATTCGTAATCCTTTACAATGACATTCTTGAACACATCTTCCATCACAGCATACTCATTTTTGATAAACGAATCAGCGATAAGTAAGTCACCCGTATCACTTTGGATAATTAAACAATCGTTATCGTAAATCAGCTTTCTTACAACCTTCTGCCAGAAATATGATGCAGACATATTTTTATTCGGTCGAAGATTGAGCTTGTAATACATCTCATCCTTGATTGTCTTTTTATCTTTTCTAACACGGAACTCCGATTGACTGATAGTCCGACTGATTAGCCCGATACAAGTCTCTATAGCCATGCGCTTTAAATGTGTTTTGCTTGCTGCATCTTCAAACAAATCAAGATCAAGCATCACTTCTGTTTCTCGATTTCTTTTTAGCAGCCCGAATAGGTCTAATACTCCCAATCTCTCACCCCCTTCTGATTAGAAATCAATTGCATCCAATAAAAATTCCCCATCATCTTGCAGTAACTCATCTGCTTGCCAAAGCGCGTAAACAAAGGCGACAAACCCATCTGTTTTCCTCTTAACTTCATCTTTCTTTACAAAGTCCTTGTTGCCATCGTTCTTTACTTTCACGACGATGTTATTGGTGTTCCATCTCATTAAAGGATTGTCACCAAATACAATTCTCTTTTGCGCAAATAAAGTCTCAATCCTTGGAGCTAATTTTCCATAAATAGCGTGAGGGTTTCTAATATAAAGGACTCTAAACCCTGCCTCTTCCAAGGCTTGCTTAACAATATCCAGTCGAAACGTATCGCCCACAATAGTATCAAGCCCATATTTTTCTCTCATATCACAGAAGTAATCAACCATATATTTGATATCAATTACTGGTTCATCCAGCAGCGTGAGCAAACCCTCTTCTTCCCACTCGAATATCGGTGGTTTGAGATTTGCTTCTTTGACAAAATCACGTCTAGCAAACTGGTGACTGTCCCATACATAGTCTTCACCATCTTTAAACAGGACTCCACAGGCCGTAAAGTCTTTGATAAAAGAAAAGTCTATAGCACCGACACAGGTTTTGTTCTTTAAGCGCTCATATGGGATAGGTCTATTGGTGGCTTGTATATCCTTCCAAGAAGCGATTTTCACCGTGTTATCCTCTTGAGGCAAGTTCATTCTCTTTGCCATGAACTCTGGCCGACCTGACGGATCTTCTTCTAAGTCCAAATATTCGTCCATGATAGTGTCAAATAGTTCTTCAGCATAAGGACTCCTCGGCTTACTAAACATGGGGTTTGCTTTCTCCCATAGTTCTGGGTTATGAATCTCATCCTTGTCATCCATCTTGCAGATGAACACAAACCGATTCTGTCGCTTGCTGCCGCCTTGTAAGATTTCCAAGCACTGTTCAATGAACTTATCAAAAAACCCTCCACGGACATGGCCGTTAGTGGAAATATAAATTCGTCTCCTATGCATGACTTTACCTAAGCCGGAGCTGAGTGTATTTATCAATTTTGTATCTTCGTAAATATGCCACTCATCAAAAATCAAGCAGCCGGGTCGCCCTCCATCTTTAGTGTCAGCATTCGATGTACGAAACATAAACTCGGCCATGGTAGATTTACCAGTGATTTTTGTTCTGGTCCATGAGAAGAACTTTTTCATGAATGGCTTATTTTTTTCTTTCATGTTGTAGACTTCTTTTACTGAGGTTTGTGCCTGGTCTTCACTGTTGGCCACAACGTCTACATTGTATCCATCGATGCCATGCCCTGGACTTATGAAGTAATCTGATAGACCGGAAATTAGTCCGTTCTTTCCGTTACCCCTGGCGATGACAATTACAATGTCTTTGTAAAAGAGTTTGTTTCTTTTTTTGTACTTAAGAAAAATGAAAGCAATTATGAATTTCTGGAATAGCTCCAGTTTGAAATACCATTTCTCGATGTAATTAATACACTGGTCAATCTGGATCTCATCAAAATAGATGTCATCTCTAACTAGTACCTCTGATTCTAATTGCTTTACTAGGTCGATTCGTTCCTGATTGAAAATAATGAGTCCTTTTTTCCAGGCTTCAATATATGCATCCACATACTTCTGATGAATCAATAAAGATCACTGACATTCGGTTCGTCATTATCCTTTTCGTTTTCGTCCTCAATCACTGCATCTTGATTGAACATCTCGAATTTAATAGAGTTTTCGAGAGAAATTAGGGTTTTTGTGAGCTTATTTAATTCATTCAAAGCTGGATTTGCTTTTGTGAATTCCTGGCTAGCATTTACTGTTGTTGTCATAACACCATCTTTATTAATTGCTGATTGAAGTTTACGAATCTGCTTTACTATAGCAATGTAGCGTTTCACCTTATCTACTTCGATTAAGTCGTCTTGATTTATTCGCAGCAATAGTTGCTTTTCTAAATCGGTAATTTTGACTATGCTACTCACTCAAAACCCCCCTCTATTTTTACACCCCCTAATATAACAGTGTAATTTCGCGATTTTTTTGGACAGCAGACCCCCTGCCCCGGTTCCCCGGGCATAAAAAAACGCCCAAATCTTTAGGCGGGGGGTGTCTTGTGTATTTATTTTTCTTCTTTTTCTTCCGGCTTCTCTAATCTAATTACATATTCATCATCAAAAGCACTGTAATCAATGTAAGCAACATCATAATCCTTCATGATCTCGTTCACTCTTTCTTTAGCTGCCTTCTGAATGTCTGTCATTCTATTGTCCTCCTTTAGTTTTATTTGAACCTAGTATCCAAGAGATATAAGCACAAAAGCATTGTGACAGTAGATAAGATGAGTTGCTCTCCTCGCGTTAATACATAAAGAAAGTTCGCCACGGTTAAAGCTATGAATGACATCAGCAATGCCATAATAATGTTTGGCATCTTACCACCTCTCATCTCTCCACACCTTCCTGCCCTTCTTAGTCCCAATGTTATTGAACGTTCTCTTGTGTTCCTCATTGTGACAGTTGATGCATAGTGTCTCAAGGTTATCCAACTCAAGAGCAAGTTTAGAATGATGATAGATCTCCTTGATGTGGTGAACGTTCTGTCCCTTGCTGAACTTCCCTTTCTTCTTACACTGCTGGCATTCATAGTTGTCTCGCTCTAATGCAACGAGCCTGAGCTTGCGCCATGGTCCAGATTTATAGAACCTTTGCTTCTGCTGCCTGGTCTTGTATTCAGTCACTTGCTGCTTCCGATGTTTTTGAAGCATCGCTCTTCCTCATCGTAGTGTTCAATATGATATGATTTAGGTTGCGGATACTCGTTGTCTGTATTCCATTCGAAGTGCGCAGTCGTTATCATGTTTATCCTTTCACCTTTATGAATAATACGCGGCACACTGTGAATATCATCAATCTCAATCACAAGCAGCTTCTCTTTCTTATCAGGACGATACTGTGATTGGATATGTTGTATTGCGGCGATTGCATTAGCGATTGGAACCAGTGCATCATCCTTGTGCTTTGTTCTATCCTCGTATTCCTTCGTGAGTTCATTCAGCTGCTTAGCCTTCTCGATTGCTACATCCATCTCTGATGTATCGACTTCGACTTTAATCTGCATATCGTTGTTCGTTTTAGTTTCTGCAGCTGCTTTATATTTGTAAATATAGAACTGATCCACCATTGCTCCATTACATAACTCACATACTATTACTTCTCCATATTTCTCTTTAATAGCTGATCTTGTTGATTTGCAATTTAAACACTCATACCTTGTTGAACCAGGATGATTTGTCATCTTAACTCCTCCTTGTATTCCGTAATGCTCCACCCTTACCACGCTTGTAAGTATCGCGCTTCATTCCCATCAATTCTTTCCAATCCTTATCGGTCATCGGCTTGTCTACTTTCTTAACAGCAGGTGCAGCCTTTTTATTCTTCATCTCATCCCATCACCTTCTCTTTTAAATCTAGTAATCCTGACTAGCAAATGATGTTTGCTAGGTATTTCTTTATATATTTCTTTAAAGTTTTCTTTAGCTGTTTTGCATTATATGAAGAAACTATTTTAGGTGTCCTCTATATAGAGGACAGTGGTGTCCACTACGTAGAGGACAGTGGTGTCCCCTATATAGAGGACAGTAAATGTGTCCACTACGTAGAGGACAGTGCCTCACTTGGACGCTGATATAACGCGCCGTTCCATATCCCAATAAGCTTGTTTTCTCTGCTCAAATGGAAGCTTCAAATAACAATCGGTGCAGATGATATCGTCATAATACCGAATCATTATCCGGTAACTGGACTTGCATCTGGTACAGTTCATGTCTTCCTCCATAAAAAAAGCCAGCCAAGTATCTCTTGGCCGACTCTGATAGTACTAATATAACGTGGATTACATGAAACGGTTTAAGGCTTATAGAAAAAATAACTATAATTTTCTTATGGAAATTCTAAACATCTCAAGGTTATGATATATATTGTATACCCAACCAAAAATAATAAACCAAAAGAGGTGAACACATGGCATCATTGAAAAACCTAATAAAAGAGTACGAAATCAAGAATGTTGTTAACTATCTACGTAAGTCTCGACAGGATGAAGATAGAGAACGAAAAACTGGAGAAGACACGCTACATGAGCAAAAGAAGCTGATGGATCGTGTGTTAGCTGATTACGGTATTCCATACGAACAACGACCAGAGATTGGATCTGGAGATAAGATAGCTACTCGCCCGGTATTCCAGCAAGTAATTGAGGACATCAAGATGGAGAAGTATGATGCGATCGCCGTGAAAGAAATTTCTCGTATGGGTCGTGGTTCTTATACCGATATGGGAATCATATATGATTTAATACAGGACAAGCGTCTGTTCATTATCACTCCTTGGAAAGTGTATGATCCAACAAATAACACAGACTTGCGGCAGATTCGATTTGAGTTGTTTATGTCTCGTGAAGAGTTTGAGACAACCAGAGAGCGTTTGACTGGCGGAAGATACAATGCTGCCCTTGAAGGTAAGTGGGTTGCTGGACGTAGCCCGTTTGGCTATGACTACGATTCCAATACTAAACACCTTGTTATTAATGAGAAGCAGGCTGAAGTGATTCGTAGTGTTTATGATTTTTATCTAAATGGTATTATTCAAGACAACGGAAAACGTAAACTTGTGCAGTTTAAAGCGTTGAGTACCTATTTGAATCGTCTTGGAATTAAAAGCCCTGCAGGAAAGGATTGGTCGTATATTGCGGTGCAAAGAATATTGCTTAATGATCTTTATACTGGAACACTTCGTTTTAACACGAAAATGACAACAGCTGATGGGCAAAGAGTTCCTCGACCTGAGAATGAACATGTAGTGGTTAAAGATGCACATGAAGCAATTATAGATCAAGATATGTGGGATAAAGTGCAAGATCGCATGAATAAGCGTGAATCTGTTCCGCATAACAAACTGGATTTTAATGTGTCAGAATTAGCTAGCTTGTGCCGATGTGTAAAGTGCGGAAAAAAAATGATTAGGCAATACAGTACCCAGCATTACCAAAAAGCTGATGGCTCTAAGAGTATTTATCATAAAGAGTTTCTATGGTGCACTATCAATGGATGCACATTTGTAAAATATAGAAACGTCGAGGAAGATTTACTAGAAACGCTTCGTATACTTGGAGAATTGGACAATAAGTCATTTAAAGCACAAATGGATATGTTAGCTGTGAAGAAAGAAAGCAAAGGCACAATAAGTCAAGCTGATATCCAGAAGAGCATCGATATGCGAAAAGGAGAACTTGAGCGTAGAATGAAGTTTATCTTCGAGAAATATGAAGCTGGCATATATACAGATGAAATGTTCCTCGAACGTAAAGCGGAAATTGAAAAAGAGAAAGACGGACTTAAGAATTTACATGTAGAAGTGCCTGGCGTTGAGACAACAGAGGATATAGATATAGAAGCAGCCAAACAGAATATAAAATCTATATTAGAAACGTACAAGGTTACAGACCACAAGTCAGATAAAAACGCAATTCTTCGTTCTATATTTGATCACGTGGACATAGAAATATTAGAGAAAGGCCGAGGAAGACGCCCGGCCAAGCTTAAACTAACACCTTACTTGAAACTAAGTTTTCTGGCGCAAAAGACCGTTTAAATATAGATACGGTCTTTTGATACCATGAGGTTACGACTAATTCATCAGCACTTATGAGCGCAAATCGACCTGCTTTAAAGTTGCCTTCCTGTGTAAGAGATAACAAATGCCAAAGAAACTTTTCATCGCATTTCAGCATCTCTTGAAATTCCATCAAGCCTCTGTTCGCTTTGTTTAATTCGCCATCAAAGCGATAAGCTCGGGGATCTGATTCGGACCCATACTCCGCAATTGTCGAGAAATCAATGGACCCTGTCAGGTCGGCAATATCCTGTGATTTGGGATCTGAAGGACTGAATGTACCGATTCCGGATCGTTTATCTTCCGAGAAGAAAATTCGTTCAACAATAACATCTTCAATTCTATTATCATATTCTTCTTCTAATCTCATCAAATTCAGCGGAGATAGATTTCCATCAATTCGAATGCCATATTCTTTTTCAAAGTCTTTGCGCAAATGGACGGGAATTAAGTGAAGTGGGTCTTCGTGCATTGGACAGCCTTTAATGGCATAGACTGCTCCTTCATCCGTGAACGTGTACTCTTCCAGTCCTCGTTTAAGCAGACTGACAAGCGTAGATTTCCCCCCGCTCACTGGCCCCATAAGCAAAAGAATCCGTTTTTTCACATCCAGTCTTCTTGCTGCCGGATGAAAATACTCTTCGACTAACTTTTCCAACGGTTCTTCCAAACCGAACAAGGCATCTTTAAAGAAATGATAATGTTTGACACCATCCACCTCGTCAATGCCTTTATGCTTAATCATATTATATACACGAGAATGTGCAGATTGAGCAAGATAAGGACGGTCCTTTAACAAGTTCAAATAATCAGCAAGTGTTCCTTCCCAATGAAGCTTCTCTTGTTCTTGGCGATACTGCTGTACCTTATCCAATATATTCATTATTCGTTAACCTCCCAGGCATTGTTAGACAAAAGGCGATTACCTTAATGTATGCCTGAGGCAAGGGTGTCATGCCAGCAAATCCATATTCCAGCTGGTTACGGCTTTCGTTTCCAGCCAATTTCAAGCGTTGCCTCGTCGGTATAAGCACTAAACAAAACATCATCCATTTCCAGCATATCTTTTTCATTTGGGTAAACATGCATAAGCTGCGCCAGCTTTTTGACAATCTTTTTCGGATAGGCGTCCGACATCTCCAGCAATAGCTGAATCGCTTCTTCTGCTGGAAGTACTTCTCGGTATGTTCGGGATAGTGTTAATGCCGAAAACGTATCCACAACCGCTAATATTTGAATATCAATGCCGAGCTCTGGTAAATACGCGCCGTCAGGATATCCTTTTTTATTTAAACGTTCATGATGGCTCCGCGCATAGCGTCCCATCAAGGGATCGCCAGCTTGCTGCAGAAGCATTTCTCCTTTGACTGTATGTGTCTGGACAATCTCATATTCCTCTTTTGTTAATGCTGTCGTCTTATCGAGAATCTCACGCGGGATTTCCAGCTTGCCGACATCATGAAACAAGTAACCTGTAGCGCAAAAATCCAATTGAACAACATTCATATGGTAAGCAAGCATCGTACCAATGACAAATACATCCAATGAATGAATAAAAGCATAAGGATCTCGCTGTTCCAGCATATGCCACAGGCTGCTGCGCCCCATTGTTTTCAGACTTTTAACATATAAGTCTTTTAGGAACCGAATGCTCTCTTCTCCATAAAGCAGTTTTCCATAACGATACTCAAATGCAATATAAGATAGATTCGTATAAAAGTGCTTTTCCATGCTGCGCTTGTAAGTTGCTTGGTGATCTGTTTCCTTTTCTAAGAGCTGCTGAATCGTCTGCTGCAGCCGGTCTGACTTGTTAAATAAATCGGCAGCCGCTTCTTCTGTTGTCTCAACAACGACAGAAGGCACATTGTTCTGCTTCAGTTGTTCAAGCACAACTTGGCTGATTACGGTCCCTTTTTTTACTATGGTCTGGTCTGCTAAGATGATGTCATTCCCAATCACATCACCCAGAAGTATATCTTGGATGCGTTTGCGTTTTAATATCAATTCCATTCTCCTTTTCCATCAAAAAAGCCGCCTTAAATCCAGCAGCCTAACAACTTATTCTTGGAACTGGCTGGCATTGAGATCCACTCCTTCACCCTCAAATAATTCGGAACTTCCGTTTCCTTATTTGATTGTTCAAAACCTGGAATACAGCAGTTTTTCTAGTTAAGCAACTGCGATTTTCACAAAAGCGAAATGTATCTACCGAGCCTATAGCGTACAATTCCTCTACTATTCACGCATTTCATTATAGCGCCTCATTTTCGTAAGTCCACTGTATAAAAGACATCAGTAAAATAGTACTAATTCACTTGGATATACAGTGGATTAACACACAGGAAAAATAAGCCTAATTAACTAGAAAAAAATAAACCGCACACAAGGTGCAGTTCAGGATAATCCATCAAACTTCTGCTGCCGAAGAGCTTCATAAATGATGATCGCTGCCGTATTAGATAAATTTAGGGAACGCACTTTATCCGTCATATGAATGCGCAGACATTGCTCTTCTTTTCCGACAAGCAAATCTTTTGGAATACCAGTCGATTCCCGTCCAAATACGAAGAAGATATCTTGGTCCGTATCACTGAAATCATAGTCCGAATAATGTTTCGTACCAAAATTCTCTATATAATAATAGGCTCCTTCGGGGAATTGCTCATATAGTTCTTCAATACTATCATAGTAGCGGATATCCACATCATGCCAATAATCCAGCCCTGACCGTCTTAGCATCTTGTCATCCGTCGAAAACCCAAGTGGGCGGATAAGATGCAAAGTAGTATCGGTAGCGAGACAGGTACGGGCAATGTTCCCTGTGTTTGCTGGAATTTCTGGCTGGTATAGTACGATATGTCTTGGCATTAACTTTCACCTCTGCTTTTAACTTTCAACCTTACTAGTATAGCACAGCAGAGGTCAGACCCCAATCTGGAAAAATTTATAGACAACATTCTCTGTATACGCAGGAGAATCGCGATACGCCCAATTCCGCATTCTGCTATTGGCTGTGTGTGCATTGACTAATGGTTCTCCTTGTGGGTCCCGAGCTACTACAATTGTATTATGATTAAAGTTTCCATCCCCTTCGAAGTCATAGCAAATTACATCTCCAGGACGAAGCAATCGTGCATCCGCAACTTCTTTTCCTTGCAACCCTTGTTTAGACCCGCTCAAATACCACCGCAGTGCGTTCGCTACTGTGAAACTATAGCTCCAGCTATCTCCGTTATACCACCAGCCTGAACTTCGGTCTGGCTCTCCTCGCATTGGCGCTCCCCCAGCATGTAAGCATTGGGAGATATAATTCGTGCAATCGACCTCAAACTTTTTGTATGCCGGATTATAGTCGTTCCACCAACGCTCGGCATATTGTACAGCAGCCCGTCTGTCATAGTTAAATTGCCGATCAAAGTTTTCATCATTGCTTTCATATCCAACAAGTCCATGCACATGCGGCTGCACTGCTTCTTCCTTTTGTTCATGGCGTACAATTTGACCATTACGCATATAAGCGGTATGCGTATGTACTTCTTCCTCATGATACGTTCCATGCTGCTTATGGACGAGAAAAGTAGCGCACAAGCTGTACGTGATAATATCTTCCTCGCTGTCATGCTCTTCCCTCAGTATTGTGCCTTCTCCTTTAATTTGAGCTACTTTTGCACCTTCTTTTTCATGAGCGGCTATGCGTTCAACAAGCCAATTTCCTTCTTTCTGCTCTTCGACCTCCTGCAGCCAAAAATTGACCAACTGTTCATTCTTCCCCATCTCTATCCCTCCTGTTCTTTCTGCGATAAGACATTGCAAAGCCTCGTAAAAGAAGCAATCCTCCAACAACAAAAACAGATACTATTGTCATGAACGTTTCCATACTGCCACCTCATTTGTATGTATGTAGAATCATGACAGTATATGCTTTATCAGCTTGACCGAAATACACAATGAAAGCGTAAACATTTTTTAGTTACAAATGTGTCCATTTTGTGTATCCTTATAAGAAAGGGGGAGAATACGATGTCAGATGTTATGCAAACTATCCTTAACCACAAATCAGTAAGATCTTTCTCAGCTGATCCGCTTTCAAAGAAACAGGTACAGGAACTCGTCACGGCTGCCCAATCAGCATCCACGTCGAGCTTCCTTCAAGCTTATTCCATCATCGGGGTTAGTGACCCGTTAGTGAAAAAAGAGCTCAGTACGTATGCAGGAAGCCAGGATTATGTTGTGAAGAACGGTCACTTCTTTGTTTTTTGCGCCGATTTTTACCGTCATAAAGAAATGGCTCAAAACCTGCGGGCAGATATTTCTGAATCCATTCAAGGAACAGAAGCATTGCTGATTGGAACAATTGATGCCTCTCTTGCCGCGCAGAACCTGGCGATTGCAGCTGAATCAATGGGATTAGGAATCTGCTACATCGGCGGTCTTCGCAATAACCTGGCAGGTGTCTCAGCCAGCCTCGGTATTCCTGCTCATGTACTGCCGCTTTTCGGAATTGCCGTCGGCTATCCCGAAACAGTGCATGAAAAAAAACCACGCCTCCCATTTGCCAGCGTATATCACGAAAATCATTATAATGTAGATAAAGGCACACTCAATGCACATCTCGAAGAATACGATCGCACTATCCAGTCTTATTACGTAAATCGAACGGAAAACACGCGTAACGCCAGCTGGACACAGCAGACTACCGATAAACTGCGAGTACCCCGACGAGCTTACATGAAAGACTTTATTAAGCAAAAAGGCTGGGCGCAACATTAACTCAATCTAAAAGTTAGCTCTGTCTATACGGCTGACTGAAAACAGCATCAGCTAATATAATGTCTTTCCATGCATCAAAACTAAAAAAAGGAGCATGAGCTCCTTTTTTTTAGTGTGCTTTCGCGTATTCTTTTTCAAACTGCAATCCCTTTTCCATTTCTTCTCGTACTTGTGCGTCTTCCTCTTCCTCCACTGCACGTTTAATAGCTTCAAAACCTTCTGGCAGCCCAATCTTACCGATTGCCCAGGCAGCAGTTCCGCGGATAACAGGACGCGGGTCTTTTTCCATGAGCTCGATTAAATCTGGAACAGCTGTCGTCGTTTTATAATGGGCCATCGTCAAAATAGCATTGCGCTGAATCGGTTTCTTACCGCGCCAGGAACCAGAGATCACACCAAACTTTGTTTTGAATTCTTTATTGGACATTTTCAGCAATGGTTTTAATAACGGCTTCACAATCTCCGGATCAGGCTCCATCTCTTCATGAAGGTGGAAGTTCATTCCTTTGTTCTTTGGACAAACAAGCTGGCACGTATCACAGCCGTAAATACGATTGCCGATCTTCGTCCGAAATTCATCAGGAAGGAAATCCTTTGTTTGTGTCAAATAAGCGATGCAGCGCTGAGCGTTCAGCTGCCCGCCTTGAACAAGCGCTCCTGTTGGGCAAGAGTCGATGCATTTTGTACAGCTGCCACAACTATCTTCAACTGCCTCATCCGGCTGGAAAGGTACATTCGTAATCATTTCACCAAGATAGACATATGAACCAAACTCAGGCGTAATGACAAAGCTGTTTTTAGCGCTAAAGCCAATTCCTGCTCGTTCCGCCACAGCACGGTCGGATAATTCTCCCGTATCGACCATAGAACGATAAGCGAACCCTTCTACTCTTTCTGCGAGAAAAGCAGACAGCTTATTCAATCGGTCGCGCAGCACCTCATGGTAATCCATCCCCCAGGAGGCACGACAAAACAGCCCGCGCGGTTCTTCTTTTGTACTCTTTGGAGCATTAGGCAGTCGGGAAGGATACGCAAGCGCAATGGCAATAATGGATTGGGCTGATGGCATGAGTTTTTTCGGCTCAGTTCGTTCTTCAATTGTTCCTTTTTCAAAACCAGATTGATAATTTTTTTCTTGCTGCTGCTTTAGTCTTTCCTTTAACTCTTGGAAGACATCCGCTGTAGTGAATCTGATTTTATCAACACCGATTTCCTTACTGTAAGCAATCAGCTCTTGTTTTAACTTTTCCGTATCCATTATGCCGCCTCCCTTTTTTATTATTATTTCTAGTATTATTTCCATATTAGGCATAGTAAAAACGCAATGCCTCGTTACGTTTAAAACGAGACACTGCGTTGGCTCAAGGGTAATGTACAAGTTCATGATGCGCGAAATGAATACCCCGGTTTATAAATAGTATGTTAAGTAGTATAACAAGGTTTTTACACACGTGCAACATTCAAAGCAAAATTCGACATTTTTTTCACTTTCCCGCTTTTCCTCTTCTGCTATACTTAATTTTAACGAAATGGAGGTATTAGGATGAGCTTGTACAATTACGTATGGACGCAGAATGGCATAATAGCGAAAGATTCTCTTTTCTATCCGTTCGAGGAAAGAGGATTACAGTTTGGAGACGGCATCTATGAAGTTATTCGTATCTATCAAGGAAACTATGATTTACTTGAAGCCCATATCGATCGGCTTTATCGTTCGGCAGAAGCAATACGTTTGCAAGTACCTTTCAATAAGGAAACACTTATCGCCTCTCTGCAAAAGTTAGCAGAGAAAAACGCTGTGGAGACGGATGCAAAGCTCTATTTACAGATTACCCGCGGCTCTGCGCCGCGTGAACATACTTTTCCGAATGTGCCGAGCAATCTATACGCCTATATCGAGCAAAGTGCACGGCCAGCCGCACAGCTTCAACAAGGCGTGCGAACAATATTAACAGAAGATATTCGATGGGATTTATGTTACATCAAAAGCTTAAATTTACTGCCTAATATACTAGCAAAGCAAACAGCCAAGGAAAAAGGCGCATATGAAGCTATTTTTCATAAAAACGGTCAAGTGACAGAAGGCTCTTCGTCCAACGTATTTATTGTGAAAGACAATGTGCTTTACACGCATCCAGCAGCACAAAACATTTTGCATGGCTGTGTCCGAAATCGCGTATTAAATCTCGCAGCCGAATCAGCACTGGAAATACAAGAAACAACCTTCTCCACACAGCAGCTTTTAGCTGCAGATGAAGTGTTTATCACGAGTACAACAAGTGAAGTCATGCCTGTTATAGAAGTGGACGGAAATTGTATTCGTAACGGTAAGCCCGGTGTGATTACACGTAAGTTACAGCTTGCTTATGAGAAAGTTAGCGAAATACAAGAGACAGCATTTATATAATTAAAAACCGATAGACACCTTGTCTATCGGTTTTCATCTGCTTCTTTATCTCCTTGAATATTAAAACAAAAAGAGACAGTCTAAGCTGTCTTAAGTTAGTATTTCCTTTATCTTATCTCTTTTCCAAAAACCAATCAGAACACAAATCAATATAACTACTATAATAGTAGCGAGATACATATAATTGAAGGATACGATACTTGCACCAAGAAGGGCGTATGTCATCGTTCCTGGCAGCACACCTACAATGCTTGCCACCATATAATGCTTAAATTTAACACGTGTCAGACCGGAAACATAACTAACCAAATCATAGTTGAAAACCGGCAGCACCCGCATGACGAGAACGTATAGAAAACCTGCATCATGCAATTTTTGTTTAATTTTTTCTGCCCGTTCACCAAAATCCTTATCCCCAAATCGTTCAGAGAATATGCTTGCCAAGAAGTATGCGACAACGGCTGCACCAGCTGCGCCTATCAGAATAAAGATTGTTCCTTTTATAAAGCCAAAAGCCAGCCCCCCTGCAATCGATAGTGCTGAAGAAGGGAAAAAGATGATAGGTTTCACTGTATAGATTCCAATATAAATTAAGGGGGAAACAATTCCAAATGATATAATCCACTTTTGGATTTCCTCAGGTGGCAGTTTCATATGTTCCCGGACAAACCAAATCAGAAAAAGTACAAGCAGCCCGATAACCGTGCCCTTGATAACTTTGCTTCCATTCATGATATGCCTGCCTTTCCAGTGGTATAGTCCAGTCCTTTCCATTGTAGCACAAAAGTTCGTTACCGATAGTTTATGAAGCTTTCGTACAGATGTTCGGGCTTTAGGAAAAATCTACATACAGGAATACTTATTCCCTATCTACTTCTAGCGTGTTTAATGGTAAAATGGAGTTTATGTGCATATGAGAGAAGATGAAAAGCGCAGAAGGCCGTTTAAAAATGCAGGAAAGCGAAGCAACTTAAAGAAACCGTTCTTCGCCTCTTGATTTTCTTGCCTTCCGAGCTGGAATTAGACAAGGAGCGTAATAGAGTGAACAATGCATGGTTTGAAGTTAGAAATAGCGGCCCGCTAAACGGAGAAGTCACGATTCCCGGCGCCAAGAACAGTGCCCTTGCACTGGTCGCAGCAGGCTGTTTGACAGATGAAACAATCACGATTCATGATATACCCGCTATCCGGGATATTTTATTAATAAAAGAAATCGCTGAAGATATTGGCTTGTATATGGAAGAAAAAGAGAAAAACACCTATGAGCTTACCGGAAGGCATATCACTTCCGGTAAATTAGATGTGGCAAAAACATCGGATTTTCGTGCTTCCTATTATTTTGTCGGGGCTTTACTTGCGAAAGTGAAGACCGTCCAAATTGGCTATCCAGGCGGAGATGACTTTGGCTCCCGCCCAATTGATCAGCACGTTAAAGCTCTTTCGGCACTTGGGGCGACATTTGACTTCAAGCAAAAATATTACGAAGTATCTTGTGACAAGCTTACAGGAGCGGATATTACCTTTGATGTCATTACATCTGGCGCCACTATTAATGCTATGCTGGCGGCAGTTAAAGCAGAAGGCCGTACTGTACTGCATAATGCTGCAAAGGATCCGGAAGTCGTTGATCTAGGCAACTTGCTTAACTTAATGGGAGCGAAAATTAAAGGTGCCGGAACAGATAGAATTACCATTGACGGCGTTGCATCGCTGCATGGCGGAATTGAACATACTGTTATTCCAGACCGCTTGATTGCTGGAGCATTTTTAATGGCTGCTGGTGTAACAAATGGCCGCATCACAGTGAAAAACGTTATTCCAGAACATTTGGCAAGCTGTACAAACAAGTTGATTGAGTTAGGTATGACAATTACCGAAGAAGATGATTCTATGACTGCTTCCGGTTCAGCTTTACATGGTGCACGAATCCAGACGGGTATGTACCCTGAATTAGCTACTGACTTGCAGCAGCCGCTCACGACATTGCTCGTACTTGCTGCTGGCTCCAGCTCCATCACGGATAAAGTATATCCAAATCGTACTGGGCACGTAGCTGAACTGAAGAAGCTCGGTGCAGACATCAATGTAGTAGATCATCAAATTATGATTAACGGCGTTTCCAAGCTTATGGGCGCAACAGTAAAAGCGCATGACGTACGAGCTGGCACGTCCTTGATTCTTGCAGGTCTTGCAGCTGATGGTGTTACGAAGATTACTGATATTAAACATATCCAACGAGGCTATGAAGATATTGTTGGTCTGTTCACACAGTTAGGTGCCGACATTACGTTACATCAGCCTGCACATCAAACACAACATTAATTAGAACGCTCTCCTCTTGGCAGGAGAGCGTTTTTTATGATTGCTTAAAGAAACATTTGGGTACTATGTCACTGACGGGAGGAAAACGAATGCACATTATCATTTTAGCTGATACACATATGCCTCGTATGGCAAAGATATGGCCTCCTGCTCTGCTTCCTTATTTGGAAAGTGCCGACCATATTGTGCATGCTGGCGATTTCAATGACCGGCGAGTGCTTGCCTCACTCCAATCTTTTGCACCGGTAACCGCTGTTTACGGTAATACAGACGATCCGGATGTAACGGAAATCTTACCAAGTAAACAGGTTGTCTCCTTTCATGGTGTTACGGTGGGTATTACACACGGCCATGGAAAAGGAAAAACGACAGAGCAGCGAGCACGAGCAGCTTTTGCAGAAGAATCGCTGGATTTGCTCATTTACGGGCATTCCCATATACCTGAACAAAAGACAGAAGAAGAGATGGTTCTCTTTAATCCAGGATCACCAACGGATAAGCGGCGTCAGAAGCAGTTTTCTTTTGGCGAATTAGTTGTTGAAGAAGATGGCACATGGACATTAAAGCATATTTATTACAGGGATAAGAAAGGATGAAGAAAATGGATTTTACAAGCAAAGTAGTTGTTGTGACTGGAGCAGGAAACGGAATTGGTAAGGCTGTGGCTTTGCATTATGCAGCTGCTGGCGCTAAAGTTGCAGCAGTAGATTTGGATAAATCAGCTGCCGAACAGACTATTCAAGAAATGAAAGGTGAAGGACTCGCCTTGCAAGCCGATATGCGTCTTCATAAAGAAGTAACCAATTTCATGAAACTGGCATACGAGCACTTTGGGCAAATTGATATTTTAATTAATAACGCCGGTGTTAGCGCGTTTAAAAACATGTTCGAATTAGCCGTGGAAGAATGGGATAGTATTATCAATACAAACTTGCGCGGCACCTTCTTGGCTAGCCGCGAAGCAGCCGGCTACATGAAACATAGCGGAAAAGGCGGCGCCATCGTAAACATCGCTTCCACTCGCGCCTCTATGTCCGAACCGGATACGGAGGCTTACGCTGCCACAAAAGGCGGCATCACCGCACTTACCCATGCATTGTCAGTTTCCTTACAAAATGACTATATTACTGTCAATTGCATTAGTCCTGGCTGGATTGAAACAGAGGATTATGATGCATTGCGACCAGTTGATCACGATCAGCATCCTTCCAAACGAGTCGGCACTCCATCTGACATTGCCAGAGCTTGTTTGTTCCTGACAACTGCAGAAAATAACTTTATCAATGGTGAAAACTTAGTTATCGATGGCGGTATGACACGCAAAATGATTTATGCACATTAAAATAGACAATGCCCGCGGGCATTGTCTATTTTTGTTTAGCCTCTTCCGGCTTGGAAGCTCGGATACTTTGTCATACCGCCATCTGCGAACAGTGTAATACCAGTAACATAGCTGGACTCTTCGGATGCAAGCCACACTGCAACTGCCGCAATTTCTTCTGGTTTTCCAATATAGCCCATTGGAATCATGCTTTCCACATCTGCCTTTTGCTTCGGATCGGCAAATTTCTCCGCATTAATCGGTGTATTGATGGCACCTGGTCCGATATTGTTCACACGGATACCTTTCGGCGCATATTCAAGCGCTAGTGTTTCTGTCAACAGTTTAACGCCGCCTTTACTCGCTGCATAATGTGCAAATAACGGCCATGGAATGACTTCATGCACACTGGACATGTTGATGATATTTCCTTTAATGTTGTTATCAACGAAGTATTTCAATGCTTCTCTGGAACCTAGAAACGCACCAGTTAAGTTCGTACCAATTACACGATCCCAATCTTTCAGCGTTAATTCATGAGAAGGAACAGGATTCTCTACGCCTGCATTGTTAATCATAATATCAAGCTTGCCGAAAGAATCAATGGCAGTCTGGACAAGCTTTTGCACATCTTCTTCCTTCATGACATTACCTTGTACTGCTACTGCATCACTGCCGCTATCTTTGATGGCTCGGACAACTGCTTCGCCCTCTTCTTGGTTTTTATAATAATTGATAACTATTTTAGCGCCTTCTTGAGCAAAACGTAATGCCATAGCTCTGCCTAGTCCTGTAGAAGAACCCGTGATAACGACTACTTTATCCTTTAAACTTGGATACATATTGAATACTCCTTCGCTGCTTTATGATTTTGTATAACCTAAGAGAAAACCTGCGATAACGATTAGCACGATACCAATACCGACACTAACCAGCTGCCCCTTCGTTTTCTTTTCACCTAATATGAAAATACCGCCGAGTGTGGAAATGACAATTCCCATTTGAGACAAAGAAAAACTTGTTGCCACACCAACTCGAGGCTGCGAGATGAACAAAAACATATTACCTGTTGCCCATATAACACCGGGGATAATATTTTTTATTGTATACATATCATACGGTTTGTATTTCACAGTTAAGATTAGCCCGCCAGCCACCATTCCAACAGCTTGCGGGAATAAAGCAGTCCAGCCATCGACACCAAACAATCTGGCAATAACAACATAAACTAAGTAACCTACTGTAGAAATAGCCAGGAAGACCAAACCTTTTCGGAAAGCTCCCCGACTCGCCTCATCCTCTTCTTCCCCTTTGGCACGTTTGGAAGTAAGAATTGCTCCCCCAATAATAAGCAATAATGCCAGAATTCCGAGTATAACGGATCTGGATGTATTCCATTCTCCAAACACAATAACGCCAAACAAAGACGTAGATACGAGCTGTGCTCCCGTTGAAATAGGCATTGTTCGGGAAACGCCAATTGCATGGATACTTTTCAGCTGGAAAGTCTGGCCAAGCGACCAGAATACACCGGAAAGGAAACCGATTAAAAAGATAAAGCCTGTTAATTCCGGCCGAACAAAGAAATACAGTACGACTGATAAAAGCAAGGCACCAATCGTTGTACCAAGGATCTGATGATAAGGGGATCCGCCAAGCTTGACATTGAATAAAACGATACTGCCCCAAAACAAGGCAGGCAGAACCGCCAGTAAGATATCCATCACGTCACTCCATTTCAGTTATGCTTTAATGCTAGTATGATGACGCTAGTATCTTTTTATGCACAAAAAAATCCAAAGCAAATGAAGCAAATGCTTTGGATTAAGAGGTTTGGAATACGGCAGGACGATCCAATTCATATAGTTTATTATAATGAAGTGATTCCTGCAGCAATTGCGCATGTGTACCGCGCATTTTGATTTTTCCTTCTTCCAAGAAGATAATTTCGTCCATTTTTTCCATCCCTACAAGATGATGTGTCACCCATAGCAGCGATTTCCCAGCTAAACTATCGAAAATGGTATGCAGCAAATCGCGTTCTGTAATCGGATCAAGTCCTACTGTCGGCTCATCCAGCATAACAATTGGTGTATCCTGAAGCAGCACGCGCGCCAAGGCAATTCGCTGGCGTTCACCGCCTGAGAAACGCTGACCTGTTTCCTGCATGGACGTTTGATATCCTTCTGGCTGACTGGCGACTAAGTCATGCAATTTCACTTGTTTCATCACCGCTTTTACTTGTGCTTCCGACGCACTTTCATTTGCCAGCAGCAAGTTGTTGGCCACACTTGTATAAAAAAGATATGGATTTTGATTTAATACAGATACAAGCTTCGTCATATCTGGACGAATTGATGCAGCATCATAGCCATTGATACGAACAGAACCATCGTCTGGCTTGAGCATGCCTTGAAACAGTTTCAATAATGTCGACTTGCCGGCCCCGCTCTTCCCAATAACAGCTATTTTCTTGCCTTGGGTCAATTCAAGAGACAAGTCCTTGATGACATTCTCTTGTTCATCGTAACCAAAATTTACTTGCTTCATTGTTAGCGCAGCCGTATCCAACGGGCCTTCATACGGGATCGATTCGAGCTTTTTTTCTGCGTCTTCTTCCAGCTTCGTCACTCGATTCAGTGACTCTTCATAGCGCGGATACTTTTCTACAGCATTGGATACTGGTAAAATCGCTTCTGATAATGGAATAATGACAAGTACAAATGCAGCAATCCATACACCAGCAATTCTGCCGTCCGCAAAAAGGGTCGCTCCGAACACAAGCATCGTAACGAGCATCGCGGCAACAATCACTTGCCCGATAAACTCTCTGTAATAAGCCCAGTTCTTCGACCGTCTATCCGCTGTATCCTGTGTTTGCTGCTGTGTTAAAAAGCGGCTGAAGAAGTGTTTTTTCTGCCCGCTTAACAACCAATCATGAATTCCGAGGAAGCCATCTGTTACATATTGATAAAGCTGATCTTTATCCTTCTTATATGCCTGATTGACTGCCCGCATATGCAGCAAGGAGAAAATCGGCATAACAACGACAAGCACAAAAAAGTAAATTGCCATAAGTAAAGCAAACCCTATGCTGAAATAACCGAGCGAACAAATACTAATCACATACAATAATACTGCAGACGCAGTGGGCAAAATTGTGCGTAAATACAGATCTTGTAAACTCTCGATGTCTTCTGACAAGATACCTAACACTTCACCCGTTTTCATCGATTTACTTGTTGCTGCTTTTGGCTCCACCAAATGATACAAACGTGTCCGCATTTTTGCCAGCACACGGAGAATGAAATCATGGCTGACGAGCCGTTCGGAATATCGGAAAACGGAGCGCCCTAGTCCAAATGCACGCACTAGAACAATTGGCACGTAAACGAGCAGGATATTCTCCGGACGCAATGAAGATTTAGAAATCAAAAAACCAGATGTGAACATCAAAGCTGCCGCAGACCCTGCTGTCAGCATACTCAGCAGCATGATGGTCAGCATGCGATATTTATAACGTTTAATATAAGGCATGATCCAGTCACGATGCTTCATGATTATCCCCCATTTGCGCTTCCAGCAAGCGGACATATTGCCCGCGCTTTGCTGCTAATTCTTCGTGCGTGCCGGACTCTGCGATTCTGCCATGCTCCATCACGATAATGAGGTCCATTTCCTGCATCCAATGCAGCCGATGGGAAGCAAAAAACAGCAGTTTATCGGCAGCTAATTCCTCGATTACTTCCTTCAATTCAAATTCTGTCTCAATATCAAGCTGTGCAGTTGGCTCATCCAAAAGGACAATCGAGCGGTTGCTCAGAAATGCTCTAGCCAACACAATTCGCTGCGCCTGCCCTCCGCTTAAACTGCGGGCACCTTCACCAATTAACGTATCAGATCCGTCAGGCAGCTTATTCACAAAGTCGCGCAAACCAGCATATTCAATTGCTTTCTCCACTGCTTCATCGGTAGCTTCCGGAGCATAAAAACGAACATTATCTTTTACGCTGCCTTGGAAGATGAATGGATGCTGCGGAATATAAGCCGTTTGCTGCTGCCAAGCGTCTGCGTTAAAGTCAACAGCTTTTCCGTCCAATTCCATTTGCCCGCCAGCAGGATCAATAAAACCGCTAAGTAATTCAATAAAAGTCGATTTACCTGCTCCGCTAGCACCAATCAATCCGACCTTTTGATTGCCTTTTATGCGAATGCTTAAGTCAGTTATAGCAGACTGATTTTCTTCATACGCAACTGTTACATTATGCAAAACCAGCTCGCTGTCCTGCTTCCACTCACCAGCGTCTGTACCTTTACGTTTTCCTTCAGCAAGCCGAATAACAGCAAGCATCTGGTCACCAGCATCCTTGCCGTCTAATGTGGCATGATAATCATTCCCTACTTCTCGAATCGGCAGGAAATACTCTGGAGCAAGCAGCAAGATCATTAAAGCCGGCTCCAATAAGAGTGTGCCGTCAATTAAACGCAACCCAAGCGTTACCGCAACAAAGGCAATCGCCAGCTGCGTGAACAGATCAAGGGCAAAACTGGACAGAAATGCGATTCGGAGCGTACCCAAAGTGGATTTGCGATACTGCCCGCTTACTTTCTCGATTGTTTCGCCATGTTCTTTGCTGCGGCCAAGAAACTTCAGCGTTTCCAAGCCCCGCAAGGAATCAACAAAGTGATTGGAAAGCATACGGTACGCCTTCCACTGACTGTCCATTTTCTTCTGAGCTGCTAAGCCGAGCAAGATCATAAATGCGATCAAGATAGGAATGGTTACGAGTAAGATAACGCCGGAAATATCATCGTGCATCCATATATAAATAAGTACAAGCCATGGCGTAATCATATTGGAAACGAGCTTTGGCAAAAATAGTTCGAGATAATCCCGAAGCTTCCCTACACTCTCCATCAAGAACGTAACCAGATTTCCGGTACCTTCTTGCTTGGTATAACGCGGCCCCAGCTTAAAGACACTTTCTAAAAAGGCTTTCCGCATGTCTTCAACAGTCGCCTGTGCAAAGCGGAAGCAAATCTTTTTGATTACTAGCTGCAGCAGCTGTCTAGCAAGAAAGGCTGCTATGAAGCAGCCTATAAGTGGTATTTGAGATGTAAAACTTTGTCCATGGAACAGGTGCGTTATGGCCTCCGCCAGCCATTTCGCTTGAAAGATAATGGCCACAGCCTGCAGCAACGTGAACGCGGAGAGCACCACCAGCACCGTTTTTATTCCTTTGTAAGCCATTAAGTTTCTGCCCATTAGTACTCCATATGCTCCTTATGATCTACCCGTTTACGGAAAACGTAGTAGCTCCAAATTTGATAACCTAACACGAATGGCAAAAGCGCCAAACTAAGATAAGTCATGATTTTCAATGAATAATCGCCCGATGAAGCTGATTGTACAGTCAGACTGTAAGCATCACTAATAGAACTGATCATTACTCGAGGGAATAATCCGATAAACACAGATGCAATCAGCAGGATAATAATTAATCCTGACATCAAGAACGCCCAGCCATCACGTTTACGTGTAATGAAATAGCCGGATGCGAGATACACTAAGATACCGACCATGAAAAGGTACTCTAATATATTGCCGTGAACTGCGAACATATCTGTTTTAAAGAAAGTCATGCCCAGAAAAGCAATGAGTAAAACTGCATTGATTGGCAGCAAGTTCTTAGCTGCGCGACGGCAGCGTTCACGAAGTGTATCCATTAAGCGTAGTGTCCCGAAGATTAGACCGTGCCATACACACAGCATCGTCAATGTTACCCCGCCAAGAACGGTGTAGACATTAATAACATCAGTTACGCCTGCATGCATAATCATGTTTTCGTCAATCGGTACACCTTGGATTAAAGCAGTGAACATAATACCGAATGTAAGCGGCGGAATAACACTGCCGATCAGGATAACCCAGTCCCAGACTTTGCGCCAAGTCGGATGCTCTGCTTTTCCGCGGAACTCGAAAGCCACCCCGCGACCAATCAATCCAAAAAGGATAAATGCAAAGCAGAGATAAAAACCGCTCAGCATCGACGCATACCAACTAGGAAAGGCAGCGAACATAGCGCCAATAGCTGTAATCAGCCACACTTCATTCGCATCCCAAAATGGGCCAATCGAGTTAATAAACGCGCGTCTTTCCAAATCATCTTTGGCAACGAATCTGCCTGCAATTCCGACGCCAAAATCAAAGCCTTCTAAGAAGAAAAAGCCAACGAATAACACCGCAACAAGGATGAACCAAAATTCATTAAGAGAAAGCATGTTGACCCTCCTTCATAAATGGATCCTCTATGGAATCAGACTGCTCGATATCGTGTTCTGGTCCTTTTTTAATCTCACGGACGAATAGCGTAATCATGACTGCAAACAAAATCAAATACAAAGCAGAGAATGTAATGAGCGAGAATAACACTTTCCCTGCACTCACACCAGCGCTGACTGCGTCTTCTGTTTGCATATAACCGAACACAACCCATGGCTGACGACCGATTTCTGTCATAATCCAGCCGGCAGAACTTCCGATGAACGGGAAGCTGATTGCAACAATCATCATACGCAGATACCATTTACTATTTATAAGTTTTTTACGTGCATACAAGTACGCACCCCAAATAGTTAATGCAGCAATTACACCACCAAGGGCGGACATAATCCGGAAGCTCCAGAATGTTGTTTTCACTGGCGGAATATAATCGCCAGGGCCGTACATATTTTCATAACGTTCTTGAAGGGTATTGATCCCTTCAACGGATCCGTGGAAATCACCATAAGATAAGAAGCTTAACAAGTAAGGAATTTTAAGCTCACCAGTGTTTTCACCAGCTTCTGTATCGATATTAGCGATTACTGTCCAAGGAGCCGGATCCGCACTGTCTTCCCAAAGTCCTTCACTCGCTGCCATCTTCATGGGCTGTGTTTCAACAAGGTAAAGTGCCTGTTCGTGACCGGACAACGCGATACCAATACCACTGATTAAACCAACAATGATTGCTATCTTAAATGATCCTTTATAAAAGGCTACATGCTTCTTGCGGAGAAGTGCAATGGCGCTGATTCCTGTTATGAATAATGCTCCAGTCGCAAATGAACCAAACAGTGTGTGCGGGAACTCCACCCAAAGCTGGCCATTCGTCAAGATAGCGAAGAAATCATTCATTTCTAATCTGCCGTTTTGAAGCACTGCTCCCACCGGATGCTGCATAAAGGAGTTCGCTGACAAAATAAAGAATGCCGAGAAAATGGTACCTAAAGATACTAACCAAATACATAATGCATGCAGCCATTTTGGCAGGCGATCCCAGCCGAAAATCCATAAACCTAAGAAAGTAGATTCCATGAAGAATGCTAGCAAAGCTTCTATTGCAAGCGGCGCACCGAATACGTCCCCAACAAATCGGGAATATTCCGACCAGTTCATTCCGAATTGGAATTCCTGCAGGATACCGGTAACGACACCGACTGCAAAGTTAATCAGGAACAAATGCCCCCAAAACTTGGCCATTTTTTTGTACTTATCATCTTTTTTAACAACATACAACGTTTCCATGATTGCTATGATGAATACCAACCCTATACTTAACGGAACGAATAGGAAGTGGAACAAAGTCGTTGATGCAAATTGGATCCGAGATAGTTCTACAACATCCATATTGCCGCCTTCTTTCTATACGAAATTTTTTATCGGACACTTTGTGAAATTAGTCACAATGTCCTGTTACATTTAGTATACTCCTTCTTTCCTATTCGAGATTGTGAAATAGTGAACAAATTGTGGCGTAACTGTCACAGCTTTGTTAACAAACAAAAAAATCCCTTCGCAAAGGGATTTTCATTGGAATACTCACCATTTTGATTACAATTTTCTCAGCAGCTTACTTATTGCATGGTCCGCTTCTGCCGGCATGCCTATCCTGCGCGCTTCCTCTAGAATTTTCCGGTTAGGAAGACCATGTAATCGGAAATAGTTCTCCATCAGTTTCCGTTTTTCTTTCTTACGCGGAAGAAGCCAGTACATCACATACCATGCCTCCATGCTGCTAAGCGGCAGTATACCAACAGCAGTTTGCTCCATAACTGCAGTAAATGGCATCCGGAACAGATTGTCTTTATATGTAATGGCAAAGTCGGTCATCAAATCTACTTGTATATCATCTAACACGGTAAAAGTAGTACATGCTTTTGTGGAATAACATCCTTGAGGCGGCTTATCCTCTGTTTGAACAGCTCGTTTTTGCAGCACTTGTTTCGCTTGGGTAAAGTTCTCTGGCTTTACCAACAGATCCACGTCATTCGGCTGTACAGGCAGTCCTTTTAAAAATAAAAGCAGCGATCCGCCAATGCTATAGGGTACCTCATGCTCCTCCAGCAGCTTCAAAACCGGCTGAAAATGCAAACGACCGCCCTCTTTCTGCTGATTATAAATTCTTTATATACCAAACATCACATGCATAATGCTCCGATTCGTTCAGCGGTTTGTCCATCTGCCGAAAACCTTGCTTCTGATAAAAGCGATTGGCAGCATGCATATTGCTCAACGTTTCCAAGTAGCATTGCTTGTAGTGCTCGCCCGCAAAGGTAAGCGCTGTATGAAGCAGCATCTCGGCAATACCTGTTCCTCGCTGCTCTTTTGCGGCATACATTTTCTGCAGCTCACAAACATCTTGATGCGTTGCCACAGGTCCGATACCGCAGCCCGCCACTATATGTCCTTCTTCCTCGGCAACCCAGTATGTTGAGCCAGGCTGCTGATAAAGAGAATAAAGTCGGCCAAGATCTGGGTCACTCCATGCTGTTCCAGGTTTGTCTGCACCAAATTCCTTTAAGCATGTTCGTATTAGCTGCTCTACCAGCAAGTTGTCTTTCTCTTCAATCTCCCTAATCTTCATACTCTGCACCTCATATAAATGTTTTCAAAGTCTATTTACTAGATAGTAATGCGTTTGACCAGCAGGGTGATCCTCCAGCTTGCCGTAAACAGAATATCCGTACTTTTCATAGAAATGAGGCGCTTGAAAACTGAAGCTATCCAGCCTTATCAATCTAGCTCCGTTTTGTCGAGCAAAGTCCTCTGCTTTCATTAAAAGCTTTGTACCATCACCGCTATGCCGTTTGGTTTCATCCACCCAAAGAAAATCAATGTGAAGATGGTGCCAATAGAAGGTACAAGTAAGTCCGCCTGTTATCTCGCCGTTCTCATCTCGCATGGTGAATTCAGCAGTTTTCTTTTTTCTCCTGGCAGCTGGTGCATGTAGTAAGCAATCACCTTATTGCGGACGAAATCTCTTACCTCATCATTGCTCGTTTGTTTGATCTCCTCTTCTGTCTCCCCCTACTTACTGCAGATTTTCTTCACCTCCTAATTTTACCATTAACTTCAGAAAGATAAATTACACAAAACAAAAACCAGACATTCGTCTGGTTTTATATCGTATCCCGCTTTTCTACTATTAAGCCTATCTTGTTCAAAGCACGCTCCAGATTCGCTTCTATCATAATATCCTTCAGCTCCATTTGCAGCGATCGGGCTTTTAATGCTAAGTCTGGATGGAAGCCAGTCAATATAGGTGTTACACCGACAAGCTTCAGTAAAGTTGCTATTTTCAGCAGCGAATTGCTGACAACGTGATCTATTTGCGAAATGCCTGACAGATCAATAACCAGATAATCCAGATTTAGATCCTGGCTTTTCTGCAATGCTAGCTGAATAATGTTTTCCGCTCGGACTTCATTAATGAAACCCATAACTGGTAAAACAGCTACTCCAGATGTAATCGGAACAAATGGAGCTGAGAGATTTTTAATTTGCTGGTTGGCACTATCCAGCTCCAGTACAAAAGTTAAAAGCGATGCCATTGTCTCGAATAAACGGACATGTTCTTCTGAAAATGGAAACGACTTTTTATCCAGTCCGCAAATCGTACCGTAATTATCGCCATTCTCATAATAAATAGGAATGCCGATAAAGCTGCCGCCTCCTAAATCCTTCGCTGCACTTAGTGATTGTGTCAGTTCACTCTGCGCCAAGTCAGAAATAATCAATATATCTTCACCATGATCGACACTAAGCTTACATAACGTTTCATTATATGGCAGTGTTTCTCCTTCTCGCAAAAGCTCTTCCTTCTGATTAACAACTTTAACAATCTGATTGCGGACATTGTCATTTTTGGCGATGAACAGTGTATTGATTTTAACAAATTCACTTATCATATCCAATACACCTTGTGCCGCTGCATCAAAATCATGAAATAACTTGACCCGCTTTGTCATTTCTGTAACTGTTTTCATTATATAAGTACCTTTCTCTCTATTCATAATTCGAATACCAACCCTTTACCCTGTACCTTCGCAGGTAAAACTTATACTATAAAAATTATGACAAAAAAGCGCGCTGTCTATGCAGCGCGCTTCTATCGTTTAATTTGCTTGTTTATATGATTGTGTCAGTTTTTCTGATTCGTTTGAGAACTTTTGCTCGTCCTGTTTGACCATTTTCATCCAAACTGCGAAACAGCCAATAACACATGCGATTGCAATGAATCCTAATAGGTAGATCATATTTGCACCTCTCCTAAACATTTGTCATGATTATGACATGAGAGCGAAGGAGAGGGAAACCCTTTTGTGACGATGTTCACAAACCGTTCATATTCTTATTGACACAGTTTTGTCACATAAGCTTAATCAGCAATACGTACAAGATAGCGACCTCGAGCTTGCCCTTTTAATAACTTAGGCAGTGTTTCCGGCAGCTCTTCTAAGGTTACTTCCTTCAGTACAAAGCTTTCCATATCCCCTGGTTTAAAAGCTGTCGCCATTTGCAGCCAAATCTTTTCGCGAGTTGGTTTGGGACAATAGACTGAGTCAATACCAAGCAAATTGATTCCGCGTAAAATGAACGGCATAACGGATGTCGGCACCTTTGTTCCGGCTGTCAAGCCGCTAACTGCAGCAGAGCCATTATACTTCAGCTGTGTCAGCAAGGACGCAAGCGGCTCTCCGCCAACAGGATCAACCGCAGCTGCCCATCTTTGACTAGCTATCTGCTTCACCTCTCCATCATAAACTTCTTCGCGAGAGATCACACGCGCAGCACCAAGTTCTTTCAGATATTCTGCTTCTTCCGCCTTGCCTGTGCTAGCTTCCACTTCAAAGCCAAGTTTGTTCAGTATCGCTACAGCAAAACTGCCTACTCCGCCAGTTGCACCTGTTACGAGGACAGGTCCATTATTTTTATCTAATCCATTTTCCAATAGACGCTGAACAGAGAGTCCTGCAGTGAATCCTGCTGTACCAATAATCATCGCTTCTCTTGTTGTCATCCCTTCAGGAAGCGCTACAATATATTCGGCTGGTACACGAGCGAACTCACTATATCCGCCATATCGGCTCACACCAATTTCATAGCTTGTGGCAATAACATGGTCACCAGGCTGAAAGCGTCCATCCTCGGAAGAAACTACTTCACCGGACATATCAATCCCAGGAACCATCGGATAATTTTTCACGATGTTGCCATTCGCTATGGAAGCTATACTATCCTTGTAGTTAACTCCAGAATAGTGAACCTTAATTAACACTTCGCCTTCTGGTAAATCATCCACTGTAAGATTCTTCACCTGAACAGAAACATCATCTGCTTGTTTATTTACTACTAATGCTTTAAAAGTATCTGTCATTTTGCATTACCTCCTGCTACTCATACTAGTTCTTTTCCTAATCAGATACAAATTATGTGCACAATATAGGATACTTTGATACCTTTCCCTTTTCAGCTTCCAGATATTCTATTAAAAATCTTGTCAAGTAATATAGTAAGTCATTTGCTAGTATGATATAATCTCGTGGTTCATCAGTGAAAAAACAACTTTGAAGGGGGTTATCAGATGAAACAAGTAAAACAGCGATTTCTCCGAGACCTGGTATTCCTCATTGCTGGTTCATTCATATTTTCTTTAGCAGTAAACGTATTCGCCATTCCTAGTGAACTGGGGGAAGGCGGCGTAACGGGCGTAACAATTATCTTGTTCTATGCACTTGGATGGGCTCCGAGTATTGTGAATCTCATTATAAACGGTTTCCTCATTATAATAGGGTATCGCTTTTTGGATAAACAGACCATTTACTATACGATTATCGTTATTATATTAAATTCATTTTTCTTGCATCTAACAGAAAGCTGGCGAATTGCTTCTGACCAAGTACTAGTTAATGCTGTGTTCGGCGGCTTATTTGCCGGAGTCGGCATTGGCTTAGTACTCAAAGTGGGCGGCACAACAGCTGGAACGGCAATCTTAGCGCGGCTTGCAAATAAATATCTGGATTGGAACACAAGCTTTGCTTTGCTGTTCTTTGACCTAATTGTCGTAGCAGCGTCATGGTTTATCATTGGTACCGAAAATTTGCTTATTACCGTCATCATGCTTTATATTGCTACCAAGGTAATGGAATTTGTTATAGAAGGCTTAAATCCAAAGAAAGCCGTCTTTATCATTTCGAATCAAAAAGATACAATCGCCGAGGCGATTTCAACACAGCTTGACCGCGGCGTCACCTTACTAGAAGGACGCGGCTACTATACGCAGAATCAAAAAGAAATCTTGTACGTTGTTATTAATAAACAAGAATTGCTTCCTTTAAAACGAATTGTTCGTACGATTGACTCCTCCGCTTTCATCACGTTATACGATGTGCGCGATGTATTTGGCGAAGGTTTTATGGATATTTCAAAATAACAGCATAAGCGCACCTATCTCTTAATTGGTGCGCTTTTGTTGTTTTATTACAGGCAATCTACAGGTGGGCAGCTTTAATAGCAGAGTAATTTACCTAATGTCAGGTAAAACTGGCATTCAACATATAGACAATTTATAATAGTACTTGGACATTTAAAATTCATTGTACAAAAAGGAGTTCGGAGCCATTGGAGAAGATGAACATTGGTGGCCTTCAATTCGGTTGGGAACTGGATAAAGGAAGGTTCACTTACGAGAACGAAGATGCAGTACTTTTTTGGATCTCCAGTGCCATGCGGGCATTTTTTGATACCATAGAAGAAATTTCCGGCGAAGAGGTATCCAATCTTGTTTTTGAAACAACCGGTTACCGCCAAGGCGTTGTAGTCGGCGAGTACTTCCAGAACAAGCCGGATGTCGGATTGCGTGAAGCTGCTGATCTAATTACGAATACGTATGCTTCTGCTGGCTGGGGCAAAACAGCCATTAAAGATCTTGACCCGGAAACATGCACATTAACAGCTGAGCTGATTGATAGCTGGGAACATAAGTTAAATGTATCGCAAGGCAAAACAGAAGGCGGCTCCTTCCTGCCTGCCCATTATGCCGGTATTTTCAGCGGTATGTTCGGAACTAATATATGGTATAAAGTGGAACGGTTTCAATTGGAAGGTTACGAAAGCACAATCATTCATTATTTTCCTTCCGATATTACTGTCACAGAGAATATCCATCAATTGTCCCGGAGAAAAGAGCAAGACCAAATAACGGAACTAGAGGCAATCGTCGAAGATAAAACCCGGGAACTGAAGAAGCTCGTCCGCGACTTATCCTCACCGATTATCCCTGTACTTGATCACGTTGTTGTGGTTCCTTTGATCGGGACATATGATGAAGACCGCTCTGAAGAGCTGCTATTCAAAACGCTGGAGAATCTGCCAGCATACAAAGCCAATTATCTTCTGCTTGATTTAACAGGACTTGATAATGATATTAGCAAGTATACGGCAAACTTAATTAGCAAAGTAGGCTCTGCAGCTTCCATGATTGGAACGAAAACATTGCTAGTCGGCATCTCGCCGGAGCTTGGCATGGAAATTACCAACTCCGGCATTTCGCTAGACGCCTTTGATTGTTTCCAAACATTACAGCATGGTATTCATTATGCTTTGGGACAAATGGGTAAAAAGATTATGTAAGGCAAGAGTGGGACAAAACTGTTTTAAGCTATAAAAAAGATCCAAACAATACTGCAATTAACTGCATTGTTTGGATCTTTTTGCATTGGAAACGAAGATGAGAGCACCGCTTTGGAAATACACTCCGCTTTCCTGCGGGAGTCTCCGCGTATTTCCTACGCTGATTTATGTTATGGGACACCTACACTAGTGTAGGTAGACTCCTCGAAAATAAGAAGCGATTTTCTTGTCGGTGTATTACTTTAAAAGCTGTTCTGTCCAACAGTAACAACAGCTGTTGGAGAGGCATCAACTGTCGGAGGACTGCATTATAACTTTAGGATGAACTAATCTTATTTTGTCCCAGGCTCTTCTATGTATGTAATACCATTTGAACGAATGGAAACACATCGCCGTTTGTAGCCTGATCAAAACGCGCTGTCTCCTGGAATCCAATTCTCTTATATAAAGTGATTGCCCGCTGATTGAAAGTCGCTACTGCGAGTGTAATTTTATCGGGACAGTAAATGTCATGAATGGTCTCCACCAAAAAAGAAACAAATGCATGTCCAAGACCTTTCCCCGTAAGATCAGGCCGCATGCCAAATCCTATTTCTGCTATGTTGTTTACCATCATTACTTCGGCAAACCCAACAAGCTCTTCTCCTTCCTTCACAGCAAATACCTTATCTTTCCGCGCTTCCGGATCTAGAAATAGTGCTAAATCTTCCTCATCTTGATCTAAGTTATAGAAATGATACATACCATCATACTTCCACTCCGCTGTAATATGTTCCGCCTCACTCTGTGCCATCGGTATCATTTGGTACTTTCCCATTTCTGCATCTCCTTCTCTGCTTGCCATTCTGTTATCATTTGTTGCTGCCTCCTCCGATTGAATAACTTAAATACAAAATAAACACTAATTACTGCGCCTATTAAAGCTAGGACAATAACCGACAGCATGGCTGCGGTATATAGGGAATCTGTAGTCATGTAGTTCTCCTTATAACTTATGTAAGTTAATTCCATTATAGATTGAAAGCCAAGTATAGACCAAGGAAGAATAATCAATCCTGAACCCGCAAAACCTCTCGCACTCAGGCTTTGCAACAAAAAATCCCGGCCATCAGCCGGGATTTTCTCATTTATTCGCTTTTTCTTCTGCTCGTTTAATATCTTCTTCTGTTGGCGTGAGCGTGTTTGCGACCCACTCTTCCTTGTACGCGTGATCAAGTGCAGTTAAGCCTCTTTCCTCTCGCTCAAAATCTGCTTCCGGGCTCGGCATCTTGTCTTCGCGTTCTTTGTCTTGAAGATTTGACCCAGTTACCTGAGGCTCATCTTTCTTCTTTTTCAAATAAGAAAAGGTACCTGCTGCTGCGGCTACTGCGACGGTTCCACCTGCAATTAATCCAATATTTGATTTCTTCATTTGTTACTTCCCTCCACTCATTTGTGTGTTTCAGTAACGTTCTATAAAATGTATATTCCTTGTTTGCGCTTCCTTTAAACTACTTTAAGCTTCTTGCTTTAACTCGAATTCTACTAGGTTCTCTCCAAGCACGCTGAGTGTGATATGATTATCACTCATATTGATATAGCCGTATTTCGAACTGGAGGTGTCGGTAATACTCTGTCTTAAATTGCCAGGTACTTTTCGTTCTCCGTTTTTATAACATGTGTAAATATGATCTATGGTAACATCCGCTATATGCAGAACATTCTTCAAGTAATAAACTGCCACCGTATTAAATTTAATATTTGAATTGACTTCATAGCGCTCAAGGAAATCACGAAATGGCTCTACGCCGCTTTTACCAAGTAAGTCTAAATCCTTCACCATGCTATAGGAGTCCTTGTTACGGCGAATAGGACGCTTCTTAATTGGCTGAACACGATTGGAGTCAACTACTGAAATATGCTGTACCGGCTCTGGCTCTGGTTCTTCCATCGTCGCAGCTTCATACGTTTGATCACCAAGATAGCTTTTGACCATAATATCGAAAACCTTTCCTTGCAGATTCTCCGGGAACTTTTGAATCACTGTCGAAATACGTTCCATTTCCGCTACTAATTCTTCATAAGACGTCGTCATAATTCCCCTCCTATAGCCTTTTTTTATTCTTTCTCGATAATAGACTTATTTTCCTGCATGAATTTCAATTTTTCTATATTGAAAGATATCTTTAAATAACATTCCACAATCCTTTTCTTTTCACACTTCTTCAGATTATGCTGCTTCTATGTAGAAGAAAGAGCAAATTACTGCTCTTCCCCTCCTGCCTCCTCTGCTGCTTTTTGTTTGTCCCAGAGGCGAAAGAATGGATAATAAATACAAAACGACAATCCTAGAATTATTAACTGCAAAATCGCCCCTGATACGCTGCCGGTTATTAAATATCCCTGCAATATAGGAGGCATCGTCCAAGGGGGTACGATACCAATTGGCTTGGCGACAAGTCCCCAGTCCATTGCGAGATACGTGATCAAGACAGATAGAAGCGGTGTAAAAATAAACGGAACAATTAAAAGTGGATTCATCACAATCGGCATACCGAATAGTACCGGTTCATTGATATTGAAAATTCCCGGACCAATACTGAGCCTGCCCAGCTGTTTCATTTGCTGACTTTTTGCAAACAGCAGCATGGCCAGCACAAGGCCCAACGTTGTTCCCGATCCGCCGATAAAGACAATATCATTAATTTCATTTGTTACAATATGCTGAACTGGTTCGCCAAGCTCAAAGGACTTCGCATTCTCTGCTGTCAGTGTCAGCCAAATCGGACCCGTTACAGCTCCGACAATCGTTGCTCCATGCAGGCCGGTACTCCAAAGCAGCGTAATTAAAAGAAAGATAATCATTGTTCCAATAAGACTCGTTCCGACAGAAGTGAGCGGCTTCTGAAGCAGCACCGTAATAACATTATGAATGCTTTCAAAGGAACCAACGTTTTCTACTAACAGTCTTAGCAGCCAAACGGCCATGATGGCAAAGAATCCCGGTATCAGCGCAGTGAAGGAACGAGCTACTGCTGGGGGGACGCCATCTGGCAGTTTAATGACGATATTTCGCTGCACAATCATGCGATAAATTTCTGTACACATTAAAGCAATGAGCATCCCCACAAATAGCCCTTTACTAGTAAACATCGCTGTTTGGTACGCCGTTTCTGTGATAGCTGCTCCTTCTGGTGTCTTGCCGATTACGTACGTAACAAACGGCGTACCGACAAAGTAAGCCGACAAAGAAATGGCACCTGCGGCCAGCGGATCAACTTTGTAAGATTCGGCAAGCCGGTACCCGATTCCAAAAACCGCAATAAGCGTCATCAATTCAAATGTACCGCGATACGGATACAGCAAACTTTCTTTCAGCTGCGGCCTTTCTGCTAAGAAATCCATATAAGATTGAATTGGGAAGTTCGCAAGTATTAAAAAGAACGAGCCGATAATAATTAGCGGCATCGATAAAATAAGACCGTCACGTAATGCATTTAAATGTCGCTGCTGTGCTACCTTTGCTGCGGCAGGCATAACTTTTCCCTCTAAGAACTGATTTACTTTGCTCATCATCGTACCCCCTTAGCTGAATTACAGCATTTTATGTAAACGCTTACAATTTGATGAAGAAATATTCGCCTAAAATAAAAGCAAGCATTAAAATTGTTATCTATATTAAATTGTGTACAATTAGATTGTGCACAATTTAATATAGAAAGGATGGCCATCCCTTGACAGAGACACTGCCATTAAATCAGCAACTATGTTTCGCTTTGTACGCGTGTTCAAAAGAAGTAGCCAAAGCGTACCGTGACAAGCTCGCACCATTTGGTATTACGTATCCACAGTACCTTATCTTATCAGCACTTTGGGACCAAGATTACCGGTCTGTCACAGAAATCGGTCAAGAACTGCAGCTTGACTCTGGAACTCTGACACCAATGCTTAAGCGGCTTGAAGAAGCTGGCTGGGTGATACGAAGCCGGCACAAGCCTGATGAACGCCGCGTATACGTCGAACTCACAGATAAAGGAAGCGCACTTAAATATGACGCTGTCTGCTCGGTAGCTGCTATTTGGAGTGAGCTTAACTTGAACGAAGATACTTACCATGTACTGTTAACACAACTGCACGGTATTACGAAACAATTACAAAAAGGGGATAAGTAAAATGAAACCATTATATACAACCGCTGTAACTGCTGTAGGAGGACGGGACGGTCACGTTGCTTCTGAAGATGGCACATTAAAATTGGATGTTCGAACACCGAAAGAACTTGGAGGTGCTGGCGAGGCGGGTACCAATCCGGAACAGCTTTTCGCTGCAGGTTATGCAGCATGTTTTGAAAGTGCTCTGGGACTTGTTGCAAGACAAAAACGCGTGAAACCTGAACATACAGAAATTACGGCACATGTAGCCATTGGTAAAGAAGAAGATGGCGGATTTGGATTAGAAGTCGAGCTTGTTATTACACTTAAAGGTGTATCGAGAGAACAAGCAGAAGAGCTTGTAGAATTAGCTCATCAGACTTGTCCATACTCCCGAGCTACTCGCGGTAATATTAACGTGCAGCTTACGATTGCATCTTAAAAAAATACAGGCCTCGTTACAATAACGCGGCCTGTATTTTTTAGTTATTTTTGTCGCATAGAGCGCCCCAGTTCCCTCAACGTCTTATAACTACATACTGCCGATCATGCCACCGGAATTTTTGCGATAAGCTCTCTATGTGATTATCCTGCTTGAAAGAGAGTTCAGCTTCTCCAGAGATAAACCTGCCTTCTTCCAATAAGATTTTTGTATCCCATGCTTCATTCCTTGGCTGCTCTTCTTCTCCATCCAGGCAAGTATACAATTCCAGCTTATCGCCGAAATCCAGATTCTCTTCCATAAATCGAAACAGAATCTTATACGCGAGCTTTTCATCGGCGCAATCTAGTTCGTAAATAAACTTATTTTTAATATGCGGGATATACATTTCCTTTTGCCGTTCAATTGCAATCCCCACCGCATCTGCTTTTGTCTCGCAGATGAGCCAGTGCTTCTTCTTATTTATCTCGTGTACTTGCGCGAAATAAGCTTTCTTCAGTACCTCATCGTCTGCCTCTTCAGCGGGCAGCCGGATTTCCTTTCTTCCATAGATGCCTTGTTTCAATCTTTTGTTCACTGCCAGATAATGTTTTTGGGTCACTTTTTCACCTGCCCCTCCTTTACATAACACATTATATACAAAAACCATGCTATACTATTTTCACTATAACAAGCTATAACACATGGGAGATAGATTAGATGATTACAATTAATAAAAACGAAGCTATTCCTCTCTCGAAGCAAATCTATATGTCCTTCGTAGATAAAATCCGCTCTGGCTTATTGCCAAGCGGATCAAAACTGCCAACCGTTCGGCAGCTGGCAAAAGATATTGAGGTAAGCCTTGTTACAATAATGAAAGCTTATAAACAGCTGGAAGAAGACGGATTCATCGAATTGAGCAAAGGCAAAGGTACGTATGTAAAAATGCAGCTTCAGCCAGAGACTAGCAAAACGGGACAGGATTTTGACTGGCAATTAAGCATCCCCGATTATTTGCACCGTTCCCAATATGCGCGCTTCCAAGATTCGGATGCGAGTTATCATTTCTCTTCTTCTATGATTGATCCAGCTTTGTTCCCGAATCAATACATGGATCAGCTAATTGAACAAGTTTTTAAGCAAAACCCACGGATTCTTTCCCAATATGGCGGTATTCAGGGTGACCTTGCTTTGCGGGAGAAAATGACACAGAACCTGTTAAAATCTAAAATTGAGACTACAGCAGAAAACCTGCTGATTACCAGTGGTTCCCAGCAAGGTATCGATTTAGTTGCCCGTACTTTTGTCGGCCCCGGAGACGTTGTTATTATGGAGGCACCGACTTATCCAGGTGCCATTGATGTCTTCCGCAGCCGCGGCGCTACTATCTTGACAGTTCCTATTGACGAAGATGGCATGCGTGTCGACATGCTGCACGCTTTATGTGAAAAACATAATCCGAAGCTCATTTATACAACACCGACTTTTCATAATCCTACGGGTACAATTATGCCCCTTCAGCGGCGGAAAGTACTGTTAGATATCGCCGAAAGTCATCATTGCTTGATTATGGAGGATGACCCTTTTAGTGATATTTATTTTGACAGAAAACCGCCCTTACCTATTAAATCTTTGGATAAATCCGGGCATGTTATTTATTTAAAAGGCTTGAGCAAAACAATCGCCCCAGGCTGCCGAATCGGCTTGTTAGCGGCTTCTGGTTCTATATTTAAGCGCCTATATGCTGCCAAGGCAAACATGGATCTTGGCAGCCCGCTGCTAACGCAAAAAGTGATCGTACCGCTTGTAGATTCTGCTAAGACGGAACAGCATCTCAAGCGGCTGCGAGCTGCCTTGAAAAGCAGACGCGACGTCGTTTTAGCCGTCCTAAAAGAGCAGGCACCGCGCGGCGTGACATGCTTTATCCCAAAAGGCGGCTTAAATGTATGGATCCAGCTTCCGGCTTGGATTGACAGCAATGTTTTATTATACGAAGCAAACAAGCGTCACGTTTCTTTCCTGACCGGCTCCGCTTGTTTTGCAATTGAAAACGAACACAGCACGTTACGGCTGAGCTATTCTTACGCGAATGAAAAACTGCTGCAAGACGGTGTTATGATTCTATGTGAGATTATGCAGGCGATGCAGCCATCGAGCACTTCTTCGCCTACTTTCTAATTAGTAAGAGCTATCTGTAAACGGATAGCTTTTAACCAAAATGGATATAGCCAAAATAACTAGAAGGAGGTCAACAATGCTTACCCGAAAAGCCATGGTATGTTTATTTACATTCATTATTATTATACTTATAGGTAAGGCACTCTTTCATAATGATAGCTTTAACTTAATCATACCAATTTTATTATTATGTATTATAATAGGTGGATTCTTTTCTATTATAATAGAAATTATATGTAAAAGAATAAATAAGTTCGTCGCTTTTTTGAGTGTATTCTTCCACCTTCTTGCTGCATTCCTTATTGAATTAGTGATTGTGATAAACTCATTTCTTGATATTTTTATAGTTTTTGTTCTGCCTTTAACGCTGATTTTTGTATTAATTGACGAGCTTCTAAAGTATTTCGGCTATAAAATAAGATAGTCAGACATCTCCGAGCTACGGAAATGTCTGACTATCATTAATCTATTCTTTATATATTTCCTCTCAACTTTTTAACATTTTCTCACTTATTGGAGCGCTTTAAAATACTTTTATAATGAGAAAACGTATCAAAGCTTGCTTTCCCGTGATATGCTCCCATACCGCTTGCTCCGACTCCGCCGAATGGCAAGTAATGGGATGTCATATGGCTGAGTGTGTCATTAATTGCTCCGCCGCCGAATGAAATGTTAGCTAGAATTTCATCTTGTAAAGCCTCATTTTCCGTAAATAAGTAAAGCGCAAGTGGTTTTGGGCGCTCTGCTATACGGTTGATGATATCAGATGTATCGCTGTATTCTATCACTGGCAAAATTGGTCCGAAAATTTCATCCTGCATAATCGGATCATCCCAAGAAATAGCATCCAAAATTGTTGGTTCAATGATTAGTTGATCGCGATTACTTTGTCCGCCTGTCACCAATGTTCCGTTGTCCAAGAAGCCTGCGAGACGGTTAAAATGTCTTGCACTGACAATGTGTCCAAAGTTAGGGTTTTCTACAATGTTATCGCCGTACATGCTTGTGATAGCAGCTTTCAATTTAGCTAACAACGTATCTTTCACATTGCTGTGGACTAATAGATAATCTGGTGCAACACATGTTTGACCAGCATTAGCAAATTTACCGCGCGCAATACGGAGCGCCGCTTCATCCAAGTTAGCATCTTCATGAACAATCGTCGGACTCTTTCCGCCAAGTTCAAGTGTTACTGGTGTTAAATGCTTAGCTGCTGCTTCTGCTACAATTTTGCCGACACCTGTGCTGCCTGTGAAAAAGATATAGTCAAAGTCTTCTTTTAACAGTGCCGTACTCGTCTCCACTTCTCCCTCTACAACATGCAGATATTCTTCCGGGAAATGGTCATTAATAAGACCAGACAGAACGGCTGATGTTTTTGGTGTTAGTTCCGAAGGTTTTAACACCGCTGTATTTCCGCCAGCAATCGCTCCTACTAATGGTGATACAGCTAGCTGGAATGGGTAATTCCATGGCGCAATGACAAGTGCACTGCCGTAAGCTTCCGGCTGGATAAAGCTTTTTGCGCCCGCATGAGATTCGGCTGTTGGGACCTCTTTTGTTTCTGCCCAAGATTCTAAGTTATCCAGCGTGAAGTTGATTTCACTTACTACTAAACCAACCTCTGCGCGCTTTGCCTCCATCTCGGACTTGTTCAAATCTGCTTTTACAGCATCCAGAATGGCTTGTTCATTTGCCTGAATAAGTTCTTTCAACATTTGTAAGGATTTCATCCGAAATTGTACATCCTTCGTTCTTCCGCTTCTGAAGAAAGTACGCTGTTTATTTAAAAGCTCTTGATAGTTCTCCATGGTAAGTCTCCTCTGCAAATTAGGTACATCTAGTAAAACTTGCAAATCTTGCAATATATAATTAATTGATAGCTCAATGATTAGCCGAGGAAAAATATAATACACTGGATAACATATTGCAAGAGATACGATTCACAGTGTAAACAAAAAAAAAGAAGATCACTAGAGATCTTCTTCTTAACGATGCACAGCTTTTCCAGCCGCGTCTTCTGCCATTTTTAGAAAGTATTCCATTAATCTTGTATCTTCCGTTAGTTCCGGGTGGAAGGCAGTTGCTAAATAATGACGATCTCTCGCCGCTACAATGCGTCCTGTATCTTCGCTTAATATCTCGACACCGTCTCCTGCCTCGAGAATATAAGGAGCCCGAATAAATACTGCAGGAAAATCCTCCGCCACATCTTTAATGGCAAGGTCTGCTTCGAAGCTGTCCACCTGTCGTCCGAAAGCATTTCGCTCGACCGTCACATCCATCAGACCAAGATGGCTGGATTCCTGATTATGAATCCGTTTTGCCAATAAAATCATACCTGCACAAGTCCCGAAGATTGGTTTACCCGATTCTCCAAAGGCGCGTAAAGGCTCCAAAAAATCGTACCGATCAATTAGTCTGCGTATCGCAGTACTTTCGCCGCCAGGCAAAATCAATCCATCCAAATCAGCTAGCTGTTCCACACGTTTCACTAGAACCGCTTTGGCACCAACAGCTTCTACTGTTCGCGCATGCTCTGCTACCGCACCTTGAAGTGCTAAAACACCGATCTTCATGATTTGATCTCCTTCCCTTACCAGCCGCGCTCCTGCATTCTGTTTTCTGGAGATAAGCTAGCAATATCAATACCTTTCATCGGTGTGCCAAGTCCTTTGGAAAGTTCAGCAATCAGCTTGTAATCTTGGTAATGTGTTGTTGCTTCTACGATTGCTTTAGCGAATTTCGATGGGTTATCAGATTTGAAAATACCAGATCCAACAAAGACACCATCTGCTCCAAGCTGCATCATCAAAGCCGCATCAGCAGGAGTGGCCACGCCGCCAGCAGCAAAGTTTACAACAGGAAGTTTTCCAGTTTCACGAATCTGCAGCAATACTTCGTAAGGCGCTCCTAATTCTTTCGCAAATGTCATCACTTCATCCAAGTCCATGGAATTCAGCTTGCGAACTTGCGACTGCACCATACGCATGTGACGAACAGCTTCCACAATATTGCCTGTTCCCGGCTCTCCTTTTGTCCGGAGCATGGCAGCACCTTCTCCAATACGGCGTGCAGCTTCACCAAGGTCACGGCTTCCGCACACGAATGGTACTGTGAAATCACGCTTGTTCAAATGATATTGTTCATCCGCCGGTGTGAGCACTTCACTTTCATCTATGTAATCCACACCCATTGATTCCAATACACGCGCTTCTACGATATGCCCGATACGTGCCTTTGCCATGACGGGAATAGATACTGCATTTAATACTTCTTCTACAATCGTCGGATCCGCCATCCGCGCTACACCGCCAGCAGCACGAATATCAGAAGGAACACGCTCCAGCGCCATAACTGCTACTGCACCAGATTCCTCTGCAATTTTCGCTTGCTCAGCATTTACGACATCCATAATGACGCCGCCCTTTTGCATTTCTGCCATTCCTCGTTTGACTAAATCTGTACCTGTTTTCGCCATGTTGACTCCCCCTGCTTCTTTTTCCGTTGTCGGAAAAGTTTGATAGGTACATTGTACATAGGTATGGGGTATAACACGCAAGAGATGAGTATAACAATGTGACATGGCATTTATAGGCCAGCTATGTACTGTTCTTTCTATTAACCTGGTCCTTCCAATTGCTTTTTTTGGGATTAGCTTGTCCCTATTGAAAAACACCTCAAAGTTTTATTTCGGATAACACAATCCGTTTAAAAGCTTAAAGGTGTTTTTAGTTTACGGGAAAACCCCTTTTGACTATTGCTTTTTTGTTTTATGGACTTTGCTTTCACTAGAGTGTGAGAAAGAAGGTGTTCTTGCTTAGCATACTATCACCTTTTATAATTTCAAAATCAAAAGGAAATGAAGCTGACTATTATCCTGCCTATTTCGTTTTCTTAAATGACCGGTTTAATGACCATTTCGCTCACATCAACATTATCTGGCTGTTCAAGCGCATACATGATAGCGCGGGCAATAGCCGTTGCTGGCAGTGCAATACGCCGATATTCCTTCATAACTTCCCTTGCCTCGTTATCTGTAATGCTCTCAGCAAGTTCTGATTCCGTTACGCCTGGCGATACGAGCGTCACGCGGATGCCTTGCCCCGCAGTCTCTAGCCGTAATCCCTCTGATATGGCGCGTACGGCATATTTAGTCGCGCAATAAACAGCAGCCGTAGGACTCACCTCATAGGCACCGATAGATGCAATGTTTATGAAATGCCCAAATCCTTGTTCTTTCATAATAGGAAGACCTGCAGCAATGCCATGGAGTACTCCGCGAATATTGACATCAATCATTCGGTTCCATTCTTCAATCTTCAAAGCTTCCAGCGGAGAGAGCGGCATCACGCCAGCATTGTTAATAACAGCGTCCACTCGTCCGAAACGGCTTTGTGCTGCTTTAAGAAACTCCTGCATCTGTTCCAAATCTGTCACGTCAAGCTGTTGAACTGCTACAGTACCACCTTCTGCCCGAATATCTGAAGCCAATGCCTCTAGTCTCTCCACTCGCCTTGCTCCAATTATAAGATGAGCTCCTTGACTTGCAAGAAGCCGCGCTGCTGTTTCACCAATTCCGCTGCTTGCCCCTGTAATCACAACCACTTTCCCACGAAGTAATGACATTATTTCTGGTCCCCTTCCCTGTGTTCTTCCCGATTGAGCACCATACCAGCATGGTATAGTACTCCGTCGATAAAGTCCCCATCAGCAGTAAAACCTGTATCATCGACATATTCGATATGATCGCCCTTCATCGTATAACTGCCTTGATAGGCGCTTTTGCGGTTGCCGCGAGCTTCATCGTATCGCCCGTTCGGAAGTAACTCATGCCGAATATGACCGTCTGCCGTTACCCACATGCCGACATAAGGATGAGCATTCCTATGTTCTTTTTTCATTTCACTATCTCCTTTCACATGATCGAGGATGTTACTCCAAATTGAATTAGGTGTGTCAAAGGCCAGTAACAGAAACTAAATCATCCTTCCTCGTAAGAAGTATCTGACCACAATTTCATTATGAACTGTTACGGATAGAGAGGGGTATTCGGAAGCTACATGATTATTGCCTAATCCTCCAAGAAATTATAGTATTAAGAACAAGAGCAAAATAAACAATAAATGGAAGATACGGAGGAATTGTTCATGTACAGAATTAAGGAACTAGCAGAGTTAATACAAAGAAGCGTAACAGCGGATGGAACACATGACACATCAATACCCGGCTTACAGCTAGTTCGTGCTTCTCGGATTTCTGATCCTGTTTACTCTGTTTATGAACCTTCCCTATGTGTCGTGGCCCAAGGCTCGAAAATGGTGATGCTAGGGGATGAAAGCTATACATACGATTCAGCTAGTTATTTGACTGCCTCCGTTCACTTGCCAATCACAGGGCAAGTAGTAAAGGCTTCATCGGAAAATCCTTATTTATGTGTAAATTTACAGCTTGATATGGACCTAGTTTTAGAAGTCCTTCAATCATCGAATCCAGTCCTCCCAGACCGCCCTCCAAGTCGCGGTCTAGTCATCAACCAGGTAGACAATTCGCTTATCGAAGCCGTATTGCGGCTTATCAAGCTACTGGAGAACCCACAGGATATACCGGTACTTGGCACCAGTGTTAAGCGAGAAATCATATACCGTGTTCTGCAGCATGATTACAACGATTCCATGAAGCATTTTGCGCTTGCAGGGAGTCAGGGGCAGCGAATTGCGAAGGTAATTGGAATGCTGAACCGAGAATTCGTACAGCCCCTAAAGGTAGACGAATTGGCGAGAGAAGCCAGAATGAGCTCATCATCATTTTATAGCCATTTCAAGGAAGTTACAGGCATGAGCCCCGTCCAGTACCAGAAACAACTCCGTCTGCAGGAGGCACGCCGATTGCTCTTAACAGAAAACCTGGAAGCGGCTGAGGCTGCGTTCCAGGTAGGTTATGAGAGTCCATCGCATTTCAGCCGAGAATACAGCCGAAGGTTCGGTCTTTCTCCAATGAAAGACATACGGCGTCTGCGGGAATTGTTATAATAAATTGGAATTACTGATAACCCAATAAAGCATTACGTCTCGAATTTGCTATTTGCAGTCGATACTTCAGTAGTGCAGAAACTATGTCTAACCACTTCATGATTGCTTCACCACACCTAATCGATTGACAAAAAAACTTATTTATGCTAAAATTTACAAATTAATAACTTGTGTATATAATAAGACTCTCCTGGCCAGGGGAGTCTTATTTTTTTATTTAAAGGAGAAGAGTATGTTAAAAAAAGAGAAGTCTAGTTTTACTTCCTTAGTTGCTTCATTCAGCAGAGCATACCACAGTCAATACGATCAACCGAAAATCTTTAATGATTTCATTGCTAAAGAATTGATAACTCCTAGTGAATACAAGGCAATAAAAACAAACATGATACAAGGCGTTCAATTCTTCAACAAAGAGATTGCGGAGAAACTTAAGAATGATGAAGATGAAATTCTTAAATGGATTATACAGACTCAGCTTTCTCCTACTCCATTGGCCCGAGCTGCTTATTGCGAACAAATACTCCTTCATGAATTAAATTTAGGTGTGAAGCAGTACGTCATATTGGGAGCAGGCTTGGATACGTTTAGTTTTCGACATCCAGAATTACAGAAAGTACTAGATATTTTTGAAATTGACCACCCTGCTACACAAGCATTTAAAAGAAGACGGCTGACTGAGGTACATTTAAAGCTGCCACCTAACCTTTATTTCTTTCCTATGGATTTCACGCAGTTGCCTTCAGGTTCCCTCTTAGCAAAGACAGGAATAAATAGATATGAGAAAACACTTTTTAGCCTCTTAGGCGTTACGTATTACTTGACGAAAGAAGAGATCGGTAATCTTATAAGTCATTTATTTGCCTATGCACCCGCAGGCAGCTCTATTATTTTTGATTATGCTGACGAAAACCTTTTTAGTGAGAAAGGTTACTCCAATCGAGTTAAAAATATGGTGAACATGGCTGCAGCGAGCGGGGAACCAATGAGATCTTGTTTTTCCTACCATGAATTGGAGCAAATGTTGGAGAAGTCCAATTTACTTATCTATGAGTATTTATCACCCGCTTGCATCCACAAACGTTTTTTTGAGAATCGCAGTGACTATTTGTCTGCTTTTGAAACGATCCATTATGTTCATGCTGTAAAGTCATAATCTCTTGGGTTTTCCGAGACACTTAACCATCAAGTTATCTTTAATAAAAATCCAAACGGCGCTGTAATTTAAGCAGCACCGTTTGGATTTTCTCTTACAGCAAAAGTGAGATGTTCATTTGATTCACCTCACGTCACTCATTCGGCCCTCGACTCTGTCTCGTCTTTCATCACATCATACTCACTATTCTGCCGTATCAAAAACAGCAGCACACCAATTAAAGCAATCGCCCCGCCTGTAAGCTGAAGCCAAGTCAGTTTTTCACCTAACAGCCAAACTGCAAGAAGCGTGGCGCCTACAGGCTCACCTAGCACACTCATGGAGATAACAGTTGTATTAACATAGTTTAATAGCAGATTGAAGATGACATGTGCTATTGTCGGGAAAATAGCCAATAGGATGAAGATCTTCCATTCATCAAAGTTATAACCGCGAATTGGAACTCCTGCTGCCAGATTATAGATATTCAGCCATACAGCTGCTGATAAGAAGACACAAAAACTGTAGATCCAGTGCGATACTTTCTTTACGTTATTTTGTCCGATTAACAAATACGCAACGACAGCTATAACACTGCAGAAAGATAACAAATCTCCGATCAAAACGGTTGATGATTGTAAACCAAAGTCTCCCCACCCAACCATCACAACACCTATAATGGAAATACAAATTGTTACGACAACTGTTTTGGATGCTCTCTCTTTATACAGAAGAAATCCCCCAGCCATTGCGACAATCGGCTGAAGAGAAAGAATGATGGTAGAGCTCGCCACAGTTGTCAGCTTTAAAGAACTGAACCAAAGTGCAAAATGTGCCGCTAAACAAGCACCTGCCAAGACGAAAAACACCGCTTCTTTTCCGTCAATCTTCTTGAATTCTCTCCTATTCATCCATACAACGGGCAAAAGAAAAAGGCAGGCCAAGTACATACGGTTCATACTGAGAATCGTGGCGGGCGCATAAGACCACTTCACGAAAATAGCCGCAAAAGAGATGGCAATAATAGAAATGAATAAAAGAATGGCAACCCGGTTCGACTGCATAACGAATCCTCCTCACTTCTGATTGGAATATTTGGTTTGTTAGTTAGCTTGATTATTTATTCTGTAATACCTAACATCCCTGTATTTAGGGATTGCGTATGTACCAATAGTAAAGGAACATGCCGACTAGGCATGTTCCTTTATCTTATTGCGCACAGCCGCCAAACTGACGCTGTCTCGCTTCTGAATTCACTTGTTCATCTGCGTGATAGGAGGAACGGACCATAGGGCCTGCTTCGCAATGACTGAAGCCTTTTTGCAGCGCAATTTCCTTTAGTTCCGCGAATTCATCTGGATGATAGTATTTCTGTACTTTCAAGTGCTTGAAAGATGGCTGTAAGTATTGACCAATTGTCATAATATCCACACGGTGTTCCCGCAAATCATCCATGGCTTGAATGATCTCTTCCTTTGTTTCACCCAAACCAAGCATGATGCTGGATTTGGTCGGCACATCAGGTGCAATCGTTTTTACGCGGTCAAGCAATTCAAGTGAACGATCGTATGTGGCACGGTGACGAACGGACGGCGTAAGTCGACGCACTGTTTCAATATTATGGTTAAAGATATCCGGCTTGCTATCCATCAATGTTTTAATGCTTTCATATGTCCCCTTCATATCAGATGGCAATACTTCAACTGTTGTATTTGGCATTTTACGGTGAATTGCCCGTACTGTTTCTGCAAATACTTCGGATCCTCCATCTTCCAGATCATCACGCGCAACAGCTGTTACGACTGCATGACGCAGTCCCATCTTGGCAACAGAATCAGCAACTCGCTCTGGCTCGGCCCAATCAAGCTCTGTCGGTTTGCCAGATGTAACGGCACAGAATCGGCAGCCTCTTGTACATATGGAACCTAGAATCATAAATGTCGCCGTTTTCCGTACAGACCAGCATTCATAAATATTCGGGCATTTTGCTTCTTCACATACTGTATGTAAGTTCATTTCCCGCATCATTTTCTTTAGATCCATATAATCTTCGTTTGTATTGAAATCAATCTTCAGCCATTCCGGTTTGCGGAGCATGCCTTCCCGCCGCTCTGCCATTGTTTTTTTTACCATTTCCGTTCCTCCTTAACGTGCATATAAGAATTCTTGATTCTGGTATTTTTCCTTCGCTAGCTGTTCAATTGCTTCTAGTTGATCTGCTGACAGCTCCAGTCTCTCAAACGTCACACCCAGCCCTTTTTGAAAACCGTCTAAGAACGCAGCGCGTATATCTTCAAGGGTCGTTTCGGGCGGAATAAATTCCTGTAAACTGGCTGCCTTTTTGGCGAAACTTTTGTACGTACGTTCCTTCACTCGTTCATTCGGATAGATAAATAATTCCAATAGATCCTCCAGATTAAGCCAAATGGGAATTGATCCATGCTGGAGGATGACACCTCTCTGCCGTGTCTGAGCACTGCCGGCCGTTTTTCGTCCGTCGACATTGATTTCATACCAAGAAGCTTCCTCGAAACAATTCGCTGTGCCTTTTGGCTTAGAATCAGCCGGTATAGCAAACTCCGCTTTGATACCAAGATTTGCGAAACCAAGCAGCAGTCCTTCTGATAATACCTTGTATGCCTCTTTAATAGTCGATGGCATGCCAGGGTAATCTTCTGAAACAATCATGCTATACGTCAGTTCGTTATGGTGCAGGACAGCCTGTCCGCCAGTCGGACGGCGCACCAACTCAAATCCTCGCCTTTGGATTTCTTCCAAATCAAATCTCTTTTTCGTCTTTTGAAAATAGCCAATTGAAAAACCACCAGGCTTCCATCCATAAAAACGCAATACCGGGGCGATCTGTCCCTCTCGGTGCCATTGCATCAGCATGTCATCAGCTGCCATGTTAAAGGCAGGCGAATGATCACCGTCGTCCCAGAAAACCCAATTCTGCACATTGTCACCTTCTTAGTTTAAAAAGTTCAAATAATCTTAACAATTCTCATTTTAGCTCCCGTTAAGCGCGATTCGCAACCGCTTTCTCAAAACCCGACTATTATACTAGGATAATTGTATCTTTTCTTCCATGGAAATCTTTATAAGAATGTGAACGTTAATTATACCTGTACTGGCACGGCTTCCTGCGCACAATCTATGACCTTATGCATGAAAAGACCGTCAATTAAAATTGACGGTCTTTTCTTCCTTACTTGTCTTCCCAAACAATATTCGCAACATCCACAATAAAGCGCAGCTTATCCCACTGCTGCTCTTCTGTTAGTTTGTTGCCATGATGCGTGGAAGCAAAACCGCATTGCGGACTCAGACAAATTTGATCGAGCGGTACGTATTTTGCTGCCTCTTCAATACGTTTAATGATATATTCTTTATCTTCCAATTCACCAAATTTTGATGTTACGACGCCTATCACAACTCTTGCTCCTCCTTCTGGAATGTAAACAAGCGGTTCAAAGGAGCCAGAGCGCTCATCATCATACTCCAAGAAGAATCCATCTACTTTTTCTTTAGCGAGCAAGTCTTTGGCAATAAGATCATAGCTTCCGCCAAACATGTAAGTAGAACGATAGTTTCCGCGGCACAGATGTGTTGTCACTGCCAAATCTTCTGGTTTGCCTTCCAGCACACCATTGATAACACGGCGTGCTAGATCAATTAAAAATTCTCGTGAATGATCACCACTTAGTTTTAAATCAGGTGAAGATAATCCCGCGATATATACGTCATCCAGCTGTAAATAACGGACACCAGCATCATAGAATGCTTGAATTGCGTCACGATAAGCTTGAATTACATCCGCAGCAAAATCCTCGATATCTGGATACACACTGTGATCACGAATATCTTCATGGAAGAGCTGGTTCGGACTTGGAATTGTCTGCTTTGCAACGGCACGTCCGTCTACAATTTCATGAAAAATCTTGTAATCTTCTATAAATGGATGATCTGGATTAAAGGAGACTTTTCCTGTGTTTTTAATATTGTAGCGTTCTGTTTCTTCGCCTTTGAATAGATAGCCTGTGTCCGGAACATATCCAGTAATACCATTCAAATTTTCCAGGAAGTCAGTGTGCCAGAATCTTCTGCGGAATTCCCCGTCTGTCACAAGCTCCAAACCTACTTCTATCTGTTTATCAACAATACGCTTAATTTCTGTTGTTTCAATATCGCGAAGTTCTTTCTGGCTGATATCGCCGTCTTTAAACTGCTGTCTCGCTTTGTGCAGGCTTTCCGGGCGCAGTAAGCTTCCTACGTGATCGGCTCTGAATGGTGCTGTTTTTGTTGTTGTTGTCATGTTCATCTCTCCCATTATGGTTTTATTGTTTCTGTTACTTGTGCTGCAGCGGCTAAGGCTTGCTGCAGGTCTTCCAGAAGATCCTCTGCATGCTCCAATCCGACGGACAAACGAAGCAGTCCGTCTGTAATGCCTCGTTTCTTCCGCTCTGCTTCCGGCATCGCAGCATGTGACATGGAAGCTGGATACGATAGAATCGATTCTACTGCCCCAAGACTTACAGCAAAGATAGGAACTTGCAGCTGTTCCACAAATACCTTTGCATGCTCTCTGCTCGGCAGAACAAAAGATAATACGGCACCATCTCCACAGGCTTGCCCGGTATGTATGTCATGTCCCTGATGGTTGGGCAAGCCAGGGTAATACACAGTTTCTACAAGCGGTTGCTCAAGCAGGAAACCTGCAACCCGCTCAGCTGTATTTGATGCTTGATGCAACCTCGCTCCTAGCGTTTTTATCCCTTGCAGCAGTAAATAGCTGTCCTGGGCACCGAGTATCGCTCCAAAAGTGTTTTGAATAAACGCCAATCGGGAGCCAAGTTCCTCATCTTTTGTGATTGTCAGACCGGCAATGATGTCACTGTGACCAGACAGAAACTTTGTGGCGCTATGAATCACCACGTCTACACCAAGTGATAAGGGCTGCTGATACAGCGGCGTCAAAAATGTATTGTCCAAAAAGGTTAAACAGTCATGCTGTCTGGCCAGCTGCACGATGGCACGGATATCTGTCACTTTCAAGCAAGGATTTGAAGGCGTCTCTAAGTAGATTACTTTCGTATTTGGACGGATGGCTTCTCTTACAGCAGTCAGATCGGTCAAATCAACGAAAGAGTAACTAATCTGGAACTTTGGCAGAATTTCACTTACAAACCGGTATGTGCCGCCATACACATCCTCTGTCACAATGACATGATCCCCTGCTGACAGCAGCATGAATGCCGAAGATATAGCGGCCATGCCGGATGAAAATGCCAAAGCGCGCGTGCCGCCTTCCAGCTCTGCTGCTTTTTGTTCCAATGCTTCCCGAGTCGGATTACCAGAGCGGCTGTAATCAAAAGGACCGAAATCATCAAAGCTTTCCTGATGAAAAGTAGAAGATAAATAGATTGGCACATTCACCGCGCCAGTGCGCTGTTCTCTATGTGTTCCGCGTATACACGTTGTTTCTGTTTGCTGTTTATACATAAGATGACCTCCTAATCCAAATTAGCAAAAGCCTGCTGCAAATCAGCAATCAAATCTTCTGCATCTTCAATTCCGACTGAGAAACGGAGCAGCCGATCACAAATACCTCTGGCTTCCCTTTCATCAACAGGTATGTCTGCATGCGTCTGTGTGGTCGGGTAAGTAATAAAGCTTTCCACCCCGCCCAGACTTTCCGCAAATGTAATCACGTTTAAGCTGCGGAGAAACGGATCAATCCAGCTGCCGTTCTGGACACGGAAGGAAAGCATCCCGCCTTTTCCTGCGTACAGCACATCCTTCACTTTTGGTTCTTCTTCGAGATAAGCAGCGATGCGTGCTGCATTGGATTGATGCTGCCGCATTCTTAGCGGCAGTGTCTTCAAACCTCGAATGAGCAGCCAGGCATCAAGCGGAGACAGTACGGCACCTGCACCATTATGGAGTACCGCCAATCGATCGGATATTTCTGTTCCTTTGCTGACAACCAATCCTGCGAGCACATCATTATGACCGCCAATGTACTTGGTTGCACTATGAATGACAATGTCAGCCCCGTCTGCGATTGGCTGCTGCAAATAAGGCGTTAAAAATGTATTGTCGACAACCAGCAGCAGGTTATGGTTCTTCGCTAATTCGCTGTAAGCCGCGATTGAAAATTCCTGCATAAGCGGATTTGTAGGTGTTTCAAGGAAAATGGCTTTTGTATTTGCTGTAATAGCAGCTGCTGTCTCTTCCACCGTCCGAAATGGAGAATAAATCGGCTTTATGTCGTATGCTTCTTCATAGAAATCAAACAGCCGGTATGTGCCGCCGTATATGTCTTCTGGTACAAGAAGTTCATCGCCGCTGCGAAACAAAGATAAGACCAATTGAATGGCTGCCATCCCCGAACTGCATGCAAAGGCGCGATCACCTTTCTCCAGCTCAGCAAACCCTTCTTCAAGTACCGTTCTAGTTGGATTCTTTGTACGTGTATAGTCATAACCCGTTGATTCGCCAATTCCCGGATGTGCATAAGCTGTTGATAAATACAAAGGCGGATTTACTGCTCCTGTTGTAATGTCACTGCGATTTCCTAATTGTACGAACGCTGTTTCCAAGTTGTTTTTCATCCTGCTTCTCACCCTTCTAATCAAAAAAAGAACCTTCTCCCAAAAAGGAAGAAGGTTCAGTAATAACCGAATCAGCTTCTTATCTTTAAGGCAGATACCTTTTGGATTTAGCACCGGGTCTCTTCGACTGGTTGCTGAGACATCACAGGGCCAATTCCCTCCGTCTCTCTTGATAAGAAATTATTTAATTTTCAATATTAAAGTTATTCTAACACACAAAAAATAGCAGTCAATATATTTTTTAGAATTTTTCTGCTAATCAAACTTTCTTTATTGATATTTTTAGCATTAGTTGGCAATTTCCTAAGTATGTATAAAAAGAGGATTGACAATCTGGAGTTTTCCGTCTATTCTGTTTCTTACAACTGATATTTCTTATCAAGATTGGTGGAGGGAATGGCCCGTCGAAACCAAAGCAGCAGGCTGTTAACACCAGTACTGTGCTAATTCCAAGTGTGACACACACTGAAGATAAGAAGAGCGGAATTACGACATCATCCCTCCTCTTCTATCTGAAGAGGATTTTTTTTGAGAACAATCCCGATTATTTTGATTGGATATATCAAGATTCTTATAGGAGGTAGAGAATGGAAACAAATACAACGACGCTAGCAGATGTACATAACGACTTAGAAACTAATTTTTCGGAGGTTGTTGAATGGCGACGATATCTCCACCAGCACCCGGAATTAAGTTTCCAAGAAACCGAGACTGCTAAGTTCATTTCTGACAAACTTCAAAGTTTCGGCTACGAAGACATCAAGACTAATGTCGGCGGGTATGGAATTGTTGCCACGCTGACAGGCAAAACGGAGGGGCCGACAATCGCCTTGCGAGCAGATTTTGATGCATTGCCGATTAAGGACGAAAAAGATGTTCCTTACCGTTCTAAAACAAACGGTGTGATGCATGCTTGCGGACATGACGGACATACGGCTGCACTCCTCGGAACCGCTAAAGCGCTTTTCAAACAAAGAAACAATCTAAAGGGAAAAGTAATATTTCTATTCCAGCCAGCCGAGGAGGTTCCGCCAGGCGGTGCAAAAGAGATGATTGAAGATGGTGCACTAGAAGGGGTCGACTATGTGTATGGTGCTCACCTCAATTCTGCTTCGCCGGTAGGAAAAGTTAATGTTGGCGAAGGCTTCAAGATGGCTGCTGTCGACAAATTTGCGATTACCATTCAAGGAAAGGGCGGTCATGGCGCAGCCCCACAAGAAACGGTAGATCCAATTGTTATTGGCAGTGATATCGTCAGCGCTCTGCAAAAAATCGTCAGCCGCCGCGTCAGCCCGTTGGAATCAGCGGTCGTCACACTCGGGGTTTTCCAGTCTGGCCAAGCGTTTAATGTGATCCCAGATACCGCAAGAATTGAGGGTACTGTCCGGACATTTAATGCCGCTATCCGCCAGCAGGTACAAGAGCAGATTGAAGCAATTGTTGCCGGGATTACAAGCGGCTTTGGCGCAACGTATTCTATTGATTATTTGAACGGTTACCCTGCTCTTTACAACCACCCGGAAGAAACAGCTTTGCTAAAACAGCTATTTACGGAAGAATTCGGCGAAGAACAAGTTATACCATTTGAAACAGGCATGGGTGCAGAGGATTTTGCTTATTACTTACAAGAAAAACCGGGCAGCTTCTTCAAAGTCGGTTCTCGCAACGAAGATACTAGCACGCATTACCCGCATCATCATCCGAAGTTTGACATTGATGAACGCGCTCTGCTCATTACAGAAAAAGCATTTACAAAAATCGTATTCTCGCTATTGGGAAGCTAAGGAGGAATTAACTTGAAGAAACTTGCCCTTATTTTATTTGGATTATTAGGAGCAATTGCGCTGTTCGGCTGCTCCAGCAATTCCAGCAGCAGTTCAGCTGGCGGCAGCGGGGAGCCTGTCCAAGGCGGCGACTTAAATGTTGCGATGGGTTCAGAACCTGACACATTGGACTGGATGTATTCCGGTGAAAGTGCTACACGTAAAATCGGCTGGCATATTTACGAAGGATTATTTGCTTTAGATAAGGATTATCAAGCTCGTCCTTTGCTAGCTGAGGATTATTCAGTAAGTGATGATAAGAAAACCTACACGATTACCCTACGTGATGGGCTGAAGTTCCATAACGGCCAAGATGTTACCGCGAATGACGCGAAAGCATCCCTTGATCGCTGGACAAAGGTATCTTCTGTCGGAAAAATTGCCTCAAGCCATATAAGTTCAATTGAAGCAAAGGACGATAAAACAATAGTTGTAACGCTAAAAGACGTGTATACCTCTTTACTTACAGACCTAGCTGCACCAAAAGCATCCGCAATTATTATCCCAGCAGAAATTGCCGAAGCAGCAGGTGAGCAGCCGCTGACAAATGAACAGTTTATTGGTACTGGACCATTCCAATTTGATTCTTGGAAAAGCGGAAATGAAATTGTTCTGTCGAAGTTTGCAGATTACAAATCTCGTGATGAAGAAGATTGGGGCGGTTTAACAGGTGAGAAAACAGCTTACCTCGATTCCATCCATTTCAAAGTAGTGAAAGATCCGCAAGTTATGCTCAACGGCTTGAAAACAAATTTGTATGATTATGTGCAGTCTATCCCGCTTGATTTGTATGAAGTGGTTAATACGACGCCAAATGTCGAAGCCGTCACCTCTAATAACGGTTATACCGTTATTACACCGGATAAGTCAGAAGCACCGTTTGATGACTTAGATGTTCGAAAAGCGTTCCACGCCGCATTAGATAAGGAAGCCATGGCAAAAGCAACGTATGGCAACAGTGATTTTTATGAGCTGGACGGTGCATTGTTCACACCAGATCAAACAGCACTTTATTCCGATGAAAACATTGATAACTTTGCTGCCTTTGATCAAGATGAAGCGAAAAAACTGTTAGAAGAAAGCTCCTATGACGGACAGCCAGTGAAGATTATCTTCTCTAATGACAATGCAGATTATAAGAAGATTGCTGAGATTGCAGAGCAGCAGCTAGAAGCAGTTGGATTTACGGTAGAACTGGAATCATATGAATGGGCAACCTACTTGGAAAAATGGGGCGAAGCTGAGAATTGGGATATGGTCGTTGTTGGCTGGTCGCCATTCTTCTCTCCAAACCAAGCTGGTATGGTAAGCCGTGAGAACAACAGCAGCGGCTGGTATCACAGTGATCGCTGGCAAGAACTTCTCGCACAATGGGGAACTGCAGATGAAACAGAACAGCAGCAAATCCTAGCTGAACTCAACAAAACACTTTATGAAGAGCTTCCGTTTGAAAAAGTGACGAATATTTCTGCTTTGGACGCCCGTACAACAGACTTACAGGGCTATGATGCGTGGTATGGACCTCGCTTCTGGAATACTTGGAAATCGAAGTAATGCCTGCAGAGAATCGCCTGCGTTACATGCAGGCGGTTCTCTTCCATTTTTATTAAAAAGGAGTGTGGAAGCGTGCTCGGTTATACAATTCGCAGATGCTTATCTGTTGTTCCGGTTATGTTTGTCGTTAGTATTATCGTTTTTTTACTGGTACACCTGACTCCTGGAAATCCTGCACATATCATTCTTGGAGAAGATGCATCCCCAGAAGCTGTAGCACAGCTGGAAGAGCAGCTCGGTTTAAATGATCCATGGTATATTCAATTTTTTGACTGGCTGAAACAAGTTGTTACTGGTGATCTCGGTACGAGTGTCTTCTCTGCTCAGCCGGTAACCGAATTGATTTTTGCTAACTTTGGCCCGACCTTCAGCTTGATGATCTTGTCGCTTCTTTTCATCATGGTAATCTCCATACCATTAGCCATCTTGATCGTATCTTTACGAAAGACCATCTTAGATCCTTTATTCACATCCGCATCGCTGCTTGGGGTGTCGATACCTGAATTTTGGCTGGCTATCTTGCTTGTACTCGGACTCGGTGTTTCGATTCCGATTTTTCCTGTAGCAGGCTATATGCCGCTCGCAGAAGGATTTGGCTCCTGGCTTTACCATTTGCTGCTGCCAGCATTTGTGTTAGCAATAGTTGAAATCGGCATCATCTCCCGTATGCTTCGGGACAGCATGCTCGATTCTGTTAATCAGGATTATACGAAGACAGCCCGAGCAAAGGGTGTTCGTGAACGCGATGTGTTAATGAAACATGTCTTTGCCAATGCCTTAATCCCGACAACTACTGTACTTAGTGCCACCGTTGCCGGTTTGCTTGGCGGAACAGTAATTATTGAAACACTTTTCACGATACCGGGAATTGGACAGCTGCTCATCGACTCTATCCATCGCCGTGATTATCCAGTGATTCAAGGTGTGGTGCTATTTATCGCCGCAATCTATGTACTGGTTAACTTAATGGTCGATCTGCTATATGCATTTCTAGACCCAAGAATACGTTATGACGAATAAGGAGGTACTTAACCGATGATGTCCCAAAAAAGGAACCTAATTGCTTTAGCTATTTTCTTATTAATTGCATTAGGCACAATCACAGCAAACTTGTGGCTGCCACTCTCCCCTGTCGCCATTGATGCAGAACAGCGATTACTGGCACCATCTGCTGCCCACTGGTTTGGCACGGATGACTTTGGGCGCGATATTTTTGCCCGAGTTGTCGTCGCTGCTCGCGTCTCACTTGCTGTCGGCGTCATTGTAGCGATTATCGCTACGGTGGTCGGTACATTGATTGGACTTATATCAGGCTATTTCCGTAAAACGGATTTTATCCTCATGCGTATTGTAGATGGATTTCTAGCCTTCCCTGCCCTATTGCTGGCATTAGCACTAGTCGCAGCGCTTGGCGGAAGTATTACGAATATTGTTATCGCATTGACTATTGCCTTTTTCCCAGTCATGTCACGTGTCGTCCGTTCAGCTGTATTGCAAATCAAGAACGCGCAATATATAGAAGCTGCCAAAACGACCGGAACAAATAACTTTGTCATCATATTTCGATATGTTTTGCCAAATGTACTTTCACCGATTATTGTGCAAAGCACCTTCATCTTTGCTAAAGCAATATTAGCAGAAGCAGCGCTCAGCTTTCTCGGTGTCGGGGTTAATCCTTCCACGCCAACATGGGGAAATATGCTGCAGGAGTCGCAGATTTATATCACCATTGCCCCTTGGTTTTCCATCTTCCCAGGTGTTGCAATTGTCATTACGGTATTGTCATTGAATATACTCGGTGATGGTCTTCGAGATGCTTTCGATCCACACAGCATACAGAAGAAAAAGAAAAAGCGCAGACCGAAACAAACAGCACCAGCTGCTTAAGGGGGAATAACGATGCTAGAAGTTAAAGACTTGCATGTACATTTGGAGACACCAGCTGGTCTCGTCAAAGCAGTTGATGGTGTCTCCTTCCGGCTTGAAGCTGGTCAAACAATTGGTATCGTCGGCGAATCTGGCAGCGGAAAAAGCGTTCTTGCCCATTCGCTGACAATGCTGAATCCAGAACCTCCGGCCACTTATCCAAAAGGAGAAATCCTTTTTCAAGGCGAAAACATCTTAACTATGGATAAACGCCGTCTGCGCAGTATGCGCGGGAAAGAGATTGCGATGATTTTTCAGGATCCTATGTCGAGTTTAAATCCGGTTTTCAAGATCGGAAAACAGCTAATGGAAGCAATTCAAACGCATCAAAAGCTATCCAAAAAGGAAGCCCAGCAAAAAGCGATTGAATTACTCACAGACGTGGGGATTCCCGACCCAGAACGCCGGATGCAAAGCTATCCGCATCAGTTTTCCGGCGGGATGCGCCAGCGCGTGCTTATCGCCATTGCCTTGGCAGCCAGACCAAAGCTTCTCATTGCCGATGAACCGACCACCGCCTTGGATGTAACGATTCAGGCACAGATTATTGAACTGTTGAAATCCATCCAGCAAAAATACGGAACAGCGATTATTATGATTACACATGATCTTGGCGTTGTAGCCAATCTGGCTGACCGCATCCTTGTTATGTATGCCGGCAAAATTGTTGAATCCGCTAGTACAGCAGATATTTTCTATAAGACAGCGATGCCTTATACGTGGTCCTTATTACGTTCTATCCCAAGACTTGATGCTGGCGCTTCGGAAAGACTGCTGCATATTGAAGGACAGCCGCCGAACCTTATTGATCCGCCACAAGGCTGCAATTTCCATCCGCGCTGCCCATTTGCTAGAGACGCATGCCTGCAGGAGGATCCGCCGCTTGGGGAACGCGGCTCGGGACACTTGGCTGCTTGCATACTCAGCCAGACGGAATTCGAGAAAGAAAAGAAAGGAGTGCTGCTGTCATGACCGCGTTATTGGAAATTAAAGATTTACACGTACATTTTCCGATTAAGAATGGCACATTCCAAAAGAAGACAGGCGAAGTAAAAGCGTTAAACGGTGTTGATTTGGCCGTAAATAAAGGAGAAGTATTAGGGATAGTCGGAGAATCAGGCTGCGGAAAAAGTACACTAGCCAGGAGCATTGTTGGGCTGCAAAAGCCCACATCCGGCGACATCCTTTTCAACGGAGAGGCATATACAGATGCATCCGCCAAGGAAATTTACGAGCTGCGCCGCAATATGCAAATGGTCTTTCAGGATCCCTATACAAGCTTGAATCCGCGTATGAAAGTGAGCGAAAGCATTGCCGCTCCGCTGAAGGCATATAAACAGACGAAAAATCTGGAAACTCGTGTCAAAGAATTAATGGAGCTAGTTGGTTTAAATCCAGATATGCATTATAATCGGCTGCCGCATGAGTTTTCCGGCGGACAGCGTCAGCGTATCGGAATTGCTCGCGCAATCGCGCTGGAACCCAAACTAATTGTTTGCGATGAACCAGTCAGCGCACTGGATGTTTCCGTTCAAGCTCAAGTAATCAATCTATTTCAGGATTTGCAAAAGAAACTGAATCTGACTTACGTGTTTATCGCGCATGATTTATCGGTCATCAATCACATTGCAGACCGGGTTGCAGTTATGTATCTCGGAAAAGTAATGGAAAAATCCAATCGGGAAACATTCCAAGCACATGCCCAGCACCCTTATACGAATGCTCTGCTATCCGCTGTACCATTGCCTGATCCAGACAAGGAACGAACGCGCGAACGCATTGTGCTAAAAGGCGAACTTCCTTCTCCTGCCAATCCGCCATCCGGCTGCGTGTTTCATACCCGCTGCCCAAAAGCGACAGAATTTTGCAAGACAAACATACCTGTACCAGAAGAACGAGGCGTTCCCGGACAGGAAGTTGCCTGCTTTTATCCTGTTGGGGAAGAAGAAAAAGTGAAGATTACATTATAAGAAAAGCAACCTGCGCGTGCAGGTTGCTTTTCTGTTAGTAATTATCTTAAAGGAGGATTCAAAGGTTGTATCTAATCTTTGTAATGTGTATACGAGTTTTTTTCTTCTCATAATTTTGCCCTCATACATATATATTCTTTATCATCCTTCTTCCATTGCCTGCTATCTACTTCTCCGAGCAAACTCTATAAAAGCACCAATATCAATAAAAAATCACAACCCATTTTCCATTAACCATTTCATAATGCTTTCTTCTCTTTCCTTTCTATCGTCTTGCCGGGCATCGTATTTGCGCATTTTCTTCTGTGAAACAATCTTTCCATCAATCATAAACAGTATTCTTTCCGTTTTTGCTGCCACTTTTACATCATGTGTTACGAGCATTACTGTGGTCCCTGTTTTATTTATCTCTGCAAGAATAGACATAATTTCTTCTGTCGCTTTGGAATCTAGTGCTCCAGTTGGTTCGTCTCCGAATATAATATCCGGATTATTTATCAATGCTCTGCAGATACCTACTCTCTGCAGTTGTCCGCCAGATCCTTGCGTGCTAGTATGATCTGCAATCTTTTCAATTCCTGTCATCTTCATCAATTGTTTTGCTTTTTGGCTTATCGTATGTTTATTCGCATCTGCCGCTGCAAGTGCTGGAAACATAATATTGTCTATCAAGGACAGATTCTTCAATAGATTAATGTCCTGAAAGATGAATCCCATTGTTCCTAGTCGAATCTTCGCTAAGTCCTCTTCTTTAAGACTGCCAATTTCCCGGCCCTGATACTTTACACTGCCAGATGTCATTCTATCCATGCCGCTTATATTATATAGCAGTGTTGATTTCCCGCTTCCGGATGGTCCCATGACCGATAGGAATTCACCTTTTTTCACCTTTAAGTTTATATCCCTTAAGATAGAAAGCTCTGTATTCTTGCCTAATGCTACTCTTTTCGTCATACTGCTTGCTTCTATTATGTTGGTCACTTATATTCCTCCCAGTTAAGTTTTTTCTCAAAAGCTTTTAAAGCGTCCTGCTAGCTTCTTAATACAGCAGACAAATCATCCTTTACTGCTGCCTTACAGGACATAAGTATCGTCAATCCAACGGCTGCAAGCAGCACAACCGGACAAAGCAGCCAGGTTTGCCATATAACATGAACAAATTCAATTTTTGACGCGCCCATAGAAGACATGCCCATACTTACAAGAAGTTCGCCTAGGAAATTTGCAGCCAGAGCTCCTAAGATGATGCCCACTAGCAGTACCATCAAAGTTCCTGCCATATATTGATAACTAATTTGTCTTAAAGTTAGTCCTACACTTCGCATAATAGCAATCTGAGACATATCCTTTGCTAGTAACATCCGAAGAAATAATGCCGTGACTAGTATAGCAATGATGATCGCGATTGAAATTCCTCCAATTACTACGATCTCCATCTGGTCGATGATCGTTCCAAGCGTCTGCTTCGTATATTCTTCGATATTATTTACTTGCGCCGTACTATAAGCATTCTGGTAATAGTTCATCTTCTCGCGAATAGCCACACCTTCAGCCAAATTGATACTCACAATATACCAAAGGACGGATGCTTCGTTAACTCCAAGACTCGTATGTGCCTTTGCTGTTTTTCCGCCATTTGTAATATCCTGATAAATCCCCGTAACGGTTAACGTCTGTTCCTTCCCACCAGCCTCGACGGTAACTTTATCTCCTACTTTCTTGTTTAATCCGTCCTCTGCAGCATTGGCCAGTGATAGCGAAATTTCTCCTTCCTCTTCCGGGGCTCTGCCTTCCAGAAATTTCAGCGGGAATACGGAGAAATCTCCAATTTCAATATTCAAATTGTGCCAAGTACCATCTGCATGTTTCACTTGGTAGGAACTTGTGATGTAGGGTGCATACTTTTCAATATCATTATCATTTTTAAATTCTTCCTGCAGTGTTATAAAATCATCTGTAATACGATCGGTTCTTCGCAGATCAATTCTCATGTCCTGTTTTCCTATGCCCATATAAGAAGAAAATTCTGGTGAATTTAAGGTGTTATACATATTGACTGGGAGTATGACAATAAACGTACATACGATATAAATAACGAACAGCAGCCTGTATAACTTGAACCGTTTGCCTATATCCCGCAGTCCCATGTAACTATTAAGACTAAGGAATTTGTTTTTTTGCAGCGGAAAACTGTATTTTCGTTTCTTGCTCCGCTCCATGATATCTGAACGCAAAGCTTCTACCGCAGAAATCTTATCGACTCTTTTCAGTACGCGATTGCAGTATAATACAATCATGACATATACAAATATTGGAGCGATAAGCGCTAGCAGATAATTGAGGTTTCCTGATAAATCGGAAGCTATATAAAGTCTCCTATTACCGTTTAAAAGATTGACCGCTGCAAAGGAAAGCAGATAACCGATAATACCAGCAGCTATTGAGACGACTTTGTATTTACTAAGATAGATTTTCTTAATGCCTTTCTGAGATATTCCCATTGCTTTCATAACACCGATCTCTTTAATATCTTCATCAATCGTCGCCAGAAATGTCAGTCTGATACAAAGTGCAGCAATCACAATAAGCAACATACTTATAAAAATAATGACAAGCGCAACTACCATATCCGACATAGCATTAAACATCGTAAATATCTTACCTTCAATTATCGGACCGTTTGCCGGAAGCCCCGCTTCATTGTAGGCAGTCTGAACAGCAGCAGCATCCCCGCCTTCATTCAGCTTGAACTCAATCAGGTATTCCAGTTCCCCAGCCTGCATCTTCAGCATTTGATTATAGTCACTTTGATTTATCACAAATCGTTTCGAGGAAGTAAGAGGAGAGTTCATCTCATAATCTCTGGCATAATCGGAAATAACAAACATCTTCTCATACCAGCCGCTTTTCACTGTTATGGAATCACCTATATGCAAGTCATATTGTTCCATGAAATAGATTGGAACAGCTACATAACCTTCCTTTACATCAAGCCTTTCATTATTTATATCCAATATAAAATCAAAATTCTTATTCTGCACCACAAATGAAATATCCTGTATAGTTTCAGCCATCGTTTGATGCTGACCAATCTGAATATCACTTCCATCAATATTCTGAAGAACCATCGTCTCCTGCACCGCTATGTGCTCCCGGTATTGTTCGGTGAATTGGTCAATTTTTGCTTGGTCAAATTCGCCGGCGTGCATCACCGTAATGTCGGCCGGTTCGGCACTTTCCTGAAACTTAGACATACCCTGAATTAGACTGGCAATGTTATGAATGGCACTGGCTGCCAAGATAACGGCCATTGTGATAAATACAAATACTGTCACTGTAACAATCTTGTTTCTGACGAGATCATTTTTTACCATTTTCAAAAACATGTGTTTGCTCCTTCTCACATCGTGTTTTTATGCAATCTTTTCCCCTACCCACTTTTGTCATCTTTTTCAAAGGGATATATGCGAATAACGAATAATTACTGCTCCACCTGAATGAATAGTGATTTGATATAAAACAATCATACAAAATGGCATTTAATGGTTAAACAGGATGGAGACTTATTATTGATACGACCTCAGCCTTATTTTAGTAAGTTGCTAAAACGAATCGGAAAGGGAGGGTAAGGAGTAGCAATTCAATAACTCCAATTGCCAGTCAGGAGAATGAAAAGGTGTAGTTTTTTTCATAAGAAAAGCAACCTGAGCGTGCAGGTTGCTTTTTGTCTATCGGCTTAATATACCGTGTAATTCTGGCCTGTTTGAGCGCCTGCAATACTTTTTATGTATGCATTGGATACGCGGTCAACGGGTACTGGGTTGAAGCCATCGAAAAAGGCTCCGTATTTGCTAAGTGACTCTTCCACGATTGTTGGGCTAACACTATTAATGCGGATGCCGTTTTTCAATTCAATTGCCGCAGATTTAACAAAGGAAGCAACACCGGCATTGGCCATGGCAGCAGAAGATCCATGTACAATTGGATCATCCATCATAACACCAGTTGTTAATGTAAAGCTTCCATTCGCATTTAAGTAATGCTGCCCGATTAGAACTAAGTTGATTTGCCCAAGCAGCTTACTTTGTACGGCGACTGTGTTTAATTCAGGTGTCATTTCTTCCAGCTTCTTAAACGAGGCAGATCCTGTAGCACTTACAACCGCGTCGATGTTATCAATCGACTTATACATTTTTTCTATTTCTTCCGGTGAAGTTAAATCTAATTGGTAATCTCCGCTCTTGCTGCCGACTCTAATTACTTCATGTTGCTCTTCCAGCTTTCTCACTATATTGCTTCCAATTGTACCTGTTGCACCTATTACAATAATCTTCAAAAGAAACGCTCCCCTTCTATCTAAATTACTGTCTCTCTTTCTAAATTAGCATAAAATTGGTAAAATTTCTTCTAATCAGTCAAAAACACTCGCTTTCTTTTTATTATGAAGAAAAGAAAACAGCATCTGAATTTGTGCATTTGTATTCCGCTTTAACGACAAAGGCGGAAGCTCTGATTCTCCGAAGAAACCAATTTCACTTGTTTCCACACCCTCTTGTGCTCCGCCGCCAACAATCTCGCACTGAAGAAATACTTTATAATAATGAAACAGCTGTGGTTTGTCGGTATGCTTATCCGAATCCAATACTGCCAGCAGCTTTACAGGCTTCACATCAAATCCTGACTCTTCTTTCATTTCTTTTACGACGTTCTCCCCCGCAGATAAACCAATCTCACAAAAACCGCCTGGCAGAGACCAGCGATTATCCATCTTTTCTTTCACAAGCAGCAGTTTATCACCCTTAAAAACAATACCGCGCACATCGAGTTTCGGTGTAGGATACCCTTTTTCGGCTGCCAGCATCTCTTCCATATCTTCTGCTGGTTCTCCCGTGTAAGTTGCAATAATCTCTGAACTAAGCTGCTGTAGCTCTGTGTATCTTTCTTTGTCGAAAACATCCTTTGAAAAATGCAGTCCCGCTTGTGAGATTGCTTGCATTCTTCTTGCCCATTCCAACCATTTTTCCAAGACTATCACCTATTATCCTGTTGTTTTTTATGCTTCGTCTACTAGTTTATGCATCAGATTCTGTACAGTGATAGGCATTGCAGCATTTGGGTTTTGTCCGCACCACAAGCTCATAGCCTCTCTATCATGGTTTTGTGCTGCGTTCGATCGGATTGATTTGGTTAATGTATTTTGTATCGGAAAGGGAGGGAGTTCCGTCTCCACCTTGCGCATGTCACGAATAAAGTTATTTTCAATACCCCGGGCTGCCTTGCCAGAAAAAGCACTTGTTAAGGTTGTTTTGTCTTGCATGCGCTTTTCCAGAATGGCTTGTTTATGTAACATATGTGCACCACTTTCTGAACAAGTTAATAACGCTGTACCAAGCTGTGCTGCTTGTGCACCAAGACATTTGGCAGCCTGTATCCCGCGCCGATCCATTATGCCGCCTGCAGCGATAACAGGTATGTTTACTTGATCGACTGTCTGTGGAATTAGCGCCATCAGCCCAATCATACTTTGCTCCACTCCAGCTAAGAAGTTGCCGCGATGACCGCCTGCTTCACTGCCCTGCATAACGACAGCATCCATTCCCGATGCTTCAACGGCTAAAGCTTCAGCCACCGTCGTTGCCGTACCGATTGTATAAATGCCTGCTTGCTTTAGGGTGTGGATTATCTCATCAGAAGGAATGCCGAAAGTGAACGAACAGACCGATACCTTTTCTTCTATTAGCACAGTGATTTGGTCATGAAAATCCTTTTCTGTTTGCTCAAAAGATCTGAACACACGAACCTTGCTCGATCCCTGGAAAGACTGCAGCGCTTCCTCTGCTTTGCTGATTTTCTCTTCGTCTATCTGATAAGACTGCGGAACGAACAGATTAATGCCAAAAGACTTTTTAGTCTTTCTCTTCACATCTTGAATCTGCTGTCGTGTGCTTTCCGCGTTTAAATACCCTGCCCCAATCATCCCTAATCCGCCCGCTTCAGACACAGCTGTAACTAATTCTGTTGTCGTAGTGCCGCCTGCCATTGGTGCCTGGATGATGGGGTGATTGATGGATAACGCTTTTAGAAAATGACTCGCCATCTTCTGACTCCTCTCTTTATCATCCGTTTAATGGTTCTTCTTCTCCCATTCGCTCAAGTACATCCGGCCGGTTATCTTATGCGGATTTTCTATTTTTGTAATAAGCTCTAGGCTGTTCCCATCTATATCATTAAAATGAATCTTGGCATGGGCCATGTTATCATGTGCCATAACAAAGGCTTCATGAGGCTCAAAACCAAAAGCTTCTCTTGGCTGGTAACCCCTTTCTTTTAACCATTGCGAGGCGCCTTTTAAGTTCTCCAAGCTAACTTGAAATGCTACGTGTCTGATGGATGGATGGTAAGCAAGCTCTGCTTTATCTGATTCCCAAAGCCCAAGCCAGCTATGGTTTTTCTTAATCCAAAAAAATGCTAAACGATCTTCATGGATATGGGACAGCTCCAGTCCTAATCCTTCATAAAACGCAATAGACTTTTTCAAGTCTCTAACCGGCAAATGTGCTTCGTATAATCCTTCTATCATGCTCTTCTCCCCCTTCATCAGCTAACCAAAATATAACAATTATTAATCCTTTTGAGAATAGCATTTTATCACTAGCCTCTTGATGAAAAAAGGCTGTGGTGCTTTCCCACAGCCTTTGCTTGTTTACTAGTTTGTATGTCTTATTTCAAGCTGCTCGCTAATTTCGTGAAAATAACGCCCAAGGCATGCGCACCAGCATCCGGATAACCAAGACTGCGCTCACCAACCGTGCCTGCGCGTCCCATGCGTGCCACAATATCCTTTGTTTTTTCTGCCCCATCCACTGCTGCTTTAGCACCTTTTTGAAAAGCAGTCTTGACGTCATTTCCATCTGCTGCACTTTGCTGCCAGCTGTTTGCACAAGGAACGAGTGCATCGATAAGTGTCTTATCGCCAACATCCGCTCCCCGGCCAAACGAGCGTTCACCAATATCCTGAATACCCGCAGCCACACGCTGCAGCATGTCAGCAAACTCCGCTACTGAAAGCTCTTTTTTCTGTCCAGCTGCTCTTCCAGCCGCCCGGAAGGCACCTCCCCAAATCGGGCCAGATGCGCCGCCGCAATACTCCATAATCACCATGGAAGAGCTATTTAGGAAACGCTCAATCGTGAGATGTTCCTGCGCAGTTATATGCTTCCATTCTCGCTTCAGCTGGCGGAATCCCTTCGCAACACTATTGCCGAAATCACCATCTCCCGCATACGTATCCAGTTTATTGAATGCCGCCTCATTCTCAATAATAATCTCACTCATCTTATCTACTAAATAAATGATATTTTCTAAGGTGATCGTTTCATTTGCTACCTTTGCATAATCATTCGGTGTTTCCACTGTGAAGCTTGCTTCTGTCTCTCCATCTTCCTCTGCTAGTTCAGTAAATGCCGGCTGATCAACTGGTCCGTCTACTTTCATTGCTGGCGTATCAGAAGGAGTGGATAACAGGGTGCGCAGTTCCTCGTCCAAGGACATTATCGTAACCGACACACCAGCCATGTCGATACTTGTCATGTAGTTGCCGACGAAAGTCCGATTCACACGGATGTTTCGCTTGGTAAGCTCCCGACTGACGGATTGATTAAACAAATACAGCTCTTGAAGCGGCGTTCCGCCAAAGCCATTAATTAATAATGCGATATCTTCTTCCGGCTCGCCTTCTTTCAGTAAATCATCTACCATTCGTTTCGCTAGTTCATCTGCTTCTAGTACTTTTTCACGTCGAATTCCTGGTTCTCCATGAATGCCGACACCATACTCCATCTCGTCCTCAGCTAGCTGGAAAGTAGCTTCCCCGCCAGGTAATGTACAAGAAGTCAACGCAACACCAATGCTGCGGGAGCTGGAAGCCGCTTTTTCCGCTGCTGCTTTCACTTGTCGCGGCCTTCTGCTGCAGCTGCACCAGCAATTTTATGTACCAGGACAACACCAGCTACCCCGCGGCGTCCAACAGTATACAAGCTATCTTCCACCGCAATATCGTCATCCACTTTCACGTAATCTACTTCTAATCCATCTTCTTTGGCAAGATGTGCTGCATTCTTAAAGTTCATTATATCGCCACTGTAATTTTTGATAATCAGCAGCGTGCCGTTCTTACCTGCCGTCTCTTTAATTGCTTGATAGACTTGAATCTGTGAAGGCGATGCGAACATATCCCCGCACACAGCAGCATCCAGCATACCTTCTCCAACAAAACCGGCATGCGCAGGCTCATGGCCGCTGCCGCCCCCACTGATCAGCGTCACCTTATCAGCTTGCGATTGTTTCCGTTTAATCACTTTATACTTTTTCATCAATTCAAGTTCCGGATGTGCAAGAACCATCCCATGACACATTTCCAGGACAACATTCTCTGGTCGATTGATAATCTTCTTCATTCTGCAGTCCTCCTCTTATACAAGCAAAAGTGGCTTTCTGTTTTCAGCTTAACAGAACGGTTTAGGAATTGCACAAACTAAGTAGACTAGTCTGAAAAATACCCATCCAACAAAACATTATCCTATACACGTATTAAACGAATTATTGAACAGCAGCAAATACGACAAAAGCCAGAGGTTTATTTCACTTCTGGTTTCTTCATAATCAATCAAACAGCTGTTCCAAATCGAAATGTACTAATAAGGAAACCTTGGGACCTTCTGCGTTCCAATTGTGATATTCCGCGAACACACGCAATGCGTCATTATCAAACTCTTTCTCTACTAGATATTTAACCGTAATGGAGATTGTTTCATAAGAAGCTTTTATTTCTGGATAATCGCGTTCTTCCAATTGTTAAATTAATAGAGATTTCCACGCTGATAGTTCGGGTGTCATATAGATGATATCCTTGTTTGTGAATGCAGGAGAGGGAACATTAGAGTAGACTTATATTGCAGCTCTGGTGTAGTCCATACAACTGTTTTGGCTTATCTATCAATTTATACGCTGTCTGAAGCACCTGCTCATAAACTGCTAGTTTCTCTTTGAACTCCTCGGTAATCGTCTGGTACATTTGGTAATCTTCCCGGTTCTCTACAGAAAATATAAACCGCAAATCAAAACCCCCATATTCTGTTCTATCTCCAAATTTTAACATAAACAATCAAAATCTTATCTGCAAAACCTAACAGTAAAAGTGACGTTTCGCAGCTCCTGTCTGTGTTAAAATAATAATAAATGAACATGCTTTTCATTCTATGAATAAGGAACGGGAACCTATATGAATAAAAAAGATATCGCAACAATCCGAAGACAATTTAAAAAAGGCAATGATAAACTCCGAATCTCGGATATTTTTAACGTATATATTATGAAAGAATCCAGTGATATTTATCATCACGAAAGTATGCCATTTGGAATGTTAGATGAAGACCAGCAAGAACTCTTTCTCGGAAACTTCAAAAAGGTGCTGGCCGGGCAGCTCGATGAGAAGTTATTTGAACTGAAATTTAAAAGAGATGCGGAAGACAGCAGTCAATTGATTTTGCACCGCGGGTTACTTACCAACGATGTGGAAGAGTGGACAAATGATATGCTCGCTCTTGTGGCCAAGATGCTGCAGGACAGGCAGTATGAGCATGATGTTGTTATCTCCTTCATCAAAGCGGAGTACCTGAAAGCGCAGAAACGCTCAAGCGACGAAGCAGAGGAAAGTGCGAATGATACGATGTATTCCCACTCCTTCCTGCTATGCAGCATCAATAAAACACAGGAACCAAAGAAAGAATTGGAATTTGATTATGTGGAACGTGAATTCAAGTACAATGTGACAGTCAATCCCGTTATCAACTTGCAGGCACCGCTTTCCGGCTTTCTCTTCCCTTGCTTTAATGATAGCGCAGCAGATGTAAACCATGTGCTGTACTCTACCGCTAAAGCATATGAGCCAGACACCACATTCATTGAAGATGTTCTGACCGCAGAAGAAATCATGACCGCAAGAGATGATAAAAGTGTGTTTGAAGAAATAGTCAAAGATATTACTGGAGATCATCTCAGTACATCCGCGCTCGCAAATGTTTATGAGGAAATCAATCGTGTTGTGGAAGAAAACGAAGAAGATGAAGCACCAAAGCTTGATCGGAACGATGTCCAGCGCGTCTTGACGCTGAGCGGTGTAGAAAACGTCACGCCTGAAAAGGTCGAAACTGCTTATCAGAAGGTAATCGATGATGAGAAATATGAAATGAAAGCAACAAGTGTTATTCCTAAGTACAACTCTAAATCGATCAAAATTAAAACAAAAGTCGCCAATATCGCCATCAGCCCAGAAGATTTACGTTATGTACGGCAAGTTGTCTTCAACAATAAACGCTGCATTATGATTGAAGTAGAAGAAGATACAGTCATTGAAGGGTTTACAATGGCCGAAGAGTCACTAGTGAATAAGGTAAGCGAGAAAGAACCAGAAAACGCTATTACAGAATAAAACAAGGATGCTGCCGTGTGCAGCATCCTTGTTTATAATTTAAGCTTTTGCTTTCTTTCTTTTGAAAAGATACATAACTGCACCTGCAGCGAGCAATACAGCTCCTGTCAGCATATACATAAACATATTTGTAGCCGTGTTCGGGAGCTGTTTGCCTTTCACAACATTATCATTGTCATCAGCAACTTTAACAAAGTTACCATCTGAAACATTGTTCGAGTTATTTCCGCCCTTGTTTCCGGAATTCGGCGGAGGCGTCACTCCATTTTTATCTTGATCATCATTATCGTCGTCATTTGTGTCATTGCCTTGATCATCATCTTTCGGTTCTTCTTGCGGCTTTTGTTGATCATCCTTGTTATCTCCATCACCATTTGGATCTTCATCATTTGAATTAGGATCCGGGTTTTCATCACTTGGTTCTTCTGGTTCAACCGGATTTGACGGTTCTGGGTTCTCGCCTAACAAGTCAGTAATTCTTCCCTCTATTACAGGGTCAACAACACCGTTTAAATCTTCTACCATATAATCACGGAACTGCTCCCAATCAATCTCGCCTAAATCTTGTACACGGCCTTCTGCATACGCATTTGCAAATACATCGTAACCATCTCCGCCTTTGGCAGTGAAATTATTCGTTGTGACAAGATAGGTTTGGTCCGGTTGGATATACGAATACGTGTCACCATTTTTCACTTGCATCGAAACGATTCGGGATCCTGCTTCTTTCGTGCTGTCATAGCTGAACTTCATTCCAGAAACTTGCATGAATCCGCCACTTTCCTCAGGAGCCAATCGAACACTGTATTCTAAGATTTGCTTAATTTCATCCCCACTCAACTCTACCACGGCAGGATCGTTCCCGAATGGCAGAACGGTAATTACTTCACCTACAGTAATCGGACCTTGATCAATTGCTGCACGAATACCGCCGCCGTTCTGCATGGCAATGGAAACTTCCGGCATTTTCTCCTGGGCTTTTGCTAGCATAGCATCCGTAATAAGGTTGCCTAATGCCGTTTCATTTGCTCGCACACTTACATCACTGTCAGAAAGACGCGGGTTGGTAAGCGGTTTCTGTGCGACAGCACCTGTTTCTTGATTGGACATTTCGTCAACTTCTGCTTTGTAAGATGCCAGCACTTGAGATGCTTCGGAATCTGCAGTTTTACTTTCAACGTCAATTAAATGACCTTCAGAATGTACAACTTGTCCTTCTCCATTAAACGCCACATGCAATTCCCCTAAGTTCTGTGCATACTGATAACCTTGAACAACTACTGTCGGATCTTTCGGAGCGCCATTCTCATCCGTATCAACTATTGTCGGCTGTTCCAATTTTGTATGCGAGTGACCGCCTACGATTACATCAATACCATCCACTTGCTCTGCCAGCATTAAATCATTACCAACAGCAGGATTACTGTCATAGCCAATATGTGTAAGTGCAACAACCTTATCTATACCCATATCTTCAAACGCTTTAACAGCTCTTTCTGCTTCCGCAGCGTAATTCGTTATTTGCGCATTAACTGGACTCGAAGTTTCCAGCGTTTCCTCGGTCGTCAGCCCGAAGATACCAATCTTTTCACCGTCTACTTCTTTTACAATCCCGTCATATACATTGCTGTCTTGTGCGTTTTCTGCAAATGTATTGCTTACCTTGTTTCCGACAAATGGATCACCAGAAAAATCTACGTTGGAAGAAATGAAGGGAAAATTCGCTTTTTCAATAAACGCTGACAATGATTGATGTCCGTTCTCTGAAGAACCTAAATCAAACTCATGGTTACCGAATGTCATCGCATCGATATTCATCATGTTCAATAGAGCCAAGTCCGCTTGTCCTTGAAACTTGTTGAAATAAAGTGTGCCGGAGAAAACATCTCCTGCGTTGAGAAGCAGCGCATTCGGATTTTGTGCCCGCACTTCCTCAATCGCCGTAATCATCTTCGGCAAAGGCTCCACATGCGCATGTGTATCGTTCATGTGCATGATTGTTAAAGAGAAATTCTCTGCTTTCTCATCCGCAGCGTATGTACTAGTTGGCAAAGCAATAGATGATGATAGAATTGTAATAATAGCAGCCGCACTCAATGAAAACTTAAAACGATTCTTACCCTTCATAAATAAGATCCCCCCAAAAGTTTAATTTCGACAAGAAGTATATTTCTACCGTACGCAACCTTTGTCGACTCTCCCACTATATTGTAGAAGCATACTATTAACTTAACATGAAGAGATTGTTAATTTATAAAAAAGTTTCGTACTTTTCTCATAACTTACTAAGTTCTTATTCGTCCGCATCTTGTTCGGAATATAAAAAACATCACGAGTAATTGTCATTTCAACAATCAAAGCTAATTGCTCCAGCAGATTCTGCTGCTTCAAGATACTCAACTTGAGAATTGGTTATATCGCTCAACGAGAAACTCTTCTTCTCCTTTACTGATTTCGCTTCAAAAACAATAGAGCGTCCTTTATAGGTCCCGTCATAATCAACCGTACTTTTCACAGAGAACACGCATACGTACTTACTAGGGCCTGCATTGCGTATGATCGCCATAGGAGTTGGTCGTTTATTGATTAATGCTTTACCTTTGGTCTGATACAAATTATTTGTATATTCAAGTACGTTCTCGAAATCCATTCGCATTTCCCGTAGTTAATAGCCAAGTTCCTCTTCCTCGCTCATACGGCGGGTGTACATCTTAGCGTGATAAATACGCTCCTAATATACAGCCGTTCCAACTCTGGCAAATTCATATCTTTCACATCGATCTCCGTCCCAGGTAACTCCAAATCTATTCAATTCCTCTATCAATAGCTTCCGACGCTCTTTTCTTACCCTGATCTGTTCAGGTGTGAGTGAGTCCGCTGCCTGTACGCTCATTTACTTCTCCTTTCCAGTTCCGCCCGAACATTACGTAAGATCTCTAGCTGTTGGTTTATATATGTTTCAATAGGTTCGCCTGCAGCCATATGCGTACCGATACGATAGGCTGCGTCCTCTCCCTAAAGCCGCAGCTGCTCTGCAGACAAACTCTTTAAATCTATCAAATCTTTGGTGCTCCTTATATCTCTATTTCTTCTCTAGCCGGCTGTTGAGGTTAAATACCTCATCGACCAGATATACTTTTTCTTGTTGCAGGTTATCGCCCCGCTGCTCAAGCTTGCTTACTTTGTTTTCGGCGTTTATCTGTTGCTCCTTGGCGTTATGTACAAGAAGCTCAGAACTATTACGGAAAAGCCAAGCAAGATTAAGACCATCATAAAACGTCTGTTTAACAATCTCTCTTCTCCTTCCCGTACCTAGGACGCGTCTCCCTTTATAACTTGAAAATAAATAGAAACTATCATCCATTTCATTCGTATATTAATTTAGAGGTGATTCTAATGTTCGAATACAAATTTGTTAAAGTTGAATTAGGTACTTGGAACAGTAAACCCAAAGAAGATTATCAAGATATCATTAACAAACACGCATCTACCGGATGGAGATTTATTCAAATATTCGCTCCTTCAACCAAGGGATACGGGTCAGCTGCATATTTCGAATTAATTTTCGAGAAACCCCTTAACTAGATTTAAAGGGGTTTTTTGTTTTCCCTTTCTTTGCCCACGATCTAACTTCCCCTACTTAATCAGATACCCTTATCTACCACAGTCCGGGCAGAATGGTCCTCCAAATTCCTCTGCTCTTTCATAGTGTTGCTTGTCTATTTCAATGCTCTTATTGCAATCACTGCAGCTGCAGTTCAAAGTCATGTGCTCTACCACCTCGTCACGCCTGCTTAACTTTATTGGCATTCAATTGTCTCAGCATCTCTCCAACATCAACTACGGCTTCTTCTGTTGGCGAAGTTGGCGCAACCGGTTTATTTTGTGTCTCCTGCTGTTTCTCATTATCTCTAAATGAATCTTGATCATATCCACTATTAGAAGATTGAATGCTATTATTATTGCTTCGACCATTTCCTTGATTGGCTGACTGGCCGCCTTTCGTATCTAGGAACTGCACACTGTCTTCTAAACAGAAAAAACGCCTATTTTTTCTAAGTTCCTCACAGGTACCATACTTCTAGTTCTATTCATTGAACTATCCCAGCTGGCATTAGATTATATTACTGGCGTACCGAATGCAGTAACAGATATTGATGACTTTATAATGAATGTGCTAGGAGCACTTATCGGTTGGATCATCATAAAGGTTTACTTTTTAAGTTTAGGACAAAAAAAGAGATTGCCAGGAAACTGAGGTTTCGGCAATCTTCTGTACTTCATTCTTTCATTGAGGTATGAACGGCCTCCAGTGCATGAATTGCAGTTGTATCAACTGGTGAATCAGCTTGCTGATTGTCAAACTTATTAAAACAATGTTATCACATAAAGGTACTGGCATAAGGTACAGTTTCACTAATTTGAGTGCCGGGTAAAGTAAATATAATACTGTGTTAATTATGCACAAACATAAATAGGAGGATATCATGGATTACATCAATTTAGGGAATTCTGGTCTTCGTGTTCCGAAGTATATCTTAGGAACGATTCCATTCAGCGGAACGAATGGATTTGAAGCGACTGGAAATGTACAAGAAGATGAAGCGCGACGTATGGTAGATATGTCTTTAGAAGCTGGTATGAACATGTTTGATACGGCCAATCTTTATTCGAAGGGTGATGCTGAGCGTGTGCTTGGCGCCGCTATTAAGGGCCGGCGAGATGATGTGTTGCTCACATCTAAAACTGGATTTCAATTAGGCGACGGCCCAAATGACGGAGGAGCTTCCCGTATTAATATTGAGAAATCAATCGATCAATCTTTGAAGCGTCTTGGTACAGACTACCTCGACTTGTACTTTGTGCACCTATGGGACGGGCGCACACCGGTTGAGGAAACAATCGAAGCTATGACAAACCTCGTGAAGTCTGGAAAAATTCGATACTGGGGTGTATCCAATTATAGCGGCTGGGCACTTGCGCGAACTTTCTCTGTCGCAGAACAGCAGCCGGGTTATATTCCGCCAATTACACAGCAAATCTACTACACACCAGAAGCACGCGAAGCAGAATATGAGCTGCTTCCAGCAGGAAAAGAACTTGGTATCGGCAACATGATCTGGAGCCCGCTTGGTGAAGGTCTTCTAAATGGTAAAATCGGGCGCAATAAAACAGCCCCAGAAAACACCCGCCAAGGCGGCGGCTGGCCAGAACCTTGGGTACAGGACGAAGAACGCCTTTACAAAGTAATCGATGCACTCGAAGAAGTTGCATCCAACCATAATGCATCCGTACCGCAAATCACTTACACATGGACCAAAGACCGCCCAAACGTCGGCCCGATTGTTATTGCTGCACGCAATGAACAACAGTTAAAAGAAAACATCGACTCCTTTGACATTCAACTGACACAAGACGAACACAATTTAATAGAGTCAGCAGCGCGTCCAGCACCTCTCTATCCAAACTGGCACCGCGCCATGAGCTCCTTCGAAAAAGGAAGCCCCGCAGAAATGCCTTATTTGGAAGGATATAAGCAGTCAATGGGGTTGGATGAGTAGATAAAATAAGGAACTTCCGTTCTAAGCGGACGTTCCTTATTTTGATTGTAATTATTTTTTTTATTCTATCCCTTGTATCAATTACTAGGATTCACTACTTGCATCGCTCTTGCTCTTGTTAATGCCGATTATATTCAAGCTCCTGAACAATCTAACTTAAATCACTCTTGCAGTAAAACTGTGGTACCCTTATATTGCAATGATAGCTTGCAATATACACGTAGATAGTTAATTGTGGTTAAGTAATCTTATAATTTGAAAGGATGATCTCCCATAACGAAGCATAAGATCTATACAATGAGTGTCGCAAGTGTCTATCCCCATTATGTTGCGAAGGCAGAGAAAAAAGGACGCACCAAAGCAGAGGTGGATGAGATTATCCGCTGGCTGACAGGTTACAGCCAGGAAACGTTAGAAGCACAACTGGAAAAACAAACTGACTTTGAGACATTCTTTGCGGATGCTCCCCAACTCAATTCTTCACGTTCTTTGATCAAAGGTGTGATCTGCGGTGTTCGCGTGGAAGACATCGAAGAACCCACGATGCAGGAAATCCGCTATTTGGATAAGCTGATTGATGAGTTAGCCAGAGGAAAAGCAATGGCGAAGATTTTGCGGGAATAGTATTATCTTCAAATCGGGACTTAACAGATTACGTTAAGTCCCTTTTCAATAAATATAACCTGAAACGTACTCACTAAGATTCTTTAACCATACAAATTAGAAAGCATTTATCAATAGGCGATATAAAGTTCACTTTAACAGAAGTGACATCCTTCACTTCATGCTGAACTCCTATATGCTCCCGACAACGAATGGGAAGTGTTTATGCATCAGTGCAAACCAAAATATTGCTAATCACTTTCTACATGTTCGTATTAATATTATTCTGGTGATCCATTACCTCAGGTTCTTCATGCTTAAGTTCCTGAGTGTCTAGGGGAGTGGTTTCAAACAACGGCCTCTTCATTTTCACTTTAATCCATAAAAAGGAAAACACAATGACAATGGCTAGAAACACAAGAGCAAACTGATAAATTTGCATTTTAACTACTGGATCAGGATAGATATTGAACAGCATATAGATCAACCCGGTAATCCCTATGACTTGGAATGTGATTCCTAGAGGGGATTTAAACGATCGTTTCACCATCGGATACTTAGCACGTAAAATGATTACATTTAAATGGGCAATGATGTATGTGAGACACCAACATAGGGATCCAGCTAATATAAATATTTCAATGGACGCTGTTGCAGTTACTTGAGAAACAACAAAAATTAAAAATAAGGCTCCCATGAACACAATGGAGACCCATGGCATTCCCCATTTATTTAAGTTGCCAAATACTTTAGGTAATTGCCTCTCTTCCGCCATTGACCGCAGCATTTTAGGTATTGCGAACAAGAGGGTATTCAGTGTACTGGCAGTTGCAAAAATGGTAACTAGCCCTATCCATATTTGCCCTGTTCTCCCTAAGATGGCCGTCGAGGCATCCACATGCGGGGAGGCTGAGTTTGCTAATACATCTAGTGGTACATATCTAATGGCTGCACTACCAAATATAAAGTCGGCTACTAGGATAATTGCAAGTCCTAAGATCATGGAAAGCGGAATGTACACTTTAGGCTTTCTTAACTCTTCGGCCATCGGAGTCACGAATTCAATTCCGACAAACAACCAAAAAGCCAGTGCGACAAGGCTAAAGATCCCCGCTCCCATCGCATTAAATTCGAAAGTTGTCTCTAACGGTTCTCCGCCACCAGCTCCTGTTAATCCAATAACGCCAATACATACAATTGATAAGATCATTAAACTCGTTAAGACAATTTGGACTTTACTAAATAATTGTACTCCGCGAATATTGACCAATACGAATGCAATAACAAAAACGATAGAGACTAGTGTTGGCGAAATGGAAGGTGCAAATACATCACGGACAACAACACCAGCAATATATGCTTCAGCGCTTCCCGCAAACATACTGACAAGCACATACCCAGTAAGAACGGATACCATACCAATAAAAGGTCCTAAAGCAGGCAGTGTGTATTGAACCATTCCTCCCCCTTTAGGCATAATTCCAGCTAACTCTGCAAATGAGAAGGCGACAAATAGATTTATAATCAAGGCACAAACCATCGCAATAATAAATCCTGGTCCTGCACTTCCATAACCTTGACCCAGTGAGACCATTGTTGAAGAAGCGACTACGATTCCGACAGAAGCAGCAACTGCAGTCCATAGTCCAACCTTGTTATTTATTTTATTTGGCACTCGGCAACTCCTCCTCATCCAATTTAATTGAGTATTCAGTCTTTTGAAGAGCTACATTCCTAATGTGAATGATCATGCATCATTTCTTGTTCTATATGTTCATAATTTGAATTTCCTAACCCACCTAGTTCCCGAACACCCATTCCACTAATAACAACTAAACTTAAGACGATTAATGCAAAATACTCAATCCTCTTACTAAATACTCGTTTTTGTGTAGTGCCCTTGTTTAGTAGAACAATCATAAATGTTGTACTTATAATAAAAGATAAATTTGAGGCTATTAACATAATCACAGCTTCCAGAGGCGATGTAAGCATGACCCCTAACATCGCCCCCATCATGGCTCCCATAAAACTAGAGGCTTGCGCTTCTATGATCCCATTTTGACCAAATCTTTTCACAAAGAAGAATGATAGACAGGATGAAATGATGATAGAAAGGATCGTTGCTATAGCCAGTAAGCTCGGAATCCATATTCCGATGACAAGACCAACTGTCACGCTGCTGGTCATACCTAATACCATTGGAACGCATTTACCTAATGATTTTAGACAATCATGACTAGCTGATTTGGTAGATACATAAAAGTAAATACTAAACGCCAGAACGATTAGTAAACTAGCAATAAGCATAATACTCCCCCTTATGATGACGAAAGGAGGAGTATCGCTACTCCCCACTTTCCAAATTCTTAATGGCAACCATGCTCGCTATTATTAGTCGTACAATGACCGGATTTCGGTGCAGGACGCGGAAGATCTAGTGCAGGATTTCGATCAAAGAATCCGACCGGCTTTAATTGAAAGCTGATGTAAGCAGTCGGCATGACAGGCCAATCCTCTGGTCTTGTAATATGATGGTGTCCCATTGTATACCACACAACGACATCCTCATTCTCAATATTACGGTCAGCCTCCGCATACTTCATCAATCCATCTCCGCCTGGATGTTGGTTCGGATAGGCACCCGTTGCATATTTTTCTTTCGGATCATATTTAGTCACAACTAAGTGCTTATCGAGAAAGCTCGCCCGCTTCATAACACTAGAACTTTTCTTAGCGAAAGGAAAGCAGTTTTCTCCTGGCATAATCTTATAGCCAACTGGTGTTCCAACAGCATTTAGGGAATTTGGATTAATCACCTTCCATGTACGCTGCGATGGAAGGTCCATAATGCGTTGTGCCTCTTTTTCCGTTTTAAACGTCTTCGATACCGTATAAAAACCATTATTATACGGATTAATGTCGCCCTCTTCCTCCGCTTCGGTATGCGTTTCAACGACTGAATTCTTCACACCATCTAACATCGTATCTAGGCGGAAGTTAAAAAAGTGTTGATGATGAACAGCGTTTAATTGTGGAGCAATCTCAGTTCCGTACTTTGACTTTCCTGTTTCATCAAACGTACCTGTATTCAACATACCTGTTAGCTTGACTTCCATTTCCATCGTTCCATCTTGGTAGAAGCTCCAGTAGAAACCATAATCATAGTTTCCGACTGTGCAGAAAAACGAAAGAACGAGACGTCTTGAGCGTCGAACTTCTACCTGACCCGTTCTCCAGTCTGTATGCTTCCAGGCAATGCCGTAATCTTCTTCATGGAGGCAAATCGCATTCTTAACCGTTCGTGCATTCCCTTTACTATCAGCCACAACGGCATCAAAATACTTGATTTCACCTAAACAATCACAACCTAATTCTAAGGAGTTTGCCAATTGGCCCATTCCGTATTCACCAGCATCAAATGCATTTTGCGTACGGTGTGCAAAACTGCTATCTCCATAAGGAACAACCATTTCTGATAGTGCGGCGCGATAGAGTATCGGACGTACCTTTCCTTTGTCTTCGTAACCAACCGTATGAAGGACGAGTCCCTCTCTCGGTGTGAAACCGAAGCGGATGTTCCACTTTTGCCATTTAATACGATGACCATCAATATTAAAGCTTGGCCCTTCCGGCTGGATAATATCTAATGGTTTTAAGTCTGTTCTAGGAGTAATACTATCTGAGGTTTCAGGTGTATAATTAGCATCATTTGGCGGTATCGTTCTAACTCCATGATCCTCAAATCTGTGTACCTTCCCTTTATTTAAGTCAACATAGACCACAATTCCTGTTAATGGATAGGCATATCCATTATCAGTATCAAACTTTTTAATCCAACAAATAGCACGAGCTAATCTTACACCCTCATCTTCTTTAATTCCAAAGTTCCCTGCTGACCATGGATCTATCATGACTAACTCTGGGTCAGTAATCCCTCTCTTAAGCAAGGCTTCCTGAAATTCAGGATACGCTTTGACAATTCCTTCTACCTCTTCAAACTCGTCAGCCATAATTCCAGCCTGAACGCCCGGTATATGTTCCCACGACTTAACTTTTTTATCAGTAATCGAGACAACGGCTTCATGCGTCTGTTCTGATTCATTATCTAAAGCAATAATAAACGCTTCACGATTAAATATCTCACCTGGTTGATAGTTCAGAACCTCTTCTTTCTCCGGCTCATTCAGTACGACTGTTGAAAAGCGAACTCTTTCTCCCAATTGTTTCTCATCCTTTAAAATACGAACCGCCTGTTCAATCTCCTCGGCAGTTAATGGCTCTAAAGGGTGGTTCACTGTCACTAGATTTTGAACACTCATCTAAGCCCCTCCTTTTTGTACACTAAATGTACTAAGAATTCAGCTAGTAAGCATTGTAAAAAGCGGAACACCTTTCAAAAACCCTGGAAGGTTTTCTCACACAGAAGTTACTTAACAACAATCAATGCCTATATAATCTAAACAACAATAGATAATCAAGGAGGTAATTCCTTGCAGATTTTCTCTTCTAATTTCAGACCAATCCAACCGGAGATGGTCAAAGGCACGAATGAGTACATGGAATTTAAACCTCATAAGAATGATAGTGATCTCATTTCGTTGTTTTATCAGTTTAAAATCTCTCATAGTGAAAAAGGGGCGGTGCCGGTTATACCTGACGGGTGCATCGATATCTTATTCAATCTTGATGCCCTTGAGCCGATCGGGCTGGTAGCTGCAAGTCCCACTTACCGCAGAGAAGAATTATTTATTAAAGACGAACTATACTTTGGTATTCGACTTTTTCCAGATCAAGGGCAGCAAGTTTTAACCTGCTCCATAAAAGAAATCATTAAATGTAAAGTAGTCCCTTTTACCGATGTGTCTCGTATTGGAATGACCGTACTAGATGAGCTAAGAGATCTAAATAGTTTTGAAGAGAGAGTGAGATGGGTTCTTTCCAGATCAAGGTTGCTTCCACCAACTACCCACTATGAAAAGAACATACTAAATTCTTGTTTAGATAAAATCTATCAGTCAAATGGCCTAGCTTCTGCAAGAGAAATCTCAACAGAAACCGGCTATTCTGATCGGTATATTAGGAATATCTTTAATGAATATATTGGGTTCTCACCAAAACAATTTAGTCAAATTATTAGATTACAATCAAATATAAGTAAAATTTTACATAATCAGCTACAGGTAGATGACCTATTAGATCAACCAAATAACTATTATGATAAGTCTCATTTTTACAAAGACTTTAAAAGGTATATGCTCCTGACACCAAAGGAGTATTTTGATATTGTACGTGAAAAAGCCGTTTTTGGAATGTAGAAACTTAGATTATACGTTCATAATACAATATAAACAAATGACCTCCACTTTGAAAAAGTGGAGGTCATTTGTTTATTCCGTTACGCTCATCATTTCTCTGCTAATTTCTCCTCGATAATATACTTAGCGAAAAGAATACTACAACTTATTAGCAAACTGAATCAGCTTATCTGACTTTAATCTCTTCGACAAAAGTGGGTGTCTGTTGAACCAATTGTTATTACAGGAATAATAGAAATAATGCTATCTAAAGAATCGACTCTTTGTAACATATGAAGATGTCCCCATTTCTTTTTTTTATCTTACCTACATGCTAAGTTTGCTTGTTGAGCAGCCGAGAAACTTTACAATGAAAAAAGGACTTAGGAATAATTATCCTAAGTCCTTTTAAGGCATAATGCCATTTGATACCGGTGGCCGGGGTCGAACCGGCACTCCTTACGGAACACGATTTTGAGTCGTGCGCGTCTGCCAATTCCGCCACACCGGCATGTTAAAGATTTAATGGAGGCGGCAACCGGATTTGAACCGGTGGTCAAGGTGTTGCAGACCTTTGCCTTACCACTTGGCTATGCCGCCAATATTATGGAGCGAAAGACGGGATTCGAACCCGCGACCCCCACCTTGGCAAGGTGGTGTTCTACCACTGAACTACTTTCGCATAAGATATAGGTGTCAGATTCCATTAGGAATCCTCACCTTTTTCTTGGCTATAGCCTTAAAGCTATATGGAGGGCGATCGATGGGGATTGAACCCACGAATGCCGGAGCCACAATCCGGTGCGTTAACCACTTCGCCACGACCGCCATAGAATAAAAATAAAATGGCAGGGGTAGTAGGAGTTGAACCCACATCGACGGTTTTGGAGACCGTTGTTCTACCATTGAACTATACCCCTATGGTGGAGGGAGTAGGACTCGAACCTACGAACCCGATGGGAGCGGATTTACAGTCCGCCGCGTTTGGCCAACTTCGCTATCCCTCCGATTAGAGTGGCTCGGGACGGAATCGAACCGCCGACACACGGATTTTCAGTCCGTTGCTCTACCGACTGAGCTACCGAGCCATACATAAGATATACATGTTGTATAAGTGGCGGTCCGGACGGGACTCGAACCCGCGACCTCCTGCGTGACAGGCAGGCATTCTAACCAACTGAACTACCGGACCACTTAATAGATTATCTATTTCACTTTGGAGTGAAATAGTATGGTTGCATCTTTCAGGTACTTCCATTAAGAATAATATGGTTGCACTCTTCAAGTACTCCCATTGTTCACTAGCCAATAAGCAAATCGACGTAGAAAGTGAACTATAATGGTTGCACACTTCGTGCACTCCCATAAAAAACAAAATTGGTTGCGGGGGCAGGATTTGAACCTGCGACCTTCGGGTTATGAGCCCGACGAGCTACCCCTGCTCCACCCCGCGATAATAAAAGGTACTAGATATGAAGTTGAATCATATGGTGGAGGATGACGGGCTCGAACCGCCGACCCTCTGCTTGTAAGGCAGATGCTCTCCCAGCTGAGCTAATCCTCCAGGGTTGGTCTTATTAAACTATAATGGTGACCCGTACGGGATTCGAACCCGTGTTACCGCCGTGAAAGGGCGGTGTCTTAACCGCTTGACCAACGGGCCATCTATGTAAGTCTTATGGCGGAGAGCGAGGGATTCGAACCCTCGAGACCGCGTTAACAGTCTACACGATTTCCAATCGTGCTCCTTCGGCCACTCGGACAGCTCTCCA
>NZ_OBEK01000002.1:0-294221 GCF_900215625.1 Terribacillus aidingensis
CTACCGGTGCAACCGGAGAAACAGGATTGACAGGGCCTACCGGAGCAATGGGAATTACGGGAACCACAGGAACTACAGGTATTACGGGAACCACAGGAATTACTGGTGCAACCGGAGTTACCGGATCCACAGGAATCACCGGACCAACAGGACCAACCGGCGGTGCTCTTCCCTCTATTGCTGCAATCACAGCAAATCAGGCAACTGCTTCTCTTCCAATTCCTCTAAATACAGAGACAACCATAAATACAATATCGCCTGCTGTAACTACAGGCGATAATATAAAGTTGGATTTAAACGCACAAGTAGCAATAGTGGCTACTGCAAACTGGGCTGTATCGATTGTACTTAATCTTCGTAGGGGAGGTACTCTTATAAATCAAGTTACTATTACAAGGACAGGTCAGGCGGCCGGTACCCAAAGAATACTAATCCCAAATACATTCGTAGATGTCGCTCCTGCAACGGGGAGTGCTCCCTATACAGTTAGTGTGACGGTTGTTCCCGTCACCAATGTAACTTCAGCAGCAGCAGAGACGCGTAATTTGAATGGTATTCGTTTTATATAATTGCATAACGGCTATAGTAACGAAGACTGCTATAGCCTTTTTTGCTGGAAAATATGGAACACTAAAACTTTTCAGTCAATAAATCAACGCGTATAATAGGGGAGTAATTGAAGGAGGGGCATACATAATGACAAATAAATATGGACAAACATGGGATTTGGATGTGATTTTCCCGGGCGGCAGTAATTCTAGCGAACTTTCTGAATACGCTCAGAAAGCAGAGCACGCATTACAAGAATGGAAACAAGCGCTGGAGGATTTCCAAGTACCTGATGAGTCTGCAAATCCTGCTGGTTTATTAAGTATAGTAGAGAAATGGGAAGCATCTGCAAAACGTGTATTTGAGGTTGTTGCGTTCGTGGAATGCTTAGTGGCACAAGATGTAACAGATAAAAAAGCGAAGCAGTGGTCAGGTAAAAAGGATGAGCTTATGGCTGCTTACAGTGGAACACTAACGGGTGTAGATAAAGTCATTACGCAAGTACCGCAGCAGACATGGGAACAGATGCTTGAGAAAGATGAGCTGATTAATTATGCATTTGTTCTTGAGGAACGCAGAAAAGAAGCAGTTGAGAAGCTATCTCCAGAACAGGAGGTACTGCTGAATGATTTGGCTATTGATGGCTATCATGGCTGGGGAAGCATGTACGACACAATTGTCAGCAGCATTCAAGTGCCATTGGAAATTGATGGAGAAGAGAAAACTTATTCTGTTGGCCAGGCAGCAAATAAATTAGATGCGGCAGATCGTAAGGTGAGACAGCATGTATTTGGCAAAATGCAGGAAGCTTGGACAGAAAAAGAGGACTTCTTTGCTGAAACGCTCAATCATCTGGCTGGTTTTCGTTTGCAAACATACAAGCATCGAAAATGGGATAACGTTTTAAAAGAGCCGTTAGCGTACAACCGTATGTCCCAGCAAACATTGAATGCAATGTGGGGCGCAATTTCAGATGAGAAAGATACCTTTGTAAAATATCTGCAGCGAAAAGCTGATTTACTCGGACTGGAGAAATTGAGCTGGTACGATATTGATGCACCGCTATCTTCTACTACGAAGCACGTAACATACGATGAAGCAGCTGACTTTATTGTGAAGCATTTCCGTGCTTATAGTACGCAAATGGCGGACTTCTCTCAGCAAGCATTTGAAAAACGCTGGATTGAAGCAGAAGATCGCAATAGCAAACGTCCCGGCGGGTTCTGCACAAGCTTCCCAGACAAAAAGGAAAGCCGTATTTTTATGACGTTCAGCGGAACAGCGAATAACGTATCGACGCTTGCACATGAATTAGGACATGCTTACCATAGTTATGCAATGAATGATGTGGAGCAGCTGAATCAGGAATATGCAATGAACGTAGCGGAGACAGCCTCCACTTTGGCTGAATTGATTGTCTCAGACGCTGCTGTAAAAGAAGCAGCAACAAAGGAAGAAAAGATTGCGTTAATCGAGGAGAAAATCCAGCGCAGCATCGCTTTCTTCATGAATATACATGCTCGCTTCTTATTTGAAACTAGATTTTATGAAGAACGTAAAAATGGACTTGTGTCAGCAGCGCGCTTGCGCGAATTAATGGTCGATGCTCAAAAAGAGGCTTACAGTGATCAGCTTGGCGAATATGATCCCACATTCTGGGCATCCAAGCTCCATTTCTATGCTACGGACGTACCGTTTTACAATTTCCCTTATACATTCGGTTTCTTATTCAGTACAGGTATTTATGCAAAAGCAGCAGATAATCCGGAAACATTTGAGAGCTCTTATAATGCATTGCTTGAAGATACAGGCCGTATGACGGTTGAGGATCTGGCAATGAAGCATTTACAAGAAGATTTAACGCAAAAAGACTTCTGGCTGAAAGCAATTGAAGTGTGCAAGCGAGACGTTGAAGAATTCTTGCGCTTGACTGCAAAATAACATGGAAGACCACTCGTATGGGTGGTCTCTTTTTTATGACATTTGTCATATTTAACAGTGACAAATCTTCCTTACGCTTCCAATTTCAGCTTGCTATTCTGGTAACAGGAGGTGGGCTGGATGCTGAAGCTGACCACAATAAGAAATTCTTTCAAGGAAAAACAGTACTGGAGGATATTTCGTTCCAAATGACGCAGGGAGATAGCCTCGTTATGCTGGGGGCAAATGGAGCGGAGAAATGTACTTTATTGAAGATTATCATGAAGATGTTAGGGGAGGATGACGGAAAAATAGAATGGTCACAGAAGAAGCCGCGAATCAGTTATGTGCCTCATCGCCTTCCATCATTGGCAATCTAACTGTCTGGCAATTTGCTTCTTATCTGCTGGCGCTGCATGGAAGCAAGGAACAAACCCCTAGCATAAAGCGGGCTGTAAGCAGAGAAAAAATATACATATAAAAAACACAGCTCCTTTGCGGAACTGTGTTTTTTACTAGTCTCGAGCATCTAGCATAGCTTGCAGTTTCTTGGATACAGTTAAGAGGATAAGACCTACTATAATGGTTACAATCCCGATTGCACTAAAAATTTCAAGGTATCCGAGTGATTCTGTTAAAGCGGCTAGTTGACCAGCAATGATATTGGAAATTCCTGTTGCGGCCATCCAGATACCCATTAGTAGGGAAGCGATTTTAATAGGTGCAACTTTGCTTATCATGGATAACCCTACTGGTGAAAGACATAACTCTCCAAGTGTATGGAAGAGATAAGTGAATACGATGAACAAGATGTTTGCTTTTTGAGTAATATCAGCTTCATTACTACCAGTAAATAATACTGCTGGTACTAAAATGATGAAACCAATTCCTAGTAGAACCATCCCCATAGACATTTTGGTAGTAGTATTGATGTCTCCGCGTTTTGTTCGACTTAGTTTTAACCATAAGCCCGAAATAATTGGTGCCAGAATTACAATGAATACTGGATTCAGAGATTGGAACCAAGAAACAGGCACCTCGTAGCTTCCAATAGTTCGATCGATAAAGTCACGTGTATAAAGCGTTAGGGATGTCCCGGCTTGTTCGAAACCTGCCCAGAAAAAGATAACGAAACAAGCAAGAATTAATACAGCTACAGTTCGTTTCTTATCCGCTTTTGTTAGTTTGGCAGGAGCTCCGCCATCCACACTTGCAATTTTTCTTGCAGGTTTTGTACCAATGTCGCCAAGATAGCGTTTGCTTAAGGAGTTAAAAATAACTTGCCCGATGATCATACCAATTGATGATGCTAGGAACGCCCATTTAAAACCAAAATGTTCAATTCCAGATGCATCTACGGTGTGGAAAAGATCTTCTGCTAAGAAACCTGCCACAAGTGGAGAGAAGAAGGCTCCAATATTGATTCCCATATAGAAAATGGTGAATGCAGCATCTTTCCGTTTATCAAGCGGCTCATATAATTCACCGACATGTGTGGAAATGTTCGGTTTGAAAAATCCGTTACCAATAATCAAGAACAGCATCCCGACGTAAAGGCCTGCTTGTGTATTGAAAAGGAATAAACTGAAATCTCCAATAGCCATCAAAATACCGCCAATTGTAATTGCAGTTCGTAGTCCGATAAACCTGTCTGTAAGCCAACCGCCAATAATAGGGGTGAAGTATACAATACCAGTATAAAAACCATATATAAGCGCAGCAGTTTGAGTATCCATGCCTAACCCGCCACTTATAACTGTGGCAGTCAGATACAGCATTAGTACAGCACGCATGCCATAATAGCTATACCTTTCCCACATCTCAGTGAAGAAGAGAAGATACAATCCCTTTGGATGCTTCTTCCCTTGTGGGATTGTAGCTGGTGTATCCATAATAAAAAATCCTCCCTTTTTGTCGAACAGTGTCCATTATACGTTATAGTTTTTCTCGAATTCAAACAATTTTGTTATATGAAGTAAAAGTAAAACAATTGCTAAAATTGGCACTTGGATGATATTTCAACTATAGGAAAAATTAATATTTGTTGCTGGAGTTGTCATTTTTCTTTATAATAGAAGAACAACAGAAAACAATCGGTACAAAAAGCCTGCAGGGGGAGCCATTATGGCTGAGATGGACGTATGTCCAGACCCTTTGAACCTGTGAGTTAGCACTCGCGTAGGGATGTAGCTTCTTTGATGGGAAAACAATGCACATTTGGGCCATCGGAAGATCCCGCTGCAGCATTGTTTTTTTGTTGCATTCTTTTTTATAGGGGAGAAGCAATATGCAATCAAGAAGCAAGGTTTTATTTTTAGTTGAAGTGGCGATTTTTGCTGCGCTAGCAGTTGTTTTGGACTTATTTTCATTTAAAGCATGGGCGCAGGGAGGGAGCATCTCCTTACAGATGGTCCCAATTTTCCTGATGGCCTTCCGCTGGGGATGGAAAGGCGGTCTCTTAACAGGATTAGTTGTAGGATTGCTCCAACTTGTTACAGGGCCTTATATCATACATGTTGTCCAAGGATTCCTAGATTATCCGGCCGCCTTTACTTTAGTAGGATTAGCTGCGGTAACGTCTGGATTGGCACAAAAAGCTGCAAAACAGAACAATCGATTTAAGCTCGCTTTGCTTCTTATCGTCGGAACATTAATCGGCAGCCTTGGACGCTTTGCTGCTCACTTTGTAGGAGGCATGGTTTTCTTCGGAAGTGCAGCTGCACCAGGACAATCCGTTTGGATTTATTCATTAATTTATAATGGCTCATATTTATTACCTAGTTTTATTGCTAGTATTGCAGTTATTATTATTTTAGTGTTCGCACAGCCCAAACTAATTCTTCCAAAACACTAAAAAGAGCACTGTCCATTTGGACAGTGCTCTTTCGCTTTAGATAAGCAAGCCCTCTACATTATCCGTATCCTTTACAATAAGGAAAATTTTCCCTTCATCCAAGTCTTCTTCAAAGTCTTCCGCTTCTTCTTGAGAGAAGCCGATATCTTTTAATTTTGCGCGAAGTTCATCACCTTGTTTACTGAACATGCTGCCTACCGCACTTTTCGCATCCATTTCGGAAAGGCCGATTGTATTGGCGTCTACTTTGCTTGATACACGTTTCGTGCGGTCATCATCATGTGACAGAACGTAGATGTTATCTTTATGAACGCCTTTTGTGCTAAGCAGCTGAATGTCTTCTTGTAGTTTTTCATCGTTTGTGTATTCTTTCAAAAATGGTTTCATGTGTATCTCTCCTTTAAAAATTGATGTGATGGTAACTATGTACCCGCATGAACTATAGTTAAACTATTATAAGATTCACTGCTGAAAGGCATACATCTGTTCGTATGTATGGTACACTGAAAAGAAAGCGCTTTGCATGTTTTCGGTTATGTGATCGGAAGGAGGGAGCATTATGGTGAATATCATTGATATGGATCAGGTGCGGACGAAGAAACGAATGCTTCAGGTTGCCAGGCCAAAAGGAATTGAATATGAGATTTATCTAACAGTTGTAAAATACGTGGACAAACATGCTCAGCCAGATTCGACGAATGAAAATATGATGACGACATCCTCCGATTTAGCTAAGGTATACAATGGAGATCGTAAGCAGTTTAAGGCAACCTATCATGAATTGCTGCACTATTGGAAAATCACCGTGCTTGATGAGGAATTCCCTACTGATGAAGAATTTGAGCAGTTCCCCAAACTAGGAGACTTGTGCAGTTTTATTGATCGTAAAGTACAACAAGATAAATATATGAGTTAAAGTCAGCAGCAGCTAGCTGCTGTTTTTTTATGCAAGGATAGAAAGTGTGTAACTGCAAATCCTATTGGCGTGACGTTTCATTTCGTATAGGAAAGGCAATACAAAACTAATTGATAGTGAAAAGGAGAGAGTCATATGGCAAATAAAACAACGGATGTTTCGGCTGCGGAAGTAGTAGAGCTGTTGGAAATAGATGGCGGCGAGAAGGTAATCGTCTTTGGTGCTGGAAACGGTGACTTGGTTATTCCAATTGCACACAAGACAAAGGATCGTGTGACAGCACTTGAGGAAGACGAGAGCTTATTAGAAAAGCTGGCACTTCGAGCTGAAGAAGAAACACTTTCAAATATTGACAGAATGCCAAGCGGATTAGGAAGACTCAATTTTCCAGACGCTTCCTTTCAACGCGGTCTAGCAGCATTTGTCTTAGATAATACAGACAATCCAGAATTAGCAGCTAAAGAAATCTATCGGGTGACAATTGAAAAAGGTATCTTTCTGGCGCTAGGCTACAGCAAAGATCAAAGTGCTGACTTGGTAGCTGATAAACTGCAAGAAGCAGGCTTTAAAGTTACCAAAGGACAGCTGCATGAGGAAGTTTACTATGTAAAAGCATATAAAGCATAAAAACCGCCATATGGCGGTTTTTTAACGTTAGCTTAAGTTACTTTCTTTCAGCATACTTGGAATATCACTTTCAGCTGTTGGGTAAGACAAAAGCAGTGACTTCAGTACTTGGATATCTGCGTTTAACTCGATAGCTAACGTAAATAAATTAATGAGATGCTCAGCGTATGGGGAAAACAGATGAGCACCTGCGATGGTTTGTTTGTGCTTATCGAGAATAGTTTTGCTGTTACCTTCTTGCAGTCTTGTTGTTTTATTTGTAAAGAAAGAACTAAGATCCTGATCTAGGATAGTATAGTCATCCGGATTATTAGCTGCATCTTCTGAATGGATACCAACGGAGGCGATGCCTGGGATTGTATAGCACACAGAAGGTTGTACATGCTTGAAATCATCTTGCTGTTTCTCTTCCAGCATATGTTGGATGACGCTTTTTTTGGATCACAGCCCCACTGCGGGCATGTACCTCCGAATGGTTTATCATCAATAACAGCCACAGACCAGCCTTTTTCTCTCGCGGCTGAAGCAGTGCTGTGACCGCTCACGCCGGAACCAATCACAATCAAATCCAATTTTTGCATCGTATCATTCTTCCTCCGTATATCCCGTTTCTTTACCCGTAAGACTTGTAGTAAAACACATTGCTTACGCGAAGGATAAGTTCTGATAAGATAGAAGAAACAGCTCTATGAAGAGAAATGATAGGAGTGGCAACTTATGAAAACATTCAAATTAGCAGAACTTATTTTATACCCGACAAATCAGGATAGCGTAGAAGGGAAAGAAATGCAGCTTACAGAGGGGTTAATTATTAATAAAGAGGAAGATAACGAATGGGTTGTAGAAGCGGTACTGGATAAAGAAGATTTGGCAATCGTAAGTAAGCTATCACATGACGGAAATGTAGTAATTGCTCAAGTGCGGATTACGAAGCCGGAAAATCGTCCGGCTTTATTCCTTGTTCAAGTGCAGGAAGTAAATGATTTAGAAGAAGAAGGAAATGTCATTATGAGGGGCAATTTAAGAAGAGAGGACCGGAATGATTTGCTCATGACAATCCAACGTCTGCGTAAGGAAGGTAAAGAAGAAGGTGAGATTCTCTTGTGCGGAACTGGTTTAGCAGAATAAGGCATTTAAAAAACAAGCTATTCTTTTATATCCCTGCTATAATATACGTTTGAAACGTGCAATAAAGGAGTTCTAGTATGCGTACCTACGACCCGCGTTGGCGCTGGGCTAATAATATATCGCCAACTCAATTGATTATTCTATTTTATTTAGCAGCGGTATTAATCTCTACTTGTCTTTTGGCATTGCCAATAGCACATCAGAAAAACACCGATCTTTCTTTTATAGATGTGCTTTTTACAGCGGTAAGCGCTATTAGTGTAACAGGGCTTTCTTCCGTTCCAATTCATGAATATTTTAATACAACAGGTATTATTTTAATCGCTTTTACGATGCAGCTGGGTGGTATCGGAGTGATGACGCTTGGTACCTTCGTCTGGCTGCTGTTTGGTAAAAAAATCGGTTTCAAAGAGCGAAGACTTATCATGGCTGACCAGAACCAAGGTTCTTTTAAAGGCGCCGTGTCATTAATGCGTCAAATTCTCATTGTTATCCTGACGATTGAGCTTATTGGATTCTTAGTATTAGGCACCTATTATCTGCAGTATTTTCCTACTGCTAAAGAAGCCTATTTCCAAGGGTTATTTGCATCTATAAGTGCTACGACCAATGGCGGATTTGACATTACTGGGCAGTCGCTAATACTATTTCAAGATGATTATTTTGTGCAGTTTGTACATATGCTTCTCATTGTTCTTGGTGCAATTGGCTTTCCTGTACTAATTGAGGTCAAGCATTTCATTTTCGCATCTAATGAAGAACGGAATTTCATCCGATTTACTTTGTTTACAAAGTTAACGACAGTAACGTTTTTAGTGCTGATTGTTATGGGGGCTATTGTCATTGCTTTATTAGATTCCGGTCACTTTTTCGCAAATAAATCCTGGCATGAAATCCTTTTTTATTCGCTCTTCCAATCAGTTACGACACGAAGCGGAGGATTGTCTACGATGGATGTAGGGCAGCTTACCGAACAAAATGAATTATTTATGTCTGCACTTATGTTTATCGGAGCCTCACCGAGCAGTGCGGGCGGAGGTATTCGGACGACGACGTTCGCTTTAGTTGTCATCGCTCTGTATCACTTTGCAAGAGGGAATAAGCAGATTAATATTTTCCGCAGAGAAATTCATGCGGAAGATTTATTCAAGGCAGTCAATGTGACGATCTTCGGAATACTAATTGTCTTTACTTCGGCTGTTATTCTGGCATCCATTGAACCGTTTTCACTTACTGAAGTGCTATTTGAAGTATGCAGTGCATTCGGAACTGTCGGATTGAGTCTTGGTATTACCTCGGAGTTGACGGACGTGAGTAAGGTCATTTTGATGCTCTTAATGTTTCTGGGAAGGGTCGGTATTTTGACATTCCTTTATTCTTTACATCGCAAGTCTTCAGGAGCTAATTACCACTACCCGAAAGAGCGTATAATCATTGGTTAAAAAAAGACGGCACCCTAAATGGGCAGCCGTCTTTTTATGATATTAGCAGTAGAATGCTGCACCTACAATAATCAACAAGATGAAAAGTACAACGATCAATGCAAAACCGTTGCCACCGCCGTAGCCGCCGACGTTTTCACAACCGCCGCCATAGCCGCCGCCGAAACCGCCGAAGCCACCGTATCCGTAACCCATTTTGTTTCACCTCCTAATGCTTACACCTTACTATATGGCAAACAGATCAAAGGTGTATGGTCATCCGCCTAGTTTTACTGGTGTTTTCTTTACTGGATATTTAAGGCAATTATGACAGAAGTACTGCATGCTTATATGACAAAGGAAATACTGAAATGTCATTTTTTGCCGAAGATTAGGAGGAAGGAGGGAGGATGTATTATACATATGAAAAATGTGTGAAAAGTAAACGATAAACTTTACTTTTTGACAAACTTTTGGCATGATAAGTTATGGAAAAGATTTGAAACTTATGAAGGATAATGGTGATGACATGATATTGCCTGAGCACGCCAGATATTGTTTGCAACACTCAAATAAATTAATTAACTTAAATAAGCTCACACGGCAAATCGAAGTGCTTCGTGAGCAAATGGCCGAAGTAGCTTTTGAAAAAGGTTTTACAAGCAGTGAATCCATTGCTAAAAGCCAGGAGCTGGACAAGCTCTTGAACCTATACGAAGCGAAACGGAAAATATAAAAAGGACAGGTGCCGAAACCTGTCCTTTTTATTATGTCAGCTGATTGGAAGAAAGAAATCTCTCCAATCTGTCCAATCCTTCCTGAAGCTGTTCCATACTGTACGCGTAGGAAAGACGCATATATCCTTCACCAAGCCGTGAAAATGCATCCCCTGGCACGATTGCCAATCGGGCTTTCTCGACGAGCGCTAAACCCAGCTCGAATGAGGTCATTTGCGCGATCGGGAATTTCGGGAATATATAAAAAGCTCCGTTTGGCCTCTCGACTGTTAATCCCATTTTTGACAGGCGATCCAAGCAGTAATCACGACGTTCTCGATATGCTTCACGCATTTCAGCAGGATCTTCTAGACCGTTTGTTAATGCTTCCACGGCAGCGTGCTGACTGACAGAAGAAGCGCATGTTGCATTGTATTGATGTACTTTAAGCATATGGGTGCTTAACCAGGCAGGTGCTAAAGTAAATCCGATTCGCCAGCCTGTCATGGAATGTGATTTACTTAAACCATTAATGATGATTGTTTTTTGTCTAACTTGCTGAAAACCTGCAATCGAAACATGGGGCTGATCGTATGTTAGTTCACTATAAATCTCATCAGATAAAATGAAAATATCTTTATCAGCTAAAAATACTGCAATCTCTTCCAGCTCTTCATATGTAAGTGTTACGCCTGTCGGGTTAGATGGGTAAGGCAGAATAACGCACTTCGTCTTCGGTGTAATATATTGCTCCAACACCGACTTTGTCAATTTGAATCCATTTGCTGTCGTATCTGCAAGAACTGCTTTTGCTCCTGCAAGGGCAATTAGCGGTTCATAACCTGGATAAACAGGACCAGGCAAAACAACTTCGTCTCCAGGCTGGAGGATCGTACGCAACGTAATATCTATTGCTTGAGAAGCTCCGGTCGTAACAATAATTTCATCTTCAGCTTGATAGGCAGGTGCGTATTTTGTATAAAAGGAACGAATAGCTTGTCGCAGTTCCATTAAGCCCGCATTCGGTGTATACGTTGTTTGGTTAGCGCGAATTGCCTCGATACCTGCTTCTTTTACATGAAGCGGAGTCGGGAAATCAGGCTGGCCGATTGTGAGACTGATCATATCCTTTTTATCTGCTACCAAATTGTAGAACCGGCGAATACCGGAAATTTGAATGTCTTTTACATACGGGTTGATATGCTGTTCCATCAAAACCCCTCCAATTTTCATACTTTCTTAACATAATGTTCAAACAATTTTGATTATAACGTGCTAACATTGGGAATAGCTAAGGGAAATAAATTAGGGAGGCTAATTTAAAATGAGACCTCGTAAGCTTTCTTTAGAGGAATTAGTCACGCAAAACAAAAATGAGTTATTACAAGATGATCAGGAGATGCTCCGAATTGAAGAATCGCTGGATAAGAAATACGGCATCCAAACTGATCATATGGAATAACGATTGATACATTATAACATAGTGACATCACACAAGGAATCCCGCTTGAAGGGGATTCCTTTTTCGTTTAGAAACACCAATTTTGGTCCAAGCTTTTGAAAGGAGGGATAATAATGACGATTATACCGGTATTTGGAATGATAGGTGCGGTGTCGCTTTTTGCAGTTATATTTTTGCTTATTCGATGGTTTGTCAAAAAGCAATGGTACGCCTTTTTATCGGTACTTTGTGCACATTTGCTGTTAAGTTATCTGCTCAGTATGGGGCGGCTTCACTTGCCTTTTTCACAAACGGAATTGCAGCTGATGATAACAATTGCATGCGGCATTCTCGTACTTGTCAAATTGCTGGAATATAAAAAGAAAAAGCGTACAGTCTATTAGCTGCGTCGCTTTTTCTTATCGGGCCATGTAAATTGACCAAGGGAGGATGGCGTATAGTATGCGGATCTGCTGACTGGCGGCTGCTGTTTTTTCTTGGCTTCTTGCAGTGGCAGATTCAAATAAGACGAAAGAATCCGTTTTGCTTGAGAGAGGGAGAGGTTCGGCTTAGGATTCCGAAAGGTCTTGTCCAATTCTCCAAGATGCGGCAGTGTCTTAAAGTCTTCTTTAGCAGCAGGAATGTGAAAATAATATTCTGCAACCTGCACCAGCATCGTTGAATGCTGGCGGCTCAGTTTTGGATGTTCCGAAAAGTGCAGACCAATCTTCTTTGCTTTGTTCTGCTCAAGAAGCTTGGCTACCGTCTGTTTCTTTAATTGGTATAAGTAGCTTGGATCAGGTGCTGTTTTCGCATGACGATTAACAACAAATAATGCTTTCGCAATATCAGTTAATGTTGTGTTGACTTTCAATTGTGTAACCTCCTATTGCAGGAATAAACCTAGCGGAGAATGGTACTATCGTACAGAAAAGCTGTACAGTTGGCAAGCTCTTTTTTAATGCTCTTTTACATCCTGCTGTCCGTGTTTTAAGGTGAGGATGCTGATTTCGGGCGGACATGCAAATCGGATTGGCATCCTGGTGGTTCCGACACCTCTGGATACGAATACATGCAAAGGTCGCGAGCCAATTTCATAATAACTATTTGGGTAGCGTCTTCCATAAGGCGGGACAATTACCTCTCCGTAAAAAGGAATCCGTACTTGACCGCCATGTGAATGTCCGGAAAGCTGAACATCAACTGGTAAATGTTTTACGTTCTCAGCCAAATCAGGTTCATGCGCTAACAAGATTGTAAAAAGCTCATCACTGCTGTGCTGTGTAGCAGCATGCAAATTTGGTGTACTCCGTATAACATCATCGATACCTGCAAGGATAATATGTTTTTGCTGGCGTTTTAATAGAACAGATGTATTATGGAGTGCGGTGAAGCCCCCGGCTTTCATGTATTTCGCAACAATTGCTTCACTCTCCTCACGATAGTCATGGTTTCCAAAAATCCAATACTTTCCGAGAGGAGCATGCAATTCTGTCAGACAATCAACAATCTCTTGCTTCCATTTCAGGCGGATTGGCCGATCGGCGAAATCGCCTGTGAATACGATTAGGTCTGCCTGCTGTTCCTGGATGTGACGAACCAGTCGTCTTAGTCTTCTTATAGAGTAATGATAACCTAAATGCAAATCAGTAAACTGCACAATTTTCAGTCCGCTGAATTCATCCGGCAAACGCTCACTTGTCAGCGTGTAGGATTTGGTGACTAATCTTGCTGGTTCAATGTATCTTGCATATGTAAGCCCAAGGCCTGCACCTGCAAGCAGTGTACCGGCAGCTGCGGACAGCCATTTTTTGCTGTTGTTTTTCATAAAAGCACCTTCTTTTAACCGTTAATAAAGGCACTCTTCCCTAAAATAAATGGAAGAATGCCTTTTGTCTTTAAATGAGAAAAAGAATGGCGAAGAAATGAAACGCCGATCCCGCAAGTACAAACATATGCCACACGGCATGGTGATAAGGGATCTTTCGCCAAACATAGAATACAGCACCAATTGTATAAAGCAGACCGCCAACAAATAAGTACAGAAGCGTTTGCTGCGGCAATACTTCAAGCAGCGGTTTCCAAATGAACATAATCATCCAGCCCATTAGGAGATAAAGAATCGTTGACATGATTAGAAATTTTTTAACAAAGAAAATTTTGAAAATCGTTCCGGCGATGGCAATTCCCCATACAATCCCGAAAACTGTCCATCCGAGCGGATCTCTAAGACTGATCAGCAGTATCGGTGTATACGTACCGGCTATAAATAAATAGATAGCCGCATGATCAATAATCTGGAAAATATCTTTTGTTTTCCCTTCCGGTAACGCGTGCACAATTGTAGAAGAGAGATACATAAGCAGCATCGTCGTCCCAAAGATGGTGACAGAGACAATAACCCAAGGGTCACTCGAAAAACTTGCAAGGACGATTGTGACAGCGAGGGCAGCTATACTAAGTAAGGCACCAAAGCCATGTGTAATAGAATGTGCTGTTTCCTCTTTTTTTGTGAAAATATATGTTTCCAATTATTTACCTCATTTCTGCTCTGTTTCAGTATAATGCTTTTTCTAGCTTAACACCATTAAAAGTGGTTCAATCCTGGAAATATTTTATGGTGCAGCTGCCCAAACGTGACACCTTGCAGATGATGTCGAAATTGGTAGCCTGCCTGGGGATGTGGTAAACTGTTAGGGGTTGTTGCCTCCTTCTATTGCCACAGACAAAAGGAGAGATCGCATGGCAAAATTAGAGCTTCAGGAACTCACTGAAATGATGGTGGGAGACTTGATGATTGAATCTGAAAAAGTCGCCCATGTTCAATTGAATAATCCATTAGAACACGCCTTACTCGTGCTTGTTAAATCTGGTTACTCTGTCATTCCTGTACTTGACCATACGTACAAGCTGCAAGGTATGATATCGAAGACTGCTATCTTAAATGAAGTACTCGGTATGGAGAGATTTGAAATGGAGAAGCTTTCTGAGCTGAAGGTGCTGGATACCATGCTGACAGATGTACCGGTCTTAAAGAAATCAGATCCATTTCTGACAGCATTAAAAGCTGTGGTGAACCATGCTTTTCTTTGTGTGCTGGACGAGGAAGGGTACTTTGAAGGAATTCTGACTCGCCGTGCTATTCTCAAGCAGATGAACAGATATCTGCATGAGCAAGTGCACTTTCACCCTGCAGGGGATAAGACGAATGCATAAGCTTGTATTTATTATGTAATGAACCCCGCATAAATGCTTGTTGATTAGTAAAAGTTTTGTTAAAGTAATTCCATACGTTCTACATAGGAGGCCAAAACCATGAAAATGATGGATGCAAATGAAATTATCTCTTTCATTTCGAATAGTAAAAAATCTACACCAGTTAAAGTATACGTAAAAGGTAACGACTTGGATAAATTAACTTATCCTGAAAGTGTCAAAGCATTCCCAGAAGCAAATACAGCAGTTCTTTTCGGCGAATGGAGCGAGCTGGAAGGCTTCCTTAAAGATACAGCTGCTATTGAAGACTACGTAATTGAAAATGACCGTCGCAATTCAGCTATTCCGCTTTTAGACATGAAAGGTATTAACGCCCGCATTGAGCCAGGTGTAGTCATTCGTGACCAAGTGGAAATCGGTGATGGCGCAGTTATTATGATGGGTGCTTCCATTAACATCGGTGCTGTAATCGGCGAAGGAACAATGATTGATATGAACGTTGTAATGGGCGGACGTGCTACTGTCGGTAAAAACTGCCACATTGGTGCAGGTACTGTCTTGGCAGGAGTAATTGAACCCCCTTCCGCGAAACCAGTCGTAATTGAAGATGATGTTGTCATCGGTGCGAATGTTGTCGTGTTGGAAGGTGTAACAGTTGGAAAAGGTTCCATTGTTGCAGCTGGTGCGATTGTGACTGAAGATGTAGCTCCAAACACACTTGTTGGCGGAACGCCGGCACGCGTATTGAAAGAAATTGATGATCAAACGAAATCCAAGACAGAGATTCGTCAGGAACTTCGTAAATTGAACTAAGAAGGAAAGGAGCAGCTGCTGCTCCTTTTTTTATTATCACATAAAGCAGGTGACAAAAATGGAAGACAAGTTGATTCAAATCAGAAGAGATCTACATCAAATACCGGAGCTCGGTTTTCAAGAGGAAAAAACACAAGCTTATTTGCTCGAGTACATACAGCACCTTCCGCAGGAGCATCTTCAGATCAAAACTTGGCGAACAGGCATTATGGTAAAAGTTACCGGGGCGGAGGGTGCAAAAACAATTGGCTTCCGAACGGATATTGATGGACTGCCTATATCAGAAGAAACCGGACTGCCTTTTGAGTCGCAGCACGAAGGCCGTATGCACGCTTGCGGACATGATTTACATATGACAATTGCTTTAGGTGCATTAACAGCATGCGCAAAGAAACAGCCGCATTACAATATGGTTTTTATTTTTCAGCCAGCGGAGGAAGGCCCTGGAGGTGCGCTGCCTCTTTTAGAAAGCGGCGTATTAAAAGAATGGTGGCCGGATGAGATTTTTGCACTCCACATTGCACCAGAACTGCCGGTCGGAACGGTTTCCTCCAGAGCAGGTATTCTCTTTGCCAATACCAGCGAGCTGTTCTTGGATTTCAAAGGAAAAGGCGGTCATGCTGCTTATCCACATTTAACAAAGGACATGGTTGTTGCAGCTAGTACCTTCGTAACGAATATGCAAGGAATAGTTGCTCGTAATCTTGATCCATTACAAAGTGCTGTTATTACTATCGGTAAAATGGAAAGCGGATTTGTGCAGAATACAATTGCGGAGAATGCTCGGCTGGAAGGAACAATTCGGACGATGGATCCAGAGGCAATTGCTGTAGTAAAACAGCATATTGAGCAGCAGGCGAAAGGGCTGGAGATCAGCCATGATTGCCAGATCAGCATTGACTATGGCTCCAATTATTATCAAGTGTATAACGATAACACGAAAGTAGAAGCTTTTCAGAAAGCGATAGCAGGGACTTCTTTAACATATAAAGAGGCCAACCCTGCGATGACTGGGGAAGATTTTGGTTACATGCTGAAGGAAATACCAGGATTCATGTTTTGGCTGGGAGTCAATTCTCCGTATGGCTTGCATCACAGTAAATTAACACCGGACGAACAAGCGATAAACTGCGGTGTTGAAGCGGTACTGGCTTATATAAATGAATCATGAAGAAAAAGCGCAAAGCTTATTGCTTTGCGCTTTCTTCTGTCCGCTGCAGAAATACTTGATGCGGATAAGGGATCTCGATGCCTTCTTTGTCGAAAGCTTCCTTGATCGCTTTTTTCATATCTCTTTCAGCACCATATTGTTCCATATTAGCGGTATGACCGATAATCCGCAGCGTTACTTCGGATGCGCCCAATTCTTGTACACCAATAACGTCCGGACCTTCACGAAAGCGTTCATCGTGCTGGAAGTCTTCACAGATTTCTTGAAGAACACGAAGCGCATGATCGATATCATCTTCATAACTGATGCCGATGTCGACCATAGCGCGCATGTTACCGCGGGAATGATTGCTAATACCGGTAATATTTCTGTTCGGGATGAAATTTAATGTCCCATCAAAGCTTCTTACTTGCGTTGTGCGTAATCCAACTTCTTCTACTACACCATTATAGCCGGAAGTCGTAATGACATCTCCAACTTCTATTTGCCTTTCAAGTAAAATGAAGAAGCCTGTCACAACATCACTTACTAATCCTTGCGCACCAAAACCAATTGCCAATCCGATAATGCCGGCTCCAGCAATTAACGGTCCAATTTGAATATCGAATACGCCAAAAATCATGACAACAAGCAGGAAGATCAGTGTATATCCATATGTATTGAGCAACAGCTTCTCCAGCGTCACCATTCTGCTAGTTGAGATGCGCTGTTTAGTGCTGGCTTTATTTAAGCTGGAGCTAATAAGCTTTTTACCTACTGCTCGTAAAACAAAATAACCAATTACTATTAGCAGCAGTTGCAGACCAACTGAGATGATAACCTCAATTAACCGGTCGTAGTTAAAATTTAGTCCGTCTGTTAAAAAATTCATAGAACGTCTCCTTTTTCGATTATCGATTCCAGGTGTATTCCCTGTTACATTCTACATGAAACGCCATGTAACGCAAGATGTAGTCTTGGCATATAGTGACACTGGTGAAAAGAAGGAGGAGAGTCGATGATCGGAAAAATTGCACCTCAATTCGAGATACCTGCTATTATGCCGGATGGAAAGACAGCAGCTGTCAGCTTGAAACATAGTATAGGAGCTGGGAAATGGCTTGTGCTCTTTTTTTATCCGCGTGATTTTAGTACCGTCTGTCCGACGGAATTAAACGATCTATCAGATAGAATGGCCGCTTTTGAAGCGTTAGATGCAGATGTTGTGGCGGTTTCAACAGACAGTCTTGCATCGCATCTTGCCTGGCAGCAAACGCCTCGAGAAAAGGATGGAATAAATGGAGCCGCATATCCGCTTGCTTCGGATTTTACAGGTAATGTGTCGCAAGCCTATGGTGTGTTGGATGTAAGAGACTACACATCGCAGCGAGCGACATTCATCGTTGATCCAACTGGAGTTATTTGCTATTGTGTCATGCATGCAGACTTGGTAGGACGTGAAACAACCGAATTGCTGCGTGTATTGGAGGCTCTCCAAACAGGAGAAGCTTGCGGTGTGAATTGGAAGCCAGGTGACGAACAACTCCCACAGGAGGAGGTATAATATGCTGGCTCAATTACCTCCTGTCATTAATCAGCAGCCGGAAAACTGGCTCATTCAGCCAGATCAGCAAACAGGTGGCCGTCCGCTAGTTGTTTTCTTTTGGTCAATAAGCTGTACGATGTGCAAAGAAAGAATGCCTAGCTTCTTACACTTTGCTAATGAAGAATCATTATATTTTGATATGCTTTTTGTTCATGTGCCTCGTTCAGCAGCGGATTTAGCTGTACATGAGATAAAAAAATATATCCAGCAATTTGATGTTCCGGTTTATTTGGATCATACGCATCAAATGAAGAATACCTTTCGTGTGCAAAAGCTGCCCAGTATTGCCCTAATTGACAAAAACGGAAGGTTACGGCATATACAATCAGGCGGTAATTTTACAACCATTCTGACAAAACAGCTCGATAGCTTGAAATACAGTTAAGCACGCTTTCTCCTGCCGGGCAATTCATGGTAAGCTTGCTCTATCAGAAAATAAAGGATGAGCGATATGAGCAAGCTGCTATACAGAGAGAATAGCTTTTGCCAGAACTGGCAGACGGTAGTGATTGATACATATGAGAAGGATGGACTGTATTTTGTCGCGTTGCAGGAAACAGCCTTTTACCCGGGAGGCGGCGGACAGCCAGCGGACAAAGGCTCCATTGCCGGAGTAGAAGTAAAGGCTGTCGAAATGAAAGAAGATGTCCCTTATTACGGATTGGAATCGCAGGTCAATAAACAAGCAAACTGCCAAATTAACTGGGAGCATCGATTTGATTTGATGCAGCAGCACACGGGACAGCATCTTTTGTCTGCTGGCTTCAGAATGGCAGCTGACCGAGAGACGGTCGGATTCCATCTCGGACAGGATGATGTAACAATTGACGTAGCAGGTGACAAACTAACCGATGAAGAGCTTGTCGAAGCCGAACGCAAAGCAAACCAGCTCCTTTACGAAGATAAAGCCATTTCCAGTTATTATGTTACGTCTGAGCAGCTAGCCGAACTGCCTGTTGTCAAGCAGCCAACTGTTACGGAAAATGTTCGGATTGTTGAGGTGGAAGGTGTGGAGTATAATCCGTGCGGAGGGACACACGTTCGATCCACTGGCCAGGTAGGCTTGATTAAGATTCTAAAGGTGGAAAAACAAAAACATGCACAGCGGATATATTTCCAATGCGGCAAGCGGGCTTTTGAAACAACAAAAACGATGTTTGAGATTGTGGATAAAGCAGCAGCACAGTTTCAGACAAACCGCAGTAATGTGCTGGAACGACTGGAAAAGCAGTCGGCTGATTTACAAGCTGCTGTGAAACGTTCCGAAGAACTAGAGAATGAGCTGGAGAAATTCGAACTAAAAGAAATCATGCAAATGGATGAGTGTATGATTATTCGCTCATTTGAAGGCAAGACGGTCAAATCACTGCAGCGAATGGCTGGCACGGTAGCGGAGTCAGGTAAAGATTTTGTGATTCTGTCCAATTACTCGGATAAGAAGCTTGTTCTTGCTCAGCATGTAGAAGGCATGCATAGCGGCAGCTTGTTTCGTGAATCACTGGCTGCGTTTAACGGTAAGGGCGGGGGAAATGCGCAAATAGCACAGGCGAGTTTTTCTGCCCAAGAAGATTTAGAGCGTTATATCGGCTTTCTAAAAGAACATTATCAAAGCATCGTTTAATCGATGCTTTTTTATTTTACCTATAAATCAGATTTTTTTAAATTATCGTAAATTAGTGCTGGTAAATTAGTTCGGAACCCGATATATTAGAACATGCGATGAAATGTGGAGGGAGAGAAAGACTTTGAATATTTTCCGAAAGTTAAAGGAATTCTACTGGCCGCACCGCAGAAACTTCTATTTGTCACTCTTGTTTATAGCGGTTGTCACTGCGATCACTGTTGTATATCCAGTCATTTTGCAAATTACGATTGATGATGTTGTGCTGGGGAACCAGTATGAGCTTATTCCGATATTGTCAGTTGTATTCATATTGTTGATGCTTATTAAAGGGGTATCCAATTTTCTGCAGCAGTATTTAGGGGATTTGTTTGGTGTGCAGACCGTATTCCGAATGCGGAACAGCTTGTATCAAAAACTCCAGCGATTAAGCTTCACGTACTATGATAATGCCAGAACAGGCGACTTGATGTCCAGGCTGACTGCTGACGTAGAAGGAATTCGTTTTTTCTTATCAGCAGGAGTAGGGCAATTACTAAGAGTCATCCTATTGATTGTCATCAGCTTAGCAGTTATGTTTTTCTATTCTATCCCGCTTGCCCTCATCACAATGGTTTCGATGCCATTCTTAGCGATTGTAGTGTATCGTTTTGATCGACGTGTGCACCCAGCTTTTCGCAAAATCAGAACCTCTCTTGGCGTACTTAATACGCGTGTGCAGGAAAATATCAGCGGCATGAACACAGTAAAGTCGTTGTCACGAGAAGATTTTGAAATCGGACGCTTTACCACTAATAATTCCACTTATCGTGATAACTACATATCCACTTCAAAAATATGGGCAAAGTTTTTCCCGCTGATGGAGTTAATCGGCAATATTTGCATGGTTGTACTTATTTCATATGGAGGCTATCTCGTCATATCTGAACGGCTTGAGCTTGGTGCACTAGTCGCATTCTTCAGCTTAATCACTTATATAGTAGGACCGCTTGCTAACCTCGGGTTTATTATCAATATGTTTTCGCAAGCGAAAGCATCTGGTGAGAGGCTGCTTGAAGTACTGGAAGCCAAGGAAGATATCGTCGAGCCTACACAGACGCTTCCGAAGAGGAAGATTAGCGGTCACGTGACATTTAAGCAAGTATCTCTGCAATATTCGAAGGAAGATGACTTAGCTCTAAAGGATATCAGCTTTGATGCGCCACCTGGAAAAGTAATCGGTCTAGTTGGAGGAACAGGGGCGGGTAAAACGAGTATCACACAGCTGATTACACGCTTTTATGAACCTACTTCAGGTGAAGTCTACATAGATGGAAAGCTGGTGCAGGACTATGATTTAAGGTTGCTGCGGCAGCATATTGGCTTCGTCTTGCAAGAGGCATTTCTGTTCTCCACTACGATAAAAGAAAATATTGCATATGGAAATCCAGATAACGTCAGCTTTGAACAAATTGCTGCTGCAGCGAAACGAGCGCAAGCGCATGACTTTATTATGGAGCTGCCCAATCAGTATGACACGATGCTCGGCGAACGTGGAATGGGACTGTCTGGAGGGCAAAAACAGCGTATTGCGATTGCACGGGCGCTGCTGATAGATCCAAGTATTCTCATTTTGGACGATGCGACAAGTGCAGTAGATATGCAGACAGAAGTGAAGATTCAAAAGGCAATGAAAGAAGTGATGAAAAACCGAACGACATTCATCATTGCGCACCGTATATCCTCGGTTAAGCATGCGGACGAAATACTTGTATTGGATAATGGAGCAATTGCCGAGCGGGGGACACACGATTATCTGCTGCAAAATGGCGGTTTGTACCAACGTATTTACGATATTCAATACCAAGATCAAAAAGCAATTATGCGCTCTGCGCAGTAAGGAGGAGAAATGATGGAGAACCTGCAATCGAATCAGAAACGGCATACAAACAGATTCCACTATTCGCAGGACCAAGTCATGGAGAAACCTTTTGATTGGGCCCAGATAAGAAGGCTGCTTGCATATATAAAACCGTACAGCAAAACATTGCTGCCTGGTGCGATTATTACCATGCTGCTGGCAACGCTCATTCGCTTGCTCATTCCAATATTAATTGGAAAAGTGGCAATAGACATAGCCATTGCAACAGGAAACACGCGTTATCTGGTTTATTTGGTGGCGGTGATTGGCGGTTTGTATGTCTTAAGCTATGCAGCCAATATATTTCGAATCAAGTGGGTAAATATTCTTGGGCAGCATGTGATCTATGACTTGCGTAAAGCATTATTCAGTCATATACAGCATTTGTCTCACCGCTTCTTTGATACGCGTTCTGCCGGATCGATCTTGGTTAGAATATTGAATGATATTAATTCGTTACAGGAATTGTTTACAAACGGAATTATTAATTTGTTAACAGATTCGGTGATGCTGATTGGGATCATTGCTATTTTGTTCTTTCTTAGTCCTAAGCTCGCTATTGCAGTGCTGATTATCCTACCGCTTATGTTTTTTATTTCCACAAGATTAAGACGGAATATCCGGCGTTCCTGGCAGCAAGTGCGCATGCAGAAATCACGTCTTAATTCACACTTAAACGAAGCAATCCAAGGTATACGAGTGACGCAATCTTATGCGCAGGAACCGGAGAATACAGATTACTTTGAAGTACTTAACCGGGATAATTTTGAAAGTGAGCGGATTGCTACGAAGAAAAGCGCATATTTCGGTCCTTTTGTAGAAATGAGCAATGCCGTCGGAACTGTTATTCTGATTGCTTACGGGGCACACTTAATTTTGACCAATCAAATAGAAATCGGAACATTCGTGACGTTTGCTTTCTTCCTAGGTATGTTTTGGGAACCGATTTCCCGTTTAGGTCAAATATACAACCAGCTTCTGGTGGCGATGGCATCGTCGGAGCGGATTTTTGAATTTATGGATGAAGAACCTAATGTAAAAGAACAAAAAAATGCAAAACGCTTTTCAGAAATGAGAGGAGATATTCGCTTTGAAAAAGTGGTATTTGCCTATAACTCAGATCGTATTGCATTGCATGAGATTGATTTACACATCCAAGCAGGCCAGACAGTGGCGCTTGTCGGACACACAGGTTCTGGAAAATCGACAATCGCTAACTTGATCAGCAGATTTTATGATCCAACAGCAGGTGCTGTTAAAATTGACGGTGAAGATTTACGCGAAGTAAGGCTGCAGGATATAAGACAGAAAATTAGCGTTGTCTTGCAGGATACCTTTGTCTTTTCGGGAACAATCATGGAAAATATCCGCTTTGGCAACCCCGAAGCAAGCGATGAACAAGTAAGGGAAGCTGCGCGCATCGTTGGTGCAGATGATTTTATACAGCGATTAGCGGATGGGTATGAAACAGAAGTAGAAGAACGAGGAAACATATTATCAGCAGGAGAAAGACAGCTGCTCTCCTTTGCGCGTGCCATGCTCGCCAATCCGCGCATCATTATTCTTGATGAAGCAACCGCAAGTATTGATACAGAAACAGAGCTCAAGATTCAGCATGCGCTGCAAACATTACTGCAAGGACGAACGGCAATTATGATTGCACATCGATTGTCCACTATCCGGGAATCAGATAATATCATTGTCCTTGAACAAGGGCGTATTTTAGAGCAAGGCAGCCATAATAGTTTAATGGATAGACAAGGGAAATATTATGAATTGGTTAAAACACAATTTCAATCCGAAGAGCAATAACAGGTTGGGACAAAGGAAAATCAGACGAGAAACGAACGAAGATGAATTCTTTTATTAGAATTTAGATTCGTTCGTTTTTTTGTACAGTTGCTGTCTTTTGAAAATCAATTGCTTCTGCCGCATACTTTATTATTCTGTTTTCTCCCACCACTTTCTTTTGGGTAATTTTTTCTTCTATGGGCATAACAAGAGAAGCGATTATTTTATAAAGAAAGCAGGGATGCACGTTGTTCGCATATGATAGTGTTATTTTAGCTCGAATGCTTACGTCTATGACGCTCGTTTTTCACATCATTTTCGCAACGATTGGTGTCGGTGTACCACTGTTAATCAGTGCAGCCGAATATATCGGCATTAGAAAACGAGATCCGCATTACGTATTATTAGCACGACGATGGACGCGAGGCTTTGTCATTATAGTAGCAGTCGGGGTGGTAACGGGAACCGCCATTGGTCTGCAGTTATTTCTCTTATGGCCGACATTCATGCAGATAGCTGGTCATGTGATTAGTTTGCCGCTGTTTATGGAGACGTTCGCATTCTTCTTTGAAGCTATTTTCCTGGGAGCCTACATTTACACTTGGGATCGTTTTAAGGGACGCTATACCCACTGGTATCTTTCCTTGCCAGTAATTATTGGCGGCGGGATGAGTGCCGTGTTTATTACAAGCGTGAATGCTTTCATGAATACCCCGCAAGGATTCACTTTAGTCGGAAGGACCATCACGTCAGTCGAGCCGCTTAAAGCGATATGGAATCCGGCAACGCCATCAAAGGTCTTTCATGTACTGACTTCTTCATATATGACATGTGGAGCAGTTCTAGCTGCAATTACAGCATTTTTCATACTGAAGTACGGGAACAACCAATACTACAAAAAAGCATTGAAAGTTACGATGATCGTGACCTTGATCTTTTCCATTTTTACAGCAATTGCGGGCGATACATCCGCCAAATTCCTAGCCACTTACCAGCCTGAAAAGCTAGCCGCAGCAGAATGGCACTTCGAAACAGAAAAGGGTGCCGATCTTATTCTTTTCGGAAAGTTAACAGAAGATAATGAAGTAAAAGGTGCGATTCATCTGCCGAAGCTGCTCAGCTTCTTATCCTTCGGTGATTTTAATAGTGAGGTTATTGGGTTGGATCGGGTGGACGCAGATTTAATACCGCCTTTGTGGATTCATTATATGTTTGATTTGATGGTCACACTTGGCGCATACAGTATCATGATTAGTATGCTGTTTGTCCTGTTTATGTTTTGGAAAAAACGTGACCAATATAACAAATGGCTGCTGCGAGCGATTGTCATCAATGCCCCGTTTGCCATACTTGCGCTCGAGTTTGGCTGGATTTACGCAGAGGTAGGAAGGCAGCCGTGGATTATGCGTGGGTACCTGCGCGTGGCCGAAGGAGCTGTTTCCTCGCCGTATGTTCATATAGCCTTTGCCATGTTCTTGATTTTGTACGTACTGCTCGGTACTTTTGTAACGGTTGTACTTGTGCGCTTATATAAGAAGAACCCGATTCAGAAGGAGTGGGAACAGCGGTTCCCGGATACGTTGTTTGGAGGTGACCAAAAATGAGTTATGAAATTTTAGGGCTCTCTGCTCTATGGTTTTTCCTTTTTGCTTACTTGATAATCGCGTCTATTGATTTCGGTGCGGGCTTCTTTGCTTATTATGCGAAGCAAACAAAGAAAGACCATATCCTCAACAGGCTGATTGCACGTTATTTATCACCAGTTTGGGAAATTACAAATGTGTTTTTCATTTTCTTCTATTATGGGCTAGCAGGATTCTTCCCTGATGCGGGTTATTACTACGGTTCTGCTATGCTGATTCCGGGCTCCATTATTTTAGTTTTAATTGGAATTCGAGGATCCTTTTATGCCTTCGAGAATTACGGATCCCGCAGCAGTCTGGTATATACATTTTTATATGGGGCAAGCGGATTGCTAATTCCAGCTGCAATTGCTACTGGGCTTACGATTTCAGAAGGCGGATTCTTGCGAGAGGCGAATGGCAGTGTTTACTTGCGTTATACAGAATTGCTGACAAATCCATTTTCCTGGGCGGTTGTTTTCTTGGCAATCGTATCTGTCTTATACATCAGCGCAAACTTCCTGACGTACTATGCAAGTAAAGCAGGAGATGAACCAGCAAAGAAACTTTTGCGTTCATATGCGCTGTTTTGGGCGGCACCGCAGATTATTGCCAGCTTGACCGCATTTATTGCCATAAGCAGACAAAATCCAGAGCATTACAACAATATGCTGGATCTTTGGTGGATGTTTGGATTATCTATCTTATTCTTCTTAATCGCGGTTTACTTGATTTACAAAGAAAAACGTTTTGGCCTTTCGTTCATCTGTGTGATGCTGCAGTTCTTCTTTGCTCTGTTAGGTTATGGTATCGCACATATGCCTTATATATTGTACGATCAAATTCAAGTAGCAGCTGATGCAACACTCCCAGCAATGGGTACCGCATTGCTATTGGCATTTGGAGGCGGACTGCTCATGCTGATTCCATCCCTCATACTAGTGATGCGCATGTTTCTCTTCGATGCAGAATATGTAAAAGGAAAGAAGTGATACAACCTTGACTGTTTATGATAGACTATGAGTAGTTTGTAAATAGTGGAGGAAGTACGATGAAGAGAGAATTTGCAGTTATCGGATTAGGGCGGTTCGGCGGCAGTATTTGTATGGAATTGAGCCGTGAAGGATTCAATGTATTAGCGATAGATATGGAAGAAGATAAAGTAAATGAATTTCGCAATATCGCATCTCATGCAGTAATTGCTGATACAACAGATGAGCAGGTTCTGAAAGAATTAGGAATTCGTAATATTGAACACGTAATTGTCGCTATCGGTGAAAACATTCAAGCAAGTATCTTAACGACGATTATGCTAAAAGAGCTGGGTATTAAAAAAATTACGGTAAAAGCACAGAACGATTATCATGAAAAAGTGTTAAACAAGATAGGTGCTGATCACGTTGTTCACCCAGAGCGAGATATGGGGAAACGACTTGCTCATAAGATTATTAGCAACAATATCCTTGATTACTTAGAACTAAGTGACGAACACAGCATTGTAGAGGTGCAAGCCGGCAAGAAAATGGCTGGAAGATCTCTAATTGCGCTTGATATTCGGGCCGCATATGGCTGTAACGTCGTTGCGATTAAACAGGGGAATGAAATAAATGTAAGCCCTTCTCCAGACGCAGAGCTTGGCGCAGATGACATCCTCATTGTAATCGGAGCTGACCGTGATATTGGCCGTTTTGAACGCTCCTTGGCAGATGATTAATGAACAGACTCCAAACAGTTTAGCTGTTTGGGGTTTTTTTATGTCAAAAAAAGGTTACATACAAAGGAGACAAAAATAGAAACGGAGATGGTTGCATGTTTGAAAGAAGAACAGGAGCAGTCCTTGCTGATCAATTGGTTGACTGGGGTGTGGATCACATTTATGGCATTCCCGGGGATTCTGTCAACGAATTTATCAGTGACTTACATAGAAAGGAAGAGGAACTGAAATTTATCCAAGTTCGCCATGAAGAAGCAGGGGCACTTGCAGCAGCTGCTTATGCTAAGTTAACCGGAAAACTGGGTGTTTGTCTGTCAATAGCAGGTCCCGGAGCAGTTCACTTGATGAACGGATTGTATGATGCGCGAGAAGATAATGCCCCTGTTCTTGCGATTGTTGGACAAGTAAAAAGTCATGAGCTAGGTACAGGAGCCTTCCAGGAAGTGAAGCTTGAACAAATGTTTGAAGATGTAGCGGTCTTTAATGAAAGAGCAGCATCCTTTGAACAGCTGCCTGATTTAATGAATCAAGCAATCCGTGAAGCATATGCGAACTCTGGCGTAAGTGTACTCGTTGTTCCCGATGATTTATTCGCGCAGAAACATCCAGAAAAGCCGGGGAAAACTTCGGCTAATTATGCAAAACCACGCATTACACCATCTAAGCAAGATTTACAGGAAGCAATCAAACTGATTAATAACGCTAAGAAACCAGTCATTCTTGCAGGTCGAGGGACGAAGCATGCACGAGCAGAATTGATTACGTTTGCTGAACATATTAAGTCGCCAATCATACTTAGCTTGCTGGCAAAGGGTGTCATTCCAGACATGCACAGCTATAATTTAGGGCAGAATGGCCAAATTGGTACTACACCATCTTATGAAGCAGTCATGGAGGCGGATTTGCTGCTGCTGGCTGGAACCTCTTTCCCGTATCGTGCTTTCTTGCCGGATGATGTTCCTGCGATTCAAATTGATATTGAACCAAGTAAGCTTGGCAGCATTTACCCAATTCAAGTCGGATTGCCAGGAGATACAAAGGAAGTGCTGGCAGAGTTAACAGCGACAACGGAAGCAAAACAGGAAACAGCTTTTATTGAGAAATACCAAGGCAAGATGAGAGAATGGCATACCCAGCTGCAAAAGCAAAAGAAAAGAGAAGATTCTCCAATTCAGCCTCCGCAAATCATGTATGCGTTAGAAAAGAATATGGACAAAGATGCCGTTATTTCTTCTGATGTGGGGAATGTAACGGTCTGGACGACACGGTACTTGCCGTTAACCCACCAGGAATTTGTTGTATCCGGACGGCTGGCTACGATGGGCTGCGGCTTACCAGGAGCAATTGCAGCCAAAATGGCTTATCCGGATAAGCAGGCAATCGCTATATGCGGTGATGGCGGTTTTAGTATGAACATGCAGGACTTTGTTACGGCAGTGAAATACGACTTGCCGGTAAAAGTAATCGTACTGAATAACAGCCAGCTTGGTTTAATAAAATTTGAACAAGCAACAATTGGTTCTTCTAACTACGGCATCGATATGGGTGAAATGAATTTTGCGAAGTTTGGTGAATCTTGCGGCGGAGAAGGTTATCGTGTAGAAAAATTTGAGGACTTGGAAACAAGTATGAAACAAGCCTTTTTATCTGATAAGCCAGCTGTCATTGACGTCGTGATTGAGGATTTAGCTCCGCTCCCAGGGAAAATCTCTTACCAGCAAGCGGTTAAATACACGGAATATCTGATTAAAGAATTCTTCTCCACTGGTAAAATAGAATTACCGAATATGAAAGAGTCCGTAAAACGTCTCTTGAAATAAGAAAAAAACCTGAGCTTGGAAGCTCAGGTTTTTCTTGTGCTTATACTTCCATGATGATAGGAAGTACCATTGGGCGACGTTTTGTTTTCTCAAACAAGAACGGTGCAATTGTATCTGTAATTTCATTTTTAATTTCAGACCACTGTGTCGTTTTTCTTTCCATCACTTTATTTAGATGTGCAGAGACGATTTTTTGTGCTTCGTTGATCAGATCTTCTGATTCACGCATGTATACGAAACCGCGGGAAATAATGTCCGGTCCAGATGCAATGCGGAATTCTTTCATGTTGATGCTGACAACAACAATGACAAGTCCTTCTTCGGAAAGGATGCGGCGGTCGCGTAAAACGATATTACCAATATCGCCGATACCGCTTCCGTCTACGTAGATAGAGCCAGAAGGAATCTTACCTGCAATTGCTGCACTGTCTTTACCTAAAGCCAAGACGTCTCCATTATCCATGATAAAGGAATTGGCTTCGTCAATGCCGCAAAGTTTTCCAAGCTTCATATGCTCTACAAGCATCCGGTACTCCCCGTGAATCGGCATGAAGTATTTCGGATTCATCAAACGAAGCATTAGTTTCTGTTCTTCTTGGCTGCCGTGACCGGAAGTATGAATTTCATTCAATGGACCATGAATGACATCAGCTCCTGCACGATACAGCATGTTGATAATACGGCTTACACTAATTGTGTTACCTGGAATTGGTGAAGACGAGAAGACGACTGTATCGCCAGGCTGTATTTGAATCTGACGGTGTGTGCCGTTGGCAATCCGAGATAGGGCAGCCATCGGTTCACCTTGGGAACCAGTACAAAGAATAACGACTTCGTTCGCAGGCAAGCGATTAATTTGATGCGATTCAATAAATGTATCTTTCGGTGCATTAATGAATCCAAGCTCGATACCTAAGTTAATGTTTGTTTCCATGCTTCTGCCAAAGATAGCAACTTTACGGCCTGTTTTAACTGCCGATTCAATTACTTGCTGCAATCGGTGGATATTAGAAGCAAAGGTAGCAAAAATTAAGCGCCCGTCCACTCTTCTGAAGATATCATTGATACTTTCACCAACAACACGCTCAGACATTGTGAAGCCAGGGACCTCACTGTTTGTTGAATCGGATAGTAGGCAAAGTACGCCTTCTTTGCCTATTTCAGCCATTTTTGCAATATCAGCAGGCTGTCCGACTGGTGTGAAATCAAATTTGAAGTCACCGGTGTGCACGACGTTGCCAGGAGGGGTCTTGACTACTACACCGAATGATTCCGGAATACTATGTGTTGTACGGAAGAAGCTGACGGAAGTTTTTCTGAACTTGATTACATCATCTTCACCGTAAATGTTAAGTTTTGCGTTACGCAATAAGCCATGCTCATCCAGCTTATTCTTGATCATTCCCATTGCAAGTTTACCTGCATAAATAGGGATATTCACTTCTTTTAGAAGGTAAGGAACACCGCCAATATGGTCTTCGTGACCATGGGTAATGAACAAACCTTTTATTTTATCTTGGTTTTGAATGATATAAGTGAAATCAGGGATTACGTAATCAATACCAAGGAGCTCGTCCTCAGGAAACTTGATTCCGGCATCAATAATAATAATTTCATCTTGGAATTGGACACCATACATGTTTTTGCCGATTTCACCTAATCCGCCGATGGCAAAAACAGCTGTTTGGTCATTTTTTACGAATTTCATTTCGCTTGCTCCAATTTGTAATGCTCTGATTGCTGCTCATATGCAAGATGTTCCTCATCGAGCGGCTGGATGAACTCGATGTTGATGTTGCGATCTGCTAGAGTTTTACGTACTTGTCTTACACTCTCCGCTTCCATGTACAAGCTCTTAGTGTCTTCTCGTACTGGAATTTCGGATGGGTTTTCTTGATAAAATACTTTAAATACCATATTTATCTCTCCTATTCTCATGGTTGACAATTGCTTTATGACCATATCGAACGGAGCAAGTCTGTACAAACCGAATTGCTGACGTAATGCTATTCAGTTAGATCTTGTCCGCACGCTGTAGGCACTCGTCGTTTTTGGCCAAATAAATCTTTCCACCGTTTCTTTAACTTTTCCTTCAAACGCTTGAGCACACGAAGCAACTCCTTTCGTTTCGCAGAAAAGCAAGAAAAAACGTTTACCCGTCCAATCCCTCTTACTTACAGTATAGTATGAAAACGCTAAGATGAAAACAAAAACACTATAGAGTTTCGAAAAAACTGCCTGTAAAAGGAAGGAATGGTTGTTTTCTCTTGGGATTCATGTAAAGATATTTTTCGACGAACCTGCATAACTTATACTCGATTATAAGAAGTAGAGAGGAAAGATGCAAGGGCAGGGGAGATGAGGAGGAGGATATAGTATGGAAAAAAAGATCGTATTCCTGGATATCGACGGCACGATTTTGAATTCACAAGGTGAAATACCGCAAGCTACAAAGGAAGCAGTACAGGCACTGAAAGACAACGGACATTACGTCGCAATCGCTACAGGTCGGGCTCCATTCATGTTTGAGGACATACGAAAAGAACTTGATATTGCGTCTTTTGTTAGTTATAACGGGCAATATGTCGTCTTTGAAGGGGAAGTCATTCATCAAAATCCGATTGCAAGAGAACATTTGCTGCATTTATATAATGAAGCATCTGAAAAAGAGCACGCTATGGTCTTTATGGGCGAATCCATCATGAAAGCTTCCGAAACGGATAATGGATTTATAGAAGAGAGTTTAGCTTCGCTTGGATTTACATATCCGGACATTGATAAAGATTATTTTCACCAGGAGCCAATTTATCAAGCGCTTTTGTTCTGTGAAGAGAAAGAAGAAGAAACATTTGCTTCCCATCATGACCATGTACGATTTATCCGCTGGCATCCTCTATCCTGTGACGTACTTCCTAGGGATGGCTCCAAAAAGGTCGGCCTTATGAAGTTGCTGGAAGCTGCTCAACTATCGGAGAAATCAGCCTATGCTTGCGGCGATGGCTTAAATGACTTAGAAATGATTGCTTATGCAGGAACTGGAATCGTCATGGGAAATGCTGTACCCGAACTTAAAGAGCTGGCTGATATTCAGACAGCTCATGTTGATGAAAACGGTCTTGCGCTTGGTCTGAAGCAAGCAGGTTTGATATAAATAAAATGCGCACTCAAGCTTGAGTGCGCATTTCTCATAGTTCTATCGGTTTTGAATTCTCCGGCTGTGCAAAAGGATCTTCTGGGTTAATTCGGTCATAGAACATCGTGCCGTTCAAATGATCGATTTCATGCTGGAAGACAACAGCTGCATAACCTTTTAGGCGAAGCTTGACTTCTTTTCCTTCTAATGTAACAGCCTTCACAGTAATTCGGGAATGACGAGGTACATATCCCGGTACTTCACGATCAACGGACAGACAGCCTTCTCCGCTCATTAGATACGTATTTTCCACAGAGTGGCTGACAATCTTCGGATTAAATAAGCCGTATTCATAAAGCGTGCCGTTCGGATCTTCAAAATAAATAGCAATCATTCGTTTTGATATGCCGATTTGCGGTGCTGCCAAACCTACACCAGGGCGCAAACCGTATTTTTCGGCTGTTTCATCATCTTGGCTGTTCTTCAAGTATTCTAGCATTTCCGTTAACGTTTGTTTATCTTCTTCCGCAGCAGGAATCTCAACTTCCTCTGCTACTTGCTCGAGAATTGGATTCCCTTCCCGGATAATATCATCCATTGTAATCATGTTGATCACTCCTTGCACTGTTACTTTTCAATTTTATAGTCTATCACAAGTATGCGTGTATGACACCAGAATCAAACCGGGAAATCAATTGTCGAATTTCTTTCACCATTAACTTATTTGGTATACAATGGGTGAGACTACATAGAAGCTGTGGGAAACATGGCAGAGGAGGATACGTTTTGCGCAAGTTAGGACTAAGCATACTCCTGATAGGGAGTGCTGTGGGACTCACTGCATGTAACAATGCATCGCCGGAAGAACAGGTTTATAATCATCTGGAAGAGACAGTTTCGCTCGAATCAGGTTACGTTGACCAGCAGGAGCCCCTGACGAAGCTGGAGAAACAGGAACAGGACTTATACAATGAAATCCTGCAGCTGGGAGAAGACGAGCTGGATCAGATCAAAAGCAAGGCCAAAGATGCAATTGATGTAATTGAACAGCGCAGAGATGCGCTGGAAAAGGAACAGGAAAGCTTAGAGAAGGCGCGAGCAGAATTCGAGGAAATTGGATCGGTTATCCCGGATCTGGAAGATGAGGAAGCGCAGCAGAAGGCAGAAACGCTATACGATACCATGGAAGCTCGATATAATGCTTATGACAAACTTCACATTGCCTATTCTGATGCACTCGACCAAGACGAGAAACTATATGAGATGTTCCAGCAGGAAGACATTTCGCAGGACGAACTGACTGCTCAAATTGAAAAAATCAATGCAAGTTACGAAACTATCAAGACGGCCAATGATGGGTTTAATGAGCAGACAGAAGCATTTAACGAACAAAAACAGCAGTTTTATAAAGCGGCTGGATTAGATGTAGAGACGAAATAACCAGAAAACCCTTTTCTCAAAAAAGAAAAGGGTTTTTACAATTACTGATACAGTAATAAAATAATGTGTAGTACAGTTCGAAAACCGGAGAATTGCAAAGATTCTCTTAATAACGTTTTCATAAATTTTTATTAATATCAATTCTAAGTTATTGACCTTTTCCGGCAAAATAAGCTAAACTATAACAGGACATGAATTGTATCACTATTTGTTCACATGATTAATGTAACAGTTTTGTGTACTTCTGTTTTATCCGGTTATACGGGGGGACGAGATGGGTACAGTAAACTATTGTGGTACTTCCCGTGTTTTTGGAAAGGCTATTACAGTAAATATAGTTCTAGGAAGGATAGGTGACTAGCTTTGAAACGTACGCTAGAAGGAATCGAAGATCAATTTGAAATGTTTCAAATTCTTAACGAAGATGGCGAAGTCGTAAACGAAGAAGCTTTACCGGATTTGTCAGATGAAGAATTGAAAGAATTAATGCACAGAATGGTGTATACGCGCATCCTTGATCAGCGCTCCATTGCTTTGAATAGACAAGGAAGACTAGGGTTCTACGCACCGACAGCAGGTCAGGAGGCATCCCAGCTTGGTACACAGTTTGCTTTGGAAAAAGAAGACTTTATCTTGCCTGGATACCGTGATGTACCACAGCTAATTTGGCATGGTCTTCCGCTTTACCAAGCATTCCTATTCTCTCGCGGACACTTCCACGGAAACCAATTCCCTGAAGGTGTAAACGCTCTTAGCCCAGCAATCATTATCGGTGCTCAAATCACGCAAGCAGCTGGTGTCGCACTTGGTATGAAACGCCGCGGCAAAAAATCTGTTGCAATCACTTACACTGGTGATGGCGGTACGTCACAAGGTGACTTCTATGAAGGTATGAACTTTGCCGGCGTATATGATGCACCAGCAATCTTCGTGGTACAGAATAACCAGTTCGCTATCTCTGTACCACGTGAAAAACAAACAAAAGCTAAAACACTAGCTCAAAAAGCAGTCGCAGTAGGTATCAATGGCATCCAAGTTGATGGTATGGACGTACTTGCAGTTTATGCGGCTACTAAAGATGCTCGTGAGCGCGCGATCAACGGCGAAGGTCCAACATTGATCGAAACTCTTACTTACCGTTACGGCCCGCATACAATGGCTGGTGACGACCCAACTCGCTACCGTACAGAAGATATGGATTCCGAGTGGGAAAAACAAGATCCATTGGTTCGTTTCCGTAAGTACTTGGAAGCAAAAGGCCTATGGTCCGAAGAAGAAGAAAACAAAGTAATTGATCAGGCGAAAGAAGAAATCAAAGCCGCGATCAAACAAGCAGATGCGCATCCTAAGATGAAAGTATCCGACTTGATCAACAATATGTACGAAGTACTTCCTTCTAACCTTAAAGAACAATTGGAAGTGTACAAAGAAAAGGAGTCGAAGTAAGTCATGGCACAAATGACAATGATCCAAGCAATCACTGATGCTCTACGTACAGAACTGAAGAATGACGAAAACGTTATGATCTTCGGAGAAGACGTTGGTAAAAACGGCGGTGTATTCCGTGCGACTGAAGGTTTGCAAGCTGAGTTCGGCGAAGAACGTGTATTCGATACACCACTTGCTGAGTCTGCAATCGGCGGTATGGCTGTAGGTCTTGCAGTTGAAGGCTTCCGTCCAGTTCCCGAAATCCAATTCTTTGGTTTCGTATACGAAGTAATGGACGCAATCAGCGGACAATTGGCTCGTTTGCGTTATCGTTCTGGCGGCACGCAAAGTGCTCCAGTAACAATCCGCGCTCCTTTTGGCGGCGGTGTGCACACTCCTGAATTGCATGCGGATTCCCTTGAAGGTCTTATGGCGCAGCAGCCTGGTCTTAAAGTAGTTATCCCATCCAATCCTTACGATGCAAAAGGTCTTTTGATCTCCGCGATCCGTGATAACGATCCGGTTGTCTACCTTGAGCACATGAAACTTTACCGTTCATTCCGTGAAGAGGTACCTGAAGAAGAGTACACTGTGGAAATCGGTAAAGCAGCTGTAAAACGTGAAGGTACAGACGTTACACTTATCGCTTACGGCGCTATGGTACAAGCATCCATGAAAGCAGCTGAAGAACTTGAGAAAAACAATGTATCTGCTGAAGTAATCGACTTGCGCACCGTAAGCCCGATTGATCTTGATACAGTTCTTGCATCTGTTAAGAAAACTGGACGTGTAGTAGTAGTTCAAGAAGCACAGCGCCAAGCTGGTGTTGCAGCTCACTTGATTTCTGAAATTCAAGAGCGCGCAATCCTGCACCTTGATGCTCCAGTAATGCGTGTTACTGCACCGGATACTGTCTTTGCTTTCTCACAAGCGGAAGAAGTATGGCTTCCAAACCATAGCGACATTGTTGAAAAAGCGAACGAAGTAATCAATTTCTAATAGCAGAATCAGGAGGTAATTATTTTGGCTTTCGAATTTAAAATGCCGGATATCGGTGAAGGTATTCACGAAGGTGAAATCGTAAAATGGTTCGTCAAAGAGGGCGATACTGTAGCAGAGGACGACGTACTTTGCGAAGTTCAAAACGATAAAGCAGTAGTAGAAATTCCATCTCCTTACGAGGGTACTGTTTCTAAAATCTCTGTTGGTGAAGGTGAAGTAGCTATTGTTGGTGACACACTTATCACTTTCGACGGAGAAGGCGGCGACGCTGAAGGCGGAAATGCTCCGGCTCCAGCTGAGCAAGAAGAGACTTCTATCCAAGCAAATGGAACTGAATCTAACGAAACAGTTAAAGAAATCAAAGAAGAAGGTCCTAAAGCAGAAGCGCCATCAGGCGATCTAGTAATTGCAATGCCTTCTGTACGCAAATATGCTCGTGAGCAAGGCGTTGACATCAAGCAAGTATCTGGATCTGGTAAAGGCGGCCGTGTACTAGCTGAAGATATCGACAGCTTCAAAAATGGCGGCGCTGCTAAAGCTGCTCCGCAAACAGATGCTGCTGAACCAGCTGCTGAAGAAAAAGCTACTGCTTCTGCTCCTGTTGTTTCTGGCGACGAGTTCCCAGAATCCAGAGAGAAAATGAGCGGTATCCGTCGTGCGATTGCAAAAGCGATGGTAACTTCTAAAACAACAGCTCCTCACGTTACATTGATGGACGAAGTTGATGTTACAGAGCTTGTTGCACATCGTAAGAAATTCAAAGCAATTGCTGCTGAAAAAGAAATCAAGCTTACGTATCTTCCATACGTTGCGAAAGCGCTTGTTTCTGTATTGAAAAACTTCCCGATCTTGAACTCTTCCATCGATGATGCGACAGACGAGATCGTTACAAAACATTACTACAACATCGGTATTGCAGCAGACACTGAAAAAGGTCTTCTTGTACCAGTTGTTAAAGATGCAGATCGTAAATCCGTGTTTACTATTTCCCAGGAAATCAACGAGCTTGCAGTTAAAGCACGTGACGGTAAACTTGGACCGAACGAAATGAAAGGTGCTTCCAGCACTATCTCTAACATCGGTTCTGCAGGCGGTCAGTGGTTTACTCCGGTAATCAACTACCCAGAAGCAGCAATCCTTGGTGTAGGACGTATTGCTGAAAAAGCAATCGTTAAAGATGGCGAGATCGTTGCAGCTCCAGTGCTTGCGCTATCTCTAAGCTTTGACCACAGAATCGTTGATGGTGCAACTGCTCAAACAGCAATGAACCACTTGAAACGTCTATTGGCTGATCCACAACTAATCATGATGGAGGGATAAGAAATGGTAGTAGGAGACTTCCCAATCGAATTAGACACTCTTGTGGTAGGTGCGGGACCTGGCGGCTATGTAGCTGCCATCCGCGCTGCACAAGAAGGTCAAAAAGTAACAGTAGTAGAGAAAGGCAACCTAGGCGGTGTTTGCTTAAACGTTGGATGTATTCCTTCTAAAGCATTGATCCAAGCTGGCCACAAAGCAGAATATGCACATGGTGATGCAGATCTTGGTATTTCTACTGAAGGAGCAAAAGTTGACTTTTCTAAAGTACAAGACTGGAAAGCTAGCGTTGTAAACAAGCTAACTTCTGGTGTTGGCGGTCTGTTGAAAGGTAACAAAGTAGATGTTGTATCCGGCGAAGTTTACTTCGTGGACAAAAATACAGTAAAAGTAATGGATGAGAAGAGCTCTCAGACATACACATTCAACAACTGTATTATTGCAACAGGTTCTACTCCAATTGAGCTACCAACATTCAAGTACACGGATCGTGTACTAGATTCAACTGGTGCCCTTAATCTTAAAGAAATTCCTAAGAAACTTGTCGTTATTGGCGGCGGTTACGTAGGAATCGAGCTTGGTACTGCTTATGCTAACTTCGGTACTGAAGTTACAGTTCTTGAAGGATTGAAAGATATCCTTAGCGGTTTTGAGAAACAGATGACTTCACTTGTTTCCCGCGGACTGAAGAAAAAAGGCGTAAACATTGTTACAGAAGCTATGGCTAAAGGCGTTGAAGAGTCTGCTGATGGCGTTAAAGTAACATATGAGGCAAACGGTAAAGAAGAAACAATCGAAGCAGATTATGTACTTGTAACTGTAGGTCGTCGTCCGAACACTTCTGAACTTGGTTTGGAAGGCGTAGGAATCAAAATGACAGACCGCGGCTTGATTGAAATCGACGAACAGTGCCGTACGAATGTTGAAAATATCTATGCAATCGGTGATATCGTAGAAGGACCGCCACTTGCTCACAAAGCTTCTTACGAAGGTAAGATTGCTGCGGAAGCAATCAGCGGCAAACCATCTGCTATCGATTACAACGGTATTCCAATGGTAGTATTCTCTGAGCCGGAACTTGCTTCTGTAGGTCACACAGAGAAATCTGCTAAAGATGCTGGTTACAAAGTAAAAGCATCTAAATTCCCATTTGCAGCAAATGGTCGTGCACTATCTCTTAACGACAGTGACGGTTTCATGAAACTAATTACTCGTGAAGAAGACGGTGTTGTCCTAGGCGCGCAAATCGCTGGTCCTAATGCTAGTGATATGATCGCTGAACTTGGCCTAGCTGTTGAGTCTGGTATCACTGCTGAAGATATCGCACTTACAATCCATGCTCACCCATCTCTTGGTGAGATCACAATGGAAGCTGCTGAAGTTGCAATCGGAACACCAATCCATATCGTAAAATAATAGATTTAAAAAGCCTGCCCTTATTGGGTAGGCTTTTTTGCTATATAGCTATAAATTACTTTTTCGGAGAGGTTCTTTCCGGCAAACCATTCTGAAGCATTTATATCTAATAGAGCTCCTTGACCTAGAACTAAAGATCTCATTAATAGCTTTGTGTCAAATGCATAAGCAAACGTATGTAATGTACCAAAGAAGTTGTCGTAGTCGTCAAAAAAAGTGGGGAAGAAGCAGGGTCTTCGATTAGATTGAATAAATCTGTCTGGTTCATCAAGGCAGTTCTATATTTGTGCAGAATAGGTCAGGGCAAGTGCTTGCGGGCGTTGCATACTATACCCGCTGTAAAGAGAAGCAGCAAGCTGAAGATGAATACCTAAACTATCTGCAATTCACTGGAGTTCCTCAAGAGAGTGAGGAGGAAAAGAGGAGAACGAATCCTGTAGCTCTAGGCAGTTTATATGCGAAGCGGATAATTGCTTAAATTGTTCAGTATAGAGTGTCATAAAAAAGCACCTATTTTCACCAATAGTGTAGGAAGTATCTCGTATTTGCAATATGTCTACTTTATTTAAATTCTACAAAATTTACTTCTTATTTGAATATCGTCAAGGAAACCTAAATTCCTGCAAAAAAAAAACAGGAGAATTAATCTCCTGTTTTTTCCTTCTTCGTTGGTGCTGATAAATCCACACGCTTAGCTTCTTGTTTAAACGAAATGATTAGTGAAACGACGACTAGCACCAGAATAATTGCAAATGGGAATGCTGCAATAATAGATGCTGTTTGTAAGGCATTCAATCCGCCAACCCAGAGAAGTATAGCTGCTGTTGCTGATTGAATAAGTCCCCAGGTAAGACGTACGCTCTTGCTTGGATGAATGTCTCCATTTGTTGTCTGCATCCCCAATACAAAGGTAGCAGAGTCCGCTGATGTAATGAAGAATGTACTGATCAACAGCAGTGCAACAATAGATAGAACTGTTCCGCCTGGGATTTGTGATAACAGTGCGAATAAGCCGACTTCTGAACCTATTTGAGAAATGTCACTGAACAAGTCAATGCCTTCAAAGTATTCCATGTGAATACCTGTTGCGCCAAATACCGCAAACCAAATGGCACCGAATATAGTGGGAACCAATAGAACACCTGTTACGAATTCCCTGATAGTACGTCCGCGGGAAACACGAGCAATGAATGTCGCAACAAATGGTGCCCAAGCAATCCACCAAGCCCAGTAGAATAAAGTCCAGTTACCAATCCATGCGTTGTCAGTATCGTAAGGTGTCAAACGGAAACTCCATTCTGGCAGATGCTGAATATATTGTCCGAGTGACGTGGAGAAAGAACTTAGAATAAAGTTTGTTGGACCTAAGATAAGCACTGCCACCATCAAAATAATCGCAATGACGATGTTGGCGTTACTGAGTATCTTGATACCTTTATCCAAGCCGCTTAATGCAGAAGTGATGAACAATACTGTCACGATAGCAATAATTAATAACTGAAGTCCGAATGATGATTCGATGCCATCAAATACATACCCCAATCCAGTACTGATTTGAATGGCGCCCAATCCTAAGGAAGTTGCAACACCAAAGATAGTAGCGAATACCGCTATAATATCAACTGTCTTACCTAACGGACCAAAAACACGTTTACCAAAGATCGGCTCAAGAATGGAACTGATTACACCGCCATTAGAATCTTTACGGAAAGTAAAGTAAGCAATTGCCAAGGCTAGTGTGGCATAAATAGCCCAAGGATGCAGTCCCCAATGAAAGAAACTGTACGATAAAGCAGTTGTTCCAGCTTCAGCTGAGCCTGCTTCACCCACGATTGTTGGAGGCGTATTAAAATGGTTAAGTGGTTCTGAAGCTCCCCAGAACACAAGACCAATACCCATACCGGCGCTAAACAGCATCGCAAACCATGATATGTAGCTGTACTCCGGTCTGTCTTCTGGTTTACCCAGTCTGATTTTCCCGTACTTCGAGAACATGAGAAAAATGGCAAAACCAAGAAAGATAGTTGCTGCAATTAAATAAAACCAGCCAAATTGATTAATTAGAAAAGCCTGTATAATGTTTGTCACATTCGCAGTATTTCCGTTTGGGAGTACAGATTCGGGAATGCTACCCCATATTAGAAAAGCAATAACGATTCCGACTCCCCACCAGAATACACTAGTTGTTTTTTTCATAAGTCAATCCTTCCCGCTAAAAGCTTGTATATTCTTATGCAAATAATCATTATAACAAATTATCACTTTCTTTTGATACCCATAATTCGATTTAAATAAACCATTATTGATGGAATTCCTTGCATATCGACAAAAAAAGACGTTCTCACGTTACTTGGGCAGGTATTTCCTCTATAATGGAAATAACATGTCATTTTGGAGGGTGTAAGTTATGAAGAAGTACTTAGTATTTCCGCTGCTGGCTGTATTATCCGTTTTGGTGTTCAGCGGTTGTGCAGATGCGGAGCAGTCATCTTCTGAGCAAACAAAGGATGATACGTCCACAAAACAGGAACAAGAAAAGCCAGAGGAAGTAAAAGCTGAGAAAGAAGCAGAACAGGAAAAACGAGAAGCCGCAAAGCAGGAGGAAGAGCAGCAAGAACCGCAGTACAAGATTTCCGAAGTTTCTTCCATTGTACCTATTGATAATGCAGAAGAACAGGTAGCTTTGCTGACATTTGACGACGCGCCGGATAAGCATGCATTAGAAATAGCAAATTCATTGAAAGAACAAAATGCACCAGCAATCTTTTTTGTGAACGGACATTTTCTGACAACTGATGAAGAGAAAGAAACATTAAAGAAGATATATGACATGGGATTTGCCATTGGTAACCATACATACAGTCATGCAAATCTAAACGATTTAACACAAGAAGAAACAAAAGAAGAAATCCTAAAAGTGAATGAACTGGTAGAAGAAATTACTGGTGAGAAACCAGCGTTCTTCCGTGCACCATTTGGAGAAAACACGGACTACTCCAGACAGCTGGCTGAAGAAGAAGGAATGGCAGTCATGAACTGGACATATGGATACGATTGGGAAAGTCAGTACCAGGACAAAGATGCGCTGGCAGAAATTATGGTAAACACAGAGCTTCTTGGAAATGGAGCGAATCTGCTTATGCATGACCGGGAATGGACAGCAGCAGCTGTTCCTGAAATTGTGGAAGGCTTAAGAGACAAAGGCTTCACACTAGTAAATCCTGATGCAATTGAAAGACCGTCTTAACAACGAACGGGCTTAACCAAAAATCCGAGCTATGCCGATTCTTCGATAGAATCGGCGTAGCTCGGATTTTCTTTCGTTTAGATCTAATGGAAGCAGTAAGGTGTGTATTTTCAGGGCCAACCCTATTTCTTCTCTTAATTACCGGAATGCACGATGTTCTTTAATAACACGAATGTATTCGCTTGATTCATCCATCAACCCCTGTACGGGCAGGCCTGCTTCGATATTGCGTTTAATGTAGCTGATATTTTCAGCGCTTACGATTTCGCCGGGAATGAATATCGGGATGCCTGGCGGGTAGACCATTATAGATTCAGCACTAATCCGACCTTCCGATTCCGCTAGCGGGATGGCTTCTGTATCGGCATAAAATGCGTCACGAGGACTAAGTGATAAAACAGGCATCTCAGGAACAGATACCTCCATGTCAGGAACAGAAGAATCTCCTTGATACAGTGCTGCCATATCTGCTAGAGCATCTAACAGCTGCTGGATTTCCTTTTCTGTGTCACCAGGAGTGATTAAGAATAACAGATTGTACAAATCCGAAAGCTCTACTTCCATATTTTTTTCTTGACGCAGCCAGCGCTCTGCATCACTGCCTGAGATACCTAGCTGTTTGACTGACACTAGCAGCTTCGTCGGGTCCATAGCAAACGCAGCTTCTGAATCCAGGATTTCTGTACCAGCACAATATAGACCGGTGATGGCATTGATTTGCTGTCGTGCGTTATTCGCTAGCTGGATCGTACGTGTGTTCATTTCCACGCCTTTCGTAGCGAGCTGGCGGCGTGCTGCATCCAAAGAAGCCAGCAGGATATAGGAAGTGCTTGTCGAAGTAAGCATGGAAAGCACCGTTTGTACTTGCTCGTGCCGTACCAGTCCTTCTCGCAGATTTAAAATAGAGCTCTGCGTCAAAGAACCACCAAGCTTGTGAACGCTTGTTGCCGCTAAGTCTGCTCCTGCTGCCATAGCGGAAACAGGCATTTTTTCATGAAAATGAATATGAACGCCATGTGCCTCATCGACAAGAACAGGAACATTATATCGATGCGATACTTCTACAATTTGAGTTAAGTCCGCAGCTACACCAAAGTAGGTCGGATTGATGACTAGTACCCCTTTGGCATCAGGATTTGCCTCTAATGCTTTCTCGACAGCAGCAGGTGTAATACCATGTGAAATACCAAGGTGACGGTCTAACTGGGGATGAACAAAAATAGGTATAGCACCAGAAAAGATTAGTGCACTCGTAACAGATTTATGCACATTCCGCGGAACAATAATCTTATCTCCGGGTTTGCATACACTCATTACCATCGCCATAATTGGTGTGCTTGTACCTTGCACAGAGAAAAAGGTGTAATCTGCACCAAATGCTTTGGCTGCAAGCTGCTGTGCTTGTTGAATCATGCCATGCGGATGATGCAGGTCATCTAATGGTTCTATATTAATTAAATCAATGGAAAGTGCGTTTTCACCGATAAAAGCGGAGAATGCACTGTCCATTCCTTTGCCGGTTTTATGACCAGGTATGTGAAATTGAAGTGGTTTGTTCGCGGCATGCTTACGCAAGCCATCAAACAATGGTGCTTGTTCTTGTGAACACATCTTTGCTGTCTCCCTCTTTACTTGTTAAAAAATGAATTATAGCAAAACTAGCTTGTGATTACTAGCGTCGCATGGATTTCTCTTTTCGTGTTACACTATTATCCAGAGAAGGAGGGGGTAAAATGAGCTATAGCTATCCATTAGATGAAACTTGGACAAAAGAAGAGATTATAGATGTTGTAAATTTCTTCTCCTTAGTCGAGCGTACATACGAAGATGGTATTTTGCGGGATGATTTGCTGCTTGCTTATGAGCGCTTCAAGCAAATAGTGCCATCCAAGTCAGAAGAGAAACAACTGGGAGCACAGTTTGAAAAAGACTCGGGATACTCTAGTTATCGGGCAGTTCAAAAAGCAAAAGCTGCATCTCCAGGGGAAAAAATAAATATGTAAAGCAAAATCCCCTTCCTAAGCCAGGAAGGGGATTTGTTATTTTTCAGGCATGTTGATGTGCTGCTTGTTCATATAAAATAGCTGTATGTTTCAAGACATCTTGACACACTTTAAGGAATGCTTCCTTTGAAGCGAGTGCTGGATTGTCAGGCTGCAGATGAACACCGCATACCAATTCCGATTTCTTAATATGCTGCAAACGTTCTGCTATTTTATCAAACAATTCATCGGTGATAGGTGAAGCATCTGGCTTCATGTGATCCATTGACCAGACGTAGTGGGCTGGGATTGTGTTTAGAATCTGCTGTTTTGCTTCTGTCATTTTCTGCCCGACTGTTTCTTTAAATGGGCTTTCATATATAAGGGCAAATTGAACAAATACGTGACTGCCCCAAAGGCCGATTTGGAAATGGGGAAGCTTTTTGTATCCTCGCTTACTGGATGCTAAAGCGGACCACGTATCTTTTGGAGGGTTTTTCGTGCGGCGCGCATGCTTTGCAACATGCACATACATATCTTGATCCGTCACTTGTTCTGCAAAGGGAGCCAGTTCAGTCGCGAGCATCTCTAACTTCGGAGACAGCCGGCTGCGCAGCTCTTCCATTCTTTCTTCCAATCCATCTATTGTAAATACATCAAAATCCTGTTGTGTAAATAATGCTGACATTTGTGTCACTCCTTGCCGAAATCTGTCCATTAAATCTTTTTCATCATACCTGTCGAGCAGGAAGATTGCAAGTGAGGAAAGGTTTACAAACTGCGCTGCAGTGGTAAAAAGAAACAACTTGACTAGTTGATAAAACGATAATGGAGGGAAGAGAAATGCGTGATGTAGTGGAAGCATTACAGAGAAGGGAAGCGGAGGAGAAAGTGCCGGCGATTCGTCTGGAAATCGATTATCAGCTTGTTACTTTGCACGATGCTTTACAGGAGAAAGATGAGATCGTAATCAAAGAGACGAAAGCAAGGCTGCTTATGCTGCGGGAGCGGCTGAATCAATTCGAATCATAAGATTTTTTATGTTAAGCTAGTGGAAAGAATGGGGGAGCACAGATGGAGCAATCATTGAAGCACACATTACATGAACAGGCCTATCAATGGGTGCTGGAAGCGGGACAGCTGATCAAAGAGAAAATGGATACACCATTAGAAGTTATGACAAAGTCAAGCCCAAAAGATCTTGTGACTGAAATGGATAAAGCGGTGGAGTCTTTCTTCTTAGAGAAAATTCGAAAAAATCATCCAAGCCACAAAGTCTTAGGTGAAGAAGGTGTTGGAGAAGCTGTTCATGAGACGACCGGTACCGTCTGGATCATCGACCCGATCGACGGAACAATGAATTTTGTCCACCAAAAAACTAATTTTGCTGTCTCAATCGGAATTATTCATGAAGGGAAAGCCGAAATCGGTTTGATCTACAACGTCATGGAGGACACCATTTATCATGCGAAACGAGGAGAAGGTGCTTACAAAAATGATAAGCAGCTTCCAAAACTTCCGGAAAAAACGCTCGATCAATGCTTGATTGAACTGAATCATTTTTGGTTGTGCCCAAACCGTCGTGTTAACGAAGAAAAGCTGCAGCAGCTAGTATACAAAGCAATAGGAACGAGAGCCTATGGTTCAGCAGCTTTAGAACTAGCTTTTCTTGCAGAAGGTATTACAGATGCATATTTAACTTTCAGTTTACAGCCTTGGGACTATGCTGGCGGCTATGTTCTGCTAGAGGAAGTAGGAGCCAAATTGACGGATGCTGCTGGACAGCCAGTCGATTTCTTAAGCAGAACAACAGTAGTAGCTGCAAATACGAGTATCCATCAAGAAATAATTAATGACTATATTGAATTAAAATAAAAAAAGACGGAGTCTCCGTCTTTTTTTATTGCCCTTTTCTTTTGGCAAAGATGCCAGCTCCCATAATGACGAAACCGGCTAGGATGGCCACAGTCATCCAACCATAATTCTGGTAGCTGATTGTCACGCCTGCGGCTACAAAACAGGCAATTACCAAAATGGCAGTTAATAAAGCTAGTCCTTTTGACATCGTTTCACCTCATTTAATTAAATTAAAGGTTCATCTGTCTTCGATTCCCGGTATAAGTGGAAGTTGCCGGTTGCTTTTCGTTCTTTCGTCCGTAAGGTAATGCGCTCTGTACAAATTGTACACATATGCATGGTGTTGCGGCGATTGCGCAGCTTCTTCGCTTGCGGACTTCCATCATCTATTTCTTCGACTATATCGCAAATTACGCACTTTACTCGCATGCTATCACCTCAGAAAGTATAATACTTTTTCAGTTTACCATATGAAGCGACATTGTGCTTTGCTTAGCGCCGGTCTCCCAGTCTTACCCAATAGCAGACATTGCTATACAGCAGCTTAGCTAATACGTATTTGGCGGATTGCCTTTATAGGCTGTTCTTTCTTGCTCGGAAGGTAGCAATGCGCAGGACCAGTTTCTTTAATGCTGCGTCCGTCTACTGCAAATAGGAACATACTTTTCTTGAGATCGTCCAAAGCAACGCTTTCTTCGCCCGTTTCTGTCACGAACACGGCATGTGTTGCGTCCTCTTGTATTTTAGCAGTAGCGATAAAATCGGCAATTGGCATCACATAGCTGTTCTCCAGCGCTTTTTTTCGTTCTTCCCGTGAAAGACTTTTGTTAATAGGCGGTTTCATCTTTTGCTGGTAAACAGATTGATCCCAATGTTTCTCTTCGGTATCAGGAACAGGTTCCGCCTCTTTAAAAGCGTTTTCAAAAAGGACTTTGCGATCATCAAAAATCCAGACTGTTGGGTCAAGTGTGAGTGGAAATTCCACCTTGCCTGTCAATGTAATTATCATATGGAGACACTTCCTTTAACAGAATATACTCTCTTTTTGAATAACATATTGGTAGTTTACCATAAGTAATGCGTCGAATGACAAAGATTCGACAAATTTAATAGGGGGACGTGTCTTGCAATTTAGCAGAAGTACCGCTAGAATTGTATAGAAGAAGTCTGTTTAACGGAGGGATAATTTTGATATCTGAGATCACCGTTAGTAATCAAGAGAAAGCATATGCCCTTCTTTTGGCGGATGCTGATAAGATACTTAAACTAATCAAAGTACAGATGGACAATTTGATGATGCCGCAATGTCCGCTTTATGAAGAAGTGCTTGATACACAAATGTTTGGATTGTCTCGTGAGATAGATTTTGCTATTCGATTGAACCTGGTGAAAGAAGAAGATGGAAAAGAGCTTCTTGAAAACTTGGAAAGACAGTTGAATGTGCTGCATGAAGCGGCACAGCGGTCTATGCGTTCTTAATATAGGGGGCAGGCCGCTTGTCATACACTTGTACGGGCATCCCATATGAAAGATGAAAACCCTTTGCCCTTCAAAATCGGCGGGGTTTTTTATTATTCCATCCATCCTGCGGTTTAGTGATGATCGTAAAATACATACTGGGAGCTTTAATATGAAAAAAAGATTGCGTAATTTTGACTTTACTTTGCTGTTTACACCTTTACTGCTGACTGCTTTTGGTTCAGTAATGATTTACAGTGCCAGCTACACAGTGGCCGTAGTCAAGTTTGATTGGTCAGCAACACACTTCTTTGTACGTACACTCGTATGGTTTGCACTGGCTATTCCGGTGTTTGCGTTTTTTAGTTTCGTGCCCTATCAAAAGTACCATAAGGTAATTAAGCCGCTGATGCTGGTTATCTTTTTAATGCTAGTACTTGTGTTATTTACAGGTAAAGTAAATGGATCTCGATCTTGGTTCAGCCTTGGATTTTTCAGTGTGCAGCCTGCAGAATTGGCTAAAGTAGGGATGATTATTTATCTGGCATCTATTTATTCGAAGAAACAAAGCTATTTATCTAGTTTCTCCAAGGGCGTTCTGCCTCCATTAATCGCATTGGGAATTATTCTTGGCTTAATCGTTATTCAGCCGGATGTTGGGAACGCCTCCATTATATTCTTGATTTCCTGCTCCATTATTTTCAGCGCCGGAATTAAGATCAGGCATTTGAGTTTATTAATTGTAGCGGGGCTGTTATTAATTTTGGCAGTATGGCCGCATATGGTTACAGATGAGAGGGTTTCCCGTTTTACAGGTGCCTACCAGCCATTTGATGAGGAACATGTTCAAGACGACGGTTTCCAGCTCGTTCAGTCCTACCTTGCCATTGGAACAGGCGGTGTGTTTGGTGTCGGTCTCGGTCAAGGCGTACAGAAACTAGGGTACTTGCCAGAACCGCACACAGACTTTATTATGGCTGTTATAGCAGAAGAACTTGGCTTTCTTGGTGTAGCAGCAGTGCTGGCTATGCTGGCCATTATTGTACTGCGAGGCCTTTATATTGCTAAGCAGTGCCGAGATAGTTTTGGTTCATTACTGGCAATAGGCATTTCGTCGATGGTGGGGATCCAGACCTTTATTAATTTGGGTGCAATCACCGGCCTATTGCCAATTACAGGTGTCACACTGCCGTTCGTCAGTTACGGAGGTACATCCTTGTTGATTTTGTTCGCTTCTATGGGGATTTTGAATAATGTTGCCAAGTATGTACGTTCACAGGAACTGATTGTGTCAGACAGCACCTTCACACAAGATAAGCGGGGAAAACGTCCCTCCAATCGACAGAGGATCCGCACCACTAGTACGACTACACAAACCAGGGGAAAGACTAGAGGAGGAGAACGATGGACGAACTAAGGGGAATAAGTAAAGTTTTAGTTGCAAACAGAGGGGAAATCGCGATTCGTGTATTCCGAGCTTGTGTTGAGCTCGGTATACAGACGGTCGCGATTTATTCAAAGGAGGATAAATCCTCCAGTCACCGCTTTAAAGCGGATGAGGCATATCTGGTCGGCGAGGGGAAAAAGCCGATTGATGCCTATCTTGATATCGAGAATATTCTTGAAATTGCGAAAACTTCCGGAGCGGATGCTATCCATCCAGGTTATGGTTTTCTTTCGGAGAACATTCATTTTGCGAGACGCTGTGAAGAAGAAGGCATCACGTTCATTGGGCCGCGCAGCGAACAGCTGAATATGTTCGGAGATAAAGTAAAAGCAAGACAGCAAGCATTACTGGCAGAAATCCCAGTTATTCCAGGAAGTGATGGACCAGTCCAAGATCTTGATGAAGTAAAAGCTTTTGCTTCCCAACATGACTATCCAATTATCATAAAAGCATCACTTGGCGGCGGAGGACGCGGTATGCGCGTTGTTCGTGATGCAGCAGAAGTAGCAGAAGCCTATGAACGTGCGAAATCCGAAGCAAAAGCTGCATTTGGCAGTGATGAAATGTACGTAGAAAAACTGATCGAAAATCCGAAACATATTGAAGTTCAAATTCTTGGAGACAGTGCAGGCAACGTGATTCATTTGTATGAACGTGACTGCTCGATTCAAAGACGCCACCAGAAAGTCATAGAAGTGGCACCAAGTGTCAGTCTCCCAGAGTCACTGCGGCTTGCAATTTGTGATGCAGCTGTTCAATTGATGAAGAATGTATCCTATTTGAATGCAGGTACAGTTGAATTCCTTGTGGCAGATAATCAATTTTATTTTATCGAGGTTAACCCTCGTGTCCAAGTAGAGCATACGATTACAGAAATGGTAACAGGCGTTGATATTGTGCAAACACAGTTATTGCTGGCGCAAGGGTACAGCTTAACAGATGAGCGACTTGGCATACCTGCACAAGCTGACATCAAAACTAATGGCTATGCCATTCAAGCGCGTGTCACAACAGAGGATCCGCTAAATAATTTCATGCCGGATGCAGGCAAAATTATGGCTTACCGTTCCAGCGGAGGATTTGGTGTTCGTTTGGATGGAGGAAATGCCTTCCAAGGCGCGGTTATTAGTTCCTATTATGATTCTTTGTTAGTAAAAGTCTCGTCCTGGGCGGCTGGTTATCAGCAAGCAGCTTATAAATTAGAAAGAAATCTGCGTGAGTTCCGTATTCGCGGTATCAAAACTAATATTCCATTTTTGGAAAATTTAGTTTTGCATGAAAAGTTTTTATCGGCGGATTACACAACTAGCTTTATTGATGAAACGCCAGAACTGTTTGATTTTCCGAAAAGCCGGGACAGAGGAACGAAAATGCTGCAGTATATCGGTTATACGACGGTCAATGGCTTTGACGGAAGCGGAAAAGCAGAAAAACCGGTATTTCCGCCCCAAAGGATACCAAAGCTGCAAAAAGGCCTGGATTATCAGAACGGGACAAAACAAATACTTGATGCACACGGGCCGGAAGGACTTGCTGATTGGCTGAAGAATCAAGAAGAAGTGCTATTGACAGACACCACTTTCCGAGATGCACACCAATCCCTTTTAGCCACACGTGTTCGAACGAAGGATTTGCTTGCAATTGCTGAACCAACAGCTAAACTGCTGCCGAATCTTTTCTCAGTCGAAATGTGGGGCGGAGCAACTTTTGATGTTGCCTATCGCTTCCTGAAAGAAGATCCTTGGCATCGCCTGGCGAAGCTGCGAGAGAAAATGCCGAATGTGTTATTCCAAATGCTGCTTCGGGCAAGCAATGCAGTTGGATATAAAAACTATCCGGATAATGTTGTAGAAAAATTCGTGGAAGAAAGTGCACAGGCCGGCATTGATGTGTATCGTATTTTTGATAGCCTAAACTGGATTGAAAATATGAAACCAGCGATAGAAGCAGTACGCAAGCAAAATAAAGTAGCGGAAGCGGCACTTTGCTATTCTGGTGACATATTAGATCCGAGCCGGACAAAATATGACTTGGCATATTACACAAAAATGGCCAAGGAATTAGAAGGTGCGGGTGCCCACATCATTGGTATCAAAGATATGGCAGGTTTGCTTAAACCGCAAGCAGCGTATGAACTTGTACGTGCGTTAAAAGAGACTGTATCTCTGCCGATTCACTTGCATACCCATGATACAAGCGGTAATGGTGTTCTTACCTACATGAAGGCTGTAGAAGCCGGTGTTGATGTTGTAGATGTTGCAGCAGGGCCGATGGCTGGTCTGACATCTCAGCCTAGTGCCAGCTCGTTCTACCACGCGATGCAAGCCATGGACCGTAAACCTTCCATTAATGTAGATCATTATGATGAGATTGGTCATTATTGGGAAGATGTGCGATCACGCTACAGTGATTTCGAGAGTGGTATGAAAGCTCCGCATGCAGAAGTTTACTTACATGAGATGCCAGGCGGACAATACAGCAATTTGCTGCAGCAAGCCAATGCTGTCGGCTTAGGAAATCGCTGGGATGAAGTAAAGGTCATGTACAGAAGAGTAAATGATCTGTTCGGAGATGTAATCAAAGTAACACCATCTTCCAAGGTGGTCGGGGATATGGCACTCTTTATGGTACAAAATGACTTAGATGAGAAGACCGTCATTGAACAAGGCCAATCCTTAGACTTCCCTGATTCTGTTATTGAATTTGCCCAAGGTTATCTTGGTCAGCCTTATGGAGGCTTCCCGAAAGAATTACAGAAAGTTATTGTAAAGAATAGAGAAGTTATCACAACACGTCCAGGGGAATTGCTTCCTTCCGTTGATTTCAATGCGCTTCGCAAAGAACTCGAGGAGAAGCTGGAAGGGGAAGTCACGGAACAAGATGTTATTGCCTATGCGCTGTATCCGAAGGTATTTGAAACATACGCCGCTTTTAAGGAAGCATACGGTGACTTATCCGTGTTGACAACACCTACCTTCTTCTACGGCATGAAAATGGATGAAGAAATTGAAGTGGAAATTGAATCAGGAAAAACATTGATTGTTAAACTGGTTGCAATTGGCGAAGCTGGCCCGGATGCGATGCGTACGATGTACTTTGAGTTTAACGGACAGCCGCGGGAAATCCTTGTTCGCGATGAACAAGTGCAAGCAACAGTCAAAACAACACCGAAGGCAGATAAACAGAATAAGAAGCATATCGGTGCCACAATGCCAGGTACTGTGATCCGCGCGCTTGTTGAAGCCGGTGAGCAAGTACAGAAAGGTCAGCAGCTGCTCGTTACGGAAGCAATGAAGATGGAAACAACCGTACAAGCGCCTTACGATGGAAAAGTAAAAGGAGTCTACGTGAAAGACGGTGAACCGATTCAAGTTGGCGATCTGCTTGTAGAGTTTGAATAAATACTAAAAAATCCACTGCTTTTGGGGAACGGCCCCGATAAGCAGTGGATTTTTCTTATTGTTCTTTTTCGAATTTCGCACTTCGGAAGGATAGCATAATAAAGTATGTCATGATTCCAAAGTAGATACTGATAATTAAAGAGTGCATCAAAGCGACATACAAGTTCATACCTGTGAAGATGACTAATACACCGACTACTGCCTGCGCTGCCAGCAGGCAAAAGCTGATAATCCATCCTTTTGTCATCACAGCATGTCCCTTATAGCGGCGCAGCACTTGGACCATGATGATGAAGGACCAGACAAGCGCAAGCATCGCAGCTCCGCGGTGGAGCATCTGTACCATTTGGGCAGTACTGAGACCAAACAAGCCCGGATCAGCATTAGAGCAAAGCGGAAAGTCTCCGCAAACTAGACTGGCATGCATGTGCCGAACGAGTGCACCGGTGTATACAACGAGATAAATAAAGATGGTATGCAGGTAAAACTGGATACGCATCCCTTTCTTAATAACGAGCGAACGTGCATCGAACTTCTTGTCCACTTCGAAAACAATTAATGTCAGCAAGAGGACAGAAGCGAAGGAAATGAGTGAAATGCCGAAATGCAGCGCTAGCACTGCGTCGGACTGCTGCCAAATTACAGCTGCAGCACCAATTAATGCTTGCAAAACAAGGAAAAACACGGCCAAGACAGATAAGAATTTAACCTCACGAATGTGGCCGATCTTGCGCCAAGCAAAGATAGCCAGCAAGAGAATGACAATGCCTATTGTGGAAGAGACAAACCGGTGAGCTGATTCAATGACAAGCTCGGGAGTTATATTGGTAAGCGCTCCTTCACACAAAGGCCAGCTTTGTCCGCAGCCATCTGCAGAACCTGTCTTCGTTACTAAAGCACCTCCAAGAAGGATGAACAACATACCGACCGTGCTGATTACAGATAAATATTTTAATAATTTCATCCAGGAACACCTCTTATATACAAACTAGTAGCGTTACAATAACATCAAGCTTATCGTAACATGAAATCAACAAGAAAAAGGGGAGATTTCGTGTCAATTTTATGACCTGTTGTCTCTAGGGGAAAGCATTCACGAACTAAACAGGCAAGTTAGTTCAGTAAATTGTCAAAAACAGTTTCTTATCTTAGAATATAACGTGTTACAATATGAAAAGTGTAATAGAATAAAAGAATTATGTGTAACCAAGCAGAAAGGATGTGCTGGTGTGAATAAAGCCGAATCTACTTCTTCTCAAGTATTGAATGGCGCAGAACATGCTGATTCAAGCACTAGTCTATGGACAGACTTTAAAGCACTTATAAAAACTGGAATCATTAACTCCAATCTATTGACTGCCTTTGGCGGTTTTTGGCTTGCGCTTTACATGACGAATGAGCAATTCGTTCATCATATTCCTACATTCATCTATACGATGCTCGGCAGCGGGTTGGTCATCGCTGGCGGTTGTGTAATCAATAACTATTATGACCGGGATATTGACCATGTAATGAAACGGACGAAAAAACGCCCGACTGTAACCGGAACGATTCCGCTTTCCGTTGTACTCACAATGGGCATTGGGTTTACGGTACTGGGTGTCGGCTTCTTGTTCCTAACAACATGGCAAGCAGCAGCAATTGGTATTTTTGGCTGGTTTGCTTATGTCATCCTTTATACCATGTGGTCTAAACGCCGCTATACAATTAATACTGCTATTGGCAGTTTTTCCGGCGCAGTGCCTCCGCTAATCGGTTATGCTGCCATAGACGGCGGTTTGAGCACAGAAGCATGGATTATTTTTGCCATTATGTTCATTTGGCAAACACCGCATTTCTTAGCTTTAGCTATGAAAAAAGCAGAAGACTATAAAGCAGCGAACATTCCAATGCTTCCTTCTGTGTATGGATTTGGCATTACGAAGCGTCAAATTATTGTATATACAGCATGCTTGCTTCCCCTTCCGTTCTATTTAACAACATTGGGAACTGTGTTTGTTGCCATTGCTACTGTACTGAACGTTGGCTGGCTCGCGATTGGAATTGCTGGTTTCTTCATGAAAGATGATCTAAAGTGGGCAACTTGGATGTTTGTTTACAGCTTAAACTACTTGATGATCTTCTTTATCGCACTTGTTGTCTTCACCACACCTGCAATCTTTTAATAAGAGACACTGCTTTTATGTGTCTGATTCTAAAATCCGAACTAAAAGTGAATTCTTTGATAAGAATTCACGCAGGTTCGGATTTTTTTATTATTGATAGTTAGATTACCAGACAATAAGAGTAGTGCGCTTTAGGGAGAGATAACAATATTTTGCCGGGCAGCAGGCAGAGCACTGCGCTTATATGGAGACATTCTCATGGCCGATTATCTTGTCCCTGAATATTTGGCGTTTATTGCGTACAGCGTTTTGGGAATAAAGACCATAACAAACGTGCACCGAAGAGAGGGTAACGAAATGGATATGGAAACATCTCGTTTAAGTTTAAAGGCAATAACAACCGACATGGGAAAGCAGCTCGTCCGATTTCCGATCACATTCTTCTATGAACAAGAAATTTCGTATGTGACAGACTGGCCATCTAATGCTCTGAAAGCAGAGCTGCCGCTTTATTTAGAGAATCTTGCAACCGGACAGACAAGCTTTGGTTTTGGGCCGTGGATTGTACATACAAAGTATGAGCAGGAGATGGTCGGTGATATTTTTATCCGCCAAACAACTCCTGATGCTGCACAGGCTGAACTCTTTTTCCATATACGGGAAGAGATGGCTGGCAAAAGATATGAAGAGGAAGCAATTGTCAGCATCTGTGACTGGCTGCTGCAGCAAGGTGTGGATATCATTCATGCGTTTTGTAAACCGCAAGAAGCAGAAAAGCAGCAAGTGCTGACGCGCTGCGGGTTCCATAAACTTGGACAGGTCGATGGACTTATCCAATTTAGGACATATGGGCACCTGCTACCGGCAGATGGTTTGTGAAGGTTGTCGAAAAAGTCAGCTATTTCCAAATGCTGTTTTGTATTATAATAGGTGCAGCGTATGAAAAGAAAGGGGCTGGAGCATGAAAGGTTTACGAATCGTGCTATTGTTGCTCGTTGTGGGAGCGGGTGCTTTATTCTTTTGGAATAGAAATGATTATTTGGCTCCTGCCCACGATGCAAAGACCAAAAATACGGAGAATACACAAAAAGCAGAAGCTGCCCAAAAACCGAACGGAGATATAGAACGCTGGATCAATCAAGCCCCTGACACGTTGAAGAAAGATCAGGGTGAACCGGATCATATGGATAAGTCTTCTTACGGATATGAATGGTATGTATATGATAAAGGGGACGCATATGCACAGTACGGAGTGAAAGATGATCGCATCGTTACGGCTTTTGCTGCTGGGGAAGCCTCTTTAGCTGATGTGAAACTTGGAGAAAGCCGGGAAGAAGTAGAAAAGCACTATACGTTGGAGAACGAGGTGTCTTTCCAATATGATGGCAACCGTTACACGTTTAAACTGAAGGACAAGGATCAGCAGATTCAGCCTTTAGTACAGCTGAAAGACGGATTGTTTGCGCAGTTTTACTTTGACACATTCAAGGATGAACTAGCTGCTGTGCGTGTGATAACGGATGAGCAGCTGATTATGGAACGTCCATATGATATTACATATACAGGACAGCTTCCTGAGCAGCCGCAGCTAATAACAGAGGAATGGCAGCAAGTACAAGCAGGCATGGAACAGCAAATTATTGAAATCACGAATGTGATGCGCGCCCAATTCGATGTTTCTCCGCTCGAATGGAATGATAATGTAGCAGCAGTTGCATTTGGTCATAGTGAAGATATGCAGAAACAGCAGTACTTCTCACATGTAACGCCAAGTGGTGAAGAGCTTGGGGATCGGTTGGCGGATGGCCAAGTACCTTTCCAAAATGCAGGTGAAAATATTGCTGCAGGCTATACAGATGCGCCAGCTGCTATGATTGGCTGGTTAAATAGTGAGGGACACCGAAAAACGATGCTTGATCCAACTTACAAAGAATTGGGAGTCGGTGTTTACCGCTACTACTATACACAAAACTTCTTGCTTCAATAACCGAGTTTCTTCATGAAACTCGGTTTTTTTGTGTCAATCTGCCTGGGCTTTCATACATTGTTTAGAGAGAGTAATTTTGGATAGGAGTTGGATTGTAATGTCAGAAACGAATCTGCATCCATCGATTCAGGCATTCAAGCAATTTGTCGAGCAGCATCCGAAGCTTATAGAAGAAGCGCGGCAGAAACAGACAGGATGGCAGCCTTATTATGAAAAGTGGGTGCTTTTAGGCGAAGAAGACCCGAGTTGGCAAGCGTATAAAGCAGAAGCACAGACGGAACAGGCGGAGACAGATGAGGAATCAGCCGAAAAGGGAAATGAAATGGTTAGTAAGATGATGGGAATGGCAAGTCAATTTGATTTGCAGAAGCTATCAGGTCATATCCACCAGCTGAATGGAGCATTAGATAATGTAAAGCATTTAATCGGGCAATATCAAGGTGTGAAACAACAGCTTCCAGCAAAGAAAAAGGGGCCGACATTGTTTCACAAAGACTAGAAGGAGATGGATGTGATGCGGCAGGATATCTATCAAAGGCTCAAGCAAAGGGAAGAGCTGCTGCGGTTTGTCAGACTTCACCCTGTTTGGTACCGAACGCTGTCACGTGATCCAAATGCATTTGCGGATATGGAAAAGCAGGCCAAGTATTTTTATGGAAAAACCGTGCCGCAGCGCATTGGGCAGTTTGGTGAACAGCTTAGTATGGTCAACATGCTGATACAGATGGCAAGAGCAATGCGGGATTAGGTCTTTTCATTTTTCCCTATTATTTGGTATGATAATAGGGGAGGTGGTTATATGTATGCAACTGTGGAATTTGTTGAGCTATTGGAGCGATCCGAGAATTTAGGCAGAATGATCCGGGATTCGGAAGTAATGGCTGCTTATAATTCTTCGCAAGAAGCGCTCTACCAGGATAGTGAAACAAAAGCGAAAATCGATGCATTCACTGCTGTAAAGGAACAATATGAAGAAGTGCAGCGATTCGGCAGATACCACCCGGATTATAGCTCTATCATGAAAGCAATTCGCAGCAAGAAGCGTGAGATGGACATGGATGCCAATGTTGCGGCATTTAAAATAGCAGAGCGAAATCTGCAAAAACTGCTCGACGAAATAAGCGGGACACTCGCTGCTACGGTGAGTGAAACCGTTAAAGCACCGCGATCTGGTGCAGCTATGAAGGACTCTGGCTGCGGGTGCGGCAGCGGCGGAGCTTGCGGCTGTGCCTCTTAAAAACGACTGGCAAGCTTTGGCTTGTCGGTTTTTTTATGTTGCTCCATAGGGGCAGGCTTTGCTACACTAGTAAAAAAGCTGTAAAGCGAGGAACATCATTTATGTTGACAAAACGTCAGGGGATCGTCGTATGGTTCCAGCATATGAAAAATATAAAGCAGCTGAAGCGGCACGGACACTTAGTCTTTGTTTCCAAAAAGCAAAAGTATGCCATGATCTATGTAAACATGGAGGAAGCAGAGGAAAAAGAAGCAGTATTACAAAGACTGCCGTTCGTATCTAAAACAGCGTTATCGTACCGTCCATTTGTACGCACAGATTTTGAGAATGCAAAACAGGATAAAGCAAAAGAATACGATTATAAGATCGGTATATAAAAAAAGCCTGCAGGGAATAGCCCTGCAGGCGCCTTTTGTTTCCGATGAAAACAAACAGGCAAAGGGAGAGGAGAAACCGGAGGAAGAGCTTATGGGGAAACGTAAGTCTTCTCCGTGTTCATGAAGCAGCTATAAGCGTGATAGCCGCTTCAGTAGTACAGTATGGACCGGCTTTAGCAGGATTATACATCGTTTTTGAAGGAGTGACATAGCAATGCGAGTGATTGCTGGAGAGCATAAAGGACGGGCATTAAAAGCTGTTCCTAATCAATTGACAAGACCAACAACTGATAAAGTGAAAGAGAGCCTGTTTCAGGTGCTTGGCCCATTCTTTGAAGGAGGAGCATGTCTTGATTTGTTCGCGGGAAGCGGCGGACTTGGTATTGAGGCGCTTAGCAGAGGTATGGACACGTGTATTTTTGTTGATAAGCAAGGCAAGGCTGTTGAGACAATTCATCAAAACTTAACGACGTTAAAGCTGTCAGACGCTGCAGAAGTATATCGGAATGATGCAATGCGTGCGCTGAAAGCCGTTGCGAAACGGGAGAAACAGTTTGATCTTATCTTTTTGGATCCGCCATACCAAAAAGTATCCTACGAAAGCCTGCTTGAGCAGATTAGCGAGACTGGTATACTAGGAGCTGGCGGACAGATTGTTTGTGAACATGACGGGCGTAAAGAGCTGCCGGAATATATCGCTGGTTTTCAAGCGGTAAAACGAGAAAATTATGGGAATACTACTGCTATAACAATTTACCAAGCTGCTCAGGAGGGTGCCAGATGACAATCGCAATGTATCCGGGCTCGTTTGATCCTGTAACAAACGGTCACGTGGATATTATCAAACGAGCAGCCGCTATTTTTGATGAAGTGGTTGTTGCAGTAGCTGTGAACAGCAAGAAGCAGCCGCTTTTCAACGCGGAGGAACGGGTAGAACTTGTGCAGGAATCACTAAAACACTTCTCGAATGTGACAGTGGCGAAAGCAGAAGGTCTGACCGTAGATTTCGCGAAACGATACGATGCACGCGTACTGATTCGCGGACTGCGGGCTGTTAGCGATTTTGAAAGTGAAATGCAGATAAGCGGTATTAACCGCCATTTAGAGCCGGAATTAGAAACACTGTTCATCACAGCTGATGCAGCATACAGCTTTTTAAGCTCCAGTATTGTTAAAGAGGCAGCAAGCTATGGAGCGGATATAAGTAAGCTTGTGCCGCCCCCTGTACATAAGGCAATCAAACTGAAATATTAATGGGATTGACGTCGCCGCACCAGTATAAGTGTGCCTAATGCAAGTATGCTTAGTGTAAACAGCGGCCCAAATGATGCTACCCGTTCGAGCAGCTCCATAAAATTTGGAGCTGTTTTTTCATGTAGAAAGGTATAAATACTCGTTTCTTTATGTCTTGCGTAAAGCGGTACGTATAAGCAAGCTGCCAGTCCCGCTGCAATGAAGCCGTGCAGTATACGTGCAAAGAAATATGGAGCGAAACGAATATCCGTGTCAGCAAGAATGCTCGCGACTTGAGCTTGGACAGAAAATCCGTTAAATGCAAGAACAAAACTGACAATTACGATTGGGAAAAAGAAGTCAGATCCGGCTGCTTGTGCAATCATTTGTCCGCCCATCGTGATTTCTAGAAAGCCAGAGAGCATCGGAAGGACCAAATCAGCTGGAATACCAAACAAACTGGTAATTATCTTTAGCCCATTTGCCAGGAAATCGGTGACACCTAATATAAATAAAAGCTTATTGAAGACGGAAAACATAATAATAAATCCACCAATCATCAGCAGGGTCTGGATAGATTGAATGACAGCATCGCCAAAGATTTTACCGAAAGGACGCTTATCCGCCAAACGTGTTTCATGCAATTCACGAAATGCACGTCTTAGTAATCCTTTCTCACGCACATATACCGATCTGGTTTCATTACGGCCGTAAAATCGCATACAGATACCGACAAGGATGTTACCGCCATAGTGTGCAATCGCAAGCAGGAGCCCAAGCTCGGCATCACCGAAGAAACTAACCGCAATTACACCAACGATAAATAGAGGATTGCTGGCATTTGTAAAGGACACGAGACGTTCTGCTTCTGTTTTTGTCAGCTGTTTTTCCTGCCTCAATCTGCTGGTGAGTTTCGCTCCCGATGGATAACCGCTAGCCATTCCCATTGCCAGGACAAAGCTTCCGACACCTGGTACATTGAACAAAGGACGCATAATCGGCTCGCAGAATACACCGATAAAGCGTACCATTCCGAAAGCGATTAACAGCTCTGCTGTGATGAAGAAAGGCAGCAGAGATGGAAATACGACTTCCCACCACATATTCAGCCCGCGTATGCTTGCTTGCAGTGCTGGATCCGGGTATGTAATCAGGCTGACTGCTAAAAGCAGAGCTGCCCCAGCGAACAAAATCGATTTCATCTTTTGCACAATGATCCCTCCGATTTGTGACTGCTGTACTTCTTGATATCGAAGTAGTACACTTGAATTCAGTCTGTTGGTACAGGCTACCTTAACTATACGCGTGCTTGAAAGAGAAATATGCTTCTTCTGCTGAATTAGCAGATAAAAGAGGGCACAAAAGGGGAACTGAAGATGAAACAGAAAACGCGCTATATCTTGCTTATCGTGCTGTTGCTGCTCATTGTCTTCTGTTTTTCCGGGATTTACAGAATGCCGTATTATGTATATAAACCCGGGGGAGCAGATGCACTTGATCCAATTGTTTCGGTGGCTGGCAGTGATGAAAGTGAAGGCGATATGCATCTTGTCACCGTACGCGGCGGCCAGGCAACTCCATTTCAATATGTGATAGCACACATTCTCCCGTACCATCAAATCGCGAAACTGGAGGATGTTATTCCAGAAGGTATTTCCCAAGAAGAATATACACAAGCACAGCTCATGCAAATGGAAAGCTCGCAGGAAGCTTCTACAGTCGTTGCTTATCAAGCAGCAGGGGCCGATTTGCAAGTGGAATATAAAGGAGTGTATGTCGTTTCTGTAGTAAACGACTTGCCTGCTGATGGTAAATTGAAGCCAGGTGACCATATAACTGGTGTAGATAATAAAACAGTAAATGAAGCAGCAGATCTGACTACATATGTCACTTCCAAACAATTAGGCGATACGATTACCTTACAAATTGTCCGCGGTGACGAGCAGCTAGAAAAGGAATTGAAGCTCGAAGCTTTGCCTGACACCCAGATTCCTGGTATTGGCATTACATTGGTAACCGACAGAGAAGTAAACGAAGATCCGGAAGTCACCTTCTCGAGCGGAGAAATTGGCGGACCGAGTGCAGGGCTCATGTTCAGCCTGGAAATTTATGATCAGCTGGAAAAAGAAGACTTGACGCATGGATTGCAAATTTGCGGTACTGGGGAAGTTGACTACGAAGGAAATGTTGGTCGTATTGGCGGTATTGATAAGAAAGTTGTAGCAGCAGATAAGGAAGGGTGTGCAGTTTTCTTTGCGCCAAATGAGGATGGAGCTGACGATTCTAATTACCAGCTCGCAAAACAAACGGCAGAAGATATTGAATCAGACATGAAAGTCGTTCCTGTAGATACGTTTGAGGAAGCAAAAGAGTACCTAGAAGGATTGCCTGAAAAATAAATAAAATAGCTCTATAGATAAAAAAATCCAAACGATCTTTCGTCGTTTGGATTTTTTACATAGAAGTTGTAATGCAGATCAAGTACGGAATTGCTGTCATTTTATATTGGCTGCTTTTGTTGTTATACAAAAATAGGAGGCGAAATCTCCTGTTTGCGAGCTGCCGCAGCAGCTGCCGGTAATAACGTGCTGTAGTAGGCATCAGATGCTTGAAGCTCCAAATCAGCTACTGGATGGCTGTTATCTTTTAACTGCGTGAAGAGCGGCACCTCAAGCTGTTTCTTTTTAGAAGACAAAAATGCGCGACCTGCTTTACTCATCCCCAAAATGCGAATGTAAGGCAGCTCTTTATTATCCAGCCATTCGGTAATGAGCTCCTTATGTGAATTTGTCAAAAGGTGCACACAAACGCGCTGAAGCCTTGTCCACGTATAACGTTTTGTTTTGACATGAGCTAGGAACTGTTGAAAACTTACGGATTGCTGGATGTATCGCTTGAACCGATATTCCAGACCTTCGTCCATCCCTTGAATAGTTCGCAGCACCTCAGGCGTATGGGTCAAAATCAGATACCGCAGCAATGGAAAATAGTCTTCCCAGCTGTGAAGCTGCTTTATATCCTGCAAGGCGGCGTAAGTAGATTCCGGCACAGCTTGTTTTATGTTCTCTGTTTGATTACGCAGACGAGCAGACCGTATTGAAGTTGCGCTTGCAATCGGACCAGTGATGGATTGGTCATGGTAGTCTGCTTTTATGCGAGGAATGGTATCTACATGTATGTTTGCGTGCAGCTGCTCAGCTGCACGCAAGTAAGCGAACCCGAGAATATTGTTTGGACTTTGCAAATCTAAAGTTGAATTTATGCCAATATTTTCATATGCAGCCCTGCTTGCCTCTGGGTACGATAAACCTTGTTCGAGCGACTGTTTCAAGATTTCGTCAAATACGCCTTTCTTCGCTCTGCGCTTTAGCTGTGCTTGATGAAAAGCATTGATAGTGCCATCTTCAGAACCAAACACGAGGTGGTCAGCGCCTAATGCATCTAAGATGGCCACAGCACCTTTTGCAAATAAATCGGCATGCTGGACCGCATAAAGGAAAGGAAGTTCTACAACCAGATCCACGCCAGCTTGCAGAGCAGCTTCTGTGCGGCTGAACTTATCTAAAATGGCCGGTTCACCCCGCTGCATAAAATTACCGCTCATTACTGCAATCATGCAGTCGCTTTCGGTTAATTTACGAGCTTCCTGTATATGATAAACATGACCATTATGTAATGGATTGTATTCAACGACAATACCGCATGACCTCATGAGGGACCTCCTTTTTGTGGATGGTTTTTCGCTTTCTAGTGATGTCTAGCTCCGAAAGCCAGGAGCTGCGCCGTAAGTGATAAATCCCTGCGAGTGGAAAACGCCGACTCCGGGCTTTCTCGCTTACCGCTTCGTTTCTAAACGGTTTTCTACGCTTTTCTAGTGTGTTAATATGAATATAGGCTAATTATTGCCTTGCTGTAAAGAAAATATATTGACAAAGCTCCTGTTTTTTTTTACAATTACTTTTGTTGCCATGAGGTGAATTAACGTGAAAATTCCGGTTCAAAAGCTTAAAGCTAAAGGTCTTGAACCTTTCGAATTTACAGAGCAAGTGGATGTGTCTGACATCCAGGGCAAGAATGATATTCGTCGTATTGATCCGGTGAAGGTCAGCGGTCAGGCGACTTCTTATGGTAACGACATTACTGTTAAGTTTGCGATAGATGGTGAGATGATCTTGCCGTGTGCGCGTACTTTGGCAGATGTGCCGTATGAATTCCATATTGATGCGACTGAACTGTTTACTTTGTCTCCTTATGCAAGCGCGGATGACGAGTCGGAAATTCATCCAGTTGATGGAGAACTGCTTGACTTGAAACCGTATATAGAGGAAAATATTCTCTTGGATGTTCCTTTCCGTGTTTTCTCCGATGATGAAGAGGTATTAGATAATGCCGTCAAACAAGGAGAAGGCTGGCAGGTTGCCAGTGAGGATGCACAGCAGGACAAGATCGATCCGAGGCTTGAGAAGCTGCAGGCTCTCTTGAAGAAGGACGACGAATAAGCATGTGAATGATTGAAGGAGGTGTAGGACAGTGGCAGTACCTAAAAGAAGAACTTCTAAAAAAGTTAAAAATCAACGCCGTACACACAAAAAATTGCATGTACCAGGAATGGTAGAATGCTCTAACTGTGGCGAACTTGCAAAACCACACCACGTTTGCAGATCTTGCGGACATTATGATGGCAAAGCAGTGGTTGAAGCGTAAAAACAAAAAAACACCTATCGTCAGATGATGATAGGTGTTTTTTATATTCTATCTACTTTTTTCTAGTCTAGCATTTTTCCCTCTTGCATACATTGATAGCAGGATAGAAGAGGGGGGAAGCTTGTGAAAAGTACAAGGCAGGATGCATGGACTGACAAAGAAGATGTGCTATTAGCAAATACAGTGCTGGATTATATTCAGGAAGGTAAAACACAGCTGGATGCATTTCGGGATGTTGCGGTGAAGCTTAACCGGACGGGTGCAGCTTGCGGCTTTCGTTGGAATGCCTCACTTCGGCAATATTATCAAACTGATATTGAGATAGCCAAACAAAATAGGAAGCAGCAAAGTGCAGAACCAACGCCAGAGGCTGCCCCGAAGAAGGCAGGAAAGGATTCTGTCAGTTTGGAAGCTGCGATTGATTTGTTAGAAAAAGTGAAACAAAATTTTCATGTTCCCAATAAGCAGCCTGATGAAGAGCTGCGCACACTGCAGATAGAGAATGCGAAGCTTAAAGATCAGCTTAAACGGTACCAAGATGCATGCATCGAGATGGAAAAGCTATGTCGATGGGTGATTGAGGAAGCGGAGACAAAATAAAAAGCCCAAAGGGGCTTTTTTATTTTGTCGGCTGCCAAGTCATCACAGTCAAGTTATCTTCTTTTTTGCCCGTCTCTTTGAAATAACACTGCTGCCAGAAGGATTCCGAATTAACACGTGCTTTCGTACGTACGGGTTTCGTAAAGGATTGCACAAACTCAACTAGGGAAGAGCCCAGTCTTTTTCCTTGGTATGCTGGCAGTACTTCAAGTTTGGTAATCTCCACGTATCCTTTTGGCGGATAAAATGTGTTATCTTTTTGTTCGCTTACGAAAGTGAGTGCCATTCTTGCGGCAAGCTGCTCATCCATATAAATACCGTAAAAAAGCGTATCATCGTCACTCTCAATTAAGCTGAGCTGAAATTCATCGAACATTGAAAGCTCTGCATTCCCCTGCGCTGCAAAGCGTTCAAAATCCTCCGCTGTTTTGTAGTTCACTGGCAATTTTTCCACTTTAGCTACTGTCATACAGATTCCCCTCTCCGTATTAAAAAAATTCGCTAGGTGCTTATGCATTCAGCATATATGAAAACGTTTCCAAATTCAAGCGTTATATTTCTTATATCCTTTTGGCAGCTACCTTGCTAAAATAAACAATTAGGTATGTGACAAACGGGGGGACGGAGATGAGAATCACTGTAATCGGTGCAGGTGCAATCGGACTGCTTGCAGCTGCAAAACTCAGCAGCACCCATGAGGTGCTGCTTTTGACGAGAACAAACGAACAAGCCGAGTTAATTTCTTCAAAAGGGATATGCCTGGATGAAGAAACAATACATATAAACGCTATACCATTAAATGAATTGAATACTGTGCAATCAACGGATTTATATATTATCTGTACAAAACAATACGACGTAAAGTCTGTATGGGATAAACTGGTCTCCCATGCAGCAGCGCCTGTATTGTTTCTTCAAAATGGAATGGCTCATACGGATATGCTGCTGTCTGCCGTGTTTGATTATCCAATCGTTGTCGGTTCTGTGGAGCAGGGTGCCGTACGGGTAGATCAGCAGCGTGTGCTGCATACCGGAAAAGCAGTAATCCGTCTGGCAAACCTAACGGGCAACAGCGCTGAAATGCTTGTACAGCATTTACATGACCCGAACTTCCCTTTTATATTTGAGAAGGACTGGCATCGTATGCTTGGAAGAAAAATGATTGCCAATGCAGTGATTAACCCTTTGACGGCTATATATCGTGTGAAAAACGGGGAGCTGCTTGATTGTCCTGCGTTCTGTGTGATAGCGCAGAAATTATGTGAAGAAGCAGCGGAAGCACTGGATTTCGAGTTTGCGGAACAGTGGGAATATGTACGTCGAATTATCATGGCCACCAAAGACAATCGTTCCTCCATGTTAAAAGACATCGAAGCAGGCAGACAGACCGAAGTGGAATCCATCTCAGGATATGTGCAAAAGCATGCTAGGCGAGCCGTTCCTTATACGGATTTTGTCTACTATAGTATACTTGGACTTACAAGACAGCAAGAAAGGACTAGCTTATGACGCATTTTATCGCTTACCTTCTGGCGGCAGCCATTACAGTACCACCGCTTGCAACTTGGATATACTTTCTTATCGTTCGCAAGTTCATTCGGAAAAGACGGAATGCTTTCCTGCATACGGTGCAAACGACAGCCGTGTTTTACATCGTTTCTGTTATAATCATGTTGCAAATCATTTTACAGCAAGCTGTCATCGGATATATGATAGGATTTCTTGCAGTACTGTTTATGCTAATCGTATTTATGCATTACAAATACCGAGGAGAGATTGTTTTCAAGCATATTTGGCGTATGTTTCTGCGCATTTGCTTCCTAATGTTTGCTCCGCTGTATGTACTGCTGCTCGTAGCAGGCATTATCGTTACATTCATCAGGCAATAATACATATAATATAACTGTTAATTTAAACAAAGGAGTACTTAATATGGTAATACAACCAATGAGACTGGAGAGTCCGAATAAATTGGTGGCCGATTATCGGGCAGAGCATCCTTCTGTTATAGATAAATTCGATTACGCACCATTTCGCCAGGATAGCTATAAAGCCCGGCAGCAAGAGTTAAAAGAACGCAGCTTTCCGCGAGGAGAACTAGCTGATTTGCTGTATAAACGAAATAAAGAGTGGGGTGCTGATGAGAAGGCGCTTCACAATACGGAAGCCTTAATGGACCCTAATACCGTTACGGTAGTTGGCGGTCAGCAGGCAGGCCTATTCACAGGTCCGTTATTGACGCTGCATAAGATCACTTCTATTATTGCACTTGCTGCACAGCAGAGTGAACAGCTTGGAACCAAAGTTATTCCGGTATTTTGGATTGCCGGAGAAGATCATGATGTTGAAGAAATCAACCATATTTATCTTCCGAAACAACATAAATTACATAAATTCAAATGGAAGCAGCATCTCACACAAAAAGTGGCGGCTTCTGATGTGGTGCTTGATAAAGAGCTTATGCATAGCTTTCTGCAGGAAGTGATCGCTGCTTTACCAGAAACAGCTGATACAAAGGATATCCACAAAATTGTTAGCGACTTGCTGGACCAATCGGAAACTTTTGTCGACTTCTTTGCGAGACTTATCCACCATCTTTATCGAGATTCCGGTCTGATTTTGCTGGATTCCGGTGATAAACAGCTTCGCCGGATAGAAGGGCCGTTTTTCCAGGAGCTGATCAAAAAACAGCAGGAAATAAGTGCAGGGGTGTATAACACCGCACAAGAACTGCAGCAGCAAGGCTATTCAAATACGTTAGGACCGGAAATAGAGGATGCTAATCTCTTCTGTTATATTGATGGCGAAAGAACCCTTTTGATTCGTGATGAGGAAGGCAAATGGCGCGGGAAAGCTGATGAAGCAGTCTTTACCGAGGACGAGATGCTGCAAATGGCAGAAGCTGAGCCGGCACGACTTAGTAATAATGTGGTAACACGTCCGCTTATGCAGGACTACCTGCTGCCAGTTCTAGCTTTTATCGCTGGTCCCGGAGAGATTTCTTATTGGTCGAATTTGCAAGCTGGCTTCCATGCCGTCGGTTTTAAAATGCCGCCGATAATGCCGCGACTGTCGTTTACGATGCTGGACAGTAAGACAGAAAAACTGCTGCATCGCTATCAGCTGAATAAGGAAAAAGCAATCGCAGGCGGAGTAAATGCCGAAAAGCTTCAGTACTTAGCCGCGCAGCAGCAGCCTCCGCTCGCTGTTTTATCACAGCAAGTCAAACAAGCAATGGCTGACTTGCATATGCCGCTTCGCCAAAGTGCTGCTGCCATTGCCGATGATCTCGGTCGGCTTGCAGATAAAAATCTGCTTCATTTGGAAGAAGATATTGATTTCCTTGTAGGCCGAATGGAAGCTAGGATTAAAGAGCAGCACCACGTAGCGCTGTCGCATTTTGATCATTTGCAAGCTGCACTGCATCCTGAACAGGGGCTGCAGGAGCGGACGTTGAACCTATTTGCAATCTGGAATACTTCCGGAGTGGGGATTTGGCGTGAATTATGGCAGAAAAACTATGATTTTACTACAGAACATTATATTGTTTCGGTATGATGACACAGGAAGCGTGTTTGGTCGACGACCAGGCACGTTTTTTTGTGCAGTTAACTCCGAAAAACCGCTAAGAACGGGAGAAAATGCTAGTAAAAAGTGTGAATATTGAGGTGGTGAAATGTGGGGGGATGTGGTACTATGAAAATGGAAAGTGGGGGCGGAGTCTATGTTCATGGGGGAATACCAGCATACGGTCGATACGAAAGGACGTATTATCGTGCCTGCAAAGTTCCGTGAGGACTTAGGTGAGCGGTTTGTGCTTACGCGCGGATTGGACCAATGTTTGTTTGGTTACCCTATGGAGGAATGGAGACTCTTAGAAGAAAAACTAAAAAAGCTGCCATTGACCAAAAAGGATGCCCGGGCATTCACACGCTTCTTCTTTTCAGGAGCAGTGGAATGCGAGCTTGATAAGCAGGGGAGGATTAATATTCCTGCACCGCTCCGGAAATATGCAAAGCTGGAGAAGGACGTTGCCATTATCGGCGTGTCTGGACGGATTGAATTCTGGGCGGAGAGCGAATGGAATTCCTATTTCGATGAATCTGAAGAATCTTTTGCTGAAATTGCTGAGAATATGCTTGATTTCGATATTTGATGGCAGCCGAAAGGATGTAGAGCTTGTTTGAACATTATAGTGTGCTGAACAGAGAGACAATTGAAGGACTCGCTGTGAAGCCAGAAGGTACATATGTCGATTGCACCCTAGGCGGAGGCGGTCACTCGGAAGTGATTTTGAAGCAGCTGTCTGATAAAGGAAAGCTGTATGCGTTTGATCAGGACAAGCAAGCCATAGAGGCCACATCGGCGAGGTTGGCAGAATACAGCGATCGAATTGAATATATCCAAGCGAACTTTCGTGATTTGAAAAGTGAGCTGGAAGCAAGAGGTGTGACAGAAGTAGACGGGGTTGTATTTGACCTTGGCGTTTCTTCACCACAGCTAGACCAGGCAGAGAGAGGATTCAGCTATCAGCACGATGCCCCGCTGGACATGCGCATGAACCAGCATCAGGCGCTGTCTGCCTACGAGGTGGTCAATACGTGGTCTTACGAGCAGCTTGTACGGATTTTCTTCCGCTATGGCGAAGAGAAATTCTCCAAGCAAGTTGCAAGAAAAATAGAGAACAGACGAGAAGTGAAACCAATTGAATCAACCTTTGAACTTGTAGAAGTGATCAAGGAAGCCATTCCTGCACCTGCAAGACGAAAAGGCGGCCATCCGGCCAAACGGATTTTCCAAGCGATCCGAATTGCAGTCAATGATGAACTGCAATCATTTCGGGATGCACTGCAGCAAACTGCTGAAATTGTAGCAATTGGGGGCAGGGTGTCTGTTATTACCTTCCACTCATTGGAAGACAGAATGTGCAAGCAAGCGTTTAAAGCTTGGAGTACGCCGCTTCCTGTACCGCGTAATATCCCTATATTACCGGAGGACAGTAAGGCACCATTTGCTCTTGTTACGAGAAAGCCGATTGTTGCAAGTGAGTCGGAACTAGAAGATAACAGAAGATCTCGTTCCGCAAAACTCCGCGTGGCAGAGAAAATAAAACCGTGGAGTTCAAAATTTGAATTCTAGTACAGGGGAGGAATAAGCTTGAGTGCAGAAAGAGCTAGAAGCTGGCAGCAAGGCAGTCCGGCGCAAAGACCGCAGCAGCAGCCGAAACGACAAGTAAAAGTAAAAGTTCAGAAAAAGACGTGGATAACGCCAGGAGAGAAGGTTCTCTATGCATTCTTTGGCTTCATCATCTTGGCTGCGGCAGCTTATTTCGTAACTTTCGCAGCATCTACGTACAACGTCAATAGTGACTTGGAAGCACTTGAATCCAAAATCGATCGCCAGCAGGTTGCCAACAAAGACCTCACATATGAAGTGAAGGAATTGAGCAAACCGGAACGCATCATTGATATCGCGCGTGATGCTGGCTTGAAGGTGCAGAGCACGAAAGTAAAAGAGGCAAATAAAGTCTCTGAATAAGCGAGGTTGTTATCACTATGAAAAAGAACAAGACGACACAAAAGATGGCGATTACGCTTTTATCTATCTTTTCCGTGCTCTTTCTTGTCTTAGCTGGACGCTTCTTATTCATCCAAGCCTCTGGGGAAGTGGCAGGGAATAATTTAATAGAGTATGCGGCAGATAAACGAACCGATGCGTATAAGCTAGAAGCAACGCGTGGGAAAATTTTAGACCGCAATGGAATGGAGTTGGCGTACGATCAGCCAACTTATTCTATTTATGCCATCGTTACAGAAAAGTATTCCACAGATAAAGATAATCCAATTCATGTGACCGATGTAGACAAAACTGCTGAAGAGATTGCTCCCATAATAGGAGCAAATGCTGCTGATATAAAGGAACGTCTGCAGAAGGGCATCGATGACGATTTATGGCAAGTAGAATTTGGCGCTGCAGGAAGCGGTCTATCTCAAGATCAAAAGAAAAAGATTGAAAAACTTGATTTGCCGGGCATCCAGTTTACAGAAGAAGCGAAGCGCTTCTATCCGAATGGAACGTTTGCTTCCCAAATCATCGGATTGGCCCAGCGAAAAGATGGCGTCATTACGGGACTGACTGGAATTGAACAGCAGCTCAATGATCAGCTCGCCGGCAAAGACGGCAAGATTTCCTACGAGCGTGATGGGTATGGAACAAAATTAATCAATCCGAATGAACAAGTGCAGGCTGCTCATGATGGAGATAAAGTCTACTTGACGATAGATCAGAAAATCCAAACATTGCTGGAAGACACCCTCACGCAAGTGGATAAAAAGTACAACCCGAAAAAAGTCAGTGCCATCGTCATGAATCCGAAAACCGGAGAAATTGTCGCGATGAGCAACCGGCCCAGCTATGACCCGAACAATCCGGAAAATGTCGAAAACTGGTATAACGATAGCATCTCCAATCCCATGGAGCCTGGCTCTACAATGAAGATGTTCACGGTAGCATCTGCGATAGAGGAAGGGAAATGGAATCCGGATGAAAAATATATGTCAGGTACGTACAAAGTGGATAGTACAACAACAATTAGCGACTGGAACAGTGGAAAAGGCTGGGATTCAATCTCTTATTTAGAAGGAATGCAGCGATCATCTAACGTCATGGTAGCGAATATCGTGGATAAGAAGATTGGTGAAGATACCTTCTTGGAATATCTGAAAAAATTCAATTTTGACCAAAAGACGGGCATTGACCTGCCGGGAGAAGTACCTGGTACGATTTTGTACAACTACCAGTCTGAGAAAATTAGCACCTCGTTCGGACAAGGTACAACGGCAACACCAATTCAAATGATCACAGCCGCTACGGCGATTGCTAATGACGGTAAGATGGTAACGCCGCATATTATCGACAAAATCGTCGATCCGGATACGGACAAAGTTGTTGAACAGAAAAAAACAGAAGTACAAGGCAACCCAATTTCCAAGGAAACGGCAGATGAGACGCTGAAGATACTCGAGTCAGTGGTTACCTCCGAGCATGGAACTGGAAAGCCGTATAAACTGGACGATTATAGTGTGGCAGGAAAAACTGGAACGGCACAGATTCCGTCACCTAATGGCGGCTATATGAGTGGAAAGGGAAATTATCTATTTTCCTTCTTGGGCATGGCTCCGGCAGATGATCCAGAATTAGTGATGTATGTGTCTGTGCTGCAGCCTGAATTGGAAGCGAGCGAATTAGACTCTGCACCTACTTCGTTTATTTTTAAAAACGTGATGGAAAATGCCCTGCATTATATGGATATCAGTCCTGATCAGACGAGCAATCAGGAAGATATTACAGAAAAACGGGTTCCTAATATTGACGGCATGTCCACTCGGGCAACAAAGAAAGCGCTCGAAAACGCTGGCATGGATGTTGTCGTAATAGGTAACGGAGAAGATGTTGCCAAAACGAGTGTAGATGATGAAGAGAAAGTGATTGAAGGGCAGCGTGCGATTATTGTAACTGATCAACCGACGATGCCAGATATTACGGGCTGGTCGATGCGAGAAGTATTGGAATTAAGTGAACTGCTGGAGCTTGATATTGAGACAATCGACAGCGGGTATGCGAAGTTACAAAGCATCAAAAAAGGCACAAAACTGAATAAAAACGACTACCTTGCTGTCGAATTTTCGACGTAAGGTCTACGAACAGTGGTCTATCTGTTTGCGTACCGTCATAACATGGATACAAGCCTACCTTTGTGTAAGAGGGAGAGATTTGTATGAAGAGAGTATCCAATGTTACGATGCGCAAGCGGTTAGTCACTGTTTTTATTTTGGCTTTTATCGTGTTCCTTATCATCGGAATCCGATTGGCATATGTCCAGTTTGTGCTTGGCAAAGACTTAGTGGACAAAGCAGAGGATTCCTGGAGCCGAAATATTACGTTTGAACCGGAAAGAGGAAGAATTTTAGACCGAAATGGGGATGTGCTGGCGGAGAATGTGTCGGCGCCAACTGTCATGGTCGTTCCGCGTCAAATTAAAGATCCTGAGGAAGCAGCGACGAAACTTTCCCAAATCCTTGGGATGGAAAAGGACAAGGCCTTGCAGCATGTAACGAAAAAAGCATCCATTGAGAGAATTCATCCAGAAGGACGGAAAATAACAGAAAAGCAGGCAGAAGCAATTCAGGCACTGAACATGGAAGGTGTTTATATCGCCAAAGATTCCAAACGTCACTATCCGAACGGTGATTATTTATCTCATGTGCTTGGCTTCAGCGGTATCGACAACCAAGGCTTAATGGGACTGGAAGCATATTATGATGAAGAATTAAGCGGAGAAGCAGGCAGTCTGTCCTTCTTCTCTGATGCCAAAGGACATCGACTGGAGGATATGGCAGATGTTTATCAGCCGCCAACTGATGGCCAAGATCTGCAGCTGACCATTGATTCGGATATCCAGACGATAGTGGAGCGTGAACTCAACAACGCGGAAGCAAAGTATAATCCAGACGGTGCTATTGCGTTGGCAGTTGATCCGGACAATGGCGAAATTTTGGCAATGTCTTCCCGACCGTCATTTGATCCAGAGAAATACAAAGAAACGGACCCAGACACATATAACCGAAACTTGCCGATTTGGAGTTCGTATGAGCCTGGAAGTACGTTCAAAATTATTACCCTTGCGGCAGCTTTGGAAGAAAAAGTAGTCGACCTGGAGGAAGACCATTTTCACGATACCGGTTCGATAAAAGTAGATGGTGCCACACTGCATTGCTGGAAGCGAGGCGGACACGGTGACCAGACGTATTTGGAAGTTGTGCAAAATTCTTGTAACCCAGGTTTCGTGTCATTAGGTCAAAAGCTCGGAACTGACCGCTTGTTTTCGTATATTAAGAATTTCGGATTTGGAGAAAAGACAGGCATTGATTTGCAAGGGGAAGGAAAAGGGATACTCTTTAACCCAGAAAAAATTGGCGCAGTAGAAACAGCAACTACTGCTTTCGGTCAAGGAGTTTCCGTTACGCCTATCCAGCAAGTGATGGGTGTATCAGCGGCAATCAATGGCGGATATTTGTATCAGCCGCATATTGCCGACTCATGGAAAAACCCTGTAACAAATGAGACAGAAACGGCAACGGAGACGGTAATGAAGCGACGCGTTGTATCAGAAGACACGTCCGAACAGGTCCGCTTAGCTTTGGAAACCGTTGTGGCGAAGGGGACAGGGCGTGGTGCTTATCGCGAAGGCTTCCGTATTGGCGGCAAGACGGGGACAGCACAAAAAGTTGGTACCAATGGCCAATACATGGATAACAACTATATCCTTTCCTTCATTGGATTTGCACCGGCAAATGATCCGGAAATTGTTGTTTATCTTGCTATTGATAACCCGAAAAACACCATTCAATTCGGTGGTAAGGTAGCTGCACCAATTGTTGGTGATATCTTGGAAGACAGCTTGCGTTCTATGGGAGTAGAGCCGCAGACTGACGGCCTTGAGAAATCGTACAGCTGGCCAGAGGAACCGCCATTGGAAGCACCAAACTTCATTGGTATGAAAAAACGGGAACTGACGGAATATTACACAACGCTGCAATTAGAAGTAAGCGGTTCTGGTGAGTATATAATTGATCAAGAGCCAAAAGCAGGTACAAAGGTGGAGGCAGGATCTACAGTACGGCTGTATTTGTCGGAAAACCCGCCGGAATAAATCGGATGAACCATTCCTGCAGACATAAATTCTGGTATAATGATGTTTGGTATAAAATCAAGACTAGTATAATAAGGTCTTTTGGCAAGCACCTTATAAAATCAAACATCTTTTCGTAAGGATAAATGAAGGACGTGGCAATTTTGAAACTGGCAGCACTATTATCCGCACTGCCATTCTATGAACCGCAGGCGGAACATGAACAAATCAACATTAACGGCTTGACGATTGATTCACGCAATGTCGAATCTGGCAATCTATTTATTTGTATAAACGGAGCACTTGTCGATGGACATCGATTTGCAGGTCAAGCAGAGAAACAAGGAGCAGCAGCAATTCTCGCGGAACGTCCGCTTGATGTGAACGTACCTGTTATTATTGTCAAAGACACGCTTCGTGCTTCAGCTGCATTGGCAACTTGTTTTTATGAACACCCATCAAAAGAGATGCGTGTCGTAGGGATTACGGGCACCAATGGAAAAACGAGCATGACTTACTTGCTGGAAAGTATCTTCCGAGCTAATGCGGAGGCGACTGGCGTTATAGGCACGATTCAGATGAAAATCAAAGAGGAAGCCTATCCGGTAAAAAATACAACACCTGATGCACTATTCCTGCAGAAAGGTTTCCGGCAAATGGTTGAGGAAGGGGTAGATACGGCAGTCATAGAAGTATCTTCCCATGCTTTGGATATGGGGCGGGTACACGGAACTGATTTTGATGTTGCTGTATTTACGAATTTGTCTCAAGACCATTTGGATTATCACAATAGCTTTGAGGACTATTTCCATGCGAAGAGTTTGTTATTCTCCCAGCTTGGCAATACATTCGACCCGAATAAGCCGAAATATGCGGTTATCAATACAGACGATCGTTATGCAGACGCTTTAATTAAGTCGACGGCACAGCCAGTTTGCAGCTATGGGATTGAAAAGAAAGCAGATATTATGGCGACTGACATTGAACTTGCAGCCAATGGTACTTCTTTCCGCTTGCACACGCCTAAAGGCGAAGCGACAATCCACAGCAAATTGATGGGCAAATTCAACGTATACAACATGCTGGCAGCAGTCGGTGCAGCACTATGCAGCGGCGTGCCTTTTGAAACAATTTGCAGGGCTTTGCGTGAGACTACTGGAGTAGCAGGACGATTCGAACCAGTTGCGGCTGGCCAGCGTTTTGGCGTTATCGTCGATTATGCGCATACGCCTGATTCACTGGAAAATGTACTGACTACGATAAAATCATTCGTGAAGGGTAAGATAATTACAGTAGTAGGCTGCGGCGGGGACCGTGATAAAACAAAACGTCCGTTAATGGCCGGAACCGCTGTACTATATTCCGACACAGCTATCTTTACAGCCGATAATCCGCGGACAGAGGATCCACATGCGATTATAGAAGATATGATTGCTGAGTTAGACGAGAAATCATATGTTGTCGTGCCGGAACGGGCGGAAGCAATTAAGCGTGCGGTAGAGCTTGCAGAAGCGGACGATATTGTTCTTATTGCCGGAAAAGGCCATGAGACATATCAAATCGTAGGGGACCAAGTACTGGACTTCGATGATCGCCTGGTTGCTGCGGAAGCAATAAAACGAGCGGGGTTAGGAGAATAACGATGCTATTTTCAAGTGAGTTTCTATATGGTTTATTCCCTGATGCAACGAAGCAGCAGGAATTTGCAATCAGTCAAGTTAATACCGATAGCAGAATGGATGCGCCAGGCAGCTTATTCATTCCGATTCGCGGGGAGCGTTTTGACGCCCATAACTTTATCGAACAGGCAATAGCACAAGGGGCATCTGCAGCATTGTGGGACCGTTCTGTACCGGTCCCGCAGGCAGCTTCTGACATTGTGCTCTTTCTTGTTGATGACACACTGGAAGCTTTGCAGAAACTGGCACAGGCTCACCGAGAAGCGGTTAATCCAATTGTGGTAGGTATAACTGGTTCGAATGGTAAAACAACGACGAAAGACCTTGTAACAAGTGTATTAAGTGAGAAATATGAAGTGCTCGCGACAAAGGGGAATTTCAACAATCATATCGGTTTACCTCTAACAGTTCTGTCCATGCAGCCATCTTGTGAAGTGCTCGTATTGGAAATGGGCATGAGTAACTTTGGAGAGATTGAGTTATTGTCCCGCATTGCACAGCCGGACTATGCCATCATTACAAATATTGGGGAATCTCATATCGAATTTCTCGGTTCCAGAGAAGGTATTGCCAAGGCGAAAAGTGAGATAACTGCCGGAATGGGAGAAAAGTCAATATTGATCATTGATGGAGACGAGCCATTACTAGATTTCCATCACGAAAAAGAACATACCGTAACATGCGGTTTTGGAGAACAGAATACGCAGAAATTGGTAATTGAACAGACAGGTGATAGCGCAACTGTTTTTTCCGTTAACGGCGAAAGTTATTCATTTTCCTTGCTCGGTACGCATAATGTACGAAATGCGGGCTATGCAATTGTACTCGGCACACAGCTTGGCGTGAGCAAGAATAAAATCCAACAGGCCATACAAACTCCGGCAATGACCGGGATGCGGATGGAACTGCTGGAAGGAAAAAATGGAAGCAAAATTATTAATGATGCGTATAACGCCTCGCCAACGTCCATGAAAGCTGCAATCCAGACAATACAGGAGCTTCCGTATGAAAGAAAAATTCTTGTGCTTGGGGATATTTACGAAATTGGCTCCGAATCGAAACGCTACCATCGTGAAATTGCCGATGTTATTACTGAAAAATCGGCTTATGTTTTCACAATTGGGGAAGATGCTGAAGAAATTTCAGCAGCAATAACAAATCAAACTATTCAAAGTGCCCACTTTCCTGATAAAGCTTCCTTAGCAGAAGCACTTCTGCCGCTGCTGCAGGAAGATACAATTGTGCTGCTCAAGGCATCCCGCGGTATGAAGCTGGAATCCATACTTGACACAATTGGCATTATGGAAGAAAATTAATAGCTGGTATTTAGAAACGCCAAAACAGATGCTTTTTCGTGCATCTTGAAATGATTGGACGGGTGCTTTTTTAAAGGAGGAAACAACAATGAACGTGGCACTATTACTTGTGACAATTGCGGTAGCATTCATCGTCACCGTCCTTATTTCTCCAATAGTCATACCATTTCTACGCAGATTGAAATTCGGTCAGAGTATTCGTGAGGAAGGACCTAAATCTCATATGAAAAAGTCGGGTACACCGACAATGGGCGGCGTGATGATTATCATCAGCATTGTCGTCTCAACATGGATCATGCATGCAATCGGAGGCATTCAGATTAGCTTAGAAACATGGCTTCTTCTGTTTGTGCTAGTCGGATATGGCTTGCTTGGATTCCTGGATGATTACATCAAAGTTGCAATGAAGCGCAACCTTGGGCTGACATCCAAACAAAAGATGCTTGGACAAATTATTATTGCAATCGTTTTTTATGCATTGCTTCGCTACAATGATTTCGGTACTTACATACAAATTCCCGGAACGTCGATTCAATGGGACCTAGGCTGGGGTTATTTCTTCTTAATCCTTGTTATGCTGGTTGGCGCATCCAATGCAGTCAACTTGACCGATGGACTGGACGGACTGCTTGCAGGTACCGCAGCAATTGCTTTCGGAGCATTTGCTGTTGTCGCGTATTATGATGTACAACAAACGCAGGTGACGGTATTTGCTTTGGCAGTTGTCGGGGCTTTACTTGGATTCCTTGTGTTTAATGCACACCCTGCGAAAGTCTTTATGGGAGACACAGGCTCACTAGGGCTTGGCGGTGCGATTGCTGCGGTTGCCATTCTGACGAAAATGGAGATTCTGCTAATCGTTATTGGCGGTGTGTTTGTCATCGAAACACTTTCTGTCATGATACAGGTAATCTCATTTAAGACAACAGGTAAACGGGTCTTTAAGATGAGCCCGCTTCACCACCATTATGAATTATCTGGATGGTCTGAATGGCGTGTTGTTACTACTTTCTGGGCTGTCGGATTATTATTCGCTGTCATCGGCGTGTATATGAAGGTGGGATTATAATGCGAGATTTTGAGACGCATTTCCCGTATAAGCGCGTTCTTGTGCTTGGTTTGGCAAAAAGCGGCTTCGCAGCTGCCAGTACCTTGCTGGCGCATGGGCGCAGTGTACGCGTTAGTGATCTAAATGCTTCCAATCAGGATGAATTAGTAACCATTCTGGAGCAAAAGGGAGCAGAAGTGAAGCTTGGTGCGCAGGAAATTGACCTCCTCGATGGTATGGATGTTCTTATCAAGAATCCGGGTATCCGTTATGAAAATCTAATTGTACAGACAGCGATGGAACGAAATATTCCGGTATTGACGGAGGTAGAACTGGCTGGCTTGCTTCACAAGGGAACACTTGTCGGGATAACTGGTTCGAACGGTAAAACGACAACAACAACACTTGCATATGAAATGCTTAAAGAAAGTCAAGTGCGTACATATGTAGCAGGCAATATCGGCACGGCAGCATCAGAAGTGGCGGACAAAACAACCGAAGATGATCGGCTTGTTTTGGAGCTCTCCTCTTTCCAGCTGCAAGGGATTGATCAATTCAGACCTCATATTGCCGTCATGCTGAATATTTTTGAGGCTCACTTAGATTACCATCATTCTTTAGAGAATTATGAACAAGCGAAGGCAAATATTTTCCGTAATCAAGATGCGGGAGATTATCTTGTTTATAATGCAGAGGATGAGCGTTTGCAGCATATTGTCAAAGACGCAAAAGCGACGCTTGTTCCCTTCTCTGGTTCCAGACAGCTTGCGAACGGAGCTTGGTATGATGAGACACATGTCTATTTTAAAGACGAAGCCGTGGCGGCTATCGAAGATATTCTGCTTGTAGGCGGGCATCAGCTGGAAAATATTCTTGCAGCAGTAGCTGCTGCAAAGCTTGCTGGAGCTACAAACGATGGCATTCAGCACGTACTGAAAACTTTCTCAGGTGTAGAACATCGACTGCAGTATATTAAGCATCTGAACGGCAGAGCTTTTTACAATGATTCCAAGGCTACCAATATATTGGCTACGTCTAAAGCTTTATCATCATTTGAGCAGCCGACGATTCTGCTTGCCGGCGGATTGGATCGCGGTAATACGTTTGAGACACTTGTCCCATTCATGGAACATGTGAAAGCTTTAGTTGTATTTGGTGAAACAGCTGAAAAACTGCGGGAAACTGCTTATCTGGCAGGTATAGAGCTTATTGAGTATGTGAACGACGTAAAAGAAGCAGCGGAAGCCGCTTATCGTCTTTCGGAGAGCGGCGATGTGATCCTTCTTTCACCTGCATGCGCAAGCTGGGATCAGTACAGAACATTTGAAGAAAGAGGAAACATGTTTGTAGAAGCGGTGCATACATTAGAGTAGGGGCTTGTCCTGCTCAGCCGCTTCGCTGCATGCGGACCCCCAATTCCAATCAAGGAAATGGGGTTTTTCTTTGCGTAAAAGTAATCTTCCAAAGACGGACTGGCTGTTGCTATTCTCTATTGGTGGCTTGCTGACAGTCGGTATCATTATGGTTTACAGTGCTTCAGCAATTTGGGCGGGCTATAAATTCGATGACAGTTTCTTCTTTGCCAAGCGACAGCTGTTGTTTGCCGGAGTAGGGCTGGCTGCAATGCTGCTCATCTCCAGGGTGCATTACGAGAATTGGCGCCGATATGCAAAAGTACTTCTGCTCATTTGTTTCCTTTTGCTTATCGCGGTGCTCATACCTGGTATCGGGATGGTGCGAGGCGGAGCTCGAAGCTGGATTGGAATTGGGGCATTCAGTATTCAGCCTTCCGAATTTACGAAGCTTGGCTTGATCATCTACCTAGCCGTCTATTTATCAGCCAAACAGAAGTATATTACTTCCTTAAAGCAAGGATTTCTTCCCTCGCTGCTGCTCGTCTTTACCGCATTCGGAATGATTATGCTCCAGCCTGACTTGGGGACAGGCGTAGTCCTAGTGCTCACTTGTATGGTGATGATTCTTGTCAGTGGTGCTAGAATTTCCCACTTTGTCGGACTAGGTGTGCTGGGAGTAGGAGCTTTTGCAGCCTTAATCTTGTCAGCTCCATATCGGATTAAGCGTATAACCGCTTTCTTGGATCCTTGGGAAGATCCGCTGGGAGAAGGATTCCAAATCATTCAATCGCTGTATGCTATTGGACCTGGCGGGCTTATGGGGCTAGGCTTGGGAAACAGTTTGCAAAAATTCTTTTATTTACCCGAACCGCAGACGGATTTTATTTTTGCTATATTGGCCGAAGAACTTGGTTTCATCGGCGGTGCTGGTGTGATGCTTTTATTCCTGCTGTTTTTATGGCGGGGCATTCAAGTTGCGCTTCGTGCACCTGATGGATTCAGCAGTCTGCTGGCATTGGGAATAACAGGGATGATTGCCATCCAGGCAATGATCAACATCAGCGTCGTAACCGGGTTGATTCCTGTTACCGGTATTACCCTTCCATTTTTAAGTTACGGCGGATCCTCGCTGACACTGACCTTGAGTTCTGTCGGGATACTATTGAATGTCAGCCGGTATAGTAAGCTTTAAGCAATAGCCTTTTCTTTCAAATTCGTTTTAAAGACTGCTGTATAATCCCAGCAGTCGTTTGTTTTAACAAATGCGTGCCTTAAGCAAGAGAGCTTTTTCCTTTATAAATGAGTAAAGCATTAAATTTAAAATATTTGCACAATTTTATTGACTTTCCAGTACAGCCCGCGTATCATGTAGTTAATTTCATATAGTTCTTATCAAGAGAAGCCGAGGGACTGGCCCGATGAAGCTTCAGCAACCTCTGACACTGTCAGAAAGGTGCTAAATCCAGCAAGATTAATTTCTTGGAAGATAAGAGTGCGGGCGATTTTCAAGGCTCTCTTTTCTTCGGAAAAGAGAGCCTTTTTTCGTTTCGTCACTCTAACCAAAAAAGGAGGAGAAGAAACATGACTGACATTATTATTTTATCTGGCAGTCCTTCACGAAAGTCGAGATCGCTGCTGGCGGCTGCTTATGCAGGCGAGCTGGCGGAGCAGCAAGGCTACACAGCAGAGGTGATCAGCATTACTGATTTTAAACCGGAGGATTTGGTCTATGCGCGATTTGACAGTCCCGCAATTGTGGAGGCGGGCAAGGCGATTGAGAATGCGAAAGGCCTCATTATTGCGTCGCCGGTTTACAAGGCATCTTATACGGGTGTGCTGAAGGCGTTACTGGACGTGCTGCCTCAAGCTGCATTCAGAAGCAAACCTGTACTTCCGATAATGACAGGCGGAAGCCCGGCGCATTTGCTAGCAATAGATTATGCATTAAAGCCGCTTATCGCTAATTTAAAGGGAGAGTCCTTGCAAGGCGTTTATATATGTGATCAGCACATTTTGAAAGACAATCCAACCGAGCCAATTGCGGAAGCAGAAACAGCAGCCAGATTAAAGTCGCAGTCGAATCAGCTTCTCGAAGAAATTCGCCGTAATGATGCTGTTAGTTTGGTGAAATAAAGGAGGAGAAGTAATGCGGATGCTGTTTGCGGAAAAGAAGTTGTTTGGAATGCCGATTCAAATTATCGGCGGACTGCTTGCGATATTGTTGTTTATGACGGGTGATGGGATTGAGCAGGCATTTTTATCAAAGTATGTTGTCGACATAGGTTTTTCTGCTAATCAATCCGCTATTATGTTCAGCGCTTATGGCATTGTACTTACAGTTGCTTCTTGGCTTGCCGGGGTACTCGGAGAGGTAATTGGCCCGAAAAAAACGATGCTGTTAGGTCTCCTTACATGGGTGCTCTTTGAAATAGGCTTTCTCTACTTCGGTCTGTATTTAGAAAGCTTTTCGATGATGGTGCTTATGTATGGGCTGCGCGGGTTCGGATATCCGCTGTTTGCATTTGCCTTTATCGTGTGGATTGCTTATCGTACCGAGAAGCACAAGCTGGCAACGGCTATGGGGTGGTTTTTCTTTATGTTTGCTGGGGGGATAGGGTTCCTCGGTTCGTACTACCCCAGTATTTTGCTGCCATTTGTTGGGGAAATGGCAACGCTGTGGAGTTCGCTTATCTGGATTATTATCGGCGGCTTTTTAGGTGTGCTTCTTGTTGATGATAAAGACCGGCAAGGCGTTAAGATCCAAGACCAAGTGAAAGGTAATAAATGGGCCGAAGCATTGAAAGGTATTACGATTCTGTGGAAAAGTCCGCGCGTTGCAGCAGGCGGATTGCTGCGTGCTATTAATACTGCTGGCTGGTATGGATTTGTCGTTGTAATGCCAGGCTTCTTTACGAGTTTCTTGGATATTACGACAAGTCAGTGGCTGCAGCTCTGGGCTGTCCAGTCTGTGAGCAATATGGTGGCAGGGGTATTGTTTGGTATGCTCGGTGACCGGATTGGCTGGCTGCGTGTCGTACGGTGGTTTGGTTGTGTTGGTGCAACTGTTTGTTCTTTGCTTTATTACTATATCCCGGTTGCATTTGGGGCGAATATCCCAATGCTCGTACTGAACGCTATTCTTTTTGGAGCAGCAATTGCAGCATTTGTGCCGCTGTCGGCCATCTTGCCCACATTGGCACCGGCCAACCGAGGCGCGGCAATCTCCGTGCTTAATTTAGGTGCAGGAGCCAGTCAGTTTATCGGACCAGTACTTGTTGGTGTGCTTAACAATTATCTAGGGATTATCGGTGTTGTGTGGGGATTTGCCATTATGTATGGGCTCAGTTTCTGTTTAACCGCATGCTTAACACCAGCAGCGAAAGCGCAGCTTCACCATACGACGACCGAAGGACTTGCTGTTCGATAACCAAAGGAGGAATAACAAATGACAAAGAAACGGATATATCTCAATGCTTTTGACATGAATTGTGTAGGGCACCAATCTCCTGGTTTATGGACACATCCGGAAGATCAAGCTCATCGTTATAAGGATTTGGATTATTGGACAGATCTAGCGCAGATTTTAGAAGGAGGACAGTTTGATGCGTTGTTTTTAGCAGATGTGCTGGGAACATATGATGTGTATCAAAACTCCAGGGAAGGGGCAGTACGCCAGGCAGCTCAAGTGCCCGTCAATGATCCGCTGCTTGTTGTGCCGGCAATGGCGCAAGTTACCAAGCATTTAGGTTTTGGAGTAACGGCTTCTGTTACGTATGAACATCCGTACAGTTTTGCGCGCCGCGTATCCACATTGGATCATCTAACAAAAGGCCGGGTAGGATGGAATATTGTCACTTCTTACTTAGAAAGCGCAGCTAGAAATTTAGGGTTAGATACACAAATCAAACATGATGAACGTTATAACATTGCAGAAGAATACGTAGAAGTTTGCTATAAGCTTTGGGAAGGCAGCTGGGAAGACGATGCAGTTGTACGAGATACAGAGCGAAAGGTGTATACCGATCCGGATAAAGTTCATGACATCCACCATAATGGCACGTATTATCAAGTCCCGGGAGCGCATCTGTCCGAACCTTCTCCGCAGCGGACGCCAGTACTCTTCCAAGCAGGTTCCTCACCAAAAGGCAGAGCGTTTGCTGCTAAACACGCTGAATGTGTATTTATCAGTACACCGACGGTTACCGTGACAAAACGTTATGTAGATAAGCTGCGGGAGGAGACAAAGCGTCAAGGCCGAAATCCGGAAGAGGTAAAAGTCATGAGCTTGTTCACACCAATTGTGGCAGAAACGGAAGAAGCTGCCCAGCAAAAGCTAAAGGAGTACCGCAGTTATGCAAGCTATGAAGGGGGACTTGTTTTACTAGGCGGCTGGACCGGTATCGATTTCTCCGACTATGACCCAGAAGAAGAATTGCGATTTGTGGAGAATGAAGCGATTCACTCAGCGGTAGAGACGTTTACCAAGATAGATCCGAACAAAAAATGGACAGTACGCGAAGTTGCCGAATTTGTCGGTATCGGCGGGATTGGTCCTGTTGTCGCCGGAACACCTGAACAAGTTGCAGACGCGATGGAAGAGTGGGTGGACCAAACAGGTGTCGACGGATTTAATATTGCTTATGCTGTTACACCAGGAACGTTTAAAGATCTTGCTGACTACGTTGTGCCGATTTTACAAAAGCGGGGCAGAATTAGAGAAAAATACGAAGGAGATACGTTGCGAGAAAATTTAAGCGGAAACAGCAGACTGCCGGATCGCCATCCTGCACGCCAAGCCGGGAAAGCAGTGCAGCAGTCTAGAAAGCAGACGGTGTAACATATGCCATATAAAGCAGAAACGAAACGAGAAACCATTCAATCCTTAGTTGATGCCGTAGTTGAACAGGTGATTGCTCCTTCCGCAGACCAGTTGGATCGGGAAAAGATTTTCCCGAAAGCAAACATGCTGGCTCTTGCTGCAAAACGATTAAATGGCATTTTGCTACCTGAGCATCTTGGCGGGCTTGCTGCAGGCTATACCGAATTCTCTGTGATAGCAGAGAAAATCGCCGCGCATTGTCCATCCACTGGCCTTGTGTACACAATGCACATTGAAGCGGCTGATGCGATTTATCGGCACGGTACCGAGGCGCAGCACCAAAAGTGGCTGCTGCCGATACAAGAAGGACAATTTGGCACAACATCAACAAGTGAACGGGTATCCGGGGGCAGATACTGGATTAACGCCAGTCGAGCAAAACGGACGCCAGGTGGTTATCAGCTGGATTTAGAAAAATCTTTTACGACAAGCAGTGGCTATGCAGATTTTTATGTCGTACAAACTGGATCGCCAGAAGCAGACGCAGCAGATGACTTAAGTTATTTTATTATTGAAGGTACAGACCGTGGTATAAGCTGGGGGGAATGGGATGCGCTTGGGGTGAGAGGCAATCATAGCGCATCACTGACACTTGCTGGCGTACGCGTACCTGAGGAAGATTTGCTTGGGGGTGAAGGAGGCGGCAAAATGATAATCGAGCATAGCGTCGCTTACTTGCTTGGACTTGGTTCTGTCTGGACAGGATTGGCCGGCGGAATTGTAGAAGAAGTTACAGCATATGCCAAGCGGAACCACCACCAAGATGTGAATAAAAGTCTAAGTGACTATCAAGTTATTCGTGGATTGCTTGCCAAAGCAGCTATTCAATACAAGGGTTTGACTGCTTGGCTGAAACAGCTTCGTCACGACATTGATCTGCAAGTTCAGCACAACGAAATGCTCGCCCCCTCCACCCAGCAAGATTTGCTGGCATTTAAGATTCATGCTTCAGAAACAGTGAATGATATCGCGCAAATTGCTATGGACATTACTGGCGGATACGGCTATAAGATTGGGAAGCTGGAAAGATTCTACCGAGATGCCAGAGCGGGAATGGTAATGGGGCCATCCAACAATTTAGCACGTGATTTGCTTGCCAAACAACTTGTTGGACTATCAAATAATTTATGGGAAGAAACCTCTACTTAAAAGAGGTTTCTTTCTTTCTGAAAAGGGGTAATAGAGTAGTTGGCTGTATTACGCAGCAATTTATCGCTCTGCCGTACTGTATGAAAGGTATCGTGATAGACTTGTATCTCTTATAAAGCTTGTCTTTACTAAACTGTGCTCAACCACTTGGCTAAAATTACTAAAAGAAAAAGCAGCCTTTGACCGCCAGAACTGAAAGCATACAATCGAATGTCATGATAGAATGAAAAAGAAAATCCTGCAAGGAAGTTATCATTTATTCGTCTTGGAGGAAGGAAATTAGCGGCTTCTTATGTAATTAGGTAAAGAACCCCTTTTACTAGCGGATATTTGACAATTTAATGGATTGGAGACTACTTCCGCTATATGAATGTGTTATAATTTTATAATTACAATACAAGCAGTTTTCAACTGTACAGCATAGGAAGAAGAGGAAATGAGCGAAAAGAAAAAAATTGTTTCCATCGAAGATCGCATCCCGAAATTAAAGCAAGCTAGAAAAAAGAAAGCAAATAGAAGACTTGTGTTCTATCTATCTATTTTCTTTGTACTGATTTCCATCATCGTTTACTTACAATCTCCATTAAGCGATATTCATCGTCTGCAGGTGGAAGGCAATGACTTTCTGTCTGATGATGTCATTATCCAAAGCAGTGGACTAACTGTATCGGACAATATTTGGCGAATTGATAAGGACAAAGCAATCAAGCAAATTCAGAAAAATGAAGAAGTCGAGAAAGTCTCGATCAGCCGGGAATTTCCGGCAACCGTTACAATCCAAGTGACGGAACTGGGCAGAGTTGGATATTTGCAGCAGGACGGAAAATATCGTGCGCTGCTTGCCAATGGGAGCATTTCAGAGAAGGAATGGTCGCAGCCAAAGTCAGATGCTCCGATACTTTATGGTTTTTCTGATGATGAGTACCTGGAGGAAATGGCAGAAGAGCTTGATCAGCTTCCAGCGTCAATCACCAAACTTATCTCAGAGATTCACTATAAGCCATCGGAAGATAGCAAATACGTCATCCAGCTGTTTATGAATGACGGAATGGAAGTGCAAGGCACGATTCGGACATTTGCCAACAATATGGAGGCATACCCGAGTATCGCTGCGCAGCTTGATCCCGATGTAAATGGTGTACTGCACATGGGAGCGGGTGTTTATTTTGAACCTGCTAAAAAGGAAAAAGAAAAAGACGAATAAGCACAGAAATGCCGAGAATTTTGTCGGTTTATGTAGAATAAACGAGCTATATACGGTATAGTCGAGTCAAATACCGAAAAAATAGGCAAAATTTCTTACGGAATGTCGGTTTTTTGGCAAATTTCCTTGTGGAATTTGTTATAATTATGCGTGTCTGCACACAAATACTAAAATAAAGTTAAAATTTAAAGGATTTCTTGGCGACATGTCTCTAGGATTAGGAGGTGCCTTACATGAACAACAGTGAAATTTTAGTCAGCTTAGATGTAGGAACATCAAAAATTAAAGTGATTATAGGGGAAGTATTTCATGATTCCCTTAACATAATCGGTGTCGGTACTGCAAAATCGAACGGTCTGAAAAAAGGCGCCATCGTCGACATTGATCAGACTGTCCAATCGATCCGCAATGCTGTAGAACAAGCCGAGCGAATGGTCGGTATGCAAATTGAACGGGTAGTGGTAGGAGTCAATGGCAATCAGATTCAACTGCAGTCCTGTCATGGAGTAGTTGCTGTTTCCAGTGAAACAAGAGAGATTGATGATGAAGATATTTCTCGCGTAATTGAAGCAGCACAGGTTGTATCCATTCCTCCTGAACGCGAAATCGTCGATGTAATTCCAAAACAGTTCATCGTGGATGGCTTGGATGGAATCAATGATCCGCGCGGCATGCTCGGTGTACGGTTAGAAATGGAAGGGACCATTATTACATGTTCTCGTACAGTCTTACATAATCTATTAAAATGCGTCGAGAAAGCCAACCTAGAAGTAATGGATATATGTCTGCAGCCTTTAGCTGCAGGGGCTGTTGCCCTTTCAGAAGATGAAAAGAATCTAGGTGTCGGCTTAATTGACATTGGCGGAGGCAATACGACTGTTTCTGTTTTTGGGAATGGTCAGCTTATGTCCACAAGCGTTATCCCGCTTGGCGGTGAGAATATTAGCAAAGATATATCTATTGGTCTTAAAACGTCCTCTGAAGAAGCCGAGGAAATTAAGCTGGGATATGGACATGCTTTCTATGACGACGCTAGAGAAGAAGAGACATTTGAAGCATCCATGATTGGCAGCAATAAAAAACAAACTCTTTCCCAGATTGATGTAGCGGACATTGCTGAAGCCCGTGTGGAAGAAATTTACGCTTATGCGGATAGCGAAATCAAGCGTATGGGCTTCCCGGAACTGCCCGGAGGCTATGTGCTGACAGGCGGGACGGCGATGATGCCAGGAATGCTGGAGCTTGCACAAGACTGCTTCCAGGCAAACGTCAGATTGGCAATTCCAGATTACCTAGGCGTGCGTGAACCCCAATTTACAAGTGCTGTCGGAATCTTGCAATTTGCTTATCGTAATGCGAGAATACAAGGGAAGGAAATCTTCTCAGCAGTATCTGAGGGAGATTTTGACGAGCCGGAGAAAAGACCGGCGAAACCTGCTAAATCACAAAAGAAAAAAGGCGAAGAGAAGAAGAAAGAATCAGGGTTTGCTAACCTGTTCAAGTACTTTTTCGATTAAGACAGACATGATTCTTCCTTTAATACAGGAAGAACGATTGTAAATAGGAGGACGTTAAGATGTTAGAATTTGACACAAATATGGAAACATTAGCAACGATAAAAGTCATCGGCGTCGGCGGTGGCGGCAGCAATGCCGTTAACCGAATGATTGAGCATGGCGTCCAAGGCGTAGAATTCATCGCAGTAAACACAGATTCTCAAGCATTAAATCTATCCAAAGCGGATGTGAAAATGCAAATCGGTGCAAAACTGACACGCGGTCTTGGTGCTGGTGCAAATCCTGAGGTTGGCCGAAAAGCAGCAGAGGAAAGCAAAGAACAAATCCAAGAAGCGCTTCAAGGTGCTGATATGGTCTTCGTAACAGCTGGTATGGGAGGCGGAACTGGTACAGGTGCTGCACCTGTCATTGCACAAGTAGCGAAAGAGCTTGGTGCACTTACTGTCGGTATCGTTACCCGTCCGTTCTCCTTTGAGGGCCGGAAACGCCAAACACAAGCACTTGCCGGAACGGAAGCGTTAAAAGGCAGTGTGGATACACTGATCGTTATCCCGAATGACCGTTTGCTGGAAATCGTTGATAAAAATACACCAATGCTTGAAGCATTCCGTGAAGCGGATAATGTGCTGCGTCAAGGTGTACAAGGTATTTCTGAATTGATTGCTGTACCTGGATTGATAAACGTTGACTTTGCAGACGTGAAGACAATCATGGCTGACAAAGGTTCTGCTCTTATGGGTATCGGTATTGCAACTGGAGAGAGCCGCGCAACAGAGGCTGCCAAAAAGGCAATCAGTTCTCCATTGCTGGAAACATCCATCGATGGCGCGCATGGTGTCTTGATGAACATTTCCGGTGGCGCGAACCTGAGCTTATATGAAGTGCAGGAAGCTGCTGACATCGTGACAAGTGCAGCTGACCAGGAAGTAAATGTTATTTTCGGTTCTGTGATCAATGAAGATCTTAAAGATGAAATCGTCGTAACAGTTATTGCTACAGGATTTGATGAGACGCAGATTCAGCAGGCGATGAATCAGCCGCGTCCAAAAGCACGCCCTGTACAAAAGGAAACACAAAGTACAGAGCAGCAGCCTGCGAACACAGAAAGAAGAAGAGAGCGGGAAGAACTTCGCCGTGAGACACCTTCTTCTTCACCGCAGCCGCGTAAACAGGAAGAGGAAACACTTGATATTCCTACATTCCTTCGCAACCGCAACCGCAGAAGATAAGCAAACAGGCAAAGGATAGCATCCAAAGATGCTATCCTTTTTTTATATGCAAAAAAACGTTAGACAAAAAGCCCGGAAAAGACATAAAAATAGTGGAACGTAACAGGCATAAACTGACAGCTTTTGAATGCCTGCTCCGTTATACTAACTTCATCTATTAAGGATGAAAGGACGGGCTGATGTGACAATCTATCTTGATGCTGTCTGGACGCTCAATCTATTTTTGGACTGGCTGCTGCTCTTAAGTACACAAGCAATTGCGAGATTGCAAGTAAGTAAGCTGCGTGTCTTCCTAGGTGCACTCCTTGCATCGCTTATCGTACCTGTGACTGTTTACTTTCCGGAAAGTATCGCAGCACACCCCGCAGGCAAGCTGGTGTTTTCTATGGCTATTATCTGGTGTGCTTTCGGATATCGCTCCATCGCACGTTTTATCAAGTTGCTGTTACTTTTTTATTTTGTAACCTTCGCAGTAGGCGGCAGTTTATTCGCCGTTCATTATATGCTGCAAACACAGTTAGCATTCACGCCTTCCTCCTTCTTGACTGTAAGCACTGGGTATGGAGACCACATCAGCTGGATATTTGTCATCGTCACATTTCCAGTCGCGTTATTTTTTACGAAAAACAGAATGGACAAGCAGCGTTTTGAACAATTTCGTTACGACCAAATTCATGACGTGCAAGTTAGTATTAATGGCATCACACATAAAACATCGGGCTTTATTGATAGCGGAAACCATTTAACAGATCCGATGACAAAGCGGCCTGTTGTCATTTGTGATCAGCATTTTCTGCAAAATTGGTTCGGTGAGGAAGAGTGGGACTTATTGTCTCAAGCGAACCAGGAACTGGATTTGGACGTGCTGCCGGATAACTGGCCTTATAATTTTTCGGTTGTCCCCTATCAAGGTGTAAATGGAGAAGGGGCTCTGATGCTTGTCCTTAAGCCGGATTCTATCTTAATTGAACTAGATAAAGGATCAGTAGCAACAGATCGGGTCTGGATCGGTATCCAATTCGGCAGTCTCACTGCAGATCGGCGTTATCACTGTCTGCTGCATCCGTCACTCGTACATGATACCAGCACGCAAGTAGGATAAAAGAAGGGAGATTAATATGAAAACAAAAGCATGGAAGCTCAAAATCTGGTGGTATAAACTTCTGGTAAAGCTAGGAATCAAACGAAAGGAAATCTATTATATTGGCGGCAGCGAGGCATTGCCGCCACCGTTATCGAAGGAGGAGGAGTTCAAACTGCTGCAGCTCCTGCCTACAGGTGACAAATCAGCAAGAGCGATGCTTATTGAACGTAATCTCCGTCTCGTCGTTTACATTGCAAGAAAATTCGAAAATACTGGAATCAATATTGAGGATCTAATTAGTATCGGGACAATTGGTTTAATTAAAGCTGTTAATACATTTAACCCAGAAAAGAAAATCAAGCTCGCAACGTATGCCTCACGCTGTATTGAAAATGAAATTCTCATGTACTTGCGCCGAAACAGCAAGCTGAAATCAGAGATAAGCTTTGATGAACCGCTTAATATAGACTGGGACGGAAACGAATTACTATTATCGGATGTGCTAGGAACAGATGATGATATTATCACGAAAGATATTGAAAAAAACGTAGATAAAAATCTGCTGAAAAAAGCTTTGGAACAGCTTAATGACAGAGAAAAGCAAATTATGGAGCTTCGGTTTGGACTGATCGGGCAGGAAGAGATGACCCAAAAGGATGTGGCAGATATGCTTGGCATTTCCCAATCCTATATTTCCCGATTGGAGAAGAAGATTATAAGAAGATTGCAAAAAGAATTTAATAAAATGCTTTAAGCCCAACTGGTGCCTGTGTTTGTCCTTCGTGGACAATAGCAGGCACTTTTTGTCTCTGCATAAAAAATTTCCCGCGAGGAGATACTGTGCTTGATCGTATCTTCAATCGGGAGGAAAGAGAACATGTCGAGACAAAAAGTTGAAATATGTGGTGTAGACACTTCGAAGCTGCCAGTACTTAAAAATGATGCAATGAAAAAACTATTCATCCGCATGCAGCAAGAGAACGACATATCAGCCCGGGAAGAACTCGTAAATGGAAATCTTCGTCTCGTGCTCAGTGTCATTCAGCGGTTTAATAATCGCGGGGAGTATGTCGATGATCTTTTCCAAGTAGGCTGTATTGGACTAATGAAATCCATAGATAATTTTGATTTGAAGCATAATGTGCGTTTTTCTACATACGCAGTGCCGATGATCATCGGTGAAATTCGCCGTTACCTAAGGGATAATAATCCGATTCGTGTATCCAGGTCATTACGCGATACGGCATATAAAGCCTTACAAGTACGCGAACAGTTGATAGCCAAGACCTCCAAGGATCCTACGACAGCAGAAATTGCAGCTGAGCTCGGTATCGAGCCTTCTGACATAACATTTGCTATGGATGCTATTCAAGATCCGGTCTCCTTATTTGAACCAATTTATAATGATGGCGGAGATCCGATTTTCGTTTTAGATCAGCTGCGAAATGAGTCTGAAAACGATGGAACATGGCTTGACAACCTATCAATCAAAGAAGGCATGCATCGCTTGAATGAACGAGAAAAAATGATACTGAACAAACGCTTTTTCCAGGGCAAAACACAAATGGAAGTGGCGGATGAAATCGGCATCTCCCAAGCGCAAGTGTCCAGACTGGAGAAAGCAGCAATCGAAGAAATGAATAAACAGATGTTTGAATGAGAGGCACCTTTAATAGGTGTCTTTTTTTATATAGAAATGTACTTTAATCCCCGCTTCAGAAACTACTTCCCTCATAATAATTGCCATATCATCAGCTTGGCCGCATAGAATAGTATAAAACAGCAAAGGGGTCTGACTTAGATGACATTAACCGAATTGCAGATGAAGGACATCATTTTGATGGAAAACGGGAAAAAGGTAGGAAATGTTTCGGATTTAGAGATTAATGAGCAGAATGGTCATATAGCAGCAATTGTGGTCACCCTCAGAGGAAAAACGATGGGGTTGTTTGGCAAGGAAGAAGAGCTAGTCGTTCCTTGGCATCAGATTATTACAATCGGAACAGATGTTATCTTGATTAAAAGCCCGGAAGCTGTACCTGCTGCAGAAGAAGAGGGAAAGTAATCCTATACAGTACAAAGCTGAAATATGGTACTATTAAAGCAATTAGAGGAGTGAGAGTACCATATGAGAAAAGCAGCTTCCAATAAACAAAGATTGTATATGGAGCTTGGCGGCTGGTCAGCTCCTAATAGGATAGTAAGCGGCATTACAACAAAAAACAATGGGGTGAGTCAATCACCATTTGATAGTCTTAATATGGGACTGCATGTCGGTGATCGGGATGCGGATGTTATTCAGAACCGTCAGCTGCTTGCAGATGAAATAGCGTTTCCGCTAGCGAATTGGGTTCTGGGCGAGCAGGTGCATGGTACAGAGATTGCAGTTGTTCAAAAGAAAGATGCAGGACGGGGCAGCAAATTATTATCAGATAGTATTCCGTCAGTTGATGGTCTGATAACGAATGAACCGGGCTTGCTTCTGGCAGCTTTTTTTGCAGATTGTGTCCCGCTGTATTTTTTGGATGCAAAAACGGGTTGGATTGGCATGGCGCATGCCGGCTGGCGCGGCACAGTCGGTAACATGGCAGGAAAGATGATTGCAGCACTACGCAGCCAAGGTGCCGCTCCTGCTACTATGGAAGCAATGATTGGTCCTTGTATTTCGAAGCACAAGTACGAAGTGGATGATCGTATCTTCCAGCAGATTCCGGAGCGATTTCGTGAGCAAGTACTCACTGCGAGCGGAGAATATCATAAGTATTATTTAGATTTGCAAGCGTTAAACCGACTGTACTTGCTGGACGCTGGGGTGAAGGATGCGCATATTATTACAGCGCCATTTTGTACATATGAAATGCCGGAATTTTATTCGCATCGGCAAGATCAAGGTAAAACAGGCAGGATGATTGGTTTTATCGGAATGAAAGAGGAGCATGTATGAACACAGTACAAGAAAATCTCGCACAAATACAAGAAAAGATAAAAGCGTCAGCTGCTAAAACAGGCAGGAATTATGAGGATATTACACTCCTAGCTGTTACGAAATATGTTACAATTGAACGATCAGAGGAAGCAGTCAATGCCGGTATTGTCAATTTAGGTGAAAACCGGATCGAGGGCTTCTTAGAAAAGCAGGCGGCCATTGGAGACAGAGCTGTTTGGCATTTCATTGGCAGTTTGCAATCCAGGAAAGTGAAAGATGTCATTAACCAGGCAGACTATCTGCATGCCCTTGACCGACTGTCACTTGCAAAAGAAATTCAAAAACGTGCAGAGAAAACAATTAAATGCTTTGTGCAGGTTAATGTGAGCGGCGAAGAAACAAAAGCAGGTGTATCACCAGATGAGACGCTTTCTTTTATTCAGCAGCTGGAAGCATTTCCTGCCATACAAGTCGCAGGACTGATGACAATGGCGCCTCACACAGAGGATGAAGATGTGCTTCGCCAGGTATTCAGGGGGTTAAGGCAGCTCCGTGATAAAGTTGCTGAAGCGGGGATGGCGCATGCACCTTGCACATTGTTGTCGATGGGAATGAGCAATGATTACGAAATAGCAATTGAAGAAGGAGCCACTCATATCCGAGTCGGCTCGGCCCTTGTAGGTCCATACGAATAAGCGAGGTGAAAATATGAGTTTCAAAAATAAGATGAGGAACTTCTTTACAGTGGATGATGAAGAATACGAGTACGTGGAGGAAATGCCGAACGACGCGGAAGAAGCAGAACCGTATCCTAACGGCCGGGAGCGCGGTCAAAACCAAAACGTTGTCAGCTTGAAGAGTGTCCAAGCTTCATCAAAAGTAGTACTTTGCGAACCAAGGACGTATAACGAAGCGCAGGAAATTGCTGACCATGTCGTGAACAGAAGAGCAGTTGTTCTCAATCTGCAGCGCGTTGATCATCAGCAAGCGAAACGAATTGTGGATTTTCTCAGCGGTACCGTTTATGCGCTGAATGGGGATATCCAAAAGCTAGGCAGCCAGACCTTCCTGTGTGCTCCTGACAATATCGAACTTACTGGTAATATAACCGATATGATTGAGGAACAGGATGAGTATAATAAGAGGTGGTAGAAGCAAATGCTTTTGTTGAATATTATTAACACAGCGTTTACGGTCTATTCTTTTGCGTTAATCATCTATATTCTGATGTCTTGGTTCCCTGGAGCGAGACAATCAGCATTTGGTGAAATGCTGGGTCGGATTTGTGAACCATATTTAGACGTATTTCGTCGCTTCATTCCGCCGATTGGAATGTTTGACTTGTCACCGCTTGTGGCGATTATCGTACTTCGTCTAGCACAGAGTGGCGTAACGACAGTTTATTTCATGATTTTCTAATAAGGAGTATACAGCAGCGTGAGTATTTACCAGCATTACCGGGAAGAGGAACGTCCTTTTATTGACCAAATTCTCTCCTGGATGGAACAAGTAGAGCGAACTTATCAGCCGCGGGTTACCGATTTTCTTGATCCAAGGGAACAGCTTATCTTCCGGCAGCTGCTCGGCGGACAATCTGAGCTGCAGTGGGCTTTTTCAGGCGGTGCGGATGCGGCAGAGCGAAAACGCGGCATCATTGCACCGCTTTATGATGCTGTTGCAGACAGTGACTTTGATATTGTGATGCTGGTAGCGACTTACCCAGTGAAGTTTGTCTCCTTGGAGCATCGCGATGTGATGGGGGCATTTATGTCTCTTGGGATAGATCGCAGAAAATTGGGTGATATTAGCGTTCAGGATGGCGTTATGCAGCTGTTCACAACAGCTGATATCGCAGTGTACATTCGGGCCAACTTGACGGAAGTGAAACGTGCGAAAGTAAACTGGGAGCTTGCGGATTCATCGCAATTTCGTCATGAACAGGCAGAATGGATGCAGATGGAAGCGTCTGTTTCCTCGCTCCGCCTTGATGCAGTAATGAAGGAGCTGTATCGAATGTCGCGGCAGCAAGCATCTTTAAACATCCAGAAAGGCCTAGTCAAAGTTAATTTTAAAACAGTCGAAGATGTCAGTTACCCGTTAGCCGAAGGAGATCTAATCTCTTTACGCGGCAAAGGCAGAGGGAAGCTGACGGAAGTGAAAGGCACGACAAAGAAGGACAAGCAGCGTATTACATTAGAAAAATTAAAGTAGCGGTATCAGCTCTTTTGTGCTATCTTTGTCGAATAACAGCAATTATAGATCTATTAATAGGAGGTGGCCGTTGTGCCATTAACACCTTTGGATATTCATAATAAAGAGTTCGCCCGCGGATTCCGCGGTTATGATGAAGATGATGTAAACGACTTTCTTGACAGGGTGATAAAAGATTATGAAATCATCATCCGCGAAAAGAAGGAATTAGAGGAACGCGTAAGCACGCTGGAAGAACGCCTTGGTCATTTCAATAATATTGAGACGACATTAAACAAGTCCATCTTGGTAGCCCAAGAAACAGCAGAAGAAGTAAAAGGCAATGCAATGAAAGAATCGAAGCTGATTATTAAAGAAGCCGAGAAAAATGCAGATCGCATTATCAATGAGTCGCTTTCTAAATCTCGTCAAATTGCCCTTGAAGTAGAAGAGCTGAAGAAACAAGCAAAAGTATTCCGTACTCGTTTGAAGATGCTGGTTGAAGCGCAGCTAGAGATGATTGAAACAGATGACTGGGATGGTTTGTTCGCGACAGAAGTAGCTTATGAGCCGCAAGAAGAGCCGGCGGAATAAGACTCGCTTGACGTTTTTCGCAAACTTACATATAATCTTACTATTATTAGCAAACAACATGACTCAGATATAAAGACTGTGATCGGGACAGTAAGAAGTCCATACCGATTGAAGCGAGCCAGGGAAGGTGAGAGCCTGGTGCGGTATTTCTTCCGAACATCACCCGTTAGTTTCCATTCGAACCGCAAGCAGTAGAAATGGACGTCTCATTCACGTTACGAATTCGAGTGGACAGAAGTAATATGCTTTTGTCTATAAGGGTGGTACCGCGAGTCTCTCTCGTCCCTTTGGGATGATGAGGGGCTCTTTTTATTTACCCGGAAAAGATCTGATCATGATAAGGAGGAAGAACATTGGATTACAAAGACACACTGCTGATGCCATCCACGGCATTCCCAATGCGCGGCAACCTGCCAAACAAAGAACCAAAAATGCAGCAGGAATGGGAAGAACAAAATATTTACAAAAAAGTACAAGAAAGAACTGAAGGACGACCGCTTTTCGTCTTGCATGATGGACCTCCGTATGCAAACGGCGATTTACACATGGGGCATGCACTGAATAAAGTGCTGAAGGACTTTATCGTCCGCTATAAATCCATGTCTGGCTTCCATGCACCATATGTTCCAGGCTGGGATACACACGGCTTACCGATTGAACAGGCGCTTACGAAGAAGAAGGTTGACCGCAAAAAAATGACGGTTGCTGAATTCCGCCGTCTGTGTGCAGAGTATGCGATGCAGCAAATCGATAATCAGCGCAGCCAGTTCAAACAGCTGGGTGTACGCGGAGATTGGGATAACCCATACATTACGCTGACAAAAGATTATGAAGCAGCTCAAATTAAAGTATTCGGTGAAATGGCTGAAAAAGGTTTCATCTACAAAGGGATGAAGCCGGTTTATTGGTCTCCATCTTCTGAATCTGCATTGGCAGAAGCAGAAATTGAATACCAAGATAAACGCTCTGCATCCATTTATGTTGCTTTCCAAGTGAAAGATGGCAAAGACTTGTTCGAAGGCGATGAGAAATTCATTATCTGGACAACAACGCCTTGGACATTGCCTTCTAACGTTGCCATCTCCCTTCACCCGGAAGTAACTTATGTGGTCGCTAACGTTGGCGGCGAGAAATTCGTCGTAGCAGAAGATTTGTTGAGCAGCGTAACAGAAACACTTGAATGGGAAAATCCAGAAGTAGTGAAAACTTTCTCTGGTAAAGAAGCGGAATATGTGACAGCACAGCATCCGTTTTATGACAGAGAATCATTAATCATCCTTGGTGAGCACGTGACAACAGACAGCGGTACGGGCTGTGTACATACAGCGCCTGGACACGGGGAAGAAGATTTCTTCGCTAGTCAAAAATACAAGCTGCCTGTGATCAGCCCACTGGATGATAAAGGCGTCTTCACAAAAGAAGCTCCTGGTTTTGAAGGTGTATTCTATGATAAAGCAAATAAAGAAATCACTGAACTTCTTGAAGAAAAAGGCGCTTTACTGAAGCTGGAATTCTTTACACATTCTTATCCGCATGACTGGCGTACGAAAAAACCGGTTATCTATCGTGCGACTGCGCAATGGTTTGCTTCGATTAAAGCGTTCCGCGATCAAATCATCGAACAAATTAAAGAAGTAGAATGGTTCCCGAAATGGGGCGAAACACGTCTTTACAATATGTTCCGTGACCGCGAAGACTGGTGTATCTCCCGTCAGCGTGCCTGGGGTGTGCCAATTCCGGTCTTTTACGGAGAAGATGGGGAACCAATCATCACAGAAGAAACAATCCAGCATGTGTCTGATTTGTTCTTAGAACATGGATCGAATATCTGGTTTGAAAGAGAAGCGAAAGAATTGCTTCCGGAAGGCTTTACGTCAGAGCATAGCCCGAATGGTATCTTCACAAAAGAAACAGATATCATGGATGTTTGGTTTGATTCTGGTTCTTCTCACCAAGGTGTGCTTGTCAATCGTCCGGAACTGCAGCGTCCAGCTGATTTGTACCTGGAAGGCTCTGACCAATACCGCGGCTGGTTCAACTCTTCTTTGACAACTGCTGTTGCTGTAACAGGTAAAGCACCTTACAAAGCAGTGTTAAGTCATGGCTTCGCGCTTGATGGTAAAGGGAAGAAGATGAGTAAATCACTAGGTAATATTGTGGTGCCATCTAAAATTATGAAGCAGTACGGTGCTGATATTCTTCGTCTGTGGGTTGCTTCCGTCGATTATCAATCCGATGTTCGTATCTCGGATGAAATCATTAAGCAAACATCTGAAGGATACCGCAAAATCCGTAACACATTCCGCTTCCTGTTAGCCAACTTGCATGACTTTGAGCCGGCGAAGGACAGTGTTGCATTTGCTGACATGAAGGAAGTAGACCGCTATATGCTTGTGAAGCTTTCTGATTTGATCAAGCGTGTGCGTGAAAGCTATGACAAATACGAATTCGCTGATGTATATTCAGCTGTCTTAAGCTTCTGTTCTGTTGAACTAAGCTCATTCTATTTGGACTTCGGGAAAGATATTCTTTATATCGAATCTGCTGATCAACCAGCACGCCGCAGCATCCAAACAGCGTATTATCAAATCATTAAAGCGCTTGTACAGATGCTGTCACCAATCATTGCGCATACTGCAGAAGAAGCATGGAGCTACATCCCAGGGGAGAAAGCTGACTATGTGCAGCTGACTGACTTCCCAGAAGAGCTGTCTATTGCAGATCACGATGACTTGCTGGAAAAATGGGATCACTTCATGGCCGTTCGTGATGATGTGCTGAAAGCCTTGGAAATTGCGCGCAGTGAAAAAGTAATCGGTAAATCGCTTGAATCTAAGCTGACAATTGCTGCAAAAGATGATGCAACAAAACAGCTGCTTCAAAGCATCGATAACTTGCATCAGCTGCTTATTGTATCAGAAGCAAATGTAGTGGATGCTGATCCAGAAGCTGCTGATTATGAATTTGTTGCTGTACGTGTTGAAAAACACCCGGCAAAACGTTGCGAACGCTGCTGGGTTGCATCTGAAACGGTCGGCGAAGATGCTTCGCATCTGGATCTATGCTCCCGCTGTGCGAGCGTTGTAGAAGCTCATTATCAGGCGTAAAGGAGAGAAAGCTTCGCCAGTAAGGCGGAGCTTTCTTTTTTATCTATACAATCTTTTTGTGTGTAATTATGGTAAAATGCAAGATAGATTGTATTGAACGGGGGAAAATAGAGTCCATGTATTTTATCATCGCGATCATCGCAGTCATTATTGACCAATTAACAAAGTTAGCTGTTGTGAAGAATATGACAGAAGGAGAGTCAATCCCTATCATCGACAATTTCTTCTACTTGTCTTCTCATCGTAACCGAGGAGCAGCTTGGGGAATATTAGAAGGGCATTTTTGGTTCTTTTATCTCGTCACAGCGATTGTTATAGTTATAGTCAGTTACTATATTGTGAAATATAGCAAAGAAAGCAAACTGATGGGTACATCACTTGCACTTGTACTTGGAGGAGCGGTCGGCAACTTTATCGATCGTTTATTCCGGAAAGAAGTCGTCGATTTTGTAGACACGAGGTTTGGCGATTATCATTATCCGATATTTAACGTGGCAGATTCCTGCCTGGTTGTCGGCGTTATCCTCATCATCATCGCAATGCTGCTTGATGAGCGAAAGAAAGGGAGAAAAGAAACATGAGTCAGTTTGAACATACAGTTGCAGCCGAGCAAGCGGGACTGCGCATTGATAAACTGCTGTCAGATATCCAGGAAGATGTTTCCCGGAGCCAAGCACAAAGCTGGATCAAGGAAGATCTGGTGACAGTAAACGGCACGACAGTTAAGAATAAGTATACGGTGCAAGAAGGAGACGAAATTGCTTGGTCGATTCCCGAACCTGAGGAAATGGAGATCAAAGCGGAGAATATCCCGCTTGAAATTGTTTATGAAGATGCAGATATTGCAGTCGTAAACAAACCGAGAGGAATGGTGGTTCACCCATCCAATGGACATCAGTCCGGTACAATGGTGCATGCATTGTTGTATCATCTTAAAGATCTTTCCGGCATTAATGGCACATTTCGTCCAGGGATTGTCCACCGTATTGATAAAGATACGAGCGGTCTGTTAGTTGTTGCAAAACATGACAAAGCACATCAGAAATTAACCGATATGCTGAAGGATCATGATATTGAACGTAAATACCGGGCAATTGTTCATGGTGTTATTGACCATGAATATGGCACGATTGAAGCACCAATCGGACGTGACCCGAATGACCGTCAGAAAATGGCTGTTGTTGAAAATGGGAAACCAGCAGTAACACACTTTGAAGTGTTAGAGCGCTTTGAAGGTTTTACTTACATTGAATGTAAGCTGGAAACAGGCAGAACCCACCAAATACGTGTGCATATGCAGTATATTAGCTATCCGCTGGCTGGAGATCCGAAATATGGTCCTCGCCGTACACTCGACATTGGCGGACAAGCGCTTCATGCAGCTGTGCTCGGTCTGCATCACCCGATTACAGGAGAATGGATGCGATTCGAAGCTCCTGTCCCAGAAGTGTTTCAAGCGGAATTGGACAAGTTAAAATTCAACGCTTGACAGTAATGCAGCCCTATGCGATACTAATTGCAGTTGAATAAGAACCTTTAAGACAGTCCAGAGAGGCTGATAAGGAAGCGGAGAAGAACGGGATACAAGTATGTATCTATGCCCCTTATTACCTCATGGTGATAAGGGGTTTTTTCACAGCTTCAGGAAGGTGGGACAAGAATGAACAAAAAAGCGACTTTGCTCGATCAAGCAGCAATTAACCGTGCTCTTACGCGAATTGCTCATGAGATACTTGAGCGAAATAAAGGACCAGAGGATTTGGTGCTGGTCGGCATCCAAACCAGAGGTGTTCCCATCGCCAAACGCTTGCAGCAGAAGATAGAAGGAATTGAACAAGCGACGGTTCCGCTGGAAGAAGTGGATATCACATTATACCGTGATGATTTAGCACATGCTTCTGATAATCAAGAACCAACGGTACAGCCAGTTAAGCTTGGAACAGACTTAACGAATAAGACAGTCATCTTGATTGATGATGTGTTATATACAGGAAGAACAGTCAGAGCAGCGATGGATGCGATTATGGATGCGGGACGTCCGGCGCAGATCCAGCTTGCAGTTCTGATTGATCGCGGTCACCGGGAACTCCCAATCCGTGCTGACTATATTGGGAAGAATATCCCAACTTCGCAATCAGAAATAATCGTCGTTGAACTAGAAGAAACAGACGATTACGAGAGCGTAGATATTTACGAAAATTAAATAGGACCTTTAATGGAAGTCCAGAGAGGCTTACAAGGTCGCAAGCAACAACGTCGTCACGACTAGTGGCAGACGTGTGCCTCTTTGCGACCTACATCGTAAAGAGGCTTTTTTTATAGCCGAAAAGAGGAGAGACACAGATGAAACCAGCACTAGCAATACACGACATACCAAAATGGCACCAATGGATAATATTCAGCTTACAGCACTTATTCGCAATGTTTGGCTCGACAATTCTTGTGCCAGCGCTGACCGGCCTTGATCCAGCTGTCGCACTCGTATCCAGCGGGATTGGAACACTGGCATTCATCCTTATAACAAGAGGATCCGTACCAGCTTATCTGGGATCGAGCTTTGCTTTCATTTACCCTATCACACAGGCAATCGATGCTTCCGGTATCGGCGGGGCCATGATTGGAAGCTTCTTTGCGGGGCTGGCTTACGGAATCGTAGCCATCGCCATCCGATTCGGCGGGATGAAAGGTATCATCCGGCTGCTGCCGCCAATCGTTGTCGGACCTGTCATTATCGTCATCGGGCTGGCGCTGGCACCGACTGCAGTAGACATGGCAATGAATGCTCCTGATACAGGAGAATACAGCACCAAATACTTTATCGCAGCACTTGTGACATTAGCAATCACAGTAGCAGCTTCTATCTTCCTGCGCGGTTTCCTCGGTCTAATTCCAGTTTTAATCGGAATTGTTGGCGGATATGTTTTCGCTTTAACACAAGGAATTGTTGATACAAGCGGCGTACAAGCAGCTTGGAACCAAATTGTGACGGCAGATTCCGTCGGAGCATTCTTTAGCGGCATTTTCCATGTGCCGAACTTCACGGTTCCATTTGCAGATTACAATGTAGCTGATGTGTTCAGCTGGCAGCTGTTCTTCACCATGGTGCCAATCGCAGTTGTTACCGTATCGGAGCATATCGGACATCAGTTAGCACTATCCAAAATCGTAGATGAAAACATGCTAGTAAAGCCAGGGTTGGACAAATCCATCACTGGAGATGGTGTAGCGACCATGATTGCGTCTATGCTTGGAGGCCCGCCAAATACAACATATGGTGAGAACATCGGTGTACTGGCGATCACGAGAATATTCAGTGTGTATGTTATCGGAGGAACGGCGGTGCTTGCCATCCTGTTCGGCTTCACGGGTATCGTCACCGCACTGATTAGTTCTGTGCCTACCGCAGTAATGGGCGGCGTCAGCATTATGCTGTTCGGAATCATCGCTGCCAGCGGCCTTCGGACAATGATTGACAGTCAGCTTGACCTAGGGGATAAGCGCAATTTGATTATTAGTTCGATCATCTTGGTCATTGGAATTGGAGGAGCATTCCTACGCTTCCAAATAGCTGAACTTGACTTGGAAATCAATAGCATGGCATTAGCAGCACTAGTTGGTGTCGTTCTGAACTTAGTCTTGCCGGGAAAAGAATCTGGTCTTGGAAATGGCAGTCTGTTCTCTATCGAGGAGCAGAAACAAACATCCAAATAAGGAGGAGAAGGACATGAAGCATTTTGTATCGATGAAGCATCTTAGTGCAGCAGAACTGCTACAGCTCGTACAGCTCGCTGCAGACATACAGGCACAGGGGGTATCTGCATACAGGCAGCAGCTGTTCGCAGCCAATCTATTCTTCGAGCCGAGCACACGGACGAAGATGAGTTTTACCGTAGCAGAACGCAAACTCGGACTGGAAGTACTGGACTTCGCTGCAGAAGCATCCAGTGTCACGAAAGGCGAGACCGTTTATGATACTGCGAAGACCCTTCAATCGATCGGCGCTTCAGTCCTTGTTATCCGGCACCCAGAGGAAGGAACAGCTGGTATGCTGGCGGAGAAGCTGGATATACCGGTTATCAATGCTGGTGATGGAAAAGGAGAGCATCCGACACAATGCTTGCTTGATTTGATGACCATCTATCAGGAATACGGACGTTTTAACGGACTCAAAGTCGTGATTGCCGGCGATATTCGTCACAGCCGGGTTGCCAGGAGCAATGCATTGGCACTGCAGCAATTGGGGGCGCAGGTCTTTGCGGCAGGCAAACCGGAATGGATGGATGCGTCCATGGATCTTCCAGTATTGAGTATGGATGAGGCGGCAGCGCAATGTGATGTGATGATGCTCCTTCGTATACAGTTTGAGCGGCATGACAAAAAAGAAGCAGCAGCAGGTTACTTAGAGGAATACGGCTTGACCAAAGCTAGAGAAAAACGGATGCAGCCGCACAGCATTATTATGCATCCCGCACCAGTCAACCGAGGCATTGAGATTGATGACAGTTTAGTCGAAGCGCCGAGGTCTCGAATATTCCGCCAAATGGAAAATGGCGTTGCAGCAAGGATGGCAGTAATTCTAACTTTATTGGAAGGCAGGGGAATGCAGCGTGGCTATAATTTTGACAAACGCGAAGCAGTTAACAGCTGACAACAGCTTGGAAGATGTAATGGTAAAAATTGAGGGTGGCGTAATCAAAGAGATTGCTCCGCATATGGAGACGGCAGCAGGTGATCAGCTTGAAGATATGGAAGGACAGCTGATCACAGCCGGTTTTGTAGATGTACACGTCCATTTGCGAGAACCAGGCGCTGAAAGAAAAGAGACGATTGAAACCGGCACAAAGGCAGCAGCAAGAGGCGGCTTCACAACGGTTGCAGCAATGCCCAATTTGCGTCCTGCACCTGATTGCCCAGAGACACTTGCCAGCATTCAAGCGAAAAATGAAGAAAGCGGCGTAATTCGTGTTCTTCAGTACGCCAGCATCACGAAGCAGCAGCTGGGCCGGGAAATTGTCGATATGGAAAATATGACAACTGCTTTTGCTTTTACTGATGACGGACTCGGTATCCAGTCTGCCGGTATGATGCTGGAAACGATGCAGCGAGCAGCGAAACTTGGCATCCCGGTCGTCGCACATTGTGAAGATGACAGTCTTGTGCCGGGAGGCGTCATGCATGAAGGAACAGCAAGCAAAAGACTTGGATTGCCAGGTATTAATAATGTGTCTGAGTCGGTGCACATTGCCCGGGATGTTTTACTCGCAGAAGCAGCTGGCTGTCATTACCACATCTGTCATGTCAGTACAAAAGAGTCCGTTCGCGTTATCCGCGATGCGAAACGCGCCGGTATTCGAGTAACAGCAGAAGTAACACCGCATCATTTGCTTTTGACAGATGAAGATATTAAAAATGATGATGGCAATTATAAGATGAATCCGCCACTCCGATCCGAAGCTGATCGTCAGGCGCTTATCGAAGGACTGCTGGACGGCACAATCGATATGATTGCAACGGATCATGCACCGCACACAGCGGAGGAGAAAAATGTCAGCATGCTGGATGCATCATTCGGCATCGTTGGATCAGAAACAGCTTTCAGTCTGCTGTACACACAATTTGTCGAGACAGATGTATTCACGCTTCGTCAGCTTATCGACTGGCTGACAATCAAGCCAGCCCAAGCATTCGAGCTGCCGTACGGCCGCTTTGAGACAGGAGCAGCAGCAGATTTGACTGTACTGGATCTGCAAGCAGACGGACTAGTGGACCCGACTTTATTCCAATCAAAAGGAACAAACACACCATTTATCGGCTGGCGTTATACAGGAGAGCCAACAATGACAATCTGCAATGGAGAAATTGTATACAGAAAGGAAGCGGTAAAATGAAGAAACGACAACTAATTCTCGAAGACGGGACTGTATTCAACGGAACAGCATTCGGAAGCGATCAGGCAACAACAGGAGAAATTGTTTTTAATACAGGAATGACCGGCTATCAAGAAATTCTGTCTGACCCTTCCTACTGCGGACAAATCGTTACACTGACTTATCCGCTAATTGGCAACTATGGTATTAATAGTGATGACTTCGAAAGCATCCAGCCATCCATCCAAGCACTCGTCGTAAAAGAAGCAAGTGCTGCTCCTTCAAATTTCCGGAAGCAGCATACAATAGACAGCTTCCTAAAGTTTCATGAGATTCCTGGAATTGAAGGCATTGATACTCGTAAACTAACAAAAATCATCCGCAAACAAGGTGCGATGAAAGCTAGATTGACAGAAGCAACCGAAACAGTGGAAACAGGTGCTTCTTGGGAAGCAATTTCACTGCCGAATGACCAAGTGCAGCGTATGAGTACAGCCAAGCCTTATGTCGTTCCCGGCCGCGGCAAACGAATTGTGGTGATGGACTTCGGTATGAAGCATGGTATTTTACGTGAACTTGCAGCACGCGACTGTCATATTACGGTCGTACCTTGGCACTACTCGCCAGAACAAATCCTTCATTTAAATCCTGATGGCGTCATGCTGACAAATGGACCAGGAGATCCGAAAGACGTGGAAACTGCCACCAAAACCATTCGTGAGCTGATCAGTCAAGTACCTATTTTTGGTATCTGTCTCGGCCACCAGCTGATTGCACTTGCAGCCGGCGCCAATACAGAAAAACTGAAATTCGGGCATCGGGGCTCCAACCATCCTGTCAAAGACTTGGCAACAGGGAAAACCTACCTAACATCTCAAAATCATGGCTATACCGTTACCAAAGAATCGCTATCTTCAACGGATCTTGAATTAACGCAAGTAGCGTTAAACGACGGTACCGTAGAAGGGCTTCAGCACAAAAAATACCCAGTCATGAGTGTGCAATACCATCCAGAAGCAGCTCCGGGCCCAGAAGATACCCGACATTTGTTCGATGAGTTTCTTGACATGACACAGCAAACAACACAACCATCATCCAAGGGGGAAGCTACTTATGCCTAAACGTACTGACATCCAAAAAATCCTTGTTATCGGATCTGGTCCAATCGTCATTGGGCAGGCAGCAGAATTTGATTATTCCGGCACACAGGCTTGCCAAGCGTTGCGTGAAGAAGGATATACGGTCGTTCTGGCAAACTCCAATCCTGCCACCATCATGACAGACCACACTGTAGCAGATATCGTCTATATGGAGCCGCTCACGGTCGAGTTCCTAAGCAAAATCATTCGCAAGGAACAACCTGATGCGCTGCTGCCTACACTTGGCGGTCAAACAGGCTTAAACTTGGCTGTTGCGCTTGATAACTCTGGTATATTAAAAGAATTCGGTGTTGAGCTGTTAGGAACTTCTTTGGAAGCCATTCAGCAAGCAGAGGATCGGGAGCAATTCCGTGATTTGATGCACCAGCTCGGTGAGCCAGTACCCGAAAGCCAAATTGTCACAACTGTCGAACAAGCCGTAGCTTTTTCCGAGGAAATCGGTTTTCCGCTGATTGTCCGTCCCGCATATACGCTTGGCGGCACTGGGGGCGGCATGTGCTATGACTTAGAAGAGTTAAAGACAATCACAAGGAACGGCCTTACACTTTCTCCTGTCACACAATGTTTGATTGAACGCAATATTGCCGGTTTTAAGGAAATTGAATACGAAGTTATGCGCGACAAAAACGACCAGGCCATTGTTGTTTGTAATATGGAAAACGTCGATCCTGTCGGTATTCATACCGGAGACAGCATTGTTGTGGCGCCATCGCAAACACTAAGCGACCGCGAATACCAGCTGCTTCGAAATGCTTCTATTAAGATTATTAAGGCATTAAAGATTGAAGGCGGCTGTAACGTTCAGCTTGCACTTGATCCGCACAGCTTTAACTATTACATCATAGAAGTGAACCCGCGTGTCAGCCGCTCTAGTGCGCTGGCTTCGAAAGCAACAGGTTATCCAATTGCCAAAATGGCAGCTAAAATCGCCGTTGGTTTGACATTGGATGAAATTAAAAACCCTGTAACAGGTACTACATACGCTTACTTTGAGCCGGCTCTCGATTATGTTGTAGCCAAACTGCCGCGCTTTCCGTTTGATAAGTTCGTCAGCGGCAATCGCAAGCTCGGCACCCAAATGAAAGCGACAGGAGAAGTGATGGCAATTGGGCGGAATATCGAAGAAGCGTTACTGAAAGGTGTTCGTTCCCTCGATAATAAAGCAAACGGCCTCGCCTCTCTGCGTTTAGATCAGATGACGGACGACGAGATGGAGCATCGCCTAGTCAAAGCCGATGATGAGCGATTATTCATCTTGGCAGAAGCATTCCGCCGCGGCAATTCTGTTGAACAGCTGCATGAGCTGACAAAAATTGATCGCTTCTTCCTTTGGAAAATTGAAGCACTTATCGAAATGGAGACAGCTTTACAGGAACAGCCGTGGGAGCTGAAGCTGTTAAAGGAAGCAAAACAAAAGGGCTTCTCTGACCGTGAAATTGCACACTGGTGGGATACAAAAGAAGACAAAGTCTATCAGTTCCGCATGGAAAACCAGCTAGCACCGGTGTATAAAATGGTAGACACATGTGCAGCCGAATTTGAATCGCAAACACCGTATTTCTACAGCACATACGAAGAAGAAAATGAATCCATTGTCTCTGATAAAGAAAAAGTGATTGTGCTTGGCTCCGGTCCTATCCGCATTGGTCAAGGAATCGAGTTCGATTATGCCACAGTTCATTCTGTTCTGGCAATTCGAGAAGCGGGCTACGAAGCAATTATTATCAACAGCAACCCGGAAACCGTTTCGACTGATTTCAGTGTATCTGACAAGCTGTACTTTGAACCGCTAACTTTAGAAGATGTCATGCACGTTGTTAATCTAGAAAATCCCCTGGGCGTTATCGTTCAATTCGGCGGTCAGACAGCAATCAACCTAGCAGAAGGACTGGAACGGCGCGGCGTGAAAGTGCTGGGAACATCACTACAAGCAATTGATGCTGCCGAAGACCGTAATAAATTTGAAAAATTACTAGACGAATTGAAAGTGGCGAAGCCAGAAGGTGCATCTATTACGAAACTTGAGGATGCAGCAGAAACAGCGGCTAAAATCGGGTATCCGGTGCTTGTCCGTCCTTCTTATGTTATCGGCGGAAGCAATATGGAAATTGTTTATAACGAAGCAGAATTACACCATTATATGGAAAAGCGGGTTCATGTTCGTCATGATCATCCGGTTCTAATCGACCAATACTTAACTGGCATTGAAGTGGAAGTCGATGCCATCAGTGACGGAGAAACAACGATTATCCCAGGCATTATGGAACATATTGAACGCGCAGGCGTCCATTCAGGAGATTCTATTGCCGTATACCCTACGCAGACAATTACAGAAGAATGCCGCCAGCAATGTATCGAGGCAACAATGCAGATAGCGAAAGCACTTGGTGTAAAAGGGCTGATCAACATCCAATTTGTTATCCATAAAGGAAAAGCCTATGTGCTGGAAGTAAACCCTCGGGCCAGCCGAACGATTCCGTTCTTGTCTAAGATTACCCACGTAACGATGGCTAATATTGCTACAAAAGCTATTCTCGGACAGAAGCTGGCTGATATGGGCTATGTGAGCGGCCTGCTGCCGGAACCAGAAGATGTGTTTGTGAAGGTGCCGGTATTCAGTTTTGAGAAGCTGCGCAGTGTGGATACACTGCTTGGACCAGAAATGAAGTCTACAGGAGAAGCAATTGGTCACGATCGGACGCTTGAAAAAGCATTGTATAAAGGATTGCTCGCATCCGGACTATCTGTGCCGCAGGAAGGAGCAATACTTCTGACGGTAGCAGATAAAGACAAAGCAGAAGCAATGGAAATAGCCAAACTGTTCTATGCACTAGGCTTCCAATTATACGCAACAGAAGGAACTAGCGCAGCCGTAGAGGATGCAGGACTGCCGGTAACAACCGTTGGTAAAGTCGGGTCAGCGGAGCAAAATGTCATTAGCATCATTGAGAACGGCGACGTACAATTTGTCGTCAACACACTGACTTCCGGCAAACAGCCGCGATCTGATGGGTTCCTTATCCGCCGCGAAGCAGTGGAGCACGGTCTCGCCTGTTTGACAAGCTTGGATACTGCTAAAGCAATTGCCAGCATTATTGAATCGATGACCTTTACTGCCAAACCAGTTGTGGCAGGAGGCGTACTGTCTTGATTCATGAGCAGCTCAAAATTATCAGCAAACAGCTTATTGCCAAAGATACAGTAGAGATGACCTTTCGCGGAAGAATGGCCCAGGAGAAAATTCTCCCAGGCCAGTTCCTTCATCTGCTTGTAGGCGAAGGGACGAATCATATGCTCCGCCGCCCAATCAGCATAGCGGGAGTAGATAGACAAGCTTCTACCATCACCATCATTTTTAAACTGCTTGGAGAAGGAACAAACACATTAGCAAAAGCAGCACCAGGAGATCAGCTGGATGCGCTTGGGCCTTGCGGACAAGGCTATCCTGTCGACGACTTGCAGCTTGAAAAAGCGCTGCTTGTCGGAGGAGGGATAGGGGTACCGCCGCTTTACTATCTGGCGCAGTGTCTGAAACGAAAAGGTGTGCACGTCACCATGGTGGCAGGGTTCCAGAACAAAGCGCAAGTTTTTTATGAAAATCAGTTCCGGCTTCTCGGAAACTACTATCTTGCCACGGATGATGGCAGTGCAGGAGAAAAAGGGTTTGTAACGGATATCATTAACGCAGAAAAGCTGGATTTTGATCAGTACTTTACTTGTGGTCCCACTGGCATGCTGAAAGCTGTATCCACACAGCTTTCTAATCAGGAAGGGTTTATATCGATTGAACAGCGAATGGGGTGCGGCATCGGAGCTTGCTTCGCATGCGTCGTTCCTGCACCGGATAGTGCAAATGGCTATAAAAAAATCTGCAAAGACGGTCCAGTGTTCCGAGCGAAGGAGGTTGTGTTGACATGAACCTAGCGGTCCAGCTGCCAGGCTTAACAATGAAAAATCCGATTTTGCCAGCTTCCGGGTGCTTTGGCTTCGGTAAAGAATACGCCGAGCTGTATGATTTGAACTTACTAGGTGCCATTACGATTAAAGCAGCGACTGGCACAGCCCGCTATGGCAATGCGACACCACGTGTAGCCGAGACAGATGCCGGCATGCTGAACGCAATCGGTCTGCAAAATCCAGGTGTCAATCAAATTATGGAACAAGAGCTGCCGTTCTTAGCAAATTACGACACGCCTATCATGGCAAATGTAGCAGGAAGCACAATTGAAGAATACGTCGAAGTAGCACAAAAGATCAGCAGACATCCAGTTATTAAAGCAATTGAGTTAAATATATCTTGCCCGAATGTAAAAGAAGGCGGCGTGCAATTCGGAACAGATCCAGCACTGGCTCAAACAGTTACGGCGGCGGTAAAAGAAGTTAGTACCGTTCCTGTGTATGTGAAGCTGTCTCCGAATGTCACAGATATCACAGCGATAGCTTCTGCAGCAGAGGCTGGCGGTGCAGATGGCTTATCTTTAATTAATACGCTGACAGGCATGCAAATCAATTTAGCGAACCGAAGACCGCTGCTTGCGAATAAAATAGGCGGTTTATCAGGACCGGCTGTTAAACCTGTTGCCATCCGCATGGTCTACCAAGTCCGCCAAGTGACGGATTTACCAATCATTGGCATGGGCGGCGTCAGAACAGCAGAAGATGTGCTGGAATTCCTGCTTGCAGGTGCCTCAGCGGTAGCAGTCGGTACTGCCAATTTCCAACATCCATTTGTTTGTCCAGAGATTATTCAGCAATTGCCGGCTGTACTTGAGAAATATGGTTTCGCTAATGCGGTGGAAGCAATCGGAAAGGGGCATGAACATGCAAACACCCATTTATCTCGCACTTGATTTTCCGACAGGGAACGAAGCAATGCATTTCCTTAATCAGAATGAAATGGATGAAATACCAGTAAAAGTTGGCATGGAGCTTTTTTACCGCGAAGGACCGCAGATTATCTACCAATTAAAAGAGAAAAAACATCCGATCTTTCTTGATTTAAAATTACATGATATTCCCAACACGGTTAATAGGGCAATGCGTAATCTAGCAGCACTTGATGTTGATATCGTCAATGTGCATGCGCTTGGCGGAGCGAAAATGATAGAGGCGGCAAAAGAAGGATTACATAGCGGAGCAGCAGATGCTGTACCGAAACTGATTAGCGTGACAATGCTGACCTCCATGGATGAGCATACAGTCCAAACTGATTTGCAGCAGCCGATGGAATTAGCTGCTTATGCACGTCATTTAGCAGAGCTGTCTAAGTGTGCTGGTGCAGATGGCGTTGTATGTTCTCCTCATGAAGCAGCGAGCATCAAAGCGGCCTGCGGAGAAAGCTTTCTAACCGTCACGCCTGGCATTCGCCTGGCCGGTTCCGCGCCAAACGACCAGCATCGTATTGCTACACCAGCTGCGGCGAAGAAGATGGGTGCCGATTACTTGGTCATCGGCAGAAGTGTGACAGCAGCAGATAACCCAAAACAAGCCTACAATCAGGCGGTACAGGAGTGGAAAAACGATGACAACAACAACTAATCTAGCAGAAGCACTGCTTTCTATCAATGCAATCCAAATTGATCCTTCCAAATCGTTTGTATGGGCAAGCGGTATTCATTCTCCAATCTACTGTGATAACCGGCTTACATTAGGTCATCCTGAAGTCCGGAGTGAGATTAGCAGACAGTTTCAACGCAAGTTAGCACAATTACCGGAAACTGAAATTATCGCTGGCTGTGCTACAGGTGGAATCCCGCACGCAGCCTGGCTTGCTGATAAAGCGAATTTACCTATGATTTACGTTCGATCCAGCAAAAAAGGTCATGGCAAAGGCAATCAGATTGAAGGAGCAGATGTGGCTGGTAAGCATGTGGTCGTCATTGAAGATCTTATTTCGACAGGCGGTTCGGTTCTGAATACCGTGCAAGCTCTCCAGGAAGCAGGAGCAATCGTTACAAAGGTATTAGCTATTTTCAGCTACAATTTACAAAAAGCCGATGATAACTTTGCTGAGGTAGAAGTTCCATTTGAAACGCTGACGAACTTTGATTCATTAACGGAAGTCCTTGTGGAAAGAGGCGCTATTACATTGCAGGAAAAGCAGGGACTATTAGATTGGCGCAATACACTCTGAAAATTACGCTGGCACCTAGCAGTAATATAAAACATGTGGAGGCTTTAGCTCTGAAAGTAAGGGAGCGAAAGCCTTTTCGCGTTTCTTCATATAAACCTAAAATGTCCGCAGCAAGTGACGACAGTGATATCGCACAAACACCTATTTCTCACATAAACTAACCACAAGATTCAGAGACAGATCTGTCATATTACGTGCAGCGTATTCACTTACAAGCAATGGCTGTTCTTTTGTGGGGGATATCGTGGCTGAAGTTTTTTATAGGATGTAAAGGAGATGCTTGGGCAGATGTCAATCAGAAGAGCTACGCATACCGAGACACAAACAATCTGGAATTATTCTTTTAACGTTTTTAATGAAGCAACGATGGGTTACGGGAAATTAACAAGCGATAAAGTGCTGCAAATGGCAGCTTCATTTTTGCATAATGGCGGCTATTACCTTGTTCATAATGAAAATAATATTATCCAAGGATGGATTGGGGTAGCAAGAATAGTCGACTATTACAAGAATGATATGGCAGGATTTATATTCGAGATATATGTACTGCCGTATTTCCGCAAACAAGGAGTAGCCGAAAAATTGTGCGAAGCAGCGTTCCGGCAATTAAGTGCAGAGGGGCTTAATAAAGTGCAGTTAAACGTTTTTGCAGGAAACCGAGCGAAACACCTATATCAAAAACTTGGCTTCCAAGAAATCTCATCATTGATGGAGAAAAAAATAAGTTATTAGCGAGACTTCGACTTGTTGTCAGCCGCCAGTTTCATCCGGTTTAAAACTATTAGTGCGTGATACAATTTGATCGAAACATAAACAGAATAAATGGCTTCCAACTTGTTAAAGGGTGCATTTTTGCATCCTTTTTTGCTTTATAATAGACATGGGAAACGGAAAAGCAGTTAAAGATAGGGAATGGAGGAGAAGTTATGCAGATTGTCGAGTTAACAGAGATCGGCGCTTATGAAGAAGAATTGGCTAATTTGTTTCAGGAAATAGTTGCGGCAGGGGCTTCTATGAATTATTTGTATCCAATGCAGCATGTAACTGCCCTTGCGTATTGGCATAAGGTCCCCTCCGAGCATGTACGCTTATTTATTTGCTTACTGGATGGGAAGGTTGCTGGTACAGTACAATTGCATCTAAGTGATAAAGAAAACGGTCAGCACCGTGCCGAAATTGCTAAGCTCATGACACACCCAGATGCCCAGCGCAAAGGTATTGCAAGAAAGCTGCTGCAGCACGCTGAGCAAGCGGCCCGACAGGATGGAAAAACACTGCTTTTGCTGGACACAGAAAAAGATGGACCAGCGAATGTGTTATACCAGTCGGAAGGTTATGTATTGTTTGGAGAAGTACCTGCATTCGCACAGGATGCATTCGGCAAGTATAAAGATGGGAATTTTTATTACAAGAAATTGATTTAGTTTTCTAATAAAGCCAATTTTGCTAATGAATTCAGAGTAGTTATAGAAAAGGAAAATCACTCTCAAAATCTGTTAAGTGCGTACATCAGTTAACTTTTATACGAACAATACGGTATTTTTGAAGCTTGAAAATCTACTGTATTGTCCGGTTTTTTCGTGCGTTTGAACGGAAGCAGATAAAATCTGCATGATCAGCCCTTCTGTTTCTTCACAAATTTCCTCCACTCTCTTTCAAATGTTCAGCAGCATACAAAATTTAGCAGTGGTATTTATTGAAATTGAAATACTTTTATAAAAAATGTTAATAGTGCAACTAATAATAAAAGTGTTATCACGAAATATGATATGTGTCATAATAGACGCCAGTACGCAGGAGATACTGTTAACATTTTTATGATCTGCTTATGATAACGGATTTATGTTAATCCTATAAATAGGTCCAAGTATAGAATCGCAGCTGTAACAGTAGGATGCGGGTCTATTAACTTTATATTTATAAGCTATGTACAAAAAATCCACGGTTGGTTCTGCAAGGTTGGAGGTAAATTGCGTGTCTATTGTTATTGGAGTTTTAGGAATACTTGTTTTAGTCGCTGTTGCCTGGGCAATGTCAAACGACAAAAAACATATCAATTATCGCGCAGTCGGTATCATGTTGGCTGTGCAGCTCATATTAGCTTGGTTCTTGCTTAATACGTTAATTGGCAGAACGGTCATAAGAAAAATAGTCGAGGTATTCACGAAAGTCCTTTCCTTTGGACACGAAGGCATTTCATTCGTATTCGGTGACTTGTCCACAAAAGGTTATTTCTTCCTGAATGTTCTTATGATGATTATTTTTATATCTGCATTATTATCTATTTTAACGTATCTCAGAATATTGCCTTTAGCGATTAAGTATGTAGGCGGTATTGTGTCCAAAATCACGGGACTGCCGAAAGTTGAATCCTTTGTTGCAGTGAATTCTATGATTTTCGGTGATACAACGGCAATTATTTCAGTTAAGTCTCAACTTCATAAGCTGAGTCCAAACCGCTTGTTTATCGTTGCAACATCCTCACTTGTCGCGGTGTCTTGTTCAACTTTGGGAGGGTATTTGCAGCTGATACCACCTGAGTATGTGCTCGTCGCACTGCCGATAAATGTATTTTCCGGTTTAATTTTATCTTCCATTGTTGCTCCTGTCCGAAGCGAAGAAGATTATGATATAGATCTAAAAGAGATGAATACGGATAAATCATTTTTTGAAGCTGTTGGAAACGGTACCTTATTAGGTGGTAAGACAGCACTAATCGTAGGTGCCATGCTAATTACGTATATGGCGTTATTGGCCATGATCAACTATGTGTTCAACGGCTTAGTGGGCATGTCATTCCAAGAAATACTTGGGTATATCTTTGCACCTGTGGCATTTATTATGGGTATTCCAACTTCTGAAATTGTCAATGCAGGTTCTATTATGGGAACAAAAGTAGCTGCGAATGAATTCGTCGCCATCTCAGATTTCGTCAAACTTGTCCCTGACATATCTGATAAAACAGTCGGTATTATTTCAGCTTACTTAATTTCATTTGCTAACTTCTCCTCGATAGGAATGATCTTAGGGACTGTCCAAGCAATTGATCAAAAGCAGGCTAGTTTGCTTGCGAAAGTAGGATTGAAGGTATTGTTAGTGGCAACAATGGGGTCAATATTGACTGGTACGATTGTTGGGTTGTTTTTATAAGAACAGCATTATCTTTTTTCGTAAGCGGACGAAGAAAGTGTACCATGAATGAACAGTTTAATTAAAAGTACATCGTTTTTTGTTGAATGACCTCGGTATTGTGCCAAGGTCATTTTTTATATGGACCATTCAATACAATCACTTTTATCTAGTGTTTGTCTCTATGATAATCTTTACAGTAAAGAGCTTGGTATGTAACTAAAACAGTTAACTCTAAACACGAATAACCACAGAATAGTGTCTTAAAAGAGTATAGAGCTCAGTACAGGTTTCCTTTAACAGTTTAGCGCAGGGAAGCGGAGTGTATTTCCGGAGCGGGTGCCTACATACAGTTGATGCAAAAAAAATCCAAACGACACTGCTTAAACGGAGCATCGTTTGGATTTTATATTGCTAAAACACTATTATATTGTGTGTCTTGCAGTTAACTGCTTTATTTCACAGCTAACTTTTTCACTAAGCTTTCTTCAGGGGTGACATACAATGTTTTTTGCTGATCATATGTTACAAAACCTGGCTTTGCGCCATTCGGCTTTTTGACATGTCGTATAAGTGTATAATCTACCGGTACAGATGAGGATAGTCTTGATTTACTAAACCAAGCGGCCAATTTAGCTGCTTCTTCTAATGTTTCCTCAGAAGGTTCGCTTGATCGGATGACGACGTGTGATCCCGGAATATCCTTCGTATGCAGCCATGTATCTTGTTTGTGTGCAAGCTTCGTCGTCAAGTATTCATTCTGTTTATTGTTATGTCCGACAAGAATGGTGGTGCCGTCAGTTGAGGTGTACGTTTCAGGTGTAGGCAAGTTCGGCTTTTTGTTTTTCTTTTGCTGAGTTTTTGCTTTCAAATAACCTTGCTCACGCAGTTCCTCACGAATCTCCTCGACATCCTGCTCTCGGGCGCCTTCCACTTGCTGCACGAGCTGGTCGAGATAATCGATTTCCGCATTTGTTTTCTCTAACTCCAGCTCCACCATCGTACGTGACTTTTTCAATTTATTGTATTGCTTGAAATAGCTTTGTGCATTTTCGCTAGGTGTTTTGTTTGGATTCAGTTTAATACTTACCTGACTTTGGTCCGGATCATAATAATCCGTGACGACAGCTTCGGTGTCACCTTGCTTGATTTGGTGCATATGTGCTGTCAGCAGCTCGCCATTTCGCTGGTACGTATCCGCTTCTTCTGATTTTTTCAACGTATTCTCATGAATGGTAAGCTTCCGGATATTCTTCTCCCGTTCATTTTTCAAGAAACGGATTAAGTCACCTGCTTGCTGTTTCACGCGGTCGCGCTCTGCTTTCCCGGAATAAAACGCATCAATGAGTCCGCTCATCGTATCGTAATGTTCACGAGTCCCTTCAATAGAGCGTAAATCCATTACATAGAAATCTTCTTTTTTTCCTTTGAAGTATGTTGGCTCGTAGCTGTCTTGCTTCATTTTATCAATGAAAGCGGAAAACGCAGCTGCATATGCTTCTTTATCTCCCATATAAGCTTGTTCCGCGAGTTCGCCGGCTAAAGCAGGAGATACACCTTGCAGCAAGTTTAAAATCTGCTTGTGCATACGGCCGCTGTTGAAATCGAGCTTGCGAGCAAATTCCGCTGGATCCAGAGTGAATGGATTCAATTTCTCCTGACTTGGCGGCAGCTTGTACGTTTGACCTGGAAGAATCGTACGGTGCCTGTTCACACTGGAAGAGATGTGCTTAATACTGTCGATAATCATTTCTGTTTCATTATCTACTAGCATAATATTGCTGTGTTTCCCCATTACTTCCATGATGATGCGCTTGGAAGTTTTGTCACCAAGTTCATCTTTACTAATAAAAGTAAGCTGGATAATACGCTCGTTTTCATATTGCTCTACTTTTTCCAAAAAACCGCCTGCCAGATGCTTGCGGAGCAGCATGCAGAACATCGGAGGATTTTGCGGGTTTTGATAGGTATCGTCTGTTATATGCACCCGTGCGTAGCTAGGATGCGCCGATAGTAATAGGGCGTGATTCTTCCCTTGACTGCGGAAGGTAAGCACGATCTCCGTATCAGTCGGCTGGTATATTTTCGACAGTCGGCCAGTTGATAATGTGCTATCCAGTTCTCTAGCCATCGCTCTTGTTACTATTCCATCAAATGCCATGGTTTCACCTCATTCTCTGCTAGTATAGCATTTTATCGGACAAGCACGCATACATTTACACTAGAAATAAGAGGTGGAGGTATGCAACGTGCGATGGTATCAATTTTCTGCAGAGGAAACAGCCAAGAAGACAGGGTCTGATCCACAGAAAGGCCTGGCTACAAAAGAAGTTACACAGCGGCTGAAGCGGGACGGAAGAAATGAATGGAAAGAAGAGAAAAGCGCATCTCAGCTGGCGTTATTTCTTGGACAATTCAAAGATTTCATGGTTCTGGTGCTTCTTGCTGCTACTGTTATATCAGGAATACTAGGTGAATACATCGATAGCATCGCCATTTTGCTCATCGTCTTTTTGAATGCGCTGATTGGATTCTTCCAAGAAAGAAATGCCGAGAAATCACTCAGCAAGTTAAAAGAGTTAAATGCGCCAATGGCACGTGTACTGCGGGACGGCCAATGGAGCAGAGTGTCTTCCGCGGAACTGGTCATGGGGGATATCGTCTCGCTGACAGCAGGGGATCGGGTGCCTGCTGACTTGCGTTTAATTGCTGTAACCAGCCTGGAGACAGAGGAATCCGCACTTACCGGCGAATCACTGCCCGTAGCTAAAATGACAGAACCGTTGAACAAAGAACAGCTCGGTCCGCAAGATCAAGTGAATATTGCTTTTATGAGCTCCCTAGTCACTCGAGGAAATGGAACGGGCATTGTCATTGGTACCGGCTCCAACACAGCTGTCGGACAAATTGCAGAACTGCTGATTGATACAAAACGCAAACAAACACCGCTGGAAAAAAGATTAGAAAAGCTTGGTAAAGTACTAATTGTGATTGCTTTGCTTCTGACGGCGTTAACAGTCCTTGCCGGTGTTTATCGAGGCAATCCGCTTTATGACATGCTGCTTGCTGGTGTGTCGCTTGCAGTTGCTGTTATACCAGAAGGTCTTCCGGCTATCGTAACCGTCGCGCTTTCTCTCGGCGTGCAGCGCATGATCAAGCAAAAAGCCATCGTCAGAAGACTGTCAGCTGTCGAAACGCTCGGCTCAGCAACCGTCATTTGTTCGGATAAAACTGGAACATTGACAGAAAACCAAATGACAGTAAAAGAGATATTCTTAAGCGGAAACAGCTATACGGTAACCGGCAGCGGATATGATCCATCTGGCGGATTTTACCGAGGTGGAAAAGAATCAAATGATAAGGCACTCATTCGCTTTCTTCGCTACGGTGTTCTTGCTAGTCACGCAAAAATGATTCGTAAGAAGAAGCGTTGGCTCATTGACGGTGATCCGACGGAGGGGGCGCTCGTTGTTGCCGGAAAAAAAGCAGGTCTGGATGCTGACAAACTGACAGATTATGAATTTGTGCATGAAGTGCCTTTCGATAGTAAACGGAAGCGCATGACCGTACTCATCCGAACGCCTGAAGGAAAGCTGGTCGCAATAACCAAGGGAGCGCCGGATGTTTTAATTGATAAAGCTGTTTATGAAGAAGTTGGTACCGATAAGAAGCCGCTTGCTGCAAAAGACAAAAAAGTGTTGTACGAAGCCGTCGATCAGATGGCAGCGAAAGCACTGCGCACAATTGCGGTTTGTATTCGCGAATTTCCAGCCGGATATGAACCGAAAGAAGAAGAGTTAGAACAGAACATGACATTCATCGGGCTGAATGGTTTGATTGATCCACCACGCCAAGAAGCGAAGGATGCCATCATTGATTGCCGAAAAGCTGGCATTAAGACGGTTATGATAACTGGTGATCATGTGAAGACGGCAGCAGCCATCGCCAAGATGCTCCATATCCTTCCAGCCGGCGGAAAAGTAGTAGAAGGAAAAGATCTGGATCGTATGTCCGACGAAGAGTTGCGTACCGAAGTAGATAGCATGTATGTCTTTGCGCGTGTTACCCCAGAGCATAAGCTGCGAATTGTACAAGCGTTGCAGCATGTTGGGCATATTGTTGCCATGACAGGCGATGGTGTGAATGATGCGCCAGCTATCAAAGCAAGTGATATTGGCATCAGCATGGGCATCACAGGCACAGATGTTGCCAAAGAGGCAAGTGGACTTGTGTTAATGGACGATAACTTTGCCACAATTAAAGCAGCAATTAAAGAAGGCAGAACTATATATTCAAATATCCGTAAGTTTGTCCGTTACTTGCTAGCCTCGAATGTCGGCGAAATACTCGTCATGCTGTTTGCCATGATTCTAGCCCTGCCTATGCCGCTCGTGCCAATCCAAATTCTTTGGGTGAACTTGGTGACCGATGGACTGCCAGCCATCGCTTTAGGAATGGACAAAGCAGAAGATGAAGTAATGAAACAGAAGCCGCGTCATCCGAATGAAGGCGTATTTGCCCGCGGACTAGGAACAAAAATCGTCACACGCGGTATCCTGATAGGCTCGGTCACCATCATTGCTTTCATGCTCATGTACCAAGGTGATCCAGACAATCTCATTTACGCCCAAACAACAGCATTTACGACACTCGTAATGGCCCAGCTCATTCACGTATTTGACTGCCGCAGCGAAAAATCAGTATTTGCCCGCAATCCGCTCGGCAACATCTGGCTCATCGGTGCCGTTCTCATATCGATGATTCTCCTGCTCGCTGTTATTTATATAACACCGCTGCAGCCAATTTTCCATACAACAGATTTACTGCTTCGTGACTGGCTGCTGATTATGGGGCTGAGTGCTGTGCCGACTGTGCTTTTTGGGTTTATGAAAAAATAGATACGTATTTAATGAAGATCCGAGCTATGATGACATAGTTCGGATTTTTATATGTATATTTGTGAAAAAGAAATTGAACTTTATTAAAACGGTTTACTTTCAAGGCAGTTTAGTTAGAGTGAAGCTGCTTTTATCTACAGGGGAAGAGCGTGGTAATATAAAAGCAGCTGAGATGGTATAACATGGTGCTTAAATTTTCAAAAGACCTATGAACAACGAATTAATAAATACAACACTAGAGCAACCGGATAAATTGATAACTGGATTAGATGTTAAAGTAAATAGATTAGTAGGGATCTATACGAAATACTTCGATGAGTACCCAAGCGGTGATTGCTCAAATCATAGTAACAAATTACAACCTAAAGTTGGATCATTGAACACGGAAGAAGAGGAAACATTGGAATTAAAGTTCTTTCCGCTTGATAAAGTACCTGCTTTGGTTAATAAACAGCACGAAGACTCTTTAAAAGATTATCTAAACGACCGGGAGATTTTTATTAGGTAAAGAAGATAAAGTGCGCAAACAATGTATTGTGGTAAACAATTCTATACGAGTCTGCTTTGTTTTATAATCTTCCCACCCCCATCCTTCAAACACGACAAACGCCATTACATTTGATAAACTAGAACTACCACTAAACCGGAGGGGTTTTCTTGACAAAAAGTATGACAGGTTATGGCAGAAGTACGGCTTCAGGAAACAGCCTTACCGTCACAGCAGAGCTAAAGAGTGTCAATTCCAGATACTTAGACATTAAATATAAGCTTCCGAAAATGGCTTCCTCCTTGGAACCGAGTCTTAAAGATCAGCTGCAGCAGGTTGTCAGCAGAGGAAAGCTTGAACTAACGGTAGATATTGATGGGGAAGGATTGCGTAACAGGGAAATCTCCATTGATTGGGAATTAGCCGAGACATATATGGATAAGCTGAAAGCAATACGAAATGCTTTCGGAATGCGTGGGGATATTACAATTGATATACTGCTTTCTCAATCGTCCGACATCTTGCTGGAAGAAAAACAGCCGGAGCTGACAGAACTGCCTGATTTGATCAGTGAGGCGCTGCAAGGTGCGCTGCAATTGTTTATTGAGATGCGATCAGCTGAAGGAGCAGCACTCGCGAAAGATATCCGAAACCGAATAGCCGGATTACAATCGATGCTGCAGGAGCTTAAGGTGTTGCGTCCGCAAGTTATGCAGGCCTATAAAAACCGGGTGGAAGAGCGGATCAATCATTATGTGGACGGAGGGCTTCCGGAAAACAGCCGCTTGTATCAGGAAATAGCCTTACTAGCTGAAAAAGGTGACATTACGGAAGAAATTATCCGGTTAGAAAGTCATGTAAAACAGCTGCTCCATAATTTAGATAAAGAAGGCCCGATTGGGAGAACCTGCGATTTTATTTTGCAGGAAATGCAGCGGGAAGCAAACACAATTGGTTCTAAATCAACAGATGCTTCTATTAGTGTGATCGTTGTCAGCATGAAATCGGAACTGGAGAAAATAAAAGAGCAAGTGCAAAATATAGAATAGTGTTGAGTTTATTAATAAGTATAATTATAATGTATAAGATATAGTTTATTTGATGATAAAGGTATAATGATGATAAATCCTTTCATATGCAGAGCGGTTTACATACATTATCGAAATTTTTGAATGCCGTTCAACAGAGCAGTACAGCAAGGGGGAGAAGCAAGATGAGCTTACGATTGATTAACATCGGTTTCGGGAATGTCGTTTCCGCAACCAGAATAATCTCAATAGTTTCTCCTGAATCGGCTCCCATCAAAAGAATCATTACGGTTGCACGTGATGCAAACAAACTGGTGGATGCTACTTACGGAAGGCGAACAAGAGCTGTCATCATCACGGATAGTGATCACGTCATTCTTTCAGCAGTGCAGCCGGAAACAGTAGGGCAGCGTGTCCTGCGTGACGATGAACTATCTGAGGAATAGCTAGGAGGAAGCACATGATTGAACAGAAAGGAATTCTTTTCATCCTGTCCGGCCCATCAGGTGTCGGGAAAGGGACGGTAAGAAAGGCATTATTTGAACAGGATACACATTTGCGTTACTCGATCAGCATGACGACTCGTAATATGCGTCCGGGAGAACAAGATGGTGTAGACTATTTCTATAAATCAAAGGAAGAATTCGAGCGTTTGATTACGCAGAATAAGCTTTTGGAGTACGCGAGCTATGTCGACAATTATTACGGCACACCGCGTGATTATGTAGAAGAAACCTTAGAAGCGGGTCACGATGTCTTCTTGGAGATTGAAGTACAAGGAGCATTGCAAGTGAAAGAGAACTTCCCGCAAGGTGTTTTCATTTTCCTTATCCCGCCAAGTCTAGAGGAATTAAAAAATCGTATTGTCGGCCGCGGCACGGAAACACCAGATTTGGTGAAAAACCGATTGAATGCAGCCCGCGATGAGATTGAGATGATGGATGCATATGATTACGTGGTTGTGAATGACCAGCTTGATCATGCTGTTTCAAAGATTCAATCAATCGTGCAAGGTGAGCATTGCAAGCGTGAGCGTGTTGCCAAAGAATACAAGAAAGCATTGGAGGTAAACTAATATGATGTTGGAACCGTCTATTGACGCACTACAGGAAAAAATCAACTCTAAATACACACTGGTTACGTTATCATCACAGCGTGCCCGTCAGATGCAGGTTACGAAAACGACGAAGATCGCGAATCCGAAATCGCATAAATGCGTTGGTATCGCACTTGAAGAGATTCAAGCTGATCTATTGGAATTCACAGAAGAATAAACGGTGAGGATGCCAGGCGCATCCGATTGAGATGCCCTCGCGTTGGTGAAGACCAAGCGGGGGTTTCTTTCTTATTGTGATCAGGAGGGGAAAACGTAATGAATTTAGCTGGCAAGACGATTTGTCTAGGGGTTTCCGGCGGAATCGCGGCTTATAAAGCGTGTGCGCTGACAAGCAAATTAACACAAAAAGGTGCCGATGTTCACGTTATTATGACGCAGCATGCAGCAGAATTCGTGTCGCCGCTCACGTTTCAGGCATTATCCCGCAACCCTGTTTATACAGATACATTTGACGAAAAGCATCCGGAAAAAATCGCTCACATTGATTTGGCAGACAAAGCAGATTTGTTCTTGCTTGCCCCGGCTACAGCTAATTTGATTGGCAAAATTGCCGGTGGTATCGCAGATGAGATGCTCACCACAACATTGCTTGCAACAGAGGCACCAGTTTATATTGCTCCAGCTATGAATGTACATATGTATGCCCATCCTGCTGTGATTCGTAATATGCAGCAGCTCGATGCATGGGGATATCGTTTTATCGAGCCGGAAGCTGGCTATCTTGCTTGCGGATATGTTGGAAAAGGACGATTAGAGGAGCCGGAATCAATCATTCGGATCTTGGAAGAACAATCAGAACAAGCACAAGATCTTGCTGGGAAGCGGGTATTGGTGACTGCTGGTCCGACACAGGAGACAGTTGATCCTGTTCGTTTCTTTACCAACCATTCGTCCGGCAAAATGGGCTATAGCTTAGCGGAAGCTGCCGCCAAACGAGGAGCTTCCGTTACGTTAATAAGTGGTCCTACGCAGCTGGCAGCGCCAGCCGGTGTGAAGAGAGTAGATGTTGTCAGTGCTGAAGATATGCTGCAGGCAGTGCTGTCTGTATATGATGAGCAAGACATAGTCATTAAATCGGCAGCGGTTGCCGATTATCGTCCCGTTCAGACTTCGGACAAAAAAATGAAGAAGCAAGCTGGCAATCTGATTATAGAGATGGAACGGACAACAGACATTCTGTTTACACTTGGTCAGCGGAAACAGCATCAGTTCCTTGTCGGGTTTGCCGCAGAGACAGATGATGCAATTGCTTATGGCCTTGGAAAACTGGAGCGAAAGCACTTGGACGCAATTTGTGTCAATACAGTAGGAAAAGACGGTGCCGGATTCCAATCGGATACCAATGAAATTACGTATCTCAACAAGGAAGGAAAGAATCAGCATTTTCCTTCCAACACGAAGCAGCAAATTGCCCATCAAATTCTAAATGAAATTTTGGCCGACATGGAGGCAGATGAAGTATGAATATCGCGAAGGTTGTTGTGGACGTCCCGGCTAGTCAGACCGATCGCGTCTATGACTATCTGATTCCAGCAAAGCTGATGGATGTCCTGCAGCCGGGGATGCGTGTAATTGTTCCATTTGGCAACCGTCGTATCATGGGATTTGTTTTGCAAATCAGCAATAGAACCGAAGTGGACAAGTTAAAGGAAATACAGGAAACAATGGACTTGCTTCCAGCACTGACTCCGGAATTGCTCGATTTAGGTGTATGGATGGGCGAACAAACATTGAGCTTCCATATCACTGCCCTGCAAGCAATGCTGCCGCAAGCGATGAAGGCAACATATAAGAAAATACTTGTTCGGACTGGAGACATACCAGACGAGTTGCAGTCCGTATTCTCAAAGGATAACACTGCTTTATTTGAACAATTTGAGCAAAGCGGCGTCTCTTTTGCGATGCTGCAGCAAGCTATCAAAGCAGGTCAGGTGGAGCTTCGCTATCAGGTTAACTCTAAGGAAACAAAAAAAACAGTCCGCATGCTTGATACAAAGCAGACGACCGAAGAGCTGCAAGCGGAGCTTAGTAACGTAAATCCGCGGGCAATGAAGCAAAGAGCGCTATTAGAACATTTCATCGAAGAGCCTGGGCCGGTAGCGCAAAAGCAGCTGTTATCGATTTATCAGACGACTGCTTCCACTTTAAAGCCGCTACTCGATGCAGGTATCCTGCAGGCTTATGATAAAGAGATAATGCGTGACCCGTATGAAGATAGAAAAATAGAGCCAACAAAGCCATTGGAATTGTCAGATTCGCAAGCCCGAGCACTCCAGCCAATATTGAAGAGCATTTTAACTGAAAAGCATGATGTTTTTCTTTTGCATGGTGTTACCGGAAGCGGCAAAACGGAAGTGTACTTACAGGCAATCCAGCAGGTCCTGGACAAAGGGCAAGAAGCGATTGTACTTGTACCTGAAATTGCCCTCACGCCGCAGACTGTAAATCGTTTTAAAGGGCGGTTTGGCTCTGATGTTGCCGTGCTGCACAGCGCGTTGTCAGCGGGTGAGAAATATGATGAGTGGCGTAAGATTCAGCGCAAGCAAGTGAAAGTCGCTGTCGGAGCCAGATCGGCAATCTTTGCGCCATTTGAGAATTTGGGCATTATCATTATTGATGAAGAGCATGAAACAAGTTACAAGCAAGAAGATCATCCCAAATATCATGCTCGAGATATTGCCATTTTCCGCGGCAAGTATCACCACGCTCCTATTGTACTTGGCAGTGCAACACCTTCACTTGAGTCATACGCCAGAGCGGAAAAAGGTGTCTACCAAATGCTCGAACTTCCTGAGCGTGTCAACGATGCAAGTATGCCGGATTATCAAATCATCGATATGCGTGATGAACTGCATGCAGGGAACAGGTCCATCTTTTCTCGCGAGCTGCTGGATCAGATGAAAGAACGAATTTGTAAGAAGGAACAAACAGTGCTGTTCTTGAATCGACGTGGTTATAGCACCTTTGTTATGTGCCGCGATTGCGGTCATACAGTTGAATGTCCGCACTGCGATATTACGCTGACGTATCATCGCAGCAGTGAGCAGCTCAAATGCCATTATTGCGGTTATGAAGAACCTGTTCCCCATTTTTGTCCATCCTGCGAAAGCGATACAATCCGTTATTTTGGTACAGGAACTCAAAAAGTAGAAGAAACGTTAACACAGCTTCTGCCGGAAGCGCGTGTCATTCGGATGGATGTGGATACGACAAGAAGGAAAGGCTCCCACGAAAAACTGCTCGGCGCATTTGGAAGAGGAGAAGCTGATATTTTGCTGGGTACACAAATGATCGCAAAGGGCTTGGATTTTGAACGCGTGACGCTGGTTGGTGTTTTAGCGGCTGATTCCATGCTGCATTTGCCTGATTTTCGCGCTGCGGAGAAAACGTTCCAGCTGCTCACCCAGGTGAGCGGACGTGCTGGCAGACATGCGCTTCCAGGAGAAGTAATCATTCAGACATACTCACCGGAGCACTACAGTGTAGAGCTTGCAGCCTCAGGCGATTACCGGCCGTTTTTCCAGACGGAAATGCAAACGCGCAGGGTGTTTCAGTATCCGCCTTATTATTACTTAGCGCTGCTGACAATCAGCCACCAAAACCAGGTAAAAGCTATGCAGACAACACAGACAATCGTCCAGCTGCTGCAGAAGCATTTGTCTGACCAAGTAAGAATTTTAGGGCCTACTCCATCTCCACTGGCGCGTATCAAAGATAGATATCGCTTCCAGTGCATGATAAAATACAAAAACGAACCGAACCTTCGTGATGTAATCCGGAGAATTCTCCATTATTACGAAGACGCACGGAAAAAAGAAGATTTGCAAATACATGTTGATTTACAGCCGTATTCGCTCATGTAAGAAAGGAGTTATTTTTAAATGAAACGAATTGTATTCATGGGTACACCTGATTTTGCTGTACCATCACTAAAACAACTGACAGAAGAGGATTGCGAGGTAGTCCTGGTTGTCACGCAGCCAGATCGACCGAAAGGCCGCAAAAGAGTTCTAACCAGCTCCCCTGTTAAAGAGGAAGCATTAAAGCACGGAATTCCGGTTTACCAGCCGGAAAAAATTAAAGAAAGCTATGAAGAAATTTTCTCTTATGAGCCGGATTTAATTGTGACAGCTGCGTTTGGGCAGATTTTGCCCAAAGAGCTGCTTGAATATCCAAAATACGGCTGCATCAATGTGCACGCATCACTATTGCCGGAACTGCGCGGCGGAGCGCCGATTCACTATGCTATTCAGCAAGGAAAAGCAGAGACAGGCGTGACAATTATGTATATGGTAGAAAAATTAGATGCAGGCGATATGCTGCTGCAGCGTTCTGTACCGATTACAATGGAAGATCACGTCGGCACGATGCATGATAAATTAGCTGTATTAGGAGCAGAGATGGTGCATGATATTCTGCCCGACATTTTCGCCAATTCGATAAACCCTATTCAGCAGGACGAAACAAAAGTTACCTTTGCGCCAACAATTAAGCGGGAACAGGAAGTAATTGATTGGAATCGTTCGAATTGGGAGGTTTTCAATCATATTCGCGGCATGCACCCTTGGCCGGTAGCATTTACCACATACCAAGGCAAGCCATTTAAAATTTGGTGGAGTGAATTGCTTGATCAAACATACGAAGGAGAACCTGGACAAGTCGCAGCTTGTGAGCCAGATGGTATTGTTGTCATCTGTGCTGAAAACACGGCTGTTAAATTAACACAAGTTCAGCCAGCAGGAAAGAAACAAATGACAGCAGCAGATTTCCTGCGCGGTGTAGGTAAAGATATGCAAGCTGGAGAAAGGTTGGGCCAGAATGAAGAAGTATGAATTACGTGATACGGCAGTTACCCTGCTTTCCCGCATTGGGGATCAAGGAGGCTACAGCCATCTGCTGCTTGATAAGACAATTCAAACGAAAGGTTTTGACAGCAGGGATACGGCGCTGTTAACCGAAATCGTTTACGGAACTTTATCGTATAAATTGACGCTTGAATACTTTCTGCGTCAATTTGTTAACAAGAAATTAGAAAACTGGGCACGCTGGCTGCTTTTGTCTGCCTTTTATCAGATGTACGTATTAGATCGTGTGCCTGACCATGCGGTTATTCATGAATCGGTAGAAATTGCCAAACAGCGCGGTCATAAAGGAATTGCCTCCCTTGTTAATGCTGTCCTGCGCAATGTGCAGCGAAAAGGATTCCCGAATTTGGATAATATACAAGATCCTGCTGAGCGCATTTCCTTGGAGACAAGCCATCCGAAATGGCTTGTGGAGCGTTGGATTTCTCATTACGGCGAAACAACGGCTCGGGAAATGTGCGCCGTCAATCAAGTTGAAAAGCCAATTAGTGTCCGTGTTCAGCCTATGCTGACAACGCGCGAAACTGCAATGGAAGAGCTAACCTCACAAGGCTTTACAGTGCGTGCTTCGGCTATTAATCCACAAGGAATCATAATCGAAAAAGGGAATATCCTGAAAAGCGATCTGTTCTTGTCTAACCAAGTAACGATACAAGATCAAACAAGTATGCTCGCTGGTCAAATGGTAGATGCTGCACCTGGGATGACCGTATTGGATGCGTGCAGCGCACCTGGCGGTAAAACGACGCATATTGCGGAAACGATGAAGAACGAAGGGAAACTTCTTGCTTATGATTTGCATGCGAAGAAAGCAAAGCAGGTGAGTCAGAAAGCTGAGAAACTGAAGCTTACCATCATTGAAGCCAACCAAGCTGATGCTCGAAATTTGCAAGAGACACATGCACCGGAGACGTTTGACCGTATTCTGCTTGATGCGCCTTGTTCCGGACTTGGTGTTTTACGCGGAAAACCAGATATTAAGTATCACAAATCAGAGCAAGATGTCTTGTCGCTTGCTTCCATCCAGGCTGAACTGATGCATGATGTTGCGCCGCTTCTAAAAGTCGGCGGAAAGCTTGTTTATAGTACGTGTACAGTTGACAAAGCAGAAAACGAGCAAGTGGTACAAACCTTCCTTGCCGAGCATCCGGACTTTGAAGTTGATCCCGATTTTCAGCAGGAATTACCGAAAGCGGTACAGGATGCGCCTGGTCTAAGTTCAAATGGCTTACAAATATTCCCGCAAGATTTTGATACAGATGGCTTTTTCCTTGTACGTCTTGTTAGAAAAGCGTGAAAAATGTGGTAGGATAAATTTGGAGCAGCAAACAGACTGCATATAGATGAGGTGAGTAGCGTGAGAGGTTATTTCATTACCGACCGAGGCCAAATCAGAAGTCATAACGAAGATGCGGGCGGAGTATTCTCGAATGCCCATGCGCAGCATTTAGCTGTCATTGCCGATGGTATGGGCGGGCATAAAGCAGGCGATGTTGCCAGTGAGCTGGTTATATCACATTTACGACAGTGGTGGACGAGCGCAAGTGCGTTTAAATCTCCGCTGGAAGCGGAAGAAGCGATTCAACAAGCCATCAAAGAAATCAATTCGCATGTCTTTGAAGAATCCCGTCAAAACGACGAGCTGAACGGGATGGGTACAACAATTGTCGCCGCCCTGTGCACAGATAATTTCGTTACGATTGCACATATTGGAGATAGTCGCTGCTATTTGCTGAATGAAGAAGGATTCAAGCAAGTAACGGAGGATCATTCGCTTGTCAATGAGCTCGTCCGGTCCGGACAGATTACCGAACAAGACGCGGAAAACCATCCGAGGAAAAATGTCCTGCTCCGCGCACTTGGTACAGATCAGAATGTAGAGATGGATGTGCTCTCTATTACGTGGGATGCCGGTGATCGTCTGCTGCTATGCTCCGATGGTTTATCAAACAAACTGGACAAACAGGAGTTATTACAATACATCACATCGGAAGAAGATATTGAGAAAATCGCTTCTCAGCTTGTGTCTGTCGCTAATGATCGCGGCGGGGAGGATAATATCTCCTTAATAATTGCTGATTTGGCGGATGCACCAGTCCGAGAGGGGGCATAGCATGCTGGAAGGACGTACGCTGAATGAGCGGTATGAAATTCACCGCCTGATCGGCGGTGGCGGTATGGCGAATGTCTACCTGGGCCAGGATATTATTTTGGACCGCGAAGTAGCCATTAAAGTCTTAAAGCTGGAGTACGCAAATGATGATGAGTTTATTGCCAGGTTTCATCGGGAGGCACACGCAGCAACCAGTCTTTCTCATCAAAACATCGTAACCATATTTGACGTAGGTGACGAGGATGGCATTTACTATATGGTCATGGAATATGTCAGCGGTATGACGCTGAAGCAATACATACAGGCGCATGGGCCTGTTGTGGTACCTGATACGGTTGATATTATGAAACAAGTTACTTCTGCTATCTCACATGCCCATGCAAACGGGATTGTTCATCGGGATATAAAACCTCAAAACATCCTGATTGACAATTACGGTAAAGTGAAAGTGACCGATTTCGGCATTGCGACCGCGCTGAGTGCGACTTCCTTAACACAGACAAATGCAATGCTAGGATCTGTGCATTATTTGTCGCCGGAACAAGCTAGAGGCGGCATAGCAACGAAGAAATCGGACATTTATTCACTTGGGATTGTAATGTTTGAGCTGCTGACTGGGCGTTTGCCTTTTTCTGGTGAATCTGCAGTGAGTATTGCCTTAAAGCATCTGCAAAATGAAACGCCATCTGTCAGACGCTGGGCTGGGGATATTCCGCAAAGTGTCGAAAACATTGTGCTGAAGTCAACAACGAAGGATCCTTTTTATCGTTATATAAGCACGTATGATATGGAGTCGGATCTGGAAACTTGCCTGGAGCCGAGCCGGGCTGACGAAATGCGTTTTGAGCCGCCAAAAGAAGACGGGGATACGACGAAAGCAATTCCGATTATTACCGAAAATGATCTGAACAAAGCTTCCTTAGCAGATACGATTGTTCATAATGGAAATACCAATCCGCCGATTCAAACAGAAGAACAAAAGCCGAAGAAGAAGAAGCGCTGGAAAGTTTTTCTTTGGGTTATCGTGATTCTGCTAGCACTAGCTGCAGTAGGAGTTGGCGTGGTCTTCGCAATGACGCCAAAGGAAGTTACAATGGTCGATGTAACAGACCAGCCCTATGCAGATGCTGTAGACAGATTATCGGATTTGGATTTGCGTGTGAAGCGGGAAGTAACAGCATCAGATACGATTGAAGAAGGAAATGTTGTGAAGACAGATCCTACTGCGGGGAACAAAATTAAAGAGGGATCTAAGGTCACCATTTATACGAGCATCGGGAAGGAAAAAGAAGATTTCCCGGATTACGAGGGAAAGTCATTTTCTCAAGTAGAAAAATTGTTAGAAGATAAAGGCTACAAAAATGTCCGCTCCTACGAGGAATTTTCAGATGAACCAGAAGGAACCATCATCTCGCAGATTCAGCCGCAAGCGGGCACAGGGGTAGTGCCAGAGGACACCACTGTCATCTTTGAAGTGAGCAAAGGGCCGGAAGCTGTCACGCTGACGGATCTTTCCGGAATGACAGAAGATGAGGCACAATCCTATTTGGATAAAAACAATCTGAATGGCAGCTTCATTGAGCAGCCATCTGATGAAGTAGAAAAAGGAGTTGTCATCCGCCAAGAGCCGGCTGCTGGGAATTCTGTCGAAGAAAATGGCAGTGTGGATGTATATGTCTCTACTGGACCGGAAAACCTGCCGCCTGCAACGCATACTGTGACATTTACTGTGCCGTACAAGCCAGCTGAACCTGAACCTGAAACAGGGGATGGGGCAGGTGAAGCAACAGCAGAAGAGCAGGAGCCGGTGGCGCAGCAGGTGCGGATTTATGTCGGGGATGCAGATCACGATATAACGGAACTTTATGACGAGCGGTCGATCACGGCAGACGAAGAAGTAACGCTCCGTTTAAGTATTCCAGCAGGCGGAGAAGCCGAGTACCGGGTGATGCGTGATGATGAAGTATATTTAGAAGAAACGGTACCGTATGAAGACAGGGAAGGTGAATAGATGCCAGCAGGAAAGATTATGAAAGCACTGAGCGGTTTTTATTATGTGCTTACAGCAGAAGGAGAAACCTACCAATGCCGCGGCAGAGGCGTTTTCCGTAAACAGAAAATCACACCTTTAGTTGGAGATGAAGTAGAATTCGAAGCAGAAACGAAACTGGAAGGCTATGTGCATGATGTACGGCCGCGCAAGAATGAACTTGTAAGGCCTCCAATTGCCAATATTGATCAAGCAATTATCGTGACTTCTGCTGCACAGCCTGATTTCAGTACAGTACTGCTGGACCGCTTTCTTGTATTGGTGGAATCCAAGCATATTGACCCGGTTATTTTTATTACGAAGATTGATATGCTGTCAGAGGACGAGCTTGCAAAACTAGAGACTTTTAAGCAGGATTATGAAAAAATCGGCTATCCTGTCGAGATGTTATCGTCAAAAGAAGAAACGAATCTGGAACAAGTGAAACATCATATGAAAGACAAAATATCGGTTATTGCCGGACAGTCAGGTGTCGGAAAGTCTTCCATGCTGAATGCAATTGATCCGCGCTTGGAATTGGAAACCAAAGAAATTTCCGAAAGTCTGGGTCGCGGGCGTCATACGACAAGGCATGTGGAGCTTATCCCAATCGGTGGCGGACTTGTTGCTGACACGCCTGGATTTAGTTCGCTTGAATTTACCGAGATTGAATCTGAAGAGCTTCCTTCTTGTTTTCCGGAATTCAGAGAACGAGAGGAAGGCTGTAAATTTCGAGGCTGTATGCATCACCGGGAACCGAAATGTGCAGTGAAGCAAGCGGTAGAAGATGGGGATATACCAGAATATCGCTATACGCATTATTTGCAATTCCTGGAAGAAATCAAATCAAGAAAGCCGAGGTATTAACGATGACAAAAATCGCACCATCAATTCTTTCAGCTGATTTTGCAAGTTTAGGAAATGAAATTAAAGATGTGGAAAAAGGCGGAGCAGATTATATCCATGTAGATGTTATGGATGGTCATTTTGTACCGAACATTACCATCGGACCGCTGATTGTCGAAGCAATCCGTCCGGTAACAAAGCTGCCTCTTGATGTTCACCTGATGATTGAAAATCCAGACAGCTATATCGAAACATTCGCAAAAGCAGGCGCTGATATTATTACTGTGCATCAAGAAGCTTGTATCCACCTTCACCGTACGATTATGTTAATCAAAGAACAAGGCGTGAAAGCAGGTGTTGTCTTAAATCCTGCGACACCTGTCAGTTTGATTGAAGAAATACTTCCAGAATTAGATATGGTTCTCTTGATGACAGTTAATCCAGGCTTTGGAGGACAGAAGTTCATTTCGTCTGTATTGAAGAAAGTGGAGGAGCTTTCCCGGCTCCGCGCAGCCTTGGAGCTTGATTTCGAAATTGAAATTGACGGCGGTGTGAACGCAGAAACAGCAAAATTATGTACAGATGCCGGAGCGGATGTATTAGTTGCAGGCAGTGCTGTTTATGGCAAAGAAGACAGAGCAGCAGCGATTGCAGCAATTCGGGAAGCGGCTGAATAAGACATGAGCGCCAAGCTTAGTGTTGGTATTGTCGGCGGTTCGGGAAACCTGCCTGACTTGAACCCAGCTGCGCATACCATATGGATTGGAGCAGATGCCGGTGCACTAGCACTGGCATCTGCTGGTATTCGAATGAAGGTTGCTGTAGGTGATTTCGATTCAGTTTCACCAGAGGAGCTAGAGGCAATCAAGCATTACGCTGACAAAGTATATGTCTATCCTCCTGAGAAAGATGAAACAGATTTCGAGCTTGCTATTCGGCAAGCAGAGGAGATAAAAGCGGATAAGGTAGCTGTTTACGGCGTCACTGGCGGGCGGCTTGATCATGAGCTGATCAATATTCAAATGCTTTACCGCATGCTGGACAGCTTCTCATCTGCTATCATCATTGACAGACAAAATAGTGTGCAGATGCACCGACCAGGTACATATCATATCGAACAAGACCAAAATTACCGGTATATTTCATTTCTTTCATTTTCTGAACAAGTTACTGGTCTAACCTTGACCGGCTTTAAATATCCTTTAACAGATGCCAGCATCCAATGGGGAGAGACGCTGTCCATCTCGAATGAGCTTGTTGCACAAACTGGTACTTATTCTTTTGTTACAGGCATAGTAATAATCATAAAGAGCAAGGATGTACAAAAGCTACAGCGTTAGGCTGCTCAGAAAAAGGAGGAAGGGGACCATATGAAATTCTATACCTTTAAACTCCCGAGGTTCATCGGTGGCTTTGTTCGCGTCATTATCGGCACATTTAAGAAAGATTAGCACAAAAAAAAGCACCCTTTCCATGAAAGGTGTGCTTTTTTTGTCGCATGCGAATGCTCCATAAAAGTATTTTAGAAATGCTATTTATACGCGTTCGATGTTACCTTTTTTAAGTGCACGAGCTGATACATAAACTTTTTTAGGTTTACCATCAACAAGAATGCGAACTTTTTGAACGTTTGCTTTCCAAGTACGTTTATTAGCGTTCATGGCATGAGAACGAGCATTTCCAGAACGAGTAGTACGTCCAGTGATTACACATTTGCGTCCCATGTTATCCCTCCTAATATGACGATTAATTGTAACACTAAATAAATCTATCATAACTTAGAACGTAATGCAATAAAATACATCAAGAAAATTTACTTGACAGTGCAGATTTTATCGGGCATTGTAAAAAGGGCTATTTTTAATCCGCTTTCAAATACACTTGCTATATAGTATAGTAGGTGTAGATTTGAGTAGCGTTAGGAGGAGCCATTATGAGCTTTCATCTTACTACAGAAGATGGGAATATTACAATTGCGACGGATGTAATCGCGACATTGGCTGGAAGTGCTGCGGAAAAATGCTACGGCATTGTCGGTATGGCTTCCAGACATCAGTTACGCGACGGAATAGCAGAAATTCTTCGCAGGGAAAACTATTCAAAAGGAATAGTTGTCACCCAGGCGGACAACAAGGTCCAGATCGACTTGCATATTATCGTAAGCTATGGAACGAAAATATCGGAGGTTGCGCATAATGTGCAATCCCAAGTGAAGTATACATTGGATCGGGCATTGGGCGTGCTGACAAGCTCTGTAAACATTTATATACAAGGCGTCAGCGTTTCTGCAGACTAAACAACAGCCGGCAGATTGAGGAGGAAACAGTTTGAGTGTTCGACATATAGATAGTAAGACATTTTCAGCGATGCTGCTCACAGGTGCACATCATCTATCGAATAATGCCAATACAATTGATGCACTGAATGTATTTCCTGTGCCTGATGGTGATACAGGTACCAATATGAATTTAACAATTACAGCTGGTGCGAAAGCGGTACAGGAGACAGGCAGCGAGGAAGTCGGTCAGATAGCCTCCGCGTTTGCCAAAGGATTATTAATGGGAGCACGCGGTAATTCCGGTGTCATCCTTTCCCAGCTGTTTAGAGGTTTTGGTAAAGCGCTGGAAGGAAAAAGTGATTTAACAGCCGGTCAGCTGGCAAATGCTTTAGATGCGGGGACGAAGACAGCATACAAAGCAGTCATGAAACCAGTAGAAGGTACAATTCTGACAGTGGCAAAAGATGCAGCAGCTGCTGCAGTTGAAAAATCACGAACAGAAGCAGACCCGGTGGAATTGTTCCGTTATGTGGTAGAAGCTGCAAAGCAAAGCCTTAGCCGGACGCCTGACTTGCTTCCTGTTTTGAAGGAAGTCGGTGTAGTGGATAGCGGCGGACAAGGATTGGTAACAATCTATGAAGGCTTCTTAGCATCACTCACAGGCGAAGAACTGCCGGAAGCAGTACAGCATGGCAGCATGGATAATCTGGTTAGTGCCGAGCATCACAAGCAAGCACAGGACTTCCTGGATACAGCGGATATCACGTTCGGTTATTGCACAGAGTTTATGGTGAAGATCGAAGCAGACAAGCTGCAGGAGCATCCTTTTGATGAGCAGACTTATCGTGAGGAATTAAATGAACGCGGAGATTCTTTGCTGGTTGTAGCGGATGAAGACGTCGTGAAAGTGCATATCCATACGGAATTTCCTGGCGATGTCATGACGTACAGCCAGCAATACGGCAGCTTAATTAATATGAAAATAGAAAATATGCGGGAACAGCATGCGGCGATTGTTGGCAAGAAAGAAACGGCAAAAGAGCGCATGCAGCATAGTATTGTAACAGTTGCGATGGGCGGTGGTGTGAAAGCATTGTTTGAAAGCCTAGGTGCAAATGTTGTTATTTCGGGCGGCCAGACAATGAATCCGAGCACACAGGATATTGCAGATGCCATCAAGGAAGCAAATGCTGATGCTGTTTATATATTGCCAAACAACAAAAATATCACGATGGCTGCAGAGCAAGCAGCTGAAATGGCAGATACGAATGCATTTGTCATCCCTACGAAAACAATTCCTCAAGGAATGCGCGCATTGCTTGCTTATGATGAGACACAAGCAGCTGATCGGAATACAGCTGCTATGAAAGATGCGATGACGCAGGTGAAATCCGGCCAAGTAACGCATGCAGTACGAGATACGACAATTGAAGGCGTCAGTATCAAAGAAGGACAATATATCGCTATCTTGGAAGGGAAGATTATATCTGCTGCTTCCGATGCGGAGGAAGCCTTAGAGCTGCTTCTGCGCAAGATGGTCGATGAAGAAGATGAATTGATTACAGTCATTCGCGGAGAAGATGCAAGTGCTTCCAGTGAGCGATTAGAAGTACTCATTGAAGAAGAGTTTCCGGATGCAGAACTCGAGATACATGACGGCGATCAGCCGGTTTATATGTATTTGGTTGCAGTTGAATAAGGATGGGGAAAGCTCCTGCTGCAGGAGCTTTTTTCATTGCTTGCAGTAGGAACATATGTGTGCTGCATACTTGAATACATGATAAAATAAATTGAAGAGTAAAGAAAGAGGAGTGAGCCTATGAAATATCAATCCGTATTCGATATTATCGGACCGGTGATGGTCGGTCCATCTAGTTCGCATACTGCCGGTGCTGCGCGTATCGGCCGAGCAGCGCGCCTTATCTTCGGTAAAGAACCAACGTGGGCAGCTGTTCACTTGTACGGCTCGTTTGCGAAGACGTATCGAGGACATGGAACTGATTTGGCGATTGTCGGCGGTCTCTTAGGCTACGATACAGATGATGATCGAATCAGGTTCGCGTTAGAAACTGCGAAAAAGAAAAATATGAAAATTGAATTCATTGAAGATACAGCAGCTACAGAACATCCGAACACAGCACGAGTGAAACTCGGAACAGATGATAGCAGCATGGAGCTTGTCGGTGTTTCTATCGGCGGGGGGAAAGTAGAGATTACGGAGCTGAACGGCTTTGAACTGCGTATGTCAGGTAATAAGCCAGCTATCTTGATCATGCATAATGATCGTTTTGGTGCAATCGCTTCGGTAACTCAAATTTTAGCTATGCATGAGATTAACATTGCGCATATGGAAGTTTCCCGAAAAGATGTCGGGAAGGACGCGCTAATGGTAATTGAGACGGACCAAAACGTGGAGGACAATGTGATGAAAGACTTGGAACAAGCATCGCATATCAACCGTGTGTCTCGTTTGATGAGCTGACAGGAGGAATGAACATGTTTCGCAACGTAGCGGAATTGATTGAACAAGCAAAGGCGGATAGTATTTCTATTTCGGAAGTGATGATTCGCCAGGAGATGGATGTCCATCAGCGCTCTCGTGAAGAAGTAATGGGACAGATGGAGCGCAATCTAGTAATCATGGAAGAAGCGGTGGAGCGAGGGTTGCAAGGGGTAACGTCTCATTCCGGCTTAACCGGAAATGATGCTGTATTGCTTCAGAAGTATATGGAAAAAGGCAACACGCTCTCTGGCCATCTGCTGCTGGATGCCGTAAGTAAAGCAGTTGCGACGAATGAAGTAAATGCCGCGATGGGAATGATTTGCGCCACACCGACCGCGGGAAGTGCAGGCTGTGTGCCGGGAGCGTTATTCGCTGTTAAAGAAAGGCTGCAGCCGACTCGCGAGCAAATGATCCGTTTTTTATTCACAGCAGGAGCTTTTGGATTTGTGGTAGCGAACAATGCGTCCATCAGCGGGGCTGAAGGAGGCTGTCAAGCGGAAGTCGGCTCTGCGGCTGCAATGGCTAGTGCAGCAGTAGTCGAAATGGCTGGCGGCACACCAGAACAAAGTTCCGAAGCATTTGCCATAACGTTAAAGAATATGCTTGGGCTTGTGTGTGACCCGGTAGCTGGGTTAGTGGAGGTTCCATGTGTAAAACGGAACGCAGCTGGAGCATCCAACGCAATTGTATCTGCTGATATGGCACTGGCGGGGATTACGAGCCGAATTCCTTGCGATGAAGTGATAGGAGCGATGTATCGTATCGGGCGTTCGATGCCATCATCCCTCCGAGAAACAGCAGAAGGCGGGTTGGCAGCTACACCAACTGGACGGCGACTAGCAGAAATGATTAATGGGATAACAAAAGAGAAAGAGTGAGAAACGTGCTGAAGCAACCGGTTGACCAAGTAAAAGGAATCGGTGACAAGCTTGCGGAAGGATTGGCGAATATGGGGATCTTCACCGTGGAAGATCTCCTTTTCCATCTTCCATACCGTTATGATGTTTTCGAAGTCCAGCCGCTAGCTGAACTGATTCACGACGATAAAGTGACAATTGAAGGAGAAATCGCCTCACCTGCCCAAGTGCAGTATTACGGCCGTAAGAAAAATAGACTGACTGTAACACTCCTTGTAGAAAATGTCGCCGTGAAGGCGATTATGTTCAATCGCGCCTTTGCGCAAAAACAACTGCTTCCGGGCCGGCGTGTGACGATGACTGGCAAGTGGGACCAGCATCGCCTGCAGCTTACCGTCAGCAATTTTAAGCTGGGTGATGCCGATGAAATGACACCAATCCAGCCTGTCTACGGTGTGAAGGGCAGTGTGACAGTGCGGCAGCTCCAAAAAAGCGTAAAGCAAGCACTGGATCAATTTGAAACAGATATCCAGGAAGTCCTCCCAGTTACATTTTTAACGAGCTACAAACTGCCTGATCGCCGAACAGCACTTCAGCATATGCATTTTCCGGCTGATAGGCAGTCACTTGCGCATGCGAGACGGAGATTTACGTATGAGGAGTTTTTGCTTTTTCAGTTGAAAATGCAGTTCATTCGTAAGAAAAAACGGGAAGCGAGTGCTGGCGGCAGTTTGTATTATGACAGAGAAAAAGTGAAAGACTTTATAACGACGCTGCCATTCCAGCTGACAAATGCCCAGCAGCGTGTTCTGAAAGAAATCATGCGTGATCTTGGGTCAGCTTACCGCATGAATCGTCTTCTGCAAGGAGATGTAGGATCAGGTAAGACAGCAGTTGCTGCTGTCGCGCTGTACGCCGCGGTAACTGCCGGGAAGCAAGGTGCCATTATGGTGCCAACGGAAATACTAGCCGAGCAGCATGCACAGTCTTTAGCTGCTATGCTGGATGGTTATGCAACGGTAGCCTTGTTAACGGGAAGTGTAAAGGGTAAGCGGCGAAAAGCGGTTCTGGAACAAATAGCAAAAGGCGACGTGGACATTGTTGTCGGGACGCATGCACTCATTCAAGATGAAGTCCACTACAAAGCGCTTGCTGTGGCAATTGTCGATGAACAGCATCGCTTCGGTGTGCAGCAGCGTCGCACACTCCGTGACAAAGGTCTGCATCCGGATGTTTTGTTTATGACCGCAACACCAATCCCGCGTACATTGGCAATTACTGCTTTTGGTGATATGGACGTCTCTGCTATTGACGAAATGCCAGCTGGCCGTAAAGAAATCGAGACGTACTGGGTAAAAGAGAATACGGTTGACCGGGTTTTGGATTTTATCCGCAAAGAAGTTGCAGCAGGGCACCAAGCCTATGTAATTAGTCCGCTTATCGAGGAATCGGACAAGTTAGACATCCAGAATGCGGTTGATCTTCATCAGATGCTGTCTGCAGTGTTTGAACCTGACATTCGGGTCGGACTCATGCACGGCCGACTGCACCCAGATGAAAAAGAAGCTGTGATGAAGGAATTTGCCGATAATGAGACGCAAGTTCTTGTTTCTACAACGGTCGTCGAAGTTGGTGTAAACGTACCGAATGCCACTTTAATGATCATCTATGACGCAGAACGATTTGGACTATCACAGCTGCACCAGCTGCGGGGGCGTGTCGGACGCGGAGACGCACAAAGCTACTGCATTTTGATTGCAGAGCCAAAAGGCGAAATCGGAAAAGAACGGATGCGGATCATGACTGAAACGACCAATGGATTTGAGTTGTCTGAGCAAGATTTGCAGCTGCGCGGACCTGGTGATTTCTTTGGTAAAAAACAAAGCGGTATCCCGGAATTCAAGGTGGCGGATATGGTGCATGACTACCGTGCGTTGGAAACTGCGCGTAAGGATGCAGAAGAGATCATTGCCGAAGAAAAACTGGAAAACGATCCGGATTATCGCAATTTGTTAGAAGCCTTAGATGCCCAGTTTGCATTGAATGGGGAAGTGCTTGACTAAAAACGGCTGTTGCAATTTAAAGCCTGCTATTATATATTACCTTTAGTACCTAGTCTTAATTTTGGCGGTGGAGAAATGAGAAGAAGCAAAAAAGACAGACAGGACTTGTTACGGCAGACGATTGAACACACACCGTTCATTACAGACGAGGAATTGGCCAAAAAGTTTGGTGTCAGTATTCAGACAATCCGGCTGGACCGGATGGAGCTGACGATACCGGAACTGAGGGAACGGATTAAGCATGTTGCTAATTCCCAATGGGATGAAACCGTGAAATCTATCAATATCGATGAAGTTATTGGTGAGATTATTGATTTAGAGCTTGATGAACGGGCAATAAGTATATTAGATATTAAACCAGAGCATGTATTCACACGAAATCAGATTGTCAGAGGGCATCACTTGTTTGCACAAGCGAACTCTTTGGCAGTTGCCCTGATAGATGATCCGCTGGCGCTGACCTTTCATTCGGAGATTACATTTACTAGACAAGTAAAGCTGCATGAACGAGTGGTTGCCAAGGCGAAGGTCATACGTCAGGACCGAAAACGAACAGTCATTGAAGTAGAAAGTACTGTGGAACAAGAACAAGTATTCAAGGGTACGTTCGAGATGTTTCGCTCGAGCGTCAAGGAAGGGAATTAAGTTATGCGAATCGCAATTGATGCAATGGGCGGAGATCACGCACCAGAAGAAATTGTAAAAGGTGCCGTACTCGCAGCGACAGAGGACGCCTCTTTACAGCTGACGCTTGTTGGAGATCAGAAAAAGATCGAACCGCATCTTGGCGAGGTACGTCCGTCGAACATCCAAATTATACATACAGAGGAGTTTATTACGGCAGACGATGAACCGGTGCGTGCTATCCGGCGCAAAAAGCAATCCTCTCTTGTACTGACAGCGCAAGAAGTGAAAGAAGGGCGAGCTGATGCTTGTGTATCAGCCGGTAATACAGGCGCGCTAATGACGGCAGGACTCATGGTTGTCGGAAGAATAAAAGGAATTGAGCGCCCTGCGCTTTCACCAACGCTGCCGACAATGGATGGGAAAGGTTTTGTACTGCTTGACGTTGGAGCAAATATTGATGCGAAAGCAAGCCACTTGCTGCAGTATGCGATAATGGGTTCCATCTATGCAGAAAAAGTCCGCGGCATTGAAAATCCGCGAGTAGGACTGCTGAATGTTGGTGCAGAAAACGGAAAAGGCAATGATTTAACGAAGAAGGCATTCGAACTTCTTAGTCAAGCACCAATTAATTTTGTCGGTAATGTAGAAGGCCGTGATTTTCTAACTGGTGATTTTGATGTAGTCGTGACAGATGGCTTCAGCGGGAATATTGCTTTAAAAACAATTGAAGGTACGGCTTCGATGTTTTTCTCTATGATGAAAAAAGCGTTCTTGCAGAATATGAAAACAAAGCTTGCAGCAGGCATGATGAAGTCGCAGCTGAAAGAAATTAAAGCGAGCACAGAATATGCAGAATACGGCGGAGCGGCGTTGTTTGGGTTAGGCGCACCAGTGGTGAAGGCGCACGGCTCCTCGAACGCACGAGCAATTCAAGTTGCAATCAAACAGACAAAACAAATGGCCGAAAAAAACGTAACAGGAATTATTGAAGAAACGATTAAGCAGATTAAGACGGATGAGGAGGAAGTATAAGTGAAAAGAGTAGCATTTGTATTTCCAGGTCAAGGCTCCCAAGCAGTAGGCATGGGACAGGAAATGTACAATGAATATCAGGAAGTCAAAAGTCTTTTCCAGGCTGCAGATGAATTGCTTCCGCAGCCAATTACACCGCTAATGTTCGAAGGGCCGGCTGAAGACCTGACAAAGACAGAGAACGCACAGCCTGCGCTGTTATTGACAAGTGCAGCGATTTATCAGGTATTGCAAAATGAAGGCGTTCGTCCAGTTGTTGCAGCAGGTCACAGCTTAGGTGAGTACAGTGCGCTTGTTGCTGCTGGTGTATTCTCTGCGGAAGATGCAGCAGTGCTCGTCAACAAGCGCGGTCAGCTCATGGAGAAAGCTTATCCAGCTGGACAAGGCTCTATGGCAGCGGTTCTTGGACTTGGTGCAGAAGAAATTCAGACCGTCCTGCAAACAGTCAATGATACGCATGATGAGATTGTTGATGCAGCCAATATCAACTGCCCGGGCCAAGTTGTTATTTCTGGTACGAAAAAAGGCATCGAGCTTGCGGAGCCAATGCTGAAGGAAGCAGGCGCCAAGCGTGTGCTTCCGCTGAATGTGAGCGGTCCTTTCCATTCCCGGCTGATGAAAGAAGCGGCTGAGGAATTTGGGTCTGTCTTGAAAGCAGTCGAAAAGACAGATGCTTCTATTCCTGTGTACGCCAACGTAACAGCAAATAAAGTACAAGACCATAAAGATATCGAGCAGCTTCTCATTGAGCAGCTGTACTCTCCCGTACGCTTTGAGGAAACGATTGTGAATATGCTGCATGATGATAACCTTGATGCAATTGTTGAAGTAGGTAACGGTAAAGTACTAAGCGGTCTTGTCAAGAAAATCAACCGTCGCACAACAACTTTTAACGTGCAAGATCCTGAATCATTGCAGGCTTTCTTGTCGTGGTATAAGGAGGAAGCATAATGTTAGCAGGCAAAGCAGCACTAGTAACGGGTGCATCACGTGGAATTGGCAGAGAAATCGCACTAGAGCTTGCACGCAAAGGTGCGAACGTGGCAGTCAATTATTCTGGCAGCAAAGAAAAAGCCGAAGCTGTTGCAGAAGAAATTCGCGCACTGGGGCAGGAATCTATCGTAATTCAAGCGAATGTAGCCGAAGAAGATAGCGTCAAAGCAATGGTCAAGCAGACGATTGATGCTTTCGGAAGTCTGGACATACTAGTGAATAATGCTGGTATCACGCGTGACAACCTGCTAATGCGCATGAAGGAAGAAGAATTTGATGCTGTTATCCAGACAAATTTAAAAGGAGTCTTCCTTTGCACAAAAGCTGTTACACGTCAGATGATGAAGCAGCGAGCAGGACGTATTATTAACGTGGCCAGCATTGTAGGCGTAAGCGGCAACCCTGGACAAGCAAACTATGTTGCGGCTAAAGCGGGAGTTATCGGATTGACCAAAACAGCTGCGAAGGAATTGGCAGCTCGTAATGTCCTAGTTAACGCTGTTGCACCAGGATTTATTACAACAGATATGACAGATGAACTGACAGAAGAGCAGAAACAAGCGATGCAAAGCATGATTCCGCTTGGCAAACCAGGTAAGCCCGAAGACGTTGCACGCGTCGTACGATTCCTTGCTTCTGAGGACAGTAATTACATGACAGGACAGACGCTTCACATCGATGGCGGCATGGTAATGTAATTCCATAAAAAAACCTGTAGTTTTCCGGGACAAAATGTCCTATAATAACGAAGGGAGGTGAGTTTCCTATGGCAGATGTATTCGAGCAAGTAAAACAAATCGTTATTGATCGTCTTGATGTAGACGAATCCAAAGTAACACTAGAAGCTTCTTTCAAAGAAGATCTAGAAGCAGATTCCCTTGATGTTGTGGAATTGGTTATGGAATTGGAAGATCAATTCGACACGGAAATCTCTGATGAAGATGCGGAAAAAATCGCAACTGTTGGTGACGCTGTAAACTACATAAACAGCAAACAGTAAGATTTAAATAAGATGCATAGGTGAAAGTCCCGCTTAATTAGGCGGGGCTTTCTCCGCATTATCATACCATTTAGGAAAGTGGGGACAGCAGTATGACATTACAAAAACTGCAGGAGCAGCTAGAAATTTATTTTCATGATGAAGCTTTGCTGCAGAATGCTTTAACCCATTCATCTTATGTGAATGAACATCGCCACCTGAAGAAGACGGATAATGAACGCTTGGAATTTCTGGGAGATGCAGTACTCGAGCTTGGCGTTTCTCAATTCCTGTACAAGCATTATCCTGATATGCCGGAAGGAAATATGACCAAGCTACGAGCAGCAATCGTCAGGGAAGAGTCCCTTGTGTTATTTGCGAAAGAGATGAATCTTGGGGCATATGTTCTGCTTGGCAAAGGTGAGGAGCGTACTGGCGGAAGAACGCGTCCAGCACTCTTGGCAGATGTTTTTGAAGCATTTGTCGGGGCGTTGTATTTGGATCAGGATTTTGAAGTGGTACTCCGGTTCTTTGACAGAATCGTATTCCCTAAAATCAGCCAAGGTGCTTTTTCACATGCGATGGATTATAAGAGCAAACTGCAGGAAGTCGTACAGCAGGATAAGGACAAGCTGATCACTTATGCAATTGTCGACGAAAGAGGCCCGGCACATAACCGAGAATTTGTTGCTGAACTGAAAATTCAAGGTGACTTAGCAGGCACAGGCGTCGGCCGTACAAAAAAAGAAGCGGAGCAAAATGCTGCCCGTATTGCATTGGAAGTTTTGAAGGCGTAAGAGGCGAAGCTTGGGGAAATGCTTAGATCAGACGAAAATCCGAACCGATGAAAATTCTGTAACAAGAATTTTCATTGATTCGGATTTTTTATTGAGCTAGATATAGAAAGCGTAAGGCTGGCGAATCAACGGAAGTGTTGTCCGATTAGTTTAGTCCGAACTGCTATCACTTTCTGTATCTTGCCAGTTCCTGGATAAAAGCTTCTGTTTCATACACACTGAGTTGTCCTTGTGATTCAATGTGATCATACAGATCTTTAATATCTTGGTACTTCTCCAGCTGATAATCTTCTGGCTGCATAATCGAGCGGTTAACGACAGAGAGGCGGTCAGCAATCGTGTTAATCAAGATTGCTAAATTCTCCTCCGATGCTTGTTCAAGCTGCATGGTCAGCCTCCTTTGCACGTAATTGATACCTATTATGTACCTTTAGTTTATGATAAAATAAATAAGTTAAAAACGAAAGAAAAATCACCAACAATGCAGAATAAGCGAAATGCTTTTATATAGGAGAATGAATATGTTCCTGAAACGATTAGAGACCGTCGGATTCAAATCATTTGCTGAGAAAGTCACACTTGATTTTGTACCAGGTGTTACAGCTGTGGTTGGACCAAACGGCAGCGGAAAAAGCAATATTACCGATGCCATCCGCTGGGTGCTGGGTGAGCAATCAGCCAAGTCCTTACGCGGATCCAAAATGGAGGATATTATCTTCCAAGGCAGTGATACGAGAAAGGCGCTCAATGTAGCAGAAGTAACACTCGTATTGGATAATGCAAATCAGACATTACCGCTGGAGTATCAGGAAGTGAGTGTGACCAGACGGGTGTTCCGTTCTGGAGAAAGTCAGTTTTTGATCAACAACCAAAGCTGCCGGCTGAAGGATATCGTTGACTTGTTTATGGACTCCGGACTAGGAAGAGAAGCCTTCTCTATTATCAGTCAAGGTAAAGTAGAGGAGATTTTAAGCTCCAAACCGGAAGAAAGACGATCCATCTTTGAAGAAGCTGCCGGTGTGCTGAAATACAAACAGCGGAAGAAAAAAGCAGAATATAAGCTAGCTGAAACCCAGGAAAACTTGAACCGGGTAGAAGATATAACATTCGAAATTGAAGGACAGCTGGAGCCGCTGCGTGAACAAGCAACAATCGCCAAAGATTATTTGGAGAAAAAAGCGCAGCTCAAAGATGTGGAAATTGGACTGCTTGTAGCAGAAATAGAGGAACTACATAAAGAGTGGAAAGCTGTCCTGGAAGAGCTGGAAAGCAACAAGTCTGTTCTGCAAGGCCAAAAGCAGGAAATCAACCAAAAGGAACAGCTGCTGGAGGCTGAAAAGAGTGAACTTCAAGCTTTAGATGCTTCTATCGATGAACTTCAAGCATCCTTGCTTATCGTAACCCAAGAGCTTGAGAACTTGGAAGGAAAAAAACAGCTGTTAAACGAACGTTCCAAGCATTTAGCTGAGAACAAAGAAAAGCTTGAGAAAGATACTGAACAGCTCAGCGGCACCCTCGCGCATCAAACACAGCAGCTCGAGCAGGAGCAATCCGTGCTGACGGCATTAGAGAGTGAGAATAAAACGATCAAGTCAGAACTTCGGACGCTGGACAAACTGCTGTCGCGCACACAAGAGGATCTGAGTGAACAGATTGAAGAAAAGAAAAGTGAGTATATTGATTTACTGAATGAGCAAGCTGCGAAACGAAATGAAACAAATTCACTAAAGCAGCAAATTGCAGCTATAGAAGCGAAAAAAGACCGCCAGCAGACGAAATATAAAGATGTCGTTCAAAATCGCGATGAAATAGAAGCAAGGCGGGAAGAACTGGCGGCTCGTTTGGAAGAAGCAACTGCGAGCAGGAAACAAGCGGAGGACCGAGCAGAAGCACTGCGCGGTGAATCGACAAAAAAACGAGAGCAATATCAGGATGCGCAAAGCAAACTGTATACCGGCTACCAGCATATTGAAAAGCTCCGCTCCAAGCAGGAAATGCTGCTGGAAATGAAAGAGGAGTTCCAAGGATTTTTCCAAGGTGTAAAGGCTGTGCTCAAAGCACGACAAGAACAAAAGCTCGAAGGCATAGAAGGAGCTGTCATTGAACTGATTGATGTACCAAATGAGTACGTGACAGCTATGGAAACGGCTTTAGGAGGCCAAGCACAGCATATCGTAGTCGACAATGAAGCGAGTGCGCGCCAAGCTATTAATTGGCTGAAGCAGACACATAACGGAAGGGCGACTTTCCTGCCGCTTGGCTCTATTCAACCGAAGCAAATACCATCCAATGTGCTGCAAAATGCAAGAAACCGTGAGGGCTTTATCGGTATAGCAGCTGATTTAATACAAGTAGATGAAGCGTATAAGCGTGCTGTTGATTTTCTTCTCGGTAATGTCGTCATCGCGGAAAACCTGCAGCATGCAAATACAATTGCAGCCGCACTGGGCAGACGTTACCGAATTGTTACGTTAACTGGTGATGTGGTGAATCCGGGCGGTTCTATGACAGGCGGTGCCCAAAAGCGGAGCGGACAGTCTTTGTTTACGAGAGAAAAAGAAATGCAGGAAGTAACAGAGAAACTTGCTGATTTTCAGGCTCGTACAGAAGTATTTGAACGCAAAGTATCACAGCTGAAGGAAGAACTGCAGCAAGTTGAGACTTCCTCAGAAGAAATTCGGCAGCAAATGAAACAGCTGCAAGAAACAGAGCAGGAATTACAAGCAGCATTTACGGAAACGAGCATCCGTTTTATGCATGCGAATGATAATTTGACGATGTATGATCAAGACAATGCACAGTATGACGCCGAACGTAAGGAAGTAGAAATGCGTGAGGAGCAGCTGCAGCAGGAGCTTGCTGACTTGGATGACCAGCTGCAGCAAATACAGCAGGAAATCAAAGAGCTTACGGAAGCACATCAAGCTTGGCAGGATACGAAGGAAATAAAACGGCAAGAACAGCAAACCCTTCAGATTCGTTCAGCAGAAAGTCTTGCAAAGCTTCAAAACCAAGAACTGCGTATCGGCGAGCTGACAGAGCAGCTGATGCAGACTAAGCAGAAATTCGAGGAGCAGCAGCGCACGCTGCAGCAAATGAATGAAGTCGGTGAGAAAGGTCAGACAGAAGAAGAGATTATAGAATTAATTACGGTGAAACAGCAGCATAAGCAGCAAACGACAGCATTAGTAGAAGAGCGCAAAGCAGAACGATTGGAGCGGCATGAGTGGGTGCAGAAAGAAGAGCTGTCCGTGAAAGAAGCTAACCGTCAGCATCAAAATCTAGTGCAGCAAGTACAAGATCAGGAAGTTCGCACAAATCGTCTGGATGTAGAGCTGGAGAATCGCCTGTTGAACTTGCAGCAGAGCTACTCACTGACATTTGAGAAAGCTTTGGCTACTTACGGAAGAGCAGAAGACATTGAGAGCGCGCAAACGCAAGTAAAACTGATTAAACGTGCTATTCAAGAACTAGGCACTGTCAATGTAGGTGCGATTGAGGAGTTCGATCGTATCAATGAAAGATACAGCTTCCTTACGGAACAAAAAGATGACCTGTATCAAGCGAAAGCTACATTGCTTGCGGTCATTGAGGAAATGGATGAAGAAATGAAGCGGTTATTTGAAGATGTGTTCACGAAGATCAAAACTGAATTTACGGAAGTGTTTCGATCGCTCTTCGGGGGCGGTCACGCGGAGTTGAAGCTGACAGATAGCGGCAATCTTTTAGAGACAGGTGTTGATATTATTGCACAGCCGCCAGGGAAGAAACTGCAAAATCTAGGTCTTCTGTCAGGCGGGGAGCGGGCATTAACAGCCATTGCACTGTTATTCGCCATTTTGCGTGTCCGGCCGGTGCCATTCTGTATTCTGGATGAGGTAGAGGCGGCGCTGGATGATGCAAACGTCAGCCGGTTTGCGCAGTATATGAAGCAATTCAGTGAAAAGACCCAGTTCATTGCGATTACGCATAGAAAAGGTACAATGGAGGAAGCAGATGTATTGTATGGCGTTACCATGCAGGAATCCGGCGTCTCCAGGCTTGTATCTGTCCGTCTTGAAGATACGCCTGCACTAGTGAAGATATAGGAAAGGAAGAACAAAATGAGCTTTTTTCAGAAACTGAAAAATAAATTCAAAAATCCTGAAAACAACACAACAGATGAACAAACACCCGAAAAGTACAAAGAAGGTCTGAAAAAAACCAGAACATCCTTTTCTGACAAAATGAATAACCTGATGGCACGCTATCGAAAGGTTGATGAAGATTTCTTCGAGGAACTGGAAGAAGTCCTGATTGGATCAGATGTGGGCGTAACGACTGTAATGGATTTAGTAGACGAGCTTCGCATGGAAGCGAAACGGCAGAATATTAAAGACAGCAGTCAGCTGAAAGACGTTATTTCAGAAAAACTAGTCGAAATCTATCAAGGTGATGAAGACGAACAGCCGCAAAAACTGCAAATAAACGAAAATGGGTTGACGATTTACCTGTTTGTTGGTGTTAATGGTGTCGGTAAAACAACGAGCATTGGTAAAATGGCATATAAGCTCAAGAACGAAGGAAAAAAAGTTGTTATGGCAGCGGGGGATACTTTCCGAGCTGGAGCTATTGAGCAGCTTCAAGTATGGGGAGAGCGCACAGGAGTGGAAGTAATCCGTCATAACGCAGGAAGTGATCCAGCTGCTGTCATTTATGATGGCATCAAAGCAGCTCAGGCACGCGGTGCGGATGTTCTGCTTTGTGATACAGCCGGGCGTTTGCAGAACAAAGTCAACTTGATGAATGAGCTGAATAAAGTACATCGCGTGATTGAGCGTGAAGTACCAGGTGCTCCTCATGAAGTATTGCTCGTGCTGGATGCTACAACAGGTCAAAATGCACTGGCGCAGGCGAAAACATTCCAGGAGACGGCGAAGGTTTCTGGGATTGTTCTGTCCAAACTAGACGGTACTGCAAAAGGCGGTATCGTGCTGGCTATTCGAAATGAAATGCAGATTCCGGTTAAATTTGTCGGTCTCGGTGAACAAATGGAAGATTTGCAGGAATTCGATCCAAACGCATTCGTATATGGTATATTTGCTGATTTAATGCAGGAAGAAGAACAGGCAGAGTAGCAGGTTCTTGACAGCTGTGCACTTTGTTGGCTACAATTTTGTAAAGGCATTTCACTTAACAAGGGGTGCGGCTTATGTTAGAAAAAACGACGCGAATGAACTATCTTTTCGATTTTTATCAAGCACTGCTCACGCCGAAGCAGCGCAGTTATATGGAGATGTATTATTTAGAGGACTTATCTTTAGGGGAAATCGCGGAATCATTCGACGTATCCCGTCAGGCAGTCTATGATAATATACGGCGCACGGAAACAATGATTGAAAGCTATGAGAAAAAGCTAAACTTGTATGGTCGCTTTAAGGAAAGAAGCACGCTGCTGGATGAGCTCGAGGAGACAATAGACTCGGAAACACAGCCGCATGCTCAGAACCTGATCATGAAGATAAAAGAATTAGATTAGGAGGTCGATTCCATGGCATTTGAAGGATTAGCCGACCGACTGCAGAGTACGATTCAGAAAATACGCGGGCGCGGTAAAGTCACAGAGCAAGACGTAAAAGAAATGACACGTGAAGTAAGACTGGCGTTATTGGAAGCTGACGTTAACTTCAAGGTCGTTAAACAACTAATTAACAAAATCAAAGAGCGTGCTATCGGACAGGAAGTAATGGAGAGCTTAACACCTGGTCAGCAGGTTATTAAAGTCGTCCAAGAAGAGCTCACACAGCTTATGGGCGGTGAGCAAAGCAAAATTGCAACGGCGGAGCGCCCGCCGACTGTCATTATGATGGTCGGTCTGCAAGGTGCTGGTAAGACGACGACAACCGGTAAGCTGGCGAATCATTTGCGTAAAAAGCATAATCGGAACCCATTGCTCGTGGCAGCTGACGTGTACCGTCCGGCGGCTATTGATCAGCTTGAGACACTAGGCAAACAGCTCAGCCTTCCTGTTTTCTCTATGGGAACAGAAGCCAATCCGGTTGATATTGCCAATGAGGCGATAAAGAAAGCAAAAGAAGAGCATCATGACTATGTGATTATTGATACAGCCGGCCGTCTGCATGTTGATGAGAAGCTCATGGATGAGCTGACGCAGATTAAGACAGACGTCAAGCCTGCAGAGATTTTTCTCGTTGTTGATGCGATGACAGGACAAGACGCTGTTAACGTGGCCGAGAGCTTTGATAGCCAGCTTGACATCTCTGGTGTTGTGCTGACGAAGCTTGATGGCGACACACGAGGCGGTGCGGCGCTTTCCATTCGTGCAGTAACGGGCAAGCCGATTAAATTTGTCGGGATGGGGGAGCGGACAGATCAGCTGGAAGCTTTCCATCCAGAGCGCATGGCGTCCCGTATCCTTGGCATGGGTGACGTGCTTTCTCTTATTGAGAAGGCGCAGGAGAACGTTGATGAGAAGCAGGCGCGCGATTTGGAAGAAAAAATGCGCAGCATGAGCTTCACTTTTGACGATTTTCTTGAGCAGATGAGTCAAGTGAAGAAAATGGGGCCATTGGATGATTTATTAGATATGCTTCCAGGTGCAGGCAAAATGAAAGGCATGAAAAATGTCCAGCTGGATGAAAAGCAGCTTGTTTATGTCGAGGCGATTATTCAATCCATGACGCGCAAAGAGCGTCAGGAGCCGTCTCTGATCAATGCCAGCCGTAAAAAAAGGATTGCAAAGGGTTCTGGCCGCAGCGTTTCTGAGGTCAATCGACTGCTGAAGCAATTCGAAGATATGAAGAAAATGATGAAGCAGATGACCAATATGCAAAAGGGGAAAAAGAAGCGCGGAATGAAATTTCCGTTTATGTAATGTAAAAACCCTTTACAGTGATTATTTATTCTGATACAATCAATTCTTGTGAGAAACATTATTTTGGAGGTGCAACAACATGGCAGTAAAAATTCGTCTAAAACGTATGGGTTCTAAAAGAAACCCTTTCTATCGTGTAGTAGTTGCTGATTCTCGTTCTCCTCGTGACGGACGTATTATCGAGCAAATCGGAACATATAATCCAACAGTTAACCCAGCTGAGGTTAAAATGGACGAAGCGAAAGCTCTTGATTGGATGGCTAAAGGTGCGAAACCAAGTGATACAGTTCGCAATCTTTTCTCTAACGAAGGCATTTTGAAAAAGTTCCACGACGCAAAAAACCAGAAGTAAAGGGCTGATCGATTCTGAAAGCACTCATTGAAGCGATGGTTGCTCCGCTTGTTGATTTTCCTGAGCAAATCGTCGTGTACGAACAGGAAGAGCAGCATAAGGTCACCTATCAGCTTCATGTGCATGAATCTGATATTGGCAAAGTGATCGGCAAGGACGGCCGCAATGCACGTGCCTTGCGTGCGGTGCTGCGGGCGGGCGCTGATTACGGTAAACGCATTTATCTGGATATTAGGTAAAAGGGAGAGGGAAACCTTTCCCTTTTTTACCATGTAAAAAAGTTTTGCCAGCAGAAAGCCGGAGGTGTCCAATGAAGATCATCCGAAAACTGCGCGTCGATGAAGTGATTACTGAATCCAGCAAAACAGCAATCAGAGAGCGTCTTCAAAAGGCTGCGCATCAACTTGACCAAGAGAGTCAACAGCTGTTGTTCGAGAAACGGAAACTTGAAAAGAAACAAGGTGTATCCAAACAGGATGTACATAACCGTTTCCAATCAGAAATTAGAAAGCGGCAGGAAAAAAGAGCTTCGATTGAATTCCAGCTCAGCCAGCTGGACGTATTGCCAATCGGCAGTGAAATTTTAGTCCAAGAGGTTGAAGCTCTTGTTGAAGTTGAAGTAGGCATGAAGTGGGACGAGCTTACAACACATAAAATCGTCATCCAGGATGGCACTGTCATCCGGATTGAATAATAAAGGTGAGATATAATGGATATTAAAATGTTTAATGTAGGAAAAGTTGTTAATACACATGGAATTGCCGGTGAAGTCCGAGTTGTCCGGATTACCGATTTTGAGGAACGATTTGAGCCGGGACAGGAGCTTTATTGGTTCCAAGATGAAAACAGCAAACCGCAGAAGTTAATAATTCAAACGCATCGACAGCACAAAACATTTGATCTGCTTACATTCCAAGGGTATACCAACATCAATCAAGTGGAAGGATTGAAAGGCGGCGTCCTTAAAGTTCGAGAGGATCAGCTTGGTGAACTAGAAGAAGATGAGTTCTACTATCACGAGATTATTGGCTGCTCTGTTGAGACAACAGAAGGAGAAATGCTCGGTAAAGTGAAAGAAATTCTTTCTCCCGGAGCAAATGATGTATGGGTTGTGCAACGCGTGAAGCAGAAGGATTTGCTATTGCCATATATTGAAGACGTCGTCAAACATATTGACGTAGATGCAAAGAAAATTGTCATTGAGCCAATGGAAGGATTACTGGATCTATGAAAATTGATATATTGACTTTATTTCCGGAAATGTTCGAAGGTGTGCTGCAGCATTCTATCTTAAAACGTGCGCAGGAGCTGGGTGCTTTTCAGCCGAACTTAGTGAATTTCCGAGAGTTTACAACAAACAAACATAAAAAGGTTGACGACTATCCCTACGGCGGCGGAGCAGGAATGGTATTAGCGCCGCAGCCTATCTTTGATGCAATTGAGCATGTGACAGAAGGAGCCGCTAAGCCTCGTGTTGTCCTCATGTGTCCGCAGGGAGAACCATACAACCAAAAGAAAGCAGAAGAATTAGCGAAAGAAGAGCATTTAATCTTCATTTGCGGTCACTACGAAGGATATGATGAACGCATACGCGAAAACCTGGTAACGGATGAAATTTCAATTGGTGACTATGTTCTTACAGGCGGAGAAATCGGTGCGATGGCTGTTATTGATAGTGTAGTAAGATTATTGCCGGATGTACTAGGTAATGCCTCATCTGCTCCGGAAGATTCGTTTTCGACTGGCTTATTAGAGCATCCGCATTATACGCGCCCAGCGGATTTCCGCGGTATGCAAGTGCCAGAGGTACTTACGTCAGGAGATCACGGTAAGATTGAAGCTTGGCGCCGGGAACAATCGCTGTATCGGACTGCTACGAGAAGACCTGATCTGCTTACAGATGCAGCACTTTCCGACAAAGAACGCGACCAAGTGAAAAAGTGGCAAAAAGATTAAATAATGCTTTGAATTCATAAGGTAAATATGATATATTTAATGCTGTGCTTACAACGGTAGGCATCATATTACAATGTTCCGCTGTCGTTTATACGAGAATGAGCATTGGTGAGAAGGAGTTGAACAGAATGCAGGAATTAATTCATGACATTACAAAAGAACAGCTTCGCGCTGATCATCCTGAATTCCGTGCCGGAGATACGGTTAAAGTACACGTTAAAGTAGTAGAGGGTACTCGCGAGCGTATCCAGCTATTTGAAGGCGTTGTAATCAAACGTCAAAACGGCGGAATTTCAGAAACTTTCACAGTACGTAAGATTTCTTCAGGCGTTGGTGTGGAACGTACTTTCCCAGTACACAGCCCACGTTTGGATAAAATTGAAGTTAGCCGTCGTGGTAAAGTACGTCGTGCGAAACTTTATTACCTACGTAAACTTCGCGGAAAAGCTGCTCGTATCAAAGAAATCCGCTAAGTACCAGAAAAGAGAGCTTGCTTCGTCAAGCTCTTTTTTTGCTATTATGACATTTTTAGACAATTGGAGGCTTCTGCATGGCCAAACAAAAAAACGAGTGGCTGGATTGGCTAAAAGCACTGGTCATCGCTGTTATCATTGCTGTTGTGGTTCGGATGTTTTTGTTTGCCCCGATTGTAGTTGACGGGCCTTCCATGCAGCCGACATTGCATGATAATGATTTTATGATTGTAAATAAACTCAGCTATCATTTGCACGATCCAGAACGAAAAGATATCGTTGTTTTTCATGCTACGAAAGAGAAAGACTATATAAAACGTGTGATTGGTATCCCTGGTGATCATGTTGAAATGATTGACGATACTTTATATATAAACGGTGAAGTTGCGGAAGAGCCGTATTTGGAAAGCGAGAAAGAGGCGCTAACAGACGGCGGTAACCTGACCAATGATTTCACGCTTGAAGATTTGCCGGGTAATTACGAGGAGATTCCAGAAGGCTATGTACTCGTACTCGGGGATAATCGCAGAAACTCAACCGATAGCAGATATATTGGGCTGATACCCGAGGATCAGATTGTTGGGAAAGTACAGCTGACTTTCTGGCCGCTAAATCGCATCGGTCTGACAAATTAGGAGGAACATATTCTCGTGACGATTCAATGGTTTCCCGGTCATATGGCCAAAGCTAGGAGAGAAGTAGAAGAAAAATTAAAGCTGGTGGACTTTGTCATTGAGCTGGTTGATGCGAGAGCGCCAGAAGCATCGCAAAACCCGATGCTCAGAAAAGTACTTGGCAATAAGCCAAAAATGGTTGTACTCATGAAAAAAGACTTAGCAGACAAATCTGTCACAGATGCTTGGATCCGTTATTACGAGGAACAAGGAACGCCGGCACTTGCTGTTAATGCGGATGAAAAAGGTGACGTACAGCGTGTTATTCAGCGGGCGCATGACATGCATGCAGCTAAACGGGAAAGATGGAAACGCAAAGGCTTGCAAAATCCTCCCCCCGGCCGTGCGATGATTATTGGTATACCAAATGTAGGAAAATCGACACTGATCAACCGGCTTGCCAGCAAGAAAATTGCCAAAACAGGCGACAGACCAGGTGTCACTACGCAGCAGCAATGGATCAAAGTAAAGAAGGATTTCGAATTGCTGGATACACCAGGGATTCTATGGCCGAAATTTGAGGATCCGCAAGTAGGTCTTGTGTTAGCTGCAATTGGTACAATCAAAGATCAGATTTTGCCGATGGAAGAAGTGGCAACATTCATCCTTTCTTATTTAAAAGAACATTATCCGGCTCAGCTATCCGAGAGATACGGGATCGATAATCTTGCTGATATTGAAGTGATAGAGATGTTTACGCATATTGGCCGTATCCGCGGTGCTCTTGAAGGCGGCGGTATGATTAACTACGAGAAAACATACGAAATTGTTATTCGCGACCTGCGCAGTAAGCGTATAGCGAATGTTACATTTGAAAAGCCAGCAGCAGAATAATTGGACATACATATTTTTTATGTATGTCTTTATTTTTTGCTTTGCTGACCGATAAACAAAGAAAAGGGAGATAGTTTTATGAAAGACGCACTGACGATTCAGCAAATACGCACTCATTTACATGAAGGCACGTACTCAAATGAGATGCTCACTTCCTGGCAGGAAGACCATCGTACCGGTGTTCAAAAGCTGATAGCGACACATCAACGGAAAGAGGCGAAAGAAAAAGAGCTTCGTGAGTTATACACCGAAATGTGCAGCTTTGAAAATGCTTGTTACGCAGATGGGAAAAAGTATATTGCTGGTATCGACGAAGCGGGCAGAGGACCACTTGCTGGGCCGGTCGTGGCAGCATCCGTTATTTTACCGAGAGAAGTCTACATAGCTGGATTAAATGATTCCAAACAGCTAAGTGAAACAAAAAGAGAAGCATTATATAAGCAAATAATTGCTTCTTGTACAGCTTACGGGGTAGGTATTGTGTCCAGTAAGCGGATCGATGAAATTAATATCTATCAAGCTGCAAAGCAAGCAATGATAGAAGCTGTCGAGGCAATGGAACAACAGCCTGATCATGTGTTGGTCGATGCCATGCCGCTGGATACACTGTCATGTTCCTACGAATCGCTTATTAAAGGAGATCAGCGGAGCGTAAGTATTGCGGCAGCCAGCATTATTGCCAAAGTAACGCGCGACCGGCTTATGAAAGATGCAGATAGAGAATACCCGGGTTATGGTTTTAAAGACAATATGGGCTATGGCACAAAGCAGCATCTTGAAGCTTTGCAATCGCAAGGAGCAACGCCTCTTCATCGGACGACTTTTGGTCCTGTGAAGGAACTTTCCCGCGTCTAGAAGGGAAGCGACAGCATGTACCAACATTCAATTCAAGCGACTGGTAAGCTTATGCAAGCAGCACAGCTGCAAGAAAAAACACTGCGGTCAGGTGAAATTGTCACAGGCAAGATCAATAAGTTTTATCCTGATAACAAAGCGTTGCTGCAAATTGGCGCAAAGCAGGTAATTGCGGAATTACAAACGCAGTTATCAGCTGGAGGTACGTATTGGTTTGAAGTAAAAGAAGGCGGCGAGCGCCCGCTGCTGCAAGTTCTTCCGCCAACAGCGCAAAGGCAAAGCAGTGTTGCAGGTTTAATTGAGCTTACTGGCAATAAGGTAAACAGCACAGCCAGCAGCTTTATAGAAGGCCTGCGAAAACAGCAGATTTCTTTTACAATAGCAGAGTTGAAACAAGCTTTACAGCTTCTTCAGCAGCAGGAGCCGCATCTTATGGAAGTCAGCAAAGATGCACTGCAAGTTATGCTGAAAAGGCAGCTCCCGCTATCAGCAAATGTGCTGCAAGCAATCACAGCGCGTCAAACAATGGATTTGACAGCATCCATACAGCAGCTGGCCCAAGATTCGCCAGCGGATGGAAAGGTGAACCTGCCTCTTCAGAACGTACTTAGTAAATTGGCGCCCGGTAGTGCTACAGGAAATAGCGCACAGCTTGTGCAGCAGATCGTGCAAGAAGTAAAATCAGGAAAACAGGATACGTATCAAGCGATCCGGCCATTCTTTCCTTCCAACCCGCCAACATATAACACGTGGCAAGAGGAGTGGCTGAATTTTGACACAAAGACAATGAGAGCAATGGATACGCAAAGTCTGCAGCAGGTATCCATGAACAGCGTCTCCAAGGACAGCAAGATTCCTTTCCCGGCTGCTTTGCAATCATTTATGGTAGAACTACAGCAAGCTGCGAAGCCGATTGCTGCAGTGCAGTCAAATGCACAAACAGCACTTTCTACAGCGCAGCAGCTGCTTCGTATGTTCCCGGATCAGCCATTAGCACAAAATGTTCAAGCCAGTGTAAGCAAGGCGTTAGATGCGTTCAACATGGTCTCAACAGCTCAGAGTTTACAAGAAATGCTCACAAACAGCAATTCGAAGAATGAGGAGCTATTGGCAAAGACTGCTGATATGCTGCAGCTCCTTCAGCTGGCACAGCGGAATGAACAAAGCAAAGATGGTGCATTTTTTAAGGTGCTGTTGCAAGACGTGATGCGGGTGATGGGTTTTTCCTATGAACACGATGTGGCAGCTGCTGATGTAACAGAGCTGCCTTTAAAAGGATTGCTTCTTCAGCATCATGCAGCAGGTAGCGAAAAAGCAGAGCTATCTTCGCAGCTGCTGCAGCAAATTACGGGCAGTCAGCTGCTTCAAGTTCAAGATGACAAGCAAATGGCTTATATCCAGCTGCAGCTGCCAGGTGCGCCGTTTGGTCTGAATAAGGATATGCTGCTGGACATCGAAAGCAGAAAAGAAGCAGATGGCCAATTATCTGCAGAACATTGCCGCATCATGTTCTATTTGGACATGCCTGTATTAAAAGAGTTGGTAGTCGATATGTTCGTGCAGAAAAAAGCAATTAGTTTGCATATTTATACACAATCAGATGCAACAGAGAGTGTGATGCGCCCGCTGCAGAATAAGCTGAAGGCAGCATTGGAAACTAGCGGCTATCACCTCTCCTCTGTAAAATATTCTTTGTCGGGTAAAGCAAATACAGCTGGGCAGCATGCTGTTGCAAAGCCAAACGTTTCCTTCGAACAGAGAGGAGTCGATTTCCGGATATGACAGACAAGCATCCTGTACGCCAAGCAGCAGCTTTAAAATACGATACAGCGAAGCAGCACGCCCCTGTGCTGACAGCGAGCGGGCGCGGTTTAACTGCTGAAGCTATCATCAAGCGAGCTGAAGATAACGGTGTCCCAATCCAGCAAGACCCTGCATTGGTAGGTCTATTAGGCGAATTAAAGGTGAATGATGCAATTCCAGCAGATTTATACGAAGCTGTGGCCGAAGTCTTCGCATTCATCTATAAAGCGGACAGACAAGCCGGAGAGTAAGCATCCTTTGCAGGATGCTTCTTCCATAAATTCTCTCATGAAAACATTTTCATAAATCTTCTTTGAAACCTGCTCTATCTTCTTCTTATGTGCTTGTGCGTTTTATGTAGATTCTGTAATTTCTATAGTTTTTGGTAGACATTCCTAAAAGAAATCGTTTACAATAGTCTTGCACGGAATCTGACGGGGAGGGTACAGAATGAATATTCATGAGTATCAAGGCAAAGAGGTTTTACGTGAATTTGGTGTGTCTGTTCCTGCTGGTAAAGTGGCGTTCAGTGTCGAAGAAGCTGTAGAAGCAGCTGAAAGCTTAGGCACAAATGTATGCGTTGTCAAAGCGCAAATCCACGCTGGCGGACGCGGTAAAGCAGGCGGTGTTAAAGTAGCGAAAGGCTTGGATGAAGTTCGTACATATGCGGAGGAAATCTTAGGCAAAACGCTGGTGACGCACCAGACAGGCCCTGAGGGGAAAGAAGTTAAACGGCTTCTCATAGAAGAGGGCTGTGATATCCAGAAGGAATATTATATCGGTCTTGTTCTTGACCGCAGCACATCTCGTATTGTTATGATGGCTTCTGAAGAAGGTGGCACAGAGATCGAGGAAGTTGCTGCAAAGACACCGGAGAAGATTTTCCGGGAAACGATTGACCCTGTTGTCGGGTTGACTGGCTACCAAGCTAGAAGACTGGCATTTGCAATCAATATTCCGCCAGAATCCTTAAATAAAGCTGTCGGCTTCATGATGAGTTTGTATCAGGCTTTCGTGGAGAAGGATTGCTCGATTGCCGAGATTAATCCGCTTGTTACGACAGGCGACGGCCAGGTATTGGCACTGGATGCTAAGCTGAACTTTGATGAAAACGCATTATACAAACATAAAGACATCGCTGGACTTCGTGATCTCGATGAAGAAGATGAAAAAGAAATTGAAGCATCAAAATATGATTTGAGTTATATTTCCTTAGATGGGAATATCGGCTGCATGGTAAATGGCGCCGGTCTGGCCATGGCTACGATGGATATTATTAAGCATTATGGCGGAGATCCCGCTAACTTCCTTGATGTTGGGGGCGGTGCTACAACAGAAAAAGTAACTGAGGCGTTTAAAATCATTTTGGCGGATCAGAATGTAAAAGGTATCTTGGTTAATATTTTCGGAGGCATCATGAAGTGTGACGTAATTGCAGAAGGCGTCATTGGTGCATCTCGTCAAGTCGGGCTGGACATTCCGCTTGTTGTTCGTCTGGAAGGTACGAATGTAGAGCAAGGCAAGCAGCTGTTGGAAGAATCCGGTTTGAATATCACATCCGCAGCTTCCATGGCTGATGCGGCTGAAAAAATCGTTGCACTTGTAAACTAACGGGGGAGGTACAAATACATGAGTGTTTTCATTAACAAAGATACAAGAGTACTCGTACAAGGTATTACTGGTTCTACTGCACTATTCCACACAAAGCAGATGATCGAATACGGTACCCGAATCGTTGCGGGTGTTACGCCGAAAAAAGGCGGTACGGAAGTGGAAGGCGTACCGGTTTATAATACAGTGAAAGAGGCTGTACACGAAACTGGAGCGACTGCTTCGGTTATTTATGTACCGGCTCCATTCGCTGCGGATGCTATCTTGGAAGCGGTAGATGCAGAGATAGACTTAGTAATTTGTATCACAGAACATATTCCGGTTATGGATATGGTACGTGTGAAACGTGCAATGGAAGGCAAACATACAAGACTGGTAGGACCGAACTGCCCAGGTGTTATCACACCGGACGAATGTAAAATCGGCATCATGCCAGGTTATATCCATAAAAAAGGCCATATCGGCGTTGTATCCCGTTCCGGCACCCTTACGTATGAGGCAGTGCATCAGCTTACACAAGCAGGTATCGGACAGTCCACAGCTGTCGGTATTGGCGGAGATCCAGTGAACGGCACAGACTTCATTGATGTTTTAAAAGCTTTCAACGAAGACCGTGAAACAGAAGCGGTTATTATGATCGGAGAAATTGGCGGTACGGCAGAAGAAGAAGCCGCTGAATGGATCCGGGATAATATGACAAAGCCGGTAGTCGGTTTTATCGGCGGCGCAACAGCACCTCCAGGAAAACGAATGGGACATGCTGGGGCAATCATTTCCGGCGGAAAAGGCACTGCGGCTGAAAAGATGAAAGTTTTGGAAGCATGCGGAGTGAAGGTCGCCGATACACCTGCTGTTATGGGCGAGACGCTGATTGAAGTTCTGAAAGAAAAAGGACTGTACGAAATCTGTCAGACACATTAAGATGAAAGTGGGCCGAACAGTCGGCCCGCTTTCTTATCTTTTTTAGAGACAGGAGTGAGATATTGGAGAAACGGGAAAGACTGTTATTGTTACATCGTGTGCTGCAAGGACGGCGTAAGCTCATGCGGCATATCCTCGCGTGCGATCCTCAACTGGATAACCTCTTACTTGCATCCTCACAAGAATTGAGGCTGCACTACCACCTCTCTGAGACTTTTGCAGGAAAACTATTCCGCGCACTGCAAGACGCTTTTCATCGGTACGCAATCGAACAAGCTGTGCAAAACTTTCATACCGTAACCTGTTTTGATGCAGATTACCCAGCTGTTCTGCAAGCAATTCCGGATGCACCGCTTGTACTGTACGCTGCTGGCAAACTTGAGTTGCTTGACCAAATGCCTGCTGTCAGTGTTGTCGGCAGCCGGCAGCCGACACATGCTGCACCAGGAAAAATAGCATACTTACTAGAGCCTTTAGCATCGGCTGGATGGACAATTGTTAGCGGTATGGCCAAAGGAATAGACAGCATGGCTCATCATGCTGCGCTGCGCGTACACGGTAGCACAATTGCTGTTCTGGGCAGCGGATTGCATCATATTTACCCGCTTTCTAATAAGAAATTATTTGATACAATGGCAGAATCACAGCTGCTGATTAGTGAGTATTATCCCGATCAGCCCCCGCGTAAGCATCATTTCCCGGAGCGCAATCGAATTATTAGCGCACTAGGTTTTTGCACCGTCGTTGTGGAAGCGAAAAAGCAAAGCGGCTCCATGCATACGGTGATGCATGCACTTGAACAAGGAAGGGAAGTTTTTGCCATTCCAGGTGATCCGCTCAAAGCCCAAACTGCAGGGTGTCATCAAATGATTTCAGAGGGAGCTGGAATTATATTTGAACCGGGACAGCTGCTAGAGGAGTGGGAACAGAATAAGACGAATTGGGCACACTATAATAGTAGAAACTAGCATTTTTCAAACTCTTCTATTACAAAAAATAGCAAGTTATGTTTGACAAACAGAAGATAAGTATTCAATAATAGGGAAGATTTATCAAACAATATACAAAAAAGAGAACAGAAAAGAAAAACCTCTTGGGAGGAAACAATATGGCAGATTATCTTGTAATCGTGGAATCTCCAGCAAAAGCGAAAACAATTGAACGATATCTAGGAAAAAAATATAAAGTAAAAGCATCGATGGGACATATTCGAGATTTACCTAAAAGTCAGATGGGTATCAATGTCGAGGAATCATTTGAGCCTCGCTATATTACCATCCGCGGAAAAGGCCCTGTGCTGAAAGAATTAAAGAGTGCTGCGAAGAAAGTGAAAAAAGTGTATCTCGCAGCCGATCCCGATCGCGAGGGAGAGGCAATTGCCTGGCACCTTGCGCATAGCTTAAATATAGATGAAAATTCAGATTGCCGTGTCGTATTTAACGAAATTACAAAGGATGCTATTAAAGAATCCTTCAAGCATCCGCGCAGCATCAATATGGATTTAGTCGATGCACAGCAAGCACGTCGAATTTTGGACCGGCTTGTTGGTTACAATATCAGCCCTTTGCTTTGGAAAAAAGTGAAGAAGGGATTAAGTGCCGGCCGTGTCCAATCTGTAGCTGTTAAAATGATTATAGACCGCGAAAACGAAATCAAAGCTTTCATTCCTGAGGAATATTGGTCCATTGATGCAGCGTTCCAATCCGGTAAAAACAGCTTTGAAGGAGCATTTTACGGCGTAGACGGCGAGAAGGTCAGCCTTGCATCTGAAGAGGAAGTGCAAGAAATTCTTGGTAAGTTAAGCGGTAATAACTTCCAAGTGGATAAAGTAAACAAACGTGAGCGTAAGCGTAACCCGGCAGCTCCTTTTACAACTTCATCTCTGCAGCAGGAAGCAGCACGTAAGTTGAACTTCCGAGCTCGTAAAACGATGATGGTTGCACAGCAGCTGTATGAAGGTATCGACTTAGGGAAAAAAGAAGGCGGTATTACTGGTTTAATTACGTATATGCGTACCGATTCTACCAGAATCTCGAACACAGCAAAGGAAGAATCAGCCAATTTTATTAAAGAAACGTACGGCGAGGAATTCCTCGGAGCGGGAGCGAAGGCGAAAAAAACAGAAGGCGCACAAGATGCCCATGAAGGTATTCGTCCAACATCTGCTTTCCGCCATCCGGATAGTGTGAAAGCAATCCTTTCTCGAGACCAGTTCAGACTGTATAAGCTTATCTGGGAACGCTTCATTGCAAGCCAAATGTCACAAGCGGTTTTGGATACAATGACTGTGCACTTAACCAATGAAGGTGTCGAGTTCCGTGCAACCGGATCTAAAGTGAAATTTAAAGGATTCATGAAGGTCTATGTGGAAGGAAACGACGACAATAAGGACGAGAAAGATAAAATGCTTCCAAATTTGGAAGAAGGCATGCAAGTGAAAGCGGAAGAAATAACGCCGAATCAGCATTTCACGCAGCCGCCACCGCGTTATACAGAGGCACGCCTCGTACGTACAATGGAAGAGCAGGGAATCGGACGACCGTCTACATTTGCACCTACATTGGATACAATCCAGCGCCGCGGCTATGTGACACTTGATAATAAACGCTTCGTTCCGACAGAACTAGGCGAAATTGTAATTGATATTCTGAAGGAATTCTTCCCGGAGATTATCGATTTGGAATTTACGGTTAAGATGGAGGAAGATCTTGACCATGTAGAAGATGGCAAGACACAGTGGGTTACCATCATCGATGAATTTTATAAAGGCTTTGACACAAGATTGGAAAAGGCCGAGCAGGAAATGGAAAAAATCGAGATTCGCGATGAACCAGCCGGGATTGATTGCGAAGAATGCGGTCATGAAATGGTATATAAAATGGGGCGCTACGGTAAATTCCTCGCTTGTTCCAACTTCCCGGACTGCCGGAATACCAAGCCAATTCTGAAGAAAATCGGTGTAACATGTCCTAAATGTAAAGAGGGCGAAGTAGTAGAGCGCAAGTCGAAGAAAAACCGAGTATTTTATGGTTGTGATCGCTATCCTGACTGTGATTTCCTCAGCTGGGACAAACCGATATCCAGACCTTGTCCAAAATGTTCTTCAATGCTTGTTGAAAAGAAAGCGAAGAAGGGCACACAAATTACATGCTCCAGCTGCGATTATAAAGAAGAAGTGCAGCAGTAGGGCAGGCAGACTCCGGCTTTTGATAAGCCGGAGTTTTTGTTTAAACTGTTAAGAGTTAGTTAAAATAAGAATATATGCAGGAAATAGTTTGACACAGTTTTGCGCGAGGTCTATAATAACGGATTGGAAAGGAATTTTGCTTGACAGTTGAGAGGTACAAGCAAAGCGCCTAGATGCATATAGATAGCGATGGATAGAAATGAACGCCAACGAAGCAGAAGCAATCACAAGCTTTGCTGGTCTGCATGGACTTTAATTCAGAATTTTGCCACAACTTGCTTTTATCGTTTGCTTATGCGCTCGTAGTTATGGTAAGCTTTATACGCTTGAAGTGGGGAGATCAAATTGAAAAAAGCAGAACAGTACGTACAAGCGTTTAAATCGTACTTGCAAGTGGAGAAGCATGCTTCTTCACATACCATTTACTATTATCTGAATGATGTGAATTTTTTCCTTGATTTCCTTCAAACGGAAGCAATTCAGTTTGAACAGGTTGATCCTGGTGTTGTCCGCGTGTTTCTAACGCAATTATATGATCGTAAGCTTTCCAGGCGAACAGTTTCCCGGAAGATATCCAGCTTGCGTGCTTTTTATAAGTTTCTGGAACGCGAGGATGTTGTTTCAGCTAATCCTTTTCTGCGTCTCGTACAGCCGAAAGCACCGGCTTATGTACCAAGCTTTCTGTATGAACAGGAACTTGATAAGCTGTTTGATGCGTCCGACTTGGATTCGCCTTTAGGACAGCGCGACCAAGCTATTTTGGAGTCTCTGTACGGCACAGGAATGCGAGTCAGTGAATGTGCTGGTATGACTTTGGATGATATCGACATGTCCATTGGAACTGTGCTAGTGCGAGGGAAAGGGCGCAAGGAGAGGTATATTCCGTTCGGCAGCTTTATGGAGAAAGCAATCCGGACTTATGTGGAGGATGGCCGCCGCCGTCTGTTAGAGAAATCGCAAGAAAACACCGATAAACTATTTCTGAACAGCAGAGGAAAACCGATAACAGAGCGGGGTATTCGTCTCATTCTGAATAAATTGGTTGAGCAGTCCGCTGTACATATGCACCTGCATCCGCACAAGCTGCGCCACACATTTGCCACGCACATGCTGAATGAAGGTGCTGATTTGCGTGCAGTGCAGGAGTTGCTCGGACATGAGCATTTATCTTCTACACAGATTTATACGCATGTAACGAAAGATCGTTTGCGTACGATATATATGAATAGCCATCCGAGAGCGAATCGGGAATAAAGGAGTTGGACTAGACATGAGTTCGGAATTTCATGCGACCACGATTTTCGCCGTACGCCACAGGGGTACGTGTGCGATGTCAGGAGATGGACAGGTGACGCTTGGCAATCAAGTAGTCATGAAGCATAAAGCGAAGAAAGTCAGACGACTATTCAAAGGACAGGTGCTGGCCGGTTTTGCAGGCTCCGTTGCGGATGCTTTTACGCTGTTTGAGAAGTTTGAAGGCAAACTTGAGGCCTATAATGGCAATCTTGCGCGCGCCGCTGTAGAATTGGCAAAAGAATGGCGAAGCGATCAAGTGCTCCGAAAACTTGAAGCAATGCTCATTGTCATGAATAAAGAGCAGATGTTCCTCGTTTCCGGAACAGGAGAAGTAATTGAACCAGATGACGATATTCTGGCAATTGGCTCCGGCGGTAATTTTGCTCTTAGTGCCGGCCGTGCGCTGAAAAGATATTCCGAAGAAAAGTCTGCTGCTGAAATTGCTCGTGCAGCCTTGGAGATTGCTGGGGAAATTTGTGTATTCACAAATGATCAAATCACGTTGGAAACTCTGGAATAGGAGGCGTTAAGATGGAGACGAATTTGACACCGAAACAAATTGTAGCGCAGCTGGATCGTTATATTATTGGACAGCAGAGTGCCAAGAAATCGGTTGCTGTCGCGCTTAGGAACCGTTATCGCCGTATGATGCTGAGCAGTGACTTACGTGATGAGATAACGCCAAAAAATATTCTGATGATTGGTCCGACAGGTGTAGGGAAAACAGAGATTGCCAGAAGACTTGCGAAGCTTGTTGGTGCGCCATTCGTTAAAGTAGAAGCAACTAAATTTACTGAAGTTGGCTATGTTGGGCGTGATGTGGAATCCATGGTCCGTGATTTAGTTGAAGCTGCTGTCAGAATCGTACGTGAAAACAAGCTTGGATCTGTGACAGAGAAGGCGGAAACGCAAGCGCATAAACGGCTTGTGAAGCTGCTTGTGCCGGAAACTAAGAAGCAGCATAACAACTTTAAAAATCCTCTCGAAATGCTCTTCAATCAGCAGCAGCACGAAGAGCCAGATGAAAAAACTTCCGAAGAAACGGAATCGAAGCGTGAACGCACAAAGCGCATGCTTGAGATGGGTGAATTGGAAGATACAATGGTAACCATTGAAATCGAAGAACAGCAATCATCCATGTTTGATATGCTCCAAGGTTCTGGCATGGAGCAGATGGGGATGAATATGCAGGATGCACTTGGTCAATTTATGCCAAAGAAAAAGAAGAAGCGCAGGCTGCCTGTATCTGAAGCGCGTCCGCTGCTTGTCCAGCAGGAAGCGCAAAAGCTGATTGATATGGACGAAGTCTCACAAGAGGCAGTTCAGTTAGTAGAGCAGTCTGGTATTATCTTTATTGATGAGATTGATAAAGTAGCTGCTAAAGGAGATCAAGGCGCCAATGTATCACGTGAAGGTGTACAGCGTGATATTCTTCCCATCGTCGAAGGGTCGACTGTCACAACAAAATACGGTCCGGTGAAAACCGATCACATCCTGTTCGTTGCAGCAGGTGCCTTTCATATGGCGAAACCTTCCGATCTTATACCAGAACTGCAAGGAAGGTTCCCAATCCGTGTCGAACTGGAAAAGCTATCTGTAGAGGACTTCAAAAAAATTCTCGTTGAGCCATCTAATGCGCTGCTGAAACAATACCAAGCATTATTGGAAACAGAGGGTATAAATGTCGTGTTTACGGACGAAGCTGTTACCAGACTGGCAGAAGTGGCTTTTGAAGTGAACCAGGAAACCGATAATATTGGTGCCCGCCGTCTTCATACGATTTTAGAGAAGCTTCTGGAGGACTTGAGCTTTGAAGCATCAGATATCAGTATGGGTACAATAGAAATTACACCAAGTTACGTAGATGACAAACTGGCGTCCATTGCAAAGAACAAAGATTTAAGCCAGTATATTTTATAAATCACAGGAGGACAACATGAAATTATTAGATAAGGCAAGAGATATAAACTTTATGCTGCAAAAGACAGCAGGAAAGGCTGTTAACTTCAATAATATGTCGGAAACACTTCAGCAAGTTATTGAGAGTAACACTTTCATCGTCAGCCGTCGCGGTAAACTGCTTGGCTTTAGCATTAACCAGGCAATTGAAAATGACCGGATGAAACAAATGCTGGAAGAAAGACAGTTCCCGAAAGAATATACAGATAGTTTATTCCAAATTCAGCAGACAACAGCTAACATTGATATCGAGAGTCCATACACGGCTTTCCCTGTTGAAAATAAAGATCTTTTCCAAGGCGGGTTAACAACAATCGTACCAATCATCGGCGGCGGAGAGCGACTGGGTACTTTGATTCTAAGCCGAATTGCAGAGAACTTCAGTGATGATGATCTTCTGCTGGCAGAATACGGTGCAACAGTAGTAGGTATGGAAATACTTCATCAAAAATCAGCGGAAATTGAAACAGAAGCACGCAGCAAAGCTGTCGTACAAATGGCGATTAGTTCTTTGTCTTATAGTGAATTAGAAGCAATCGAGCATATCTTTGAAGAATTGGATGGAAGTGAAGGCTTGCTTGTAGCGAGTAAAGTTGCCGATCGTGTCGGTATCACACGCTCCGTTATTGTAAACGCACTGCGTAAGCTTGAGAGTGCAGGCGTTATTGAATCTCGTTCATTAGGAATGAAAGGAACTTATATCAAAGTTCTTAACAATAAATTCTTAGTAGAGCTGCAAAAACATACGAGTTAATCAAAAAGAAGCAGGCATTCAGGCCTGCTTCTTTTTTTTGGTATTAAATCTGTGACTCTTATACTAGTAAGTTGTTAGAAAGAGAGAACTTCTAAGAAAACCCTTACATATGATTCGGAGAGATGTATCTTATTCTAGTAAAATATATTCACATAGCTAGAAAAATAAAGGGAATTAAACAGGATGGAGGAAATGTTTAGTAGATTAATATCAGATATGAAAAAAAGTTAATACCTTAAAACCTGCGAAATCTGTAAGTAGATGTAACTTTAATGGGTATATAGGATTAGTATGCTTAGACCATTTTATAAAATATAAGAAAATTATCACAGAACATATAGACACACGTACCTCCTTTCAATACAATTATCCTGTACATTAGAGCTAATTCGACAGTATACATAGCACTCTAGGAGGGACGACAATGGACCTATATGGAGGGACGATACAAAAATTGGATCGTTCATTGGATTATGCCAATTTGAAAAATCAAACCATTGCCAATAATATAGCGAACGCCGATACACCCGGGTTTAAGGCAGAAACAGTTTCCTTTAAGGACACCTTGGAGCAGACAATGAATTCTGCTTTTACAGCCAAGCGTACCAATATAAAACACCTCGCTTTTGGCAGTTCTGAAAATTCATCAGCTTTTCAGGTAACCAAAAAGGAAGACACTTCCTATACAAACAGTGGCAACAATGTAGATATAGATAAGGAAATGTCGGAATTAGCCGATAACCAGCTATATTATCAAGCGCTCGCTGATCGGATAAGCGGAAAATTCAACAGCTTATCCAAAGTTATTAAGGGAGGCAATTAATCGTGACAATTTTTTCATCTATGAATATAAGTGCGAGTGCACTTACATCGCAGCGACTGCGAATGGATGTTGTGTCGTCTAATATCGCAAATGCAGAGACAACCCGGGCAACGATTGATGAAGATGGAAATTATGTCCCATATCGAAGGAAGATGGTATCACTGGAGTCACGCGATTCTAATCGCTTTTCTTCTTTTCTGGAACGCGCACAAGGCGGGAAGCAAGCCTCAAGCGGTGTTAAAGTATCAGAGATTACAGAAGATGAGACACCCTTCCAAATGGTATACAACCCCACTTCACCAGATGCAAACGAAGAAGGGTATGTCGCAATGCCCAATGTCGATCCACTAAAAGAAATGACAGATTTGATTAGTGCTACTCGCTCCTATGAAGCGAACGTAACAGCTATGAATGCGACAAAAGGTATGCTTCAAAAAGCATTGGAAATCGGGAAATAAAGGAGGATAAAACATGGCAGTTGAAGGAATTAGCGGATTAAGTGGGTTGAATGGCATATCTTCAGTCAAACAAGCTACACCGGGAGAAGCACAAGCAAGTTTCACCGAGAGTTTAAAGGCGGCAATTGAAAGTTTAAACGAAACCCAGCAAGCATCGGATAAAATGACAGAAGCAATGGCAGCTGGAGAGGTCACTAATTTGCATGATGTTATGATTGCGTCTCAAAAAGCAAGTGTAGCGATGGATGCAGCTGTTCAAGTGCAAAGGAAAGCAATCGACGCTTATACGGAAATGATGCGCATGTCTATGTAACAGAAACATTTGTTTTATCAGACATGCTGTTGTTATGAATTTGACCTAGCTTTGGGGGAACAAAATGAATCAGCAAATTGCTAAATACAAAGAAAAAATGGCTGGTTTCTGGCAAACAAGACCAGCTTGGCAAAAAGCTTTACTAATAGGTACCCCAATTCTTCTTATTCTAATCATCGGTATCACATCTTTTTTTGCAACTAAGGAAACGATGGTGCCGCTGTACAAAGACCTGTCCGCACAAGAAGCGGGGCAGATTAAGAAAGAATTGGACGCTAAAGGTGTTAGCTATGAATTAGAAGGAAATGGAACAACTATCCTTGTGCCGGATGCAGGAGCAGAAGGATTGCTTGTCGATTTGGCTGCTGAAGGACTGCCTAAGACGGGAAGCATTGATTACTCCTTCTTTAGTAACAATGCATCTTGGGGCATGACAGATAATGAATTTGATGTTATCAAGCTGGATGCCCTTCAAACAGAACTGGCAGCATTATTGACGAATATAGACGGTATTAAAAGTGCTGAAGTGATGATTAATAAGCCAACTGATCCCGTATTTGTCACCGATGAGCAGGAAGAAGCTTCAGCTTCCATCGTGCTGAACACAGAAACAGGATACGATTTTCAGCCTAATCAAGTGGAAGCAATGTATCGCCTGGTTTCAAAAACAATACCTAATCTTCCTGAAGATAATATTGTTATTACCAATCAAGACTTTGAATACATCAACATGGACACAGCACAATCCGGCGGAGATGCTTACACGAATCAAATGGGCATCAAGCAGGAAATAGAGCAAGGACTTCAGCAGCGTGTGCAGCAAATGCTCGCAGCTATGGTCGGTGCTGAAAATGTACGGGTATCCGTCACAACTGCTATAAACTTCGATCAGGAAACACGGACAGAAGAATTGGTTGAACCAGTTGATGAAGAAAACAATGAAGGTCTGCCAGTAAGTGTAGAAACCATCACAGAAACATACGAAGGTGAGCCTGGAGAAGAAGCGGGCGTAGCTGGAACTGGAGAAGAAGAGGTTCCAAACGTCGCTGCTGAGGAAGAGACCACTGGTGATGGCGCTTATAACAATGTAAAAGAATCCGTGAACTATGAGTTTAATAAGATTAAGAAAGAAATTACAGAGAGCCCATACAGCATCCAAGACATCGGTATTCAGGTTGCGGTAGACAGCAATAAAAACACAGCCGCAGAAAATGGGGAAATGCAGCAGCTGAGTGCTCAAGAGCAGACTGAAGTAGAAGAAAGTATTACATCGATTCTAAATTCAATTGTATCCACATCAGTTGATGCAGAAGCTGCACAGGCGATCAATCCGGAAAACAGTATTTCTGTTGTGTTCCAGCCATTTGCAAAGAGTACGAGTACACAAGCTGATGACGCATTGAAAGCAGGAATTCCAATTTGGGCTTATATCGCTGGCGGTATTTTATTAGTGGCTGTAGTGGTACTTGTCTTTATGCTGATTCGTTCGAGAAGAGATCGAGCGGAAGAAAGTGAAATGGATGACATGCCGGAGATTGTACCTCCGACGATTAATGTGGAAGAAATTGACGATGCACCGGATACAGAAGCAACAATGAAGCAGAAACAATTGGAAAAATTAGCACAAGAGTCACCAGAAGATTTTGCGAAATTATTGCGAAGCTGGATGGCTGAAGATTAAAGGAGCAATGAAGGAATGGCAGCTGTGAAAGGACGTTTAACAGGAAAACAAAAAGCGGCGGTCTTGATGATCTCTCTTGGCGCTGATACGGCAGCGAACGTATATAAGCATTTAACAGAAGAAGAAATTGAGCGTATGTCGTTGGAGATTTCTTCTGTTAAGAAAGTAGATAGTGCAGAAAAGGAGTCCATTATTGACCAATTCCACCAAATTGCCATTGCTCAGGATTATATATCGCAAGGCGGGATTAGCTATGCGAAGTCCGTATTAGAAAAGGCACTTGGAGCAGATGAGGCAGCTGCTATCATGAACAGGCTTACTTCCACTTTGCAAGTCAGACCATTTGATTTTGCGCGAAAGGCGGACCCGACCCAAATACTTAATTTTATTCAAAACGAGCACCCGCAAACCATTGCGTTGGTACTATCTTATCTCGATGCGGAACAATCTGGTCAAATTCTGTCTGAATTACCGCAAGATATGCAGGCTGATGTGGCAAAGCGTATTGCTACGATGAGCAGTACATCACCTGAAATTATTAGTCATGTTGAACAGATACTAGAAAAAAATCTTTCCGCAACGGCAACACAGGATTATACACAAACTGGAGGCATTCAAGCAGTTGTCGAAGTGCTGAATGGAGTAGACCGGAGTACGGAACGGACCATTCTGGAAGAGTTGGAAGTCCAGGATCCTGATTTGGCTGAGGAGATCAAGAAACGAATGTTCATCTTCGAAGATATTGTTACGCTTGATAACCGTGCTATTCAGCGTGTAATACGTGAAGTAGAGAATGATGACTTGAAGCTATCTCTAAAAGTGGCAAGCGACGAAGTGAAGGATATCGTATTCCAAAATATGTCTGACAGAATGGCGCAGACATTTAAAGAAGAAATGGAATTCATGGGACCTGTCCGCTTGAAAGATGTGGAAGAAGCACAAAGTCGAATTGTTTCTGTAATTCGACGACTGGAGGAAGTAGGCGAGATAGTTATATCCCGTGGCGGAGGAGATGACATCATTGTCTAATATCTGGCAATCAGTTGCAGTGAAAGAGTCAAAAGTAATTGGATTGAAACCGATTCGAACTGCTTTTGAAATGATGGATGAGACAAACCATAATGCTGATTTGCAGGCAAAAAAAGAGCTGCAGAATCAACACCTTCGAGAAGTAAAAGCAGAAGCGGAACAGATGTTAGCTGCAGCCAAAGCAGAAATTGAAAAGCAAAAAAAACAATGGGAAATGGATCGGCAGGAATTAGTGGAACAAGCACAGCTTGAAGGGTATCAAAAAGGCTTTACTGCCGGACAGCAGGAAGGTCTTCAGTCATACCAGGCAAAGCTTGTAGAAGCGCAGCAGCTTGCAGTTTTAGCACAGCAGGACTATGAAGCAACAGTAGAAGCTAGCGAGGACGCTGTTCTCGCCTTAGGACTGAAACTGGCGGAAAAGATTTTGCATGCAGAATTGACGGCTGATAAAGAACGTTATGTACAGCTTGTAAAAGGGGCTATAGCCGACTGGAAAGAGCGAAGCAACGTACGCATCTTTGTTCACCCAGAATGTTATGAACTTGTCTTACAGCAGAAAGAAGAGCTGGCAGTCTTGGCAGGGAAGGATTTTGACATCTCGATAATGCCGCAGCACGATATGCAGGCAGGAGGATGTGTGCTGGAAACCAAGCATGGCCGAATTGATGCAAGCATTGATTCCCAGCTGACCGTTCTGCGAGAGAAGCTGTTCGAAATTAGACGCGAGGGAAATGCCTGATGGTGCAGCGTTACTTTGATGAAATTGACAAAATGGATACGTATAAAAGATATGGCAGGATTCATCGGGTTGTCGGCTTGCTGATTGAGTCACATGGACCAGTTACAAGTGTTGGAGAGGTATGTTACATCCATCCTTCTTCGAATTCAGGAGAAAGATTTTTGGCGGAAGTCGTCGGATTTGATGATGAAAAAGTATTGCTCATGCCTTTTGCGCCATTAAAGGATGTAGGTCCAGGCTGTTTAGTAGAAGCCACTGCTCAGCCGTTGTCAGTCAAGATTGGACATGGCTTAATTGGAAGTATCATTGATCCGTTAGGCCAACCGTTAGATGGAAGTATGCTTCCAAAGGGATTAAAGTCATTTACGACAGACAGAAATCCGCCTAACCCGATGACAAGGCCGCGAATCCTGCAGCCGTTGGAAACGGGCGTAAGAGTTATTGACAGCATGCTGACAGTCGGTCAAGGACAGCGAGTAGGTATCTTTGCCGGAAGCGGTGTTGGGAAAAGTACATTACTCGGTATGATTGCCCGCAAATCGAGTGCAGATGTGAATGTCATTGCTCTAATCGGTGAGCGCGGGAGAGAAGTTCGTGAATTTATTGAAAAGGACTTGGGCGAAGAAGGTATTAAAAAGTCAATTATCGTTGTCGCCACTTCCGATCAGCCGGCGCTCATGCGGATAAAAGGAGCATATACAGCTACGGCTATTTGTGAATATTTCCGTGATCAAGGGATGCATGTCAATTTGATGATGGACTCGGTAACACGAGTGGCAATGGCACAGCGGGAAATCGGACTTGCCTCAGGCGAGCCGCCAACAACGAAAGGCTATACACCTTCTGTTTTCGCAGCTCTGCCAAAACTTCTCGAGCGTACCGGTACGAATGATACGGGAGCCATCACCGGTTTTTACACCGTGCTTGTAGATGGGGACGATATGAACGAACCGATAGCAGATACTGTACGAGGAATTTTGGATGGACACTTTGTGCTGGATCGTAAATTAGCAGAACAAGGGCAGTTTCCTGCTGTAAATGTTCTGAAGTCGATCAGCCGTGTGATGCCGCAAATAACAGACAAAGATGATTATCAGCTGGCACAGCGGCTGCGAACAATGCTTGCTTTATTCGAGGAAAACCGGGAGCTGATCCAAATCGGTGCATACCGAAAAGGAACTAGTCCAGAAATCGATGAAGCAATCTTGTATCAAAAACCGATTCTTGAATTTCTCAAGCAAGGAATGCATGAATTTACCAGCCGCAGCGACGCGATGGAAGCGATGCGGCAGCTGCTCGGAAAGGGATGACTTGATGGCCGATACGAGGGTATTTGAAAAGATATTGCGCATGAAAGACCGGGAACGCAAAGCGGCGCAGCAAGCATTTACTGAAAAGCAAGAACAGTTTGAAATAGCCGCAACCAATTTATATGAATTGCTGAAGAAAAAAGAAGATGCAGAAGCACTTCTTACCAATGGCTTGGCGGCATCACTTCCAATACAGCGATTATCAGAGCATCATGCCTTTCTGGAAACAGTCAACCGGCAAATCGACCGGGCCCAGATCGCGGTGCAATTTGCCCGCACCGCAATGTTAGAGAAGCAGGAACTGCTCTCTGAGGCATATATAGAAGTAAAGAAAATCGATAAGCTAATAGAGAAAAAACGACAAGAAGCTTGGCGTAAACTGCACGAAGAAGAAAACAAGCAGATGGACGATCTATCAATCCGGCAATTCTTAGCAAATGGAGCACGATAGCATGGCAAAACAAAAAGCAGAACAACAAAAGAAAAAAGGAAAAGGCAAAGGATTCTTACTTTATTTTCTCTTGCCGGTTGTACTGGCGGCAGCACTTGTCGTCGCAATACTCGAATTTTCGGGCGTATCTGTTACAAAAGCAGCTGCTGGGATCCCGGTGATTGGAGATCTTGTCAGTGAAGAGACTGCAACACCAGCTACTAGTTCAGCAGATGTGGATAAGTTGAAGGAACAGCTGGAAGAGAAGCAAGCGACCATTGATATGATGAAAGAAACCGAAGATGCGAAAAACACCGAAATTGATGATCTAAATCAACAAATCCTCAAACTGAAGAATCAAATAAACGGCGCTGAATCAGCCAGTAATACAACAGCACAAACAACTGACAGTAATAGTGAAGCTGCTGAGGGAAAAGAGACGTCTCCTTATAAAGAAGCTGCAACTTCCTTTAATAAAATGGAAGACAGCAAGGCTGCAGAAATCATCAGCAAGCTGGACAGTGAAAAAGCGTTGGGTGTTCTTCAACAGCTATCTGGTAAGAAGCGAGGAACAATTCTAGCTGCAATGGATCCAGAAGCAGCTGCATCTTATACAAGCGCCATGGTAGAAGAGGCAGAGAAGGAGGGACAAGCGGTTGAATAATGTAATTACACCGCTGCTGCCAGGAACTGGGGTTGTGAAAGGTCAACAGAATCAATCTTCTTCCGGAGATAGCCTGTTTCAAAATCTGTTTCAGCAAGTTAGTACAGATAAACAAACCGAGTTTGCAGTAAATAAAGATTCCGGGAGCAGTCAAGTTCTAGATGTACAAGATAAGCAGGATATACAGGTTATTTTAGAAGCATTCTTTGATAAACTCCCAGACAATGAATCTATGCAGCTAAAAGGCCAGCCTGAAAATGCTTGGGAATTAATGGAGCAAGTGCTAGGGGCCGATAAGCTTACTGCCTATCTGCCCGATCAAATAAAAGTTAAAGCAGAGACAATTCTTAAAGAGATAAAGGCAGATCAGAACGAATTATCAGCTGAAGGGCTTTTAGAAGAACTTCAAGGGTTGCAATCTTATCTTATAAACACTGATAGTAATCACTCCGTGTCGAAAAACGGAATGCAAGAAAAAGCAGCTTCTTCACACGTATTCTTGAGTGAATTCATAGGCGATCGACAAGCCAATACTGCAGCAGTCAGCTTGCAAAAGACTTCTACCGGACAAGCAGCTCCAGTTAAGGAAACAGAATCGAATACAGCCTTGCTAAAATTACGAGGTCTAATTCCAAATTCTGAATCAAATGGAACACAGGAGCTTGGAAAAAAAAATGCGCCGACAGATCAATTAATAGTAAAACAGTTACCTAGTAACGCTTCCGCATCTTTGCAGCAATCAGTCGGTAAGCAGACAGTCACGGAAACAGCAAAAGTAATCCAAAGTATAGTTGAGTCTTCTAATACAGCCGGAAAATCACTGCTAAGCAATGTTGCAAAGCAGCAGCAAGAGGAAATCACCCCATTAGATTCGAAGCAAGTGAGTAATTTCCAGATGTCTAAACAGGAACAGCTTGTCTTCCATTTAAAACAAGCTGATCAAGTGCCGCACCAAGCAGGTAAGGAGCTAGTAGAAAAACTAGAGCAAGCAGTGAAATTCAGCGGCATATTATCAGACAGAAATGGCATGAAGGAACTGTCTATACAACTGCGTCCGGGCAATTTAGGGGATTTACAAGTTAAGTTAATTCGCGAAAATGGTGAGATTACAGTTCAGATAATTGCTGCTTCTAAACAAGCTAGGGATATGCTGGACTCTAATATATCCAGCCTTAAGCATATGTTTTCGCCTCATCAAGTGAGTATTTTGGAAAGAGTTGACCAGCCGCAGGAGTCTCCTGCAGAGAGAAACGCTGACCAAAGTTTTCGAGATAATGCTGATGAGGAAAGAAAAGACAAGCAGCAAGAACAGCAAGATAACCGTGCGCGAGAGAATACTGATTTCGCGTTCGCAGATATATTATCTGAACAGAAGGAGATAAGGATATGATGACAACAAGGGCTATAGACTCTAACTACTATCTGGACTCACAAAAAACTCGCACACCAAGTGCTACACTTGATAAGGATGATTTTCTCCAAATTCTAATGGTTCAATTACAGAACCAGGACCCGACAAGTCCTATGGATGATTCGAAGTTTGTGGATCAAATGACCACTTTTACTAACTTAGAACAGGTGATGAATATTTCAGAAGCTGTTCAAACAATTGCTGGTAAGCAAACAAGCATGTCTCCGGTACTCCAATACAGTCATATGATTGATAAACAAGTAACTTATAACGAATATGACGAGAAAACAGATGAAGTTACTGACACTATTACAAGCAAAGTGAAAGCCGTTACCCAAAAGGATGGATATGCGGTTCTTGAGCTGGCTAATGGAAAGTCCATCTATGCAGATGCGGTAACGAAGGTTAGCAACGAATAAAACAATAACGAAAAGGATGATGATGAATGTTACGCTCACTATACTCTGGTATTTCTGGTATGAAAGGTTTTCAAACTAACCTTGATGTTGTTGGAAACAACATTGCAAACGTTAATACCTCAGGTTATAAGAAAAGCAGAATCACTTTTCAGGACATGATGAATCAGCAAATTAAATCTTCAAATGATCCAACAGCTGCAACAGGTGGTACAAATGCCAGTCAAGTAGGATTAGGATCGAAGATAGGATCTATTGATAATGTACATACCCAAGGGAATCGTCAAAACACAGACAGAACACTAGACCTCGCACTTGAGGGAGACGGGATGTTTATTGTTGCTGAGTCACCAACAGGTAATACAGACTTGAATTCTGCTGCTATTGGATTCACAAGAGCTGGTAACTTCTATCTGGATGGAGAAAACAGACTTGTAAACAGCAGCGGTTTATTCTTGTTAGATACAGCTGGTGATGCTATCACAGTTCCTGAAGGAGCGACGAATCTAAGCATTAATTCTCAAGGATTAGTTTCTTACAATACAGAGGATGGCGGACTTGAAGAAGCAGGTACAATCGGCTTGGCCAAATTCTCCAATCCAGATGGTTTGATAAAGAACGGTAACAGCACGTATCGAAACACACCAAACGCAGGTCTGTTGGGTGAAGGCATATCCGTTCCAGGAGAAAATGGAACAGCAACAGTAGTATCCGGCGCTTTAGAAATGTCCAATGTTGACTTATCTGAAGAATTTACAAACATGATTATTGCGCAGCGTGGATTCCAGGCAAATACAAGAATCATTACAACTTCTGACCAAATTTTGGAAGAGCTTGTTAACTTGAAGCGTTAAGAAGGAGGTGAAGGGGGTTTTCCAGACTCCCTTTCATAACATGATTCTGTTAACTAGACTGAATGGAGAGACATTTACCTTAAATGCATTGTTCATTGAGCAGATACAGTCGTTTCCTGATACGACAATTACACTGACTTCCAGTAAGAAAATTATCGTACGGGAACCTGAGATAGAGGTTGCGAGAAAAATACGCGAATTCTACCAGACGATTGGCCTGGTCGGTGTAAAGGAGAAGCAGGAGAAAAATGAACGCTAAACTAATTATTATCATTTTATCAGTCGTAATCATTTTAGGAGCAGGTGGCTATGCAGCTTGGAGTTTTTTCACAAGCCCTACTTCGGAGGCGGAAACAAAGGAACCATCCGCAACGGAGCTTGCTGAACATTCTGTGACCACAGATGAAATTACTACAAATTTGAAAGATGGCAGCATTGTCCGTCTGCAGTTCCAACTTATAACAGACGGCGAGAAAGCTAAAGAAGAAGTGACTGCGAGACAGTTCCAGCTGAAAAATGTCGTTATCAAGGAACTGACAAAGATGAATAAAGAAGATATTGAAACAGGCTTAACGGAGTTGGAAGATAGTCTGAAGAAAAAACTGAATGAAGAAATGCAAGAAGGCAAGATCGATGATGTGTATACGATCAACAAGGTACTACAATAAACCAGTGAAAAGAAGGAACGGAGGTGACGTGCATGGCAGAAGAGGTCTTATCGCAGAATGAGATCGATGCACTGTTATCCGCTATATCTTCCGGAGAGATGGACGCCGACGAGCTGAAACAAGACGAGAAGAACAAGCGAGTGAAAACGTACGATTTTAAGCGGGCACTCCGTTTTTCTAAGGATCAGATTCGCAGTCTGACGAGAATACATGAGAACTTTGCCAGAATGCTGACTACTTATTATTCAGCCAGGCTAAGAACGTTTGTACAGATAGCAGTTGCTTCCGTGGATCAAGTGCCTTACGAAGAGTTTATTCGCTCGATTCCGACAATGACTATCTTGAACACGTACAGTTTGTCACCGCTTGAAGGGAAAATACTCATTGAGTATGACCCTACTGTTGCATTTGCAATGCTGGATCGAACGCTTGGCGGGCAAGGAAGCAATGTTAATAAGATAAACAACTTGACTGAAATCGAAACGACGTTGATGACGCAGTTATTTGAATCAAGTATGGAAAACTTGAAGGTTGCATGGCAATCACTCGAAGATGTTGACCCGGTGCTTGAGGACTTTGAGATTAATCCGCAGTTTCTGCAAATGGTTTCACCTAATGAAACAGTTGTAGTTGTTACGCTGAATTCTACCATTGGAGAAACGACCGGTATGATTAACATTTGTATTCCGCATGTCGTATTGGAACCGATTGTATCGAAGCTGTCCATTCATTACTGGATGCAAGCACCTTCAAATAAGGAAGGTAATGAGTCGGAATGGCGTGATCTTACTGCAGGTATTCAAAGAGCTTCAGTCGATGTGAAAGCGATACTCGGAGAAACGTCTATTGATGTAGAAGAATTAGTTAATCTTCGGGAAGGTGATGTGCTGATGCTGAATCAGTCCATTGACGCCCCTTTGCAAGTTAAGGTAGATAATCAAGTGAAATTTAAAGCCCAGCCAGGGAAAAAGAAAAACAGAATGGCAATTCAAATTATGGAAGAGATTGATACAGGGGGGGAAGAAAATGAGTGATATGTTATCCCAAGAAGAAATTGATGCGCTACTAAACGGATCAGATGATAATTCAACCAACACAGGTGATGAGCAGCTCCTCCCTGGAGATGACCTGGGAACAATGGAAGTAGATGCATTAGGGGAAATTGGCAATATCTCTTTTGGCAGCTCAGCAACGACGCTTTCTACCTTATTAAATCAGAAAGTAGAAATCACAACACCGAAGACAGCTGTAGTTAAAAGGTCAAGTTTATATGAAGAGTTCCCGCAGCCGAATGTGGCGATTGAAGTAAGTTATACAGAAGGGTTTACGGGTGCAAATCTCTTTGTCATTAAACAAAGTGATGCTGCTATTATCGCTGATTTAATGCTTGGCGGTGACGGGAGTGCTCCAGCTGAGGAATTCAATGAGATACACCAAAGTGCTGTGCAGGAAGCGATGAACCAGATGATGGGTGCTGCTGCGACTAGCATGAGTACGATATTCAGCAAGAAAGTGGATATCTCTCCGCCATCCATCGCACTAATGGATCTTTCTGAAGGAACAGGTACTGAAAAACTTCCTGATGATGAACAAGTTGTAAGTGTTTCATTCGACCTGAAAATTGGTGATTTAATAGATTCTTCTATTATGCAGCTGCTTTCAACTGAGTTTGCGAAAGATATGGTAGATGAATTGCTTAACCCTGCTGCTCCAGCTGCCGAAGAGTCAGCACAAGCAGCAAGCAGTTCGCAGCCCGCACCAAGCGCACAACAAAGTGCACCAACTGCGCCCGCACCAAGTCAGCAGCAATCCGTACCGCAGCATCCCGTACCAAGTCAGCCTGCTCCGAATGTACAGCAAGCAGCATTTACAACGTTTGACACGCCAGCTGCTCCGCCGGCAGAACAGCCGCGCAATTTGGACTTATTAATGGATATACCATTAAAGGTGTCGGTAGAGCTAGGCCGTACGAAAAGAACCATTAAGGATATTCTGGAGCTATCTGTTGGCTCTGTAGTAGAGCTGGATAAGCTTGCAGGAGAACCAGTGGATATTCATGTGAACAATAAGCTGATAGCTAAGGGAGAAGTTGTTGTCATTGAAGAAAACTTCGGTGTGCGCGTAACCGATATCCTTAGCCAGACAGATCGATTAAAATCAATCAACTAATTGACCATTGAGAGGAAGAGATAATATGGGTAAAAGAATTCTAATTGTAGACGACGCAGCATTTATGCGCATGATGATTAAGGACATTTTGACAAAGAACGGGTTTGAAGTAGTAGGGGAAGCCCAAGATGGTCAGCAAGCAGTAGAGAAATACAAAGAACTAACACCAGATCTAGTTACAATGGATATTACAATGCCGGAAATGGACGGTATTGCGGCTATGAAAGAAATTAAAAGCCAATATCCAGATGCGAAAGTTATTATGTGTTCAGCAATGGGACAGCAGGCGATGGTTATCGACGCTATCCAAGCAGGAGCGAAGGACTTTATCGTTAAACCATTCCAAGCAGACCGTGTTGTAGAAGCAATTACAAAGGCTTTAAGCTAAAAAAGGTGAGTAGGAAATGATAAAAAGAACAGTCTGGGCATGCGTGCTTGTGCTAGTGTTGCATTTTGCCGTTTCTCCCGTCGCAGTCTCGGCTGCGGCAAGTGTTGGAGATTGCTTAAAAGAAGATGCTGCAGGAGCGGATGCCTGCAAGGACATGAATGAAGCCGGTGACCAACAAGAAAATACACCAACAACAGATACGGCTGATTCGGCAGCCGGAGGTACATCTACCTTCCTGAATCTTGTCAAGCTTGCATTGGCTTTAGTGGTTGTGCTCGGACTGATCTATGTCCTACTGAAGTTTTTAAACAAACGCAATCGATTGTTTCAGCAAGTGCGCGCCATGGAGAATATAGGCGGGATTGCTTTAGGAAACAACAAATCAGTGCAGATCGTCAGGGTTGGCGAGAAGGTATATATGCTTGGTGTGGGAGACAATGTAGACTTACTCGCCCAAATTACCGATGAACACACAATTCAGGAACTAACAGAGAAAGAACAGCAGGAAATGAAGGCGTCAGCTTTGCTGACAAGCATGCTGCCAGGCAGAAAACAGAAAATCGCTGGTCAGGAAGAAACAGCAATAGAGCAGGACGAATCCCAAAATCGTTTTCAAGACCTTTTCAAGCAAGAGTTAGGGAAATTGAAACAGTCAAGAAACAAATTGAAACAGCAGCAAAGGGAGGGCGCAGAAGATGAATGATTTTATGAGTGTATTTTCTGGAACCGACCCTGAGAGTGTATCGACCTCGGTAAAGCTGCTGCTTCTGCTGACCGTATTTTCCTTGGCACCAGGGATTTTAATCTTGATGACTTGTTTTACACGTATTATTGTCGTTTTATCTTTTGTTCGAATGAGCTTAGGCACACAACAAACACCGCCAACACAAGTATTAATCGGAATTGCACTATTTATGACATTCTTTATTATGGCACCTACTTTCAATGAGATAAATGATCAGGCAATTGCTCCTTTAATGAATAATGAAATGTCATTAGATGAGGCGTATACAGAGGCAAGCGGACCGATTAAAGCATTTATGGCAGAAGAAACCAGACAAAAGGACTTATCTTTATTTATGAATTATGCCGGTATGGATAAACCGGAATCTATTGATGATATTCCGTTAACGACGCTGGTGCCGGCATTTGCGATCAGCGAATTGAAGACCGCCTTTCAGATGGGGTTCATGATTTTCATTCCATTCCTGGTTATCGATATGGCAGTAGCCAGCATCCTTATGTCAATGGGGATGATGATGCTTCCGCCGGTAATCATCTCATTACCATTTAAGATTTTGTTATTCGTCTTGGTAGACGGCTGGTATCTGGTGACATCCTCCCTGTTAAGAGGGTTTTAGAATGAAGGAGCGTACGCATTATGAGCAGTGAATTTGTCATATCAATCGCAGAACGCGGTATTTATACAGTACTTATTATTACTGGTCCTTTGCTAATTCTTGCACTTGCAGTGGGGTTAATCGTCAGCATATTCCAAGCGACAACACAAATACAGGAACAAACACTCGCGTTCATTCCGAAGATTGTTGCTGTGTTAGTCGGGATTATCTTTTTTGGACCGTGGATGCTGACCAGGATGGTTGAATTTACAGCAGGTATCCTAGAGAATTTGGATCGGTTTGTGGGCTGAATAGATGCTATCTCAGATTGATTATACTGTTGTACCAGCATTTGCATTGGTTTTAGTTCGCCTAATCGCGTTCTTTGTCACAGTACCGTTATTCTCGTACAAAAATGTGCCGGCGACCTTTAAGATAGGTTTTAGCTTTTTTCTGGCCATGATCATCTTCTTTACCATTGACCGACCGACAATACCGGTTGATTCGACATATTTTCTGCTGCTTTTCAAAGAAGCGTTAGTAGGTTTATCCATTGGACTGCTCGCTTTCATCGTTATACAGGCAATCAATGTGGCAGGCGGACTAATTGATTTTCAAATGGGTTTTGCCATTGCCAACGTTATTGATCCAGTCACAAGAGCACAGAGCCCTTTGACCGGACAATTCTTATATACAATTGCTACCTTATTCCTGCTTTCGATAAACGGACACTTGCTTTTAATCGACGGAATCTTCTACAGTTATCAGCTTATTCCGTTGGATGAGATGGTACCATTCGGCAGCCAGGACATTGTAGATCTTGTACTTCATACATTTGGTCAGATGTTTCTTATTGCTTTCCAAATGAGTATCCCAATTGTTGGCAGTCTGTTTCTTGTTGATGTCGCTATTGGTATTGTAGCCAGAACTGTTCCGCAGCTGAACGTTTTCGTCGTCGGCCCGCCAATCAAGATACTGGTCGCTTTTGTTTTGCTTTTCATATCAATAGGCGTTTATATGACCGTTGTGAGACAGCTGTTTGACTATATGTTAGTCACAATGCGTGATTTGATGGTCTTGTTTGGAGGGGCTTAAATTGAAATACCGTTTAGACCTGCAGTTTTTCGCTGGTGAGAAAACGGAAAAAGCGACATCGAAGAAACGGCAGGATACTAGGAAAAAAGGGCAGGTAGCCAAGAGTCAAGATATCAACACAGCTTTTCTGCTTTTGTTATCGTTAGGTTTGCTCGCTTTAATGGGCGGTTATTTTAAGGACCAGTTTCTTTATCTCTTTACCCATGTATTTGATGAATATCTTACAAAAGATATTACAGCAAATACAGTGCAGACTTTGCTGATAGAGATGAGCATCTCACTCGCTAAAATTGTAGGGCCAGTTATGGCTATTGCCATTATTGCCGGAGTTGTTTCCAACTTTGCGCAGTTTGGCTTTCTTTTCAGCCCAGAGGCTATAAAGTTTGACTTGAAAAAAATGGACCCGATTCAAGGTGCAAAGCGTATCTTTTCGGCCCGAGCTTTAGTCGAGCTAGTAAAGTCGCTGCTGAAGATCAGCCTGGTGGGAGCAGTAACCTTTATCATTCTGTGGCAGAACATGGACACCGTTATGACAATGTTTACAAAAACCGCAGAAAATGCTTTGCAGTTCTTTGGCAGAATTACACTGTATATGGGGTTTGCCGCAACAGTTGTGCTGCTGTTCATTGCTGTGATTGATTACGTTTATCAGCGTTTTGACTTTGAGAAGAACATCAAGATGTCCAAGCAAGACATCAAGGATGAGCACAAGAACATGGAAGGAAACCCGCTCATTCGTTCCAAGATAAAGGAAAAGCAGCGCCAGATGTCCATGATGCGTATGATGAGTGAAGTCCCGAAGGCAGATGTCGTCATTACCAATCCGACACATTTCGCTATTGCAATTCAGTACGATGAATCAAAGTCAGATACGCCGATTGTCGTAGCGAAAGGGATGGATCATGTAGCATTTAGAATAAGAGAAATAGCAAAAGCGAACAACGTTACGATGGTAGAAAACAAGCCGCTTGCTCGCGGTCTATACAGTAAAGTAGAGCTTAACCAGCCGATAAAGGAAGAATTTTTCCAGGCGGTAGCGGAGGTGCTTGCCTTTGTTTACCGTACAGAGCGTAAAATGTAAGAGAAGAGGAATAACTTTATGAAAATTAAGGATATGTCAGTACTTATAGCGGTAATATTAGTGATCATAATGCTGATCGTCCCAATGCCAGGCTGGTTGCTCAGCTTTCTAATCCTAATTAATATCACACTTGCTTTAATCGTTATCTTGGTGTCGATGAATACCGAAGAACCGCTGCAATTCTCGATCTTCCCCTCTCTCATACTGTTGCTTACGCTGTTTAGGCTGGCGCTGAATGTATCAACAACAAGGTCGATTCTTTCAGAAGCGGAAGCAGGTGGGGTCGTAGATACGTTTGGCAGCTTTGTAACTGGAGGCAACCCGCTTGTTGGATTTGTTGTATTCGTCATTTTAGTTATTATTCAGTTCCTTGTCATCACGAAAGGATCCGAGCGTGTTTCGGAAGTAGCAGCTCGCTTTACACTGGACGCGATGCCAGGTAAGCAGATGAGTATTGACGCTGATTTAAATGCAGGTATGATTTCTGATGTACAAGCAAAGGAACGCCGCCAGAAAGTCGAGCATGAAGCAGATTTTTACGGTGCGATGGATGGTGCCAGCAAGTTCGTTAAAGGGGACGCCATTGCTGGAATTATTATTCTGTTAATGAATATTATTTTTGGACTCATCATTGGTATGGTCCAGCTGGACATGGGTTTCCAAGAAGCAATTGATACATACATGCGGCTTACAGTTGGCGATGGTTTAGTTTCTCAAATACCAGCTATTCTGATTTCAACTGCTACAGGTATCGTGGTAACCCGTGTAGCGTCTGAAGGAAACCTTGGTAGTGATGTAACAAAGCAGCTATTCCGTTTTCCGAGTATGCTATATATCGCTGCCGGAACAATTTTCTTGTTAGGATTAACACCGATTAACTTCTTCCTGACGACTGCACTTGCTGGTGCATTAGCCGGCATTGCCTACTTCTTATCCAGATTACAAAAGCAATCGGAAACAGCAGATTTAGAAACAGAGGAAGTCAAAGAAGAAGCTTCAATGAAATCCTCAGATAATGTTGTCAGTTTGCTTAGCATGGATCCAATTGAGTTTGAATTTGGGTATGCACTGATTCCGTTAGCGGATACGAACCAAGGCGGAGATCTGCTTGATCGAATTGTAATGATTCGGAAACAGCTGGCAATTGAGCTAGGTATCGTTATACCAGTTGTGCGTATTCGCGATAACATCCAGCTAGGCCCGAACGAATATCGCTTGAAAATTAAAGGCAATGAAGTAGCAGCAGGAGAAGTGCTGCTGGACCATTACTTGGCAATGAGTCCAGGTGTGGAAGATGACGGACTGGAAGGAATCAATACACTGGAACCAGCATTCGGCTTGCCTGCTAAATGGATTAGCGAAGATACAAAAGATGAAGCGGAGCTGTCTGGTTATACAGTAGTTGATCCTCCGTCTGTTGTTTCTACTCATTTGACCGAAACGATAAAAAGACAAGCGCATGAGTTGCTTGGAAGGCAGGAAACGAAACAGCTGATTGACCATTTGAAAGAATCGTATCCGATACTAGTAGAAGAAGTAACCCCAGATCCGCTATCTGTCGGGGATGTGCAGAAAGTGCTGGCAAAACTGCTGCGAGAACAAGTTTCCGTACGAAACTTGCCTGTAATCTTTGAAACATTGGCTGACTTCGGAAGGATGACGACCGATACAGATCTTTTAGCAGAGTATGCACGTCAAGCACTGGCTCCGCAAATCACGAAACAATATGTTCAGGGGAACCAACCGTTACAAGTAATTACTGTTTCAGGGACAGTTGAGAAGCTGATTGCTGATCATATTCAGCAGACAGAGCATGGAAACTATTTATCGCTCGATCCAGATGCACAGCAGCAGATCGTCCAGTCTGTCATGGAGCAAGCAGAGCGGTTGTCTTTACAAGAGGAAACGGTCATTGTGCTCTGTTCGCCTACAATTCGGATGTACATCAGACAGCTGCTTGACCGCAGTCTGCCGCATGCAGTCGTGCTTTCATATAATGAATTGGACAATACAACAGAAATCAAGAGTGTCGGGATGGTGAATGTCGCATGAAAATGAAAAAATACACAGCGGCATCCATGCCCGAAGTGATGATACAAGTAAGACGGGAGCTTGGTAAAGACGCAGTTATTTTGCGTACAAAGGAGTTCACAAGCGGCGGATTTCTCGGTTTATTCAAAAAAAAGCAGATTGAAGTTATTGCGGCTTTGGATCCTGATGTAAGCACAGGTGGGCCTGTTAAGGAGAGGGCCGCAGCTGTGTCTGCTGGAGCCTCCAATGTAGCCAGCAAAGAAACAGGGAGCGGTAAGCAAGCAGATATGTCTTCCGAACTGACTGCTTTAAAGCAGGAATTAAAAGCGGCAATCTCCGGCCAAACAAGGCACTACGCGATGCCGCTGCAGCGTTTATATGAAAGACTGCTTCATAATGAGGTGCTTCCTCAAATCGCTTCGGGTCTGATGGAAAGATTAATTGAACAGGGATACGCTGAGGATGCAGAGAGCAAGCTGCTTGCTCTGCTTACAGAGCGTTTCAGTAAAGTGCAGCAACCGGCAAGTTTTCAAAAGAAATATATTCATCTTGTCGGTCCCACAGGTGTGGGCAAGACAACAACGATAGCCAAGTTGGCAGCCAAAAGTGCGTTAGTTGATAACAAAAAGGTAGCATTCATCACGACGGACACGTACCGTATTGCTGCGATTGACCAGCTGCGAACATATGCAAAAATACTGGATGTTCCAATGGAAGTCGCTTATTCACTTGAAGATTATGAAGCAGCAAGAAAGAGGTTTGCTGATTATGATCAAGTGTTCGTGGATACTGCCGGCAGAAACTTTAAAGACGCTGCGTATGTAAAAGAGCTGGAGCGTACACTCGATTTGCAGCAAGATGCGGAAACCTATTTAACATTAGCTATTACTACGAGAGCAAGTGATCTGGCAGCTATTTATCATCAGTTTGCTCATCTGCCAATCAAGCAGTTTATATTTACAAAAATAGATGAAGCGAGCCGATATGGCGGAATATTGAATCTCATGCAGCAAGCAAGTATCGGTGTTGCTTATCTTACACACGGACAAGATGTGCCTGATGACATTTTAACTCCTACTGCGAATTATTTGGCAAAACGCGTAATGGAGGAGACGGCTCGTGCGTGATCAAGCTGCTAAATTACGGGCCAGTGTGCAAGGTGCCGGATCAGGTCGTACAGTGGCAATTGCTAGTGGAAAAGGAGGCGTTGGGAAGTCTAATTTTGCTCTGAACTTCTCTTTGGCTCTATGTAAGCTCGGTAAATCTGTTCTTCTAATCGATTTGGACCTTGGCATGGGGAATATTGAAATTCTGTTAGGAAAATCAGCTGACTATTCCTTTATTGACATGATTCAAAAGCGATTAGACTTTGAGGAAATCGTAGAATCAGGACCCCAGGGGCTGGATTTCATCGCAGCGGGAACAGGGATGAACAATTTGTTCCAGATGGATGATGCTGGGTTTGTTCATTTCCAAGCGGAATTTGAAAGAGCGCAGCTCAAGTATGATTATGTCTTTCTGGACATGGGAGCTGGATTAACTGAAGAAAGTGCAGCCTTTATTTTGGCGGCAGATGAAAGTATCGTTGTTACGACAACAGAACCTACGAGCATGATGGATGCATACGCTTTGATCAAGCATATCAAACAGCGCCATGCCAAATTGCCGATGCATTTGCTTGTAAACCGAGCGGCTGATCGGCGAGAAGGTCAAGATACAGCTGCCAGAATGCAGGAAGTAGTACAAACCTTCTTGCAAGCGAAAATCAATCTTTTGGGGATATTGCCAGAGGATAAGCAAGTAACAAGATCAGTGAAGCTTCAGAAGCCATTTATTGACCAAAAAGATTCAAAGGCTGCAGCAGCTATTCGGCAGCTTGCAGCCAGCTATCAAAAGCCAGGTCCAGATACAGCAGCAAAAGAATCAACATCATTTATTGGCAGATTGAAAGATATCTGGCTGAAAGGGGGAACACGAAATGGGGAAAATCCGCGTTTTAGTCGTTGATGACTCAGCTTTTATGCGGAAGATAATCTCAGATCTGCTGAATGGCGATGACCGCCTGGAAGTAATCGGAACAGCAAGGAATGGACAGGATGGACTCAATCAAATCCAACTGCTGAAACCGGATGTTGTGACGATGGACGTCGAGATGCCTATCATGAGTGGTCTGGAAGCACTAAAAGAAATTATGAAAAAGCAGCCTCTCCCGGTTGTTATGCTTTCCAGCCTCACAAAACAAGGTGCAGATATGACCATTCAAGCTATGTCACTTGGCGCAGTTGATTTCATCGCCAAACCATCGGGTTCCATTTCGTTGGACCTTGATAAGGTCCGGGATGAACTCGTCGTCAAAGTAGCAGCAGCAGCTTCGTCCCGCCTTTCTGTTAAACCGCAAGTGAAGGCACCGGAAGTGAAAGTCATCAGCAGGACACCAATGAAGAGGCGTACTGCTCATAGTCTGGTCGCGATTGGAACTTCCACAGGAGGGCCAAGAGCTCTGCAGGAAGTAATCGGTAAGCTGCCTGCTTCTCTTTCTGCTCCAGTTGTTGTTGTCCAGCATATGCCAGTAGGTTTTACCAAGTCTCTGGCAGACAGACTGGACAGCTTGAGTGCTGTTAAAGTGAAAGAAGCCGAGCAGCATGAGATATTGCGAAATGGCACAGTATATATCGCTCCTGGCGGGTATCATCTGACAATTGTGCAGTCAGAAGACAGACTAGTTGCTAAATTGACGACTGAGGCACCAGTAAGAGGACACCGTCCATCTGTGGATCGAATGTACGAATCAATTAGTGATTTGAAGAATGTAGATGTGTGTACAGTCATTATGACTGGCATGGGAGCTGATGGGACAGAAGGTTTGCGCAAGATTAGTAATCAGCTGTCTTCTGTTTACAGTATTGGAGAATCTGCGACAACTTGTGTCGTCTACGGTATGCCTCGGGCAGCTGCTGAAGCAGGTTTGCTTCATCATGTTTGTCCGGTGCAATTGATTGCACAAGCCATTCACCAGCGAATTAATCTTTTAGAGGGGGTCAATTAATGGAAACAGATCAGTATCTAGATGTATTCATCGAAGAAAGCAAAGAACATCTGCAGGCATTGAACCAGCATTTGCTCGAGCTTGAAAAGCAGCCGGAAGATCTCAGCTTAGTAAATGAAATTTTCCGTTCCGCTCATACACTGAAAGGTATGTCTGCTACGATGGGGTATCAGGATTTAGCTAATTTGACGCATCAAATGGAGAATGTTCTTGATGGAATTCGTAATCATCAAATTAAGATCAATCCAGACATCCTTGATGTAGTATTTGAAGCTGTAGACAGCTTGGAAGAAATGGTGGTCGATATTGAGTCCGGCGGAACAGGGAAGAAAGAAGTCAGCGAACTTGTTCGCCAGCTAGAAGCAATTGAATCAGGCGAAGCCGTGTTGCAAACGGCAGCAGCTGTTGCTGAAGAAACAGAAACAAACAATGATACATCAGGTATCACGTTGGATGAATTTGAACTAGCCGTTCTCCGAGAAAGTGAAGAAAAAGGTTATCAAAACTTCTACGCAAAAGTCACATTGCGTGAAGATTGTATGTTAAAAGCTGCAAGGGTTTATATGGTCTTTGAAGTATTAGAATCCTTAGGTGAAATTGTAAAATCCAATCCGGATGTTTCTCAATTAGAAGATGAAGCATTTGATCTGAGTTTTGAAATGCTCTTCGTAACCCAGAAGTCAATGGATCTGATTAAAGAGAAGATTCTTCAAGTTTCAGAAGTTGATGCAGTCTCCATCCAGGACTATGCCGTTGATACATATAAACAAGCTCGGGATTCAACTGCAGAAACGAAAGAGACACCGGTACCTGCAAATGCAGCAAAGCAGCAGGAAACAACCGGAGAGAAAAAAGCGCAACACAGCAATAAGACAATTCGAGTGAATATCGAGCGTTTAGACATTCTCATGAATTTATTTGAAGAGCTGGTAATTGACCGCGGCAGACTCGAACAGATTGCCGAAGAAGTAAAGCATCCAGAACTGAATGAAACAGTTGAGCGGATGGCGAGAATTTCTGGTGATCTGCAAAGTATCGTGCTGACAATGCGGATGGTGTCCATTGACCAAGTGTTCAATCGTTTTCCGCGTATGGTTCGACAGCTTGCAAAGGATCTTAACAAAAAAATCGACCTTCAAATTGAAGGAGCAGAAACAGAGCTTGACCGTACTGTAATCGATGAAATCGGTGACCCGCTTGTACACTTAATCCGCAACAGTTTAGATCACGGAGTTGAAACCCCGGATGTTAGACGCAAGCTAGGAAAAACGGAAACGGGAACAATTAAACTGAAGGCTTATCACTCTGGAAATCATGTCTTTATTAATATTAGTGATGATGGTGCTGGTATCAATCGCAAGAAAGTAACCGAGAAAGCGATTAATAATGGGTTAATTACAAAAGAACAAGCGTCCATTATGACAGACAACCAAGTGTTTGGTCTAATCATGGAAAGCGGCTTTTCCACTGCAGATACTATTTCGGATATCTCCGGAAGAGGCGTAGGACTGGATGTTGTTCGGAACACGATAGAATCGCTTGGCGGAGCAATTACCATTGACTCTGAAGAAGGAAAAGGTTCCACATTCAGTATTGAATTACCCCTGACATTATCTATCATTAGCGTCTTGCTGGTAGAGATACAACAAGAAAAATATGCAGTTCCGCTTTCGTCTATTATTGAGACGGCAATTATCTCAAAATCGGATGTTATGCATGTTCATAATCAAGCAGTAATAGATTTCCGCGGCAGAGTGGTGCCACTCGTTTCTTTGAAAGATGTATTCCAGGTACCTGAAGTAATTGAAGAAACGGATCATTATTCCGTTGTAATCATTAAAAAAGGCGATAAATCTGCCGGCTTGATCGTCGATGGTTTTATCGGTCAGCAGGAAATTGTGCTCAAATCACTTGGCAACTATCTGACTGACATTTTTGCAATCTCCGGAGCTACCATTCTTGGAGATGGACAAGTAGCACTTATTATCGACAGCAATGCGCTAATCAAATAAGGAGGGTTCATTATGGCAGAAGAAATCGTACAAGATGTGAAAGTAATTGTTTTTCAATTAAAGAATGAAGAATATGCGGTACCAGTAACCCAAGTAGGTTCAATTGAGAAGATGGAGCATATCACGAGAGTGCCGAATACGGAAAACTTCATCAAAGGTGTTATCAATATGCGCGGGATTGTGACACCGATTGTAGACTTGCGCAGCCGCCTTGGACTGGAGGAAACACCAGCTGATGAGAATACAAGAATTATTATTGTGGATCTTGCGGATACATCCATCGGTTTAATTGTTGATGCTGCCAATGATGTGGTAGATATACCTGTCGACAAAATTGAGGAATCACCGCAAGTGATTGGTGCCATTGACATCGATTATATTGACGGAGTTGTAAAACTGGACGACAGGCTGATCATTTTGCTTGATTTGCGGAAAGTATTGAAATTCCATGAAATTGAGCAAATCAAGTCTATTGAAAACTAATGTATGATTTAAGGCATATAACAGAGGATCAACTGGATGCATTGAAAGAAGCAGGAAATATAGGCGCAGGAAACGCCTCTACTGCTCTTTCTACTTTGCTTCGCCGAGATATCGACATGCAGGTTCCTGCAGTGCGAATATGTCATTTTAATGAATTGATTGATTCGACAGGCGGTGCGGAGCAGCCAGTAGCGGCCATCTATCTTCGGATTCAGGGAGATGCACCAGGGAACATGTTTTTCCTGTTAGAACCAGGAGATGCAGAAATGTTTGTTCATTATATTACGGGCAGTGAGGCCTTCGCATGGTCGAACACGTCCCATGATGATATCAACTTGTCTGCTTTACATGAAATGGGCAACATTTTGGCCGGAAGCTATTTGTCTGCTATCAGTGATTTCGCTGATGTAAATATGCAGCCATCCGTTCCGCAAATAAGTGTGGATATGGGCGGTGCCATTTTAGCAAATGGATTGATTGAAATTGCTCAGGAGAGCGACTATACGGTTGTTATTGATACAGTCATATCCTTACTCAATCCGAATCAGGAACAACATATGATTGAAGGGAAATTTCTTCTGCTGTTGGATCCAGATGCGTTCGATCAATTATTCCGATCTTTAGGAGTCGAAGTGCATGACTGATACAGAGGTGTTGCATGTCGGCATCGCTGACGCAAAGATTGCTGCTTCTCCGCAGCATTTGCGTACAGCAGGTCTTGGTTCTTGCGTCGGCGTTGTTGTCTACGACAGACAATCCAGGCTGGCTGGAATGGCACATGTCATGCTTCCTGACTCGAGTCTGGCCAGACAGACACAGATGAACCGTAATAAATACGCAGATACTGCGATGGACGACCTGATTGCGAATTTGCTGCGATTAGGTGCGAGCAAAATGCGTTTTAAGGCGAAGATGGCAGGGGGAGCCCAAATGTTTTCTTTCATGTCAAGTGATGAAAAGATGCGGATTGGTCCCCGAAACATTGAGGCAGTGGAACGGAAGCTGCAAGAATATCGAATTCCAATTGAAGGCAAGGATGTCGGCGGCAGTAATGGACGTACGATTGAGTTTGATACTGATACGTGTGCTTTGAAGGTCAAAACAGTAAATAAAGAGGAAGCGATCATATAATGGAGCAGCTTTATGCCTATGACGAAACAGCAAACGAAGGAGGGAGTTTCATGGTCAATAATGGATCAGAAACAGAACAGCACTATTGGAACAGCTGGTTGATAAATAAAGATAACGAAGCTGCCAATGAATTGATGCGAATGTATATGCACGTAGTAGATTACCACACCCAGCGCATCGCTGCTCATCTTCCCTCCAGTGTGAGCAGAGATGATGTCAGAAGCTTTGGTTACACAGGATTGTATGATGCCTTGCAAAAATTCGAACCGAGCCGGGATTTCAAATTCGAAACGTATGCTTCTTTTCGTGTCAGAGGTGCTATTATGGATGGCTTACGAAAAGAAGACTGGCTTCCTCGTACCGTACGAGATAAAGTGAAAAAAATTGAAGCAGCAGCTGCCAGCTTGGAACAGTCGCTCGAACGTCAGCCTACTAGCTCTGAAATTGCCAAGCAGACTGGTTTAAGTAAAGATGAAGTGGAAGAATCGGTACGGGATTCACTGTTTTCCAATGTGCTTTCTATGGATGACAAGCCTGCTCAGCCTAAACAGGAAAAACATGACTCCGGTTATGTTCTTCCAGATTTAAAGACACCTCAGCCAGAGGATGCTGTTATGCAGAAGGAACTGCTGCATCAGCTCACAGACTGTATCAAATTGCTCAACCAACACGAACAGCTCGTCATCAGTCTCTTCTATAAAGAAGAATTGACGTTTACGGAGATTGGTCACATACTGGAATTAACAACTTCCCGAATTTCTCAGATTCACAAACGTGCAATCTTTAAATTAAGGGAATCTTTGGCAAAGCTTTCAGCTATCAGCTGAAAGCTATTTCCATTTTGTATAGAAGGAAGGTTCTCCATGCTTACACTACTAGTAGCCGCAAGTCTTCTGCTGCATCTTCTTACCTTTATTGCGATTCGAACACTTCAATCGAACGTACAGCAGCAAGAAAGCAGACATAAGAAAGAAAAGCAGGCTTATGAGTCAATCCTCAACTCCATCCTAGATGAATTAAAAGAAGAAAATGAACGGCTGCTTCAAGCTGAGCAAGTGAATGAAAAAGTTTCGGTTAATACCAGGAAGCAGGAAACCACTGCTGTTCCCGCAGCTTATTCTGAAAAAGAAGCAGAAGAAGCTCCTCATTCAGCAGATTATGCACCTCCGCAGCTTGAAGAGGAAAAAGACCAAGTATCGATGTCTAATCTTAGCCGCGTCCTGCAGCTTCATGAGCAGCATCACGCTCCTGCAGAGATTGCCAAAAAGCTTGGAATGGGGAAAACGGAAGTAGAATTAATCCTATTAATGAGGAAAAATGGCAATACAGATAAAAAAAGCTGAGAAAGTATAAAAACATGTCTAAGAAACTTGATTGAAGGCAATAGCTGTGCTATATTTATTTTTGGTGTTAATACACACGTCTGCCGATTTTTACGGGAGGTGCTGATATTCAATCAGTTCCCGATAAAAGATGAAGCAGTCGGAGGAGAAAAAACCATTAGGAGGAAACACTATGTCAGTCATTTCAATGAAACAATTGCTTGAAGCTGGTGTTCATTTCGGTCACCAGACTCGCCGTTGGAACCCGAAAATGAAGAAATACATCTTCACGGAGCGTAACGGTATCTACATCATCGATCTTCAGAAAACAGTTAAGAAGGTTGATGAAGCGTACAATTACGTTAAGGAACTTGCTGCAGACGGCGGTACTATCCTATTCGTAGGTACGAAGAAACAAGCACAGGAATCTGTTAAAGAAGAAGCGATCCGTTCAGGTCAGTACTTCGTTAACCAACGTTGGTTGGGCGGTACGCTTACAAACTTCCAAACAATCCGCAAACGTATCAACCGCTTGAAATCTATCGAGCGTATGGAAGAAGACGGTACTTTCGAAGTACTTCCTAAGAAAGAAGTAGTAGGTCTTCTTAAAGAAAAAGAACGTCTTGTTAAATTCCTTGGCGGTATCAAAGACATGGAAAGAATTCCAGACGCTCTATTCGTTATCGACCCGCGTAAAGAAAGAATCGCAATTGCAGAAGCTCACAAATTGAACATCCCGATCATCGGTATCGTTGATACGAACTGTGATCCAGACGAAATCGATTACGTGATCCCTGCGAATGACGACGCTATCCGCGCTGTCAAATTGCTTACTTCCAAAATGGCGGATGCTATCTTGGAATCCAAGCAAGGTGAAGAGTTGGAAGAACAAGAAGCTCCAGCTGCTGAAGAAGCTGCAGAAGCTGTAAGCGAGTAATGGATGAAGGGTGATAAGGGGGGACCTTTTATCACCCTTTTTTCAAGAAATAAATTGTCCAAACCCTAAGGAGGCATTTACGATGGCAATCACAGCACAAATGGTAAAAGAATTGCGAGAAAAAACAGGCGCAGGAATGATGGACTGTAAAAAAGCGCTAACACAAACTGATGGTGACATGGAAAAAGCAATCGACTATCTTCGCGAGAACGGTATCGCGAAAGCAGCGAAAAAAGCTGACCGCGTTGCAGCAGAAGGACTTGCTTTCATCGCTACAGAAGGCGATCAAGCAGTACTAATTGAAGTAAACTGTGAAACTGACTTCGTTACAAAGAATGATCAGTTTAAAACACTATTGAATGATGTGGCACAGCATATTCTTGCTAACAAACCAGCAGACGTGGAAGAAGCGCTTGAGCAGAAAATGAACGATGAGCAAACTGTTGGTGAATACATCAACGCTGCAATCGCTAAAATTGGAGAGAAAATCTCTCTACGTCGTTTCGCTCTTGTAAGCAAAACAGAAAACCAAGCATTCGGTGCTTACCTGCATGGCGGCGGCCGTATTGGTGTTTTGACATTGCTTGACGGTACAACTGATGCTGACCTTGCAAAAGATGTTGCAATGCACGTTGCTGCTGTTAACCCACGTTATGTTTCTCGTGACGCAGTTGCTGCAGAAGAAATCGACCGCGAGCGTGAAGTATTGAAAACACAAGCTTTAAACGAAGGCAAACCAGAAAACATCGTAGAAAAAATGGTAGAAGGACGCCTAGGCAAGTTCTTCGAAGAAATCTGCTTGCTTGAACAAAGCTTCATTAAAGACCCGGATCACAAAGTGAAAAAATATGTATCCGACAAAGGTGCTTCAGTCGTGAACTTTGTTCGTTATGAAGTCGGCGAAGGTATGGAAAAACGCGAAGATAATTTCGTTGATGAAGTAATGAGCCAAGTTAAAAAATAAGCACGACAAAAAAAGGGGACACGTTGTGTTCCCTTTTTTACAAAATACATACCTTTGGAGGCAACAATGACTAAAGCGCGCTATAAAAGAATTGTATTGAAATTAAGTGGGGAAGCATTAAGCGGAACAGTTGGTTACGGAATCGAGCCATCTGTGATTCGCAATATTGCGGAACAAGTAAAAGAAGTTGCTGAAATGGACGTAGAAGTTGCTGTTGTTGTCGGCGGCGGTAATATTTGGCGCGGTAAAGTCGGAAGTGAAATGGGAATGGATCGTGCGAATGCAGATTACATGGGTATGCTGGCAACCGTGATGAATTCACTGGCTTTACAGGATAGCTTGGAGAATCTAGGTATTCCGACAAGAGTGCAGACTTCCATTGAAATGCGCCAGGTTGCGGAACCGTATATTCGCCGGAAAGCGATTCGCCATCTTGAGAAAAAGCGTGTTGTTATTTTCGCAGCCGGAACTGGGAACCCGTACTTCTCAACTGATACGACTGCGGCGCTGCGTGCAGCTGAAGTAGAAGCAGAAGTCATTTTAATGGCGAAAAACAATGTTGATGGTGTCTATAATGCAGATCCGAAATTAGTTGCAGATGCTGTAAAATATGATTCCTTAACATACATGGATATCCTAAATGAGGGACTTGGTGTTATGGATGCAACTGCTTCATCCCTATGCATGGATAATGACATACCGCTGCTCGTTTTCTCAATCAGTGAACAAGGCAATATTAAAAAAGCAGTTGCCGGTGAGGATATCGGCACAATTATCAGGGGGAATAAATAATGTCAACGGCAATTGTAAATGATGCAAAAAGTAAAATGACACAAGCAGTACAGGCTTTCTCCAGACAGTTGGCAACGGTACGCGCAGGGCGCGCTAATCCGTCCTTGCTAGACAGCGTTTATGTTGATTATTATGGTGCTTCTACACCGCTTAATCAGCTTGCAAGTGTTACGGCACCTGAGGCGCGTATGCTTGTTATTACACCATATGATAAAACAGCTATTTCAGATATCGAAAAAGCGATCCAAAAAGCAGACTTAGGCTTGTCTCCTTCCAGCGATGGTAACATTATTCGTCTAAGCATCCCTGCTTTAACGGAAGAGCGTCGTAAGGATCTAGTTAAGGTTGTATCCAAGTATTTGGAAGAAGCGAAAGTTCAAATCCGAAACGCACGCCGTGACGGTAATGATCAGCTGAAAAAAGCCGAGAAGAATAAAGAAATCACAGAAGATGATTTGAAAGGCTTCCAGGATGATGTGCAGAAGGAAACAGATCATCATATCGGCGAACTGGAAAACCTCGCTAAAGACAAAGAAAAAGAAATAATGGAAGTTTGACCCTTAACCATGTAAAATAAGCAGTACAAGACCCTCTTGCTAAAGGGGGTTTTTGCACTTTTTGCGAGAGCTAAAGAGCAAGTACTGTACAGGGCACCCAGTTTGACTCATGCAGTCAGCAGAGAAATAAGCCCAATGGAGGATTCAAAATGATTAAACTTCCTTTTTTTAATAGGAAAAGAAGAATAGAATTGCAGCCGACAACATTACAGCTGGAGAATATTCCAAATCATATAGCTATTATTATGGATGGTAACGGTCGCTGGGCTAAAAAGCGAGGACTTCCGCGTATAGCCGGCCACAAGGAAGGCATGACGACTGTGCGTCGTATTGTAAAAGCTGCCAACCGTATTAACGTGAAGGTACTGACATTGTACGCCTTTTCTAAAGAAAATTGGAAAAGACCGCAAGCAGAAGTCGAGTTTTTAATGAAGCTTCCAAAAGAGTTTCTGACAACGTATCTGCCTGAGCTGATAGAAGAAAATGTCAAAGTACAAACAATAGGGGATTTAGAAGGACTGCCTTCTTTTACAAGAGAAGCTGTACGTGAAGCGATGGAACAGACAAAGCATAACGATGGGCTGATTCTTAACTTTGCGTTAAATTATGGCGGACGTTATGAGCTGGTGAACGCGGTCCAAAGTATGATGCAGGATGTTCAAGAGAAAAAGCTGCAGTTAGACGAAGTAGATGAGTCTTGCATATCTCGTTATTTATATACAGAAGAAATGGCAGATCCTGATTTGATTATCCGTACAAGCGGTGAACATCGCTTAAGCAACTTCCTGTTATGGCAGAGTGCTTATGCAGAGCTTTGGTTCACGGAAGTATTATGGCCTGATTTTGATGAGCTGCTGTTTGAGCAGGCCGTAAGTGATTTCCAGAACAGAAAAAGGCGCTATGGCGGTATTTGAGGTGAATAGTTAATAATGAAGCAACGTTTAATTACAGCGGTTGTTGCAGGCATATTTTTTATGATATTTGTGCTGCTCGGAGGAGAATGGTTTGAAGCGTTCGTTTATTTGATTGCGACCATTGCCTTCATCGAGCTGCTGCGTATGCGCAAGATCGCAAAATACAAAATACCATCGGTCGTCAGTATCCTGATGCTTTGGGGTTTATTATCACCGGAACTCGGCATGATTAATGCTATGTTTGATGTACATATCAATAAGACAGACATTCTGTTGTTCTCTGTAATTTTGCTTTTAAGCTATACGGTGCTTGCTAAGAATCGCTTTACATTTGAAGATGCAGGATTTCTGCTCATTACTGTAGTCTACATTGGATTTGGGTTCCTTTACTTCCTTATCACGAGAAATGCTCAGGATGTCATTATTGAAGGCCATGTTGTTACCGGCTTAGCTAAGTTTATTTTTGTGCTAGTTGTGATATGGGCAACAGACTCTGGTGCTTATTTCTTTGGCAAGGCATTCGGAAAACATAAACTATGGCCTACAATAAGTCCGAATAAAACGATTGAAGGCGGCATTGGCGGTCTTTTGCTTGGTTGTTTAGCCGGCATTATATTCCAGGTTGTTTCGCCGGTAAATGCCTCTATTTGGATCGTAATTGGAGTTTGTATTTTAATTGCTGTATTCGGTCAGCTTGGCGATATGGTTGAATCCGCATTCAAACGGCATTATCTCGTAAAAGATTCCGGCAAAATACTGCCAGGTCATGGGGGGATTTTAGATCGCTTCGACAGTATGATTTTTGTTTTCCCAATCCTGCATTTAATTCAATTCATTTAATAGAGTATAGAGAGGGGCGTGTCCGATGAAAACAATCGCATTATTAGGTGCAACCGGTTCTATTGGTCTGCAAACCTTAGATGTTATCCGAAATCATCCGGAAGCTTTTCGGCTGTACAGTATGGCATTCGGACGCAACGTTGAAAAAGCTGTACCGTTTATTAAAGAATTTAACCCATCAGTTGTCGTCGTACAGGACGAAACAGCAAAAGAAAAGCTTCACCAGGCAATGCCTCATATCGACATCTTGGTTGGTTCTTCTGGTATGGTTGCCATTAGTTCGGCTAGTGAGGTCGATGTTGTCGTTAATGCGGTGCTCGGCAGTATCGGACTAGAAGCGACGCTGGAAGCAATTCGTGCGAAAAAGCAAGTAGCCTTTGCTAATAAGGAAACACTTGTGTCTGCCGGACATCTTGTCATGGCAGAAGCGAAGAAACATGGTGTGAATCTGCTTCCAGTAGACAGCGAGCATGCTGCTATTTTTCAATGTCTTAATGGTGAGAAGCTTGAAGATGTAAATAAACTTATCATAACAGCATCTGGCGGCAGCTTCCGCGATTATACTAGAGATGAGCTGAAACAAGTTACGCTGGAGGATGCATTGCGCCATCCGAACTGGAGCATGGGGCAAAAGATTACAATCGATTCTGCCACAATGATGAATAAAGGCTTAGAAGTAATAGAAGCTCATTGGCTCTTTGGAATTGATTATGATGATATTGAAGTTGTTCAGCACCGAGAAAGTATTATTCATTCCATGGTGGAATACAAGGATTATAGTGTCCTGGCACAGCTTGGAACACCAGATATGCGTGTTCCGATCCAGTATGCGCTCACCTACCCGGAAAGACTTGATTTAGCTGTCTCAAAAAGGTTAAACTTAGTGGAAATAGGCAAGCTCCACTTTGAAGAAATGAGTTTGGATCGGTTCCCTTGTTTGCGCATGGCGTATGAAGCAGGCAAGGCAGGCGGTACTGCTACAACTGTACTTAATGCTGCGAATGAGGAAGCGGTCGCACAGTTTCTTGCTGGGAAAATCGACTTCCTCACGATTGAGGATTACGTTGCACGTGCGCTTGATGCACACGACTATGAATCTTTCCCGTCCTTAGAAACGATTATGGAGACTGATCGACTCACGCGCAGTCAAGTGAGGTCCTATATCCAATAAAGGCAGGTGCTCATTATGACAACTATTATTGCGTTTATTCTCGTGTTCGGGCTGCTCGTTTTCGTGCATGAACTCGGACATTTGATATTTGCAAAGCGTGCTGGGATGTTGGCACGTGAATTCGCTATCGGTTTTGGACCGAAAATTTTCTCTTGGACGAAAAATGAGACACTTTATACCATTAGACTTCTTCCCATTGGGGGATATGTCCGCGTTGCCGGTGAAGATCCTGAAATTGTTGAATTAAAGCCAGGTCATCATATCGGCCTGGAATTCAATCACAAACAAGAAGTATCAAAGATTATCGTCAACAATAAATCGAAGCATCCAAATTCTCGTGTCATTGAAGTGGAACGGGCAGATTTGGATCATAGCCTGATGATTTATGGCTATGAAGTTGGAGAGGAAGAACGTCTGTCTTTCCCTGTTAACGAAAAAGCCATGTACGTAATGGACGAGACAGAGACACAGATTGCCCCTTATAATCGTCAATTTGCTTCAAAGAACAAAAGACAGCGGGCCATGCAATTATTTGCCGGTCCTTTAATGAATTTCCTGCTAGCGATCTTCTTGTTCTTCGTGCTGGCACTTATACAAGGCATTCCAGCTGATAACGCTGCTGTAGGAACCGTACAAAAAGACTCCCCAGCAGAAGAAGCGGGACTTCAATCCGGTGATGACATTACAGCAATCAATGGAACCCCTGTACAGACGTGGGAGGAATTCACAGCAATTGTTCAAGACAGCCCGGAAGAAGAATTGCAAGCTACGATCGTACGGGACGGTCAAGAGCAGCAAGTGCCAATCATCCCTGCGCTCGTAGAAAGCGGGGACCAAAAGATCGGTCAAATTGGTGTAACACTTGCTATGGAAAAATCCTTCTTGGGAGCAATTCCATACAGTTTCCAGCAAACGTATGAATTTGGTACGTTAATTTTAACTAATCTTGGGCAACTCATAACTGGCCAGCTTAATATTAATGCTTTATCCGGTCCGGTTGGAATCTATGATGCGACTGACCAAGTAGTGAAGACAGGTTTAATCAACTTGATTCAATGGACTGCTTTATTAAGCGTCAATTTAGGAATTGTCAATCTCGTACCGCTGCCTGCTCTTGATGGGGGACGACTCCTATTCATCGGTGTGGAAGCGCTGCGCGGTAAACCAGTTGAACCGCAGAAAGAGGCAGTAGTGCATTTCATTGGATTCGCACTGCTGATGCTTTTAATGATTGTGGTCACTTGGAATGATATACAGCGGTTATTTTTATGATGCAGAGGTGGAAGAATGCGACAAAGTAAAACATTTATACCAACATTAAGAGAAGTACCGGCTGATGCGGAAGCTATCAGCCACCAGCTTCTCGTCAAAGGCGGCTATATCCGTCAGACAGCCTCCGGAATATACAGCTACCTGCCGCTAGGTACAAAAGTGCTGCGTAAAGTGGAAGCCATCATTCGGGAAGAAATGGATCGTTCAGGAGCAAGTGAGATGCTGATGCCGGCATTGCAGCCAGCAGAGCTTTGGCAGGAAACAGGACGCTGGAAGGTGTACGGACCGGAACTAATGCGCATGCATGATCGAAACAACCGACAGTTTGCGCTCGGACCTACACATGAGGAAGTGACGACCAGCTTAGTGCGTGATGAGCTGAACAGTTACAAAAAACTTCCGCTTACAGTTTATCAAATCCAAACAAAGTTCCGTGATGAACAGCGTCCGCGTTTTGGACTGCTTCGCGGCCGTGAATTTATCATGAAGGATGCTTACTCTTTCCATGCCGATTATGAAAGTCTGGATGAAGCTTATAAAACGATGTCTGACGCTTATCATCGCATCTTCAAACGCGTAGGATTGAATTTCCGTGCAGTTGTTGCTGATTCTGGTGCAATGGGCGGGAAAGATACGCATGAATTCATGGCGCTAGCCTCTGTTGGGGAAGATACAATCGCTTTTAGTGATTCGTCTGATTATGCCGCCAATATTGAGATGGCAGAGGTGCTTGATCAAGGACAAAAGCCGGACACAGAAGCGCTGCCTTTAGAAAAGGTAGAGACACCCAATGTAAAAACGATGCAGCAAGCTGCAGATTATCTTGGTCATACATTAGAAGAAGGCTTAAAAGCAGTCGTTTTCAAAGTAGATGAGCAGCTTGTAATGGTTATCGCTCGCGGCGACCATGACATTAATGATATTAAGGTGAAAAACCTGTATCAGGCACAAATGGTTGAGCTTGCGGATGAAGCAGAAGTGAAAGAGCTTCTTGGCGCAGGTTTCGGGTCGCTTGGACCAATTCATGTACCAGAAGCAGTAGATGTGATCGCGGACAATAGTGTGAAGTATGTTGCTAACGTTTCATGCGGAGCGAATGAAGATGGCTACCATTTTAAAAATGTAAATCCAGAGCGTGATTTCCAAGTGAAGCAATATGCTGATCTTCGTTTCATCCAAGCTGGGGACGCTTCGCCAGATGGTCAAGGCACTATCCAGTTTGCAGAAGGAATTGAGATTGGACAAGTGTTCAAACTTGGCGAATTTTATGCTGATAAAATGCAGGCGAAATTCCTTAACGAACAAGGAAAAGCACAAAATCTTATTATGGGCTGTTACGGAATTGGTGTTTCCCGTACACTTGCAGCAGCTGTGGAACAGCACAGCAAGGACGGAGCAGTTATATGGCCGAAAGCCATTAGTCCATTCCAAGTGCACCTGATCAGCTTGAATCCGAAAAAAGACGAACAGCGTGAGCTGGCAGATCGTCTTTATGAAAGATTACTTGAAGCTGGCGTCGATGTGTTGTACGATGATCGTAAGGAACGTGCCGGTGTCAAATTCGCTGATAGTGATTTGATTGGTATTCCAGTTCGCGTTACAGTAGGTAAACTAGCTGCTAATGGTGAAGTGGAAGTGAAGTTCCGAGATACAGAACAAGAAGCAATTTCACATGAAAATGATTTGCTAGATCAACTAGCTTCTTATTTATAAAAAGTACAAGCCCTTGTCAATTATTGACAGGGGCTTTCGTAAGACCGCATTTTAGTAGCGGGGGAGGAGAAGGTCAATATGAGTCTTACCAGCAATCAGAAAATGGACATGCTGCTAGATCAAATCCAGCTTGATGAAGAAACCATCACTGCTCATTTTAAAGAAAGTCAGCTGGAAAAATTGGAAGTTGATCCAAAGTCGAAAACCTGGCATTTTCATTTTCAGCTGGCCAATCTGCTGCCACCAACTATATATAAAATTTTCACAACAAAATTGACAGACGCATTCGCGCACATTGCTGCGGTGAATTGGTCGATTAAATGTGCCTCTAATACGCTGGAGTCGGCCCATATTGCTGACTACTGGCAGGATTTTGTACTTACTTATCCGCAAATGTCACCAGCTTATAAGGATTTAGTCCAAACACAAGCGCCTGTAGTTAACGGTAATAAGATTATGTTAACCGCGAGAAATCAAGCGGAAGCAAGTGCACTGAAAAAACGGCTTGAACCTGCATTTCAAACATACTGCCAGCGAATTGGCGCCAGTGTGTATATGCTGACCGTCACTGTACAAGAGCAAAACATGGAAGAAATAACGAAATTCCGAGAACAAAAAGCTCTGGAAGATAGCTTGCTTGTACAAAAGGCAATCAAAGATCAAGAAGAACGTGCGAAGAAACAAGACGATGTTCCGCAAGGCCCAGTAATGATTGGATATGCGATAAATGATGAAATAACATCGATGCGTGATATACAAGATGAAGAACGGCGTATGGCTGTACAAGGCTATGTATTTGATGTAGACATTCGCGAATTGCGTTCCGGGCGGCACTTACTTATCGCCAAAGTGACAGATTACACGGATAGCTTCCAGATCAAAATGTTCTCTAAAGGCAATAATGAGGATGCAGATCGATTCAAACAGCTCAAAAAAGGCATGTGGATTAAAGCACGGGGAAGTATTCAAACAGACACTTTCACCAATGAATTGACAATGATGGCGAATGATATCAATGAAGTCACTGTCCGTTTGCGTGAAGACAAAGCGGCAGCAGGCGAGAAGCGAGTAGAACTTCATACGCACACATTGATGAGTCAAATGGATGCTGTTACTTCAGCTAGCAGACTAATTGAGACAGCAGCCAGATTTGGTCATGATAGTGTTGCCATCACCGATCATGCTGTTGTACAGAGTTATCCCGAAGCGTATGCTGCTGGTAAAAAGAATAATATTAAAGTGATTTATGGCATGGAGGCCAATCTTGTTGATGACGGTGTTCCAATTGCGTATAACACGAAAGATATTAATCTGGAACAAGCAACTTATATCGTATTTGACGTAGAGACAACGGGTTTGTCTGCTTCCTATGACAAAATTATTGAATTAGCTGGCGTGAAATTCCGTGATGGAGAAATCGTAGATAGATTCGAGCGGTTTGCGAATCCGCATCAAAAATTAAGCCAGACAATTATTGATCTGACAGGTATAACAGACGATATGCTTGTGGATGCACCCGAGATCGATGAAGTTTTACAAGACTTTCATGCTTGGATGGGTGACGACATATTAGTTGCCCACAATGCCAGCTTCGATATGGGGTTCTTAAATCAAGGATTTAAGCGCATCGGTCTGCCGAAAGCAGAAAATGGTGTCATTGATACGCTCGAATTAGCTCGATTTTTATTCCCGCAGCTGAAAAATCACAGATTGAATACATTATGTAAGTTCTTGGATATTGAACTGACACAGCATCACCGTGCGATTTATGATACAGAAGCGACTGGGTATTTGCTGTGGCGTTTGCTGAAGGAAGCGTTCAAACAAGAGATTATGAACCACAATCAGCTGAACGATTATATGGGCCAAGGAAATGCATATCAGCGTTCCCGTCCCTACCATTGCACCATCTATGTGCAAAATGAAGTTGGCTTGAAAAACATGTACAAACTTGTGAGCATGTCGCACGTCGATTATTTCTATCGTGTGCCGCGTATTCCGCGCTCTAAGCTGGTACAGCATCGAGAAGGCTTAATCATTAGTTCAGGCTGTGATAAAGGTGAAGTGTTTGAAGCAATGATGCAGAAGTCAAAGGAAGAAGCAGCAGAAGCAGCAGCTTTCTATGACGTAATTGAGATTCAGCCGCCATCCAATTATTATCATTTAATTGAGAAGGAGCTAGTGCAGAACGAAGCACATCTTTACGATATCATGCGCAACATTGTCGAATTGGGCGATGACTTAGACAAGCCAGTAATTGCAACTGGAAATGTGCATTATATAGAAGAACACGAAAAACAGTACCGAAATATTTTAATTAAGTCTCAAAATGGTAACCCGCTCAGCAGGCAAACTTTACCGGATGTTCATTTCCGCACTACACCAGAAATGCTGGAAAGCTTTCATTTCCTTCCATCCGAAAAAGCAAAAGAAATCGTTGTAACGAACACACAGAAAGTTTCTGCAATGATGGAAGATGTGAAGCCGGTAAAAGAAGATCTGTATACGCCGAATATCGACGGTGCAGAAGAAGAAATGCGCCAGATGAGTTATGACCGCGCGAAAAGTATCTATGGAGATACACTTCCGGATATCGTTGAAAAACGTATTGAGAAGGAATTGAAAAGTATTATTGGTCATGGTTTTGCCGTTATCTATCTTATTTCACATAAGCTCGTGAAAAAATCACTTGAAGATGGCTATCTTGTCGGCTCACGTGGTTCTGTCGGATCATCTTTGGTTGCAACGCTTACCGATATTACCGAAGTTAACCCGCTGCCGCCGCATTATGTGTGCCCAAGCTGCAAGTTTAACGAGTTCTTTGATGATGGATCTGTAGCCAGCGGCTATGATTTGCCTGAAAAAGCTTGTCCTTCCTGCGGGGAAGCACTCAATCGAGATGGCCAGGATATACCGTTTGAAACCTTCCTTGGATTTAAAGGAGATAAGGTTCCCGATATTGACTTGAACTTCTCAGGTACGTATCAGCCGCAAGCACATAACTATACGAAAGTATTATTCGGTGAGGACAAGGTGTATCGTGCAGGAACAATTGGTACGGTAGCTGAAAAGACGGCTTATGGTTATGTAAAGGGCTATGCGAGTGATAATCAGCTGCATATCCGAAATGCAGAAGTCGATCGCCTTGTACAAGGCTGTACCGGTGTTAAAAGGACGTCAGGTCAGCATCCTGGGGGTATAATTGTTGTACCTGATGACCAAGATATATATGATTTCACACCGATTCAGTACCCGGCGGATGATCGGAACTCGGAATGGCGGACGACACACTTCGACTTCCACTCCATTCATGATAATCTGCTGAAGCTGGATATACTCGGACACGATGATCCGACCGTGATTCGTATGCTGCAGGATTTATCCGGTATTGACCCGAAAACAATACCGACAAATGATCCGGATGTAATGAAAATCTTTTCCGGCCCAGAGGCTTTAGGTGTAACGGCAGAACAAATAATGTGTAAGACAGGAACGCTTGGCGTGCCGGAATTTGGTACCCGTTTTGTGCGGCAGATGCTGGAAGATACGAATCCTTCCACATTTGCAGAACTTGTTCAGATTTCTGGCTTGTCACATGGTACCGATGTATGGCTGGGCAACGCACAGGAACTAATTAATAAAGGTATTTGTACGCTGCCCGAAGTAATCGGCTGTCGTGATGACATCATGGTATATCTGATGCACAAAGGGCTGGATTCCTCGCTTGCATTTAAGATCATGGAATTTGTTCGTAAAGGAAAAGGACTGCAAGATGAATGGATTGAGGAAATGAAAAAGAATAATGTACCGGATTGGTACATTAATTCCTGTTTAAAGATCAAGTACATGTTCCCGAAAGCACACGCCGCGGCGTACGTGCTTATGGCAGTACGGATTGCCTATTTTAAAGTCCATCATCCGATACTTTTCTATGCAGCATACTTTAGTGTACGTGCCAGCGATTTCGAATTAGATACAATGGTCAAAGGTTCGGATGCCATTCGTCAGCGTATCAACGAAATCAATCAAAAAGGCAATGATGCTTCTCCAAAAGAGAAGAGTCTTGTTACTGTATTGGAATTGTCACTTGAAATGTGCGAACGCGGCTTCCATTTCCAAAAGGTAGACTTGTACAAATCCAGTGCCACTGACTTCCTTGTTGATGGAAACAGCCTTATCCCTCCATTCAATGCGATTGATGGGCTGGGCACTAACGCCGCCCTTAATATTGTAAAAGTGCGGGAAGATGGTGAGTTCCTGTCGAAGGAAGACTTGCGTGAACGCAGCAGAATCAGTAAAACCGTACTGGAGTATATGGATCAGCATGGCTGTTTGGAAGGTATGGCAGATCAGAACCAGCTTTCGCTATTCTAATAGGATTCTTGCCTAAACAAGAAACTTGTGGTATATTATCCAATAGCGGTATTGATACGAACCAGATCAAGAGTGGGATTACCCACTCTTTTTCATACCCATGGTTTCGGCATCATTTGTACGGGGAGCGCCTCTTCGTTGTTTTGTAGCAAAATGCACATGATAAACATTGTTCCCTTGCTTCCTTTTCGGGCAAGGGTTTTCTATTGATGAGAGGCACACCCACCCATTCGAAGTAATAAATGTCTGAAAGCGTGCAGTAAAGGAGGAAGCATTTTGGCAGCCAATATAACGGAAGTTACGGAAAATTATCTACAACCGATCGTGGAAGAGCTGCAGCTTGAGTTAGTCGATGTGGAATTCGTGAAAGAAGGAAAGAACTGGTTTTTGCGAGTTTATGTCGATAAAACAGAAGGCATCGATATCGAGGAATGCGCAGTAGTCTCAGAAAAATTAAGCGCCATTCTAGATGAAAATGATCCGGTTGATTTCCCATACTTTTTGGAGGTTTCTTCTCCAGGAGCGGAAAGACCGCTTAAAACGAAACAAGCAATTACAAAAAACATCGGCAAAAATGTATACGTAAAGCTATATGAGCCGATTGATAGCGAGAAAGAGTACGAAGGTACATTGAAAGCGTTCGAAGACGACGTTCTGACTTTAGAAGTCATGGTCAAAGCGAGAAAGAAGGAAGTGGCACTTCCTTACGAAAAAATCGCCAAGGCACGTCTGGCTGTAACGTTTAACTAAAGGGGGATATACGAGTGAGCAGCGAGCTTTTTGATGCCATTAATTATTTGGAGAAAGAGAAGGGGATTAATAAAGACGTCCTGATTGAAGCGCTGGAAGCAGCCTTGATCTCCGCTTATAAAAAGAATTTCAAATCTGCTACAAATGTACGTGTTGATTTGAATGAAATCACTGGTTCTATGAAAGTCTTTGCACGCAAGGATGTTGTCGAAGAAGTCGAGGACAGCCAGCTGCAGATGACTTTAGATGAAGCTCGTGCAGTTTCCGGTACATATGATATCGGTGACGTTGTTGAAATCGAAGTAACACCAAAAGACTTCGGGCGAATTGCAGCACAAGCAGCTAAACAAGTGGTAACACAGCGTGTGCGTGAAGCAGAACGCGGCGTCATTTTCAGTGAATATGCAGATCGTGAAGAAGATGTTATGACGGGAATTGTTTCCCGCAATGATCCGCGATTCATTTATGTGGATCTAGGCAAGATTGAAGCAAAATTGCCTGAGAGCGAACAGATGACGACGGAAAAATACGATATTCATGACCGCTTAAAGGTATTTGTAACAAAAGTGGAGAACACGAACAAGGGACCAAGCATCTTTGTGTCACGGACACACCCAGGTCTTTTGAAGCGATTGTTTGAAATGGAAGTGCCGGAGATTTATGATGGTACTGTGGAGATTCGCTCCGTAGCGCGAGAAGCTGGTGACCGTTCCAAGATTTCTGTCTATGCAGCTCAGCCGGAAGTCGATCCAGTCGGTTCTTGCGTGGGCCAGCGAGGTCAGCGTGTACAAGCAATTGTAAATGAACTTAAAGGCGAAAAAATTGATATTGTCGAGTGGTCTGAAGATCCAGTCGAGTATGTATCAAATGCATTAAGCCCTTCTAAGGTTATCCAAGTATTAGTGGATGAAGAAGAAAAAGCGACGACGGTCATCGTACCAGATTATCAGCTTAGCTTGGCAATCGGGAAACGCGGTCAGAACGCCCGCCTGGCAGCAAAGCTGACTGGTTGGAAAATCGATATTAAATCCGAGACAGAAGCACGGGACCTCGGAATTTTGACAGTACAAGATACCGAAGCAGACGACTTCGATGACTTTGACGAAGACACATATTGATAAGGGGCGCTGTATATGAAACAAAAGAAGGTTCCGCTTCGAAAATGTGTGGTTTCTAATGAAATGAAGCCGAAACAGGAATTGATCCGCATTGTCCGCAACAAAGAAGGCGAAGTGTTCGTGGATGATACAGGCAAGAAGAACGGTCGCGGTGCGTATGTTTCAAAGGATGCACTGATCATCGAAAAAGCGAAGAAACAAGACACGCTGGCGCGCCATCTTAATACACAGATCGATGATTCTATTTATGAAGAGCTTGAGCGAATCGCGAAAGGTCAGCAATCATGAGTAAAAATTATTTGAATTTGTTAGGGCTGGCTGTGCGTGCCGGACAGTGCACATTTGGAGAAGAAGCCATTGTCCGTGATGTACAGCGACAGAATGCAAAGCTGGTAATAGCCGCCAGTGATATCGGTCCCCAAACCTTAAAGAAACTTCGCAACAAGACCGATTTTTACAACATCGCCTTTCTGCAGGTAGAGGAGGACCGGGAGCAATTATCACAAGCGGTTGGTAAATCCGGCAGAGTCGCAATTGCCGTCTTAGACAAAGGCTTTGCAGACAAATTGAAATCTTTGCTCACTGAATCCACTCGGAGGTGAACGTATGTCAAAGATTCGTGTTTATGAATACGCAAAAGAAAAGAACGTTTCAAGTAAAGAAATTATCAATAAGTTAAAAGATATGAATGTTGAAGTGTCCAATCATATGTCGATGATTAACGATACAGCAAAAGATAAATTGGACAAAAGCTTCACAGCAAAAAGCGCGGGTAGCGAGAAAGTAGCGATTAAAACGGGGAACTCAGCAAACACATCCAACTCAGCAAATAATGGTCAAAACAATAAGCCAAAAGGCAAAAGCGGCGGCGGACAAAACCGCAGCCAACAGCGAGGCGGCAACAACCGACCTGGCAAAGGCGGACAAAATCGACGCGGCGGCCGCAACAACAACCGCAGCCAGAAACCGCAGCAGAAACGTCCAGCAATGCCGACTCCAGACAAAATCACCTTCAAAGGGTCCTTGGCTGTCAGCGAATTGGCAGCGAAGCTTCATCGGGAGTCCGCTGAGATTATCAAGAAACTCTTCTTGCAAGGTGTTATGGCCACGAAAAATCAAGAGCTTGATAAAGATGCAATTGAATTAATTTGTGCGGAGTATGACGTAGAAGTAGAAGAAGAAGTAGATGTCGATGTTACAGATCTTGACAACTACAAAATTGAAGACAAAGAAGATGATCTTCAAGAGCGTCCTGCAGTTGTTACAATTATGGGGCACGTTGACCATGGTAAAACAACACTGCTTGATTCCATTAGAGATACAAAAGTTACAGAAGGCGAAGCAGGCGGTATCACCCAGCATATTGGTGCTTATCAGATTGAAGAAAACGGCAAGAAGATTACGTTCCTTGATACACCAGGTCACGCAGCATTCACCAGCATGCGTTCCCGCGGTGCACAGGTAACGGATATTGCTATTCTTGTTGTTGCTGCTGATGATGGGGTTATGCCGCAGACAGTAGAAGCAATCAACCATGCCAAAGCTGCAGAAGTACCAATCATCATCGCTGTAAATAAAATCGACTTAGAAGGCGCCAATCCGGACCGCGTTATGCAAGAATTGACTGAGCATGGCTTAATTCCGGAAGATTGGGGCGGCGATACAATCTTCGTTCAGCTTTCCGCGAAGAAGCGCGAAGGTATTGACGATCTTCTTGAGATGATTTTGCTTGTTACGGAAGTAGAAGAATTGAAAGCTAATCCAAATCGTCCTGCTGAAGGTACCGTTATTGAAGCGCAGCTTGATAAAGGCCGCGGACCTGTAGCAACATTGCTTGTACAAAACGGTACAATGCATGTAGGGGACAGCATTGTAGTTGGTCACTCTTACGGTCGTGTCCGTGCTATGGTGAACGATTTAGGACGCCGTGTGAAGACTGCTGCTCCTTCTACACCTGTTGAGATTACAGGCTTGAACTCTGTGCCGAACGCCGGCGACCAGTTTATGGTCTTCAAAGATGAGAAACAAGCTCGTCAAGTTGGGGAAGCAAAACAGCAAAGACAAGTAGAAGAGAACCGTTCTTCTGGTGCTCGTGTAAGTCTTGATGACCTGTTTAACCAGATTAAACAAGGTGAAGTGAAGGATATCAACCTAATCGTGAAAGCAGACGTACATGGTTCTGTAGAAGCAATGGCTGCATCCCTAGAGAAAATCGAAGTGGAAGGCGTTAAAGTACGTATCATCCACACTGGTGTAGGTGCAATCACTGAATCCGATGTAATTCTTGCATCTGCTTCTAATGCTATCATCATCGGTTTCAACGTTCGTCCGGATACAAATGCGAAGAAAGCAGCTGAATCGGAAAATGTTGATATTAGACAGCATCGTATCATCTACAAAGTAATCGAAGAGATTGAGTCTGCTATGAAAGGCATGCTGGATCCGGAATTTGAAGAAAAAGTCATTGGACAGGCAGAAGTACGTGAAATCTTTAAGGTTTCTCGTATCGGTACCATTGCAGGTTCTTATGTAACGGAAGGTAAGATAACACGTGATGCTTCTATCCGCGTGATTCGTGACAGTGTCGTAATCGTCGAAGACGAAATCGATTCATTGAAACGTTTCAAGGATGATGTCCGTGAAGTTGCTACAAACTATGAGTGTGGTATTACGCTGAAGAGCTTCCACGACCTTAAAGAAGGCGACACCTTTGAAGCATATGTGATGGAAGAAATCGAAAGAAAATGATTCTGGCTGCGGTTGTAGAATGTATAATCTATGACGCGCATTCCCTCAAGGATAAGCGTTCGGTCGTTAAACGGATCACAACACGGATTGGCGGTTCCTTTAATATCGCTATCAGTGAAGTGGATTACCATGATTTATGGCAGCGTACTTGCTTTGAATTGGTAACCACTTCTCCAGACCGTGTCCGTGCCGAGCAAGTAATGGACCAGGCACTTGCCTTGATTGATTCTTTTCCGGAGATCGAGAGAACAGCTGCTGATAAACAGTGGCTTTAGCATCCCTCCAAATGACGATGAGGTGAATATATGAGTGAATTACGTGCAAATCGTGTAGCAGAGCAAATGAAAAAAGAGCTCGGCGACATTATTTCGAGAAAGATTAAAGATCCGCGGATCGGTTTTGTAACAGTCACCGATGTAGAAGTTACGGGTGACTTGCAGCAAGCGAAAGTTTACATTTCCGTCCTCGGTGAAGAAAAACAGAAAAACAATACGCTTCTCGGGTTAGCAAAAGCAAAAGGGTTTATCCGCTCTGAGATTGGCAAGCGAATTCGTTTGCGCAAAACACCGGAGCTAGCCTTCGAATTCGACGAAGCAGTAGAACAAGGAAATCGTATTGAGCATTTGCTAAAAGAGCTTGACGATTCCGAGAGATAAGAACACGAAAAGAATCCCTTCGCCCTTATGGGAGAAGGGATTCTTTTTACATATAGTAAAGGGGTGCTGGCATTGGATGGAATCCTGCCGTTATGGAAACCGAAAGGGATGACCTCCCATGACTGTGTGTTCAAAGCACGCAAGCTATTACAAACGAAGAAAATTGGGCATACAGGCACACTTGATCCGGATGTAGAAGGTGTCTTGCCGCTCTGTATCGGACAAGCAACGAAAGTTGTTCCGTATTTGACGGATACCTCCAAAACATATGTTGCAGAAGTAACGCTAGGTACCTCGACCGAAACGGAAGACAAAAGCGGAGAGGTAATCGAAGAAAAACAAATCACAGAGCCAATTCCCGTAGCCGTTATTGAAAAAGTACTCAAAAGCTTCCTTGGTGAAACGGAACAGATACCCCCTATGTATTCTGCTGTCAAAGTAGGAGGCCGCAAGCTGTATGAATACGCCAGACAAGGGCAAGTCGTGGAGCGTCCTGTTCGGCGGATTACAATTCACAGCATTGAATTGCACAAGGATTCCGTTCGCGCGGATGGCAGCGTGTTCGGGTTTACAGTAAGCTGCTCAAAAGGTACTTATATTCGTACGCTTTGTGTAGATATCGGTAAGGCTCTGGGATACCCGGCACATATGAGCAGTTTGGTGCGTACGCAAGCTGGAGCATTTTCTGCGCAAGATACGGTTACGTTTGCTAAAATAGAGGAAGCAATGGAAGCAGGGACGATAGAACAGCTGCTGCAGCCTGTCACGAAAGCAGTTGACTATCTGCCGCTCATCGAAGCAGATGCCGAAATCGAACAAAAGGTCCGATTCGGTCAGCGTCTTCCTCGGCCGGCAGAAGCGGATCTTTACCGTGTCCAAAGAGGAGAGAAACTGCTTGGCATTTATGAGACGCATCCTTCTTATTCACAGCTATTAAAGCCAAAACGAGTATTCGTATCAGGGAAAGCAGGTGGCACAGATGCAAACGATTAAATTGCAATATACAGAAACAATGGAACTAAGTGATATGCCTGCAGTCAGTGCAGCGATTGGTTTTTTCGATGGAATTCATCGCGGCCATCAGCAGGTTATTAAGCAAGCTATCGATTATGCGGAAGAAAAGCAGCTGAAAAGCGCAGTCATCACTTTTCATCCGCATCCATCGGTAATTCTCGGCAGAGCAGAGACAAGAGAGGATTATCTGACACCACTTCGTGAAAAAGAAGCCATTTTAGAGAAGATGGGGATAGATTATCTATATTTAATTGAATTTACGAAAGAGCTTGCAAGCTTAAGTCCGGACAGCTTTATAGAACGGTTTATCAATGGTCTCTCGGTGCAGCATCTTGTATCTGGTTTCGATTTTACTTACGGACAAAAAGGAGCCGGAAATGCAGCATCTCTTCAAGAAGCAGCACAAAGCAATACCTTCAGCTATGAAGCGGTAGCTAAAGTAGAAGACGCCAATGAAAAAATAAGCTCTACACATATCAGGGAGTTAGTGGCAGCCGGGGAAATTGAAAAAGCCGTTGAATTACTTGGCCATCCGCTCACATTGACTGGAGAAGTAATTACAGGTGATCAGCGCGGTCGTACAATCGGATATCCAACAGCGAATATTCGTATCGATCCAGCCTATTTCATGCCAAAAACAGGCGTTTATGCAGTAGAAGTACTGGTAAAAGGGCAAACCTATTATGGTATGGCTAATCTGGGATATAAACCGACTTTCCAGGAAAACGCCGTACTGCCCAATTTAGAAGTTCATATTCTTGACTTCGATGAACAAATCTATGGGGAGCAACTGACTGTTTCTTGGAGATCTTTCATTCGTGAAGAAGTGAAATTTAACGGCATCGATGAGCTGGTCAGTCAATTGAACCGCGATAAACAGCAAGTTAACGCATATTTTGCATAGAAATGGACTGCAGGACTTGCAATCTGAAGCAAAAAGGTGTAATCTGGACTATGGAAAACCTTCGCTTGGCAATTCGCTACTCCGGCGATTGCTCGGGGAATGGGGTTACTATTAGATTTTTTAGGAGGAACAAACAAATGGCAATTTCTAAAGAACGTAAGAATGAACTAATCAGCGAATACAAAACACACGACAGTGACACAGGTTCACCAGAAGTGCAAATCGCTGTATTGACGGAGGAAATCACTACACTTAACGAACACCTTCGTACACACAAAAAAGATCACCACTCTCGTCGTGGCCTATTGAAAATGGTCGGTCGCCGTCGTAACTTGTTAAACTATCTTCGCGATAAAGACGTTACACGTTACCGTGATCTAATTCAAAAACTTGGCTTACGCCGATAAGATGGACAAAGAAGCGGGAATTTTTCCCGCTTTTTCTATAGGAGAAAACCTATTTTACATAGTGTTATAAACGCAGCCTGAACTGGAGCATAATACAGACAGGATATGTTGCAAGATAAATGAGAGGGGCTTTATTCATGGCAGACCAAAAACAAGTGTTCTCCACTGAGATTTCCGGCCAGACTTTTTCTGTGGAAATCGGAGAACTTGCCAAGCAAGCGAGCGGCGCTTGCCTAATCCAGTACGGAGACACATCTGTACTTTCCACTGTTGTTGGTTCTAAAGAACCGAAAGACCTACCGTTTTTCCCATTAACAGTAAACTATGAAGAAAGACTGTATGCGGTTGGTAAGATTCCAGGCGGATTCATCAAGCGTGAAGGCCGTCCGAGCGAGAAAGCTGTATTGGCTTCTCGTCTAATTGACCGTCCGATTCGCCCGTTATTCCCAGATGGATTCCGTAATGACGTGCAAGTAATCAGCATGGTAATGAGTGTGGATCAAGATTACTCTTCTGAAATGGCTGCAATGGTCGGTTCTTCCATCGCACTAAGCATTTCTGATATTCCATTCCACGGCCCGATTGCTGGTGTCGTTGTTGGTCGTGTAAATGGTGAATTTATCATCAACCCGACAAAAGAACAGCAAGAGCAGAGTGACATTGACCTGACAGTTGCTGGTACAAAAGATGCGATCAACATGGTTGAAGCCGGTGCAGAAGAAGTACCGGAAGATATTATGCTGGAAGCAATCATGTTCGGTCATGAAGAAATTAAACGTCTTGTATCATTCCAGGAAGAAATCGTGGCCGCTGTTGGAAAAGAAAAAATGGATGTTAAACTTTTCGATTTGGACAAGGAATTAACGGAAGATGTAAAAAAACGTTGCTACGACAAGTTGAAAGCTGCCATCGAAGTGCATGAAAAGAAAGCACGTGAAGCAGCGATTGATGAAGTGAAAAAAGAAACTGTCGCTTTCTATGAAGAACAGGAAGCTGATGAAGATACTGTGAAGCAAGTGAAAGGAATTCTTGACAAACTAGTTAAGGAAGAAGTTCGCCGAGCTATTACGAAAGACAAAATCCGTCCGGATGGTCGCGGTGTTGACGAAATTCGTCCGCTTTCTTCTCGTATTGGTGTATTGCCTCGGACACACGGATCTGCATTGTTCACACGCGGTCAAACGCAGGCATTGAGTGTATGTACACTTGGCGCATTGGGCGATGTACAGATTCTTGATGGTTTGGATACAGAAGAAACGAAACGTTTCATGCATCATTACAACTTCCCGCACTTCAGTGTCGGTGAGACAGGACCAATCAGAGCGCCAGGACGCCGTGAAATCGGACATGGTGCACTCGGAGAAAGAGCATTGGAAAAAGTGATTCCTTCTGAGAAGGACTTCCCTTATACAATTCGTCTTGTTTCTGAGATTCTGGAGTCCAACGGTTCCACTTCTCAAGCTAGTATCTGTGCCAGCACAATGGCGATGATGGCTGCAGGTGTACCAATTAAAGCACCAGTAGCAGGAATTGCAATGGGCTTAGTGAAGTCAGGTGATGATTACACAATCCTTACAGACATCCAAGGCATGGAAGATGCCCTAGGAGATATGGATTTCAAAGTAGCAGGTACAGAAAAAGGTGTAACAGCCTTGCAAATGGATATTAAAATTGAAGGCTTGAGCCGTGAGATTTTAGAAGAGGCATTAACGCAAGCACGTAAAGGCCGCTTGGAGATCCTAAATCATATGGTTTCTACGATCAGCGAACCGAAGCAAGAGCTTTCTGCTTATGCTCCGAAAATCCTGACAATGACAATCAATCCAGATAAGATCCGCGACGTAATTGGGCCAAGCGGTAAACAAATCAACAAGATCATCGAAGAAACGGGCGTCAAGATCGATATCGAACAAGACGGAACCGTATTTATCTCTTCTACTAATTCTGCTAAGAACGACGAAGCGAAACAAATCATCAGCGACATCGTTCGTGAAGTTGAAGTTGGAGAAGTATACGATGGTACAGTAAAACGTATTGAGAAATTCGGTGCATTTGTCGAATTGTTTAAAGGAAAAGACGGACTTGTCCATATCTCTGAACTGGCAGAGGAACGTGTTGGTAAAGTAGAGGACGTAGTCAAAATTGGCGACAAACTTAAAGTGAAAGTAAAAGAAATCGACCGTCAAGGACGAGTGAATCTTTCACATAAACAGCTGCTTGTTGAAGCAAAGCAGGAAAAAGAAGAGCAGTCTGCGACTGAAGAATAAAGCAAGTCCCCAAGAAACTGGTTTAGCCAGTTTCTTTTTTTTCCTGCTTGTTCTTCCTTGTCCCATCTCCTCATAAGCTAGTTTAGGGGAGGGATGGGAATGCATCGGATTATTATACACTTGCTTGTTTTCGTCACACTGATTCTTCTGCTGATTGATGGCGGTAATCTGCCGTCTCAAACAGAGTCTGTGAGCCATCATCCAGTTTTTTCTGATATAGCAGTGAGGTCTGATGAAGCACAGTTGCGGCAGGAGATAGAGGCGGTACGCAAGGAAGTTGAAAAGCCGTCCGAGAATGCACGAATCGATAAGATATGGAAGAAAATACCCGGCAAAGCGGGTGTCAAGGTTGATGTTGATGCTTCTGTAGAAAAGATGCAAAAGACAGGAACTTTTGATCGGGAGCTGCTCGTATTAGAGGAAGTCGAGCCGGAAGTTACATTGGACGAACTGCCAGCTTCACCAATTTATCGAGCGAGAGAAGATCAAGAGCAGGTTGCTTTGCTGATTAATGTTTCGTGGGGCGAAGAACATATTCCTCCAATTTTGCAAACATTAAAAGATGCTGGTGTGAAGGCGAATTTCTTCCTTGAAGGCAAATGGGCAAAAGAAAATAATGAAATTGTCGAGATGATTGAAGAAGAAGGACATGTTATTGGCAACCATGCTTATAATCATCCCGATATGAAACAAATGAACAAAGCAGACTCAGTTGAACAGATAACTCAGACGAATGAGATTATTAACGCGATTACTGGTGACAAACCTACCTATTTCGCTCCGCCGAGCGGAAGCTTTAATCAAGGCGTTATTGAAGCTGCTGCTGAACAGCACATGGAGACGATTTTGTGGTCCGTTGATACCATTGATTGGCAAAAACCGACAGTACCTGTTATGATGAAACGCGTGACTGAGAAATTGCATCCAGGAGCATTCATCCTGATGCATCCAACGCCTGTTGTAGAAGCAGGACTTGCCGACATGCTGAAAGTTATCGAAGAAAAAGGGTACAGTGTATCGACTTTGGATACGATATTGAATGAAGGAAGATAATGGTACAGCAGTACGTGCTGCTGATTGGGAGGATTAAAACTTGCTGCAAAGACACACATGCAAAAATGGATTACGAATTGTAGTAGAAAACATGCCGTCGGTGCGATCCGTAACGATTGGTATCTGGATCTTGACAGGTTCCAGAAATGAAGAAGAAAAAAATAATGGGCTGTCCCATTTCCTGGAGCATATGTTCTTTAAAGGAACAAAAAAGCGCTCAGCGAAAGAACTGGCGGAAGCTTTTGATGCAATTGGAGGCATGGTGAATGCTTTCACTTCTAAGGAATACACGTGCTATTATGCCAAAGTGCTTGATACGCATAAAGAATTCGCACTTGAAGTATTAGCGGACATGTTCTTTGAATCGCAATTTGCTCAGGAAGAAATAGAAAAGGAACAAAAAGTTGTTTTGGAAGAAATCAAGATGGCAGAAGATACACCAGATGATATTATTCATGACTGGCTTGCTGAAGCTGCCTATGGCAAACATCCGCTTGGATTGCCTATCCTAGGCACAGAGAGCACTGTGATGAGTTTTAACAGTGGTTCTGTTCGGAACTATAAAGAAACACATTATGTGCCGGAGAAAATCGTTATTTCAGTTGCCGGAAATGTAGATGATTCGTTCATGAAAGATGTGGAACATCATTTTGGTTCCTTTGAAGCGGAGTCAGCACATCAGGAATTAGAAGCACCGCCATTCTTTCCGAATACAATCCGCCGAGCAAAAGAAACAGAGCAAGCTCATTTGACAATTGGGTACAATGGCTTGAAGCTGGATGATCCAGCAAGCTACAGCCTTATGGTTGTGAACAACGTACTAGGCGGCAGCATGAGTTCACGGCTGTTCCAAGATGTGCGAGAAGACAAGGGATTAGCGTATTCAGTGTTCTCTTACCATAGTACACATAAAGATAGCGGCATGCTGACTATCTATGCCGGTACTGGCAAAGAGCAGCTGGATGAACTGCAGGAGACAATCCGTCTAACTACGGATAAGCTGAAAGCAGACGGGCTGACGGAAAAGGAATTGCGGAATACAAAAGAACAGCTGAAGGGTAACTATATGCTTGGCTTAGAAAGCACAAATAGCAGAATGAGCCGAAATGGCCGTAATGAATTAATGCTTGGTAAACATCCATCCTTTAATGAATTGATCGAGAAAATTGACAATGTAACAATGGACGATGTGAATGCTATCATTCATCACGTATTCGGCAAAGAGCAAGCTAGAGCGATAGTAGCACCAAAATAAAAAAGGAGCTGATCGGCTTTGCGTTTCAAGGACATTGGAGATAAAGAGATCATTGATGTGAACAACGGCGAACGTTTAGGGGTGCTCGGACAAACAGATGTAGAGTTTAACCCAGTCACAGGCAAGATTGATGCTTTTCTCATTCCGAATTATAAGTGGTTCGGCTTGCGCAAAGAAGGCAGTGACAACCGCATAGCTTGGGAAGAAATCCAGACAATCGGCAAACACATGATACTTATTAACTCGTGACAAGCAGGATAAAAGCATACTTAAAAAAATCCAAACACGGATAATTTCTTATTGAAGAATTTATCCTGCGTTTGGATTTTTTAGTTGGGGCGCTAATTAAAGCAGCATAGAAGGCGAATACACATCTTCCGTTACAGCACATAATTTCTGTCTGTGCAATGCCCCCAATTCAAGCACTCCTCTCCGTAATCCTCATATGATAACTGGAAAGCAACATTTCTATTGCAAGAAAATCTACGAAAATAACGCTGCAGAGCGAGGTGAGAGTTTGACCACCGAATTGACTATCGCTGTCCTTGGCGGTGATGCCCGCTACTTGGAGATGATTCGCAGCCTGCAGTGCAGTGCGAATGCATCTGTTTTTGCAGTGGGTTTCGAAAAAATTAATCAAAGCTTTACTGGCGGTATTCAGCGGGAGATGGAAGATATTGATCCAGAACAACTGGACGCCATTATCCTGCCGATTCCTGGTCTGGGCCCTAATGGACAAATTGAGACGGTCTTCTCTGATAAGAATATTCAGCTGACAGAAACTTGGATGGATCGTCTCCCTAAAGAATGTGTTATTTTTACAGGCATTACGAATACGTACTTGACGGAAACATGCAAGAAGCGAAATTTGCGCCTTGTATCGCTGTTCGACAGAGATGATGTGGCCATCTACAATTCGATTCCTACAGCCGAAGGTGCTATTATGACCGCCATCAAACATACGGATTTCACAATCCACGGATCAAAAGTTACTGTGCTCGGCTTCGGGCGTGTCGGAATGAGCGTGGCTGCGAAATTCGATGCACTTGGTGCAGATGTACATGTGGGATCGATTCACGATGCTGATATTGCCCGGATAAGCCAAATGGGGATGCATGCCTTTTTCCTTGATCGTCTTCCAGAAATGGTACAAAACAGCGACATTCTCATTAATACAATTCCGGCTCTTGTTGTGAAGAGACCTGTAATTGAACAGCTGCCAACACAAGGATTGATTATTGATCTAGCTTCGAAACCAGGCGGTGTCGATTTCGAATACGCCAAAAAAAGGGGTATCCAGGCTATCCATGCTTTGGGTCTGCCGGGTATTGTTGCACCGAAGACGGCTGGCAATATTTTATCCGTCGTTATTAAACAGATTTTAACTAACAGCTAGAAGGAGGAGTAGTGTATGAGTTTAGCAGGAAAAAGGATTGGGTTCGGTATTACAGGCTCACATTGCACCTACAGTGAAATATTTCCGCAAATTGAACATCTCGTAAAGCTAGGTGCAGAAGTCGTGCCGATTGTAAGCAATACTGTTCAATTTACTGATACGTATTTCGGAGATGCGAAGGATCATCTGCAAAAAATCAGTGATTTGACAGGAACAAAAATCATTAAGACGATTCCGGAAGCAGAACCGCTCGGTCCGAGAGAACCGCTGGATTGCATGGTAATTGCACCGTTGACTGGTAACAGTATGTCGAAGCTGGCCAACGCTCTGACTGACAGCCCTGTGTTAATGGCAACGAAAGCAACAATCCGAAACGAGAAACCAATCGTTCTTGGAATCAGCACAAATGATGCTTTAGGCTTGAACGGTGTTAATTTAATGCGCTTAATGGCCGCTAAATTCATGTATTTCATCCCATTCGGTCAAGATGATCCATTTAAGAAGCCGAACTCCCTTGTTGCGGATATGACAAAACTGCCTGAAACAATAGAAGCTGCTTTGCAGTACAAACAGCTGCAGCCTGTATTGGTCCAACGTTTTTCCTAAACTCCTCAATCGATAACCTATCACAGAAAAATTATGATATGATAGGGTTTAGCGTAACAACCATATCATACGTATCCATTGAGATAGACAGAGGAGAGGGTTTTTTTATGGCACAGCAAAGTTATCATATCGCAGTAGTAGGCGCGACAGGCGCTGTAGGTCAGAAAATGCTGGAAACTCTCGCAGACCGCGACTTTCCGATCGGCGAGCTTTCCTTATTATCTTCCAGCAGATCAGCTGGTCAGCAAATAGATTTTAAAGGGAAAAGCTATACGGTGAAAGAAGCGAAGCCGGAGAGCTTTGAAGGTGTTGACATTGCATTATTCTCAGCAGGAGGCTCTGTCTCAAAAGCTTTGGCACCAGAAGCGGTAAAGCGCGGTGCAGTTGTCGTTGATAACACAAGTGCTTACCGAATGGATCCGGAAGTGCCGCTTGTTGTTCCAGAAGTAAATGAAGAAGATTTAAAAGCGCATAAAGGTATTATTGCCAATCCGAATTGCTCTACAATACAAATGGTAGCTGCATTGGAACCTTTAAAAGCAGCTTTCGGACTTTCCCGTATCATTGTCTCCACATACCAAGCTGTATCTGGAGCGGGTGCAGTTGCTATAGATGAATTGAAGGACCAAGCACAGCAATTTCTAAACGGTGAAGATATGGAAGCGAATGTCTTGCCTGTAAAAGGCGACAAACGGCATTTCCCGGTAGCATTTAACGCATTGCCGCAAATTGATGTGTTCCAAGATAATGGCTACACGTATGAAGAAATGAAAATGATCAATGAAACGAAAAAAATCATGCATGCGGAAGACATGCATGTTTCTGCAACATGTGTTCGTTTGCCGGTGTTTACTTCTCATGCCGAAAGCGTTTATCTTGAACTCGGTCAAGACGGTCTTTCCGTTAAAGACATTCATGAGAAACTGGCAGCAGCAGAAGGTATCGTACTAGAAGATGATCCGAGTACGCAAACCTACCCGACACCGCTCTCTGCCGCTGGCAAGAAGGATGTATTTGTCGGAAGAGTGCGCAAGGATCCAGATCATGATAATGGATTCCACCTGTGGATTGTGTCCGACAACCTATTGAAGGGTGCGGCTTGGAATAGTGTTCAGATTGCAGAACGCTTAATTCAACATAACTTGCTTACAATCTGAGGTGTAGAAATGAAAGTGTTAGTCCAGAAGTTTGGCGGTACGTCGGTTCGAGATAATCAGGCGGAAGCCATTCAGCATATTGAAGCCGCGCTTCAGCAAGGAAATAAAGTAGTAGTTGTTGTATCAGCTATCGGGAGATATCCCGATCCGTACGCAACAGATTCCTTGCTGGGATTAGTCGGGCTGCCAGGAGAGACGTATATATCGAAACGCGAGAAGGACTTGCTGCTTTCATGCGGCGAGGTTATTTCGTCCGTTGTCTTCTCCAATGCACTGAATGCAAAAGGTATTCGTGCCGCTGCCTTGACCGGTTCCCAAGCTGGCTTCATTACAAATGACGAGTTTACAGCCGCTAAAATAAAAGAAATGCGCGTCGACCGAATTTGGAAGGAACTAGAGACACATGATGTTATCGTTGTAGCTGGCTTCCAAGGGATGACCGAAAGCGGTGAGATTACGACGATAGGCCGAGGCGGCAGTGATACATCGGCTGCGGCACTTGGCGCTGCTTTGCAGGCAGAATTTGTCGATATCTTTACCGATGTGGAAGGCATTATGACTGCTGATCCTCGCGTAGTAGAAGAAGCCCGAAAACTCGATGTGGTAACGTATTCGGAGATATGTAATTTAGCTTATCAAGGAGCTAAAGTCGTGCATCCGCGGGCTGTGGAAATAGCTATGCAGGCAAAGGTGCCGATGCGTGTCCGTTCAACCGGATCACTTTCAGAAGGGACACTAGTCACATCGTCGCGAACTGAATTTGCCGGCAAGGATATTCCAGATCGTTTAATTACTGGTATCGCACATCTTGCAGGCGTTTCGCAAATTAAGATAGAAACCGATACGGAAGCTTACAAAATACAATCCCGTGTATTTAAAGCGATGGCCGAAGCAGGTATATCTGTTGACTTTATTAACATTTCACCGAATGGTATTGTGTACACGATTGCGGCAGAGCAAGTAAATCTGGCGCAGGATATCTTACATGAGCTTGATTTAGAGCCGCAGGTTATCAATAATTGTGCGAAGGTTTCTCTAGTTGGTGCAGGTATGACAGGGATACCAGGTGTTACGGCTAAAATTGTTCACACATTGACGGATAAAGAAATAGATATTCTGCAATCCGCGGATAGCCACACTACTATTTGGGTATTGATTAAGGAGAAAGATTTAGTGACGGCAGTGAATGCGCTTCATGCGACATTTGAACTTAGTCTCTAAATCAAAATGTGTTGAAGGCAGGGGAGTTTTACGATGAAATTCGGTAACGTTATTACAGCGATGGTAACGCCATTCGACAGTCATGGGAAGATCGACTATGATGCGACTTACCAACTGCTTGAGTATTTAATAAATAATGGAACGGACGCGGTTGTCGTAGCTGGAACAACAGGAGAGTCACCAACGCTTTCCCATGAAGAAAAGCTAGATTTGTTCCGTCATACAGTAAAGACAGTCAATGGCCGTATTCCCATCATAGCTGGTTCAGGAAGCAATAATACAGAAGCCAGTATTGCACTGACGCAGGAAGCTGAAAAAATCGGTGTTGACGCTGCTTTAATTGTTGCACCTTATTATAACAAGCCAAACCAGCGCGGATTATATGCACATTTTGAGGCAGTGGCGAACAGCACCAAGCTGCCAATTATGCTTTATAATATTCCGGGACGTTCGGTAATTACAATTGAACCAGAAACAATTATTCAATTGGCGAAGATTCCAAATATCGTTTCGGTAAAAGAATCCAGCGGTGACTTAGCAGCGATGACGAAGGTTATTAGCGGCACTCCAGCTGACTTCAGCCTTTACAGCGGCGATGATGATCTAACACTGCCAGTCGCTGCAATCGGCGGTGACGGTATTGTATCCGTGTCTTCTCACATAATCGGGAATGAGATGCAATCGATGCTGCAGGCATATAAAGCTGGCAATGTGACAGAAGCTGCTCGCATTCACCAGGAGATTCTTCCAGTTATGCAGGGGATGTTCCAAGCACCAAGTCCAACACCTGTGAAAGAAGCACTAAATCAAAAAGGCATTGCAGTCGGCAGTGTTCGTCTGCCATTGGTCGAGCTGACTGAAGAGGAAAAGCAAAGCGTTGCTAGTCTCTTGAAATAAACAACAAATCCAAACGATGATGAGCTTTCTTGAAAGAGAATGTCATCTTAGTTTGGATTTTTTTTATTGGAAGAAGTCTGTAAAAAAACACAGCACTTGCTCCTTCTCAGATGTATGCTGTTCCTCCAGCTGTTCATACTAAAAGCAAGTATGGAAAGGAGTTACGAAAATGGCAAAGGAACGTAATGATAAACAAGAAAACGAAAACGAGGAATCTGGCGGAAAATCCATTATTGAGAAGATACAGCAGCTTGGTCAGACTTCCGTTGCGCAAGCACCTGATTCCCGTATACATGTCCTATCCATTATCGGACAAATTGAAGGACATATGCAGCTTCCGCCCCAAAATAAAACAACAAAATATGAGCATGTTATTCCGCAATTGATTGCAATTGAGCAGAACCCGAAAATCGAGGGGCTTATTGTTTTGATGAATACTGTTGGCGGAGATGTGGAGGCAGGGCTTGCGATATCTGAGATGATCTCATCGCTATCCAAACCCTCTGTTTCGATTGTCCTTGGCGGCGGGCATTCTATCGGTGCGCCAATTGCTGTGAGTACGGATTACAGCTTTATTGTGCCGACTGCGACCATGACCATTCATCCAATCAGGCTTACCGGTCTTGTAATCGGGGTTCCACAAACCTTTGAATACTTGGACAAAATGCAAGACCGAGTTATCAGTTTCGTGACGTCTCATTCTTCTATAACGGAAGATAAATTTAAAGAACTTATGTTTGCAAAAGGAAATTTAACGCGGGACATTGGTACCAATGTTATTGGAACCGATGCTGTCTCCTATGGATTAATCCATGAAGTTGGCGGTGTGGCACATGCCATGCGCAAGCTGAATGAATTAATGGACGAGCACAAATCCGATCATCAAGGTGAATTGCAATGATTTTGTACACACCGCTAGCAGCAGAAGATATATTTCCGCCGGAACCGAATCAATTTACCGATTATCAAATTATGGAGTATCGCGGCCGAACCGTTCATGCAGAGCATATGGGAAATGGTACATACCGCGTGCATCAGCTGTTGTCGACAGATCCCGCTCATTTTCTGGATGAAAGCTGTTCTCCCGGGAAAATATTCTCCTTGTAAATGAATACGTATGTTCGCACTTTTGCCGCCTATGTTATACTAAATAAGGCGGCAGAGGACGTAAAGAGAGAAAACCCCTGCCTTTGGCAGGGGTTTTCTTTACATCTAAAGAAATACATAAGCAATGCAAAACAAGGAGATTCGCTATTATGGCAAAACGAAAAACAAAAAAACGACAAACCAAATTTAAACACGTCATGAGCTTTGAAGTTATCGGACTGTTATTAATATTTCTTGCTGTCTTTGGCAGCGGAGCTGGAGCAATCAGCGGCGGTGCAATTCCGAATGCGCTTGAGCATTTGTTCCGCTTTTTCTTCGGCAGCTGGTATTTTCTGCTGGCCGTCTTTATGGGCGCTGTTGGTCTCTATTTGATGGCAAAATGCCAAAAGCCGAATTTGTTCCACAAAAAGCTGATTGGCTTATACGCAGTAGTAGCAGGGGTATTACTGTTCACCCATATCCAAGCATTTGAGGACAAATTAAGCCAAGTGTCACAGCCGTCTATTATTAAGACGAGCTGGAATTATTATTTAGCTTACATTCAAGACACCATTGATCCCTCGGCGCTCGGCGGAGGTATGATTGGCGCTATTCTGTTCGCTTTATGCTATTATCTGTTCTCCTCTACAGGAGCAAAAATCGTCGCATTCTTTCTCGTGTTGATCGGTATCTTGATCTTAAGCAATACCTCTCTTTCCGCTGTTGTTCAAAAACTGGTTATGCTCGTGAAAAAGGGAGCCAACGCGTCATCAGATAAGATGAAGGACAAGTTGTCAGGGAACAAGGAGAAAAAACGATCAGATCGATCAAGGAAGGAACCGAAGCCAAGGTCACAGAAGCAGCAGGTTGTGCAAGCAGAGAAAGAAGAAGCTGCAGAGATGACAGAGGCAGAATCAAGTCCCGGGCATGAGGAGCCGATTATCCAGGATTTCACGAACATCGCCTATGCGGAACCAGAGCAGCCTGAGATTATTGAGCCAAAAGAGGAGCCGCAGAAGAGCAGTGAAGAGACGCCGGCTGAGAAAGAGGCACTGCCAGCTTCAGAGCTGGAAAACCGTGATTATCAGCTGCCAAGTATTACGTTGCTGAAACAGCCAAAGAAAAACAGTCAAAAACAAGAGCGAACACAAATTCAAGCGGTCGCAAGAAAGCTTGAACAAACGTTTCAAAGCTTTGGCGTGAAAGCGAAAGTGAGCAAAGTGCATGTCGGACCGGCTGTTACGAAATACGAGGTATATCCAGATACAGGTGTGAAGGTTAGCAAGATTGTGAATCTGCATGATGACCTTGCCTTGGCACTGGCTGCTAAGGATATCCGAATTGAAGCACCGATTCCGGGTAAATCTGCTGTTGGAATTGAAGTGCCCAATAAAGAAGTTGCAAGTGTGTCGCTCCGAGAAGTGCTCGATAACAGCCAGATGAAGAGCGGAGGCAAGCTGAGTTTCGCACTTGGCCGAGATATTTCCGGTGAATCTATTGTCGCCGAATTGAATAAAATGCCCCATCTGCTCGTAGCTGGTGCTACAGGAAGCGGCAAGAGTGTGTGTATCAACGGGATAATTACCAGTATTTTAATGCGAGCAAAGCCGCATGAAGTGAAAATGATGATGATTGACCCGAAAAAAGTAGAATTGAATGTATACAACGGGATACCGCATTTGCTTACACCAGTTGTGACAGATCCGAAAAAAGCTTCCAGAGCATTGAAAAAGGTAGTAGCAGAGATGGAACGCCGTTATGATCTGTTTTCCGATTCGGGTACGCGTAATATCGAAGGATACAATGCCTATATTAAAAAACAAAACGAACAAAACGAAGAAGAGCAGCCGTTCCTGCCATACATTGTTGTACTTGTAGATGAGCTAGCTGATTTAATGATGGTTGCATCAAGTGAGGTAGAGGATGCTATTACAAGACTTGCCCAGATGGCTCGAGCAGCTGGGATTCACTTAATCATTGCTACACAGCGTCCATCTGTAGATGTCATTACAGGCGTTATTAAAGCCAACATTCCATCTCGTATTGCCTTCAGCGTAAGTTCTCAGATTGATTCCCGCACCATCCTGGACAGCGGAGGAGCAGAAAAACTGCTTGGACGCGGCGATATGCTGTTTATCCCGGTCGGGTCATCCAAGCCAACACGTATTCAAGGGGCATTCCTTTCTGATGACGAAGTGGAAGGTATCGTAAATCACTGTATCGAACAGCAAAAAGCACAATACCAGACAGATATGATCCCCGACGAAGAAACAGAAGTGCAGTCTGAAGTAGAAGATGAACTCTACCATGATGCAGTGTTTCTTGTGACAGATATGCAAAGTGCCAGTGTATCTATGCTGCAGCGCAGATTCCGAGTAGGCTACACAAGAGCGGCGCGTCTAATTGATGCGATGGAAGAACGGGGAGTCGTAGGACCATATGAGGGCAGCAAGCCGCGGCAAGTGCTAGTTTCCAAGACGGCTGAGGACAAACTATCGTAGGGCATAATTCGGTAATGTGTGACAAAAAAGAGATGAATTAAGTAAAATAAAACAAAAATATTCGTATTTTTTGTAAAACAAGTGTTTATTTTCTGTAAAAAAGATGATATATTATGTTTCGAGTGGAGCAGATGTAGTAATTATGTACTAATTATTTACTAATGTTTAATCCTCGCTTCTACTTGGTTATCAATCTATCATTTGGGGGTTTCTATCTTGAAAATGCGTCGTTATGCAGTACTTTTAGGTTTGCTACTTGTCGTAGGCGTTGTTCTTAGTGCGTGCGGATCTGGCGGCAGCTCAGAGCAAGGCGGAAGCGATAACAGCTTCAAAACAGCAATGGTTACAGATACTGGCGGTATTGATGATAAATCATTCAACCAGTCCGCTTGGGAAGGTCTGACACAATTTGGTGAAGACAACGGCCTAAAAGAAGATGCAGGCTATTCTTACCTGCAGTCAAACAGTGCATCTGATTATGTGACAAACTTAAATCGCCTTGTGCAATCTAACACGGATCTGATTTTCGGAATTGGATTCAAACTTGCCGAGGACATTGGTACAGTCGCTGATCAGCATAAAGATACGCATTTTGCCATCGTCGATTCTGTCGTAGATAAAGAGAATGTAGCAAGCATCGTGTTCGAAGAGCAGCAAGGGTCGTTCCTTGCCGGTGTAGCTGCAGCGATGAAGTCCGAATCTGGTAAGATCGGCTTCGTTGGCGGAGAAGAAAGTGAATTGATCAAGAAGTTTGAAGCAGGGTATGTTGCTGGTGCGAAATCAGTTAACAAAGATATTGAAGTGGATGTACAGTATGCTGGATCCTTCGGTGCACCCGATAAAGGGAAATTGATTGCATCCAACATGTACAATTCCGGCGTAGATGTAATCTACCATTCTGCTGGCGGTACAGGTAATGGTGTATTCGCACAAGCGAAAGATTTGAAAAACAATGATCCAGAAGGAAACTACTGGGTAATCGGTGTTGACCGTGACCAGTATGAAGAAGGCCAAATTGGAGATAACAACGTGACGTTGACTAGCATGCTGAAAGCTGTTGATGTAGCGGTTGCTGATATTGCGCAGCAGTCCAAGGACGGCAAATTCCCTGGAGGAGAAATCGTTTCTTATGGTTTGAAAGATGATGGAATCAATATCGCAGAAACAAATAAAGATGCATATTCAGAGGACATCAAAGCAGCTGTAAACGAATGGAAGCAAAAACTCATCGATGGCGATGTAACTGCTCCTTCCACAGATGCTGAACTACAAGAATACCAAGATTCTCTATAAAACCAGAAGGGCTAGAGTGCTTACTCTAGCCCTTTATAAAAAAATCTTCAACTGAAGCGTCTCTTAACTAGACAATTCCCCGCTTCATTTGACGATTTTTTTTTGAACGAAATCAAAGAAAGTTCGTAATTCCGCGAAGGAGTGTAAAATATGGAGAATTATGTAATCGAAATGCTGAACATTCGTAAAGAATTTCCCGGAATTGTCGCCAATGACAACATCACGCTTCAAGTGAAAAAAGGAGAAATCCATGCGCTGCTAGGTGAGAATGGTGCTGGTAAATCTACCTTGATGAATGTTCTTTTCGGTCTGTACCAGCCGGAAAAGGGAGAAATCCGTGTAGACGGAAAGCAAGTAGAAATCAATGATCCGAATGTTGCCAACCGATTGGGCATCGGAATGGTTCATCAGCACTTTATGCTGATTGACACCTTTACGGTCGCACAAAATATCGTACTGGGCAGCGAGCCGAAAAAAGGCTTGAAAATTGATATGAAGAAAGCAGTCCGTGAGGTACAGGAGCTTTCTGACCGTTACGGACTACAGGTAGATGCTACCGCCAAGATCAGCGATATTTCGGTAGGCATGCAGCAGCGTGTAGAAATATTGAAAACCTTGTATCGCGGAGCAAATGTTGTCATATTGGATGAACCGACAGCTGTGCTTACACCGCAGGAAATCAAGGAGCTTATAGTTATATTGCGTACGTTAGTCAAAGAAGGCAAATCCATCATCTTGATCACACATAAGCTGAAAGAGATTATGGAAGTGTGTGACCGCTGTACAGTAATTCGCAAAGGACAGGGAATCGGAACAGTGGAAGTTTCTGAAACAAATCCGAATGACCTAGCTTCCTTGATGGTCGGACGGGAAATTCATTTCTCTACCGATAAGAAAGCAGCTGAACCAAAAGAGACCATTCTATCTATTGAAGGATTGACTGTGCAGGATTCCCGTCATGTTGACATGGTAAAATCGCTGGACCTGGATATTCGTGCAGGCGAAATTGTCGGAATTGCCGGAGTTGACGGAAATGGACAAACGGAATTAATTGAAGCAATTACTGGTCTGCGGAAGAAATCTGCCGGCAAAGTAACATTGAAAAATCAAGATATTACAAATATGCCTGTTCGCGCTATAACAGAAAGCGGTGTTGGTCACATTCCGCAGGACCGTCACAAGCTTGGTTTGGTTCTAGACTTTTCGGTCGGTGAGAACATCGTTTTACAGACTTATTACAAAAAAACATATGCAAAAGGCGGCATCCTTTCCTTCAAGCGCATCTTTGATAAAGCCAAAGCTCTGATTAAAGAGTATGACGTACGCACACCGAGTCACCTTACTAAAGCACGTGCTTTATCCGGGGGGAATCAGCAAAAGGCCATTATCGGCCGGGAAATTGACCGTAATCCGGATTTGTTAATCGCAGCACAGCCAACGCGAGGACTTGACGTAGGGGCAATAGAATTTATTCATAAACGGCTGATTGAACAGCGTGACCAAGGAAAAGCTGTTTTGCTTGTTTCCTTCGAGTTAGATGAAATCTTAAACGTAAGTGACCGAATCGCTGTTATGTTCGATGGCAAAATCATCGCGACGGTGGATCCAAAGGAAACGAATGAACAGGAGCTCGGATTACTGATGGCAGGTTCGAAGCTTGAGAAAGAAGGGGCGCACAACTAATGTTTTCCAGCACAAAGTTCAATTTCATTATTCCAATCATCTCGGTCGTCCTTGGTCTGGCTGCCGGCGCAATTATCATGCTTATTTTCGGCTATAATCCTATACTTGGCTACCAGGCATTATGGAATGGTGTTTTCGACAGCGGATTCTTTATGTCGGAAACAGTCAACCGCATTACACCTTATATTCTTACCGGATTGGCGATTGCTTTTGCATTCCGGACAGGTTTATTCAACATTGGTGCAGAAGGACAAGTACTTGTCGGCTGGATTGCTTCTGTGTGGGTAGGAACAGCTATTGATGCACCGACTGTTATTCACTTGCCGCTTGCACTGCTTGCAGCAGCAGCAGCTGGCGCTTTTTGGGCGTTTATTCCTGGTATTTTGAAAGCAAAGCTAGGTGTTCATGAAGTTATCGTTAGTATTATGATGAACTATGTAGCGCTGCATCTGACTAACTATTTGATCCGTGATGTGATGACAGACAACTCAGAATCAACGGAGCAAGTGAAACAGACGGCTTCTTTAACCAATGATTTCCTGATCGGACTAACAGGTTCGCGTCTTCATTTAGGATTTATCGTTGCGCTCTTCATGGTGCTCGTTATGTGGGTTATTTTGGAACGCACAAAGCTTGGGTATGAACTAAAAGCTGTAGGTTACAACCAGCATGCATCCAATTACGCTGGTATGAAAGTAGGGCGAAACATTGTTATCTCTATGGTAATTTCAGGCTTGTTCGCCGGTCTTGCTGGTGCGATGCAAGGTTTGGGAAGTTTCGGTACTGCATTTACAAATACAGCCTTCTCGAATCTAGGTTTTGACGGGATTGCTGTTGCTCTTTTAGGCGGTAACAATCCGTTTGGTGTCATTCTTTCTGCAAGCTTGTTCGGATTCCTAAAAGTGGGTGCCTTGAATATGTCTACAGCAGGTGTGCCGAATGAAATCATCGAAATTGTTATTGCATTGATTATTTTGTTTGTTGCATCCGGCTTTATTATTCGCTGGGCACTGCTGCAATTGAAAAAAGGGGAGAGAAAATAACATGCTGGATATTCTTTATTCACTTATTCCGCAAACACTATTCTTTGCCGCTCCTCTTATTTTTACCGCACTAGGCGGTGTGTATAGTGAGCGTTCGGGTGTAATAAATATCGGTTTAGAAGGCCTTATGGTTATTGGGGCATTTGCTGCTGTCACGTTTAATTTGCTTTATGCGAATGCATTAGGCACTATGACACCGTGGATTTCCTTACTAGTTGCGATGGTTGCAAGTGCGGTATTTTCTTTACTTCTTGCCATTCCAGCCATCACTTTCCGTGCTGATCAGACAGTTACGGGCGTTGCAATTAACATGCTGGCACTTGGATTTGGTGTGTTCATGATCAAACAAATCTTTAACAAAGGACAAACAGAATTCATTTCAGAGCCAATTTACACAAAAGATGTGCCGGGTTTGGTTGATATACCGGTAATTGGAGAAATGTTCTTTAACAATATGTACATTACGTCATACATTGCCATTGCGTTTTCGTTTGTTGCCTGGTATGTCTTGTTTAAAACGCCATTTGGCTTGCGTATTCGGGCTGTGGGAGAACATCCAATGGCAGCTGACACGAATGGTATTAAAGTTTACACAACGCGTTATATTGCAGTAATCATTTCCGGTGCTCTTGCGGGTATCGGCGGCGGTGTATTTGCAATGACAATCTCATTAAACTTTTCCGTGTCGACAATTGCCGGACAAGGATTTATGGCAATCGCTGCTGTTATCTTTGGTAAATGGAATCCGCTTGGTGCGATGGGGGCTGCATTATTCTTTGGTTTCGCTCAATCGCTAAGTGTGGTAGGTTCTTCCATTCCGTTACTCGAAAATGTACCGCAAGTCTATTTGCTGATTGCCCCGTATGTGCTGACGATTCTTGCTTTGGCAGGTTTCATTGGCCGTTCGGTTGCCCCAAAAGCAAGTGGTGTCCCGTACGTCAAAGGAAGCCGTTAAGCCTAAAGACCCGATGCAAAACATGCATCGGGTCTTTTTGTGCAATCCGATTCGTTTACTTCTATGTCTTTTTTCATTAATATGGTAATGGTAGCGAGGATTGTCGGATATATATAAGGAAAACAAGCAAAGCTATACATAAAGAAGCCAGGGAGGTACCATATGAAAATCGCAGGTGAACAAATCATCACAGGAAAAGGTGCTGCACTGCATCTCATCCAAAGCAAAAAATACAAGACAATCAGCATCGCGGTGAAATTACAGGCACCGCTTGAGCGGGAGACAATCACAGCGAGAGCGCTGCTTCCGTATGTACTTCAGCAGGGAACTGCCAATTTGCCAGATGCGCGGGCGCTTCGGCTTAAACTGGACGACCTGTATGGTGCTGTTCTTTCCATTTCCGGAACAAAAAAAGGGGAAAAACATATCATCACAATTCGTTTGGATGTGGCGAATGAAAACTTCCTAAGTGACCGAACACCTTTATTTGAAAAAGCGGTTGATTTATTGCGTGAAATTGTATTTGAACCGAAAGTCGAAAATGGTGCTTTTTCAGATACGATTGTGTCGCGGGAAATTCAGACTTTAAAACAAAAAATAACGGCTCTAAAAGACGATAAGATGAGCTATGCGAATACGCGGCTTATGGATGAAATGTGCAAAGAAGAACCATACAGCTTGCATGTGCATGGTTATGAGGAAGATTTAAATACACTGAACAGCTCAAAACTGTATGACGTGTATAAACACATTTTGAAACAAGATAAGATGGATATTTATATTTTGGGCGATGTAGAGAAAAGCCAGGCTGAAAAAGCAGTCGCAAGCTTTATGGAACGAGACACAGAGCCGCATGAAGAGCAGGCGGCCAGTGTAAGCACAGCACCAGAAGCTGAAAAAGAAGTGATCGAAACACAGGATGTCCAGCAGGCGAAACTTCATCTTGGCTATCGGACCAACATTCGCTACAGTGACCCAGATTATGCAGCATTGCAGGTGTTCAACGGTCTATTCGGCGGTTTCCCAAGCTCGAAACTGTTCCGTAATGTCCGGGAGAAACATAGTCTTGCTTATTATGCTGCATCTCGTTTTGAAAGTCATAAAGGGTTATTATTCGTGTTCTCCGGAATCGATCCGAAAGATTACACAAAAGCCAAAGAAATTATTGATGAGCAAATGACAGCTATGCAGGCGGGTGAATTTGATGACGCAGAAGTAGAAGAAGTAAAAGATCTGATTGTCAGTCAAATTCTTGAAACAATTGATAATCCAGTTGGGCTGATGGAGACGCTGTATCAGCAAGTAATAGGCAATAAACAGATGCCAGTAGAAGAAATGCTTGATGCGATTCGTCAAGTGACGAAAGACGACGTGCTGCAAGCAGCTGAAAAAGTACAGCTCGATACCGTCTATCTTTTGACGAACAAGGAGGCAGAGAACCATGCATAAAAAGAACTATGAGCAATTGCAGGAAACAGTATATGCAGAAACGCTTCCGAATGGTCTGAAAGTGTTCCTGCAGCCAAAACCAGAGATGTCAAAAACCTATGCCATTTTCTCCACAAATTACGGCTCTATTGATCAAACCTTCGTTCCGCTTGACGGTGAAGAAAAAATCACAGTTCCTGAGGGTATCGCCCATTTTCTAGAGCACAAACTGTTTGAAAAAGAAGATCGTGATGTCTTCCAAGACTTTACGAAACAAGGGGCGTCAGCGAACGCATTCACTTCTTTCACGCAGACAGCTTACTTGTTCTCTGCTACTTCTAATATTGATGAGAACGTGAAAACACTGCTTGATTTTGTGCAGGATCCGTATTTCTCAGATAAGTCAGTAGAGAAAGAAAAAGGTATCATTGCACAGGAAATCCGTATGTACGATGATCAGCCCGATTGGCGTTCCTTCTTTGGAACAATCCAAAGCCTTTTCCAATCGCATCCTGTCCGAATTGATATCGCCGGAACGGTGGAGTCTATTCAGGATATTACGAAAGAAGATTTATACACATGCTATAACACTTTCTACCATCCATCGAACATGACGTTATTCGTTGCTGGTGATATTGATGCTGAGAAGATGATGGAGCTTATTACGTCAAACCAAGCCGCAAAATCATTTGCGCCTCCAGCTAAGATTGAGCGTTTCTTCCCAGAAGAACCAGAAACAGTGGCTGAGACGAAAAAGGAAGTACGCATGCCAGTCAGCGTTTCGAAATGTATGGTTGGAATCAAAGAAAAGACAGACTATGCTTCACCAGAAGCGTATTTGAAAAAAGAGTTGCTCACGGATATGGTACTGGATTATTATTTCTCGAAGAGCGGCGTTTATTATGAAGAGCTATACAAACAAGATTTAATTGATGACAGTTTCGGTTTTGAAACAAGTCTTGAGAAAAACTTTGGCTTTTCTATCATTGGAGGCAATACGAAAGAACCAGATCGATTTGCCGATACAGTAAAAGATATGCTGCAGCGCATGAAAAATCATAAAGTTTCAGAAGCAGAAATGGACCGGATGAAGAAAAAGACAATCGGTCAGATGCTGCGCGCAATGAATAGCTTAGAATTTGTTTCTAACCGGTTTATCCAATATCATCTGGCAGGTGTAGATCTGTTTGAGATTGTTCCGGCAATAGAGAAGCTCACAGCTGATGATGCGAACGAATTCTTGGAAAACTGGTTCAGCCCAGAGCGTCTGTCTGTCTGCCAAATTCTGCCGCAGGAGGCATAAGCATGCGGAGGGTTATCTTTATAACGGGCGCAAGCGGGGCAATTGGCTCTGCTTGCGCCCGTCAGCTTGCCGGCGAAGGACATCAGCTTTTGCTTCATTACAACCGAAATGCACAGGCGATTGAAAACTTGCGGCGGGACATACCGGAAAGTATACTCGGCACTGTTCAGGCTGATTTGACGAGAGAAGAAGGCATAAACGAACTCGTTCGTTTTCTGGCTTTTCCAATTGATCAGCTCGTGTATGCGGGCGGTATGGCGCACTATGGGCTGTTTCAGGATATGACGGCAGAAGCAATGGACGATTTACTTCATGTACATGTAAAAGCTCCTTGGCGGCTCTGTCAGCACATGCTGCAGCCGATGCTGGCACAAAAAAAAGGCGGAATTGTCCTTATCTCCTCTATCTGGGGGGAGAGAGGAGCAAGCTTTGAAGCTGCTTATTCCAGTGTAAAAGCAGCGCAAATCGGCTTCGTAAAAGCACTGGCGAAAGAAACGGGGACAAGCGGTGTGCGCGTGAATGCAGTGACGCCTGGTGTAATTGACACTGAGATGAACAGCAATCTTACGAAAGAGGAACGAGAGCAGCTGACAGGCGAGATTCCGATGAACCGCTTCGGAACAGCAGGCGAAGTAGCTGAGGCTGTCAGTTATTTGCTCAGTGACAGTGCTTCTTATATAAATGGTCACGTGCTTCAAGTAAACGGCGGCTGGTAAAAATAAGTCTTTTTTTGTGTATAGAGTACCTCCTTCTGTCACAAGCTAAACTGCAAGCTAATGAAGGAGGAATAAACCATGTCAGTTCTTGATAATTTCGACTCTTGGAAAGACTTCCTAGGTGATCGCCTGCATCAGGCGCAAGGTAAAGGGATGGAAAATAGCACTGTCTCTGGTATTGCGTATGAAATTGGTGATTATCTCGCGACGAAAGTAGATGCAAAGAACACGGAAGAGAAAATTTTACGTGACCTTTGGACAGTTGCTTCCCAGGATGAGAAGCAAGCAATCGCCAACATGATGGTAAAGCTTGTCCAAGACAATGGCCACACACGCTAATTTAGCGGCCAACTTCATTCAAACCTGCTTCTTTTTTAAGAAGCAGGTTTTCTTATCGCTATTTTCCCAGCCTGTTATGGCTTTTCTAATTTTTTGTTTTCCTTTATAGTAAGGATAGGTTTTGTTAAGTTAAACGCTATTTTCCTGTAAAGGGGCTTTCTTATGGATTCATTGGAATGGTACTTGGAATACGAAATCCAGCTTAACCGGCCGGGGTTACTTGGGGACATCTCTTCCTTGCTGGGGATGCTGCACATCAATATTAAAACCATTAACGGTGTGGAGAATCAGCGGCGAGGTATGCTGCTTGCAGCGGAAAAGGAATTGCAGATTATTCGTCTGCACTCTATTTTGCGGACGATGGAGCATGTGCATATTACAAAATCTCGCGAGCCAAAGCTTCGGGACCGGCTTGCTGTCCGGCATGGCAGGTACATACATAGAGATGTGGATGACAAAAAAACATTCCGTTTCGTTCGCAGTGAAATCGGACTTCTTGTCGATTTTATGGCAGAATTGTTTAAACAGGAAGGCTCTAAGGTAATAGGAATAAGAGGCATGCCTCGTGTTGGCAAGACAGAATCAATAATAGCGGCTAGTGTCAGCGCGAACAAACGATGGCTGTTCGTCTCCAGTACTTTGTTAAAGCAGACAGCCAGAAACCAGCTGCTGCACGACGAATACAATTCGGACAACCTGTTTATCATTGACGGAATTGTCTCCACAAACCGTGCGAGTGAGCGTCATTGGGAATTGGTGCGTGAGGTAATGCGGCTCCCTGTAGCCAAGGTTATTGAACATCCGGATATTTTCGTTAGAGAAACAGAGTTTACAATAGATGATTTCGATTATATTATTGAACTTCGGAATCATGACGACGAACAAATTATTTATGAACCGGAATTTAGACAGGTGTAAGCAACTTTAAAGATGGATGGTGGTAAGAATGGACATTGGTGCAAAGCTCCGGGAAGCAAGAGAATCCAAAGGAATGACTTTGGAAGATGTACAACAGCGCACCAAAATACAGAAGCGCTACTTAAAGGCAATTGAAGAAAATAATCACAGTGTTATGCCAGGTGATTTCTACACACGTGCATTCATTAAAGAATTTGCACAAACAGTAGGAGTTAACCCGGATGAAGTACTACAACAGAAACAGCAGGAAACAGCAGCTGCTCCTGTGCAAGAAGAGCGTGAGGCTCCTTCTCGTCAAGAGCGCAGCCAGGCTCGGGAAAATGACAGACCTCCGCGCCGTGAACGAAAAGGTATTCCGTATTTGTCGTCGATTATTATCGGCCTGCTTGTTATCGCCGCAATTGTCGTTGTCGTATTAATTTACGCTGGCGGATCAAACGATACAAATGATAACAATACAGCTTCCGAAACACAGCAGCCGAGCGAAGATCAAGTAGTACAGCCGAATGATGAGCAGACTGCAAAAGAAGAAGCTGATGAATCTGCGGACACAGAAGAACAAACAGATCAAGCTGAGGAAGAACAGGCACAGAAGGAAGAAGAAGCTGCAGAACCGAAATTGTCTGTTGATGAAGAAGGCACAGCAAGCAATCCAGTAACAACGTATACATTAGAGAATGCTGGCGAAGACGTCACATTAACACTTGCTGCAGAAGGCGGAGACGCTTGGCTGCAAGTCGGTGACGGCAGCAGCGCAGGTAATGTGTATACTGGAACAATTGCAGCAGGCAGTGAGCCTGTCGAACAGGATGTAAGCGATTTGGAGACAGTTTCCGTTAGAACTGGTTATTCAAAAACGACAAAATTGCAAATCAATGGACAGGAATTGAAATTCCCAATTGATAATGATGTCCAGACAATCGTAGTCAACATTCAAAAATAACGTTGCAAGTTAAACCCTTTACGTTTATGGAAAGGGTTTAACTTGTGTTTATCTTTACATACATTGGAGGCAGTCATGAACATCCCAAATAAAATTACCTTATCCCGAATTTTTCTGATTCCTATTTTCATTATTTTACTTGCAGTACCTTTTGATTGGGGAACGTTGGATATCGGCGAAAACAACTTGCCGGTTAATCATTTAGCAGGAGCGATTCTTTTCATCATCGCTTCGTGTACCGACTGGGTAGATGGCTATTATGCCCGCAAGTTTAACCTTGTTACGAACTTAGGTAAATTCCTCGATCCGCTTGCAGATAAGCTGCTTGTTTCAGCTGCGCTCATTTTACTGGTACAATTGGAATTAGCACCGGCTTGGGTTACGATTATCATTATAAGCCGCGAATTTGCTGTCACAGGACTAAGACTTGTTGCCGCTGGTGAAGGCCTTGTATTGGCAGCAGGGCAGATGGGCAAACAGAAAACAGCGTTGCAGATTGTTGCCATCAGCGCTTTGCTTTTGCATAACTGGCCGTTTTCTTATCTAGGATTTCCGTTCGCTGCAATCTGTTTGTATCTTGCTCTTATTCTGACGATCGTGTCCGGAGTCGACTACTTTATGAAGAACTGGCATGTAATGAAGGAGTCGAAATAAAATGAAACATATTAATGCAGAAGTAATCGCCGTCGGGACGGAGATTCTGATTGGTCAAATCAACAATACAAATGCGCAATGGATTTCCAAGCAGCTGGCTGATCATGGTATCAATGTGTTTTACCATCATGTTGTGGGCGATAACCTAGGCCGTGTTCGAGAATCATTTGAAAAAGCACAGCGCGATGCCGATTTTGTTCTTGTAACTGGCGGACTTGGACCAACAGAGGATGACCTAACAAGAGAAGCTTTTCAGCTTGTTTCGGGGTTAGAGATGCATGAAGATCAAGAAGCAATGGACGCCATTAAAGATTTCTTTAACAAGCGAGGCCGAACAATGTCACCGAATAATCACAAGCAGGCGCGTGTGTTTGAAGGTGCAGCTGTGCTGGAAAATACAGTCGGTATGGCACCAGGTATGCTTGTTGAACACGAAGGTACTGTTTGGGCTTTCATGCCAGGTGTGCCGCGTGAAATGAAACAAATCATGTCTGATCATGTCCTGCCTTATGCACGTGAAAAATGGCAGCTGCACTCGGTGCTGCAATCTCGTTTGCTTCATTTTATCGGTATCGGAGAGTCGCAGCTGGAAACGGATTTGCTTGATCTTATTCAAGTTCAAGAGAATCCGACGATTGCGACATATGCTTCTGAAGGAGAAGTAGCGGTTCGGCTTACAGCGAGGGCAGATACAAAAAAAGAAGCCGATCGCTTAATTGATGAAGTAGAAAGAGATGTAATGGATCGAGTCGGCCATTATTTTTATGGCTATGATGAAACGTCGGTTCAGCAGCAAGTATATGATATGCTAAAACAGCGTCAGCTAACATTGGCAAGCGCTGAGAGCCTTACCGGCGGATTATTTGGTGACGCACTTGTTTCTATCAGCGGTGCGTCAGCGGTATTTCTTGGCAGCATCGTTGCGTATTCGCCGCTTGTGAAACAAAATGTGCTCGGTGTGAAGGAAGAAACAATTAAAACAGCAGGTACCGTGAGCGAAGCGTGTGCAGTCGAAATGGCAGAGAACGCAGTCCGTCTTACGAATGCCGATATTGGGATCAGCTTTACCGGAGCAGCCGGTCCAGATGCCACAGAAGGAAAAGAGCCCGGGACAGTCTTCATCAGCTTGCACGAAAAAGGCAAAGCAACCAAAACAACGGAGCTGTCTATTCGAAGCTCGCGGCAAGGTGTACGAGCTATAGCGGTGAAGAAAGGTTTTGAGCTGCTCTTCCATCATTTGAAAGCAACAATTTCGTGAAATCTTAATTTGTCAATTATAAAAGCGGATAAATGTTCTTTTTCCCTTAAGCAAAACATTCTTTTCGATGTGTTCGGGCGGAATGAAAAAAAGGGAACATTTATTCGCTTTTTGCTTGTTATATCTCAATAAACAAGTTAAAATAGATATAGATAATCCAAAGGAGGAAATACATTTGAGTGAACGTAAACAAGCCCTTGATATGGCTTTGAGACAAATAGAGAAACAGTTCGGTAAAGGTTCCATTATGAAACTCGGTGAAAGAGCAGAACAGAAGGTCTCTACCGTATCCAGCGGCTCCCTTGCTCTCGACATCGCCCTTGGTGTCGGCGGCTATCCGAAAGGCCGTGTTGTTGAAATCTACGGCCCGGAATCCTCTGGTAAAACGACTGTTGCACTGCATGCAATTGCAGAAGCACAGCGTAACGGCGGACAAGCGGCTTTCATTGATGCAGAGCATGCGCTTGATCCTGTTTATGCACAAAAACTAGGTGTTAATATAGATGAACTTTTACTTTCCCAGCCTGATACCGGGGAACAAGCATTAGAAATTGCAGAAGCCCTCGTACGAAGCGGTGCGGTTGATATCGTTGTTGTCGACTCCGTAGCTGCCCTTGTACCGAAAGCTGAAATTGAAGGGGAGATGGGTGACTCCCACGTCGGTCTTCAAGCACGTCTTATGTCCCAGGCTTTACGTAAATTGTCTGGTGCAATCAACAAATCAAAAACAACTGCCATCTTTATCAACCAGATTCGTGAGAAAGTCGGTGTTATGTTCGGTAACCCTGAAACAACACCAGGCGGTCGTGCGCTTAAATTCTATTCTTCTGTTCGCCTCGAAGTACGCCGTGCAGAGACGCTCAAGCAAGGTAATGATATGGTAGGTAATAAAACTAGAATTAAAGTTGTGAAAAACAAAGTTGCACCTCCGTTTAAGCAAGCGGAAGTAGACATTATGTACGGAGAAGGAATTTCCCGCGAAGGAGAACTTATCGATATTGCCAGTGACCTGGACATCGTTCAAAAAAGCGGAGCTTGGTATTCTTATAACGATGAGCGCCTAGGACAAGGCCGTGAGAATGCAAAACAATTCATGAAAGAAAATCCGGAAGTAGCTACGACAATTCAGATGCAAGTACGTGAGCACTATAATCTGGATGCAGATAAGAAACTTCCGGATGAAGAACAAGAAACACTGGATATGTAAGATAAAAAGCTGACACAATCGTGTTTTAGCTGAAAAAAGTCCAAACGAAACTGTTATTATACGCAGTATCGTTTGGATTTTTTATTACATTCATCTAAATAGAGGCTAAATAACCGCAATGGACATGTTGTTCGCTCTCGGTGAATTTCTGTTTTGTGCTGCTGGTTTAGTTCAAGCATTAAAGACTGACTGGTGCAGGCTGCATGCAGCACAGCAGCCATCGGCCATCGAGCTGTTCTTTCATAAAAAATTCCAGTCAGTCATAGTTCATTTTATATGTTCAACTTTCTAGTACTTTCCATGTTATCTTGACAACATGCGAACACAGGATTAAAATTAAGTAGTATAATTTTCTTTTGTATTATACTTTTCTAAGGTTACCATCGTTTTTTAAATGAAAAACATTGTGCATGCCGACAGACATGTTTGTACAATTTCATAGCAGGGGAGGTGAAATCATGGAACTATTTTACCTGATCATCTCCATTTTGCTTGTTCTAATCGTCGGTGGTGTTGTTGGTTATCTTGTTCGCAAATCTATTGCTGAGAAAAAAATCTCCGGTGCGGAGGAATTAGCGAAGCAAATAGTCGCAGAAGGCCATCGCAATGCGGAAACGGCTAAAAAAGAAGCGCTTCTCGAAGCGAAAGATGAAAACTTTCAGATGCGTCAGCAGACGGAGCAGGAATTACGTGAGCGACGTCTCGAACTGCAAAAGCAAGAAAACCGTCTGATGCAGAAGGAAGAGAATCTGGACCGTAAAAGCGATACGCTTGATAAGCGTGAAGTTACGTTAGAGAAAAAGGAACAATCATTAACTGAAAGACAACAACAAATTGAAGAATTGGAAAGCAAAGTGGAAGTCTTGGTGAAAGAACAGCAGCTGAAATTAGAACAGATTTCTGGCTATACATCCGATGAAGCACGTCAAATCGTGCTGGATAAAGTCGAGAAGGAAGTTGCCTTTGAATCAGCTGTTATGATTAAAGATGCAGAACATCGCGCCAAAGAAGAGGCCGATAAAAAAGCGAAAAGCATTCTTTCCCTTGCACTTCAGCGCTGTGCAGCCGATCATGTTGCGGAAACGACAGTATCTGTCGTTAACTTGCCGAATGACGAGATGAAAGGACGCATCATCGGTCGGGAAGGCCGTAATATTCGTACACTAGAGACGCTTACCGGAATTGATCTGATTATTGATGATACGCCAGAAGCGGTTATCCTATCCGGTTTTGATCCTGTCCGTCGTGAGATTGCAAGGATTGCGCTCGAGAAACTTGTCCAAGATGGCCGTATCCACCCTGCCCGAATTGAGGAAATGGTGGAGAAATCCAGACGGGAAGTGGATGAATATATCCGTGAAACAGGTGAAGAGACGACTTTCGAAGTTGGCGTACATGGTTTGCATCCGGATTTAGTCAAGATACTCGGCAGATTGAAGTACCGCACAAGCTATGGGCAGAACGTATTGAAGCACTCAATGGAAGTTGCTTATCTGTCCGGACTGCTAGCAGCCGAACTTGGCGAGGATGTTACACTTGCAAAACGCGCAGGCCTGCTTCATGACATCGGAAAAGCGATCGACCACGAAGTAGAAGGCAGCCACGTTGAAATCGGGAAAGAGCTCGCAATGAAATACAAAGAGCATCCAGTCGTCATCAATTCTATTGCTTCCCACCACGGAGATGAGGAAGCGACATCTATCATCGCAGTGCTAGTAGCTGCAGCGGATGCCCTCTCAGCTGCCCGTCCGGGAGCAAGAAGTGAGACATTGGAGAACTACATCAAGCGCCTGGAGAAACTGGAGGAGATTTCTGAATCCTTCCAGGGCGTAGAGAAATCTTTCGCCATTCAGGCAGGGCGTGAGATTCGTATCATGGTTAAGCCGGATGAAATTGATGACTTGGAGTCCATTAAAGTCGCTCGTGATATTCGGAAACGGATTGAAAGTGAATTGGATTATCCAGGGCACATCAAAGTTACGGTAATCCGCGAAACACGTGCAGTTGAATATGCAAAATAAAAAAGCGGCCCTGTGCCGCTTTTTTTTTATGTTAAACTATACTTAGGATACATGGATATACAGAAAGGACTAGATTATGAAGCTACTATTTATTGGAGACGTTGTCGGAGAACCTGGCCGACAAATGGTACAAGATTATTTGCCGCGTCTGAAGAAACGTTTTCAGCCGCAATTGACAATCATTAATGGAGAAAATGCTGCAGACGGGAAAGGCATTAATGAACGGATCTACAAGCAATTTCTCGAATGGGGTGCACAAGCTGTCACAATGGGCAATCACACATGGGATAAGCGTGACATCTTTGAATTCATTGATGATGCAAAATATTTGGTTCGTCCGTCTAATTTGCCGCCAGAAACACCTGGTACAGGTATTATTTACGTGAAGATAAATCAACATGAAGTAGCTATCATCAATTTGCTAGCACGCACATTTATGATGCCGGCAGATGATCCGTTCCGAGAAGCGGACCGTCTTATTGAAGAAGCGCGCAAACGTACGAATCTTATATTTATCGATTTTCACGGAGAAGCGACAAGCGAGAAGCAGGCTTTCGGCTGGTATGTAGATGGACGTGTCAGCGCAGTTGTAGGTACCCATACACATACCCAGACAGCAGATGAACGAATATTGCCATCTGGTACAGCGTATATTTCAGATGCGGGTATGACAGGCCCTTATGAAGCGATTCTCGGTATGGAGCGAGAAGCCGTTATCAAAAGATTTCTAACGAACTTGCCAGTACGTTTTGAAGTGCCCAAAACGGGTAAAACACAATTAAATGGAGTAGTAATCGATCTGGATCCGCAAACGGGAAAGGCAACCTCCATCAAACGCATCCTGATCAACGATGACCACCCGTATATGGATTGATCTTTGCTGCTCCTTCACTAGGTCTCTTGTTTACAAAGATGAACCAGGACAGGTTGTACCACTTTTTCAGAGATCGCCCTAAAATGGGCATATCTACTATCCGCTAGAAATATAGTAAAAGGAAAGTAGTCCAGTAAACGAAGGAGGTACCAGTGTTGGATATACTAAAAGTTTCAGCGAAATCCAATCCAAATTCAGTAGCAGGCGCACTCGCGAACGTATTAAGAGAACGTGGCTCAGCGGAAATTCAGGCAATCGGGGCAGGAGCTTTAAACCAATCGGTTAAAGCTGTCGCAATCGCTCGCGGTTTTGTCGCTCCAAGCGGAGTAGACTTAATTTGTATCCCGGCATTCACGGATATCATGATCGACAACGAGGAACGGACTGCCATTAAATTAATCGTGGAACCACGATAAGTCCCGCTTTAAGCGGGGCTTTTTTATTTCCAATACTTGGACGTATAACTTGCCATTGGTATAATAGAAGCAACTAGCATGCAATGGAGGGTGACGAATTCAGTGAATGAAGAACAGCGAAAATCAAATCGTTTTATTTCTGCAAAATATGCGAAACAAGAAGAAAAAGCCTTGCATGAGAAAACAACAGCAGATTTCGCGAAGTATTTCCAAACGACGTATCAGCCGCCTGATTTAAAGCAGGCAAAGAAACGGCGCAGGGAAGAGGTCAAGTTCCATTATGATTTCACTATTCCGCCAGCAATGCAGAAAGCCGGCACAGGTAAGAAATTTCTTATCCGTACATATGGCTGCCAAATGAATGAACATGACACCGAAGTGATGGCAGGATTGTTTGTAGAGATGGGGTATGAGCCGACAACGGATACACATGATGCAGATGTTATTTTGCTGAACACATGTGCGATTCGGGAAAATGCCGAAAATAAAGTGTTTGGCGAAATCGGTCATCTGAAGCCATTGAAACTTGAGAATCCGGACTTAATCATTGGCGTATGCGGCTGTATGTCTCAGGAAGAAGCAGTTGTGAATCGCATTTTGAAAAAGCACCCGCATATTGATATGATCTTCGGAACGCACAATATACATCGATTGCCGCAGCTTCTCCAAGAAGCCCGTTTCAGCAAGGAAATGGTGCTCGAGGTTTGGTCGAAGGAAGGAGATGTGATTGAAAATCTCCCAAAAGTTAGAAAAGGAAAAATCAAGGCATGGGTCAATATCATGTACGGATGTGATAAGTTCTGTACCTATTGTATTGTTCCTTATACTAGAGGAAAAGAAAGAAGCCGGCGCCCGGAGGATATCGTCCAAGAAGTGCGGGAGCTAGCGGCGCAAGGCTACCAAGAGATCACATTGCTCGGTCAAAACGTTAATGCGTATGGCAAGGACTTAACCGATGTGAACGTTGGACTTGGCGATTTAATGGACGAGATTCGAAATATTGCGATTCCTCGGATTCGTTTCACGACTTCCCATCCGCGTGACTTTGATGATAAACTAATAGAGGTACTAGCCCAAGGCGGGAATTTGCTTGACCACATACATTTGCCAGTTCAATCCGGCAGCAGTGATATCCTGCGGGTAATGGCACGTCGGTACACACGTGAAGATTATATGCGTTTGGTAGAAAAAATCAGACAGCACATTCCGAATGTCACACTGACTACAGACATTATTGTCGGGTTTCCGAATGAGACAGAGGAGCAGTTCCAGGAGACATTGTCTTTAGTCAAAGAAGTTGGATTTGAGGCAGCATATACGTATATTTACTCTCCTCGTGACGGGACACCGGCTGCTAAGTGGGAAGATAACGTTCCGCTGGAAGTGAAAAAAGAACGGCTCCAGCGATTAAATACTTTAATAGATCAACAGGCAGCAGCGTCTATGCAGCTGTATGAAGGCAAAGTGGTGCATGTGCTCGTCGAAGGCGAAAGTAAACGAAACCCAGAAGTATTGTCGGGTTATACGGAAAAAAACAAGCTTGTTAATTTCCGAGGACCCGCTTCAGTAATTGGTAAAATCGTTCCCGTTATTGTGACAAAGGCCAAAACTTGGTCACTTGACGGCGAACTAGCAGAAACAACAGCGGAGGTACACAGCTCATGAATTATTCCACCGAAGAAATTCTTAAACAAGCAGAAGCGTTGGCAGAGGACATGCGCGGGTTAGATGAAATTGCGCATTTCCATCAGCTCGAGGCAAAGCTGAACGAGAATAAAAAGGTGCAGACATATATCAATCAAATTAAAATGAAACAAAAGCAGGCAGTCAACTTGCAAGCGTATGGCAAGCGGGAAGCGCAGCTGCAAATGGAGCAGGAAATCGATGAGCTGCAAGCAAAGATTGACAGCCTTCCAATTGTGCAAGACTTCAAGGAATCCCAAGTCATCACAAACCATATTCTGCAAAGCATCTCTCAAAACATCCAGCATACCGTCTTTCAAGAGGAAGAGACGGAGAAATAAGCTTTCCATGTGAAAAAAGATTCGTACTTGTTACCATGCAAAAGTGCGAATCTTTTCTTTTTGTTCTCAAGCTTCCTTTCATAGAAACGTTAAGTTACTTTCAAGTAATGAATAACCTCTTTCTAGGCATCTGCATAGAATGGAGGAGCGTCCAGCTTTGGTAAAGGAATATATTTTTCCTGACACCATAGGTGAACACCCTGCATAACATGACTATGTAAAAAGAGGAGGTTTTCGTACATGGGTTTTCAAGATCAGTCCTACCGTGAGATCATCACGAAAGCAGTTATCGGCCGCGGCCGCAAGTTCAGCAAGAATATCGATCATATCAAGCCTGAGCACAAACCTTCCAGCATCCTTGGCTGCTGGGTCATCAACCACCTGTACAACGCAAAAAAGAAAGGCGATAAGGGTGTTGAAATTACAGGCAGTTATGATATCAACGTTTGGTATTCGCACAATGACAATACAAAGACAGAAGTAGTCACAGAGCGTGTACCTTACAAGGAACTAGTCAAATTGAGTGTAAAAGATGAAAATTGCATTGATGATGAATACGAAGTTTATGCAAAGGCAATACAGCAGCCAAACTGCTTGGAATGTAAAATTGTTCAGCATGGCCAAAAGATTTTCGTGGAAATCGAGAAAGAATTTCTTGTAGAAGTTATCGGCGAAACGAAACTTTGCGTGAAAGTAGATCCAGATGGCTGTGTTGTAGAAGATGTAGAAGAAGAATGGGATTTCGAGCTTACGGATGACGATTTCAAAGATGTGGATCCAGACTTTTTGGATAAAAAGCACGATAATTAAACGAGAGCAGCAGCTCTCGTTTTTTGTTTGCCAAGAAAGAGACCAGGCAGGAAAAGCGAAAAAGACCTGTGTTATAATGAACGTAATTGCAATGAAACAGAGGAGTAGGAAAATGGCAGGTTATACACCAATGATGCAGCAATATTTACGAATAAAAGCCGATTATAAGGATGCGTTTCTTTTCTTTCGGCTTGGAGATTTTTACGAGATGTTCTTCGATGATGCCTTAAAGGCGACGAAAGAGCTCGAAATCACCCTTACGAGCAAAAATGCGGGCGTGGAAGAAAAGGTGCCAATGTGTGGCGTTCCTTACCATTCGGCTGATAATTATATAAGAATACTAGTTTCACGGGGATTTAAAGTGGCGATCTGTGAACAAGTAGAAGACCCGAAAACCGCTAAAGGAGTCGTGAAGCGTGAAGTAGTCCAGCTGATTACACCTGGTACAGTCATGGAGAATGGTATGCTGGACGAAAAAGAAAATAATTACTTGGCGGCTGTAAACGAAAACGCTGACCATACTTATAGTCTTGTTTATCATGATCTTTCTACTGGGGAAAATCGTGCTGCACTGCTGGAGGGCGGTTTTGATACACTGCTCAGCGAGCTGTACAATCAGCCGGTACGGGAAATTGTCGTTTCCGAACAGCTTGATCAGCCGCTGCAGGACGAACTGAAGATGCGGCTTGGTGTAACGCTATCATACCAAGAGCCAGGCGTGTCTAACAGTCTGTCACAGGAGAAGCTGGCCGGCGGAGTTACTGATACAAGGTTGCTAGACTGCTTTTTCATGCTTTTACATTATGTAGAACGTACGCAAAAGCGCGGGTTGGATCATCTGAAGCCGCTTCAAGTAATGGAACTGAAGTCTTACATGACACTGGATATGTATTCAAAGCGCAATCTGGAGCTTACCGAAACAATCTTGAAGAAGGGCAAGCACGGCAGTTTGCTTTGGGTGCTCGATGATACAGTTACGGCAATGGGTGCAAGAATGCTGAAAAAGTGGCTTGAACGACCGCTGTTACAAAAAGAAGCAATCACGCGGCGCCAAGATTTAGTACAAGCATTTTTGGATCACTTCTTCGAGCGGGATACCATTCGCCAGCTGCTGCAATCTGTTTACGACGTTGAAAGATTGTCCGGCCGTGTTGCATATGGAAATGTAAACGCCCGTGATTTATTACAGCTGAAACGAACGCTGGCAAAACTGCCAGAACTGAAGCAAGTATTGTCGGATTTTGCAGAGGCTGAGGTCCAGCGAATGGGACAAGAGCTAGATCCGCTGCCAGCATTGCATGACTATTTGGAGAAAAGTCTGCATGAAGATGCACCAATTGGTGTGCGGGAAGGCGGGCTGTTAAAGGATGGTTTTCACGCGCAGCTTGATACGTATCGAGATGCATCCAGAAACGGCAAGCAATGGATTGCGGCACTAGAGCAGCAAGAGCGGATAGAAACAGGAATCAAGTCGCTGAAGGTCGGCTATAACAAAGTATTCGGTTACTATATTGAAGTAACTCGAGCAAATCTGCATTTGCTGCCGGAAGGAAAGTACGAACGAAAACAGACACTCAGCAACGCTGAACGCTTTATCACACCCGAATTGAAAGAAAAAGAAGCGTTAATTTTGGAAGCGCAGGAAAAGAGTGTAGAGTTGGAGTATGAATTGTTCTTGGAGATCAGGGACCATGTGAAAACATATATTCCAGCACTGCAGCAGCTGGCAGATCAGATCAGCCAATTGGACGTGCTGCAAAGCTTTGCAGAAGTGAGTGAAAAGCAGCGCTATGCTCGGCCGACGTTTAACAGCAGCAGATCTGTATCAATTACGGAAGGCCGTCACCCGGTTATTGAAAAAGTGATGAAATCCGGTGAGTTTGTTCCGAATGATGTGCAAATGGATCAAGGATCGGATATCCTGCTGATTACGGGACCGAATATGAGCGGTAAAAGCACCTATATGCGGCAAGTTGCTTTGACGAGCATTATGGCGCAAATAGGCTGTTTCGTGCCAAGTGAAGCGGCAGATCTGCCATTATTTGATCAAATCTTTACTCGAATCGGTGCAGCGGACGATCTCGTTTCCGGCCAAAGTACATTCATGGTCGAGATGCTGGAATCGAGGCATGCTTTGGAGCACGCGACGGACAGAAGCTTAATCTTGCTCGATGAAATTGGCCGCGGAACAAGCACCTATGACGGGATGGCGTTAGCCCAGTCAATAATTGAATATGTGCATGACAACATTCATGCTAAAACTTTATTCTCCACGCACTATCATGAGCTCACAACGCTAGATGAAAATTTGGAAAAACTCCGCAATGTGCACGTGCGAGCAGAGGAGCATGAAGGCAATGTTGTCTTTCTTCACCAAATTCGTGAAGGAGCGGCAGATGAGAGCTACGGGATTCACGTAGCAAAACTTGCCAAGCTGCCAGACAGCCTGATTGAGCGGGCGTCTGCTATCCTGCAAGAGCTGGAAGGACAAGGACAGAAGCTGGAAGCCTCTGCTCCTAAAGCAGTACAGGAAGACATGCAGCTGTCTTTCTTCGCCGAACCAGAACCGAAAAAAGAAGAAACTGTAAAACGATCTGACAAGCGAGCAGAGCAGGTACTTACGGAGCTTTCTTCCATTAACTTAATGGAGCAAACACCGATGGAAGCAATGAATTTATTATATAAACTACAGCAAATGGCAGCAAAGAAGTAAGGAGGTTCCCATATGGCGATTCAATTGATGCCGGATGTTTTAGCAAATAAGATTGCAGCTGGGGAAGTAGTTGAGCGGCCGGCTTCTGTCGTCAAGGAACTAGTAGAAAACAGTATTGATGCAGGAAGTACGGTAATCAAGGTAGCTATTAAAGAAGCTGGTCTGACCGAAATTTGTATTGTTGACAATGGTGCAGGCATGGAAGCGGATGACGTGGAACGAGCTTTCTTCCGTCATGCAACAAGTAAAATCCGAAATGAAAATGATTTATTTCATGTACGTACACTAGGATTTCGCGGTGAGGCCCTCGCCAGTATTGCAGCGGTAAGTCAGTTGGAGATAAAGACGAGTACTGGAGAAGATGCGGGCGTAAAGCTTGCTTTAGAAGGCGGAATTATAAAAGAACGAGGCAAATGCGATGCGCGTAAAGGGACGGAAATTACCGTTCGTCACTTGTTTTTTAATACACCTGCGCGTTTAAAATATATGAAAACCATTCATACCGAGCTTGGTCATGTATCAGAAGTAATTAATCGGATGGCATTAGCTCACCCGGAAATCCGCTTTGAACTGACGCATAATGACAAGCCGCTGTTTCAGTCGACTGGCCGCGGTGATATGCTGCAAATTGTCGCCCAGATTTACGGCAACTCGGTCGCAAAGAAAATGGTGAACGCTTCTCATGAAACATTGGATTATCAGTTAGAGGTGTTAGCAGCAAAACCAGAAATCAACCGGGCGTCCCGGCAGTATGTATCATTTATCGTTAATGGCAGATATATTCGTAATCCTATTTTAGCTAAAGCTGTGATGCAGGCGTATCATACGCTGCTGCCAATTGGAAGATTTCCGCTTGCGGTGATTTCTATTAAAATGGATCCAATTCTTGTTGATGTCAATGTACATCCCGCTAAACTGGAGGTACGTTTCAGCAAGGAGAAGGAATTATTTGATGCTGTAGAACAGCTTGTTAGTAAAGCATTACGGCAGCAGCGCCTTATCCCCGAAGCAGCGGCACCAAAACCAAAAAAGGTGCAGGAGAAAAGTGAACAGCAAAGCTTCACTTTTTTTGAGACGAAACCAACGAGAGAACCGCAGCCTGAAAAATGGTTTTTCGATGAAGTAAAAGAGACAGCGCCGCCTATTATGGAAGCACAACCATCACAACAGCAGGACGATACCTCTTCAGAACCAGCGTACATGCCAGAAACAGTTGCTGAAGACAGAATAATAGAAGAGACGGTTGAGCCGGAGCTAGAGCCAGCATATGCGGTGCCGGTGATGTATCCGATTGGACAGCATCACGGCACGTACATCTTGGCAGAAAATGAAGAAGGACTGTTTCTAGTCGATCAGCATGCTGCGCAGGAACGGATTAAATATGAGTATTTTAGAGATAAAATTGGCGATGTAGAAAAAGAGCTGCAGGAACTGCTTATTCCGCTTACGTTTGATTTCACCAAACAAGAAGCACTAATCGTCGAACAATATCAAACAGAATTAGAAGCTGTTGGACTTTTCTTTGAATCTTTCGGCGGCAGTACGTACATTGTGCGTTCTCATCCGCAATGGTTCCCGCAAGGTTTTGAGGAAGAAGTTATCCGCGAAATCGTCGAGCAGGTCATGCAGGAAAGTAAAGTTGATATTCATAAATTGCGAGAAGAAGCGGCCATTATGATGTCCTGCAAGCGATCTATCAAAGCGAACCATCATCTGAACTATGATGATATGTTTCATTTGCTGGAAGAGCTTCGTACATCACAAGATCCGTTTACTTGCCCGCATGGCAGGCCGATTATTATCCGTTTCACTTCTTATGAACTGGAGAAGCTGTTTAAGCGAGTTCAATAAATCTTGGATGAATTGGGAGATTCATTTAAAATTTAAATAACTACTACTAGGTTAAGATGCTCTGATTGCAGATGCGGCAGAATACGCCGCTATTAGACGTAAAAATACACGGAGACTACTCAGATTGAAGAGATAGTATTTTGCGATCGATGCCTTGTAACACTTGCTGCTGTCTCGTTTCTTATATCCAGCGATAAGAAGGCTTACCAGCACGCAAAGATGTGCAGCTTACCCCTAAAACAGGGTCCAGCAGCGTATATCTAATGCACGAAAAAACCAAACAATGGCTGTTAATTCGGCATTGTTTGGTTTTTTTATAGCTAAAATATGCGTAATCGAGCCTCTATTTTGCTTGTCTAGGTATCAACCGCTTCGCCTGCGGTGGTTTACGATTATACTATCTTGTAACTAAGAAATGACAGGAAAGGAGTAGGTGCTATGGCTTTATTTATCAAACCGTCTGCAGGCAGATTGACAAATGGCTTCCGAGGTGCAAGTTCTTCTCATAACGGCGTTGACTGGGCGCAATCTGGAACAGTGCGTGTAGCGGCTGCAGCGGCCGGAACGGTTACCCGATCGTATGTATCTTCTTCTTATGGAGAAGTTATTTTTATCGTGCACCAGCTAGGCGGCCAGACGTTTGAAACGGTATACGCGCATTTGCGTTCCGGTTCCAGGCAGGTTGGCGCAGGCGATACGGTCAGACAAGGGCAATTCATTGGCTATATGGGAAGCACAGGAGATTCGACTGGTCAGCATTTGCATTTTGAATTGCATCGGGGCAGATGGAATGCAAATAAAACCAATGCGGTTAACCCGCTCGACTATATTGGCGCAAGTTCCAGCACTCCGCAGAATTCCGCTGGCGCAGCTTATCCAGGAAGCTATATTCGGACTGGGTCGCGCGGAGAAAACGTACGGAAAATCCAGCGCGCTGTCGGAGTGACAGTCGATGGTATTTTTGGTCCGAACACACGACAGGCAGTTATCAATTTCCAGCGCAATAATGGACTCGGTGTCGATGGCATCGTTGGTCCGGAAACTTGGAATAAATTGTTCTGAATTTGGGCATGCTGACAGCCAGAGGGGGCGTTAGCTATGCAAACAAATCAGCATCTTATTGACTTTTTAAACCAGCAAATTGCTAATACAAGTGTCCTGCACGTGAAACTTCAGCGTTATCATTGGTATGCAAAAGGTCCTTACGGATACGTTATTGAACAATATACAAAGGACTTGCACGAGCAGCTGGATGACATAAAGAAGTGCTTAGGCGTACGGGTACTTGCCATCGGCGGCAGACCAATTGCAGTAATGAGCAAATTTCTGCAAGAAGCAACCATTAAGGAAGCAGAAGCAGATGATGAGGATTATGAGGTAGTAAAAACACTGCGTCATGACTACAGTCAGCTGGCACAGGAAATCAAGATTACCGGCATACCGATTGCTAGAAGGCAGGAAGATGAAGCGACAGCGGGTTTGCTCGTTGATATTCTTGGCAAGCTGGAATACGAAGCCATTCGTTTGACGAAATATCTCATCGATGCCGATCGATAAGCTGTGCTGCATGCACGGCTTTTCGTTTATCTTTCTCTGTCTCGTTATGCTAAACTAATGGCATGATGGCAAGAAGGAGACTAACATGAAAAAGCAAAAAGTTATTGTGGTTGTCGGACCTACTGGCGTCGGCAAGACACAGCTGAGTGTTGAAATCGCGAAGAAGTTTAATGGCGAGGTTATCAGCGGGGACTCCATGCAAATATATAAAGGTATGGACATCGGTACAGCGAAAGTCACGAAAGAAGAGCAGCAAGGTATACGGCATCATTTAATTGATATCCGCGAACCGGAAGAAAGCTATTCGGCTGCTGATTTCCAAAAAGATGTACAAACTTGTATTGCAGCAATACATAGCCGAGGAAAAATTCCAATCATTGCTGGCGGGACTGGATTATACATACAAGCTGCACTGTACAGCTATGACTTTTCTGAAGCTAAACGTGATGATAGCTACCAGCAGCAGCTGGAACTAGAAGCACAGACCCATGGAGCAGAGCATTTGCATGCGCAGCTGCAGGCGGTAGATCCGATTCAGGCAGAACGCATCCATCCGAACAATGTACGTCGTGTTATCCGTGCGCTGGAGATTTACCATCGTACTGGGAAAAGAATGAGTGATCATGAGGAAACCGCCTTAGATTCCCGTTATGATGCGACAATCATCGGTTTGGAAATGGATCGTGAACTCTTATACGAACAAATTAATCTCCGTGTGGATCGTATGCTATCAGACGGATTATTAGACGAAGTCCGCACATTTTTCGATGCTGGGTTGCGTGATACACAATCCATGCGTGCAATCGGCTATAAGGAGTTTATCCCTTATTTGGAAGGGAAAATGGACTGGGAGGATACAGTGACGCAGCTGAAGCAAAACAGCCGTCGCTATGCCAAACGGCAATATACATGGTTCCGCAACAAAATGGATGTGAACTGGTATACCATCACACCAGCGGAAAAAGCAGAAAAGTTTACAATTATTTTAGAAGAACTTGCAGGAATGCTGACAGAAAGGTAGAAATAGGAACCGTATAGAAATTAGGAGGGGAATAGATGTCACAATCTGTAAATATTCAAGATCAATATTTGAACCAGCTGCGCAAAGAGCGTATGCAAGTAACTATCTTTCTTACAAATGGATTCCAAATCCGCGGAACGGTAAAGGCTTTTGACAATTTCACCGTACTGTTCGAAACGGAAGGAAGACAGCAATTAATCTTTAAACATGCGATTTCCACATTCTCGCCAGCAAAGAATGTATCGCTGGATTATAAAGAACAAAGCTAAACAAGAACGGGTGCCACTGGCACCCGTTTTGTTTTGTGGTGGTAAAGCGCCTCCTTGCTGAATAAAGTAGAGAAAGGCCGTTGGGCATTTGTCACGCTATGTCTGTCTTGAGCGTAAACTACTGCAATGAGGGGTGATCATGTGGAAGCTCAAGTTACGAATACGAAGGGTAAGATCAATATCGTCCTTAAGAACCGTCAACAGGAGATGGAGCAGCTGCAGCATGCAACCATCAAGCGCGATATCGATCCATTCCGTCATATTGATCAGGAATTTGCCGCATTCATCGGATTGGAAAAGCTTAAAAAAACAATTAAAGAAATTTACGCCAATGTCCATATTAACCAAAAAAGAGAAGCGGCAGGATTAAAACAGGAAAAACAAGTACTGCACATGTTATTTGAAGGAAATCCAGGTACTGGGAAAACAACGGTCGCCCGCAAGCTCGCAGCTGTTTTCCACGAAATGAATGTTCTTGATAAAGGACATTTCATCGAAGCAGAACGCGCCGATCTGGTCGGAGAATATATTGGCCATACAGCCCAGAAAACGAGGGCGCTTGTACAGCGAGCCATGGGCGGGATCTTATTTATAGATGAAGCATATTCGCTGGCCCGAGGCGGAGAAAAGGACTTTGGCAAGGAAGCGATTGATACACTAGTCAAACATATGGAAGATGCCTCTAACAGGTTTATCCTTATCCTTGCTGGCTACCCAAGAGAAATGGCAAATTTTATGAGTTTAAATCCGGGTCTGCGCTCACGCTTCCCGATTCAGCTTCAATTTCCTGACTACAAATCCGAACAGCTGATGGATATTGCCAAGGGTATGCTTGCCGAGAAAGAATATCAGCTCACGAAAGAAGCAGAGTGGAAACTGAAAGAAATTATCGTGCAGCAAAAGTCAAAGCGAACGCCCGATTTTTCTAATGCTCGATTTGTCCGTAACATACTTGAGAAAGCGATTCGCATGCAGGCAGTACGCCTCGTGCGTCATGATCACCATCTGTCGACCGAGGAACTAATGAAAGTGACTGTTGCTGATTTGAATGCAGAAGAATAATAACCTTTAAAAAAAGCTTTAGCTGATTACAGCTAGAGCTTTTTTTATTTACAGAATATCGCCTTGAATAGGCTGGATATGATAGGGCACGATACGTAGCAAGGAGTGCGGATAATGGGGAAAATAATCGAATTTCTAGTAAGGACAGATGTTTGGCTTGGAACGATTGTAGTTGTACTCGTGCCTGTTTTGAGTGCTTTACTTTTTCATAAGCTAAAAGAGCTGCGCAGACAAACGAATATGCGTCCAAAACAGCATTTCATCCCGTCAAGTATTGTGTTATCAGAAAAGCTAACATCCAATGTAAAAAGTATTAAAGCGATTGTCGGAGACAGTTCAGACATTATCTTTCGTCAATTCAAATTAGGCAATGATAATCGCAGCTGCAGCATTGTGCATATTGATGGGTTAGTTGATACGCAGCAGCTGCAGCAAGCTATTCTGCATCCGTTACTGCATGGGAAACAAACGAAGACGAAACTTAATCTATTTAAAAGTCAAAGTATTAAAGATTATTTGCTGAACCACACAATTGAGGTTAGTGATATAAAAGTGACGAAAGAGATAGACAAAGTTGTTCGGCAGCTGCTGTCGGGGTCGGTGCTCCTTTTAGTAGATGGATTGGACGAGGCACTTCTTTTAAGTGTTAAGAAATGGGTATCCAGAAGCGTGGAAGAGCCAATTTCAGAATCACTCGTAAGAGGTCCAAGAATGGGATTTATCGAAAATTTGCGTGACAATACAGCTATTTTACGAAGAATGACAACAGATCCCAACTTGACTTTCAAGGATTTTGACGTAGGTGAGCGAACGAAGAAGCAGCTCACTATTGCATATATAAGAGATATTGCGAACGAAGAATTACTCACAGAAGTAACAAGACGCATAGAAGATTTGGATATTGATCACGTCGCAGAATCTGGCTACATTGAACAGCTCATCGAGGATAATTATTTCTCTATTTTTCCTCAAGTACAATCAACAGAGCGGCCGGACCGCGTCATGGCGGCCATTTTAGAGGGAAGAGTTGCGATCATGCTGGACGGCACGCCTTATGTATTAATTGCGCCGGCGACATTCTCAATAATGCTGCAATCTCCGGAAGACTACTATGAACGTTGGATTCCGATGTCGCTGATTCGAGTGCTTCGCTATGTCGCAGCACTGCTAAGTGTGTTTCTGCCGTCTTTTTATATCGCGTTTGTTTCGTTTCACCAAGGTCTGATACCAACTGATTTGGCTCTGGCAATAGCAGGGACAAGAGTCGGTGTACCTTTTCCAACCATTATTGAAGCATTATTGATGGAGGTATCCATTGAATTATTGAGGGAAGCAGGTTTGCGTCTGCCAAAACCGGTAGGGCAAACGGTTGGTTTGGTAGGAGCGTTAATTATTGGAGAAGCGGCCGTTCAGGCGGGTTTAGTCAGTCCTATCATGGTTATTGTTGTATCAGCTACGGCTATCTCTTCTTTTGTTTCTCCGCAATACAATGCCGGTATCGCTTTAAGATCGCTTCGTTTTTTGTCAATGTTTTCGGCTGCTTTATTAGGTTTATATGGCATCAGTTTGTTTTTCGTCGCTTTATGTATTCATGCGGTCAAGCTAAAGAGCTTCGGCCTGCCTTATGTGACACCAGGAACATTATACAGCAAAGAAGATTGGAAAGATTTTTTCCTGCGATTGCCTTTGTTTACAATGCGAAAGCGGCCGGCTGAATATTTTCCGAAGGATCAAGTTAGAATGAGAAAAAAGTAGGAGCTGTTCGATATGAAACTAGGAACAAACCAGATTACGACTAATCAGATGATTGCCCTGCTATCCTCTGCTTTGATTGCGGTAGGGATTTTTACACTTCCCAGAAATTTGGCCATAAAAGTAGGTACCCCGGATTTATGGATAAGCACCCTGATAGGCGGGGTATTTAGTTATTTAACGTGTTTGATTATCGTAACCTTATGTCTGCGTTTTAAGCAGCTCACCTTTTTTCAATTCAATAAATTAATTGTCGGGAAATGGCTAGGGATGCTGCTCAGTGCTGCTTTTATTGGATACGCACTCTTGATTGGCTCCTTTGAGATTCGTTCTATGGGTGAACTGACGCAGTTTTATTTATTAGAAGATACCCCGATTTGTGTCATTATGATTAGTATGTACTGGGTGGCGATTTATCTTTTGACAGGCGGCATCAACCCGATTGCCCGATTGATTGAATTGTTGACACCGCTCACGATTTGTATTTTCATATTGGTTATTGTATTAGGAATTAAAGTGTTTGAACTTAATAATTTGCGACCTGTACTCGGTCTGGGAATTTCACCTGTGCTAAAGGGCCTAACTCCTACTTTTCTTACCTTCAGCGGTGCTGAATTTCTGCTTGTATTTATTGCAATGATGCAGAAGCCGAAAGAAGCAAAAAGAGTTGCATTAATTGGATTAGCAATTCCGGTATCTATTTATTTATTGGCAGTTGTCATCATGACGGGAGGGTTATCGGTAGAAAGAATGAAGCATGAGAAGTGGCCAACCTTTGCTTTGATTCAAGAATACGAATACAGAGGGGTTTTGTTTGAACGGTTTGAATCATTATTTTTAGTTGTCTGGCTAATTCAAATGTTTCTTACCTACATCGTTTGCCACTATGTTGCGGCAGAAGGAGTAGCAACACTAACACGTCTTTCTTATAAACAAGCGAGCTATATGCTTTTAGCGGCAGTTTATTTTATCTGTTTAATACCAAGTGACCTGAATCAGTTAGAGAAGATGGGTACTATTATCGGGTGGACGAGCTTTGCATTTTCTTTTATAGTCCCTTCGCTGCTGCTCTTGATAGCGTTGATGAGGAGGCTGAAGCGAGATGGCGAGCAAGAGAGTGGTACGTAAACTAAGCCTGTGTATGATATTACTTTTGTGTTTGTCTGGCTGCTGGGACAGTTCTGATATTGAGGATATAAGTTTCGCTATGGGATTTGGTATTGATGCTAGCGATGATGAACAGGAACCGATTCAGCTTACTACGCAAGTTGCATTGACGAAAAAACAGGGTGAACAAGCGACAGCGCAGCAGGGAAAGCTATTTCAAAATGTTACACTAAAAGCAAACAGCATACATGAAATGGTTCGCGGTTTATCGCTGCAGCTGCCGTACCCAATTTTAACAGATCATTTGGAAACGGTAGTAATTAACCAAGATATTGTAACCGACTACGATCTTTTTATTTTACTGGATGAACTGCTGCGTGATAATATAACCCGCTTAAGCCCCAGTGTTGTTATTTCGGCGCAGCAAGCAAGTGATATATTGGCTACCAATATTGATGGGGAGATTACAAGCGATTATATAAGTGCTTTTTTCACGAATGAAACCTCGACGATGAAAATTCTTCCTAAAGTGCGTGTAGGTGATGTTACAGCCAATTTAATATCGGGAACTAGTGTAATCCTGCCGAAAATTACAAAAGACAAAAAAACAGTGAAGCTGGATGGTGCAGGGATTATTCGTGCAAAAGATAACAAACTCACCGGTTTCTTAACTGATAAAGAGGTTGAAGGAGTTAACTGGCTGACAGGCGAGGGGGCTGGAGGCCTGCTTAATTTCCGAGACGAAAAGGGAAATACAATCATCTATGAAATCCAGCATTATAAAACAAAGTCAAACCCTCATTACAAAAATGGAAAACTGACCTTTGATGTGCAAATAACAGCACAAGGTTGGATTACCGAAGACTGGTCACTTACAAGCAACAATTTATCTGAAAAATATGTAGATAAATTGGAGAGGTTAGCTGCAGAGGAGGTTGTTAAGATAGTGGAAGGCACGATGAAAAAACTGCAGCAAGATTATAAAACCGATGTGGTGAAGTTTTATGACAGCTTTCGGATTGCTTATCCAAGAGACTATCAGAAAATGCAGAAGGATTGGGATAATTATTTTGCAGATGCTGACGTGAAGTACGATGTGAAAATAAAGATTGTAAATACAGGGGATTTGGTGAAAGAAGGAAAGCCTAAATAAAGAAGGGTACCGATATAGCATCCCAGTCACAGTGCTTATCTTAAATTCCTAAGCCTCCATTATAAATGCGAAGGCTTTTTCACCGTAGGATAGGGTATAATGACATAAGGAAAGGGTGACAGCATGGAACGTGTATTATTGATGGCAGTACATCATCAGAATCAAACATTAGAGCGATTTCAATCATCGCTGGACGAATTAGAAGCATTAACAAAAACAGCAGGCGGAGAAGTGGCAGGTTTTGTCACGCAGAAAAGAGATCGTCTGCATCCTGGTACTTATGTGGGCGAGGGAAAGCTGCAGGAGCTTGCAGATCTCGTTGAAGAGGAAGAACCGCTTTTGGTCATTTCTAACGACGAATTATCACCAGGTCAATTAAAAAATATCAGCAACCGTGTCGGAGTGCGCGTCATTGACCGGAGTCAGCTGATTCTTGATATATTCGCTACAAGAGCACATACAAGAGAAGGGAAGCTGCAAGTAGAGCTTGCCCAAATGCAGTATTTACTGCCAAGGCTGTATGGCCAAGGTACGGAAATGAGCCGGCTTGGTGCTGGTATCGGAACAAGGGGACCTGGTGAGACAAAGCTTGAAACGGACAGACGGCATATCCGCCGCCGTATCGATGAAATCAAGCAACAGCTAAAAGCGGTTGTGTCCCACCGCTCTCGTTATCGAGAGCGTCGTAAGACAAATAAAGCTTTCCAAATTGCATTAGTAGGTTATACGAACGCGGGGAAATCAACCATCTTCAATAGATTAACTGGCAATGAAAGCTTAGAACAGGATCAGCTGTTTGCTACATTGGATCCCATGACACGCCGCATGCGTTTGCCGTCCGGCTTCCAAGCGCTGCTGACGGATACAGTTGGATTTATTCAAGATTTACCGACTGCTTTAATCGCTGCTTTTCGATCCACACTCGAGGAAGTAACCGAAGCAGACTTTATCATTCATATGGTCAACAGTGCACATCCGGATCACGAGCAGCAGCAAGCGACAGTTTTAAAATTGCTTGATGAACTGGGAGCAAATCAATTACCAATACTGACTGTTTACAATAAGACGGATCTGCTGACCGAAGACTTCATTCCAAGTGCGCATCCGTATGTGCAAATTTCTGCTTTCAAAGAAGAAGACCGCAGACGTGTAATGGAAAAAGTCCAGGAAATGATTCAGGAAGCAAGCGAATTGTATGATACAATCGTACCTGCATCTGGCGGGCGTCTTTTGGACAAGATTGCCCAAGAAACCATTATGAAAAAACGGGAATTTAACGAAGAGCTGGATGCTTATGAGGTGAGCGGCTATATTATGAGCGAACACCCGCTTTACCATCAGTTGAAAGGAAAGAATGAAGGATGATACACAAAACAGCAAGAAGAACAGAAGAAGAAACAAGTGCCGAGCGAGCTAAAATTGATGAAATCGCCGAGCAGAATCAAAAACGCGTAATGGATGCATTTCGTCACCAGCGCGTGAGCGACAGTCATTTTAATCCTACTACTGGGTATGGGTACGATGACTTTGGACGTGAAACATTGGAGCGAGTATATGCGGAGGTGTTCGGCGGGGAAGACGCACTTGTCCGCCCGCAGATTGTCTCTGGTACCCATGCGATTACAACAGCTTTATTTGGCGTCTTGCGTCCTGGTGATCAGCTTTTGTATATTACCGGGAAACCGTACGATACGCTAGAAGGTGTGATTGGCAAACGGGAAGAAGATACAGGATCACTGAAAGACTTTGGTGTTACGTACGATGCAGTTGATCTCACGAAAGACGGAGCAATTGACTATGCAGCTGTGGAAGAAAAGCTATCTCAAAAAACGAAGGTGGTGGCAATCCAGCGTTCGAAAGGATATGCCGATCGGCCTTCTTTTTCTGTTTCGGAGATTGGAGAGATGGTCAGCTTTGTTAAAGCGAAGCATCCGGAAGCTGTTATATTCGTGGATAACTGTTACGGGGAATTTGCCGAAACAGAGGAACCGCTGCATGTGGGGGCGGATTTGATAGCCGGATCGCTTATTAAGAATCCAGGAGGCGGCATTGTCCGCGCTGGCGGCTACATTGCCGGCCGTTCTGATTTAATTGAACTATGCGCTAATCGTTTGACTGCACCGGGTTTAGGTAAAGAGACGGGGGCATCACTTGGCATGCTGCAGGAGCTGTTTCAAGGATTTTTCTTGGCACCTCATGTAGTAGGAGAGGCATTAAAGGGAGCGATCTTTACTTCGCGGTTCCTTGAGCTGCTCGGATTTTCGACTTCTCCAAGATTCGATAGCAAACGCGTTGACTTGATTCAATCAGTAAACTTCCATTCTGCAGATCAAATGATAGCTTTTTGCCAAGCTATCCAGCATGCATCACCTGTCAATGCACATGTGACGCCGCAAGCTGCACCGATGCCGGGTTATGAAAGTGACGTGATCATGGCTGCCGGAACCTTTATTCAAGGAGCCAGCTTAGAATTAACTGCCGATGGCCCAATCCGTGCGCCGTATACAGCTTTTGTCCAAGGCGGACTCACGTATACGCACGTCAAACTCGCCATTAAAGACGCGGCGCAAAACCTATTGGAAAAAGGCTTAATAGCAACTAGTAACGCATAATAAAAATTTTCGTGTTAACTAATCTAACATGTGTTGACATTTAAAATTACCTACGTATATAATAAGCGTAGAGTACATAAAGAAAGGGGATGGACGATTATGAGTGATATGAATCGCCGATCTATGCCCTTGTTCTCTATTGGAATTGTAAAATCACTTACTGCACTAACAGCAAGACAAATCCGTTATTACGAAGATAACGGACTGATTTTCCCAGCTAGAACAGAAGGCAATCAGCGTCTTTTCTCATTCAATGATGTGGACCGACTGCTGGAAATCAAGGAATTGATCGACAAAGGGATCAACCTTGCAGGAATTAAGCAAATGCTGCCAACCAGAGAGAAACCAGCAGCAGATACGCTTGAAACCCCGATCGAACCGGAAATATCAGATAAAGCACTGAGACAGATGCTGCGTCAGGAATTAATGGATACCGGCCGCTTGGGCAAAGCTTCGTTACGTCAGGGAGAATTATCACGATTCTTCCATTAATAGAGGAGGAGAAAGAATGGCGAAATTTACTAGAGAAGATGTAATCAAAACAATCAAGGAGGAAAACGTAAAGTTTATTCGTTTACAGTTTACTGACTTGCTTGGCACAATTAAAAACGTAGAAATCCCGCTTAGCCAGCTAGACAAAGCATTGGATAACGAAATGATGTTCGATGGATCTTCTATTGAAGGTTTCGTACGCATTGAAGAATCTGACATGAAGCTTTACCCAGACTTGGATACATTTGTTGTATTCCCTTGGACTAGTGAAAAAGGCAAAGTGGCACGTTTTATCTGTGATATCTACACTCCAGAAGGCGAACCATTCGAAGGCTGCCCGCGTTATAACCTAAAACGCAACCTGAAGAGAATGGAAGAACTAGGATTCTCTGCTTTCAATATTGGTACAGAGCCGGAATTCTTCTTATTCAAACTAGACGAAAATGGCGAACCATCTTTGGAATTGAATGATAAAGGCGGATACTTCGACCTTGCTCCAACGGACTTGGGTGAAACTTGCCGTCGCGATATCGTACTTGAACTGGAAGAGATGGGCTTTGAAATCGAAGCTTCTCACCATGAAGTAGCTCCAGGTCAGCACGAAATCGACTTCAAATACGCACATGCATTAAAGCATGCGGATGATATCCAGACATTTAAACTCGTAGTAAAAACAATCGCCAGAAAACATGGATTGCATGCAACATTTATGCCAAAACCGCTTTACGGTGTTAACGGTTCTGGTATGCACTGCAACATGTCTCTATTCAAAGATGGCAAGAACGCATTTTATGACGAAAGTGGCGAGTTGAAGCTTTCTGAAACAGCATATCAGTTCATCGCAGGTACACTAAAGCATGCGGTTAACTTCACAGCTGTGACGAACCCAACTGTAAACTCCTACAAGCGTCTTGTGCCTGGCTACGAAGCACCATGCTACGTTGCATGGTCCGGTAAAAACCGCAGCCCATTAATCCGTGTCCCATCTGCACGCGGCATGAGCACACGTGTAGAAGTACGCAGCGTCGATCCAGCTGCTAACCCATACCTAGCAATGAGCGTTCTGCTTGCTGCGGGACTAGACGGAATCCGAAACAACATGGATGCACCAGCTTCTATCGACCGCAATATTTACGTGATGGACAAAGCGGAAAGAGAAAAGAACGGCGTAGCAGATCTTCCAGCTACACTATTCGACGCACTTGAGCAGCTTAAGTCTGACGAAACAATCGTCGAAGCACTAGGCGAGCACCTATTCGAACACTTCATCGAAGCAAAAGAAATCGAATGGGATATGTTCCGCACACAAGTTCACCCATGGGAACGTTCTCAGTATATGGAGAACTTCTAAGCGAAAAACGTTGATTTAAAGCCATTTTACTGGTGGTCAAAAAGTGGGTTACTAACCCCTAAGTTAGATTTGACCACTTTTTGACCACCAAATTTGGCTAAAAAATATCAGTCATAAATTGACTGAGTGTATTTTTCATATCCATCAACGCTCGATTTTTCGATCTTAGGTGATATATGAGAATAGATATCTGAAGTGATACTAATCGACTTATGTCCAAGTCTTTCTTGTACGAACTTCATATCGGCTCCTGATTCTAACAATAAGACTGCGTGAGTGTGTCTTAAAGAATGAATCGGGAGTTTTTCTATTTGTGCTTGTTTAAGTATCCGCTTGAAAGCATTATATAGAGATGATTTAGGTAAGATGCTACCGTCTTCGCGGCAAAAGATTAAATCAAGGTCATGGCGGTAAATATCATTGAATACTAACTTATTATCATTGAGCTTGTCCAAGTGTTTTGCTAGCTCTTTTGTAAGTGTGTTAGTCAGTTTGATTTTTCTGTTCGACTCGTATGTCTTCGTTAAGCCAAATAGGTCTTCTCCAAGTTTAGCTTGAAAGTCCAGCGTTTTGTTAACTGTTATATATCCCTTATTTAAGTCGATGTCTGATCTTTGCAATGCAGCTGCTTCGCCTTTTCTCATTCCTGTCTCAATTAGAGTCTTAAAGAACATATAGTACATGTAGTTATCACGTCGAGCATGGAAGAGGAAATCAGATATTTTATCTGAATCAATATACTGTATCTTATCTGCCATTCTGCGGGTTTTACGGGGAAGCGTCACATCTTCACATGGATTTTCACCTATTTTCTTTAATGGCTTAACTGCAGTCTGCATAGCACTATACATAGTCTGATGAATTATCTCTATTGTACGAGTACTATATCCTTTGGCTTTAAGGTGGTTTATAAACTTTTGGTACCTTAGCGCTGTAACTTCTTTGAGATTAATAAGTTGGAAGTAGGGGATAATGTGCTTTTCTATGTTACGCTCATGGAGAATATAGGTGTTCTTTCTGACATTATCCTTTTTATACTCTGTAAGCCATATCCTTAGATACTCACTTAAGAGCTCGTCTTTAGTGATTACCTCTTGACCAGTAGCTAACCTCTGCTCATGAATTACAGCGACAGATTGGGCTTTTTTCTTAGTTTTATAACCGCCTTTTGATACCTCATTTATTTCCTTAGTAATGGGATTAGTGTACTTAATGCGGTACTGCCAGCTATTCCCTCTTTTTCGGTAACTAGCCATATATTCACTCCTTTAATGATTTTATACGATTATACCATATATTAACTTATATTATAATGTAAGTTATTATTTTATTTGACTTATTGATACCTATGAACTAAAGTATCCAATAGAGGCAAATTTAGTTAAAAACATTCTTTTCAGGATAGATAGGTGGCATCCCTTATGAAGAAAAAGAAATATACCATGTTCGAGGATTTTGAAATAAGAGGGCACTGGTGGAGTCCATCCAATCCGGATGTTGTAATAGCTGGAAATTTATATTATAGCAGTGATGAAATAAGACTTGAATTATTTGGGACACTAAGTGATCCTATTTCAGATATAAACAGATACGATCTAATTCTAGGCCAGACCGAAAGAGGAAATATAACTTTGCAAAGTGGGTTCATAGCAAACCTGACTTTAGGAAGATATAATTCATCTATACTTGTTTTTAGAAAATTAATTATAGGCAAGCATTTTACTAAAACTGAAGATATCAAATTTCATTCTTTATATGTTAATTATACTCATTTAGAAGAGTGGATGAGCCATAATCCTTTTACGGATGATATTGTTTTAGAAGAAAATAAATTAACCCAAGCAGGACTTACCTATGCGTATCCTCCTATATTTGAGGCACGTATAGAAAGCTTGAAGTCAACTATTAAAGCTAGTTATAACTTCACAGCTAATCGAGAAAAACATATTAGAAGAATCTTTGAGCATACGAGTTCATTGAATATCATTCCGGATACTGAACAAAATATCGATTGGTTCTTAGATGTAACACAAGAACTTCAGTACTTACTTACTTTCCTTATGAATCGCCCTATTTCTGTTAAAAGAATTATTGCTAAAGGTGACATTGTTAATGAAGAGAGAAATGTAAGAGAAAGTATTGAGATATTTATAAAACCCGCTACAGAAAAAGAGGGGGCGGAAATTGACGCTAATGAAAGTTTTCTAAGCTTGAATCTAATAGAAGAAAAAATAGCCGAAATACTGTCTGCTTGGTTTAATGATGAAGAGATTAAACCGCCAAGAAATATTCTAATGCGTATTTTATATTCAAAAGCAGTTGATGGAGAGACTACATTTTTAGATTATTCAAAGGCCATAGAAAGTTTCCATCGAAATACATCTGGAGATGCTGGGAAATTTATGGATGATGATGGTTACAAGTTAATTAAGGATAGTATGATTAATGCTATTCCAGAAGGAACAGATATAAACCTTATTAACAAACTTAAAAGTACCCTTGATTATGCACATCACTTTGGTTTTCGACGTAGAGTAAAAGAGTTGCTTCTTGGATTACCACAAGAATTAAAAGATATAATGTTTGAAAGTCCAAAAAAATTAAAAAATGTTCCAGTTGATATAACCAATACAAGAGATTACTATACTCACCTAGGTGAGTTACCCAGTTACTACTATAAAGGCTGGGAATTATTATTTACTAATCAACGCTTATATGCTGTGCTATTTTATCGAATTAGTCAGAGGCTTAACATTAAAGACGACATTATTTTTTCGGTAATAAAGAACAATGATAATCTAATGTATTGGCTGAAAACTGCAAAATCAGAATTGAAAAATTAAGGTGGCATTATCAATACATCAGAATCACTGTTAAAGAGAACGGAGTGCAATATGAAGATAAGTGATTATATAAATATTATACTCGCGATTATAACTTTATTTAGTATGATAATTACCTTTTTTACTCTGCGATACGCAAAGAGAACCCTTACTGCAACTGATGCACCAAGGGTAGGTATATTTAATTATTTCGAAAGTGAGAAAGAGAATGGATTAAATATTGGAGTTCATATAGTGAACTACGGTAGGGGTATAGCGCGAAAGACATTTCTCTTAATTGTAATGAAAGATACTCGAAAATCTTTCTATCTTTCAAAACCAGTTAATAACTTAAAATTTGAAGAACAGGCTGAGATTGAGATTCCACTAAGAATTGATGAGGATATTACTAATCAACATCTGAAGAATTTCGATCGATATAAAGGAAGTGCTGTTTATGTCATCTCTCAAGATTACTTTGGAAATATATATAGCACTAAAATAGCGGAGGAATTCAAAAGAAGACGCTTATCTTCTTTTGACCCACCAGCAAAACAGTATGGACGGTTTTATCCTAGAAATATAAAAATTCGAAGATGGATGGAGAAATCATTTAAGTCTAAAATGTCTTATGAAGCAAGAGACGCACGAATTGAAAAAAGGGCTTTTGCTGAAGCAAATTCACATCTTTCTCAAGCAGAGTTAAAGAAGATCATCGGTGAGGAATGAATTTAACTTTTAGTGTAGAGATGTAGTCAATAGAAATATTTTATCATTGCATAAGTTACTAATTATAGTGTGTTATTGGTGGACTGGGCGTTGATCAAGTGATTAACGCTTTTTAAGATATAAATAAATTATTAGTATTCAGTTAACGGGATTATTTAAGGAGTAAAATAAATGAGTAATACTATCTTCTCTTTATCAATGATAGAGGCAAAAAATATCTTAAATCAGGTGGGAGAAACATTAAAAAAAGATTTGTTCATCCCATTCTTTAAAAGTATTAAAGATGAGTACCGTCTTGGAGTAATTCAAGAAAAGACACCTAAGATTTTTGCAAAGAAAATTAACACTATTGATGATCTGAATGAGTTCCCGAGTACCTCAGCAGGCCTTTATGTCATATTGACAGATTATAAGAAAGGTTATGTGGAGAATCCTTGTGACTTAAAAATAAAAGAATTAGAAAACGTTAAGGCGATATATAGAGGGCAAGCATCAGATGTACGCTTACGATTAAAAAGCCATTTGTTTCATGAATTATACGAGCAAGAGCGTATCAAGGACATAAATAACGGCAATATAAGACATGATAATTATATAGTGTGTATGAAATTAGTTGATAGAAAAGAAGAAGGAATTAATCTACATAGAGATAAAGAACTCAAAAAAGCAAACTGGTATGTTATTTATCATGGATTAAGAGAGTCAAATCGATATATTAGAGAAAATGCTGAAGAAGCCTTTGATTTAGTATTCCACAAACCTATTTGTAGCAATGAAAAAGTTAAGGTAGTGGCTCAATTAAAGTGAGGAGCTTACCTTTTTTTGGGTGAAATCGAAAGATAAGCCGGCTGGACGTTCTAAATAGAGAACAAGAAGGAATCAGAACGGAATGTATTAGGGAGATAAGGGCAGTTACAGGAAGATAGAAACTATTAAGTGATCACAATGTTTAATGAAAAATGGATTATTAGTTGGAAAAGATAAGGGAGAGCAAGATGAATAATTTTGATTATAGCGCATTTCACTCATATATAAAGGGAAGTCCGATAGATAATCAGAAACATGTTGATTATTTGCGTAGTAGAAAATTGAAGTATATTAATCTTAAAGAATATGAACATATAAAAACAGAACAATATAAAGATGGTTATATTGTTCCAATGGATAAAGTTATAAATATCTTTCGATCAAATCACAAAGATATTGATGAAAGGAGTCTTTATGATTTGTTGAAAAATGGACATCATTTCAGACATTCATCATTACATGATTTTTTCGAGAATGCTAATGCTACTTCCCTTCAGTCTTCAATAGATTGGTTGAAAAGTACAGAGTGTGCTTTTTCGGATTTATCTGCTGTTAATGGATTAAGCGGTGAATTGCCAAGTGCAAGTTATTTTGAGGATGTAGATAAGTTTTTTATTAATACCGGTCAAAATCGTGCCTTCGCAGGGCTTCTTATTGGTGCAGAGGAATATAGAGTAGAGAGCATCTCATACTATCGAAGGCCTATAAAAAAAGAATCTGTGGTAATAGAACAACCAAGGAAACAAGCATTAGATAATAGTATTATAGGAAAACTGAAAAAATGGCTTAAATTATAATTAATAACGTTGTTGAGAAAGAAGGCATTACAATTGAATTTTGCTGATGCTTTCTTTTACCTTTTAAGTAACAGCGTGAACCGTATCATAAGTGAATAAAGTGTTTTGGCAACGAAATTTATTTGCTACTAGGAACAGGTTTAAGACGTAAAAACGATCTTCCCTATTCAACTTTGGATTCATAAGAGAAAGTAAAGTAAAGGGTTGTAAGAGAAAATTAATAATAAGAAAGAAGAGGGAAGCATGGTAAAGGAGAGATATAGAGGTGTGGAATACTATAAAGAGCCTGATTTGGCAAAAGGATATATGCTAGACAAGGCTAAAGAAGTTTATGAAGAGTTGACGATTGGTCATGTAATAGAGAATATCAATGAAGCAATAGAATTATATAATATTAACAAGTATGTTAAGGACGATGCGTTACTTTTATATCTCGGTGAAGATAAAGAGGAATGGATTAGAGAAAAAAGTAGTATAGCTAATTCGTTAGTAGGTAAATATATTAATCAGCATTCAGATATCTTAGCCGAATATGAAGAGGTAGATCTCAGATATAAGGCACCTTTTTGGGAAATAGTAGAAAAAAGAAAGTTGAGTAATATTACAGAAAGCAGATTTAAGATGTTTCTTGATGAACTTGATGTATTTGCATGGCAAATATTTAAGCATCATAAACTTGTGATGCAATATGATGTGGAATTAAGAGAATATATGCTTAATAATTCAGAAGGTAGTACAAATTTACTTTTGGATAAATTTTTATTAAAAAATAGGAGCGAACGACAGGAATCTTATTTACCACACTCATTAACTATAAAAGACAAGGAGCAGATTATTAGCACCTACCTAGATTTAGACAAGCCTAATTTAAATTACACCAGGCTTCTTAGTAATGTACAGAATACGAAAGAGTTTGCTTTGGATACTAGAGTTAAATTGAAAGCAAAGCGAGTAAGCGAAAGACTTGAGAGTGGACTCTTTAAAGATGGTAGTGGAATGGGAACGGATATAGTAGTCGAGTTCAAAGAAAATGTAGAGGGTACTGTGAAGCAGCATTACTCAGTAAATAAAGTAGGAACAGAGGTTGATAAAGAATGGTTAGAATCCAATCTTGATAATCCAACTTTATTGAACAACTTTATATATATATTCGAGTTTGTAAATAAAGATATAGTTTCTAAATTTCCATATAATGAAATATATGCAGGTTTCTTTGACAGATTTGGTTTTGCTCATGAAAAAGAATACAAGACCGGTACAGATTTCTCAATAAGAGAATCTTTATCCTTAGCACAGATGCATGTATATTATTCATTTTTAAAGAGTAAAGACAAAGATCTAGAAGCAATAATTGAATGGTTCTTCAATGTTTATCTAAAAGAGGAATTCAATATTGAAGACTTCAACATTAAGCTACCGCCTATAGATAATCCGAATTTTGAAAAATGTAAATCTATATTTCCAACTATTGAAAGTATAATCAAGAAGTATAAGTTTTATATAGAGGATGGTTACATTGATGGAGAGCTAGTACAAATGGAAAGTAAGCCTTTGCCATTTTCTGAATGCCCAAGCATGACAAATAACAGATACGTGTATATAGCGCCAAATAATGATGAGGCTAGAATATTGAGAAATATTATGTTCTCTGACCAAAGTAACCTTACTTATTTCCCGAATTATGGCGATAGTCAATATAATACACTCATTGAAAGGTTAGAAACAGATAAGCTGTATTTACATGACATAGAGGGTTATCAAAAACCGTCTTTAGATTGGCTTGTTGAGAACAAATTTGTAAAGATAAACGACGATAATGAAGTAGTGATGGTTAATAGGAATAGAATATTTATATATTATCTTATCCATATAAACGGTGTAGTTGTAACTAATAAGCTACCTACTCCTTTAAAGCGAGAAGTGGATAAGTTATTAAATGAAACAGCTTTAGTTTCTGAAAATACATTATTATCAAGGCAAGAATCGGATTATATAGATTACTATCTGAATAAAAGTAAATTTATAAATGGTTATGACTTAAGGAACAAATATTTACATGGTACATCTTCTGGCTATGAGAATGAAAATGAGCATTATGTAAATTATCTGCATGCTCTTAGAATATTAATAACGATTATGATAAAGATAAATGATGATCTTTGCACAGCGAAGGTTGAGGGTGATTAATATGAACACAGGAAGAAACGATCCAGGTACTTGCGGCAGGGAAAAATTTGTAAGCATCAAGTTAATAGGATATTAGACAATAAAATTAAGGCGCTCTTCCTGGGCGTCTTTTTATGTTATTTTCTTAAATGTTGTAAATCTCACATCTAAATCCGATAAACAGTTATAGGAGGAGATATAATGAAAAAGTTTGAATACGCTAGTCTTTATCTTGAACCAACGAGTGATGATTTCGAGGAGACTATAAATGATCTAAATAAATACGGCGAACGTGGATGGGAACTTGTATCAACTATGCCTATAAATGGTCCTGTGCCTCACTTAGGAACTTCAGAAACAGTTCAGATGAGGTTTTACTTTAAACGAGAAATACAGGATTAAGTTAAGCAGCATCCAATTGGCTGCTTTTTTATTTGAATGGTATTCATCGAAGAAGAGAACTGTATTTAATTCTTAATAAAACACGAATTTTATTTGAATTTATCAATAAGTGCATTAAGTAATATAGTTTATATATAGGATGGAATGACTTAATTGGATGTTATCCATTTGCTTTTAGAATTTATTAATGAAACAGAAAATGAAGAAATACCTCTAAATGATGAGCAAGTAGATACATAAATGCACAGTACAGTTGAAGAAGGAAGGTCAGTAACATAAACTATATATGTACATAGTTATAAAACGATTGCTAGAAAAGAACTCTATACCTGGTTCAATAATTAAGAGATAGGATACGTTTCCTGGAAGGAATGAAAGAAAATTAATATGAGTGAAACAATGCAGCGGATTAATCAATTTAGAGATGAGCGCAACTGGCGGCAATTTCATAATGAAAAAGATCTGGCCATTTCCATCTCTTTAGAAGCAAATGAATTATTGGAATTATTTCAATGGAAAACACCAGAGGAAACCAAGGAAGATCCTGAGCGACTAAAAGAAGAACTGGCAGACGTGCTGATTTACTCCTATATGATGGCAGACAATCTAGAATTTGATATTGAGGAAATTATCGCTGAGAAATTGATGAAAAATGCCCGAAAATATCCAGTAACCAAAAGTTTCAATCAAAAAAAGAAATATAATGAATTGGATGAGGATTAAGCATGGCAAAGTACCACTGTATAACATTAAAAGTAAAAAAAGGGGAATTGGAAGGATTCGATAAACTTCGCCAGCCTGAACAAAATATTCTTAGAAATGGTAATGTCGTTTATATCTACAAAGATACGAAGTCAAAAAAGGTTTACATTGGACAAACGAAACACTTTACGAAGCGGAATAGGCAGCACTACAATGGTCAAGATGAAAAGTTTAATATAGTAGCAGATTTTGACCAAGTAATTGTTCTTATATCATCCTATTTCAATGGATCGGCCTTAGATGATGTCGAAAGCCAGCTGATAACTTACTTTATGGCTGATAATCCAAAATCTAAAAAGCAACTGGTTCAATATGATAATGATGAGATTATGAATCGAACCTATGGTAACAGTGTTAATGACTACCGTGAGCGAGAAAAGGTTGCTTCAGAAGTAATCTTGCCTTTTTGGGAAAAAGAGCTATACCCAAATGGATGGGTAAGCACAAAGACTTTAGAGGAATTGCGCAATGGTGCACTGGTTAAATATAGTCCAATCAAAGAATTAACATACCAACAAATGAACTATCTTGAAGAGATTCTATCAAACCCTGATAAAAGCATGGTGATTAATGGAGATGCAGGGACTGGTAAAACCGTGTTGTTGACTCATTTGGTCGCTAAGCTATTGAAAGAAAAACCTAATGAGCGAATTGCAGTCGTTATACAACCTAATTGGATTAAAACTGCAAAAGAAATTTTTAGAGTATATGGGATGAACAGCAGTAACCTGACAATTGCTACCTCGACACAGTTGATTAATGCCGCTGAAGATTATGATGTTGTAATTGTTGACGAATCTCATAAGCTTTCTAGAAAATTTTCCAAGCAAATGGCTTCTTTTAATAATGTGTATAAGGGGAGATTTGCCCGGGATGGGAATCACTTGGAAGCTTTAAGAAAAATAGGCCGACAAATGGTTTTAATGTATGACGTATTGCAAGCTATTCGACCTGCTAATATGACACGTGCGCAATTCAATGAAGCAACCAAAGACTTTGAACAGAGATATTTAACAACTCAATTTAGAATTCAAGCTCCAGCAGGAAAGAACTATTCATCTGAAGACTTCGTTAATGGCATTAAATATCTTTTGTATAAGGATACAGGTCTATTAAAACAAACCAATTTCAACCCTGATTTTGACAGAACTGTGTTCCACGATAGAGATTCTGATGCTTATTTTGGTTACTTTGAAACAGAACCTTTAAAGAATTTAATTCATTGGGTAGAAGAAGATAGAAATTTCAATCCTGAACATATAAACCGCGTACTAGGTGGATTAGTTGAACCTTGGAAGCAGGCTGATGGCAAAGATCCGTCAATAACTCATTGGCACGAGGGGAATATCAAACGAAGATGGAATTCTACTCAAGAAAATTGGATTAATACAGAAGATGACGATGCTGAGGATCAGATTGGCTCCGTCTTTGCAGTCCAAGGTATAGATTTGAATAAAGTCGGTGTTTTAGTCGGCAATGATCTTCAAGTCGATGCAAAGGGACGGTTATTCGGTAATCCAGTGAATTTTCATAATGTAAATGGCAAGTTCTCAAAAGACGATGATAGCCCTGAAAATGCACAAGAGTTTACATTATTTGTGTTAAACATTTACTATATTCTGATGACTAGAGGAATAGATGGGATTCGGCTGGGATTCTGGAAAAATGATGCGTTTAAAAAGTATATGAAGGAAATATTGGAAATTATATAAGTATCTGATACTTGCACATTCTAATTTTTAACACATATTTCTCAAAGACCGCTGTAAAGGTGGTCTTTAAATTTATTAACATACAGAACGTTAATCATATATGATGAGTTTTTTTTACCTCTAGCTATAGAATAACCAGTGACATGTTCACGATTGTTTCAGCATGAAAAAAGTAGAGAGCTACTAGGTAACAGCGTGCCATTCCTCTACTAAATTGTACTTTTGTAGGCTTTTATTTCTACTTAAATTGATCTTATCTAAAAATTTTATTATGTATAATAATAGATAATTATTTTATGTGTTTTGAATAATTGGGACTGGAGTAATTTATATATGAACTTTTTTCTTGTTTTCCAAAACAAAAGTTATAAAGAAGAACGAAATGGTCGTTATTTATGGGCACCTCAGAAAAATAACACAGGTCAAACGTATCATCATTGGACTGATATGAAAATGATTAAAAAAGAGGATATTATTTTTAATAGTTACAATGGAAAATTAGTATCTGTACTAGTAGCAAAAGAAAATTGTAAAGAACATGAAAGACCAACTGGATTAGACGAATTAGACCTTTGGGAAAAAGAAGGTTGGCTAGTTAATGTAGATTACAATGATTTAGAGGAACCTATTACATATAAAGATTACATGGAGGATATATTAAAGCTTCAGAATGAAAAATATGCTCCGTTTAATAGGTTGGGAAGAGGAAATACAGGTTATCTTTTTAGGGTGTCTAAAGAACTGGCAAACTTTTTCTTTGAAATAATCGAAAAGACAAATAGTGTTTTAAGGGAAAGATTCCAGTTTGAAAACAGTATTCCAGAAGAAATAATAACACAAATCGAAAGTGACTTACATTCTGCAACTACTTTAGACGAAACAGAAAAAGAAACAATTATTAAGTCTAGAATTGGTCATTCTGCATTTAAGAAATCTCTTTTAGCAGTTGAAAAGAAATGTAAAGTATGCGGTATAACGGATGAGCGCTTCCTAATTGCAAGTCATATTAAGCCATGGAGTAAATCTAGTAATCATGAAAGACTAGACGTTAATAATGGATTGTTATTATGTCCAAATCATGATGCGTTATTTGATAAGAGCTATATTAGTTTTGATGAAACAGGTAAAGTGATGGTTAAGGAAAGTTTAGATGATACAACAAAGATTCTTTTTAATATCAATGAAACAATGCGAATCGTAATGAATGAGAGACAGCAACAATATATGAAGTGGCACAGGGATAATTTTTTAAACAGTTAGAGAATTATCTTGTGGTGTATTTACCGAAGGTTGCAGGCGTTCTTATGTGTTTCTAAACATCGGAATTATTTGATGAAACTATCTATCAAGATTAACAGGGAATGGTTTAAAATGAATATTTACATTAAACAGTGGAGCGATCTTATCTTAAATTGCAGCTTTGATAACACTTATAAAATGGCATGGTCTAAGGCATTAGTTGAATCCACCGTTAATTTCAATGACCCTATAGATGACATTGTTATATTTGATTTTAATGATATAGCAAAGCTTTGTTTAAAATATTATTGGAATCAAACAATTTACTTTGATTTAATACAAAGTCCAAACATAAAGAAACCTCCTGAGATCATCTCTTCTACTAAAGAGTTAATAACATTATTCTTTAATAATAAGCATTCTGTACAACCAATAAGATTTGAGAAGATAGACTTTAGTGCGATTGGATTAGCTCGAGAATATGAAGTGACAGTGAAAAACATTGTTAGAACACTAAAGCAAGATGTCAGTTGGCGTTTTAAAAACCTTAATCGTCAAACATATGAAATATATGGTTTAAACCTTAGTGAGAGTAAGGTGATTTTTAATAAAAAGGATGTAATAACTCTTAAAGAACACAGCGATCTCTTATTCACTGTAATCAATTACCGTTGGACACAGATGCTAGAGGGTTTTAATTATAGCCCAAGAATCTCAAGAAAAGTAAGGGCAATAGATGAAAATAACATTAAGCGGAGTTCTTTAAAAAAGTTTCAAGAGCACCTTGATTTAATGTTTGAGGACGGTAAAAGAAAATGTTTTTATTGCGGTAAAGCCATAGCTGATAATGAGACTTCTGTTGACCATGTTATACCGTGGTCTTATATGTTTTCGGATGATCTATGGAATTTAGTATACTGCCATAAAGGTGAAAACTCCGAAAAGTCTAACCGCTTGCCTTCCCAAGAAGATATAACTCGTTTAGAAGAGCGAAATAACCAATTGTTAGAACGTATGCAAAACAACACTAAAGATTATGATCAGCTACAAATTGCAGTTGAAAAGGATTACGTTAAAAAGTTTTGGATTTCATTTAAGGGATAGGAACACTAATAGCGGGTGAAAAAATTTAGAATAAATTAGTATGTAATAGAATTACGCAAATCGTTAAACAGAATAGTAAAGAACTGATTAGGCATGTTGTTACTGAATAAACAATAGAAGAGTTTAAGGCTACGCCTAACGAGAAGAGTTAGCAGATATATTATAAGTAATTGACGGTATAGTACATGTTTTTAGCTTAGATATGGACATAGTATTAAAGGTAAAAGTTGATAAGCTAGAAAACGAGAAGGATTAAATGAATGCAATAACTTAGAAAAGGTAATAGAATAATGCTGAAATTACACATATAAATATGTGATGTATCTTTTATAGATGCGGGGAGTTAGTATTTGAGGAGTTTATTTATAATCGGTAATGGATTTGATTTAGATCATAAATTGCCAACGAGCTACGAACAATATTTATTGAAAGAGTATCCTAGTGCAGTGGGCATGTTTCCATCTGCGATACAAAATATGACAAATAGGACTGATAAAACCCTTTAAGAAAAGTTCTACAAGCAAACTAGAGGACACTAAATGACGCACTGACGTTGTTTAGTGTCCTTTTCATTTAAGGATTAAGAGTTATATCCGATATTACTATGGAGGTGGTAATAAATGGAGTTGTTATTTTCGAAAAATGAATTTAATGATCTGTACAGATATAAATATGAGGAAGGGGTTAAACATCGAGAAAGAGTTGATAAGAGTAATCCTGCGCACCAATATTTTGTGAATAGGATCCCGGAAATCTTGTTATCCAAACTAAAAGGTACTGATTTATCTAAAGAGAAATTGGATATTCAGGCCTCAGTTGGTGAAGGAAGGTTATCAGAGGTATTCTGGGTTGCTTTTCTTAATGAAGACTATGTACCAAAGAACAAAAGTAACAAGTTATCAACTCGTAATGGTATTTATATAGTTCTCCTATTAGATATAAACCTTGAGTATGCTTACTTATCTATAGGAAACGGATCTGAGTTTCTAGGTTTAAAAGAGTTAAAGGAACTCTCAAGAAATCAGATGAAGATTATTGAAAAGGAGCCGCTTGAAGATCTAGAACTTAATTCAAATTTCAACTTTTTCTTAGGTAAGAGTACGCGGCCTAAAAAGTATGTAAAAGGAACAGTAGTATATAAAAGGTTCAATGTTAGAAACATAGAAGTCAATAAGTTGATTAAGTATGTTATTAAACTACATAAGTTACTAGATCTTATAGTGTTGGAAAAGGGTATCGAAGAGTTAGAGGTAAAAGAAACAAATGAAAAGAAGAGAAGATATACTACAATAAGTGTAGACAAACATGCTGCTCTCCTAGAGAAGAGAAACAAACTGCAGAAAATTGTTGGAGACATTGCAGAAGAATTTGTATATCAGCAGGAGCTTAGAAGACTGGCACACTTACCCGCCCTACAGGAAAAGGTAGAATGGTGCTCGAAAACAACTGATGGATTAGGGTACGACATAAAATCTTACTTTGAAGATGGCCGAGAGAAGTTTATTGAAGTGAAGGGAACTGCTTTAAACGCTAATGAAATCACTTATTACTTATCTTTGCGTGAGAAGATCGTAGCTGCAGATAAAGGTGATCAGTATGCTTTGGTGGTGGTGTCTAATGCATCTGAGGAAAAAGAGCCAAGGATTATTGCAGAAGTTATTAATCCAGCTGATTCGTTATTTAATGAGTTAGAGGCGATTCAGTTTAGAGGTCATTATGAATCTTAACAAGTTTATAATTTACGGCATTGTATTACTATTATCAATCATTCTTTTTTATGATGTGCGATATGACATAAGAAATAAGAACCGTATGCGTAATTACTTCTTTAAAAATGAAGGTTGGTTCAAGAATAGGACTTGGTTCGAGCTCATTTCCTTAGGAAGAATATGGGTGCGGTGCATACTAATCTTAATACTTGCTATATTTATATTTAGAGATAATAGCTATATTGCTAGCAAGGTTATTTTGATTGTACTTATTTACTTTACAATAAAGAAGTATTTTGTTGTATACGCTATTCAGTTAGAGAAAAGTGAAATAAAAAAATTAAAGAGAAAAGCTTCGATACAACAAAATATTTACCTGTATAGTTGGCTAGGTGAAGGTAATCTTAAAAATTCATTTTTATTTGAAGTGCTACGTGAAGATAAAATGGAAAAGAGCGATATCTTAAATTTAAATAAAGTTAAATGGTACCTTAAGAAAAGGTTAGGGGATAATGTAGGAGATTATCATTTGTTGAAGAGTTTTCTCGAAGCTCAACAGAAGAACAATCTAGCTGAGCTTGCTAAAAGTTTTATTGCCCCTTTAGTAGTAGGTTGTTTCTCCATAATTTTAAGGGAACTTGTTTCTTCAGAAAAATTTAAAACTTTTATTAATGATTTCTTTAATATAACTTTAAATAATAATGACACTTTTTCTTATATCTCACTAATGCTGGATATCTTTTTAATTGTCATGTTAGTAATTTATTCAGTTATTTTTGTCTTAACAGTCTTAAATAAGGATAAGAAAAGAATAGGAACTATTATTGCTGTACTTGATAATATAATTTATGAAAAAGAAAAAAAATAGTATTCTACTAGCAAACTGGAGGACACTTAATGATGCAATGGCGTCGTTGGTGTCCTTTTTTTAGGAGGATGAGCGATGGATACTAGGCAGATGACGCATCTTCCAGAAATAGATGAAGAAGTGCAGCAGATTACTTAAAAGGCTTAAAGAGTATCAGGCCTTGAAGATTAAACATGGATAAGTTCAGGGTTTAAACAATTATGTTACAGTTCGCTTAAGTCAATACCTTAATCACCTTTTAATAAGCTAGATAACCAATATATATTCAGGCTGTACACTACATCCCTTTACAACCTCAATAATCTAATAGAGCTGTAACTTCTCCTTAGTAAGAGAGCGATAAATAGGTAATTGTAATTAATCATAGTCAAACGTGGGTCATATGGTCTATAATAGTAACTGATTCCAAATGCATCCATAGGAGGGTTAATAGTAAAAATGAAGAAAATAATGGGTTTATTATTTATAATTGGTATTGTTTTTTTAAGTGCCTGCGGTGAAGAAGAGGGCGCAGAAGGAAAGAATACCAAAGAAGGTAGTGCATCTGCTAGAACTACTACTGAAGAAGTTAAAGCGGAACCAGCTAGTTTAAAGCTAGAAGAAAAGATAGATCAGTTTGGTGGGGAAAGTTTAGAGGATATATACCCTAGAAATACAGATTTTGAGATATTAAAAGATGGTGACTATACATATTTATTTCAATGGGAAGCTCAAGTTGTAGATCCTAGTAGTTATTATGTTTCTGTAGCAAAAGATAATAAATGGGTAACAATACAGAATGAGGTTAATATTGCTGATGATAGTAATCTTTCCAATCGTACATTTAGTGAGCCGGAATTTATTAAATCGGGTAATTCTATCTTATTATTACTGAGTACTTGGGATGAAACAAACGGAGATTACAATACAGCATATAAGTTAAAGTTTAATCCAGAAGGGACAATGAATGCCAAGCTTATAATTGATAATCCAGCTGTAGATGGCGATGAATTTAATACACTTTCGTTGAGATTCGTCGAAGGTAGTAACGAAAAGGTATTTATAGCCGAGAGGAATTTGGATAACGTTGGGATTATTTATGATGATGAAGGTAATGAAAAATATGTAGTGAATAATTTAGGCATGTCTTCTGGATGGGATTCCTCATACTTAGATTCAGAAAAAAACATTCTCTATTTCGACGGTGGATCAATGTATGATTTGAGTAAAGATGATTATATGTGGACTGAAGCAGGTGATAAAAAGAGAGATTCATCTAAAATAGCAAACTATGCTTCATACTTAACTCCACAAAATGATGGTCTGTATCAACTACACAAACCTCTTGGCGAAGGATGGTCATTAGATTATTCTATCTTAGAAAATGAAGAATTTAAGTTACAAGATTCTGTTAAGATACAAGATGAATTAGATGCCAATAACGCTAAAATGGTTGTAAATGAAGAATCTGTAGAAGTATACACCACTGTCGAATACAGAGGAAAACCAACAATACAAAAGTACACTTATAACAGAGTGGATTTATAATTATTTAAAAAACCCTTCCAATTAGGAGGGGTTTTTAAAATTAATATGATAGTCGACATAGAGATAAAATTTGTTCCTTACACTTATTATTATAAATAAGGCACTCAGTAAATGATAAAGGTCTATCTTAAGTAGTTTCTTTACTGCTCACCATTTCCAGCGTTATTTGCGATAATATATAAGATATAACGCAGAAATACTGGAAGAGGATTCTGGTAACCTTTTTTACTTTGTTACGACTTAAAGTACTGAAAGTCTGCAGCACTATGTTATCCAATTCTGACTTTTATAATTAAAAGTGAGACAGGTAATGTCGATATAAGAATAAAGGGAATTCAAACTTAATCAAAGTAAAGTGGATTTAAAAGATTGGGATGTTATAACAGATGGATGGGTTGAGCACATTAATCACTGGTTTAGTAGTAATGTTTGTAATTTATTGGTCAGTATATTTTATTAACTCCGGAATTAAGATCTCTAGAATTAAAAAGAGCGGAATAAAAGATATAGACAAGATGAGTGGAGCTAATTTTGAATTCTACTTAGCACAATTATATAAGAGTAGGGGATATTCAGTTAAGATAACCCCAGGAAGTGGTGACTATGGTGCTGATCTGCTTATAACTAATAATAAAGAGTATCGTGCCATTCAAGCGAAACGATATAGTAAGCCTGTAGGTGTAAGAGCAGTGCAAGAGGTTATTGCTGCAAAGATTTATTATGAGTGCAATGCTGGTACTGTTATAAGCAATAATAATTACACAAAGAACGCAATTAAAATGGCCAACAAAACTGGCATAGAGCTTATTGGGAGAAACGAACTTATGAGCATGATAATTGAAATGAAAAACACTAAAGCTGGTTGAATTACTCGTGAAGCGCAAATAGAAGGGGTATAACCGAATGACTAAAAGAAGTATTGAGGAATCAATGAGAAGAGCAGCAGCATCTAATGTGTTGTCAGGGAAATATACAACTGAAGAACAAAATAAGTTAATAAAGACTAACCTAGAAGGTAAAATCACTCACGAAGAATTTATAAAAAAAGCATTGGAACTAGCCTTAAAGTAATTACATTGAAAGCTGAGGTAAATAAATGAAGAAGAATGTGAACTATTTAATCTTACTTTTAACTATCATCTTTATGGTTGGTTGTACCAATGTAGAAGATGTAGCCACTACCGATAATGAAACAGCTCCAAAAGTAGCAGCCACAGAGAATTCAGATATAAAAAGTGAAAAGGAAGATGCTGTTGCGGAGGTTGTGGAAGAACCAGATGGAGAGGAGCCTGAAGTAGAGGAAACCTCAACCGGAGAAAAGGAAGAAGAGTTTCCGGGATACGATATCCTTAAAGTCGATGGTGGTGATTTGTCTGGCTATCGTCAACCGAACGTTGTCGTTGACATTGGTTTTGGGGGACGTGAATATTAGGCGTTTACTAACGAATACGGGCAATTGGTACGTGTCATTGCTGACGAAATCATTATACAAGATGACAGTAACGAACCTGTATTATCGTCTGGAAGATATTACTCTGATGAAGCAAAGGTTCCTGGTGTCGAAAGTGACGTTTTAGATGAAGGACATATTATTGCAGACTCTCTAGGAGGGGTCTCAAATGCTTATAATATCACACCTCAAGATAGCACGCTCAACCGACACGGTGATCAAGCGTATATGGAAAAAAGTATCCGTGATGCAGGTGGAGCCACTAATTTTGAAGCTGTCATCACCTATCCGGATACGGAAACGCAGATTCCTTCAAGTTATCAGTATACTTATACTTTAATGGGTAACGAGATCTTTGATACATTTGACAATGTGAACCCTGATGAAGTAAACGAATCACTTGGACTAACCGGAAATAAGGACTCCGAGTCCGAATCAGCAAGTTCCTCTACAAATGAAGGGGACCTTTCTAGTGTTGATACAAATGGTAATGGACAGGTTACAATCGCAGAAGCAAAAGCAGCAGGGTTCAGTATGCCAATAACGAGTGATCATTGGTTATACAAGTATATGGACGATCGTGATAATGACGGAATGGTAGGTGAGTAAGCCCCTACAACGCTTAATCTTAATAAGACATAAGTTTAATTACATTTATAAGGTACTTATCTGACTAAAATATATATGAGGGGATATTTTCCACTTATTTGTTCTCTAACAGTAACCGGAGGATACTGAATTACGCAGTAGCGTTGTTTAGTATCCTTCTTTAATTACCGGAGATGCCAAGCAGTTGACTCTCTCCTTATACAGGTTAATACTTACCTAAATTAAGTCCATAATTTTTGATTTTATCCGTGTATGTCCTGCATGCTTCCTTCGTGCAGCTTGCCTTTTGAAATATGTAATGGTATTCTCAATCCTTTTATGCCTCAGGGCTTGCACAGGGACGCCTCAATGTATGAGCTCTCACGCTTTTTTATGTGAAAAACTGATCTACTAATGTTTCTAAGCATTTTCTTTTATTGAATTTGAGCATTATCCTGTACGAGAATCTAAAAGTATTAATAATGTGTCACAAATGCTTAGACACGTTCGCTATATAGAGTGAGAGGGGGATAAGATGAAGAAAAAAAAGCAAGTTAAACAAGATTATAAAAAGATGGAAGAACTATACGAGTTGTATGAGCAAAAAGTTTATTCAGCAGCTTATTCTATACTGAATAATATTCAGCAGTCTGAAGACACTGTCCAGGAAACATTTATTACACTTTATAACAATATAGAAAAACTTCACAGTCTGGATGATTGCGAGGTTAAGCGCTACATATTAAAAATTGCAAAGAACAAAGCAATTGATAGCTACAGAAAAAACAAACGGCATGGTGTGCTTCTCGAAGAATATCAAAATGAATTTGTAGAAACTGCAAATGAAAATATAGGGGAATGGGAGCAGCGTTTAATATTTGAAAACCAAATTGATGCTTTGTTAACAGTATTAAATGAGTCCGGCAAGCAGGTTTTTAAATATAAGGTTTTCTATAACTTATCATATCAGGAAATCTCCAAGTTAATGGGATTAACGGAAGGCAATGTTCGGGCGGGCTGAAGCCTTCCGCTTATGAAAAGAAAGCAATTGAACCAAGGCTTGAAAGAGATTGCTACCGAACTGGATATCGGTAATTCATAGATCAGATAGCAGAAATTAAAATCATATTAATATGAGCCCTCTCCTATAAAAGGAAAGGGCTCGTTGCTTTGATATCAACATAATATAAACAATCATAAATGTACGCTTTTATGGGCAACTACTTGTGATAAGGGAACCGTACCATAAGTAAATGAGGTCTTTTCATTGTTAAAAATAATTGTAATAACCTGGAGTGCTGTCATTAAACTGATTTTGTCGAGAAATATCTGAACAAATAATAGTTGATGAGAAAATACCATTCATCCAATTTAGTATAAGCAGCATTTTTTTATGCAAAAAACATTCAATTAACTGCCCTTTTCTCCATTATATTCTTAATCTAGTTCATTACTTACAAGCTCCATAGGAATTTACCCATCTTCCGCCTCTGTATCCAAGTGAAATCGTGGCGATATTATTATTAAATAGATTTCTTAAGGTTGTTTTGGTCTTTGTAATGTCTACCCGTATCTTTAACAATATCCCGAAAATGGAATAAAAGTTTCCAAATTTAAACACATTCTAGTAAAATAGGATTAGACTATTGAAATATCGAAACAAAAGGGTGAGTTCTGTGTTTTTTAAGAAGCTGTTTAACCGAGAGGAAAAAAATAATACAAAAATTGATAGAGCAGTCGAGGTTATGAAAACAACTCACTTTGCTAATCCTGATCCTAAACAAAATCAGATTAATCATCAGTTGTTATATAATGAAGCCAATGTATACATTGATGAATTTAGACACATAAAAACTACAGCTAAAATCTTAAATATGGTTGCTGATGCAGTAAAGCAGCCGAAATCTGAAAACAGAAACGGCATGACTTTTACGGTTTCATATGGTGTAAGAGATAGTAACTTTATAAGAGATTCATTCAGATATAAAAATAGGACACACTCCAGATGTGAGATGCCTCACTTTCAAGCTTTCTACTCCACGTTCTCTGATATGAATAAGGAGCAAAAGAACTGGTATTTTTACTGGAGGGAGCAAGTGATAAATGGGCACTACCCGGAAACGGACTTGAGTTATATTTATGTATTTGTATATGAGCTGATCAATTATTCTTTCAATTCTAATGCCGCTTTTAACCTAAGTATGATATACCGTTTATATAAAGCTTATAAAGGTCAACATCGTATTGAGCGGTATATTTCATTAATCGGAGATATGCTGTACGAGTTGGGGGAATACAGCTTAGCTGAAAAATGGAGTCCAAATCTCCCTCAAATTCCTCCGTTATATAGACAGTTAAATGAAAAGCAAGACAGCTTATCCCGCATTTCCATCACTTATTGGAAGAGTTATTTAACACAGCATCGTCCATCTAAGTTTTTTGAGAAAAATAAAAATAAGATTTATAAAACGTTTAAAGAATGTCTTCCTTTATTAGAAACGAGTCATTTGAAGCACAACAACAATAAATTAATTGATGTTTATTTTAAACAAAATGAAGAGAAGGAACAACGCTGGCTTTTCTCAGGGATGGTTTCTATTCGGACAGAAAATAATTTTATAGAATTTACTAGTAATAATATTTATCCAACAGAACAATTGTTCAAGGAAGTGAGTGCGTTTTTTAGATTATCAGAAAATGTAACCCGCTTATTAAATCATGAGAAACGGCAGCTTCAGTTGGACGAGGGAATATTTCCTTCAGAACTGAAAAATCAAATGATTGAGTTTTTATCCCGACCTAAGGAGAGAGGCCGCTTTAAGACAGTAAAAACAAAAGTAGTAGAGGAAACAGGAAGTGCTATTCCTCCAAAACCGGATCTCACACCTAAAGTGGTTATTGAATTTAACGATGAAAGAATACGGCAACTGACAGAAGAAACAGATCTCCTGGTGGATGAAGTCGCAAGAAGATCTTTAGAACCGGAAGAAGAACTCAGTGAAACTTCAGTTGAGGTTGATCTTGGAGAACCAGAGAAAGAAGAAGAAGATCAGGGATTAAATAAGTTTTTCTCTAGGTCAGAAGATGATATAGATAGCGAACAGATAGAAGATTTCTTAGATTCATTAACAGATACAGAGAAAGCTTTTCTTCAGCAATTTAAGGATATGAATTGCTCTAGCAGTGAAGCGGCCTTATTCCTTAAAGCAAAGGGCCTAATGCTCGGTGTTGTCTTAAGCTCAATAAATGAAAAGGCTCAGGATTCGCTGGAAGATAATTTTTTGGAAGAGGACGGAGAATTTTTATCTATTTATGAAGAGTTTGAAATAGTAGTCAACTTGTTAAAGGAGAGGTAACTTGAAATGAAGATGAAAAAACGTGATTCATCTGCGATCCTCAACTCATTAAGTGGAGGCGTAGTCCCCAACAGAGGCATTCAACATATTATGGTTGGGCGAACAGATGAAGCTAAGCAAATAATGTCTGACCTGGATCATGTTAAAAAGGGTACTTCAATCATTAAAATTTTTATTGGGCCTTTCGGGAGCGGGAAAAGTTTCATTCAAGGATTTATTAAGCAATTAGCCTTTAATGAGAAGTTTGTTGTAACCTCCGCTGATTTCACACCTGAACGCCGCTTGTATGGAACTGAAAATAAAGCAGTAGCGTTATACAGTGAGCTGATGAAGAATTTATCTACGTCTACCCAGCCTGAAGGCAATGCTTTGTCGGGTATCTTAGATAAGTGGATAACTGAAGTGCAAATGAGAGTTATGCATGAAAAGAACCTTACAAGTTTGGAATTTGATAATCCATTATTTGTTACTCAGGTCGAACAGGAAATTACGAATGTCATTTCTAAAATGGACGAACTAACAGGCGGATTTGATTTTGCTCGGATTCTTATTCAATATTTCCGGGGTTTCGTAAAAGATAACCAGGACTTACAACGAAGAGCTCTTCGCTGGCTACGTGGTGAGTATGGCACAAGAACAGAAGCAAAAACCGACTTGGGTGTACGCGATATTATAGACGACAATAACTGGTATAACTATATTAAAATTTTTTCTCAATTTGTTAAACAAATTGGTTATTCTGGACTGGTAATCAATTTAGATGAAGCAATTAACCTTTATAAAATTACCCATCCTCAAACGAGAGAGAAGAACTACGAAACTATATTAAAGATCTTCAATGATACACTTCAAGGTAACATTGAAGGCTTATATATAACTTTTGGAGGAACTGTTGAGTTCTTAGAAGATGAGCGCCGCGGATTATTTAGCTATGGTGCTCTAAAACGAAGGCTTGAAACGAATAAATTTGAAACAACTGAGTTTCGGGATCTATCTCAGCCTGTTATTAAACTGACACGGTTAAAAACAGATGAAACTTTTCTATTGCTACAGCGGCTTCGGGATATACATGCTACCCATAATGACTATGAGGCGTCTATAACAGATGATGAGATTAAACGGTATATCGTGGCAGAATACAATCGTCCAGGAGCTGTTGAAAATCTAACAGTGGGGGATATAATACGCGGTTTCTTGGGTGCTTTAAATATATTACACCAAAACCCTGGATATAATCGTGAACAAATATTTGGTATGGTGGAACAATCCGAAACGAAAGCTTCCAGCATTCAATCCCGTTTTTCTCGGACTGAAGGGTAGGGCTATCCATATGAGTTCATTTGAACTGTTATCTAAATTCCTTCAAAAGAAAATCTGGGATATGAAATGGTCAAATTTTACTGTTATTCAAGAAAAAGCGATTCCCGCTATTTTACAAACCAACAACGATATTGTGTTATCAGCTGGTACTGCTTCCGGTAAAACGGAAGCAGCATTTTTGCCTATTTTAACAGGTGTAGAAGATATTGCCGACCAGGCGCTGAAAGTTATGTATATCTCACCATTAAAAGCCCTCATTAACAATCAGTTTGAACGGATCAACCAGCTGTGTGAATACATGAATATAGAAATTCATCGTTGGCATGGTGACGTTTCGCAAAGTAAAAAACAAAAATTTATTAAAAATCCAACAGGTATACTTCAGATTACTCCTGAATCTATAGAAAGTTTATTTATCAATAAACCTGGAGTCCTGCCAACACTTTTCAAAGAATTAGAGTTTGTAGTTATAGACGAGATCCACTCTTTTATAGATAAAGAAAGGGGTGTACAACTAAGGTCATTACTATCACGTATTGAGGAGTTTACCAAAGTCAGGCCAAGGATTATAGGATTATCGGCTACAATTGGCAACTTTAAAGTTGTAAAAGAATGGATAAATCTAAAACACCCTGAGAATGTCAGTATTATTGAAGATAAGTCATCCGATAAACAGCTGCTCTACAGTCTTATGTACTTTGAAACAGAAGAAGATAATAATAAACCTGTTGAGCTATTTGAAGACATGAGAGATCTTACAAAAGAACAAAAATCAATTATTTTCTGCAACAGTAGAGGCAGTGTTGAGGAAACAACTGTATTTCTTAATCGGTTGGCCAAAAAAAACGGAGCAGGGGAAACCTACTACCCCCATCATTCATCAATAGACAAGAAAGAACGGGAATACGTAGAAAAAATAATGTCCGAAACTAAAGAGCCCAAAAGTGTGGTAGCTACAAGCTCTTTAGAATTAGGAATAGATATAGGGAATGTGGATTTAGTCGTCCAGTTAGACAGTACATATACTGTATCATCACTCAAACAAAGGCTAGGCCGATCTGGCAGGGAAAGAGATGCGGAACAGATGCTGCAACTTTACGGTACCGGGAAAGATAGCCTGCTGCAGTCTCTTGCAGTTATGGAATTAGTCTTAGACAAATGGATAGAGCCTGCTGAAGGTTATGCAGTTCCCTACAATATTTTGTTTCACCAGGTCATTTCCATTTGCGCAGAAAAAAATGGAGTAACATTAAAAAAATTACTGGAGCTTATTGAAAATAACGATATTTTTCATTCCCTAAATTTAAGTAAAGCAGAACTCTTAATACACCATATGATTCAAAATGATATTCTTGAGAAGCTGAGCGGAAAAGGAGAAATCATTGTCGGACTTGAAGGGGAAAGAATACTGCGAAGTAAGGAGTTTTATTCTGTATTTTTGACTAATGAAGAGTACGAAGTAGTTGAAGGTACAAGAAAAATAGGTAGAATTGACAAAACTCCATTTATTTTCGAAGGAGACAACGTAATTTTATCCGGACGATTATGGACCATAATCTTCTTAGATACTGAAAGGAATAAAGCATACGTAAACAAAGCAGTTAATGGCAAACCTCCTAAATATTTAGGGGACGGAGGAAAAATTCATAAAAAAATTGGGAAAAAAATGATGGAAATCCTCTGTTCTGATGACAACTTTGAATATTGCGACGGGAAAGCAAGAGCAGCTTTAGCGGAATTGAGAAGACCGTATCATCTATATGGAATAGATACGACCGATAGAGTTATGTGGAAAGAAAAAGGTAACACTTATTTTCTAGAAACATTTTCTTCTACTCAAATAGCAACAACAATATTTTGGATGCTTAAAATTGCAGGTGCTAATCCAAAGGGAAAAGACCTGTTAGGAAGAATAAAATTTGAATACGATGGCAGCCTAACTAAGCTCTATAATGATCTGAAGAATTTTACTTGGGATGAAAAGGATCTTCTTGAGGAAAAGAAGAAAAAAGAAGATTTCCATTCCAAATATGCTGAATTTATTCCGCAAGAGCTTAAGGATGAGTTGCATATTAAACATGAGTTAGATTTAAAGGGTACGATAGAGTATTTACATCAATATCAGTGGAAGTTAATTGGATTATGAAGTTGATAATTAGTTTGAACTGAAAAGTGGATAGATGACTAATCCCACATTGACGCCAAAGGAACGGTCGGCAGATTAGGTATATAAAAAATAAAAGATACTAAGATGATAAGTTTTAAGCGTTTGATAGAAATTAAGGAAGAATTAGAAAAGCATATACCAACGGATTTAAAATAGAACTAAAAATGGAAGTGATAACATGTCAGAAGAAAAGGAAATTGCAAAAAAGATAATATCATCTGGATATTTTGCGGATCAAATTCCAGGGGAATTTAAATCTACTACTTTAAGTCAGAATATAGATAAACTTGAATTAACAAAATCAAAACTATCAAAAGATGGCTTAAACAAATGGTGTAAACTAATAGATTATTCAATACCAAAAACAGAAAACTTTAGAAGAATTCTATCGGTTCCACACCCCCTTCATTACATATTGTTAGCGAGATTAATTGAAGATAATTGGGTAAATTTAGAGTCACACTTTTCAAAATCACAATTTTCTTTAACCACTCCACAAATTTCTGAAGGTAGTATAAAACCAAAATATAAGATGTCTGAAATGATTAATAGAAGGGTACATAATCTTGTATTAAAAAGGTATATTTTACAAGCTGATATTACAAGATATTATCCAAGTATTTATACTCACTCTATTCCGTGGGCACTACATACTAAAGAGATTGCAAAAGCAAACCCTAGAGATGATGGGTACTTTGGTAATGTGATTGATAGATTGGTAAGGAATTTACAGGATGGACAAACTGTTGGAATTCCTATTGGTCCAGTTGTATCACTAATAATACAAGAAATAGTCGGTTCAACAATTGATGATGAATTTCAAAGAGAATATGGCGACGGTTTAGTAGGTTATAGATATACAGATGACATGGAATATTACTTTAGCTCATCAGAAGAAGCTGAAAGGGCCCTGAATATTTTAAATAAAACCCTAAAAAAATATGGACTAGATTTAAATAATTCAAAGACTAAAGTAATTAAAATACCGCAAGTTCTGGAATCTGAGTGGTTATATTACTTTAAAAAGTATGAATTTAGGAGAGATAAAAAGGATAAAAGAAAATCAATTTATCTGCAGCATATTGATATAAAAGAATTCTTTAGTACAGCTTATAGATATAAAATTCAATTAAATGAAAAGGGGATTTTAAACTATGCAGTAAAAGTTTTGAGAGGTGTTGTGATATATAGAGAGAATTGGGATATATTTGAATCGTTACTATTGCAATCTATCCTTGTAGATTCCTCAATTATACCTACAGTATTTGAAACTATTGAAGGGTATAAATATAGGGGATATCCTTTAAACAACGAAAGGATAAAAAGCTTTATTAATGTTCTTATAAGGGATAATGTGGAGTTGAGAAATGACTTTGAGGTATCATGGGCTCTAAGTTTTGCCGCAAAGTTGGATATTTCTATAGATGAAGATGTAAGTAAACTATTGTTAAAGAATGATAATGCAATAATAAATATACTGGTTATGATATTAAATTCAAAGAACCTCTTAAAGGGGGATTTAGACTTTTCATATTATGAAACTCTTCTTACAGAAGAGAGTCTTTATGATAGTAATTGGCTCTTCTATTATGAATGCTGTTTTCATGGTTGGTTAGGTAAGGACAAAAATAACCAACATTTTAAAGGTGACAAGTTTTTTGAACAGCTTTTGAATAACAACGTATCATTTGTTGACCCCACATACTCTAGAGTGTTAAAGGAAGTAAAAAGGTCAATCATTTCTTTATGTCTTAAACACTATAAAACCAATATGAAAACCTTAGAGGCAGAGGAAATTATGTCAAAAGTAATTGAAGAATACTCTTTTTCAATGGAAGGTGATCTAGAGGAATTAAATATTGAGTTGGTGAATGAAATTAATAAGATAAAAAC
>NZ_OBEK01000002.1:294675-872582 GCF_900215625.1 Terribacillus aidingensis
CGGAAGAAGAAACAGAGGAAGCTGAAGGAACGGAAGAAGAGACAGAGGAAGCTCCTGAAGCAACTAGGTTACAAGGGAATGATAACAACTGGCTCTTTTATTTTTTAACTACAAATGTAAACAAAGCGTCCAATATTAGAAGAAATGAAATTGAAGAAGAGTATTGAGTTTATTCTCATCTAAAAACATCCATGGTGAACCGTACCATAAGTAAATGAGGTTTTCTTATAAGTAATTCTTTACTTATCATAGAAATAAAGAAAGAATAGTGTGATATTTTCTAACCCCCATCAAACTCAGGTGGGGGTTATTTTATTCGATCAGTAATTAAGAACTATCTAGAAAAGGAGCCTGCCTGCGTAAGTAAGGATTCATGAAAGTAAGGTGTGAGGGCACAAGGAGGACGTTATAGGATCAGTATTCCCGCCAACAAATGAAGATCCATGTCCAACCTTAAATCTAAATAAAAGATGCATTTTATATAGATTTAAGTACTATACAATTCAAAAGGATGGATTTTTTGTTTGTTCAATTAACGACGTTATTTTTCTTAATCTGATAATTTCATAGTGAATTATTCATAAAAATGCTATGTGTAACTCATTTCCATGGGTTATTATGGAACTAGTTGTTTCAAGGCTTGCAGTCTTTTTGTGGTTTTGCAAAACTTTTAGACATTGGTAATTAGGGGGAGCGCGATGAGTTATTCTAATGAATGGTTTAAAATAATGAATGAGGTTAAACATTTTCAAGACGATAACAGATATGTTTGGTATAGAGGAATTAATAACTCAGAATACAAGCTAAATTCAGGCATGTACAGAGAACATCATCCAACCATAAAAGCATATATAGCTCATGAAAGAAACAGGTACGAGGTTTTTAAAAGGATGGGTCATTTGTATTTAAATGAAGATGACTGGAGCCAGCTATTTGTAATGCAGCATCATGGAGTGAAAACTAGATTACTTGATTGGACTGAATCCTTTGCAGTTGCACTCTATTTTGCTTTATTAAATCCTATACCAGGAAAAGAACCGGTAATTTGGATGCTAAGTCCACTTAGGCTAAATAAATTATCGCTAAATAAAGCTTCATTTAAATCAACTAACATTAGTTACGAGGATTTTTTTGAGGTTTATATTCATCAGGAGCAGAAAGAAGTTAAAGAAAATGAACTTTATCATTCCGTTGCAACATATCCCTTAAGGAACAGTTCCAGAATAGTGGCTCAACATGGCATGTTTACTATACAAGGAGCAGCAGGTACTCCATTGGAAGAAGAACATGATGGGCATCTAGTTAAAGAAGGTAGTTTGAAAAAAATCGCAATCCCTGAAGAGGTAATGCGTGATGCTCACTCATTTCTAAGACAGGCTGGTGTTAGCCATTTTTCTATGTTTCCTGATCTTGATGGCCTTTCAAGGCACGTTAATTCATTATAAAGGAAGGTAAAAAACACAATGCTTCTTCTTTAGTGATTTTAGTATGATGTCAATCCACAATTACTCATCACTATTACATTATAAATGTTTAGTTATAAACTTCAGCTATTCTTAACGATTTTTCAATAATATATATGAATATAGTGGAGAGAATATAGATCTCTCTATGGAGGTTTTAAAGTGAACCAAGAGGAAAACGAAAAAAAATATAAGTTCCAAAAATTAACCCCTATAAATAATGTTGAATTAAGGGTTTATGAAAATGCCCTTAATTTCGTCTTTGATAACAGCGATATTAAGAATGTAGCAATATCTGGCCCCTACAGTGCCGGGAAAAGCAGCGTAATAGAGTCCTATAAAAATAATTCGGATAAGCAATTCTTACATATTTCTCTTGCGCATTTTTCTGAAACAGCACCGGATAACTTTTTAGATGGAAAAGGAGAAGCTCCTAGAGATGATTCTCAGACTGATAGTACGGTTTTAGAAGGGAAAATTCTTAATCAACTTATTCATCAGATCAAACAAAATAAAATTCCTCAAACTAAGTTTAAGGTAAAACAAAAAACTGAACCCAAAAAGATTCTTTTAACTACTTTAATTTTTACCATATTTTTAGTTAATCTTTATTATGTATTTTCTTTTAATAAATGGGCATCATTTGTTCCTACATTAGGCGCAAGTTGGTTAAAAAGTATATTAATGTGGACAACAAGTAATATAGTTTTACTATTTAGTGGCTTAGCGTGTTTTGTAATTATAGGAATAGCAACATATTATATGATTACACTTCAAAGGAATAAAAATTTTCTAAAAAGGCTCAAGTTACAAGGGAATGAAATAGAGATATTTGAAGAAAAGGAAGATTCATTCTTTGATAAATATTTAAATGAGGTATTATACTTGTTTGAGAACTCTAATGCTGATGCAATTGTTTTCGAAGATATGGACAGATTTAATGCCAATAAAATATTTGAGAAGTTAAGGGAAATTAATACACTTGTTAATAATAAAAAGGATAAAGAAAATAAAGCGCCCATTCGTTTTTTATATTTAATAAAAGATAATATATTTACGTCAAAAGATCGCACAAAGTTTTTTGACTTTATCCTTCCCATTGTTCCAGTTATAGATGGTTCTAACTCCTATGACAAACTAATTGATCATTTTACTGAAGGACATATTTTAGAACTATTCGATGAGAATTTTCTTAATGAGTTATCACTATATATTGATGATATGAGAATTTTAAAGAATATATATAATGAGTTTATTATTTACTATGATCGTATATTGTCCAAGGGGCTTAAACCACTAACTGAGCAGGAAAGCAATTCAACATATTTGAACCTAGATAATAATAAACTTCTAGGAATCATTGTATATAAGAATATTTTTCCTAAAGATTTCAGTGATCTTCATTTAAGAACTGGTTATATGTATACGTTGTTTGAAAATAAACCTTTGTTTACTGAAAAGGAAATAGAAAGAATTAATCAAAAGATAGATGAAATAGAAGAGCAGATTAAATTATCAGAGAATGAAATGCTAAAATCTCTTATAGAACTAGATGCTCTATATTTACTCTTAAATTATAAAATAAGTAGTGTAGGAGGACGAAAGATATCGGAATTTAAAACTCAAGTTCAATTGATTGAAGCAATAAGCAAGAGTCCTGATCAAGTCTATTATTCTTATGGGTATCAAAATAATCAACATCTTGATGTAACCTCTCCACTTAAAAAAGTAAGAGAGGATGAAAACTATATTAAACGAAAAAAAGCTATTGAAAGAAATGTGGAGAATCAAACTGAAAAGTTAAGAGTTGAATATAAGAAATTAATAAAACAAAAAAACAATATAAGAAATAGTAAGTTGAAAGATTTTATTAGTAAAGAAAATATCGATAGTATTTTTAACGTTATATTTACAAATGAAATTGGAGAAAAAAATACGTTTAACGAAATTAAAGGAAGTAATTATTTTCCGCTCATAAAATATTTAGTACGCTATGGATACATTGAAGAAAACTATTCGGATTATATGACATACTTTTATGAAAATAGCCTTAATCGTATTGATAAGAATTTTTTGTTAAGTGTTACGGATCAATTGGCAAAAGACTATTCCTATACAATAATTGAGCCGGAAAAGGTAATTGATAGATTAAATATTGGACATTTTGAGCGTGTTGAAGTCCTTAATTTTGATTTATTAAACTATTTATTAACCACAAAAATAACCAACGTTAGGTATCTAAGTAGCTTTCTTAAGCAATTAAAGGACACAAAGAACTTTGTATTTATTAGTGGTTTTTTAGAGCTTAGTAAAAAACCAGAAATTGAGTTATTTATAAAAGAGATAAATAATATGTGGCCAAATATCTTTCAAAGTATACAAGATGAGGCGGATTTTAACTATGAACAGACAAAGCAGTACTCTGTGTATAGTTTGTATTATTCTTCAGAAGCTGAAATCTTAGAGCTAAATAAAAGAAATTATCTAACTGATTTTATATCTGGTAGTCATGATTTTCTTGATATAGATTCACCAAATATCGAAAAGTTGATTGCTGGTTTTTCTCTACTTAAAGTCAAATTCGACTGGGTTAATTATGAAAATGCAAACACTAGATTGTTCCAAGAAGTATATGAAAATCATTTGTACAAACTGACATTTAACCTTATTTGTTTAATCTTAGAAAATATTTATGGAGTCATTAAAAGCGATGATTTCAAAAATAAAAATTATACTTTGGTGATTTCTAAGCCAGATGAACCTTTAGCACAATATATAAATAACAATTTTAGTCAGTATGTTAATGAAATTTTGGATAACTGTGAGGAGCGTATAACAGACGCAGAACCTGTTGCATTGTCAATAATTAATCACTCCGAAATTGATGAAAAGGATAAATTTACGTATATAAGCTACTTGGAGACAACTATTGAGCACATTGATAGTGTTAAAGACATTGATATGTGGGACTTGTTATTAGAAAAATTGGTAGTTGAATACTCGGAGTATAATATTTTAAAATATTTCTTCCAAAATGAATTAGATCCCCATTTGATTGATTTTATAAACGGGTCGGATCGGCTATTATCATTTAAGTCGATATCCATCGATAACCAATTTGGGGAAGGATCAACTTCAAAATTCTTTAATGCAATAGTAAAAAGTGATGAACTGGAAAATGGAAGATACGAATCTATACTCAATAATTTTGGGCGGTATTACAATTCATTTTCGCATACTGAGATCGAATTGAGTAAGATGGAAATCCTCATAAAAATCGATACTGTACGCATGACAGAAAAGAACCTTATCTTTATAAGAGAGAATTACAGTAGATTATTATTAAAATTCATTATCCATAATATTCGTGAATACACGGAAAAAGTTATTAACGAAGATAATTTTGAAATGGATGAACTTCTATCAATATTAGATGCGGATGTAGGGGATAAACATAAAATCAGTTTGCTTGAATTCTCCACCGGTATAATCACATTAAAGGGAAAAAATTACTCAAACGCAGTAAAACTACACATTTTAGAACATAATTTCAATGTTGAAGATCTTTTATTTTTGCTTAATAGCTATACTGAGGAAAGAAGTAAGCCTATTAAGGGAGCTATAAAAAACATCTCTATCCAGCATATTAATAAAATTATATCCGAAGGCTATTCCATACCTTTTGAATTACTTAAGGAAATGTTTCTGGTAGATCAAGTCGATTTGGAAACTAAAAAGGAATTGTTTGCTCAATATCTACCTGAAATGGAGGATAAACTAGTAGTAGAATGCCTTAAAGTTCTTCAAATGATAGATTTTCTAAGCTTATTAGAAAGAAAAAGGCCTACATTTGAAGTAAACAAAATCAATAAAAAAATCTTAGATAATTTCAAAGAAAGAAAATGGATAAAAGATTTCGCTACAGATAACCAAAACAAAGAACTTTTCCGCGCAAGCGGGCGTAATAGGCCAGATATTTTAGCATTATAATAGTCTTAAAAAAACAGTGAAAGTAAAGCTTGAATAAGTAGGACCATGACGCAGGCTTAGGCTTGTTACCTGGGTGCGTGACAACTCTGAATGCCAGTGTATAAATGTAGTTTAGCAAAGGACATTAGATTTATCGCATCAAGGACTAACACCCTAAGCTTGCTCTTGAGTTGGGAGCCCTTGATACACTATGCATCAACTGTCACAATGAGGAGTATATGAGGACATTCACTACCATTGGTGTCAAAGCTAAATAAAACATGAATTTTATTCGATATTCCTTCAAATATGATCATCATCAGAAAAAGGCTCCGCGTGATGAGCACGAAGCCAGGGCATTTTACACAAACCAATATTTGCATATGATTTGGTTACGTATATAATTTACTCTAATCCGTGAATCTTTGCAACAGAGTCAGCACAGAAAACTGTCTCTATTTATTTTGAGGTTTTAATCAATTACTTCTTTAATATGATCTAATCTATATTGCCACACCGTTCTTCTGGTGCTATTATTTAGAAGTTATGCATGATAATGGTACTGAGGAGATATTGGAATATGAAGCTAATAGAAAACGGATTGCACTCATTCAAAAAAGCGATACAAAATTTAAAACAGCTAGATAAAGAACAAAATAAAACTGAAAGAGAATTAATGATTAAAGACATAGTAATAGGCTTACATCATTCTATTGAAACGTTGTTCAAATATATGATACACAATAAAAATGAAATACTATTGTATGGTGATATAGAAGGATATTTTAGTGAACAGTTAGATATGATAATAAACAAAAACCCTAGGGACTATATCGGGCAAACCATAACATTTAAGGAAGCTGTTAAAAGGACAGTAGTTTTAAATAATATTCAGCTCGACAAAACTGAATTTGGCAGTTTTGAGCGATTAAATACTGTAAGAAATGCTATTACGCATCATGAGTATGATCTTACAGATAAGAAAATAATATACTTAATAACCCAAGTGATTACAGTAATTTTTCCTATATATACTAAACTCATACCTAAATTTGATCAGTATGTTATAGTTAATGATTTAAATCTAATTGGTAGCGTGCAAGTTAAGGAATTCCACGTATGGCGTTTCATACAGTTCTTTAAACTCAATACTAAATTCATAAAAGGCAAGGAAAAATTAGGTGCTATTCTCAGCAAAACAGATGAATTTAAGAAGCGCTCAGATAGAATAAAAAAGGAAGCATATATTACCTACCACGAGTGCCCTTGTTGTGATAAATCTTTCTTTATCAAAGAAAATATAATTTGGGATAAATCTGAAGAAAGAGGATACACTGGCCACTGCCTAATGTGTGAAATTACCTTAGATAAGGAAGACGCTTATCTACTATATCTATCATCAGCAAATTATAAGTCAATCTATAGCAACTCCGGGGTAGGATTCTCTATTGTCAGAGAGTTGTTGGGGGACTCTGATCTAGAGGATAAGCTAAATGCGGAAGAAATAAAAAAGATAGAAGATATTCTTCAACAACCAGAAAATGTAAGTTTGCTTACTGATTACACTAATGAATATCTGATGCTTGAATTAGAATTTATGCTAGAACCGTATGCACACGAAATTGCAGATAATTATGACTCAGCGCTCTTAGATAGTGCAATATATACAATGTATATTAAAAGATCTCATAAAGTTCATGAGCTTTCTGAGGATGATTTTGGCACGTTAGAAGGTATTATTGAGAATCTTGAAGCTCTCCAATTGTCAAAGGAGTATTACATTAAAGCGCTTAACCAAGAGTTTATTTTTTACCTTGGAAGAACTCATCGTGATCCCCACAATGACGAGGATATAGATATTAACATTGATGCTACTTTAACACTTACTGACAGGAGTTTCATAACAAGTGAAATGTACTAGTCTTTAAACACAAAAAATTCCCCCTTCTCAAATTAATGAGAAGGGGGAATTTGAATCTAATTTTATATAAAAATCCCAACTTGATAGATTAAATTACCTAATAATGTTACAATATAACCAAAAATTAGTTCATTGTACTTATGTTAGGGGAATTGTAATTGAAAAAGAAATCAGTCATTATAACTACTGCGATAATTTTAGGTATCGCTGGAATTGGTGGAACTGCTACATACGCAACAACTGTCAATAATCATAAAGAGATAGTAGCTGAAGCAAAGTCAGATATTAATGCAGATAATAAGAAATTAAAAGAACTAGCAGATACTATCAACAATTTTGAGCTAGAGGGCGGCTACCTTTCCGAAGATCTAACAGAAGATAATCTTATTAAGATTGAAGAATCTCTCAAACAAATTAAAGATACATATACTGATTATGAATTAGAAAAAGATGAATTGAATGATGAGATTAAAATCGTTAGTGATAGTAAAAAAGAAGTCGATGATCAATTTAAACGAATCCAGAGCAAATTCGAATCTCAAAAGCTAGTCAACAGTTTGTTTTCTACTAAAGCTATTGTATCTTCTATAATTAGCGATGTAGCAATTGCTGACAATGTTGATTTTAAGACTGTAGAGAATGTAAGTAAGTCTCTTGGATCTGTCAAAGAGGATAATGACTGGTACTTATCACTTGAGGGTTTGGTTAAACAAGCCGATGGTCAGTTGATCCAAATTGATACAGCTAAAAAAGCTATTGATGCCTTGTATAAAGTTGACAATGTAAAAGAAGACGTAACAATGAAACAGTATGACGAAGCTAAAGACGAGGTGGATTTCGTTAAGAACGAGTCTGTTCAGAAAAAGCTAGAAGATAAACTAGAACTAGTTTTAAAACAAGTTAAGTCTAATGAAGAAAAAGCTCGCAAAGAAGCGGAAGCACAAGCACAAGCAGAGGCTGAAGAAGAATCTAGGCTTGAAACTGAAAAGCTAGCTCAAGAAGCTGTAACTGAAAAGGTAGCAAAAACACAAACAGAAACTCAAAACTCTAGTTCACAAAGCTCAAACACAGAGGTGTCTGAAGGTGGTTCTTCTACTAGTACCCCAAACAACTCAAGTGGTTCTAAAAGTTCATCTAGTAACTCTGTAAGCAGCGGAGGCTCCAGTTCCTCGTCCAGCGGTTCTAGTTCATCTAAGACCAGTAATGAGTCTGCAAGCTCTCAAAAGCCCTCTAATAGTACTACTGATGGTGGGGGCACTTCAACTTCTAAATGTACTAAAACAGGCGAAGGTGATATTAAAAATCACGGAGGAGACGGCCAATCGGGTAAGACTTATGAAGCATGGACATGTGACTTTGGCGAACTAAGTGGTGTTCCTTGGGATGAATTTTCAACGAGCAATTAATATTCATAGAAACAAAAAAATACCCCTAATCCAAATCAATGGATTAGGGGTATTAAAATTTAGTCTTATCCGACTAATGCTTTCCATGTCTGAGGGCCAATGATACCATCCGGAATAAGCTTCTTAGATTTTTGAAACTTAATAACCCCAGCTTTAGTGCCAGAACCGTAAACTCCATCAATTGATACATATACACCTCTCAGTACAAGAGCTGACTGTGCTAGGTGAGTCCACCATTTGGAATAACTGTGGACACTAAGTACTTTTGTAGCTTTCTGAGTCTTAGGACCCCAGATACCATCAATATCTGTTCCACCATAATATTGAAGGATGCGCAATGCTGCGTTTAAAGACTTGGGCCCAGTGTAGCCATCAACAATTAACTTAGTGAATTTAGCTTTTCTAGGGTAATTACGAGAGTTAAGGAATGCTTGCGCTTCACGAACATTAGCATTCCCTTTAGAACCACTAGTTGAAGACTTAGTTTCTTTTTTAACAGCTTCAGCCTTACCACCTTTAAGCGAGGCTAGCTCATTGGCAATTGCCTGCTTGACCTCATTCCAGCGGCCTTCATCTAAGACACGATGAGGGCAGTATTTACCAGACCACTCTTGATGTTTCTTGACTCGATTAATACCCCAGCCTTTTTTGTGAAGTAGTTGAGCTATAAATTTTATGGCAAGCTTTTCAGCTGCTTTATATCTTGCACCGCCGGATTTAGAGTAGCAAACTTCAACACCAATAGAAGTCCTATTACCCGAGTTAACACCGGATCCATCTCCACAGTGCCAAGCATTGCGATTCTCAGGTATTCCTTGAATCACTTGCTTATCATCAACTGCATAATGATAGGAGACTTCGTTATTGTTATTCTTCATATAATTGATTTCAGACTGAGCCGAAGCATCATTTGCTGTGTTGTGGAAAGTTATGTACTTAGCTGACATGGTATTAGGGCATTTAATACTATATTTACTTTTAGATACGAAGTCTTTCTTAACTTTAATCCCCATTGATTTTATCGACTCCTTTAAGTTGTATGAAAAAAAGAGACACAGTATAAGCCGTGTCTCATAAAGTGATAGAAGATATGTAATTCTGTTACTCAGTTTTAGTTAACCCGTCTTTTTGAAGTGCTTCTTTTTGCATCTGCCCTTTAGCTGTAACGTAGTTATTCTTAAACCATGCTATGCCAGCAGCAATTACAGTAAAAATTGTAGCTAATACTTCACCCCATACATCCTCAGTTCCAGGAATAGGGGTTAGACCATTGGCCATCAATAACTGGTTAGCCAAGGCTATGATCAATACGATAGAGCGGATAATTGTACCTTTGTCCATAAATAATTCCTCCTCAGAAATATGTATAAAAATAGAGGCCGAGGAGTCTCACCCCGACCTCTTACTTGCCAATCCATACTCCGAACAGCGCGAGAACAATACCTGAAATAACAGAAGTGGCAATTGTAACGATTGTTTTCTTCCAGCTCTTTAGATCATCCTCGCTGTCATCTTCAAGATCTGTTGTTCTCTCATCCAACTGTCCGACCTCATCTTTTAAGTAAGTCATATCCTTCTTTATTTCAACCACATCTGTCCTTGTGGAATACATGATTTCATTAGATTTCTCCATTTGTACCTTCATATCTTTATTTAACTCTATCTGCATTTCTGAGAGCTGAGACAACTTATTGAGTATTTCTGTATTTTCTTCCTGTTTACTAATTCGCTTATCATGGTTCTTTACAATAATCTCTAACTGCGCCAAGCGCTCTGGTATCTCCATTGTCATAATTTATTCTCCTCAAGTCGTTGGTGGGGCAGTGTCACCGGATTCAGGTTGATCTGGTTGCTCTAGGACTGCTAGTCTTGCTTCTAGATTTGCTAATTTGGCCACTAGCTCATCTCTTTGTTCTTTTGTCCAGTGGATATCTGTATTAGAGATGTGATTATCGAAGTCAATTTTCGTAGCCTGCTTTGTATTGTCTACGTTTGATAAGCCAACTTGAGATTTTGTAACTCCATGAGGATTGTTAGTACTACCTGTATGTGCTTCAAATTCACTCTTAGAGGCTTGTTGCACATTGTCGACATTAGCAAGACCAACTTGAGCTTTGGTAGTGGCGTGAGGGTTATCCTTACTTTCTGCATGGTTAGTAATCGTGATTTTATTATTGTCTGATTGAGTTTTCAGCGAGGTAAGGGAGGAGGAGAGGGTGGCTATATCGTTAATCATCTTGATGAAGTCATCTATATCCAGATGAATTGTTTCTTCTTCATCGGATACTGCTCCAGTTCTGACCATAATCCAAGAATCCGTCTCGTCATCATGTATCTTGAGTACTGCCATAAATTCACACTCCTTTTAATAAAATTAGAAAAGACCTTCTATATATCTCTATATAAAAGGTCAATTTTATTTAGATTTTCATTTACATTTTCAAACATAAAGCAATTCCGTAACCACGCGTAGCATTATAAGGGGAAGTAAGCTTCATAACTCTAATCTTAGTGGGTTCTGTAGACTTAACTCCGACACCGTTGTCAGCAGTTAGATAATCTCCATATCCAATACCATCTGCTACTCGAATAAATAACTGTCCCTGCAATCCAACCACATTCCATTCAGGTCTATCCGAACGCGGAACATAATCCGCACTTTCAACGTAGTTTGGATTAATAACAGGAGAGCTATAAACCTCACCAGACTCTGGATCTGTAATCTGCTCATAAATTACTCCGCCAAATTCATTGCGCTTATATCTACCTTGCCAATGAAACTGTGAGCCTCCAAGGAGAATGGCTGCAGTTTCCGAAATTGCCCCGATTACTAATTCATCTTTTTGAGCAGGTCTTACTTTATCAGCATCAATTGTAACTAATGTACCAGAGGGAATTGATTTACCATCTTTGGATTCAAAGTACTCGGCAAAGTCACTGAAAGTAGACCCCCCGTTAAATTGACCCGTAGAAGTAATATTTCCGTTCATAGAATCGATGTACCACTTGATGTTTGCTCTGCTTGGTTCTCCTGTTCCATATCCACCAGCAACTGAATAGTTGTCTTGATCTGTTAGCTTAACACCGTTAGAGGAGAGAATAGAACGAGAAGTAACGTCGCCTTTAATCTGTGAGTTGTTTGACGCAATAACTGCTGCACGACTACCATGAGCTTGAGAACCACCAGAAGAGGCCATAACGACTGTCCTTGCACCACCAGTTGTTGCGCCACCAGTGGTTGCTATTACGGCAGAAGCTTCTCCGCCAGCGTTACCACTAGAGGAAGCAATTACAGCACTTTTACTATTGCCTGCAATGGAGTTTGAGGTACTAGCAATTACAGCTGAGGAATCTGTTACTGCTTGGCCAGAGGAGGTAGCAGCACGGAATCCGCCTGGCAAGATGTTCGGGAAGTAAGTATAGTCACTACCAGCTACACGAGCAGGTATCTTATAGCCGGATCCACTTACACCTACAATGTGAGTGCGCGAGTTTGTGTACCAAATTCCGACTGAATCAGCCAAGTTTGATCCCTGAAGGTTGGCACCAATTAGCTTTACACTATTAATCTTACTACCTACTCGAATACCGACTCTGGCAGAATCGAATAGGTTAACGTTGGACAAGGATACAAAGTCTGCTTTTTGAGCACCGCCTGTTACGTAAATATCGGAGCCAGCTGTTTTAAATCCACGAATGTTAATTCCGTTAACTGTAATGTTGCTGCTCTTATACTGGAAGGCGACCACAGGGATGTCTTTATAATCGTGTGAAGGATCGCCAATAGCAGTGAAATTTGAAATGGACACGTTTCTATATGCAGAAATAACAAGAGCTCGGGGTGAAAGACCTGGATAAATGTCGTTCTGGTAAGGAGTAATGGAGGTACAGTTTGTTAGTGTCACGTTGAATGCTGTTGTAGAAACTGGGGCACTAGCTGTATGGAATCCAATGTGTCGCAAGTCAAAGGATCGACAGTCATTTTTAGAAACACAGCTAACCAGGTGGACGTTCTGTCCGGCAGGTGCTGTACTGTGTGCCTTAACTTCGTATCCACGACTACAGTTCTCACTTAAACAATTCAGGAACCAAACATGCTTGGATCCATCATCAGCCTCAAATCCGTTTGAGTTTCCACCAGCACCATTATGGTGAGCGTCACCGTTTGCATCGTAGGCACGACAGTTAGAGAGGAAAACGAAATCAGAGAAGTGAGTTGTGAAACCATCATCACCAAAGTTTGTAGAAGTACAGTTGTTGATCCATACATATTTACAGCCATTTTGCTGATATACTTTTTCCGAATCAGTTGAGCTATTGTATTTTGGGGAAGTTACATCAAAACCATGTAGGTAAGGATTGAGGGAGTGAACGTTGTTAACATAGATGTATTGGCCATTTACGATGCGCAAGCCACAGCCTGTACCGTCACCGCTTTCTACCGTCGCTTCTCGAAGCCTGTTACAATCCAGTGTCATATCTTCAATGTAGATATACATGTTAGGGGTAGTGTGACTCTTAAGTCTCAGCAGATCGGCATTACGCGGAGCAGAGTGATGCAACATGATTTTTGTATGTGCACCTGCACCGTAGAATTTTACGTAAGATGGTATCTTTAAGTTTTGCACCATGTAGTTCCCACCAGGTACAAATACTTTAACTCGTCCTGTGCCTAATGCTTTTTCAAATGCTGCAGTATTATCCGTTGCTTCTTTAGTGAATTTAGCATCTGCATAATATTTTTTGGTGGCAGGATTGAAGTAGTTAGCATCTGCAACTGCTCCATATTCCTGAACATTAACTGATCGAGTATGAAACTCATTAATGATTTTTTCAACTAGTGTAATCCCACTAGTCTTAAATTGAGAGATGTCACCAATTTCACTTTCTAGAGCTCTCAGCGTGTTATCAACTTCTTGTAGCATGCCGGTCAAGCTAGTATTTACTGTTGTAATATCTTCAAAAACTTTATCGATAATCTCTTGCAGCTCTTCAGGTGTAAAGCGATTGCCGTTTTCATCGAAGAATACGCTAGTGCCGATTACTTTCCAAACATGGGTAGCTCTGTCATATGTGCTAAAACGATGATCCATAATTCACAACCTTTCATTTAACAAGAAAGAGGCACTACAAGGAGCGCCTCTAATTGCTTTTTAATTTATAGATTCTAGCCAAATGAGTCGTTTATCTTCTGGGGGAGTAGAGGACTTTGTGATACGGGTAAGATATGGTTCTTTAACATCTTTTCGAATCCATACAAGGTTAACATTCACAGGGGCAATAGGGGAGACAAAGACATCTAACTTATCAAACTGCACTACATCAAGAAAGACCCATTCAAATCCATCATAACGATATCTACGGCCAGTATCTATAGCTGTGACCACCCAGCCAATCTCAGGATTAGGGTAGGTAGTTACAATTTCTGAATAAGTGTTTACAGCTTGCTTATAGTCTTTTTTGGTTTCTCGTACCATTGTCTCAAAATCTGAAGTGAGTTCTTGAGCATATACAGCCATATCATGTGCTTTGTTAGCACCGACCTCTGCACGATCAGCTTGTTCTTCAGCTCTCGTAGTTAAAGTATCCAGGGTTTCAGTAACTTCGCCATTTTCTTCCTTAACCCAAATTCGAGAGGCAGGGAAGTAGTACGCCCCCGTACCCTTGTAATCAAAGGAAAAAGACTTATTCTCATTATCTTCATGAAAATAAACTACACCATTCACATAATCCACTCTAAAGTAGTCAGGCTCTAGTCTAATGCTTTGAACTTCTTTCCAAACACGATTATTACCTTTTACTACCACGCGTTCACGCTTACTTGGAATCTCAGTTAACTGGACTCTGCCACCACGTACAGAGTGAGTTTCACCAGTAATATCTATGTATTGAGTTCTTTTTCGTGCAATAATGGGATCTTGATATCTGTCTAGTGAGTTATCCATTAATTCACCTCATTTCCTCTAAGCGTTGCTTAAGCATCTTGAGTCTCTGTCGCGTTTAACCGGTCAATGAATTTTGTTCTAACTAAATCGGCCAAAGCAGATAGATTAGGATTCCCAAAATATTCTTCTTTGCTAATCATAATCTGACCACTTGCGTATGCTTGCTGCAATGTGTCTGTGCTATTAAAACTAGTAGCGACTTCTTTTAAATCTAATCCATCTTCTGTATAAACAAATGTTACGCCTGTTACTTTGATTTTAATTGGTGCCGTCATATAAATCACTCCTGTGTGTTATTTTGAGGTTCTGCTACATCAGTGTTTTTTAATTGCTCTTCTAGTTGCGATATTCGATTGTTAGCTTGATTCAATTCTTGACGAAGTAAATCTCTTTCAGCATAAGTAATCTCAAGATCTACCGTTAAAACTCCAATTCTTTCACCTAGATTATTAGCTACTTTCTGTTCAAAAGTAATTGTATTTTGGTTTTGCAAAAGTCTCACCTCCATAAAAAAGAGAGAAGCTATTAACTTCTCTCCATGCAAATCTATAATTGAGCTAAATTTAGCCGGCTCTCTAATTTGTTATTTCTAGAGATTTCAGCATTGAGGGCAAGGGAAAGAGCTTCGTAATCCTGCAAAAGATTTTTCACTGCTTCTATTTGCTCCTGCTGTGATTTCCAAAGTATAGATACAATTGAATATGGGTCAACACCATCTTCATCTCTCATTAACGGGTTAACCATCTCATTTATGAAACCAACCTTTGGCTTATCAAAAATTAGTTTGTCTAAGTTGCTTTGTAGATGATATGTCCAAACTTGTTGACTAGAGACTAATTCTGAAGCGTGGGTCTCGAATTTTTCTAAATTTGATTTGAATTTAATAGAGGATCCAGTAGGGAAGGAACCTGCTCTAACAGGTCGATAAGTCATGTTACCGCCATTGTATCCCTTACTATCTACGACACGAACTTCACCATCGCCCATCATATAGATGTTGCTTGAAGAAGATCGAATGTTTCCAATAAGGTCACGCGTTGCTGTAACATCTCTTGCTACTAGATCCCCTGTATTATAATCTCCGTTTCCGTTAGTGACCCACACTGTAGGATTGACTGAAGATTTCCCGAAGCGGAGAGAGGATCCAAAGTTAGTGAGAGGAGAGCCATACTGTAGGACTCCATCAGTGTCAGATGAACTACTATTTTGCTTGACTGTGAAAGAGAAATGGTTGTTACCAACACGGTTGTCATCTTTTGGTCTAAGGATTACACGGCCTGTACTTGCCATGATGATTGTATCTCTGGCTGCATCCATAACAATATCTCTACTGTCTGTCTTCAAGCCAATTGTTCCTAAGTTAGAGTATAGTGTAAGCCCTCGTCGTTCGGTGTCGAACATATGAGAGAAAAACTCAACTACGCCGGAACCAGTTCCTTCATCACCATCAGCACCAACAGCTGTGGTTGAAATACCGTTATTTGTGAAGTACAGGTTTCTTCTGCCTCGAGAATCATTGACCTTTGTGATACGAACCATACCACCACCAACAGTAATTTCACTATCCAAGCTTTCGGTTTGACCGAACCAAGTACGAGAGTATTGACCACGTGTTGAAAGAAGTGCTCCGTCTATCTTGGCATACTCATTACCGCTACCGCCCTGAACTGTAATTCTTCCAGCATCTAGTGTTCCACTTGTAATGTACTTAGCATCAATTCCTTCAACGCTAAGGTGTTTAGCCTTAATAGCTCCATCTTCAATTTTCACAGCAGACATCTGTTTGGTTAGAGTAATATCGTCTAGCCATATGTTACCCGTAGTACCGTCATTACCAATTGAAATCTGCAGCAGAGAAACGCCCGTTGAAGGGACAGTGTATACACCCTCAATGAAAGTCCAGTTTGGTTTTACTCCTTGGTAGTTGTAAGCAGCCAGGAGTGCGCCGTTTTGATTTCCGAAGCGAAGTTTTGAGTTGTCTGCTTTGCCGTTCCAGTTAGAGTCGGTCTTAATCCAGAAGGAGTAATATATCTTATCTCCGCCTTGAACCGGAATGTCTCTCTTTAATCCTATCCCCACCTTACCAGGGGGTATTCTAAAGGACGAATTAGAAGATTTATATGTAGAGGTATCTACAATTGCATCTGCTCCCCATGGGCTGGTATTTTGATCACCTTTATTTTCCCAGCTTGCATAGTTGGCAAAGTCACCGATAAGCAATCGATCCGTGCTAATTTTGATTTTCTCAGGAGTTAGTTTGATCGCAGATAAGACATTGTTCTTTTCAACCCTAAGATTAATCTGATTGGCTTGTTGTGTTATGGAGGATTCTGCAGTTGAGAGGCGGTTTGTCACAGCATTTAGCTCTGATTGGGAAACTTTTAGCTTTATCTCACTAGCTTGTTGAGCTATAGAAGATTCAGCCTGAGAGATACGACGTTTTATATCTTCAGGCGAAGGTGAATAGTCCGTTGGCACATTACCTTTCTCAAGTTGGATATCAGAGACAAAGATTAAGCCGTATGAACTTGAGGACAAGTCACTCGCTACCCTGTCTCCCAATAGAATATAAGCAGAATCTGAAGATGTTCGAGCCGTGAATTTAATAACATATTCATAGACATATAAGTCATAGTTTCCTAAAAATCTACCGTACACCTTATGTTCTGACACTCTTTTATTTGTGGAAATACCTTGGTTGCTAGCATCGTCATACATTAAGTAGGTGTAATTCATGGTATTTTCGGCATTAGGATGAACAGCAACAAGGAAGCTTAGTACATACTCTTGTCCAGCCACGACATTGAATCTATCCGGTGATTGCACTCCAAATGTAGTACCTTGAGTTGCACCCCTTATAGATTCGATTCTCATAAATCTTTTAGTTTCTCCTGTTGTAAATGTAACTGATGAAGCTATGCCATCAGAATTGGTATTTGTACTCCATCGCTTCCATTTTCCGATATTTCCACCTATGCTGAAATCTGTGTCAACAAGCAAGTTCCTAGAACCTATTTTAATCTGATTAATGGCTTCATTAATCCCTGTCGTTAACTGGGAGGAGCTAACCTTAGTGGCGATAGCATCGTTTGCAACTTTTAAACTTGCGTTAGTATCAGTCACAAACTTGCTATATGTACCTTGATCAACCTTATTAGCCACCTCAGTTTTTGTTGCGCGGAGCTCAATGTCGCTCTCAGTCTGTGAGATACGAGTCTCAGCTTGAGAAATGCGACCAGCATTTGATTCTGTCTTAGTGACCAGTTGCTCTATGCGATCCGCCTGAATTTTTAAAGATGCTTCAGATTGAGATACGCGTTCCTTAACAGGGGAAAGGGAGGAGTCAACATAGGCAGTTTGGTCAGAAGCACTAAGCCTCCAGTCACTTGCCTTATTGCCTTTTTCTAGTTGAAAGTTTGCTACATTTACGATAGCAGTACCAATGTTATATACGAACCCTTGCCAGTAATATCTCTGATTGTCATTAGGAGTCTTGAAAGTTATCCAAGACTTGCCAAATGTTGTTCCAATAGTTGAGTTATGGCTAATAATTATTTCCTTGTGCTCACCAGAAGCCTTTGTGGAGCTAAGCCACATATGAAGCGGAGTCCCTTTATTGCCTGCTATAGCTTTGTCTGCTTTTGCGGTAATGCTATACGTATACGTTGTATTCGGCTCTAACTCAATCCAATTTACTGTTTTAAGTCCACCATTACCTACAACCTTAATAGTATTAAAGCTTCTGTAAGTAGCAGCTTTATCTGTACTGAGCGTTGCTCCGTTTGACATAAAAGAAGCAAAACTGTCAACGAAATTTCCTGACCCATCCATTAGGTTGGTCGCGCCAAACTCAAGATTCTCATACTCGTCTCGCGTAACCCTCGCATTAATTGCATCAGACTGAACTGCAAGTTCTGAAGAATTTAGGTTAACTTTAGTAACTAAAGCATCAAATTCTCCTTTACCAGCTTTGCCGCCTAGTAAATTATCTGCCTGTGTGCGAGTATAAACATCTGAAGAACTAGCTTTAAGCTTTATAGCCTCTGTGTTTTGTGTAATTAGGGTATTTGCATCAGAAATTTTTAGGTTAACTTCGTATAATTTACCCTCAACTTCAGACTTAGTATAAGTGGTGGATTTATCAGCTTTAAAAGTGATATCGTTGGCTGTTTGTGTAATGGAGGTTTCTGCTTTGGTCATTCTATTATCGAGGTTAGAAATATCTTTCCCAGTGTCTTCAGGTGCAGCCGACCAGGAACTCACTTTCGTTCCATCTTCCAACTGTATTTTTTTGGCTTCTGCATTGCCCGTATTACCTTCCACAATTATCTTTACATATGATTGTAATTGTTCATTGCCATCGCCCTTGACTCTAAAATAGCCGGAATATTGCACCCATCCGTCTGCAAGCGGTTTTTTAGACATGCTCGTTTCACTTAAGCGTAGCGCCCAGTTGTCTGTGCCTATTTTACCAACAACTATATTCTGAAAAGGTCTCATTGTTTCGTTCGCCTTAACTTGAAGGGAAAGTGTGTAATACTTATCCTCGGATAAATACTTGCCTGCATTTGGATGTACACTAGTGTAAGTTATTTGCAAGTAATTTGGATTAGGAGTTGCCCAAGTCAACAGCTTCTCAGAATCAAGAATATAGTTACGACCACCCAATTCTAGTTTATCAAATTCTGTTTTAGTGACACGCTGCTCAATAGCATTCGAATTAGCAATCATATTAGACTCGGCAACTTCTAGTCTACCTGTAACTATGTCTAAGGTAGTCTTGTCAGCTTTCGCTTGAATAGCATCTTTATTAAGGAAAATTTGAGTGCCTTGGCTTGCTACAGTGTCAGACAGATTGTTGAATTCTTCCTCACTTACCTGAAGGTTTATTTGATCGGCTAGAGTGTTAATTTGAGCAGTTTGGTTTGTGAATTTTCCGTTCAGCAAGTCAAAATCTGTTTGCTCGACCTTTGATTTTATAGCAGTACTAGTCTGTTCGATATTAGACTCTGCAGTTGCTAATCTACCTGTAACTGTGTTCAGCTCTTCTTGTCCAACTTTGGATGCAATAGCGTCATTCATTACAGTAAGAGAACTCTCAGTAGTCGCTAACCGATCTCCGAGATCGTCCATCTCAATCTTCTCGGCTTTCAGAGCAATAGCTTCTTTATTAAGTTTAATCTCAGCGTTTGCCGTACTAACACTGTCTTTAACATTTTCAAGGTCAGCTTCAGTTTCTGATACTTTCAATGAGATGCTGTCTGCTTTTTGATCAATCTCGGAAATCTTAGTGGAGTGGGAGAGAACAGTGTCATCTAATTCGTTTAATACAGTTTCTTGATTACTTACTTTTTGATTGATACCATTTACAGTTAAATCAATGCTGGACATTTTTTCGTTGTAAGATGTAGCATCAACTTTATTTCCTAAAGCAGTGTCTACTTCATTTTTCTTATACACATCTGTAGCGTTAGCTTTAAGACCGATAGAAGTAGCCTGCTGCTGGATTAAAGTTTCCTGAGAAGAAACCTCTTCGCCAAGATTGTCGAAATCCAGCTGTTTAACTCTAGAAGCTATTTCTTGAGAGTTCAGTGAAATGTCTGCCCGAGCTTTGCTCATTTTGCCATCTAGATCCGTTAAAGTCTGTGCTTGTACAGCAAAGGAGCCCTTCACCTCGTCTAATTCAGTCGATATAGTTGATAGTTGGCCGCCATGCACAGCGATAGCATCTTTGTGGGCCTCTATTTCAGCCAGAGCATTGGTTACATCTTGTCTAACTGTAGAGATGTTTGCTTTAGCAGTTTCGACTTCTTGCAAGCTTGCTTGGAGATTTCTATTCAACTCAGCTAATTTACTGTCAACAGTTGAATCATCTGCTTTTCCAATTAACGATTCAAGTATAGCGTCATACTCTTGCTGATACTTCTCAATGTCAACTTTCTTAAGCAAGTCATCACGAATTGTATTGTACTCTTCTTCATACTGGGTTAAGTCAACCTTAGCAATCAGCTCTCCATTGACATATTCAAGGTCAGCTTTGTCTGCAATATCTTGAACCATTCCTGCTGCTTTCTCTTCTAAAGCTGTTGCTTTATCTTCTAGTTCTTTTTGAAGATTTTGCATTTCTTCTAGCTTTTTGCCTGTGTCAATTTGAAAATCTTCTAAGTTATCTCTGATGAGTGTGTCTTCGTCAGTAATAACTTGGAGTTCATCTTTGATCTTATCAATGTTATCCTTAACATTCTCTAGGTCATCTTTGATCTCTTCAGAAGCTACGTCATATTTTGAAATATATTTTTGCTGTTCAAAGTCATAAACCTCGAATCCACCTTCAGATGTAATCTTTACATTAGCCTCACCATCTACAGGAGGGTCTTCTTCGCTAAATTTAAAGTTAATATCATTTAGCTTACCTGCAACATTGCCTTTCATCTCAATAGATGCTTTAGGACGATAAGGTTCTTTATTACTTATCTTTTCAGATAGGATAATGCCATTTACATTAACGTCTGTATCCACACGGCGGTATGCCTGGACAGCGATAGAGTAGTAGAGGTTGGCCGGAATACCGGAGAACGTGTAAGAACGTGCTACTGGATTATTAACATTAATTTCCGTTTCTTTAGCATTAGTTGCGCCAAAAACATACTTATCGGAGAGGTTGCTAGAGTAAAGGTAGAGCTGGAAACCGTCAATGTTATGCTCGTCTTTTTCATCTGTAGGGAAGTCCCAGTTTAGAGTTAAATCTACAGAGCCGTTATCGTTCTCTGTGTGGGAAATAGGAGAAGTCGGTAGGGTAGGATCGGCAGGAGTTGTGCTAATACGGTCATTACGGAGAGTGAAGTTTTGGTGAGTATACTCATAGTTGGCTTTCTTCGCATTGTATTCTGTCTTTGCTTTTTCAACTGCATATAATGCACTAATTACCTTTTCGGCGTCAGACTGAACTCGTTTTTGGTTGCTAAGAGTGATAGAGATATTACGCTGATCAAAGTCGAATGTCATCTCAATAACTTTAGCTTTAATGTCAATGTCTAGCTGTCTGTGATGGTTGCGTATAATGTCGCCTAATGATAGACGATTCCAGTTTTTCTTCTCGCTTGAAACTTCGAAGAAATTGACTATGTTAGTAGTCACATTAACTGGGGGAGTATTCATTTCAGCCAACTGTTCTATACCAGCATCATATAACTCAGACTCGTCGTAGATGTTGTCGTTAGACCATTCTTCTTCGTGAATAAAGTTTTGTTCTAACTCAGCCAGGAGAGCAGGGGAGAGGTTGTTTTCAAGTTTTAGCTTTCCTTTTAAAATACCGATTTTATCCTGAATTGCTGTTACTTCAGATTTGATAGTATCGATTTTTTTCTTCTGATCATCATATGCTTTAACTTTGGCATCGGCATCAGCCTTAGCAGCAGTTAAATCTGCTCCCTGAATGCTTTTTCTTGTTTCCAGGAAGTCTAAAGCTTTTTCCTTTTCAAGCTTTTTATTGAACAGTTCTGTTTCAGCAGCTAACTGTTCTTTTTGTTTAGCAGTTAGATTATCGAGAAACTGTTTGTACTCTGTGTTAGTTTTGTTGACTAGTTCATTGTAATCCAAAATAGCATGCGCAAGGTCATCGGTCATGTATTCGCTGGATTGAATTACATTTCTATTCTCGTCTCTTTGGAAAGGATAGAGGTAGAAAGAGAAATCATCAACGTAGGATTGGCCAGTTGGATTAACACCGTTTATGCTAAGGCCGTCTTTGCCGGTTACAATTAATCGCGTAACTAGTTGATCTATATCTATCTGGTCAGTAATGGAATCCATATACTTCCCGTCACGGTTTATAAAACCTTTGTATTCAGAGAGCTCATCCTCTTTGTAGAAATGAATTTTATTCAGTGCCGTATCGAATTGAGGTATTACCTTAAATGTCTCACATACTGTGTAAAACAAATCTAGGCGGGTCACTCCAGATACATCAAAGGATCGAGCCTTAAGCTGAATCTCCGGGTTAATATAGCCAATTGTAAGCCCTGTGTCTTTAAGGATATCTTCCATTACTTGCTTAAGAGAATATGAGGTTACTTCGTAAACTCTCATTTTCCTCCAAATTAGCGAATGAGGAGCTAATTTACAAGTAACGCTATATGAATCTGCAGTCGAATTAGACTTACTAATACCAGTAATGACATACCACTCAGGCTCAAAAAAATATGAAGAAAACTTAATTACGTAACGTTCTTTAAGCATTTTCATTACAGGGTTTTTAATACGTTTGTGATTTCTTACTATGTACAATGGAACTTGGAAACTCAGATCATTAAGCTTTCCAAAGCGAGGAGTAAATTGTAGCCCATTGAAATGAGTTATATTAGCGATTTTTTGTCGATAGGGTTTATGTAGTGAAATCTTAGGTCTTTTAAACTCATAGTTCTTTTCAATAGTGTAAATAACTTACGCCTCCTTTAGAAATATTTGAATTCATATTCAAAGCTAATGATACAACTGCCTTTAATATTTAATCGGTTAATACCAACGGGCAGCTTTATGTACTCTTCGTTCGAGCTATCGTAGCGTGAGATACCCAGTAAACTTGTTTCGATTAACTCATTTGCACAGTCAATAGTAACCTTTTCACCATCTTGCAAATCTTCAATTTTAAATGGGGAATCATAACTTGAAAGGTTCTCGATCTCAATGCTGCCATTTCCTGTTTTCTCAATGTGAATTACTGGCATAATTGGTAGTTCACCGTTATTGTCAATCTCAATCGGAACTTTGATTAATGGGTCGGCAGTGTTGTAGATAGGGGAGGATATGATATGGCTGTAAGAGAAAGGTGAGTCGCATCTTACTTGAACAGTAATATAGCCTTCACCTCTAGCGTTGTGCTTGAGGGTTGAAACGTCATGGAATAATACATAAAATACCTTGTCAATGTCTGCTTCAAATGAAAGGGGAGCGTAGTTATCAAGGTATAGCCATTTCTTAATGTTACTAAGATCGAACTCGTTAAATTTCTTGTTGACGTAAAGAGTTAGTGGGAAGGAAAGAGGCTCAGTATCTAAACCTTCGAAGTAGGGTATATCATTGTTCTTCACTTTTGTTTCTCTGATAGTTCTATTTGCTGCAAAGCTCTCTTCGTATAAGTCACTGCCTTGATTGACACTAATTACGTTGTAATCACTTGACTTCTCATTGTTGAACAGAAAAAATAAAGATTCTTTTATCAAGTTTTCACCTCCAAATAAAGAAGGAGGGCTATGCCCCCCCTTAGGTTGTTCTAAGAATTAAACCTCGTCCAGTTAACTTATTATTAAATGTGTTGAACAACTCATTCGCTCCAGAAGCATCTCCCATAAGTTTATCGATACTTATCTGAATAGGCATTGTCGTAAGAGTGGACGCATTCTGAATAGCATCCTTACGAAGAGGCATCTTTGCGTTCTGCACTTGTTGATCAGAGATACTCCGGGCTTCCTTAACAATATCTAGCACGTTTGCGGTATCATGTTGATTCAATACAATTTCTTTTTGGTGCAGCATAGCTAGCTTGCCTGTGCTCGAACCCCAAGAGCCGGTGTATCCACCTGTATCGAAGGAAGATACATTCTTACCGGTCTTATTTCCAGAAACGATTACAGTTAAAGCGTCAGATGCTTCTTTTAACCGGTCAACAAGGTTATTGGAAATACTATTACCGATTTCCTCCATATTCTTGTTAATGAAGTCTGTAAAACTAGATAGTTGCTTATTAATGTCTTTAATCTGACCATTCATGATTTTTTGTTCAATAGAATCAAAGTATCTATCATCATTAATCAAGTCATCATATTTATCATTTATAGCTTCTGTATCCTTCTCTAACTGATCGGTTAATGCTTCCTTACGCTTCTCATCTTCTCGATCTTGTAGGAACTCATCCAGTGACTCCTGGGCTTCTTCGATTTGTTTCTTAAGGTCTTCACGCTGAGATTTAGCCCATTCTGAATCGTCAAGTGAGAGTTTACCGTACTTATCTTGGAGCTCCTGTAGCTCTTTGTTTCGCTTTTCCAGTTCTTTGTTAAATTGCTCATCATCAGCTTTAGAATCGATTTCATCTATAATCTTATTGGTGGCGTCCTCAGCATTCTTAAGCTCTATATCACGCATCTTTTCGTACATTTCTTTATAAATGTCAACTACTTCATCAGACATGTTCTGATAAATGGAGGAGATAGCCTGACCAGTGTTATAAACTTCAAGGGTTAAATCTTTTTGCTTATCTTCCCAGTTTTCAATTTCAGAAGTTATTTGATCATAGAGGTCAGGGAAGCCTTTAACTGTCTTACGCTGTTCTTTGAGCTGTTTAATATAATCCTTCACAGCTTTTTGCTGTTGCTGTAGGTTTTTATATTGATCGCTGTAGTATTTGACCTGATCTTTTTCTTCTGGGGTCATTGATATTTTGTCGCTTAGATTCTCAAACTTGTCAGTAATCTTCTCATAGGCATCAGCAATTTTCTTGAGCTTTTCTTCTACTTTTGAGGACATTATAGATTCTTCAATTTGGAATAGCTGCTGCTTGTAATCCTCTAGAGTAATCTGAGCATTATTTAGCTCTTGAGAAAGCTGAACTCTTTGAGCAGCTGTTAAAGCTTTGTTAGTTTTAATTTCTCGCTGGATGAAACGAATTTTCTCTTCTTGAATACTTTTTTGCCTCTTGGTGTCGTTTAATTGCTTAGAAGTGATACTTCGCCATTTTTCAGAGGTTTCATCATACTTTTGTAATTCAGTATCATACTTTGCTAAATTAACATCTAAGTCAGCTATGCGCTTGTCATAACCTGCGAGGTATGATTCTACAATGTCATAATTCAACTGCTCTATCTGCTCATCAATGCCGGCGATTTCTGATTGTAAATTCACTACTTCGGAACGAGCATTTGCAACATTCTGCTGATTCTGAGCGACAGTAGAAGAGTAGTCCGTTAGTGCATCAAGGTAAGTATTAGGATTAATCGTATTTCCGCTCTGATCCTCAATTTGCAAATGAAGATGAGCACCAGTTGATTGACCTGTATTTCCAACTTTACCTAACTGTTGACCTGCAGCAACTCTATCACCGGCTTTTACATCCAAGCCTTTTTGCATGTGCATATACTTTGCAACAGTGCCGTCATCTTGTTGAACAACAACCCAGTATCCAGCTGATTTTGAATAAGCAGCTGTAATGACTTTACCGTTTTGCAGAGACTTAACCGGATCACCTTGTTTACCATTGGCCAAGTCAATTCCTTTATGCTTCGTGGACCCACGCTTTTCCATGTAATCAGAAGTTTGACGGAAATTGTTTTTATAGTAGTCAGCTACAGATTTTGCAGCGTCTGTTGTCTGCGTTACAACAGACCCAGCATACTTGGAGTAGTTTGCTAAAACTCTATCAGCATAGTTTTTAGGTTCTTTCCATTGACCCTGAGCAGAAGACAGTATCTTCGAAACGTTACCAGCACCAGCGTTATAGGCGTAAAGTGCTTTCTGTATATCCCCACCGAATTTCTCAAGCTGCTGAGCTATGTACTTAGTACCACCCATAATGTTTTGGTATGGGTCATAAGCGTTTTTTACACCCAAATCGCTCGCAGTACCTGGCATGAGTTGCATAAGCCCCATTGCACCAGCACCAGATCGAGCGTTAGTGTTGAAATTGGACTCCTGTTTAATTATTGCTGCGATTAGGTTGGCATCGACTCCATATTTTTGAGCAGCTTGGTTAATGTAGTCGCCGTATTTGCCACCTCCGACATTAGAGGAAAGAGGGGAGTATCCTAAGCCAGAGGAGGTTGATCCACCTGAGGTAGTAGTGACAATACCTGTGGGAGCAATGTAACCAGATTTTATCTGTCTCTCTAAAGACTTGGATTGCTCTTGCAAGATTTGCTTTTTTTCTTTGAGCATCTTGATCTCGCTTTTAACGGCGTCACGATACTTTTTAGAGTGACCAGGATAGTCATTGAGGAGGTTGTTTTGCTTTTCTATCTCTAGATTAAGCTTCTCTAAATCCAACTTGTATTTTTCAGCTACATATTTGGATGACTCAATTTCTTCTTGCTTATCCTTCTCGGATTCTGAAACATTATCGTTAGATTCAGATAACTTCTCATTGGACGTACCAACTTCATTCAATGCTGTAGATGAAGCTTCAACCATACTTTTCATTTTCTCGATGCCATCAAGATTCTCAACAATACCATCTAATTCATTACGCTGTTCCGACAAAGCTTGAATTTTAGCCATGTCTTGGCCATTCATGGTTCCACCTGAAGCGATAGTGTCACCAATCTCGTCGCCAGCTTCAGTTAGGGCTTTTCTGGCATCCGCAACGGATTTGATTGCCTCAATCTGTAAGCCGTAGTTATTAAGGATCTTAACTGTGGCGTTTGCTTGATTGATCAAATCTTGTTGAACAGCATTTTGCATGTCAGTGTAAGATTTGACTTTGGCATCTCTAAGTTTAATGATAGCATCTTGGTTAACGGAGATTACACCGTTTTGGATTGAGATAGCTCCTGCGAGATCTTCTTCATTTTGCATGAGCGTAACTGCTTCTGCTGCAGATAGCTGTTTCCCTTCGGCTAACTTTTTAAGTAGGTTATTAAGAGGGGAGACTTCATCAGTTAATGCATTATAAGCGTCACCTAGAAGTAGTTCAGTAGCTTTCTGATGCTGCTGAGTATCAACTAACTCTTGCGCTATGTCTAATAACGCTTGGTAGTTTCCTCTTGCATTCTGTATGGCCTCGTCCATTGAATCTACTGCATCAGCAGAACCCTCGAAGGCCTCGGCCATCGCGTCGCCTTCTTCTGAATAGGTCTGTGCAGCTGCTTGGGATTCAATTGTTTGTTTCTCTAGGGAACCACTAAGAATACCGACAACAGTTTCTGCGTCAGAAAGACCAACCTTTAAGGAAGTAAGAGAGGCAACTTGTTCATTATAAGCGTTAGTGCCTTCTTTTACTTTCTGACCAGAATCTGCAATCTTCTCGACAGCATCAAGCTGATCGACACTAAAACCGTCTAGGTTAAAGCCATCACCTAGATCTTTCTTAAGAGCAGAGACACGTTTAGCCAGCTCTTTGATTTGTTCAGTTGTTGTGTAACCTTTTTCTATAGATTGGTCACTAATCCATTGGATATCAACAGCAGTAAGACCTTTCATATCACCAATTACAGCAGCAATTGCCTCAGTTGATTCGACTGTTTTCTTGTTTATCTCATCAAACTTTTCACTGATATCTGCGCTTAATTCATCAGCTTTCTTTTGTGCAGATTCTGCTTGAACACCTAGAGTAACATCTCCAGATTTGTTTATTGTGTTCATAGAGTTTGCATAATTAAGCTCTTTTTCTTGTTCCTTTTGTAGTTTCTCTAGCTCCTCACGAGCTTTTTTGATGCTATCCGCATTTTGAGAAAGGGTGTTTGGAGCTTGTAGAAGAGTCTTCTGTTTTTCGAGCTCGGCTTCTCGTTCGAGGAGCTTAATACGTTCCTCAAGGATGCCGGAGTTATAGAGTATCGCATTTCCTTTTTCATCTTCTCCAGCTTTTACAGAAGGGAGGAGGGCAGCGAGCTCATTTTGAATTCGAAGATATTCTTCTTCTTGCTCGTTGTTTCGATCAATAGAGGAAAGTTTAGTGTAGGATTCAACAAGTTCATCTACCTTGTCCTTATCAGAAGAGAGAGATTCAAGAGAGGTTTCTTGGTTCTTAGTGAATTCTTCTTGCTTAGCTCGGGCATCAGCATATGCCGATGTTAATTTTTCTACTGCTAAGCCTATACCAGCAAAAACCAATCCGACACCAGTTGTAGCAAGTAAACCACGCATTGCAGTTTTAAAGACATTTGTAGCAACTGTTGCTCTAGAAGCACCTGCTTCTATATTAGCAAACTGTCTATTAGCGTCAGATAGAGAGTCTGCACCGAATATCATGGCCGTGGAAAGAATGCGGAAGTTTTTGCTTAACAAAAAGACAGCTACGGATGCTGCAGCAAAGAGGGGAGGGAGCATACCAACATTTTCAGCGAAACCGGCTAATTTTTCTAATGCACCTCCTGCTATTTCAGTGAATGCTATTATACCGTCAGATAAAAATGCCTCTCCAAGAACTAGGGAAAGTTCTGTCCATCGATTCTGTAGTATGTTTAGCCTTGCTTGCAATGAATCTGCGTATTTCTCCTGCTCACGAGCTGCGCTGCCGAAGCTACCCATTGAAACGGAAGAAGCTTCTTGCGCGGTGGAAAATCCCTCCATGAGCGCAAGAAATCGCGACAAATGCTCCCGTCCAGCCAGCGTTACAGCTGTATTCTGCTGCTGCTCTGAACTTAAGCTGTTCCACTGAGATGCTAGTTGATCAAGTATGTCAGACACAGGTCTTACATCGCCGGTCACATCTTTTACAGCGATACCTAATGAAGTCAGCTGCTCTTCAGCTGCTCCCATAGTTGTGATACGGGAGAGTATTGTTTTCAAACTGTTCGGTCCTGTTACTTTCACCTAGCAGGCTACTGACCATAAACATATGGCGGTGAAGCACTTCAACTTCACTCTCTATGTTTCCATAGATGCTCAGACTGTCGCTTCAAGTGTCATACACTTGTCTTCCCACTCAGTCGTTCAGGCTGCCATTACGCTTGCCCCTTGTCGCCCTCGTCTTAACGTTAGGGGTTCCAAGTCAATCAGGGAGGATTTTACATCAGCAACTAGTTTACCGATGATGTTTCCAGATTCACGTGTAGATGCTCCAATAGCTGTTGTATAGCCTAACAATTCATCTAAATCTGCACCAAATACGGAGGCTGTAGATCCAGCACGTCTTATGGATTGAGATAGGTCTAAAGAACTTACTGAGAACTGATTATCAACTTCGTTAATTCGATCAATTATAGATTCACTGTCCTTAGCTGCAATATTAAAATTGGTCATTGCGGCAGTGATAGACTTAACTGAATCTTCAGGAGAAAGTTCCCCTATATTCTGAAGAATCTGTGCTGACTCGGCTAAATCAGCCAATTGATCTCCTTCATAGCCTAATCTCCCAAATTCCCCCATCATTGTGAGTACATCTGGAAGAGTGTTTCCTAATTGTATACTTAAATCAATGGACTCGCTCAGTAAAGTGTTGAATTGGGAATCCGGTATATCCATTACACGTCTAATGTTGGTCATTAATGTGTCGACTTCTACAATTTGTTCTGTGATATTACGAAAAGCGTTTAACGATCCATATATTGAAGTCATTGCTACGCCCCAAGTGACGGTGCGGGCTAGGGCAGTCTGTAATTCTTGACCAAACGTATTTACATGTGAAGCAGCAGTATTAACGTTTGATGATATCTCCTTGAATTCCATATTAAGAGATTTCATTTGCTGGCTAACATTAGGGGTCTTAGCTGAAAGCGAGTTAACGGAGTTAAGGTAGTTGTTTAATCCAGCTTGGCCGTCAGGTCCTATAGCGGAGCTAAAACGTCTCTCAAGATTCTGTACATTTACTGCAGCTTGACGTTTGTAGAGCTCTAGCTGTTTCTCTAGCTCACGAGTACGTTGTCTAGCTTTTGAATCGTCATCTAGTTGAGAGATGAGCTGTCGAACTATTTCTATATCCTGTAGAGTATCAGCAATATTAATTGCATTAGACAATTTAGACAGAGTTGTAGCGGATACTTCGCCTTGCTGTTTTAATGACTTAAGTTGAGTCTCTAGCTGCTGAACAGCTTTTCTGCGCTTGTCTATATTATCAGTGGTACGGATAGAGGAGATATTTCCTTCGCGATCAGTGTTATATGTAATATCTTCATAGTTTAATCTGTTTTTTTGTTGACCGCCAAGATAATTTCCAGTGGCATCACGTTTTTCTGTTTTAGAGAGTGTTTGACCGTATTTAGTAATTTGGTCTTGAGCCACTTTCGCTGCCTGAGCTTGTTTTTGAAGAGCTTGCGTCTGCTCATTAACAAATCTGGTGGACTTTTGAAGAATTTCTCCATTTTGTTTGTGCTGCATGCTCGTTTTCTCAGTCGTTCCGTCCAATTTCTTTGTGACTGTGATTTGCTCTTCAATTACTTTATTAAGATCTTTGGCACTCTTAACATGGCCGTCTATGGATTTTGTAAATCCGTTTAGCACTTTCTCTACTTGCTTATCCATAATTACGTCTAACTTGATTGGCTTGAGTTGTTTCTGAAAGGAGGCAATTTGCTTATTAATTTCGGAAATAGAGGATTTGGAGATATCAATTTCAGATTTAATATTCAGGGCTTTAGCTTTACCTTGGAGGAGCTTAATATCTTGATTAAGCTGGTTAGTAGCTTGTCTACTGGTATCAGCAGAAGGGGAGAGTATTATTTTCAAATCTTCACTCAACATGTATCACATCCTTTCAGTATTAGCATAGATAATTTATTACAAAACAAAAGCACATTCATTAGGGGATGTGCTTTTGTTTGCTAAAGTTTCAAATATAATTTCCAATTACTTAAGCTTTTTTAATACTGCTTGAACAATATCGCTATTGAGCTCCATATCATATGATACGGGGTGAGGGAATGATGCTATGCTTTTTCAATTTTGTTTTTAGTCCTAACATATCTTTCTTCATATCCTCTGGGTACAAATCTACAAGTGGAATATTGTTTTCTCTTAAGATTCTAATTTTCTTTTCCATTCTTCTACGATAGGATTCTTTGTCTGACATTCCAAAGTATTCGACTGGTATTCCATTAATGACCCAATCAGTTTTCATCATGCCCAATCTAGGATCATCGACGATTTCTTTATAAAGCGTCGCTTTCTGATATTCTATGCCCTCATCTATAAGATAGTTTGTAATAGCTAGTTCCTTCTTTGAATCGCAAATATCGCCATTTTTACTAATGCAAGAGAAAGACTTGCCATACAAAGATTGATTAGGCGTTAAACCAGCTTCCATACATGCCGCTGAATAAGAATCAAAGTATCTAAAGTATGACATTGCTCCACAAGACATATGTTGATTAACTTCATCAATACTTGGGGTTTTTTCAAGTTCTTTTGATAGTTCTACCAAATTTTCAATAAGCTCTAATTTTATTTCTGATTTGAGTTTATCTGAATATACTTCTTTGTTCTTTTTTAATTCTAGTGTGTCATTAGCCATACTGTTAATTGAGATAGCAGATCTTTCAGGAAACAGCTTTAATAATTCAGTTATCGTACTCGTTGGATACACTTCTTTAAGTGTAATAACATCCTGATTAGACCAGGGTATCCTATTATTTATACCAAGTTTAGATGCTTTGGTGTTTATAGAGTAGGGAGATCTGTGAGGAAGTTTTTCAATAACAGCCCTAGTGCCACCTGAAATATATAATTGCCTTAGCACCTCGAGTTCATGTGTTGTCCAATGGTAATTTTCCCTCCTCAAACCTAGTTGAGAGGCTTTATGCAAGATAGTATCCTTACTATGGGAGAGATAGTCTAGCAAATCTTCCCAATCCAATTGACTGTAGTTAACCTTTAAGAAATTAATTTCCTCTTGAGTCCAGTCGTTATGCTTGTAGCATCCTAGCATCCTTAATCTATTTTGAACGGCAGAAGTACTTGTAAAATTGTATTTAGACCTAATTTCTTCATATGGGAGAGCGTTTTCGAAGTCATTAATTAATTCTTGGTCTGTATACTGTACAAACCTGTTCTCTTGTCCTTTAGGTAGTGGTAACTCAAGCAGCTTGCACAAGTTCGCTAAATTGCCAAAATGTTTTTTGATCGCTCGATATTCATAATCTTTAAAGTCTGACATGGCTAAGGGTCTTTGCAATCGTAAGTAATTATCATAAACGATTTGTTTTATTTCGTTCGTATTTAAATTATCATGTCCATACCTATACTCGTAAGAAACAGTAAGACCTAGTGAGTTAGCTTTGTGGCGTATGGTACTTTCAGACCTAGGTATCATTAATTTCTCATTAATAAGTTTGATATCGTTAAAGGCATAGTACTTTCTTAAAACATTCTCGTCATGTTTGTACCAGCCGTTAGCAGATAATAAATTAAGCTCTTTTAGGAAATTGTCGTAAGAGCCGCATAATCTTATAAAAGGAGCAACTGTGGGTAGTAATGGATCATTTTTTAGGTCTGAAGCAGTGGGGTACCTTTTGTTGATAACTAAGTAATCCCAAAATATACGTTCAAGAGTTTCACGGTCATATGTAATCTTCGTATATTGTTCCATGTTTTTATCGCAAGTACACTTTGGGTTGTATCTTAAATTTCTGTGCATTTTCTCTATGATGCTGCCGCAGGTGCAGATAATTACTAGAGGTGTGCTAACTAAATCAACTATCATACTTTTATTTAGTACCTTGAATCCTTTTTTACTCAATTCATTAACAGCTTGAGAAATCGGATTTCTTAGCTTCTTTTGTTTTCCACAGTCTCGACAGTAGGGACGATTAGGCAACTTGTTAATTGACTGAAAACATATTTTTCCACATGAACATTGAAATTTCATTTTAGTCTTACTATCCACATATTTGTCTTCAAGTAAACTAAGATCATAGGTTGCAAATCTTTGTTTAGCGACCGATATATCCATTTTATTGTGAGCTTTTAATGGTTTGGTTGTTTGTCTTCTGTCTCTGCGCAAACCTAATGTATGTGCTTTTTTAGCTATTGAACTCCAATTTCTATGTACAGATAAAGAAGAAATTATCTCCTCTTGACTTGCGCAACAAAATTTCTCTTGTAAAATTGCTATATCTGATTCATTCCATGCAGCCAGTTTTAACAACTCCCTAATATTGTTCCACTTATATTAATGCCAGGAAGGAGGTAGGGAATTTCCTATTTAGATTAAGTAGTTAATTCAATCCAATCCTTTCCCTATAAATCAGTATAATTATGATTTATTTATTTGCAAAAGAAAAATGAGAATATTATCCATATTTAAATCTACGCCTTAACTTATATGAGATGTAGAACTTAAACACGGATTATTTCAAAAGAGAAGAGGGATTTTACATTAGAACATATTAACTATAATAATATTATCGTTAATGTCATCAAAGGAGGAGAGTATATTTTTTAAATCTTCACTCAAAATTTATCACATCGAAACAAACAAAAATACAACCACTTAAGATGCGGTTGTGTTTTTGTTCATCGCAATTTTAAATATACCTTCCCATTGTTCAAGTTTTTTTAGCACTGCTTGAACGACTTCGCCATTCTTTGGGAACCCTTTTTCTTGTGGAGATCCAGGTATGAGGGAGGGGAGGAATTCTACATATAGAACAGGCTTTTCGACGTCTGCGGTATTAATTTTTAGAGTTGCTTTTTTAATTAGCTCGTCATGCCTTCGATCAGAGGATAGACCGCCTATAATGGCACCAACACCTCCAGCAATTACCCCACCAATTAGAGCTCCACCAATTTGCTGAGTACGGGAGACTTTTGATACTGTTTCACCATTTAATTCAAATGAAGCATCCAAAACTTTGTCAGCCGAAAAGGAATACTCTTGAATAGTGCTACTGGAAGTTCTCTGGTAATACTTAAATAAGTTCACATCTTTATTGTAAGCAATTTTAGTTTGACCATCTAAGCCAGGGAAAAAGAGATCGCCATGAAACTCTTTATCATATTCAGCCATATGATTTAACACTGCATCTTGTTCTTCACTTTTTCTTTTAGAGTGTTTTCTCATTGCTGCAACAATAGCCAGCCAGATACCAAATATTATTACCCACCACAGTATGGCTATAATAAACACCACCATATATTTTTTTGTATATTATACCATAGATTGGGAGAAGTGGGAAAACTGACTTCACACTATAATTTTGATAAAGATGTAAAAATCAACCAAGGACATGGCTTTGAATAAAAGAGAGATTTTATATTAAAACATATCAGCAACATCATCATCATCGTCATTTAAATTATAGAAGTTATTAGTGGTACTAGAATCTTTGTGACCAAGTAATTTCTGTGCTTTGGTTAACTTTCCGTCAGAATCCTTAATTAGATGGGAAGATCGACTAGCTCGGACGATATGAGGGTTTACGCGTCTTCCAATAATGTCCGAGATGATTTCTTTAAACCAGTAGTTAACTGCAGAAGCATGTAATGGCTGGTATTCGTTATTTTGTTTGGACACAAATATGAATTCGCAATTATCTTCACCTCTATGTTCAAGCCACAACTTTATATGTCCCATAGCTTCATCTGAGAGGAGGAGAGGTCTAAGTAATCCTTGCTCACCTTTGCCTTTAGTTCTGACATCATGGGTTCTGTACGCGCCAACGCTATTACCAACTTTGTCTTTGAGGGGCTCATATGAGATAATTTCCTTCTTCAACTGAACGAACTCTGATCGTCTTGATCCTGTATCATATAGCACGCTGAAAGCAGCTAAAATTTGATATTGCTCAGCTTCTAATAAAGCATCTTTTACATTTTGGATTTCTACTTTTGTGAGAGGAACTTTACTGTAGACTTTATTAGGGGAGGGGTTAGGCACACCTTCTATGAAGTTTCTAAATGTGAGGAAGTTGTCGTCATCCTCGTAAAAGTTTAAGAGGTATTTATTCATAGAAGAAACGGCAGAACGCTTAAACTTAATTCCATTGGAAGACATTCCTCTACGGACTAAGTAGTTCTGATATCTCATGAATTCTTTCTTTTTAATCTTGTATACTTCTTTGCCACCTAAAGCTTCTTGAACCCAACTGTAGAAAATTCTTAGTCCAGATTTATATTGGTCTAAAGTTTTAGGGGAGAGATGTACTGATTCGTAAAGATATTCTTCAACTAATTCACGGTTAAAAGGATTGACCCTCGACCACTGTTCGTCTGTAACTTCATCTATTTTCTTCGCTCTTTCACGAAGCATATTTTTCTTAATGTCAGCCAATAATCATCACCAACTTTATTACTTAGTTTTAATTCCCATGCTGTTTAAATCCTTAGCTAAGGCACTAACCAAGCGGCCATCTTCCAAATTACGTCTAGTGTTTGCCATGAATGGCCTAGGCTGCTCATAGCTATATCCAAAGCCTTGAAATTGATATTTCTCACCAGTTTCGACTACAGTAGCAACATCTCTGTATCCATCTACTCTAACGTTATCTAAAGAAACTCCATTGGCCTCGTTCTCAGTGACAAAAGATTTTTTTAATTCCCCAGTACGCTGATACCGCTGGGGCTCATAAGCGTTATATACGTCTTGCTGCACATGTTGGTCACCAGTTTCAACCATGACTTGCTTAACGTTGCTGTTTGTTTGTTGCATGGCGTTAATAGCAGCTTTTTCAATCATAGCTTGAATCTGAACCATATTCTTGGCCATCAGTTACTCGCCTTCTGTTTGAACTTCTTCTTCCAATTCGACAACTTTCTGAACAAGATCTTCTAGCTTTTGCTGATCCATATTTTTCAGTTCAACCAATTGTCTGTCAATTGAATCCATCATTTTTACCACACGTTGGTAACTTTCCTTGGGAAAGGCCTCAAGAATAAGAGGGTAGATATCCGAGTTTCTAATTTGAAGGTAAGTATTAAACTTATTTTTTAAGTGTGAAGAGATCTCCAGATCAGCAAATGTTTTAATAATCATGAAAAATAACCATTCTTGGCGACCTACGGATGCTAGATCAATCTTTTCTGCTTTTGCTTGTTCAAAGTCAGTAAGAAATTCAATGAGCATCTCTTTTACTTTAGTAGGAGAGAAGAGTGGATAAATGAAAGCATGTACATCTTCAGTAAGCTGTACTTTTTCTTTTTTGTCATACTTCTTAGCATCGCTTTTCAACAACTGTAGCGTTAATTTCTTTGACATATATAATTTCCTCCTTAAAAATCCAAATGAAAGGAGAGGGGGAGACCCCTCTCAATTATTCAACTGTTTCTTCTACAGCAATAGGTTCTGAATCTTGAACTGACTCAGCAGGTTCAGTTACTTCTGGTTCAGGTTCTGGCTCTGGCTCTGGTGTAGCCACAGGCTCTGGCTCAGTAGTTACTGGCTCGACTGTGGCATCCTTAGGGAGTAGTGGAGCGTGGAACTTCGAAGAAGCGACCAATCTTATTGTCTTCGGTCATTGCGTTAAAGTTTAGCTCTGGTGTTAGAGGTGTACCGTTCTCGAGAGAAAGTTCGACTGCCCCGGAAGGAACAACGTTATCAAACTGAACATATAGATCACTTACTACAGCATTGGTATCTGGATTATAAGTGATAGTACGGTATTCCACTTCATAGGACTCAGAGAACTTATCTGCTGCAATTTCAACAAGTTTACCGGTTGCTTCAACCTTGTAAATTGCTTTCAGACGTTCCCCTTGTTCAGCAAAGTCAACAGGGATAGTACCATCTGCAGCTACCTTCTTATTCACACCATCTAGGTTAGTAAAAACAACTTCTCCTTCTGCTGGAACTTCACTCAATGTGAAGGCTCCTGCATCTCCAACCGTTACAGTTTCGATTTTGTTAACCAAAGCCTTGCCGTCACGTTCAACAGCAACACCTTGAGTCATTGCGAGCCATTCTAGGTCGAACAACGCGTTTCGTACTGCAAGAGAAACCTCTTTAGCACTACGGATTAGAGCGATATCGCGGTTACCAATACCACCTTTAAGCCGTTCTTCTGTCACAGCCTGAGAGATAGATGCCATCTGCGCCTCAGTTGTGAATACGATGTGGCCATCTCTTTTACGCTTAAACGTTACGTCAGCTGTATCAGAGATAACAGTTTTGTTAATAGACATTTAGTTTCCTCCTTGTAAAATGCATATAAAAAGACAGCTATTAGCTGTCTTAAAAAGCTTTCTTAATTTCATTGAACTGACCTTGAGATAGCTCATGTCTTTCTTCCTGGTAAAGATCAATGTGTTTTGACCAACTGTCAATTTTCATTTTTTCGGCAGATACAGTCGCAAATAGGGTGGCTGTTTCGTAAGCAAATCCCTGTGCGATACGCTGATACTCCATGAAAAACTGATAGATGGTCAAGTTGGCTATCGCATTATATGAAGGCTTACTACCAAACACAGAAATACTAGTTGCCATATCAGAGAACGAAATCATCTCAGCATCTTGAGCTTTTACACGCTTACTTCTCTCCCAGGCTCGTTGAATCTCTGGGTTAGGGTTAATTAACTCTTCTTTCATGCAATTCATTCTCATGACCAACTGTCTTATTTGTTGAAAGTTATCCTCGCTGATCCGATTCATGATAGTGTCATCATTGAAAACATGACTGAAGACTTCTGAATAAGCTTCATTGAAAGAAGGTAAATTGCCGCTAATCTGAAACAAAGTTACTCGATCATCTTGAAAGACTTCTATGAGCATATCATGTTTGCCTGTTTTATTGTCTTTGTGAAGCTCGTTGATAATCTCTAATTTACTCATTTTTACGTAATTCATGAAGGGCTGTAAGCGGGGGTAATCTTCTACTTTAATAAAGTGGCAAGTGCCTATATCGGTTTCTATCGGCATCCCTAAGATGAAATACTCCTCATTGTACCGTTCCATTATTGACCCGACCCAAACTGAAAGACGTTACTGTAACCTACGAATTCACTAGGTAAGTTAGCGATTTGGCCACCTCCAGCATCCTTTGTTTTATTGATACCGGCCACGTTTTGATGCAGGAGTAGCTGACAAATCCGGTCTGTAATTCTCATAGTGCGAAAATCTTCGTTTTCATAATCACTGTGAGCAATAACATCGAATATGATCTGCTTAGTGCTGTACTTGTCATTGTTTACATCTGCAGCTCTTCGACCCATATAAAACATTAGTCTGCATTGAGGTGTGGTTAAATCGCTAGTGACCTTAGTTTTTTTAATAGACTTTTTAATAATATTCCATTTTGTCTCTTCATCCATTTCAGTAATGTTAGGCAGGTCTTCTGAGAGGGGATCAGGCTGGGTGTTAAATAAATCTTCAGGGGGATAGTGTAGGAGTCTTAAAAGAGATTCATCGCTACTTAAAGTGTTATAGATATCAGCAAGCATACTATAATTCATTTCCATTAGGAGTTCACCATCCTTTTAGCGTAGATGATGAGTATACCTTTTTCATTAATAACCTTTGTTCTATCAATCCCTACAAATTGATAATTCTGACCGTAGAATTCATGAATTTTGCCTTCTTCTAGATCAGAATGAACCTTGTAAGGCATCGTAATAGATAAATCAGAATCAGGAACATTGATAGGCTTGCCATCAGTAAAGGATGGAGCTGATACGCTAATGTAGCAAGGATGACTAGTTGACTCACCTTTAATAATCTTATACTGAGGTTCTTTAAGTTTGTTGTAGCCCAATAATATTTTTTCGTCCTTACCAGCCAATGAAAATTCGTTATTGCAAAGGTATATCATTGCCTTTTTATAAGTACGATAGTTTTCTGGCAAAGTGACTACTAACCAACTTTCTTCCGAAGTGAGCACGACACTGCCTCTATTAATCTCATCAGGACGACCATATATATACTTACCCATTCCATCTACATTATTGAATTTGGACTTAAGTAGGATTCTACTTTCTGCACCATCAATTAGGGCGCTTTGAGAGTCATATCCATTTAAGGCCATTTCAACAATTTTACTAGAATCGTGTAGCATCTTTTCTTCTACAGTAACCTCGTGGTAGTTAGAGTAATCCCTTATTTTCATCACCACATTTCAACTGGTCGTTAATCTTGGTGATCTCAGCACTAACTGTCAAAATGGTGTCCCTAATTTCTGCTAGAGCTGGATCACTTAACAGTGGTTTATTTAAATATTCCTCTAGCTTAAAAAGGACTCCGTTGTTTTTCTTGCTCAGTCTGCTGCAGAAAAGATACAGGGACTCATCCTCGAGTTTTCCAGAAGAGGGGTTGTGCTTTGAAATCCAATGATTACTCATAGGAAATCCTCCTCGTTGTTCATAATCAAAACTCTTAGAGCGTCTTTATCTTCAGCTATCGAACTTTCAATTGATCTAATCTGAGCACTGTAATTCCTGAATCCGATGTCACCGTTGAACGGTTGATATACTCCTTGAAAAGCAGTTAATTGGTTCTTACGAAAAATTAACTTAATGAAGTAGGCTAGGATCAGCAGTTCACTATCGCTTAAAGCCTTATTAATAGTTTCTGATGCATCATCACAGGTAATAGCGGTATCCATCTTATTATTGAAGTGCTTAACGCCATTGTGAATGGTTGCATATACCTTTTCTTCTGACTTAGGTAAGTCGATTTCAGGAAATTGCCCATTGTCCATAAAAGCTGTCCAGATTTGATCGTAGGTAGTCATATAATGACCCCCTTATTATTCAAAGAGAAGAGAAGGGTCGCCATTTGGAACTTCCATCCACTCTGCTAAAAACTTAGCTTTGCTAGCTGTGAGATCCATCTTTTGAGCAACATCGATTACGAATTGTTTCTCTTCTTCTACTGTTATCTTGCTTAGCTTACTCTTCATAGCATTTACGTTACCTTTGAGAATGGCTTCGATTTCTTCCTCTGTATGAGTATTCGAAGTGTATGTCTCTTTGTCCAAGATATTATCTACAATTTCTGTAACATCAGCATTTGCTTTGTCTTCTACAATGTAGAGTTCACCTTCATCAAAACAACGAGAATTCATTGTGAGCCACTCAACAACTTCTTGTGGAATATCTTTAGAATCAATCTTCCCGTTTTTGCTACCATTCCAAGTAAACACTCTACGAGATCCATCTGCTGTGTAATTAACTACATAAGGGGTGTTACGTCTTCTAGCTACTTTAATTTTGCTCAATATAATATTCCTCCTAAATAATCCTAGTAATAGGCAGGGGGGAACCCTGCCCGATGGTTAATTAAAGTTGTACAGCTGCGTCTTCTTTAACTAGTCCGATCGCTTCACCAAATACCATAGTTACAGAAGCATCTTGAGTTAGTTTCATTTTAATACGTTCATCTTCCATGTCTGTTGCAGTAGTTTGTTTCAACCCGCCGTATTCAACAACACTGAATGGTTTCTGAGAAACACCACCGGCAAACATGAAGCCTTTGTTAACTGGCAGCTCTGTTTTGGAGTTAGTTTCGTCCAGGAATGGATTCACTAAAGTCACTGCAGTTGTACGGCCAATAGTAGTAGGGTTAAGTGCTGTTAGCAATTCTTTCTTAATATCATCTGTAAGCAATTTATTGAAAGTATTGTCTGAAGCTTGTTGCATAGCAAAGTGATCTACAAGCAATGCATCGCCAATGAAGACGGGGCGGCCACCATACCGCTGTAGGGTAGATGCTACTTTGTTGTATTGAGTAAGAGTTAGGTTGGATCCAGCTGCGATGTTGGCTGCAGGGATCTTTCCAGATGCTCGAGCAGCTTCAATAAGCTTGTAGATATTATCCAAGTAAAGACGAACTTTAGCCTGAGCTACATCATTGACTAACTTGTTGAAGAACTCTACGGAATCACGTACAAGGTCAAGAGGCTCATAGTAGAAACCAGTAGATAGATGCTGTGGCTCAAGAGTTACAGTTTTACGACCTTCAACTCGGACTAGGTCAACGCCAGAACCGGTTGCCGACCACATAACCTTCGCTTTGTTTTTCTGAGGGATCTTAAGCTGCTTGAACGTTCCAGGAGCGGCTGTATCAAGATCTGCCATAATACCAAGGATGTCTGTAACAACTGGCTTTGCAATTTGATCAGCTTGTTCGACAACCAGGTTGTTAAACTGATGCAACATAGAGGGATCTGGATTTGTATAACCATCATTAAAGACTGCTTTGATGTAAGACTTAATGTCTGCTTTATCTGTTTCTTGCATTTGGTTTTGACGAACGCGGCTCATAAGAGCTCGCAATTGACCAGTATTTAGTTTCATATGTATAACTCCTTTAAGATAAAATTAATATTTTATTTGATTTAATTACTCGCCTGCTACTGGAGCGGCTGCGACAGGGGAGAGGTCCTCTACTTCAAGTCGGACAATCGGTTGGCCATGAGTGTAAGCCAAATCTTCTTCGTTTGCGACCACCAAGAATTTATTCCGGGAGCCAGCGTAATCAGCGTGTGGAGCATCAGCTTTTGACACAATAAATACTTTTTCTGCGATGTCAAAGTGGGCTACCATACCATGTCCGATAATATCTACACCATCATTTTTCTTGAATGCAGAAGTGTCGAAGCGTGTATATCCTTCTTCAAAGATCACAATACGACCGCGCTCACCCTCAGCATTATAAAAAGCGGAAAGCTCTTCATCTAAGTAACGACGTTCAGGTGCGGCAGCAAGATAGCCTTTTTTAGCTTTATCAGACAATTGCTTTGCTGTACGTTCACCCTCAGCATTAAATCCTAGTTCGACCAATGTAAAGTTGTCTACATCCTCAAGGAAAATTGCTCCATGAGCGACAGTCTTAACATGAATAGAATTCAAGTTGCCGACTGCATGTTTATCGTGTTTAATTAAGGCTTGTTGTGCTTGTGTAGCCATTTTTCATTCCTCCAATAATAATTTAATTTTACTCAGAAAAACGACTGAAGAAGTCATTTTCAGCTGGAATTAGATCTTGACGAGTACTGTTTAGTGCAAGAGTAGCAGTGCTATGAGCTTCCTCAGCTTTTACAGTTACTAGTTCAACTAGCATTGAATTTAGCTTCATTGTGGCTTGAGATGCTTCTTCGCCTTCATTAGCTGATTGAGCGACAAGTGTTTGAACTTCTTCAGTCTCATATTGCTCCTTAGCATTGAGAGCAGTGAATTTACCCTCGTAATGCTCTTTCTGACTGTTGAGCTTTTGCTCTAGCTTTTCGCTTTCGTACTTTTCTTTGTACGGTTTCAGCTCTGTGACTGCTTGGTTAAGAGATACTAGTTTTTCACTAGCGCCATTAAACTTGGCTTCAACTGAAGCTTTGTCTTCTTGAGCAGAGTTGAGCTTTGAAGTAAGCTCAGAAATCTCAGTATCCTTTTGGTTTAAAAGGTTCTGAGTTTCCTGGGGCACAACTTCTTCCCAGTTGCGCTTTAGAAAAACTTCAGTTTTAGAGTCAAAATCAATTTCTACAGCGCTCTCTGATTTTGAATAGTTAAATTTAAAATACTTGTCATATGCGTCATCTTCAGACCAACTGTAGATGTTTGCAATGAAATAGTTATCGAATGTATCGCTGATCCAGACATCTTCTTGCTCGGCCAGCTTTTCACTGAATGCTTCATAAATTTTCGAACGAATGTCATCATGTGACAGTTCAAAAGTCTTTTTGAATTTCACTTTTTCACTCTCCTTAGTATTATTTTGATTAAGTGCCTGAGCCACAAGTCTCTCAAAACCTGCAAATTCGTTAAAACTTACAAGCTTAGAAGAATCATAGGCCGGTAGCACAATAGAATGGTTACCACGGTTCTCAGAGTTCAGAACACAGTGACCATCAAAGATGATAGGTGAGAGAATATGCTCCACACCATCAACAAATGAATAATTTTCATATAGAAACTCGCAGCTTGAATGTACCTCAATTCCTCTTACATGCCATTCCTTCAGTAATTCACATGCATCAGGAAACCGAGACTTCCACAAAACTCCATCAGCTAGAAGTACTTCTTTTTCTCCATCTTCTGTTTGAATAGTTCCTTTGTATCCAGGGGTAGTGAAAGTGCCAATTGGAGTGGTATTAAGTTTTAAGCGCTGTTCGCCATTCCGGTTTGTGGAAAGGAATTCTTCATGGGATCCTAATGCATCTGTGGGAGATCCGGGTTCTTCGACCTGATAGTACCTAGTCACGATGGGTTTATTTAGAAGGGTGTTTGCTGCTTCCAATGCTACTTCCTCGGAAACAATGGCATTATTATTACTAACTTCAAAATCAATGATCGAGAAGGTAACTGGAAGGAGAGTGGGGTCATTAGATTGCTTAATTTCATTCAAGCGGAGCTGAAGAGTTTTCTTTTTCTGCTTTTTCAATAATTATCACCTCCTTGAAAGCAGAAAAACTACTCACTAGGAGTATTATTGGAATCAGTTGTAGCAGATTTTATAGTGTTGGGATTTTCTGAGGTTTCGCTTGAACTTCCTTTGCCAGCATTACCACTCATTACGGATGAGGTCATATAAGGCTTTATTTTCTCTTGCAGATGAAGTACATCAGTTTCATAAAGAGTTTGTTCAAGGAAGGTATCCCAATTGACTCCTGGCAACTTGTCGACGAGATGCTTAATAGAAAAGCCTTTGTCCACCAGTTTGGTAAGCACCTCAATGATTTCTTTAGCTGAAAGTGGTTTTTCTTTGTCATAGATAATGGAGTAGTTATCTAACTGGCTATCAGGAACAATTAGGTTAATTAGCTTTTGATAGATGTTTTCAACGTCCTCGAGCATGACTCCCAGTCTCTTATAGAAAAGATCCAACTTAGTATTTCCTGAAGCGTAGTTGTCACCAGTGCTACTAAGGAGGCCGTAGGAGGACTCAATGTCTTTATTTATATGGTCAAATTTCTTTCCATCTAAGCCATCTACCTTAACATCCGGGAATTCAATAGATGCAAAATCCGGGATAGAAACTACATTGACGCCATCTTTGTTGTTAGCTTCTAAAGCGGACTTAACGCCACCATGAATCTTCTGTTTTATTGCTTTATTTAATTCCAGGTTACTATATTTGCCATTATTCTTATCTGACCCAATAGTAACCACAGCTACAGCGTTTATGATCTTGTTAGCAATCGATCTCTCTACATCTTTCAACTTTTTCTTATGTTGTACATCGAATAGGCCAGAGGTAATCCAAGATGTTCCTTTAGATTGGTTTCTCTTTAAAGCGCCAGTTGTGATGGAAAATGTACGCTCTTGAGGCAACTCGACGTATTGTTTATCTGGATCCTTCTTAAATTCATCGTAATGCTGCTGTGTCACGTAAGGGGTGAACATCCTAAACATAAGCTTTCTCTGCTCGTCGTTAAAGGAATTAAAGAATCTCAAGTCCAGTACACAAGTCCAGTCGTTATTTTTTCGGTATAGCGGCTGAGCATATCTGGTGTCATCAAAGATATAGGCATGCGGATTCTTTTTGTCTCCCAGCCACATGCCAACTACATTTCCAGAAGCAGCTGTTTGCTTTAAAATGTCGCGAGTCAATCTCCTATGCTGCACTTTCTTTAGTTGCTTATGTATGGCCATTTCATGCTTGTCCGATGCTTCAGTCTTTTTGAATGACTCAATACGATAATTTAGAGTGGGGAGAGATTCAATCATCTCAAAGAGCATGTGGATATCAGGAGAAGAAATGTAGAAGTATTGAGCTAGATTTTCAATTTCTTGCTGATACAGATCAGGATTGGCGAAGTACTTTTTAAGTTGTTCTGCAGTTACCTCAGTAATAATGCCGTTTGAAAAAAGGCGAGTTATGAAACCACTAGCGAAAGTACCCGCATATGTCTCCATGTCGTTTAACATCAATTTGTATTCATCTGAATTTGTATCAATATCTCTAACTTGTATTGTGCTCACCTCCAATCTTAATAGTAAACCAGGTCATCGTCGTCGGCTGTTTCACTGTTTTTATTTAAGTCACGTTCTAGCTCAGAAGCTATGTGATTTCCATATGAAACGCTACTGTATTTATCTTTACGTTTAGAGCGAGGCTCTTTTAATTTAACTTGTCCGGTGTCAGGGTTTGTTTCACCTTCAAGGTTGATCATTTCGTTAATCAATGCAGTTGCCTGCGCATAAGGAAGAATCAATTGACTTTGTGTTTCAGTTGGTAAGTTCTCATAACCTTTTATTGATTTAAGAACTTCCTTACCATCATTTTCATGCATTAGAAGCTTTAATTTACCGCGTTTCAAAGCGTCTTTCATTGTAATAGCGATCTTACTGTTCAAAGAAGCATTACCTTTTATACTATAAATCACTTTTGGAGCAGAAGTGTATACACACCTAGCTTGCATCTTTTCATCATTAATACAGTTTAAGGGCTCATATTCTTTAGCTCGTTCTTTATCAAATAAAGGTTGAGAGAGAAGATCAAAGATGGCTAAACCGACGTTTTGTGTATCGAGAACTATGTAGTCACAATTAAAGTCTTCGTAAAGCTGTCTAATTCTAGTGGACTGTGTTTGAGTATGGCCTCCAACTATGCTTTCCATGTAAACAACATGTCTTTCATAGGAACGACCTTTGCTTACAGGTACTAATTTAAGCACTGAATACACACTGGCATCATTGTCTGTGCCTTCCATAGTTGCAATATCACAGCTAAGTAAGCGTATCTCTCCAGGCGCTTTAGGATCTGGTTTAAAGGAAGAATCTCTTAGTAACTGGTAATAATCCAGGGGATAAAGAGGGGAAGAGAGCTTTCTGTTTTTCTCCAAATCTTCAAACTTAAAGTAGGCCTTTTCAGATTCTCCAAACCAAAGAGCTTCCATCTCCATTGACCAACCAACTTCGTCAAAGTCGTCCTCAGACATCTCATCCTTTACTTGATCTTCCATTAACAATCGTTCTTTTATAGCCAATTGGTAGGGAAGGCCACACACAAAGTAGCTAGAGCCATCCATCATTGATTTGTAATAGGTAAGGAAACGGTTATATGACCAGTGCACCTTGTACCAACAGGAGGATAAATATATCTCTTTGTTGCGCTCTGTGAGGTGGGCATACTCGTCTTTTTGCAGATATCTAGGGGAGCGGGGAGCTGTTAGAAACTTTCGGAGTACTTTAGAGATGATCTGAAAATCAACCATTCTAAACTCATCAACAATTAGCAAATTGGCTCGCTTAGAACGCGCTCCATCGTTTGAAGCTACAATTTTGATCCAGCTACCATTGTGGAATTCTACTTTGGGATCATTCGAGGAGGTCTTTAAATCGGATATTTCTCGAGCAAGGTTTTCAGAGTTCTTTCGCATATCATCTATTTTTTCAATGACTTCTCGTGCTTGACCCTTCGTACCAGATGCAATTATGATCTTTGTCTCGGGGAATAATATGGCTCGAACACAGCAAAAGATAGACGTCAAAAACGTTTTACCCTGACCACGACTTGCAAGATACATGAAATAATGATTGTGCATCATCATGTATAATAAAATACACTGAAACAACTTAAGATTAATCCCTAAATACTCACTAACAAATCTCTGAGGATTACTTCTATAGAAAGATCCCCATACAGCAATGCCTTCCATTAAACGCTCGGACTTGGTTTTCTTGTTGAAATTACGGCCTTTATTGAATATATTTATGCCTTTATAGGCCTTGTTTCTATCTACTTGGAAGTTTTGATGAGCGCTCATGATTTACCATCAATTTCTTCAGCAACAGGATCCTCAACTGTATGCTTTTTAATTTCTTCCCAGTATTCGTCTGCATATTTATTTTTAAGATTAAGCATTCTAGAGAGATGTCCCAAGAAAAAGACCCTTATATATCTTCCTATATTATCAACATCAGCCCATTTAGGATCCGGCAGGGGGACAGGCTTATCATTTTCCCATTTCTTTAGCAAAGTTCCAAAGCTCTCTTGTTCTGCAGCATTTGCTCCCGTTTCTTGAACAGGCTTTAAATTACCTGAGCCTAATAAATCTTGCAGGGTTTTAAGCTGCTGATCTACTTTTTCCTTGTTTTCTCTACGTTTCTCAATATCTAGTTGTGTAAGGCAGATTTGCTTAATTACAAGCTCCATACCTTTTGAATCTATCTGATATCTTGAAGTGAAGTCCTCATACTCGTTCTGTAGCCAAGTGTAGTCATCCATAGAAAAGCCGCGTCCCCAGAACTTAACCAAGAGACCAGCGTTTTCTTGAGCTATCTTCTTATCTTCATCCGAAAAGTCAGCGGCAAGTCCTGTATTAGTAGTTGCAGTGTCGCTGTCAGCCCATGTTTCAAGCCGGAATTTCTTTAATGAGATATTTTTAAAATACATTCCGAATGTATCTTTCTCGTCTGCAACTGAAGCTTCCCAGAGTTCTCTCTTGAAAGGTCGATCACATACTCGAAGAATCTCTTTCATGGATTCCTTATCACCATGCGCATTGTCGAACTCTTGTTTAAGACAGTCTTTGCACCATGGCATTTTCTCATCTGTATGCCATTTGCTATACGACTTATAGAAATTAGCCTCATGTTTATCTCTTAAGCATTTTAAGCATTGTTTAGTGCTCATTAATAATCACCACCTATATAAAAGGATCGAAATATCCTTTAGAAAGTGCCCGGCAGAAGTGGAAAGGGGAGACCACTGCCAGACACTTGTAAAAGATATTTCGAGGTGTGAAGCGGGGAACTTAAAATAAAATCACCAATTTATCCTGTTAATGATTTATGCAGGCATGAAAGAGGGGAGGGCTAGGCTCCATCCCCTACGGTAATTTTATTTCACTTTATCTAAACGAATATAATACTCACTTTCTAAGCCATCTTCTTTATCAAAAACAAAGAAAGATTGAGCGGGTTTTCCGCCATAACGTCCTGAAGTAGAGTGGTCATCCGCTCCAATCAAACTTGGATTGACGTGAACTCTTGTAACACCATATTCTTTGCTGAATTTGTGATGAATATGTCCTGTAAAGATATGCTTTGGAATTACACCTAGAAGCTGAGGAAGGCGATTTACACTTTGATTTGGATTGTCAAAGTTTCCGTGTGCATATACAACTTCTTCATCAAAAATCTTGTCTAAGATATAACCATCTTTGTCAGTCTTAATAGTTACATTAGGATGGTTTCTCAAACGTGCCTCCATATACCACGGAATGAGATACTCGTAATTCTCTTTTAAGCCAACTTCGTCTTTCTTGCCGGATCGACCATGGTTGCCGATGACGTTATAATAAACAACCTTAGGAAAGATAGAGGAGAGGTGTGATACAATTTCGCTGAGAACTTCAGATACGTATTGAACTTGTTCTACTAAATCTTCGTTTGATTGCACTCTGGTGCTTATATGTATGGTACCACTAATTTGGTCTCCTAAATTAGCAACATGTAGTGTATGTATTTCGTTCTTGAGTCCATAGTCTACAATCTTTGAGACCAATAAATTAACCCTAGCATCAAATATCTCTTTATTGAATTTATTAACAGAGTTATCTACTTCCATACCGAAATGCCAATCACTGAATAAAGCTAGTCCATGCTTGACATTTTCGACAGTTGAACTAGAGGGTTTAAAAGTAAGAGGCTTCTTTCGCTCGAGTAACTGAATCCCATCCTGCAAATCATCTCTCAATTTCTCAAATCTTGCTTGATTTCGGATAGCTTTGTTGTATTCACGTTTCTGGTCGAGCTTTCGAATTTTCTCTTTCTCTGCCTCAACCCGCATTTCTTCGTATTTATCTAGGATTTCTTTATCGAGGTTCTTGGAAAGGATGTAATCTTTCCAATTGCAATATTCTTTAAAGGATTTGCGCCATTTTGATTCTCCATAGTTGCTTCCATATTCTTTATTTAACAAATCAGCTATCTCATCAAAAGATGTTTTATAGGTATCTTTATTAGAGAAGAGTCGAACTTGATAGTCTAGAAAGCTTTCATTATTTCCTCTTTGTAAAATGTCGTGAGTCATCTAGTCACCACCTTAGTCTATAGAACTATCTAACTTATAATTTTCAAGTTCTGATGCTTCCTTGATGGTGATATCAATCATACGATTTTCTCCTTCAAAAGCGTCAAGTATTTCTTCTAACTGGTAAACTTTGATTTCGTCATCATATTCAGTCAGGGTGCCCGCTTCTAAATCAATCTTTGCTTTTTTAAACGTTTGGGTGATGTTTTGCTTCGCCATATTAATTTCTCCTCCTAATTGATCCTGTATTTATTTATACTTTGTATTTAACATCTCACAAACTGAGTTGATTTATATTTGCATTAAATACATCTGTAGAATCAGCTGTATTTTGATACAAATATTCTAAAAAACCTCCCCAAATTAGAAAGGGAGATTTATTAAAAGTTTATTAGGAAAGCTAATTTTACTATTGTAAGAATCTTTACACTTCATTTCCATTATTGACATACCATACCAGTGTGATATGTTGGAATGGAATGTAATGGAAGGGAAGGATTGGCTTTATGAAGAAATTAACAAAGGTTTTTTATTGTAATGTCGCTCTATTATTGCTTGTGCTGTTGCTCGTAGGGTGTTCAGGCGGTACAAACGATGAAGCAAAAACTGATGCTTCAAATAGTGAAGCCACTCAAAAATCCGACGATAAAACTAACAAAACAGAAGAGAACAATCAAGTAGATAAAGATAAATCCGAATCTACAAAAGACACAGAAGTATCTGGAACAGGGAGTTCAGATGAATCTACTACAGACAGTTCTGATGCATCTACAACGCAAGAGACTACAACAGATGAGTCCGAGAGTACTTCAAAAGGAGAATCTTCTGTAAACGAATCTAAGGAAACCTCTTCAGATGATGCAAAAAAACAAGAATCGGATAGTGGATCTGAACCCAAAGAAGAAGATGAATTATCAAATTATTCAGCTGCTCAGATTGAATACGCCCGAGTTTGGTTACAACTTGGAACTATAAAAGACATAGATGAATTAAATATTCGACATATTGCAGCTGGTGAATTAGTTAAACCTGATAATAATGAAAGTGCTGCTTATCCTGAAGATGTTATCCAGTTAGCAGGTGGTCGCTTAGTTGATGGTTCGGTAACATATAGTAGTAATGGTGATGGCACAATTAATGTTTACTCCGTTCCTTTGCGCTGGGATGGTGTTCCTGATGATGAACTTGGAGAAGGAGTAATTCGTGAAATAACAGAGGATATCATTAATAATACAAAGAAAGTTTCTGTTGATACGGGCAACAATGAAGAAATCATTAAGCTCATTGATTCTATGAACAGTAATTGACTTAGATATCACTGTCACCGATAATATTGAGATTACTATAAAAAAGGGGCGGTTCGTAATTTTTATGAACCGCCCTAGTATTAAATTAAAATACTTGAATAGCTTTTGCGTAATACATCTCTCGGTTTGCTAAGTGATTTGTACCACCATTTACTCTTAACGTCACAGCTCTTACTGTTGGATTTGTATCACATAGCGCATTCATATTATTGTTATGCCACCAGAATCCTGCGCTAGTCCATGGATAATGAGAAGCGACATAATTAACACCTTGGTTTACTATTTCTGGATCACCAATTGCTTTTGAGAAAGCAGTATAGTTGTAACGACCAGTTAATTGAATATAACCCCCTCCTTTGTACTTTGGACCATCGCCTGGTTGTGTATTACCTAGTTTAACACCTTTGGATGTATTGTATTCATAATCCCATCCACTGGCTAACTCTGTTCTATATACCCCACATGCTGATTCCTGACTACATTGGGCAAGAAAATGAGTGATTCTAGAACGAGTTGTAATATGATATCTTTCTAAACAGCTATTTAAATCTTTTAACATGGCATCTGAAATTTTTGAACTTGGCCATCCAATGTGATTTAGCTGACTTTCGGATACATATTTACCTGTTTTACCAGTTCCACCTTTGATTGGAGTCGAAGTATCCTTTCCAGTATCACTGCCACTACCATTGTCATAAACTTTCAATTTTTGGCCAACCTGAAGCTTGTTCGGATCACTGATACCATTTAACGATTGGATTTGGGACAATGTCATTCCAAAACGTTGTGCGATGCTACTCAAGTTATCTCCGGATACAACGATATATGTAGTGGTTTTTTGGGTTGGAGTATCCTTCCCACCATCATTGCTGCTACCATTATCATAAACTTTTATTCTTTGTCCAATCTGAATTTTATTTGGGTCACTGATATTATTCAAAGATTGAATTTGTGCCACCGTCATGTCATAACGCAGTGCAATACTACCTAGGTTATCTCCAGATTTAATAGTATAAGTAATGGTTTTACGAGAAGACCCTCCACTTTCAGACCCGCCCGAAGAGGAATAGACTTTCAATTTTTGACCAATTTGAAGCTTGTTAGGATCACTAATGTTATTCAATGATTGAATTTGAGCCACTGTCATGCCATATTTCTGTGCAATACTGCCTAGATTATCTCCAGATTTAACTGTATATGTAGTAGTCGGGCGAGTAGAACCGCCAGTTGAGCCACCTGAAGAGGCATAAACTTTCAATTTCTGACCAATTTGAAGCTTGTTTGGATCGCTGATATTGTTCAATGATTGAATCTGAGCTAACGTCATGCCATATTTCTGTGCAATACTGCCTAGGTTGTCTCCAGATCTAACTGTGTACGTAGTGGTTGGACGAGTGGAACCGCCTCCCGTAGAACCACCTGAAGTAGAGTAGACCTTCAAATTCTGACCGATTTGAAGCTTATTTGGATCAGTAATGTTATTCAAAGATTGGATTTGAGCCAGCGTCATGCCGAACTTCTGTGCGATACTGCCTAGATTGTCTCCAGATTTTACTGTGTATGTAGAGGTTGGACGAGTGGAACCGCCGCCTGTAGAGCCACCTGAAGAAGAATAGACTTTCAATTTCTGACCAATTTGAAGCTTGTTTGGATCAGTAATGTTATTCAAAGATTGGATTTGAGCCAGCGTCATGCCGAACTTCTGTGCGATGCTGCCCAAATTGTCTCCAGATTTAACAGTATAAGTAGTAGTCGCGCGTGTGGAGTCGCCACCAGTAGAACCACCAGAAGTGGAGTAGACTTTTAGTTTTTGACCAATCTGAAGTTTATTTGGATCAGAAATGTTATTCAAAGATTGGATTTGAGCCAGCGTCATGCCGAACTTCTGTGCGATGCTTCCTAGGTTGTCTCCAGATTTAACTGTGTATGTAGTAGTTGCCAAAATTATAACCTCTCTCTTTTTATTAATAGTTGCTGCGATTAATTCTGTGTTGTAATTTTATTTTACTTGTATGGATATTTTTTTTACCACCTCCTTAAGCTCTTTTCCAGCCTTAAAGGCAGGGGTTTTACCCGAAGGAATGACCATTTCTTCTTGAGTATGTAGGTTGCGAGCTTTTCGTTCGGCACGATTACGAACTTCAAAAGTACCAAACCCAACCAGTTGCACTTTTTCACCTTTTGCTAAGGTTTCACTAATTGTTTTGAGTGTGCTTTTAACCGCCGCTTCAGTGTCTTTCTTGGAAATTCCCGTTTTAATTGCTACCTCTTTAATTAATTCTGCTTTGTTCATATTTTGTTCCCTCCTTATCGAATATAATTTTATTTTACTTTTTACTAACAAATTTAGTTATGTCTTCAATATTTTCATCGAAGAAGATATATTCATTATTGTCTTTGATGTAAAACCCAAGCACATGATCCATTTTAGATTCATTGTCATCCAATACGATATATTGCTTACAAGACTTATCGACTATGAAATATTCACCATTAAATTTAAAATTGTTTTCAGTATCTATGTAAGACCAGTTTGATATGTAATCAGCATCTATCGGAATTCTGCCATTTCTGCTTTCATGTATAAGTTCTTTGCTAAAGTGTATAGTGCTTCCATCAAACTTAGGGTATTCAGCAGACCATTCACCCGCTTCGTTCTTCTTCAAATCATATGTAAACACATCATCATCACCTACCTCAATGTACTTATCTTTAGTGCTGTAGAGAATATTCATTTTATAAGTTTTAGTATCTCTCCACTTTTTAGCTTTTGCTGAATCTCTGTACTCAGCGTTTATAGTGGGGGAGAGCTCTGGGATAATCTCATTTCGGTAATCTTCAATAAGATCTTGGTCAATTGACTCGATTTCAGCAGAATAGAATCCCTGATCGTTGTTGAATTCAGAATAGCCGTATAAGTAATCATATACACTTTGATTAGCCAAGTTTGATATAACGGTTTCTCGCTTATTAATCGTGGAGTACTTGTCAGGTGTAAGGATTCCACCTTCCTGAGTTTCACGTAGAAGGTAGTTAGCGCAATCGAGTAACATCTTTCTAGTGCCATGGAAGGTAGTATAGTTAGTTATGTAGTTATCGAACTTATCTAATATGTATTGCTGTACCTGATTAACTAATTCAGTACCTGAATCAGAAGCACTTGAGTGTAATGTATGCATCCCGCCATTAGGGAGGTCTATTGTAAATATCACTTTTATCTACTCCCTCACTTATATATAATCGGTTTTTTTTGATGAAATTTATCCGTTTTGCGTCATGGTAGCGCATTTCTTACATTTAGACTTAAATCCATTGCTCTTTTGTTTGTCTTTTATAAAGAAATCTTCGGTTAAAGGTAATACCTTTTTGCAATAAATACATTCAGAGTAGTTCCATTCAACTTTAATGTAGTTTTCATCGGCCATTGAGTATTTCCACTGCTTGACATATTGATCTCTGATCTTCTTACAAGCTGTCTTTAGGTTTTTGGTAATTGCTTGTGCTTTCTGATTATAGAGTAAGGCAATATCAGCTTCTCGTAGTCCTGCTTCAAACAGTCCAATTATCTTTCGTTGCTTATGAGATAGCGGTACTTGGTGAATGTAGTAATCTAAATCTCCGTAAACAGCTGAAATTTCTGGATTTGTTTGGGCTAGGTGAGAGGCAGAGATGAATTTTTCCCAGAGAGAAGGATCATATCTATTCACCATAAGTCTGACAGGCTTAAACTTTATATGTAAAGGTATTTCTCCATCTTGCTGCTTCTTTAAAAAAAGCTCTTTTCTATGAATGTTAAGTCGCTGTTCGGCGAGCGTTATGGCAATATTGGCTACCTCTTCTAAATCAAACTGTTGAGATGTACTTAATTGATAAAAGTCATCGAATTCACTTCTATTTCTAATTAATCCTTCTATTACTTCCTCATCACTGAAGGAAAGAAAGCGGAAGGGATGTTCATGTTTATGTATATCACGTTTAACTGCTCCCATTAATTATTCCTCTCATATATAATTTTATTTTACTTAATAAAATAGATTATTCTCAATTTCACGTTTTAATAACTGGTATGTATAACGGCCGGTGTTAATAGTTCCATTCCATTTGTAGTCCTCATACAATTCTAACTCATCATCATAGGCCAGGTTGTCTTTAATCTTTTCCTCAAGATACTCAATCACCTCACTTGAAGTAATTATAAAGTTGTATTCCATACGCTGCCTCCTTCCTTATGTACCTAATAACCTAATTTTATAACGCAACGAAGTATTAGTCAATTATATTTTATTTTATTTGCTGGACAAGATAAGTAAAATTATGTAATGTTTATTGTGAACAAGTTAACAGGGAGGTGAGACTATTGACTGGAAAAGAACTAAAGATGATGAGGATAGGGTTAGACATAAAAGCATGCGATATTGCAAAAAAGCTTGTACTATCTAAACAATACATAAGCATGATGGAGAACGATAAGCGCCCGATACCTGAACACTTATTAAGCAAATGGACTGCACTATTAAAATAGAGGAGAGATATTAATGGAGAACAATTCATTCGAAATACTAGTTAAACCAGTGAGACAAGTATTTTACGATACAGCAACGGGCTATGGAGTATATGCATGTGATACTAAGGAAAAAAATAAGGTTGAGCTTAACAATTATGGCAACTTTACTATAAACGGTAATTTACCATTCAGGTTAAATCTATACAAAGAATATAAAGCAAATGTTAAAAGGGAGAAGGGTAAATATGGAATTAGCTATAAGGTAAATTCAATTTTCGAGCCTATACCTGAAACAAGAGAGGGACAGATCGAATACCTTAGATACATACTTACAGATAAACAGGTAGAAGAAATACTTAAAGTTCATCCTTCCGGAAATATACTTAAACTTATCGAAGAAGATAAACTCGATTATAAAAACATCTATGGTATTGGTGTCTTTATTTATGGAAAAATTAAAGACAGAGTAAGAGAGAGTAAGGAGTACCAAGCGGCTTTTGCATTTCTAGGTAAAGCTTCACTCCCTCAGAACCTAGTTATAAAGTTAATTAAGCATTTCAAGACTTCTGCTCAGCTTATCTCAGAGATGAAGAAAAATCCATATTGTATCACTCAAGTAAATGGCATAGGGTTTAAAACAGCGGACCCAGTTGCGCAAAGCCTCGGTGTTAAAGCCAACGATCCTTATAGAATACAAGCAGCAATTGAATATGTAGTTGATCAAGAATCTAATAAAGGTCATGTTTATTGCACTATCGATAAAGCAATTGATGAAGTACATGCACTTATTAATGTAAACCACACATCAATTAGTGAGCAGATTCATAATACACAAGGTCTCTATGTACATAATGATCGGCTCGCACTTAAGTCCCTATACAAAGCTGAGAAGACCATATCAGATAAAATAAAACAATTATCAAGTTGTGGTAGTGGCGTTTTAGAACTTGATGTAGAGAGATTTTTAGATGAGGAAGCAGAGCAGAGTGGCATTCAATTAAGTGAGGAACAGCGAAGTTTCTTCATTAATATGTTTAAATATAACTTTCAATTGCTGGTAGGTAACGCGGGAGCAGGAAAAAGTATGCTGGTTTCAATTCTAATTAAGATTATCGAAACATTGGGTAAAACGTATTCCATGATGTCTCCAACTGCCAAGGCTGCGAAAGTATTAGCACAATATACTGATAGGCCAGTTACAACCATACACAAGGCAATTGGAGTGGGATTAAGTCCAGATATGGAAGAAGCCCAGCAGGTAAACAGTGAGTTTGTAATAGTGGAAGAGACTTCTATGTTGGATTCGGTATTGTGTGCGAAGCTGCTAAGTAAATGCGTAAATCCTAATGTCAGGATACTATTTATTGGCGATAATGCACAGATTCCTTCGGTAGGAGCTGGAAACATATTGCACGATCTTATTAATAGTGACATTCCTAAGACAATTCTTACTCAAGTATTCAGACAGAAAGAAGGGGGCATTTTAGATATAGCAACAAGAACCAGGAAACAGGAGAGATTCCTCGATAATTCAGATAAGGGGATAATTGAATTCGGTAACAACTGTACTATAGCATGTGTTCCCCAAGAAAAAATGGAAGATGGGTTTATTTATTACTATAAGAAACTACTTGAAGAATACGATCCTGAAGAGATAATGGCTTTATCACCTACAAAGAAGAATGGGTTTGGGACAGTCGAAATCAATAAATACATACAATCCGTAGTAAATCCTGAATCAATTGAGAAGAAAGAAATCACTCATGGTCAGGATGAAGTTACTTTTAGAGTACAAGACTACACTATGAATACAACAAATACTTACAATATCGAGGATGTTCAGGGCGATCTAACTACAATTGTTAATGGTGATACCGGTAAAATTATCGATGTTAATCCAGATAAAAAAGAGATTATCGTAGATTTTGGATCTTCTGAGATACCTTTAGAAGCACATCAACTGAAGCAATTGATGCACTCATGGTGTATAACATTACATAAGAGTCAAGGTTCGGGATCCCCTGCAGTAATAATGCTTATAGACAAATCTCATAAATTTAGCCTTAATACCAATTTACTGTATACAGGAATTACAAGGGCTAAGGAGAAGCTTATTATTATTACTCAGGCTGAAACTTACAACTATGCGTTAAAGAAAATGACCAATCTTCAAAGAAATACTTTTCTTAGAGATATGCTAGAAGAACAGGAGCAAGGATTTAGTTTCTAAAATAAAATAAAACTAAGTGATACGGTTATATAGGAGTCTCTGAGACGATATTAATTGTTTCGAGTGTCATTACACTCGGAGACACTACAGCGGCTCTAAGACCCCTTAAAAGTAAAATAAAAGGATGGTCGAATTGAATACAGATGGTTTAAAAGAAGGATTAATAATTAAGAACTATAAGGAGCTTTGCTCTTTGTTAAAGATTGAGTTCAAGACGAGTAGTAAAAACAGAGAATACCAACTGAAGGAGCTCAGCAGATACTGTATGTTCACTAAACAGGGGCATAAGTATCTGATTAATGATGTTTATAATACCCCCCTGCCTAAACAAGACAACAGGGGACTGAGCAAAGGCAGTCGTGGAAATCGAAATGTATACGGTGATTATCTGCAGATGCTTATATTGGAGCTACTAATAAGAAGTAATTCAGGGAAGGAGCTGCTGATTAGTCGTTCCAGACTTATGAAGGCGTTAAAGGTAGTTAACGAAAATTATCATCGATTCATTAATCGGCCAGATAAATTATCAGAAGTGGTGGATATCAAGACAAGCACCATAAAGGACTTTTATGCCACTACGGATAATAACTTGAAAAATGCTATTGAAACGGCATTAAAGAAGCTGCAAAATAAAAGGTTGCTTATGTATAAAACGAGTCAAATAGTAGTTACACAGAACAACGAGCTAAGGGAACCAACATATGAAGAAGCACAATTAATTATGAATCTGGAGAAGACAGTACTTAATACGATGGGATATGGAGACATAGACAGCGTGAGAAAATCCAGTGGTTGGGAATTATTCAAGGAGAACGTTAAAGAACTATTGGCTAAGAACAGTGAGATATCATATTATTTCAATGCTTACCACATTACATTAAATGAGAACCACGCCAATGAAGAGCATCAACAACTAGCCAACCAGACAATTAATGTAGCGCTTGAAAGTGGAGCTGAGAACGTTAAGAAAGTAAATAAGAAGGTAATTGAGAGTCTTAATAAGAATGCAGCAAGAAGGCATGCAAAAGGATTTCTAAATGGCAAGAGCGGTAAAGTTAGATCAGAAGAATCTTATCCGAAGGACGTACAAAGCTTAACCTCTATACTGATTGATCGTAAGGCAGATACAATGTAGATATGTCTTTTCAAAAGTTCCCGAGGAGAATGGGTAGTAAATATGTGTTTTCATACATTTAGATAGATAATATAAAAAAATATGCCTTTTCAAAGTACCTAATATATATATACTTAGGATGTTTGAAAAGGCATATTTTTTGTTTTCTGCCTATGTATTAATATTTAAGACGATTAGTACAAGTGATTTTCTTGTACTAATCAATGTGTTATTTTGCGTCCTTTGCAAAGTAACACCCATATTTTACGTAACTTAACTCTGTATATTAGGACTATATATAATACAACTTATCCTACCCGCTTCGCTGCTAGTCTAAATTGTATTATATATAGTTTTGTCATCCCCGAGTTTCGGGTCTGACACTTGTTTATATGGGGTCTATGGTGTCATACTTACCTGATCTAATGTCCGCAAGTAGAGGCAGAATGAAGGATTTAAAGTAGGGGAGTCTAACGTGTCTTATTTCAGTAAGGTAGTATATGTATTCTCGATCTGTATTTGTATCTCTGAAGGTTATAACTCGTTCACCCATGTCTCTTACAACGGAGACTAACTCATAGCGCATATATATCACCTCCTATTTAGATGATACATTTATTAGTTTAAGCAGGTGTTAGGAAAATGTTAAATAAAATTTAGGGAATTAGGGCGCCATATTGAGGATGAGGAAGAAGCCGTTCAATCGTAAAATTGGAGCTTATGGACAAATGAAGATGCATACTGAGTGATATGATTAGGCTAGATGGAGGCATATGAAGATTATTGAATCGCAGGATAGTTGGTATAAACGAATATTAAGACATGTGGAGATAAAAAGAGGGAGAGATAATAGTAAGTGGAGGAGGAGATATATGCATAGATCAGGAGGCTGACGATTGAGTTGACGATTAAAATGGGAACCGGGCAAGGGAAAACGCAAAAATAGTAGAGGTGTGTAAATGTAAGAGCTACAGGAATATTTGGGATAAGAAGCTGAATTTTGGATGTTTTTGTACCCCCCTTACACTAAAAACCTGCGCATAAGATACGTTATGCGCAGGTTATGGTTAATATTGGTAATTGTATGTATTTAGAGAATCCAGTTTTCAGAGCCGAGGAAGTAGCTTTTTTTAAAAATAGATTGTTAACAGTCAGCTTGCTCCATAGGGCGTTAATGCTTTTGAAATCGTATTGTAACAGCGGCTGGGATTCCGACTACATCTATACTCACTTTATACAATACAACTATATTTATTAATCTATAAATCCATCTATCATATCAAATATTTACTTAATAAATAAACAAGTAAAATAAAATAATTATTGTAATTGTATCGATTTTCCTGTATAATATTACTTATAGGAGGTGGTAATAATGTTTGATTTAATCTTGCTCTACGTAGCCAAAGTTACAGCAATCCTGCTAGCTTTCATCACAATAGCAGAGAAAGTCCAAAACATGGCATACAAGAAACAAGAAAAGCGTTCCAAACGTAAGCGCTCGGCGACCAACCAAAAACGCAAACGTAAGAAACGCTAATCAAATCATTATCTAGGGAAGGGGTTAAAAACCCTTTCCCATATCACTTATCTATAATATAACACCTTATAAGGAGTGTATGCAAGCATGAAGAAACTAATACAATATTCCTCTAAATACTCATTTTTTGTATTCGTATTACTTTATCTTACTATACGTGATTATCCTTTTGGAGATACCTTACAGACAATAGCGGATATAGCTTTACTTGTTGCAACTATAGTCACCATCATTTCAATTGTAGTTGAAAGACGTACCAAATAACATGATAAGTAAAGAAGGGTATGCTTTCCCTTCTACATACTGAGATAAAATAAAATTATATAACAGACCAATCAACTTAAAGCGGTAACTTATTCATTAAATATCAAAACGTATAACAGCACGTCCGATTAGTTACGGGGACTTTTTAGCGGATCCTCAATTCAAGAGGAGGACTCAATGGACCCTTAAGCAATGACGAGTTAAAAGATTCAGCTTTCATACGCAAAATAACTAATTAAAGGTGTAATTGAGTTGTTTGAACGATATGCATTAAAAGAAAGGGTATCACAATCAAAATTCCAAAGGAACGGGAAGAATATTGTTCAACGCTAAACTACATGCTACATTGAACCGTTAATTATAATACCCTGATCAATTCCAGTTTGATACAATAGTGGGTGGTAGAGACTATAAAATACTTTGAAGTATACTTTTAAGTCTTTTGCAAATCATTGAGAAAAATGTCTTCTTAGAATTAAATAACCAGGAGAGTAAAAATGAAATATTTTTATATTGCTAGATTAAACGGACTGAAGATTGAAGGTAAGTTAAATAGAGGGATTCAAGTAGTAGACAATTTACGTATCTCCAATAACAAAGATAGAATAGAAAAAAAATGTGACGATTTTTTTAAACACCTGGTTGGTAAGTTAGAATATGATCATTTATTTGAAGGTAGTTATGTCTATGCTGAAGGTGATTACGAATTTGATAAGCATAATGATGAAGCAAAGAGAATGGATCTATTAAACTATTTCTTGAAGGTAAGTCAAGTTGTAAGTTCTTGTCTTTGGTTAATTAAAGATAATAGTATTTCAACAGAACAAGGTTTCTTATATATTTACGGAAACGAATTCATAAAAAAATCTGTTAGTTCAAATGGTAGAACAAATAATTTCCTAAACGCTACCGGGAATAGAGTGGAAACATTATATACTTTAGATGAGCTTAAACAAGGCTTAGATATCAATCAAAAACAATTCAACAGTAAAGATATGGCTAGGTTAGATAATGCAGCAGCGGCTGATATGGTTACAAATAAGGCTACTCGTTTAGAAAGGTTTAATAATTTCCTCGATACTGCAAGAACCGAGATTTATGTACCAAACAAAATTTCGACGTATTGTACTGCCTTAGAAACACTCCTTTCAACCGATAACCAAGAAATCGGGCATAAAATAGCAGAAAGACTAGCAAGATTATTAGGTAAAGACTCTACTGAGAGAATAGAGATCTTTAACTTTATCAAACTAGCCTATGGTATTAGGTCAGCAAATGTTCATGGCGATAAATTGCCGAAGAAGTTTCGAGATCTTAATGCACAGTATGAAGTGTCAATTAAGCTAGATAATTACATACGTAAATTTTTCACACTTGTTTTAGAAAATGAAGAGCTGATTACCTTATACGAAGGTGATAATAAAGAGGATTTAAATATGTACTACAGAGAGCTAATTTTTACTTAATAAAATGAATCCCAATCTTTAACAGAATCGGATATCACTCCTTTAGCTAAGGATATTAATACCAAATTAAAGAACCTTGAATAAGTTAGACAATATTGTGAAAGAAGTGATTTGATGAAGGTGAATGTGAAGAGCATGTGCCCTGAATGCAACAGAACAAATAGAGATAATTCCCAGCTAATTGACGTTAATGTACCTTTAAATGAATCGGGTATATATACAGTGGAGTGTAGTTTTGGACATAAGACACGACATATTATGGGTGTTCAGCATTTCGAAGTTTTATTTGAGTTAGGTATTATGTCATTATTAGATGGATACTATCGGGAAAGTATACCAAATTTCACTGCCGCGTATGAACGCTTTTATGAGTACTGTATCCACCTATTCTTGATAAAAAACAATGTGGGGGTAAAAGAAAGAAAGGCTACTTGGAAAAGAGTGTCAAATAACTCAGAATATCAAGCTGCTGCATTTTATTATATGTATCTAAATGAATTCAAAGAAGTACCTCCTGAAGTAGATCAGAAAAAAATAAAGGCTTTTCGCAATAAGGTTGTTCATAAAGGTTACTTTCCTCAAGAAGAGGAAACTCTTGAATATGCTAGGTATTGTTACGAATATATTGTTGGGATTCTTCAGAAAATGTTTTCAAATGAAGAGTTTCGTGTTTCCTCCTTCCACTTTGATGTAGAGGGTAGGTTTTCTCAAGAGGAAGGTTTGGATACGACAAGTATAGTTCCAATTACAATGATAGGTACACAAACTGGAGCACAAGATTTCAGTGATCGTGATTTTGATGAAAGATTGGATTATATTAAAAACCATAAACGTTGGATTATTAAATAAAGCATCCCAAGTAGGGTGCTTTTTCTATTAGAGTTGTAGATAACTACGACGGAGCCTAGGGCAACACGCATAAAAGGAAAGGATTGAAATTGAAGAAATACATACTGGATGCCTATGATCTTGATTCGATAAGATGATATGGATCTTTTACCCTTGATCTGACAGTGTGCACTTTTGGATGTGCTCTATATATTTCGGCTATTGCATTAGCATGTGTTTCTAATTAGCTGAATCTTGTTTTATGATGATTGAAAATATCAACCAAACTTGTCCATACGATACCTATTTCATTAAGCATTTCTTGATTTATATCATAATCCTTAAACAGTAATTTCTTTACTAATGTCATTTGTAATCCCCCTTATCTATTGTATTATCATACCTCTGTGTGTATTAAATGTGCATTTAATATCTCGAACTGAAGATCTATTGTATAATGTAGGGTACTACTAACAATTGTGGTTATTAATACCTTATATTTTTAAGTTAAAGATATATTAGGAGTAGTAATCACTTCAGCTGACAATTAAATTTCAGTTTTATAGAGAGAAAGAGAGAGATACTATGGCATTTGAAGATACCTATAACAATATAAAATCAAAAGTAGCGACTATGGAAGCAACAGTAAGAGTAGATAAAATTCAACAAGATGGAATATTAATTCATACAGTAGAGGACTTTCTGAAGCTGTGTAGCACTTTAAAATCAGAAATAGTATTTTATCAGTACATCAGTTATGATCCAGAATCCTATCTTATACGGACAGACAGAGAATATCACAACGTTAAAGCCTTAAACGATGAAATAATTAATAAAATAATTGGATACAATAATTCGCTTCCAGGTTTCAATTCTGATGAACCTATACAACTTATTGTTTACCAAGTTTGCTTTGGTCAGATCTATTTCTATTATGAGGTCAACGAACGTTATTTGCATCTAGTTGAACCAGACATAGAATTAGAAAATATCATATTAGATGTGACAGAGAACATAAGTGATCAAGAAATTAATGACTTAAGAAATCAAGAGATTAAGGCTAATAGGAATCAGCTCAGTGAGGTAGTAGAAATCATAACCAATCATAAAGTGTTCCAAGCAGCAACTAATGAGGCTAGCACAAAAGAATTTGCTATAAGCTTTTTTGATGAGTATCCAGAGTATTATAAAGTTATTAATAAAGCTCAACACATTCACCCTATTAAGTATGTTATAAATTTGGGCATTAAATATCGCAAAGCAAATAAATGAATGGTTATTAGGATAAAATACGGATTTTATTAAACGGTAAGAGTGGAGGGTATATTCTTGAATGAAGACAAAAAAAACGATAAACAAGGTCACTATTACTTAGCCACATTACTCGTAAGGCTATTCCCGAATCAAATAAGAACTATTAGAGAGAAAACTACACATGTGGCAAGAGATTTATTAAAGGCTCTGCAAGAAATGCAACAGGATATTGAAATTATAAGTGAGGTAGAATCTGAGTTAAAAAAAACTCTACTTCAATTAGGATTCCCACCCAACTTGGATCATCTATATACTAGAAGCTATAGTGAACTACTATGCAAAATAAGGAGCTCACATACTGAAGATCAATTACTGAAAGATCTAAACGAATATATGTGTAATTTATTTAATGATGAGGTTATTGACGAAATTTTTATGGAATGGGAAAGTTTTCACTCAATTAATAGGAGACGAAAAATCTTACATGAAATTATAGAGTGTCACAAACACGGATTTTATTTTACATCTATTCCGGCTGCCCTTACTCAGATTGAAGGGAGCGTTATGGATGCTTTCAAAATCACTGGTGAAACGAAAAATGGAGCTCATTATATTATGCTGGAAGAGCTTTTAGAAACTGATTTTGAAAAAGAGGTACATGTTTTTTATACAGATCATATTAAGGGAAGGTTTATTTTAGGTGCTGATTTAAGAAACGCTATAGGAAGAAATGCGATACTTCACGGCTATGATACTGGTTATGGTACAGAACTAAGTTCGTTAAAAGTCATTCTATTTTTAGACTATCTATTCAAAAGAATAGAACTTTTAGATGATAGTGATATAAAACCTTTTTTAGAAAGGAATAGAAATAGAATATTTAAATAAGGAGCATACTTGTTTGGAGTTTTAGTTAATCAAAACTTTTTGAACAATGGATAAACAAGAGGCATTCCAGAAGGCATTTTAGCCATATTTCTAATGGTGCTTTAAAGAGACAAAATAGGGGGTGGGACAATAGATTTAAATAAAACCAGTAAACCAGTCTTTTATTTGTTAAAGTTTTAGATATAAGCAATGAAGATGAAAGTTTATTGAAGGTGGACTTGAGGATGACTTAATTCCTTCCCTTGTAACTTTACATAAGAAAAGACCGGTCAAAACTTTCTAGTGTGTAGAAGTGGTTACGACATATAAGTGAAATAAAATAAATTATTGACCTATAATTAGTATAGTTTTATAATTTAGTTCTAATCAAATTAGTGGGGTAAATTAAAATGAACTTAATTAAATGGGCAGTGAATGATATAAATAATCTTATCTGACTGAGTTATGGATCGAGCGAGATGCTTATATTGATACTTTAGAATTGCGAGGTATAAGACCAGTTTGTCATCTAGTGCGATTACAAGTAAAACAATCAAAGATTACCACGAGGAGTACAACCAATATAAGCAAAACTGTTTAGATATTCGGATTCCATACCATTGTTTCGATAGTTGGTTACTAAACCAGAGTTTAGAGAAGAAAGGATTAAACAAAGAGGGAAAAACTAGCTGTATTAGGCTCAATGCCATAACTCAATTAAAGAGAAGGCTGTAATTAGGAGCAGACTGAAGAACGAATTTAGTATTGAAGTTTATTCCAGAGGAGGGCAACGTTCTTTGTGAGCATTAAATTTGTATATTAATATATAAAATAAAATTACATATTTATTTATATTTGTTAAGTTGTAAATAGAAAAAAGACGATAAATTAACAAATGATTTAGCTTGCTTGGAGTAAAAAAACACCTCACCCCTTGATATATAAATTCTGTCAGCATAGACGATTCAATCTAATGCAAGCCATAATGGCAAGTTTGCCAATAGAATGGTTAGCCAGTATAACGAACAACATTATAAAACAACTTTGTATGTAGAATTTAGATAATGCAGGTCAGTACACTTTTTTAGTTAAAATGAACCTGAAGGAAAACTTGAAGAGCGATCGGTTTTTAAACTTTGAAGATGTTTATGAATAAGAGTATAAGTTAATTTAATTCACTTATATATAATTAATTTGTATACTAATTAAAAGGCACATTTTATCTCAAAAACCTAGATAAATTTGGGTCTTTTAGTTGTGTTCTAAAATCACATATGATAAGATTTATTCAAATAAAATAAAATGAATGGAAATATGAGTGGAGGGGTATAATGTTAACAGAGATCTTTGATTATTATAAGAGAAACATTCGTCGGTTGAATGAAAAACAATTGAAGAAAACTTTGCATGATATCAATAAAACTCAACGATTGCTGCATGTGGGAATCAATGAATTAAAAGTGAAACAGAAGGAAGAAATGAGGTGTCTAAATGGGTGATTCTATAATAAAATTTCCGAGCACTTCACTTCAAGAAGATATCTACATATATCTAGAAGAATTGCAAAATCACTCACCTAATACTCGAGAAAGTTATGAGAGGGATATCAGAGAGTTTTTCTTTTTTAAACCAGTTGAAAAAAAATTAGAACATGTATATGAAAACGATATGAAACAAATTAGAAAAACTGATTTATTAAGTTATAGAAACTATCTCTCTACAATAAAGAATAATAGCAATAAAACTATAAATATTAAGATCTATTAAAAGTTTCTTTCGTTTCTTTGCTTCAGAGTTTAATCTTAACCTATCTATTTTTGATTTCAGACAATTAACTGAACCAACTGATAGAACATATGATCCAATTAGTATTACTGAAGTTGACTTATTTACAGATGCTGCATTAAGATTTGAACTTCACAACGCTAGATCTAAATGTAATCTATTGAAATTTGCAGCCAGAACCTCTTTAAGGCTTTCTGAGTGTCTAAACATCTTAAAAAGAGACTTGGTGGTATGTAAGGACTATGTAAAAGTAAAAGCATTACAAAAAGGAAAGAAAGAATTTGAAACAGCAATCTCTATTGATTTTTATCGAGAGTTATTAGAGAGTGGACTAAAAAATTTGTCGGATAATGATAAAGTCTTTGGTGAACTAAAAGCAAGAACAATTGAGACTATGATTCAAAGGTTAAAAAAGCACATAGGATTTTCTGAGGATCGTAATATAGTGTTTCATAGTTTTAGGGGAGTAGCAATAAATTATGAGTACGATGTCTCAGGGGATATTAAGAAGGCTATGCTACAAGGCAATCATAGTAATTCTGTAACTACTTTCAAATATTATCTTGATAAACAGAGAGACCTTTCAAATGCACCAGGCGTTAAAATGGATAAAGAAGAAAATAGAGAATTCTTAAAAGAACTCTCCAAAGAAGACTATATGAATTTTTTTGAGAATGTTAAAATAGATACATTAAATGAATTAAAAAGATATTTGAAGAATAGATAAAAAGGAATGATTTCATGGTACAATTACTCACAGAAGAATCGGTTTCGACATTAACCGACAAATTAATCGAGACAATTGACTCTTTAAGACACGAAAAGAAATTTACAAGTAACATTAAACAATTTTTAGCAACTAATTACAGCTTGTCTCCAGGACAGGTGCAAGGAATTATTAATGATACTTCTAAAATAAAAGGACTTAACTCCCCAGAACTCTATGTGTATGCTGAAGCAGTCTACAACTTTACTGAAAAGGAGGAAGTAGATCCTGATAAATATTATCCAACGAGAATGGCAAAAGAGATAGCTACAGAATTTAAGGGAGAAACAGAGGAAACTGTTTCATTTCCGTATGTATTTGAAGGTATTGAACAAGTTGCTGAGGACGACTTTATTGGTACTATAAAAGCCTCTGAAATTAAAAAGCTAATGGATAGTCAACTTATACAATATAACTTTGATACTCAAAGAGAGGCACGACTAAGAAAAAACAGCAAGACAGAAGAAATAATCCCAATTCCTAAAGTCAATGAATCAAGTGTGAATGAAATAGTTAATCTAATTAAGAATGATGATTTAATTTCTTCAATGCTTACTTTTAATGCGCGCTTAGGATCTGGAGACACTCCTGGAGAAGAAATAATATATAATTCAGATGATCGGACTTTAACGATAAATCCTGGTACACTGTTTGACTGTATGGATGGATTTCACCGGGTCTCCGGAATTGTAACTGCATTACTACAATATCCTGATAAGGACATGATCTTTAAGATAAACATTCTAAACTTTACAGTGGAGAAAGCTCGAGCATACTTTGCACAAATGAATACGGTTAATCCAGTATCAAAAGCACAGATTGAGCGTTTTGCTAAAAAGAATTATTCTACATTTGTTGTAGAACAATTAGAGTACTCAAGTGAACTTAAGAGTAGAGTTTCAACTTCTCATGGTATGAATAGTAAAGCAGTAGTAACCTTTAATACGTTAACGGCAGCAATAGATGAAAATTGGTCACTAAAAAATAAGTTTGAAGCTATTCAACTAAGTAAATATCTTGGAGAGTTTATAAATAACTTGTTCTATGCATATCCAGAGGAATTTCTAGGAGATAGTAAAACATCTCGGCCATATTTAACTATGAATAATATGTTTTTCGGTTATATGAAATTGGCTAAAAGGATGCAGGAGAATAATGTTAGTCTAATGAATTTAAATAGCATTTTAGATAAGATAGATTTTTCAAAAGATAGTAAAGACTTTACAAGCACTAAGGGAAAAGGTGCTAAACAACAGTTGGATATTATAAGGAATGTGTTTAGTGATATTAGTGTTACAATTTAGGAGGAAATCTTATGGCTAAGCTGTACAATAATGAAATGAAAGAGGCTTTCTTAAGACATTTAGAAAAAACCCATAATGAAGAAACAGCTAAAGTTTATATGTATTCTTTAAAGAGAGCAAAGGAAATGGAAGAGTTTTTAAATAAAGATCTTTCAACATTTACAGAGAAACAAATTTTAGAAGTAATAATGGCTGGGGATCATGCTAGTGAAACTGCAGCTAGAAGTGTATTAACTCATTTAAGAAGTTATATTAATTGGGCAATTGTAAATGGCTTAACCTCTTCTAATATTAATATGGCGGATAGAATTACAACAGATCATTTAAAAACAGCGATTGGGCACAATAAGAAGTTCCATATAACCGAAAAGGATTTAATCGAGCTAGAAAACAACCTTGTTAACGCGCAAGATAAGGTGGTTGTTCGACTTATATTTGAAGGTGTATTTGGTAAACAATTTGCAGAGATAAGAAATTTGAAAAAAGATGATATAGATACAACAAATAATAGTATATTGTTAACTGATTTGAAAAATGAACAGAGGAATCTTAAAGTTAGTAGTACATGTATTAAGGTAATTAAAGATGCTTTAGATCAAGAGAATTATGAATACAATAACGGTAAGTCTACAACATCAGTAAAAGATGCACCACTATTAGATAACGGATTTGTAATAAGACAGAAATTGGCCGGAAGAAACCGAGAAGGCTCAAATGAACCTATACCTAGTTTTCATATATATCGTATTTTTGATGTGTTAAAAACAGTAACTAACAACCCATATCTAGATCCAAACAAAGTGAGACAATCTGGACAGCTTTATTGTGGATATAAACACCTAATGGATGGCGGCACTTTAGACAATGACTTTTATGATAAATTATCAGATCGGTTCAATATATCAAAAAGACAAAATTTCCATAAGTTAAAAAATGAGGTTAATGAAGAGTCAATTAATAGTTTATATAGCATTAAAGAAAACCATCCAAGCTAAGAAGGGTGGTTTTTTGCTGGAGTTAGTAAAATAAAATACAAAAAAATGTGGTAACCCGGGATATCTTATAGTAAAATGGTAGCAAATCAACTTAAATATGTAAAAAGAATGCCCTTACAGAAGATGCGGAATTCACATTTAGTAAAAAGGTAGTAATCCATTTAGATCGCTGTGCATTGCAGTGCAGGGAGAAGCCATCTCCCTGCACTGCGGAGGTTATTCTTTATCAACCCACTCAATAGATCGTCGTCTACGCGGCAATTTAGCGCAAAGGCGATTTAACGGGCTGTAGCAATGTTCATTGATGGTATCTGCCCGGTTACATAGTTAAGCCTATATCTTCCAAAATCTAGCTAATTCAAATAATGACCCTTTCATGATATTGTCAACGGACAGTCTCATCGTGTTAAATTGCTTGCATGTCAGCTGGGTAATGATACCTATTATTAGTCCTATAAACGTTCTGCTTATAGGCAATACATTACATAAATTTGCATATTTGCTGGAAAAATGCACGAACACAATGTATAATTAAAAGAACAAAAGCGAACATTTGTTCTTATTTAAATTAAAATGGCAAATTTTATTCTTAGGAGAGAGATAACTTGAGTAAAAAAATAGCGCAGGTAAGCCTTACAGTCAATGTAACAGTTCTAGTAGATGTAGAACAGGATCCAGCAGACACCGAAGAACAGCTCAGAGAGGCTGCAATTGAAGCTCAAGATGATCTCTATGTTACTCAAGATGGGGAACGCAAAAAGTTAAGAATTGAAGGCATACACGTTGATGATGCTTACGTACTTGAAGATGAAGAAATAACTGGATCATACATAGAAGATCTTGAAAGGTAAAATAAAAAAAGAGGCTAATTATTAGCTTCTTTTTTTATTTTACTTGTCGATAATTTGATGGAAAAAGAACAAATTATATCAAATTTATTTGGCGCTTATAGAGAGGAATGATTAGAAATGAGCTACGTTGAAGGGCATAAAATAACAAGCAATAAACAATAGTAGCCAGACTATACTGAAATAACCCTGATTAAAGAAGCTAAAGCTGTGTACTGCTCTTTTTAACACAAACAATAGCTTAGTAAATGAATGCTGATGGAGTATTTTTGATTAACAATATTGATAAAAAGTGAATTTTATCGCATAGATCATTAGCATATTTTTTAATACCGTTATGCTAATCCACCTCATTATTTTTACCACGCATACACTATTATTAGGAAAGAGGTGGAAAATATGAATAGAGGAAACCCATTTAAGCGGAGAAGGTATTGGAGAGAACAGAAAGACTGTCCATGCCCTGTGGCCCATTGTGAAGCAAGTGAGTGTGAAGAGCGAAGAGAAGCATTTTCTTCTGGAGGAACTTATATTGCAGACAATCCTAGTATAGGACTTGTTGAATATTATAAGCGAACTGACTAGCTTTTATAAATGCAAAATGTGTACAGAGATACCTGGATTTTCACTGGCAACAGTAGATCAGTTAGCCATAGCTGCTGGGGATTTTTTGACTAATGGAGAACCTTTATGTCCAATGTTAATTTGGGCGCAACGTAATGGTATGCCTGTACTCGTACGTGTTGATCCATCAAGCTCTAGTCCAATAGTTGAAATTAACGAGAAGATTTCCCACAAATGTTTAGCTTACAGTGTGTGTTCTAGAGTACTTGTGCCATAGTCAGCCGTGAATAATCGGCTAACTTAATCCGAGTGAACAAAGTAGAACAAAATAAGTAAATTAAAAAAGGAAAATATCGCCTTAGTTTTTTGTACCATGAATATATTTCAATAAAGTTGAAGTTAGGCTCTTTCGTTCAAGGGTCTAACGGTTAATTAGCACACATTCTTTGATATCATTATGAAGTCAACTTCCATAATGGGAACCACTCATAAATAGTAATGAGGAAAGAGGTGAGAAAATGACTCGAGGAAATCCCTTTAAACAAAGAAGATATCTGAGAGAACAGAAAGGCTGTCCGTGCCCTGTAACCCCTTGCGAATCACTTGAGTGTGAAGAGCCTCGGGATGATTTTGAATCTGAAAATCCACACTTTTGGCAAAATCCTGATCCATTAGGAGTTAACTTAAACTTTTATTTTGTTAATGAGTTGTCAGGATTTGAACCATGTACAGAACTTCCTGGGTATGACCGCCCGTGCTTTCAGAGATAATCCAAATTAGTTCATCATTTCAAGTTGATGGTTGCTTCTTATGTCCTATGCTGGTATGGATTACGAACAATGGCATCCCAACTCTAGTGTTATTATCTCCTGATAGCAATAGCCCCGTTAGAATATTAGCTACACCTTCCTTAACTTGTCGTGCTTATAAAGTATGTGTTCGACCTGTTTTATAACACGCCAATGCTTACCGGCTTGTCTACATATATATAAGTAAAACTATCTTTTTATTTGTAGGAGGAGCAAGACATAGAAGGCAATAGATATAGGAAACTTAAAGGGAAAGTCTTTTCTCACAGCGTATTTCTCCCAAGCAATCCTAAATACTCGTGTAGTTTTAAGTCACTGTCCCCATCATGCCACTCAGATATTCTATAGTAAACATTATCGTTAGTGAGTTTCATACTTACAATCTTTTCTTGATCAATGTAGATTCTAATTGGTATTCTTACGTCTTTTAATACTTCTAGAATCGTTTACCTTTCCCCAGTCGAACAAATCCACTTCTTTTGCTTGTTCACTATTAATAGATCGTACGCTACCATCTTCTTTCAGTATCTGGTACGATATTATTGTTTTGAATACATTCTCTTCTCTTAATATGTACGGATATATCTTTCCAGTTTTGTTTTCAACAACATATCCTTGAAATTCGTTAAACCTAGGATGCTCTTTAAAAATAATTGTTGGATTGCTTTTAGAGCGAAACCAATTTAGTAGCTTATTTTAAGTAAGTACGCTACGATAGCAAGTACTATAGCTGTAACAAGTCCACCTACAGCACTTACTATAATCTGATCAAGTAAAGTGAGCTTTGTTTTTATTAGATAAGATAGCATTATAATTATCCCTTCTATAATGGTGTTGCTACTAATATAACATTAAGCCTCTCTTCCTTCTTGGTAAAGATAAATTCTGAAAGGAAGGCAGGATTTTTATACCCAAATATCAAAGAATCTTTTCAGCCGTGGACTTATACGATTGAGTTGCCAGGCGCTACTATGACCAATGACACGCTCTGGCATTCCTATGCAATAGATTCAGGAAAAAAGGTTTTGAACTTTATTAGAGAGTAAAAAAGAGCGACTATTTTAGTCGCTCTAGTTGTTTTTGTGGTTTTCTGAATTGTTCTTCGAACATATCTCTAAAACTTTAAGAAGATATTGACATAAACATATAAGTAAAATAAAATAATAATTATATAAAAATAGAGGTGATAGAGTGAATTTAGAGGAACTGGATAACATCTTAGACATGGAAACCGATATAGAGAAACTTAGAAAAGTGGATAAATCACTACATAGTTAAGCAAGCGATTAAGTTAGAGAAAAAGATAGTCTCAAGACTGTGAACTGCAGGCAGAATGGATATCACGGATGGGAGATATATGCTTCAGGTTACATAAAAGAATATCAAGGGGCAAGCTTCTTCAAAATTAAACAGATAAATAAAAGATTTGTTTTATAAGAAAGACGATTGAAATTTTTTAAAAGTATTAATAAGATGACATTGCCTAAAAGATTCAGAGCATCATCATATTAAAGACGTGATTATGGAGGAGAAAATAAAATGAAAAACCCAAGATGCCACTTAGTTCAAAAAGGTCTTTGTAATGGCAAATTTATAGCTGAAGCAAAAGAGGAGAAAGAACAGTTCTGTTTATGCAATTGTTAAAGAAATTAAGAAACAAATTAAGGGTGATAAAAGCACAAATATTAAATAAAACAAAATCAACTACCAAAAGGAGGCTGTTGTATGAAGGATTATCAAAAGCATTATAATGAGTTTTGGAAACAGATTATTGAGGACTCAAACGGCAATGTCAGAATGGATCAACTAATGCGAGAGCTCTCAGAGTACAGCGACATAATGAAAAATGCTACATATGTTTACTCTAGCCTTACGCCGGTAAGCAAGTTCAACACTGATCCAACATACATAGTAAATTACGTTAATGACACCATGATACATAGAGAGATGGCAGCAGATGATCTTGAAGAAATGACAGATGAAAACGGGATGGTATCCTTGGAAGACATACAGCAATATTTGAGTACATAACAAGTAAAATAAAATATAAGCAAATGAGGTAATAAGGGTGAATAATGTATTATTAGTATTTGTAACAGAAAGTGACCATCAAGCTTTCTTGGAGGAACGTGACTATAAATTGGATGAATTCCTCTATACTGGATCGATACAGAGGGGTGCTCGGTCAGTAAACATTAAAGGAGTATCAGCTTTTAACACAGTTGTTTTTATAAAAGAAAGCAAGCGGCCTATTGATTATCAGTGGTACGGGGAACAGATTGCTCAATTTGTTTCAGATCTAAGAGGATTAAAACTTACTAAAGATTCAACCGTTTTCGTTTAAAATTTAAATTTAATAAAGAAATAGGGAGATTTTATAAACATATTTTGCCTATTTATAGTATTGGCTGCGAAGAGTCATTTTAGAGACAGGGAAGCAGCTTCTTAGTAAAGATCGTTCTTTGGAAGGCGTAGCCCTAAAAGGCAGATTTAATCTATAGGCATGAAACTCGTACTCTATACTGGTTAAAGGTAATTAATTATCAATATAAGACAGTCTTCATTACAAGAATACATAAGAACACTTTGGAATGCTGCACCATTTCAAGATGGCTCTCCTGCAGAAATATGGAATTTTTAGAAGCAATCTGAAAAGAAGAAACTCTATGATGTATATAGGCAACATGTAGTAAAGAAACAAAAGGTTTTATCAAGATCCTCGACTTCAAGGAGTAGTTAGATATCGGAATTTAACTTGTAAGGGACATTATCGAATACTTTCGTTGAAAGTTGAATTGCAAAATCCCCATCAAGGGGATTTTTTTATTTGAATTCACAAAAAAAGGACTTCCCTGTATTGTTAGAAAGCCCTATGATGCATTTCCCTTTAAAAATACCTTGTTTTGATTGAGGCTCCATAATAGACTAAGTTTAGATTAAGCACGTTCCTTTTTTTTAATCTCTCTTGTAGCTTTCTGACTCACTATTTTCGATAGAGTGTAATTACTTCGGCTTCCTTTTACAGTCCTTCTACATGCAGGACATTGACTTTTAAATCGGCCGAAAAATGTTCTCGTTTCAATCATTTCACTCTTACATTCAGTACATAATGGAGATGAAGAGACTTCCACTTCAAAATCTCTTCCATTATAATCAGCATACAAATCGTATGACCAGACAAATCCGTGAAAATCAATTTCCCCTGTTCGATCTGGTCTTCTGGGTGATACGAAGCCATAAAAGCTATATTCATATTGCTTTTTATCCAATCTTTTCTTATTTAACTTAGCAATAGATTTTATTGACCAAGCTAAAAATAACAAAAAAAGAATAAATAATAAAATTTGAGTCTGAGTAGATGACAGATTAAAGAAACTAGATAAAGATTCATAATAAAGCGTTTGCTTACCTGTTGCCTGTTTTTGTATAAGAGAGATTAGATTAAGAATAGTCACACAGGTAGGCAATAGAGTACTAAATATAAATGAGAAGATCTTAATTATAGTTTTCATGAAAAACCTCCATAAACATATCCTATTGTCTTTTACATTATATGTACAAATTATAAGAGCGTAAACTAAAGATACCCTCATTCTGTAAGTTTTATAAGCGCAGCTCAGAAAAATATAGGGTAAAAGATAATACCTCCAAATTTAGAATGACTTCATTAACTTCCTAAGAAGTAATTTTAAAGACAAACAGAGGCTCCATCACTCTATTGATAAATCTCTCTCAATAAAAAGTTGATTTTATTCTTAACTTTTGCCCTCAATTAGCCGATATATACCGAGCAATAATATTGAAAGTAGGTACTATTTAGATGGCGAAGGTTACTTTTTATCGAGATAAAGACACAGGTAAGATGGTGAAGGTTACAAAAACGCAAGGAAACGAAGTCAGAGAAACAGTATCAGAAAAGCATTACGATAACTGGGAAGGTATGCGAGGATGTGCAGGTTGTCTTGGTTTCTTTTTAGTTTTAGGTTTTCTATTATGGTTTGGGGCTAACATTCTATCTTAACCAAAGCCAGTATGAAATTCATATTGGCAAAAAACAAATAAAAATTAATCATAAAATAAACTTTACAAGTAAAATAAAATTATGTACTATGTAATAGTAGTGAAGCAAAGGAGGTGAAAAAAAGTGATTGAGATCATGAAGTTGAACGACAAGGCTTATACAACATATAAGCAAACAGTAAGAGGTAATCGAACCATTACCAAAAGTGAAGCAGCTAAAAAGCTAACGCGAAATGTCATTCTAGCTAGGGAATACTTTCCTGAGCTGATAAAGAAGAACGTTTTAGGAATTACATATGTCTATGGAAATCTACATATTAAAGTAAGAGGTAAAACAATTGTAAGCATTGAAAATTACAAAGGCGGTTGTAATCATATAGATATACCAGGAAGTAGAAGAAGAGAATTATCAATACAACTTGGAATTTGGTAAATGAAATAAAATTAATAATATCGGAGGAAATAATTGATGAGACAAAACAAAAATGAACTACGTGAAGCAGAAAATAATGCAGTGATCGAGGGAGTACTCTTGGAAAAACGTTTTGAGGACAAAGGCGAAGGAGACAACCGCGCGTTAACTGGAGAAATTGATATTGAAGTAAGAGAGAACGAAGTACATACTGTATCATTTTACACTAAATATAAGAAAAACGATGGATCAGAAAACGGACTAGTTAAAGGTTTAAAAACAGTAGAAGAAGAGTACAAAACGGTAGCCGAGGTCGGACGAGAAGAAGCTGACAAAGTTAGAGTAGATAACGCAAGTATTCGCCTTAATGAATACTATGGACAAGATGGTAGCTTACGTTCATTCCAGCAGATTAGCACAAACTTTGTAAATCGTGTCAAGGCTAATGAAGAATTTATCCCTCGAGCTGAATTCTCAATTGAAGGTGTTGTTAAAGCAGTAAAAGACGAAATAAGCAGCAACGAGCCAACTGGTCGTAAAGAGTTAGAATTGCTTGTGCCCCTTTATGGCGGACAGATTATTCCATTGAAGTTTATTGCTCCTGAGGGAGATGCGGCAGAGTACATTGAAAGTGAATACGAAAAGGGTAGTACAGTAGCTATCCATGGAGACATTGTAAACTACAAGGAAATAAAAGTAGAAAAGAAACAAGCGGCCTTTGGATCAGACAAAGAGAAAGTCACTCACATTACAAAGCGCGAGAATGTAATTACAGGCGGACAAGAACCATATGATGAAGACAATAAAAATGCATATAATCCTCAGCTAATTGCTAAAGCTTTGACTGAACGAGAGGTAGCTTTGGAAGAGAAGAAAAACAAGAAGAAGGATGGAGACAAAGGCAACAAAGGTAAAAAAGGAGGATTTGGAAGTAAAGCATCAGGCGATAAGAAAAAAGCAGGCGGGCTAAAGGCTGACGATCTACCATTCTAATAAATAAAAACGGAGGGAACAGCCCTCCTCACTATAAATACATATTAAGAGGAGATTGATTATATACATGGCAACTTTTGATATTATGAATCCACAAATTTCTACTGTAGCAAAAGGACTTGAAGGAAAGGTTATCACTGTATACGGCGGAAATAACCTTGGTAAAACAAAACAAGCCACACGGATGAAAAAACCGCTATACTTCCCTTTTGAAAGAGGATTGAATGCTATTGCAGGAGTTCCTTACTTCCCAATTAATAGCTGGGCTGACTTCAAGAAATACAACAAAGCTTTAACTAAAGATCCAGCTAAGGTAAAAGAGAAATACAACACCATTATTATTGATGAGGTTGATGCTTTCGCAAAGTATGCAACTCGATATGTAGCAAATCAGTATGGTGTTGATCGAATAAAGGATGGTAACGAAGGCTTTGGTCTTTGGAAAGAATACGAAACTGAAGTATGGGAAGAGATCAACAAACTAATTGGTGTCGGATTTACTGTTATCTTTATCGCTCACGCCCAACCTAACAAGGAAGGGAAAATCTTCCCCAAAGGAGATAAGCGAGTGCTTGCACCTGTTATAGACAATAGTGATATTGTTGTTTACCTAGAATCTAATGGTGTAGATGAAAATAACCAAGTCATCAAATCTAGCGCTTGGCTAGCAGAAACAGAAAATGCATTTGCTCGCAGCAGATGGGACTATATTGACACATTTATAGAAGAATATACAGCAGAAAATTTAGAACAAGCTATTATTACAGCAATTGAACGTCAAGAAGAAGAAGAAGGGTTTGCTGCTGTTTCCTTTGAAGACTTTCAAGAGAGCCAGCAAAGTGAAGACCTTGACTATGATAGCCTTATGGCACAGATCACTGAAATTGGAACACAGCTGCACGAGGATGATCGAGCAGAAGAGGTAACTGAAATTGTTGAACGTAACTTGGGTGCTGGTAAGAAAGTGGGACAGGCAACTAAGAAGCAAGTAGAAGTATTAACTGTTATTCTATCTGAGCTTCAAGAACTTATCGAAGAAGACTCTGAATAAGTCAATTAAAACTACAATGGGAGTCGAAAGACTTCCTTTGTTTATAACGAGGTGCTTAAGGTGGGCAGGCAGGTAAAGTGTCCTTACTGTGAAACAAAACTAGATCAGGAAGATGCTATCTCGCATCAAAAACGCTATTACCATCCTAATTGCTTAGAGGCAAAGAAGAACGAGTCTCAAGATTATAAAGACCTCATTGAGTACATCTGTGAGTTACATGGCATATCTAGACCTACAGGCATGATGGTTAAACAAATTAAGGAATTCAGAAACGACTATAATTACAAGCTAAAAGGCATTGAATTGGCATTAAGATATTTCTATGAGACAGAGAGCAATCCAGTTAGGGAAGGGGATGGCATTGGTATTGTTCCCTATATTTACGATAAAGCAAGGGATCATTATGTAACGATCTTAAATGTGGAAGAGAGCGTTGAGAATGCTGAACTACCTCAAGAAAAAGTAGTATCTGTGCTGTCACCCAAGCCAAAGAAGATAAAGAGAAGAAATCCAATTAACATAAGCACATTATAAAGAGGTGAAAAAATGAGTCTGTTTGATAAGCGAAGTGCTTTTCAAGTGCTAGGCAACCTATCCCAAAAGCCTTCTTTACTTGATGATAAGCAATACAGATTAAATAAAGATGACTTCAATGCAGCAGACGAATCTGCCTTCTATATGATTATTTTTGGAGCTATACATAATCTGTACAATGAGGGGCTAGAAGAGGTTGATGCAATTGCAATAGATAATTTTTTGAGTAGTTATGAGAAGCAATATAAAGTTTTTAATGAAAACAACGGAGCTCAATACATTCAAGAGGCCATTAATCAGTCTCACTTACGTAATTTTGAATATTATTACAAACGATTAAAGAAATTTAGTCTACTGAGGCACTATGTTGATCAAGGCATAGATGTTAGTGATATCTATGATGATTCAATTGTTGATCCTAGAGAATCAGAAGTACTGATGGCCGAATTTGATAAGAAGTCTGTTGCGGATATAATCAGCGATATTGACCGGCGAATCTTCCAGGTAACTAAAAAATTTGTTGATTCTACAGATTCAGAGAGGATGCATGCTTCAGAAGGAGTTAAGGAACTGCTAAATAAATTTAAAGAAACTCCTGATTACGGAATTTCTTTGATTGGAAACTACCAAAATACTATCTTTCGTGGTGGTAAATTAAAGACATTGAGTCTTAGATCAGCACCCTCTAACTTAGGTAAAACACGTCTTGCTTTAGGTGAAGCTGCAGATATGGCAATTGATGAAATGTACGATTGGAAGAAGAAGGAGTGGTTGAAACGTGGCAATACAGAAAACGTCTGCTTCATAACCACCGAGAACGAGGCTGATGAGTTGCAACCTACGCTTCTTGCTTATATCTCTGGTGTAGCTGAAACAAAGATTAAAGATGGTGATACTACAGAAGAGGAAGATGAGATCCTACAAAAAGCTGTAGAAGTCTTAGAAAGAACTAATTTTCAAATTGCTTACATTCCTGACTTCGATATGCAGCAGATTGAAACAGAGATCAAAGATCAGATACTCGAGAATAATATACAGTATATCTATTTTGACTACATACATATTAGCCTTCAAATACTCACAGAGCTTGCTGAGGCATCCAACGGCATGAAGATGCGTGAAGACATGGTCCTCTTTATGTTTATGAACAAACTCGATCAAATTAGAAAGAAATATAATGTCTTCATTAAGACAGCAACGCAGGTAAATGGTGAATGGAAAAACGTACAGAATGCTGATTCAACACTACTTCGAGGATCAAAAGCTCTAGCCGATAAAGCAACTTCTGGGATGATAGCTCTATCTCCAACAAACAAGGATCTAGAAGCTATACAACCTATACTCAAGAATGGTTTTTATCCTGGAGCTCCTAATGTTGTTTACCACATTTACAAGAATAGACATACAAAGTTCAAGGACATGAAACTATGGCTGTATGTGGACTATGACACTATGCGTCAGCACGAACTATTCTTAACAACAAATAACTATGAGATGGTAGACATATCTCCAACTAACATACAGGCCATGGCAACTGCAGAATAGGGGTGAGACCTCTGAGGATTGATAAGGATTTTGCGGACTCTCTAAAGGAAAAAATGACCGAAGAAGACATACACAAGATTTTGCTAGATTTAGGGAGCAAAGAACCGGAGCAGGACAAAAATGGTGACTTAAAGTTCACTACAGTTTGTCATGGGGGAACCAAACATAAACTTTACTACTATCACGAATCCAGACAATTCCATTGTTATACAGATTGTAGCGATAACCTTGATATCTATGAAGTTGTAATTAGGACAAAAAAAGAACAAGGAGTAGACGTTACTTTTCCTAAGGCCGTTGAGTATGTATCTAGAGTAACGGGTAAGACTCGTGGCTTTGGGTACACAGGCTTGAAAAGTAATAAGGACTTGATTAATGATTGGGATTTTATTAGCAAATTCTCGCGTAAAGCTAAAAGTGACAGAACTCTCCCTAGCTATAATGAGAATGTTTTAGATGTATTTATGTCACTTCCACATGAAAGCTGGCTAGAAGAAGGCATAAGCTACGAGACGATGGAGAAATACGAGATTGGATATTACTTTCGAGAGAAAGAAGAGGGCATAGTAATTCCTCATAGAGATATCAACGGTCGACTAATTGGTATACGCCGGAGGAGCATGATACAGGAGCAAGTGGATGCTGGATACAAATACATGCCTCTAACAGTAGGGAATACAATGTACAACCATTTAGTAACTGCTAATTTGTACGGCTTAAACCATACAGCAGAAGCAGTTAAGCGTTTAAGAAAACTAATGATATTTGAATCTGAGAAGTCTGTGCTTAAATGCCAAGATTTTTATGGAGAATTGAACTTTACAACAGCTATTTGCTCGAGCAATATATCTGATTTTCATCGAGACATTGCTACATCTCTAGGTATTGAGGAAGTTTTTATTGCGCTAGACAAAATGGGATATGAGGAAGATGAAGAGAAATTTGAAAAGAAAGAGCAAGAGTATCAGGAACGGATCCTAAAGTTCGCCAAGAAGTTTGCACCCTATTGCAGAGTCTATGTATTGTGGGATGACGAAGGGCTCCTTGACTGGAAAGACAGTCCGGCAGATCGTGGAAAAGAAGTATTAGAAGAAATGATGAAGAATAAGACAGAGATTACTATGGAGGGAGCAATTTAATGCAGTATAAGCTTATTGGAGATAATAACATTAAAAAGCCTTTAGAAACGGTTCTTAGCAATAGAGGGGTAAAAAACTTGGAAGGTTTGATAGATGCCAATGAGAATAATGAACACCATTATTCGAAATTAAAGAACATGTCTAGGGCAGTTGCTTTATTGCTAAAACACGCTAAAGAGAAGAACAAAATTTTTATTCAAGCTGATAGTGATGCCGATGGTCTTACAAGTACTGCAATTCTCTTAAACTACCTTAAGCGAGCTTTTCCAAAGCTGGAGATTCAGTATAGGCTTCAGGATGGGAAAGAGCATGGAGTACTAGTGGAAACTATACCTGAGGACGTAAAATTAGTTATTATACCTGACGCAGGATCTAGCCAGTACGAAGAGCATAAGCAACTGTATGACAAGGGTATAGATGTATTAGTTTTAGATCACCATGAAACTGAAAAAGAGTCCCAGCATGCGGTAGTTGTAAATAATCAGCTATCACCGAATTATCCAAACAAGGCTCTTACAGGGGCGGGAATAGTCTATAAATTCACACAGGCTTTGGATGCGGAATTAGGCAAGAACCATGCAGAGCGCTACTTAGATTTAGTTGCAATTGGTAATATTGCAGATATGGCTGATTCGAGAGACCTTGAAACAAGGTTTTACATGAAAAAAGGACTCAGTAAAATACGCAATCCATTAGTTAAGGTATTGTTTAAAAAGGTAGAGTTTAGCACCGGCGGTGAAAAGACCATAACCAATGTACAGTTCTATGTTAACCCACTTATCAACGGAGCAATTCGAATTGGAACTATGGAAGAAAAGGATCAGCTCATGAGAGCTTTACTGGAGTCTAAGGAGACAGTACCTTATAAGAAGCGCGGCAGCAACGTTGAAGAAATGGTTCCGATTACTCAAAACACTGCACGGCTTCTTACTAATCTGAAAGCAAAGCAAAAGCGCATAGTCGATAAAGCTACTAATGAAATACAAGAGCGGATAATTGAAAAAGGCTTGCTTAACAACAAGATTTTGATCATCTACATAAATGATATTCTGGATAAAAAACTGACTGGATTAGTGGCCAATCGGCTAGTAAAACTACATAAAAGACCTGTTTTATTAGCTAGATTGATGGATAATGACACTCTAGGAGGATCGGTAAGGGGCTATGAAAAAGGATACATAAAAGATATTAAGAAGTTTCTTACGGACACAGGCTTGTTTAATTACTGTGAGGGGCATGCCAACGCACATGGATTCTCGATTGAGATAGACAATTTAGTTAAAGTAAATGAAATAGCCAATGAGCTTCTAAAAGATGTGGAAATTGACAGCGGGGAAATTGAGGTTGATTTCGAAATTCCAGCTGATAAAATAAAGCCATTGTTTATCAAAGATTTACATAGTTATAGAGAGCACTGGGGACAGAATGTGGAAGCTCCTTTATTAGCTGTTACTGACTTGGAAGTTAATAAGGATGAGATTTATCTTAATGGTAAGCAGAAGAATGTTATTAAGTTTACTGTTAATGATGTGTCCTACGTCAAATTCTTTTCTAATGAAGAAGAGTACGAGGAGCTAGTAAGCCATGGTGATCACTTGATTCTAACTATCATTGGAAAGCCAGATGTCAATGAATACAATGGAGTCAAAACAGCACAAGTTCTAATTGAGGATTTTGAAGTTAAGGCAGCAAAGAAGAAAAGATACATTTTCTAGTTGATATAAGTAAAATAAAATTATATAATATTAAAATAAGGGAGATGGTTGATTGCAAGAACAACTAATAGGCTGCCACTGCCATTCTGATAAGAGTAATATACGACTTCTCGATTCGACTAACAGAGTCAGTGATCTGCTAAAAACAGCAGTGCAATTAGGATATAAGGGATTGGCTATTACGGATCATGAGGTATTGTCAGCACATGTAGAAGCTATCCAGACAGCAAGAGAAATGAAGGCACAAGGCAAGATGGATGCTGACTTTAAATTAATCCTAGGTAACGAAGCTTATCTTGTTGATTCCTTGGAAGAAGTGAGAGATAACTATCAGTCAGGTGTAACTAAGTTCCCACACTTTATCATGCTAGCAAAAGATGCAGTTGGGCATGAACAGTTGAGAATTCTTAGCAGCCGTGCATGGAGCAATTCTTTCTTTACAGGAACTATGGAAAGAGTGCCAACCGTAAAAGCTGATGTTGAAGAGATAGTTCGTGGTAATCCAGGGCATCTCATTGCTACGAGCGCGTGCTTGGGAAGCGAGCTTAATATTTACATATTGGCCTTAAATCAGGCTGAGCAAGATGAGGATGAAACCTTAGTAAATGAAATAAAAATTAAATTGAACAACCATATCAATTGGTGTGTTGATGTTTTCGGTAAGGATAACTATTTCTTTGAGTTACAGCCAGCTTTAAGCGAAGAACAGATCATTGTTAATAAGAAACTATTGGAGCTTTCACTAGCCTACGATATCAAGAAAATCGTAGCTACTGATGCGCATTTCCTTCGTCCAGAGGATAGGGTTGTACATGAAGCATATCTTAACTCAAAGGATGGAGATAGAGAAGTAGCAAGTTTTTATGAAGCATGTTTTTTACATACTACTGACGAGATCTACCAGCGGATGGATTACATAGCGAAGGAAGAAGTTTCGGAGTTAATTGCTAACACAATGCTCATCGGAGATATGATCGAAGAATATACGATAGAGCATGAGCCCATTATACCGAAGATGGAACTGCCGGACTTTGAAGTAAGGCATCTATTTGAGCCAGCGTATGGCAAGTATGTATACATTGACAAAATGGCTCATTCAGAAGAAGAGCAAGATAGGTATCTTATAAAGCTACTAGAAGACGGTTTTGACGATAAGCTTAGAAAGCCTAATCTAAGCAAGGAAGAGTTTCATATTATGTTAAACCGTTTGAACACAGAGCTTGGCGATCTATGGGAGATTGGGGCTAAACTTAAGCAAAGTATGCCTTCCTACTACGTTACCATTTTAGAAATTATTAATATCATTTGGGACGATGAATGTGGTGGCAATAGTTTAGTTGGAGCAGCAAGGGGTTCTGCTGCAGGGTTCTTGGTTAATTATCTCTTAGATATTACTCAAGTGAATCCAATCCAATATGACCTTCCTGAATGGCGTCACATTCATAAATCACGGCCTGACTTACCAGATATTGATATTGATACAGAGGGAGCTAAACGGCAACAAATCCTCAAGGCACTTAAAAATCGTTTTGGGAATGATCGAGTACTGCAGATTGCTACATTTGGCACGGAGGGCTCCAAGTCTGCATTGCAAACTGCGTGCAGAGGCTTGGGTATTGATAGTGATATAGCTCAATATCTAAGTGGAATGATTCCATTTGAGCGAGGATCAAATTGGTCTTTGAAAGATTGTTTTGAAGGTAATGAGGAGAAAGGTAGAAAACCTATAAAAGACTTTATTCGAGAAGTCGAAAGCTATCCTAACCTAAGAGAGACTGCCTTAAAGATTGAAGGTCTAGTTAATAAGAGATCTAGTCATGCTGCAGGGGTAATTATCTTCAATGATGTATTCACAAAAACAAACGCTATGATGAAGACGCCAAAGGGTGCTGCTATAACTCAGTTTAATATGGGAGATACAGAAGCCATGGGGTCAGTAAAGTTTGACTTGTTGACCATTGAGGCGCTCGACAAGATAAGAGTTACTCTTGATCAATTGCTAGAACATGAAGAGATTGAATGGCAAGGTAACTTGAGGGCTACTTATAACAAGTATATTCATCCCGACGTATTAGAATATGATGATCCAAAGCTATGGGAGATGGTCGGTAACGGCGAAGTAATGGATCTATTCCAGTTTTCAACTCAAGTTGGCCATCAAACGGCCATCAAAGTAAAACCTAAGAATGTCCTGGAGGCAGCTGTAGCAAACTCTCTCATGCGCCTTATGGCTGATGAAGGGGAACAGCCGGTTGATATATATGTGAAGTTTAAAGACGATATCTCCTTGTGGTATAAGCAGATGAAGGACTATGGGCTAAGTAACACCGATATCACAGTCATGGAGAAGTATCTAAAAGAGATATACGGAGTAGCCGATACACAAGAAGTTGTTATGCAGATGGTAATGGACGCGAAGATTGCCGGTTTTAGCATCAAAGAATCTAACCAGTTAAGAAAAGCCATAGCTAAGAAAAAGGAAAAGGTTCTTAAAGAAGTTAAAGAGCTCTATTACTCGAAAGGAAAGAAGCTTGGAGCTTCAGACGAATTACTAAATTACGTATGGGATGTACAGTTCAAGCGACAGTTTGGATATTCGTTCTCCTTGCTGCATACTTTAGCTTATTCAATTATCGCGCTTCAGGAGCTTAACCTTAATTACAATTATAATCCGATCTATTGGAATACAGCTTGTCTTACTGTCAATAGCGGCGGGGTTGAAGATGAGAATGATTCGGGTAATACTGCTTCCACAAATTATGGAAAAGTTGCTGCAGCAATAGGAAACATACGTCAAAGAGGAGTAAAAGTTGATCTACCTGACATTAACAAAGCCAAGTTTGGGTTTACTCCAGATGTTAAGAATAATTCGATTGTCTTTGGATTAAAAGGGATGCATGGTATAGGGGATCAAGTAGTTCATGATATCATATCTAACCGGCCGTATAATTCCTTTGATGACGTACTAGAAAAACTGTATAAAACTAGTATTTTAAAGAAAGGTCACATTATACAGTTGATCAAGGGGGGATGCTTTGACGGATTTGGAAAACGTGAAGACATTATGAAACAATTTATTACTCTGATCTCTGAGCCTAAAACGAAGCTTACCATGCAAAATATTAATATGATGATTGAACGCGAATTACTGCCAGAGAAGTTTAATTTAAATGTGCGGTTCTACCGATTCAAAACTTATATTAGTAAGAGAGTACATAAGACAATTGCAAAACCCAAGGACAGATTATTCCTATTGGATGATATGTCATCTCAATTTTTGAACACTCACTTTGATGACGAGTGTATAGTTGATATGCATGAAGGAGAATTGGTTGTCTCAGAGAAAGCATTTAAAAAACAGTACGATAAGCTCATGGAACCAGTTAAACAATGGCTGGAAAGCCCTGAAGCCCTAGCCCTCCTGAACATTGATTTACTTAACTCAGAATGGGAAAAGTACGCATCGGGTTCCTTAAGTAGATGGGAAATGGATTCTTTGTCTTATTATTATCATGAGCATGAATTGTCTGGTGTGAATAGAAGTAAATATAGCATTGAAAACTTCTTTGATCTACCTAAAGAACCAATTAAAGGTAGACCTTATACGTGGCGAGGCAAGCAACTATATGAATATGAAATAACTCGAATCATTGGAACGGTGCTAGACCGAGACAAAACTAAACATACTGTCACACTTTTAACACCTGATGGAGTTGTAACTGTGAAAATGTATGGTGGAGCATTTGGACACTATAATCGCCAGATTTCCGACAAGGTTGGAGACAAGAAGCAAGTGATAGAAAAATCCTGGTTCACAAGAGGTAATATGTTGCTCTTTTCTGGTTTTAGAAGAGGCAATAACTTCATACCAAAAGTCTACAAGCAGTCTATATTCGCACATACTGTGGCCAAGGTGGACTCCCTCGACCTAGATGGCAACTTGAGTATTACAACTGAAAGGGTTCAGATTTAGGAGGTATAACATCGGAAGTAAAATAAAATGTAATTTGATGATCGTTGGAGGTATGTTGGGGGTAGTTGGAGTAAGTCTTATGCTACCTGATCAGGAATTAGCGGAACATCCACCGCCCAGTTACTTGGCTTCCAGTATGGGAGCCGAGGTGCTGGAAAAAGGTAGTCCTCATAAGCTTGAGCAGCCAGTGCCGATTAGCAAAATGATGGATGAGGTGAAGCGCTTAGAAAATGAACAGCGACTCGAGAGAGCTCGAAAAGCAGTAGAAAAAAAGAGAAAGGGAGAGGAGAAGCGAAAGAAAGAGGAAGAGGAGAAGCGCAAAGCTGAGCAGGCAAAGCTGGCAGAAGTACAGAGAAGACTTGAAGAAAAGAAGAAGATGAGGGAGGGAGCAATGAATAGGAAGAGTAGTGAAAAAGTTGCGCAAGAGAATTCTTCAGTTACTATGGAAGCAACTGCATATACCAACGGCGTAGAAAGTACAGGAAAGCAGCCAGGTGATAAGGCTTATGGCATTACTGCAAGTGGAAAGCACACTCAAGAGGGGTTAACGGTGGCTTGCCCACGATCTTTTGGGATTGGGACTTGGGTAAACATAGAGGGCATTGGTGACAGACGCTGCGATGATACTGGCAAAGATATAGTTGAGGGTAGAATCGATGTATATATGAGAAATCTTTCGGAAGCTCAAGAATTTGGTAGGAAAGCCGTCAAGGTCACAATATTAAACAAGGAGGGATAATATGAAAGATATGCTTATCTTCATTGAGGGAACAGACTGTAATTTTAAAAGTACAATAGCAGCAATTCTATCTGAAGAACTCAATTATAGCGTTACAAAAGGATCTTCTTTTGAACTTGCTTCTAAAGGTAATAAGGAGCTGTATGTACATTTTAGAGCAATAGCAGACTTAGAGAAGGGAATTGTAGATCGCTATATTTACAGCAACTTAGTTTATGCTTCTAAGTATAGGGATTTTTCTATCATCAATAATACTCAGAAAGTACACCTGGAAAGCCTTCTCAAAGACAAAAGTGTAGTTCTATATCTGTTTGCAAGTGATGAGGTTGTACAACAGCGTATCGAACAAAGAGGAGACGAATACATAAATACTAAAGATATCTCCGAATTAAACAAGAGTTATTCAAAAGTTATGGAGTCATCAGGGATGACCGTATTGTCATTTGACACAAGTAAGAACAGTAGCATTGAAATTGCTGAAAGTGTTTTGAAATGGCTGAAGAGAACCTAAGGACACTTGAAATCATTAAATCTCTTATACTTAGAAGCAATGGAAAAATTACCACAGAGAAGCAATTACTTCTTACATATTGGATGAAGATAGACAATGTTAGCATGGACAAAACGAATATCATAACAATAGACTTCTTAGAAAAAGCGACAGACCCCTGTTACATACTAGACTCCTTATCGATGCTAGAAACTATTGAGGGGAGGCGCCTGCTAGGAAGTAAAAGAGGAGCAATATAATGAGCATCAAACAACACCGTAAAATAAGAAGATTGAAAAAGGAAATAAAAATCCTTAAAGACAACTTACAAATAAACCTGAACAGAAGCGTTAAAAAGTATCTTGCCAGTCAGAATATAGAAGGTTCTAAAAAACAGCGCCACTTCACCGGGCTCTATGACAGATTCAATCGTCCAATACACGATGACGATATTGTATATTACCGTCCTTTTTTTGCTAATGATCTTACTAAGGGCAGGGTTTATTTCTATCGAGGTCAATATAAAGTGGGTAGTAGCAGCTTACATTTAATACACGACAGATGTGAAATTGTTAAGAACTTTAGCGAAGGTAGCAAGCATAAATCTCCAAGTAGTGGAATAAAGAGGTGACGCTTATGAGAGACAGTATATCTAAGGATCAAGCTGTATTACAATTGGATGAGATAAAAAGGCAGTTAGCAGACCTTCAGAATTACATAGAGAATTATTTTCCACGCAGCTTAAGTACTGAATGGAGAGTTATTGACACTTTGATGGAAGACATAGATAGAAATATTAAAGACTTAGAGAGCAATATTTACTGGATTTAAATAAAATAATTATGAATTACCCGTTGACATAGGTTATTAAACACGCTAAATTAGATATATTAAGTAAAATAAAATTATGTTGTTGAGGTGATTTGTAAGCAGGGATGAGGATTAATATTAGGATTGTACTATTTTGAAGCGTGGTGGAACGGAACGAGAGTTCAACGGAAATTTTCCACAGACAAACAAGCAGAATTATACTTAAAGAGAAGAAGAGCATTGAATGGAGAAATCCGAAAATGTAGTATAGATGGTACTACACTCAGCACAAGGCAGTTTAATCCTTACGTTGGCCAAGAGGTCTAATTTTGAGGAGGTGATTGATCGCAGAATGCTCCCAAAGAGAGAATGGCCTATCGTTCCTTATGATGGGTTAAGGATTATGTAGGGCCAGTAAACCCAGAAAGGTTTATGATTTTCATCTTAAAGGAGAGCCAAAGCTGAACATGCAAACTATGTTAATTCCAAGAAATAAAGGCTGAACAATACTGGTTTAATAGTCTAAGAGCTAAAGCTATGCAGCTAGTAAGTGAGGACTCAAACTACAATCGCCAGCTTACTTTACGCCACTTGAAAACAGTAATGAACAGGGGGTGTTCGATTGAGTAAAAAATATTATACTCATAGAAGCAGCGTGGTTACTGTGGAGCAGATAAACGGCACCTCTGAATACAAGGTAACTGATTGTCATGGAGAGGTCAGTTACACAACAGAGTACGGTCTAGAATCTCAGTTTGTTGAAGTGAAAAAAGCAGATCATTCATTTTCTTTGGAAGAAATAGCTGCAAGATATGCATCAATGATGCAGTTAAATCAAGAAGAAGATGAGCACTACATAAAAGGTACGGAAGAGCTCAGTCTAAATAGATACAAGTAAAATAAAATAAATATAGGAGTGATAAATTGACGGTAATTACTAAAAATAGCGGCAAAAGAAAACTCGAATTTGATCAAGATAGGCTCTCTGCTTTTATTGAAAAGCTAGCTGCAGATTATCCAGAACTCCAAACAGAAAGCTTGCAGCGAAAGGTTGCTGGATATGTGACTAGCAGAGACGAGATGAAAGCTTCAGAAATAACTGCTGAACTGACTAGAACTTCTTTGGAACGTATCCAGAAAGAAGAGCCTAATTGGACATATGTAACTGCAGCTGTGCATCTAAAAAAACTCTATAAGTCAGCAAGTAAGAACAGAGTATACGAAGCTTCAAAGAGGTATGGAGAATTCTATTCTTTGATTACTACGTTAACTAACATTGGTATTTACAACCCTATGTTACTAGAGACGTATTCTAAAGAACAAATAAATGAACTAGAATCAGAAATTGACGCTGATAGAGATAAGCTCTTTACTTATATCGGGCTGAGAACACTTGCCGATAGATATTTAGCGACTGATCATAAGGGCAATGTTTACGAATTGCCTCAAGAGCGATTTATGATTATTGCCATGACAGTTATGAGTAAAGAACCAAAAAGTATGCGTATGCATTACGTTAAAGAGGCATACTGGGCACTAAGTAATTTATATATGACAGTAGCCACACCGACTTTATCAAACGCTGGAAAGAGCTATGGCCAACTATCTAGTTGTTTCATTGATACAGTGGATGACAGCCTACAAGGAATTTTTGATAGCAATACAGACATTGCTAACTTGTCTAAGAACGGTGGGGGCATTGGTGTCTACCTAGGCAAAATTCGTAGCAGAGGCAGCGCAATTAAAGGATTTGAAGGAGCTTCGTCTGGTGTGCTTCCGTGGATGAAGCAGCTAAACAATACAGCAGTTAGCGTCGATCAGCTAGGTCAGCGAAAAGGTGCTATAGCGACTTATCTCGATATTTGGCACAAGGATATTTATCCTTTCCTCGATGCTAAACTGAACAATGGAGACGAACGCCAAAGAACACACGATATCTTTACTGGAGTTTGCATCCCAGACATCTTTATGGAGCAGGTACAAAAGCGAGGAGACTGGTATTTATTTGACCCTCACGAAGTTCGCCGGGTAATGGGTTATTCTCTAGAGGATTTCTACGATGAAAAACGTGGGGAGGGTTCATTCCGAGAGAAGTATGATGAATGTGTAAGCTGCAATGATTTAAGCAAGGTTAAAGTTTCTGCTATTAATGTCATGAAACGAATTTTGAAAAGTCAACTAGAAACAGGCACACCATTTATGTTCTATCGTGATGAAGTTAACCGTCAGAATGCCAATAAGCATGCAGGTATGATCTATTCCAGTAACCTTTGTACAGAGATCATGCAGAATCAAAGCGCTACAGTTATGACGGAACAGACTACAAAAGACGGTAAGATTATCATTACTAAGGATCCTGGTGACTTCGTTGTATGTAACCTTTCATCCATTTCTCTGGCTAAGGCTGTTATAGAAGGAGTTTTAGAGCGACTTATTCCAATACAGGTACGTATGTTAGATAACGTGATTGATCTAAATACAATACCTGTGCTACAGGCTCAGTTTACTAACCAAAAGTATCGTGCTATTGGGCTTGGAACATTTGGCTGGCATCACTTGCTAGCACTGAAACAGATTGAATGGGAAAGTGATAAAGCTGTTGCATATGCAGATAAACTTTATGAAAAAATTGCTTACCTGACAATTCAATCAAGCATGAAGCTGGCAGAAGAAAAAGGAGCTTATCCTATCTTTGAAGGATCTGAGTGGTCTGATGGCACTTATTTTGAAAGAAAAGGTTACACCAGCGCTGTATCTGAGCTAGATTGGAAAGAGCTTCAAGCTCAAGTGAAGCAATTCGGTATTAGAAATGCTTATCTTATGGCTGTGGCTCCTAACTCATCAACAGCTTTAATTGCTGGAAGCTCAGCTACAATAGATCCAGTTTTCCGTAATGAGTATTCCGAGGAAAAGAAAGATTTCAAGATACCTGTTACAGCACCTGGGATCACAAAGGAAAACTTTGAGAAGGTGTACAAAAAGACAGCCTATCTAATTGATCAACAATGGAGCATTAAGCAGAATACAGCTCGTCAAAAGCATATTGACCAAGCATCATCGTTTAACCTATACGTTCCGAATACTATTAAAGCAACGGATATGTTGGATTTACATATTGCAGTATGGGACTCAGGCATTAAAACTTCTTATTACTTTAGATCAACTAGTAGTAATGATGATATTAAAGAAGAAGTATGGGAGGAAAACTTGGATTGAGACATCTATTTGAATACAAACTTAAGGGTGAAGAAGAAACAGACGAACAGGCTATTACCACGGAAACTGAAGAAGAAGCGAAGGCTCTAATTAAAGAAAGAATTGCTGACTTTAACTTTATTGAAGAATCTGAGATTGAATGGGTCAAGCACATTGGCTCATCAAACCCTAAAGGGGATACATATTACGAATGTGAAGGGTGCACTTGATGCGCCCCTTCATTTATCTTGTCTATAGCTCAATTAGTGGAAATACGAAAGACGTAGCTCAAATCATAAAAGGGAAAATGGCTAGTCTTTTTGATGTGATTGAGTACCGCATCAGCGACTTCGAAGTCCCCCCGACTATAGAGCAAAATGATGTACTTATCATCGGATCCTATACATGGGGGTCAGGAGAAACACCTGCAGAAGTTAAGGACTTTGTTGCGGAACTAGGTATCAAACCAGATACCGTCTTCGCTTTTGGTACTGGAGATACTCAGTTTGGTGGAGATGAGATGTTTTGCATGGCAGCTGACAAGCTTACCAAGTTCTACAATTCACCGCTTAAGTCGCTAAAGGTAGAGCAATCTCCTAGAGGGTCACAAGAAAGAGAAATCGAAGAATAGACGAAAGAGGTAATGAATTGGTTAAATTAAATCGAGCTACTGTACTAGAGCCTTCGAATCCCAATAAATCCACTGCTTTGTTTAACGGAGATGCAAGTGGGATTCTACACTGGGATAACGTTGCTTACCCACACTTTTATGAACTAAGAAAAACAATAAGAGCACTATTCTGGACGGCTAATGAAGTGAATATGGTAGCAGATACAAAGCAGTTTGCCCAACTGAGTGAGAAGGAACGTACGGCATTCCTTAAGATTATCGGTTTGCTAGCGACACTTGATGCACCACAGACAGACATTGCTTCTAAGATTGCTGCTTTTTCAACTGATCCAAGTGTTAAATCGATACTGGCAACAATTGCTGACCAGGAAAGCGAGCATAACCATAGCTACACATATGTACTTGCTTCAGTCACAAACTATGATAACCAGATTGCTTCCTTTAATGAGGGTCGAACAGACAAAGTACTTCTAGAACGCAATGAGAGAATCGCTGCAATCTATAATGAATTTGCTGCCGATCCTACAATTCAAACCGCACTTAAGGCAATGGTATATTCAAGCCTTTTAGAAGGATTATTCTTCTACAGTGGGTTCGCGTTCTTCTATAACTTAGCACGCAATCAGAAGATGGTCGGTACATCCACAATGATTTCCTACATCAATCGGGATGAACTCCACCATGGTAGATTTATCAGTGAACTGTTCCGTGCGACACTAACTGAGAATCCAGAATACAATAACGATGAATTCATTGAATGGGTATATAATCAATTCCGCCATTCTGTCGAGCAAGAAACACGATGGAGCCGTTATGTCTTGGATGGTATCGATGGGATCAACTTGGATGATATGGAAGGCTACGTAAAATATCGTGCGAACAAAATGCTTCGTATGCTAGGGTTGAGTGAAATTTACGAAGGCTACGAAAAGAACCCCATGAAATGGATCAAAGCATATGCAGACAACTTTAATGGAACTAAGTCTGATTTCTTTGAGCAGAAGTCCAGACAATACACAAAAACTAGCGACCTTAATGGATTTGACGATCTTTAATTAAAGAGGAGAATAAATATATGAAACTATTAAAACTAGAACAGCCAGATTGCAGAGGTTGTGTAGAAGTTGGAAACATTCTTAACAACTCAGAAGTAGAATACGAAGCTATTGATGTAGTGGAAAATCCAGAAGTAGCTGATCGCTATGGTGTTATGGGGCTGCCTTTAACCTTGTTGGTCGATGATAAAGGCAAGACATTACAGCGCGCCGTTGGAGTAGATCGGCCGGCAATTGTAGAGATGATTGAAAAGATAAAAGGAGCTTAATTACATACATGACTAAACAATACAACCAAGTTAAAGAATTTCATAAAGCATTTAGCCATCAGCAAAGCGACCAGCCTACTCCAATGAGTGAGGAAGTAGCCTTAAATCGAGCAGTTTGGTCTGGGGAGGAACTAATTGAACTACTATATGCAACTGTAGGAGGAGAAATTGGGCGATTTCAGGAGCTTTATGAGCAGTTCCTCAAAGGATTGCAAAATGCTAAAGAAAAGATGGTACGCGAACGAAAAACGGTAGATGATATCTTGACTGCCCAGGCTGATGCACTTATTGACGAAGCATATTTTAATAATGGATCCTTTACTATCTTGGGTGTAGAGCCGGGTCCTTTGTTTGATATTGTACATGCTGCCAACATGGGTAAACTGCACGATGGTGTTCCTAAGTATCGTGAATCTGATGGTAAAATTATTAAGCCAGAGAACTGGGAGAGAGATTTTGCACCAGAAGGTAAGATCAAAGCTGAGATCGAACGTCAAAAAGGTTTTAGTAAATAAAATAAAAGTGAATATTAATTAAGGATTTAAAAGGGGGACATTCATGTCAATAGCTGACGTTAAATACAAAGAGTTGTTACAAGAAGTGCTAGATAACGGTGTTTGGGATTCTAATGGCGAAGTTCGGCCGACCTATGACGATGGAACTCCCGCATATTCCAAGAGTTCATTTGGGCATCAAGTAAAGTTCCAGCCAGGGGAGTTACCTATCATTGGTTCAAAGCATACGCCAGTTAAAGGATCCATTAATGAAGTTGTGCAGCTATTCTTCAAGATGAAGAGTGTAAGGATAGAGGATGCGGAAAAGTTAGGAATTAAATATTGGAAGGAATGGGCTCAGGATGATAGTACGATTGGTAAAAGCTATGGATATCAGTTGGCACATCAGAAAGAGCTTGTCACTATAAAAAGGGATACCAAGCTTGAGAGACACGAGGATAGCAAATACTATTTGCAGGACGTAAAGGCTGGAGAACAGATATGGCTCAATCAGGTAGACAGTTTGCTGTACAATCTTAAGGAAAATCCATATTCCCGTAGACTAATGTTCTCATACTGGAATCCGAAACATGTATACGATAAATCATTACAGGAATGCGCATGGGCAGGTGAGTTCAATATTAGGGGAGATCAGCTAGATTTCTGTCTTATCCAAAGATCAGTTGATCTACTACTAGGCATTCCGACTAACTGGGTAGGATACTACGCTCTACAGTGTGCATTTGCAAATATACTTGGCTTTAAAGTTGGTACATTTACTCATCAAATGGGGAATATTCATTTATATGATAATCAGATTGAATTAGCCAAAAAAGTCATTACAGCAGAAGAATATGATCAGCCAACACTGTGGGTTAACCCTGAAATTAAATACTTCTACGATTATAAAGTAGACGATATTAAAGTTTTCGACTACCAACATGGCGAGAGAATCAGATCAAAGCCAGCGATTTAATAATAGGAGGGCAGTATTCGTTAAATAAACAAGATAAAAAGGAGATCAATAAATGAACTACACACACGTTAGATGCTTATCAACTATTACTGAAGGAGACATTACATATAACTTGCAAGGCCGCACATACGAGATTATTAGCATGGATACAGTAGCTAACACTGTGCAAATTGAATGTGAACCATTTGACGCAACTTTAGACGGTACCACTACTGACGAGTTTGAATTGAAAATGGATGACAAACGGATTGAGCTATTCATTTTTGATCCGATCGATGAGGTATGAATATGTATCTCATAAGAAAAGCGTACAATTAAGTACGCTTAAACCTATTAAACTACTGATATAGATTTAACAGCAGATCTTAGATATATTGTTTCGTTTTTTCCTTCACCTAATGCAAAGGCATCATGAGAGAGAATAAAGCCTGTAATCCCTAGGTGATCGCCAGTATTCAGAGCAGAGGGAGAGCCATTAGTATCTCCTTCTAATGTACCTACGTATTTTATAGATAAGTAAAACTCTTCGTTATTCTCACGAGGAGCATTATCAATACCGACTAATACTGTTTCATTTGTTACTTCGATACTTTGTCCATCTAGCAAGTTAATTAGAATCATAGAATCACCTCCATCAATAAGAATATTATACCAAATTAAACTTAGTGGAGATAAGAGGAGCAAGAGGAAGGCGAGTTCGGTAATACATCCTTAAGGTATGTAAAAGCCTTAATTATGAGATTAGGAGCTAGAAAGGTGAAACAAGTAGATTAATCATAGCGAGATTAGTCCGGCAGTATGTAGTGTAGTGAGGCAATCTAAGAAGAAGTCGTGGTTGTCGTATCCGCTATACTCATAGAATTCTCTTTCGTTAAAATGTTGTCCCTCTTTTTCCAATCTTGCTAAAGCAACCAGCATAGCAAGCTCGTCTGAGCTTAGATCGAATTGTTCTGCAGATTCAATATCTATAGCAAATGATTCCGTATCAACAAAAGCAGTGTCGTAAGCGTATTGGGTAACTTTTAACATCCAATCACCTCTAATCTAGTAGTGAATTAATATTATCATAAGAAAGGTGGAGCTACTATTAAGCTTGTGCTTAAGTTGTATTATAGTAAACTATTCAAACACATCAGGCGCAAACAGTACCATAAAGCATATTAAAAGCTTGCTTATCAGAAAAAACGTGCAAAAAGGAGAATTAGATGGCCAATATAATTATTACTCAAGCTCAAGCGAATAAACTTCGAGAGGTGTTAAAACGATATACAGTCGAACAAGTAAGCGATAATTTCGGGACAGAAGATAGCTATTGGGATCCATTATCACCAGAATGGGATGGAGTACCTTTAGATACACTCAATAGAGCTCTATACCAGCCTTACGATATTGCAGGATTTACATTAGGTCAGTGGATAGTACAATTAGAAGATAAAATGACGCTAGAAGTTCTTCAAGACAACATTCAGTTTATCAATGAGAACCATACAAAATATCGTAAAGCTACGCTGTCAGAAGAAAGAGAAGGAAAACGTAGAAAACAATTCATTATTTCCGGCAGAAAAGTAGATGAATATAAGCGAAACGATCTAATTAGAATCATGGATGACGCTGATCGCTACATATTTCGTATTGTGAAGGATGTTAACCTGGATGGAGTAGTTGTTGACTCCGATCGAGTAGTTGAAACAAGTATTGGTGAGAAGGTGTATTTCAATAATTGTATATTAGTCTGTCCGGTGGAAAAGAGACTTGATATGGACATTAAGTAATATGTAAGGAAAAGTTGTAAATAAAATAAAATTATATGAGGGGTGGATTATATTCTTAATGAAGGAAAGATATTTGAACAACAAATTAAAGCTTCAGCTAAAAAGCAGGGTGTCTATATGTATCGTATTAAAGATACTTCCCCTATACAGCTTAAAAGAAATGTTAAGGTTAGCCCGAATGTGTTTGATTGTTTTATATTCTCAGATGGTTTTCTTTTCCCAGCGGAACTCAAATCCACTAAGCAGAAAAGTATTTCATGGGATGAAAGGATAATTAAGCAACACCAGATCGACAGTCTTAAAGAAGCTGCTATATACAGTAATATTATACCTGGCTTCATATTTAATTTTAGAGAGCCAGAAGACAATACGTATTTTGTACACATTAATGACTTTCTACTATATAAGGATATTGCCGAGAATGGTAAGGAACACACGTACAAAAGCAAAGTTAACAAGTCATCTATTCCAATTGGAATCTGCAGAGAAATAGGTGTTAAGTTGATTTCAATTAAAGCAAGAACGAAGTATACATATTATATAAATCAAATGTGTAGGGATTTAATTAAGAAATACTCATAAGACAAACTTTGAATTACATAGTGATGAGCAACAAGGAGGGGAATTATTGTTCCAGGTAAAAATTAATGAAGACGAGTTGAAAGCGATCTATTTAGAAACACTTCAGCAGCATATAGAGGAAATCGACAAAGAATGCATCTTTTGGGATTCAAAAGAATTAATGAAACAAACTAAGATGAGTTGGAATACTATTCAGGATAAGTTTTTCTATGACTCGCGTTTTCCTAAGAAAAAGATAGGTGGGAAATGGTACTATCATGGAGAAAAGACTAAACAATTTTTATCTTATTGGTTTGCTGAACAGGACTAAAAAACATGCCCTTAACCCTAGCGGTTGAGGGTTTTTTCAATAGGGTGATTTGACCACCAATTTGACCACATTTTGACCACCAAATGACCACCTGGAAGTAAAAAAGCATGAAATTGTTTGAAAAGCTATTTTTAAGAAACGTTGATTTCATGCGATTTCTCACACCTATTCATATCCCTAAATACCCCAATATATGTTCCGCACGCAAGTACATCCATGGGAACGTTCTCAGTATATGGAGAACTTCTAATCTATTAATCTGTAAACCTCTGATACTATTTGTATCGGAGGTTTTTTCGTTTAGTTGTTTTTATTTCAGTTTCTAACGCTAACGGCTTCAAACATTACACTTCGCATAAGAAGTCGGGCAGAATAACATAATTTTTATGTAGTACAGAATTAATAGGTGACGATAGGAAAATTATGGGTTATGCTATTGTAGCAGGAATTACCGGCTTTCGAACAGATGCCACTGCTCTAGATATCTAGAGGATAGAGAAGGTTGACTGGCAGGAGGAATTTAATAATTGATTACGGATATTATGTGGGAAATCGAATTTTTAATAGACAGAGTATTATATCTTGGAGCAATACCTGCAATTATTTATGCATTATATTTGCTGCAAAAGATTTCAAAAAAGTAGGCTGCCTAACGAATGGCTCATTCTGAATAAGGAATGGGCTGTTTTGTTTGCTTGAATATAACAACTGAAAGTTATAATTTGATTAATTTCTTGTGAAGTATTCATACAAATGGTGTGTGTAATGTGCTTCGGTAATTTATGATTAAACAGAAGTATTATGGATTGCAGCCTTTCCTAATCATTGAAATAAGGCGGCCTATTATAAACTGGAATAATTAAAACGCCGTGGACAGCCCTGAGCTCTTACGTACGATAAACCGAAAGGAGCTATATACGAATGGCTAGAGTATCATTAGACACGTTGCTGCGTCGTTCGGAAAGAAATATGGGGAACGGCATGAATCCTATCGTGAAGCAGAGCGCGCTGGAGGTAATTCGGCGGGCATATAAGGAAGGCATCCATGTTCAAATCTCCCAGGGGATGCGGACATATGCAGAGCAGAACAGATTGTATGCGCAAGGCCGGACTGCGCCGGGAAGTATCGTAACAAATGCTAGAGGCGGTCAGTCGAACCATAACTTTGGCCTGGCGGTAGATTTCTTCCTCACTACTTGGGACGGCACGAAAGCCACTTGGACAGTAAATGACAATTGGCGTCGGGCTGCCGCTATCGCTAAAAGTCTCGGCTTTGAATGGGGCGGTGACTGGAGAAGCTTTAAGGATTATCCTCATCTCGAGATGACGGGAGGTCTTTCTACAGCGCAGCTGCGCGCGGGGAGTAGACCAAGTCTGACGGATCGTACTGGCACTGCGACACCGTCTCCTAGCAGTAATGGTGGTAACGGCAGCAGCCCAGCGCCTGGCGGAACGGAATTGGTTAAAACAGCACAAAGATGGGCGAACCAATACAAGGAAGAAGCAAGTTTTCGGGAGCTTGATGTAGATGGATTGAATGGTCCGTTAACAATGGACGCGTTGCTGCGAATTTGCCAGCTGTTCGGTAAGACAGCCATTGATGGCATATGGGGACCAAGAACAAAAGCTTCTGTGCCAGAGCAGAGTATAACCGACCATCAGCCTGGCTGGACACGTTTAATTCAAGCTACACTCGTATGCTTAGGATACAACTTGAACATCGATGGTATTTACGGCACTAACACAAGAGGCGCGATAAGTGCTTACCAGCGCAGCCAAGGTATTGGTGTTGATGGTATTGCTGGTCCAGAAACATTTGAAGAATTCTTTAAAACTGCGTAATAGCAGCCCTCCTTCTTTGGAGGGCCTTTTCATTACTCTTAATACATAATTATGTAAGTCTTTTAAAAAAGGTGATTCCAAAACAGCAAAGCAGGTATAATTCTTCCGCTTTACCTTGATTGATCCGCCTATCGTCAACGAAAATCATGAATTCTTGGGGTTCGTATTACTGCTGTCTTAAGAACTGATACACAGCTGCCTAAAGAGTCAGATGAGCTTGACAAGAATGTCCGCTTACCAAATAATGGAGATCGGATGCAACATGCAGTTTAAGGAGATAAAAAATGAAGTATTTCGTCACTATTGTATACGCTATCTTTTTCTTCTATTTTGTGGATAAAGCAGATTTCGAAAAAAACTGGGTTTATCTAATAACAGTGGGGCCTTTGTTCATGGGCAGTACCTTAGCTTTATTGACAATGATGGACAAGAAAAAAACAAAATAAAGAAATCCTTATGCTTATGTATATAACGTGACCTGTATTACGACTTTATTGGTGTCACAAAAGAATAGGAATGTTTTGAGGTGAAATATCTATTCTCTAAATGGACTGGAGGGATGTCGATGAAGTATATCAAATTCTTTATTTCGGTTGTACTGGGAGTAGTGCTTGCTGGTTGCAGCAGCTCAGAAAGAATGATTATATCTGAGAAAACTATTCAAAATGTCTCTGTCTCTAAGTCCGAAGGTTATGGCGGCTTAAACGAAGCATTTTTATGGACTGCTGGCAGTCTCACTGAAATGAAATTATTTGAAGAGATGATAAACAGCGCTAGAAAGGAAGAAGTAAAAACAGGCAAACCTGCTTACGATGTGTTGCTAGATTATGGCGAAGGGGAGTCTGGAGGAGAAAGAGTTATCCATATTACCGAGTCAGATGATGGAAGATGGCTGCTTACATATGATGGACACCAAGATAAAACGTATGCTGCCACAAAAGAAAGCTCTCAACCGGTTCAAGACTTAATTGAATCTGTTGATTAAGGTTTTCAATAAGAGATGGGATTTCATTTAAACTAAGAGATCGACTCTTCTCCAAGTAATTTATGTCTGTAGATTAGGAACAGAGGTGACGATCATTCGCACAAACCGAATCTTAATAGTAATGGCAATCGTAATACTCCTGCTAAACTACCCTGTAAATATGTATTTGTTAAATTATTCGCCTGAGCCAACAGGTATTTTTATTGCCTTTATTTTAATCTGCATTGTCATGATGAGACTAATAGATAAAAAGAAGGATAAATAAGCAGCAAAGCAAAATCTATGAATGTTCCTCTGTAAGGCGCAAAGTTTTCTTATCTTTTATTACTGTGACTAGCATATATATGTTAATCAAGACAGCAATTGAAATCATTATTGTTAAGCTGTATGAAACGTTTATATGAAAAATGTTACTTACAACATTTATTAATGGGAAAGTTGTTAAAAAGCAGAGAAAACGGGTCTTTCTCTTGGGATCTTCCCCTTCTTTTCGGTGAGATTTTAAAAAGCTCAGCGACAGCCATGTAATAAACGGTAAATAGTGAGCAAGTAAAATAATAATAAATATGAGCAAAATCGAAAACACCCTTCCAGCCTATCAGTTACCTTGCAGTCTTGGTATAAATTATCATTCTAATATTATCCAATTAACATTCATCAAAATTTTAACATGTGATTCCATTAATTGTAATCGAAAAATATAAGTGAGGTGAAAGAATGATTCCAATAAGCGTTATGCCTCCGAAAGAAAAGGTGAGTGCTTGGGTGCAGAGGCTGCATACTTTCGGACCGCGATATACTGGAAGTGCAGCGCACAAAGCATCTATACAATTCTTTGCAGATGAATTTGCGAAACTAGGCGACAAACAACATTTTACAAAATGGGAAGCGGAAGATTAGCATTTGTCTGTTAAATGTTTAAGGTGAGTGGGAAGAATTGCCTGTCAGCTTCTATTATCCCCCTATTCTGGTCAAACACCAGACAATGGTATAGAAGCTGAAATGATTATTGGTGACGGGGCATAAGCAGATTGCGCAATTTGGTATCAATGGGCAAGCATCAACGCGTTGGCTGCACAATCATCCAGAGTTATGGGACCGCAACAATGGTCATAAAAATACTGTAGCAGCTCTCACGCTAGAGCACTTGGGCTGTTTAGAGTGGAAAGATAATACAAATGGGGATTACGAGTATACGGGAAAACCGGAAACAGAGTTTGTTTACAGAGGAAACGATCAAATGAACCGTATCTATTCAAAGTCGCTTGAAGGGAGAGAAATAGTCAGAAGTATTACACTGCATCCAAAGAACAAGTTCCATTTTGGCGAAGGGCAGCCTTTCTATGATGCAGGTATACGGATTATTTGCTTGCTGAAGGTGCAAATGGATTTATCGAGAGGAGGCTGGATATTGATTTTATGTATGAACAGATACAATCATTTGTCAAAATGGAAACAGGATATACTCGAATGGGGAGATTTAAACGAGATAGGAACAAACTCTTTGCGAAAATTAGTTTACTTATATCCCAAAGAACTATTTGAAACCCGTATATTTCATAAGGAAGTTAGTGATGGTTCAGGTAGCCATATATGAGTATGCTGACAATCCAATCGAACATCCACTTGCATCCATTGATAGAGATTTTCGCTCTGTTGATTGCACAACAGATTTATCTTCTCTGGAACCAAAGGAAATTGCAAAACTTATCGTGAATGTTAATAATAATGCAACCAATTCATTTATTCAGCATATCAGGAGAAGATTATCTATATTAGAAAGACCTCTGACTACAGCTCGTGAAGATGGAAAAAGTTACATTTACTCAAACTTTAATTCTACGTATGCTCAAATGGCATTAACCATACCAAGAACGTACAACTTCTGTTTACCTTCCAAAACCAAAGAAGGTAAACAAACAAGCGTAAAAACTCCCGCTCAAAGATTAGGAATAACAGATAAAGAATTTTTTGGAAAATATTATATATCTAAGATACGTCACTTGAAGAAAATTGTACTGTTTTTTGAAGGTGAATGGAAATTTTATGGTAAAATATATATAAGAACTGAATGAGCTTGTTTAATTAACGGCAGTTTAGTGCAAGAGCACTGATTAAACTGATATTCAACAAATGGTCCAAATTGCTTAATAAGCATAATTTATAGAAAGGGGTAGTGTGATGGGGTTTTGGTACTTACTATTGCTTTTGATAGGTATTGTTTTTATTATTGCCGGTCTTACGAAAAAGGGTGTGTCTGCGGCTGTTAAAGTCGTTATATTGCTATTTGTTTTTGGAGTTCTATTTATCGTTATTTCAGTGTTTATGTTTCTTCCTGGTAGTGATGAGATTGTTGCAGAACTGCTGAAATTAGATTGGTGATTTCTTATTCAATATGCCTATTTAAAGCAATCGGGCACGATTTTTTAATAAAATGTGGAATGACGTACTTAAATTAAAGAATGCGTTAATTAGATGTAATGCCATTTAAAATAATAGGAAAAGGAGCTTGGATTAACAAGCTCCTTTTTTTGTGTTATTTTTAATATTAATTTATATGTTATTTCCAGTGTTAGTTACCAAATATTTAAGGCTCTATTTCCGTTGATTTTTTGTGTTTTGTACTCCTAAACCGAACCCGTTACTCTTTTTGCACCTTCTTTTTTCACCTGCCAATTGCCGTTCCATCAGGTGTAGTATGATAATTAGTCATATTTTCACCTCCAATAGTTGTATACCTCCAATGCATAAGTTGAATTCCTCTTTTACAAGCAGAAATAAATCCATACCAGCTCGTTACTAGACTTGTCACTTAATTGTGAATAAATGTACAAAATTTCAGACTTTTTAACACTAATCCTGTGGAATAATAAAGATATAAAGAGGGGAGATCATATGCCAAAACTGCATGTTGCTTTATTCAAAGAAATACTGGAACAGCTGGAAGCAGACCAACTCCAAGGAACGTTGATTAGAGAATACCGTTGCAAAATCGGATCATGTACACCGTACGATGTTGTCCATCATGCGGAAGTGCTGCTGCAAGAAGAGTTTATTACTGGCGCAGCAGCAAACTCTAAAGACTACCGTGATGTATTTGTCAACGACATAGCCGTAAAAGGACATGAATTGCTTGCTTTAATGGAGAATAAGAGCGTAGCAGAAGGAGCTAAAAAACTGCTAGGGAACAGCTTTGAGAAGGCGACACCAGGAATACTGTTAAGCGCATTGCACGCGGCAATGAAACAAGAGAATATTAAAAAAGAGGAGCTTGCCGTATAGGTAAGCTCCTCTTCATTTGCACAGCTATTTAACGTTCTTTTAGATAATAGTCGTCCATATTATGCTCGTTTTTGCGGTAGCTTCGTGTGTATCCGCATTTACATGTATCAGAAACACTATCAATCTTGTGGCGGCCTCTTATTTTGCAAACTAACTTGTAAATAAGCTTCACGATTCCACCTGCTTTCTAACATTTGGTTATTAAATCATATTCTAATATAACCAAAAAATGTGTCGAAAGTTGATAGAAAGTATGTAAAATTTATGAAAAAAAATCGGCCGAGACCGATTCTACTGAATAGAACGGTACAGGCCGATTACTTTACCGAGAATACTTACATTAGAAAGAATAATAGGATCCATTGTACTGTTCTCCGGCTGCAGGCGGATTTGGTTCTCTTCTTTAAAGAAACGTTTTACAGTTGCTTCATTGTCCTCTGTCATTGCAACAACAATTTCGCCGTTTTGAGCAGTCTGCTGCTGCTTCACAATAACCATATCGCCGTCGAGTATGCCTGCTTCAATCATACTTTCTCCAACTACGACTAAGACGAAGATATTATCATCCGGGCCGACGAGGTGATTCGGAACCGGCACATACTCTTCAATATTCTCCACTGCTGTAATGGGAATACCGGCAGTTACTTTACCAATCACTGGTGCATAGTTCGGTTCACCGCGAGGGATATCCGTTTGATCTCCATTCTCAAGCGAGAGAACTTCGATAGCTCTGGGCTTCGTCGGATCTCGGCGGATTAGTCCTTTTTTCTCCAAGCGGGAAAGGTGGCCGTGTACGGTGGAACTGGATGCCAGCCCGACTGCCTCGCCAATTTCTCTAACGGATGGCGGATAGCCTTTATCTAGAACTTGCTCTTTTATGTAAGCTAAAATTGCTTCCTGTCTTTTCGATAGTTTCATCATGTATCGAACACCCCGTGCATATATTTTTATTACATACAGTATATCATGATAGATTTCAATATACAAACATCCGTTCGAAAAAACCTCTTGACTAGAACTTGTGTTCGTATATAATGGAATTAACGATAAGAACGCTTGTTCCTAAAATTATAATTTATTTGGAGGAATCTACTATGTTAAAGAAACTATCAAAATCTGATTTGTTCTATTATGTATTATTCGGCTTCACGCTTTTCTTCCTATACTTTACACTTATCATGAGTGTTTAATTAGCTGAATGAGAGGATACACCAATGAAAGCAGTCATCTATTGCAGAGTTAGTACAGAAAAAGACGAGCAGGCTAGCTCGATTGAGCGGCAGCGTGAGGAGCTTATCAGTCTTGCTGCCACATCTAATATTGAGGTAATCGATATCATTGAAGAAAAACAGAGCGGATACGAGATTGAACGGCCCGGCATTTTCAAGATGCTAGATTTATTTACGGCTGGAGAAGCGGATTGTCTCTTAATCCAGGACGAAACGCGACTGGGCAGGGGGAATACAAAGATAGCTCTGTTCCACCACCTTCAAAAGCTGGAGGTGAGGGTCTACACATTAAATCAGCAAGGCGAATTCCAGCTGTCAGAATCGGATGATATGGTACTTCGGATTGTGGGAATTGTAGAAGAATACCAGCGGAAGATTCACAATATGAAAATAAAAAGAGGCATGCGGCGCGCGATTGCCGGCGGTTATGATCCGAGTAAGAATTTGAGTAATCAGCAAGCTGCACCTGGCAGGGAACGAATTGAATTCCCGATTGAAGAAGTTGTACGGCTGCGCAACAACAAACTGACATTTCATGAAATCAGCTCTGTTCTGCGGGGGATGGGGTTTGCTGTATCAAAAGCGACCGTACATAGAAGGTACCAGGAGTATGTTTCGCTTGAAACAGACGACACCAGCAGGTAACATAGTGTATGTTAACTTTAATGCTTAAAGGAGCATACACATTATGATATCCAAAGACAAATTGGCGCGCATCAATGCGTTAGCACATAAAGCAAAAACAGAAGGTCTCTCTTTAGGAGAACAGAAAGAGCAGAAAGAACTAAGACAAGAATACTTGAAGAATGTTCGTTCCTCTTTCAAGAATCAATTTAAAACAATGACAGTCGTAGACCGTGAAGGCAACGACGTTACACCAGAAAAAGTAAAAAAACTGCGTGATGAAGAATAAGAAGGAAATGGCTGACATTATGTACAGCCTTTCCTTCTTTTTTCTATATATAAATCCTTGTCTATTAAGCGATTTCAGTATAGGATGAACAAGAGTACATAATAAGTTAAGCGAAAGGGATGTTCACATGGTTCATACAACAGAATTGCTTTCCATTAATACTATTCGTACGCTATCAATTGATGCAATTGAGGCTGCTAATTCCGGTCATCCAGGAATGCCGATGGGTGCTGCGCCGATGGCTTACACGCTATTTACGGATTTCATGACACACAATCCGAAAAATTCACATTGGTTTAACCGTGACCGTTTCGTATTATCTGCCGGACATGGTTCTATGCTGCTTTATTCTCTTCTGCATTTGTCTGGATACAAGGTATCTATTGACGATCTGAAATCTTTCCGTCAATTCGGCTCCCGTACGCCAGGACACCCGGAAGTGCATCATACAGACGGTGTGGAAGCGACAACCGGTCCGCTTGGACAAGGTATCGCAATGGCAACAGGTATGGCAATGGCAGAAGCGCATTTAGCTGCAAAATACAATAAAGCTGACTTCCCGGTTGTTGATCATTATACGTATGCAATATGTGGTGATGGTGATTTGATGGAAGGTATCTCACATGAAACAGCATCACTTGCTGGTCATTTAGGATTGGACAAGTTGATTGTATTGTATGATTCCAATGATATTTCCCTTGACGGTGATTTGCATCACAGCTTCTCTGAGAATGTCGAGGATCGTTTCAAAGCCTACGGCTGGCAAGTAATCCGCGTTGAAGAAGGTACTGATGTGGATTCTATTCGTGCAGCAGTTAAAGAAGCGAAAGCGAACACTTCACAGCCGACACTTATTGAAGTGAAGACAGTCATCGGATTCGGATCTCCGAATAAATCAGCGAAAAGCGCTTCCCATGGTGCGCCGCTTGGTGTAGATGAAGTCAAGTTAACAAAAGAAGCTTACAAATGGGCGCACGAAGATTTTCATGTGCCGAACGAAGTTTACAGTGATTTTGAAGAAAAAGTTGTAAAAAAAGGTGCAGAAGCGGAAGAAGCTTGGAATGCACTATTCGCTAAATACGAAGAAGCACATCCAGAGTTAGCCAAAGAGCTGGCTACAGCAATAAAAGGGGAGCTTCCTGAAGGTTGGACGGATACACTGCCGACATATGAAGAAGGCAAAGACAAAACAGCTACGCGTGCTGCGTCCGGTAAAGTGCTGAATGCAATTGCTGATGCTGTTCCAAGTTTGTTCGGCGGCAGTGCGGACCTTGCTGGATCGAACAAAACGCTTCTTGCAAAAGAAGAGAACTTCTCTAAAAACAACTATAGCGGCCGAAACATTTGGTTCGGTGTACGTGAATTTGCGATGGGTGCTGCTTTGAACGGAATGGCGCTGCATGGCGGCTTGAAAGTGTACGGCGGTACGTTCTTCGTCTTCAGTGATTACTTGCGTCCGGCTATCCGTCTTTCAGCACTAATGGGAGCGCCTGTGACATACGTATTGACACACGATTCTATTGCTGTTGGAGAAGATGGTCCTACACACGAACCAATTGAACAATTGCCATCCTTGCGCGCTATGCCTGGATTAAGTGTTGTTCGTCCAGCTGATGGCAATGAAACACAAGCTGCTTGGAGACTGGCGCTTGAATCAGAAAAGATTCCTTCTGCGCTTGTATTGACGCGTCAGGATCTGCCTACACTGCCTTCTACAAAAGAAGCAGCATATGAAGGCGTGAAGAAAGGTGCATACGTTGTCAGCCCAGCAAACAAAGAGACAGCGGATGTATTGCTGCTGGCTACTGGATCTGAAGTACAGCTTGCTGTACGTGCACAAGAAGCACTGCGTGAGAAGAACATTGACGCTGCTGTTGTCAGCATGCCTTCATGGGATCGTTTCGAACTGCAGGATCAGTCCTACAAAGACAGCGTTCTGCCACCTGCTGTGAAGAAACGTGTTGGTATCGAAATGGCTTCCCCGCTAGGCTGGGAGAAGTATGTTGGTGATGAAGGCAAAGTAATCGGCATCAACACATTCGGTGCTTCTGGTAACGGAAATAAATTGATTGAAGCATTCGGATTTACGGTAGAGAATGTTATCAAACAAGTAGAATCTATTTTAGATTAATGAGAAAGGTCGGCCATTATGATGGCCGACCTTTTTATATGACAAAAATCGATGAAAGCCCTGCATCTTCGTGTCTCTTTGCAACAAGTTCCGAGGGATTAAGCATGTCCCGGCGGGTATACTAATTAACAAAGGGTGAAGGAGGACAAGCTTGTGAAAGAATACTTCGTCTATTGGGTGAAACATGAGATTTATCTTCGCTATTTTTATAAAACGGATATCCTCTACCGCTTTCTCCTTTCCAGTCAAGCGGGAAATACAGCTTATGTTCAAGATCAGCTCGACTATATTACGTACGATTTTCCGCACGGTGCCTCACTAGAGAGCGGAGAAAATAATGTTCATCTTGAGACAGATCCACGCTATCTTCGCGTCGTTTGTGATAGTTTGACCACTGCTGAAGAGAGCGTATTCACTGATCTCCGCCAGTTTGATTCTTCCTTTTTTATCATCGAGCCTGCAGCTAACAATTGCGGGTGGATTTCGCCTATCATAAAAAATGACTTGCAATCACGGGTTCATCTATTGTATTCTTCCTTTTGATTGTCTATACTAGATTAGAGATATTTTGAAGGAGGAAGCCAATATGAGCACAACGATCCTAATCGTACTTACTGCAATTATTGCATTAGCGATCGGTGTTGTACTTGGATTTTTCATCGCACGGAAATATATGATGAACTATCTTAAGAAGAACCCGCCAATTAATGAACAAATGCTTCGTACAATGATGATGCAAATGGGTCAAAAACCATCCCAAAAGAAAATTAACCAAATGATGCGCGCAATGAACAACCAACAAGGTAAATAAGCAATTATTTCTATATAGCTTTAACGTTTCGAGTTGGCGATATGGCATTGCAAAAACGTGATTTAATTGCTGTTATGAGCTAGTTAAATCCAGGAACCACTTTTTCTGTTGTGAAATTTAGCAGAGAGGGTGGTTTTTCTTGTTTTTGAGATACGTTGAAGAAGTAAAAAATACCACCTCACAATATACATACGATATCAGACATTGGCTAATAATTAACTAGTACTTCCTTAAAGTATGACCTACTATGTGCATCTAAAATAATTAATATATAAAATTTAGAAGATGCTTACTATAATGCAGTGAAAATATAAGATAAAAGCGCGATGGTGATTCGGGTAACTACTTGCCCCCGCTGTTAGCTGCTTACATTGTAGTAGTGCTTCTGTTTATTTTTTAGTCTCTTCTTTATTATTTTTAGCTCGATGATATCTACAACAGGACTAACTGACCGAATAAATGGTCTGCGGGGTTGCAGGAACATTTGATATACAGAGCTTCCTGTAAAATCCATGCAACGTTATTTCTTTTTAACTTTTATGCCAATACCTAAATGGAGTCAAATGAGTAAAAAAAGATTTATACCTTTTATTGTGTCGGAGAATTAAGTGCTTTCCTTCTGTATGGGTATGCCTGAGCGGGGTACACTTTAAATGCAGAGTAAAATGTTTGGCTTTGCATGTAAAGAGGTATTGTAAAACAAAAACAAAAAAAGGAGTGGGAAAAGATGAAACATGTGAAGGCGCTGGTGATTAAGTTCATTATGATTCTTGCTGTTTTATGGATAGTTTTCACCCTTATGTTTGATGCGGAATTTAGTGATACGCTGTTGATGAGTGTCGTCTTGACTATTGCTGCATATGTGATAGGGGATTTGCTCATTTTAAGCAAAGCAGGAGATCGCAGCAAGCCTGATGGTGATTTTGCGAAACGAAATGCAATTGCTACTGTTTGTGACGCAATAATGACGTTCATCATTCTTTGGGTGTTAGGTGAAGTGCTTTTGAATCCTGATGACAATGTTGTGCTGGCATCCTTAATTTCAACGGTTGTCATTGGCATTGGTGAGTGGTTCTTCCATCGCTATGTGAACAAAGAAGTAATTAAGGATCATAATGCACAGACTGTTGGAATCTCTTAAGTTGTGCTATAGTGGATAATGAAATTTAAAAGGAATCCCCAATCGGGATTCCTTTTACCTTATGCGGAGGAGATAACTTGGGAGTAACGATTATACTAGCTTTGTCTGCTGGGTTTCTTTCTTTCCTTTCTCCATGTGTACTACCGCTTTATCCGGCGTTTCTATCTTATCTAACAGGCGTCAATCCTCGCTTTGGTAAACAAGAACCTCGTGCTGCCGGCTGGTTTTGGCATACATTTTTCTTCCTAATCGGCTTTTCGGCTATTTTCTTACTGCTGGGATATAGTGCTTTTGCTTTGTCGGGATGGCTTTATGTTTATCAGTCCTACATACGCGTGGCAGGAGGCGCACTGCTCATTCTTTTCGGAACCGTGCAGATTGGTCTGTTAGGCGGAAGATGGCAGTCGTCGAAAACACTCATGCAGTTTAAAAGCAGGCCGCCAGGATATGTTGGTTCTGTGCTTATTGGGTTATCGTTCGCAATGGGGTGGACTCCATGTACAGGTCCTATACTAGCTGGAATTATGACAAGTGCTGCCTTGCAGCCGCTGGAAGCTGTGCCGCTGATGCTGGCTTATATAATAGGTTTTAGTATTCCTTTTTTTGTATGGGGCTTTTTCGGATATAAATTACAAAAGCTTCAAAAAGCAGGAAAACTTCTGCACGAACTGAGCGGGTATTTGCTAATAGTTATTGGCATTTTGCTTTTATTTGATTTAACTACAAGGATTACAGCGTTTTTAGCTAATTTTTTCTCCTTTTATGGTTTTTAATTCGTGAAAAAAGACAAGAATTAGTTTAGAATATGAAGGGAAAGGGTGTCGCTTGTGGAAAATTCACCAAACAATTTAATCTTTAAAACAACGACTGTGCTAATTTCCTTCCTATTGCTTGGTTTTTCGGTCTATTTATTCTTTTCAGGCCATAATTCACCAGGTGGCGGGTTTATCGGAGGACTAGGAACGGCAGCGGCCTTAGTGCTTATGTATATGGCTTATGGCTTCAAAACCGTCAGCAAAGTTCTTCCAATTAATTATCGTATTTTAACGATGACAGGTGTGCTGATCGCTATTTTGACAAGTGCAGGTTCATTTGTTTTTGGACAGCCGTTTCTTAGTCACACATTTACATATGTTCATGTACCATTAATAGGTAAGATGGAATTGGCAACGGCGACGCTTTTCGATTTAGGCGTGTATCTTACCGTGGTCGGTATTGCTTTAACCATTATATTATCTATCGCACAAGATCGTTCAACGAGTGAGGAGAATACCAGTGGCCAAGATACTTATAGTAGATGATGCAAAATTTATGCGAAAAACATTAAGTGCTCTGCTAACAGAGGCTCAACACGAAATAGCTGGCGAGGCAGCTGATGGGAATGAAGCTATCGCTAAATTCCAGGAAACAAAGCCTGATATTGTATTTATGGATATCACCATGCCGCATAAGGACGGACTTGCAGCTTTGAAGGAGATCGTTAGTATGGATCCTTCTGCTAAGATTATTATGTGTTCCGCTATGGGGCAGCAGCGTATTGTCATGCAGGCAATTGAGCTTGGGGCAAAAGATTTTATTACAAAGCCTTTTGAAGATGCACGTGTGCTTGAAACGGTGGAGCGAATACTTGCATAATCAGATTGTAATTGAAAGAAGTGAAGGGTATGACATTACCTGTTATCATTAGTACAATACTTGTAGCATGTATGGGACTAGCTGTAGCGATGATCCGGATGCGTGCTGCTGCCAGACCTGTGACGGCAAAGAAAATCATACTACCGCCGCTTTTTATGAGCACCGGTGCGCTTATGTTTCTGTTTCCCGTATTTCGGGTTCCGTGGTGGGAAGTATGGTCCTCTTTAGGGGTTGGAGTGATTTTTTCCAGCTTGCTGATTTTAACCTCGAATTTTGAGGTGAGAGATGAAGCGATTTTTCTAAAACCATCCAAAGCTTTCGCTGTTATCTTGGTTGGACTTGTTTTCGTTCGGGTCCTTCTTAAGGTGGCGATTGGTCAGACAATTGAAATCGGGAAGATGGGCGGTGTCTTCTTCCTGCTGGCTTTCGGTATGATCGTCTCTTGGCGGATTGCAATGCTTTGGAAGTATAAACGGCTTGAGAGGCGTATGCAAGTCTCCTGATGTTGTAAAAAGACTTTCTTCCCGTAAGAAAGTCTTTTTTGTATAGTAGTATTGTCTATACAAGATTTAGGGAAATCATGGTACGAACGTTTTGTTTTTCTCTTACTTGTAGTAACATACATAATAAAAGGACTTTTACATACATAAATGCGCGAATAAGGCCACATATAAGGGGGCGAAGGAGCTTGAAAGAAGACGACTATAGTAGAGAGAAACAAAAAAAAGCAGGTTCATTTGATTTAATGAGCTTTGATGGACGTACTTTTGCTGGACTTCCTGAGCCGATGCTGAAGTGGATTGATCAAAACGGCTTTGATATCGTATTCGTCTGTGACGACGAAGGCATGATTCAATACACTTCATCATCTATTACACGGATGCTCGGTTATCTCCCTGAGGAAGTACATGGTACGTCTTCCTTAGCTTATTTGGATCCTTGTGATGTCCCTGTACTTCGTAATAGAATTAACTCCACAACAGAATGGCCGCAGCGATTCCATCTGACAGCTTTAGATAACCGCGGAAAACATATATGGATGGAAGCGAGTATCTCTTTCGTAGAAGCATCGGATGCCCCGTATTATATCGGAGTTGCCAAGGATGTGTCTGACAAGAAAGAAATTGAAGAAATGATGTTCCGATCTGAAAAGATGAGTGTAGCCGGTCAGCTTGCGGCCGGTATTGCGCATGAAATCCGAAATCCGCTGACCAGTTTGAAAGGTTTTTTGCAGCTAATTCAAGCCGGTATCAGCCGTAAAGAAGAATATTATAAAATTATGGTGGAAGAAATAGAAAAGATAGAGACGATAACGTCTGAGCTTCTATTCATTTCAAAGCCGGTGGCAGAGAATAAAGAAACAGAAACAATACACGAAATGCTTCAAGATGTTATAACACTTCTTTATTCACAAGCTCGTCTGCAGAATGTGCAAATCAATTTTGAGAAGGGGCAGAATTCCAGTTTGCTCTGTGATCGGTCGCAAATCAAACAGCTGTTCATCAATCTTATCAAGAATGCACTTGAAGAAATGCCGAATGGCGGTAAGATTGACATTCGTCAAAGGCAAGCAGACGGGGTTTGTATCGTTGATGTAGTTGATGAAGGACCGGGTATCCCGGATAATGTGCTGGAAAAGCTGAAAGAGCCTTTCTTTACGACGAAGAAAGAGGGGACAGGCCTCGGCTTGATGATTTGTACGCAAATACTTGAAAAGCATAACGGCAGACTTGATATCCTGCGAAATGAAACGATAGGGAGTACTTTCAGTGTTTTTCTGCCAGTTATGAACTAATTAATATTTATACATGGCCTCTCCGTTAAGAGGCCATGCTGTTTTTACATATCATGAGAACTATGCTGTTTTTGTCTGCTATGATTTTTGTTTTTGACTTTCTTTGATCCGCTGAGCGGCTCGTTAACCTTCTCCGGGTGTTTCCGCTGTTTCCCTTTATGTTCTCCCATTTCTTCACCCCCACGCCACCTATTATTCCCTGTCCGAGAAGCACTATGCGAGCGTTATCAAAATCTTTAGGGAACGTGCAAAATGCGCTAGGATTCCCCATTTTACGCGTGTTTTTTGGTCTTAATTAATTTACTTATGAATCGTTTTCATTTAGAATAAAAAGTGCAAATCAATGTTAGCTCGTGCTGTTCTATCATAGGATTGTGATAGGGCAGGCAATTCACAAGGGGGTTTGTTCATACGATGGTGAGTAATAATTCATACAATGCAAAAAAACAGTTTGAATTAAACGGAAAGACGTACAATTACTATCAATTGAAAGCGCTTGAAGAGAAAGGGATTGGAACAGTTTCCCGGCTTCCATTCTCCATTCGTGTGCTGCTTGAATCGCTGATTCGTCAGCATGATGGTTTTGCCATTAAGGACGAGCACGTAGAAGGCTTAGCGAACTGGGGGAATGGGGACATTACCGATGTACCATTCAAGCCTTCCCGCGTTATCCTGCAGGACTTCACTGGCGTTCCGGCAGTTGTTGATTTGGCATCCTTGCGAAAAGCAATGGTGGATCTAGGCGGAGATGCAGACCGCATTAACCCTGAAATCCCTGTTGATCTTGTTATTGACCATTCTGTTCAGGTTGATAAATACGGAACACAGGATGCACTGAAAGTGAACATGGAATTGGAATTTGAGCGAAACAAAGAACGTTATGAATTTTTAAACTGGGCGCAGAAAGCATTTGATAATTATCGTGCTGTTCCGCCTGCAACTGGGATTGTCCACCAGGTAAACCTGGAATACTTAGCAAGTGTTGTTCATGAAAATGAAGATGCAGAAGGTACTTATACTGCCTATCCGGATACGCTCGTCGGAACGGATTCTCATACGACGATGATCAACGGTCTTGGTGTGCTAGGCTGGGGTGTCGGCGGTATCGAGGCAGAAGCGAGTATGCTTGGACAACCGTCCTACTTCCCTGCACCAGATGTTATTGGAGTGAAATTTGTCGGGTCCATGCCAGCTGGCTCTACTGCAACTGACTTGGCGTTAAAAGTAACACAAGTGCTGCGTCAGAAGAGCGTAGTCGGAAAATTTGTTGAATTCTTTGGTCCTGGCTTAGCGGACATGCCGCTTGCAGACCGTGCTACCATCTCTAACATGGCACCTGAATACGGTGCAACATGCGGGTTCTTCCCAATTGATGCAGAAACACTTAACTACATGCATCTGACAGGCAGAAGCCAAGAACAGATTGATTTAGTGGAGAAATATGCGAAAGAGAATGATTTTTGGTATTCTCCAGACTTGCGTGATCCAGAGTATACGGAACTTGTTGAAATCGATCTTTCCGCACTTGAACCAAACCTTTCCGGACCAAAACGTCCGCAGGATCTTATCCCGCTTTCCGGTATGCAGAAGTCATTCAATGATTCAATCACTGCACCAGCAGGAAACCAAGGCTTTGGACTTGATAAGAGCGAATTCGATAAATCGGTCGACATCAATCATCCGGATGGCAAAACATCCACAATGAAAACAGGAGCAGTAGCAATTGCTGCGATTACTTCCTGTACGAATACCTCTAACCCTTACGTTATGCTTGGTGCCGGACTTCTAGCGAAGAATGCAGTCGAAAAAGGACTGAACGTACCAGCTTACGTGAAAACATCGCTGGCTCCAGGTTCCAAAGTTGTTACGCGTTACTTGGCGGATGCAGGCTTGACGCCGTATCTGGATCAGTTAGGGTTCACACTTGTCGGTTACGGCTGTACAACTTGTATCGGTAACTCCGGTCCGTTGTCTCCGGAAATCGAGGAAGCAATTGCTTCTAATGATTTGACGGTAACATCTGTTCTCTCCGGTAACCGTAACTTTGAGGGACGTATTCATCCGCTTGTGCGGGCGAACTATTTGGCATCTCCGCCGCTCGTAGTTGCGTATGCACTTGCTGGTACGGTCGATATTGACTTGAATAATGATCCGATCGGAACAGACAAAGATGGTAACAATGTTTACTTTAAAGACCTATGGCCTACAAATGAGGAAATCCGTAAAGCTGTTGCGCAAGTCGTAACACCGGAAATCTTCCGCAAAGAGTATGAAGATGTGTTCCATTCCAATCAAAAATGGAATGAAATTGAAACAACAGATCAGCCGCTGTACAAATGGAATGCGGATTCGACTTATATTCAAAACCCTACCTTCTTTGAGAATATCGCTGGAGGAAGCGGTACCGTACAGCCGCTTCAAGGCTTGCGCGTAATCGGGAAATTTGCTGACTCTGTAACGACGGACCATATTTCTCCTGCAGGTGCCATTGCCAAGGACATGCCAGCAGGTCAGTATTTGCAGTCTAAAGGTGTAACACCTCGTGAGTTCAACTCTTATGGCTCCCGCCGTGGTAACCATGAAGTAATGATGCGCGGTACGTTTGCCAACATCCGTATCCGCAATCAGCTGGCTCCGGGCACAGAAGGCGGTTATACAACGTACTGGCCGACAGACGAAGTGATGCCGATTTATGATGCAGCAATGAAATATCAAGCTGATCAAACAGGTTTGGCTATCTTTGCCGGTGAAGATTACGGTATGGGAAGCTCCCGTGACTGGGCAGCAAAAGGTACGAACCTGCTAGGTATTAAGACTGTCATCGCGCAAAGCTTCGAGCGTATTCACCGTTCTAACCTCGTTATGATGGGTGTTCTGCCATTGCAGTTCCAGCCAGGTGAAAGTGCGGATTCTCTTGGGTTAACAGGTCGTGAGAGTATCAGTGTAGCTATCGATGAGAATGTTTCACCACGAGATATCGTGAAAGTAACAGCAACTGCTGAAGACGGCAAAGTAACTGAATTTGATGCAGTTGCACGCTTTGACAGTGAAGTAGAGATCGACTATTACCGTCATGGCGGTATTTTGAACATGGTGCTTCGTAATAAGTTGCAGCATGCATAAGGAAGAAGGAGCAGCCGATATGGCTGCTTCTTTTTTTTGGTTAGTATGGCTTCTTTTCGCCCAAAATAAACGGCAAGGAGGAATCAATTTGAAACGAATAGCGATTCTGATAATGTTACTTCTAATAAGTATGCCGTCTATCGTCCATGCTCAAACATTGGAATTAAAATCTGTGGAGACGCTGCTGGCACATAGCGATAAAAAACCAGTCGTCCTTGTCTACTGGGCCACGTGGTGTGATACATGTATGGAGGATTTATCCGAGCTGGAAGCATTTTATGACAGCAGGGGAAATCGTGTCCATGTGTACAGTGTGAACGCTACAAAGAGTGAACGAAGCAGCGAACAAGTAAAACACTTTGCAGAAAAGAGTGACCTGCACGTACCTGTTTACCTGGATAAAAAAGGGGAGGTAGCGACTCACTTCCGCCAAGTTGCAGTTCCATTTACTGTTATCGTTAAGAATGGTAAGCGGCAGGTAATACCAGGACCTGTCACAAAAGAACAATTGGAGAAGTGGACAGATTAGTGTCCGTTAGTTCACCTGTATGGCTCGAGTATGCTAAAATAATTGTTAGAGAAAAGGGGGCATACTTGTGGCACAGACAGAGAATACCCTGACCGAACAAGTGATTGCATGGAGTTCGATGGATCGTACACCGCCTCTATCTGAGATAGAGGCGTTACGTATGGCATCGGCATTGACAGAAGAAGAAGAAACATTAAAACAAGGACTATATCGAATAATTGCTTTTTATCGGATTATGCGTGTGCATAAGCAAGACCCAATCAGCAAACAGCTGCTGGCAGCATCTGAGCGCACCCATCCAATTGTGCAGGAGATTGATCAGTTTGCGCAGGTAAATTCCTATTATCTAACGATAATGGATACTGATCTGCCGCAATGGTCGATACGAGAAACAGATTTTGATCCAGCGAAGCTTAAAAAATCCCAAAGTTTGCACGACCAACTGACAGAAGCAATGCAAATGTATCCGCGCCGACTAAGCGGAACGAACAAGCTGGCTGCAGCTTATAATCGATCTTATGAAGAATTAGAGGATTTGCTTGTTCTTTTGGAACAAACAATTGAAACGATTGAAAAAAGAAAGACAGGTTCCCCTGTATCTGCGATGAATGCGACAGTTCAGCAGATTACAAAGTCATTGACAGCTGTAAAGGATGCACTGCCGAATGTGCTGACACAAGCAAGTGAGAACCGCCCGCTTGAAGTACTGGATCAACTGATTGGCTTGCAAGAGGTGAAGGATTATATCCACGATTATTATCATTACTTGCGTTATCAGCAAGAACGGAAGCAATTTGGTTTCCAAATGGTAGATGAACCAGGATTGCATATGGTTATCACTGGAAATCCAGGAACAGGGAAAACAACGATTGCGAGGTTGCTGGCAAAGCTTTATCATCAACTCGGACTGCTCGAATCAGACCATTTGGTGGAGGTAAACCGTTCTCATTTAGTTGGTTCTTACCTTGGACAAAGTGAAGAAAACACAACTAATTATGTGCAGCAAGCACTTGGCGGGGTCTTATTTATTGATGAAGCATACAGTCTCAAACGAGAAGGCCAAAGCGGCAATGATTATGGACAGGCAGTGATTGATACATTGGTATCGAGTATGACAAGCAATGAATATGGCGGCCGATTCGCTGTCATTCTGGCTGGTTACCCAGAGGAAACTCGTCAGTTTCTTTTTGCCAATCCAGGGTTGCGCAGCCGGATACCAGATCAGAACTATTTGGAATTACCAGATTTTAAAACAGAAGAATTGCTGCAAATTGCGGAAAACACGGCGCTTGCAAACGATTTCTTCTTTACAGAAGAGGCTTTACGACTGGTAGAAGATACTATTGAGCAATCAAAAGTGGATGATACATTCGGTAATGCAAGAACCGTACGTGATATTGTACTGCGTATTATCTTCCAAAAAGGCGCTGATCGAACCCTTACAGCAGACTCTTGGATTGATCATATGAAGCTCTCCTCTTCAGATGTGAATAACCCGCGAAAAGCAGAAGACACTTCCGAACCGCTGGAACAGCTCGAACAGCTGATCGGTCTGCAAACGATTAAAAATGAAGTGAAGAAGCTATCTTCATTCGTTCACATTCAGCAAGAGCGTAAAAGCAAAGGAGCTCCAGCTGTACCAATCCAGCTGCACGCTGTATTTACCGGAAATCCTGGTACAGGTAAGACAACAATTGCCAAGATATATGCAGGGATACTAAAAGAGCGGGGATTGCTTAAGCGTGGACATCTTGTTGTCGCTTCCAGAAGTGACTTAGTTGCAGGTTATGTCGGTCAGACAGCTGCTAAGACGAAAGCAGTCATTCGCGATGCGCTTGGAGGCGTGCTGTTTATCGATGAGGCATACAGCTTATTCCGGGGAGCACAGGACTTCGGGAAGGAAGCAATTGATACGCTGGTGGACGAGATGACAAAGCACAATGAAAATCTTGTTGTCGTACTCGCTGGGTATCAGCAAGAAATGAAACGCTTCATTGACAGCAACCCAGGACTTGCTTCTCGATTTAAAAAGTATTTTGTGTTTCCTGATTACGACAGTGAGGAGCTTGTCGCAATTTTTAAGCGGGCAATGGAAAATTATGCTTATACGCTTGAAGAAGAGGCAGAAGCATACTTAAACGAGCAGCTGAGCACGGAAACAGTGTCGGGTAATGGCCGGTTTGTTACAAATTTGCTTGATGAAGCAATTCAGTTTCAGTCGCTCCGCTTACTAGAAGAAGAGCAAACAAATATGGATATGTTAACAAAGTCAGATATAGAGAACGCTTGGAATATGGTTAGGAGAAGTGCTTTATGAAAAGTTCAACATCAAAAATAAGTGTACGTTACGGTGAAACAGACCAAATGGGTGTCGTTTATCATGTGAATTATCTTGTTTGGTTCGAAATTGGCCGGACAGATTTTATTGAAACCTTAGGCTTGCGCTATGCGGCTATGGAAGATGACGGCTTTCTTTCTCCAGTGGTGGACGCAAATTTGAACTTTCATTATCCAGTACGTTATGGGGAAAAACCGGTCGTCGAAACGTGGCTTCATTCTTATGATGGTATTCGCACGAAGTATGCTTATGAAATTAGGAATGAAGACGGGAAGCTATGTGTCTCTGGCACAAGTACGCACACCGTCGTGAAAAAAGAAAACTTCAGGCCTGTTTCCATTCGCCGTTCGCTGCCAGAATGGCATGCCGCTTATTCGAAGGCATTGGAAGCATAAGCAATGGCATTTGGTGTGAGACGGGAAGAACTGAAACAATGGAAACAGCGGGTTCGTAACGGAGAAGTTGCATTCTTGACGCACTATTGGCTTGATGATCGATTTCCTGATGCAAAGACGGTTACCAAAGCAGGCTGTGCGGATCGGAAAAAGCTGATAAAATGGGGGGCGCAATATGGGCTGAAAGAAGCTTGGATTGACGAACATGGTGATTTGCCTCACTTTGATTTGATCGGCGACTATCAGCGGCGTATTCTTCAGGCAGAGCAGCAATATGAACAGCTGGAGAGATTTGGACTGACACAACAGAAAAAGCAGTAATCCACGATGGATTACTGCTTTTTTTCATGCGGCTCACAACCGCAGCCTGGGACAGGATCGAATCCGCCTCGGTGAAACGGCTGGCATTTTAAGATACGTTTAATTGTGAGCCAGCCGCCTTTCCATGGGCCATATCGCTGAATTGCTTCCATTCCGTATTGGGAACATGTAGGATAAAAGCGGCAAGTAGGCGGCGTTAGCGGGCTAATAAAACGGCGATAAGAACGGATCAAGGCTAGAAATACCTTGCCCATCGGTTTACTCCATCTCGTCGCGTTTGTCGTAACTTAATGTAGCGACAGCATCGTGTAGGTGGATGGATTCTTGATTGCTGCAGGAAACGGTGAATTTCTCCACGTAATCCAGTTCGTACAAATCAGCTGCTACCAATCGTACCATGTCCTCAACGAAACGAGGATTTTCATACGCTGTTTCTGTTACCATCTTTTCATCCGGACGCTTTAATACCGGGTGAATTCGAGCGCTGGCATTGCTCTCGGCAGCCTCAAGTAAAGCTTCTTTCCAGTCTTGCACATCTTCGTTAAAGGCATCTGTCAGCTGTACTTCCATCGAAACAATACCGCGCTGATTGTGCGCACTATACTCACTAATTTCCTTTGAACAAGGGCATAGTGTTGTGACAGTACCGGAGAGCTTTGCTGTTGTACGGAAACCAGTCTCTTTATGATAAGACACTTCCAAAGAAGCATCCGCATGGTTTAAACCTGTCATGCCAGATGCAGGGCCGCTTCTTTCAAAGAACCACGGGAAAGTTACCTTTACCTTCGCATCGTCTTGCTTTAGCCGTTCAGCAAGCTCGGCTACAAATGTTTGTAGACTTTGGACAGAAACAGTGAAGCCATTTTTGTGGTACATATCCAGCTGCTCGGTGAAACGGCTCATATTCGTTCCTTTGCTGTCCTGCTGAATGCTGGAAGTGAACTCAAATGTTCCGATGGTTGTCTGCATTGCCGGACTTGTATTGCTAATTACCTGGATGGGATGTTTTACATTCGCAATACCGACAGCATCGATATGGAATAAAAAGTTCTTTTTCGTATTTTGTAAATCAGCCATGTCAGCTTTATTTTCCGGTTTTGTCTTCTCACCGGGCGGCACGGAGCCGAATAATTTATGACGTTCTGCCTTCGCGGGCAGCTGTTTTTTAGTTGGTGTGTGTAGGTGTTGCATGTTTGTGCTCCTTTCAGGCGTCCTATGGACTAGCTTAAAGTATACCCGATGCATCAAGGGGAATTCAATTGTCTGAGCCGGGTAAATGATACGAAAAAGAAAAAACAATCCCGATTATCTGGAATTGTTTTTCACGAGGAAGGACGCTTTCGGTTCCTCACGTTTAATGATTCGGACGATGTTCTGCCGATGCTTGTATAGAATAAACACAGCTAGTATACCGAGAACAATCGTTAGGATCAGGTCTTGTGCAATAAAAATAGAAACAATGACGCTGACAACTCCTGCAGTCATGGAAGCAAGTGATACGTATTTGCTGAGCAGCAATACGAGTACAAAGCTTGCGATGACAATTAAGAAGAGCAGCGCGTTTACACCAAGAATAATACCTGCGGATGTGGCAACTGCTTTTCCGCCTTTAAAGCGAGCAAATACCGGGTAAACATGGCCGATGACTGCGCCTAGTCCAATGACAAGTAAATAAAGGTCAAATCCAAACAGAACCGGCAGGATAGTCGCAATTGTCCCTTTCAAGATGTCGGCGATTAGAACAATGATTCCGGCCTTCTTACCGAGCGTGCGGAATGTATTTGTAGCACCAAGATTGCCGCTCCCATGCTCCCTGACATCTATATTGTAGCCTGCTTTCCCAACAATCAGTGCAGATGGTATTGAACCGATGATGTAGGCGAGCAGGATGAATAATATGTATTCTATTACCATTATCATTCTCCTTTAACAGCTAAGGCGTTCCTATTACTTGCTTATCCATTTTAGCACGAAGTATCATAAGATAGCATAACTTCTTACATAGTATAGGATTAATGCCCTAGAGGCAAGGGTAATAGGGTCATTAGTGCGATTTTTGTAGCACATACATAACGAGGTGACGAAATGATTGAATTTAAAGGGATAAGTAAAACATACCGAGATGGAACGGAAGCAATCAAAAATTTTAATCTCGAAATTCGAGAAGGTGAGTTGCTTGCGTTGATTGGGCCGAGTGGCTGCGGCAAGACGACAACAATGAAAATGATCAACCGGCTGGTAGAACCGTCAGAAGGAGATATCTACATAGATGGCAAACGCTTGAAAGACTATAATATCAATGAACTGCGGTGGAATATCGGGTACGTGCTGCAGCAAATTGCGCTATTCCCACACATGACAGTGGAAGAGAACATTGCCGTTGTGCCGGAAATGAAAAAGTGGAAGAAAAAGGATGTCCAGAATCGTGCGAAGGAATTAATGCAGATGGTCGGAATGGAGCCGTCCATTTACATGAAAAAGATGCCATCTGAACTATCCGGCGGACAACAGCAGCGCATTGGTGTGATTCGGGCGCTTGCCGCGGATCCGCAAATTCTGCTTATGGATGAGCCATTTAGTGCATTGGATCCAATCAGCAGAGAAGGGCTGCAAAAGGATATTCGGAAATTGCAGCAGAAAATCAAGAAAACAATCGTTTTTGTTACACATGATATTGACGAAGCGACGGCACTTGGAGACCGCGTCTGCCTTATGAAAGCAGGAGAAATCGTGCAAGTAGACACCCCGCAGAATTTAATTTTAGCGCCGAAAGACTCGTTTGTACGCAGCTTTATCGGGGACAAGAAATCACCCTGGCAGACTGCAGTCGACGTTGTTGCTTCCCAAACTGCTTCACACATACTCTCAATGGAGGCATTTGAAGCAGGTCAATATGACAACGACGTTACTTATGTTGTAACTGGCACTGAAGGGGAATTACTTTGTGCTGCAGAAAACGGAAAGCAGCAAGATGTAGGCGAACTGCCGAACGATATGAATGTATTAGATGCTGTCGCTGTGTTTGAGGAAGCTGGAACGAGTGTTTTGCCGGTAACGAAGGACAATATAGTAATTGGCACGATAACCCAGCAAGAGCTGCTGCGCTTTTTGGCCAGTAAGACGGAAGTCAAGAATGGAGTGGTAACACAATGAATACATTTCTTGACGTATTCCAGCAGCGCAGTGACTCGTTTTGGACGGCTTTAAGTGAACACTTGCAAATATCAGTTATCGCCTTACTTATCAGTATTGCCATTGCGGTACCGCTCGGTTTGTTACTGAGCCGGTCGAAAAGATTAGCGGAACCGATTATTGCGATAACAGCCGTGCTGCAGACGATACCGAGCCTGGCCATTTTAGCTTTTCTAATTCCGCTGATTGGGATTGGAACACGCCCGGCTATTGTAGCGCTTATCGCCTATGCACTGCTTCCAATTCTGCGAAATACATATACAGGTATCGCCGGCGTAGACCCGGCACTAAAAGAAGCTGCAACAGGCATGGGAATGAACAGCTTCCGGCGTCTTCGCAAAGTGGAACTGCCATTGGCGATGCCGGTCATCATGGCGGGCATTCGGACAGCGATGGTCATGATTGTAGGGACAACGACAATTGCTGCATTGATTGGCGCTGGCGGATTAGGAGAACTTATTCTGTTAGGAATTGACCGCGGCGGTGATGTAAACCTGATTTTGCTCGGTGCGATTCCGGCAGCTTTGCTGGCTATTGTATTGGATCTGGTTATTCGTGTATTTGAACGTACCAGCAGAAAATTTGGATTTAAATCACTTTTAGTGCTGTTAATTGTAGCGGTTATCGGTGTTGTAACACCGTTTGTGGCTGGCAAGGATAATCAAGCTGATGTAGTAATCGGCGGTAAGCTAGGTGCCGAGCCTTCTATCTTAATCAATATGTATGAACTATTGATTGAGGATCAGACTGATTTACAAGTAGAATTAGAACCGAATCTGGGAAAGACGGATTTCCTTTTTGAAGCATTACAGAGCGGCAGTATTGATATTTATCCGGAATTTACCGGTACAGCTCTCGTGACATTCCTTGGTGAACAAGCCGAGACGAATGATGCACAAAAAGTGTACCAGCAAGCGAAAGCGGGCATGGCAGAGCGCTTTGACATGGCGTACCTGGAGCCAATGGCATACAATAATACGTATACACTTGCCGTGAAGCGATCTTTCGCAGAAGAAAATAATCTGAAAACGATCGGCGATCTTCGAAGCATCGATGACGATATGACTGCTGGCTTTACTTTGGAGTTTAGTGATCGCCAAGATGGCTACCTAGGTATTCAGGATGTTTATGGGGTGAAATTCGGTGGACTGAAGACGTTGGATCCTGGTATCCGTCAGCAAGCAATCGAGGCTGATGATGTGGATGTGATTGATGCGTATTCTACAGACAGCTACATCCGGGATTTGAACCTCGTTACACTGGATGACGCAGAGAATTTGTTCCCGCCATATCAAGGCGCACCGCTAATGCGTCAAGAAATACTTGATAAATATCCGGAGCTTGCAGACATATTGAGTCAGCTTGCAGGGAAAATAACAGATGAGCAAATGACAGAGATGAACTATCAAGTGGACTTTGAAGACAAGAAGCCAGAACAAGTAGCAAGAGAATTCTTAGAACAAGAAGGATTACTATAAAGGAGGCAGAGAAGCACATGGCATTTCAAAATCCTGAAAATAGCATAATTCGTGATACATTGACGAAAGCAAAAACGATTGCGGTAGTTGGATTGTCCGATTCTCCTACGCGCACTTCTTATGGCGTTTCACAGGCGATGCAGCAGGCAGGATACCGTATTATTCCTGTCAACCCGACAATAACGGAAGTGCTTGGCGAAAAAGCATACTCTTCCTTGGCGGATGTACCAGACCAAATCGACATCATCAATGTTTTCAGGCGGCCGGAATACTTACCGGACTTGGCAAGGGAAGCGAGTAAAACGAATGCGCGCGTCTTTTGGGCGCAGCAAGGCGTTTATGACGAAGAAGCAGCTGCCTATTTGAAACATGAAGGATTTACGGTCATGATGGACCTTTGCATTAAAGTAGCACATAGTGTACTTGTCAGACCTTCCAATAATTAAGCTCGCCCCATCTGCTCCCAGCAGGTGGGGTTTCTGTCTCATTAGCGTATAATAAGACGTACAAACTTGAAAAAGGGGGAAGTATCATGTTCTTCGACAATAAATTGCACACCTCCTACGCAGACAAACTGCCGGAAGTTTTTTATTCGGATATGGAGCCGAATCCTGTAAACGAACCGAAATTAATCAAATGGAATCAAGCACTGGCCGAACAGCTCAGTATTAAAGGAGAAGGCATACTGGATGTGTTGGCAGGCAATAGCTTTCCTGCAGCATCCAAGCCAATCGCACAAGCTTATGCTGGTCACCAATTTGGGAACTTCACCATGCTTGGTGATGGACGAGCCACACTTGTTGGAGAATGGCAGAACGCCTCAGGGGAGAAACTGGATATCCAGCTGAAAGGTGCAGGAAGAACTCCTTATTCCCGAGGCGGAGATGGACGGGCAGCACTCGGGCCAATGCTGCGTGAATATATAATCAGCGAAGCGATGCATGGACTTGGCATCCCTACAACACGCAGTTTAGCCGTCGTCTCGACAGGTGATCCTGTCTATCGCGAAACGGCGCTGCCGGGAGCGGTACTTACTAGAATAGCCAAAAGTCATATTCGTGTAGGAACATTCGAATATGCACGCAGATTTTGTTCAGAAACGGACTTAATCGCTTTGGCGGATTATAGCATAGCACGCCATTATCCTGAATTAGCTGATGAATCGGACCGCTATCTGCGTTTCTTCCAAGCCGTTGTCAATCGTCAAGCTTCTTTACTAGCTCAATGGGTTAGTGTTGGATTTATACATGGTGTGATGAATACCGACAATATGACCATTAGCGGAGAAACAATTGATTACGGACCATGTGCCTTTTTAGATGAATATGATCCGAAGACTGTTTTTAGTTCCATTGATGTACAAGGACGCTATGCATATGCGAATCAGCCGCCAATCGCCGCTTGGAACTTAGCTCGATTTGCGGAAACACTGCTGCCGTTAATTGATGATGTACCTGAGGAAGCGGTAAAAAAAGCTGAGGCTATCTTGAAAGAGTATCCGCGCATGTATCGAAAATATTGGCTGGAAATAATGTCTCGGAAGATAGGCATACAGGAAGCAGCAGCAGGTGATGAAGCGCTCGTAGAGGATTTATTGATGTGGATGGAGCAGACTGGTGCTGATTATACGAACACTTTCCGCGCTTTGACCATTGATGATTTAGCAACGATAGATCAGGATGAAGATTTTCTTTCTTGGAAAAAACGGTGGGATAAACGTACCAGCGCTATGCAAACAGAAACAGTCAGACAGACAATGCAAAAAGCGAATCCAAATGTTATCCCGCGCAATTATTTGGTCGAAGAGGTATTGGATGCGGCAGGAAATGGCGATTATACGTTGTTTGATTCTTTATTGGAAGCCGTCTCCAACCCTTACAGCTATGCGCCAGTAAATCCGAAATACACTGCTAATCCCCCTGAACCAGACGAACCGTTTCAGACTTTTTGCGGTACATGATACACCGCCTGCCCCTGAGGCAGGTATACATATATAGCAAAATAAGCGTATAGTTAGAGAGCAGAGACTTTCAATTGATTTGTACAGAAAACATAAAACCCATTGATTTTATTTCGAAAATGACTATTATAAAGGCTCTCAGCAAACGTTTAATTTGAAAGAATCCCAAAATGTGGATTGATTGACTGGCATTATTCTGCTACTTTTAATTAGGCACACACTGGACTCTGCTAACCAAGGGGGCCAGTTTACACAAACGTATGTTCGGTGTTATGATGAACATAGCGTATTGTCTCTTCAGCGTGTGCTGAAGAAGACTTGGAAACAGTTCTTTTTGTTCGAAGAAGGGAGCCGATGTTGCATTGGTTAAACAAACATCGCATTATTCAGATGACTCAATTCAAGTGCTTGAAGGACTTGAAGCGGTCAGAAAGCGACCGGGCATGTATATCGGTAGCACCGACAGCCGGGGCTTACATCATTTAGTTTATGAAATTGTCGACAACAGCGTGGACGAAGCGCTGGCAGGCTATGGAGAAAAAATTAATGTAATCATCCACAAAGATAACAGTATTTCGGTGGAGGATTTCGGACGGGGTATGCCTACTGGTATGCACGCTACCGGAAGACCGACACCTGAAGTTATATTCACTGTTTTGCATGCCGGCGGGAAATTTGGTCAAGGCGGCTACAGCACAAGCGGAGGGCTGCATGGTGTTGGCGCTTCCGTTGTAAACGCTTTGTCTGAACGGCTAGTCGTCACCATTCACCGTGATGGATTTATTTACACGCAGCGTTTTGAAAATGGCGGAAAGCCTGTCACTTCGCTTGAAAAGCAAGGAAAAACGAAAAAAACGGGAACAAGTATCCACTTCAAACCGGATCCTTCCATGTTCTCAACAACAACTTACAATTACGAAACGCTGACCGAGCGTCTTCGTGAAGCAGCGTTCTTGTTAAAGGGTGTAGCTTTTCATATTCAGGATGAGCGCAGCGGCAAAGAAGAAACTTACCTCTATCCGGACGGTTTGCAGTCGTTCGTTGATTACTTGAACGAGGAAAAAGATACGCTCCATCCTGTTGTTGCCTTTGAAGGCGAACAGCAAGCGATTGAGGTATTCTTCGCCTTTCAGTTCAATGATGGCTATACAGAGACAATGCTAAGTTTTGTCAACAACGTTCGTACCAAGGATGGCGGTACCCATGAAGCGGGTGCCAAGTCCGGGATGACACGTGTATTTAATGAATACGCACGCCGCAATAATCTGTTGAAAGAAAAGGATAAAAACCTCGAAGGAACAGATATTCGGGAGGGGCTAACGGCAATTGTCAGCGTCCGCATTCCGGAAGAACTGCTTCAATTCGAAGGACAAACGAAAAGCAAGCTTGGTACTTCTGAAGCACGATCTGCAGTAGATGCTTTAGTTTCTGAAAAACTTTCTTACTTCCTTTCTGAGAATCCGGATATTGCCGGAATGCTCGTCAAAAAGGCAATTCGTGCAAAAGAAGCCCGAGAAGCAGCTCGAAAAGCACGGGAAGATGCCCGCAGCGGCAAAAAGAAAAAGCGCAGAGATACGCTTCTAAGCGGTAAGCTTACACCGGCTCAATCGCGCAACCCGCAGAAAAATGAACTGTACCTGGTGGAGGGTGATTCTGCCGGCGGTTCTGCGAAACAGGGACGTGACCGTAAGTTTCAGGCAGTTTTGCCTTTGCGCGGTAAAGTTATTAATACGGAAAAAGCGAAGCTGCAGGACGTCATGAAAAATGAGGAAATCTCAACGATTATCCACACAATTGGTGCTGGTGTCGGAGCAGACTTCACATTAGATGATGTACAATATGACAAAGTTGTCATCATGACAGATGCCGATACGGATGGAGCACATATTCAAATCTTGCTGCTTACATTCTTCTATCGCTATATGAAAGAATTGATTGAAAAAGGCAAAGTATTTATTGCGCTGCCGCCGCTGTATAAAGTTTCTAAAGGCAAAGGCAAAAAAGAAGTGATCCGTTATGCCTGGAGCGATGAGGAGATGCGCACCATCGTACAGGAACTAAAGAACGGCTATACAATTCAGCGCTACAAAGGACTCGGTGAGATGAATGCCGATCAGCTTTGGGAGACAACAATGGATCCAGAGACGCGCACACTCATTCGTGTAACAATCGAGGATTTTGCACGTGCTGAGCGCCGCATTACCACGTTGATGGGCGACAAAGTAGAGCCGCGTCGTAAATGGATCGAAAGTAATGTCGCTTTCGGTATGGAAGAAGACGGAAATATCCTCGAAAACGACAAGCTGCACAACTAAGGGGGATTTCTTTTGGAAAAATATTTGGATCTGCCATTGGAGGAAGTCATCGGAGACCGATTCGGCAGATACAGTAAATATATTATTCAAGACCGCGCGCTGCCGGATGCGAGAGATGGCTTAAAGCCGGTACAGCGCCGGATTTTATATGCAATGTACGATGAGCGGAACACACATGATAAACCGTTCCGGAAGTCTGCCAAAACCGTCGGTACGGTAATTGGTAACTTTCACCCGCACGGTGACAGTTCCGTGTATGAAGCAATGGTTCGGCTCAGTCAAACATGGAAAGTTCGCAACGTACTGGTAGAAATGCACGGAAATAACGGTAGTGTTGACGGCGATCCGCCTGCTGCGATGCGTTATACCGAAGCAAGGCTTTCCAGCATTGCTTCGGAATTATTGCGTGATATCGATAAAAATACGGTCGAATTTGTTCCGAACTTTGACGATACAAACGCAGAGCCAACGGTACTTCCAGCGAAGTTCCCAAATCTGCTTGTGAATGGATCTACTGGTATATCAGCAGGATACGCTACGGAAATTCCGCCGCACCAGCTAGGTGAGGTCATCGATGCAGTTATTATGCGAATGGACAAGCCAACTGTCACTGTAGATGAATTGATGACAGTCATGAAGGGACCGGATTTCCCGACAGGGGGGATCATCCAAGGTGTCGAGGGCATTAAGAAAGCGTATGAGACTGGAAAAGGAAAGATTATTGTTCGCGGAAAAACGAGCATTGAAGATATTAAAGGCGGCAAACAGCAAATCGTCATTGATGAGATTCCTTATGAAGTAAACAAAGCGAATCTTGTCAAACGGATGGATGAGCTGCGGCTGGACCGAAAAGTGGAAGGTGTCGCTGAAGTTAGAGACGAAACCGACCGTACCGGTATGCGCATTGTCGTGGAACTGAAAAAAGATGCAGATGCACAAGGTATTTTGCATTATTTATATAAAAATACGGATCTGCAAATCTCTTATAATTTCAACATGGTGGCCATCAAAGATAAAACGCCGCAGCTGCTTGGTTTAACAAAGCTGCTGGATGCGTATATCGAGCATCAGAAAGAAGTTGTAACAAGACAGTCGCAATACAATTTGCAAAAAGCGAAAGACCGCAAGCACATCGTCGAAGGTTTAATCAAAGCTATTTCGATACTCGACGAACTTATTGCAACCATTCGTGCGTCTAAAGATAAAGCAGATGCGAAGCGTCGGATTGAAGAAGCTTACGGCTTTACCGAAGCACAAGCAGAAGCAATCGTGAACTTGCAGTTGTATCGTTTGACGAATACAGACATTACGGCTTTGCAGAAGGAATCTGATGAGCTGGATGAACAGATCCAAAAGCTTGAAGATATCCTGAAAAATGAAAAGGTTTTGCACAAAGTCATCAAGCAGGATCTTCGCGCAATTAAAAAGAACTTCCATACCGATCGGCGTACACAAATCGAAAATGAGATCGAAGAACTGAAAATCAACCTTGAAGTTATGGTTGCATCAGAGGAAGTACTCGTAACGGTAACACATGATGGATACATCAAACGGACAAGCCTGCGTTCCTACCAAGCCTCCAATGGCGAAGGTTTGGCCATTAAGGAAGAAGACCATCTTGTTGGCTTGCAGGAGATTAACACGACGGATAAACTGCTTGTGTTTACGAATAAAGGGAAATTCAGTTATATGCCGGTGCATGAACTGCCAGACATACGCTGGAAAGATCAAGGACAGCATTTGGCTAATATCGTCAGCATGGAAAAAGACGAAAAAGTTATTGCCAGCATACCAGTACGCGATTTTAAAAATGGCGGTTATCTTGTTTTCTTCACAAGAAATGGGCTTGTAAAACGAAGTGAATTGCAGCTGTACGAAGCATCGCGAGCGAACAAGTCACTCACTGCTATCAACTTGAAAAACGATGATGAAGTATGTCATGTTGCATTAACAGATGGACAGAAACAGTTATTCATGGCTACGAATACAGGCTACGGTTTATGGTTCACGGAAGAAGAAGTCAGTCCGATTGGTATTCGTGCTGCTGGTGTGAAAGGCATGCAGCTGAAAGAAGGCGAGCACATCGTAGGTGCGCAGACATTTGATCTGCAGCATGCACCAAGTATTGCGATTATTACGCATCGCGGCGCAGCAAAACGGATGAAGCTGAAAGAATTTGAACCATCCGGCAGAGCAAAACGAGGCGTTGTAATGCTTCGTGAATTAAAGAAGAGTCCGCATCGCATTGTCGGATTTTATGTAGTAGAGCAAGAAATGACGATTCATATTGAAACAAAGGATAAAGAAAATCATCTGCTGGAGCCAATGAAGCTGAATGCCAATGACCGGTACAGCAATGGATCTTACGTTTTGGATGTAGACAAGCACGGAGAAGTGACTGACACATATCCGGAGGCTGTCTATGATATTGCTTTTCCGCAAGAAGAGTAAGTAGACAGGAATATTATTATGTAAACTGGAGAGGCGTCTAGCCTCTCTTTTTTGTATTTTCAGCACAGGATGAGCTTCTGAAGGATAGAATAATTGACAGCTAAACTAATTTGCATGGTATAGTTTTACGTATAGTAATTCGGACGGAGGGGGTACAAGATGGATAACAGAACATTTCGAGATGCAATGGGGAAATTTGCAACAGGTATCACAATTGTATCAACAGAAGTAGCTGGAGAAATGAAAGGCATGACGGTAAACGCTTTCATGTCCGTTTCACTGGAGCCGCATTTGATTGCTGTTTCAATTGATGAAAAGGCTTCGTTATATGACGTTTTGCAGGAAAACGACACATTTGGAGTCAGTGTTCTCGCAGAAGAGCAAAAAGAAGTAAGCATGGTGTTCGCCAAACAGATTGCAAAGGAAAAGCCGCTGCCGATAACGACACTGAAAGATGTTCCTGTTGTGGACGGTGCGCTAGTTACACTCGCTTGCAAAGTTGTGGAAAAGGTAAAAGCCGGTGATCATGTCATTTTGATTGGCGAAGTAGAAGATTTAGTACAGCGTGATGGGGACCCTGTCCTGTATTACGGAGGAAGCTACCGAGAAATCAAAGCGACATAAGGAAAGGAAGCAAAGGCCTATGGAGCAAACAATTTTGGTTGTGGAAGATGAAAAGAAAATGGCACGTTTGCTGCAGCTGGAGCTCGAACATGAAGGGTTCACGGTTGATGTGAAATATGATGGCTTGGATGCATTGGAAGCATTTTACGGAAATACGTACCAACTTATTCTGCTGGACGTGATGCTGCCATCGTTAAGCGGCATGGAGCTGCTGCGCCGAATCCGTAAGCAGGATGCGCATGTGCCCGTTATGCTGCTGACAGCAAGAGATGCTGTTCCCGATAAAGTAAGTGGTTTTGATCTTGGTGCAACAGACTATATGACAAAGCCATTCGAAATTGAAGAGCTGCTGGCACGCATTCGTGCGCATCTTCGACATACGAACACAGCCGCTGAAAAAGAGCCAGCATTGCAAGTAGGTGATTTGACATTAGACGAAAAGACGCGAACAGTTAAACGCGGTAAAAATGAATTAGAGCTCACACCGCGCGAATATGATTTGCTGTTATTTTTGATGAAGCATGAAAAGCAAGTTCTAACAAGGGATCAGCTGCTGGAACGTGTGTGGGGCTTTCAATACGCCGGCGATACAAATGTAGTAGATGTTTACATTCGCTATCTTCGGAAAAAAGTGGACGCTGCTGCGAGGCGCAAGTTAATCAAAACCGTTAGGGGCGTTGGGTATACAATAAAGGATGAAGAAAAGTGAAGCTGCGCACAAGGATCCAATTATATATAATTGTGACCCTCGTTATTTTACTGCTAATCGTCAATGCATATATTTATTTCTTGTTCCGGCAAGTGAGCTTACATAACAGCATTGACCGGCTACATGAGCAAGGGCGTGAACTAGCAGAAACAGCGGCTGCGGTTGACTGGAACGATACGTCGCGCACAAGTTTGTTCCAAGCCGATTTGCCGGCAGAGGGGATGGTTCGCTTTATCAGTCCAAATGGACAGAGTGAGGGTGTCATTACCAGAGCCGAAAAATATAGAGAGCTTCCTTTTGCGTTTTCAAGCCAAGAAACAGATCATACATACTACCATGAGGAAAGCTGGTATGCGGAAGTAGAGATTCCAGTTATTCGCAACAATGAAATCTATACGATGCAAGTTACCGAAGAGCTGGTCAGCCTGGAACAAGCGCTTCAAGTACTAAAATACAGTCTGACGCTTGCAGGATTGTTTATACTGATTCCTTGTATTTTCGGCGGCAGGTTATTAGGTAGCTTTCTGCTGCGTCCAATTCTTGCTTTGACTTCGACAATGCAGGCTATTCGCAACAGCGGTAAATGGGAACGAATGAAAATCGACAATAAAAGGCATGACGAATTACAGGCATTAAGTGATACGTTTAATGAAATGGTCGACCAGCTGGAAGCGAACTTTTCCAAGCAGCAGCAGTTCGTCTCCGATGCTTCTCATGAACTAAAAACGCCGATCAGTATTATTAAAAGTTACAGCAAGCTGCTTGATCGCTGGGGAGCCGATGACCCTGAAGTGCAGCAAGAGGCAGTACAAGCCATTCATAGTGAAACAGAACGCATGCAGGCACTGGTTGACCAGCTGCTCATCTTAGCAAAGGATGATCCAGCTTTACTGGAAAAAGAACCTCTCGATCTTGCTGAACTAGCTAAAACCTGCTCCCAGGCAATGGAGATAGCGCATCAGCGTGAAATTATCGTGCAAGCAGAGCAAGCTGTCACAGTATCGGGTGATGCAAACATGCTGAAACAAGTTATCTATATTTTACTGAGCAACAGCATTAAATATAGTGACGAGCACATTGAAGTTTCTGTTACATCAACTCAAGATGAAGCGCTCCTTTCTGTGAAAGACTATGGAGAAGGCCTGGATGAAAAGGATCAGCTGCTCATATTTGATCGTTTTTACCGAGTAGACAAAGCGCGTACACGGTCCAAAGGCGGCAGTGGTCTTGGACTTGCGATAGCCAAACAGCTAGTTGAGCTGCACGATGGAAAAATCAAAGTCAACAGTACACCAGGCGCAGGTTCTGTTTTTACCATTATTCTGTCACGCTGACGTGTTGACTCTCATGAAATTTTAATAAAACACACAGCCTTTCTTTAATGAGAGAAGGATATACTAACTGTAGAATCCTAGCTGGAGGCGATCAGAGTGAAGAAAAGATGGATAATTCCTGTCACAATTGCCGTGATTGTTGTTGCTGTCTTTGGTCTTTATCGGATGCGAGCATCTGCTGGAGAACCGGAAATGACAATGGAGCAAGCGCGTCAACAGGCAGAGAAACAATACAGTGCTACAGTTACCGAAATTGAATTAGACAGAAGCGGCAGCGAACCGCGTTATGAGATTGATTTGGAAAATGGAGAGACACGGTATGACTTGATTTTAAATGGTAATACCGGAGAGGTAATTAACCTGAAAGAAAGTAATATACAATCCACTTTAATGCCGGAAATTACGGATAAAGGCGAGGGTTCTGCTGATGATAAGCAGCAGGAAGATAGCTCAGAAACGGACACAAAACAGCCTGCTGACAAAAATACTACGCCTCCGCAAAAACAAGCATCGCAAGCTGAAGTGAAAATTACAATGGATGAAGCAATCAAGATTGCTACAGAAGAAGTAGGCGGCAGCGTTACAGATTCGGAGTTCGACGAGGAAGACGGACTGCCAGTATATGAATTGGAACTCCAAACTGCTGATGATGAAGCAGATGTTGTCATCAATGCACAATCCGGAGAAATTATAACCATCACATACGATAGGGAAGACGATTGAAGCAGCGGCGAGCTGCTTCTTTTTTGTACCTGTTTTGGAAACCTTCGACAGACTGTATCGTATAGATGCAGAAGAAGAAGGAAGGCGGTGTATCCGATGTTTGGAAGAAAGCCTGTCTGCTTGAATTGTGACAAACAGATTAATACTGGTGACCTCGTCTATGTGAAAATGCGATATCAAAGTGAAAGGGAATGACAGAAATAACCGCATTCTTAAAGAAAAAGAATTTTTTTTTGTGAAGATCGCATTCAAAATCGCGATTGTTAGTATTGGCGCGCTTCCACATCGCAGTGCTAGTTTACTAGCTTGTATGCATTACTTCCTGGAAGTTTCTTGATGTCATTCCAAGCTTCTACAGCATCCTGGCGGCTTTTTTCACGATTATTCGGATCAGCAAAAAAGTCACGAATAAAGCGGTTATACTCAAACTGCGGCGCAATATTTTTCTTATACGTGGGACTTTTCTTACGGTTCTCCTCCTCGTGCCACGCCTCGACAACATCTTGATACGTTTTGCCAACATTGGTTTTAAAGTAATCCTGTATGTAAGCAGAAAAATGAAACGTAGGAATAACCGACTTAAAAAATGCGCGGACTTCTTGGCTGCAGCGGTGATTTTCCTCAATAACTGTTTCAGGACTTAATGCTGCTTGAGGAATCTTTTGCTTAACTTTTATCGTCTTTCGGATTGGTTTTTTAATTTCTCCGGTCTGGAGAAATACTTCAATTCTGTCGGAAATCTCTAGCTTTGAACCAGATGCACTGATAGCATGTTCTCTGCAAAAGTGCTGCAGTTCTTCTTTTAACCAGTAAAAGTCTTGAAAGTCTTGGATAGATATATCTTTTGTAAGTTCCGGTCGCATGAAAACCAAACCACCTTCGTCTTGTATCTACCTCTATTTTAGAACATTTGTTCCCTTTAATCAATAACTATCTAGAAATAATTTACATAAAAGGCGACAAACAATCAGTGAGTCAAGGAAAGGAGCAGGATTTTGCGGATATTAGTTTTGCTTTTAGCTATTCTGTTGGCAGGCTGCGCCCCAAGACCTACACTAGAAGAATGCCATCAAGTAATGAATGGCTATCTGGATGCGACAGAAGATGAACTATATTTTCTTGTGTCGGAAGAGAAAACAGAATACGTACTAAGGGATGCTGTCATACCGGATGCAGTTGAAATTGGCGATAAAATTTCTGTGCAATATACGAGTGTTCTGGAATCTTATCCGATGCAGCTTACTGTTTGTAAAGTGGAGGAGGGTTAAGCATATCATTTCCCACAGCACTGTATTGTATTGGATAATAGGAGGACACTATAGAAAAAGAAGGGTTCTCCTATGAAACAAATACAATCAAGCGTGTTCACCTTTAGAGGATCGCATTACGACTTTGGCGTGATGCAAGGGGAACGTTTAAAAGATACACCTTTATACACCTATCAGCAAAAGCAGAAACAGCGGAACCGCCGTCGTTACACAGTAGCTGCTGCGGATGCTTTTCGTATGTTCCGCAGCTATCATCCTGGCATTTATGAAGAGCTGACAGGATTGAGTGACGCGCTCGGCCTTTCCATCGAAGAGACATTGATGGATTATAGCGGCTTTCAGCAAGAGTATCGAATCAATTCCGGCTGCTCCATTGTTACCGGAAGTGATTTTCTTGCCCGTAATTATGATTATCATCCAAAAACATATGAAGGCCGTTTCGTTTTGTTTCAGCCAGCAGATAAAGAATATTTTGCAACAATTGGTCCTTCCCAGCGGATTCTGGGCCGCATCGATGGGATGAACGAGAAAGGATTGACGATTGGATATAATTTTGTGCATCAGCGTTTTGCCGAAGAAGGCTTTATTTGCAACATGCTGGCACGAATCGTATTAGAAACATCTTCTACTACAGAAGAGGCGGTAGAAAAGCTGACAGCAATGCCGCATCGGCATTCGTTTAACTATGTTATAAACGATGCAGCTGGAACCCGCCGCGTAATAGAGGGAAGTCCGCGCGGAACGGCTGTAAAAAAAGCGCACTACAGTACGAATCATTTTGATGTGCTGACGAAAGAAAATCGTCATTATCTTGTCGACAGTGAGCGCCGCATGGATATTATTCAAAAACATCACCAAGAAGATATGGACGTAAAAGAAGGTTTCCATCTTTTAAATGATCCGAAGTATGATGTTTTTTCCGACAGCTATCGCAACTGGGCAGGCACGATTCATACCTCTGTCTACAAACCAAAAGAACTGAAAATGGCTTTTGCTATCGGTCATCAAGAGCCAACCGAAATAGATTTTGCTAGCTGGATAAAAGGAAATAATTTGTCAATCAGCCAAATTACAGGTGAATTGGAGACCGATGTTCGTATTCCGTATATGGGAGAATAAACAAAAAACCGCATTTACAATGGTAAGTGCGGTTTTCCTGTTTTATAATAAAATATATGAATGCGCATACATAAGAGGAGGGGTCATCTATGCGGCGTACAGCAGAAACAAAGGAATTGTTCAGTCTGTCGGCATTGTATCAATTTTTTGAAGCAAAAAACGAAGCGCAGTTTAGCAGAAAAACACTTGATTTAGTCGAGAAAGCGGAAAATCAAACGGCTTTTATTTGTTTTACTGGCCATTTTTCTGCAGGGAAAAGTTCTCTTATTAACGCGCTGCTCGGCAGCCAAGTGCTGCCAGCCAGTCCGATTCCGACAAGCGCCAATATTGTAACAATCCAACAAGGTATCCCGCAAGTGGTTGCGTATGGCTCGGATGAGACAAAATATGAGCTGCCAGCTCCTTACCGAAAAGAAACCCTTGATACGTATTGCAGGAATAAAGATATCCGCAAAATTACTATACAAGATGATAAAACTGGACTTCCAGAGCAACTTGCATTGATGGATACCCCTGGCATAGATGCCAGTGATGATGCAGATCGGTTTATGACCGAATCGGCATTGCATTTGGTGGACAGTATGTTTTATGTGACGGATTATAATCATGTACAATCAGAAGTGAACCTGCTGTTTTTACAGGAGCTTTCAGCACAGCAGCAGCCGTTTTATCTCATCGTTAACCAAATAGATAAACATCGCGAAGAGGAGCTGCCTTGGACGGATTTTCAAAATGGCGTGCGGATTGTATTTCAGCAATGGCAGATTACACCCGAAAACATCTTTTATACCACGTTAAAAGATCCAGCACATGCGCACAATCAGCTGAATGAAGTGAAACAAAAAATGCAGCAGCTGCTTACAGAGAAAGAACAGCTGCACAAAGCAGGTTTGGAACGGGGCAGACAGCGGCTGATTGAGCAATATCTGAAGGAAGCAAAGCAGCAAGCAGACGAAGAAACAGCAGCGCTGGAAGAACAGCTTCTTGAACTGATTGATGATCATACAAATGAAGCTGCTAATTGGCGAAACAAACTGCAAGCAGCAGAGGAAAATGGGCGGGAAACCATTCAGCAGACGCTTAAAAATGCGAACTTAATGCCTTATGAAGTACGTGAATCGGCAGAGAAATACTTAGAGTCCACATTCCCTGACTTTAAAATTGGTCTCTTAAACAGTAAACGAAAAACAGCAGAAGAAAGAGAACGACGGCGTACTGAGACAGAGGAGCATATCCAAAAACAAATCGAAAAGCAGCTCATCTGGCGATTGCGTGACAAGCTGATTGAATGGGCTGATCAGCATGATGTGTACAAGGAATCGGTACAAAAAATGCTGCAGGATTTTAAAGCAGACTTGCCAGCTGACCTGCTGGAGCAGCATATTCAGCAAGGTGCAAGTATGAATGGAACGTATACACTTGTTTATACAGCTGCTGTGCAGGATCATATTAAGCTAGCGTACAAAAAAGCGGCTCTTTCAGTAGTGGAAGCGGCTATTGCTACGACAGATACCGCTTTTGAACAAGCAGAACAGCTGGAAAAGCAGGAAAAACAAAAAGCAGCAGAAAATGAACGTATCCAACAAAAAATAAACCAGCTTCAGCTTGACCTCAAAGAAATATCTGTGGACATAAACCAAACAGAGGACGATATGGAAACAGAAGCAATCGACCAGGCGAAGCAAGCGATAGCGGACAGATATGAAGTGAAAAACAGTACAGATTTGCTGCGCACTGAAGCGGCTGCTAAACCAGCTGAACTTGAGCAGGAAGTGCAAGCTCAAACAGACTTGGAATCAAAGCTGCTACCCGAGGAAATGGCAAAGCATCTCGAAAAAGCTGCAGCTGCCCTCACGGAAGTGGAAGGCTTTCAATCTGCTATTGAAGATTTAAAGAATAGAAAAGAAAAATTAACGAATCAGGATTATACACTCGTTTTGTTTGGTGCCTTCAGTGCAGGAAAATCGTCATTTGCCAATGCATTACTTGGAGAAAGTCTGCTGCCAGTATCGCCAAACCCGACAACCGCGTCCATTAATATGCTGAAACAGGCAACAAAGACGCATCCGCATCAAACTGTGGTCGTCAAGTGGAAATCACAGAACCACATAAAGGCAGATATCGAAAGTCTTAGCGGAAAACAGATCGACATGAAAACATTTTTGACAGAAAAACCATCAGACTTAGTGGAAGACAGAAGACATCAAAGCTTTATGCAAGCCGTCCAAACAGGTTACCAATTTGTGCAAACACAGCTAGGCTTTGAAGAGAAAATTCCATTTGAAAAGTTCAGCGAGCACGTCACAAGAGAATCCTTAAGTTGTTTTATTGAGCAAATTACCGTCTATTTGGACAATGCGTTTCTGAAGCAAGGTGTGACGCTGATTGACACACCAGGAGCTGACTCTATTAATGCACGCCACACAGATGTCACATTCCAATTCATGAAGCATGCGGATGCTATCTTGTTTGTTACGTATTACAATCATGCTTTCTCCAAAGCAGACGAACAAGTATTGCAGCAATTAGGAAAAGTGAAGGGTGCCTTGGAAAAGGACAATATGTTCTTTATCGTTAACGCCAGTGACTTAGCAAAGGATGAAGCGGAAAAAGACTACGTTACCAATTATGTTGCAGAAAATCTGGCAACCTTCCAAATCCGTCAGCCGCGACTCTTTGCTTTAAGCAGCTTACTAGGTTTGCAGGAGAAACAATCCGCCCAACAGCTGGATTCTGGACTAGGAAAACTGGAACGAGAGTTAAACAGCTTCATTCGTCATGAGCTGACGGATGTGATCATCGACAGTGCGGGAAAAGAACTGCAAAGACAATATATCCAGCTGCGTGCTTATGCGGATGCAATGGACTTGGATGAAAAATCCAAGCAAGAAAAAGTCCGCCAATACGAAGTGGAGCAGGAGGAAGTACTGGGCACAGTTAAAACGTATACACAGCCAGTATTCAAGCAAGCAATCAGTCAGCGGATAGAGAAGCAGCTGCACTATGTAAAAGAAAGACAGCTGCTGGAAGCAAACGATCTGTTCAAGCAATGCTTCAATCCTTCTCGTATTAGAAGCAGCGGCGCTTCAGGCAGAGAGGAAGTCGGCCGTCAAATTATGGAATTCTCCCATCGAATTCGATTACAGCTGGAACAGGAGTATCGAGCCGTCACCATCCGTGTCGATAGAACTGTCCGAGATCAGTTGGAGCGTTGGCGGATTGGAGCAGAACAAACGGTACAAGACGTCAATGAAGCGTTAACGCTTGCTGCTGCAGCCGAAAACAGGCTGCCAGAAACAGCGCCACCCGAAAGACAGCTCACTTTCCAGCAGGCGGATCTCGCACGCATGCAAAAGCTATACCGAGGGGCAAAAGCATTTTTCCAAGGAAACGAAAAAGAAATGCTGAAAGAGGAGCTATTAAAGCTGCTTGATCCGATGCTGACGGACATTCTGAAAGACTATACCGCAGCTATGGAAAACCATTACAGTCAAATATGGCAAGCAGAAGAAAAACGAATGCAGAAGCAGGCTGTCAAGCAGCTGGCAGGCTATTATAGCGGCATGCTGCGCGCATTGACGGACACTTCTTCTAAACAAAAGCTTCAAGAAGCGCTGGAAACGTTTCAGTCATTATTGCGTACAAACGTTTGATAGATGGCAAATAAGGTTACTGTATAACCAAAAGGAAATAGTCCAGGAGGTTAGCAGTTATGAAGCAAACAAACAAGTTATTTTCAGATAAACCATCATCTTACTGGCGAAATTCCACGGATATGCCGTCTTATCCTGTGCTTGAGAAGGATCTGGATACAGATGTATTGGTCATCGGTGCAGGAATTGCTGGTATTACGACAGCTTATGAACTGACAAAACGAGGCCGCAGGGTTGTGCTGATTGAAGGGCGCGATCTTATTTCAGGAACTACTGGTTACACAACAAGTAAACTGACAGCACAGCATGATATTATTTACCAAGGCTTGATTGAGCGATATGGGGAGGAAACAGCCAAGCAATATTTCCAAGCCAATCTGCAAGCCATCAACTACGTAAAAGATACAGCTGCTGAGCATGGAATCGATTGTGAATTTGAAGAGCAAGACGCTTATGTTTATACCCAGCTGGATGAAGGTACAGAAACAATTGAGAAAGAAGTCGAGGCGTACCGCAAGCTGCAAATTGACGGTTATTTAACCGATAAACTGCCGCTTGATATACCAATTAAAGCAGCAGCTGTTATGCGTCAGCAAGCGCAGTTTCATCCGGTAAAGTACTTGGCAGGACTGCTGAAAGAGATCGAGCTGCGCGGCGGCAGTATCTATGAACAAACGCTGGCAGTATCCTTTGACACTGAAGAGCGTCCAGTTGTTCACACAGAAAGCGGCTACTCCATCACAGCGAATAACGTTGTTAGTGCCACACATTTTCCATTGGAGCTTGAGAATCAATACTTTTCCTCCAACATGAACCCAAAAAACTCATACGGTATTGCAATCAAGTCGAAAAAGCCTTATCCAAAAGGTATGTACATTAGTCTTGAGTCTCCGAAACGATCGATTCGCAGCTTGAAAAAAGGCGAGGACCACTATGTGCTAGTCGGCGGAGAATCGCATGTGACAGGTGACGGTACTTCAGTGCTTGATCGCTATGAAAGAATCTATCAATTTGCGGACGAACAATTCGGAGTAGAAGAGCTGTATGAGCATTGGTCCAGTCATGATTTGCTCACGACTGACCAGCTGCCATTTGTCGGCAAAGTGAGTGATGAAGCACCAGGTGTGTATACGGCAACTGGATTCGGAAAATGGGGCTTATCCAACGGTGTAGCAGCTGCAACCTTGCTAGCGGATTTGATTGATGGAAAAGAAAATGCGTTTGCTGATCTTTACAAAATCGGCCGTGAAATGGAAGAAGCAGAAGCTGCTAGTTTCGGAGAAGATGACGTTGATCGAATCAGTAATGAAAAAGTTGTCCAGCCGGATGATTTGCCAAACGGGAAAGGCGCTCTTTTAGAGAAAGACGGCCAAACGATGGCTTATTACCGCGATGACGAGGGCAGTCTGCATGAAATGAACGCAAGCTGCACCCATAACGGGTGCCCCGTCGCATGGAATGATGCGGATCATACGTGGGATTGCTCTTGTCACGGCTCGCGTTTTACAGCTGTCGGAGAAGTGGTAGAAGGTCCAGCCATTCGGGATTTGGATAGAGAATAAGGGAAAACGAATAGACTGCTAGGTATTGCTGGCAGTCTTTTTGCTGTGACTGTTTGCAAGAAGTTTGGTAATGAAGATTTCGTGCAGAAAAGATGAAGTGACAGTTAGTATATCTGATAACACTTACAAATTATGGGTTATGCATGATATAATTTATTCGGGTCATACGATGAATGGAGTTACAACAAAGATGAGATTAACAATGGCTTCTTATTGATGCAGACACTATTCATCGTTATAGATGATACATCTCTGGAACCGAACACAAATCTCATTGGCAATTTCGCGCAAGTAATCAACACGCAGCTGTTCACAGAATATATCAGACTGTATGAAAATCCTTATTTTTAAAATAATCACTTTCTTAGCAGTACTTCACATTGTATTTACCTCCATTAAAGACATCGTTTCTTGTATAACTCCCAACAGAGACTAGCTCATCAAGTACGTCTAAGCGACTCTATCTACTTTACAAACCTCAATTAGAGGGTGGTATATTTCATGATTTTTCGCTCTAAAGTGGATGCCTTTTTTGTGAATTTTATTTTAATCGTATTGGCTATCGTTGCCTTATCGTGTTTCTGGCCGCTTGTGTTTATGAAGGGGGTTACCTGGTTAGCAGCATTCCTTATGACAGCATCATTCTCCCTTATCGTGAGTATACTTGTGTGGTCCATTTTTTCTATTAAATATGCTTTTTGTGAGAAACACTTATTCGTGAAAGGCGGACCATTCCGAAGTCGAATTTCTTACGGCGATATAACGAAAGTAGACCCAACAAAAGATATATTTACAGGTTATCGTATCTTGTCATCTAGAGATGCATTAGAAATATGCTATAAAACAGGTATAGCTGGAAGTGTGAAAATATCACCAGAACATAAAAAAGAATTTATTAGTGAGTTGCAAAAACGCTGTCCGCACGTGCGTTTTCGTGAATAAACACAAAGCAAGCAACATATGGAGGAAGCGATGCAAACATTTATTTATATGGTAAGACACGGTGATTCTCCTAAAAACGGGAATGAAAGAACAAGAGGTTTAACGGAGAAAGGTTACTTAGATGCGCAAAGAGTGACGGCATTATTAGCAGACGAAGGAATAGATATTGTTGCATCAAGTCCGTATACACGTTCTATATTAACAGTTAATGAGATAGCGCTTCATATAAACAAAGAAGTTCTCGTTTATGAAGGTTTAAAGGAAAGAAAATTCTCAGCTGAAGAAAATCGAGTAGGAGATAAAGAATTGATTCCGCTATTGGAGAAGTCATTTAGGGATGCAAGCTTCACTTTAAAGGGCGCAGAATCTAATGCTGATTGTCAGAAAAGAGCGGTAAGCGTTTTGTTAGAACTGTTAGAAACTTTTCAAGGTAAAAAAGTCGTAATAGGTACCCATGGAGCTGTAATGACATTGATGATGGGCTACTTTGACCGCAGCTATGGATTAGAGTTTTTACATAGCACGACAAAACCGGATGTGTATAAACTGGAATTCAAAGAGCAAGAATTAATAAGCGTTCAACGATTATGTACGTAAATTATGTCACTTATGAAACGAAACACCCTATTGCCAATATATCGGCAATAGGGTGTCAGCAGAGAGACTCCGACACTATATTATGGAGCTAAATAAATATTAGGTGTTGGCGGAGTTTCCATATCACTTCCCAGATAATAGTCTGTTAGATGCGATTGTGTATAACCTTTTAACGTCATAGAATTTCGGTACATTGGGTTTTGAGCAAGTGTGTATAAACGGTGATCAGACGGCATAGAGGTAGTAAAGATGACAAGTTTTGAGTAATCTCGATTTGTCTGAATTACTTCTTCACGCCAATCCCCCAATATATCACCATAAAATGCCATCACTTTGCGATCATTTCTTGTAGCATTTTCATATTTCCAAGTGGTTACTAAACGGCCAACCTTATTCTTTTCATAATACCATTTACCGATATTCCCAGAATCCCATTTCTCACTTAGCAGATCGCCATCCCACCACAGACGGAAGTTAGGATAAGGCTGATGCTCTTTTGTAGTGATTTGCTTATTTGTAGGGGCATTGTATATCCCGTCAAATGCCCAGATTTCATAGCCTGGATATCTAGGATCTATATCACCAATATTACCGCGTCCTACATCTATTTTACCCGCATTGGCTGTATCTTTATGCTGCCACAGCATGGAGCCATTGGTTGCGTCATAATAATAATCCAGCAACCCAGTTTTACTATCTTGCTGAATGCCATATCCCTGGAAACCTTCCCTGTTCGGATCAAATTTTCCGATATAAAAACGGTCACCGTGACGCACGTCAGGTAAATCGTATTTCAACGTACCGTCACCATTTAAGACGAAACCAATTGTACTAATTTCATCTTTTCCGTCTCCGTCAAAATCGCCAATTCTATTTTGATGGCCATCCGCGTACTCTTGCGTTTCTCTGATCCATTTCCAGTCCATCTTTAATTTTGATCCATCATAGCTGTATGCAGAAAAGACTAGATTAAATGCTTTTCTGTCTTCTGTACGATTTTTCGCATATACAACAATACTTGGTGTTTTCCCATCAAGGTAACCAATACCTAGCTGTGTGGCTAAAGGGCCGTCGGAAATGAAATCATCAGGTAGCGGCTGCGCGCTTTTAAGTTTACCTGTCATGCCGTCAAGCACTGCAATCCATTGTTTCGTGTCACTGCTGTCGGTCCATTTTTGACCATCTCCAAACGTAACACCATTCGCAATTTTTAAGATAACTTCTGATTTACCATCGCCATCTAAATCATAAACCGTAGCATTATCCCACATGCCTACATCGATTGTTGCGGAGTTGTAACTGTTGCTAGCATCACTGTTGGGACCCATACTTCCAGACCATAGTAATGTGCCGTCTTGTTTGTACGCTTCTACCACTTGCGGTTTGTCTTTATAACGAGTGAGGAAATAATCATACTCCCCATCACCATCAAAATCACCAACCCAAACATTTCGAATAGGTCCGCCTTCTTTTAGAGGAACAGTCACATAAGGACCATCCGCTTTTCCGGCTTCTAAAGTAAAGGAGGAGCCTGCTGTTTTATTATCTTCTACTTCTTCACCGTCAATAACTGGCTTTACATGATAAACGTTGTCTACGGATAAGTCAGCGGTTTTATCCTCAAAATTAGTACCTTTTGTTAAGACTGCCTTATTAATTTTGACTTCTTTTTCTCCTGCTGCTGAACGATAGACATTAAATCCGATGTCTTTGGCATCTAATGCGAGTAAGCGCCAACTGATAAAAACAGTGGAACCGTCACGGACAGCTACGACACCGCGCCCGAGATTTTCCATTTGTCTTGGTCCAGCCTTTTCTTTTCCGCTCTCTGTGTTTGCATTTGCTATAAGGGGCGGAGAAGAAAACGACAGACCAAGGGAAAGCGCCATCACCAACCCGATAGACCTTTTGAATGACTTTCGTTTGTAAAACACTTCATCATCCTCCTGCGACCGCATAGGTACTTTCACCCGTGAAGGAAAATATGCGGTCATCTATTTTTTATTTCATCTATCTTATCGACTTGACTTTATCGATATTGTATAGTCTAATCTGTTCAAAATTAACAGACTTTGTAAATGATTTTCCATATTATTAGTGAAGCAGCTATATAAAAGTTACATTTTACAAACTCAACCAAATAATCAATCACCTAGTTGTCGTCAATTCAAGACGTTGCTGTTAAATAGAGCTGACGTGACGTAAATTACAAACCTTAACCAATGTATTTTTACAATTAAGAAGAACATCAAAGAGCGTATTTTACATGTAGTTGGGGAGATGTTAGCAGCAAAAAGTCATGAGGGTTGTTAAAATTTTACTAATAATGAACAGGCACGATATGATAATACATCTAAAAGGTTAATTGGTATTATTTCGTACTGCAGACTTACATGTATTTATCCTAGAAAAAAACAAAGAAGGCAGCTCACGTTGCGTGGCTGCCTTCGTTTATATTTATAGATCGAGAGTGTGATGCATTGATTTTAAAATTCGGTGAAACGGTCAGGTATTGCATGTAATCAAAGACTATTTTGGGATGCGTCTATAGATTTTACTAGCTCATCCGGATTGATTGCGCTTATCACGACAGTCTGATATTTCAATGTGAGTTCGATGCCATGCTTGCCGCTTGAAATATATCCAGTTTCGCCTTTGAAATTTACTCGAAATCCCCAGCCGCCAAACCGAGTGAGCGGGCTGAATTTGATAGGCTTGCAGTGTTTTATGTCTTTGAACTTAAACTTCTTATATTGAAAATGAAACGGCATAAAGCGAATGTATAAACCATCTTCTCGAACTTCCACAATCAGTTTCGTCCATTTTAACAGAATCAAAGGGAAAGCGACCCCAACTATAAGCCAAAATATAATCACAGTAGCATTTGATACGGGTCTGTTTCCGAGCGGTTCACCAAGCAAAACTTGGTGAATAAAGCTATACCACATAAGTGCGGCGAAGGACAAGAAGAGTATCCAAATTATAGGCTGCGGTCTTTGCACTTCCTTGTATAGTACGTTTCTCGTTTTTATATCTTACACTCCTTCGGTTGGAACATCGGATGTATTACTTCTATTAAATCTTAATCCGCTATCGTATCTTTAGGGAGCAAATGAAGCATCTCCAAATAAGAAGGCAGATAAAAGTATCATGGGAATGACAAAGAGAATTGAGAAAATCAAATTAATAATTACTAGAAGAATTTTAAACTTTTTCTTTTTTATAAAGAAAGAACACACAAGCCCGATTAGAGGATTAATTAAAAGAAAGACGATTAGAAAGTTCATGGCTTCTCTTGCATGGTCTGCACTTGGGGGTACTACATTGATATATATATCCAATAAAGCTACTGCTACCAGTGTCAGAAGTGGGGATAGAATAGAGACAAGAAAGGGAAAGGTATATTTTTTAAATGTCCTCACATCCTTCGTATAATAAAGCACCGTTACGTTAACTTTCAATTAACTATAAAGCTCTGTAAGAAGAAATAAAATAGATCATTCCTTCTTACAATTACTCTTATAGCATTATGATAGAACTTTTATTGATTAATTAATTCAATAAGCCTTTTGACTGCTTCAACGTCTCCAGGATCAACGTATACTTCTTCCGTATTAGAAATAATCTCTTCAAATGTTTCTCGCATTGCAGCTTCACCCAGATTTTCACCAGGTGGAGTGCCTCCATACCATCTTCCAAGCAGAGGTACATTATAAACATTAATTGTACCATCTCCATTGCTACTATACGTGACAGACCCATCTGCTATGCGGGAACCGCTCAGCTGGGTTACATCTTCTGGATAGTCCGCAACCGGAAAATACTCAGGTTCCAGCGGAGTGCCTGCTGGGATATGCGTTACATTCAACTCGTCGATTTGCTGATTCGGTCCAAGCTGCAGCCAGATGCGGGCATATTCGATTTCTTCATCGGAATACTCCGCCAACAGATTGTTGTTTTCATATGTATTATTTGAATGAGTATCTGATTGAGGATTTGTAATAGCTTCATTAGAGTCGTTTTCATCTGAAGCGACTGAAATTTCTCCCGAATCATTTGTGCTGGGTGAACTAGAATCAGCTTCTGGTTTTTCTGTATCGTCTATCTTCGTGCTACGGTCACGTGCTTGTTCCTCTGCTGTAGAATCGCCATCACCCGAAGCTTTTTTTAATTCTTTGTCACCATCCGCACATCCAGTCAATATCAACAACAGCACGACTATAGCATGACAGAGTAATAGTGTTGTTTTCCAATTCATGTGAATCTTCCCTTTCATTTGTTACCACTTACACTTTACATGATAGTACCATATAAAGGAAGTGGAATGGAGTTAAATGAAGTTCTCGCTCTAGAAAACCATTTTTTATGCAATATCTTGATTGAAGAACCGTTCCAGCACAATAATTGTGTATTGCACGTACTAAATTGCTGTCGTTATCTATAATCTTGTACATTCTAGTAATATATAAGTAATCAGAAAAGAGTGGGTGTTAAATAATGGTTAAATAAGGAAACGCAACCATTTTACTAGTAAAAAAACAGTTTTTTGGAAAAATAAAGAAGGAGTCTTGCGGATTTTCTAATGATAATCCTTTAGAATAGTTATGATAGAGTTATTGGCTATTTACATATCCATGTAAGGAAACGGAGATGCAAGCAAAACCGCGTTCAAAATAATCGAAGCGGAGGGTGCTGTTGACCTGCAGGTAAAGCAGTGGGGTCTTGTTTCTGGAAGTAATTCTCTTACGGTTGATAATTCTTCTGCAGTGAATATAAAGATGCATCCGACTTTTTTTCACTAAACATAATCGGATTAGTATGTTTGGGAATGGTGTATTATTTATACCTCTACTGTTAATTATTGCGGTTGCAACATTTATAGCTGCTTTTGTCTTGGATTAAAAAATTGCTTTGTACTTGCTAAAGAAGAGATAAGATAAAGTTAAGCCGGAAAGGATTTCCTTTCCGGCTTATTTAATTTATAGTAATATTTACAGGTGATAGACTGCTATTATTACATGTTTTAGGAGGTGACAAAGGGCTTGAAAAAGAGGACGCCAGAAGAATGTAAAGACAGTTCGCTCATGTGCTTTATCATTACAGGATTCCTTTTTGTAGGTTATATTTTCGTTTTCTTTATGGAGGGAGGATTTGATAAGGGTATATTTACTTCCTTGCCTTTATTTTTTATTTCTTTAATTGCGGGTTTCTATTATAGAGGAAGAGCAAAAAAACTAATAAGACTTAGTTAAAGTGAGCGCTATAACAGCTTTATATTTTGTGATACTTATGTCTTCTTCATGATGTGAATGGCATCTAGTGACCTAAAAATGAAGGGAAAAGGATAATGAATGAAGTACTAACGACTAGAAAAACGGCTCGCCGGATTAGAGCGAGTTTGAAAGCAGATTGCTCGAAGTGTTTCGGTTTATGTTGTACGGCGCTTCATATTATTGCATCAAATGATTTCCCGATTAACAAGCCGGCAGGTGTACCGTGCGACAATTTGCAGGCTGATTATGGCTGCAGGATACATAGCGAATTAAGAGGAAAAGGGTTTAAAGGCTGTACAGTATTTGACTGTTTAGGTGCTGGACAAGCTGTTTCACAGAAAACTTTTAGAGGCAAAAGCTGGCGGGAGAATCGGAATATTGGCGAGAAAATGTACCAGGTGTTTCCCATTATGGAGCAAATTCACGAAATGATTGCGTACACTGCGGAAGCTCTCTCGTATGAATTACCGCAAACTTTAGCTAAAGAATTGAGCAGACAGTTAAAAGAATTAGAAGCCTTAACAGAGCTAAATGCTGATGAATTAGCAGCTCTTGATTTGGTCATGTACCGTTTTTCATTAAATGAGCTGCTTATTTCTGCAAGTGATATTATAAGAGAGAAAAACATGAAAAATGTACGTATCAGGGGCAGAGAACTAAATCAAACCAGAGCCGATTGGATGGGGAGAAAAGTAGCGGGGCAGGATTTGCGGGCAACAAATTTTAGGGGTGCTTATTTGATTGCTGCGGATCTGAAAGATACGGATTTAAGAGCAGTTAATTTTATTGGTGCTGACTTACGAGACGCTGATTTTAGCGGGGCAGATCTCTCTGCTAGTATGTTTTTGACCCAAATGCAAATAAACGCTGCAAAAGGAAATAATAAGACAAAGCTGCCTTTTTATTTAGAGAGGCCATCTCATTGGTAAAAGCATGTTCTTGCTTGTTAGGAGAGCTAGCTGCGCTAAACATAATCTAGCGCAGCTATTGTTTTATCATTTACTAATCTGTGTTTGCGGAACTCGCAACGGAAACGCCTGCAGTTTTTCAAAACCTTTCCCAATTCCTGCAGCCGCATGACTATCAGACCCTGGAACAAGCGGGATGCCAAGCGCTACGGCGTGTTGGATAAGTTGAGCTGACGGATAAATTTCTTTACACAAGGGCTTGTACAGCCCGGCTGTATTAACGTCCAGTTCATAACCATTCTTCTTCATTAACGCTAACAGCTGCCGTTGCTCTGGCCAAAAATCGGCAGGCTGAGGGAAAGCGAGTTGGAATTTCTGAATCAACGTGATATGGCCAATGCGTTTTGGCTTAAATCTGCCAAGTTCTGCTTCAACAGATGCTTGTAAACTGTCATAATAAGCTTTATAGAGTAACGTTAGTCCGCCAAAAGCTTTTGCCGCACGACCAAACTCTTCTTCACTAAAGTCAATGCAGAAAAAAGACTTATCTGGCGCTTGCAGCATGTGAACAGAGAGAATACTGTCATCTGTTTCGGCTCCATACATATCAAGAAACTGCTTTGTAGCGTGCTCATAACCTTGGATATAATCAACTTCAAATCCGATGTTGATCTGCAGATCTTGCGCATATTGCTTCTGCAGCGCTTGTCCTTCTTTCAAATAAGCTTCCACCTTATCTCGATCCATGGTGCTGTCTTTCTGGGGAGCAGGGTCCGAAAAGCTTTCCGGAAGCGGAGCGTGCTCGGTGAAAGAAAGGTGAGTCAGTCCTTTTGCCAGTGCCTGCAGGACATAAGCTTCCATGTTATCAGCAGATCCGTGCTGACAATAATGTGTATGTACATGAAAATCTCCAATCATATGAATGCTCCTTTTGTTATGTATTGACGCTAGTATCTCATTATGTTACATTCAAATCAACAGAAATCCTTTACTTCGGTAAAGTGGTAGAATGATAAAGATAGAATCGGAGGGTTTGAAATGTTCTTACCTGCAGGAAGCCGTGATTTGACAGGCAAACAGCTTACCAATCGCGTTGCTATATACGAAACGTTCCAGTCTGTTGTGAATTTACGGAATTATCAAGCGATTGAAACGCCTGTCATTGAATATGGCAATACTTTTACCAATTCATACGCTGGCATGACGCTGAAAAAGATGCTCAAATGGTTTGATGAAGAAGGAGAGATTGAAGTACTGCGGCCAGATTGGACGATTGCTGTAGCAAGAGCTTTATCCAATCAGCAGTCAAAGCGGCAGAAATGGGCGTACGCTGGTTCCGTGTTTCGAAAAGACCACAATGGCGTCGAAAGTCACCAAGCAGGAATTGAGATTATTCGGACACCAGGACTTTACGGGGAATATGAAAGCCTGTTCACTGCAGTTCGTTTCTTACGAGAGCTTGGCGTGGAGAGTTACAGCATCGAACTAGGCCATACCGAAATCTTTGAAACGTTTATCTCTACTTTAGAATTGAATGAAGAAAAAGCATCTCAAGTAAGGCAGGCTATGCATGACAAACGAAAAGATGAAGTGTATCGGCTGATTAGCGAAACGGGAAGCGAGCAAACAGCAGCAGCGGTTGCTGATCTGGCCGATGCTTTCGGCGGGACAGCTGTATTAGCTAAATACGAGCAGGAATGGGCAGAGAATCCGAAACTGCTTGCTGTCATTCAAGAATTGCAGCAGCTGGCAGTTTCGTTAGAAGAGCTTGGGCAGGACGTTATTGTTGATCTTGGTCGTGTAAAACAGCTTCCTTATTATAATGGCGCCATGTTCCGCGGCTTTCTGGCTGCTAACGGAGCAGAATGCTTCTCTGGAGGCAGGTATGATGAGCTGTATGAACAATTTGGCGGCAGCATGAGCGCTGTCGGATTAGCATTTGATATGGATGTACTCGCAGCAGCACTACCAGCGGCAGCTAAGCAAGAACGAGTTTGCATCCTTACAGATGCAAAAGGTTTAATTGCTGCGGAAAAACTGCGTGATAAGTTCCCGCATGCTGTCATCGACGTCAGAACCGATGAAACCGCAGAAACGTATGATCAAGTCTTTCAGCTAGTTCGAAACGGCGAAGAATATGAGGTGAAGGCGAAATGAAACCAGTTATTGCGTTAACGAAAGGCCGGGTTGAGAAACAATTCCTTGCTTATTTGGAGGAGCGTGCAATTGACAGTACACCGCTCGTGGAAAAAGGGCGCAAATTGAGTGTGGAGACAGATCAAGCTATCTATTTCTTCGCAAAAGGCGTTGATGTGACCACATACGTGGAGCATGGCATTGCCGATCTTGGTGTAGTTGGCGAAGATATCATTGCGGAGTTTCAGCCAGATGTGTTCAATCTTTTCCCGCTTCCGTTCGGCGCTTGTAAGATGGCAGTTGCTGCTGAAAAAGAGAAGGTTTGGCCTGACCGGAAGAAAAGAATTGCCAGCAAATACACAAATATAACTAAGCAATTTTACTTAGATAAAGGTGAATCAGTCGATATTATTAAACTGGAAGGATCCGTGGAATTGGCTCCGCTGCTCGGGTTGGCGGATGCGATTGTCGATATCGTGGAAACTGGTACTACGTTGAAAGAAAATGGGTTAGAAGTTATTGAGGATATTCAACACTTCACTGCCAGAGTTATTGCTAATCGTTCTTCCTTGAAAATGAAACGTGATATATTGCAGCCTTATATAACGCTTCTGCAGGAAGAAGTGAGTACATCATGAAGAGACTGACTAGCGCGCAATTTGCGGAACAGTTTTGCACCCGCAATTCAGACAGCGGTTTTAATGCTGAAGTGCTGCAGACAGTTTCAGCCATTTTGCAGGATGTTCGTCTGAATAGAGATGAAGCCGTTCAAAAGTACACGGCAAAATTTGACGGTACAACAGTGAATCAGCTGCATGTATCAGCTGCAGAAATACGGGAAGCCAAGGCAAAAGTTTCCCCAGCAACACTGGCGGCTTTACAAAAAGCAGCTGCTAATATCCGAGCGTTCCACGAGAAACAAGTGACTCCTTCTCGTATCATGACTGCAGAAACTGGCAAACAGCTGGGACAGCTCGTACTGCCGATGGAGCGCATAGGTATTTATGTACCTGGAGGCAAAGCAGTATATCCATCCACGATTTTAATGAATGCTATACCAGCACGTCTGGCAGGCGTTCAGGAAATTATTATGGTGACACCCGGAAAAAACAACGAAGCTATTGCGCCGGTACTAGTTGCTGCAGCAGAAATTGCTGGCGTAGATAAGATTTATAAAATTGGCGGTGCTCAAGCAATCGGCGCTTTAGCTTATGGCACTGAAACGATTGTGCCAGTAGATAAGATTGTCGGACCTGGTAATGCTTATGTGGCTGCAGCTAAAATGCTAGTGTTTGGGCAGGTGGGAATCGATATGATTGCTGGACCATCTGAAGTAGCCATTATTGCGGATGAAACAGCTGATCCTGCATTTGTTGCGGCAGATTTGTTAGCACAAGCTGAACACGATGAAAATGCCAGGGTTGTGCTTTTGACAAACAGCGAGGAGCTTATCGAAGCAGTGGAACGTGAGCTGGAAAGTCAACTTGAGAAGCTGCCGCGCAAAGCTATCGCTCAAGCAGCATTGAACGGGAACAGCGCGATTGTCCTGACCAGTTCGCTGGATGAAAGTTTTGCGTTATCCAATAGCTTTGCTCCAGAACATTTGGAAGTACAAACATGCAATCCACAAGCGCAGCTAGGCAAAATTAAACATGCCGGCTCCGTTTTCTTAGGTTCTTATGCGCCGACAGCATTAGGCGACTATTACGGCGGCACGAACCACGTACTGCCGACAAACGGCACAGCTAGATTCTCTTCCGGTCTCAGCGTGGATGACTTTATCAAAAAAACGACGTACACATATTACGATAAACAAGCACTAAAACAAGGCCAGGAAAGTATTGACCAGTTAACAGAAGAGGAGCAGCTGGCAGGGCACGGGGAATCGATCAACATCCGGTTCAAGGAATAGACAGGGGGAAGCACGATGCGCAAAGCCGAAAAAGCACGCAAAACGTTTGAAACTACGATCAATATCCAAGTGAATTTAGATGATAACAGCAATATATCCATCAGTACAGGAGTCGGTTTCTTCGATCATATGCTTACGCTGTTCGCAAGTCATGCTAGAATCGGCTTAGTCGTGGAAGCAGAGGGTGATTTGCATATCGACAGTCACCATACAGTGGAAGACACCGGCATTGTACTCGGACAGCTGATAAAAGAAGCACTTGGCAGCAAAGAAGGTATAAACCGATACGGGCATGCTTTTGTACCGATGGACGAGACATTAGGATTTGTCGCGCTGGATATTAGCGGCCGGCCTTTCTTAGTTTTCGATGCATTGTTTGAAAACCCAAAACTCGGAAACTTTGATACCGAGCTTGTGCGGGAATTTTTCCAAGCCTTTTCTGTTCATGCTGGTGTGACACTTCATGCTAAAGTGCACTATGGTTCCAATACACATCACAAAGCGGAATCCTTGTTCAAAGCGCTTGGCCAGTCACTAGCGACTGCTATTCAAGTAAACCCTGCTATTAAAGGTGTCAACAGTACGAAAGGGCTGATCGAATGATTGCTATCGTCGACTATGGTGTTGGCAATGTGGCAAGTGTGGCCAATGCTTGTAAGCAGCTAGGATATGAAACGATTCTGACGGATAAGAAAGAAGAATTTGAACAAGCAACACATATTATTCTGCCTGGAGTTGGATCGTATCGTGCCGCAATGGAAGAAATCGAGCGACGCAATCTTCGTGATTTGCTCCTCGATTTAGCATCTCGCAAACCGTTTATCGGCATTTGTGTCGGCATGCAGCTGCTATTTGAAAAAGGCTTGGAGCATGGAGAAACCGAGGGACTCGGTCTCCTGCCAGGAACAGTTGCCAGGATTGAAACAGAGCATTTGCTTCCTCACATCGGCTGGAACGCATTAGAAGTGAGTGATAATTTCCCGGAATACTCCAATCATCAAGGGGAGCATGTTTACTTCGTGCACAGCTATCAAGCTTATACACCAGCAGCGTACATTGTCGCCAGTACAGAATACGGCACCCAAATCCCAGCAATTGTGCAAAAAGGTACGATTTGCGGTATTCAATTCCACCCAGAGAAAAGCGAGAAAGTGGGACAGCTATTGCTGCAAAGTGTGTTTGAAAGCAGCCAGCAGTCTGTGCGTAAGGAGGAAAGCAAATGATCGCCAAACGTATTATTCCATGCTTGGATGTAAAAGAAGGGACAGTCGTTAAAGGAACAAATTTCGTTTCGCTGCGTGAATTAGGAGACCCAGTGGCAATGGCAGCAGCTTATTCAAAAAGCGGAGCCGACGAGATTGTCTTTCTCGACATTTCCGCAACGCATGAGGGACGAGCAACCATGATGGATATTGTGCGTCAGACCGCACTGCATGTGTTTGTGCCATTCACAGTTGGAGGCGGCGTTCGTAAGCTTGAAGATATGAAGACAATGCTGCAAGCTGGAGCTGATAAAGTAGCGGTTAATTCAGCTGCAGTCGCCAATCCAGCGTTGATCACCCAAGGTGCAGAGACGTTTGGTTCCCAATGTATCGTGGTTGCTATTGATGCAAAGCGTTTTGACGACGGCTGGCACGTTGTCACCCACGGCGGACGCAAAGATACTGGTATTGATGCAATCGAATGGGCGAAGGAAGCAGAAGCAAGAGGTGCAGGAGAGATTCTGCTGACCAGCATGGATGCAGATGGTGTGAAAACCGGTTATGACTTGCCGCTTACAAAAGCAATCGTGGAAAATGTCCGTATTCCCGTTATCGCTTCCGGAGGCTGCGGCAGTCCTGATCATATAACCGAAGTATTCCAACAAACAGATGTATCAGCAGCACTCGCTGCGTCTATTTTTCATGATAAAACATTCAGCATCGAAGAAGTAAAACAAAACTGCCAACAGGAAGGAGTGCGCATCCGTGAAGCCTGATTTTACAAAAGGACTTATCCCAGCCATTGTGCAGGACAGCCAGACGAAGCAAGTGCTGATGCTTGCTTACATGAATGAAGAAGCATACGAAAAAACAGTCGAAACAAAACAAACATGGTTCTATTCCCGCTCAAGAGAAGCGCTCTGGAACAAGGGAGCAACGTCCGGTAACGCGCAGCAAGTCGTCGACATGAAACTCGACTGTGATCAGGACACCATCCTGATTAGCGTCCTTCCGCAAGGACCAGCCTGCCACACAGGAGAAGTGAGCTGTTTCTATAACGAGACGCCAATTACTGGAGAAACATCTGAAGAAAAGAATATATTCCACACTGTCATGGAAGAAGCAGAAAATCGAAAAAAACATCCTGTTGAAAATTCGTATACCAACTATCTGTATCAAAAAGGCGTCGACAAAATCGGTAAAAAAGTAATTGAAGAAGCTGGGGAAGTGGTTATCGCAGCAAAAAATGATGATGCAGAGGAATTGGTTAATGAGGTAAGCGACTTGCTGTATCACAGCTTCGTGCTGCTTGCCAATCAAGGCGTAAGCCTGCAGGAAGTCGAAGAAGAGCTAGTTCGTCGTTTTCAAAAGAAGGGAAATAATAAAGGAGAGCGTCCGCCGATAGAAGAGTGGTGACGCTCTTTTTTATGTTCAGGTTTCTCATTCTTCACTGACAGGCAGCGAACTGTTGACAAGTGATGCTATTATGCAATACTATATACCGGTACTTAGTATTACATAATACCATATACTAAGTACTGAACATTGCTAATTACTAATGGGGGATAACACTTGGACAATATAACAGAAATGCTAAAAGGATTGCTGGAGGGGTGTGTGCTTGAGATCATCAGCCGAGGCGAAACGTATGGCTATGAGATAACACAACAGCTGCGACAGCTTGGATTTACTGATGTGGTTGAAGGCACGGTTTATACGATTACGATGCGTCTGGAGAAAAATAATTTGGTGGACATTGAGAAAAAGCCATCCACTATAGGGCCGCCGAGAAAGTTTTACACACTCAACACAGCAGGTAAAGCGCATCTTGAAAACTTTTGGGGGAAGTGGGCATTTGTATCAAGCAAAGTTAACGAACTCAAAAATAAAAGAAGATAAGAAGGAGAAATAAAATGAATATATTCGAAAAGATTATCGGAAATCTAGATGACAAGCGAGAATGGAAGGCGATGGAGGCACGTGCGAATGCACTTCCAACGGAGTATCACAACGCATATAACGCCATTAAAAAATATATATGGACCGCTGGAGGTGCCACCGACTGGAAGGAATCCAGCCGAATCTTTCATGTCATTCTTGATTTGTTCGAGGAAGGTGCAGCGAAAGGCAAGAAAGTAACTGATCTTACTGGTGAAGATGTCGCCGAGTTCTGCGACGAACTAATGAAGGGGGCGGAAACTTGGAAAGACAAGTATCGTACAAAGCTAAATAACACGATTAATGGTAACTAACATATCCACCAATGTGCATAGATGATTTGCGTTTTCTTCTTACTTTTCATTATTCAACTTTTATCATTGCTTAGTTAACGGAGCGGCTACAATGTATATAACTAAGCTTTTCAAGGTTGATTTCTTCTTCCTAACGTGTGAAGACCAGCTAACAGTGCCATAGTTCCTGGGATTAAATAAAGACCAGAAAGCGCATAAACACCTGATACAGAAGTAAGGATCAGTAACCAACCGCTCCATAATGGCTCTTTATTTAAGAAAAAGGAGCAAACTACTGCGATAATTCCGCTTAACATACCTAAGAATCCTATATTTCCAAACGTGTAGGAATCATCAATCACAGCAAATAATTGGGCTGCCAGCGAAATAAGAAATCCGAGAATACCTCCAGTTAGAGCTACATACTTCATACCTAATCACCCTTCTAAATGAGATTAAACAAGTAGTGAAGCGAACAGCTGTATGTTTGTTAGGAGAACAAAGTACTTATTATTGTATAACAATAGCATCTTTAGCATGTTTACAAATTATGCTACCTACTTTAATTTAGCAAATGGATAAGCCGCATAGCAACCTTTTAAATGTGGATGGACCTGTCGGTAGGTGTTAGGTTTCAGTAAAATTGAAAGATATAGCATTGAAATGGAAGAGATAAAAAAGAAAGCAGAATTAGAGTTTACATCTTAGGCAGTTCGGGAAATAATTTGTAACTATAAATATTTTTCTAATTTATAATCAGAATTTTTTTGAATTAACTAAGGAGGTACACCGAATTGGCTGAGAAGAAAGATAAGAATGTGGAGAGAAAAACGTTAACTACTAGACAAGGGCATCCTGTTACGGATAATCAGAATATCCGTACAATTGGTGACCGCGGACCGGCAACACTTGAAAACTATCATTTTATTGAAAAGATCTCCCATTTTGATCGTGAAGAGGTACCTGAACGGGTTGTGCATGCCAGAGGAGCGGGTGCCTTTGGCTATTTTGAAACGTACGGAAAAGTAGGAGACGAACCTGTGGAAAAGTATACACGGGCTAAAGTATTTTCAGGTGCTGGTAAGAAGACACCTTTAATGGTCCGTTTTTCAACAGTAGCTGGCTCAAAGGATTCCCCGGAAACAGATCGAGATCCGCGTGGATTTGCGGTGAAGATGTATACCGAAGATGGAAACTGGGACTTGGTAGGTAACAACCTTAAAATCTTCTTTATTCGTGATGCGATGAAGTTTCCTGATATGATTCATGCATTCAAAGCTGACCCAGCATCAAACGTGCCAAACCCGCAGCGTATGTTCGACTTTGTTTCACGTACGCCAGAAGCCACACATATGATTACATTTTTGTTTTCCCCGTATGGCATACCTGCAACTTACCGCCATATGCAAGGTTCCGGTGTCAATACGTATAAATGGGTAAATGAGAAAGGAGAGGCCGTGCTAGTCAAGTACCACTGGGAACCGAAGCAAGGCATCCGAAATCTGACCCAAGAAGAAGCAACTTATATTCAAGGGAAAAACACGAGTCATGCGACACAGGATTTATACGAGTCAATCGAGCGTGGCGAATACCCGGAATGGGAGCTTTTTGTACAAATCATGGAAGATGGCTACCATGAAGAACTTGACTTTGATCCTTTGGATGATACAAAACTATGGCCGGAAGATAAATTCCCATGGCTGCCAGTCGGGCGTATGGTTCTAGACCGCAATCCAGTAGATTATCACGCAGAAATTGAGCAAGCTGCCTTCGGTACAGGCGTACTAGTTGACGGAATGGACTTCTCGGACGATAAAATGTTACAAGGCCGTACGTTCTCCTATTCCGATACACAACGCTATCGAATAGGAGCAAACTATTTGAAGCTGCCTGTTAATGCACCGAAAGTACCTGTACGCACCAATCAGCATCGTGGCGGAATGGATACCCGTGATCCGCAAGAATCCGGCGATAATCCACATATCAATCATGAACCATCCATGCTTGGCGGTTATCAGGAAGCGAATAAAGAAGAACGTGTACAACACCGCCCAACATACAATGCAGCAGCGATGACCGCGCCAATCGATCGTCCTAACAATTACGGTCAAGCTGGCGAAACGTACCGCAGTTTCGAGGATTGGGAGCGGGACGAATTGATTAATAATCTTTCTGACGCATTAGCAGTATGCGATAAATCTATTCAAGATGCCATGGTCGAACACTTCACGCAAGCAGATGAAGAATACGGCCGTCGTGTGAAGGAAGGCATAGAAACAAAAATGAAAGAAATCAAGGAAAATAATCAGGAAGACCAACTACCGGGACGAGAATCAGGAAAAACAAAATTCGGCCAAGGTTCCTTATCCGCAAACCAAGCAACAGAAGGTGCAGTGGAAGAAAGTAAAAAATCAGATCCTTATTAATTAGATCATTCAGATAAAGCCGCCAATCTTGGCGGCTTTTTTGTGTATAATGGTCCCGGTTTATTGTCTTTCTTATTTTGTTTAATCCACTATTCCTAATTCCCATTTTCAGTTCTTCAGGAACCGAGAAAAGTGTAAATTTAAATGCCAGCGAATGCAATTTGTTCTGATGGGAGGCTTGTTATCATCGCTATTGTATAAGGTTTTTCGGAAAGAAGAGTTTACGGTAATCGTGTCTTTTAATAAAGCACTATAGATGGGACGCCAAGGTGCAGTCGCCTATATTATTGTTTACCTTCAGAGGCTGTCGATAAAATTATCGACAGTTTTTTCTTTTTTTACAACCAACAGCTTTGTAATTCGTCTATTGTATGAACAGGGGTGAAACAGATTGATAGATAGAGATAACAAAGACTTAATCGAGGAATGGTACGACCAGTTTAGTGAACCGATCATTAAATATATTGTGCTAATGACGAAGGATTATCAGCTGGCGGAAGACATCATGCAAGAGACTTTTATAAGAGCCTATCGAACAATTGCTACTTATCGAAAGGAAGCAAGTCCTAAAACATGGCTATTCCGTATTGCTCGTAATTTGACTGTAGACTATTTCAGAAAGAAAAAGCCAACAATTCAGGAGATGAATTTCTTTGCTGGATATAAGGATACCGGGCTTGGGCCAGATGATCAGATATACATAAAAGAAAAGTCGCAGCAATTAACGAAGGCAATTATAAAGAGGTGATTGTATTGAGGAAAGTTCACCATTTTAATACAAAAGAAACCGCTGAAATACTGAACTGGTCTGATAGTAAGGTGAAGTCAAAGTTAAAGCAAGCTTTAAAAGCACTCGAAAAACAGCTGGAGAAGGAGGATGGAGGTTACTATGCAGAAGAGAGATAGTGAGAGAAATTTAAAGGTACTAGAAGATGATATGCAGTGGGACGAAAATAGAAAAGATGAAATTAGATTTAGACTTTTAAGTAAATTGGATAATATGTCTCCTTTACTCGTCAAACAAGAAAAAAGCAAAACTCGTCGTTTGTATATAGCCATTCCTTCGGTAATAGTTGCACTTTGCTTCCTAATAGTAGGCACTGCATACATATCACCTGCATTGGCTGATAAGATTTTTCATGTACCAATTATAGGAGAACTAGCAAGAGAAAATTCTATGGTGTCGATAATTCAGGATGGGCTGGATAAAGCGGATTATAAATATGATGGGATTAATATTTCTTATCCAGATAAAAGCATAGCCATTACACTTAATAAAGAAGAAAAAGAGTCCAAACAGCAAGTTAAGCATTACATTGAACAAACTCTTTTTGAAGAAAATGTGCAAGGATTTGATGTGCATATAGCAAAGGAAGTGGAGCAAGAACACGAAGAAATAGTAGACAATGTAGATCAGCGGCATATGGAGAATACGGAACGTTTTTCTGAGGAACAGTTTAATCTTTTCGATAAGACAAATCTCTCTAATTTGATAGTGAATACTGGTACTAATTATACAAAGGACGGACGACTAGTCGTCAATTATCAGGTTTATGATTCAGCCTCTAAGAACGATATAATCATAATTAAGAACCTCACTAGACAGGCCGGCAAACTAGCAGATGTGAAAATAGGGGATATAAAGATAGACAGTGTAAACAAGCAAAAAGAGCAACAAGATATGCACTGGTCTAATATAACTGATCTTATTGGCGATAAGTTAATGAGTGATCCTTCCTACCACGTGGACGGTATTGCATATTCCGTTTATCCATCTGTTGAATTAACCATTAAGACAAACATAGAATCAACAAAGGATCCGAAAACACAGCTATTTACCGCTGATCTTGAGAAGGAAATCAGGCAAGCTATAGAAGATTCAGAGGAAGCCGGGCAGGAGGACTATCAGATCATAATAAGGGATAAAAATAATCATCGTATTAATTAGTAATTGTTTGACGGAGAGCAAGTTAAATTGGATTGCTTTCCTTTCCTTGTAGTCTTCTGTCCGCTTATATTTATTTAAGTGTAAGACGAAGTTCTCTCTCTAAATAAACAGTTAAAGCATTAATAGAAGTTATTACTTTTACATCTGACTTAGCTTCGATTGGCAATGCAGCATCAACCATAGATAGCTGAGAAAAAGCAATAATTTCACTAGCTTCTGCAGCAAGTACATGTTCAACTATCGCTTCCGTATAATCATTTTTTTTATTAGCCATAATGAGCTGAAATGCGTTAGGGATAATTTCAACTGAATACTTCTTGCTGCTGGATTTATTGTTGACGAATAAATGCAGCCGATTCATGGTTCCTTGTACTGTATCTGGATTCGTAAAGTACAATTTGGCAGTTTTGTATTGTTTTAATTCAAGAAAGAATGGCTCATCAATTTTAATGATTGGAATATCTAAGTTAATGTCTGTCGATAAATAAAGAATATAATTCGTACAGGTAAGAAGAATAGCGTCTGGATTAGTTGAACTTATCCAATTTATTTGTTCCTCGACCTTACGATATGGATTAAATGATTGATATCCCTTAATATGATACATCAAGGCTGGGTCTACATAGTGTGTTAATGCAACATCATAGGAAGCCAAAGCTTTCTCAATATAGTCTATATTCGAATGGTGGGCATGTAAGCATGCTATATTCAAATAATCACTCCGCCGATTTGTGTCATGTTTTTATTCTATAGATTTTCTTCCCAGGAATAATAAAACCTTCGACAAGCTCTGTCAGGAAACCTCTATAAAAATAGATATTGCTGATTCTCTGTTATAATAGACTTAAATAGTGGTCAAGAAAGGCTTAAATAATGATAACTCAAAACGCAGCACAACCAGAATACCTATACACGTACGCACATGGACTTGAGGAAGATTCTCTCTGTGGATTAGAACAAAGAGCGCTTTTCGGGGAAGAATCAGATAACCTTATAAGAAGTAGGAAAAGTATAGACCCAAGCAGAAGTCCGTTTATAAAGGGAAGGCTCTCAATTCTTTATACAGGTGATACAGTTCAAGCTATCTCCAAGCAAGTGGAACAGATAGAGCTTCATAACCAAACTTTTAAGGTGCTTTACCTGAAAATAAATGACCTTTCTAATGACCAGAAAATTGAATTTGCAGAAAGACGGGAAATTGAGAGAGAAATTGGCTGGAATATCACCGGAGAAGCAGACATGCATAATCCTGACATTCTTTTCGGTATTGTTCCGTTTCAAGGACGCTGGTATTTCGGTGCCTACCAGGAAAGCGAATCGGTTTGGCTGCATCACGTGAAGAAACCGCAGGAATATTCCACTGCATTAAGCACACGTTTAGCCAGGGCTGTTGTCAATATTGCAGTTCCAGACCCATTAGGTGTCCGTGTTATTGATCCATGCTGCGGCATAGGAACGGTGCTCGTTGAAGCGCTCTCGATGAATATTCCAATCATTGGCTCTGACCGAAATCCTTTAGTCGTTAAAGGAGCGAGAGAGAATATTGTCCATTTCGACTACCAAGGGCAAGCAGAAGTGAAAGACATTGCAGACGAAGAAGGCCATTATGATGTGGCGATTGTAGATATGCCATACAACATATATTCCCGCGCAACCGCGGAGGAGCAGTATACAATTATCAAGCATGCCAGAAGAATAGCGGATAAGATGGTTATTCTTACCATTGAGGATATGGACGAGATGATTTTAAAAGCAGGATTTACGATAGTGGATCGCGGTGTGGCGAATAAAGGTGTGAAAGCCCTGTTTTCGAGGCGGGTACTTGTTTGTGAATGAAAAACTAATCATTGTTTACAGCATAAATTGAGGCAGCCCCCTGATGAGCTATAGCTCATCAGGGGGCTTTACGCATTATAAGACGTTTTGACGTTGACATAACAACAAACGCTTGGTATAAAGTGGATATTCATTCTTTCGTTTTAAAACTTCTTTCAAGGTCCTGCAGCTATAAAGAGTTGTGTCGGAAAACGCGGATTTTCAACGTTATGAACGTTTTTCGAGAGCTATCCAGTTTCTAACACAAAGTTAAGGAAACAAATTTCTATTAAAATTCGCCTGTCTGGTATCCGACGTGCTCTACAGAAGAACTCACTTACCAAGAAAGTTGATTGAATTATGGCAGCATGGTGGAAGTATTCATGAGGTATAAGGAGACCGATACTTGCCTAACTTAATTTGATTATTTGACCTTTTAACAAGGAATAAAATAGTTAGGAGCTGTGTGTACGAATGAAAGGAATATATGAGCTTGTTAGAGAAGAACAATTGCAAAAGTATGCCAAGCTTGCGGTACGAATTGGTGTAAATGTGCAAAAAAATCAACTAGTGGTTATTCATAGTGACGTAAAACATGTAACTTTTGCACGTCTTATTCAAACGGCAGCCTATGAAGCGGGGGCTTCAAATGTGGTGATGGACTGGACAGACGAAGAGTCTACCCAAGCATTTTATATACATGCCGCAGATGATGCCATCGATCACATTCCCGACTGGCAGCATGCCCGCTTTAAGGAGTGGGACGATACAGGTGCTGCTTACATTCATATTATTTCTGAAGACTTCGATGTCTTTAAGGATGTTTCCCCAGAACGGATCAGCCGCTTTCAAAAGGCCTTCCGCACCAAGTTGGAGGATTATTATGCAAGAATTAGGTCTCACGAGGTACGCTGGTGTCTCCTAGCTGTCCCGTCCTTCTCATGGGCTGCGAAAGTATTTCCTAGCGTAACTAAAGAAGTAGCCGTGCAATCGTTATGGCAAGCCATTTTAAGTGGTGCGCGGGCAGATGGAACAAATCCTATTAAAGACTGGGAGAATCATAACCGAGTCTTCGAGTCCCGGAAAACATTTCTAAACGATTGCCAGTTTGACGCCCTGCATTTTACCAATAGCCGAGGAACGGATCTTGTTGTCGGCTTGCCTAACAATCATGTCTTTATCGGCGGGGGAGTAACAGATAACAGGGGAATCTCGTTCTTTCCGAACATTCCCACAGAGGAAATTTTTTCGGCCCCACATAAAGATAAGGTGAATGGCAGCCTCGTAGCCACGAAACCGCTTGTCTATGGGGGAGAAGTCATCCATGATGTTTCCCTCATTTTTCAAGATGGACGGATTACGTCCTATGATGCTGCTACTGGGCAGGAAGCGTTACACCGTCTCATAGAAACAGACGAAGGTTCCCATTATCTAGGGGAAATTGCCTTGGTCTCTAACCATTCTCCTCTTGCTCAGGCGGATATGCTTTTTTACATCACTTTGTTTGATGAAAATACGGCCTGCCATATTGGCATCGGCAACGCTTCTCCTTCCAACCTTCAACATGGCAGTGACCTATCGGGGGAAGCGTTGAAGGAAGCAGGATTGAATACGTCCCTCCTGTCAATCAATGTGGCCTTTGGTACCGAAGATATGAAAGTGGTAGGGAGGAAAGAAGGGGGAACGGAAGTTTTATTAATGAAAGACGGTGATTTCCGATTCTAATAAAAAGGGCTAAATGGTATCTATGGACAAAGAAGTCATATGAAATAATCCTCTTCAAATAGTTCTACTTTATTTTTAACTAACCACCCTAAAAAAGTACACTCTTTCGAGCATTCTACGTATTACATATACTTTATCGGATATTGGACACTTTTAGTAAAATTTGGAGACAGAAAAGCTATAGAAGTGTTTTAAAAATGGAAGAATAGTGTAAATTTGAAAGACCTAGGATAGAAACAATAGAAGATTTACGCATGTATATACACTTTGAAATCGAAATAACAGCAGTTTAAGTAAGGAGGAGCTGGACTTTTTAAAAAAACTACTTTTTTCGGTTAGTTATCAGTAAGTTAAAGAAAATGAATCTACCTCCATATAACACACACGTCAGAATAGAAGCCGTCCATTGCAATAACATGACCCACAAATCAACAACTAAACGCGTTGAGAGCTTCCTAGCAGCATTAAAAAGTCATCATATGTGCAATTTTCTTAGTTAGAGAAGCAGCCTCCTTGTGGAGACTGCTTCTTACTTGTTTATATTGAAGGAAAACAAAATCGTGCCTAGTTCAGTTTGCTCTCTTCATTGCCGTTCTGACATACATGTCCGATCAATTCACTTATAACTATGTAAGTACTGCTCTGTAGACGGCTTTTCCATCTTGGTATAGACAGTATTTCTAATGTTCAGTATAATACTGGGTTAGCTCCTTTGAGAACAGCCTAACATTGCACAATCGTTAATTCTTTGGAAGTATTCGACACCTTCTTGCCAAACACTTTCAAAATTCACTTTGTCTTCATACTTTTTGTGAAGCATAGCAAATTTCCATTTCATTTGTTATTAATTTGGTCTATGCTCTTATGGAAACCTACCATGTAAGCTTTTCATAGCTTTTGTGGTCTGGTCGGTCTGCCAATAAGAATCAGCTAATAGATACAATGTCTTCAATTCGATTTTGTTTTTTCTCTAGTGTATCCTCAAGATAACGATTCGCAACTGCTGGCAATCCACGGGGTACATACAGAAGAATTAGATTAAGATTGGCAGTAGCTAACGAACTATCATTCTCAATTTTCTTTCAAATGTTCAAGGCTCATTAAATTGTTGCCTATTAGTCTAATGAATGTATTTACTTAAGTTATAGCTGTCTTACATTTGGGGAGTTTAAACTTGGTAATCACAATAATTTATTCCTTCATTTTAATTAACTTTGTTAACAGCTCTATGGCAGGCATTAGATTGTGATCGTTGTAATAAGCACCTTTCATCCATAATCCTTCAACCATAATATCAACAAATGAAACCCATTCCGGTGATAACTCTTGAGATAAATTATTTAATACTTCGATGTAAAAGTTGTTCCAAACTGCTAACAGTTCTTTAGCTTCTGTTTCATAGTTTAAAAGAGAAGTGTACGCTTTAATCTCTTCGCTCTTAGAAACTGTATAACTAGCATATATATAAGCTTCTGTATAAGAATTCCTTACCTTTAACTCTTCGTCCACTAAATCTTTTACAAATTTGATGATAAACTCATGCAAACTTTGTAGCAGTGCTTCTTTAGAAGGGAAATGATACATAAATCCTCCCTTACTTATATTCGCTATCTCACATATATTACTTATCGAAAAATTACTTATTCCTTTTTCAGAAATAACTTTAATTGCTGACTTAAGAATGAGTTCTCTTTTATCTTCTCCTCGCATACTTGACCCTCCGTAATTAATAGTAGCTAATTCCTTACATAGTCTTTTACTTTTAAAATAATGATGCCTCAATAGACCAAGGATCTCATAGCTTAACATAACTGTTTGAATAATAATATATTAATGGCAACGAGTCCGCTTACTATTCCATAAGCAATAGAATTAAACCTGTTCATCGCTAAGAAGATAATACTCATCACTCGTCCTAAAATATTGTCAATATTTTCTTGGGTAGCCGTAAAAGGTATATAAACAAAACGCATTGCAAAACCGATAAAGAAAACAATAACAGTTAAAACCATTTAGTTTGGAGCCTTACTAAATATTAAAAGAGCCATCAATGTGGCAAACAACCCAATAGTAGAAGACAGTCATCTTCTATTAATTTTAACAAAACGAAATAATATTGTACTTATTATTATACCTAACCCGAGAGATACTTTCATTAAACTTAGGTTTATAGGTGTACCATCATGAAGTTCAACTAGTAAAGGAATGGCAATTTGTAATGAACCAAAGGCAAAAAAGTTTAAAGTATTAGAACTAGGATACCCGTAATTAGATTTCTTTTCTTAAATATAGAAGAAAACTTCTTTAAGGTCTTCCACTGGACTGTTCGAATCTTTTCTATTAACAGGTGCTTCCTTTCTGAAGGGAGAGAAGATTACACAAGCAGAGAAGAACACAAGTATAGTCGCTATTAACTAGCTTATACTAACTCCACTGTTTTCCATTGCCTTCCCTGCCAATACAGTACCAGCAATGAAGACAACTTGATCCAGGCCTTGAAGTAGTTTGCTTATTGTAAATGTCTTTTCCGCAATTTTCGGTATCATAGAGGAACTCGCAGTCAAAAAAAGCATCTGGGGTGCCAAAACTTACAGCCATCGTAATTAGTTACCCTAAATTCTTGGTGTTGCTATTGGTGTAAATTGAATATCATTAGTAACAGTAAGCTTTTATTAAATTGGTACCAAACATGATAGTCGTTTTCTTATACTAACCTGCAGGACACCACTGAAAATCATCATCGATAATCCAGGAACAGTTGCAGCTGTTTACACTTATCCTATAGAACAGGCTGATCCTAAATCACTAACTACATACAAGTAGTAGTAAGAAAACATGCTATAACCAAGTACAGCAAAATACCAGCAAGTAAAACAAAGAGGTATTCATATCAAAAACACTCCAGACTCTTTAAAATTGCAAAGTTCGGTCGGTACCACTTTAAGGTACAAATAAATTTCAGTTAGAGTAAACCAGAAAGATCTAATTAATTGCGCAAAAATTCAGGACTATTTTAATGTTTACCCAAAGGTTTAATTAGAGTATAATTCATACCGACCGTATGGTACAAATTCTTTTGAGAGGTGATTGATTGTGGAACTTAAACCGAAAGTACTAATTATTGGCGCAGGTGTTGCAGGTCTTACTTTATCAATCTTTTTAAAAAGAGCAGGTATTGAAAGTGTCGTGTACGAGGCTAGTGTTGAAAACCAAAACTCTGGTGCAGGTTTTGTATTATCACCAAACGGAATTCGTGTGCTAGAAAGTCTGGGTGTTCAAGGTGAAATATTAAAGAGAGGTTCAAGGTTGATACACGATAGTACTCATGGATTAAAAGGTGAAGAAATCATGAGATCAACATTTGACACAACAAATAGTGGGTTTGATCTTTTGAGTCTTAATCGATATGATTTATGCGAGGTACTTTTATCAGAAGCAAAAAAGCAAGGGATTAATGTAATTTATAATAAAAAGTTAATTGACGTGACTCAAAGCTATGATCATGTGAATGCCCATTTCCAAGATGGTTCATTCCAAAAGGGAGATTTGTTAGTTGGTGCTGATGGAGTACATTCAAAAACAAGAAGAATTACCTTTCCTGAGATGTATCTTGATTACACGGGTCTTTACGGAATTCAAGGACTTGCACCATCGAATAGTTATTATGACGAAATGCTTTTTGAAAAAAGCATATCCTTTACAGACTTTAAGAAAGATTTTTATGTTTTTGTTAGTAGAACAAACCCCAAATCAAAGAATGGTTTACTTTGGCAGGCTTTAGGAAAAAAAGAAAGGAAATATCCTACTAATGAATTTGAACAATTAGATAGTGAAAATATCAAAAAAAGACTACTCCAGCAAATAGAGGATTGGGAAAACCCTTTTGTTGATATACTAAAACAAACGACTTCGATTCACCCTCGAAGTCTATATACCCTCAAAAACATTACACACTGGTCTAGAGATAGGATAGTCCTTATAGGAGATGCCATTCATACAACGAATCCTATTCTTGGGCAAGGAGCATCTTGGTCTCTAGAAGATGGGATGTATTTAGCTAAAATGCTTTCTAAACATTCATATAGAGATGCCTTCTATTTCTTTGAATATGATCGTAGGAAAAGAATTGAATTCATTAAAGAACATGTAGGTATGAGTATTGAAGACCTTTCATTTTCACATGGAGGTGCTTTTGAAACAGCATTTAACTATTCAATAGAATGGGAAGATAGTAAAGTAAAGTAGGAAACTTGAGGTAAAAGGGATAGCTTATGCTATCTCTTTTACAAATACCTAGATACCTCTTATTTAAGAAGAAATTGTAAACGCGTTGAAGGCGGTCAACGCTGAAAACCTGAAATAGAGATTGGATATAGGATTATACCAATTGAAAATAGCGTAAGCGGAAGACAAAAAGTATAAATGTTAAGAAGAATAGCATATATGACCTATATTATTTCAAGAGTTTAGCTTGCATTCAACGCTCAATGGATACATTTACTATGAGGAGGTCATTAAATGTATATTATAAAAGATCAACATGGGGTGAGAAAAAGAATACGTATACAAAATCTTTAAAAACATATCATTTTGTGAGATACGTTGAATTAAAGTATGTTAAGGATTTGGAGGATGAAGAAACGAGACGCCTAAGGAGATATGGAATAACATTAAAATTAACAGCTAGTTTAAAACTGTGAGTTGTTACCTTATATATGTGGTGGTTTTTGCTTATTAGGCAAAGTAATTATTAGAAGTCTGGATAGTATCCGGGCTTCTTTTATATAGGCATTACTCCATGTTATTATATAAAAACTTTAAAAATAAGAATTATTCTTTTGATTAAATGGAATACTACAATTTGAGGAATATTAATATGGAGATTAACCTCTTAAAACTCTAAAGGGGATATAGGTTAAAGGAGGATTTAGGTTTGGATGAAATTGTAGTTACCTTATTCAGAACACTTATAGTGTTCTTAGTTCTCGTAATTTTATTTCGCTTCATGGGTAAAAAAGAATTGGGAGAAATTAGTTTACTCGATGTAATTGTTTCCCTGTTAGTAGCAGAGCTAGCAGTAATTTCAATTGAGGACACAAGTATCTCGATGGTTAAGGGATTTGCACCTGTCTTTTTACTCATTTTCTTACAGGGTATGCTAGGAACTATCGGACTGAAAAATCAAAGCTTTCATAAGTTAGTCGAAGGAACACCGATAATCATGATTGAAAAGGGAGAAATCGTTGAAGAGAACCTTAGAAAGCAAGGACTTACTTTAGCGGATATCCTTTTTCAACTAAGGAGAGAAAACGTATCGGATTTAAGAGAAGTAGAATATGCTATATTGGAAAGGTCTGGGGTACTATCTGTCTTTAAAAAAGGTGATAACAGTTTTACGCTACCATTAGTTTTGGATGGGGAGATTCAAGAGAATAATTTGGAAATAGTAAATAAAACGAAGAACTGGTTAATTACGGAGCTTCAAAAAATAGGGTACAGTCAGATGGAAAATATACTTTACTGCAGTTATATGAACGAAGAGTTCCACATTCAGAAGAAGGAGCATGGAGCTTAGAAGGTACATTTTCCTTTTTTATCAATAGCTTTTAACTTCGTACCCTGCCTTATAAGATTCCTTTCAAACTAGCGCCAAAGCTGCCTAATCCATACTGGCTAATTGCTTTTCTACTTTTTCCTATCCTTTTTATGACTAAAAATCTGACCTGATTTAACTTTTACCCAACGTAGAGTGTATGTGATTTTTAAGATGTTGGCAAGCGGCTAATTCCAATTGCCGTACCAAAAATTCGCCTCCAACGAGAGGGCTGGCCCATTATAATCAACTAATGAAGCCAAATATCAGAGGAGAATAACGAATGAAGCAGATTGAAGAATATGGAAAACATCTCAAAGCGGAGTCTGATTAGTGAGCATTTTCATGAAATAGAACAACAACAAACGAAGAATTTCTAATTACTCTTTTCAAGAGAAGTACAGTGGGAAGACCGAAAACTTAATCTTCCTTATACTCCATTTATCTGCAGATATACTCGGCAGACAAATGGTAGCAGGGTATTCACATGAATGTGGACTGCAAGGAAAGATATCGTTGATGAGGAGTTTATGGAAAGAATAGAAAATCTGATTTTATATGGCGGTGTTGGCGTAGGCAAGACCCTTTTAGCAGCAGCAGTTGGGTGAAGCTAATTCAGCAAAAGCGTGGCTCAGTTACATATTTTATTAGAAGCAAATGAAAAGAAACTCTAAGCAAACTACCAGCAGGTAGAAAACTTGGACCTTCTCATTCTAGATAATCTTGGTTATGTCATAAACAAGGAGCAGAATTACTCTTCCAAGGCTTAATCTGTGTTATAAGAAGAGAAGCATTATTATTATAACAAATCTACAGTTTGGGCATGGAATCATGTATTTGGCGATCCTATCTTACCAGAAGCCTTTATTGATCGCCAAATACATTACTCCCATTTAATTGTGTTTAATCGAGATAGTTATCACAAGAATTCTATAATGAATCAGCAATAATAGATTAGGTTGGCAGGTGCTGTATTATGATTGAAATTAACTTTTTTCAATCGGTAATTTTTTTATTTATGAACGAGCTTCATTAGGAAGGCAAAAGCCGAATTTAATTCTTTTTCGCTATAATAAGAAGCCTTAGTCCATAAACCATCTGTAATGAGAGCAATTAACGTAATCCACTCTTCTGGCAACTCTTTGGAAAGTTTTTTAGTTACTTCGATGTACAAATCATTCCAAACACCTTCAATACTTTGATCCCATTCATAGTTCATTAATGATGAATAAGCTCTTATTTCTTTACTTCGTGTAATACCATAACAAGCTCCAATATAAGATTGTGTATAAGAGCCGCCTTTTTTCGATTCTTCTTCTATCTTTTCTTTAATGAACTGAATAATATAATTGTGCAATCCTCTTAAAAGTTCTTCTTTTGTAGGAAAGTGATATAGCAATCCACCCTTACTTATCCCAGCTTGATGGCTTACATTGTTAAGGGAAAAGTTGTTCGCGCCACGTTCAGATATTAATTCAACTGCAGCATCAAAGATGAGTTCTTTCTTGTCTTTACCTTTCATAAATACCTCCTAAAATGTTCATTAGCTCCTGACATAGTTCCTTGCTTTCAGAGTAATAATCCCTGTAACAATGATTCCCAGAATTGCAGAACTAAGCATAACTGTTTGAATACTCATATTACTTGAAACCAAACCACTAACAAGTCCATAAGCAATAGGGTCAAACCCATTCATAGCTAAAAAGATTATACTCATAACACGCCCCATAATTCTATTATCCGTTCCTTCTTGTGCCGCTGTGAAAAATGGAATGTAGACATAGCTCATAGCAAATCCCATGAAGAATACAGTAATGGACAAGACAATTAAGTTAGGCCCTTGACTAAAAATTACAAGAGAAATCAATGTTGCAACTAAACCTAGGATAGATGTTAGACCTCTTCGTTTAATTTTAACCTTACCAAGGATAACTGTACTTACTATCATACCAAAAGCTAAAGATACTTCCATGATGCTTAGGTTAATTGGTGTTCCATCATGAATTTCAACGAGTAGAGGAATAGCAATTTGCAACGAACCAAACGCAAAGAAATTTAATGTAATTAAGACTAAAATTCCGGTCATTAAATAGCTCTTTTTGCTGATATATGAGAAGCCTTCTCGTAAATCTTGCCAAGGCGTGTTCTTATCTGAACGGTCTACGGATGCTTCTCTTATAAATGGTGGGAAAATAATCACAGCAGATAGGAAAACTAGAATTGTGGCAACTAAAATGCTTGTTGAGATTCCAGAGCCCTCCATAACCAAACCAGCTACAATTGGCCCGGCAATAAATGCAAATTGATCTATTCCTTGGAAGTAAGCATTTGCCTGTTGTAACTGTTCTTTCTCAACAACCTTAGGGATCATTGATGAACTGGCTGGACCAAAAAATGCATCTAACATTCCAAAACCTATCGCGATAGCAATCAGATACCCTAAAGTCATTGTATCTGTTGAGATGAGAACAAACATGATTAACAAAAGAATACTTTGTATTAAATTTGTACCAAACATAATCGTGGTCTTCTTGTATTTATCTGCAAGTATACCTCCAAAAGTCATCATAAGTATCCTTGGAACAGTTGCAGAAACAAGTACAATACCTAGAGAACTGGCAGATCCAAGCTCAGTAACTACATACCAAGTAGTTGTAGTCAAAAAAGTACTATAACCAAGAATAGCAAAGGCTCCTGCTGCTAATAACAACATAAATGTACGATTCTTAAATATTGATGTCATTTTCATTTTAATTTCTCCTATCAAAAAAAATTATACCGTATGGACGGTATTAATTATATCCGGTTTATTATATGTTGTAAACTCAGAAGTTATTATTTATATTTTTTTCAGCTACAAACTTAGTCTGTCGAGAAATTCACGACAGCCTTTTTATTTTGGTTCATTTCTTATGTTTCTTTTTTATATTAGAGAAATGACTACAGGGCGGTGCTGTGATGCTTCAATCCAGAGAAAGTGACCAGACAGCTTTTGAATTTGTAACAATTTGAAGAACTTGTCCCTGAAACAGATATTACGCAAAATAGATACCCACATAGATTTCTCCTTTATCCGTGAAAATGTTCGTCCTACCTACTTATTAGATAATGGACGTCCTTCCTTAGATCCTCTTGTTCTCTTTAAAAATGATCTTTATTGGCTACCTGTTCGGTATCCGTTCTGAAAAACAATTAGAAAAAGAGATCCAAACAAACATTGCCTACTGCTGGTTCTTAGGTTTTAAGCTGACTAAAGGATGATTATTATCCGGAATAAGTATCTGAAGTGTTTTTTCTTTGGGAATAAGTGTGAGCTATCCGGTGGAAATAAAACAGAAGGCGGTATAAATGAAACTGGCAAATGCGTCTGTAATAGAGATAATGAACGAATTAGATATCAAGAATAGAACACAGATTCAAATGTAGGTTAGAAGGTATAAGTTGGAGGAACCGTGAACAGCCTGTTGGTAAGCAACATAGGTTTGGGGGAGGCGCGTTTACTTTCAGAGTTAGAGAGATTACAAGCAGAGAATCGCTTTCTTAACAAAATGAAGTTTTAAGAAAGTACAAGGAATTAGAGAGGAAGTTGATTAGGAAATAGCAATTGAACTTCTAGAAACATTACATGGTAAGAACTTTCTGTCCGTTTGAGAAGCTCGTAACCGATATTTCGTATTCGACCTCTCGCTCAGCTGTCGATGTTGCTATAGAAATGCGTATATAGCGATCAAGGGTCTGTATACACATCTTATGGATACCACCAAAGATGTAAAAGCAAAAGGCATTACCATGAGCATGTCCGCTATTCTGATAATGCCTCCATCGAATCTTTTCATTCGTCATTATAGAAATTGTTGAAGAATGCATTCATTGTTATAACAACATTCGTATTCAAACGAAACTAAACAGCCAATCACCGATACAATATCGGCGATTGGCTGTTTGAAGGATTTTTAATCTCGATAGAGGGGCAGTCCCATTGTTTATAACATGTTTCCTTTTAAGAAGCTCATATTTTAAAAAGAACTGGCTCAAATTTTTCTGTTTTTATTTTATTAAGTTCTGGTTTGATTTTATCAAGTAATGTTATAAAGCTCTCCTTGTTGAACATTTTCTTATTACACAAAATCTCAAAAGAAATACCCACATATTTTAGCCTATAACCTGTTTCATAATAACCATTACGTAAATAAAATTTTTTACGTGAGAGACGTTGCTCATTATTTTCTGCAGTAACCTCTATGGGCTCTAAATCCATTACAATTTGATATTCAGGGTAAAGAGTAGTGAGCATCTGCAAAGCTTCACTTCCGTAACCTTTTGAACGATGGTTACTGTCGATAGCGAGAAAGAAAATATAGGCACAGGGTTTTTCTATGACCATGACTACAAAACCTATAATTCTCTCCTTGTCATAAAATGCTAATAAATCAATATGTTTATGGTCAGCTAGTTCTATCAATTTATCAAATGGAATTCTTTCTTCCAAAGGGAATGCTTCATTATTTATCTGATTAAGAATTTGAATATCCTGAATATTACGAAGCACGGGTTTTGCATGTAAACTCATATAATATACCTCACTTTTTTAAGATTTTGATACTATTTGAGTTTTAATATCCATTCTTTGCCACTGGTCACCCATATTTTCATGTTTTTCTCCCATTTTTTTGCTACATTATAACATCTCAAATTGTAAATAATCAAACTTTGTGCCTTACTTATTTTTTGTGACAAACAAATAAATTGATGAATGGTACAACAGTAATATTCATCAATAAAAAGAGGGAATTTGGTCATCGTCCTTTTTCAACTATTGAGAGCGTTAGTATAAGAAAGGAAAAAAGCTAACAAACAAGGGTTAGACAAAAAATTCTATCCTAGTTTGTTAGCGTTATTAGATGATTTGGTGCAGATCATATTTACATGTGTTCAATTGCCTTATTAATTTTGTTAATGTTTTAAAATTACATTAAACGATTAGAGCCGTACTGTTTCTCTTACTTAATCTTAAACAACCTTAAACTATTCAATATAACAAGAATCGCAGCGCCTGTGTCACTCAAAACAGCTAACCACAGTGTCAGCCAGCCTGGAACAATTAATACTAAAGCTGTTATCTTAATCAAAATCGAGAACCAAATGTTCTGTTTAATGATGTTCATGGCTCTTTTGCTGAGTTTAATAGTGAAGGGCAGTTTTTCTAAGTTATCGGCCATCAGGACGATGTCTGCTGTTTCGATTGCGGTGTCTGTTCCAGCGCCGCCCATGGCAATTCCTAGGTCGGCGGTTGCAAGAGCGGGGGCGTCGTTGATGCCGTCTCCGACCATGGCGGTTTTGAGATTTTCCTGCTGCAGCCTCTTAATGCTGGCTACTTTATCTTCTGGCATTAAGTTAGCGAAATGACGAGTTACCTTTGATTTTTCAGCCATAAGTGCGGCTGTTTTTTCATTATCTCCGGTAAGCATGACCATTTCTTTTAGTCCATCTGTTTCGAGCTGCTGAATTGCAGTAACAGTGGTATGACGTATTGTATCCTCCACACAAATCACGCCAAGTATACCTTCATTACTGCCGACAATCACAATTGTCTTGGCTTGCTGCTGCAGGTGATAAACAGCAGCAGGAACAGCTATTTTCATATCTTCGAATAACTTTACGTTCCCAGCGTAATAGGTGATACCGCCAATACTAGCAGACACGCCTTTACCAGTAATACTTTGGGACTTTTCACCTTGTAATTCAGCGATTTGCTGTTCGTCTGTGTAATCTACTATTGCTTTCGCGATCGGATGATTGGAGTAGGCTTCCAGTGTCTTCGTTATCTCCAGCAAGGACTCCTTGGTGCCTGAGAATACTTCTATATCAGTAACATTCGGTTTTCCCTCAGTAATTGTGCCAGTTTTATCGAATGCAATCGCGCTAATTTTACCGGCAGTTTCTAAAGCTGTTCCGCCTTTTATTAAAACACCGTTTTTCGCAGCATTTCCGATAGCTGAAACGATTGCGACAGGCGTAGAGATAACCAAGGCGCAAGGACAGGCGATAACAAGCAGCTCAAGCCCGCGGTAAATCCATTCATTCCAAGCTCCCCAACCAAAAAGAGGGGGGACAGCGATTACGAGAAGTGCAAGCACAAAGACGACAGGGGTATAGATGTTAGCAAATCGATCAATGAACGCTTGAGTAGGCGCTTGCTTGCTTTGTGCTTCTTCAACCATTTCAATGATTTTAGCAATAGTTGTATCTTCTGCTAGTTTAGTAACGTTGATTTCCAGTGTGCCGTTTTCATTGACGGTGCCTGCATAGACACTGTTATGGATTGTTTTATCTACCGGAATAGATTCGCCAGTAATGGATGCCTGGTTAACACTGGATTCACCTTTGATAATATCACCGTCTAGTGGAATCCGGTCACCTGGTTTAACAACAATTGTATCGCCCAGGACCACATCTTCTACGGCGATTTTTACGACATCGCCATCTTTTCTTACCCATGCTTCAGCCGGAGCGAATCTCATTAGTTCTTTCATGCTGTTTCGCGTACGGTTGACCGATTTTATCTGGAGCATCGCGCCTAAAGCGAACAGCCAGACGACGACCGCACCTTCCAGCCACTCACCAATAATGGCAGCGCCAATTGCAGCTGCAGACATGAGCACATTCATATCTAGTGATCCGCTTTTTATCGCATAATAAGCGCTTTTCACAGGTTTATATCCACTGATTCCCATGACAGCTGCATACAAAAGGATAGATACTAGATTAGGAACAGCAGAGAAACTTAATCCGAATCCAAGGGCGAGCAGGAAACCAGATAATGCAACAGCAATGGTAACAGAGTCAAACCCTTTCTGTTCCTCAGCTTGAACTCCGCTGCGCTTAGAAGCTAAAGTTGCTTTGTAACCAGCTTTTCTTACTTCCTGCACAATTGTATCCTTCTCAGCATGATGATCAATATTCATTTTTCCGGTCGAGAAGTTAACTTTCACATGCTTGACTTCTGGCAGTTTTCGCAAATGATTCTCAAGTGTTTTAGCACAAGCGCCGCAATCCATGCCTTCAACTGTATATACTTCTGCACTTTTATTCTTAGATGGCATCTCAACAGCAGTATAGCCAAGCTTGGAGACGGTTTTCGGGATTCGTTGTAAAGCTGTCTCATTTTCGGCGGCAACTTTCATTTTTCCGGCAGAAAACTGCACGTCGACTGTTTGAATTCCCGGCAGTTTTTGGACCGATTTCTCAATTGTTTTTGCACATGACCCGCAATCCATGCCAGAGACATGGTACTGAACGGTTGGGTTATCTGTTTGCGTGAGCTGCTGTACAGAAGAGGAACTGGAAGTGTCGTTACAGCAGTTGTCTTTTTCTTTCCTAGCATTACTGCTGCAGCAAGATGTCTCTTCCGCTATGCCGTTAGCAGAAGAACAGCAGGAGTTAATCCTGTCTGAATCATCCGGATCGTCGCCCGAGCAGCAAGCGTCTTTTTTCTCGACTCTTTCTGCTGCGCTAACCGTGCTGTTTGATTCCGTCACAGCAGCATGAGGGGTTATTACAGCAGAGGCAGTTTGCTTATTTGTAATGCAGCAGCTGTTTTGCTGCTGCTCTGCTCCTTGACAGCAGGAGCTTTTTTGATGGTTATTGGTCATTTTGTCTTCTCCTTTACAATGCAATTTCTTTTTGCTGGGATAATGCATGAATGATAAAGGCAGCCATATAATGATCGCTTAGTTTGTAGTACACAGTTTTGCCGTCTTTTCTCGTCGTTGTGAGTCCTGCTTTTTTCAATGTCCGCAAGTGGTGGGATGTACTAGCAACACTGCAATTTAAGATGTTGGCTACATCACATACACATAATTCCGTTTCAATTGTTAATGCTGAGATGATTTTCACACGTGTCTGATCGGCAGCTGCTTTTAGCAGAGCAGTAACTTCGTGCATATGTTCATCGGACAAATTTTCCTTCACCCGGTTAACTTTATCCTCATGGAGGCAAGTGACATTACATACTGCAGTATCTTTCGTCATTTTGTTATCTCCTTATTCAAAAGCTGATTTGAATAATAGTATATAAGAAGCTGATATGTTATTCAAATAATCGTTTGAATATTATATATAAAAGTACACAATTAGTTCCATCGGAAAACCAAGCTTTAGAGATGATTGTGTTTGTTCCTTTATAGAAGCATCCGTATTTAAACAATTTTTCTCAAGTTACGTACCGCTATACTTTTTAACTATTACATTTAATAAAGAGAGACTTTATAAATACCAATTATACTTACCAGTAAATCTGCCTTATGATAAAAATATTACAACTACATTCAGAAGGGGTAGATGCGCATGGCAGGGAAGAAGCAAATTCAGTTTGGATTGATGCTGCATGGTCCGGGAGGTCATATGAATGCATGGAAAGACGAATCGGTGCCGGCGGATGCCAGTGTGAACATGGATTATTATCAATCAATTACGAAGCAGGCGGAGGAGTCAGGGTTTCGTTTTGTCTTTGTCGCGGATGGCCTCTATATAAATGAAAAGTCGATACCGCATTTTTTGAATAGGTTTGAGCCGTTAACGATCTTATCTGCACTTGCGTCTGTAACGAAACATATTGGTCTTGTTGGAACTGTTTCGACTTCGTATAGCGAGCCTTTTACTATCGCGCGTCAGTTTGCATCGCTCGACAAACTCAGTAATGGAAGGGCAGGATGGAATTTGGTCACTTCACCGCTTGAGGGGTCGGCTGAAAATCATACGATCAGAAGTCATCCCAGTCATGCGTTAAGGTATGAGATTGCAGAGGAGTATTTGGACGTAGTGAATGGACTTTGGAGTTCTTGGGAAGATGATGCTTTTGTTAGAGACCGTACAACAGGTACGTTTTTTAATAAAGAAAAGCTTCATACGTTGAATCATGTAGGTAATCATTTCTCCGTAAAAGGTCCGTTAAATATTGAACGGTCGAATCAAGGACAGCCGGTTATTTTCCAGGCGGGAGCTTCCGAAGCGGGAAAAAATCTCGCAGCAAAGGGGGCGGATGCTGTTTTTACAAATGCTGACACGTTGGTAAAAGCGCAAACCTTTTATAAAGATGTGAAGAATCGTGCTTCGGCCATGGGAAGGGAAAAGTCTGCAATTAAAATATTCCCTGGAATACATCCGATAGTTGGAAGTACAGTAGAAGAGGCAGAGGAAAAATATGATGCAATCAAAAATCTAGTGTCCGTTGAGGAAGCGCTAAATTATTTAGGAAGGTTTTTTGATCATCATGATTTTGGCCAGTACCCATTGGATGAGCCATTCCCGGATATTGGTGATATTGGGTCAAACAGCTTCAAATCGACAACTGATGGAATTAAAAAACTAGCAAAAGTCAATCAACTGACGCTGCGGGAAGTTGCTTTGCAAGTGACTACTCCTAAAAGTGCGTTTTTTGGCACATATGAACAGGTAGCTGAGCAGCTGATACAATGGGTGGAAGAAGAAGCTGCCGATGGCTTTATTTTTGGGGCTCCTATTCTAGCCAGCGGTCTGGACGAATGGGTAGAGCATGTGATCCCCATATTAGAGGAAAAGGGTTATTACGATAAAAGTTTTAAAGCTGAAACGCTGCGGGGAAATCTCGGATTGGCTTATAAAGAAAACGTCCATCGTAAAGAAGCCGTAAAGTAATAGTAAAGAGGTTAGCCTAATTGGACTAACCTCTTTTCTGTTTAGTTCGTAACTGCACGAGCAACGCCAGCAGCCGACTTGTCATGAAAGGCATCTTCTATTAAATCAATTAATTGCGTGGCAGCTTTTCCTGGTGTATCATGTGTTCTTCTGAGCAGTCCAATTGGCGGAGAAACATTTATGCCGTTTATTTCTACCACTTTTGTGCCAGGAATAGAAAAGGAATGAGCAGTGCGCGTAAATAGAGAGACGCCCAAACCGGCCTGCACGTAGTGTTTATGAGACATACTGCTCGTTATTTCAATTTTTTTATAAGCTGTACCGATTGCTTCCACGATATTTTGTTCAATTTGAATACGTATCGGACAGTTGTGCGGTGTGAATAAAATTGTTTCATTCTGCAATTCCGTTACGTCTGCAGTGCTCTTTTCTGCAAGTGGGTGGGAAGAAGGCACTAACAACACAATATCATCTTGATACAGCGGTTTGAACACATTCTTCATGGAAACTTCAGGGGCTCCGCAAATGGCAAAGTCAATCTCATCATTATACAGCAGCGAGCTAAGTGTGTTGGCATCTGCTACTTGTATGGATAATTCCACATGTGGATACTTCTCTTTAAAGTCAGCAATGATGCTAGGAAACTCTAAGCTGGCAGTAGGCTCCGATATGCCTATACGAATCAATCCAGCCATACCAACTTCTAAATCTTGCAGCGTATTCGTCAGTTTTTCGTACTCTTGCAGAAGTGATTTAGCTCGCTCGTAGAAGACTCGACCAGATTCCGTCAATTTTAACGTTTTTCCTCTTTCAAGCAGTTTCTCACCAATTTCCTCTTCTAGATGTTTGATGTGCAAGGTGATTGTTGGCTGCGAATAATTCAAAACTTCGGCAGCCTTTAAAAAGTTGCCTTGTTTGACGATTGTAGCAAAAGTTCGTATAGCGCGAATCTCCATGATAACCCCTCGCTTCTCTTTAATTTCAAAGTTCTGAATTATGTGTTTACTAAAACTAATTATACTTTTTTGATTGTTTGCCTTATTATAATTTACATGAGCAACTATTCCAAGTGGTTTAGGTGGAATTAAAAGGAGGATAATGATGACGAAAATTACTATAGTGGCAGGTGGAAATTCTGTTCATTCCCGACTTACGGGCGTTCTGCAGCATGTACAAAGTTCTTTGGAAGCAGGCGGAGCGGAGCTGGAAGTCATCCACGTGCACCAGCTGCCAAGTAAAGCCTTGCTGACTGCCGATTTTTCGAACGAAGAGCTTAAAGGAGCAATTGAGCGCGTGCAAGCCAGTGATGGTGTCGTCTTCTTGTCGCCTGTATACAAAGCAGCATACTCAGGCATTTTGAAAACATTTTTAGATATGCTCCCGCAGAAGAGTTTAGCAGGAAAGGCGGTGCTGCCGCTCATTTTAGGCGGAACGAATGCGCATCTGCTTGTCCTTGATTATGCACTTAAACCAGTTATTCATAATTTGGGAGCCACTGCGATTCATACAGGTGTTTTTGTATTAGACAAACAAGTTACCAAGCATGAAACAAATCTATACGAATTGGATCCAGAAGCAGCAACCCGGCTAAACAACGCGCTTACTATATATAAAAGTTCTCTAGGGGGGAAGATGGATGTCTATCACACTCAATATTCTTGATCAAAGCCTTGTAGGAGAAGGGGAACAAGCAGAGCAGGCAATCCAGAATACGGTCAGACTTGCACAGGCCGCAGAAGAACTGGGCTACCACAGATTTTGGGTATCCGAGCATCATAACAGCAGACACGTAGCAGGTTCGGCTCCAGAGGCGCTTATTGGCTACCTATTGGCAAAAACAAGCAGATTGAAAATTGGCTCTGGCGGTGTCATGCTGCAGCATTATAGTCCCTACAAGGTGGCAGAGCTATTTCATGTGTTAGCTTCGCTTGCTCCAGGCAGAGTAAATCTTGGCATCGGAAAAGCGCCTGGCGGTTTGAATTTATCTACGCAAGCCTTACAAGAGGATGTAAAGCCAGCACATAAAAACTTTACACAGAAACTACTGGATTTGAAAGCTTATTTGAATAAAGCGGAACGGACAGAAAAATTAGAAGCAACACCAGTCCCGAGCTCAGCACCAGAAATGTTTTTGTTAGGAGGAAGCGCCGAGAGTGCGGAACTGGCGGCAAAACAAGGAATATCTTTTGTCTTCGCTTATTTCATAAACGGTGACAAAGCGGCATTACAAGAAGCTAGAAAGGCCTTTGAAAAACACAGCCCGCAAGGAGCAAAGCATAAATTTCTTCTGGCGCTCACAGTTGCTGTGGCAGAAGACGAAGAAAAGGCGCTTTCGTACATAAAACAAAAAGAATCTGTTAAAATAACATTCTCTGATGGAAGAAAGCTTAATGTCGGATCAATAAAAGATGCAAAAGAGCTTGTGCAAGACGCCGATAAGGCAGACTACTTTATAAAAATCCAGAAAGCAGGCTATCTGGCAGGAACGAAGGAAACAGTAAGCAAAAACTTGCTTGCATTATCCCGAACATTTGACATTGACGAAGTGATTATACTATCGCCAATTGCAGGAATCGACCAAAGAATAGCTATGTTTACATCGCTTAAAGAAGCATTAGACACCGAAGACAGCTTTAGTGGAAAAATAACTGGTGAGGTGGGTAATTGATGGCCGCGGAGAAAAGAATAGTAGTATGGAGCAAGCAAGGCTGCAGTTATTGTGAGACAGTGAAAGCATTTTTAACAGAGAAAGAAATTCCTTTTTCAACAATTGATGTAACAGGAAATGACGCATTTCGCGATATCTTGGAGGTGAAATATGACATTCGCTATGTTCCTGTTGTGGAAATAGGTACGGGAACATCATCCTATCAAGCGGTGTTGAAACCCGATATAGAAGCTTTGAAAGAAGCTTTAACATTGTATATTTAAATTGGAGGATCATAATGAGTAAAGACATTTTTCGTATTGCAACCGAAGCCGATGCACCGGCATTTTTAGAACTGCTTTCTAGTGCTTTTAAACCACTTGGAGAGATGGGAATTGATTGGCCGTCCACGAGAGCTACATTGGAGATGGTGACAGACAACATTAAAAATTCGACAGCGGTCGTCCTGGAACGAGACGGCAGATTGCTATCGACTATTACGATTCGTTTCCCATGGGAAAGCACGACGCCGGTTTCAGGCTACCCATTCGTATGGTGGTTTGCCACAGATCCAGATTTAGCCGGTCAAGGGATTGGTAACAAATTACTGAACTATGTGGAGAACACGTTGTTAATCGACACATTCAAAGCACCCGCTTATACATTAGGAACTTCTGGTCGGAAACACCCTTGGCTGCTGCAGATGTATGAGGGCAAGGGGTATAAGCGATATTTTGAGCATGAAAATGATAATGGAGACTTAGGCATACTTATGTACAAAGTTCTCATACCTGAACGATTTGATGCTAATGTATTGGGTACTCCGCCATTTGCTGATAAGCAAGTTGAACAATCTTCTAAGTAAAGAGGAGGGACAACAGTGAATGAGTTCTTCAAATGGGAATATGTTATCACTTTATTTCCGAAAGTGTTGTCGGCATTGCCGACAACATTATTCATTGTCTTATTTGCTACGCTGATTGGCAGTTTCTTAGGCCTGATCATTGCTTATTGCAGGATTGAAAGGATACCGATTGTAAATCAAATTAGTGCCGTTTATGTTTCTTTTATCCGAGGAACGCCTATTCTAGTCCAGATGTTCATTGTATTTTATGGAGTTCCAAGCTTACTTGGCGTAATAGGTATTGATATTTCAAATTGGAATAAGCTGTATTTTATTTATATAACTTATGGAATCAATACATCCGCATATTTTTCGGAAATCTTCCGTTCAGCAATATCAAGTGTTCCTGCATCGCAGTATGAAGCAGCTGCATCCATAGGATTGACTAAGTGGCAGACGTATCGGCGAACGTTAATTCCACAAGCGGGAAAAATTGCGTTTCCGAACCTTGGTGTTTCTATTGTAAACCTTCTGCAAAATACGTCGCTAGCCTTTTCTTTAGGTGTGCTGGATATTATGGGCAAAGTGCAAACCTTGGGAGCTTTATATTATCGCGTGTTAGAAGGGTACTTTATTGCTGCCATCATCTTTATTGTCCTGAGTATCTCCTTGGAGAAACTGTTCAATATGCTGGAAAAAAGGATGCATGCACCTAAAAGAAGCAGACAGGTTACCATGCAGCCATTAGCGTTAGAGAGAGCCGAGGCCGCCATGACAGTGCAAAAAAGCATAAAGTAAAAGCCAAACAGGAGGTAAGAGCATGAAAATATATTCAATATTCAAAATATACAGTTTAATAGGGGTTGCTGTACTTATGACGCTTCTGCTTTCCGCTTGCGGAAGTGCAAATAAAGCAGAAGAAGCAAGTGCTGCTAATAACAATCCAAATGCGAAAGAATTGGTGATTGGAACAGGGAATGCCTACCAGCCATTTGTGTATTTGGACGAAAATGGAAATCTGACAGGTTATGAAAAAGCTGTTTTAGATGAAGTAGATAATCTGCTGCCACAGTATAAATTCAAATACGAGTCATTTGAATTTAAAAACGTGCTGCCTGCATTGGATGCAAACAAAGTAGATTTAGCAGCACATCAATATGAAAATAACGAAGAAAGGCAAGAAAAGTATTTATTTGGGACAGTCGGCTATACGGATTATACAAGTTATGTAGTCGTCGATGGAGATTCCAGAAATGATTTTCAAACGCTGGACGATCTGGCAGGAAAGAAAGTGCACACATCAGCGGGAAGCAACTTTGCTTACCTTTTGGAGCAGTTCAACAAAGAGCACAACAATAAAATTGAAATTGTCTATGGAGATGGCGGAAATGAAGTACTCATAAATAATCTTCAAAATGGGACAGTGGATGCGGCGCTATTAACCAAATATGATGTCGATAAATTAAACAAACAATTCAGTGCAAATCTCGTTACATCAGGGGAGCCTGTGAATGTTTCCAAAACATATTACCTCTTCCAAAAAGATAATACCAAACTTCAAAAGGAAATAGATGGAGCCTTACAAGAATTAATTGACAACGGGAAATTGGCCGAGCTTTCAAAAGAATATCTTGGAGGAGACTTTACGAAATAGGAAGGAGCTCCGTGCATATGGATTTTGATTTTGCATTTATGTTGGAAGCTTTCCTGGCTGCGCTGCATTATTTACCTACTACACTGCTATTAGGATTTCTGCCGCTCGTATTTGGCTCGGCTCTTGGATTAGCCATCGCGCTGATACGTCACTATGAAATACCAATACTCGCCGTATTCTTTAAATGGTTTGTAACGATATTTAAGGCTGTACCAGTTGTGTTAATTCTGCTCGTTTCCTATCTTGTTTTCTCAGACGTATTGGATAAAATAGCCAATTCCCTTGCCCTGTCTATTTCATTTCGTGATATCGATAGAAGGAGCATTGCTATTTTTGCACTCACTTTATACGCGACTAGCGGTTTATCAGAAATATTCAGAGGCGCTTTCGCTTCGATTCCAAAAGGGCAGATTGACGCAGCTTATTCCGTCGGCTTGACTACCTTGCAGGTTTTACGGAGAGTGATGATTCCGCAAGTTATTCCGCTGGCATTGCCTTTAGTGAATAATATGCTGATCAGTTTAATCAAAGCTTCTTCTCTTGTCTCCATGGTATCTGTCGTAGATATTCTTAATGGTGCGGTAATTGAAGCAAATGTGAATTATCGTTATCTGGAAGCATATGTAGCCGTGTCGATTATTTACTGGGGAGTATGTGCGTCTATTGAAGCAGTAACAGCAGGATATGAGAAATACGCAAATAGAAACAGAAGGAGACAATTTGCATGATAGAAATCAAAGATATATCCAAATCCTTCGGTAAAAACGCTATTTTAAAGGGCATGAACGTAACGATCGAAAAAGGAGAAGTGGTCGTTATTTTAGGACCGAGCGGCTCTGGAAAATCAACGTTCTTAAGGTGTATTAACTTTCTGGAAAGAGCTGATGCAGGGGAAATTAGCATCGGACAGACAAAAGTAGAATTCAAAAAAGCAAAATCGAAAGAAATACTGGCAGTGCGAAGGAAAACAGCGATGGTCTTTCAGCAATATGATCTTTTTCTTCATAAATCAGCTATTGAAAATGTCGTGGAAGGCCTTATTATTGCACGAAAAGAGCCAAAAGAAGAAGCTTACAAAAAAGGACTGGAATTATTAAGTAAAGTAGGTTTAAAGGATAAAAGAGATGCTTACCCGCATCAATTATCAGGCGGACAGCAGCAGCGAGTCGGAATAGCTCGAGCACTTGCGCTAAATCCGGAAGTAATCCTATTCGATGAGCCAACATCCGCATTAGATCCCGAATTAGTCGGAGAGACACTGGACGTGATAAAACATGTCGCACAAACCGGCGTGACGATGATTATCGTTACACATGAAATGAGTTTTGCTTATGAAATTGCGGATCGTGTCATCTTCATGGAAGATGGTGTAATAGTTGAACAAGGTTCACCAGAAGAATTATTTGAACAGACGAAGGAAGAAAGAACAAAGCAATTTCTGGCTAGGTTTAGCAGATAGTGAACAAGCTGCGAAAGTACTATGAATCGCAGCTTTTTTCTTGTCTTTAGCGAAACGGTTCGTGCTGCTGTTGACATATGGGTCCGTGAAATTAGATGAGCGTTTTAACAATTATTCGTGGATCAAGTGTTATTGCAAAGGCATTCGTTTCAATAATTGTAATGGAAGCGGCTATGAACTTGTTCAAATCCAAGTGTAAAATGATAAACAGCTACTATGCGTCACTATGTCCATAGTCCCTCGTTCTCATGAAAGGTAAAATTAATTTACTGAATATCTCGATTATTCGCACAGGCGATAACGACAAATCGATTTTATCTTTTAAAAAGGGGATGGAGGATGTTTATGGGAGATATAGTGAGTTGGCTGAATGGAATTGTTTGGAGTAACGCGCTCGTGGTTCTCATTCTTGGCGCAGGATTGATTTTTTCCTTTACTACTCGGTTTCTTCAAGTGAGGCACCTTAAAGATATGAGAAAGTTAATCTTTGATAAAGGGTCTAACTCTGGATTTTCAGCTTTTCAAGGATTAACGATGACACTTGCCAGCAGGGTTGGGATCGGGAATATTGCTGGTGTGGCAACTGCCATCGCTTTTGGCGGCCCGGGTGCTCTTTTTTGGATGTGGGTGATGGCCTTTCTAGGTGCGGCCACTTCCTTTGTGGAAACAACACTTGCACAAGTATATAAAGGAAAAGATCAAGGGCAATTACGTGGGGGACCGCCTTTTTATATTGAAAAGGGATTAAAGCTGAAATGGGTAGCAGTTGTTTATGCAGGCGTGACAGTACTTGCACAAGGAACTCTGCTGCCTCCTTTACAAGCAAACATGGTTGCTGGAGGAGTTGAAAACGCATTTGGTATTCAGCCGATGATAACTGGCAGCGTATTGGTTCTCGTATTAGCTGCTATTATTTTCGGTGGTGTGAAGCGAATTGCTAAATTTGCACAAATTGTTGTTCCATTCATGGCAATCGGATATATTGGCGTTTGTTTTATTGTATTGGGTGCGAATATCTCTGAAGTTCCGCACATGTTCACCATGGTAATTGGAAGCGCTTTAGGAATGGACGCAACCTTTGGCGGCATTATCGGTGCTGCTATTTCTTGGGGAATTCAAAGAGGTCTTTACTCAAATGCAGCAGGGGTAGGCAGTGAAATATACGGAGCAGCGGCAGTTGAGGTGTCTCACCCTGCAAAACAAGGGTTAATTCAATCTTTTGCGGTTTACGTGGATACACTCCTTGTTTGTACAGCTACCGGGTTTATGATTCTTATCACGGGCATGTATAATGTTGTTCCGGACGGAATGAAACCACTTGTAACCAATATAGCAGAGGTGGAACCAGGAACCGTTTATACACAAAGAGCGATTGAGTCTGTGTTACCAGGATTTGGTGCGCCGTTTATCGCAATTGCCGTTTTATTCTTTGCGTTTACAACAATTGTTGCCTACTATTATAGTGCGGAAACTTGTCTTTCTTATATTCTTGGTGAGAAGAAGAAGGTAGTGGCCAAATTGCTTTTAAAGGTACTCGTATTGGGTGCTGTTTTTTATGGAAGTGCCAACGCAGCAGAACTTGTCTGGGGCCTGGGGGATTTAGGACTTGGTAGCATGGGCTGGATCAACATCATCATTATCTTGTTCCTATCAAAACAAGCAATTGGGGTTCTAAAAGATTATGAGGTGCAAAAGAAAAACGGATTAGATCCCGTGTTTACTCCTGTTAAATTAGGGATTACCGGAGCAGATTATTGGGAAAAGGAGTATAAATATTCCGAACACTATAATCAACTAAAGAATGAAGCAGAGGATAAATCAACAAAGTCATCCATTTGATTGATTATCACAGTATCGTTATAGTTATTTGAATACTAGAAAAAAACACAAACTATGCATTTTAGGCAGAAGCAATGTAAGCAGAAAGGAAGCGTATTATATGGCAGGAAATGTTGTTATAACGGGTGCAGGAAGTGGTTTAGGCGCTTCTTTAGCTAAAAAATATTCTGATTCTGGATATCATGTTTGTTTACTCGGACGAACGAAAACAAAGCTGCTGCGAACAGCTGAAACATTAAGCAATGATTATTCAATCTACGTAGTGGATGTTTCTTCAAAGAAAGACGTAGCGAGGGTTTTCCAGCTCATAAAGGAAGAAGCCGGACCAATTGATCTGTTGTTTAATAATGCGGGCATCGGGGTCTTCGACTTAGCGAAAAACATATCCGAAGAAAGCGTTCATCAAATGATAGATATTAATCTAAAAGGAACGATATTTTGTACGCAAGAAGTACTCCATGACATGATAGAGAGGAACCAGGGCGCAATCGTGAACATTGTGTCGCTATCAGGTAAAAGAGGAAAGGCTACAGAATCGGTTTACAGTGCAAGTAAGTTTGGTGTCAGAGGATTTACAGAAAGTATAAAAGACGAATTAAAAGATACAGGCATTAAAGTATTTGCAGCTTATATGGGTAACATGAAAACTGCATTATGGGGAGAAGAAGATATAGAAGAGAAGTATATGCATCCGGATGACGTAGCAAACATCATCATAGATATGATGAAACCGAGGAAGCATATTGCAGTTGATGAAGTGATGATTAGAAATGATTAAGATAAATGAAAGGGTTCAGTTCTATAAGCTATAGATCTGAACCCTTTCATTCGTCTTTGTAACGATTAAGTCTATAAGATTGTATGTACAAATATAAAGCTAATTTATACGATGTTCTTTTTATATAGTTTCTTTGACAATTGTATGGAGTAGATGGGCAGTTACAAGTATTTGAAGAATTTATTATTTAGTCGGTTATGTGCGGCACTTCCCAATTTTTTCACACGAATAAAAAATGCGGGACAAAACAGGTAATGCTGCCTGAAAACTACGACGTCTTCAACAAAACAAAGATGCAGTGAATTAAACTCTTCCCGTTTTCAATGCTCTAGCCCAATCTAAGCGACCCTTTCTTTCACTTTCGATAATTGCTTCGTCTCGATTATAAGGGATATCCAATTGCTCAATTATCCAATCTTCTTCTTGCTTCGTAACAATCGTATAATTAGCAAAAGGAGTACCTGACTGCATTTTGTGATAGATTGGTAGTTCATCTTCATAAGCCGGCAGTCCAACACTTCCTGGATTAATAATTATTTGGTCATTCGGAAGATAAACAACTCTTGGTATATGTGTATGCGCACAAAAAATAAGCCTTTGAGAAACATCATTTACTTCATTCAGTATAGCTTCTGTTTCTTTAAGCATTAATCCATTTGAGCTCATATCTTCTAACAAATAAGCTTTATCATCTGTCGGTGTGCCATGACAAAAAAAGAAATCATCTGTTTGCAAAATATTAGGCAGATTAGAAATCCACGTTTGAAAGACTGGTGCGGGTCCGAATCAAGTGAGACAATATGGCGTATTTGATTATGGTGATAAGGTGCTGGGTGTGAAGACTACCCCAGGGTTAGCTAATGAAAGATTAAAAGTGCAAAGTATTCAAGAAGTTAGTAAAGGTGAGTTAAACGAAGTATTTAAATAGTACAAGTGAGGTAGAAAGCCTAAACCTGTTTAATATCTCTGAACTGTACTTTTCAGGGACTTTATAATACACATTTTTATACATTAGAAAAAACAGAGAGCGAATACCTTGTATGGTCCCAGCCTCTTTCAATACAATAAAGAAGGAGTATGAGAAGAGAGCAGGTGGCGTAATGAAGCTTAGTATATTAGATCAGGCACCGATTAGGAGAGGAGCTACGCCGGAAGAAGCGTTGCGGGAGAGCGTTGAATTAGCGCAGCATGCAGAGAAACTTGGCTATGAGCGTTATTGGTTTGCGGAGCATCATAATACAAATGGATTGGTGAGTGTGGCCCCGGAAATTATGGCAACGCGGATTGCCAGTGCGACGAATACAATTAAAGTTGGAACTGGCGGTGTGTTGCTGCCGCAATATAGTCCGCTAAAGGTAGCGGAAACGTTTCATACGTTGGCTGGTCTGTTTCCCGGACGAGTTGATCTAGGCGTTGGCAGGTCGCCAGGAGGGACAGAACAGACGAGAAGCGCTTTAACTGATGGCGCAGAAAGCGGAATGGGAGAGTTTCCAAGAAAATTGGCGGAGCTGCAAGGCTTTCTGTACAACACATTACCTCGCGAGCATCCTTATCGCTCAGTAAAAGCATCTCCTCGCATAAAGGAAGCAGCGCCGTTATGGGTACTCGGCTTATCAGAAGGAAGTGCAAAGCGGGCAGCTGACTTGGGTATCGGTTTTGTATTCGGTCATTTCATTAGTCCCGCCAAACCGAAAGCAATGCCCTTATATAAGGAAACATTCCGTCCGTCGAAAACGAGAAAAACGCCATATGGTATTGTTTGTATTTTTGTCGTGTGTGCAGAAACCGAGGAAGCAGCAGAAGCATTAGCGGAAAGTCAGGACCATTGGCTGCTTAGTGTCGGGAAAGGACGCGATACGCAAATCCCATCTCCCGAACTGATAAGCAAGCGCGAACTAACCGAAACGGATAAAGAGGCGATACGTAAAAACCGCAAACGCTGTGTAATTGGAACGCCGGAAAAGGTGAGAATAGAGCTGCAAAGGCTGCAAGAAGTTTATCAAGCGGATGAGTTTATGCTGATTACCAATATTCATGATAAAGAAGCAAAATGGCGATCATATGAACTAATTAAACAAGAAGTTGACAATAATATTATTATGTAAACACAGATTTATAAGTTAGATATGTTTATAACAGAGACTTAAACAATTCAAAATAATGCATATGGATTTAATGGCATCAGACTGATCACCTTTAAAAAGATACACTCACAAGTATCGATTTAGAGGTGATTTTATAAGGAAGATGGTTTCTTTCCATTCTTCAGTAAAGTGAGATAAAAACATCTACGTATCCGTATAGTTGAGTAGGTATACTTGTCATATTTCTAACTTTTTTTCACTATGTAAAAACAATATTTTATAAGCATTTAATAACCAAAGGGGGGAGTTGGATTGGAGACAGAAATACATTTCAGAACGGCTACTGAAGAAGATTTGAGCAGTATTGTTGCGATGCTTGCAGACGATGTTTTGGGGAAGGAACGTGAGTGTTATGAGGATCCGCTGCCACTTAGTTACATAAAGGCATTTCAAGCTATTGTTTCTGACTCGAATAACGAACTAGTGGTGGCTTGTTACGGCAATAAAGTGATTGGGGTAGAACAGATTACTTTTACTCCTTATTTAACGCATCAAGGAGGATGGAGAGCTACGATTGAAGGAGTAAGAACTTTGGCTTCGGTAAGAGGAAGCGGTGTAGGAACGCAACTAATAAACTGGGCGATCCAACGTGCTAAAGAACGTGATTGTCATGTAATACAATTGACAACGGATAAAAAAAGACCGAATGCGTTAAGGTTCTATGAACGATTAGGCTTTAAAGCAACGCATGAAGGTTTAAAGCTAAAACTTGATAAATAATTACCGGGGAGATAATAGGCTCTGCATGTCAATTAAGAACAAAGTACTGGCAGGTATCTCTGACATTCAGGAGGTACCTGCACTTTTTCAATTACTGGATATACTATCAGTTGTTCCAATGCTCTTCAATAAAGTCATCACGGCCGGATTTTGCACGGTCTTCTTCATAAGCCTCTGTTTCTTTTTTATAGAAGTCCTGGTGATAGTCCTCGGCAGGATAGAAAGCGGCTGCCGGCAAAATTTCTGTTACAATCGGCTGTTTGAATTTACCGCTTTCTTCAAGTGCTTTCTTAGAAAAGTGCGCTAATTCTTGTTGTGCAGCATCATGATAGAAGATGGCAGTCCGATACTGATCGCCGCGATCATGGAATTGACCGCCTGCATCTGTAGGGTCGATTTGCGGCCAGTATAGGTCTAATATTTGCTGGTACGCTATTTTTGTTGGGTCGTATGTGATTTCGACAGCTTCATAATGACCTGTTGTCCCTGTTTTTACTTGTTCGTATGTCGGATTTTCGACATGGCCTCCTGTGTAGCCGGAGATAACCGATTCTACGCCGTCCCATTGGTCAAACGGCTTTACCATACACCAGAAGCATCCTCCTGCGAATGTTGCTTTAGCAAAGTTTGTTGTCATCGTTTCTAGCTCCTTTCTGGTGTTCCTATGACTTATTTTACCCCATTTAATCTGCTTGTACTAGTATGGTAAACTAGAAGGATGAAAGATATGAAGGAGACAAAGGTATCATTATGAAAAATCATATATTATTAGTAGATGGCATGGCAATTTTGTTCCGTGCATTTCACGCTACTGCTTACCGCAATTATTTTATGGTAAATTCGAAAGGCATGCCGACCAACGGCTTGCATGGCTTTATTCGCCACTTAGCTGCGGCAGTCGATCATTTTGAGCCGACACATGTTGCTGCCTGCTGGGATATGGGTTCGAAAACGTTCCGCAGTGAGATGCTGGATACGTATAAAGGAAACCGCGAAGCACCGCCTGTTGAGTTAATCCCGCAATTTGATGCAGTTAAGCAAGTTGCTGCAGGATACGGTATTCCGAATATTGGTCTGAAAGGTTATGAAGCAGATGACTGCATTGGCACATTGGCTTGTTTGTATGCAGAAGAAGGGCATCATGTGACAGTTCTTACTGGTGACCAAGACATGCTGCAGCTTGTTCGTCCGAATGTAGATATTGCCATCATGCGAAAAGGCGAGGGCAATTATGAAGTATTTCAGGAAAACAGTTTCTTTGAACAAAAAGGCCTGACACCTGCCCAAATTATTGACATGAAGGGCTTGATGGGCGATAGCTCGGATAACTACCCAGGTGTAAAAGGTATTGGCGAAAAAACAGCGATTAAGCTGCTTACACAATATGCAACAATTGATCAGCTGCTGGAAAATCTAGAAGAACTGCCCAATGGCGTTAGAAAGAAAATTGAATCAGACTTAGATAATTTGCACTTAAGCAGAAAGCTTGCAGCCATCCATTGTGAAGTGCCAATCAGCTGTTCACTTGAAGATGCGAAATGGGAAGTAGACGAGAAGCAGAAACAGGCAATGCTTGAGGAATTTGAATTAATGAAGCTGAGCCGTTTGCTGCGTCCGGCTGACAGTGTGACAAACTAAAAAGAGTAACTGTGCATCTTGCACAATTACTCTTTTTTTATCTGAACTGCTGCAAACGAGAGAAGAAATCACGGACAAAATCATAAAATAAGCGCTCAGAAGGCGCCACTTGTCTTTCTTTTGGCATGATAATGCCGACTGATCTTCTGACTTCCGGGAACGTAATTGGAATTTTCGTCGTAAGCCGAGGTGTCGCATCATAGAATGTACTTTCCGGCAAAATGCTGATGCCGATACCAGCTGCGACAAGCCCTTTAATTGCATCTAAATCTTCGCCCTCTGACGACACTGTCGGCACGAAGCCAGCTTTTTTACATCCGTCCATCACGAGCTGCCGTAATTTAAATCCATGTGGAAAGAGAACAAATTGCTCGTTTTGCAAATCTTTTAGCTGCAGCTGTTCGCGTTCTGCGAATTGATGTGCAACAGGGACGAGGGCAGAAAAACTTTCAGTAAACAAAATTTCGCCTTCGATACGATCATGTTCCCTTGGTACGGGACCGATAAAGGCGACATCAATATCACCTCGTGATACTTGCTCAATTAAGAATTGGTATGTTCCTTGCCGGAGCTGGAATTGTATATTTGGGTAGGCCTCTTTAAAAGAATAAATAACAGTGGGCAGCAGCTGACCTGCTAAGCTGGTTGGAAAGCCGATTTTAATGGAACCTCGTTCCGGGTCCAAATGTTCATCAATTTGTTTTTTCGCGTAATCAATTGCGTGCATGGCTTTTTCGATATGATTCAAAAAAGTCCGGCCGATTTTAGTCAGCTTCACATTTCTGCCTTCCCGTTCAAACAGATCGACACCAAGTTCATCCTCTAAATTGCTGATTTGTCGACTGATGGCTGACTGTGCCACAAGTAAATATTCAGCCGCTTCCGACATATGCTCCCGCTTGGCTACCTCGATAAAATAGCGCAGTTGACGCAATTCCATGGCGTTTTCCTCCTACCTATATCAATATGAGATTAATTCTATCTAAATTATATATTGTTTCGATTAATTAGAAAACCTTACAATGGTTAATAAGACAACATGTCGGTTCGAGACAGAGAGAGTGAGGGATTAATAATGGCATTTCATTTTCTACCAAAAGCACAAGGCTTATATCGCCCGGAATTTGAGCACGATGCATGCGGTATCGGCTTATACGCGCACATGAAAGGGGAAGCCGCCCATTATATCGTTCAAAAAGGATTGCAGCTGTTATGTCAGCTGGATCACCGCGGCGGACAGGGGAGCGATCCTGCATCAGGTGATGGTGCTGGAATCATGGTGCAGCTTCCGCATCGTTATTTTTCCGAAAAGACAGAATATTCATTACCCGAACCAGGTGCCTATGGTGTGGCAATGGTATTCTTCAACACACAAGACGCGCAGCAGGAAGAACTGGAAAGCAAAATAAACGCGCTTGTAGAGGCAGAAGGACAGCAGGTAATCGGCTGGCGCACGGTACCTGTCGATGACACACATATCGGTACAATGGCAAGTGATGTGAAGCCTTTCGTCCGTCAGCTTTTTGTAGGAATCGGGGAAAGAACTGAAAAAGGACTTCCGTTCGAACGGAAACTTTATGTAATCCGTAAACAGGCGGAACAAGAAGCGAAAGAGATGCACCAGCATCTGTATTTCGCCAGCTTCTCCAGTGAGACAATTGTCTACAAAGGAATGCTCACATCTGTTCAAGTGGACCAGTTTTACCTTGATCTGCAAGATCCGCTCTTTGAAAGTGCATTTGCACTAGTGCATTCTCGCTTTAGCACGAACACATTCCCAAGCTGGGAACGTGCGCATCCAAACCGTTATCTTATTCATAATGGAGAAATTAATACGCTGCAGGGGAACGTTAACTGGATGCGTGCCCGTCAGAAGCAGCTTGTATCTGAAGCGTTTGGAGCAGATACAGCAAAGATTCTTCCTATATTAGACACAGACGGCAGTGACTCCTCCATTATGGATAACGCATTTGAATTCTTTGTGCTAGCTGGTCGCAAACCGGCACACGCTGCCATGATGATGATTCCGGAACCATGGGATAAGAATCCATACATGGATGCAGAAAAACGAGCTTTTTATGCTTATCATAGCACGTTGATGGAGCCGTGGGATGGCCCAACAGCTATTTCCTTTACGAATGGAAAACAAATCGGTGCTGTTCTTGACCGAAACGGGTTACGTCCAGGTCGTTATTATGTGACGAAAGATGATCATCTTATCCTTTCTTCTGAAGTAGGCGTCCTAGACGTGGAAGAAGAAAACATACTTGAAAAAAATCGTATCAGCCCAGGAAAAATGCTGCTATTAGACATGGAGCAGGGCCGGTTGATTCCAGACGAAGAAATCAAGCAGGAAATGGCTGCTGAAGCACCGTATCAAGAATGGCTGGATAACAATATGGTGACGCTGGAAGATCAGACAACCACGGACGACAGTGCAGTAGAAGATCTAGTCACCAAACAGCGAGCATTCGGTTACACGTATGAAGATGTACAAAAATATATCGTACCGCTCGTATCTGAAGGCAAGGACCCAATCGGAGCCATGGGAAATGATACACCGCTAAGCGTACTGTCTGATCGCCCGCAATCTTTGTTCAATTACTTTAAACAGCTGTTCGCACAAGTAACAAACCCGCCGATTGACGCGTATCGCGAACAAATCGTTACAAGCACGCTTTCTTATCTTGGAAAGGAAGGCAATCTGCTGCATCCGAATGAAGCGAATTGCCGACGAATCAAGTTAGCATCTCCTATTATGACGAATAATCAGCTGGAGCAGCTTGTTGCTGAGCCAAGCGGTGATTTCAAATTGCAAGAGATTCATACCTTATTTGGTGAAGATCTGAAGAAAAGCATGCAGCGAATTTTCCAAGAAGCAGAAGAAGCAATCAGCAAGGGAGTCAGCGTTCTTGTGCTGACAGATCGCTTGATGTCGGATATATATGTACCAGTACCAACACTTCTTGCCGTAAGCGGCTTGCACCAGCACCTTGTTCGTAAAGGCTTGCGCACAAAAGTCAGCTTAATTGCTTCGGCTGGAGAAGTTCGGGAAGTACATCATGTTGCGACACTGCTAGGCTATGGCGCAGATGCCATTCATCCTTATTTGGCTTATGCCACGCTGAAAGAAAGCATTGATAACGAAGATATTAAGCTAACTTATCCGGAAGCTGTGAAACAATATGCAGCGGCAATGACAGAGGGCGTCGTAAAAGTGATGTCGAAAATGGGTATCAGTACGGTACAAAGCTATCGCGGCGCACAAATTTTCGAAGCAGTCGGCATTAGTCATGCTGTTATTTCCAAGTATTTTACCGGAACAACTTCCCAGCTTGATGGGATTGACTTGAATACAATTGCGGCGGAAGCGAAAAAACGTCATCAAGCTGCTTACAAATCAGCAGCTGCTGCGCTGGATACAGGCAGCGAATTCCAATGGCGTGCCAATGGTGAGCATCATGCCTTTAACCCGAAAACAATTCATACGCTGCAATGGGCATGCCGCCAAAATAACTATAATCTGTTTAAAGAATATACCGAGGCAGCTGATCAGGAGCGCCTAGGATTCTTACGAAACTTGTTTGAGTTCAAAAACGCCAATTCTATTCCTATTGACGAAGTGGAATCAGTGGAAAGCATTGTAACGCGATTCAAAACAGGTGCCATGTCATTCGGTTCTATTAGTGAAGAAGCACATGAAGCACTCGCTATTGCGATGAACCGTCTTGGCGGGAAAAGTAACAGCGGAGAAGGCGGAGAGAATGCCAAGCGTTATCAGTTGGACGAAAACGGCGATTCCAGACGAAGTGCGATTAAACAAATCGCTTCCGGCCGTTTTGGCGTGATGAGTTCTTACCTTGTGCAAGCAAATGAGCTGCAGATTAAAGTGGCGCAAGGAGCAAAACCAGGGGAAGGCGGTCAGCTTCCAGGGAAGAAAGTATATCCATGGGTAGCTGATGTGCGTAAATCAACGCCTGGCGTGAACTTGATTTCACCACCGCCACACCATGATATTTACAGCATTGAGGACTTGGCGCAGCTGATCCACGACTTGAAAAATGCAAATCGCGATGCGCGAATCAGTGTTAAATTGGTAGCAAAAGGCGGCGTCGGCACGATTGCTGCCGGTGTGGCAAAAGGCAGTGCGGACGTTATTGTTATTAGCGGATACGACGGCGGAACTGGCGCATCACCGAAGACAAGTATTAAGCATGCCGGCCTTCCATGGGAGATCGGACTAGCGGAAGCGCATCAGACACTCATGCTGAATGGATTGCGTGACCGCGTTCGTTTGGAAACCGACGGCAAGCTGATGACTGGCCGGGATGTCGTTATGGCAGCCTTGCTTGGAGCAGAGGAATATGGCTTTGCAACAGCACCTCTCGTTGTACTTGGTTGTGTGATGATGCGTGTTTGTCACATTGATACATGTCCGGTTGGTATCGCAACACAAAATCCAGAGCTGCGGAAGAAGTTTATCGGTGACCCAGATCATGTTGTTAATTTTATGACTTTCATCGCGCAAGAAGTTCGTGAAATTATGGCTGAACTTGGTTTCCGCAACATGGAAGAAATGGTTGGACGTACCGATGTATTAGAAGTATCTGAGCGTGCTACATCACACTGGAAAGCTGGTCAGCTGGATTTGAGCAGATTGCTGCATCAAATTGACGGTGCACGTACGTATACAACGCCGCAAAACCATAAAATTGACATTGCATTGGATACTACGGATATTCTGCCGCATATGGAAAAAGCACTCGCTGGCAAAGAACAGGTACATCTTGAGCTGCCAATCCGAAACATTAATCGTGTTGCAGGAACAATTGCCGGCAGTGAGATCAGCAAGAAATTTGCTGAAGCTGGACTTCCGGAAGACACTGTTAACTTGCACTTCAACGGCTCTGCTGGACAAAGCTTTGGTGCTTTCACACCGAAAGGTATGACCTTGTCTGTGACTGGAGACGCCAATGACTATGTAGGAAAAGGCTTGTCCGGTGCGAAGTTGATTGTCAAAAAACCAGTAGATTTCCGAGTTTCGGCTGCGAAGCATGTTATTGCTGGGAACGTGGCCCTATATGGTGCGACTTCCGGTGAAGCTTATATTAATGGTATGGCTGGTGAGCGTTTCGCCGTTCGGAACAGTGGTGCCACAGCAGTTGTCGAAGGAATCGGAGAGCATGGCTGTGAGTATATGACTGGCGGTAAAGTTGTTATTCTTGGAGAAGTAGGCAAGAACTTCGCTGCAGGTATGTCTGGCGGTATTGCTTATATCCATACAACGGATCGTGCAGCATTTAAGCAGTTATGCAACACGGAAATGATTGATTTTGAACCGTTAACAGATAAAAAGGAAATTGCTGTCCTGCGCAGTATGATTGAGAAGCATGCGGCATATACCGACAGCGAAAAAGCGAACGTTATTCTGGAAAACTGGGAAGCAGAACTTGCAAGCTTTGTAAAGGTAATTCCGATTGATTACCGCAGCATGCTGCACCAAATCGAAGAGCAGCAAGAGCGCGGACTTACGCAGGAGGAAGCAGTCATGGAGGCGTTTGTGCTGAAAAACCAGCAGCCGCGTCCAATGAAGGAATCCGAAAAGACTGCAGCAGTACATTAAGAGAGAGGTGTAAGTATGGGGAAAGCAACCGGATTTATTGACTACAAAAGAGAAGAAGCAAATGAACGAGATCCGAAAACACGCATCCGGGACTGGAACGAATATGCCGCTCCTTTCTCTGATGCTACGCTGAAGACACAAGGTGCCCGCTGTATGGATTGCGGCACGCCATTCTGTCATATCGGCATGGAAATCGGCGGCAGTACATCCGGGTGTCCGATATATAACTTAATTCCAGAGTGGAATGACCTCGTGTATAAAGGGAAGTGGAAGGAAGCATTGGAAAGATTGATGCTGACGAATAACTTCCCGGAATTCACCGGTCGTGTCTGTCCAGCTCCGTGTGAAGGTTCTTGTACCGTTGCAATTAGTGATCCAGCAGTTGCCATCAAGAATATCGAGCGTGCTATTATCGACAAAGGGTTTGAAAAGGGCTGGATTACACCGCGCATTCCAGCGAAGCGTACGGGTAAGAAAGTTGCCATCATCGGTTCGGGTCCAGCTGGTCTTGCAAGTGCTGATCAGCTGAACCAAGCGGGCCACTCTGTAACGGTATATGAACGTGCCGATCGTGCTGGCGGACTGCTGATGTATGGTATTCCTAACATGAAGTTAGAAAAAGATGTCGTAGAGCGCCGTGTGAATCTACTTAGACAAGAAGGAATCGACTTTATTTTGAATACCGAAATCGGGAAAGATATTCTGGCAGATGACCTTCGTGCACAGTACGATGCTGTTATTCTTTGTACTGGCGCTCAGCAGCAGCGCGACCTCGTCATTCAAGGAAGAGAAGCGAAAGGTATCCATATTGCAATGGACTATCTGACTGTATCAACGAAGGCATTGCTGGATGGCAAACAAGATGCGCAGCCTGAATTCAACGCCGCTGGTAAAGACGTTATTGTTATCGGAGGCGGCGATACGGGAGCAGACTGTATTGCTACAGCTGTCCGTCAAGGCGCAAAAAGCGTGACGCAATTCGGTAAGCATCCATCGCTCCCGCTTGCCCGCAGTGCAGATAACCAATGGCCGGAATATCCGCATGTATTTGGTTTGGAATACGCACACAAAGAAGCGAAAGCGGCGTATGGCGAAGATCCTCGTCAATATAGTATCCAGACAACCAAATTTGTGAAGGATGAACAGGGCAATTTAAAAGAATTGCATACAGTCGATATGCAAAAAGTACGTAATGATAAAGGTATGTTTGTCTACCAAGAAATTGAAGGTTCCGAAAAAGTATGGCCAGCTGAACTCGTTTTGATTGCAATTGGTTTTGAAGGAACAGAAACACCGTTGCTTACCGAATTTGGTGTTAATGTAACCCCAAACAAACGAGTGGAAGCAGCTTACGGAGATTATCGTACAAACGTAGCTAACGTCTACGCTGCTGGCGACAGCCGACGCGGTCAAAGTTTGATCGTTTGGGCAATCAACGAAGGCAGAGACGTTGCCAAGCAAGTAGATCTTCAGCTCATGGGTGAGACTGTCTTACCTTAATAGCCAGCAGAACTTCCAATCTAGGAGGTTCTGCTTTTATTATGCCGTCAGAAGCGTGCGCTAGCCAGTAACTTGTTAGATTATTTACCAGTATTTTGACAGAAGCCCTTCAGATAGCTGGTAATATGCCGATATACAAGTAATGGGGGATCAATGAGGAGGATACATATGTTTACGAAACGCAAAAAAGAGAGAAAAGCAGGAACAGGGCTGAACACCGCAGATACACAAAGAGCAGAAATAGTGCTAAAAATGGATGGCGAACTAAAAAAACAACTGGATATGATACATCTGACAGAGGAAGACCTTCGTATTCTAACTCAATTAGAGCCTGTCATTTGCCAAGAGATAGACAGGATTGTAAACAGTTTTTATCAAAACATTATGAATCAAGATAACTTGCTGCATATTATTGAAAACAATAGTACAGTCGAGCGGCTGAAAGGTACATTAAAACAGCACATCCAGGAAATGTTCAATGGCCGGGTAGATCAGGAATATATTGAAAAACGTAAGCGAATTGCTTTGATTCATGCCAAAATCGGACTAGAGCCTAAGTGGTATATGGGGGCATTTCAAGATTTGCTGCAGCAAATGCTGCACATCTTTGAAAATGAGCAAATGGATTTTCCAGCGTATCGAAGAGCAGTGTTAGCGACAACGAAGATATTCAACATTGAGCAGCAAATTGTGCTGGATGCATACAACACGGAACATGAGCGGGTACATATTGAACATATTGCAAATCAGGATCAGCTGCATGGGAGTATTCAGCATACGTCCGAAACGCTCACCAGTATTTTTACACAGGTGAATCGAGCTGTAGAGGGATTGGTTTCTTCTTCTGAATCGCTGACAGAGCAAAGCGTGGAGACGAAGCAGACCGCGAAGGAAGTTGTCACCCACTCAGAAGAGGGACAGGCAGGGCTTATCTCCCAGCAAGAACGTATGCAGCATATCGCTGCGCAGATGAGTGCAGTCCAAGCAGAACTTGCGACGCTGGAAGAAGCAGCTGCGAAAATTGGAAGCATTGTAGGTTTGGTGGAAGGAATTGCGGAACAAACAAACTTGCTTTCGCTTAATGCATCCATCGAATCTGCTCGGGCGGGAGAACAAGGAAAAGGATTTGCTGTCGTGGCGAGTGAAGTTCGTAAATTAGCAGAAGAAACGAAAGCATCTGTTTCGGATGTTACGGGACTCATTCAAGAAACACATGAACAAATACGCAATGTGAACCAGTTCATGGGCACAGCGGAGGATTTGATCAATAGCGGCACGGAACAGCTAGGGGATGTTACAGCTCAATTTGAAACAATTATGAGCCATTCCCAGGATAATGAGATTGTTAGCTCACGAACAGAACAAAGCATCCAGCAATTTTCACATGAATTAATGGACGTGAAAAAAGCTATGCAGCAGGCCGAGCATATATTGCGTCAGTTGAATGAATTGACAGAAGCATAAAAAAACCAGCAGTCAATGACTGCTGGCTATTTGTTTTGCAGCTGTGTTTCTTTAAATTGTTTTTTTAGTATGGATGGCGCTTGTTTGACGGATGTGATGATTGTCTTCGAACCTTCCGTCATGGATTGCACATTGCTTTGGATTTCTTTTTGATGCTGCTGTAAAACAGTCTGTTCCTGCTTTATTGTCTGCATATCCGCTTGCATTGGTGCCATAATTTGGTTGATTTCTTTTTTCGTCGATAACATGGATTTTACAGCTTTTGCGATCATAACAGCCGCGAGTGCCACTGACCCGATTACGATAACACCGCACACAATCCACATGATTGTACTCATTTCCATAAACGTGCCTCCTTTATTTCTCTATGTAGCTTTACCCTAATATGCGTCTATCGTAACATACAGTCGGAAACTTTGTTAAAATTTTAGGTTGAAACTATGCGCTATCTCCTATATAATTCTTTGATAAGATATTGTTGTCGCAATATTCTATTATTAGGCACAATTTAGGAGAATAAAAGAAAGAAAAATTTAAAATGACAGGGAGTCCTAGCTTTGAAACAACAAACTTTTGCTTTTACACGCAGCGAAAACCTCAAACAGAAACCGGAAGCGAGTACACTAGAATTCGGGAAGGTGTTCACGGATCACATGTTTACAATGGATTATTCAGCTGAGACTGGCTGGCATGACCCGCAGATTGTACCGTATGCACCGCTTGAGCTGGACCCAGCCGCGATGTGCTTCCATTACGGCCAGACGGTATTTGAAGGCTTGAAAGCCTATGTTACAGAGAAAGGAAAAGTATTGCTTTTCCGTCCTGACAAAAACTTTGAACGTCTTAATCGTTCAAATGACAGATTGTGTATTCCGAGACTAGACGAAGATTTGGCTTTAGAAGCATTGCGACAGCTTATTTCGGTCGAGAAGGAATGGATTCCGACTGCAGAAGGAACTTCGCTTTACATTCGTCCTTTCATTATTTCGACGGAGCCGTTCCTTGGAGTAGCTGCATCAGTCAGCTACAAGTTCATCATCATTTTGTCTCCTGTGGGCGCTTACTATAAGGAAGGAATTAACCCAGTAAGCATCGCAGTAGAAAATGACTATGTACGTGCAGTCAAAGGCGGCACAGGCGACGCCAAAACTGGCGGAAACTATGCTGCAAGCCTAAAAGCGCAAGAAGTCGCTGCAGCATCTGGATTTTCGCAAGTTTTATGGCTGGATGGTTTGGAGAAGAAATATGTAGAGGAAGTCGGTAGCATGAATGTCTTCTTCAAAATCGATGGCGAAATTGTTACACCGCAGCTTAACGGAAGCATTTTGCAAGGTGTCACGCGTGATAGTGTGCTGCACCTGTTGAACCATTGGGGCTATCCAGTTACGGAGCGCCGCATAGCGATTGCTGAAGTTGTGCAAGCCCAGAAGGAAGGCAGGCTAGAAGAAGTATTCGGCACAGGAACAGCAGCCATTATCTCACCTGTCGGCAAACTGTCCTACGGGGGAGAAACATACGAAATTAACAACGGCGTAACTGGAGAAGTTGCCAAGCGTATTTATGATACAATCACAGGCATTCAAAAAGGCGAACTGGAAGATACATTTGGCTGGACAGTTGAAGTAAAATAGCGGCATAGTGATCTCCAACTGCAGAAGGCGAAGTAACTAAAAGTTCGAATCAGAAACCTCAGAGCTCTCGAAGCTGTGGGGTTTTCTACTTCGTTTGAGGAAAGACAGTGCATTTAAATCTCTATAATACCTAGAATATGAATATATTAACGTGCAATGGGTTCACCCCAGCTGAAAAATCATCTGCCTTCATCGTGTTGCTGCTGCCTGTTTGTTTACCTTTCAGTACTACTCATGCTCAGAGGCATCACTTTATATGTGGATGACCAAAAGGAAACGAAAATCACACGGTAAAACATATGAGTTTGAGCCGCATAACCAAATGGATGAGCTGCCACTATCCAAAACTATGCTACCAAACAAAAGCTTCAAGAAGTTTTTTGATAGCAGGCTAGGAGACTAGCGGATTTTGCTATATAATCGTTAATAAAATGATTTGATTTGCGAGATGAAAAGGTGAATGAGATGAAAAGGATAATTGTGAAAATAGGCAGCAGCATGCTGTCAGAAGCGGGCGGCGGAATGAGTGAACAAAAGATTCGCCGGCATACGGAACAGATTGCGATGCTTGCAAAAGAAGGCTATGAAGTGATTCTGGTTTCTTCCGGTGCGGTGGCTGCAGGGTTTCGTCAGCTTGGCTATCCGTCCAGGCCGGTAACAATTGAGGGGAAACAGGCGGCTGCGGCTATTGGGCAAGGGCTGCTTGTACAGGCATATACAGATGCGTTCTCCAAGCACGGTATGAAGTGTGCCCAGCTGCTTTTAACACGAGATGTGTTTACCAATGCGGATCAATATAACAATAGTTACAATACTTTGCAGGAACTGCTGAAGCGAAACATCATTCCAATTATCAACGAAAATGATTCGATTTCTATTCGGGAATTGACGTTTGGAGATAATGATATGCTTTCTGCTTATGTGAGCGGTTTAGTCAAAGCAGATTTGCTGATTCTAATTACAGATGTGGACGGAATTTACGACAAGAATCCGAACACATATCCTGATGCAAAAAGATATAATCGACTGAAATCAATTCCCTTAGAAATGCAAGCTTCCATCGAGCAAGTATCAGGATCTAAAGTAGGTACTGGCGGTATGTATTCGAAGGTGCTGGCGGCGCAGACAGCATTGGAATTAGGTGTTCCCGTTTTTATTGGCACAACGAACGAAACTTCTACCTTACTGGTAATTTCTCAAGGTGAAGGAGCCGGTACGTATATTGGCGATGAAGCGGCAGAAGTACAGCGGAAAACCAAACAGTGGCTTTCGCATCATGCAAGAGCAACAGGCGCTCTGACTGTTGATGCAGGGGCCGTGCAAGCGCTGCTTGAGCAAGGTAAGAGTTTGCTGCCGATTGGCGTTACTGAAGTAGAAGGAACCTTTTCACCTTCAGCAGTTGTGGATATTGTGACAGAAAATAAACAACTGATTGCCCGTGGAATCAGCGACATATCTTCAGCTGATTTACGAGAGATGCTCGAGCGAAGAGATCAAGCCCCTGCTTCCACTTGGCATAAAGCAGTTGTGCACCGAAATTATATCGTATTATTTTAAACAAGCCGCCCAGCCTGTCAGCTAGGGCGGCTTCGGTGTATAATGACCATAGGAAGGGGGAAGAGCAAATGAAAGTAACGATGCTCGTCCAGACGATGTATAAAAACAGCCTGCTTCGTGAAGGCGGTACATATGAAATACCGGAAGAAACAGCAAAACGCTGGATACGAAGTAAGATTGCTAAACTAGCAGAATAAGGAGGGGTAAAGATGGATCTAGGTATGAAAGGAAAAACAGCATTAGTTGTTGCAGCAAGTAAAGGTTTAGGAAAGGCTACAGCGCTGCAGTTAGCAGAAGAAGGTGCAATCGTCCATATTTTGAGCAGGGACGAACAAACGCTCAAGCAGGCCAAAGAGGAAATCATTAAAGCTTCTGGCAACAGTCTTGTTTTTTATTCTGTTTGTGATGTAACAGATGCGCAGGCGATAACACGTGCAGTGGAAGCAGCGAAACAGCATACCGGTTCCATCGACATCCTGGTTAATAATGCCGGCGGCCCGCCTGCTGGCAGATTGGCTGATTTTGAAGATCAAGACTGGCAGCAAGCTTTTGAACTGAATTTACTTAGTTTTGTTCGTTTCATTCGTGCTGTTGTGCCGGTTATGAAAGAAAGAGGAGGAGGCCATATTTTAAATATCGCCTCCTCCTCTATCAAGCAATCTATCGATAACTTGCTTTTATCTAATACCTTTCGAGCAGGCATCGTCGGTTTAGCAAAATCGCTGTCGCAGGAATTGGCACCCGATCATATTCTAATCAATACCTTAGGACCTGGGAAAATTCATACCGAACGTGTTGATCAGCTGGATCAAAAATCCGCAGATCAGCTAGGTAAGCGTTTGGCAGAAGTCCAAAAAGAAAGCCAAGCAGCGATTCCGATCGGCCGATACGGCAAGCCGGAGGAGTTTGCAAAAATGGCTGCCTTTCTTGTCTCCTCGGCGAATACGTATGTAACGGGCCAAGCTTTTGTCGTCGATGGCGGTATGGTAAAGGCCATTCACTGATGCTTCATTTTAATATGATAATGACTTAAAGCAAGCAGCGGGTAAATGTACGAATAGCTTTCATAGCGGATATAAAACTGACCTGGCAAACCGATCCCGGTCGGATAGTTGACGGCGGCTTGCTGGGATTCTGCTGTAAGCAGAAAGTGAATTCCTTGCTGAACCTCTTCGCTTTGGTGTTCTCCGCATGCAACCAAGGCATCTACTGCCCAGGCAGTCTGGACAATCGTGCTAATTGGCAAATCTACAAATGTTCCTACTTCTGCACTGCGGCATGATTCTCCCCAGCCGCCATCCTCATGCTGTACAGCTTTCAGCCAATTGACTGCACGTTTCACGCATCGAGCGCCAGGTTCCACTCCGGCAGCTGAAAGTCCGGTAAGAGCAGCCCATGTACCATATAAATAGCAGACACCCCACCTGCCATACCACGATCCATTCAATTCCTGATGCTTTTGCAGCCATTTTATTGCTTTTTTTATGCTATAGTGATCTTGCTTCAGGCTGGCATACGTTCCGAGAAATTCCAGTACACGACCGGTCAGGTCTGCGGTGGACGGATCAATCGCTGCATCTCTCGCATTTTCAATCGGAAGCTTTGTTAGCAGCCGCCAATCTGTATCTTTTTCAAATGCTGCCCAGCCGCCATCTTTGTTTTGCATGGCTAGTAAATAATCGCAGCCTTTTTTCCATGCTCGCTTCACATCCATATCATCTCGAGCAGATCTGGTGAGCGCCCGGAGAGCAGCGGCAGTATCATCGTGATCTGGATGATTCGTATTAATATCAGAAAATCCCCATCCTCCAGGTTCCGCGTTGGGCTCATGGATTTGCCAGTCAGCTTTCTGACTATGCTGCCGCTGCAGTAAATAATGTGCAGCAGACCGAATCACCGTACTTTGGCTGGAAACACCTGCTTGCTGCAGCGCGTAGCTAAGTAATGCGGTATCCCAAACAGTAGAGGTAGAGTTCTCCACATGGATACCGTTGCAATTTTCATTAACGAGTGCGTGTATGCCGTCCAGCGCTTGCTGTATTCGCGGATTCTTTTCTTCGTATCCTAGCGCCAAATACGCATAAACCATGAAAAAGGTGGCACTTGCGTAGCTGTAAAGCGTCCCATCTGATTCTGTTCGTTCCTGCATGTACTGTTCAGCATACTTGTAACCAGCTCGGTGCAGACGCGCTGGCAGCCGAGCAAGCCGGCTCCATTCATTTGTTATCGTCCGCCATGGCGACCCATCATCTGTTCGCTCATCCCATTCATCCTCATACAAAAGGTGTTCGAGTGAAACAGTGTGCTTACTGATGCGTTTGAACTTTTTATTTAAAAGAAGCAGCATCGGAACAAAATGGATTCTGGCATAAGAACTGAACTGGAAGAAGTTAATTGGAAATGTTGTTGGTACGAGCAAGGCAGTCATCGGAAATTTTAAAAATGGAGGCCAGGGAATCATGCCATGTACAGCCAGCATGAAGCGAATCATAAAATGCGCTTTATTAATTCCGCCGTTATGGTTAATATATTGCTCTGCTTGTCGCAGCCTGCTTGCTTCTACACCGTAAAAACGAAGTGCCGCAAAGGCGAGAACCGTAGCAGACAGGTTACCGTACCTCTCTCCCGGATAGTTTGCCCAGCTGCCATCTTCGCGCTGTTTTTGAAGCAAACGCACCTTCAGTTTTTCCACGGTCTCCAATTCTTTATTAAACGATGTGAAAGTCATCATATAAAAGCAATCTGTCAAAATAGCTCCTTCAAAACACATCCGCCAAGCGCCATCTTTTTCCTGCTTGGCTTCCAGATTCTCTATATACTTATCAATCGTAGCTTTTACATCACTTATTTGAACGGTATTCATAGTACAGCTCCTTTTCCTAAGAGTTTTGGGACGGAAAACATGCTGCAATATGATAAAATATGCGGAGAAAAGTAATTTATGACTTTAGGGTTCCGTATCTCATATCAAAGGAGAATGAGCGATGCGTGCAATTGCAGCTGAAACGACAGGCGGTCCGGAAGTACTGGTATACAGACAAGCAATGCAGCCAGAACCTGCAGCTGGGGAAGTTCGAATAAAAGTATTAAAAGCAAGCGTGCATTTTGCAGATATAAAGAAACGAAAAGGAACAAAGGGGAAAGGAAAACCTGGTATTCTAGGGTTAGATGCAGTCGGGATAGTAGACAAAGCCGGACCGGCAGTTGAGGGGTTTCGACCAGGACAGCGCGTGATCGCGTTTGTCAAAGGCGGGGCTTATGCCGAATATGCAATTGCAAGCGTGAAACTCACTTTTCCTATTGCCGACCATGTGGACACAGCTGTTGCGGCAGCAAGTCCGATTCCTTCCTTTTTATCTTTTATGCTGCTGCAGCGAATTGGCAGATTGGAGAAAGAGGAGACGGTTGTCGTTCATGCGGCGGCGGGAGGTATCGGGCTGACTTTAATTCAGCTTGCCAAGTTATTTGGCGCTGGAAAGGTGATCGGAACTGTTAGCAGCATGGACAAAGCCGCCGTTCCTTTACAAATGGGCGCAGATTGCGTGATTACGTACGACAAGTTTCCTCACTACGTGAACGAATTAACTGCAGACGCTGGCGCAGATTTGATTTTCGATTCTCTTGCTGGAAAAATCACAGAAGATAGTTTAGCTTGTCTGGCGCCTTATGGCAGATTAGTAAATTACGGGAATGCCAGCGGAGGCCCTGGGAGCCTGACCACATCAGATGTTCACAGCAGCTGCCGTTCGCTGCTTGGTTTCAGTCTGGGAACAACACGACAAAAGCGACCTGAAATACTGCAAGCCATTTCAAATCAAGTTATCAATTTAATTGAGAGAGAAGCTATTATCTTTCCGAGAATAAAAGAATTTAAGCTGGAAGATGCCGCAGAAGCACATCAGCTGTTGGAAAGCAGAACACATACAGGCAAAATCATCCTGCACATCACAGATTAGAGACAACAACGGGGGAATACAGAAATGAAATTTGTATCATGGAACGTGAACGGCATTCGAGCATGCGTGAAGAAAGGTTTTCTGTATTATTTTAAAGAACAAGACGCAGACATCTTCTGCTTGCAGGAAACAAAGCTGCAAGCAGGACAAATTGAACTGGACTTGCCGGGTTACTATCAATACTGGAACTATGCCGAGCGGAAAGGTTACTCTGGTACGGCTGTCTTTACCAAACAAAAGCCGCTTCACGTTACGTACGGTTTGGAAGAAGATGTCATAGAACCAGAAGGAAGAATCATCACACTGGAGTTTGAAAAGTACTTTGTAGTAACCGTGTATACGCCAAACTCCAAACGTGATTTAGCTCGTCTCGCGGAACGGCTGGAATGGGAAGATCGGATGCTCGCTTATGTACAGGAGCTGGATTCACGCAAACCAGTCGTCTTATGCGGCGATTTAAATGTGGCGCATCAAGAGATTGATTTGAAGAACTACAAAACAAACCGCGGCAACTCCGGGTTTACGACAGAAGAGCGTGAAAAAATGACAACCTTCCTTAACACTGGATTTGTCGATAGTTTTCGCTATCTGTACCCAGAACGTACCGAGGCTTACAGCTGGTGGTCCTACATGAACAAAGTGAGAGAAAGAAACATCGGCTGGCGGATTGACTATTTTATCGTGTCGGAGAGATGGAAAAACCGAATTAACAAAGCAGAAATACATGCAGAGACGCTGGGAAGCGACCATTGCCCGGTTTACTTGTCACTGGATACAGAGTGAACCGGTTTAGGACATGTGTTCGAAACGTAGAGAAACAGTGTTTTCTCTACGTTCTTTTATTTTCCATGTATAGTGGTTGGCTACTAGAGCAGGTAGTTGTGGAAATTTGAAAGAAGTAAAAACTGCTGAAACTTGACCAACATGAGGAATTGATAAATCTACTTATCCGAATCTTTATTAGTGATAATAGATACGTACATTACAAAAGATCCTCTCCATATCAATCTGACCAAGCAAGCCGAACCAAACACTGTCAAAAATCTATAAGCTAACTTAAGAAGAATCAGACCAGTGGAAAGCCTTTCTGGTCTTTTTTTATGGAAGCACATTTTTTCCTTTCACTTGAAACAAGCTTGATCACTAGCAGGGAAATCAGTCGGTCATACACAATGTAATGGTGAAAATAACACAATATTTAGGGTAACAGCGTAAAACTTTTTATTAAATGTCACAATTTGTTAGGCTCATTCGTTATATATGGTGAGAGGGGGATAATATGAAAGTTATTAATCAAGATTATGAAAAGATAGAAGAGTTATATGAGTTATACGAGCAAAAGATTTATTCTGTAGCCTATTCAATTCTAAATAATATACAGCAGGCTGAAGATGCTGTTCAAGAGACGTTTATTACGCTTTATAACAATCTGGAAAAGCTGCACAACTTAGATAATCAAGAGATTAAACGATACATATTAAGAATTGTGAAGAACAAATCAATTGACAGTTACAGAAAAAATAAACAACATGGCATTCTTTTAGAAGAATATCAAAGAGAATCAATAGTAGCTATAGATGAAAATATTGAAGACTGGGAACAGCGCTTCATGACTGAAAATCAAATTGATATATTGTTAGCAGTGTTGAATGAGTCTAGCAGACAGGTATTTAAATATAAAGTTTTTTATAATCTATCTTATCAGGACATTTCCAAGCAAATGGAGTTAACAGAGGCCAATGTTCGCAAGCAATTCGAACGCGCTCGAAAACGTATACATAATGTGATAGGAGGTCTACAAATTGACGAATTCACAGAATTCAAAAAGAATGTATGAATTAGCTGAAAAAATTGCATTAGACGATTTTGATAGATCAGCTGAACGACATGAATTCTCAGACACCTACAAGCACAAAAAGAAGTTATTTATGGAGGAAATTAAAACAAAAGGAGAACAGAAAGAAGTCAAGCGCAAAAAAAATCGTATGTTAATTATTGCTGCTTGTCTATTGATTGGCATACCGACAACTGCTTTTGGCGCTGTTAAAGCTTATGATATGATTGTTCAAAAACAAAATTATGAAGTTGATATTTCTGTGACAAATAAGGACAAAGATAAACAGGATAATTGGTATAAGTTGAAAGTTGCTAATCTGCCAGATAATATGGAAGAAGTCCGTCATACAGATGGTATGAAATATTCATTTACAGATAATTATGCAATGGGCGGATTTTCATTTAGTCTTATGAGATTAGGAGAGAAATCAGATTTCCAGACCCTTTTCGCAGCCAATTACGAAGAAAAAGAGATAAATGGAAGGAAAGCAGTAATCATAAACAAGGATACTGGAAATGAAAACATAATGTTTAACAAACGAGTATACCTCCTATTTGAAGATGAGGGAATCATGTTAGAAAGTTATATTGGAACCGACGTAACCGAAGATTTAATGATGGAAGTGTTGGAAGGTATTTCACTTGAGCAGACATCAGAGGAAAAGGCAACGCCTACGATAGATTATGAGGAAGTCCAAATGAATGATGACGATATCGATGACCAGCCAGAATTTGAGGTTATACCATTGAAAAAAGACAGTGATAGACTATTCCATGTAGGTGAAGATATCCCAGTAACGATAGAACAGTTGGTTAATGACGGGGATAGAACTATAACTAAATGGGATACCTTAGAATATAATATTAATAAGGTAGAAGTCTTTGATTCAATTAAAGGCTTTAAACAAGCGAACTTTAATGACTTTGGCTTAGGTGTGCTAAACGATTCCAATGCTATAGATCAAGAAAAGAATTTAGTACCATACAAACGAAGCACTTATAAATTGGGGAATGGTAAGGCTACTATTGACAAGCTAGTAGATACAGAATCCGTAGATGTAAAGTTTGTCTATTTAACGACAACAGTTATAAATACTGGTAAACAGGCCACCGAAGAATTATACATGCATCCATCCGTACAAGTGCTCAGATCGGAGAAAAGTGGATGGAGTTATGCTAGAGATGATGAACTTGCAGAATATAGTATTATGACCGGCGAAGTCGATTACCTAGAACCACACGGAAGCGGTAAATCTTTCTACAATATTGGTAGGCTTCAACCAGGAGAAACGAAGAAAGTAAACTTAGGGTACTTTGTAGATCAAGATAAACTGGGTTCCATTTTCCTTGATGCTTTTCATTACAGTAGTTCTGGAGAAACAGAAGATCTGAATGCTGACACTCGGTGGTGGATTGATCTTCGACAATAGTATAGAGACAACTACTTACATTTAGAAAACATAAATAATCCATAAAGAACTTACAAAGAATCCAGCAAATAATGCTGGATTCTTTGTTGTGAAGTGAACTAACTAAGAACAGCTTCAAAACTTCATAAATAGATAAAACCTACCTAAAACTTGTTTGGTTCAGTCTTCTCCAGTCTGAATCAGTAAAGTAGTTCTCTTCACGCCTCCTTTCTAAGATGTCAGAAAGTTTGATAAACTAAATACAAATACATATATATGGTAGAAACAATACAGGCTAAGTAGGATATGCAAAAAAGGAGGGATGCTAATGTTGCGTATATTTTTACGGATTTTAGCGGGCGGACTGCTGCTTTTCCTATGCATGGTACCTCAAACGCATGTTCACGTAGCCGGAAAAGAGGATAGGATGAAAGAGAGGATAGAGAAATACCTGGCGGGAGAAGGGCGTCTGCAAGGAGCGGTTGCGGCTATTCATATTGCAGATGCTGAGACAGGAAAAACACTTTACGAACAGCATGCTGATGTGCGGATGCGGCCCGCTTCTAACATGAAATTGCTTACGGCAGCTGCTGTATTACATGAATTAGGTCCGTCACACCACTTTCAAACAAAAGTTGCTACAGATGGGCGGATAGAAGAAGGGAAACTGGAAGGAAATCTTTATCTTATCGGCCAAGGTGATCCGTCTCTGACATATAAGGATTTACAGCAGCTGACGATACAGCTGCAGAACTTGGGAATACATCATATCAGCGGCGATATAATCGCAGATGATACTTGGTTTGATCAGGCACGTTACAGCGAGGATACAACATGGAAGGATGAATCTGCATATTATGGTGCAGCAATTAGCGCATTGACTGTTTCACCAGATGAAGATCATGATACAGGAACGGTCAAGGTTGAAGTGCGTGCAGACACTTCTTCACAGATACCGGCAATTCGGACATCTCCTGCAACAGATTATATAACGGTACGCAATAATGCTGTGATAGCAGGAGAGCAGGATGAGACAGATTTGGAAATCGTTCGTACACATGGGAAAAATGAGATTGTTATTTCTGGCAGCCTTGCAAAAGGAGAGAAGGAGCAGGAATGGGTAGCGGTTTGGGAACCAACGGAATATGTGCTGCATCTATTTGCTGACTATTTAAATGAAGCGGGTATTAATTGGGAAGGAACAGCCAAAACGGGTACTGCTCCATCACAATCTCAAACCTTATTAAAAAGGGAATCTGCACCACTGGAAGAATTGCTTCTTCCGTTTATGAAGCTGAGTAACAATGGACATGCGGAGATGTTTATAAAACAAATCGGCAGAAAAGAGAAACCTGGTAATTGGCCGGACGGTATTGAACAAATGGAGCGCTACCTTAAACAGCTCCAATTACCAGTGGAACAAATGGTAATCCGTGACGGATCAGGCTTGTCTCATGCAAATGGTATAACGGCAAGACAGCTGACTTCTTTACTAATAAACGTTCAGAAGGCATCCTGGTTCCCTTCATTTAAACGCTCCCTGCCAATCGCTGGAGAACCTGAACGATTACTCGGCGGAACACTTCGCAGCCGTTTTACAGAATCAGAGCTTGCTGGTAACGTCATCGCAAAAACAGGGACGCTGACAGGGGTAAGCTCACTATCAGGGTATATGAAAACCAAAACCGGAGAACAGCTTGTTTTTTCGATTGTATTAAACGGCTTGTTAGATGAAGAGGATGGTCCGGTGATTGAAGACCATTTATTGAAATTGGTTTATGATAATTTGGAAAGTATGCATAATAATTGATGGAAATAGACAGGATAATGGCACACGAACAGCGAAAGTACAGAGTAGGAAGGATATTTAGGAAAAGAGGAGTTAACGGTGAAACAAAGTCGCATGGAAGCAGATCTATATTGTATCCATTGTCGCGAAGAGTCTCCATTTACTATCACCTACATCAATGACAAACTAAAAACTATCTGCTGTACACAATGCCATCACGCCATCGATGTCCGACTTGACCTGCAAAAGGAATTTATCCAAGAGTGGCAGCAGCGGCTTCTTTCAAAGCCTTCCAGAATGACAACAGAGTACAGGGATGATCTAAGTCAATTTCTTTTTACGCTGCCAATTCGGCTGGCGAGCAAACCATATCGATTATATGACGATATCAAGAAGTCGCGCATCATTATGCGGGATTTCAAAGATGTTAAGCATTGGTAAAGCGCCTGGACATATGTTCAGGCGCTTGTTTTTTGTGCTTTATAGAAGCGATCTGCTCGGTGTACAGAGAAGCCGAGGAAAACAAAACCAATGATGATGAAATAAACGAAGGAATCACTTTCAGCACTGGCTAACAGTACAGCTGCGCCATGCGACAGCAATGAAAGCGAAATCCAAAGCAAGAAGCCACGATCAATTATTGCGCTCATGTACACCCTCCTTTTTTATACAATGCTATATTACCATTTTATACGGGAAAAGTGGTAGCTTTATCAAAGTGCGATATATATCGCATATCGATATACAAGGAGGTTACTCAAATGAAAAAAATTACAGATTTGCTTCCTTTGACTCATACAACGTACTACATCTTAATGGTAGAAACAAAGCGAGAAAACTAAAAGAATATCAAATCTAGAAATAGAGGTTGCTCTTAAACACAAGAGCAACCTCTATTGTTTTGCATTGAAATTGAAATTCACCAAATCTGCAGAAGTCGGCGGCCGCGGCTAAAAACGAAGCACAAACAAAACAAGGGCAAAATTGCAAAAAATGAACTAAACACATCAATTAACCTTCAAATTGAAAAGAATTGATGTAATTGAAATTATAAGCAGTATTTCTTTGATTTCTATCTATTTGACACCAGCTAGTATATCAGTCATAATACAATTATCTCGAATTCGAGGTAATTCCATTCAATAGGCTGGAGTGATAAACATGAATCATTTAAAAGGTATCCATCATGTAACAGCAATTACGAGCAGTGCAGAAAAAAACTATGAGTTCTTCACATATGTGCTAGGCATGCGTCTAGTCAAGAAGACAGTGAACCAAGATGATATTCAGACGTACCATTTATTCTTTGCGGATGACAAAGGAAGTGCGGGGACAGATATGACATTCTTCGATTTTCCTGGTATTCCGAAAGGTACACACGGTACAAATGAAATTTTCAAAACGGGCTTTCGCGTTCCATCTGATGCAGCGTTAGATTATTGGGTAAAACGATTTGATCGCTTGGATGTAAAGCATCGTGGCGTGAAGGAGCAGTTTGGTATTAAAACAGTAACGTTTGAAGATTTTGATGAGCAGCAATACCAGCTGATCAGCGATGAACATGATGAAGGGGTGGCATCCGGAACGCCGTGGCAAGACGGACCGGTGCCGCTGGAATATGCTATTACAGGGCTTGGTCCAATTCACGTCCGGACGGCTCATATTGATTACTTCAAAGAAATGCTGGAGAAGGTGCTGCAATTCCGGCCTGTCGCGCAAGAAGAATCGCTATTTCTGTATGAAGTTGGCGAGGGCGGAAATGGTGCGCGCGTGATTGTTGAGCACAATACGGTTTTACCAGATGGAAGACAAGGATACGGCACGGTGCACCATGCCGCTTTCCGTGTAGAGGATCGTTCTGTGTTGGAAGAGTGGATTGAACGGATGCAAAGCTTTGGATTCCAAACTTCCGGTTATGTGGATCGTCACTTCTTTGAATCGTTATACTCACGCGTGGCTCCGCAGATTCTCTTTGAATTCGCAACTGACGGACCAGGATTCATGGGCGATGAACCATATGAAACATTAGGAGAAAAGCTGTCACTTCCTCCATTCCTGGAACCAGAACGGGAACGCATAGAAAAACTCGTTCGTCCAATTGATACGGTGCGCAGTACAAAGCATTTTGAAAAAGAATAAGCGAGAAAAGTGATGAAAAGCTCAGATTAAAATCTGAGCTTTTTTGATGGAAAGATCACTATTTAATTTTGAAGAATAAAGTTCCGGAGTTCCAAAATCGTTTACACTTCATTTAGAACGGAAGGCTCTGGAAAAGGGAAATGGTCACAGCTGCCGTAGTTAATGTACCGGCAGAAGTTAACGTAATTATCTTCTGCCTATTCTGTTGTTCTGACGGTTTTATCAGTTCCTGGGATGCCGTAATCCATATTACGAAGGATGCCAGCGTAATCACACTCATGAACATACTGCATGTCTCCTTTTTATCTTTGATAGCAGGGATGTCAGTTCTTTCGGTGTACAGCGTCTTGGGTAAAGTAAATCTAAGTAGTCCTATACATATTTTAACATATCCCCGCTACCACTGCATGCTGACTGCAGACTTAACAAGTTTTGTTTCAAGTTGGATTCCTGTTATTAGCGAATCTTTCCATGAAAGCGTATAATAAAGATGTAGCAAATCATCCCATACAGAAGGAAGGCTTTTATATGAAAGCAAAAGACTTCATGATTACAGACGTGATTGCAGCGAACGAAACAGATACGGTGAAACGGGTACTAGAGATATTCGTGAATCGGCGGATTAGCGGAATGCCGATATTAGATAAAGATCGGCACATCATCGGTGTTGTCAGTGACGGTGATATTCTGCGAGGCATTCAGCCGAAAGATGCGAGCGTCTTTAACTACTTGTTGACAGTAAGCTACAGAGCAGAAAAACTAGAAAAGATTGTAGAAGAACTAAAAGATCATCCGGTATTAAATCTGGCTAAAAAACGAGGAATTGTTACCGTGCATGAAGAGGATGAAATAGAAGAAGTGGTGAACATTTTAGCCAAGCATCGCTTTAAAAAGATACCAGTATTGAATGATGAGAAGCAGGTTGTCGGCGTAATCAGCCGCGGTGATGTGCTGCGCACTGTTCATTCTACACTTCTGGATGCGCTTTAAAAGGCAAGCACTGACCCAGTTAAATGGGTCAGTGCTTTTTTATGGTACAATAAAGCTTACTAGTTTGTTAGTTTAAAAGGAGTTTTAGCTATATATGAGTATGACTGTCATATTGGCGGAGAAGCCTTCGGTCGCGAAGAATATCGCCGATGCATTAAAAATTAAGACAAAACAAGATGGTTTCTATGAGGGACCTAATTACATTATTACATGGGCTTTTGGTCATCTGCTGCAGCTGTATGATGCTAAGGATTACGACACCAAAATGGCTAAATGGAAACTCGACAACTTTCCATTCGTTCCAGAAACATTTCATTATAAAGTAAAATCAAATCCACGCAACCGGGATACTGCAGATCCAGGAGCGAAAAAGCAAATCAGTATCGTTAAACGGCTTATGCAGCGCAGAGATGTTGAAAAAATTGTATCTGCCTGTGACTACGATCGGGAAGGCCAGCTGATCGGCGACAGCATTATTCGCTATATCAAGCCGAATAAGCCAGTTTACCGGCTGCTGCTGAATGAGTGGACAGAACAAGAAGTATTACGCGGATTGCAAACAATGCGCCCAAATACAGAATTAACACCGCTTTATGATGCAGGTATCGGACGGCAGTGGGCGGATTGGGTTATCGGGATTAACTTGACGTCTGTTGCGACACTCCGTTATCAGAGCGGACGCGGTAAAGTGCTCAATATCGGACGAGTCCTGCTGCCCACGTTAAAAATTATCTATGACCGCGATGAAGAGATTCGTTTGTTCAAGCCGGAGCCGTATTTTAAACTGCTGGCAACGTTCCGTACACCTGATAAGGAATTTTATGAAGGGGTGTATAAAGAGGACAAAACGGACAAATTCAAAGACCGAGAACCGTTACAGAATATACTGCAGCAAATACAAGGCAAACAAGGGCAAATTAAAGATAAGCAAACGGAAGATAAAAAGGAATGGTGTCCGCCGCTGTTCAACTTATCTGGTTTGCAAGGGTATATGACCGGCAGATACAGCGGATGGACTTCTGATAAAGTGCTGAAAGTGGCACAGACGCTTTATGAGAAAAAGTATATCACGTACCCGCGTACGTCCAGTACGGCACTGGAAGAAAGCCTTGTCGGTAAAGCCGCTGGGGTACTGAAGAAAGTAGCGGCTGGTTTACCTTATGAATCAGAAATAAAATTCACCCGGTCGAAGCGTGTTTTCAATAACAGCAAAGTATCAAGCCATAGTGCCATCATTCCAACGTATGTTCTGCCAAAACGGTTAACGCCAGATCAGGAGCTTGTGTATGCAGCGATTAAGAATCGTTTTATTATGCAATTTATGCCGGTTGCTGTCTATCAGGAAACAACGCTGGAAACTGTCATACCGGAAGTGTCACTGTCAGGCAGCTTTATTTCCAAAGGTCGAATTCAGCTCGTGGATGGCTGGAAAAAGGTCGAGAAGCAGCAAACAAAAGAAACACTGCTGCCGGATGTTCAAAAGGACATGATTGTGGATACCTGGGAAACGTCGGTTACATCTCATATGACACAGCCGCCAAAGCCGCATACGGAAAAAACATTACTGCGTGTGATGGAAACATGCGGAAAAGGTAAACAAGATGAGGAAGAAGTCGAGGAAGTGCTGCGCGGCTTTAGCATCGGTACACCTGCAACACGGGCAGAAACAATTAAAAAGCTAAAAGACATCCATTATATCAGCAACAAAGGCAAAGAACTGCATGTAACTGATACAGGCAGAAAGCTCGTAGATACATTCCCTGTTAAGCCATTGTTCGACTTGACCTTTACCGGGCGGCTGGAGAAGACGCTGGCAGATATTGAGGATGCGAAAGTAGGCCGTGAAGAATTCCTGGAAATGATCTTCTCCTTTACGAAGGATGCCGTCCAAACAATGAAACAAGACGAAGCTGCCCCGATACGAACCATTGAAAAACAAACGTTAACATATGAAGTGCTTGGTAAATGCCCGGCATGCGGCGGCGATGTAGTAGAAGGGTATAAAGGCTTTGGCTGTAAAAACTACAAGAAATCATGCAGCTTTATCATTTGGAAAGCAGATAAATTCCTCGGTTCGATGCGGAAGAAACCGACAAAAACAATGGTGAAAGCGTTGCTGAAAAGCGGAACAGCACATGTGAAAGGCTTGACGAGCAAGAGAGGAAAAAAATTCTCAGCTTATCTTTCCTATAAGAAAAATACAGACAATGAGTATTACAGCTGGAATATGGAATTTGAAAAGAAATAAGAAAATCAAAAGAGCCATGCGTGCAATGCACACATGGCTCTTTTTTTAGAACTCTTCGTAAACAGCTGGATCTTGATTGGCAACTCTGCCATCTGCTTTAGTCAGACCGTCGATGGTCTCCATTTCCGCTTGATTCAGTTCAAAATTAAAGATAGCAATGTTTTCTTGCTGGCGGCTAGGAGTAGCTGATTTTGGTATAGCAATACTGCCGAGCTGATAATGCCAGCGCAATACAATCTGAGATACGGATTTTCCGTATTTTGCTGCAATATCAGAGAGTACAGGATTTTGCAGCAAATCTGTTTTTCTGCCTAGCGGACTCCAGGACTGCGTTACAATACCATTTTCCTCATGGTATTGGCGCTGCTTTTCTTGATTGAAATATGGGTGCAGTTCAATTTGATTGAGTACAGGAAATTCGCCTGTTTCTGCTTTTAGTCTGTCCAAATGCTCGGGCAGGAAGTTGCAAACACCGATGGAGCGGATCAAGCCCCATTTACGGGCATCCTGTAATGCTTGCCATGCTTCTACATAGTTGTCTTGATTTGGATTCGGCCAGTGAATTAAATAGAGATCATAATAATCAAGACCAGCACGATAGAGAGATTCTTGGATGGTTGTGATCGCATCGTCGTATTTTTGATAGCGCCCAGGCAGCTTGGATGTTATCAACAGTTCTTCTCGTTTGATGCCGTGCTGTTTGATTGCTTGCCCAACTGTCGCTTCATTTTCATAATTGTACGCCGTGTCCAGCAGTCGGTAACCGGCATCAATAGCACTGCGGATAGCCTGCACGCCATGGCTTCCTTTTAGCTGATAGGTACCGAAACCGACCGCTGGATATACGGAGCCATCGTGAAATTTCTTTACGGGGATAGATTGTTGTTCCATTTGTATCTCTCCTTCCAATTCTACTACTAGCCTAGCATAAGACAGACTGCATTGTCTTAAGGAAACACTTGCTTGCTGTTTCAAATCAGCTGTTTTTTGGTCTTAAAAATAATGATTGATTTCTAACTTCTGTTAAATCAATTTCTGGCAGTTCTTCTTCAACGAAACAATAAACTTCTTCTGTAATTGCTCCGCGGTAAGCTAAGCTTGATATCCGAAGATGCACAAAATGTAAAAGAAATACTGTTTCCGATGCTAAATGATTTACCGCTTCGAGGATTGGTAATCTTTTCGCAAGGACAGTATACCGATAAACAATTGGAAGTATTTATTGCATCGCTCAACTCTTAAACATGCAAAACGCCCGGCAAGGGACCGGGCGTTTTGTTTATTTAGCGAGCATTCGCTTTATTAAATTCAGTTTTACTAGGTTTTGTTGCAAGATGAATCACATAGCCGATAATCGCCCCTGCAATTGCTGGCAGCAGCCACCCTAGACCTAACGTGTACATTGGCAGGTTATCCGTTAAGAATTGCTGAACACCCTGGATAGGAATTCCAGCAGCATTTAAACCTTCCATCAAACTAACTGCAAAAGTGAACAATAAACTCGTCAAGTAGACAGCTCTGCTTCCGCCAATCACATCATGCAAGAATGTAAGGAAAATCAATACAATTGCCAGCGGATAGATGATTGTTAGTACAGGTACGCTGAAGGTAATGATATTGGATAAACCAGCATTTGCGATAACAGCGCTAAACGCTGATAGTACAATAGCAAGAACATTGTAAGAAACATTTGGAAGCAGGCGGCTGAAATAGCTGCTGCATGCCGTTACAAGACCAATGCTTGTAGTGAGACAAGCGCCAAATACAATCAAACCAAGCAATACATTACCTGCATTTCCATAATAAAAGTCAGAAACTCCTGCTAACACGGAACCTCCATTATCCAATTGGCCGATTCCTGCTACACTCGTTGCACCAAGGTAAGATAGGGAAGTGTAGATTAAAGCAAGAAGAACTGCTGCGATGACAGCTGCTTTCCATGTGAAGGCAAGAATGCTTTTACGATCTGTAATGCCGATATTTCTTACAGAATTAATTACAATGATTCCAAATACGAATGCTGCCAGTGTATCCATCGTCAGGTAACCTTCTTGGAAACCTTTAAAGAAAGCGTTACTGCTGTAAGTTTCTGTTGCTTCCTGCGGGCTGCCGATTGGGTTTACCAACACGGTAACAATAAGGATTGCAATGACAACTAATAGTGCTGGCGTTAAGTATTTTCCAACAACCTCGACAATTTTAGTTGGCTTTAAAGAGAAGAAGCACGTTAATCCGAAGAATACGATTGAGTAAATGATTAACGGCCATGCTCCAAAATCGCCTGATAGGAAAGGCTGTACGCCGATTTCAAAAGAAACAGTTCCTGTACGCGGCATGGCAAACAGCGGGCCGATAGACAAATACAGAATAATCGTGAATGCGTAACCGAAAATCGGATGCGCACGGCTTGCTAAGTCTTGCAAATCATTTTTACCAGATATAGCAAATGCTAAAATACCGAGCAACGGCAAGCCAACTCCCGTAATAATAAAGCCTAGGTTAGCAGTCAATACATTTGTTCCTGATTGCTGACCAAGTAAAGCTGGGAAGATTAGGTTGCCTGCCCCAAAGAAGAGGGCAAAAAGCATGAACCCAGTAATGATGACATAAGAAAACGGAATTGATTTTTTCATAATATTACCTCCAAAGGCAAAGATACTTTTTCTAAATAGTTTGACAATTTAAAATAAATAAAATTTAAACTATGTTAGAGATTCTATCACACAACATAAAAAGGGACAACAATATTTTTTATTATTTAAGGTGTATATTTCTTGGCTGTTTCGGCATATATATTACTAAAGGCCATTTGGAGGCAGTATATATGCATTATTCGGATACAGATATCTTTCATGAGGAATTAAGACGGCTTGAAGACGAATACAGAAGATGCCCGGATTCCGGGATTCGCAGCTTGATTCAAGAAGACATTCAGTTAATGGAACAAGCGATAGCAACAGCAGAGAGTTTATAAAAAAGAAGGCGGGATGGTGCATCCCGCCTTCTTTTTAGTTTTCCTATTTTTTGACAACTGGCTGATTAACAGTTAGATCCTGTTTTTTCACACGCTCACTTAAATATTTTACATAGCGGTGATCGTTAACAAGAAATGCAAGTTCTTCCCGCTTCAATTGTTTTTCTGCCTCTGCGAATGTATCATAGCCAATCTCTGCCGGCTTCTGATTTTTCATAACGTAGTATTTCCGGTTTTGCTGAACGATAAAGAATTTATCATTTTGCTCATTGCAGTACAACGTTCCCAAATCGTTCTCTGGCGTATTAAATTTGTTTTCCGGTGCATCTGGACGCAATGTTTGCAGTTCAAATGCATGTTTAACAAAGAGCTCAAACGCCTCTTCTGTTAACGTCGCACCAGATGCCTTCTGGTGGCCGCCTCCGCCATAATTACCGGCGATAGCAGATACGTCGACATCATCATGAATGGTCCGAAGACTTAAACGCTTTGTACCCATCATAACCATCACGATAAAATCCAAATGCGGGAAAGTCTTACCAAGATCATTGCCTAATTCAGATAGATAAGATTCTGCGTGCACAACGCCGGCAAGATATGTATCTACTTTAATTGGGACGACTTGCTTTCGTTTCTTCCGAATATAACGTTCCGTTTGTGCGTCCTGTACTTGCAGCAATTTTGCTTCCAAGTCATTAAAAACAAAAGAATCGCTGTGCTGCAGACGTTCAATCATCTCAGCCGCAAATTCGTCAATGCTTTGCAAGAAGAGCAAGGCATTCAACTGCTTGGCCGCTTCATTTTGCCGTTTTTCCCATTCCCATGTATCGTATTGGCGGACAAGTTCCACAAACTCGCTCACCGATTGTGATTTTTCCATGTGTCCTTCTTGTACCAGAACATCATAAAGCATGCTCGTAGCGGATGTTTGTGCACCATCATCCTGCTTCGTCGCAATCCAAGCCCATTCGTGTGCGTTTAAATGTTCACTTGTTTTATGATGATCCACTAGTCTGGCTTTGCCTCCAGCCTTAATGAACGCAGAAATTGCGGCTTCGTTTTCTTCATTCACCGCCAGATCCGTTACCCATAATTCTTTATGATGCTGGGTTTCATCCGCTAGGAATTTCTTAACTTCTTCGTTTAAACTGCTGATGGAGTTGTAACGGATTTCGACATCCTCTCCAAAAGCAAGTGTCGCTAAAATTCCGCAGCCGACACCATCCAAGTCGTTATGCGTCAATAATTTATACAATGTCTTCACCTCAATTACTAGTATAAGTATAACCTAGCGTAATTATCGGCTTCAAGCATGATTCATTATTGCTCTTGTTTTAGCAGCCGGAATCGGTGAAGGAGCAGCAAGTAAATGGCAGCGGATATTAGTAATACACTGCTTAGCAGTACATACCCATTGGCAATGTAGGAATCCAGTGTCAGGTAAAGAAAAATCGCAGCGGATGCCATACAAACGATTGCAACAAGCAATTTATAAAACCGAGCAAATCCAAAAGGAAAGCGGACAGCTTGGTACAAACTTGCAAAATGCAGCAGCGTCCCGAGAACTTCACCAAGATTCAGACCGAGGATCACGCCATTTACGCCCATACTTGGCTGAGAGGCAACAAAATAGATAACCAGCAGACTGACCAGCGCAGCAATTAAATTATTGTATAAAACAACACTGCTTTTGCCGATGCCAATCAAAACAGCCTGCAGCGGGATTTGCAAATAGCTGAGCATAAAACAGAAAATCATTTTCTGTATAAGCAGTCCGGCATCTTCGGAGTGATAAAACAAACTTGTCAAATCGGTTGCGAAGAAATAGAGAAACAGCGCCCAAGGTATACAAATCATCATCGTGACTGTTATGACTTGGTTAATATTGCTGTACATTTGCTGAAATTGACGTCTTGCGTATAAGTCACTGATTGAGGGCAGCAAATTGGTAGAAAGCGAATGCGTAATAAAAGTTGGTACGAAAACGAGCGGCATCACATACCCCATCAATAATCCGTACGTTTCGGTTGCTGTTTCCGCTGTGTGGCCTGCTGTGATAAAGCTGTGTGTAATAATAATCGGCATTAATACGGCAGCAAAACTATTGACCAAATGCGTCCCTGTATTCGGAAGCGCCACACGAATCAAGTCACGTGTATGCTGTTTACCGTCACGCACTAGATCTCCGATAATGTGAAGAAAACGCCATTTGAATTCTTTTTGTCTCTGGAAAGCGACGATTAAGACTCCTAAAGATATTGCTTCGCCAATCACCATACTCATTACTGCACCAGCGGCAGCAACACCTAGTCCGTATGGCAGCAGATATTGAACAAGCATATACGTCACAACTAGCTGCACACTTTGTTCCAATATGGAAGCGAAGGCACCAGGGGACATGTATTGTTTTCCGTGAAAATAGCCTTTCAAGATGGAAGAAATTGCAACGATTGGAATGATTGGAATAATAGCGGTAAATGTGTAAATAGCTCGCTGATCAGCAAACAACAATCCTGGCGCGTACGAAATAAGACCAAAAAGCAGCAAAGAAGTGACAATACTCAATGCCCCTGTGATTAGAAAAGATAAAGATAGCACATGCCGCAGTCTTGTCCGATTGTTGGAAGCATTGTTCTCTGCTACCAAATTGGCGACCGCCACTTCTAAACCGAAACCTGTAATCGCAATCAACAAGCCAGTTACCGGCATCGCCATCATAGCTAGTCCGATTCCTTCAGGCCCCAACAGCCGCGATAACACGATACCGTTCATAAAGCCGATAAGCTTACTGTAGCAAGCAGCAATAGCCAAAATAATCGTACCTTTTAACAATGATTGTTTTCCCACATTAGTCACCTCAACTTGTCCATATTCTAGATGTATGTGGAAGAGGAGGTGTTTATGTCAGGGGAAGGGAGCGGGAGTTGCCAAGAAATATATAAATTTCATTATGATGCGATAGAGGATTTTCATTACGGTTATTAATAAGTATGCAAACCAATTTGTCCAAAATCACGGAATACTTTTAGTTACCTAATTTCTTTCTCTTTAAGTCGGAAAGCTGTTACTTATTGAATGCCATTTGATAAAGAATCTAACAAATGATAGGTAGGATTCCGTATTGCTTTAACAACTTTATTACTTAAATAGCACTGTTTATTATAAAGGTTTTGACACACACACAAATGAGCTACTAACATAATAATCAGAATAGTTTTAATTTTTAAGGAGGACCAAAATTTGCAGATAGCTGAAATTATGAACAGTGGCGTACTGTGGGGGTTTTGTCTTGTTGTCGTTTCAATTGTTTTATTTCAAGGGATTGTTTTTATCCGGTCTGCACTCCAGGTAAGAGAGAGTGTCGGTATGACAGCTCAGGAAGCCAAAAGCGCAATGAAAACCGGTGCCATTGCAGCTATCGGGCCTTCACTTGGGAATATCATTATAGCTGTGTCCCTAATGACTCTAATTGGTAACCCGCTCACAATGATGCGCAGCGCCATTATTGGTTCCTCTGCAACAGAGTCGCTTGGTGCGCAGATGGCTTCCAGTGCTTATGGAACGGAGCTAGGAGCGGCGAACTTTGGTCCGGAAGCCTTCACGACGATTGCTTGGACATTATGTATCGGCGGAACCGGCTGGCTGATTGTCACGCTGTTCTTCACAAAGTCACTCGGTACATTCCAAAAGAAAATCACAGCAAAGAAAAACGGAACGAAAAAAATGGTTATCATCTCGACGGCAGCCATGCTCGGAGCATTTGGATATTTCGCGGCCAATGAAGCTGTTAAAAGCGGCGGTCATACGGTAGTCATTGTCACCAGCATGCTTATTACTATACTAACGTTACTGGCAGCAAATAAGCTGCAGCAAAACTGGCTGAAAGAATGGGCATTAGGGTTTGCTATTATTGGCGGTCTTACGGTTGGTTATTTTATCGGATAAGAAACGGAGGGACAAAGAGTGGTAAAAACAGCAGAGCAGGTTGTGGGGCAAAAACAAGTTGCAGAAACGCAGCAGCAAACGTTTGAGGCATTTCACGTTAATGCACATTTCTGGGGCAGACTGACGATCGGGATTGTTATCGTCTTATCTGCCGCCTTACCGCTTTATCTTTCGTTCGCAGCAGGCTACCATCCTGGCTGGCGGGCAATATTTGCTGCTTTTCTTGCATATATAGCATTGGTTGGATTTGCTTGGGTGGTGGAGCCAGTCAGCTATTATGCCACTTTAGGAGTTTCCGGCACATACCTGAGTTTCTTGACTGGTAATATAGCGAATATGTGTTTACCCTCTGCGGCCGCAGCACAGCAAGTAATTGGTGCTGAGCCTGGAACGAAGAAAGGAGAAGTAGCCGCGACATTAGCTATTGCCACAGCTAGTTTTATGAACATTGCTGTATTGGTCCCAGTCATACTAGCAGGCTCGTATATTCTCTCTATCATTCCAGAATCTTTACAAGCAGCCTTCACTTACATCATTCCAGCAATATTCGGCGGAATGATTGCGCAGTTAGCGATGCGAAAGCCGCTTTTCGGTGTTATTGGTCTTGGATTCGGTATTTTATTGACACAACTGCCCGTTCCTGTCTTTTTCAAAGGATTAATCTGTATGATGCTGACAGTTGCAATCAGTATGTTTTTGGAACATATCAAACCAAGCAAATTAGTTCATGAAGGAGAGATGACCAGTGAGTAAAAAGCAACTGATTCGTCGTTTAGAGGAATTGGAAAAATTGACAGGTCGTTTAGCGCTGGATATTTGGAAAAACCCGCAGATTGCTTATGAGGAAACGTATGCAAGTACTGTCCAGAAAGAGCTCCTTGCAGATGCAGGATTCCGACTGACAGATTCTGTCGGAGACATGGAGACCGCTTTTTATGCGGAGTATGGGGAAGGGTATCCGATTATAGGCATACTGGGTGAATTTGATGCCTTGCCTGGTCTCGCTCAGTCAACAAAACCATATAAAGATCCTGTTCATGCGAATAAGCCAGGTCACGCTTGCGGACACCATCTTCTTGGTACCGCAGGAGTTGAAGCTGTTCTTGCACTAAAGCAGCTAATCGATGATGGGCAGTTAACGGGCACTATTCGCTATTACGGCTGCCCGGCTGAGGAAGTATTATCCGGGAAAACATTTATGGCAAGAGAAGGCGTGTTTCATGATTTGGATTGCTGTTTAACATGGCACCCAGGTACAAGCAATGTGGTACAAAACTTTAGTTCGCAAGCGATGATATCAATCAAGTATCGTTTTCATGGTATTCCAGCACATGCTGCCGGAGCTCCTCATGCCGGACGCAGTGCACTCGATGCCGTAGAGATTATGAATATCGGCGCCAATTACTTACGTGAACATCTTGTAGACGGTACTCGAATTCATTATGCCATTACAAATGGCGGACAGGCACCGAATATCGTGCCAGATGAAGCAGAGGTTTGGTATTACTTGCGCGGCGCTAATCGTGAACAAGTAGAAGATATGCTCGCACGCATGCATGATATAGCGAAAGGAGCAGCTCTAATCACTGGTACGACAACGTCTCATGAGCTGCTGGCAAATTGTTATCATATGCTCACGAACGATACGTTGAATACACTCAACTACCGTAATATGGAGAACTTCCCGATGCAGCGTTTTACATCAGATGAAGTAGCTTATTCCTCGATACTCCGTAAATCAATGGATCCTAAATTGATAGAAGCCTCTCGAACTGAATTAAAACTCGACTCAAACGACATTCTGCCAACCAAAAACTTCTATGATCTCTCTGCAAAAGAAAAGACAATGCCCGGTTCAACTGATGTTGCGGATGTAAGCTGGATTACGCCATTAGCAAGTATCAGCACCACATGCGGTCCAATTGGCACGCAAGTACATGCCTGGCAAGCAACCGCCGTATTTGGAACAAGTATTGGTTTAAAGGGCATGCATTACGCAGCTAAAATCATGGCACTCACAGCTTATGATTTGTTCAGTGAACCCGCGCTTGTTGAACAAGCAAAGACAGAGTTCCAGCAAGCGACTGCTGACAAACCGTATCGTTCGGGACTGGATGAGAGCGTACTAGCTCCAGGGGCGGTACGAAAAGAACAACTGATCTAACTGCCTATTTGATTCACTGTCTCTATCTGCTATACTGAGTGCAACAAACACGAGAGGATGATGGATGGCCAATGAAAAACTAATCTTATTTTCTAACGAATTGAAAAAAATATTTTTCAACGCGTAAAAAATAGGATTAGTCTGCCCATCTTTCAATCAAGTGACAGGTACATTTCCAGCTAGGAGTGTATCTATAAACTGGTACGGCTAATCCTTCCAATTCATTTTGGGAGGATTTTTTTCTGTCCTCCTGCCTAAAAAGGAGAGATTTACTTGAGAGAATTAATAAAATTACAAGATGTCTCATACATGCATACAGAAACTGTTTTATTCGAAAAAGCAGAGGCAACTGTTCACGAAGGAGATATTATTGGAATTATCGGCAGAAACGGCGCCGGGAAAAGCACCCTGCTGGATATATTGGCAGGGAGGAGGCAGCCAACGAGCGGATCGGTCTGGCGTTCGAAAACAAATCAGCAAACAAACTTAGTAGAGCAAGAAAATAATGTTTTTTCAGCAAAAACGACTAACACAGAGGAAATGCGGCTGCGGAATCTGTGGAAAGTACCAACTGGTTCTTATGGAGCAATGAGCGGCGGTGAGAAGCTAAAGGCAAGATTAGCGCGCGGATTTGCAAGTAATGCGGATATATTGTTATTGGATGAACCGACCAATCATCTTGACGAAGAAAGTGTGCGTGTACTTTTGCAAGAGATAAAGGAATCTGCTAAAACGTTTCTTATCGTGTCACATGATCGTTATTTTCTTGATCAGATGGCAACAAAAATTTGGTCTATCGAACAGAATACGCTTTATACGCTAGGTGGTAATTACACGGACTATACGGCATTCCGAGAGAAAATGAAAGCGGATCAGCAGCACGCTTATGAGAAACAGCAAAAACGGATTAAACGGGTGGAAGGACAAATGCTGTCTTTGCAAAACTGGAGCGCCAAAGCGCATGCACAATCGACAAAGCAAGAAGGCGCAAAAGAGTATTACCGAAAGAAAGCAAAACGAATGGATAAACAAGTAAAATCGAAGCAGAAGCGGCTAGAGAAGGAACTGGCCCGGGAAAAGACACAAGCTGTCGCACCAGAGCAAGAGGTTTCCTTCCAACTCAAGCATGCGCGGAAAGTAGGCAAACGATTTCTAGCCTGTAAAAACGCAGCCAAGACATACAAAAATAAAGCGTTATTTAAAAATGTAAACTTTACTGTTCAGTACGGAGAGAAAATCAACTTGCTAGGAGCAAATGGGAGCGGAAAAACCACCTTTTTGAACATGATAGTTGGCAAAGAGGATTATAAAGGCGAGATATGGCTGTCACCGACAGCAAATATAGGTTACCTATCTCAGAACGTCTATGATCTGCCTTTAGATAAGACGCCATCCGAACTATTCCGCAGAGAGACATTTGCAGAAAGAGGGCTCGTCCGAAATTTACTGATACAACTCGGGTTTGAGACAGAAAGCTGGGAACTGGCTATTAAAGACATGAGTATGGGGGAACGCGTTAAACTGAAGCTTATGCAGCATATCTTAGAGGAGAAAGACGTTCTCTTGCTAGATGAACCGACTAATCATATGGATTTGCCTTCACGTGAGCAACTCGAGAAAACGTTAGCAGCTTATCAGGGTACATTGATTGTCGTATCACATGATCGCTATTTTCGGGAAAAAGTGACCAATACGCAGCTGCTTATCACAGAAGGTATCATACAGAGGCGGCATGATGGCGATAAAACCGAAAGTATTTCAGATAAACAGACAATGCGGCTGCAATTAGAAAATGAGCGGCAGGGAGTACTCGGTAAATTGAGCATGCTGACAGCGGCGGATACTGCGTATAAGGAATTTGATAAGCGATTTAACGAGCTGACAAAGCAACTGAATGACCTTAACTAACAAATAGGCTGCCTAGCGGAGGCGGCCCTTTTGTGCAACATTCCATAGCAAAAGTAATTTCGAAAGTGGCTGTAAACTGCTTGCGGCATATCAAAAACGTTTCTTTTTCTCCTCAACAGAACAAATGTTCCCACCCCGTAAAAAAAGGCATTATTAGACAACATTAGTTAGATGAGTGCGCAAATCGCAACACGCTAACTAGCGAATTTCCCTGATATAAGGCATATTTTTGATTACACGGAGGCTTTTCTGGCCGTTAAAAGCTTCTATGGCATAAAAAAACAACTGCTTTTCTCAACGAGAACAGACATTCCCATCCCGTGAAAAAGGACATTTTCGCAGACATAATAAGATAAACGCAGCTGCAAATCTCTTGAATTCTTGGATATGGGCAGCATGCAACCTAACGTATATTCCTGGTTTAGAGCATAATACTGATTAACAATTGATCTTCATTTTACAGGAGAAGCTAAAACAAGGCGCTTCAAGCGGCGGAATGACTGACACAGGATTCAACATTCCAAAGATAAGATTCGGACTGTGAGCAAGCTTGCAGCGTTATTTGAGAAGGTGTTTAAAACAGCAGCTTATTCAGCGAAGAATATAACTTGTTTTGCGGCACGCAGAAAGTTAAATAAAGGCTACGTATTAATAGATGCAAGTTCTCATTTATCAACTTTGTTTCAAAATGGAATATTATATGTTGGAATGTTAGTGAATAAAGGGGGCATTTGCTAGGTGTACATAGCTACTAATAAAAGCAATAATGTTCGCGGCAGGAACCGCAGCAGTTATTTACTTAGCATTCAGCACAAAAATCAAGCAGCAGACGAACAATCTGAGTAACAGTATAAAAAATCATTGTTATAACATTACGCATAGATAAAGTTTAAGAATTAATTGCTGTATGAAACAGAAATCAAAATATAGCAATCAATTGGATTAAATGAATGCATAGATGCTGAAGCTTTTTAATTGAGCCAACACGTGCAGTATTTTAAGTTAATCTTATAGCAGCCTAAACAAACGGCTGACAAAGGCATGATCTGCAGCAGATAACGGCAGAAGGGTAAGTTACAGCAGCAGTAGCAACGCTTATTTTATTCATTTTTCTAGTTTACATAATATATATTATCGGAAGTTATAAGAAAATCGTATTTACCGTCTCATTACACAAGTATTCTTGAGATAGTGAGACGAGATTGAAAAAACAGACTGCGCAGATCTTTAACTGCACAATCTGTTTTTTATTATTCTGCTACACGCAATACAATTTTACCTGTGTTTTTATTGCTTTCCATGTAATCATGCGCATCAGCGACTTGTTCTAACGGAAATACTTTATCTACGATTGGTTTAATTGATTCTGTTTCAAACAATGGCAGCACATTATCGATTAAGTCTGCTGTTAAACTCGCTTTGTAATCAATTGTTCTGGTGCTTAATAACGTTCCTTTTACGTGTAAGCGTTTTGCAAGCAACGGCATAATGCTTACATTTTCAAGCTCTGTTCCGCCTAGGAATCCAATTAAAACCATTCTGCCGTCTGTTTTTAGTGTTTTAATGTTCTGATCCCAATAAGGTGCTCCGACGAAGTCTAAGATAACATCAGCGCCTGTATCAGCTAAACGCTCAGCAAAATCTTCTTTTTTGTAATTAATGGTAATATCAGCGCCCAGATCTTTACAGAAATCAAGTTTTTCTTGAGATCCAGCTGTTACTGCTACCGTTGCTCCTGCTTGTTTTGCTAATTGAATAGCTGCTGTGCCGACACCGCTTGCGCCTGCATGAATCAAAACCGTTTCTCCTTGTTTCAATTCACCAAGCCAATGTAGTGTTTGATAAGCTGTTAAAAATACTTCCGGAACTGCTGCGGCCTGCTCATAAGTTAATTCATCAGGGATAGACATTGCCAGTTTGCTGTTTATGACAGCATATTCGGCATAGCCGCCAGAAGGAATTAGTCCGAATACACGGTCTCCCTTCAACCATCCGCTCGCTTCTGGACCAGCTTCTTCTACAACGCCGGCTATTTCTAGTCCTAATACCGGATCAAAATCCGAGGAAGGATAATTTCCTTTTCTCTTTTCAATATCGGCGCGATTAATTGCTGACGCTTTGACTGCCACAAGAATCTCATCCGCTTTGATTTTTGGTTTATCGGTTTCCTCTAGCTTTAGTTGTTCTGTGCCGCCGAAACCTTGTAATTTGATTGCTTTCATGATTAAGACTCCCTTTCTCCTTCTATTGTCAGCCTTTGCGGAAAAAAAGTAAATAAATCAGCACTGCCCAAAATGGAATGGCAAGTAAGATCCCGATTATTAATCCTTTAAAAAATGATGGTCCCTTCATGTTGCTGCACCTCATTTATGTGCTTTTTCTTATTGTTAACCATATGAAAGAACTGCTAAACATGCAAAAACCCGGCTTCCTCAGTGGGAGCTCGGGTTCTGCACGCCTTGATATACCGGCGATCTTGCATGCATTGTCGCTAAATAGTAGTCAAACATTTCTCTGGAAGCATTTGTCCAGGAATGTTTTTCAGCCTCTAATCGCACATTTTGTTTCATTTCCGCTACCAATTCCTGTTGATCAAGCTGTTCGACAGCTCTGCTCATGCTGGACACATTTTCATTTTCAAAAAGGAATCCCGTCTTCCCTTCTTCAATTTGCTCCAACGTTGGGCCGCTTTTTGCTGCGATAACGGGTATACCGGAAGCCATCGCTTCTAATATAACGAGGCCGAGTGTCTCAGTAATGGATGGGAAAACAAAGGCATCAGCTGAAGCAAATGCTTGAGACAATTCCTCTCCGTGAAGAAAGCCTGTGAAAAGTGTATGTGTCCCTTCAAATACCTTCTCTAGCTCTTTACGGGCAGGTCCGTCTCCGATAATCGCTAATGCTAAATCATCTCTTTCATCCAATAAAGGCCGAATCTTATGAATTTCTTTTTCGATTGCTAATCTGCCCACAAAGATGAGCAGTTTTTTGTTTGTTGCACCCTGCAGCAGACGTTCCCGCATTTTCTCTGAATAATAAGCCGGGTGCCGTTTCTCTACATCCACACCTCTGCGCAGGACATGCATCCGCTCAAATCCTTGCTCATCTAATTCCTGCTTGATTGCTTGTGACGTACAAAGATTCAAGTCGGCAGCATTATGAAGCCTGCGGAAATGCCACCAGAATAATGGTTTTAACGGTTTATAGAGCTTATAATAATCCAGATATTTCGGTATATGCGTATGATAGGACGCCATAAGCGGTAAGCCCATTCTTTTCGCATAATGGATTCCTGCTACGCCGACCAAAGCTGGGTTCGCCACATGGACAAGGTCAGGCTGGTGTTTCTCCAGTAAGGGCTTTATCTTTCTTGTCGGCAAGGAGAACTTCTTCGAACGGTAAAATGGCATCGTAACCGTCCCGGTTCCCTCAACTATTGCACCTTGATATTCCTTTACCCCGAGATCCGGAGCGATAACGACGACTTCATGCTTCTGGCTGCGGAGATATTTAATCGCTTCGGTTAATCGAGTGACGACACCATCAGTCGATGGCAGAAATGTTTCCGTTATAATAACGATTTTCACCGTCTGCTCCTATTTCCACGTAACTGTCGGGAGTACATTTTCTTTAATAACGCGATCTTTATGTTCAATCGCCGTTTCCAAAATAGCATGCAGTACGTCGTCGGTTAGAAGATTAGGCTCTAGTCCAAGATCACGAAGACGAGTATTTACCGCATTGTAATAATGCTCTTCCGCTTCTACTCTAGGATTCTCGATTGATGTGATTTGTGGATCAAGTCCTTTTTCCCGGCTCACTTTCTGTACTTTCTCCGCAAGTTCCTGTACAGAGAATGATTCTGTGAACTGGTTAAATACCCGGAATTCGCCTGCATCTGCCGGATTCTCAGCAGCAATTTCTACACAGCGAATCGTGTCTGTGATATTTAAGAAGCCGCGCGTCTGACCGCCGCCTCCGTACACGGTAATGTCATGTCCGGTTGCCGCTTGAATAAGGAATCGATTTAATGCGGTACCGAATACACCGTCGTAATCGAAACGGTTTGCAAGAACGGGGTCCAGCTTCGTTTCTTCTGTGTGAAGACCATAAACGACACCTTGGTTTAAGTCTGTTGCACGGATACCCCAAATTTTACAAGCTAACATGATATTATGGCTATCATGCACTTTAGACAAGTGATAGAAAGAACCCGGCTGTTTCGGGAATGGCAGTTTATCTTTTCTGCCTTTATGCTCTATCTCAATATAACCTTCTTCGATATCGATATTCGGTGTTCCGTATTCTCCCATTGTACCAAGCTTGATTAAATGACAAGATGGAGCGAATTCCTTGATTGCATAAAGCACATTCAAGTTTCCGATCACATTATTCTGCTGCGTGTAAACCGCGTGTTCCCGGTCAATCATGCTGTAAGGCGCCGAGCGCTGTTCCGCAAAGTGTACAAATGCATCAGGCTGTGTTTGACGGAATACTTCGCTAAGGAAATCATAGTGATTTAAGTCGCCTATGTATGTCTTGATTTCCTTACCAGTCTTCTCTTTCCACTTGGCTACCCGCTCTTCCAAAGAATAGATTGGTGTGACGGAATTGGAGCGTAATTCTTCATCATACTTACGTCTTACTAAGTTATCGACGATTGCCACTTCATGACCTTGCTTTGACAGATAAAGTGCCGTTGGCCAACCGCAGAAACCATCTCCACCAGCTACAACAATTTTCATGACTCATCCTCCTGTAACATCAACATTTCTTGGTACGTTTCGTTAACATTATATGCTAACAGTGCTGTAATGAAAAACCATAAGGTGTTAAGGAAGAATTGAGAATTTGTAAACGAAACATTAACTGTTTAAACCATGATCCAATTTTTTCAAAGGTTTCTTCGCTGGACCCTCAATAACTTCGCCTGTTCCGGTAAAGCGAGACCCATGACACGGACAGTCCCAGCTAGATTCTGCACTGTTCCAATTCACTTCGCATTTCATGTGTGTACATGTTGTATCCACTTGATGGATTTCGCCAGTCTCGTCTTTATAGACGCCAAGCAGCAAGCCATTGGTTCGCACCTTGGTCGCTTCTCCAGGTTTTAAGTGAGGCACATATTCATAAGGCTGTTCCAGTTTACCAATCACAAATTCCTTTGCCACTTCCATTACATTCTTAGTTAAACTACCCACATCCGGGTCTGCTTGAAACCTCGATGGCTGATAAATATTCTTATAACGACTGATTCCGGACGAGATCAGTGAGCTGATCTCGAGACCGGCAACGATACTGCTTGTCATTCCCCATTTACGATAGCCAGTTGCAACGAAGATATTGTCCTTCCCCTTACTGATATAACCGATATAAGGTAAGTTATCCAATGTAACAATATCTTGCGCTGACCACATATAAAGAGGTGTTCCTGTTCCTAAGTAAGCAGCATAATCGGTTAATTCCTTATAGTACATTTCTTCTGGATGTCCTTCGCCCGTCCGATGGGATTCTCCGCCGATTAAGAGTAATGTGCCATGTTCTTCTGTATCAATACTGCGCACCGAGCGAGACGGTGTATCGGCATTGATATACATACCGCCTGGATAAGAATCTTTCGGCTTTGCCGCTACTACATATGATCTGTCTTGATACAATCTGGCAAAATAAAACCCCATTCCGTCATAGAAAGGCCAGTGTGAAGCTGAAACTATCTTTTTACATGTTACTTTTAACCCGTTCTTCGTTACCACTACAGGCTCGCTGCCTTCCTCAATCGTGTCGACAGGCGTGTTGGTATATACTTTACCGCCTTTCTCCAGAAATACCTGCAGCAGGCCATTCAAAAACTGAAGCGGGTGGTATTGGTATTGGTTTTTCATGACTAATGCCTTTTCTACATCAAATGCAAGCGGAATAGTATCTGTCAGTTCGCCGGTTATACCAAGTTTTTGGTAAGCTTCGTATTCTTTTTCGAGTTTTTGGATATTCTGCTTTTCCTTTGTATAGATATAGGCATCTTGTTCAGTAAGGTGACAATCAATCTTATGTTTCTTTGCTGTGTCTTTCACAAATGCAATAGCGTCCATACAAGCTTCATAATGCGTTTTTGCAATAGCGGTATTAAAATGCTGGATGTACTCGTCATAAATGAGCCCATGCTGCGCTGTGAGCTTTGCAGTTGTATAGCCAGTCGTTCCGCTATACAGATCATCAGCTTCAAGAATGGTAACTTGCTTACCTTCTTGAGCTAGCATATAACCAGTTACGATACCGGTAATGCCGCCGCCGACAATCACAATCTCGCTTTCAGCATCATATCGGAGTGATTCAAACTGCGGAATTTTTGTCTTCTCCCGCCAGTAACTTAGATTATGTTTCATACTTTCTCCTCCATACATGTTTTGATAACTCCATTTTTGCCAAAGATACAAGGAGTTAATCAGATGTTTTTGGTACACGCTACTAGGGAACACCTAAAAAAAAGGAGGCGCAGCAAATGAAATGCGTTCAAATGATAGTTGGAGGCAAGGTGCAAGGTGTTGGTTTCCGTCTTTCCGCAGCAGAGAAAGCACGTAAACTCAATTTAGTAGGTTTTGTTCGGAATGAAGCAAACGGAACGGTGCGAGTAGACTTAGAAGGGGAAGATAATCAAGTGGAGCAATTCATTAAAGAAGTAAAAAAAGGTCCGAATGCACAAGTCAAAGTTAAAAATGTTGATGTAAAATACTTAGAAAAACAACAAGGCTTTAAAAAGTTTGAAGTAAGATGAACGCCCGGCATGCCTGCCGAGCGTTTTTTCTTTAATCTGCTTTTTTCAGGTCCTTCACTGCCGGACCTTCGATTACTTCTCCGCTTGCTCGGAAACGGGAGCCGTGACACGGACAGTCCCAAGTTGTTTCGGCATCGTTCCAATGTACTTCACATCCCATATGTGTACATGTTGTATCTACTTTATGGAGGGTACCGTCATTATCTTTATACACACCAATGAGTTTACCTTTATTACGTATCTTTCCGGCTTCTCCCGGTTCTAACTCATCTATGGATTTGGTTGTTTTTTCAAGCTTTCCGGATACGAGCTCCTTACTTACTTCAACCAAGTTCTTCGCTAAAGTACGAATACCTTTTGTGCCATCATTACGCGCTGGATCATAAATGTCCTGATACAAGCTTTCCCCAGTATCAATCAATGATGTAATTTCTTTCGCTGCTGTTATGCCTCCTGACATTCCCCATTTCCGGAAAGCAGTAGCCACATAGATATTTTTCGTTTGTTCTGTTATTCTGCCTATATAAAACAAACTATCCAAACTGATAAAGTCTTCCGATGACCAGTTATAATCAAATTCTTCCATATCAAATTCGGAACGTCCCCAGTTTCGGAGGTTGCTGTAATGCTCTTTCATTTGTTTTCCTTTACCAGGTCGGTGTCCTTCTCCGCCAATCAGCCACAATGTCTCGCCATTCTTATCCTTGGCGCTGCGGACAGATCGGGATGGACTGTCAACAGAGATATACATACCTCCTGGATAAGCGAGCGGACTTTTACCTGAAACAATATAAGAGCGAGCCATATCAAGACGAGCAAAATAAGCTCCTTTGAAATCATAAAACGGAAAATGTGTAGCAATAACAACGTGATCTGCTGTCACGCTGCCGCCGTCTTTCAGCTTTACGGTAGTCTTGCCGACTTCGTTAATTGTTTCCGCGCGTGTATCTTCATAGATAGTGCCGCCATTTGCGGTAATATACGTGGTCATTGCTTGTAAGAACAATAAAGGATGAAATTGTGCTTGCTGATCCATACGCACTGCCTTTTTCGCGGATATTGGCAAAGGGATATCATCTAACAAAGCACCCGGGATGCCCAGCTTCTTATAAGCAGACCATTCTTTTTCAATTTGACGGATCTGCTTTTCCTCATCCGTGAATACGTAAGCTGGCTCCATATTGAACTGAAAATCAGCTTGCAGTTCTTTTTCTGTTTCCTGCACAAATTCAATTGTTTCCATAGCAGCTTGATAGTGGATTTTCGCCGTTTTCTCACCAAATATACTGATTAACTGGTCATAAATAAGCTTGTGCTGTGCTGACAGTTTCGCAGTTGTATAACCCGTAGTGCCATGTCCGAGCTTCAATGCTTCGATCAAGGTTACTTTGTAGCCTTTTTTAGTAAGCAAATATGCAGAAGTAATTCCGGCTATACCGCCGCCTACCACGCACAATTCAGTGTTAATATCCGTCTGCAGTTTCTCAAAAGGCGGAAAGTCGCTTGTTTCGATCCAATAAGATTCATGTTTTCCAGTAGACATGTACACCACTCCTTTTGTTTCTCTCTTAACCTATTTACAGAAAGAGTAAACAAAAAAATCCACTGCCGCTTGGCAGTGGATCGTCTTAATTCTCTTGGAAAAACTTACGGTTGATTTCAATGTACTTGCTTTCTTCCGCAGGTACTTCATCTTCCATGAAGATTGCTTCAACCGGGCATACCGCTTCACATGCACCACAGTCGATGCAGATGTCAGGATCGATATAGAACATATCTTTACCTTCCGCGATACAGTCAACCGGGCAAACTTCCATGCATTCGCCGGCCTTTTCCGCTTCACACGGGGAAGTGATGACAAAAGCCATGTATATAGCCTCCTCTACTACTATAAATAAACCAGCCAAAAGGACTCGTTTTTTTACCAAGGTATATTGCTAATTCGCAAAATACAAGTGAGCTTTATGTATTTATACCCTATCGCTTCAAATTATAACAACAATATTAAATAATAACAACGCTCCTCCTCAACAATTTGACAGCTTGGCTCATCACCATAATTTTATCTCTCTTGACATACACTGTACCAAAGGAGGCGAACTAGATGGAAATAATACTGCAGCACGGGTGCCAGCTCAGCACAGTTGCCACGATGTTTCACCTGCCAACATATGTGCTTTTTGCGGCAAACCCCTTTCTCTCCACACATGTACCGGCAAGGCAGGCGATTCAGGTGCCAGGCTATCGTGCCGAAAAGATTGTATTGGAACACGATTTGTCCGCCGAAGCATTCGCAGCTGCCTTTAAAATGCCAATTCGCAAAGTAAACTTATTATATGGTCAATCGCAATTTGCTGCAGGAGATGAGCTTGTCCTGCCTCGCAGCGTCACCAAGCCGCAAACTGCATTCCATCAAGCTTATGACTATGCGACCCTCCTTCAGGACTTCCAGAATTTGCATCAGTTGTTTCCGATATTTTATATGCACACCATATATAAAAGCGTGCTAGGCAAGCCGGTAACGGAAATCCAAATTGGCAAAGGTAAAAGAAAGATCCATATAAATGCGAGCTTTCATGGAAATGAATGGATTACTACAAATGCACTCATGCGATTTGTGAATATGTATTTAATTGCAGTTACACATGATCAGAAGCTATTTGGCCATCCGGCAAGCAAACTTTTCCGTGATGTAACGCTGTCGGTGGTACCGATGGTAAATCCGGATGGCGTGGACTTGGTTATACATGGAAGCAAGGCAGCGCAGGAATATGAAGAACTTGTTTGCTTCTTGAATGAAGGGGCTGCAGATTTTCGCGGGTGGAAAGCAAATATAGCAGGTGTAGATCTAAACAAGCAGTACCCCGCTAAGTGGGAGTATGAGCAGGAACGCAAACCCAAATTACCAGGTCCGCGTGACTTTCCTGGACGTACGCCGCTAACGGAAAACGAATCTATCGGCATGTATCAATTAGTGGAATCTCGTAATTTCGACTTACTTGCGGCACTGCATACACAGGGAGAGGAGATTTATTGGAGTTTTGAGGAGAAAGAACCGTCTATTTCTGCGCATATAGCAAAAAAAATGGAACAGGCGAGCGGTTATCAAGCTATAAAAACATTAGACAACTACGCAGGGTTCAAAGACTGGTTTATCTCTGCCTACCGGCGTCCGGGTTTTACAATTGAATTGGGCAAAGGGACGAATCCTCTGCCCATCGATCAAATACAAACTATTTATCAAAAGCTGAGCAGCATTCTAATGGTATTGTTAACAGAAACAGAACATAATTAAACGTTCCAGATCCGCTCCACCATATAGCTGCCTCCGCCGCGCTGCACAAGAAAAACATCTGGATTGGAGAATCCTTTCCAATGTGAAAAACCAATATCAGTTTGGAACTCTTTTAATAATATTGCCAAGAGGTTCCCATGTGTTACTAACACAACATTCTCTACCTGCTCCTCTGATTCAAGTTCATCCAGCAATGCACGTACTCGAAGTTTCGCATCATTGAAAGACTCGCCTCCAGGCAGACGCATATCAAAATCTGTAAATGATTCTTCCAGTACTTCCAGCCAATCATCCACAGGCTCTTCACTTAAAATACGTTCCTGCAGCCTTCGATCCAGCTCAATAGGAATATCCGCAGCATCAGCGAACGGCTTAATTGTCTCAACGGCCCGGAAGAAGGGACTGGAGAGGATCCGCTGAACTGGATAGTCCAGACGTTTCAAAAAAGCTGCTAATGAACGGGCTTCGTTGATTCCTTCATAGGTGAGCGGTGAATCCTTATGCTGACCTTCCGCATTACAGTGGCGAACAAGAATGATCCTTTTCACAAGCCCCATCTCCTTCTTAATGTCCTTAGCCTTATTATCGGTTAAGCACTAGACAATTACAAGTACAGGAAAAAACAAGCCTACAAAAAAGGCTAACCTCTACTAGGTTAGCCTTCTTACTGTCAAATTATTACACATCTTTAAAATAATCTTTGCGAAATGCACCGACGCGGTTTGTATTATCAACAATAAAAATAAATTCCTCTGTCTCATTTTTTACGTCGTAGATCTTTCCAGGTGTAAGTGTTGTGTTTACTACATATTTTTTCGCGTCTGTGTGAACACACTTCACTTGTTTAATCGTTTCGTTATCTTGCCAATGTTTGTGTATCATTATGATTCTTCCTTTCGATGGTGTTTCTCAAGTTTTGGCAGCGTCCATTGCAGCAGCAGCGGCACAACAAGCACGACTAATAGCAGTCGTATCGTCTGCAGCGAACTGACAATAGACGGATCACCGCCGGTCGTCTGAGCTGTCAGCGCCATTTCCACTAATCCGCCGGGCGCCATACTTAGTATAGATGTTGCCATATTCAGTGATGTGGTCAAGCTGAACAGATAGCCAAGGCCAAATGAGAGCAGAATTAAAAGCAAGGACAGCCCAGTATAATACAAACAAAGTCTGCCAGCTTTTTTTAAATCCCGTATAGAAATAGAATGACCTAAATATACGCCAATTGTCAACTGTGCCAGAACGAAAAATAAATGCGGAAACTGATAAAGCTGCATCCCGCTTACTTGGAGAACCGCGGTAAGCAGCATCGGCACAATGACTAAGGATGAAGGAATAAATTTGTCTGTAAGCCGGGCAAGTATGTACATGGTGACATAAAGTACTATTGTCCACCAAGCACCTTGCTCTGTTTGCGGAAGCTGTATCGCTGTTTGAACGGAACTATCCAGAAAGAAGTGCGTTGCTGCAAACGGGATAATAAACAAAATGCTGATCAGCCGGATCGTCTGGAAGATGGTAACCAGGCCGGTATTAGCTTTCATTGATTCACTTAATGCAGTAACAGCAGAAAGACCGCCCGGTATACTGCCGAGCATGCTTGTTGTCATATCTACCTTCACCCATTTGCTGACAAGATAAGCATTCACCATACAAATACCAATCAGCAGCAATGTCAGCAGTGTGTAATTTAATAAATAAGGCTGCACATTATGAAATGTGTGCACCGTGAACGTATTACCGATTTGAATCCCTAGCAGCCAATAACTTCCTTTACGCAGCTGCTGGGAGCTGCTGTTTTAGTATTCCAAATCATTTTAGATAACAGGAGCGCGGTTACAGGTCCAAGAATCCACGGAAGCGGCAAATGCAGCAAAAGAAAGAGACCGCCTCCGATGAGAGCAATTGCATAAGACTGTAGAATAGGTCGTAAATGACCAGTACTGCTCACTCAGATCATGACCTTTCACTTTTCGGTTTGTAGAACCAGCCGCTAATTGCGATAATTGCCATCACGATCCAGAACGTTGCGTTCCATCCTGTTGAATCAGGGAAATGCTCGGGAATAAGCTTTAGCGCTGGATGTGCAAGCGTATGGATAGCCAATTTAATCGCGACCCAGCCGATGATTAAATATGCTGCGGCCTCTAGTCCTGGACGCTTGTCCAAAATTTTCACGATATAAGAAGCAGCAATCCGGATTAAAATCAACCCAATCATACCACCGGCAAGTACAACGAGGAACTGACCGCCGTCCATTCCGCCGATATGCGGAAGCGGGGTAGCCGATAAAGACGCAGCAAGTGCAACGGCCGTTAAGATGGAGTCTACAGCAAACGCAATATCTGCTAGTTCCACTTTCAAAACAGTCATCCAGAAACCGGAGCTCTTCTTACTGAACGGACTTTCGGCGTCCTCTTCCCCGCCATTCTTTTTCAGCTTCACAAGGTTCGATAATGATATATATAGCAGATAAAGAGCGCCTAATGCTTGAATCTGCCAGATATTCACAAGGTAACTGACAAAGAACAAGGATGCGAACCGGAAAATGAATGCTCCGCCTAAACCGTATAATAAAGCCCTTTTCTGTTTTTCCTCTGGTAAGTGTTTTACGATAAGCGCCATCACAAGCGCATTATCGGCTGCAAGTAATCCTTCCAATCCAATCAGGACTAGTAAGATCCAGCCATATTCAAGCCATAACGAAGAATCCATAGTTTTATACTCCTTGTCCAAAACAATGCTCCTGTTCCATAAACAAGCGAACAAGAGCAAAGCCAGTTGCTATAATTATTTAATTGTAAATCTTACTTGAAGAGATATAAATACTCTCCGTATCCTTCTTTTTCCATCTCGCTCACTGGGACGAATTTCATCGCAGCAGAGTTCATGCAATAACGTAAACCGCCAGTTGCTTGCGGCCCGTCATCGAAAACATGTCCAAGATGCGAATCACTTTCTGCTGATCGTACCTCTGTTCTGACCATACCATGTGTAAGGTCCATGTTTTCCTTCACTTCATAAGAATCGATTGGCTTCGTAAAGCTTGGCCAACCGCATCCAGCATCATATTGATCTTTTGATGAGAATAACGCTTTGCCAGAAACAACATCCACATAAATGCCTTCATTCGTATTGTTCCAGTATTCGTTTTCGAAAGGTCTTTCCGTTCCATTCTCCTGTGTTACGTGATACTGAATTGGTGTCAGGATTTCTTTTAATTTTGCTTTGTCTTTTTTAGGACCCCAATGCTGCTTGATAAAGTCCTCACGACCTGACCCGCGCTTGTACATTTTGTAGTGAAACTTGTTTTTCTTGTAATAATCCTGATGTTTCTCCTCAGCAGGATAAAACGGCTTGGCAGGAAGGATCGGTGTCACGATATCTTTTTGAAACCGTCCGCTTTCCTGCAGCTTCGCTTTGGATGCTACTGCCGCTTGCCGCTGCTGTTCATCATGGTAAAAGATTGCCGTCTCATAAGATTGGCCGCGGTCATGGAACTGGCCGCCTGCATCTGTAGGATCGATTTGCTGCCAAAATGTCTCTACTAGTTTTTCATAAGGAAAAACATCTGGATTAAACGTAATTTGGACAGCCTCGACGTGTCCGGTCGTATTCGAGCAAACTTCTTCGTATGTGGGATTCGGTTTGTCGCCGCCTGTATACCCGGAGACTACAGCCTCAATACCAGGACGTTCTGTGAATGGTTCTACCATGCACCAGAAACAGCCTCCTGCAAAGGTTGCGTGTTGTAATGCCACTAAAAATCCCTCCTTTATCGTATGCTCTATATTTTCCTCTTTTGGAGAAAAAAATCAAGTAGCACGCTTATATATACAATTTCGGAAGGGAAGCGCCGGTACTTTTTTTCGTTTCTTTCTTTACAGATGCTCTATTGTAATCCTTTTCTGATTCCTTTTTATCAGAGAGCGAACTCGGAGAAATGCTTTCTTCCTTTTTCTCCTCTGCTGCTGTTTCCGATGCCTTTTCTTCATCTTCGTCAAAGTCAATATCTTTTAATGCCTTCATCATCTTCAGCATCGAAGGCAGATTCTTCACCATTGGTCCATATTCTTGAACCATCGGCATAAAGGATTCGGCTGCTTTAAGCGCACTTTGCGTATGATTCACCATGTCAAGTAACGATATACCGCCCGAATTACTGGTGCTTGCCGGCAGGGCCGCTCTTGCTGCATTCTGCGTTTTAGCACCGCCGCGATTCAAAACTTTCTGCAAAAGACCAGCTACACCGCCATTCGTGCGCGGCGCCTGTTGTACAGCTATTTGTCTGGAAGGAAACGGATTCCGCCGCACAGGGGTAAACCCCTGCCCGCTGCGGACTGGGGGGCCGAATGGATTTCTTGCCATTGTTATACCTCTTCTCGCGTCAATATTTATACCAGTGTACGCTAGAAAGAAGTATTCTGTTCCATTCTATTCAGCAGAAAGGCAAGATATTTCCCTTTCGATTAACTATTTCCCGGGCAAGCGCAGTATTCTCCAATACATAACCTAAAACATTGTGAAAAATGTCATCAATTGACGCTTGATAACGAAATTAGCTGATACGTACAAAAAGTTTGCTTCTCTTTCAGCGTTAATTCGACAATGATAGCTGTGCCAATCTCATCTGTCTCTTTCGTGCGGGTAATTTCGATTGGCTGGTGCAGAGGAAATAGATGATAACCTTGCAGCTGAAGCTGAAATATATTTTCTTTACTGTCAATGCGTTTTTCTTTGCCTTCTGTACGCAGAACCGTCTCAAAATTGATAGGTGTTCCCATCGTGTCTCCTCCTTATTGGAAAATGAATTTTGCTGCTGATCCAGTCGGGGAACTATCAATCTGCAGCTTTGCATGAATTTCTTCCTTCAATTGCGGCACATGGGAAATAATACCGAGTACCCGATTGCTCGCTTGCAGTCCCTTCAAGCTATCAATCGCCTGTTCCAGCGATACCTCATCCAATGTACCAAAACCTTCATCAATAAATAACGTTTCCAGTTCAACACCGCCTGCATGCGCCTGGACAACATCCGACATCCCGAGTGCCAGAGAAAGAGCTGCTTTAAACCCTTCACCGCCGGATAATGTCTTAACTGGCCGCTCCTGACCGGTATGATGATCTATCACTTCCAAGTCCAATCCGCTTTGTGCCCCGCGCTTGGCTATTTGGCCGCTCCGCTTCAGCTGGTAGCGGTGATCTGTCATTTCTTCTAATCGGATATTTGCTTGGAGAATGATTTCATCTAAGAAACTCGTTAACACATAACGCTCAAACGATAGACGAAGACTGTTGTCTCCTTTAGCTAGATTGGCCAATTCACCAATATCATAATAGCGAACCTTTTGATCGGCTGCTTCTTTCTGGAGTGCTTGTAAGGAATCTTTAATAACATTATGCTGCGAAACATAACTTCTTGCGGCATTCAGTTTCGCATTTTCCGCTTCAAATACTTGCTCTGCTTCTGTTACAGCTTGCTCATACACAGTGAGGTTCGGTCTTTCACGCTGATCCGTCTGCTTTTGCAATTCAGCAATACGTTCGCTGAGGCTGCGGCGCTGTTGATCATAGCTTTCCAGTTCCTCTTGCAGTGCCCGCATCTCTCTATCTGTTCCTTTAGCTGTCAAAAATGCTTCTGTGTCTGTAAACCCTGCCTCTTCAAGCTTCTTAAGATAGTCTTTTTCTTGCTGACGATATGTTTGTTCCAAATCAGACGTGAATTTTGCAGTCGATTCCAAAGCAGCCGCAATTTGTTCTCTGCTTTTGGATATCTCTTCATAATTATGCTGCAGTGCTTCCCATTCGCTAATCGCTGTATTGAGTGCAGTCTCAGCTTGTTTAATGGTAAGCTCCCAATCTGACGGATCCGGAAGTACCTCTGGCAGCTGCTTACGCTGTAAACGAACTTCTGCTTCCGCGTGGTGGCAGGACTCTTCAAGACTCCGAATCGCAGTTTGCAGCTCTTCAGCAGCTTTTTCTTCTTGTTCAAACGTTTGTTTAATCTGCTCGATCGCCTGTTTTAACTGCTCAATATGCTTGCGCTCTTTTTGTTTTTGCTGTAAAGAGGCAGTAATTTTCTCTTTACGATTGTGCATCTCTTCTGTCAGTTCATCTGCTTTCGCCTGATCGTAAGCCGAGTCACCTAAAATACTCTGAGCCAATTCATCGGTTACTTGCCGGATCGCCTGCCCATTTGATTTAGCTTCTATATAATGTTTCTGTACGTCATCATATGCACGCTGGGCGTTTTCAAGCAGTACTCTCTTTTGTTTTAACAGTTCAAAAGACTGGACATGCCCAGACGTGTGCGCAGGAGAAGGATGCTCGGCAGAACCGCAGACCGGACATGGTTCACCTTCTGTCAGCTGCTGTGCCAAATGAGCGGCATGGTGAGCTGCTTGTGCTTCTTCCATCTCTTTAATATCCTGCCGCAGCTGCTGCACATTTTTTTCCTGTTCCTGCAATCGCTGTACTGCCTGCTGGTAACTCGTACGCATCTCTTGCAGCTGACGGAAAGCATCTTTTAAGCGAGCTATTTCTGTAAGCTGATGCTCAATCTTTTCCAGCTCACGCTGTTCTTCGTAATACGACTGTATAATTGCTGATTCTCGGCTTATATCTTTTTCCAGCGCAAGCTGTTTATTTTTTCGTTCCGTATGGGCATCTTTTAGTTTATTGATTTGCTGCTGTTTTTCTTCCAGTTTCTTTTGGATGCTGTTTAATTCTTGCTTGCGCTTCTCATATATTTGCAATTGTTCCAGCTGCTGCTTTTGAAGCTGAAGCTGCTCTTGCTGTTTTTGCCGTTGAGGCTCTAATTCCTTTGCCTTCATGTAAGAAGACTTGGTTGTTTCGAATTGTTTCTCTAACTGATCCTTCTTTGCCTTTGTCTCTTGCTGCTGCCTTACCTGGCGCTGCCATTCGTCTTTGCGGGCAGCCAGCTGCTGTTCGTAAGGCAGAAGTCGGCTGGCCCGTTGCATCTCTTGAAGACGTACTTGCTTCTGTTGCATTTCCAGCTGCTTTTGCTGCAGCTGTTCATCTTGTTTTAATGCTTGTTCCAGGTAATCAAATGTAGCAAGCAGCTGTTTTGCTTCATAAAGCTGCTTTTGCCGTTCCTGCCAAATTTGTTTATGCTTTGTCAGCTCTTTTTCACCTTTTGTGACAGACAAATCCATTGCATCCAGTTCAAGCTGCAGTTTTTTCATGACATCAGGGACGCTGTCTGTTTCAGATGGCTCCTGTGAGCGCCATTCTATTTTGCTGATTTGCTGCTGTTCTTTCCATTCGGTTTGCTGCAAGCTCTCTTTTAACTGCTTGGCTTCGTCCTTCAGCGTTTCTGTCATGCGTTCGTAAAAGTACGTACGGAAAATCCGCTGGAGAATTTCTTCTCTATCTTTGCTATTTTCCGAGATAAGCTTTCGAAATTCGCCTTGCGGAATCATGATCATTTTACGAAATTGCTCATAATCAAGTCCGATTTTTTCTTCTATGGCTTCATTGACTTCTTTGATTCGAGATGTAATGAGAGACTTTTCTCCGTCTTTCCATTCGTAAAATTCCGCTCTTGCCGGATCATCGGTAAATCCTTCGCCGCGTTCTTTCTTTTTTTGCTGTTTCGGGTAACGTATAACTTCATATTCGGTTCCGCGCAAGGAGAAACAATAACGGACTTCCGTAATCTCGCCTGGCGCAGCGAAATGACTGCGCAGCGAATCCTGATCCCGGTCACTGCCGCTTGCCCGTCCATAGAGGCTATAACAAATTGCATCAAAAATAGTTGTCTTTCCGGCGCCTGTCGGTCCAGTAATTAAAAAGATAGATTCGGCCCCGAGCTCCCGAAAATCAATAGTCTGCGGCTTATGGTATGGTCCGAATGCGGTCATTTGCAGGGTGATAGCACGCATATTATCCCCTCCTTTCTTCCTCAATTAAACGCTGAATGATTGTTTCCATTTGCGTTTGGCGATGCTCCGGTATGGCTTCACCTTTCATCTCCTCATAAAATGCAGCAAATAGCTGCAGATGTGACATGCGCTGTTTCTCTTTGATTTCCTTTATATCAGACATGGAGCTAGCCCCGCTTTTTGCTTTTCGCTCCAATCGAAGGATATTTGGATAAAGCTTACGCAGTTTGCCCATCGGATCCAGCAGCTGTCCATCATCAAGCAAACGAATATGCAAATAATCTGTTGTGTTGCCGCCGGAGACGCCCTCCATTAATTCATCAAAATAGCCCTCGACTATCCGCATATCTCTTTTTGGTTCCAGGTCGATTTTTTCAAATGATTGAAATCCTGAGTCATCCAGCTCGATGATGGTCACTGATTTCTTATGATTTGCTTCTGAAAAGGAGTACTTAAGCGGTGAACCGCTGTAGCGAATATGATCACTCGTAATTCGCTGTGCTTGGTGTAAATGCCCAAAAGCAGCATACGTAAACGGTTCAAACAGAGATGCATCCACATATGGGCTTCCTCCAATCATCGAAAGCCGCTCCTCAGAGTCAGATTCCATGCCTCCTGCCAGAAAAGCATGTCCGACAAAAACATGGCGTTCTGCCATATTGTTGTTGTCTGTTATAAAAGACACGATGCGCTCCATCGCACGCTGATGGGTAGTGATTGTGTCGTCTTTGAAAAAGGCCCGCACATCAGCCGGTTCGGTATATGGAATCAAATGAAAATGGACTGGCCCATACGCATCTTGCAGGGTCACTGGCTCAAGTCCTTCTCGCAGTTTTGTTTCAATATAAAGGTTGCTTGCTTTAAACAGCTGACTGCCAAAATCAAGGCGATCAGGACTGTCATGGTTACCGCTGATTGACAATACCGGAATTTCCTTTTCGCCAATCAGCCAGTTCCATGTATTATTTAAGAGCTCGACCGCATCACGCGGCGGAATTGCTCGGTCGTATAAGTCACCAGCCACAATAACTGCGTCAGGCTGTTCTTTTTCTATGACTAGTTTGATCTTCTCCAAGATGAGCGCTTGATCGTCTGTCATATGTACGCTGTTGACAATCTTGCCCAGATGCCAATCAGCAGTATGCAATAGTTTCATACGAATTCCTCCTGCTATTATTCTAGCATGATTTGTTTAAGGGTGGTATGGGAAGAACCGCCAGGAAATTGCTAGTCTTGCTTTCTTCGGTGAAACGGACAGCGTGCAGGTGAGGTATTGTCATCATGGAGGAAGTATTGTTTCCATTCCAGATTGTCATTGTTACCGTACGCATTCAAGTCAGGGTGAACTTCATTGGAATCATAAGCGCGTATCCGCTGCCGAATTTTATTTTTGATTGCTGCCGCAGGCTTCGGCTTTGATTGAAACTCCTCCAACACCCATCTAGGTGTGATTGCCAGCATCATACATGGGAAGTTTCGGCTTCTTTTCACTTGATGAGACGGTGTAGCGCAATACATAAAGTACTTTTCTTCGCCAAAGCAATATTCCCATAGTATTTCTTTAGGGTCTTTAGGAATCTGGACCGGCCAGTTACTTGTATCATAGTCAGTTGCCCTGCTTAGCAGCTCCCAGAAGATTTTGAAATAAGCCGGAACATCCAATTGAAGTTCTTGCTGTTTTGCTGTATCAAAAAACACAATCAGGGAAGTATAAGAGCCAAATTCCCTTGAATTCTTTCCATATTCCTCTAATAAGCCAGCCAATTGTTTAGCTGCATCTTCTGTTGTTGGATCATCAGCGAAGCCATAGCGGAATTGGCCAAGCGCATGGCCAGCAGTTGCTGGAATACAAGGAAACTTATTTTCTTGATCAGATAGTTTGCTATGAAAGCACTGGAGCATATCTTGCTGCCATGAAGTTAGCTGGTGATATTCAGAGTTGTGGACATCAAACAAGGTGGTCATCGCACGTTCTCCTTTACCTAGTTATATCCCTAGTACATTATTCAGGAAGAAGTGCGGTGGTGAGTATAGGTTTTAAGAAGAAATGCGCCACGAGGTTTTTTGTGGCTGCATAGCAAGAATATGATCCAGTCGAAATGTACGCTGCTGTTTTCGCAAATAGCAATAGCCAGTAACAGCTGTTTCTGTTATCAGGTCTATTTTTATACGGCGTTTTGTTACCGAGCCATCTTTTGCCATATAAATCATCGTCACCTGCTGCTTCAAAAATTTTGCCACTGCACTTTGTTTCATTTTAGATCCCTGCTTTCTGCTCGTTATTTACTTGCATTATATACGAACAATTGTTCTTTGTCACTTGAAAAAGGAACATGCGTTCGTATATAATGAGAACAGGAGGAATGATGTATGGTGCACGATCGAGGAAAAATAAAATGGACATCTTTAATGCTGCCGGAACATGTAGAGATGCTGCAGCAAATGGGACGTGAAATCGGTGTAGAAAAGGCGCCAATTTTAGATGAACAGCAGCTGGAAGAACTGGAACAAAAAGTCCGGCAAATCCAAATCGGAACAACAAAAGCACTTATTGTTTATAGCAGCGGCAACAAAGTGAATAGAGCCTCAGGTATTGTGACCGGCTTGAAACCAGCTGAACAATATCTGCTTCTTGATACAGCAAATCGTTTGTATCCTGTTCGTATTCCGTTTAATCGGCTGATCGATATTTCATTCCATTAAATAAAAAAATACCGCTCCCCGGCTGGGAACGGCATTTCGAAAAGTCAGTTTATACTGCAGTGCTTTCAGAGGAAACATCATCTGAACGATATTTTTTTGTATCCAGTTCTCCTAGTGAACGGCTTGTTACCAGGCCGGACACCATAGAACCGCTCACATTTACCGCTGTACGGCCCATATCGATAAGCGGCTCGATAGATATCAATACGCCTGCTAAAGCTACTGGCAAATTCATCGTTGAGAGAACAATTAAAGAAGCAAATGTTGCGCCTCCCCCAACACCAGCTACACCGAACGAACTAATCATGACGACAAGTATGAGAGTGAAAAGGAAAGACGGCGACAAAGGATCAATACCTTGTGAAGGTGCGATCATGACAGCCAGCATAGCTGGATAAATGCCAGCACAGCCATTCTGCCCAATTGTAATACCAAACGAAGCAGAGAAGTTCGCAATAGACTCTGGAACCCCCAGCTTATTCCGTTGTGCATCAACATTTAATGGTAACGTTCCTGCACTGGTACGCGCAGTGAAGGCAAATACAAGCACAGGCATAACTTTTTTCACATATTGTTTTGGACTAAGTCCCATAACAGCCAAGATAAGCAAATGAACTAGGAACATGGCAATCAGCGCCACATAAGAAGCGATAACAAACTTCCCTAGCGTTGCGATAGCATTAAAATCACTTCCTGCAACTGTTCTGGCCATTAAAGCAAGTATCCCATAAGGTGTAAGTCGTAAAACAAGTGTTACAATGCGCATTACAATACTGTGCAAGGACTCTACTATTCTCTGGAAAAAGTCAGCTTGTTCAGGATGTTTTTTTCTCACTCCCAAATAAGCGACACCAACAAATGCTGCAAAAATGACTACTGCTATTGTAGATGTCGGCCGAGCTCCAGTTAAGTCTTGAAATGGATTAGTAGGAAGAAACTCCAATATTTTCTGCGGAACTGTTGTGCTTTGTACGTCAGTTAAACGCTCTTCTAATTCCTGCCCTCTCGCTTCCTCGGCAACACTTGTATTAACGTCGATCGCTTTCAGGTCAAATCCGACAGTGGATGCAATACCGATAGCAGCTGCAATAGCTGTCGTTAAAAGCAATGTTCCAATTACCAGCCCGCTGATTTTACCAAGGTTAGCGGACTTCTTCAATCTCGTAAACGCTGCAACGATAGAAATGAAGACAAGCGGCATAACGATCATTTGCAGAAGTTTAACATATCCGCTTCCCACGATTCCAAACCAATCATTTGTCTGCGTAATCGTGTCGGAGGCAGGCTGATAGATTAATTGCAGAGCAACTCCAAATACAATGCCAAGCCCCAGCCCCGTCAATACCCGTTTCGAAAAGGAAACGTGTTTCTTTTGCATCCAATAAAGAACAAAAAGTAATCCTAATAAAACAATAATATTAATAGCTGTAAATAAGTCCAACCAATATCCCTCCCTAAATCAATAATCCCTATCAACTAAGTATGAATTGAACCTTTTTTTACAATAGCATGTTGGAAGGATTAAGTAAATATTTTTATATCTACAAAAAATGATCTGCCCACTGCTATGGTAGCTTCTATATACAAACAAAAAATGTCCAGCCCCTGCTAGGGGCTGGACGCATCATTCGGCAAAGCGCAGCAGATCACCATTTAAAATGGCATCTGAGTAATATAATTCTTTGTTTCGTTTTTCGAAAAATGGAGCACAGCGGCTCATATCAGTCTGTTTCGATGTTGCTCTGTCATAACAAAGCTGCTTTGTATAGGTTACATCTTCTGTAATGAAGTCACCATCTCGCAACACAACGAAAGAATCACGATCATCTGCCAGCAAATCTTGTCCAAAATGAGGATAAGGACTCGTATCAGTGCCTAACAGATGCAAGATGGTTGGCTGGATATCAATCTGACCGCCTGGATGATGAATGGTCTTTCCTTCCTCACCAGGCACGTGAATAATTAAGGGCACCCGCTGCAAATCAAGTTCCTCCGGCGTGGAAAGTTCCTCATCGAGGTACGTTTCAATGCCGTCATAATAGCTTTCGGAAATACCATAATGATCACCAATCAAGACTACAACAGAGTTTTCATACAAACCCGACTTTTTCAGGTCTTCAAAAAAATTCTGCAGCATCTCGTCTTGATAGCGGACAGTCTGGAAATAACGATCTACTACATCGACACCTGTATCTGCATCATCCAGTAAAATGTCCTCTTCATCCAAGATAAAAGGAAAATGGTTTGTCAGCAACAGGAATTTACTGTAAAACGGTTCCTCTAAACTTTTTAAGTAAGGCATGGATTGTTCAAGGAAAGCGCCATCCTTGATACCGTAGTTCACACTGTTTGCTTCCGTCACATCATAAGAATTCATTGAGAAAAAGTCGTTGTAGCCAAATGCATCATATGCTTCTTCGCGGTTCCAGAAGCTTGCGACATTTCCATGGAAAGACGCACTATGATAACCGGACTTGGCTAATATTTCAGGCATGGCAATGTATTCGTTATCCGGACGACGTACATAAACAGATCCGCTCGATAAAGGATATAAGGACTGATCAAACATAAACTCAGCATCCGAAGTTTTTCCCTGGGCAGTTTGATGATACACATGGTCGAAATAAAAACTATCCTTGATTAAGCTATTAAGGAATGGGGTAATCTCTTCCCCTTTTACTTTTCGTCCTATAACAAACTGTTGTGTTGATTCCAGATTTATAAGAATGACGTTTTTTCCTTTTGCAATACCAAAATAATCAGACTGAACATCCTTATTTGTGCGCTCCAAGTAAGCAGCAGCTTTCTCATAATCTTTCTTTGTCGCAAATTCACTGCTGAGCTCAGCACGAACGGTTTGATAGATATCATATCCGTGATAATAAACCGGACCTAGCTCACTTACCTTAGCAGTACGGTTAAAGCTCCCATCATGCTGATCTCCTGCTCCAATTTGACCGATACCAATATTAAGACCAATAAGCAAGATAATAGTGCTAGTAAAAAGTCCTTTTCTTCTCCAGTTCAAACGCACCGGTTTCGGCCGTTTGATCAGCCACCAGATGAGCAGGAAAACGGTATCCGCAAACAACACCAAATCTAGCGTGTCCATCAATTCTACTGTACTCTGGCTAAGACCGCCGACGTTTTGGAATTGGAATAGAATAGGCAATGTTACAAAGTCGATGTAAAAACGAAAATACAGTAAGTTGCCATAGAGAACGCCTGTCAAGATTATATGCAGAATTAAGAGTGAGCCGGCTCGCAGTTTTCGAGCAAAAACATATAACAGCAGCACGAGCACTGCGACAGACGACAAACTCGATAAAAACAACTGGAGATAATCAAACGGTTCATATAATGGCAAGTCAAAATAGATAATACTTATTAAGTACATTTTACATAACAGAAGGATTGCTCCAACCGAGCAGTAACCTTTGACAGTAGACAAAAATCTCATTGGGTGATTGTTTCCTTCTTTCGGATCAGGCTGGCAAGTTCCTCGGTGACACGAACCAGATTCTTCTCTTCATGATGTCCCATAACAGCTAGCTGCACCCAATTGTTTTCAATCAAGTAGCTGCTATTGCAGCTGATTAGGAATCCTTTCTCCGCAAGTATGCGTCCAATAGTTTCGGACCGGCATTCCTTTGGAAGGGGGATTGTCAATATGCCTGCAGCGCGGCATCTGTCGTCTGCTAAGTATGGAAGTCCCTTTTGATTGCACAGGCTGACAAGTTTATCTGTCAACAAGCTAACCTTCTCCATTAACTTCTTCTTTTCCCATTGATCAATAGCTGCAGCTAATGCAGCGAGCTGATTAGAAGAATGTGTAAAAGGTGTATTTTCACATGAATGGTAAAGACCAAGATCAAGATAACGTGGAATGCTGTTTGAGATCTTGATTTCATGATGATAGAAAACGAATGCTAACCCTGCGTAAGAAGCCAATCCTTTGCCGCTTCCAGCGGTAGCTAGATAGACACCGCTCAAATCAATTGGCACATTACCAAGGGAGCTGCAGCAATCCAAAATAAGCTTGCTGTCTGTATGCCGGGCGATTTGCTTCAGCTTATCCAAGTCCTGCAGTACACCGGTTGACGTTTCTGCATGCACAGCCCAAATCCAGCCAACATTATGCTTCTTTGCTTCTGCCAAAATGTGCTGATAATCAAATGCTTGTCCCCAAGGTATCTCCAAGGAGGTGAAAGACAGTCCTGCCCGCTGTGCGTGATCTGTCAGCCGCAAACCAAATTCACCATTCACAAGGATAAGTCCGTGCTGGTTCAGAAACGAAAGCTGTGCTGCTGCTGCATCGTTTCCAAGTGTGCCCGATCCCAGCATAATTTGCACGTGTTTAGCGTGTGTCAGTTTTTTTAGTTTCTCCCGCAGCTGATGAAGCTGATCACGAAAAACCGGCGCGCGGTGCGAGCATGCAGTCTGACCCATAGCCTGTTTTACTTCGTCGGCCATAGGAACAGGCCCCGGAAGGAAACTAATCGGCTTTTGCTTCGAAAGTATCCGCTGAAAAGCCCGCGCTTTACGCTGGAATAATTCTTCCGTCACGTACATCGGCTGGTACTGCGCCTCCCCATTTCCAGTCAAACTACCAAACGGAACGAACCCCATATGCCGGTAGAGCTTTTGCTGTCGCATAATACCGGAAATAACAGCCATATCAAAGCCATGGTCTAGACAATAGTTAATCAAAGCCTCGGCAAGGCGGAAGAAAACAAAGCTATTCCGATAAGCTTTTTCTACGGCAAGCAGCCTGATTTCACATTTGGCTTTATGCGGAGGAAGAAGATTATCAAGGTTATCTATTTTTAGGTCAAGTGAAAAAGGTCTATTCGAACGAATAGCAATCATGGCAACGACCGTCTGCCCGTCAAGCCCAATAATATATGTATTTTCTTCATTAAAGCGATCAATTCGGCTGCGCCCCTCATTCACTTCAAACTGAGGGATTTCTTCTGTAAATGTACGATAATTCAGAGCGTGTATTTGTTCGAATTCCCACGTTTCTGTTGCGATTTTATACTGTAATTGTGTCGAATTCATTGTATGTCACCTTTCGTTACGTAATAGCAAATAGTTCCATGCAGCTTTCACATGTGTGTGATGTGCTGCTAGGACAAGGACAGTCACTACAACGTAAACTGCGATTGTAAGTACGTCCAACCGTAAAAACGGGAGCAGTGCAGCTGTACTCACGTAAGCGAGCAATCCTGAGGCACTAAATCTTCTAAAGAAAAGATAGATACATAGAAATACGGCAAGTAAGAGAAAGGTTGCTTGAAAAGAAAAGATTACAAGTGCTCCAAGTGACACAGCTATTCCTTTTCCGCCGCGAAAGCGAAGCTGAATCGGGAAAATGTGTCCCAATACGGCCGCAGCAGCACTTAGGCCTGCGATAACTTCCGTTCCGCCGCTCCAGCGGACAAGCAGCACAGCAAGCATGCCTTTAGCCAAGTCAAAAATAAGAACGAGCAGAAAGCCCTTCTTCCCCATTGATCTTCCGGCATTAGTCGCGCCTGCATTACCGCTGCCGGTCGTCCGTATATCAATTCCATGCTTCCATTTCGTTAAATAATAGGCTCCATTCAAGGAACCGAGTATATATGCTAGAATAATCCATAACCATGCAAGCATAACGCCTTCCATAAACTTACACCACCTTGCGTAGTTCCATAGTATAAATAAACAAGTAAACTTTCAATGATATTTGACAAATTTTTACCTAAAGAGGGTATAAAAAAATGCCTATATCAACAGATATAGGCATATCATTCTCTTATTCCGACGATTCATAAGTACTCCAAAGACGGTCGAATACCTGCAAAGATCCGTGAAACGGACTGTTCCACTCTAGGTACTCGCTAATTTCATCATAGGATGAACTGTGCTTTGGGAAATTATGTTCACTGAACATCCAATCAGCAAGACGGCTCTCATCGGTCGGTTTCTTTCGTCCGCGATGCGTCATCATATAATGATAAAAAGATCGCATTTATTCACCTTCTTTCTTGAACTTGCTCTTGTTCCTCCAAACGGGATAATAAATTGTCAGTACGATTAGAAGAAAGAAACAAGCAGGCGGCAATAGCACGTAAAGCATTTAGCGATTCACCCGGTCATACTGGATGAAATAATAATCATATGGATTGCGTTCGTTCTTCTCACCTTTTTCCCGTGCTGTTTCCTGCCACTCTTCCATTGAGATAGCAGGAAAGAAAGTATCTGCCGGGAAAGATTCATCGATATACGTCATATAAATACGGTCTGCTATTTTTACTGTTTGCGCAAAAATGTCGCTTCCGCCAATAACGAATATCTCTTGATTCGGATGCTTATCCGCTAACGTTTCTATTTCCTTTATATCATGCAAGACAATCACTTGATCAGCCTGGAAATTCTCATCTCGCGTCAGTACGATATTTTTTCGGTTGGGCAGTGCGCCATTCATGGAATCCAGCGTTTTTCTTCCCATCACAATAATCTGGTTTGTCGTTTTCTCCTTAAAGAAGCGCAAATCTTTGGGAAGGCGCCACGGCAAGTCGTTGTTATATCCAATACCGCGATTTTGATCCATTGCAAATAATAAAGAAATCATCGTGTTCCTCCTTAAACTGCGACTGGCGCTTTAATAGCTGGATGCGGCTCATAACCGACGATTTCCAAGTCTTCCATAGCAGCATCGAATACGGAGCTGAAACTGTCTTTAATATGCAAAGATGGCAATTGTTTCGGTGTACGGCTAAGCTGTGTTTCCACTTGCTCCAAGTGATTTGTATACAAATGCGCATCTCCGATTGTGTGAATGAATTCTCCTACTTCCAAACCGCACTCTTTCGCAATTAAATGAGTCAGCAAACTATAGCTGGCAATATTGAACGGGATGCCAAGGAAGATATCGCCGCTCCGCTGGTACAGCTGACAAGATAATTTATTATCCGCAACATAAAATTGGAACATCGTATGACAAGGCGGCAATGCCATTGTCGGGACATCTTCTGGATTCCACGCGGAAACAATCAATCTTCGTGAATCTGGATTTTTCTTGATCATTTCAATTATGTCTTGTAATTGATCAATCGTCTCTCCTTTGGTTGTCTGCCAGCTTCTCCACTGTTTTCCATAAACATCGCCAAGATGACCGAATTTTTCACTAAAGTCATTATCAGTCAAAATGAGCTGCTTAAACTTATCCATTTCTGTATCATAAGCAGCGCGGAAGGTTTCATCCTGCAATGATCTGCGTCCGAAATCTGTCATGTCCGGACCATCGTATGCCTCACTTTCGACCCAGTTCTTAAACGCCCATTCATTCCAGATATTATTGTTATGTTCAAGCAAGTAACGAATGTTTGTATCTCCTTTTAAGAACCAAAGCAGTTCACTTGCAATAAGTCGGAAAGGTACACGTTTTGTCGTCAAAAGCGGAAAACCTTGCTTCAAATCAAAACGCATTTGATAACCGAATACGGATACCGTACCGGTTCCTGTGCGATCTTCTTTTTTCGTGCCGTTATTTAAAACATATCTGCATAAATCCAAATAAGTTTGTTCAGAGGTTGTCATCAACTATCACATTCCTTTTACTTTATATCGTCGCACGGCATGTCCCATTCCTCGAAGAACTGATCTAGGAAGCTCTCCATAAAAGCATGTCTTTTCTTGGCCATCTGGTTAGCTGTGTCCGTATGTAACGTTTCTTTCAATTTTAACAGTTTATCATAAAAATGCTGAATGCTCGACTGCTTGGGATCATTCGGCCAATGAATAAGCCGGCTGGCAGCTCCGCCAAAAGCGAATGTCCGTCCAATTCCGATTGCGCCAATAGCATCCAGACGATCGGCATCTTGAATGATTTTTCCTTCCAGCGTTTCTGGTATACGCCCTTTACTGAAGGATATATCCTTACATACTTGGAAAATCTCTCGTATCGTGCTTTCTTCCAATTCAATTCTTCTTAAGAATGCCTGCGCCTCAGCAATGGCATCTGCCGGCCGATCAAACAGTTTATGATCTCCGATATCATGCATCCAGCCAATAGCTTCGGTTAGAAACGGGTCCGCGCCTTCTTTAAATGCAATCTTACGGCCCAATTTTGACACCCGTTTCATATGGTAAAAGTCATGTCCCGTTGCATCTTCTCGAAAGATAGTATACGCATAGCGCTCCATCTCTTCCAATTGTTTTTCCTGTTCCACTAGTCAACATCCTTCCTAATCAAAATAAATGGAGCTGTTCTGGCGGGGGATCAGGCAGCTTATGACCGAGCAGCTGCATCATTTCTTTAGCATTATCACTCGCGTCGCCTCCGGAATTGTTATTGAATAGCAGAAGAACACGTTTACAGGACTGCTCCAATCTTGCAGCTGACGCTTGCCATTCTTTCAATTCCTCTTCATTATAGCGATACAAAAATCGAACTTTCCGCCAGTCTTCCCTTCCGTGCTGGTTCCAGCCATGAACATTTCGTCCGTGAAAACGGACTAGTGTCATTTCCTCGTTCGTAGCTACCGGAACGGCTGGAACAGAACCACTTCCTGCTTGCGGTTCATCACAGACAGTATGGATGAATTCCAACTCTTGCAAAAGGTTCAGCGTTTGTTTTCGATAGGCTTCTGTATACCAGGATTGGTGCCGAAATTCGATGGCGACCGGCAGCCCTTTTGTCAGCGCCCGGATATAGCGAAGCCGATCGATACTAGCCTTCTCTACCTTAAACCAAGGCGGAAATTGAAAAAGAATAGCCGCTAGTTTGTCTGCCTCAATGACCGGCTGAATGGAGGAGAGAAAAGCTTCAAATAAACTTGCAGCTTCTGCTCGCGTCATCTTTTTCCTGCTCTGCCCCGTCATATCTTGATGTGCTTTTATGACGAAAGAGAAATGCGCCGGGGTTTCGGCTGTCCATTTTTCGTAGTTGCTCATCGGCTGGATGGCATAGAAGGATGTGTCTACTTCTACCACATCAAAATGTGTGCTATATGTTTTTAATTTCTGCTGTCGCTCTTTCGGATCCGTATATAGCTTGTCATGATCGCCCCAGCCCGTCACACCGACTTGAATCGTCATAACTTTCCTCCTTTCGACCTTCGTTAATTTCTTTTATTGTAATAGAATCGCAGAATCCCATCAACGATGAGTGTTTCTGGCAGAAAATAACGACAAAATGTCGCAATATTTTAGGAATAAGCAAACTCACAGACCATTTTCCTTACTTAGAAAGCGGTTACTTTCCCATTGCATCTGTATTTTTCCCTACTTGACGCTTTTTTTAAAATAAGCTATATTGGTGTCAAGCAAACAAGATGAGCGGAATTAGAACGTCGGCAGCTTGTTAGAAGAGCTCATGTATTCCGCCCTTCTAACAAGCTGCCTTTTTTATTTCTTGCACGTCTTTTTGTATTTTTTATACGTTTTCTGTGAAACGTCTTTAGGAGGATAAGGAATATGCCAAACGGAATTGTCAAGTGGTTTAACGCCGAAAAAGGTTACGGATTCATTCAAGTTGAGGACGGTAACGATGTGTTTGTACATTACTCCGCCATCCAGGAAGAAGGCTTTAAAAATCTTGAAGAAGGTCAGGCAGTATCCTTTGAAGTAATTGAAGGAGACAGAGGCCCTCAAGCAGCTAACGTAGTAAAACTATAATCATGTACATAAGCGGCAATCCATAGGGGTTGCCGCTTTTCTTTATGCCCTAATGCCGAAAGTTGCAACGGCCTTGAAAAAAGCGTATACTCTTCCATTGTCTAAGTAAATTTAACTAGGAGGAGCAGCATTGAATAACGAAATTTTATGGATTCTATTTGCAGTTATAAATTTTATTCTGCTGTTAATCATGTATCGTTTGTTCGGACGGCTCGGATTGTTCGTCTGGGTCGGGATGGCGACGGTTGTGGCGAATATCCAAGTAACAAAAACCATTGAACTATTCGGATTGACAGCAACAATGGGAAATATTATGTTCGGGACAATTTTTTTAGCGTCTGATATACTGAACGAAAACTACGGCAAGAAAGCAGCCAGAAAAGTAGTTGGTCTCGGGTTCGCTAGCTTAATCTCGATGACGCTCATTATGCAAGGTGTCCTTTTATTTGACCCTGCAGAGAGTGACTTCGCGCAAGGGTCCCTCAGCACGATATTTGGTTTTATTCCGCGCATTACACTTGGAAGCTTGCTTGCATTTGGAATTAGTCAGTATATAGATGTATGGCTCTATGCGCTTGTTAAGCGTCTGCTTCCAGATGACAAATACTTGTGGGTGCGGAATAATGGCAGTACGATGTTCAGTCAGCTGATAGATACACTTGTCTTTTGTACAATTGCTTTTGCCGGCACATATGAATGGTCTGTGTGGATTGAAATATTCATCTCGACATATGTATTAAAATTCATTGTCAGCATCATCTCCACTCCTTTTTTATACGGAGCAAAGCGTATGTCTAGTAAAATGGAAGATTAGGAGGAATGGGTATTGATCGAGGTATATACCGACGGTGCCACCAGCGGTAATCCAGGGTTAAGCGGTGCTGGTATTGTCATCATCCATGAAGGTGCGCGCAAAACGTACAGCGTTCCGCTTGGCATGATGACGAATCATCAAGCAGAGTTCTGGGCCATTATCAAAGCGCTGGAAATTTGCCAGAACGATCATCCCGAGGCGATTATCTCCTTGCGCTCAGATTCTCAGGCTGCTGTACAGGCCATTGATAAGGAACATACAAAAAATAAGGATTTTCAGCCCCTTTTAGAGCAAATCCTTCAGCTAAGCAGTGGTTTCCCCTATTTCTTCATTAAATGGATACCAGAGAAACAGAACAAAGCAGCAGATCAGCTTGCACGGGGAGCAATTCGGCAGCATCAATGAGGTTGAAGCTGTAACCCTTTATTAGCAAGCAGTTCTTCTGCTTGTTTTTTTGTATGCACATTGTCTTCCTTAATAAAATCCAATACACTCAGATAGAAACTGCCATCAAACGCGTGTTGAAATCGCAGCGTAACCTGGACAGCAAAAATAACTTTCCAATCAGATGCATTAGCAAAGTTTTTGCCAAAGTAAATAAATTGAATGTCTTCATCTGTTAATTTAAACCCCTTCGCCCATAAATCGTCCAGAAAACAGGCCAAGCTTTGTTTATTCACCATGCCAAAAGCTCCTTTATTAGAAAATCCGCCTCTTATTATAGCATTCTTGTTTCCTGTTTCAATAGAATAGCGAAAATTCCTGTTTATCGTATTTATTTGATTATTCAGATTTGACCAACTTTTCTCCTAAGTATTTACAATTCAAAAATTTGGCATTAAACTAAAAAAGTTAAACGAAAGGGGATGTTAGTTTGAGAAAGTTGATGTATCTGTTTGCATCAATGGCTATCGCAGTTATCTTTGCAACAGGTTGTGCCAGTGCTGATTCAGAAAGTAAAGCAGACAACGGAACTGATAAGACTGAAAAGACGGAAACAACGGATACTAAAAAAGAATTGCTTCAAACACAAATGGATTTTACAGCAGATTTCAGCACTTATTATGGACCTATTGCAGCTTACCAGGCTGCTGCAGCTGACGAAGCTACCACAGAAGATGAATTAAACACCGCTGCAGAATCTGCAAAGAAAGCAGCTGATGAAGGGGCAGCTAAACTTGCTGATTACAAGCTGGAAAGCAACCTTCCTGGCGAACAAAAAGAAGCGTATACAAAATCACTTGACTCTTTGAAGTCTTATTTTGAGGAAATCAGCAAAAGTCTTGATGCTTCGGCAGCGGAGCCAAACTTCGACGCAGCTCAAAAACACTTCGATACATTCCAGTCTGAGCTAGAAGGTATCTATAAAGAAGCTGACTTGAACGTACCAGACATGGCACAGGCATTAAGCTAAAAAACGATGCAGATTTTCTGCATCGTTTTTTTATTATAGTTGATAAATCTTGCTGTATTTTTCCGTCAAGTAGGTTACCAGATGATCTGCGTTCAAACCTTCGCCTGTAACATCCTGCAGCAATTCCAATGGTTTCTTCGCTTTTCCGTATTGATGGATTTGGTCTGTAAGCCATTGTTTAATCGGTGCAAAGTCCCCTGCTTGTATTAAGCTGTCTGTATCCAAAGATTCTCGCATTTTTTTATTAAATTGGGCTGCATACATGTAGCCCAATGCGTAGGATGGGAAATATCCGAAATCACCGCCGGACCAGTGGATATCCTGCAGAACTCCTTGTGCATCACTTTCCGGTACAATGCCAAGATACTCTTCCATTTTCTGATTCCATATCTTTGGAAGCTCTGCAACTGTAATCTCATCTTTAAACAAAGCTTTTTCTAATTCATAGCGAATCATTATGTGCAGAGCATAAGTTAATTCGTCTGCTTCTATGCGAATGTAAGAAGCTTTGACTTCATTAACAGCCTGATAAAAATCAGTAAAATCAATTGCCTGTAAGGATGCCGGAGCGTAAGTCTTAAATTCCTCGAAATGCCCTTTCCAGAACGCTTCACTTCTCGCAACAAAATTCTCCCAGAATAAAGACTGTGACTCATGGATTCCCATGCTCGTGCCGCCAGCTAACGGTGTAGCTGCTAATTTTTCACCGATATTTTGTTCATACAATGCATGTCCGCCTTCATGAATGGTGCCAAAGACAGCCATACGGAAGTCTTCTTCGTCATAGCGTGTTGTAATCCGGACATCTTTAGGGTTCAGAGTAATTTCGAAAGGATGAATTGTGTCGTCCAGTCGCCCCGCATCAAAGTCATACCCCATTTTTTTCAAGACAGCTACGGTAAATGCTTTTTGCTGCTCCTTGGAAAAGTGCGTTTTCAGGACGCCCACATCCGGCTTTACAGATGATTGTTTAATCTGCTCCAGCAAGTGCGTCAGTGATTTTCTCAGCGCTGGGAATACGTCATCAAGCTTCTCCATTGTAATCCCTGGCTCATATAGATCTAAAAGCACATCATAAGCATGCTGGTTAGGGTTCCAGTACGAAGCGAATTTCTTTTTATAAGCAACGAGTTCTTCCAAATAAGGCTGAAGCAGACTAAAGTCGCCTTTTTCTCTCGCCTCACCCCAAACAGATTCCGCTTTAGACTGCAGCATAATATAGGCTTTATGCTCGGCTTCAGGAATTTTTTTGTTGCGGTCGTATTCTTTTTCGCTTTCGGCCAAGGATTTTACTAAAATCTCGTCCTTCGCACTTGGCTTTAGTTCATCAATCAGTTCCTTCAGTCTGTCAGATGTGGACAGGCGGTGTGCTTGCTGCGATAAATAACCAATCGCTTCAGCCCGCTGTTCCATACCGGCTTTAGGTGCCTTCGTGCGCAAATCCCAGTGCATAAGGGCTATTGCTTCTTCGTAGGCTTTCTGTTCCTGTATGAAGGCCCAATATTGCTGTGTTGCATCTGACATACTATCCGCTCCCCTTTTTCAGATATGTTTACCGAAGTACTGATAATAATCGGTCTTAATGAAACCGTTGAAAAGCTTGCGTTTCTTCGTAGCTTGTTTTCCGTAACACGATTCGAAGCCTTCATGTGATGTCAGGATATAACCGCTCCAAGAAGGGTTTTCCTGCATGATGCCGCCAAGCTGTCGATAAGCTTTTTCTACCTCAGGACGATCTCCGAGTCGCTCGCCGTACGGCGGGTTGGTAATCATATAGCCATTATGAAGTTTAGGATTCCAGTCGGAAACTTGCATCTGTTTCCAATCAATCAATTCGCCAAGACCGGATTCCATACTGTTCTGTTTCGCAATGTCGATCATCTTATGGTCAATATCAGAACCTGAAATATGGAGTTCCTGATTATAGTTAGCCAAGTCCTCTGCTTCTTCTAATGCTTTTTCCCAAATGTCAGATTTTATCCAGTGCCAATTTTCCGCATCAAATTCACGGTTGAACCCAGGTGCGATATTTTGACCAATTAAAGCAGCTTCAATGGCAATCGTACCACTACCGCAAAACGGGTCATGCAACGGAAATTCCGGCCGCCAATTTGTCAAAAGCACCAGCGATGCCGCTAACGTTTCTTTAATTGGCGCCTCGCCTTGTCCGACACGATAGCCGCGTTTATGCAAGCCAGTACCGCTCGTATCCAATGTCAAACTGACCGTATCTTTCAAAATAGCAACTTCAATACGGTGCCGAGGACCTGATTCATCAAGCCACGAAGCAATACCGTATTTTCTCTTTAACCGTTCAACCACAGCTTTTTTCACAATACGCTGGCAGTCAGGTACGCTGTATAATGTTGACTTGACGCTCTTTCCGATAACTGGGAACTCGCCATTTTCTTGTATGTACGTCTCCCAAGGTAAATCCTTTGTTTGTTCAAAAAGCTCATCAAAAGTAGTTGCTTTAAACTCTCCGACCAGCACTTTAATTCGGTCAGCTGTCCGAAGCCATAAGTTACAGCGTGCAATAGCCGTCGGATCTGCCTGGAACAGCACTCTTCCGTTGTCTACTTTTACGTCTTGATAGCCCAGCTGCTTCACTTCACGTGCCACAACAGATTCTAAGCCCATTGCAGCTGTTGCAATCAGGGTCACTTGCCTGTTCATCATGTAAAACCTCGCTTTTATGTATTAAAAAGCCCTCTCTAGCTGAAACCAGTTAGAAAGGGCTGTTTGTTGTATACAGTGGACCAAAATGAATGTTCTGTAAGCCATGTTCTGTACCGATGCACTGCGAGCGGTGGTCAGCCTCGTACAACGGCAGTAATCATCTATCTACAAGCGTATTGCCTGTCCCTTTTTAGGTTGAATTCCCATAATCAAGGGTGCCCCTACCAACATTTGGGTTGCTCACTCGTGGGGTTTACCTCGTTCCACTCAGCATGTTTCCAAGCTGACTACGTCACTGTGGCACTTTCAAGACATGTCGGCCATATCCGAAGACTTAGGCGTTCTGCCTGCCGTTAGCATATAATGCTACCTTGGCTTATGAATTCGCCAAGCACGAACACTACAGACATCTCAGTCTGTGTGAGCATGGACTTTCCTCTGCATTGCTGCAGCGATTACTCAAACACTCATTAAAGTTGCTTTCTTATTGTAGACGTTTCGACGTTAATAGTCAAGACCGTCCGTACTCAAACATCGTTTTCAGCAAATTTCTTGCCAAATACTGCTTTCTCCAAGTTAGACAAACGTTTCAAAATATCATAATTGACTTGATGATTCGTCTGCGTTTCTCGCACAGGAGCAGTTTGCTGCGGTGCTGGTTCCCTTTGCTGCGAGATGGAACGGGATTGTCTGACATCTCCTGACTGCTGCTGTCTCAGTCGTTCATTTTCACTTTTTAAGCGGTCGATTTCTTTTTGGAATGTCTCATAATCTTGAATGATTTTATCCAAGTACTCGTCAACTTCATCTTGATTATAACCGCGCATGCCGGTTTTGAAGTTTTTTTCAAAAATATCTTTTTGTGTTAGTTGGATATTTGCCAAAGCCATACACAATTCACCTCATTTATACGATTGTATATAAGTATATTCTTTCAAAACTAACTCAGAATGTCAATTTTCAACTCACGTCTGATCCCAATAAGATGGATCATTCATCTGTTCTCGTTCCACCGTGTCCTGTAAGTCCAGTGCAGTAATATAATAAATCTCATAGTCATTTGAACCTTTATAGCTTTGTGCTTCCTTCAGAAAGAAGTCCACACTGCCTGTTTGATTTTCATCATACATGACGAGAGCCGCATCGGATTTGGATAACATCCATTTATCCCGCGCTTTAAATTGGTGAGGTCCTTTATAGTCGCCTTCGTAGATCGGCTGATAAAAGTCCGCCAGCATAATCAGTTCCTGATACTCTTCCTGCAGTTCCTCTGACCAGCGTGTATCCTGGTTATCAAACGGGGGGATGACCGCCAGCTGTATATCATAATCTGCTTCCTTTAAATCAAGCACTATTTGCCCTGCCCATAACTCGATACCAGTCTGTCCGGATAAAAGCACCCATTCCAGACCGATCTCCATAAATCCGAGCAGCTTGTCTCGTATTGTTTCTTTCACATAGTGGACACGAGGATCGTTCATCTTAAAGATTCCCATTTCATAATGCTTGTATCCTGTGACATATAATTTCTTCATTAGATACATGCTCTCCTATCTGCTTGCTGTAACTATCTAAACATAAAAGAGCTGGCTTACGCCAGCTCTTTTGTCAGATTAATACCATTTCTTTTGCGTTGGTTTCGGTTTCGGAGCCATTTGCGGCTGTTGCTGCATCGGCTGCTGGTACATTTCTGGGCTTACTTGCTGCGGCATTGGCATTGGCTGATGCATTGGCATTGGCTTTGGACCGCAATCTTTGCAAGGATTAGGCATTGGTTTGTTGTCGTGTACTGGGCTTAGGTGCGTTTCTTCGAATGTTTCTTCATTTGCAAAGGATGTTGTATGCGGGTACATATGAACATTGTTCACTTTATGATGATTCACCACTGTTGTGTGGACAGGGTGTATATGCTCAATTACCTCTTGAGAGTAAGTGTGCTGTACGTTGTTCATGACAGGGTCAACGACAGTCTTCGTTCCGCAGTGCACTGGGTGCGGCGGGCAATGATGTCTTCTGCGCATGTTCTTTCCCCTTTCTGTATTGGATTCTTTATAAGATATGAAAGGAGGGAGGAACATGTACTATGACATCTACCTATATTTCAGGCGTTTCTTCTGATTAATCTATCCGTATGCTGCAGTGCAGATAAAGATTGGGCTCCAATACCAAGCATACTGATACGCAGTTCAAGTTCCAGCTGTTCGAATCGTTCAATCAGCATATCCGCTGATTGAACAGCTTCCGGCAAGATCGATCGTCCAAATCCTGCCATATTAGCACCAAGCGCAATTGCTTTTGCTGCCTCTGCACCATTTGTAATACCGCCGCTTGCGATTAAACATGCTGGCGGTATGGACAATTTACTAAGCTGCTCGACGCTATGGGCTGTCGGAATGCCCCAATCCAGAAAAGCAGAAGCAGCTTTTTGTTTGACTGAATCTTGGGAGCGGTACTTCTCCACTTCAATCCACGAAGTGCCTCCTGCTCCAGCAGTATCTATGAATTGTACGCCCGCTTCAATCAGTTGTGTACACGTATCCGGAGCAATACCGAACCCCACTTCTTTTACGCCAACTGGCACAGACAATTTTTCAGCCACTTCGCTTATCTTACTTAACAAACCGCTAAAGTCTGTATCTCCTTCATCTTGGAAAATCTCTTGCATACTGTTCAAATGCAATACAATAGCGTCAGCTCCTGTGATCTTGATGATTTGCTCACATTCGGCAGCAGAGTATCCATAATTCAGCTGTACGGCGCCAATATTAGCAAATATTGGAATGCTCGGTGCTTCCTCACGCAATTGGAAACTGGCGGCTGCCTCTTTATTTTCCAATGCCACACGGCTGGAGCCGAGTCCGAGCGCCCAGCCCTTCGCTTGTGCAGCTTTTGCTAAATGTCGATTGATTTCATGGGCACGCGGTGTCCCCCCGGTCATGCTGCTAATCAAAAAGGGGACCTTCACTTGCTTGCCAAGAAACACAGCCGACGTGTCGATAGATTTAAAACTGATTTCAGGCAGCGCTTGATGCTCAAATCGATATCCTTCAAATCCAGTTGAAATTCCTTTCCCCTGAACTTGTTCATTTAACGTAATATGTATATGTTCATCTTTCCGATTATGTATAGATCGTCGTTCTGTCATTCCTTTTCCCCCTGGCTTTTGCATCTATCCTTTTATGATCGCTTGTGCCGTCATTTTTCCGCTAACATGTGACCATCGGTGTACCGCCGCCTGGATGCGTTGATCCGCCGGCAAACCATAAACCTTTAATATGCTGGTCTTTATTGCTGATCTGGAAAAATGCCTGCTCAAAGCTGTTTGAACTCATTCCGTAAATAGCACCTCAATATGCGCGAGTACGAACGGCTAAATCTGCCGGTGTTTGTATTTCCTCATAAATGATTTCGTTCGGCATTGGCGTCTGTCTGTAGGAAGCCATTTGCTCCTGCATCATTTCCGCGTCAGCTGTCAGATCCACAACCGAACCATCCGGAAAGAAATTCCTACCGATTGATTGGATAAAAATCATGAAAAACTTGTTCAAATATATGTTTCATTGTAATCGTATTTGGCCCTAAATCAAAATGAAACCCCGCAGCGTTAACTTGCTGGAGCTTTCCGCCGAGTGTTTTGTTTTTCTCCAAGAGTTGGACTTGCCAGCCTGCATGAGCAAGATAAATACTGGCTGTCAGGCCGCCTAATCCTCCTCCGATGATAATAGCACGTCTCATTGATAATATCTCCTGCCTTTCCATTCGTATCCTTCTCTTCGCCAATGAATACGTATGGCATCGAATGCGAGTAAGATGAAGAAGCTGCATGCAAGCGGGTGAAGAAAACAGAGCTATTTCTGTATCCCTGCTTGATAATCAATCTGATAGTTAATCAGTACACCGAGCGCATAAGCAGCTGTCGCCATAAGCACTGTCTGCATATCACCGTCACGATACCAATAATTGCGGATACAACCGGAATAATATACAGCACACTATAAAGAAGACAAATAAATAAGGTTAAAAAAATATTGTTGCCAGTTCCGGAAAAGATGTTCTTCCGAAACCCAAGCCAAACTTCAGAATTCTTTTCATACATCCGCATACTGGCAAATGGTTCCCCTCGAAGCAATGCAACCGGATATTTTACTTGCTTCATCAAGTGCATCAAGGCCATGTCATCGGCAATAGCAGATTTTATAGCGGCATGCCTTCCCGATTTTTGATAGCTTTGCTTGTGAATACAAATGAAAGCGTCATGAGCGGCTGCAAACTTAGGATTATCACTTCTTTGTACTTGTCTGATTGGTAAATGGCATATCACCAAAAAAAGCATAAACGGAACAAGCATTTTTCCATAAACGTATGAACGCGCTGCCTCGGGAAAGCAGAAACCATTTTAAACCTGCCCATCCAAATAACGCTGAAGACGCTGTAGTCCTTTCGCTGCCACGGCGACATCTGCATCCAAAAATAAAAGCCACTCTCCCGTTGCGCGTTCGCCGAGCTGCTGGCAAGCATAATTCTTTCCTGTCCAGCCAAAAGGAAGCTCTTTTCCGGAAAGTAACGTTAAAGGCAGTTTATGCTCATATTGCCGGACAATCGCTGCTGTCTGATCATTAGACAGTCCGATTGCTGGAGCAGATAGCCAATGCCCGTTTGAAAAAGAAAGGGGCGCTTGTCTTGATGCAGAATCTCACCTTGCGGAAACAGCCAGACATGATTGCCAGTTTAGCAGCTGCCGTGCATAGTGCAGCGAGATAAATTTAATATAAAAAAACCAAAGTGCTGTACACACTTTGGTTTTACTTGACCATCCTTATTTAGCTGCTCCTTCATCGGAGAACAAATCGTCCGGCTGAAAAGAAAATGGAAGCAATTCTTCCATTGTAATGCTCTTACTGTTTCCATGCATATTGGAGATATGGATTACCGCTTCAGGCGTAAAGAACTCCGCCATTACCTGACGACAGGAACCGCAAGGCGGCACTGGGCGCTCGGTATTTGCGACAACAGCGATTTCTGCAAATTCCTTTTCACCATTCGCAATGGCTTGAAAAATCGCTGTTCGTTCTGCGCAGCATGTAACTGGATAAGCTGCATTTTCAATATTGCAGCCTTGATAAACGTTTCCGGATTTTGTCAAAACCGCAGCTCCGACACCGAATTTCGAATATGGAATATAAGCCCGCTCTCTTGCTTGCTTTGCCAGGCTGATCAATTCATCTTTTGTCATCTTACTCTCCCTCTCCTTTTAACCGTTCCAAATCTTCATTAAGCAATTGGATGACATAACCGATTGAATGATGGTAATCCATATATCGTTCCGATCGGATGTCTATGTAATAGCTATGCAAAATGATTAGATGGATGTTCTCTTCTGTCGACTGGATTTGCTGCGGGTGCACATTCACTTCCCGCTGCTGTACAAACGCAGCAGCAGCTTCATTCCACTGCTGAAGCAGGTCATACATAGGCTTAGTTTCCCGCTTGACCAGCTCAAAGAATTCTTTATCTTTTTTATCTGATGGCGGTTCATGCGTCAAAAACCGCTCTTTAAGAACCGCCATCTGCTTTGATAGCTGTTTATTGTAGGCACGTAATGTTGTCAATAAGATCCCTTCTCTGCTCATCGTGTTGTTCTATTATACAAGCTCTCAAGCTAATTTACCATGTTCAAGACAGCTTTTCTCCGGCTTTCTATTCAGACGATATTCGGCACGCAGCAATCGTTCAATCAAAGGCTGCTTCATTTCCGTGCGAGAACGGTTAGCCTGGACAGTAAGCCGCTGATCCATTTTTCGATATGAGCCAGTTAACTGAAACAGTGCAAGCTGCAGCTCTTCTTTGGTTGCCCCTTGTTGATTTTGCATATGAATACCTCCTTTTATGTGTAAAGTTCTGCTACCAGCTGACTTCTCCTGCTCACCTGACAAAACAACAAAAAATATGTCGTGCTTCGCATGAATCAGACCGGTTTCGCTCATCCTAAGCTTAAAGGAGGGTGATAATGATGAAAAAGCCAGAAAAGAAAACATCAACCGGACAGAAACGCCCGACAGCCCGCACAGCAGGCGATGGTTATGATAAGAAGTTAGATGGACCAAACCGTCCTTCCATATAAGCCGAAAAAGCAAAGCGATCAATCGACCGCTTTGCTTTTTCTTTTGAATAATTTGCTGGTTCTATTCATCAAACTTCGTTTCCAATAAAACAACGCACCTGCAGGGCGGTGTGTTGTTTTATTGGGCTCGCTCAGCCAATTCTGTTTAACACCCCCATAATGGTACCAATCCGGTCGAATAGTATCTTCATGCCGTATGATTTTGTAGCACTTTCGCAGTGTTTTGCTGTTGTTCGTTCTATATTGGCAATACTGCTCATAATCTTCACGTGAGCCAGAATGCGGCACAGTCTTAGCGAACTGAAGGAACATATCATGCAGCTTTGGATCAAAAAGCAGCGCACTCAGCTTTTTTCCAAGCTGTATTCGTTTGTCGACACTTGTGAAATGGTGTGCATTCAGTCCATATAATTCACCTTTTAAAGTTGGGAAAAAGACTGCATTAAGCCGGAGCAAATCCTGCAGCCGATACGGCCAGCGGCTGAAAACATGTTCTTTATAGAAAGACTGTACGATCACAGGCGAACCGATAACATGCTGTTCGTTAATGATTAAACTATACAGCAGCTTCTGGCCATCTCCTTCCTTTATGAAATGCCGCCAAACTTGTTCCATAAACGCGGATACACGGAAATGGCGCAGGTGATCGATCATGTTAATTTGTTCTTTCTTATGTGCTTCGTACAGCAGAAGCTGCGGATAGGCATCCGAAAAAATGAGCCAATTGGCTCGTTCATACAGCGAAAATAGTTGTTTCCTGACTCGAGCAGGCAGCAATCTTTGAAACATATCCAGCTGTAAATCTGTCATATTCCAGCCGGCGTTCCTTGAAACCATAGAAGCCAAAAAGGACCAGCGTATTTCTGGATTTGCTTCATAAAATGCTTGATATGCCATCGTTCTTCGGATATTATCTAAGTTCGCAGCAGTTGTTTTCTCTTCAATAGAAGCAAGCAGCCGCGCAGTATCAATATTTGTCATGAAATTGCCCCTTTTAGCAGTTGAGATCACCACGCAAAGTGAAGTATTCTAAGGATTATGGTATGATCAATCCTATAATGGGGGGAGAAACGTGCAATATCCTAATGGGAAAAAGATCATGAAACAGACTGCTGCCCCTAAGTTCAAGCAGCATGTCGATTTTGGAAACAGGGGGATGACATTAGAGGAAGATATCAATGAGACAAATGAATATTATCTTTCCCAACAAAAGGCTATCATCCATAAGAAGCCTACCCCCGTTCAGATTGTCCAAGTCGATTACCCGAAACGAAGTGCAGCGGTAATTAAGGAAGCTTATTTTAAACAAGCGTCCACTACGGATTATAATGGCATTTATCGCGGAAAGTATGTAGACTTCGAAGCGAAGGTTACCAAAAACAAGACCTCCTTCCCGCTGTCCAATTTCCACGAACATCAAATCTACCATATGGAGCATGTATGCAGCCATGGTGCTATTTGTTTTGTCATCATGCGCTTTTCTGCGCGTGACCAGACATTTTTTTTTGAAGCAGAGAAACTTTTTCCATGGTGGAAACGTCAATATGATGGCGGCAGAAAATCTATCCCATATGAGGCAATAGCGGAAGAAGGGTACCTGATTCCGATGAGATATCAGGCAAAGGTCGATTATTTACACATCATCGATCAGCTTCATTTTAGAACGGAGGAAGAGGAGTAATGGCAGAAAAAGGCCAATCTCGTGCATCACGCAGAAAACAGACAAAGAAGAAAAAACCTTTATGGAAGAAAATTATTTTAACGATTGTGTTGTTGGGTGTATTATGTGTTGTCGCAGGCGGTGCTGTATTTGGATATTACGCAGCTACTGCTCCAGATTTGGATGAAGAAAAATTGACTGATCCCGCCTCTAATATCATCTACGATATGAACGGTGAAGAGTTTGCAGAATTAGGATCGGAGAATAGACGGAAAGTGACATTTGATGAATTACCGCAGCAGCTAATCGATGCTGTCACTGCAACGGAAGATTCTCGTTTCTTTGAACATAACGGGATTGATATCATTCGTACAGGAGGAGCGGTGCTCGCCAACTTCAAAGACGGATTTGGAGCTGAAGGCGGTAGTACAATTGATCAGCAGGTAATTAAACGTTCCTTCCTCTCTCCAGAGAAAACTGTCAAACGAAAAATGCAGGAATGGTGGCTCGCCTTAAAGCTTGACAGCCAATATTCTAAAGAAGAAATCTTAGAAATGTACCTGAATAAAGTGTTTTATGGCCAGTATGCCTATGGTGTAGCTACGGCAGCAGAAACGTACTTCGGCAAAGAAGACTTAAGCGAGCTTACCTTGCCGGAAACTGCATTGCTGGCAGGTTTGCCGCAGCGTCCAACGGCATATAATCCTTACGAAAACCCTGACTTGGCGCAAGAACGAATGAATACCGTACTCGACTTGATGGTACAGCATGACAAAATCACTCAAGCAGAAGCCGATGAAGCAAAGCAAACAAAAGTCGAAGACATGCTTATTGAAAAGCAGCCGCAAGCAAATAAATACGGCGCTTTCCTTGACCAAGTACAAAAAGAATTAAGCGAACGATTTGAAGATACCAACCTTAACCTGGATGGCATGAAGATCTATACTACATTAGATCCAGATGCACAGGAAACCGTTGAAAGTGCGCTCAGTGAAGACAGCGGTATTGTATGGCCGGACGAACAGCTGCAAGCCGGTATCACGTTGCTCGATACGAAGAGCGGTGCTATTCGTGCTATCGGCGGTAACCGCAATAACCAGTTAGGCGGTTTTAATTACGCTATTCAAGGAGATGGCCGTCAGCCGGGATCGAGTATGAAACCACTCGTTGACTATGGACCGGCATTAGAGTATGGCGTTTACACGTCAACTTATGAGCAAATCAATGACGAACCGATTGTTGTCGAAGAAGCGCAAGATTGGAAACCTCAGAACTATGATGATCGTTTCCACGGCTGGATGAGTGCAAGAACCGCACTTATGAAGTCTTACAACATACCCGCAGTTAAGACGTTTGAAGCTGTTGGTTTAGATAAAGCCGAAGAGTTTGGCAATGGACTGGGTCTGGAATTTAACTCAGAAACAGGTATTCAGTATTCCGACGCAATCGGAGGTGGTAGTCGCTTCCACACCATTGATATGGCCGGAGCTTATGCTGCTTTTGGTAACGAAGGCATATATACACAGCCTTATGCGATTACAAAGATTGAATTCAGCGATGGCAGTACGTTAGATATGAAACCAGAATCTGACGCAGCAATGAGTGAATCAACTGCATACATGGTAACAGATATGATGCGTTCGGTTATGACAGAAGGCACAGGGACTCTAGCTAACGTTCCAGGGTTAGATATTGCCGGTAAAACAGGTACAACGAACCTTCCAGACAACAAACCCGGCAGCCCTGACTCTTGGATGAATGGTTTGACGACCAATTATACTTTATCCATCTGGACCGGTAATCCTGATGGGAACAAGGCAATTAATGACGGCAATGGCGTCACAGGCACGAATGTTGCCAAATACTTGTTCAAACAAATTATGACCGAAATACACGAAGGTAAAGAAACAGGAGAGTTTCAAAAACCCAGCAGCGTAGTGGAGGCGAAAGTCGAAAAAGGCTCTCGCCCCGCTGCTTCTCCAAGCTCTGCTACCCCCTCTTCCGCAATCTTGACGGAGCTATTTCTGAAAGGCCACCTTCCAGGATCAACATCCGAACGTTACGTAGAGGAAGAAATTGATCCTGTAACTGGTCTGTCTGCCAGCTATGATGAGGGAAGCAATAGCATTAAGGTAAGCTGGAATTACGATGGAGACGCTGAATTCAGTATTAGTGCTGAGCCTGGCGGTTCCCAAACAACTTCTGACACATCTGCCGTCATTGGGAACGTCGAAGCTGGACAAACCTATAATATCTCTGTTACGGCTTCGGTTGATGGGGAAAAAAGTGAAGCAAAGACTACTTCTGTAACTGTACCTGGTGAGGCAGATAATGCTGAGGAAGAAAATCCAGAAGATCCGGAAGAAAATGCGGACGAGCAGCAGGACCAGAACACAGAAGATCAGCAGAATCAAGACGAGCAGAATGATCAAGAGCAAAATAATCAAAATGAAAATAACGATCAAAATGCTAATAATAACAACAGAAATAACGGAAACCAAGGAAACCAGGGAAACAATGGTAACGGAAATTCAAATCAGAATGAAAATCAGTCAGGCAATGACCAAACTGAAGAGCCAGCTGATGGTGAGCAAGGAAACAGTTCTGAGGAAGAAGCCAATACTGACTCCGGTTCCGATGCTGATCAGAATCAAGACCAAGATTCAGAACAGCAGCAATCTGAATAACATACAAATCAAAAAGACAGTCACTCCTATTAGGATGACTGTCTTTTTAATTTGCTTCTGCTTTTAAACGTTTTTTACCTTCACGGCAAATGTCATTCAGAGGACATGCTAAACAGTTTGGATTTCTTGCTTTACAATGATAGCGCCCGAAAAAGATCATGCGGTGATGCGTATCACTCCATTCATCTCGCGGCACCTTTTTCATTAATGTGTTTTCTACTTCTGTCACATTATCTTTCCAGCGGCATAATCCCAGGCGCTTGGACACACGCTCAACATGCGTATCAACTGCAATAGCCGGTTCATTAAACGCTACTGATGCCACAACATTGGCGGTCTTGCGCCCTACTCCAGCAAGCTTCACCAATTCATCGCGTGTGTCCGGTACAATTCCATCATATTGGTCAATCAATGTTTGACACAGCTTTTGGATGTTTTTCGCTTTGTTACGGTATAGACCGATAGATCGAATATCATGCTGCAGTTCCTCTAGAGACACTGCTAAATAATCCTCTGGTGTTTGGTATTTCTTAAAAAGATCTTTTGTTACCTTATTTACTAGGTTATCTGTACATTGCGCAGACAACAATACGGCTATAACGAGCTCAAACGCATTTTTGTGAACCAATTCACAGGCCGCTTCGGGAAACATGTCCTGCATCGTATCCAATACTCTGCGTATTTGAGTTTTGTTCAGCATTGGCAGCTCCTCCTCAGTCTTCTTCCAGCCAATTGTAATACACACTCACATCACGTGCTGGTGCTGTTTGCTGTTCTGCTTGCACGGCAGCTGCAGCTGGGCGTTGGTTTTCATGAAAGGATTTGCTTTCTTTACGTGCTTGTTCTACGGAGCGTACACCTTTGCGTTTCCATTCCCGTAAAATTCGGTCGATATAACGGAAATTCAACTTGCTCATGAGCACCGCTTCACGAAGAGCAGCTTTGATTAGGGATGGCGGCTGCATATCTTCATCCAGCCATAATGTAACCGTTTCTATCTCAAAAGGAGATAGCGGGCGGCCAAACTCCTGCTCAAATAAAATAAAGATAGCAGCTTCTTCTTCTTTATCTGTGTTCTTTTCCGGCGCTGGATAGACAGTTTCCTGAAAGACTAGGTTCCACAAGCCGTTCAAGCTGTATGCCTGGCTGCGCACAGCACTATCCTGTACATCATCTATCTGAATCATATTGCGCTGCACAAGCTTCCGCAATATTAATGCTACATCACGCTCCGACAGCGTCACTCTGGCTGCCAATTCGTCTGTTGTTGGGAACATTGTACCTTGCTGCTGGAAAGAGCAAATATGCAAGATAACCATCATTTCCGTTTCGTTTAAACCAAGTGCTGTGTAGCGTTCCATTAAAATACCGGGAAAGGAAATTGGATTTCCCAGTATCTGCTGGTAGTTCAAATTGTTGGTGTTCATCTGGGTTCTCCTCCCTTTAATAGGACAATCCCTCGTCTAAAGGACAAGGGATTGTCAATATATTTCTATTTATTATTATGGGTACAAGCGATTCAGCAAACGCGGGAATGGAATCGTTTCGCGAACATGCTCTACGCCTGAAAGCCAAGCAACGGTTCTTTCCAGTCCAAGTCCAAAGCCTGAATGCGGCACACTGCCGTACTTGCGCAATTCCAAGTACCAGTTGTACGCATCGCCAGTTAGGTTGTGCTCTTCATAGCGTTTTTCCATCAGTTCCAGATCGTCAATACGCTGCGATCCGCCGATGATTTCTCCGTATCCTTCTGGAGCGATTAAGTCGGCACAAAGGACAACATCTTCGCGATTTGGATCCGGCTTCATGTAGAATGCTTTGATTTCAGCTGGGTAGTGCGTGATGAATACTGGTTTGTCGAAGCTTTCCGCAATCGCAGTTTCGTGCGGTGCACCGAAGTCTTCTCCCCACTCCACATCATCAAAGCCTTTTTCTTTCAGCAAGTCAATTGCTTCATCATACGTAATACGCGGGAATGGCGCTGTTACTTTAGCAAGCTTCTCTGTATCACGGCCTAAAATTTCAAGGTCCAGTTTGCAGTTCTTCAATACAGAAGCAACCAGGTAGCTGATGTAATTCTCTTGAATTTCCAAGCTTTCTTCGTGTTCAACAAATGCCATTTCCGGCTCAATCATCCAGAATTCAATCAAATGACGACGTGTTTTAGATTTTTCAGCACGGAAAGTCGGACCAAAGGAGAACACTTTGTTGAACGCCATTGCAGCTGCTTCCATGTAAAGCTGTCCGCTTTGGGAAAGGTATGCTTCTTCATCAAAGTATTTTGTATGGAACAATTCCGTCGTGCCTTCTGCAGAAGAACCTGTCAGAATTGGCGGATCAATTTTTGTATATCCATTTTCATGGAAGAACGCATAAGTGGCACGGATAATTTCATTTCTGATTTTCATGACAGCATGCTGTTTTTGAGAACGAAGCCACAGATGGCGGTTGTCCATTAAGAATTCTGTTCCATGTTCTTTAGGTGTAATTGGGTAATCTGTAGCCGCATGAATTACTTCCACGCCGCTTACTTGTATTTCGTAACCAAAAGAAGAGCGGCTGTCTTCTACAACTTTACCTGTTACATACAGAGAAGTTTCCTGCGTCATATTTTTGGCCGTTTGGAATACCTCCTCGGATACGTCGCTTTTTACGACAACACCTTGGACGAATCCAGTACCGTCACGAAGCTGAAGGAAAGCAATCTTTCCGCTGGATCGTTTATTGCGGAGCCAAGCCCCGATTGTTACTTCTTCTCCTACATGCTCATTAAGCTTTGCAATTGTAGTCTTCAAAAAAAAACCTCCAATGTCTGTCTACATATGTAGTTGTCTTATTTATATTGGTTGGATAGAGCAAAGCTTTCCAGCTGCTCCAACCCATCAAGTGTGTAGTAGCTGTAGCCTAAACGGTCCTCACCGTCACGGAATGTTATTTCCCATGCTGGTTCATCCTCATACAGCCCAAGACGGATATCGTCCAGCTCACAGTTATTGCCGCACGCAGACTGCCAGCTGCCTTTTGCCTGCTGTTCATCAGCAGGCTCTGTCGTATAAATGATTTTTTTCGGGTCTTTCTCGCCTTTTATTCTGTAAGCGATGGCTTCCTGTCCGTCAGCTTGTTTGCCAGTGACAACATGGTAAACGTGCTCGCCATTAAAGCGTGTTACTTCGTCTGCTTCATCGAGATCGGTATGTTCTGCAACAAAGTTCTCTGAATCTTCAAAGCCTGCTGTACGTTTGTCCTGCGTTGTATAATAGACATAAATACCGCAGCCAAGTAAAAGCAGCAATACGGCCGAAACAGCGAGAAGAGTAATTTTTGCCCACTTAGGTACGGTAAATCGTGAATATCGCCTTTTCATGATCTTCCTCATCCAATGCTAGTCCGAACATCAAGTCCTTTTCTTTCAGTGTACGATTCAGGGAATCAACCAGCTTGTACAAGTCACTGCTGTATTGTACACGAACGGTGGACAATGTCTCCATTTTATTATTTTCCATCCTATAACCTCCGAGGCAATCCATTTACATGATTTGTTACTCATAGAGACAGCTTTCTGCAACAAACTAATACATGTTGAGAAGCAATCCATTCTTATTATACCAGTTGTACTGGTGTAATTCTAAGACGAGTTCAAAGTTTTTTCAACAAAAATCTTCCTTCACCCAGCAGTTGTGCGTCCCTGTGGCGCACTTTTTTTATAACCACTGCTCTGCCAGCTCTAAAAGTTCTGCTGTGCTTTGGTAATGTGTCGGTACTTCAGGGATGGATGCTGTAAAATAATTTCCGTATCTTGTCTTCATCATTCGATCATCGCAAACAAACACGATACCTCTGTCACTGGAAGAACGAATAAGCCGGCCGAATCCTTGTTTAAATCGAATCACAGCATTCGGCAGTGCAAGTTCCATAAAGGCATTCTTTCCCTCTGCTTTCAGCTTGGCTGCTTTTGCTTCGTAAATCGGATGATCAGGCGGCTGAAAAGGCAGCCGGACGATGACAAGACAGCTTAAGTCCTCTCCTGGAATGTCTACCCCTTCCCAGAAAGAGCTCGTTCCAAAAAGAATTGATTTCTTGTTGCTTTGGAAATTCTTCTTCAATCTGTCTCGGCTTCCGCTTGTGATACCTTGCGCGATTAACGTATAATCCTGATCGTCTGTCAATTCCTTTACCAATCCGTGCGCTTTTTTCAGCATGTCATAGGAAGTAAACAGTACGAGCATTCGACCGTCTGTCACAGCGGCCAGACTGAGTACAGCTTCGCACACAGCATAAATAAAGGGATAGTTATCCTTCCCTCGAACATCTGGAAAATCGTTCGGAACGAGCAGCTGTACCTGTTCTTGATAGGAGTACGGCGAATCGAATCGCTTCATGACCGTCTGTTCATCTAACCCTAATTGAGCTTGAATAAATTCAAAAGACTGTTTCATCGTCAATGTAGCACTTGTCAGCACAATGCTTTTCTTTTTAGAAAAGAAGCGCTTGAGCAGCATATCCGAAATATCAAGAGGCTCACTGTACAAGTACACAGAATTTCGTGCTCCATACACATCCACTTCTATCCATTTAACCTCTTCATCATCCGTTACAAGGAACATGCGTTCAATTGAATCAATGATGGACTGCAGCTGATTGACTGCATTTTGCAGCGAGTCAGCCATCTTTTTATCAGCTTGTTTCTCTGCTGTTTTCACTAACTGCAGCAAATGATGGATACAATCTCTGATGCCAAATATCAGCCTGCTGCCCATCTCGGCAATAACTTGGAGCGCCTTCGTGTTACGCACTTCTTCCAGGCGCAGCTGCATCCGTCCGATATCGTTCGTTCCCAGTTTATTATGATGCTGAGACAAAACAAAATCATGTATATAACGGAACATATCATCTGCTTCCATTTTTGTTTGTTCCCATAAGCTTTGCCATATCAGCATTTCTGCTTGCGGATGCGGCAGCTGCTCTGTTGCTTTGTCATAAACCTTATTGGCATGGGAAAGCATATGATGGATAGATACGTAGTCAAGCGCCAAGCCAAAGTGCTTGGCAGCTGTTGCTTCGAAATGATGCGCCTCATCAATGATGGCTCGCTCATACGAAGGCAGCAGCTGGTATTCTTCCTGCATATCACTGCAAAGCAATGCATGGTTTGTCACAATAATATCAGCTTGCCATGCTGCTTTTTTGGCCCGTTGGTAAAACGAACGCGAAAACCATGGCGAAAACGGATCTTGTGTATCTTCTGCATCAGCAGACATATGCAGAAAGAAGCGTTTTCCGCTTGAAGGCAGGTTCACCTCATCAATATCCCCAGTTTCTGTAATCGTCAGCCATACGAGCAAAATTGCTTTCGTTAACGTGATATCATAATTGTCATTAGCTGTTTGCTGCAGCTCCGATTCAAATCTGCTGAGGCTCAGATAATGCTGTTTTCCTTTTAACAGTGCTGCTTTAAAAGAAAAAGGCAGCAAGCGCTGAAGAAGCGGAATCTCACTTTCCATCAATTGTGCCTGCAGCTGTGTCAAATGCGTACTAATTACTATACGGCTCTTTTTCTTAACCGCTGTGTACACTGCCGGCAGCAAATAAGCAAGTGATTTACCTGTCCCAGTCTCTGCTTCGAGCAAAGCATGTCTGCTGGAATGGAAAACATCATAAATCTGCTCACTCATTTCCTGCTGACTGCCCCTTGGCTCATAGCTCTGCATGCCTTCCGATAATAAGCCATCTTTCTGATATACCTGATCGGCCAGCTCACCGAAAGACTGCGCGATAACTGCATCGGTACGCTCATTTTCCGGCAGCTTACGGATCGCCAAACCGCGGTACGCTTCCAAACCATTGTCCTGTTCTGCTTCGAAAGCAAGATCCTCCAGCCTAGCTTCAAGCAGCTCCCTTAGATCACTTTTAAGTGCACGTTCCAGTGTAAGAAGATGCGCAATTGTTTCATATGGGAGCTTGTCCAGTTTCTCGAGCAGTGACAGCAGGAGTTCAGCTGTGACTAGCGTATCAGACAGCGCCCGATGCGGCTGATCATGCTCAAAGGAGAGGTACTCACTAAGTACACTTAGCTTGTAGCTTGGTGCGGTCGGCAGCATAATCCGCGCCAGCTCAACCGTATCAAGTACCGGACAGGAAATGGGAGAAAAGCCCGCTTCTTCCAATGAACTATTCAAAAAGCGCAAATCGAAATTCGCATTGTGTGCTACTACATAACTATCTTGAAAAAATGCCGCTATTTCTTCCGCAACTTCCTCAAACTGTGGTGCTCCATTCACATCCTCATCAGATATGCCTGTCAGCTGCGAAATGAAAGGTGGAATCGGCATACCGGGATCCAGCATTGTCTGAAACTGATCAGTGACTACACGTCCTTGGATAACGACAATCCCTACCTCTATAATTTTATCGCCATTCGACGGCGCGTGTCCGGTTGTTTCTAGATCCACCACTACAAATTTGTCCATGTTCCACCCTCCATACTGCTTAGAAAAGAAAGACTCTTATCCTGGATAAGAGTCCGATCAACTACCTATTTCTGTCCTTATATCCTGACAGTAAGCGGCGGTTCTTCCTCGATGATCTCTTGAATTGTATTATCTTCATTCATCAGCGCAATTTTCGGCTTAAATTGAATGAGCTCATCATCTGAAAGCATCGCATAGGAAACGATAATCACCACATCATCTTTTTGTACCAGCCGTGCAGCAGCGCCGTTCAAACATATAACGCCGCTGCCTGATTCGCCTGGAATTACATACGTTTCAAGGCGGGCGCCATTGTTATTATTCACGATCTGTACTTTTTCATGTGGCAGGATACCTACTCGCTCCAAGATATGTGTATCAATTGTTATACTTCCGACATAATGCAAGTTCGCTTCCGTCACACGGGCGCGATGAATTTTCGCCTTCATCATCGTGCGGAACATATACTAGCCCCCTATATTAGAAACGGTCCATCATAGATCCGTCTGCTTCCAAAACAAGATTATCAATCAATCTGGCCTTCTCAAAAAAGACAGCAGCTGCAATAATAATACGCTCGCTTACATCTTTCACAGGCTTTAACGCCGGATATGACAAAATTTCAACGTAGTCTATTCTACCACTTGTTTTGCTGATAATAAATTCTTTTACGTGCGTTATTACATTTTCCGCTTCGTTTTCACCATCAGCAATCATTTGTTTGGCTTGCTGCAGTGCCTGCTGGATGACTGGAGCCTCTTGTCTTTCATGCTCTGATAAATAAACATTCCGACTGCTTTTAGCTAGTCCATCAGCTTCTCGTACAGTCGCTACAGGAACAATTTCAAGCGGGAAGTTAAGGTCCTGAACCATTGCTTGGACAACAGCGACTTGCTGTGCGTCTTTTAACCCAAAATAAGCACGGTCCGGCTGAATTAAGTGAAATAGTTTAGCTAAAACTGTTACAACACCATCAAAATGTCCAGGACGAGATTTGCCGCATAAGACATCTGCGCGGTCCGTTACGTGCAGTTTAATTGTACTGACACCTGGATACATAGCGGATGCATCCGGCATAAAGACAATATCGACACCTTCCTGCGCAGCAATCTGCTGATCACGCACTATGTCTCTCGGATAGGTTTCAAAATCTTCTCCTGCCCCAAATTGGAGCGGATTTACAAAGATACTTAATACGGTAATATCATTTTCTGCCTTAGAACGCTTCATTAACGCTTGATGACCTTCATGTAAATAACCCATGGTCGCTACGTAACCGACTGATTTCTCGGACTGCGCCAAGGTCCGTCTTTCCTCCTGCAAGTCTTTAAGATTTGTAATGATTTTCATTTGCAATCTCCTATGCTAGGCAGCGACGCCTCATCCATCGTAAAGCTTTGGTTCTCATTCGGAAAAACGCCATTTCTTACGTTATCCCGATACGTTGTAAACATATTCGTAACCGTTTCGTTTAAGTCAGCATAACTCACTGCAAATTTAGGAAGACGCTCAACGCCATAATGGCTTATATCATGGAAAACGAGCACTTGCCCATCGACTTCTGCTCCAGCACCTATCCCGATAACTGGAATCGTTAATGCTTTTGCAATGAGTGCAGCAAGCTGTTTTGGCACACACTCCAATACAACAGCAATCGCTCCATACGCTTCAACTTTTCTGGCATCTTCCAGTAATTGTTTGGCTGTCTGTTCGCTTTTGCCTTGCACCTTATATCCGCCAAGTATATGGACGGACTGCGGTGTTAGACCAAGATGACCAACTACTGGTATACCGCCGACGCTAAGTGCCTTGATATTATTCAGGATTACTTGGTCGGCTCCTTCAAGCTTCAGCGCCTGTGCTCCTGTTTCCTGGAATATCCGCCGTGCTTGCGGCACCGTTTCTTCCACAGATACATGATAGCTCATAAACGGCATATCTACGACTACAAACGTATCCTTGCCTCCCCGCGTTACCGCTTTGCCATGATGAATCATATCTTCTACAGTGACAGGGATGGTTGACTCATAACCGAGTACAACCATCCCTAATGAATCGCCGACAAGCAGCATGTCAATTCCCGCTTGCTGTGCCAATTTAGCGGTCGGATAATCGTACGCAGTGACCATGGTGATTTTCTCATTGTTTTCCTTCATCTTTAGAAAGTCAAGTCTCGTTTTCACTGCTTCACTCCTCTATCCATTCTAATTCAGCAGAGTAAATACGCTGAGTCAGTCCATCTGTTTTTTCCAGAAGCAGCTCACCTTCTGCACCAATTCCTTGAAATACCGCCTCAAAAATGGCTGTTGGAGTCGTTACCTTTACTCTCCGGCCAAGACGGGAGGCAAGCTGCATCCATTCTTCCCGAATACTAGCAAAACCAGCTTTTGTGTAATGCGCATAAACGCTTTCAAGTTCTTTCCAAATGAGATGAATAAGCTCTTGGCGTTTCCATTCTTTTTGCGTCTCTATATGTAAAGATGTTGCCTTATCACGAATGTCCGGCGGCAAATCCTTTTCTTTCTGGTTGATATTAATTCCGATACCAAGCACGATATGATGAATATAATCCTGTTCTGCCTGCATCTCGGTCAGTATTCCAGCCAATTTCTTTTCGTTAAGATAGATATCATTCGGCCATTTTATTTCTGCGTCTATACCTTCTTTGCGAAAAGCTCTTGTTAAAGCTACCGCTGCCGCTAATGTTAGCTGTGCTGCTTCTCGCGGTCCAAATTCCGGACGGATAATCAAGCTCATCCAAATACCAGTTCCGGCCGGTGAATGCCAGCTTCTTCCCTTTGTCCCTTTTCCGCTCGTCTGTTTATCAGCAAGAACCACTGTTCCATGTGCAGCTCCTTGGTCAGCCAGCGCTTTGGCCAACATCTGCGTGGAATCAATTTCTTTTTCAAAGATGATCTTCCGTCCAATCCAGGAAGTATCAAGCTGCCAGTTAAGCGTATTTTTGCTTAATTTATCAGGCGACTGCCGCACTTGATAGCCTTTGCGCGGCACTGCGTCAATTTCGTAGCCATCTGCCTCCAATGCTTTCATATGCTTCCAAATAGCAGCTCTGGAGATGCCAAGCTGATCGGACAAATACTGGCCTGACACATATGCACCTTCATGCTCTTGCAGCACTCTGATTAGCCGGTTACGCGTCGTATCCATGAAGCACCCACTCCTTCAGCCGTTCTTTATCATTTGGTATTCGGTTTTCCACCACTGCTTTTTCAGCAGCTTGGAATAATTCACGAATCCAGCTGCCTTTTTTTCTGTCTGGGAACCAGCTGACAAAATCCCCGCCAGAAACAGCCAAGTCTGCACGCTGGTGGATTGGCAGTTTTGCTCTTATTCGCGCAACATCAGCTTGCACGTCTTTATCCTGATAAATCGCCATCAATCGGCAATACCCTGCATCTAAATGGGATGGCAGCTGGTAAACTGTCCAAGCTGCCAAATCACTTTGCAGCATATAAAACAACGCTTGCGCTTCTTGTTTAACGCTATTGGACAGTTTCCAATGTTTCACCCAGTCTGGTACAGATACACCGCTGTAAATGGCGCAAAGCGCAATCCATTCACTTAGTCCGCCGAGCGGCTGCATACGCTGCTCCAGCTTGTCAATTAGCGTAGGATGATCTTTAAAAACCGGCAATGCTTCCCACAGTTTTGCTTGCGAAAGCAAACGAACAGCTGTTTTAACATAGTCGCCGCAGCATAATTTCTCAAGCTCGATTGCAACGCGTTCGATAGCAATTCGGTTCAGCCACGAACGCTTGCTTTCCATCACCTCGCGGGCTTCCTGGTCCAATTGATAGCCAAGCTGGGAAACGAAGCGAACACCACGCATCATGCGCAGCGGGTCTTCTTCAAAGCGATCATATGCATTGCCAACTGTAATGAGCTGTTGTTTTTCGATTGCTTCTCTGCCGGAAAATGGATCTACCATCTGGCCATTTCTGTCCATTGCAATTGCATTAACTGTATAATCACGCCGTGCTAAGTCGGCTGTAATATCCGTTACAAACTCCACACGATCTGGATGCCGGTAATCCGAATAAGTTCCTTCAGTTCGAAATGTCGTAATTTCAAAGCTTTCCTTTTCATAACGAACTAAAACCGTTCCATGCTCAATGCCGACTGGAATAACTTTATCGAATACGTTCATGACTTGCTCCGGTTTGGCAGAAGTCGCTATATCCAGATCCCCGACAGACTTGCCGATCAAGTAATCTCGTACAGCGCCGCCGACCAAGTAGGCTTTATAGCCATGAAGCTCGAGTTCGTGCATTACTCGGAACGCTTTTTCAAATATTTTCATCGTAATACCTCTTCATAAATGGCTTCGTATTGCGCAACAATATGGTCCGAATGAAAGGCTTCTGCTGCGTGATGTATTGCTTCTTCGGAGAAGTTCTTCCACTTCTTCTCATCGGTCAGTAAATCCAAAGCGTAAGCTGCCATTAGATTCACATCTCCAAGTTCCGTTACAAAGCCATTTTTCTTATGCTGAATAACTTCCGGTATGCCGCCCACATCTGAGGCTATACATGGCACACCGCAAGCCATTGCTTCTAATAAGACAAGCCCAAAGCTTTCTTTTTCAGATGGCAGCAGCATCAAATCTGCCATATTCAGCAGTGCAGCTACATTGTTTTGTTTGCCCAGGAAAAGCACATTATCCTCTAGTCCCCGTTCCTGTACATCGCGAAGAATATCTGAGTACTCCGGTCCATCTCCTATTAGCAGCAGCTTGCTGGGCAGCTTTTCCTGCACATACGAAAAAACCTGTACAACATCCTGTACACGCTTTACCTTGCGGAAATTGCTTATATGTACGATCACCTTCTCATGATCCTCAATGCCAAATTGTTTCCGGATGTCTTTCACGTCGGTTGGATGATAAATTACTTCATCGATAAAATTATAAACCACATCAATCGGGCTTGTCACATCAAGCATCTCTCTCGTTTGCTTAACAAGACTTTCGGAGACTGCAGTCACTTTATCGCTCTCTTCGATAGCGTGGATAATCATTTTGCGCAGTCCATTATCAATACCAAGCACTGTAATATCCGTTCCGTGCAGCGTCGTCACGATCTTCACATCACGCTTGGCTATCGCTTTAGCCAAAATAGCACAGATTGCATGCGGTACAGCATAATGAACATGCAGCACATCAAGTTCCTCTTCATCAATAACTTCAGCCATCTTATTAGCAAGCACCAAATCATATGGCGGATATTGAAATACAGGATAATGACTCATTTCTACCTCGTGAAAAAATACATTTGGCAGCAGTGTGTCAAGCCGGAATGGGACACTTGACGTGATAAAGTGAATGTCATGCCCTTTTTTGGCAAGTTTTTTACCGAGCTCCGTCGCAATAACGCCGGAGCCCCCAAGTGTTGGGTAACAGGTAATACCAATTTTCAGTTTTTTCATAGATCAGGCTCACGATCCCGGATGATTTCACGCCAGTTAAAATCGCCTCTGTCTAGACCGCGGATAAAGATCTCGGCTGCCGCCAAGTTGGTTGCAAGCGGGATACGATGTACATCACACAAACGCATAAGGGCGCTCACATCTGGTTCATGCGGCTGTGCTGTCAGCGGATCACGGAAGAAGATAACCAAATCCATTTCATTGGTTGCAATACGGGCGCCGATTTGCTGATCTCCTCCAATCGGACCTGATTGAAACAGCTCCACTGGCAGGCCAGTTGCTTCCTTGATACGTGTTCCAGTTGTACCTGTCGCATAAAGCGTATGTTTCTTCAGCATTTCCTGGTATGCAACAGCAAAACGGACCATTTCTGGTTTCTTCTTATCATGAGCAATTAACGCAATATGCAATGCCAACACCTCAATCCAATATATTTTCCAAACCGTATGCTAACACGTTCATCTTCATGACACGTTCTACAGCAAGCTGTACACCAGACATAAAGGATGCTCGGTTAAAGGAATCATGCTTGACTGTAAACTGCTCTCCTGGGGCACCGAAAAGCACTTCCTGATGTGCTACAAGACCTGGCAGACGTACGCTGTGGATTCGCATGCCATCGAAATCTGCACCGCGAGCTCCTGCATGTGTTTCTTTCTCCTCAGGATGCCCTTGTTTAGCAGGCTCCCGTACTTCTTGAATTAACTGTGCCGTCTTAACAGCTGTACCGCTCGGAGCATCCAATTTCTGATCATGATGCTTCTCGATAATCTCTACTGTCGGGAAATACTTTGCTGCTTGCTTAGCAAATTGCATCATAAGCACTGCGCCGATAGCAAAGTTTGGCGCGATAATAGCTCCAATACCCTTCTCTTCGCTCAATGCGTGCAGTTCCTCCAGCTGTTCATCTGTGAAACCTGACGTACCTACCACTGGTCGAACAGCATGCTCTATTGCAAGCTTTGTATGTGTATAGCCTGTTTCCGGAACAGTCAAATCAATTAGCACATCTGCTTGCACCTCTGCGAAGCAGCGAGCAGCGTCTGTGTAGATGACCGCGTCGCTGGCTGTAAGCCCCTCGATATCTTTGATACGTTCTCCATCGTGCTTGCGATCAATCGCTGCAGCTAATTCAAAGTGATCTGTGCGCTCAATCAGCTGCAGCGCTTCCGATCCCATTCGCCCTCTAGGTCCTGCTACGATAACCTTAATAGTATCTTGTGTCATTTCAAACCATCCTCCTGTGTCTTCTTCGTCCATCTGTCTTTATCTCTTGTTTCAAATTTAGCCATGGATTTCTCGAATGCTTCAGATAAATCAATGTCCAGGGAATTAGCAAAGCATGTCAGCACAAAGATGATATCTCCGAGTTCATCTGTTACGGTGTTAGCTGCTTCACTTTTTTTCTTCGGTTTTTCGCCATATGTATGATTTACTTCCCTAGCCAGCTCCCCAACTTCTTCGGTCATTCGGGCAAGCATGCTGAGCGGAGAAAAATAACCTTCTTTAAATTGGGAAATATAAGCATCAACACGTGCTTGTATTTCCTTTGTTGTATATGTTGAACTCATCGCGATCTTCCTTTCGCTATATCATTACCATGTTAGCTTAAATGAGTCATCTTTGACAAATGTTTTTACCTGCAGGATAAATTTGTAGCGTCAGCCATAGTTGTCTATAATATAGAAGGAATTGTCACTTTTAGGAGGTAAGTTATGTTTAAACTGCGTTTGAAGAACATCTTGTTCATCCTGCTTGGCGCGGCTATCTTTTCGTTCGGTATTGTGCATTTTAATATTGCCAACAAGCTTGGAGAAGGCGGATTCACCGGTATCACACTTATTTTGCTTTTCGAATTCGACTGGGATCCAGCTATTACGAATTTAGTGCTGAATATTCCGCTGTTTCTGATAGGCTGGAAGTTCCTTGGCCGCACAACATTTGCATATACCATTATCGGAACAGTTGCTGTATCTTTGTTTCTGCGATTGTTTCAGACGTATTCCTTCCATATTGACTTAGGCAATGACCTCTTAATTGCTTCGCTCTTAGCGGGGGTTTTTATTGGCGTTGGGCTCGGAATCATTTTTCGTTTTGGAGGCACAACTGGCGGCGTCGATATTATCGCTCGCCTGGCAAATAAATATGTCGGCTGGACAATGGGACGTACGATGTTTATGTTCGATGCTGTCGTAATCGTCACTTCCGTTCTTACTTATCTGGATTTGATTCGCGGCATGTATACACTTGTTGCCGTATTTGTTGGTGCACGAGTCATTGACTTTATTCAAGAAGGGGCCTACTCAGCCCGAGGAGCTACTATCATTTCCAACAAAAGTGCCGATATCGCCAATCAAATCCTCAAGCAAATGGACAGAGGTGTAACAGTACTTGATGGCCGCGGCAGCTTCACAGGTGAAAAACGAGATGTTTTGTACTGCGTCGTAGCCCGTAATGAAATTGTCCGGCTGAAAGCGATCATTACATCCGTTGATCCGCATGCTTTTGTAGCTTTAAGTGAAGTGCATGATGTGATGGGAGAAGGATTTACACTTGATGCAGAAAAAAAACCGTATCAAACAGACTAAGCTCACAGATGCATCTTGGGCGATGAATTGGTACAGTAAAGAAGACTAAACGAATGGGGTGAGCAAATGGAACTTTCCGGTAAGAAAGTACTTTCTTTTGTAAGTGACGATTTCGAGGATCTGGAATTATGGTATCCAGTTTTACGATTGCGCGAAGCTGGTGCAGAGGTTCATTTAGCAGGTGAAGCTGCTGACACGGTCTACAAAGGAAAATACGGCGTTCCAGCAACGTCTGATATATCTTTTGAAGACGCAGACCCAGACCAGTATGATGCGCTTCTCGTGCCTGGCGGCTGGTCGCCGGACAAGCTGCGTCGATACAACAGTGTGTTAGCTATTACACGTCATTTCCATACGCATAAAAAAGCGATCGGCCAAATTTGCCACGCTGGCTGGGTGCTCATCTCTGCCGGCATCCTGGATGGTGTAAACGTCACCAGCACACCTGGCATAAAAGATGATATGACAAACGCCGGAGCCACTTGGCATGATGAAGCAGTTGTTGTGGATGGACATATCGTCAGCAGCCGCAGGCCGCCTGACTTGCCCGACTATCTTCGTGAACTGATCAAAGTGATACAAGCTCAATAACAAAGCATGCACATATTTCTACGTGATGAAAAAAATCCAAACGATGCTGTTGTAAAAACACAGGGTTGTTTGGATTTTTAATTGGCTAAAACGCTATCCCAGCCTTACTTTACGCAGTAATTCTTAAGGCGCTGTTAAGCCCAGCTTGCACCAACAATGATCAATAGAATAAACAAAACAACGATCAAATAAAATCCTGCATTTCCTTTTCCGCCTGCACTCATGTTTGAACACCTCCTGCTCCAGTGTTAGAACATCTTATGTAAAAAGCGATTGTATGGTTGGGCGGCTGCTAGGAAACAGGATTTCAGGAAATTGTTAGATGGCAAAATACACGCATCCACCTCCTCTATGTGCGCACAAAAAAAACACCCCGAAGGATGTTTTTTTATTAATCTTCATTACCGCCGACAAAGAACATAAGGATGAAACGAACAAGCTCAGCTACAGCTACTAGCGCTGCGGCTACATAAGTCATTGCTGCTGCATTCAATACTTTCTTCGTCGCACGCTCTTCATCGTTACGGATGACGCCTGTTGATACGAGCTGCGTCATTGCCCGGTTTGAAGCGTTAAACTCGACCGGCAATGTAACGACTTGGAATAGTACCGCGATAGAGAATAGCGCAATACCCCATCCTACAAGACTGAGTGCTCCAAAAATTGCACCTGCGATAATCAAGAAGAAGGAAAGGTTATTCCCCCAAGCTGCTGCTGGAGCAAGCGCTGTACGGAACTTCAGGAAGCCATATCCTTCCGCATCCTGTATTGCGTGTCCAACCTCGTGGGCAGATACTGCCGCAGCTGCCATAGAATGACCATGGTAGTTGCTGCTGGAAAGACGAACAACTTTGTGACGAGGATCATAGTGGTCGGACAATAGTCCGCGCGTCTCTTCGATCTGCACATCATATATACCGTTATCATCTAAAATCTTTCTTGCGACTTGTGCACCAGTCATAAGCGATGACGTCTCTACTTTTGAATATTTCTTGTACGTGCTCTTTACCTTCGATTGCGCCCACAAAGGGATAATCAGAAGCAGTGCTATATAGATAATATAAGCACCTAGTGACATTATGCATTCCTCCGTAAAATGGTTTATGGAACAACTTATTAAGGTCAATTTTAGTCAAGATTCCGAAAAAAATCAACTATTACGATCCCTGTTCACACTTTTGTCATTTTCTGCTCGGTATTTTTTATAGCCGACATAAACCAGTGTGCCGACAATACTTGCACTAATACAAAGTATTCCCCAGAACTTTGCAGTATCATAACTGTTTTTTTCCGGGACAGTGACCGTGTATAAATACGCAGGCAATACATAATCTTGTTGATCAAGCGTTTGATTAAAATTGTCGTAAGATGACGATTGAGCCTCTGTATGTGTTGGCTGCAGAATAGTGGCAACGTTGGCAACGATAAAAAAAGAGGCTGTCAGAACAACAATGACGAGAAGCAGCTTTTTCATCAGCATCCCCTCTTTTTTAGGTGTTCCTACAGCCTATGCAATGGTAATTAGTTGTATGACAGCATCCGCCTTAATTAACAGAATTATCTTTCCGCTGTGTAGCAATATAACCGACTATAATGGAAAGAATGCTCAGCCAGAACGTAAAATAACCTATTTCGTTACTATAATCCGCTGTCAGTCTGCCATAAATCGGCATCATATCAAACACATAATCAATAATATCATTATGCAGAACGACGATTGCTGCAACAGCTAAGTGCTGAAGCTTCACTTTATAGAGCGGCGCATAAAGCAATCCTTGGACTGCCATCGCTAAATGAGATGCAATCAGCATATACCCTTGCCAGGAAAGCGTTCCATTCATAGCGAGCGTCAGCAAGTTCATCACAACTGCCCAAATGCCATATTTAAATAATGAAACGACAGCAAGTGCTTCAATATAGCCATTATGTTTTCCTGCCAGCAGCAGTCCTAAGAAAATAGTAAAAAAGAGACTAGCTGTCGGACTGTCTGGTACAAAAGCCCGAAATACAGCCGGTGTTATTTCGAGCTGCCAACCGTACCATATATACCCGTAGATTGTTCCAAACAGGTTAACTATAAATAAAAGCATGATTATGTACCGATGAAAAAGAAGCTGATAGATCATAGACGCGTCCTTCCCTAAAACTGTTATGTATTTGCTGCTTTCTATTTTAGCAGATAATATCTTCTCTATCTGAAGAATATGAATAGAAAAAGAAAAAAGATGCGCAGATTTGCGCATCAATTTAGATGTGTTCGATTATACTTTCCTCTTCTTCTTTCAATTGTTTCATCGCCCTGCTCAGCAAGCGGAATTTCTTTTCGTCTCTCTTATCAAGCGCTAAATCAATTGCTTCTTGCAGCTTTCTCTTTTTGTATTGAAAATGGGATGCATCAAGAAGTCTAGTTGCCAGCTGCCGGTCTTCTTTTGTTACATAATGATCTTCCGGCAGGAAAGGATTGTCTTCCAGTACCGCAACATATTCCATGCTTTGGTTAGCATTCTTGAAATTGAGTTGAATATAAACAGGGTCTTTCTTGTTCATGCGAATATCATGGAATGATTTTTCCGCATCGGTTGTAACGATATTGTCTTTATAAAACCGAAATGGTACTTCCTCTGAACAATGGGCTGATATGATGATTCCTCTGGGACTGAATCTTGCTTCACGAATAAAATGAACATTATCAAGAAATGAATCATGATTGATTAAGTAATTCAAGATCCAGACACTTTCCCTGCGCTTCAATTGGTAATTGTCTAAGAACCAGCGAATGAACGTTTTCTTATCCTGCATGGTAACGGAAATATGCATATGTGCCCCCTCCCAGAAAGCGAAATGATTTCAATTCAATGCATTTATTGAGACAAGAGCCGATTGATATTCTCTTCGACTTCGATATCAGATGGCTCCAAACGAAGATACTCTTTAAGTATTTCGACAGCCTGCTGCATCCTCCCTTCTTCTAATAAGAAATATCCATATTCTTTTAGAAAATCGCTATCATCTTTGAAGTTAGTATATGCTTCCCCATAAGCGTTTAATGCCTCTTCAAACGATTCCGTTTCATTATAGGCACGCGCCAATTCCCATCGATAAGCTGCATCTTCTTCATCTGTATCCAATACATGCGTCAATAATTCAATGATTGCTTCATGGTCTTCATCTAACTTGAAGTTCTCAATCAAATATAGAACGGCTTCTTTATAACCTGGATCCAGCGCAATCGCATGACGAACAAGATAATAGCTGCGATCATTTTTCCCAAGCTGTCTGGCAAGTCGGCCTGCGGTAAAGTACAGCTTCTGGTTAAATTCATCCAATGACAGCCCTTTTTCTGCTGTTTCAAATGCTTTTTCCATCAACCCTTCTTCTTCGTACGCTTTTGCTAAGTATTCATAAACAGAAAGATAATCCGGCTCTTGTTTGACTAACTTTTCCCACGTGCTGATTGCAATATCGTATCTCGATAATTTGAATGCTGTAAATCCATAACTGAACAGCTGTTCCACATCATCTACGTCTGTTTCCTGGTAGTAAGTCAAAGCTTTCTCAAATTCACCAGTTGCTGCATACGCCTCTGCAAGCCGGAGCGCAATATCGATATCCCCCATTGCTGTTTGTATTTCGTATACTTTTTCATAATACGTAATAGCTTTCAAATAAGAACCAGTAGATAAAGCAAGTTCTCCTAATGCTAAATCAAGCACCGGCTCTGAGGGATCAAATCGTTTTGCTGCCAGCAGCTTTTGCTCTGCTACTTCAAATAATCCTTGTGCTTCGTACAAATCAGCGAGCTGCATTTGGGCAGGAACATAAAATTCTTCATCTTCTACAATTTGATCTAGCTTATCAATTGCTTCTTGGTCTTCATTCAAATCAATAAACAGTTCAGCCAGCATCATTTTGAGTTCCATTTCATCCGGGAACATTTGCTCCAATTGCAGCAAAACAGTTTTTGCTTCCTCGTGCAGTCCCCACTGCATATACAGTTCTGCTATCGTAAACTTTTCTTCTTCACTTGCAGAAGGCAAATACGCTTCCAACGTATCGACTGCTTCTTGTGGTTTATCATTCTCCATAAGAGCTATTGCTTTACTTAATTCTTCCATTCTAAACACTTCCTTCTATTTAACACGCCTATTGGCTTTTGCTTCTTTCTTCAGTGTAACCCAAAGCTAGTGTTTACGCACAGCAAAAAAGCCTGATTCCCTTTTAGGGAATCAGACATTATCTGTTTGAAGCACCTTTAGGTCGTTAAAGAAACCCGGGTAAGAGATGTTAATACTGTCCGCATTTTTTAATATCGTTTCTCCATCAGCAATTAAACTAGCAATACTAATCATCATGCCAATACGATGATCACCAAAAGAGTCAGCTTCTGTTCCTTGCAGCGTTTGGTTTCCCTTGATAACAAGTCCATCCGGAGTCGTGTCCAATTCCGCTCCGAAACTTCGCAGTGTGCTGGCAATCGCTTCAATACGATCGCTTTCTTTATAGCGCAGCTCTTCTGCATCTTTTATTATTGTTTCCCCTTCTGCCTGTGTTGCAAGCAGTGCTAAAATCGGCAGCTCATCAATCAGACGCGGAATTACACCGCCTCCGATCTCTGTTCCTTTTAAAGGACCATATCGGACTGTAATGTCACCTATCTTTTCGCCTGCTTCTGTCTGGTGCTCCCGGATCTCAATTGCTGCGTCCATAGATTGCATCACATCCAAAATACCAGTGCGTGTAGGATTTAGTCCGACATTTTTTAAGGTCACGTGACTGCCAGGTACAAGACATGCGGCTACCAAGAAGAATGCCGCCGAGGAAATATCACCCGGCACATATACATCAGCTGCTTGCAGTGTCTGTCCTCCTACAATGGTAACAGTCGTTCCACTTACATCCACCTGGGCTCCGAAGCTGGTGAGCATCTGTTCTGTATGATCTCTTGTTTTTACAACTTCAGAAATCTTTGTCTCACCTTCTGCTAATAAGCCGGCCAGCAGTAACGCCGATTTCACTTGCGCACTTTTGACTGGTGTATGATATGTTAAGTTAGATAGCTTTTGTCCATCAACTGCCAAAGGCAGATATTTTCCTTCTGCACGTCCGTTGATTTTTGCGCCCATTTGCCGTAAAGGAAGGACGACACGGTCCATTGGTCTTTTCGTCAACGATTCATCACCGTATGCAGTAATGTGAAATGGCAATGCTGCAAATACGCCAAGCAGCAGACGTGCAGTCGTGCCGGAATTGCCAAAATTAATCGGCATGGTTGGTTCTTTAAAACTATCTTTCCCGTCACTAATAATGGTAACTGTATGTCCTTCTTGCTCAATCGTGACACCAAGCGCTCGGAATGCATCAATTGTACGAAGACAATCTTCTCCATCCAGAAAATGACGAACTGTTGTACGGCCTTTGGCAAGTGCGCCAAAAATAATGCTTCGATGTGAAATCGACTTATCACCTGGAACAGTTATCGTACCTGTCAGTTTTTTTGCAGCCGGCTGCAGTTTTATATTTGTCAATGCTATCATCCTTTTAATCTTGTATCTTCACTTCGTAGCCGAATACTTCCAAAACTCCTTTTGCCTTCAGCTGCATTTTTTGTTCCGCAAAGCTGAGACGAAGCACACCTGTCAGCCCTTCGCGAAGCTCGAGTATTTGAATATTGACAATGCTCAAACCAGCATCCGCTATTATAGCAAGTACTTTTTGCAGGGCACCTGGCTGATCCGTGATGTCGACGTACAAGTCATAATAACCTGGAATGGCACCTTTTTTTCGCGGTTCTAATCCATCTCGATAATTTTTCGCATCAGTAAGATACGTATGAATTTCCTCACTCTTATCCTCCGCAAGAAGCGAACGAAAAGTTTGCATTTCCTCAATCCAGTCATCCAGAAGCACGGCCATCTTTTCTTTGTTTTGGAAGAAGATATCCTGCCACATGCCCGGATTACTAGAAGCAATACGTGTGATGTCCCGAAAACCGCCTGCGGCAAGCTTTGGCAAAAAGCTATGTTTTGCTTCCCACTTTTTCGCCTGCTGCACGAGTGCAGATGCAATCAAGTGCGGAAAATGGGAAACAACACCTGTCATCTCATCATGCTCATCCGCCGTTAACGTAATAAACGTACTTTTCGTTCCGGACAACAGTTGTTTGAGTCTGTCGATATGCACATCTGTTGCTTGCTGCACCGGCGTCATCACATAAATAGCATTTTCAAAAAGATGCGCCTTGGAAGCTTCAATTCCTTGTTTGTGAGAGCCAGCCATCGGATGACCGCCAACAAACGTAATTTTGCCTGAGCGCATAGCAGCTGCCTGCTGAAATATCGGACCTTTAACAGATGAAACGTCTGTAACTAGCACGTCTTTTTGCAAGTCCATGCTATCGAGCTGCAGGAGCAGCTCAACAGATTTGGAAACAGGAGCTGCTAACAGAATAATGTCAGCCTTACTAGCAGCTTCTTGAAAAGAAGTCATTGCTTCATCAATAATATGATGCTGAAGTGCATATTCCAATGTACTTTCCCGCTGGTCCACTCCAATTAGATGCACATCTTGATGCATGTGTATATTTCGGGCAAGCGAGCCCCCGATTAAACCGAGTCCTGCGATTACGACTGTTTCCATTTCAGCTTTCTTTCACACTAGTCAGGTATTGGTCGAGCAATACAGTAAAATCTGTCATATCTTTTTCATTGCCAATTGTAATGCGGACACTGTTCGGAATACCAAGCGCATCGCCGGAACGGATGATATATCCTTTGGAAAGCATATGCTGGAACAGTTCATCACCGCTGACAGGCAAGTCATAAATTAAAACAAAGTTTGTATGTGACTCATAGTATTTGATTTGATGCGCATCGCAGAAAGCTAAGAAACTATGTTTTACTTGATTGTTCTTCGCAATAGATTCTTTAATAAATTGCTGATCATCAAGTGCGACAATGGCGGCTTTTTGAGCGATGGTAGTATTGTTGAACGGACTTCTGACTACATTGATTTTATGGATTACGTCCGGATGACCGATTCCGTAACCAACACGCAAGGCGGCTAATCCGTATGCTTTGGAAAATGTCCGAAGTGTTAATAGATTCGGATATGTATCCAGAGCAGCTAATGTATCAAAGTAATCATCTGTCTCCAAGAATTCGATATAAGCTTCATCAGCTACAACCAGCACTTCTGGAGGAACTTGGCGGATAAAGCTCTCGAAATCGGCTTTGTTTATATGGTTGCCCGTTGGGTTGTTTGGCGTACAAAGCCATACAATACCCGTTTTTTCATCGATTGCGTCCAGCATTGCCGGCAAATCATGAAATCCATTTTTTGTTTCAATCGCTCGGACTTCTGCTCCTTCAATTAAAGCATGGTGCGGGTATTGAGAGAAAGATGGATGTGCCATTACTGTGTTCAAGCCAGGCGCAAGGAAGGTACGGCAAATCATCATAATAATTTCATCGGAGCCAGCACCCAATACAAGCTGATCCAGATTAACACCATAACGCGCAGCCAGCTTTTCCTTTAGTGCAGTTCCGTACCCATCTGGGTAAATCTCCTGCTCATCCGCAAAAGCGGGCAGCGCCTCTCTTACTTTAGAAGAAAAACCATACGGATTTTCGTTAGAAGCCAGTTTTACAATTCGATTCAATCCGAATTCCTTACGTACTTCTTCCATCGGTTTTCCTGGTTTGTAAGCTGTCAATTCATTTAAAATCTGTTTTGCTTTCATTGATGCTCCTCCTTTAGGTCTGGACGCAGCTTCATTGCTTGCCCGTGATAGACGTGATGAATGTTCTTCTGTGAAAGATCGGTACGTGCTGTCAGCATAACTCGAATACATTTTGACAGACCGCTCTCGATGGCCAGTTCTTGCATGCACATGACAGGAACATATGTCCAGTCATCGCGAAACAAACGCAATGCCTTTGCCGGGAACGTTTTTGTTAAATCAGGTGTTGCCGAAATCAATACTTGCACAACATCTTCTGGTTCGATATTGTTCTTGGATACCATTTCTTCCAGCATAGCTGCTGTTGCTTTAATTATTTGTTTCTCGTCATTCTCCTGTACAGTCGTTGCCCCGCGGACACCACGTATCATACTCAGCTCATCCTTTCAAGGAAAGATGTAACGGCACGAGAAAGCGTATCGTGATCAACCTTCTCTGTTACCGGCTTTCCGATTTCCCGAAGCAGTACCATATGTACTTCTTTGTTTTCTGACTTCTTATCCATTTGCATTCTCTTGATTAGTCTTTCAGCTGAAAATTCAGGTAATTGCAAAGGATACTCGTTTCGCTCGAGCCAGCGGCGGAATTCACCCAGCCGTAAGTCTGTGCCAAATTTTTCTTCGCTTAATTCCAAAGCAAAAAGCATGCCGATGGCAACTGCTTCCCCGTGCGTAAAGGTGCCGTAGCCTGCTTCAGCTTCAATGGCATGACCGAGCGTATGACCCAGGTTTAAAAATTTACGCAAATCGTTTTCTTTTTCATCCGCTTCGACAATCTTTGTTTTCACTTGAATACCCAGAGATAAATCCTGTATAAGCTGTGCTTGATTTTCTTTATCAAGCTGTTTTCTTTCAAGAAGATCATGCAGGAAGTCTGTATCGCCGATATAAGCTTCCTTGATTAATTCCGCGTACCCGCTGCGCACTTCTTTTTCTGGCAATGTCGAAATTGTTTCAACATCATAAACTACAGCTGTCGGAGGATAGAAACTGCCAATTAAATTTTTCCCTGTTTCATGATTGATTGCCACCTTGCCGCCGACACTGGAATCATGTGCAAGAATAGTAGTTGGAAGCTGAACAAAGTCAATACCTCGCATATAGGTGCTTGCGACAAAACCTGCTAAGTCCCCAATCACACCGCCGCCGAGCGCAAGGACTAGCGCTTTGCGGTCCAGTCCTGCCTCAAACATGCTATCCAATAGTTCAAAATACATATCCTTGCTTTTCGCTGCCTCACCAGGTTCAATAATCTTGACCGTAACATTGGCTGATGGCTGAAGCGAAGCAACATACTCATCCAAATAATGCGGCGCAATCGTAGTGTCTGTCACGACAAATACCGATTGATAGGTTTTTGGCAGGAATGCAGCAAGATTATGCCGGATACCCGCCCCTACAGAAACGTTGTAACTAGATTGACTTGCTTGGACTGTAATTTGTTCCATTTAAAACACCCGGATTTCTTCCCGGTAGTTTTTGATCGCTTCTTGCAGCTTTGGAAATTGATCATTCGGGAACTGCTCTAAAATTGCCTTTGCAATCTCAAATGCAACCACATGCTCCATTACCAATGCAGCAGCAGGTACAGCACAGCTATCGGAACGTTCAATACTCGCATTGAACGGCTCCTTCGTCTCAATGTCTACACTTTGCAACGGTTTATAAAGTGTTGGAATAGGTTTCATAACGCCTTTGATTACAAGCGGCATTCCTGTTGTCATCCCGCCTTCTAAGCCGCCAAGACGATTAGTTTTTCGGTAATATCCTCTTTCTTCTTCCCACGCAATCTCATCATGCACCTGACTTCCCGGCAATCTGGCAGCTTCAAAACCAATCCCGAATTCCACGCCTTTAAATGCATTAATACTCGATACCGCTCCAGCAATTCGTCCGTCTAGCTTTCGGTCATAATGAACATACGACCCAATTCCAGCCGGAAGACCTTCGACATAAACTTCCACAACACCACCAATGGAGTCACCATCTTTTTTCGCTTGGTCAATTGCTTCTACCATCTTTTCGGCAGCTTCTGGATCCAGACTGCGCACAGACGAAGCTCTGGAGATTTTATTTCTTTCTTCATATGTATATTCCGGGTACTCAGCAGCTTTGATACCGGCAATTTCTTTTGTATAGCCGACAATATGTATGTCAAGTTCTGCTAAGATTTTCTTAGCAACCGCTCCAGCTGCCACACGTGCAGCAGTCTCCCGAGCAGACGATCTTTCCAGCACATTCCGCATATCACGATGGCCGTATTTCAAAGCTCCATTCAAATCAGCATGTCCAGGTCGCGGACGGCTGACAATACGTCGGACGGCTTGCGGATCTTCTACTGGGTCTTCTCCCATTACATCAATCCAATGCTTGAAATCATCGTTATGTATAACAAGCGCAATTGGCGAACCAAGCGTGTATCCGTGACGCACACCGCCAACGATATCAACTAAGTCTTTCTCGATTTGCATGCGTTTACCGCGCCCATGCCCCTTTTGTCTCTCTAGCAAAGAAGCGTTGATATCAGCGGCAGTCAACGGTAGATAGGAAGGAACACCTTCTAAGATAGTTGTTAGCTGTTTACCATGTGATTCACCTGCAGTTAAGTAGCGCATCTATATTCCTCCGTTGTTTGTAGTTCTTTGTAATTTTATTTACTATAACATAACTCGTTTCTTATGTGGGAACTATTCTGACAATATTTCCGTTTCTGTTCTTTGCATTTATTTTCTAGTCAAATTGTCAAATACCTGCCGAAGTTCTCCCATACGCACTTCTACTTTTTGAGATGCCGCTTCTACTGTATAACCGTCTTCGATTAATTCTTTCATTAAGACGATTTTCTTAACCATGTAATAATCAAACCTTCTAGTAGTGTGGGCTTGTTCTTCGACACTCTTAATATACCCTTTATCTTCCCAATAGCGCAGTTTACGAATTGGAATATCAGTAATTTTGGCAGCCTCCCCAATAGTCACCGCCATTTGCTTCAGCAGACTGTAATCAATGTCGTCCACTGTTTTCACCCCTTTATCTTCAATTAATGCCTATTATACGTCATATTGGACATTTGACAACTTAGGAAGATTAGATATAATAATTGGAGATTAGTTACAAAAGGAGTACAATCATGCTTGTAAATTTAAAAACACATCGTATTGTCTGCAGTTTGGTGACTGCAGCAATTATGACTGCTATCATTTCTTTCACTTTAACAGCGGTTAATTCAGGATTGCATGCTTTTCCTTATCATACGTGGTTCCGCTCTTGGATTATCGCGTTCCTGCTCGTTTTCACCATCTCTTTCTTCCTTCCTAAGCTGGTACATCGCCACGTATCAAGAATTGTGAGAATTAAGGAATAGAAAAAACCAAACACGCTGTGATTTTAAATCGCAGTATCGTTTGGTTTTTTCTATAGCAGCTATGGCTTATTATTGTTTTTGATAAAAGAACGTATCGACTGCTTTCATTCCATATACGCTAGGATTGAAGATCTGCTCGGTGCTGCCGACAAACAGATAGCCATTGTTTGCCAGCGACTGGCTGAATTTATGGTAAATGTTCGCCTTGGCTTCTTCTGTGAAATAAATGAGTACATTTCGGCAAATAATCAAGTCATAGTTTGTTTCATAAGCGTCTGCAAGTAAATTATGCTGCTTAAATTGAATATGCTGCTTTAACTCATCTTTGATCTGATAAATCGGACCATCTTGTGTAAAGTAAGCAGATTTAATGGCAGCCGGCATCTCTTTTAATGCGCGATCGGTATACTTGCCGTTTTGAGCTGTCTCTAACACCCGCTGATCTAAATCTGTTGCATGTATCGTATAGGACGTTCCTTTTGCATAACGGTCTAAGAGGATGGCCAATGTGTATGGCTCTTCGCCAGTAGAACAAGCAGCGCTCCATATTTTTAAAGGCTTCTTTCTTTTCAGCAATTCTGGAAGAATACGCTTCTCCAGCACTTCCCACCGTTGATAGTTACGGTAAAATTCAGACACATTGATTGTCATGCGGTCAAGGAACTCATCCATTAACGACGCATCCCCGCGTATAGCTTGGAAATACATCTTGAAATCGGCAAATCCTTTTTTTTCCCGCAGTGTAGTTAAACGCCTTTTCATTTGGGCTTCCTTATATTGAGACAAATCAATGCCTGTACTGCCTTTTATCTGTTCTACAAAGTATTCATAATCAGCTGACATGTTACGCTTCCCCTGTCTGTCTATATGTATGTAGTTCTATCATACTGTATAAAAGGCAGACTTGGTAGCTGAAAATAATAAAAAAGTAGTAGATATTGTTGCTTTTTTTCTAGGCTCCTAGCAGAGAACGATTATAATAACTTATACTATAGATAGCTCCAATATACTACAAACCACTTTCAAACTAAACTAACTTCATGACTTATTGCGCTACAAGCTTGTACACTTTCAAAATTTAACCCGTCACATAAAAAATCCGAACTGAAAATAAACTCTTATTCAAGAATTCATTATAGTTCGGATTTTATTTCCAGCTAGATACTTAGCTGTATTGATTATTCATAAAGCCATTTTGCTGTAACTTGTTCGTAACTGAGCAGTTCATCTGCATCAAACATATTTGCGATTTCACGTTCTGCACTTTCTGCACTGTCGGAACCATGGATAATATTGCGACTCATTTCCATAGCATAGTCTCCTCTGATTGTACCCGGTGCTGCCTCTGTCGGTTTGGTCGCGCCAATCATGCTGCGAGTAAGTGCAATAGCATCTTTGCCTTCCCAAACCATAGCAAATACTGGTCCTGATGTTATGTAACGAATTAGCGAACCGAAAAAAGGTTTGCTTTCATGTTCTATATAATGTGTTTTAGCTTGCTCTTCTGATACTACCATCATCTTACCAGCACAAAGCTTGAGACCCTTCTTTTCGAATCTCGTTACTATCTCACCAATTAGTCCGCGTTGAATGCCATCCGGCTTTACCATCAAAAATGTTTTCTCCATTATGCAGCTGCTCCTTTTCGTGTACTTGCTGTCATCATATCAAATATGTAAGCGTTTTACAATCAGGAGCTGCGCTTCCCAATATGTCTCGCAATCTGTTTTAACGTATTACGATCTCTAGTAGGCGGCAGCTTGTCCAATTCTTGATATGCTTTCTGCAAGTAACGATCACTCATTGCTAACGAACGTTCAATGGCATCTGACGATTTGATATGCTGAATGAATGGCTGCAGTTTTTCCTGATTCAACTGCTCCGGATCACGAAATGCTTTCATAAGACGTTCTCTGAAAGCATCATCTTCGCAGGCTAATAAAGCAGGCAATGTCATATTCCCCTGCAGCAGATCGCCTCCGGCTGGTTTCCCCAGATCTGCTTCTGATGCAGTGAAGTCAAGCACATCGTCGATGATTTGGTAGCTCATCCCAACATAATAGCCGTAACGATACAATGCCCGTTCATAAGCAAGCGGAGCTCCAGATGCTATTGCACCAATACGGGAACTTGCTGCAATTAGGATAGCAGTCTTACGCCGTATGCGACGCAGATAATCTTTAACATGCTGTTCAATGCGATATTTATCTCTTATTTGTTCCACTTCGCCTATACAAAGCTCCACAATCGTTTGTGAAAGAATCTGATGCGCGCGAGGTTCTTTTAGGTTGGACAAGTATTCCAAAGACCGTGCAAAGATGTAGTCACCTGCATACATAGCTACTTTATTATCCCATTTCGCTTTTACGGTTGGTTTTCCGCGCCGAAGCTCCGCGTCATCAATAACATCATCATGTACGAGCGAAGCCATATGAATCAGCTCAAGTGTTACGGCTACTGTTTGAATACGCGGCAGTTCGTAAGTGCCAAACTTCCCGCTCAGTAAGACAAACACTGGGCGGATTCGTTTGCCGCCGGCACGCAAAAGCTGTACCGACGCATCCTCCAGGACCGGATGCTCTGCGCGGATTATATCAGTCATTGCATCCTCGATCTTGTCCAGGTCCTTCTTTAAATATGAGTAAATCATCGGTAATTTCAATTCACGTCACCTTCATCCGTTCAAGACTGCTGCCAGCTTAGCCTTTCATTGCTGGCTTCTCCCCCATATGCATAGCGGCTACGCCGCCTGTATATGTCTTAATCTTTACATTGGTCAGCCCAGCTTGCTGGAATAAACTCCGAAGTTCTTTCTTCCCAGGAAAGTCTTTCGCAGATTCTTGCAGCCAGCTGTATTCATCATAACTTTTAGCCAAAAGTTTTCCTAAGACTGGCATGATTCGCTTGAAATAAAAATAGTACACTTGTTTGAAGCCTATTGCAGTAGGCTGCGATGTTTCAAGACATACCACTTTACCGCCAGGCTTTACAACACGATACATTTCTTTCAGCACTTGCAAATAGTCAGGGACATTCCGCAGGCCAAAACCAATTGTCACAAAGTCAAACGTATTATCCTCAAAGGGAAGTTCCATTGCATTTCCCCAAGTAAACGTTAATTGTTCATGCGGCTTATCTTCTATCTTTTTCTCTGCTACCGACAGCATGTTCTTACTGAAATCAAGTCCAGTTACACGTCCTGTCGGTCCAACAGCTTTTGCAAGCGCAAATGACCAGTCTCCGGTGCCGCAGCATACATCAAGCGCTGCATCTCCGGGCTGTACATTCATCTTCTTCATGACACTTCGTCTCCAAGCTCGGTGGCGCCTGAAGGAAATGACAGAATTCATAAAATCATAGCGGTCGTATATTTTCTCGAAAACGTGGTGTACACGCTGTTCTTTCGTCTCTTGTGCCATAATTACCCTTCTTCCAGATATAACTCCTCCTGCCGTTTTCCCTGAAGCAAAAGTTTGCGAGCTGCAGCTGCATAAACTTGCGGCATTGTGCGGAGGTTCCGCGTCAGTCTCGCGCTCGCTTCCTCCAGCTCTTGATTGATTGCTTCGGTGACGGTCAGGGTGCTCTGATTTTGTTCTAAGATTATGCCTAGTCTTATGGTGATCGGCGTCGGCTCATTCATAAATGCTTCTTGGTTCAGCCTGCTGATAATAAAGTAATCAACGAGCGGTTCCAATTCCTTTGTTTTTATGAATGGTGATGCGGCAGCATAAAATAATGTGCTTTCCATTCGGCGAAGAATATGGAAAAACTCAGCAGCAGAAGCGGTATCATAATAAAGTACCATCTTCTGCTCATTAATTTCTTTAATCGCAGTTGCTAATAGAGCGACCATATCAATATCTTCAAGTTCAGCTAATATTTTATAGTAGAGCGCACTGTAATAAGTGCCTGCCAGCACGGTCAGCTGTCTGTCTACTCTTTCATCTGCTGTCTCATCAGCCTTCGTCTTCCGGATTACGAGGTCATGTGTATCCAGCGCAATCTGGATCAGCATAATCGTGACGATATAGTCTGTCTGCTGCTTATCGGGCAGGTTAGCTTGACCAAATAGTGTCTGCAGCAGCAGCAGCTTGTAGTCATCTACGTATGGTATATCCAAATTCTCGTCAAGATAAGCCTGCTGCATGCGATTCTCTATTTTTTTTCGTAGTGTATGTAATTCTTCCATGGATGCATAGGACAAAACAATCACCTGCGCCCTTTTTCGTATTTCAAACTGTATAAGAAGTATTATAGCATAGCAAGGTATGATTCGTCTTGTCTGCCATCTTGCCATAGAAAAATGAGGGACACCTGATAGAATCAGGTATCCCTCATTTTAGCCCATATGTAATTACTTCAAGACATCCTTAAGGGCTTTTCCGGCTTTGAACGCTGGCACTTTGCTAGCTGGGATTTCGATTTCTTTCCCAGTCTGCGGGTTACGGCCTTTACGTGCAGCACGCTCGCGTACTTCAAAGTTACCGAAACCGATCAATTGCACTTTGTCACCTTGTTTCAAAGAATCCATAATTGAATCGAAAACTGCATCAACAGCATTCGTAGCATCCTTTTTGGAAAGATCGCTTTTCTCAGCAACAGTATTGATTAGATCTGTTTTATTCATCATTACACCTCCCTGGCATTACCTTGAACAATAAGCAATAGCATGTGCTATCATTTGTTCACTAAGACGACAGGTTTTATACCTATCTATACCGCTCACTTTGCGATATCAACGCTTATCATATACGACTTAGCATCATATTTCAACAATAAACGCCAGAATTCCTTAAATTTATCGTTTCACGGGCTTTTTTCACAAAAAAATAAAGCGGCTCATTGCCGCTCATAGAATGATCGCAATAAGACCGCCTGACCCTTCGTTGATAATTCGCTCCAACGTCTCTTTAAGTTTATATCTGGCATTTTCCGGCATCAGCGAGATTTTTCCTTGAATCCCTTCTCGTACGATAGAGTTGAGGGAGCGGCCGAAAATATCTGAATCCCAGATGGACAGCGGATCTTCCTCAAAGTCTTGCATCAAGTATCGAACGAGCTCCTCGCTCTGTTTCTCTGTACCGATAATTGGCGCAAACTCGGAATGAACATCGACTTTAATCATATGGATACTCGGTGCGACAGCTTTCAGACGAACACCGAAGCGTGAGCCTTGGCGGATGATTTCCGGTTCATCCAGCGCCATATCCTGCAAACTCGGCGCTGCAATCCCATAGCCAGTTTGTTTTACCATATGAAGCGCATCAGACACTTGATCATATTCCCGTTTGGCATGGGAGAAATCCTGCATCAGCTGCAGCAGATGATCCTTCCCGCGAATCTCTTCGCCGACAATTTCTTTGAGCACTTGATCATATAGCGCATCCGGAGCATGTAAGTCAATCTCAGCAACACCTTCGCCCAGCTCCATCCCGGCAAGATTTGCTCTTGCGATATAATCGTATTCATCAAAATAACTTACAACGCGGTCAACATCACGAAGACGTTTTATATCTTTTACTGTTTCCTGAATGGCTGCCTGGTAGTTCGAGCGAAGCCAATGATCTTCCTTGAGTACCATCACCCAGCTTGGCAAGTTTACGTTCACTTCAAGCACTGGAAACTCATACAATGACTCCCGCAGTACGCTGTATACGTCATGCTCTGTCATGCTCTCGACACTCATCGCCAGTACAGGGATATCATATTTCTCAATCAATTCCTGGCGAAGCAGCTCTGTATTTTGGTTATGAGGCGTAACAGAATTGATTACCATGATAAATGGCTTGCCGACTTCCTTTAACTCCGATACAACGCGTTCTTCCGGCTCCACGTAATCTTTACGCGGAATCTCACCGATTGAGCCATCTGTTGTCACAACAACACCAATTGTACTATGTTCTTGAATCACCTTACGAGTGCCAATTTCTGCAGCATCATGGAATGGAATCGGTTCTTCATACCATGGCGTATTAATCATTCGCGGTCCGTTTTCATCTTCGAATCCTTTTGCACCTTCGACTGTATATCCGACACAGTCTACAACACGTACGCTTACTTCCAATCCTTCATCCACTTGCAGCGACACAGCGTTATTCGGAACGAATTTAGGCTCTGTTGTCATAATTGTCCGGCCGGCTGCGCTTTGAGGCAGTTCATCCTGGGCACGAGCTCTCTCCGCTTCATCCTCCATATTAGGCAGGACAACTAATTCCATGAATTTCTTAATAAATGTCGATTTTCCCGTTCGGACAGCCCCTACCACCCCAAGGTAGATATCGCCGTTTGTCCGTTTCGAGATATCTTTAAAAATATCTACTCTTTCCAAAAGATCCCCTCCCGATCTAATTCGATGCATGGACAGTCTTAGCTACATACACTAGCAGTTTATGATGTTGTCCTATCCAAATATGCTAGAAATAATGGATTCCTTGCCTGCGGGCATCAAGGGCTAATTTTTGCAGGAAAGGACGAACAGCATATTGCCCTCTGCCGATAATCTATGCGCGGAGATTGAGAATCATACCCATAAAAAAAAGAAGAAGCAGAAAGCTTCTTCTCAAAAGAGACTAAATATACCTAAGGCAACCTAGAAAAATATGCTGGTGCGAGTTATTTTATGCGTAAAGGGCGAGGGATGGTAAGTTGTTCTGCCCATTTCACGCTTCTTAGTTTTTGAAAAACTTACTTAGCGTGTTCATATCCGCTGGCATGTTATTTCCGACAATCGCTTTGACGATTTTATCTTCTTTTTCTTGTGTCAGCGGTTTGCCTGCCATCGCTGCCAGCTGCTTTACCAGACCGCGAACAGTTGCTTCATCTTGGAAATTCGCACTTTTAACAGAGTTTGCCACCTTATAGATATCATCAGCCTTGACATTAGATTTCTTTTGGATCTGATCGATCAAGTTTTTCTGAAAGTCCGCCACATTAATTCCTCCTTGCAGTTTAACTACGAAACAGTATATGCAAGAAGTGAAAAAAGGTTAGCGGGTATTCAATACATCTTGAAGATCGTTCATTTCATGCTTCGGCAGTCTTGTCATCAATTGATCAACAATATCCTTTGCCTTCGCACCATGGAAAAGGACTTGGTTAATACCTTGCGTAATCGGCATATCCACACCAGCCTGCTGGGCAAGCTCGGCAACCGCTTCTGTCGTTCGCACACCTTCGACAGCCATTCCCATTTGGTCCAATGCTTCCTCCAGGGTCATTCCCTTACCAAGCATATTTCCGGTGCGCCAGTTGCGGCTGTGCACACTCGTGCACGTTACAATCAAATCTCCCATTCCGGATAATCCGATAAATGTAAGCGGATTGGCTCCGAGTTTCGTACCCAGACGTGCAATTTCTGCTAGTCCGCGTGTGATCAATGCTGCCTTTGCATTATCTCCGTATCCAAGACCATCCGAAATACCTGCGCCTAATGCGATGATATTTTTAAGAGAACCACCAAATTCTACTCCTACCATGTCGGTAATCGTATATACCCTGAAATTCTCGTTCATGAAGAGTTCTTGTATCTTCTGAGCTTCTTCCATATCAACAGAAGATGCACTAAGCGTCGTGGGCTGCCGTTTGGCAACTTCCTCAGCATGGCTTGGACCAGACAGAACGACAACAGGACGGTGATCCACTCCCTGTAATTCCTCTTCTATCATTTCAGATACCCGCTTGCTTGTCTTGGGTTCGATTCCCTTCGTTGCGTGAGCAATAACAGCATCAGCTGGTAGATGAGCAGCAAGTTTTGCTGTCACTTCCCGTATTGCTTTTGCAGGAACGACGAAGATAACTGCCGCTGTATCGCGTACAGCATCCTCCATCGATTCATAAACAGTAATACCTCCAGGCAGTACTATGCCCGGAAGGTATTTCTCATTCTGATGTGATACGTTCATGCTAGCAACTTGATTAGAATTATGCGACCAGAGCCTCACGTTATGACCATTATCTGCTAAGACCATGGCAAGGGCAGTTCCCCAGCTGCCAGCTCCGAGTACTGCTATCTGTTTCGGCATAAATATCCTCCTCTTTCGATTAAGATCTCCTTCTTGGGAAAATCTTGATTGGCGTTCCTGTGAAACCGAATGCTTCTCTGATTCGATTTTCTAAGAAACGGACATAAGAGAAGTGCATTAGTTCCGGATCGTTTACGAATACAGCAAAAGCTGGCGGCTTGACGGCTACTTGCGTCGCATAAAGCACTTTCAAGCGCTGGCCTTTGTATGTCGGTGCCGGATTCATTGCCAAAGCATCCATAATGACATCATTCAGAACGTTTGTCTGAATGCGTTTCGCGTGATTCTCACTCGCTGTCAGAATAGCAGGCAAGAGTGTATGAATACGCTTTTTCGTTTTGGCAGACAAGAAAACAATTGGAGCATAGTCGAGATAAAGGAAGTGCGCTCTGATCTCGTCTGTGAATTCCTTCATTTTCTTTTCATCTGACTCGACTGTATCCCATTTATTCACAACGATAACAATCGCTTTACCTGCATCGTGTGCATATCCTGCGATTTTTTTGTCTTGCTCAATAATGCCTTCTTCTGCATTGATTAGCACAAGGACGACGTCCGACCGCTCAATTGCCTTCAAAGCTCGCAATATGCTGTATTTCTCGGTCGTTTCATATACTTTTCCTCGTTTACGCATACCGGCTGTATCGATAATCACAAAGTCTTGGTCTTCACGTGTAAAGGTGGAGTCAACTGCATCACGGGTCGTTCCCGCCACGTCACTAACGATTACACGATCTTGATTAAGCAGCGCATTCACAAGCGATGACTTACCAACGTTCGGACGGCCAATCAAGCTGAAATGAATTGTTTCTTCATCTTCCACCATTTCAGCGCGTTCTGGGAAGTGTCCAACGACAGCATCCAGCAAATCACCAAGCCCTAAGCCGTGCGTTCCGGATATTGGAAATGGTTCCCCGAACCCTAAGCTGTAAAACTCATAAATCTGGTCGCGCATTTCTGGGTTGTCCACTTTATTAACTGCCAGTACAACTGGTTTGTTGGAACGGAAGAGAATTTTTGCTACTTCTTCATCTGCTCCTGTAATTCCTTCGCGTCCATTTACCATGAACACAATGACATCCGCTTCCTGAATAGCAAGCTCTGCCTGTTCTCTGATTTCTACTAAGAACGGCGCATCACCAATCTCGATACCGCCTGTGTCGATTATGTTAAACGGCTGGTTCAGCCATTCCGCTTCTGTGTAGATTCTGTCACGTGTCACACCTGGGGTATCTTCTACAATTGAGATCCTTTCCCCTGCAAGACGGTTGAATATCGTTGATTTTCCTACGTTTGGTCTGCCTACGATGGCAACTACTGATTTCCTCATGAAAGGAACATCCTTTCCTACTTTCCTTTATATGCTGGTTCTCCACATGCAACCTAACTGTTTTATTCTAGCAAAAGCAACATGTGGAAACAATCTTTTTCGACATCAACTGCTGCTGCCAGCTGTCCATTTCGACTTTTTTCGCAAATAATGTCTTAATTTATAGAGAAGCTGGGCGCCAATTAGAAGCAGCATTGTCACGCCTAGGACATCCATAGCTTTGAAATTCCCTGCTTCTTGGTACAGACCATACACATCCAATAAAAACAAATAGACGACTTCTCCGACTGCGAAGCCGACACAGATAATTCCGATTTGCAAATACATATCTCTGGTCAGATAGAAAGCGAGTGCAAACAGGAGCAGCGCAAATAACAACGTTCGCGGTAAAAGCAGCGCTACTGGGTTTGTCAGTTCCCATAGAAGTAAACCAGCATAGCCGATTCCAATACAAATACTGCCGAACGTACCGCGTCCGACACGCTTGCTGGAAAAAATAAATAAATAGCCAATAACAGCCAGCAAAAATACAGTTGCAAATATACGATGACCAGCAAGGTCTACAGAAAACCCAGAAACACAAATCGTAAGCAGAATGGCTAGAGCAAATAAAGTCCGCGCGAGTGAGTGCTGCATAAAAAAGGTCACGAGAACCCAACTGATCCAGCATGCCCAATAAAAATAAAAGCCGTCCATCTTCACGCCTCCTTCTATCTGCATTATGACTAGTAAAAAGAAAAACTATACGCTAACACACAAAAAAACACGACAGCCTAGGCTGTCGTGTTTTTCACTTATTGCTTGTACTTATTTAATTTATCACCGAGGATATCGCCAAGCTGGAAGCCAGAATGCTCTTCTTCCTTCTCGTATTCCTTGATGACAGCGTTGTTTTCATCTTGTTCCAATTCCTTGATGCTCAAGCTCATGCGTTTCTCAGCTTCGTTTACATCAAGCACTTTTACTTGTACTTGCTGACCTGGCTCAAGCACTTCCTGCGGCGTACCAATATGACGGTTCGCAATTTGGGAAATGTGGACAAGCCCTTCGATGCCAGGGAACACTTCAACGAATGCACCAAAGCTGACAAGACGCTTCACTTCGCCATCCAGAACGTCACCTGCTTTTGCACGTTCTCCGATATTTTCCCACGGACCAGCAAGTGTCTCTTTCAAGGATAAGCTGATTCGCTCGTTTTCTTTATCCACGCCAAGTACTTTTACTTTAATCTCCTGACCTTCTGTTACTACATCAGATGCTTTTTCGACATGCTCATGAGAAAGCTGGGAGATGTGTACTAAACCATCGATGCCTCCGCCAATACCGACGAATACACCAAAATCAGTTAAACGCTGTACCGTACCGTCAATCACTTGACCTGCTTCCAGGCTATCTAGTACATCCTGTTTCTTGGAAGATTCTTCTTCTTCCACAACTGCACGGTGAGAAAGGATCACACGGTTCTGTTCGCGATCCAGCTCTACTACTTTCAGCGTAAGCGGTTTTCCTTTGTATTCGTCGAACTCTTCGACAAAGTATGTTTCCACAAGGGAAGCAGGGATGAATCCGCGCAGACCGACGTCTACAACAAGACCGCCTTTTACGACTTCTTTCACTTCTGCTTCAAAGACCTCGCCGGACTCGAATTTCGCTTCCAAATCGTCCCAAGCAAGTTCAGCAGTTACTGCTCGCTTGGAAAGAACGACTTCCTCATCGTCTACTTTTTTCACTTTTAGTGTCAACTCTTCACCTTCGCTCACTGCATCAGCAGCATGCTCTACATGAAGACTGGATAATTCGCTGATCGGCAGGATACCTTCCACTTTGTAGCCAATGTCTACCAAAGCTTGTTTATCTTCTACTTTTACCACTTTACCGGTTACAGTATCGCCTACAGACAATTCTTTGAAATCCGTAGCTTGCTCATTCATTTCATCCATCAAAGAGACCTCCTTCAGTTTACGAGAAAAAACTTAAGTAAAAAAACATAGAAATGTCCTTTTTTCTAACTTCTAACATTTGAGGATATTTGTCAAGCGATAGGGTCTCTATCCGACATGCTCATTTATTAGAAGTTGAATCTCATCCATGATTACTTGTGACACTTCCTTGGCCGGCGCTTTTCTTTCGCGCAGCTCCTCCATGTCAATCGGCGGACCATAGATGACCTTTAATGGCTTTACCCCTTTATAAGAGCCGATAATCGCACATGGAACAACTTTTGCTTCTGAACGCATGGCAAAAAAACCAATACCAGGGAGCGGCTCGCCAAGCTTTCCGTCCTTACTTCGTGTTCCCTCTGGAAACAGGCCCATCGTCTTGCCTTCTGCGAGTAAATCCAATCCGACTCGCAAAGCTGACCGGTCCTGCATTCCGCGCTTGACTGGGAACACATTTAAATTTTTCATAAGCCATCCAAGCGGCTTGAACTTAAACAATTCGCTTTTCCCCATGAATGCAATGTCACGCGGACAAGTGATGCCAAGGACAGGCGGATCAAAATTTGAAATATGGTTGGAACAGACGAGCACTGGACCTTCTTTCGGAACATGTTCCTTCCCATATACTTTGATGCGAAATACGGGATAAAGGACCGTGCTGACTACCATTTTGCCAAAGGTGTATAATGACATAATATTCTCTCCTTATCGCCCGATTGCTTCATGTACGACAGCAAGAATCTTATCCACTACACCGTCGATTGATAAGGCCGTCGTATCAATCTCCACAGCATCTTCTGCCTTGACAAGCGGTGATGCTTCTCTTTCAGAATCAAGCTTATCCCGCAGACGAATATCCTCTTTCAGCTGTTCTAAATCAGCTTCATATCCTTTAGAAATGTTTTCTTTATAACGGCGCTCTGCCCGTTCATCAACGGAAGCAACCATAAAGATTTTGACTTCTGCGTCTGGAAGGACACGTGTGCCGATATCCCGGCCATCCATCACGATGCCATTGTTTGCAGCCAGCTTTTTCTGACGTTTAACCATTTCTTCTCGGACTAACGCGTGCTTTGCCGCGATAGATACATGGTTTGTCACTTCATTGGTGCGAATAGCTTCTGTTACATCTTTGTCATTAACGAATACTTTCTGTCCATCTTCATGCTGCATTAACACAATATCAATGCTTTGAAGCAAACTTAGCAGGGCATTCTCTGATTCCAGGTCAGCACCAGCTTCCAATGCGGTAAGCGTAAGTGCACGATACATAGCTCCAGTATCTACATAAACAAATTGCAGCTTTTTAGCAACCAGCTTGGATACTGTACTTTTGCCTGCAGCAGCAGGTCCATCAATTGCAATAGCGATCGTTTTCGAATTCATTTCATTCAATCCTTTTTCTCTACATAATCATAAATTAAACCTCATAAAGCATATCATAGGTTGCCGTCTTGGTCTATTTGAAGTCTACCTGATCCGCAATCCTTTTTTGCGCTGTTCCCGCTGCCGTTCAAAGCAAAATCGAATGATTGCTTGTCTGTCTCGCTCATGAATTTCAAGGAATTCAATACTCGCAGTATTCTTCCCGCTTCTCTCATTTTTGACGATACGTACAATACTCCCTGTTGCCTCAAGAAAACCAGGACCGCTTTTTTGCAGATAATACGCTATATAAAGTTTTACCTGCATTCCTTCTGTAAATGCATGCTTTTCAGGCAGCAGCAGCGAAAGACCGCCGCCGCTTATATCAACCGTTACAGAAGAGATTGGCGGGACATCTGTTTGTGCATCATACATCGCAACATCCGCGCTCGTCTGAATGCGGACATACTGCCGTCTCTGGATTTTTGTGACGTCTTCCTGCTTTGGCATACGCAATTTTAAAGATGGTACTGTCAGTATTGCTCTGCCGATTAAGTCTGTTCTAAAAGTAAAGACACTTTCTCCTTCTGTTACATACATTGCTTTAAAGAATGTTCCAACCGGAAAAATGTCTGTCCGCTTTGTCTGCTCATTAATCGGATAGTCAATATAAATCACACCATCCTTTAATTCAATGACCTTCGCCCGATACCGAATCCATTCTTCTCTATCTGTTTCATTCATTTTTTCTAATACTAAAGTGCTACCTATCTTCAGCAAGCGCCTTGCCCCTTCCCCCTATATCGTTCTTTCTTCCTATTATTGCAAAAAAAATTAAAAAGGGGAAGGCTGATTGCCATTCCCCTCACGTCGTTTGCAGAAATCTTGCCTCAGTTGTCGTTTGTTTCTCAATTTCTTCTTCTTTTCCTGTATTGGCATTTACATAAATTCTGTATGTGTCGTTATTTCTCGTTCCCATAATTTCGTAAACAAGCGTTTCTTCATGTGTATCATTCTCGATTAATGCAAGATGTGTTTCTTGGACTGTAACATTTTTGTTGAGTTTCTCTGCAGCTTCTGTTTTTGTGAGCTTAGGTTTTTCCAGCTGCCGTTCATGATGATTCATGAAATAGTCTCGGGCATTAAGTCCTAAAATGTCGCCATTATCCAAAGCTACTTTGACTTGCACGATATCTGCATAAATTCGTACGTCATCCTGTACTGGGACGAAGAAGAAGATGCCGACAGAATCATATTGACTGCTCTGGACCATTTCCATGTTGGAAAGCTTTTGTTTTTTCAGAAACGCTTCTGCCTTTTGCTGCGCATCATGAAGCCCCAGTTTAGGTTCTTCACGCTCACGCTGCATCATAAGTGTCAGAAGGTGGCCGCCTTTTTGACTAACGTCGGCATAGCCGCTTTCTCCACCTTTTTGGTAAGAAAGGCTATAAAGCGGAACATCCGAGCCCTTGCCTGATTTACCGCCTTCGATTCCGCTAATTGTGTTGAGATTAAAGGCATTTGCAGCTATTTTTTTCGCTTGTTTCTGATTGATACGCTCACCAGTTATGCCTTCGAATTTATGCTCCTCATTCGAGGAAGGCAAAGCGCCGTTGTTGAAATTTTTCTCTTCAGAAAATCCTCCTGTTGTGTCCTCTACTGATTGAAAGCTGCTGATAATCGTATTATCTGAATGATCATACTCGTCATCTGACAGCGCAAGCTCCACATCAGACCAATGCAGATTATTCCCCAGCACTGTATTTTGCACATTACGCAGTTCGTCCTTAATCTGACCAGCCTGATTATGCAGCTTTTCCAGACGCTGCATTTCCTCCTCGGAGAGCGGCTCTTTTTCAAGATCGCGAACAGCTGTCTTGTACGTGAAATCACCGATATTCGTCAGAAACTTTTCTGTCTTCTCAAATGGCAGCAATGCAAGTGGCAGCTGTCCTACATCTGTGTGCGCTTCTGAGGACAGTCGCCATATTTCTGCCAGCTGCGGTGATAGTGAATCTCTCGAGTTCATCGCCAACGTACCGCCAATTTTGTCATGCAATGTATCTATCCGATAGGTCAGCTCATGAAATGATCGCTGATAATTATTTTCCGCCTGCATCTGAATATCGTTTTTTTCCTTGCGTTCATTCATGCCCCAGATCGCTGTTCCTGTCAGCGCCAGAGCGAGTACACCGATTAACACCCATTTATACATTGTTCGCTCTCCTTTCTAGATACAGAAAATATGCTCACCAATTGTTTTAATTTGCTGTCTGGACCAAATCCATGGTGAGGTGGCTGTATTTGGATTAAAGTAATAAATTGCTCCTCCAGAAGGATCCCAGCCATTTATTGCATCTAATACTGCTTGTTTCGCCGATTCATCCGGTGTCAGCCATATTTGTCCATCAGCCACTGCTGTGAAAGCTCTCGGCTCAAAAATAACCCCAGATATCGTATTCGGGAATGAAGGGTCTTCTACGCGGTTTAATATAACTGCAGCTACCGCCACTTTGCCTACATAAGGTTCACCGCGCGCTTCTCCGTTAACAGCGTTGGCTATTAACTTAATATCGTTTTGAGAGTAGCCATTCGGTACATTAACTGCCGAAGTGCTCGGCGCTTTTTCATTTGCACCGCCTCCACCGCTTCCGCCATTGCCGCGTTTTTTCACTTGCTGTTCCTGTGGTTTGCCACCGTAATAAGTAAAGGTATTGCCTTCTTGAATTTGTCGCATAACAAAGGCTTTATCAAATTTCGTATTAGCAGTTAATTTACTTTTTGCCTGCTGCCCTGCAACGCCATCAATCTCCATTCCAAATTCATATTGGAAGTTTCGCAGTGCCCAATAAGTACCCCAGCCGAAAACACCGTCTATTTTGCCATTATAAAAGCCTGCGTACTGCAGTCTTGCCTGCAGTTCCACTACATCATCACCGGTGGCGCCGTGCTGTATCACCTGATCTGAAAATGCGTTTGTCTCGAGCGGCGATACAGCAACAACACTAAACAACATGAAACCGGCACAGATCCATTTACAAAGCCGAATTTTTCTTTGTCTCATTGTTCATTTCCTCCAACCTAAACTTATCTGACTATCAATAGCTTTCTTCCAGCATAGTGAAAATATGCAATCCAGCTAGCAAAAAAAGAGTCAGGCAGTGTTGTCTGCCTGACTCTATAATTTGGTCGTTTGTATGTTTTCAATTGGGTGATTCGTTGCTGCTCTTACCTTCCGCAAACCAATCGTCCATAAAATGATCATGAACGGTACTTGTATGTAAATCCAATGGAACTGCACCACTACCAAGATGTAGTCATAAAATCCATGCAGCAGGAAAGGAATTAGCATCGCAGCCGCTATTCGCAGCCGTGGGTGTTTGCTCCCGAATTTGGCTCTGCCAAGATAATAGCCCATGAGCACGCCGAAAAGTGCATGGGAAGACACAGGAAATAATGCCCTTGTGAAGGCATAGTCAACACCATGAGCAAATAAGTACAATACATTCTCTACCGTTGCGAAGCCTAAACTGATGCTGACGCCATAGATAATGCCATCGTAAACCGAATCCATCTCCGTATGCCGGAACGCTGTATACAGAAATATGAACCATTTAAAAAATTCTTCTAAAAATCCTATCGTAAAGAACGAATAAACGATGGGGGGGGTTCCGATCCCTTCAGCTTGCAATGCATACTGAATAAACATAATCGGGAATACAAGCAAAGCCCCGTAAAGAAACGTCCGCAGTACCATGCTCAGCGGCTCTGGCTCCAAACGATCCTTCAAATAAAAGAAAGTAAGGAGTGCGAGTGCTGGGGCAATCGCAGCGGAAAGAATCGTAAGCATGGTAGCACCTCTTCCAACTAACAATCTGTCTTTATCGTACCATGCTCTTGATTTTTTGGGAATATGCTACTGGAAAGAAAAAGGAAATAGGTCCTCCGGTCTAGAGTAATCTGTCTCTCTGTTCCGAAGCCAATGCAACAGCAAGCTCCATGCGGGCTTTTTTGCTGTCTGAATCTTTGCCGAGCAAAACACCTGACTTATATAAATCATAAGCGCTGCCTTCATAATCATATGTCGTATAGACATTCCCTTCCTCAGAAGCTGTTGTGAGCATCACGGTAATTCCAGCATCCAAGCTGCGAAGGATTTCTTCTTTCATCTTAGGAGCCACTTGACCGCGGCCTACTCCTTCTAATACAATTCCTTGCACACCAGCTTCACGAGCCGCTTTTATAAATTTACCGTCTGCCTGTAAATAACATTTAATAATCTCTACTTGCGGGAGCGGCTTCTGCAGGGCATATGTATTCCGTTTAACAGGTTTTTGATACAGATATACTTTATCGTTATCAATGATACCTAAATAGCCGAATCCAAACGCGTTGAAGCCTTGGATATTTGAAGCATGCTCTTTCTTAACATATTTAGCAGGAAAGATGCGCTCGTTAAAAACAACCACTGTGCCGCAGTCGCGCAACTGTTCGTCGTATGCCGTCAAAACAGCGTGGCGCAAGTTGATGTATACGTCAGAACCTAATTCGTGAATAGCACGCTGAGAGCCTGTAACAACGACTGGGCGAGAATCCTGTATCGTCAAATCTAGGAAATAGGCTGTTTCTTCTAGTGAATCCGTACCATGCGTCACCACAACTCCGCATACTTCCGGATCCTCCATTTGCTGTTCAATCAATTCTTTCAAGTAAACCAAATCTTCAAAAGTGATGTGCATACTCGGTTTTTGGAGCGCATTGACGACAGATACTTCAATATGATCCGGCAATGCAATTTGGCTGCGCAAGTCCTCGCCCGACATTTCACCAGATGCAAGTTTTCCGCTTTCCTCATTCGGTACGCTGGCAATCGTACCACCTGTCGTTACTAAGACAACTTTACCTTTCATTGGACAAATCCTTCCCTTCAGCTGCGTGTTGCAATTGATGCGGCAATTTTCCCACCGTGAAAACGGCCATTTTCGATGAAGACTTCATTATTATTGTTTCCGGCAGCTATAACGCCAGCAATGTAAATACCTGGTATGTTAGATTCCATCGTTTCCGGGTGATAATCTGGTTTACCTGTCTCTGGATGAATGTTGATCCCCATACCTTGCAGCAAGTGTAAATCCGGACGATAGCCAGTCATTGCGAATACGAAGTCCGCTTCCACAGCGTGCGTTTCGCCATTCTCCTCAAAGATGACCTGTGTTTCTGTAATCTCTTTAATATGTGCATTGAATCTGTGATCAATGTATCCGTTACGTGCTAACGACTCGTATTCGGGCAAAATCCATGGCTTGACGCTTTTAGAATACGTGCTGCCGCGGTAAAGAGCCGTAATATTGGCACCGGCTTTATGCAGTTCCAGCACCGCATCCACAGCAGAGTTTTTTCCGCCGATAACTGTTACATTTTTACCAAAGTAAGGATGTGCTTCCTTGAAGTAATGAAACACATGCGGCAGCTCCTCACCAGGCACCTGCATTAAGTATGGCTGATCATAATAGCCTGTTGCCACAATGACAAAATCAGCTTGGTACTTATTCTCTTCATCTTTAATTGTCTTCGTAGAAACTGTGAAATTCCCTGCCTCACCTGTTACTTGCATGACGCGCTCGAATGTATGTATTCGCAAGTCTCGACGCTGTGCTACTGTCCTGTAATATGCTAGTGCTTGGTTTCGTACTGGCTTTTTCATTTCTGTTACAAATGGCATACCGCCTACTTCCAAGCGTTCACTTGAACTGAAGAACGTTTGATGTGTCGGGTATTGATAGATAGAATTGACAACATTGCCTTTTTCGATAAGCAGCGGATCAATGCCAGCTTGCTGCAATTCAATTGCTGCGGAAAGTCCGCATGGTCCTGCTCCGATGATAATTACTTTTTCTTTTTGCATGTTCCTGCTCCTTTCTGCCTCTCTTCTATGAAAAAGAGAAAGCTCTTACCCTGACAGCTGCAGAATAAGAGCACTGTTTTTATTTCAATTAGATCCAGCCTCTGAACCTGGATGCTTCGGCCATCTTTCTTACCCCGACCATATAAGCTGCCAAGCGCATATCAACTCGCCTAGTTTGCGAAGTCTGGTAGACATTATGGAACCCTTTCAGCATCACTTTCTCTAATCTTTCTTCTACTTCCTGCTCTGTCCAATAATAACCTTGGTTGTTTTGCACCCATTCAAAGTAAGACACGGTCACACCGCCAGCAGAAGCCAGCACATCAGGTACTAGTAAAATACCGCGCTCTGTCAGTATTTTAGTCGCCTCAAATGTTGTTGGTCCATTCGCTGCCTCAATGACAATCCCTGCTTTAATTTGGTATGCATTATCCTCGGTAATTTGATTTTCTACGGCCGCTGGTACTAATATATCGCAATCAAGCTCCAAAAGTTCTTTATTGGAGATTGTACTTTTAAATAAGTTGGTTACTGTGCCGAAACTGTCTCTGCGATCAAGTAAATAGTCGATATCCAAGCCTTCCGGGTCATGCAGCGCCCCGTAAGCATCTGAAATACCGATCACTTTCGCACCAGCTTCGTGCATAAATTTCGCCAAATAGCTGCCTGCATTACCGAATCCTTGGATGACTACACGCGCCCCTTCCAAGGTAATACCTTTTTGCTTCGCAGCTTCACGCAGACAAATTGTCACGCCCTTGGCAGTGGCAGTCTCCCTGCCATGTGATCCACCAAGCACAATTGGTTTTCCGGTAATAAAACCAGGATTATTAAATTCATCCATCCGGCTGTATTCATCCATCATCCAGGCCATAATCTGGGAATTAGTCATAACATCAGGTGCGGGTATATCTTTTGTCGGTCCAACAATCTGACTGATTGCCCGTACGTATCCCCGACTTACTCCTTCAAGCTCCCGGAAACTCATTTCCCGAGGATCACAGATAATTCCGCCTTTACCGCCGCCATATGGCAAATCAACGATTCCTGCCTTCAGACTCATCCAAATAGATAACGCCTTTACTTCACTCTCGCTTACTTCCGGATGAAATCGTACGCCTCCCTTTGTCGGCCCAACAGCATCGTTATGCTGTGACCGGTACCCAGTGAAAATCTTTGTACTTCCATCGTCCATTCTAACTGGAATACGGACTGTCATCATTCGAATTGGTTCTTTCAATAATTCAAAGACTTCATCAGGATACCCAAGTTTCTGCAAAGCCGATTGTACAACGCTTTGTGTCGATTGTAATACTTCCTTATGCTTGTTGTTGGTGGATTCCGCAGCTTTGTCGGCCACTGTTCTTTACCTCCTAAAAGTTTCCCCATCTTTATTAAAAAATTACATCTTTCTATTCCCTATCCATTCTATCAAAAAAGCAGACAGATGGATAATGAGAACAAATAGAATCAGATAAAATTAAAAAGATACCGGCAATAGCGAGCTGCACCCCAAGCGTTAGCGTAACTAACCTTCAGGGTGCACCTCATAGACCGGTATCTTCTATAGCTCAAGCAAAGTACGAGCAAATCTGCCGTACTGCATCATCTTCAAAAATTTTCTTGCCATATTCATTGAGCCGCACCGACGTTACGATGCTTGGGTTGGCAAACTCGGACATCACTGCAATTAAATTTTCCCGCTGTTCCGGGCGAAGCAGCGTCTGAATCTCCATATAATATAAATCATTCATAAAATAGACGGCAGCGTCTTCAATGCCCACCTGCTGTAATTGATGGGAAACGCTGATGATATCTTCAAAATCAGTGAAGGAAAAGATAAGCTCTCTGCTCTCGTCCAATGTCACTTTCATTTCGATATAATCCTCTTCTTCTTCAAAGTCTTCTGTCTGCGGATACTGGGTAACAATAATTTGCATCCCTTGTGCTTGCAGAATATGAACTTGAACAAGAAGTGTTCCTTCTAATTCAAAGCCCAATTCATCACTTGCCTCAAACATCATATCGTGAAAAAGCTGATGAACGCCAGGAAGATCATGCCAGAGATCTTCTTTTGTCAAGCCCCTCTCGATTAAATCGTCGAAAGTAAGAAAGATCTTGAATTGATTTAATGATACGCGCTCTAACTTCATCACTTTTCCCCCTTGGATGCCATTCTAGATATAGATAGCATATGATTCGCCTTATGTTTTGTACGCGGCACATCCCTATAGATGCGTCCATTTTTTAAGTTGATTTCCCTATTCGAATAGTTAGCTTTGTACGTATAGTTAGTATATTAATCTTTGTGCTAAAAATACCCTTGTTGTCCAAACTGAAAACGGACTAAAACAAGTCGGGGAACAGCGACGGGACATCCGTATACAGCATGATATACGAGATTCCGGCTAACACGATGACTGTCAAGATGATAAACCTCACCAGAATGCCATTCCAGCGCAAACGAAAGCCTGTCCGAGCTCCATCATGGACTGTCCGGCGAGGCGGCAGATTTAGAATATCGATACGCTGGCCTTCTGACTCCGCTTCCTCTTTCAAATCAGATACTTCTTCATGTTCAGCTGTTTGTTCTTCATCCGTTGACTGGGTCACGGACGCTACCAATTCTTCGAGATCGAGGTCCTTCTCTTCTGTCTTTGCCATTGAAGTGTCCTTCCTTCCATTATCCGTTTTCATTGCTGTAAAAGGAAACGGAGCTGCTCTCGCCAGCCTGCTGCATCTTGCTGCACGCTCACTGGTACTGTTTCCCAGTCCTGAAGGGTATCTCCGCAATTATCGCAGCAGCGTCCGCTTGCAGGACGTACGGTGCGCTGGAAGTGAGCAAATAATATTTGGCGTCTGCATGTATCTGTGTAAACCCATTCCTTCATACGCTGCAGCTGCACCAATTTATGTTTTTTTCGATCACCAACAAGTTTCTCTATTTGCTCCAGAAAATCCTTCCAGGTTTGTGCATTATACTGCAGCTGATTTCCCTTTACTATATCATGTTTTTCCATCTGATATAGTAAAAATCGCCATTGCGTTTCGCCAATGGGAATATGCTGCAAAATTAACTCGTAAGCAGGCAAATCAGTCATTCCAGCTTTTACCCGCTGATATAGATTTCGCATCAGCTGCTGGATGGAAGACTGTTCTGGCAAATCTTGTTCAATAAGATGTACAGGAATTTGCCAATCACCAGTGCTATACAGCACAACACTGACACTTTCCTTGCCATCTCGGCCAGCTCTGCCTACTTCCTGAATGAAAGATTCCTTGTCATTTGGAAGATGATAATGAATAATCAAACGCACATCTTCTTTGTCTACACCCATTCCAAAAGCACTTGTACAGCAGATGATCTGAAGCTGGCCAGCAAGGAACTGCTGCTGAATCAAAATTCGGTCTTCATTCTCCATTCCGCCATGGTAATAGGCACATGCCATATCCGGCATATTTATTCGAATCAGCGCGGCAACACTTTCCGCCATGTTTCGGCTGGAGAAATAGATGATGGTCGGAGCCTGTATTTTCCTAAGCAAAGCGAGCATCGTTTCATTCTTTTCTTGCTGATCCTGTACTTCCTGTACAAAATAAGCGATATTCTGTCTATCCATTGGGTAGATATGCTTCTCCATCTCCAAATCCCCCAAAAGATGCTGAATATCAGTCTGTACTTCTGGCGTAGCTGTTCCAGTCAGTGCCAGAACGGGCGGGTTTCTGAGTGTTCGAACTACCTCAGCCAAGCGCAAATAATCGGTGCGGAATTCTTTTCCCCACTGGGAAATACAGTGCGCTTCATCGACGACAAACAATTGAATTTCCAGCTGCATCAGTCGGCTGATCAAATAATCATTTTGAAGCATTTCCGGTGATACATAAAGAAGATCATAAGAAGCTAGATTGCGCGTCACTTGCTGCTTATCTTCATAATTAAGAAAGCTGTTCAATGCTGCAACTCGCTTGAATCCTTTTGCTCGCAGCTGCTTTACTTGATCTTCCATCAGGGAAAGTAGAGGTGAGACGACAATGACTTGTCCGCTCCGCATGAAAGCTGGCAGCTGATAGCAAACAGATTTCCCGGTGCCGGTCGGTAATACACCAAGTGTATGGCGATTCTGCATCACACTTTCTAGTATCTCCAATTGGCCAGTGCGGAATTGATCATATCCGTAATATTTCTTTAGTGCTTGCTGCAAGTCTGTCTTCACGTCTCCACCTCCTGTTCATTCCGCAGCGCAAGCGCCATTCTGATTTGGAAATAGTCATACTTTCCGTTGAGTGTAGCATGAATTTGTTTCAGTTTATTTGTGCCTGTCTTTTCCGCACAATCCATAATAACAGCTGCATCAGCTTCGCCAATAAATCTGCTTGCCAGCCTTCTGCCTTCCAGCCACGTCATCTCGACAATATGATCTTTAATGGTGTTCTCGGTCAATCCCCTGGCCGCTGCAATTTGATCCAGTGTCAAACCGCGTTCGAGCATCATCCTCGTTTTATGCGCAGTGGATGTAATTGTGTGAGATTGTTGTTTTGGTTGTTCCACCAGTGTTCCAAGATACGGAAACAGCGATTTGTTTGCTCTTACTTGATCCAGGAAGTAATGAATTGTAGATGTTTGATATAGCGGTACATCTACTACTTGCAAATTATATTTTACCGCCAGCTGTGCTGCTGTTAAACCGATGTGCTGATAGCCGCTTATTCGGTCGACGAATAAACCTGCCTGCATTTCCGGCAGTTTCTCAAGCAAGCCGTACAGCTCTTCATATAAGCAGCTTCGCCAATGTCCCAGCTGCAGCTGCTTCTGTCGATATAACTGCTTGACCCAATATTGCACTTGCGCTTGATCGGTAACAGGAATATAATGCTTTTCTCCGTTTGCTTGATTAGACAGCATTTGGAGCAGCAAAAGCAGCCGATACAAAAAGGTGTCGGTTTGCGACTGATAAGCCATTCCATCGAAATACGGGATTGGTGTTTCAGTCACCTGTATTTTATTCTCCAGTAAGTCCTGTGCCAATTGGTCAAACAATTCCCGAGACAGCTTCGGATAAATACCAAACAAATTTGTCAAACCATACATGTGGGCATCTTGAAGTGTCTGGGCTGAACGTTTGCCTTGGAGGAGATGGTAAATGGAGGCCGTACTCCGTTCGTTGCGGATAGGCTGGACTGCATGAAGTATGATGGAAGCCAGAAGCATGAGGATCAACCTTTCTAAACTTGTATTCCGATTCCTTACGCGATACACTTAGTATAAAGCATGTGATAGCTTTGTTGGAAGCGGAAGGGGGAAATCTCCGATGGTAATGTATACATATGTGGACCAGGATACGTGTATCGCCTGCGGAACATGCGGAGCTGTCGCGCCCGATGTGTACGATTACGATGATGAAGGACTGGCATTTGTCCTGCTTGATCGCAATACTGGTACTTTTGCTGTGCCGGAAGATTTGCAGGAAGATGTTACAGATGCACATGAGTCTTGTCCTACAGAATCTATTAAGCTGAGTGACTTAGTTATCGGAAAAGAAGCATTAACACATATATAAGAACCACTTCCTTGTTAAGAGGAAGTGGTTTTTTTCCTATTGTCAGGTATCCACTTGTCAAATAACCTGCTCAGGACAGGATACAAAATAATAAAGAAAATGCCATTGCCGATGGCGTGCATCGTGTCAAAGCTTAAGCCTGCCACGTAATAAGCAAGAAAATGCTCCATAATAAACAGGTTGGGCAGTGAAATGAGCAGACCATACATATAGCCTGTCAGTACGCTTGCAGCTGTCATAACAAGCAGATGCGGGTTTCTCCATAGCTTCCCGATCGAGCCGAATAAAAGTCCAATGAGTCCCCAAGCAAGCATTTGCCATAATGTCCATAACCCCATTCCCAATATCATATTGGATAATAAGGTAGACAAAACGGCAATAATAGCACCCGCAGCTGGACCTAACAAAAGGGAACAAATAATGATGACACTCGTCATCGGCTGCAAATTAGGCAGAAATGGGAACAATACATTCGCATAAATTCTGCCTGCCGCAGCAAGTGCTGTCAGCATGGCCAACAGTGTCAGTTTACGAGTTGCAAACATTAAGAAGTTTTTTGCAGATTGAAGGCTACTTCATCTTCATCTGAAAGTTCAATGTCAGCTGCTCCAACTTGTGCCATTTCGCCGTTGACCGTATAAAGCCAGTATTTGCTCTCACCATCATTTTGACTGTGACCTTCAATGGACGTGATCATACCGCCCTCTTCTTCTACTTCAAAATTCTCTTTCATCACATCCATCAGATTAGCACCTTCCTCAAAAGCCACTTCTTCTGTGCTAATCTCTTGTCCATCTTCGGTTAAGGTGATGGTGGCTTGCAGTTCGGTCTGCTGCTCAGCCTGCTGGTTATTTTGCTGCGACTTTTCTGTTGTCCCGCAGCCTGCGAGTATACCTGCTGCTAAAAGCAGTGCACTCAGCATATGTAGTACTTTCTTCATAAAAAAATCCTCCCTTTTTGTAAAGGAAAGAGCATCAGAAGCTGTCGCTTCAGCCGCTCAGTCCCCGAAGCGGTGAAACAGAAGCATACAGGCAGGTCTGCTGACTGATACCTTTTTCTACTAAGAACCCTTCCCATCCATCGGACAGTGGTTATGTTCTTTTCGCTGGTAATCACAGCTGCGAGGACAGTTGCGGAATTTCACCGTATTCCCTATCAAGTCTGATCGACACCGTACATGCTTTGAATCGAGCTTATTTTATCATATTATATCTTTTTTGTATGCTGCGGCAGGCGAATAGTGAAGGTCGTTCCTTCATGAAGTCTGCTTGTCACTTTAATCGTTCCGCCGTGCGCTTGCACGATATTTTTAGCAATAGCCAGACCTAAACCATTTCCAGTTTTGCCCGTTTTTCTTGTTCTGGATTTGTCGGCTTTATAAAATCGTTCGAAAACGAACGGAAGATCTTCTTCTGGAATACCGCTTCCGGAATCCTTCACCGTTATAACTAGCTGTTCCGAGTCATCGGAGACAGTCACTTGAACCGAACCAGCATTTTCTGTGTGCGTAATTGCATTATCAATCAAATTCGTCAGTACTTGTTCTAATGAATCAGGCGCAAATTGGTATGTCTGTTTATCTACCGCATTCACTAAACCAAGCTTAATTTGTCTATCATCAGCTAAACCTTGAAACTTACGAACAATACGTTCTAAGAAAGGATTAATATCTACATCCTCAATTATTAAGTGTGTATCTCCTGCTTCCATTCTGGCCAAATCAAGCAGCTGATTAACGAGGCGGCCAATCCGCAGTGATTCATCATGGATAATTTGAGCAAGTTCATTTTTTGCTTCAACCGTATCAGCGATATCATCAATGATTGCTTCACTGTACCCTTGAAGCAGGGAAATCGGCGTACGAAGTTCATGCGTAACGTTTGTTATAAAATCTTCTCGAAGTTTGTTTAAGCGACGTTCTTGGGTCATATCACGTACAACTGCCACCGCACCGCGTATCGCAGCATCGTCATAAAGCGGGGTGGCGATAATAACCCATTCTCTTCCCTGTATCGTTAATTCCCGCGTCACTTCCGAAGCAGTCGTAACCACACTTTCCATGATTTCCAGCCAAACACCAGGCACTTCGTGGAATGTTTCGCCATTTTCAAACTGCCAGTCATGAATGAAAGCCTCAGCAGGCGGATTTGTTACCGTCAGTTCACCTTGCCGGTTAATCATTACAACGCCATCTACCATGGCATTCACCACTCTGCTTAGATGCTCTTTTTCCTGACTGAGTGCATTGATATTAAATTCCAATTGTTTTCCCATCTTGTTGAAGGCAGTTGCCAGCATACCAATTTCATCATGTGTGACAACTGGTACGGTTGTTCCGAACTGACCACGAGCAACATTCAGTGCTGCGTCCTGCATTTTTATAAGCGGTTTTGTAATCCTGGAAGATAAGAAAAATGCAAACACAGTTGTCAGAACAAACGCGATACCGGCACCAAGCAAAATGATTTGGGTAGTCTGATTGCCTGTTTCCTTTACGACAGATAATGATTGATACACGTAAACAGCACCATTGCCATCCGCAAGCGGCGTACCTACCGCAAGAACACTTACATCTGTATCAGGGAGAACAAGCCGTTTTGACACTTCTTTTCCGTCCGTAACCGCCTTGCTAAGTTCAGTGTCTTCTAAAAACCAATTCTTGTTCACACCGGGCAAGGCGTCAGACTGTGTATCAGGCTCTGACAGCCAAAATGTATCTCCCTGTAAGATTGCAATCCGAGAGTTGGGATCCTGTACACGATTGGCCGTATCAAAGACTGTGCCTCGGTTATCTATCTCCTCAAGTAGAATAGATACTTTAGCTGCAGTCTGCATAAGTCTTTCTTCTGCTTCTTCAATATGGAAATTACCAAAGAACTCGAGCAGCAAGAAGGTCAGCAAGCCGAGAACCACCGAAACAAGCAGGAGAATGGTCAGCCAAAGCTTGTTGACAACACTTCCCCAGAGCATTAGCTTTTTTCCGCTTCGAATTTGTATCCGACACCCCATACAGTCACAATCATACTAGCTGCGTCTTCGGATACTTTACTCAGCTTCTCTCGGAGTCTTTTCACATGCGTATCAACGGTTCGTAAATCCCCGAAGAATTCATACTTCCAAACTTGTTTCAATAAATCTTCCCGCCCATAAACTTTGTCAGGTGTAGATGCCAAGAAATGCAGCAGCTCATATTCTTTTGGTGTTAACGTCACTTCTTGGTTATCCGCTGTTACGCGGTGCGCATCTTTATCGATGGTCAAATGGGCAAAAACTAGCAAATCCTTCGCTTTCGCATCGGTATGAAGATATTTGGTTGTGGAAGATCTTCGCAGCAACGCTTTCACTCGCAGGACAACTTCCCGCGGACTGAATGGTTTTACGATATAATCGTCGGCCCCAACTTCAAAACCTTCCACCCGGTCCGCTTCTTCGCCTTTTGCGGTCAGCATAATAATCGGCGTGCCTTTTTCTTTACGAATCTCCTGACAAACTTCAATACCATCTTTGCCAGGCATCATAACATCGAGCAGGATAACATCATAATCGGTTTCCGTCGCCATCTGGAGGCCTTGCTCTCCATCCGCTGCTTCATCCAGCGTATAGCCTTCTTTTTCCAAGTACATACGCACCAGTCTGCGAATTCTTTCTTCATCGTCTACTACTAGAATATGTGCTTCTGATTCCATGATCCTTCCCCTTTTCTCTTGTTATGTTAAGCATAAGCATGCAGGCCTGCGATAAGCAAATTTACGGCCAGCAAATTGAACAAAATAATACAGAATCCGATTACAAGCAGCCAAGCGGATCGAATTCCCTGCCAGCCTTTTAGCATTCGTATATGCAGGAAAGCGGCATAAAACAGCCAAGTAACCAATGCCCACACTTCTTTTGGATCCCAGCCCCAGAAACGATCCCATGCCTGCTGCGCCCATATCATCGCAAAGATGAGTGCGCCAAGTGTGAAAATCGGGAACCCGATAGCAACAGCCCGGTATCCGATGTCATCCAGTGCTTCCTTTGGCAGCTTCTGTACAAGCGGCTGGAGAACTGCCCCAATCCTTTTTCTAACGATTGCAGAAATAACGATATAAAGAAAAACACCAGCAATGACAGAAAAAATGACCGTATTCAGCTGCTGCGCTGCATTTTCTCCGCGCATCCATGCTGCTGCGCTGATTTGCACCGGTAAAACGGATGTGACCGTATCATGCGGAACAAGTAATGGAGGAAGCTGATATATGACAGTTTCGCCAGCTGTCGTTACCACCGCTGTATAACCAGTTATCCGGAATAGAAACGCCAGCACCATATAACCGATAACGGAAAGAAGAACCAGAAACAGCCCTTCAATCGCCCATGCGCTTTTATGCTGTTTTGTTTGATCTGTTTCATGAAGGATATAAAGAAAACCAGCGAAAAAGCTGATTGATAGCACCGCTTCCCCAAGCGCAGCGGTTGTGACATGGATGTACAGCCAATGACTTTGCAGAGACGGAACGAGCGGTGCCACTTCTTGCGGAAACATTGCGGCACATCCAATAATCAAAATTGCAATAATGAGAGCTAGCAAAGCGAACAGCGGGTAAGGATAAAACCGATAAACAATCAGCAGAACTAAAACCATCATCATCCCAAAAAAGGTCATAAATTCAAAAAGATTGCTCACAGGCGCATGTCCGCTGTACACCCACCGCAAAATGAAAAAGCCGAGCTGTGAGAGCCAGCCAAGTGCCGTTATTCCCCAGGCAAGCTTCCATAGCTTAAGTTGCTTACGTCTAGCAGCGGCCCATGCGAAAAGAATAACACCAGCTAAATAACTGATAAAAGCTGCTTCCAGCAACTGTCCGCTTAACAGATGCAGTTTTTCCATTAGTACTCCCCTCCTTTTCGATAGTTATCTAACATTCTATCTGCTTCTTTTTCGAAGGAGGAAGTATGCTTATTCGTATGACCAGCAAGAAGATACGTCCCATCTTGCTGTTTATGAAGCCATAATCTCCGGTGCTGCCAATACAGCCCTTGTATAAGCCCAATCATGAAGATGATGCCGCCCAGCAAAAATACCGGCAGCGTCCTGTCGCGCTTAACCGATAATCCGGTCACATGATGCGTCTCAAAATCCACTGCAGAAATATTGTAGCGATTAGACCCTGTCTCTGAGACAACCTCATCCAACGCTGCAAATACGCTTTCTGTATGTTCGCCATCGGTTATCTCCAGCACAAACGCAGGGTTTCGCGGGAATTTAGAGACTGTTATCACCTTATCTCCGTCCAGCTGGTAATCTGGATAATAATCAACCAGCACAGCACGCAGACCGTTTTCAAGCTGATATTCAGTATCGGGATTTTTCGTATCTATCGTTATATCAGCAGCTTGTCCTGCTTCATTGATAGCACGAAATGTGAGGCTGCTTAATTCATTTAACTGATAACCAGACTGGTAAATGGTATACCCCGCTGCTTTCACTGGGTGATTGACACCAACTTGTGTTTGTAACAGTAAATCAAGATCAGCCATGTCACCGGCGACGTGTTTCTCCGTTTGAAAAATACTTATGTCCGTAGTAAAGCTTTTCGGAATAGTTCTTCCTTCCAGTTTGATTGCCTCACGGAACTTTGGGTCATCTGCATTATATGTATCTACAAGAAAACGCTCATTTTTAATAAACAGCGACTGATTGGTATTCGGTACAACTGCTATCTCTTCGTCTCGTATCCATAAAAAAGAATCTTGATAAAAGAACGGAAACAGTCTTAAAAATGCGGCAGTTAAAATGAACAGCAAGCCAATATGGTTTACATACGGGCCCCATCTGGCAAACCGATTTTTCTCCGCAAGGAAATCTTCCCCATCTTGCCGAACACGATATCGCTTGTCTGTCATTTCTTTCACCAGAAGCGCAGGCGCCTGGACGTCTAATTCCCGGATATACTTTTGATGTCTGAGAAAAGATACATGCCGCTTGATTGGCTGTTTTTTCAACGCGCGGTATAAAGGGAAAAACCGGTCAATACTTGAAATTAAAATACTTGCACCAAGCAAGCCGAGCAACGTCATATACCACCATGAACTATAAAGCATATCAAACCTAAAATAATGGTATAACCGGCCGAACAGACCATATTGTGATGCATAAAATTCCTCAGGTATGGTGCCAGGAGGTATGTAGGCTCGCTGCGGCAGAATTGTTCCCAGCGCCGTCGCAAGCAATGTGACAATCAGTATATACATGCCGTTTCGTACGGAGGAGAAAAATCGCCATATGGTATCGATAATTGTTTTCTTTTGCTGCTGCGATTTGCGGATAGCGCCATCATATCGCATATCCCAGTTTCTTTGCTGCTCTTCGCATTGACTGCAGCATTCCTCAGACTGCTGCTTTTCCTTCTTGCAAACAGGGCATTGCCGCATCGTCCTCGCCTCTTTTCTCAAGGCACAATCTCATCCAAATACTTCTCAAGCTTTTCTGTCTGCAGCGGTCCGTAAACCGTTCTGCTTAATGTTCCATCGGCTCGAATAAAAAACGTAGCCGGCAGCGCATCGACACCATATGCCTCCATTACCTGGTTGCCGTTATCCTTCAATAGCGGAAAAGAGAGATCATAATGATCACGAAACCGATTGATAACGAGGCTGCTTTGATCAGCACTGATTGCTGCAAAAATAACATTTTGTTTTTCATATGTAGGAGCTGCTTCTTCAAATACAGGCATTTCCTGCTTGCATGGCTCGCAATAGGTTGCCCAGAAGTTTACGAGTACACCTTTCCCTTTCAGTTCAGACAGTTTGAATTCCTCGCCTGACTGGATATCTTCCAGTACAAAGTCCGGTGCCTTCTCCCCCGCCTCAAGCTTGTGCGTCTTTCCTTCATTCAGCAGCTTCCAGCCAGCTGTCAGCAGCACACATGCCAGAACAGTAAGCACAAACAGTCGAATGAGAAAGCGCCGTTTTTTTAAGGAATTCATGTGTACTCACCTCTTGCCAAGTATAGCACGTTGCCCTGCTGTCATATTTGACAACTTTTTTACTTTTCTTTGTATTCTTTCTTAATACGATGCACTTCCTCTGGTGTCAGCTTCCGGTGAGCCCCAGGCTGCAGCCCTTCGAGTGTTAAAAATCCGAAACGTTCCCGTTTGAGTTTTTGAACAGGATATTGAATGCTTTCCATCATCTTTCTTACTTGACGATTGCGTCCTTCATGCAAAATGATTTGAACAAGACTGGTATTTTTCTTTCTATCTGCACTCATTAGTTTGGTGTAGACCGCTTTACACTTATGCCCATCAATCATGACGCCGCGCTTTAGCTGTTTTAACTCTTCCGGGCTTGGTATTCCTTTTACTTTTGCTACATAGACTTTATCAATCTTCTGACTTGGATGCATAAGCATATTGGCAAATTCACCGTCATTTGTCAGCAGCAGCAAACCAGATGTATCATAATCAAGCCGACCGATTGGGTAAACTCTTTCTGTTACTTCTGGCATCAGATCAAGTACTACTCTACGGTCTTTCTCATCTTGTACACTGGAGATAACACCGCGAGGCTTGTACAGCATATAATAGACTGATTTTTCTTTTTCAAGTGGTATACCATTTACTTCAACTGAATCGTTTGAAGTAACTTTAACGCCAAGTTCCTTTACAACTTTGCCGTTTACTTTCACTTTTCCTTCCAAGATCATCGTCTCAGCTTTTCTTCTTGATGTAACCCCGCTATGGGCAATTACTTTCTGCAGGCGTTCTGCTTGTTTATCCATTTATTGATCCTCACTTTTTTTACAAGAACAAAGAAAGAGCGTTAACGATTGTCAACGCTTCTCATGCTCCGAATATAATCGTTACTACAATGATTGAAGCCATTATACCAATAACATCCGCTAACAGTCCAACTTTTAATGCGTCCCCCATCTTGCGAATCCCCACTGCTCCGAAATAAACGGTCAGCACATAAAAGGTCGTGTCGGTGCTGCCTTGCAAAACGGATGCCAGTCGGCCGATAAATGAATCCGGCCCATGTGTGGCGATCAGTTCAGTTGTCATACCAAGTGCTGCCGTGCCGCTAATTGGCCGCACGAGTGCTAATGGAACAATATCAGCCGGCATACCGAGTATGCTTAGTACCGGTGTTATGAGGCCAATTAAGGCATCTAGTGCACCTGACGCCCGCAGAATTGAAATCGAGACGAGCATGCCGAGCAAAAAAGGCAGAATCGAGATAGCCAAGCTAATACCTTCTTTGCCGCCGTCGACAAACAATTCATACGTTGGCAATCGCTTAGCGGTAGCAATGGCTAGCACCACTAGAATTAAACATGGAATGATCCACAAGCTGGCTGTTGCAAGCAGGCTCATGCGCGACGCTCCTTCCGTCTTCGAATCTCATAAAAGAGCCGATCGATCAGAATAGCACCGATGAAAGAAAGAATGGATGCCAGCAGTGTCGCACTGACTATCTCGGTCGGCGAATTAGATTCGTACTTCATTCGCACAGCAAGTACTGTAGTCGGGATTAGCGTTAAACTGGACGTGTTAACTGCCAAGAAGGTAATCATCGATCGGCTAGCTTTTGGACTGTTGCTGAGTTTTTTCATTTCTTCCATCGCTTTGATTCCCATCGGCGTCGCTGCGTTGCCTAACCCAAAGAAATTAGCTGTCAGGTTGGACAAAATATATCCCATTGCCGGATGATCCTTTGGTATGTCCGGAAACAGTCTGGAAATGAATGGTTTCGCTAGTCGAACCAGTGCATGTAAAAGTCCGGCAGCTTCTGCAATCTTCGTTATACCGAGCCAAAATACCATCACACTAATAAGACTGATAGCCAATACGACCGCATCATCCGCACTTTTAAAGATTGCTTTGTTCACTTGATCCATCGTACCAGTAAACATGGCATATATAATACCGCCTATCGCCATTATTGCCCAGATATAGTTCACCATAGACGGACACCCGCCACTTCATCAAACACTTGTTTTACGGTACCCGCTAATGTCGGTTCCTCCGGTACGGTATAAATAGGCACAGAACCAATTCGGGTTTTATCTAGATAATAAACATCCGTTCCGATTTGCTGTTGATGCTCCTGCTGTTTCAACATGTAAGTGACGCTGTGGGCCGCTTTTTTCTCCTTGTCTGTCAGCGGATAAATAATGGATGTGCCTGTCTCAGGCTGCTTTAGCTTGGTCAGTCGATATTCATCAAAACCCCATTCAAATAAGTTCTTATGATCACGCCAGTCATCCGGATCATTGATTGTAACGACGACTAGCTCCATCCCGTCCTTTTCTGCCGTGCTGACAAGCGTCCTGCCTGCTTTTTTTGTATAACCTGTTTTGCCCCCAGTAGAGTGTTCATAATAACGCGTCAGCATTTTATTTTTATTGCCCCATGCGTACCGCTTGGAATCTGCTTTATACGTTTTCGTACCGCTGATCTTTCGGAAAGTATCGTTCTTCATCGCATACCTTGTCAATAATGCCATATCATACGCTGAGCTGTGGTGCGATTCGGTATCCAGACCATGCGGATTATCAAAATGAGAATTTTGCATGCCCAGCCATGCTGCCTTTTCATTCATTAGATGCGTAAATCCTTCTTCACTGCCCCCAACATGTTCGGCAATGGCCACAGCCGCATCATTACCAGAACGAAGCATAAGACCGTAGACCAAATCAGCTAGCGGAATTTCCTCGCCTTCCTTGAGGTAGATGGAAGAGCCTTCCGTATAGATTGCATTTTTACTAACTGTCACCGTTTCGTCCATCTTGCCTGATTCAATGGCAATAATGGCTGTCATTATCTTTGTAATACTGGCAATCCGCTTTGGATCGGCTGCATTCTTCTCATATAGGACTCTGCCTGTAGAAAGCTCCATCAAGATTGCCGAATCTGCAGCTACGCCAGGTTTCGCTGCTGCTTGTCCGGGCAGAAGCACGGCGCAAAGGGATAAGGCAATCAATATAACGAGCATGCGCTTGAACATGTTACGAACCTCCCTTGATCATCTAACATCATTGTATGCAAGAGAGACAAGCTTATGAACAAGTGAAAAAACCCCTTCTGCATGAGAAGAGGTTTTCTGTTAAAATGGTGCCCATTTAACTTGCTTGGCAGTTTCGAAGCGCTGAGCTGCGTTCGCCCAGTTTACAATCTTCCACCAATTTTCTGCGTATTGTTTTTTGTTCGTCTTGTATTGCAGGTAATACGCATGCTCCCACATATCTAACACGAGAAGCGGAATCGTATCGAGCAGACCGAAGAACTGATGCTTCTCCAGCGTTTGAATAGCTAGATGATGAGACCTAGGCTCCCAAACAAGTATTGTCCACCCTACTCCTTCGACACTATCTGCCGCTTTGGTGAACATCTCTTTAAAACGACGGAAAGAACCAAAATCCTTCCTAATTTGCTGTGCCAGCTGTCCGGAAGGCTCGCCGCCGCCGTTAGGCGACATGTTGTACCAGAAAATAGTGTGCAGGAAATGTCCGGAGCCATGGAAAGATTGTTCCCGCAAGTAATGCTTATAATCTGAACTTGATTTATTATCCCGGTTCACATAAAGCATTTCTTCAGCCTTATTTAAACCATCGACATAAGATTGATGATGTTTCGTATAGTGTAATTCCATAATTTCCTTGCTGATATATGGTTCTAAAGCATCAAATCCGTAAGGCAGCGGCGGCAGACGATGCTGCCCCCAGCGGACACTATTTTGGCGGTTAGCCTGTTCCGCTCTGTCAGCAATCTTTTCAGCAGCCTGACGAAAATGCACAGCCGTCTGCTGCTGAATTGTCTCGCCTGCTGCCAACTTGCTTTCCAAATGCTGCTGCAAATCTTTTACATCGGTACGCCACAACGCATCTCCAGCATGTTGTTCCATCTGCTTACTCCACTGTAATAACTCTTCCAAATATGCTCTCATACTCAAAATTGCTCACCTCACCTCAGCGTATGCATACGCCCGGGTGAAGGCAGCTTGTCATTCAGGATCGGCAGGGAAATCTTCAAAGAACAAATCAGCGGCGCTCTCCGGATCTTCGGTACCCTCTGGTAGAGGCGGTAAGTCATCCAATGAGTGCAAGCCAAAATAAGCTAGAAATGCTAGTGTCGTAACATAAAGAATCGGCCGGCCGATTCCCTCTTTGCGGCCATTTTCTTCAATAAAGCCTCTCGCTGTCAATGTCTGAATTGGTCTTTCACTTTTGACGCCGCGCACTTCTTCCACCTCTATACGTGTAAGCGGCTGTTTATAAGCAATAATAGCAAGCGTCTCTAACGCTGCTTGTGACAGCTTGCTGTTTTGCGGCGAATCCAGAAGTCTTCTATGATAAGCGGCATGCTCTGCCTTTGTGGTCAAGTGATACGAACCTTTCAATTCCATAATGGAAAGGCCTCTATTCGGAGAAGCGTACGCCTCTTTCAAAGCAGCTAACTCTGCGTTTATTTCTTCTTCTCCGAGCTCTAACGCATGCATCAGCTGCTTTTTTGTCAGACCTTCATCTCCAGCTGCAAAGAGCAGCCCTTCTAGTATACTGTTATACGGTACTTCCATCATAAATCCCCATTTCAAATACAGTTAACTCTTCAAAATGCTGTTCTTGCTTGCAAACAATCTGTTTCTTTTTCATTAACTCCAATATAGCCATGAACGTAACAACGATGTGCTGCTTCGTTCTTTCAGGAAACAATTCGAAGAAACCAATGCCTTGCTTACGATGTTTTACAGCTTCCAGCACTTCCCCCATCCGATCTTCCAGGGCTATTTCTGCGCGCTGTACTTTTGTGTCCAGCGGTCTTGTCCATGCTTTTCTGCGGAAAACACGCTCAAGTGCTGCTACCATATCATAAACCGTAACCTCCCCGGGTTCGAGCGGCTTTAATTCTGGTTTATCCGGCAGCGGTGCTGGCGGTCTTGTATAAAGTTTATCAGCAGTCATTTCCTTGTCTTTCAAGTCAGCGGCCGCTTCCTTATATTTTCGGTATTCAATTAACCGATTCATTAACTCATCACGCGGATCTTCTTCATCTGCTGCCAGTTCATCCTCGAGAGCTGCTTGATTTGGCAGCAGCAGCTGGCTCTTCATCGCGAGCAGGGTGGCAGCCATTACCAGATACTCACTTGCGATATTCAGCTCTAATTGCTGCATAGTATGTATATAATGCATATATTGCTCGGTGATGACCGCCACCGGAATATCATAAATATCGATTTCGTATTGATTGATCAAATGCAGGAGCAAATCGAGCGGGCCCTCGAATCCGTCCAGCTTTACGCTGTATCCTTGCATAAAATCTCCTCCTCCCGAAAAAAGTTCATCACCGCCCATACCACGGCTTCGATTCCTACATACCTTATACCGTAAGATAAATGTTCAGCCATTCAGCATTTATCTGTCACATTTCACAAGGGAGGAATTTCACTATGGGTAACTACGGCGGAGGATTTGCTTTAATCGTTGTGCTTTTCATTCTTCTAATCATCGTAGGTGCAGCTTGGCTATAAGCCGATAAGCACAAAGAAAACCAGCCTTCTAGGAGGCTGGTTTTTATTTTAAGCTTCTGTTCCGCATTTCTCAAGGAAATTTTTTGTTTCATCTGTCGCAGTCACATGATGCATCGGCGCATACATATTCCGTACTTCGCACACAATCTGCCTGCCGATACCGTTACCGCGATGAGATGGATCAACCGAAATATGCTGCACGATTGCACTATCTCCTTCAATCGCTACACCAACCGCTCCAAGAATATCATCTTCGTCCTTCCAAAGAAATAAATGCCAATCTGGATTATTGTTATATTCCTGGATTAACTGCTGCAATTTCTTTACTTGTTTTACATCTGGCATGAATGATAATAGTCCCATTGCGATTTTTTCCATTGACTTCTTGTATCGTATTAGCATAATAACCCCTCATTAAGAAAATAACCTTCTGAGCATCGACAGAAGAAAGAGAAAGCTCGCTCCCATCATGACCCAAAAAAGTTTCTTCTCTTGTTTGTCACTATCCTGCAACTGTATTCCACTCCTGTCGTACGTAGTCTTATTTAAAACCTATCTACGTTTTTTGTCAACTTTGCACATCATTTACTGCCATTTTTAACGTTTTTTCTGTTCCAACGCAGCGAATTCCTGCATAGTTTCTCCAGCAGTGCATGTCATCATGCAAGTGATGCAAGCAGAATCTGGCGAGATAGCTAGGTAATGTGGTAGAATCATCAAGAGTACATACTCACTTTAATTTTTAGGAGGACAAGCAAAATGGCGAAAAAAGGTTATATCTTAATGCTGGACGGCGATAAGATCGAATTTGAACTTTATCCGGAGGAAGCACCAAACACTGTAGCGAACTTCGAAAAGCTCGCAAACTCCGGTTTCTATAATGGCGTAACATTCCACCGGGTTATCCCTGGTTTCGTAAGCCAAGGCGGCGACCCAACAGGAACTGGTGCTGGCGGCAGCGGTGAAACAATCAAGTGTGAAACAGAAGGAAACCCGCACAAGCATGAAGCTGGCAGTCTTTCTATGGCGCATGCTGGTAAAGATACTGGTTCCAGCCAGTTCTTCATCGTGCATGAGCCGCAGCCGCATTTGAACGGTGTTCATACTGTTTTCGGTAAAGTCACTTCCAACCTTGATGCTGCCCGCAACATGGTGAACGGCGACACAATGGAAACTATTAAAGTTTTCGACGAGGAATAAAAGAAAATCCTGTATGCTAGGCGCATACAGGATTTTTTCATTCATAGGATAGATCCAGCCTTGTTAATTCCTCGGCTTCTTCTCTTTTGACTACAAGCTTATCCACACCATTTTCGACAAACACAACAGCTGGTCTGCCAAAGCGATTATAATTGTTCGCCATCGCGTAGCCGTATGCACCAGTACTAAAAACGGCCAGCAGATCACCAGCTTCCGCTTTTGGCAGGTCTATATCCCAAATCAGCATGTCGCCGGATTCACAGCATTTCCCAGCGATTGACACTGTTTCAATCGCTTCCTCATCTGCTCGGTTTGCTAGTTTAGCTTCATAAACAGCTTTATAAAGGGCCGGACGCAAATTGTCGGTCATACCGCCATCAACTGCTACATACTTGCGGACACCAGGGATCTCTTTCACAGAGCCAATCGTGTAAAGCGTCACTGCCGCATTGCCGACAATAGACCTGCCAGGTTCAATCCATATTTCCGGCATTGCAATGTTAGCAGCTTCTGCTTCCGCTTTAATTCGAGACACTAATGCGTGAATATATTCTGACAGCGGCAGCGGCTCATCGTTTTCTGTATAACGAATACCAAATCCGCCCCCGACATTTAGTACTGCTGGTGCATAATTATACGTACGATGCCATGATTGAACGAGCTCGAATAGTCTGCTGACAGCCATCAAGAAACCATCCGTCTCAAATATCTGCGACCCAATGTGGCAGTGCAGCCCTTTCATTCGAATAACTTCACTATCTTTTACAAGCCGGAAAGCTTCTTCTGCTTGTCCGTTCGCAATATCAAACCCAAATTTGGAATCTTCATTACCGGTCAGTATATAGTCATGTGTATGTGCTTCAATTCCAGGTGTAACACGAAGCAAAACATCCATTTGCTTGCCTTGTTCTTTCAACACGGCTTCCAGCAGCGCTATTTCATGGAAGTTATCGACAACAATACAGCCGATACCATGTGCAACGGCCATAGAAAGCTCTTCATAGCTCTTATTGTTGCCGTGCAAATGAATTCTGTCGGCAGGAAACTCCGCTTTTAATGCTGTATGCAATTCACCGCGGGAAACAACATCCAAGCTGAGTTTCTCCTGTTTGGCTACTTGCAGCATTGCGACAGAAGAAAAAGCCTTGCTTGCATAAGCGACCTGCGCTTTGACGCCTAACGTTTCAAATGCGTTAACGAAGGCCTTGGCGTTTTCCCTTATAATACCAACATCATATACGAATAAAGGAGTACCATATTTTTTTGCTAATGTGACGGCATCAACACCGCCAATCTCTAGAATATGCTGATCATTAATTATAAAAGGATGCTGCATAAAAACCATTACCTCCAACTCAGGACTATCGGATAAGGCGTCAGACAACGAAAGCTCATCTTTCCGCATAGGAAGAAGATGAGCTTATCGCTTCACAAGCTACACTACCCGAAACTGACAAAATAGATAGAGTAAACTTATCATATTCTTATTTTTCTAGCAACTAAGAATTCGGCATTCTTGCCTTATCTTGCGGGTTGGTAATACCTGGACGGATTTTTGATAATGGTGTTGGTGTCCGGTAAATCACCTGTATTAACCCTTTCAGATTGAATGGGATAAACGGCCACATATAAGGTGTATTTAAAGATTTTGTACCGACAAGTATGAGCATCATCAACGTTATGCTGATAACAAACCCGGGCACTCCGAAGATGGCAGTCGCAAATAAAAAGATAATGCGCGTTATTTTATTTGATACACTGAGCTCAAAACTTGGTGTCACAAAGGAACCAACTGCTGATATAGCTACATAAAGAATAACCTCAGGTGTGAATAGCCCGACATTAATTGCTATTTCGCCAATAAGCACAGCTGCAATCAGACCCATGGCGGTAGACAGCGGGGTTGGTGTATGGATAGCAGCCAGCCGAAGGAATTCTATCCCTAAATCTGCCAGTAAGATTTGGAGGAATAACGGAATATGTCCTCCGCCTTTATTCGGTCCAATAAAGTCAATGGTCGCTGGCAGGAGTTCTGGATGAACTGTAACTAAATACCAAAATGGCAATAAGTATAACGATACAAAGATACCGATAAGCCGTATCCAGCGAATGAATGATCCCGGCGCTGGGGATTCTCGGTATTCTTCTGCATGCTGCAGATGATGGAAGTATGTTGTCGGTGTAATAATGACACTCGGAGAAGTATCCACGATAATAATTACATGGCCTTCATATAAATGAATTGCACTTATATCGGGTCTTTCTGTATAGCGGACTAATGGAAAAGGTTTATTCCCTTGTTTAACGAGAAATTCCTCCACTGATTTATCCGCCATTGGAATTCCGTCAATCTCTATTTCCTTCAGTTCTTCTTTGATTAACTTGACCAAGTTCGGATCGGCAACGTCCTCAATATAGGCAATACAAATGTCTGACTTGGATCTTTCTCCTACTTGCATCATTTCCAGGCGCAATCTTTCATCGCGAATTCTTCTGCGAGTCAGTGCCGTGTTAATAATAATATTTTCTGTATACCCATCTCGCGGTCCGCGAATAACTTTCTCTGTGTCAGGCTCCATTGGCTGCCTGCCTGGGTAAGATCTCGTATCAACCACAAACGCAAAATCACAGCCATCGATGAAGACGACAATTAAACCAGATAAAAAGGCATCAACACAGTCATCAATATTTTGCTTCCGGTTGACTTGCATGTGAACCAAACGATTTTCGATGATCTCCGGAATTTTATTTGTGTTTTTTTCATCATCATTAATACTTATTAGCTTAGAAATAACGCGCTGGACAATTTCGGCATCGGCAAGACCGGTTGTGTAGTAAATTTCAATTTGTTTTTTGAGAATGATCAGTTTGCGGTGACCAACATCAAAGGAGACCCCGAGCCCGACACGCTCTTTCATAAAGTCGTTTACTTCATCTATTTTGGATGGAATCGGGTTCTTTTCTTTTTCAGCCATGATTCGTACCCTCTCTTTCTAGGATGATTCGAAGTGCTTGTTCGGTAATTGGTGACCCAATCTCGATTCTGTCTTTGCCTCGCATTTTCCCAATGTCTCCAATCGCTACAACGATTGGAAGATCTAGCTGATCGAGTAAGTAAATTGTGTCACCATTAATACGACCAAGCTCATCCGTAACCACACCTTCTTTATCCACTCCAAAGGGCTGCAGTTCGCCATCCTGATCAATGGAAAAGCTGACTCGGCTCCATTCCCTGTTTTGGGTATGAGCTGCCACAGCCAGGGCGCCAATAATATTGACTTCCGGATCGGCAGCAAGGCTTTGAAGAATCTTCTCTCCGCTGCCGACTCCCGGAACACCTCCATCGTCCAGCAGAACATATACTGGTTCCTGAGGAGCGGCTTGAATGGCAGCTTTTATTGCGCTGTCATCAGCTGTCATCGGGTTATCAGCCAAATAAGAGAGCGAGGTACCGCCAATCTTATGTGCCAAATAATCAATGGTACGTTTGGCATATGCGTCTCCGTCGGTTATGAGAATAACTCTTTTCATCTTGCTCATCCTTTCGGCTTAAAGAACACCGCGACAAGAAAACCAAACAGGATAGCGGCAGCAATTCCGGCGGATGTCAGCTGAAACATTCCAAGTGCAATGCCCCAGAACCCATGTTTATCCGCCTGTTCCATCGCTCCATGCAGCAAGGAATGACCAAAGCTCGTAATTGGAACGGTAGCACCAGCGCCAGCGAACGAAATCAGATTATCGTACAAATCAAAACCATCAAGTACACATCCTGACACAACAAACGTGCTCATTACATGTCCTGCATCCATTTTCGCCACATCCAAGAGCAGCTGTCCAACAACGCAGATCAGCCCTCCTATTACAAAAGCCCAGAAAAAGTCCATGCTTATCCCTCCTCTCTGACGAGTACCACACTGTGCGCAATGGCTGGAATGGATTCTTTCTGACGAATTACGGTCGGACTCATTAAAGCTCCGGTTGCAGTAATTAAAATCCGCTTGTACGTCCCTTTTTTCATCTCATCCAATAAGTGTCCATATGTCACAATAGCGGAACATGCAGTCCCGCTTCCGCCAGCCAGCATGCCTTGATCACTTGTGTAAAGCAAATTGCCGCAGTCTTTGTGAACGGCATCAATGTCGATACCATCACTGCGCAGCATATCTTTAAGTATCGGAGAACCTACACTCGACAAATCGCCAGTTACGATTAAGTCATAATCTGCTGGTGTCCGGCCGAAATCGCTCAAATGTCTCTTTATCGTATCGTGAGCAGCTGGCACCATTGCACTGCCAAGATCAAACGCATTGGTAGCGCCGAAGTCAACAACTTTACCGATGGTCGCCCCTTCAATACGTATTTTGCTTTTTTCCCGGCTCACTAGCGCACAGCCTGCTCCAGTTGCCGTGCTCGTCGCTGTCTCAGGCTTTTGATTGCCATATTCTGTCGGGAATCGGAATTGCCGTTCTGCTGTTGCGTTATGACTGGAGACAGCAGTCAGAATACGGTTTGCGGCTCCTGCATCGACGAGCTGTGAAGCAATTGCCAAGGTTTCCATGCTGGTCGAACATGCGCCAAACATACCAAGATAAGACATATCCATGTCACGAGCCGTATAGTTAGCACTAACATTTTGATTCAGTAAATCTCCTGCAATGAACATATCGATATGTTGCGGTTTTAAGCCTGCTTTATCTAATGTCACTTGGATGGAATCCTGCAACAGTTTACGTTCTGCCATTTCCCAGTTGTCTTCGCCGCAATAGAGATTTTCATAAGATTTGTCAAAGGAGCTGCCAAGCGGTCCATTTCCTTCCTTAGGTCCAACACTTGTACCTGTTTCCTCAATATAAACAGCATTGTTCAGCGTCCAGGATTGTCTTCCCAATTTTGCCATTTTCTCATCCTCCAATCAGCTGATTAAATACATAGCGGATAATACCGACGATATATGCTGAAGTAACTCCGAATACGATAACGCTGCCAGCCAATTTGAACATATTTCCTCCAATACCCAATACATAGCCTTCTGATTTAAATTCTAAGGCAGCACTTGTAATGGAATTGGCAAATCCCGTAACCGGTACAGCAGTACCAGCACCAGCAAACTGAGCAATACGGTCATAAACACCGATCCCTGTCAATAAAGCGGATAGTAGGATAAGCGTCGTAACGGTCGGCGTCCCAGCTTCTTGCTGCGTCATATCGAATACTTGCATATAAAATCTTGTCAGCAGTTCGCCGATAAGACAAATGAAGCCGCCGACAAAGAATGCTTTTAAGCAATTGCGGAATAACGGGACCTTCGGATAATACGATTTTGCTGTTTTATTGTAATTTTCTTTCTTGAATTTGGAATCCATACTGTCACCTCTTAAATTAATAGGAAAATAAAAGCCATTGAAATAACGATCCTGTAATCTTGCCTAACACGATGGCCATGAAGAACCAAATCAGACTTCCATCCAAGCCGATTCTTCTAGTCAAAATAGGGAATACATTAAGCACCTCTGTTAGTGCCGCAGCCAGCATTCCGACAAAAATGCCGTGTAATAACCCCCAAAAGCTGATTAGCAAGAGCGGCGCATGGAAGTGGAAATAGTGAAAGGAAAGAATGGTACCAGCGAAAGCGCCCGCCGTAACCCCAGCTTCATACGTAATAATAAACCGATGCGTTTTGCTCAGCTGTATCAATCTGGGGATGATACCGAGAACAGTTAGAAACGCTACAAAACCCGCACCAGTTGCAAGCCCGGCACTGAGCCCGATGATTGTTTCAGCTATGGCGATCCACATTTTGTTTCTCCAAACTGTTTTCGTGATATGCCACGTAAACATCCATTTCACGCTGGTATTTGTGCATTTCCACTTCGAGCGGACTTGGCTCCTCATTCAGTCTTTTCTTGAACACATGATTGAAAAAGAGGATCATCCCCACACCAATGCCAATGCTGTAAGGAATTTGCATCCATAGCGGATGGATAAGTTTCTCTCCAGTAAGCAAAAAATGAATCTTCTGCTGAACGGGCTCCATTGCAACGTCAAAATGAAAATTCATGATTGTCATAGCAGAACCGATAAAAAGAAGCAGCCATATGAGAATAACGAGCGGCCACACCGTTCTTTTCTTGGAACGCTGCACACGCACAATCGTCTGTTCTGATCCAATCAGCTGCAATTCATGCTCTGGAAAAATCCGCATAAGCTGCTGAAATACAAGAAAGGAGTCGAGCACTACAATATTGCTGTCCTTTTCCGTTATCCGGTAAATGACCGTATCCAGCATGCGTTCTTTTTGGTCACCGGCATTGGCAATATGGGCAATATCCTTTAATTTGATTACTGCTTCTGGAGCAGCGGTTATTTTCCGGATAAACCGGATGTATACGATTGCTGGCATAAAAGCACCTCCCCTATGAAGAAGGGTTTCTGTACTTAGTATGGTATAAGCACTTAGGAAACATGCTGGTAATTGCAGGCAATAAAAAAAGCTTCTGCACAATCTGTGCAGGAGCTTTTTAAGGCTGGAAGAAAAGTATTTATCTACATATGAGAAACATCCACTAGAACAGGCTGATACAGACTCCTCATAAACAAAAAGCAATTTTCTTCTTAGTTGTCTTGCTTTTCAACGACTACTGAACGAATCAAAGTCTTCGCTGTCGTGATTTCCTGAGGGGATGCTTCGAGTCGCAGAAAAAGTGTTCTGCCAAAAACAGGCTGTGGAAGGGACTACTCGAAGAAAGTTTCATTTATTGTTCTTGTCCTACTCACTTTTCCAGCTGCTCCTTGATGGCAGCCAATAGTTTTTTTTCCAAACGGGAGACCTGGACTTGTGAAATCCCAAGCCGTTCCGATACTTCTGATTGGGTTTGGTCCTTATAGAAACGCAAATAGACAATCAGTCTTTCCCGCTCGCCAAGCGATTGGATCGCTTCTTGAAGAGCAAGCTTATCGAACCAGTTATTGTCTTGTTCTGCAATCTGGTCTAACAAAGTAATTGGGTCGCCATCATTTTCAAACACTGTCTCATGTATGGAGTGCGGCAGTTTAGCAGCCTCTTCCGCATGGACGATTTCTTCTGGGGAAAGCTCAAGTTCTGTAGCAATCTCCTGGATGGTTGGCGCCCGATTGAGTGTCTTCGTCATTTCTTCTTTTTTCTTGCGTACTTTATTAGCGGTCTCTTTTAAAGACCGGCTCACTTTTAAGCTGCCGTCATCTCGGATAAACCGCTGAATCTCGCCAATAATCATCGGTACAGCATAGGTAGAGAATCGGACGTCATAAGCCAAGTCGAATTTATCAATCGATTTGATCAGCCCGATACAGCCGATCTGAAATAAATCATCCGGCTCGTAACCGCGGTTAATGAACCGCTGAACGACGGACCAGACGAGTCTTACATTTCGTTCGACAAGGATATCACGTGCTTCTTTATCACCATTCTGACTTAACTGGATGTATGTTTTTACTTGCTTATCGGTCAATTGTTCCTTTGCCTTCTGCTGTTTCAAATATACATCCATCTTCCCCACCTACTGACTCATGGCTTTGCTTCGATTGAACTGCTTATTCATCGTGACTGTTGTGCCTTCGCCTTCTGCCGAAAACACATACACATTGTCCATGAAGTTTTCCATGATCGTGAAGCCCATTCCAGAACGCTCTAAGTCCGGCTTTGATGTATACAAAGGCTCCATTGCCTGTTCCACATCTGAAATACCTACTCCTTCATCCCGAATAATCAATTCCACGTCTCCGTCTTCCAATGTACAGATAATTGTAATCATCTGATCAGGGTCCGAATTATACCCATGTATAATCGCATTTGTAACAGCCTCGGAGACGACTGTTTTGATCTCTGTAAGCTCATCCATTGTCGGATCAAGCTGTGAGACAAAGGAAGCGACAGTTACACGAGCGAAAGCTTCGTTCCTGCTTTGGCTAGAGAAAGAAAACCGCATCATATTTGTATTCACGATAGCACCACCCCAAATGTTTCCAGCGCAAAGCGCTCATTTTCTTCAAATCTGATAATCTTGAACAAACCAGACAGCTGGAAGAGCCTGTCCACAGCCGGTGTTAGACTGCAGACCACCATTTCTCTTCCTTCTGCTTTCAGTTCTTTATACCTGCCAAGGATGACACCAAGACCGGAGCTGTCCATAAACGAGAGAAATTCCAAATTCAATACCATATGCTTAATACCTGGCTGCTGCAGAGCAAGCTGCCAGCTTTCTTTTAATTCTCTCGCCGTGTGATGATCGAGCTCCCCGCTGAGACGGGCTAGCAAGATGTTTTCCTTCAATTCGTATTCTACTGTCAACCCCATAAATCTCTCCTCCTTTATCCTGCTTATACATTTCTGCAGAAAAAGGCGAAAACCTTTTGGATGACAAAAATAGAAAAAACTTTAGTCAATCTGCTATAATCAGCGGAATTTCACCATATCATCAAAACTGCGCTTCATTAACAGCCAATAACTAGCTGTCGGAACATCCTCTTTCATCACAAGCGGTGTAGAAGAGATTAGCTTGTCTCCACTACGCACTTCGAGGATACCTACTTGTTCTCCTGTTTTAAGCGGAAGCGATATGTCATTTTTATAGATAATCTTTGTTTCTAATTCACCCAGCTCTTCGCCTTTCTTTTGCAGCAATGATACAGGTTCCTCCGTCATAATCGGAACATCTTGTCGCGCTGCCTTCAGCTTATCCAGCTTCGCAACAACTTGGTTCTCTTTGTAAAGCTGTTTGACCGCATATTGATTGAATCCGTAATCCAGCATGCGTGATACTTCGTTATTACGCTGTTTCGGCGTTTCGGCACCCATAACAACGGCGATTACTCGCATTCCATCTTTCTTAGCAGTTGCTGTCAAACAATATTTCGCTTCTTTAGTAAAACCAGTTTTCAGACCATCTACACCCGGATAAAATTTCACGAGCTTGTTTGTGTTTACAAGCCAAAATGGGTCTTCTGAATCCTGTCTCAGATAATCTTCGTAGATACCAGTGAATTCTGTAATTTCTTCGTGACCAAGCAGTGCTCTGGCCATCATTGCCATATCTTTGGCTGTTGAATAGTGATCAGTTGCTGGAAGCCCCGTTGCATTTTGAAACTTCGTATGCGATAGCCCAAGCTCTCTTGCTTTTTCATTCATTTTTTTCACAAATGCATCTTCTGTGCCTGCAATCTTCTCTGCCATTGCCACACTTGCATCATTTCCGGAAGCAACCGCTATTCCTTTAAGCAGGTCTTTAACAGTCATCTCTTCTCCAGCTTCGAGGAAAATCTGCGATCCGCCCATACTTGCTGCGTATTCGCTTGCTCTAACTTTGTCTTCATAGTGCAGCTTTCCAGCTTCGATTTCTTCCATGATCAAAAGCATCGTCATAATTTTTGTCATACTAGCAGGCGGCAGTTCTTTTTCCATATTTTCACCTGACAGCACTTGACCTGTGTCACGCTCAATCAAAATGGATGATCTGACCGTTTCTTCTTTTTCCTTTTCAGCAAAAACGTGCGGTGGTACCGCTGCAATACTGATAACAAAAGCTAGCAGCATACTGACTAGACTCATTTTTTTCATATCGGGTTCCTCCGTTTACGGTAATACAGTTAGAATCTCCCAAACGAATTGATTTATGAGTTGTTTTTGCATACAAAAAAAGCAGCCCTTTACAGGACTGCTTTTGCATTAAGAAATTACGTCGTAAATCAACGTCATTTTCTCTATATGTTCTTCGTTAATCGTATACGACTCTAACACTTTGTTGCGAGAATCTGCTGCTTCTGCATCACGCGCATGTAAAACGGCTATTGTCTCGCCTTCTTGTACGGCATCGCCTTGCTTTTTCATCAATGTAATGCCAACAGCATGATCAATGTCGTCATCTTTAGTCGCACGTCCTGCTCCAAGATACATTGCGGCTGTACCAATTCCTTCCGCGTCGATGCTGTGGACAAATCCAGCAGCCGGCGCTTTCACTTCAATATGATAATCTGCTTGCGGGAAGAGCTCTGGATTATCGACAAGTGCTGTGTCTCCGCCTTGTGCACCGATGAATGTCCGGAAAGCTGCAAGCGCAGTACCATCATCTAAGCATGCTTCTAAATGAGCACGTGCTTCCTCGTATGTAGCAAACTTACCAGCAAGCAGCGCCATATGTGTCGCAAGCTCCACGGAAATCTCACGCAAATCGGTGATCTTTTCTCCGCTTAGCACTTGAATTGCTTCTTTGACTTCATTACTGTTGCCAATTTCAAATCCGAGCGGCTGGTTCATGTCGGTAATAACGGCAACTGTTTGACGGCCTAAGTTATTGCCGATTTTGACCATTGTTTCTGCTAATTGGCGGGACTCATCAAGTGATTTCATGAAAGCCCCAGAACCAGTTTTAACATCTAAAACAATTGCTTCTGCACCAGAAGCCAGTTTTTTACTCATAATCGAGCTTGCAATTAGCGGGATTGTATTAACAGTTCCCGTAACGTCGCGCAATGCGTATAGCTTCTTGTCAGCAGGTGCCAAGTTGCCTGTCTGCCCAGCAACAGCTAATTTGTTTTCATTAACTAAGCCCATGAACTGCTCACGGCTCAAGTCGATGGAAAAGCCTTTAAACGACTCCAGCTTATCTAAAGTTCCGCCAGTATGTCCCAGACCGCGCCCTGACATTTTTGCAACCGGAATACCAATAGATGCGACAAGCGGTCCTGTAATCAACGTAATCTTATCTCCTACGCCGCCTGTGCTGTGTTTATCGACCTTTTTACCTGCGATGCTGCTCAAGTCAAAAGTCTCGCCAGAATTGGCCATTTCTTCTGTAAGCCAAGCTGTTTCTTCTTCTGTCATCCCATTAAAATACACAGTCATTAAAAAGGCAGAAGCCTGATAGTCTGGGATATCTCCGCGCGTGTAGCCTTGGACAAAGAAGCTAACTTCTTCTTTCGAAAGTTTGCCGCCATCGCGTTTTTTTGTAATTAAATCAACCATTCTCATACTCGATCACCTGCTTTATTTATTTGGAAGCTGTTTGACGATTTGTTTTACGAATCGCAGGAAGTCTTCACGAACCTGGCCTGTTGTTTCCATTACTTCATCATGTGTCAGCGGCTGATCCAGAATGCCTGCTGCCATATTAGAAATACAGGAAATGCCAAGAACGTCCATTTTAGCATGACTGGCAACGATCACTTCCGGAACTGTCGACATACCGACTGCGTCTCCGCCCCACGTGCGGAGCATCCGTACTTCGGCACCTGTCTCATAAGAAGGACCTGTATTGCCCACATAAACGCCTTCTTGCACTTCCAGATTAATTTCTTCAGCAACTGCACGGGCGTGCTTTAGAAGTTCTTTGCTGTAAGCAGCAGACATATCCGGGAATCGTGCACCGAGTTCTTCGTCGTTCTGTCCAATCAAGGGATTTGTTCCCATATTGTTAATATGGTCCGTAATTAACATCAAGTTGCCTGGCTCGAAGCTCTCATTGATACCGCCAGCTGCGTTCGTCACTATCAGCGTTTCTACACCTAGCGCTTTCATCACGCGAATTGGCAGCGTGACCAATTCCATCGGATAACCTTCATAGAAATGGAAGCGACCTTGCATCGCAATTACATGCTGGCCTTCCAGTTTACCAATTACGAGCTGTCCCTTATGTCCGCTTACGGTAGAAACCGGGAATCCAGGTATCTCACCATAAGGAACGACAGTTGTATCGGTAATTTCATCAGCAAGAACACCTAACCCAGATCCAAGAACGAGACCTACTTCCGGTGCAGCAGTTAATTTATTTTTTATATAATCGGCTGCTTGTTTAATCGCTTCTGTCTGCATGTTTATTTCCCCTTTTTCAACGCTTGTAAAAAGCTTGTTCCGTGTTCTGGCATGTCAATGTTAAAGTTTTCTGCGATTGTCGCCGCAATATCCGCGAACGTATTTCGAAGCGGAAGTTCTTCCCCTTGTGCTGCCCCCGTATGGTAAGCAATCAAAGGCACGTACTCTCTTGTATGGTCTGTGCCGTGATGAACCGGGTCATTTCCGTGATCAGCAGTAATCAGCAGCAAATCATCTTCTTTCAGCTTGTTTAGTACTTCCGGCAAGCGTTTGTCGAAATCTTCCAGTGCTTTTCCGTAGCCCTCTGGATCGCGGCGATGACCGTATTTCGCATCAAAGTCAACTAAGTTGAGGAAGCTGATGCCAGTAAAGTCTTCGTCCATGCTTTCCACTAGCTTTGTCATACCGTCGTCATTATCCTTTGTACGGACAGACTTTGTCACGCCTTCTCCATCATAAATATCAGAGATTTTTCCTAAAGCAATCACATCATAGTTTGCATCTTGCAAACTGTTCATCGTCGTTCTGCCAAAAGGCTTCAGCGCATAATCATGGCGGTTCGATGTCCGCTCAAATGCACCCGGCTTCCCAACGAATGGACGTGCGATGATGCGGCCAAGCATATAAGGATCATCAAGTGTAAGCTCCCGGGCAATTTCGCAAATACGATACAGTTCATTCAGCGGAATAATATCCTCGTGCGCTGCAATCTGCAGTACAGAATCAGCAGATGTATAAACAATCATATCGCCAGTTTCCATATGCTGCTCGCCAAGTTCGTCCAGAATTTCTGTTCCAGAAGCTGGCTTGTTGCCAATAATGCCGCGGCCGGTACGTTCTTTCAATTCATTTAATAAAGCATCCGGAAATCCATCCGGGAATGTACGAAATGGCTGGTCGATGCGAAGACCCATGATTTCCCAGTGTCCTGTCATGGTATCTTTACCATTTGATGCTTCCTGCATTTTTGTATAATACGCTTTTGGCTGGTCGGCAGCTTTAATGCCTTCTACTTCTCTAATATTGCCAAGACCTAGAGCTGCCATATTCGGCATTTGCAGCCCGTTCATATGAGAAGCAATATGACCGAGTGTATCTGCTCCTTTATCACCGAAAGCTTCTGCATCCGGCGCTTCTCCAATCCCGACAGAATCCATTACGATAAGAAATGCGCGTTTAAAATCCAATGTTATTGCCTCCTGTATGTATAGCTTAAGCCCGAGGATGGTGGGTTTTGTAAATATCCTTCAGTCTCGTTTTTGTCACATGTGTGTATATCTGCGTCGTGCTTATATCCGCATGTCCGAGCATTTCTTGAACAGCACGCAAATCAGCCCCATTCTCCAGCAGATGCGTTGCAAAAGAATGACGCAGCGTGTGTGGGGTAATCTCTTTTTGTATGCCAGCATCGCGGCCGATTTGTTTTAATACTTTCCAGAAACCTTGGCGGGACAAAGAATTACCATGATGGTTCACAAATAAAATATCACTCGATTTAGCCTTGAGCAGCACTTTTCGCGACCGATTCAAATAGTCTTCCAATCTTGCCTTGGCCATATCCCCCAGCGGGACTATCCGTTCCTTTGATCCCTTCCCAAAACAGCGGACAAAGCCCATTTCCAAGTGCAGATCATCAAGTTCCAAAGCCAAAAGTTCTGATACGCGCAGGCCCGTTGCATACAGCGTTTCCAGCATGGCGCGGTTGCGAATGGTTAATATGTCTGTTCCAGGGCAAGACAAAAGCTGGTCCACTTCGTCCGAAGATAGTATCTTCGGAAGCTTGCGTTCTTTTTTTGGTGTGTCAATATGTATACTTGGATCTTCCTTCAGACCATATTCCCGAAGCAAGAACTGATGAAAGAGTCTGATGCTGGATAATGTTCTCGCAATCGTCGCTGCCGACTTCCCATTATCATGCAGCCAGCGAAGATAAGCGGTCAGTTTAGCCCGGGTGACAAATGCCCATTCCTGCACCTCGTTTGCCTGCAGATACTTAGAATAAGTACGCAGATCACGGGCGTAGGACTGCAATGTATTTTCCGATAAACCTCGCTCAATCTGCAGATAATGGATAAAATCATCCAAAGCTTCTTGCATATAGCTACTCTCCTAACCGGAAAAATAACGTCATTCTGTCTACTAAACTATTCTCCTGCTCCATTGACGCCACTTTCACCGCATTTCCCTCGGGGGGATCATAGCGATGATAGCTCTCATATTCACTATGGATAAAACGCAGTCCAAAATAGAAAAATGCGGAGCATGCAACAAATACGAGCAGAAGCTTGCCTGTATCAAAAATGAATCGCTTCATATACACTTCTCCTTTCCCTGACATCGTCTTTGTACAGACTATGCCAAAGAAAGCGGAAATTATACGTACAAGGTTAACGTTACCCTATTCCTCTCATTTTGTAAATCAGTTAGTAAAACGAAAGAAAGCCTTATCCATTTGCTAGGAAAGGCCTCCGATGTTTAAGATGTTCGGTTTACTTGAACTGCAGCTGCTTCTAAATCTTCTTCCTTCTCGGCCGCCTGACAGACACGGCAAATACCATGGAAAGTGAGACGGTGATCTTTTACTTTGAATCCCCAGTCGGTTTGGACAATTTTCTCAACGTCCTCCAGCAAATCTTCGTCAATCTCCTCAACAGACCCGCACTCCATACAAACAAGATGATGGTGGAAGTGCGTGGCGCCCTCTTTGCGAAGGTCATAACGGGATACACCGTCCCCAAAGTTTATTTTATCAACGATTTTCAGTTCAGATAATAATTCCAGCGTTCGGTAAACAGTAGCCAAGCCGATTTCCGGTGCTTTTTCCTTTACGAGGAGGTAGACGTCTTCAGCGCTTAAATGATCCTCTTCTCGCTCCAGCAGCACACGTACCGTTGCTTCTCGCTGCGGTGTCAGCTTGTAGCTCTGCGCATGTAATTGCTTTTTTATGCGTTCAATGCGGTGTTCCAAGTGAATTCCTCCCTCGTAATCCCACACTTATTATATACCGACAGCAAAAAAAGTGTCAAATTATAATTATTATAAATAGTTGATTATAATAATTCTTAACACTCAGCTCACAATAATTCGTTCACAAGTAAGGAAAGGAGCGGATTCGACAGAAAAGTCTCCAGCATAGAAGCAGCAAAAGAACTGCCTAGCAAGATGAGAAAAATGACGCTGTATTGAATAAAATAGCGTCTCAATGATAATGGAGATCGATTAGCTATTAACTTGCGCAGCAGCGTCACCGAAAACAGCATGGCGCTTGTACCCGCAACCAAGTACAGCGGAATAACAATCAGGTTTTGCGGAGCGACTGCCGCTGCTGCAAGCATCAGTCCTTTCCAGCCAAGCTGATTGACTAGAAAACCCACACTAAATCCCATCATCAAGCCTTTACTAAACAAAAGCATCCATATAATCGGAATACCGATAATAGAGAGACCTAGCACATATAAAAACAGCAAAAATTTCACATGTGACAGAAAGCTGGATTGCAAAATCTCCTGCTTGCTCATCGTTTGACCTTGCTGTAGCTGTGAAAAGAAACGTTCCAAATAATAAAACAGGTCTTCTTTTTGCGTAAAGTTCATACTGTTGACCACGATTGCTCCAAAAACAATTCCGATCAAAAATAAAACAAGCATAAACAAGTAACTTGTCGCATGCTGTCTGACGTGCGACAAGAGAATAAATTCCCGCTGCTTCATTTATATCTTCCTCCACATTCTAGTCTAGTTACTAGAATCTATGAAGAAAGCTTGTCTGCTAGAACCATTAGTTGGATGCGTGTTTCAAACGAAGATACAGCAGTGCATACATCGTTTTCGCATCATGAATGCGCTCCTCCTTTACTAAAGCCTCTGCTTCCTCAAGGGTCAGCTCCATGAGCTCAACGAATTCATCATCATCTCCTGCAACGGTCTCTGTCAAAAGCTCAAGCTCAACTGCTTCATATAAATGGAGCAATTCGTCTGCAAATCCTGGTGAGGTATAAAACGACCCTAACTTATTCAGCTGTTTCGCTGTATAGCCTGTCTCTTCTTCCAGTTCTCTAACCGCTGTCACTTCCGGCGCTTCTCCGAGCTCAAGCTTTCCAGCAGGAATTTCGACAATTGATTTTTCTAATGCTTTTCGGTACTGCTCAACAAAGATAATTTTACCTTCTTTTGTTATCGGTATAATTGCAACAGCACCTGGATGTTTAATTAATTCGCGCTTTGAGGTATTGCCATCCGGCAGCTTCACCGTGTCCACACGCAAGGAAATTACTTTTCCATCATATACAGGTTTTGTTTCAATTGTTTTTTCTTCAAATTTCTTCATTATGTACACTCCTTTATTTCGTTTCTCTAGCTTAACACAGCTATTGGATGAAACATGTCATTTTGCTTCCTTCATTAGGACACATAAGTTGTCCGACAGCTCCTTTCCCTTTACACTGAAATTGCAGGATAAAAAAAGAAGGTGGGATAATATGCGGACAAGACGTGTTGGTACTTCTGATCTTCACGTTTCTGAAATTTCTTTTGGAACGATGAGCATCGGTACAGATGAACAGCAAGCTATTAAACTGCTTCATGAAGCACAGGATCTTGGAATTAATTATTTTGATACGGCTGATTTGTATGATCAAGGCCGGAATGAAGAAATTGTCGGAAAAGCCTTCAAAGGCCGTCGGGACAACATCATTTTAGCAAGTAAAGTCGGCAACCGGTTGAACGCAGACGGACACGGATGGCATTGGGATGCCAGCAAAGACTATATTATTTCGCAAATAAAAACGAGCCTGCAGCGGCTGCAGACAGATTATCTTGATCTCTACCAGCTGCACGGCGGTACAATGGAAGATAATATTGACGAAACGATTGATGCATTTGAAACATTAAAAAAAGAAGGGCTGATCCGTTATTACGGTATCTCTTCTATTCGCCCGAATGTCATCCGTGAGTATGTGAAGCGGTCAAATATTGTCAGCGTTATGATGCAGTACAGTTTATTAGACCGCAGACCAGAAGAACAAACACTTGATTTGCTTGCCGAAAACCAGATCAGCGTGTTTGCACGCGGAAGTGTGGCAAAAGGCATGCTGAGTGACAAGACGACTGAAAAAGTGAAGCAAAAAGGCAGCGACGGTCATTTGACTTACACTTACGAAGAGTTGCTGGCGGCAAGTGAAAAACTGCGGCTGCTCGCGAAAAACGAACAAACATCTGTCACGGATTTAGCAGTTCGCTATATCTTGCAGCACCCTGCTTTAGCAAGTGCAGTAATGGGCGCTAGCTCCTTGGAGCAAGTGAAGCAAAACGCCGCTTTAACAACTGATCGGCTGCCAGATGACTTATATGCACAGCTGCAGCAAATCACCAAGCCGATAACCTATGACAATCATCGGTAACGTAAACCCGGAACCTAGCAGGCATCTCCCCTGCTAGGTTCCGTTTTTTTCTCCCGATAATCTGTTTGTGTCAAATGCGTCTGCGGAATTAAGGCATTCAAATAGCCTTCTTTGCTGGATAAACGAAAGACATTATTGCTAAAGTCCAGCTTCACTTCATCTGCAAAAAACACTTCTTGGTGCGCGTCAATGACAGCAGGGATAGCATCGCTTTCTACCTCTACATCCTTTGCGCGTGGTTCTTCCGCCAATCGCACTGTTGGAATGCCATTCACTTTGCAGCCAATTCCTTCCGTATCGTAATATAAAACCAGATAACGATGTGTCTCATCCTGCAGTGCTTTCATTTTTTCTAATGCTGTTTCAGTAACGGTTAATTTCATAACCTATTCCTCCTTTATTTCTTACTAAGCTGGCTGCCGAGCAGCTTCTCCATGAATCCGGGGAGGAGCTGGAATAGTTTACTGCCACTGCCCATCCAGGCTGGCAGATTGATTTCACGCTTTGGCTTGCCGATGCTTGCCACGACTTTCCGTGCAACTTGCTCAGGCGCCAGCATATAACGGGAACTTGCTTCACGATAACGTCCGCTCGGGTCAGCTGTATCGAAAAAGTTCGTATCCATTGGCCCTAAGTTAACAGTTGTTACGCAGATGCCATAAGGTTTCAGCTCCTGGCGCAATCCGTTGCTAAATCCAATAACAGCATGCTTACTAGCTGCGTATACAGCGGCTTTCGGTGTGGCCACCTTACCAGCCATTGAACCGATCATCATAATATGTCCGCTCTGCTGCTTTAACATGCTTGGCAGTACAGCCGCAGCGGCTTCCATCCCAGCTAGCGCATTAACACGCATTGTTGTATCGAGCTGACCAGGTTCTGTTTCGGTAAAATAACGAAAATAACCAACGCCAGCATTGTTGATCAGCACATCGATCCGCTGCTCTTGCTGCAGCATTTCTTCCAGCACGGCACGCCACTCTGCTGATGCATTCAAATCTGCACGGTAGACAGAAACATCTGTATTAAAACGCTCCGCTAACTCTGCAGCAAGCTGCTGCAGTTTATCCAGTGACCGAGCGACCAGCACCAATTTGTGCCCGGCTGCAGCTGCTTCCATCGCAAGCGCCCGGCCAAGGCCGCTGGATGCACCGGTAATTAAGACATTCTTTTTAGCTAATTTCATGTGACGTACCTCTTTCTGTTTACCCAACTAATCCCCTGGTTATGTACGAAATGCGTACTGGATTGCCTGTTCCATCAGATCAGGAAGTTTGCCAAAACTATAGGTTATTTCCAGACGCTCTGTCCATTGATGTGCATCCTTGCCATAGGGACCTAAATGCAAAACCGGCATCTGCAGCCCTTCCATCAAGTCTGCTGGAAGTGTAAATCCTTTCTTCTGCAGCGGCATATTAGATATTAAGTCTTGAATAGCAGTCGGTGACGTTGGTTTGCCGATAAAACTCGAATCAGACAAACCCGGGAAAAACTGCACTTCCGTCAAATCTGCAGCGAAATGCTTTTTAGCTTCCGTTTGAATCTCCTTAACTAGCTTCTGTACATACGGATCTTTCTTAGAAGAAACCGCAGGATAAAAGGGCGGGCTGTAAAAAAGAACGATAACAGGTGCCAGCTCATGGCACATACTCACTAACTCTTTCACAAGCTTTGTCGTGAAGTCTCTGTCTCCTTCTTTTCTTGTCGTTACCAGCCAGTTTTGCCTTCTTTCTACTTCTGCTCTGCCAAACCGGTTAACTGCATAGTCATAAAGCTCTTCATATAGAAGCGTTTTTACTTGGAAGCCAATTGGCTGGAATGCACGAGACTTTGCAGCCGACGCTTTCGCTTTTTCCTGGTAATGTGCTTCTATTCTGCTAGCTGCCTGATTCATAGCGACCTTCAATTTATCATTGATCGTTTGGATGGATTGCTCTAAGAACAGAACATTGTACATCGCTACTGCGGAAACAGGCGTTTGAACGGAATATGCTTCTTTTAAGTCACGCAGCATCAAACTGACTGGCGGAGGCGTCACCTCTCCGTCCACTTCTTCGATGAATGCTTCCTGCAGCTCAAGTTCCTGCGACAAATAGCTGATCATCAAATTAGCATTAAGCCCGCCAAACGGCTCTCCTACATGCGTTTCTTTTCCGTAGCAGAAAAAACCGGGAAGTACTTTACCAATGGAACCAGTGTACATATAGTTGCCGGTATCCCCAGGGTACTTACTGAAAACAGGCTCTCCGTTCAAGCATAGCTTATAATGCAACCCTTCCTTTTCCTGCAGCTGCTGCAGCACTTCTAAAGCACACAGCATACCCGCTGAGTTTACTTCCTCATCCGGAACTGACAATAACAGAATATTACCGTCAAAAACTCCTTCCATGGCCCGTTCCATCATAGATAGATGAACAGCTAATCCCGCTTTCATATCCATCGTTCCACGGCCAAACAGCCATTCGCCATGCTGTATTTCTGTTTTGATCGCTTGCGGCAGCTTGACATCCCCGTTTTGATAAGCAGCTGTCAAATCGCTTACCTTGCAGGCCAAATGCTGAAACGTGCCGAAATCCTCTGTTCCTACTACATCAAAATGACTGAGAAGGATGATTGTGTCTTTTTTATCAGCTTTCTTTACCAATGCAGTGAGCAGCTGTCTTCCGTCTTGCAGAGGATGCAGTGCTATATAATCAGGGTGCTGCTGAAAGTATGGCTTTTGTTCTAATAAACTGTACACATGTTCTGGGAAACGTATTTCCTCGGCCGAACCTGTAATGCTCTCGATTTCCACCAGTTCTGCCAGTAACGCGACCAATTCTTCAACCGTTTGCCACTGTTTCATTCTTAGCACTCCTTTTCAAATTGACTTTTGCCGGTTTTTCTCGCACAATTCTACTATACGTATAAGTTCGGGGTGAAAACATGTCTACCAAAATATTTGCACATCGCGGTGCAAGTAACTATGCACCGGAAAATACAATGGCTGCTTTTCAAATGGCTGAAAGAATGCAGGCGGACGGAATTGAAACAGATGTACAACTGACGAAAGACCAAGTTCCTGTACTGATTCATGATGAAAGCATTAATCGTACGACGAACAAACGCGGATTGGTTCGCAATCTTACATACGAACAATTACAACAGTTAGATGCAGGCAGTTGGTTTCATCGTGATTACGCGGGCGAAAGCATTATTTCGCTTGATTATTTCCTTTCCTGGATCAAACAAACATCACTGCTTTTAAATGTAGAGCTGAAAACAAACAAGTTTCCTTATCCAGGCATCGAGGAGATTGTCCTCCAGCGACTTCAGGAGCATCACATGACAGACAGGACAACGATTTCCAGCTTTAATCCAGACAGCATCCGCAGAACGGCTGTACTTGATTCTGCTATTGATACAGGATTTCTGACGTCGAAACGTCCAAAGCAGTTGTTCTCCCTTATGGAGGAAATCGGTGCTAAAGCAATGCATCCAAAGTTTCGCTTGCTGAATAAAAAGCTGCTTGTTGAATGCCAGCAGCGGAATATCCCAATTCGGGTATACACTGTCAATCAGCCGGTGTACATCTTAAAAGCGCTTGAAGCAGCATGCGATACAATCATCAGTGACGTACCAGACAGAGCACTGGATTTGCGTAAAAGCTATATAACTAGTTAATCAAACTAACGGAGGTCCTACAATGGCTACACCTAAATTATTTCAACCTATTACTTACAGAAATTGTACGTTAAAAAACCGTATTGTTGTATCTCCAATGTGCATGTATGCCGTGGAAGAGGAAGATGGGAAAGCAACAACTTTCCATGTCTCTCACTATGAAAGCAGAGCAATCGGCCAAGCAGGCCTTGTATTCGTGGAATCAACCGCCGTTACACCAGAAGGAAGAATATCCAATAACGATCTTGGTATTTGGTCTGATGAACATGTGGAAGGTCTTCGCACAATCAGCAGCCGCATTCAAGCACACGGTGCCAAAAGCGGTATTCAGCTAGGACATGCAGGCAGGAAATCCAGAGCCAGCGACCCAATTGCAGCGCCAAGCAATGTCCCATGGGACGGAGAATCACCTGAACCAACTCCGTTAACGATAGACAAAATAAAAGAATTAGTCGAGGCGTACCGCCAAGCAGCGCTTCGTGCGAAAGAAGCAGGATTTGATGTGATTGAAATTCATGCTGCGCATGGTTATTTGATCAATCAATTCCTCTCACCGCTTACGAACAAGCGAATTGATATGTACGGAGGCGCCCGTGAGAACCGTTATCGTCTTCTTCGGGAAGTAATCGACGCTGTAAGGCAAGTTTGGGATGGCCCTTTGTTTGTCCGTATATCGGCAGATGAATACGTCGAAGATGGCAATGATATGAATGCTTTCATTTACTATAGCATTGAAATGAAACGACAAGGCGTTGATTTAATTGATTGCAGTACTGGCGGCGTTGTCGCTCAGGGTCCGGACATTGTTTATCCTGGTTATCAAGTGGTTCATGCTGAACGCATTCGCAAGCATGCGCTTGTCGACACGGCAGCGGTTGGTTTGATCACGAACGGTCCATTAGCCGAAGAAATTCTCCAGAATGGACGTGCGGATCTTGTTTTTGTTGCCCGGGCCATGCTGCGTAATCCGTATTGGCCGCTCGAAGCAGCAGAACAGCTGCATTATAGTTTGGAAGCACCAGCCCCTTATAAGCGCGGCTGGTAATAGCAGGAGGCTTTTTACTATGGAATTACATTTTCTCGGGACCGGTGCCGGTCTCCCCTCAAAGGATCGCAATGTAACGAGCATTTGCCTTTCAATGCCGCAAGAAAGGCAAGCTGTATGGATGTTTGACTGCGGGGAAGCTACACAGCATCAAATGCTGTATTCCCCGCTGAAAGCTGGCAAAATAGAAAAGATATTCATCACACATCTTCACGGTGACCATATTTACGGATTGCCTGGTTTATTATCGACACGTTCTTTTCAGCAATCTGACTTACAGCTCGAAATCTACGGTCCTCGCGGCATTAAGGAATATATTGAAGTGTCATTGAATATAAGCGGAAGCAGCACAGCGAACAGCTTGATCATACATGAAATTGAACCCGGCCGTATTTTTGAAGACGAAGGCTGGACAGTAGATGCGATTGAGCTGTCGCATGGAATCCCCTGCTTTGGTTATATTGTCAAAGAAAAAGACACACTTGGAGAATTGCGAGTAGATAAGCTTAGAGAATTGGGTATCACGCCAGGCCCAATTTACCGGTCAATCAAAACCCAGGAAGTAACAGAATTGCCTGATGGGCAGCAAATCAGACGAGCAGACTTTCTCGGACCTGATAAACCTGGCCGCAAACTGGCAATACTCGGCGATACAACCTATTTACCAACGTTAAAAGAAGTGCTGCAAGATGCCGATATTCTTGTGCATGAGGCGACTTTCTCGGCAGACGAACCGGAAATGGCCAAAGCATACGGCCACTCCACTGCCCTGCAAGCCGCCACATTGGCAAAAGCAGCAAACGTACAAAAACTGGTTCTGACCCACATCTCTGCCCGCTACCACAAAGAAGAAGCAGAAATCCTAGCAGAACAAGCACAAACGATCTTCCCAGCAACTGAACTGGCCGAAGATATGAGCGTTTTTGAAGTGATGAAAAAATAATATGGCAAGTACATAACCCAAGCTATAGCGAAGTCTTTTATGGACTGGCATAGTTTGGGTTTTTATTTTGAAAAACTGTGTAGATAATCGCCGACAATGTGCTGATATACCTATTCAGTTAAAAGCTTTAAAATCTCCTTTTTAACTCCAAGCCCTCTTTCTTAGCCCTAGCAAACCACTTTCAACAGGCGTTCCAATTAAAATAATGGAAAACACCATTTTCTCAATAATATCCCTAACTTAATATATAACTAATAAATCTACCTGTCCGCAGGCTATTACTGCTGCTTTTAGTATAATTTTAAGCCAAATCTTTTTCTGCTATTTCTTTCATAAGTAGATAATATCGGCGTTCTAGATAAATTTGAAAAAGTATTGACTATTCAGTTGAACTGTATTATCTTTTTATTAAGTTGAACTATATAGTCGAACTGAATAAAGGGTGAGCATATGAAACACAAATTGTTACCGTTGTCGGAAACAATGCATTACATCTTATTGGCTCTGCGTGAACCGCTCCATGGCTATGCTGTCATGCAGAAGGTTGAAAAGTTAAGTAACGGTGCTGTTAAGTTAGCAGCTGGTACATTATACGGTGCGATTGATAACTTAAATAAGCATGGTTGGATTGAACCTGTTGGAGAGTCGGGCCGAAGAAAAGTATATATGTTAACTGAAGAAGGAAGTTCAATCTTAAAACTGGAACAAGCCAGGTTATTGCACATTCTATCACTTTACGAAGGAAGTGAATCAAATGAAGAAGTTTAATATATTTTTTGATTTTGAAAAAGAAGAGCAGTGGCTAAACGACCAATTGCAGAAAGGATACCGTTGTACAAATATTAGTGCATTAGGAATATACACTTTCGAAAAAACCGATAAGAGTTATGTGTTGCGATTGGATTACCAAGATTATTTATCAAAGGAAAGATTTAAACATTATAAAGAGACTTATGAAGATTTTGGCTGGAGCTATATAAATAGCCCCTGCTGGCTTGGTGGAACTCGATACTGGCAAAAAGAAGGTGATAACAAAAATGTAATCTTCTCAGATCGCCAATCAAAACGTAATTATTATAGAAAATTGATGTATTTTTCAGCTGTTGTTAGCGTAATGTTGCTATTTATTTCATATTTAATTTACCAAGATACAGGTTTCTATTTTGCTGAAGGTCTTTCAGGCTTAAGTGGTTCTTTATTTTGGATAGGGTTTATTTTAGAAATTCCATTTCTGCTTTTAAGCAACCTCCCCCTCATAATATGTGCTTTCTCTAGTATCAGTTTCTATAAAGCCTATCGAAATTACTGGATGTTAAAAGAAGCATAACATGGAAAAATAAAATGCGTACGTTCTAAAATTGCGTTTACACGGACCCAGTATTTGTAATTAATAAAAGAGACGCTCTGGGGACACAAGTGTTTTAGCTATATAAGAATCCAAATAATACTGCGGTTAATAGCAGCGTTGTTTGGATTTTTTAATAACGAAAGCAAGATGTAGAACACAATGAATTCACAAAAAAGATACTTTACTTTTTATAATCATCCAAAAAATCCTTCTGAAAACTTGTACGCACCTCATCAGATGTACTAGCTTGCACACGGCGAAATGGATTTTTGCCGAATTTGGAGGTTAAGTCATCTATTGCTTTGTATAACCCCTCTTTTTCAGCTTCTTTTTCATACGTGAACAGATCCAGCTGTTTACCGACTTCCTTTTTCTCTGCCACATCGAAAACACTGACTCCGAGCAGCCGGATTGGCTCCCCGTTCCAATGCTTCTGCAGGAGCGTTTGGGCATGCTGGAATACTTCATCTGCCGACTCAAGAAAATGCTGCAGCTTCATGCTTCTAGTAATGGTCTTGCGGTCATGATAACGAATCATCAGCTGTATACCTTTTGCGATGGCTTCTTTACGTTGCATCCGTTTTTCTACACTTTTGCTCAATTGGCTTAACAGTTTATCCAGCTCTTTATCATCTGTTGTATCATGCGGCAGTGTTTGGGAACTGCCGATACTTTTAAAACTGTGCACAGCTTCGGGATCAACTGGTCTATCATCTATTCCATTTGCCCGATTGGCCAGCCGTTCGCCGTTCACGCCGAAGATTCGTTTTAATTGGTATTTATCTTTATGTGCTAATTCTCCAATTGTCTGAATCCCAAGTGTCCGCATCTTCTCTGCTGTCTTTGCTCCGACTCCGTACATTTCCTCTATCGGAAGCGGCCACAGTATAGAAGAAATATCTCTTTTTCTTAAAACAGTAATGCCAAGTGGTTTCTTCATATCCGATGCCATCTTAGCCAAAAACTTGTTAGGCGCTATCCCTATGCTGCAAGGAAGATCCAATTCTTTCAAAATACGTTCCTGAAGCGTTTGAGCAATCTCTAGCGTGGAGCCCAAATGAGAACAATCCGTTACATCCATATATCCTTCATCAATAGAAACTGGCTGTATAATTGGTGTTACCTCTTGCAGGAGTTTAAACATTTCACTGGAAGCTTTCCGATAGCGATCGAAATTTGGACGCATGACAAGTAAATCTGGGCATAAGCGACGAGCTTCCCACAGCGGCATTGTCGTGCGTACGCCTTTTTTCCTTGCTTCGTAACTGCTTGTAACGACAATGCCTTTCCGTTCAGCTGGATTACCGCAAATAGCTAACGGCTTGCCGCGAAGCGATGGGTCAAAAGCCATCTCAACCGAAGCGTAAAAGCTATTCATATCTACATGGAAAATCGCCCTTCCTTTACTCTGCATGCTGCTCCTCCTCTCGATGCGAACTGTCGTTCTATTATAGCATGTTTGCAAAATAAATAGGAGGCATGGGCCTCCTATCTTCATTAGCTGTTGGCAACTTCCTGAATGATTGCTGCAACCATTTCTGCGGTCTTAACCAACTCCGTTACTGGTATCCGTTCATTTGTCGTGTGGATGTCTTCGTAACCGACAGACAAGTTTACTGTTGGAATGCCAAATCCAGCAATAACATTGGCATCACTTCCACCGCCGCTTTGCGTCAGCTTACTTTCCCGGCCAATTGTTTTGGCTGCACTGCGCGCAACTTCGACAACGCGGTCACCTGCTTGCTGCTTGTAGCCTGGGTACATAATTTTGACGTCTACATCTGCGCGGCCGCCAAACTCTTCAGCTGTTTGTTCAAATGCTTGCTTCATTTTTTGTACCTGTGCTTCCATCTTGCTCGTTTCTAATGATCTGGCTTCTGCTAAAATTTCCACATAATCGCATACGATATTCGTTTGCTTCCCGCCTGCAAAGCTGCCGATATTTGCTGTCGTTTCTTCATCAATGCGGCCGAGCGGCATTTTTGAGATTGCTTTGGCTGCCAATGTGATTGCAGAAATGCCTTTTTCAGGCGCTACTCCTGCATGCGCGGTTTTACCATGGATCTTTGCAAGCAGCTTCGCTTGCGTTGGTGCTGCCACGACAATATCTCCAACCGAACCGTCACTATCGATCGCGTAACCGAATGATGCCTTCACCAATGATGAATCAAGCGCACGGCTGCCGACAAGACCTGACTCCTCACCTGCTGTAATAATAAATTGAACAGTGCCATGCGGCAGCTCTTGTTCGTTATACACTTGCACTGTTTCAAGAATTGCTGCAAGACCAGCTTTGTCATCCGCCCCTAAAATCGTAGAACCGTCACTCGTAATATAGCCGTCTTTGATCTGCGGTTTAATTCCTTTGCCAGGAACAACGGTGTCCATGTGAGAGGTAAAGTAGATGTTTTCTTTTTCTTCCATTGTACCTTCCCATGTGCAAATCAGATTGTTAGCTCCGTGACCGGTCTTCTCCATGGAATTATCTTCTTGAACGTGAACACCTAGATCCGTGAATTTCTTTTTCAAGACATTCGCGATCTCTTGTTCTTCGCCCGTTTCGGAATCCACTTGAACGAGTTCTAAGAATGTTTCAATTAAACGATCTTCGTTTACTTTTATCATAATTATGTACTCCTATCTGTCTATTGGTTTCTCCTTGTCCCCTTACCCGCTTCCCTGTACAATGTACATAAACAGATAAGGGGGCTTCACAGCAATGGCTAATCAGAAGAAAAAAAGATCCAAGCAAAGTATCGCCATGAAATTCATGGTTTACTTGATGATATTCACGATGCTTATCTCCACGTTAGCAATCACAATGAGCTATTTTGTCTTCTAGGAGACAAAATAGCTCCATCTTCTCTTCCAATCTCCTCAAATGATTTTCCATCTGTAACGATGTGTACCTTTGTGCCGACGGGTATTTGTTCGTACAATTCTTCCACATCTTTATTTTGCATCCGGATGCAGCCGGCCGACACACTTCTTCCAATTGACTCCGGCCTGTTCGTTCCATGAATACCGTAAGTCCGGCCTTGTGTGTCTTTTGCATTAAAACCGATCCATCTGCTTCCGAGCGGATTGTCTTCGTCACCGCCAGCTATCCCTTTTTTCGTATACGAAGGGTATTTTGTCTTGAACAAAGTCATGAATAATCCTTCTGGGGTTGACTCCGCTGTTTTGCCAGTAGCCACTGGATAAATTTTCACAACCGCACCATTGTCTACAAGTGCAAGCTGGTTCGTCGTCTTGTTTACAATGATAAGCGGCCTGCCTGGCATTGGATTTTCACCAAACGGCCATAACGGAGACAAGATTGATACACAAGTAAAAGCCAGCAGAAGCGCACGCATAAAAGCACAATCCCTTCTAGGTGATGATGCTTTTATTGTTGCTCTATCTGTCTATTTCTATGTTGCAGATCGCTTTCTTTGAATGCTTGCTTTAATTTTAAATAATTTTCCATTTCATACAGCAGCTGAAAAAGATGTGCTCTTGTCTCAAATTCTTCTCTTGATTTTGGAAGCGGATCTTTATCAAAAGATTGTCGCAACGATTCTAATTCCTCTAGAAACAGAACTGCTGTATTGCCCGGATGAACAGAGTCTGCCAGCCCAAAATAAAAATGAGCTAATCGGTCGCATTGTGAATAAGACGTTTCTGGAAGCCGGCTGACTAGCGGCAGAATCCGTTTTAAAATGGCAAATTGGTTTGTACGCATCTCAAAATAATCATAATATGGATGCTCCGACCGCAGTACATGATTTTCAACATCACGTCCTACAAGCTGATTTGCTTCCTTGAGGATTTTCTCTGTCTTGGCAATCTCTTCGCCAGACCACGCTTGGTCTCCTTCTTTTAAATACGTTGCAATCTCTTTCAGTATCTTCGCGAAATTACGTTCCAGAGCAATTTGTTTTCGCCGGATGGTCGCCTCTAAGCTTGGCATATAAAGGTTTACAAGTAGCGCAATCCCGATTCCTACTGCTATTAAAATAAGTTCATTTATAACCAAATCAACAGTAATATTACCGGCACTGTATAAATGCAGAATAATAACGGAACTGGATACAATACCAGGTGAAACGCGCAGCGAAACTGTTATCGGAATAAACAAAAGCAGCAAGATGCCAATACTCAATGGATAGAACCCGATTGTCTCGAATAGCAGGAAGGAAAGCACAATTGCCAGCAGACAGGCCGCTATGCGATGCCAAGCGGCAAGGAAAGATTTCTTTCTTGTGATTTGTGTGCAGAGTATGGTCAGTATGCCCGCCGATACACTGTTATCCAGCTGCAATAGTTCTGCTATCCAAATCGCAAGGGGTGTTCCTACCGCAGTTTTAATTGTACGATAGCCTATTTTCACATTGGTGCTCCTCGTTTAAAAATGATCAAAAGCAGAATAGTCCCGCATCCTGAGGATGGGGACTACTGCTCATACTTCTTTGCAGTGCTCGTCGAACAATGACTGCAGTTTATTGACAACTTCCATCGGTTCATGACCTTCGATATCATGACGCTCAATCATCGTGACGATTTCGCCGTCTTTCATGAAAGCAAAGGATGGAGAGCTTGGCGGGAATCCTGTGAAATATTCACGCGCTTTTGCTGTCGCATCTTTGTCTTGACCTGCAAACACAGTCACAAGCTGATCCGGCCGTTTATCATAGTGAAGACTATGCGCTGCTGCAGGACGAGCAATGCCGCCAGCACAGCCGCAGACACTATTGATCATAACGAGAGTTGTACCTTCTTTCTTCAAGGTACTGTCCACTTCTTCCGGTGTCGTCAATTCGACATAGCCTGCATCTGTCAGGTCTTTTCTCGCTGTTGTTACGATATCATTCATAAACATTCTGAAATCAGCCATCGCTATTCCTCCCCTTTTACACTAGTTCAAGTGTATCAGCAATTTTAGCTTCTTTCAATTTCTAAAGACTCACTTAATAGACTGGCATTGTCGATTCTGATATGTTCTCGAGAATCTCTTTCACCCTCGCCATAAATTGACCGCAAACGAGTCCGTCTAACACACGGTGATCAAGACTCAAACATAAATTCACCATATCGCGCGCTGCAAACATATCATTAATAATTACCGGGCGTTTTACGATTGACTCTACTTGCAGAATTGCCGCTTGCGGATGATTAATAATACCCATGCTCTGGACAGAACCAAAGGAGCCCGTATTATTAACCGTAAATGTACCGCCCTGCATGTCAGCTGCAGTCAGCTTGCCAGTTCGTGCTTTTCCTGCAAGAGAAGTAATCTGTTTCGCTATCCCTTTTACACTCAAATCGTCTGCTGATTGAATGACTGGTACGAACAGCTCCTGCTCTTTTGCAACAGCGATAGAAATGTTTACTTCATCATGCTGAATAATTTTATCTCCTGCCCAAGAGCTATTCAGCTGCGGGAATTCTTTTAACGCTTGTGCTACAGCTTTGACGAAGAAGGAGAAAAACGTAAGCGAATAGCCTTCTTTTGCTTTGAATGCATCTTTAACTTTGTTACGATAGGTAACCAATTCCGTTACGTCAACTTCTACCATCATCCATGCATGCGGTATTTCCGTAGCAGCTTTAACCATATTAGCAGCAATCGCTTTGCGGACACCTGTAACTGGAATCGCCGCACCTGAAGCAGCTGCTTCCCTCGCTGGAGCTGGAGCTGCTTGCTGTTCTGCAGCTGCTGGAGCAGCAGTTTGCGTTTCTGGCTGTGATTTCGTTTGCGCTTGGGGCTTTTCACCGGAGGCAATAATTGCTTCCACGTCTTTCCTCGTGATGCGGCCGCCTTTTCCGCTGCCGTTTATAGCAGAAAGGTCCAAGTCATGCTCTTGTGCGAGTCGCATAACAGCAGGTGAATACCGTGCTTTCATCGCTGTTTCTCCAGCTGTTTGCTTCGCAGGCTCATCAGCAGGGGCAGCGCTGCCAGATGAAGCAGAAGCAGTTTCCTGCTGCGGTGCTTCTCCTGCATCCTCTGTCTCAATGGAACAAATGAGAGCGCCTACTTCTACTGTGTCACCTTCTGCTACTGTTAATTCCTTGATGACACCTGTATAAGAGCTGGGAATTTCCGCGTTTACCTTGTCCGTCATCACTTCTGCAATGGCATCATATTTACTCACTTTGTCACCAGGTTTGACGAGCCATGTGCTGATTGTGCCTTCCGTTACACTCTCGCCAAGTTTTGGCATCAATATCTTTTCTATCGTCATCATTACACCTCGTTTAATATTCCGCTAGTTCTCGCATGCTAGCTTCTACTTTGGCGGGATTTACCATAAAGTATTTTTCCGTACTAGGCGCATATGGCATAGCAGGAACGTCTGGTGCAGCCAGCCGCTGTATTGGTGCATCCAAGTCGAAGAGGCAATTTTCCCCAATAATTGCTGCAACTTCTCCGATAATGGAGCCTTCTTTATTATCCTCTGTGATTAGCAGCACTTTTCCTGTTTTAGAAGCAGCCTCGATAATCGCTTCTTTATCAAGTGGATAAACAGTCCGCAAATCAAGAATATGTGCTTCAATACCTTCAGCTGCCAGTTTTTCGGCTGCCTGCAGCGCAAAATGAACACATAATCCGTAGGTGATGACCGTAATATCAGAACCTTCTCGTTTTACATCAGCTTTTCCGATTGGCAGCGTGTAGGATTCTGCCGGTACTTCCCCTTTAATGAGGCGGTAAGCTCTTTTATGCTCAAAGAATAAGACCGGATCGGGATCTTGAATCGCTGCTTTTAGAAGTCCTTTTGCATCATAAGGTGTAGAAGGCATAACAATTTTCAAGCCTGGCTGGTTGGCAAATACCGCCTCTACAGATTGAGAATGATACAACGCGCCGTGTACACCGCCGCCATACGGCGCACGAATGGTTACCGGGCAAGTCCAGTCGTTATTGGAACGGTAGCGGATTTTAGCTGCTTCCGAGACGATCTGGTTTACTGCCGGCATAATAAAATCAGCAAATTGCATTTCCGCAATAGGCTTCAAACCGTACATTGCCGCGCCAATTGCTACACCAGCGATAGCTGATTCAGCCAGTGGTGCATCCAAGGTGCGCTCTGCCCCGAATTGATCATATAATCCGTCGGTAGCACGGAATACGCCGCCTCGCTTTCCGACATCTTCTCCTAATACAAATACTTTTTCATCTGCTTCCATCTCTTCGCGCATTGCTTGCGTGATTGCTTGGATATAAGACATTACTGGCATTGTTTTTCCTCCTTAATCGGCATACACATGAAGCAATGCGGATTCCGGTTCCGGGTCTTCAGCATGCTCAGCATAGTCTGTTGCTTCATCTACGATTTGCTTGATTTCTTCTTCTAATTGTTTTTCTGTTTCTTCTGTCAGCACACCTGCTTCACGAAGATACGCAGCGAATGTCAGCACGCCGTCTTTTTTGCGTGCTTCTTCGACTTCTTGCTTTTCTCGGTATGTCATATCATCATCATCACTGGAGTGCGGCGTTAAACGGTAAGATACTGCTTCAATTAGTGTTGGACCGTCTCCATTCAGCGCACGCTGACGTGCATCTTTTACCGTTTGATACACAGCCAGCGGATCATTTCCGTCAACTGTGAAGCCAGGCATCCCATAGCCTTGCGCCCGGTCAGATACATTCACACAGCCGAGCTGTTTTTCCTGCGGTATGCTGATGGCATATTTATTGTTTTGTACCATTGTGATTACTGGCAGGTTATGAACGCCAGCAAAGTTCAAGCCTTCATGAAAATCACCTTGGTTAGAAGAACCTTCCCCAAGTGTTACAAAGCTGACGAGCTGTTTTTTCTCCATTTTAGCAGCAAGCGCGAAGCCGACTGCATGCGGCACTTGCGTTGTTACAGGCGAAGAGCCCGTAACAATGCGGGAAGACTTTTTGCCAAAGTGTCCCGGCATTTGTCTTGCGCCAGAGTTTGGATCTTCCGCTTTAGCGTATGCAGACAGCATTAAATCCTTCGCTGTCATCCCGAAAGGAAGCACCATGCCTAAATCACGATAATATGGCAGCAAATAATCAATGTCCTTATCCAAAGCCATCGCAGCGCCAACCTGCGCTGCCTCTTGCCCTTGACAAGAAACTACAAACGGAATTTTACCTGCGCGGTTCAATAACCACATCCGTTCATCCACTCTTCTAGCCAACAGCATCCACCTGTACATTTCTATTACTTTTTCATCTGATATTCCAAGAGAAGCATGTCTTGATTCTGACATCGCCGCTCCCCCTTTCTTCATTGTCTCAGCCATGTATTTGCTTTCCATCAACCGCTAAAGCAGCTTCCCCGATAATTTCCGATAAGGTCGGATGCGGGTGGATGGATTGTCCAATTTCCCACGGTGTTGCGTCAAGCAGCTTCGCAAGCGCTGCTTCAGAGATCATATCTGTCACATGCGGACCAATCATATGAACACCTAGTAAGTCATTTGTCTTTTCATCAGCAATTATTTTGACGAATCCTTCTGTTTCTCCGTAAACTAACGCTTTTCCAACCGCCTGAAAGCTCATCTTACCTGATTTAACCGTATAGCCTTCTGCCTTGGCTTGAGCTTCTGTCATTCCGACACTGGCTGTCTCCGGGTAGCTGTATACACAAGCTGGCACAGTGCTGTAGTCCAGCGCTTCTGTTTCCACGCCTGCAATATGCTCAACTGCCACAATCCCTTCTCGGGACGCAACGTGGGCAAGCTGCATGCCGCCGATTACATCGCCAATTGCATAGATGTGTGATTCGTTTGTTTGATAGTATGCATTTGTCGCGATATAGCCTTGCTCGGTGAGCTGGATCTCCGTATTTTTCAAGCCAATATCTGCTGCATTAGCAGAACGCCCGACAGACAGGAGAATCTTATCGGAAACAAATACTTGTTTGTCGCCATCCATCTGCGCTGTTACCGTTACTTGACTGTCATCTGCAGCAGCACTCTCCACTTTCACATTTGTATGGATGGTGATGCCGCGTTTTTTGAGCTGTTTTTCCATTTCCTTACTGATTTGTTCATCCTCAGTAGGTAGAATGCGATTTCGGTATTCAAGAACAGTTACTTTTGTACCAAGGTCATGGAGCATGGATGCCCACTCAATCCCAATCACTCCGCCGCCGATAATTGTCATCGTTTCCGGCAGCTCTGTTAGCGCTAAAGCACCCTCTGAACTTAGAATTCTGTTTTCATCAAACTCGATTCCCGGAAGTGAACGCGGAGTAGAACCGGTTGCTACGATGACGTTCTTCGGCAGCAAAATTTCATTTTCACTGCCGTCGGCAAATTCAACCGATATCGTTCCCGCTGTAGGAGAAAAGATGGATGGTCCTAAAATACGGCCAAATCCTTGAAAAACATCAATCTTTCCTTTTTTCATTAAGTGCTGCACACCGCGATGCAGCTGGTCAATGATTGCCGTTTTTCGCTTTTGTACACCTTCAAAATCAAGGCGCACATTTGTTGTATGTATACCGAAAGCTGCCGCTTCCTTTGTTTGCCGGTAAACTTCTGCTGAACGCAGCAATGCCTTCGATGGAATGCATCCGCGATGCAGACACGTTCCGCCAAGTTCTGCTTTTTCTACAATTGCCGTTTTCAATCCTAGCTGGGAAGCACGGATGGCGGCCACGTAACCGCCCGTACCGCCTCCTAAGATGACAATGTCGTATTCTCTAACCATTGTTATTGCCTCCTATACGGCATAAACTTTCGCCGCTTCTTCTTTACGCATTACGCGGAGCGCACCTTCTGTCAGGGCACGAAGCTCATTTTCACCTGGATAAACAAGCACGTCTGCTATCCAGCTTACCCTGTCTTTCAGCATGGAAATGAACAGTTCATCATGCGCCAGTCCGCCGGTGACCGCAATCGCATCCACCTCACCCGTCAGAACGACACTCATCGCACCGATTTCTTTGGCAGTCTGATAAACCATCCCTTCAAAAATAAATTTTGCCTTTTCGTCGCCTTTTTTGATTCGGTCGGCGACAAGCCGTCCGTCATTTGTTCCGAGATATCCCATGAATCCGCCTTTTGTCGTCAGCATACGCATCAGCTGATCCTTCGTGTATTCACCGCTTAATGCTAGTTCAATTAAATCACCAGCTGGTACGGTTCCCGCTCTTTCCGGTGTGTACGGGCCTTCCCCATTCAATCCATTATTCACATCAATTACGAATCCTTGCCGATGAGCACCGACAGTAATTCCGCCTCCGAGATGAACAACGATTATATTCGCTTCCTCGTATGGCTTCTCTTTCGCTGCAGCAGCTTTGCGGGCAATCGCTTTATGGTTCAAAGCATGAAAAATACTCTTCCGTTCCACACCCGGCAAACCAGATAAGCGGGCCAGCGGATCCAATTCATCCACAACAACAGGGTCGGTGATGAATGCTGGAATTCCGAGACTGCTGGCAATCTCATAAGCAATCAGCCCGCCAAGGTTCGAGGCATGCTCGCCATTATAACCTGCCTTTAGGTCCGCAAGCATCGCTTCATTTACTTGATACGTTCCGCCTTCAAGCGGTCTGAGCAGTCCGCCGCGTGCACAGACTGCAGTTAGCTTGGAAACATTGATGCCTTCAAAATCCAATGCATCCAAGATAATTTGTTTCCGAAAAGGATATTGATCCATTACTTTTTCGTATCCGCCGATATCTTCCAAATCATGGCGGATTACTCGTTCAAAAATGTTATGCTCATCATCAAACACACCAATTTTAGTGGAAGTAGAACCTGGATTTATCGCTAAAATACGGTTTTCAACAGTATGCACGCGGTTTCCCCCTTGATATTATCTTCTGCTTAATGTATGGTGGCCGTTACGTAAAAACTGGCTTCTGGATCGGCGCATTGTTTCAATTCTCTCTTCTGCCATTCGATCTGCTGCAATACTTGTCGGGATGTTGTCACGTTTCGCAATTTCGAACACACGCTGCAAGCTGTCATAAATCGTCTCTACTTTACGAAGCGCACGTTCGCGATTGTAGCCATGCAGTTCGTCCTCAACGTTAATAACACCGCCTGAGTTGATTACATAGTCTGGCGCATAAACAATGCCGCGTTCATATAGAATTTGTCCGTGCTGTTCTTCTTTCAGCTGATTGTTAGCTGCTCCAGCAACTACTTTTGCTTTCAGCACACGCAATGTGTCGTCATTGATAACTGCTCCAAGTGCACAAGGCGCGAAGATATCACAGTCAACGCTGTAAATATCCTCTGGATCGACAGCTGTAGCACCGAATGCCTCGACCGCTTTTTGTACAGCTTCCTTATTAATATCTGTTACGATCAGTTTGGCACCTTCTGCATGAAGGTGTTCACATAAAGCATAAGCAACGTTCCCAATACCTTGTACGGCAATCGTCTTGCCTTCCAGGCTGTCATCACCGAATGCTTCCTTCGCACTTGCTTTGATTCCTTTGTACACACCATAAGCTGTGACAGGAGACGGATTTCCTGATGAACCGGATTCTGCAGAGATTCCTGTTACAAAATCAGTTTCTGTATGGATAAGTTCCATATCTTCTACCGTTGTTCCTACGTCTTCTGCCGTAATATAACGGCCATTTAATGATTGTACGTAACGTCCAAATGCACGGAACATCGCTTCGTTTTTATCTTTTTTCGGATCTCCGATAATGACGGTTTTACCGCCGCCCAGATTCAGACCAGCCGCTGCATTTTTATATGTCATCCCTTTTGCCAGACGAAGCGCATCGACAATGGCATCCTCTTCTGACGCATATGTCCACATTCTAGTACCGCCTAGTGCAGGTCCCAGTGTTGTATCGTGAATAGCAATGATCGCTTTCAAGCCGGATTCTTTGTCCTGGCAAAGGACAAGCTGTTCGTAATCATATTGTTCTAACGTCTCGAAAATTTTCATTTTTCTTCCTCCTAAGCAACAGATGCCGCCGCAATGGCGAAGCATATTGCATAATATTTACTTGTACTGTCATCTGCACGCGATGTGAGAATGACGGGCGCTTTAGTACCAACGAGCAGCGAAGCACTGACGGCTCCTGCTGCATAGGTAAACGATTTATATAACATATTGCCGCTTTCAATGTCAGGAACCAATAAAATATCTGCATCTCCCGCGACGGGTGAGTCGATTTTCTTAATAGCAGCAGATTGTGCTGACAGCGCACTGTCCAGCGCAATCGGACCATCAAGCTCACAAGCAGCCAGCTGGCCCCGCTCCTGCATCACACGAAGCAGCGCAGCATCCGTCGTAGCAGGCATCGCCGGATTCACTTTTTCGGTTGCGGCGAGAGCTGCTACTTTCGGTTCTTGGTGCAGCATTTGCGTATAAACATTCACAGCATTTGCAAGAATCTTCTTTTTCACCTCTAACGACGGAGCGATATTAATGCCCGCATCCGTCAAAAAAAGGAGCTTATGATAAGATGGGACGTCGAAGATTGCCAGCTGCGACAAAAGATGGTCGGGTTTTAGCATCGATTTGTCTTTCAAAAGCTTGCCTGCCAGTACATCTGTACTAACAATCCCTTTCATCAGCAAATCCGCTTTTCCTGCCTTCCAGGATTCAATCGCCATATCTGCCGCCCTGTCTGCTGTTTCTGCATGGACGCAGGTTATGCTTTCCTCTCCTAGCTGCTCTTCTTGCATGAACTGCTTCAGCCGATCACTATCGCCAAATAGTAAAAAGGAAGCCATCTGCTGATCGGCTGCTTTTTTAACAGCTTGCACAATGGACGGATCGTCTGCGGCTGCAATGGCAATGGTAAACCCTTGCTTGGCAGCAGACATTTTTTCAAGAGCGGTAAACTTATGCATCGTATTCTTCCTTCCCCGTTATGAAAAATCTTGCATGCCACTTCTATCAAAATTATATTTATCCATTTTATAGTAAAGGTTACGGATGGATACACCAAGCTGATCTGCTGCTGCTTTCTTATTGTAATCATTGGCTTGCAAAGCAGCCTCAATCAACTGTTTTTCCACGAGCTCTACTTGCTCCTGCAGCGTCCCATTTGATACAGACAGTTCTGGATCGGCGCTTTGCAGCTGTATATGCTTCGGCTGGATAACACGCTCATGTTTCTCCATAAATGTCATAACCTGAGCGATAGCAGTTTCCAGCTCTTTAACATTATGGGACCACTTCTTTGCTTTCAATACATCAATTGACGATTCAGAAATGGATTGAACCGATGTTTGCAGCAGCTGCCGTTGCTTGTGGATAATTGTGGATAGCAGCCCTTCAAAATCATCCAGTCGCGCCGCCAAGTCTGGGATATAAATTGTAATTCGCTTTAGTTTCTCAAATAAAGGCTCATGAAATCGATTCTCAAAAACAGCCCGTTCCAGCGGGTGACGCGCACTGACAACAACTCGCACATCTATCTGCTTTGACTTGCCGGCATGAAGCCGGAGTTTGCCTGTTGTCATGAAGTCTGTAAGCTTCTCCTGCAACCGAAGCGGCAAGAAGTCTACATCATCCAAAAACAAGGTGCCTCCATTACTTCTTTCAATCAAACCGCCAGCATGCTGCTGGCGAACGGAGCCAAACAATTGATTTTCTAACGTTTCCTCATCATTTGCGGCACAATCAACACGGATAAACGGATGATGACGCCGTTTACTTTCATTATGAATAATCGCAGCAAACATCCCTTTACCGACACCCGCATCTCCGCGTAAAAGACACGGCGCATCTGCAAGCACTGCAAATTTCACTTGTTCAAGCGTTACTTGCATCGTGTCAGAGTCTGCAATAACATCTTTTAACGTATATTTATTTTCCAGACTGCGGATTATCTTCCGGGCGCGCTGCACCTCATCTTGGAGTTCATGCAGTTCGGATATATCATGCAGCACACCGACACTGCCGCGCAGCTTCCCATCAACGATAATAGGAGCGGCATTGACCATCATTTCCTTCCCATGCTTCCCGACTCGCATACGAGCTCCTGTGGCCGGTCTGCGTGTACGCAGCACCTGCATATGCAGGCTTTCTCCTTCCATAATATCCGTTATCGCCGGTTTCCCGACTATCTGATCAGCTTCATAGCCAGTCAGGCGCGTGTAAGCTGGATTAACAATCAAGCCAATACCGTTTTCATCTACAACACTGATGGCTTCCTGTGATGAATCAATAATGGCTGCAAGCATCGATTTTACTTCCCGAACGTCTGTCAGTTCTTCTGCCAGCGCTACAATATCAATTGTCTTTTTTAATACTGCAAATGCACCTGTCACACGTTCTTGGTCATCCTCAATTGGCGCGCATGTGTACACGACACCTTCCCCATTCGGGAGTTTTAGTTGTTCATCGGTAAAGCGTTCTCTTTTTCGAATGGTTTCAGATAGCCTTGAACCGGGTAGTACGATATTTATGGGTTTCCCGATTACTGTGTGCTTGCGGCTGCCAAGCAGCATTTCTGCTGCTTCGTTCATATACATAATTTCATCCTGACTATTGATGCACAGGATCCCCTCATGCAAGTATTCCAGCGTTTTACTGCGAAACTGCTGACTATTATATGTAGAAGTTTTCTCTGTATCTTCTGGTGATGCGAATGCAAGCATCATTTGTGCACTTTGTCCGGATATAATCTCCGCCTTGCAGAGCGAAGGATCAAGAAAATCTGCCAATTCGCCTGAGATTTCCAGCACAAAATCGACCTGCTCTAATGATTCAGCGGTCACTTCTTTCCAAAGCGGGATATCCAGTCGTTCTGCTTGGTATTTTACGATGGCACTTGGGCTTTTCACTAGCATCCCAGCGACGCGAAATCCCTTGATCTGCTGCAGCTGCTTAATAAATAAGACGGCCTCATCGCCAGCACCGATTATGAGTAGATTTTTCATTTTTGATCACATCCTGCAAAGTTTTGCACACTTATAGGGTATACTAGTCTGCAGAAATTAGCAATAATAAGATTTTTGACATGCAAGGAGCGACTTAACGATGACACAATTAGCCGAATTATATGAAAACACAATGCCTTTCTCCCTGCTGCAAGACAAAGAGCGCAATGCGTTGTTTGAGCAAGCAGAAATCGAGGAATTTTTAGAAAATGAGTACATTGTTTCAGCCGAAGAGAAAGATGAAGATGCCCATGTGCATTATTTTGTCTCAGGTGTTGCAAAAGATATTATTTACCAGGCCAACGGCAAGCAAGTTGCTGTTCGTTATGACTATCCTGGAGATTTTGCCGGTTTATTAACGCTGGTAGCAAATGGCGACATGCAAATAGCTGTTCAAGCGGCAGAAAAAGCAAAATCGATTGTTTTCCCGAAGGCTTCCTTCCAGCAAGCCATGCAGCAAAATGCACAGTTTTCGCAGGCGATTCTCGAGCGAGTCAGCCAGATGATGAAAAGCTTGTATGAAGAAGTAAAATATAAAACAAGCGATCTATCTGACCAAACGGAACCGGCCCTCTATAAGAAGCGCGTATCCAGTTTTATGGAGCGACCTACTTTCATTCATCCCGACGAATCCGTTTATGCAGCAGCCGAACTGCTGCAAACTGCAGAAACGGAAGGCGTAGCTGTCAGTGCGAACAAACAAGATATTGAAGGGATGATTGGATATCGGCAAATATTTGATGCTCTAAAGGAAGGCAGATTGGACGCCCCAGCAGAACAGATTATGAACAAAGATTATTATTTTGTGCAGGAGCATGATTTTATTTATGATGCCCTTTCCTTCCTTAAGCATCACCCAGCGGCTGTCATACCTGTGCTCCACGGAAGCAGAGCGGTCGGTTTTATCCGCCAGTCCTCTTTCCTAAGTGTATCGAACAGCGTTTACTTTGAGCTCACTTACAGAATTGCCAATGCCGATTCAATTGAAACACTGGCTAGTCTCAGTCCGGTGCACAACAGGCAATTTCAGTTGTTCATCCAGCAGCTGATCGACGAGCGCATGTATGGCTACGACATTGTTGAATTGATCTCAAGCTACAATGATCGAATGCACAGGCAGATTATCGAACTGTCAGAACGGGAAATGGTACAAGAGGGATACGGCAGACCAAAGATTAATTACTGCTTTATCGTAATGGGAAGTGAAGGCAGGAAAGAACAGGGATTCAGTACAGACCAAGATAACGGGATCATTCTTGCGGACTACGATGAATTGAACTATAAAGAAGAAATAGAAACCTACTTCGAAAGATTGACAGAAAAGATCAATACTAAGCTCGATGCCTGCGGGTTCCCGCTTTGTACCGGCGGCATTATGGCGAAGGAAAAGAAATGGCGCCACTCCCTGTCCCAATGGTCTCATACCATTGATCAATGGCTGCGGAATTTGGATGCACAAGAAGTAAGAGATTTTACTATTTTTATTGATTTTCGCCCTGTGTATGGAGATTTTGATCTTGCTCACAAGCTCCGGGAAAAACTTACACATGCTATGCAGCACGCACCAAAACTGCAGCCAATGCTGATTCGCGACACGCTGCAGATACGTGTACCGCTGCAAGCATTTGGCCGCATCTCTACAAGTTCAAAGGAAAAGCACCTAAATCTAAAGCAGTCAGCTATGATGCAAATTGTTAATGCCGTACGTATTTACGCCGTCGGCTATGGTATTGAAAACGTCCATACTGTCCGGCGCCTTCGCTCTCTTCTAGACAATAACTACATGTCTAAAAGTGACAGTGAAATGGCTATCCAAGCATTGCATGAACTGCTGCTCTTCCGTCTTAAGCTTAATCTGCAGCAATTGGATGCTGGTGAACCATTAACAACGCAAATTTCTGTAAAAGAACTGGACAAAGTCGAAAAACAGACACTGAAAAATGCACTTGCTGCTGCAAAAGGAATGCAGCAAGGCCTTGAACTAAGACAGAATAGAAACAAGGTGAACGGATGATAATCGATTTTCAGCTTTTCCGTTATATGCTTTATGGGAAATTGACACAGTATATAAAGCGAAAAGCGCTGATGAAAGCACCAGCATATGAACGGCTGCAAGAAGCACTTACCAATTACCGGCCAGCCCGTTCGCTGCGGGAGGTGCCATTCGAAGATCAGATATTTACGGTTTTTGATTTAGAAACGACTGGCTTCTTCCCCGACTTCGGACATGAGATTATCTCAATCGGAGCGGTCCAAGTACAAGGAAACCGCATACTATCTGATAAGACATTTTATGAAGTTGCAAAACCAATGCTGAAAACACCAAAGAAGATAATCAAATTAACCAAAATGGATCCTGATGAAATAGAGAACGCGCCCGCATTCACCGAAGTGATGGAACGTTTTTTGGCATACAGTAAAGATACCATTCTCGTTGCCCATCCAGCATCATTCGATATTCGGTTTATCCAGACGATGCTGAAAATGTATAAACTGCCTCCCCTCTCCTGCTATACGTTAGATTCACAAATAATGGCGAGGATGTTTTTCAAAAAAAGGCAGTGCCGTCTTGACAGCTTAATCAGCCGCTTCGGGGTTCCGCAGCTCGATCGGCACCACGCACTGGGGGATGCGAAAATGACAGCAAACGTGTTCGTTCATCTGCTGGACATGGCAGCTGACCGAGGCATCCGTGATTATGCCAGCCTCCAGCTGCCCTTAAGCAAGATTAAAAAGAAAATCAGGACAGCGCATCTTTAGGCGCTGTCCTGATTTTTAATTACTGGAAAAATGCTTGATATAAAGATTTCACCGCATCATGAAGCTGTGTCGTTTTAACACCGAACATCAAGGAAACTTCGGAGGAACCTTGGTTGATCATTTCGATATTCACATTTGCGTCTGTGAATGCTTTTGTAGCGGTGCTGGATACTCCGATAGACTCAATCATTCCTTCTCCCACAATCATAATCATGGAAAGATCTCGGTCAATCGATACATGATCTGCTTGGAGCTCCTCTTTCAGCCGGCGTACTACAATCGCTTCTTTGTCTGCAGGAAGCTGACTCTCCCGAATAATAACACTCATGTCATCAATTCCTGATGGCGCATGTTCAAAGGAAATGTTCTCTTCTTCGAGAATCTGCAGAAGCTTCCGTCCAAAACCGAGCTCCCGGTTCATTAAGTATTTGCTAATATAAATACTCAGGAAACCTGCATCACTTGCAATACCGATGACCGGGTTGCCCGTCACTTCCCTCTCCGCTACTATCATCGTACCTGGCGCAGACGGATTATTGGTGTTTTTCACACACACTGGAATCTTTGCCTGGAACGCCGGAATTAAAGCTTCATCATGAAACACAGAAAAACCAGCATAAGATAATTCCCGCATTTCCCGATACGTCAGTGTATGGATTTCTTTCGGATTATCCACGATGTTTGGGTTCACACTGTACACACTATCTACATCGGTGAAATTTTCGTATAAAGAAGCTTTTACACCTGCACTTACAATCGAACCAGTAATATCAGATCCGCCCCGCGGAAATGTTGCCAGTTTCCCTTCTTTTGTATAGCCAAAGAAACCTGGAATGACTTGCACCTCTTCACGTTCACGAAGCTTGTACAAATGATCGAAGCTTTCATCAAGTATACGGGCGCCGCCTAGTTCCTCTCTGACAAGAAGACCCGCTTCCTGCGGATTAACATAAGCTGCTTTCACGCCTAACTTGTTAAGATAAGCACTGAATACTTTCGCCAGCGAATCTTCTCCCGTAGCTTTCAAAGCGTCCATTTTATCCAAAACAGGAATAGTATCAGCTAGTATTCCTTCTAAATGATCAGCTATTTGCTCAATTAGAATGTTATCCAGCTCCAAGTCACTAACGATGGAGCGAAAACGCGCTAGTACTTTCTCCACTTGTTTGCTGACGTCTTCTCCTTTGCGATGTGCCTCGCCGATTGCAATCAGCAAATCTGTTACCTTCGTATCTGCCTTATCACGTTTCCCCGGTGCAGAAACGACAATAAATTTCCGTTCTGTATCTTCTTTTACAATTTGTGCTACTTTGCGGAGCTGATCCGCACTTGCTACTGAACTACCACCAAATTTAGCTACCTTCATATCTCTCTCTCCATTACGCTTTTTCTATACATAGATAAAATAGTATCACAGGTTTTCAGCCGCTGACTAGATGAAAGACATAATTTTGAGAAAAAAGTGACGATGATAGTTTACATAATATTATTATGGTTAATTGACTTTGTTGATTTACTTATCTAGAGAAAGAAAGAAGGACATTACAACCATTGTATCCTACAAAAGGTAATGTCCTTTCTTCTTTATTTTATCATCTTATTATCGCTCTTTTAGTCTTTCTTCTTTCTCGGATATCCGAGAAGAATAGCAATGCTTCCGCAAATTCCAATAAGAATTGGGTAGAAGGAATATTGCAAGATGCTTACTGGCGAAATACCAGCTATACTAGCAGCGGTCAGTAATTGCGCACCATATGGAATCAACCCTTGAATGGTACAAGAAAAGATATCTAAGATACTTGCAGTTTTTCGCGGATCAATTCCATATTTATCAGAAATATTCTTTGCAAGCGGACCGGCAATTAAAATTGAAATCGTATTATTAGCCGTCGATAAGTTCGTGAGTCCCACAAGCCCTGCCACACTAAATTCAGCACCTTTTTGGGACTTGATTTTTCGTGTGGAGAGGTGAAGCAGAAAGTCAATCCCGCCATTATGCTTAATAATTGCTACCATTCCAGCTATTAAGATAGCGAGAAAGGCGATTTCATACATACCTGCGATTCCGTCTCCTATCGTTTGGAAAAGCGTCATTACTTGATAGCTGCCATCGACCAAGCCAATAACACCAGAAAAAACAATACCTAATGCTAGCACAAGGAAAACATTCATTCCGGCTAAAGCAAAGACAATTACGGAAATGTAAGGCAGAATTTTTATCCAATTATAACTAACATGGTCAACTTGTGCTGTTTCACCTATGGTCATTATCCCTAAAACAATGCTGGTTACGATAGCTGCTGGCAGCACAATCCAGAAATTCACTTTAAATTTATCCTTCATTTTCACACCTTGCGAACGGACGGCGGTGATAGTGGTATCTGAAATAAAGGATAAATTATCGCCAAACATTGCTCCGCCAATTATTGCCGCTGTGACGAAAGCTACAGAAAGTTCGGTTTGTTCACTTATCCCAACACCAATTGGCGCTAACGCCGCAATCGTGCCTACTGATGTACCCATAGCCAGTGAGATAAAGCAGGCAATGATGAACAGACCTACAATAAGCAGGTTTTGCGGCACAAACGATAGTGCGAAGTTAACTGTAGCGTCCACAGCTCCCATACCTTTTGCAGTTGCTGAAAATGCACCAGCTAAAAGAAAAATTACAACCATCATCATGACATTTAAATTACCTGCGCCTTGACAAAAAATATCAACCTTTCGCGCAAATGTTTCTTTTCGATTCATCGCCAATGCTACAGCACCTGCAATAGCAATAGCTACGATAACAGGAAATGCATAAAAATCACCCATAATAATGCCTGAACCAATAAATAAAATCAAAAAAACAAGAAATGGGATGAGCGCCCATGGATTTCCTCTCTTCATTGTTCCACCTCCAAAAATAAATACGACAAGTCACTTTCCAACTTGCAAACAAAGAAAGACCCCTTCTCAAATAACAAGAAGAGGCCTTATAGCTATAAAACACTTCTCTTATTTTTACAAGCTCTTGCTTGCTGGATTTGGCACAGCAACTTAGTTATAAGTTCCGCTGCCGAGATCTCATCGGGCCAGTCCCTCCATCTCTCTTAATAAGAAAAAAATATTAAATTATTTGTCGCAGTAAATAAGAGGATACATGATTTGAGTTTCTTTATCAACAGAAATTTAATGGATATACATGGCATTTGTAGATGTCTTAGGAAAAATAATCCTGAACGGGCAATTAAGATAGAGGTAATGTACTTTTACATTCGTAGTAATACTGCAAACTCTGTCGACGCGTTTCACATTCCCATATGAGCAATTCCAAAATCTAATGCAGGTAGGATACACACAATAATGGGATATTCTACGTTTACCGGCCTGTAAAAACAAAAAAACCGAGGATGAAGCACCCCGGCTTGAAGAATCTCAATATACGTCTTTCCACTCATCGATATTTTCTTTATCAAACTTAAACGGATCGCCTAACATAATCTGCGCCCCTTCCCCATCTTCGACCACTTCTACTTCTCCGAGGTCGCGCAGATCAACTTTTTCTTCAAGTTCGCCGCTTATATTGCCCTCTCCTAACTCATATGCTGTATAGGCAGCAGCCTTACCAACATCAATTGGGTTCCATAGGTACATCCAAGGACTGACGCCGCTTTCAATATATGTTGCCATTTCACTCGGAAGACCTAGACCTGTCAGCGCCACTTCTCCTTCTAACCCTTTATCCGTAAGAACCTTACCCGCTGCTGCAATACCGACTGTGGTTGGGGCAATAATCGCTTTCAAATCTGGATATGACTTTAGCAGTGCTTCTGTTTCAGATACACTTTTATCACGTAAATCGTCGCCATAAGCTACCTTTACAAGTTCGATGTTTTTGTATTCCTCTTTTTCTAATTCCTTTTTCATCCATTCTATCCACTCATTTTGATTCGTCGCTTGACTCGTTGCACTCAATACTGCAATTTGACCTTCTCCGCCGATCATTTCAGATACTGCTTCAATTTGAACGCGACCGATTCGTTCTGGGTTGGCTTGGTTCACATGAATATCACGGCTGTCTGCATTGACTGCTGAATCGACAGACAATACTTTGATTCCTTGATCTCTCGCCTTTTTCAGTGCAGGCTCAAGGGCATCCGGATCATTGCCGGCAACTGCAATTACATCTACTTTTTGTGTGATTAACTGTTCAATAATTTGAATTTGGCCTTCTGCAGTTGGCTGGTCCGGCGATCTCAGAATCACTTCACCGCCCAATTCTTTCACTGCGCTCTCAAAACCTTCCTGCATCTTTTCTCCATAAGGATTTCCTGTGTTCTTAAACACAAAAGCATATTTCTTTGGCCCATCGTCTGTGTTACCAGATGCACCGTTGGATTCTGGTGCTCCTTGGCTGCAAGCAGCCAGCATACATACTAATACTAACAATCCCACCCATTTCGTAAATTTCTTCATCATGTTCTCCCCTTTTTCTATTTGTATCAGCTAAGCTGGAGTACTCATTTTCTTTTTATCATGCTGCCTAACTTTGGAATGGCAACAGACAGTATGAGCAATGCGCCGACAATGATTAAGAACAGCTGGCTCGGCATATTGATTAACCCAAGCCCGTATTGCAGATAGCCGATAATAAAGACAGCTATTACAACACCGAGAATACGTCCTTTACCGCCAGCGGTGCTCACACCACCCAGTGCAGCCATGGCAATAATGTCCAATTCATACATTGTGGCAATATTTGGTCTTGTACTGCCCATTCTGGAAGTTAGGAAAATAGCTGTAATAGCAGCCAATAGTCCTGCCAGCATAAAGACAATTACTTTTATACGATCAACTCGCACACCAGAGAATCGACTTGCAGTCGGATTGTTACCGATAGCAAACACCTTTCTGCCGAAAGTTGTCTGATGCATGAGAATTCCGAAGACGATAGCCAAAGCTGCAAAAACAATCAGCAGAAATGGGATGCCAAATACATACCCCCATCCGAAGAAGCCAAACCATTCTGGAAAGCCTCCTGCAGCTTGATCTTCCAATATAATGTAAGCAATTCCTCGGTAAAGAATCATTGTGCCGAGTGTAACAATGACGGCTGACAGCTCTTTAAATTTAACGATTAACAGACCATTGATTAAACCGCAAACAGCTCCCGTGACAAGACAAGCAACAATCGCTACTTCCATTGGCAGTCCGGCAGTTGTATATAGAGACGCCATAACCACGGAAGACAATGCTACTGTAGATCCTACCGAAATATCGATATCCCGCATGATCATAATCATCGCCATCGGAAAAACGATTATGGCTTTATCCAAGAACACCATCGTTCCATCCCGCAAACTCGGATAATTGAGAAAGTATGGCGACACATAACTGCCAAACAGCAGAACTGCTACTAAAATGAGCAGAAGCATCCATTCCCATTGAAAAAACAAGCGTTTCCAGGAGAACGGCAGCTGTGTTTCCAACGTACGAGGTTGATAGGTTTGTTTTTCTTGTTCCATCAGCCTGCCCTCCTTAGCGAGTGTGTACGATCAACACGCCGTTTTACGATACTATTTACGATAACGGCAAGCAAAATTATAAATCCTTGAATGCCGTTTTGCCAGAATGGTGATACATTCAAAAGCGGCAGTGCATTATTTAAAATTCCAAGTAAGATGGCACCTAACAAAACGCCCCCAAGCTTACCGGAACCGCCCGCAATACTGACACCGCCAAGTATACAAGCAGCAATAACCGTCAATTCATATCCAGATGCCGTATCACCTTGAGCAGAGGCAAATTTAGACACCCACAGAACGCCGCATAAGCCTGATAATCCACCCATAATTGTATAAACCAGTAACAAAATCCGACTCTGTTTAATACCGCTCACTGCTGCAGATTGCGGATTACTGCCGACAGCATAAATTTGGCGGCCGGTGCGCGTGTAATTCAAAAAGTAAAAGAATACGAGACAGAAAAAGACCGCAACCCAGATCAGATGATTTATTCCTAAGAAAGATCCTCCCGCTAATGCAACGAAACCTTTTGACATTTGATAAGAACTGACCCATTCTCCGTCACTGACCAAAAATGTAAGACCGCGGAATATATTCATCAATGCCAGTGTCGCTATAATCGGCAGTAAACCTACCCTTGCAATCAGCAAGCCAATGACGATACCGCATACAGAACCGATTATCGTCCCAAATAATAAACATAGAAGCGGGTTGATGGACGGATTGGCTGCGACCAGCTGTGCCGTCAGCATACCTGACAGCGCTATGACCGCTCCTATTGACAAGTCAATTCCTCTTGTAATAAGAACAATCATCATTCCTAAAGAGAGGATTACCAAGATTGACGTATTCGTAGCCAAATCAAGAATATTTTCGCCCGTTAAAAAAGAGGGATTTCGCATCTGTACGCCGATACACAAAAGGATAATAAAGAATAACAAGCCTAACTCACGAAATTGATAAAACAACGTGAGCATATTTTTTTTCGGATTTTCTGTATGCGCTACTTTGATTTCCACTAATATCTCCTCCTTTAGCCGCTCTTCTTCTGCACCGGTTCTTCCCCCATGGCGGCTTCTAGGATCATCTCTTGTGTTACTCCCCTATTTACAAATTCAGCAGCAATCCTGCCTTCCTTCATAACGAGAATCCGATCACTCATACCGAGGATTTCCGGCATTTCGGATGATACAAACAAGACCGCATAGCCTGCTTCTGCCAGCTGCCGAACAATCTCATAAATTGCTGCCTTCGCTCCGATATCCACTCCTTTAGTCGGTTCATCCAGCAAGATTACTTTCAAATCCTTTGTCAGCAGCTTTGCAACAGCCACTTTCTGCTGATTACCGCCAGAAAGAGAGTGAACGGTGTCAAAAATGCTCGTTGCCTTAATCTGCACCTTTTCTCCGAATGTTTTCGCCTGCTCTTTTTCCTTCGCTCGATGCAGCCAAGTGTACGAAGACAACTCAGACAAATTGGCAAGTGTTATATTTTTCTCAATACTCCAATTCACTACCAAGCCTTGTTCCAGCCTGTCTTCTGCCAGATATCCGATTCCATTCTGCATCGCTTCTTGCGGGCTGCGACTTTTAACTGGACTGCCATCAAGCAAGATCTCACCTTTCTCAAAGCGCGTAATCCCGAAAATAGCCTGGCATACCTCTGTTCTCCCAGCGCCCACTAGTCCAGTCATGCCGAGAATTTCGCCGCTTTTAACCGAAAAGCTGATATCTTCAAAATCGCCCAGATTAGATAAGCTTTTCACTTCCAAAACAGTGTCTCCTGCCGACATTTTCTTGTCAGGAAAGATTTGATTAATCTCTCTTCCGACCATCGCCACAATCAATTTATCATTCGAAATTTCATCAACATTCCAAGTGCCAATATTTTTGCTGTCCCGAAGTACAGTTACCCGGCTTGCCAGACGGTACATATCTTCAAAGCGGTGCGAGATAAAGATAATAGACGTTCCTTCATCACGTAATTTCTCGGTAATGCGGTACAACTCTTCACTTTCTCTCGCAGTTAAAGCTGCGGTCGGTTCATCCATTATGATAATTTTAGCTTTCGTACTGATCGCCTTCGCAATTTCGATAATTTGCTGCTGGGCAACACTCAATGTATTCATTTGGGCTTTAGGGTCGATGCTGCTGCCCAATTCGCACAAAAGTTCGCGTGCCTGTTTATGCATCTCCCTCCAATTCAGCGTCTTCCAAGTGGGATGCCTGATTTCATGATTCATAAAAATGTTCTCGGTGACAGATAAATCCGGATAACTGGTAACATGCTGATAGATTGCTGCAATGCCCATCTTTTCTGCATCATTTGGATTTTTGAAGCTTATCTTTTCACCGAAAAGGTACATATCTCCTTCAGTAGGCTCGTGCACGCCAGTAATAATTTTGATGAAGGTTGATTTACCCGCGCCATTCTCCCCCATTAACGCATGGATTTCTCCTTTTTTCAGCTGAAATTGCATATTATCCAGCGCCTTCACACCTGGAAATGCTTTGGTTATGCCTTCCAATTCTAAGACAAATTCATTTAGCAAAAGTCCACCCCCCATAATTAAAGCGCTTACATAAAGAGTATGAAAAAAGTCCCGCTTCGAAAAGGGGACGTCTTTCTGAAATGGTGTCTATTCTTCTGCTGCTTTAGCTAACGACGTGTACGCCTGTATTCGGAGGGAGAAAAACCAGTATGTTTCTTAAAAATCTTTGTAAAGTATTTCTGGTCCTGATAGCCAACCGCTTCTGAGACCTCCGCCACTTTCTCATCGGTATCTTCTAACAGCTGCTTCGCAAGTTCCAGTCTTTGCTTCGTTACATAGTGCAGCACCGTTTCATTTGTGTGTTTTTTAAAATAAGCACAGAAATATGTTGGATTCATATACACATGCCCAGCTACTTGTTCAATTGTTATACTATCCTGCAAGTGATTCTGTATGAATACTTTAGCCCGTTCCACTGCCGTTTGGTCTGACTGCTTTTGAGACCGTATGCACAAATTGGCCAGCGTTCTCGTCCAGTTTTCAAATGCCTGCACCAACTCTGTCTCGGAAAGTGATCGGCTGGTGTGCTTGCCTAATCGCTGCAGCATGTTATTTACCTCTGTGACTGGCAGACGCCTGCTGACATCATGCAGCATCTCAATGCCGGTTGACTGCAGCAGTGCTGCAGTCCGTTCAACCTGCTGTAATGATGAGAGCTCTTTTTGCAAGCTTGTCAAAGCACTATCCAGCTTTTCAAATAACAATTGCTTGAAAGCAAAGCGCAGTGTACTCAAATCATCTTGCACGCTTCGACTGTATGCTTCTGTGCTTCCGATTTCTGCGATTTTGGGCCGCAGCTTCATCTCGATATGCTCTGTTTCCAGTGCAGAAGGCAGCAGCTCCAAATCCTGCAGCACTTGACCGGCAGAAGCAATCAACTGGAAAAACGTGCGGTGTGACAGTGTTTTTGCGAGCTCCTCAAATAGTTCAGATGAATTTGCATTATCCGTGTGAACAAGCAGCCCGAAGCTTCGTTCCTGATCCCACCACCACCAAAAATCTTGATCTGACCATTGCGCAGACAGTTCCGTTTCCAACAAGCGAATAACATTGCTCAGCTCCTGATGGAATCGGACTAAATCACGCTTGGATTTTTGCTGATAAAAGTCCAGAACAAATAGCTGACAAGTGAAATACATACCTTCCGGAAACATCTCAGTCCACTGCTGACCCGCGAGACTGCTTTCCCCAGATATCGCTCGCAGTACATGCAGCTGTTCCTGCTTCTGCTTTTCGGATATGAGCTGCTTCTGCTGTTCTTGCTTCTTTTCATACAATTCCAGCAGACGCTTTTGCAGCTGCTTCCGATCGATCGGTTTTAGCAAATAATCGTTTACTTTATTCCGCAATGCCTGTTGGACATATTCAAAGTCATCAAATCCGCTCAATACAAGATAATCACCTGTATAACCTGCCGATTTGAGAGATTGGATCAATGTTAAACCATCCATCACCGGCATTTTTATATCCGTGAGGACTACATCCGCTGCCTTCGTGCGTTCCCAGCCATCTATCGCTTCTTGTCCGTTGCTATATACCCCATTCACCGTACAATGCGGATGGCTGGTAATCAGACGCTCCAGTCCTTGACGAATTCGGTATTCGTCTTCCACAATGATTACGCGTAAATCCTCCATCAAGATCCCCCCAAACGCGATATTTGCTGAGATGGCAAATAAAGCAATACAGTCGCTCCTTGACGATTATTTTCCAGCGACACACCATAGTCAGCGCCATACAGCATCTTAATTCTATTTGCAACATTACTTAAACCATAATGAGCTGATTTGGAAGTTATGCCAGGCTCTAATGCCAGCTCCCTCTCCAGTGCTTCTCTTACGGCTGGATCAAATCCTGGTCCGTCATCCTTAATTGTCAGTACAAGTAAGCCTTGGGTTTGCTGAATCTTGATGCCAATATGAATGGCAGTTTGGACTTCAAGGCCATACTTAATGCTATTTTCTACAATAGGCTGAAGGATGAATTTTGGTACTTGCAAGCTCCCTGCTTCATCGGGATAATCTGTCGACCACGTAAGTCTGTCAAAAAAGCGAAATTGCTGAACAGAGAGAAAATTTTCGACATGTCTTATTTCCTCAGCAAGCGATACAAATTTAACACCATTATCTAAGGAATAGCGCAGCATTCTGCCGAGAGTCGTAATTATACGCATCACTTCCTCCTGCTCCCCTGCTTCTACTGCATAGTTGATTGTTTCTAATGTGTTAAAAATAAAATGCGGGTTGATTTGTGTCTGCAGGGCATATAATTCGGCTTCCTGCTGTTTTAATTTAATCATATAATTTTTTTGTATTAGATCGCGAATCTCTTCAATCATCATGTTATAACTCTCTGTCAGCCTGCCGACTTCATCCTGCTTTGTTACCGGCAATGTATGTTGAAACTCACCTTGCTGGGCGCTGCGCATATTTTGCATGAGGCGCTTGATCGGATGGGAGACATTATAGGCAGCAATACTATAGAAAAAAAGGCTGAAGCAAATAAATACTAGAAATAAAACGATAGATATCGTACGCGTTTGGTATTGTTTAGCAAATAGTATCTCGGTCGGTATTTCGTAGATTAAGGCATAGGTTTGCTGCATCACTGGTGTAATGCCAATAAGCTTTCTATCTTGCAGGAAACTGCCATTTTCAATCGGGTATGCCCGAAGGTTGACTGATGCTTTGTCTCTGCCGCTAGAGTCATAAGCAAGTCTTCCTGACATCTTGTCTGCAAGCATAATGCGAGCAGCACGATGGTCTTTCATCGAAGCTGTAATACGATCCACAAACGAAACGTCTAACGCAAGAAACATTGTTCCAAGATAGGTTTGATTGTCACGGTCTTGAATCGGTACGCCGATTAATAGATAATCAGCACCGCTGTCGAATACCAGGTTCGTCTCATGCGGAAGCAAGAGAATACTTCCTTTTTCCAATTCCAGGCTTTGTCCGTAAACGGCAGCTTCTGTTTTAGAAAAACCGCTATAGTTCTCCGTTGTTGCGGCAAATATCCGATTTTTAGAAAAAACAAATACACCGAGTAAATCGGAAGAGCTGGAGTGAAGGAAGCTATTGGACAAGTAGCGCTCCATCTCATATTGCTGCTGCATAGATTCAGCGTGTGATTGAAATGCATCCGTCCGCAATATCTCAATCGTCTGCTGTGACTGATAAATTCTTTCCGGCATCATGGTGACATCTTGCACATTTCGGTCGATTTGCTGACTTGCCTGTTCGAGCATTTGTGGAACTAGTGCACCTATTTGTTCCTCTGCGGCATTCATGTAGGCTGCATATATAAAGAATCCTAACAGGGAAACAGGGATGATTGTCAGTAACGTATAAGAGAACAGCAGCTTATGCATCAAAGGCAGATGATGGTATTTTCGCTTAGAAATCATATTGATCCACATTTTCTACCGTAAAATCAATTGGCTCATCCATAATGATTTGATCTCCATTTACTTGTATTCTGCCGACTCCATCAATCAGCATCCCATCATCTATAACGGTTCCATCACGTAAAAGTTTTGCAACCATAACCGTCAAGTACCCTAATCTTTTTGGGCTCCATAATGTAACAGTACGCACATTTCCTTCCTTTAAATGTGTATTCATGTCACGAGGTGAGGCCAAACCTACAACAGCAATAGTCTCTGTTAATCCTTTTTCTTTCAAAACAGAAGCCGCTGCTGGCGGACCAAGCGAGGCAATACCGATTATGCCTTTGAGTTCTGGATATGCAGTGGTAACTCGTTTTGCTTCTTGATAAGCTGTAACGGAACTGTCATCTGTATAAGCTACTTCGCGAAGAACTAAACGCGGATAATATGTTCGATTGTGCTGCTTGATCCAATGCAGCCATTCTTCTTGATTCAACGATGATGCAGACCCAGACAAGATAACATACGTCCCCTTTTCGCCGATTTGTCTTACTAAACTATCCAGTAAGTGCTGCCCTAGCCTTTCTGCATCTACCATATTTATAAAATAGTCTCTAGCTTCTGGGTGCGCATCTGCATCCCATGTCAGGACAGTTATTCCTTGCTTTTTAGCTTCTTTGAGAACTGGCGTCAGACGGTCAGGGTCAATAACACTTACAGCAAGTACGTCCACTTTTTGGCTGATAAAACGACGAATGATTTCCTCTTGCTGTGCTGCATTTGCTGTTGTCGGACCTTCAAAATGTACAGTTGCTCCAGTGTGTTTTGCTGCCTCTGCTACCCCCTCTTGTACCGCTTGAAAGTACGGTATTTCCATGACTTTCGGGACAATCGCAATATCAATCTGCTCTTTGGCTACAATTTGTTTGTCGGAGGATGCTGTATTTTGGACATAAAGGACATGACTTTTATTGCAAGCGCTTACAAAAATCAACAAGAATAACAAGATTATGAGTAACTTGCGCATAAAACCATCCTTAGCAACCCCGCAGTATACCTGCGGGGTCGATTTTTAGTTCACAGCTTGGAACTCTATATTCTGTTTTTCCAAATACGTTTTTGTACCCGTATCTATGTCTGTATCGGTGTATACCTTCTGAATTCGATTTAGCTCGGTGATGGTTGCGAATGCGCGCTTACCGAATTTACTTGAATCAGCAAGCAAAATAGTTTGACCTGCTATGTCGATCATTTGCTTCTTGATAATCGCTTGTTGTTCATTGGAGTCACTCAAACCATGCTCTACATGTACGCTTTTACAAGAAAGGAAGGTTTTATCGACATAATATGTCGTCAATGATCTCTCCGCCAGCGGACCGACGAATGATAACGATTTAGCCAGCAGCTGACCGCCGAGTGATATAACACGGATTTGGTCCTTGCTACTGCAGGCAAGTGCAACCTTAATACTATTGGTGATAATGGTTAGCGGCATATTGGGCAATTCCTTGGCCATGTACCACGCTGTCGTGCTAGCATCAAGAATAATCCGTTCGCCAGTGTGAATTTCTGCAACAGCAGCCTTTGCAATTGCCTGTTTCGCTTCCATGTGCATGACTTCCCGAGCCTCATACGCGATCTCAGATGCACCTTCTTCGATCCGGACTGCTCCGCCGTGACTCCGATGAAGCTGCTGTTCCTTCTCCAATTTTTCCAAGTCGCGCCGGATTGTTTCTTCGGTAACATGAAAGAGCGCACTTAACTCGGACACTCGAACACTAGCCCGCTCATTTACAACATCCACGATCTTCCTTTGTCTTTCTGCAACTAACATACCTTTTCCTGCCTTTGCCACGTTTTGATTATAGTGTAGCATAATCTTCTGTGTTACCGGCGAGCCAATTCGCTTCTTTCATATTCTTGAACATGCTGCAGCCAAGCCATGCCGCGCGGAACTTGCATCTCCTGGCAGAAATAATCCCATATGGCACCGAATGGATAACTTTTCAATTCTTCCATTAACATCAATCTTTCTGTGAACTGTCCTTTTTCTTGATAGTTTTTCAATTCTGCATGCGGAGTTAATAAAGCATAAAGAAGCGCTTTTTGCATATTGCGAGTACCGATTACCCAGGCCGCCACTCGGTTAATGCTGGCATCAAAGAAATCCAGACCGATTCGAATTGTATCTAATGCATCATTGCGGACAAGCTCGTTAGCGATTTCCTTTAGCTCGTCATCAAACGTGACCACATGATCACTGTCCCAGCGCACAGGACGGGAGACGTGCAGTGCAATCTTATCTGTAAATACTTGCATACCGCTAATTTTATTTGATACCATTTCTGTCGGATGATAATGACCTGTGTCCATAAGCAAATATTTGCCGCGTGTCAAAGCGTAACCCATATAAAATTCATGAGAACCGACAACATAGGATTCAGAGCCTAATCCGAATAGCTTGCTTTCCACAGCATCTATATTGTACTTTTCATCAATTTCTACTGCGAATACTTGATCAAGCGAACGCTTCAGTCTTTCTCGCGGCGTTAATCGGTCACTCGGAACGTCTTTATAACCATCCGGAATCCAAATATTCGTTAAACTCGGTGTGCCAAGCTCTTTGCCGAAGTACTCGCCAATTTTACGGGAGGCAATGCAATGTTCGATCCAGAATTGGCGAATTTCCTCGTCAGGATGGGCGAGTGTCAGTCCATCCGCTGCTTTTGAATGGGAAAAAACAGTTGGATTAAAGTCGAGACCAAGATTGTGCTGCTTCGCCCATTCAACCCAATTGCGGAAATGCTCGGGCTTTATTTCATTGCGTTCAACATGCTGACCATCCGTTTCGGCATAAATGGCGTGCAAATTAATTCGGTGTTTCCCCGGTATCAAACGGAGCGCCATTTCCAAGTCGGAACGCAGCTCTTCTGGTGTTGTTGCTTTTCCAGGATAATTACCGGTCACATCAATGCCGCCTGATAGTTCGTTCTGCTGCACCTCAAACCCGCCAATGTCATCACCTTGCCAGCAGTGAATACTGATTGGTATCGTTTTCAATTTTTCCAATGCAGCTTCTACGTCCACTCCTAGTGTCTCGTACATCGATTTCGCCATTTCATACGCTTTGATTACTGTCATTTTTTATCCTCCTTAAGCTAAATGAAATACTTCTGTTAACGATTCGCTAACTGGACTATGATCCGGATTTGTCTGCATGATATCCTGCATATACACCCACCAGCGCTGACATATTTCTGTTTCTGCGATATGCGCGTGTAATTCTTCTGATTCAACTTCTAAGTAAGCAAATAACATTGCTGTAGGTTCGTGCAGGAAGATACCATAGTTGCTGACACCATGTTCTTTCAGCACTTGCTTCATCTCCGGCCAAAGCTGGTCGTGACGCTTTTTATACTCCTCGAATTTATCGCGGTACACGTACATAACACTAGCTTTTCGAATCATAAACTGTTCTTCCTTTCTCTGCACCAGCCGGAACAAAGGTTCGCAAGGGGAAAGACGACCGTATTAGCTGTCTTCCGGCATCCAAGGAAGCAAGCTCACCCGCTGCTATCATCTGTACAATCAGGTTACCAAGCGCAGTTGCTTCTGTAGGCCCTGCTATTACTTGTAAACCGCTGTAGTCAGCAGTCAGCTGATTTAGGATTTGATTTTGTGCGCCGCCGCCTACGATGTGAAGTGTCTGCAGTTCTTCACCTGTAAGCCTTTCCAATTCTATCAATGCTTCACTGTAGATGACTGCCAAATTATGAAAGACTGTATAACTCAGCTCTCCAATCGTCTTCGGCACGTACTGGTCTGTTTCCCGGCAATAATCCTGTAATTCTTCAATCATATTATCCGGCTTCAAAAAACGGACATCATTCAAATGAACAGCCGGCGGCCGCTTTACATCGGCCTTCATCGCCTCTTCGACCATTTCTGCGTAATTATAATCTACTGGATATAAACTTCTAATCTCCTGGATGATCCACATTCCAATAATATTTTTTAAATAGCGGTATGTTTGGTCAACTCCCCACTCATTCGTAAAATTCAACTCCAGACTGCTGTCATTCAGTATCGGCTGCCTGCGCTCTGTCCCAAGCAGGGACCACGTACCACTGCTCAAATAAGCCCAATTTTCACCGCTTGCTGGCACACCGGCAATGGCAGATGCCGTGTCATGTGAACCTACTGCAATAACCCTACAATCTGGCAAGTCATAGGCATCCTGCAGCTTTTCTGTAATGCTGCCGATCACGGTGCCTGGTTCGACCAGCTCCGCAAATTGACTGGCATGAACACCTGCCAGATTTAGAAGCTCTTCATCAAATGTACGGCTCACAGGATTCAGAAGCTGCATGGTAGAAGCATTTGTTGCTTCCATCACTTTCTTTCCAGTCAGCCGGTAGTTAAGATAGTCTGGAACAAGCAGGACCGTTTCCGTTTGCCGGATAACCTCCTCTTTTTCTGAAATAAATTGGTATAGGCTATTGAACGGCTGGAACTGAATACCTGTTTTACGATAGATGTCACTCTTCGGCATCGTCTCCCACACTTGCTCCATTACGCCATCTGTCCGGGAATCGCGGTAAGCAATCACATTGCGTAATCGCTCACCATCCTTCCCAAGCAGTGCATAATCAACTGCCCACGTATCTATTCCAAGTGTACACGCAGTAATCCCCTGCTGCTTCGCAATTTGCAAACCGCGAAGGATTTGTTCTTCCAAATGGTCAATATCCCAGCAGTTGAATTCTCCTTGTTTTTGATAGCCATTAGCGAAACGATGGATCTCCTGTATAACAAGCTTCCCTTCTTTCAGTTCCCCAGTAATAAGACGACCGCTTGACGCTCCGATATCAACCGCTATATGCATATGATATCCCCCTTATCTTGTAAAGGCAGCCGGAACGCCGCCGTCTACTGTAATCATGCATCCTGTTGTTTTAAGGGCAGCGTCTGAGGCGAAGAATGCAATTGATTCGGCAATATCTCTTGGAAATATGTTCACTCCTAATGTTGTTCGTTTCCGGTAATGCTCTTCCAGCTCATCTGGTGAAATATTGTAAGCTGCCGCGCGTTCTTCCCGCCATTTTGAGCCCCATATTGCTGATCCTTGCAGCACCGCATCAGGCAAGACACCGTTCACGCGGATACCATAGCTGCCACCCTCTGCCGCAATGCATCTAGCCAAGTGCATTTCCATTGCTTTTACGGAGCTGTAAGCAGCTGCATTTTTGCCAGCGTAGACAGAGTTTTTCGAACCGACAAACACCATGCTGCCGCCAATTCCCTGCTGTTTCATTAGTCGGAAGGCTTCACGGGCGACAAGGAAATACCCTGTACCTAATACGTCCATATTAAGCTGCCATTCTTTTAATGTTGTTTCATCGAAAGGACTGCTTGTTGCCAAACCTGCGTTGTTTACAATATGATCAACGCCGCCATACTGTCTAACAGCAGTCTCAAACGCTTTTGCAATGGCTTCTTCAGATGTTACATCCATTTTGACTGCAACCGCACGGCCTTCGCCATATTTCTCGTTCAACTCGGACGCAATCCTTTCTGCGCCTTCCATGTTGATATCGGTTACAACAGCATGCGCACCATCTTTCAGAAATACACGCAGTGTCTCGCTTCCAATACCGCCTGCTCCGCCAGTAACGAGAACAACAGAACGGCTGAACCTAGCTTCAGGCGGAGCCAAAGACAGCTTATACAGTTCCAGCGGCCAATATTCCACGGAAAATGATTCCGATTCAGATAGTGATACAAATTCTCCTAGTGCAGTTGCTCCTTTCATCACAGAAATAGCGCGATGATACAAAGCCGAGCTAATATTCGCCGCTTTTTTGTCCTTCCCAGTTGTAACCATACCTACGCCTGGAATAAGGACGACTCTTGGTACTGGTTCGAACATAACGTCGCCTTCAGAAGCGTTACGCTGGAAATAATCCTTGTAATCCTTCGCAAAAGCTTTAATACCAGCTCGAACTTTCTGCTGTAAATCCTCCGCACTGTCAGATGCTGGATCAAACGCGACGTATAAAGGCGTGCGCTTCGTATGTACGAGATGATCCGGACATGCAGCACCTACCTGACTTAGCTGCTCTGCTTGTTCACTATTTACAAATTCCAAAACATCTTCACTATCATCAAAGCTTAAAATCATTTTCTTCTCTTCACTAACGGCCCCTCTGATGATTGGCATAACCTTCGTAATTAGCGCATTCCGAGCATCTTTATCCAGACTAGCAACTTTCTCGCCGCCGAAAGGTGCAGTATTAAATTGTTTTTCTTTTATATATGCTTCTGCTTCGCTAATCACCGCAATTGTTCGGTCATAACTTTCCTTAGCCGTGTCTCCCCATACGACTAATCCATGCTTCTCCATAAGAACTAACTCTGCTTGCGGATTCGCCGCGACTGCTTCTGCAATCATCTTAGATAGTGTAAATCCAGGACGGATATAAGGAACCCAGACATATCGGTCTCCGAAAATTTCTTTGGCAATGTCTTGCCCGTTATCTGCACAGCAAATGCTGATAATGCTATCAGGGTGCGTATGATCAACATGCTTGAAAGGAAGAAAAGCATGCAGCAGCGTTTCGATGGAGGCACGCGGATGACTCGCGTCAATCATACAGTTTGTCAAATAAGCAACCATTTCTTCATCCGGCATTGCTTCTCTTTCCATTAACGGACGTATATCTTCCATACGAAGACCGGTAAAATTATGCGCTCCCATCGTCGCCAAATCAGAACCGCTTCCTTTTACATACATGACTTCTACAGGCCGTCCGCGGAAGTCTTCTACTGTCGTCTTCATAGATGTGTTGCCGCCGCCCCAGTTACAAACCGAGCGGTCACTTCCGATTAAATTGGACCGATACACTAGTACTCCTAAACCTTCTTGCAGATTCGCTTCTTTGTCATCCCATTTGTTTTGTACCAATTCCAACACTCCTCTTCTTGAATGTACGCTATTTATAAAGCGCTTTCAATAACTGATTTCATTATACATGATGCAGAAGCGCTTTTGTGTGTTTTTCTTTATTTTTATTTGTTTATTTTTGTTTTGTTAACTTTTTGCTTGTTTTCTGTTTACAGGAATACTTCCGTATCGTTCTTCTTGAATTTGTTCTAATGACTTTCCTCTCGTCTCTGGTGCCATGATCAACCCTGCCACAGCCGCAATCAGCAAGAAACCAATCATAACCATACCAGCTGCCTGGAAACCAAAGGAGCTAATCATCAGCGGAACGACTAGCGAAATCAAACCAACTGCCACTCTCGCCAGAGCAAAAATAAATCCTTGTGCTTTGGCCCGGTAACGCGTATGAAACAGTTCACCAGCCCATAAGCCATAAAACGCCTGCGCACCAAATCCTGCAGCAATCCCCCATAAGACTACGAATGTAAACAGCTCAAACATTCCCATCCCGCCAAAAGTAAGCACTAGCCATGCAGCAATCCCCATACCTGCACCTATTCCGTAGAGCAGTTTCCGGTTTACACGATCACCAAGTTTAATGAAGACAAAGTAAGTAGCTGCAACTGTCAATGTCCAGAGGAAGCCTTGCAGTAAATTCGCCTGTGATGCAGATAAACCGCCCACTGTCTCGTAAATATACGGCATGAAATAACCCATTACACCTGCTACAAGATTCCAAAAAACATAAATACCAACAAGCAGAACAATTGCCTGCAGGTTTGCTTTAACCGTAAATAATTGCTTCCATGATACATCTTGTGATCCAATAGCTTTGCGGCTTTTTTCTTTCGCTTTTTCTTCTGTCCAAATTTTTGATTCACCTATTTGCTGCTGCAATATCCATGTAATTAAAGCGACAACAAAGAGTTGTGCAAAAATAATCCGGCTGCCAAGCAGACCTAATGGCGCTAGCATTACCGATAAAAATAAAGTAATTGCCGGTCCAATTGACCAAGCCAGCTGCCCCCAGCCAACGCGAGCGGCTCTTTCTCCTTTTGGTGCTTCTTCCGCAATATAAGTCCATGCAGCTGGAATAGCTGCTCCAACAGCAATTCCGGTAACCACATACCCGACTAGAAGCATTGGGAAATTAAATGAAAATGTAATGAGCAGAATCCCTAGCATGTACACAAGCAAATCATATTTATATATGAACTTCCTGCCAAACTTGTCCACTAAAATACCGCCCAGAAAAGCACCAATCGCTGAACCAAAACCATTAGCACTTAATGCACCAAGCAAACCTAGCTTTGCATCATTTAAATTCAAATACTCCATCCACAAAGTCAAACCGCCAGCACCTGCTACAATTGAACCTGCTTCCAGATAGTTGGACATCGCTACCGTGATGGTAGCCTTTAAACTCCCCTGTTTTTCCGCCAATGTTCATCCTCCTCTGCGTTAATAATACATAAAGCGCTTTCATTTTACTTGACGTTTTGGATTATACACTATTTTATTTTATTTGTGTTGATTTGTATTTAATTACTTTTGTTTAAATCTTGACGGTTTTAATAAGCGTTACTTCAGTTAACATAATTATATTATGATAAACAAAAAAAGACTTGCATCATCTGCATGACAATGCAAGCCTTTATATTTACTTCCCTAATGAACACAATTCGCCCTACTTAAAATAATTTTATCAGAATAACTCCACCTAAAATCAGCACCAACCCAACAATTTGAATCCAGTCAATTCGCATTTTCGGCGAGTTGATCAAACCAAAACGCTGAATCAGCAAGCTTCCGGCTATCTGACCGAATAAAACTAAGATAACCGTTTGGCCGGTTCCTATTTGTCCGACTAAATAAACGTTAACTAAAACGTATACCGCACCTATAAGCCCGCCGATCCATACAATCCAGGGTGCTTTTTGTTTAATAGGCGCTTTTACTCCTGTAAAAGAGCGCTCCTTTACAGCAACTACTATAATCAGCGTTACTGCTCCAACAAAGAAGGATATAAACGCTGCTTGAACAGATGAATTTAACACTACTCCAAGCTGGCCGTTAATTGCTACTTGTGTAGACGCCAGCATACCTGAAATCACTCCGATAAGACGCCAAACCCATTGCATGAGGTTACGATTGCTCTTAACTTCTTTGCGTGATCTTACTTCCTGAATGGCAATTGCCAGGAAGACGCCGACTAACAATAAAGCAATCCCGAAGACTCTATTAACACCAAATGGAACTTTCATTGAAGAAAACCATCCGAAGTTATCAATCAGCATCCCCATAATGATTTGCCCGAGAATAGGCATAATTGCTGTTTGAACACTGCCAAGCTTCGGAAACAATAAAATGTTAACCGTAAGAAAAATAACACCAAGCATCCCGCCCAGCCAAATCCAGATTGGCTGATTCGAAATAAGGTCCCATGAAATTCCGAGCGGTGCGCCGGACACCAATGTAGTAACAAATAAGAAAACAGCTCCTATTGTAAAGGAAATCATAGAAGCTAAATAAGGGGAAATAACAAACTTTCGCAGCTGGGAATTTACAGCTGTTTGAAATGACAAACCTGAACCAATCAGTACACCTAATAACGCAGCAATCATAAACAAGAACTCCCTAATATTTTTATCGTTTTTTGCCTGTTTAATGATAAAGTTACGGAGGCGATAGTGCGTTGTACCATATATCTTTCGTATGTATCTTCCTCTCTAGCCAGTTACTCTTTACCTGTTGCTTGCTGTATCTAGTTTCATTTAAGATAAAAACGCCTCTCTTTATCGGCGATCGATAAACAGAAGCGTTAGTACCTTTCCTTTTACTATTATGCCAGAAAAAAAACCGTTTGTCGGCTTATTTTAAATTTGTATGCTATTTGTCTCGTTATCGCTTCTGCTACGGCGTTCTTTCATGTAAATCGTTCTCATCCAATGCAGAGATTTGTATAATTACTTTCCCGCCGATATGCCCCTTATTGAAATAGTGAAAAGCTTCTTGAATATCTTCAAGCATAAAATTGCGGACAATTACTGGTTTTATGCCGCCTTCTTCAGCTATTTCTTTTAATAAAACAAGATCTTCTTGTTTTGGTCTATGTAAAAAGCTGCTGAATCTCTTGCTGCTCATCTTTGAAATTAATGGACCAAAAAGCAAAACACGTGATAACTGAGCTCCGGAACCACCTACATGAACGAATACTCCGCCTGATTTTAATGCCTGTTTGTATATAGAAAGAGGCTGAAAGCCATTCACCCCAATAATGACATCATAATGCCTCGGAGCCAGTGAAAAATCTGCGCCTTGATAGTCAATAATGTAATCAGCTCCATGCTGTTCTATGCTATGTTTATGTTTCTGACTGCAAACCGCTGTTACTTCTGCTCCATAATGCTTGGCAAGCTGAATGAAGAAAGTTCCAACACCGCCCGAGGCACCATATATCAATACTTTTTGCCCCAGCTTTATGTTGCCTTTATCACGTAACGCTTGCAATGCTGTCACTCCAGCCATTGGTAATGCAGCAGCTTCTTCATATGATAAATTAGCTGGCTTTAAAGCAAGTGCATGTTCAGGAACAGCCGCATATTCTGAGAAAGCTCCCCACCCACTGCTCGATAAGTCCCCAAAAACCTCATCTCCTGTTTTAAATTGAGTAACATCCTTCCCGATTGCTTCAATTCGACCTGCAAAATCCCCACCGGGAACAGCGTATTTTGGCTTAGATAATCCAAATGCAAAACGAGCTGCGAAAGGTTTACCTTTTAATAACACAAGGTTCCCTTGATTTAACGAGGAGGCGTGTATTTTCACTAGTACTTCTATATTCCCCGGAACCGGCTTTTCAATATCCATAAGCTGCAGTACATCAGGTAAGCCATATTTTGTCTGAATAACAGCTCTCATTTCTTCACCTCATCGGATTGTAGCCTTATTAAAGCTTCTCACTAACTTTATTCGATAATCCTAAGCATATTCGCTTTATTCCTTTCCCGAAAACATAAGTTGCCCCTAAAATCTTACATGAAATCTTAGGTGCAGCTTATTACTTGCAGTTCTTTTTTAATATTATATCGAATTATTTAGAATGGTATCTGATAACTCATAAAAGAAGTATATATCCCTATTCTTGGTGTATGGAAGAAAACGTATAATTGGATTTATCTACAGAAATCGGAGGGATTCAGGTGATGAAACAAGTTCTGTTAGAAGAACGATTTGGAGATGTAAAATTAAGTAACTTACTGCAATGGCGTTTTGAGCCTCATCATTGGTTAATTGATAAACAAACTTCTCAATTAATTCTAAAAACTGATCCCAAAACTGATTTCTGGCAAAAAACGCATTATGGTTTTGAAAATGACAATGGGCATTTTCTGTATATGAAAACAGATAAGAATTTTCGAATGACTACCAAGGTGAAAGCCTTGCCAAATTCAAAGTATGACCATGCCGGATTAATGATTCGCTATTCAAAAGACGTCTGGGTTAAAACTTCTTTAGAATATATAACATATAACTTGAGCAAATTGGGCGCAGTGGTTACAAATCAAGGCTACTCAGATTGGTCCACACAATATGTAAAAGATAAAGATATCGAGTTATACTTCCGGATATCCAGAATTGCTCAGAATTGTTATATCGACTTTTCCTGGGATGGCGAGGAATGGATGCAAATGCGCATCGCTCATTTGGACATTCCCGATGATGCTTGCATTTCAGCCGGATTGTTTGCATGCAGTCCGCAGGGCAAAGGCCAATCTGTGCACTTTGATTTTCTTACGATAGCTGAACTTTCTTCTGATCCAAATGAAGCTTACTTATAATCCAACGTGCTGCCAAAGGGCAGCTTTTTTCGTTTTCTGCAGATAATTTGTTTGAGCCGAGCACTCCAACCATTAAGAACAAGCTGTGCTAATAAAGCATGTTTTCGCCGTATACGGTCCGAGAGGATTCAACTATTATCGTACATACAAGCCAAATCTGCCCCTTCTAACTGATCAAATCCAGTAAGCTATATAAAAGTTAAAATTCTAAATCAAAGGATAAATCTCCATGCCAGTAATACACATTTACATTTGCGTGTTCGAGTCCAATCGTTCCTTTTAAATACGCAATAAATAAATCAAAATCAGTTTGCGTTATTTCCTCATGATGGTTATTAAACGTAATCACAATCATTGGTTTTCCTTCGGCTATGTCGTAACTAACATCAATATATCTTGTATCTCCAAAACGCTTCTTTATATACTTTTCCACTTTAGGTGTTATGTCACGTTCTGCGTGTTTCTCTTGTTTTTCCAAGGAGATTGAGTCTTCCATCCGATTCATTTTTTCATCATAAAATACTGTGAAAATTTCATCAGAATTCATGTTTTTCACTGTAACGCCATATTCAAAATACCCATAGTGCTTAAAGTCAGTGGACGATGAAATATTTTGTATCTTATAATTCAAGTCTGGATAGCTGTTAGCTAGATACTCTTGTGTCTTTCTGACCGCTTCCTCTTGCTCTTTTTCATTAAGAATTGCAATAATTTTAAAAGCTCCAGCTATTAGCAGGAAAATTACAATGATTCCACCGAGTATGTATGTTAACCACTTAAGGCCTTTGTTCATCATAATTCCCCTTCCTTGTTATGGAATTTACACTTTGCATAGAATTGTAACGCGCACTGCTTAGAAGTTCTTTGCATAATCATACAAAAAACATATAATGTGGTGCATTTTTAAATGTGCATACATTTATTTGTAATTTAGAAGTGTAATGCTTCCCCTCTCATTTACAGACTATACCTTCGCAAAATTTCTTTACCAGTTAAGATAATTGAAAAGCGCATTGACGTTGTGTTGAAAATTATATAAGTCTTTTCACTAACTATCTTACCAAAATGTACTGAAAGGCCGACGTATTCTTTTCTATTTTGGAATAAATAAAAAATCCGGTTACTGCCATATGCAGATTCCCATCAATTTATGCTCAAAACAAAAAACGTCCTCCTTACCGGACAGACCCGATAAATTAGGACGCTCATACGATTCCGAATAGTATTTATTATTTCCGATACCGCTTGTCAGCTTATTTGTGCAAGTGAAGCTTAAGAATCACTTTTATTCAGTATCAACTGGCGCGATGTTCAAGCCGCAGACGGTCGGCTACCATTGTGATAAATTCGGAGTTAGTCGGTTTTGCTTTTGAAACACTGACAGTATATCCGGCGGTTCAAAGCGTTGGTATTAAGCGATTCTCACAGATTTTCATGTAGCTTTAAATGTTAATTTGTTGGTGATACGTACACCCTAGTTTATAGCCCCTCTGAGGCTGGTATAATACCAGTAAGAGTCCATCCTTTTTGTGCTGTAACCTTAATAAGAGATATTGTTAACTCCTCAGCTTTTTCAGCATTTCTAATATATTCAGGTAATTGTTCAATTATAATTTTCAAACCATCAGCAGGAGCCGCAAGTCTACTCTTTAACTCTTGAAATGCATTTGCTGCTTCTGTTATTGGATTAATCATTTGTTGATAGCTTCTTACTTTGGCAGCTATTCTATTGATCAGTTCTGTCGGTGTTTCATTCATAATCTCACCTCACTAAAAATAATTACTTATCTACCATTAGCGTAATATAATCAGGTTCTTTCACTCTAAATTATATACCATTTATAGGAAACCAAAAATCCCCCTTCTCTTATGAGGAGGGGGATCTTAACTAGACTCCTAGTTTTATACCTTTACTACTAGTCAGTAAGTGGTATTATTAGATACTTTTTAAAATTAGTCGGTGTCATTAATACCATTTTACTGGAAACCCATTTCACAATCTCTACCAAACTTGTAAGATAGCACCTACAGGTTATTCTAAAACCTGAATTAATTTAAGGAGGAGTTTATTTTGTATTTATCCCTTAAGTCCAAGGTGTCCATTGTATTTATGTCTTGTTTGCTAATATTTGGAGCTTTTACACCATTGCTCAACTCTGTAAGTGCAAAGGAGTCTAGTGAACCAGTTCTTGACCAAAAGACTATTGATTTAGCAGATTCTTATATTGATGTAATAAACGGTAAATTTGAAATTTCAAACGAAAAAGAGTTAAAGAAAAAAGTCGGGGAAGAAAAGTACAACAAAATAATAAATGAGGTTAATGATAAAAATAATGTACTTAGTCAAATTTCCACAGAAGAGAAAAATAATATGCAAATCGTGGGAAATACCATCACTTTCGAGGGAAAGACTGATGCTAAATTCCAAGTAGCAGCAAGTAAAGGCAGAAATGCCATCACAACTCATTGGTGGGGGTATAAAGTTTATTTAAATGACAATCTTACTTCAACTACGGCTCAGGCGCTTGCTGCCGGTGGAGGAGCTGCTACCTTAGTTGGCATTTGGGCTCCATGGTTCTCTATTCCAACAGCAGTTTTGAAAGCTGTAGCTGCTTCAGCCGCTCTAGTGCTTGGTGGTAGTGCGACAATATTATTAACACAAAACAAAGGGAAAGGCGTATATTTAAGATTTACAGGTATAGTGCCTGCGCACGTTATATATACAGGAACTTTCCCTCAGTAACATAGATCATAATTAAGCGATAGCTTGTATAGCTATCGCTTTTCTTTACTTTTTCGAATTATAAAAAATATATTCAAGCACTATTCTTGCAGTTAATATTACAAGTAGTATGGCATATATAATATTTGAACCTACAATATTAAAAAAGAATGTATCCAATAATGCCACCACCACTCCAACAGATAAAGAACCTCTAAATAATATTTCAAATTTTCTATATCTACCGCTATCACCATGTATCTTATCCATTAACCCAGTTGTAGCAACCATTGCGACAACAAGTAGAAAAGGAAACCAAAAACTCTGATACACAAAAAAGAAAAACGCTAATACAGTGACTACCATTGGAAAGGTAAATTTTACTTGAGTAAAATGCAATAATATCACTCCTTTATTTTATGGTAAAAGATGGAGCAACCTTTGACAATCGGCATTTTTACACATTTCAAATTACTTACCGTGTAACGAAAAAAATCCCCTCCTCAAATTAATGAGAAGGGGTATTTTTCTTCAGTTAGAAAGCATTTGGGTAAGTGCTGGAATAAACGGAGAGAATATAGTCATGTGGCTAGCAATACTATTTATAAATTTTGTGTATGCAACTGTGAAGTTAGGACTATCTTGATTCGCTTCCATTTCGCTGATGTGCTGACGAAGTGATCGTTTTATTTCAGGGTCTTCAATATGCTGACTCACTTGTTCCCTTAACTTATCAAACAATTCATCAGGGCTGCTATTTACAATATTCAATGAGTTATCAGTTGAGTTATTATTTACTCGGCTGTTAGCGCCGTTTAAATTGTATACTATTTTGTTAGAGACTTGATTTTGTTGTCGTATTTCCCTAGAAGAAATTTTTTCTACTTCAACTTGATAATGAGCATCTAAATCAAAGGAGTCTGTAACAAAGCCTCTGTCAATTACTATGTAACTTTCTTTTAGTCCATTTTTTAATTCTCTAATTAAAGAATCCCCTTCTTCAATTGGTAATGAGATATCTTCAATAAATATATCGTTGGATTGTACGAGAGCTTCAATATCTTTAATTATTTCCCCGCTTTTCTTATTAAGCTTTACTCTCTCTGTTGGAAACGGTGCTATTGAAAATATACTACCCATGATACACCTCCCTAATTCATACTGATTATATATCATTACGTGTAAATAAGACAATAATTTACTTTTATAACAAAAAAAGAACCCCTAATCCTTAATTGGAATAGGGGTAGATTAATTACAAAGCTCTCATTTTGTTAACTTCATAAGATGCTTCAAAGAAGCGTTGGTTTATATCATTTAACTCGTTCCAAGAGCTTTCAATTCTTTTTATGTTTTGATCCTTCCATGTTTCCTTGCCTACAATTCCATCTACACAAAGTCCATGACGCTTCTGATACGCCATTACAGCTTTCTTTGTGTTATTCCCAAAAATGCCATCTGGATTTACACCGACAGCACGTTGCACACGCTGAACATCTTTGCCTCTAGAACCAACTTTAATGTAGTGTCCAGGATAAGGAACAATTGCAGAACCAGTAGCTTTAGGTTTAGCAGATGCTTTTCTTGGATTGCGACTAATGCCCACCTTATCATTAACCCACGTACTGGCCACAATTTTGCATAGCGCGCGTTTGAAATACCAGGATTCTGGCACACCATTTAGATAAAGCTTTAATTTGCAATTACCTGAGAAGATGTGAGTAGCTTTTCTTTCTAAATGTAGTATAACCATTGTTCCATATTGTTATTAAGGTCCTTCAGACTGTTGAATTGACTATACTATCGGAATTGTTCAAGGCTTCCCTGTAACATTTATTGTCTCTCCCTTTATTTAGAAAAGGGCGCACTTAAATAAGCCTACTACTTGCCAACTTTTTGAAAATGGTTATAGTAAAGGTACATAACTTAATGGCCTAGTACGCCACAGTCGAGCAGGGATTACCGTCCCATTTGCTCGGCTTTTTCTTTTGTTTTTTATCTTATATATTTAATTTGTTGATTGGTGAATGCTGTTGATATTTAAGACCAACTTCTTGTGTGTCAAAATCCAAGTATATTTGTTGAGTAACCAATGGACTTGCATGACCTAAAATTCTTGATAAAGTTGCTAGATCCCCACCATTAAGTAAGTAATACTTTGCAAAGTTATCTCTAAGCTGATGAGCTTGGACTTCCACACCAACTATTTTTGAATGTTTCCGAAATGCAGTCTCTATGTTCCGAATGTCCATCTTTGCTCCTCTTGTTGAAGGGAAATTATATTGGCTGCCGGTATAACGATCCCTATACTCTAACCACGAACTAAAATTCCTACCAGTTTTAGGAGAAAAGTAAACAATTCGTTCTTTGCCATTCTTTGTCTTTCTAAGTAGTAACGCATTACTCCTTATATCTACATCTGTTGGTGTTGTCTCCAACAACTCCCCTATTCTTGCACCCGTGTCCAATATCAGTCGCGCAATCATCCAATTCCTAAATTCATGAAACTTTGATACATCGAAAGAGCTGAAAAATAACTTTAATTCATTCTCTGGAATTAAACGCTTCATCTTCCTGACTGGCTTTATCTTTTTTACATCCACACATGGATTTTTCTTTATAACTTTGTTTGTGTAGAGGTAATTGAAGAAAGCATTGATATTGCGTTGATAATTGGCGATTGTTGTTTCACTCACTTTAATACCGTAATCATTTCTTTTATAAAGCTTATTAATTTTAGCTGTATCGTCATTTGATAACGCCCCATACTTCCCCCTTGAGCGAACGTAAGTAAAATACTCACTTACATGTTCCTTCTTAACCTTAGCTGGATCCCTCACGTCGTATATTTCTCTCAAGTATCTTTGAAATAAACGAAGTGTTTGATCGTAACTTCTCATTGTCGTCTGTGATAAACCTCTGCTGGTACACTCCATCATGTACCTGTCTAACTCAATCATAAAAATATCCACAACAAAAAACGCCTCCTAAATTGGTCACCCAATAAATAGAGACGTAAACACTTATACAAATATTAATTTATAGCTACATTAACCAAGTTTGTTGGTTTTTCTGTGTGAAAATTACTCAAATAATCGCATAAGACCGGGCTTAGGAAGCGCGATGTTCAAGCCGCAGACGGTCTGCTACCATTGCGATAAATTCGGAGTTAGTCGGTTTTGCTTTTGAAACACTGACAGTATATCCGAAAAGGGAGGAGATGGAATCCATGTTACCGCGGTTCCAGGCTACTTCAATTGCATGGCGAATTGCCCTTTCCACACGGGAAGCAGTTGTGTTATATGTTTTGGCGATATCCGGATACAACACTTTCGTAATGGATCCAAGCAGGTCGATATCGTTGTAGACCATCGTGATTGCCTCACGCAAATACATATAGCCTTTAATATGAGCAGGAACGCCGATTTCATGGATAATGTTCGTAATGCTTGCTTCCAAATTCGGTTTTTTGTGTTTTTTCTCTCTTGTAACACGAATTGGGTTAGAGGATTCGTAGCTGCTGCCATGTCCGCTGACTTGGCGAATTTGCGCTGCTAAGTTTTCCAAGTCGAACGGTTTAAGTATGAAGTAAGCAGCACCAAGGTCGACTGCTTTTTTCGTCACTTCTTCTTGACCGAAAGCTGTCAGCATAATCACATGCGGCATTGGAGCTGACGTTCTTTCTCTTAATGTGCGAAGAACTGCCAAACCATCGACATGCGGCATGATGATATCAAGTACGACAACATCCGGCTGGAGATCTTCCAGCATATCTAAACAATCTTTTCCATTATAAGCTGTACCAATTACCTCTATATCGGATTGGTCTTCAAAGTATTCCTCCATAAGCTGCACAAGTTCTCGATTGTCATCGACCAAAACTGCTTTTATCTTTTCCATTACCTGCTTCCTCCCTTAATATCCCTTATGATTCCACGTTACAGTTTCGACATATCAAGGTCAATTCCTGCCAAATTGAAAAAAACCTCGCTTTTATTTCCATTGCATGAAATTTCGCCCGCCATTCGACAGCATATGACGCGGAATCCTCCGAACAGATGTTTCTTGTCTTTTCATTATAACGTATGACTTGAAAAAGAAAAAGACACTCCCATTCGTTATCGAATAGGAAATGTCTTTTTTAGCTAGCTTTTTTATCTGATTTGTAAATATCGATGCCCGCTTCCTGCAGCATCCATTCGATGTGCACACCATAACCAGAGGTGGAGTCATTCACAAATACATGTGTTACAGCGCCAATTAATTTACCGTCTTGAATGATCGGACTTCCGCTCATTCCCTGAACGATGCCGCCTGTCTTAGCCAGCAGCCTTTTATCTGTCACTTTAATGATCATTCCTTTAGTTGCTGGATGGTCCTGTGGTACACTGTTGACAATTTCTACATCAAATTCCTCAATCTTTTCTCCTTCTAACACAGTCCGGATAACTGCCGGCCCTTTCTTCACTTCATCGCTTAGTGCGATTGGCAATGCTTTTGTTTCTTCCGTTTGACGCATATCGCTTTCTAATTTGCCAAAAATACCAAAGGGACTGTTTTTCGTGATGGTTCCAATATGATTGCGATTCATGCTGAATTCGGCGAGCTTCTCGCCTGGTTGACCATTGTTTCCTTTTTGAATACTTGTCACATTCGAGCGGACGATGGTGCCATCATGAATTTCAATTGGCTTTTGTGTATCCATATCCGAAATGACATGCCCTAACGCTCCATAGTTTTTCGATACTGGATCATAAAACGTCATCGTACCGATACCAGCTGCTGAATCTCGGATGTAAAGACCCATTCGATATTGCTTGTCTTTTGCATCCAGTGCTGGACTCAACTTTGTTGTCATGGTTTCGCTGCCGCGTTTGACTTTGATACGCACAGACTTACCATCTTTTCCTGCTTGCTCAATCAGCGGTGCAACTTCTTCCATTTTTCGTATTTCTTGATCATTAATCTCCAACAGTACATCACCCGTGTGAATAGCTGCTTCTTCTCCTGGCGATACGGTCGCATCAGGTGTACGAACTTGATGATGTCCGACAACAAGAACACCTAATGTGTGAAGCTTTACGCCAACAGAATGGCCGCCTGGGACAATGCGAAGGTCGGGAAGTACATCAACGGAGACTTTTTTGATTGGTATGCTTCCTACCGTGTAAATTAGTTCCTGCTTGTCAGCTGATTGCCCGCGAAAAGCATCTTGATCGATTGCTTTAACAGCTTGGCCATCCCCAAATGCAGGAAGTGCATCAGCTGGATCGTTATTTGAAAACAACGTCATTGTGTTTGGTATGCTCAAAAATGACTGTACTGGCGCTGTCAACGGTGCTACCACTAATACTGCCAGCAGACAGAGACCAATGGCGATGCGTAAAGCTGATATCTTTTTCTTCATTTTCTCATCTCCTAGAAGTCCAACCCCACAGCAGTTCATACTTTATATGTACTTCTAGTTTGAGTTTCACAAGCGCTTTTTAAACCCAGAAAACATGAGAAATAGCGGCTATCTTTTCCTATGTAAAAGCAAAATCCTGCCCTTTTTGGGCAGGATTAGGAATGTTTGAACTGATCGGCTAGCGTAATCAGTTCTTTTGCATGTTCTTTTGTTTTTTCTGTCAGTACCGTTCCTGTCATCATTCTGCTGATTTCCTCAACAGCCGCATCCTGCACGAGTTCTGTAACAGATGTATGCGTACTATTATTTTCTACATGCTTTTCAATCAGCAAGTGAGAATCAGCCATAGAAGCCACTTGCGGCAAATGTGTAATACAAAGCACTTGAGAACCAACAGAAATGCCGTATATCTTCTCCCCAATTGCTTGTGCGACCCTGCCGCTTACACCTGTGTCTACTTCGTCAAAAATAACACTTGTTACACCTTGGTGGCGTGAGAAGATTCGTTTTAATGCAAGCATGATTCGTGATAACTCTCCGCCTGAGGCGACTTTGTGCAGCTCTTTAAGAGGCTCACCAGGGTTGGTGGATATATGAAAGACAATCGAATCAAAACCATCTGCTGTCAACTGAACAGGCTTTCCGTCAATCTCAGGATCACCGGCAGAGCCCGACTTCATCTTTACATCTACATGGAAACGCGCTTTTTCGAGATACAAATCCTTTAGCTCTTCATGAATTGCTTCTGTTAATTGCGAAGCTGCTTGCACGCGTAAGTCATGCAGCTGTTTTGCTTCAAGCAAGGCATCCTCACTCATCTCGGTAATTTGATGCTCCAGCTGATGCACATGGGAATCACGATTTTGAATTTGATCAATTTCCTCTTCAATACGAGATGCGTACTCTAAAATTTCTTCAACAGAGGATCCGTATTTCTTCTTCAATCGATTAATTTCATTCAATCGCATTTCAATCTCGTTCAATCGCTCCGGATCGTAAGACAAACTGTCGAGCTGACTGCTCAGCTGAAAAGTTAAATCCTCGAGCATATAATACTGCTCACTCACAGATTGATGATGCTTTTGAATCTCTTCATCATAGGCACTTGCTGATTCTAAGCTTGCTAAAGCGTGTCCTACCCAATCTAATCCCTTTTGTTCACCGTACAGCGCATTATATGCATCATGAAGTGATTGATAAATGCGTTCGTAATTCATCAGCTTGGTCCGCTCTTCGGTCAGCTGATCATCTTCACCAGGCTGAAGCGCAGCCTCCTTCAATTCATTGTATTGAAACTGAAGCAAGTCTTGACGCTGTGCTATTTCCTGTTCGTTGGTGTTCCATTCTTTAAAACGTTTCTTCAATTTTTGAAGTTCTTTGAATTGAAGCGAATATGCTTCCTTCGCCTTGCCAATTGCCTCAGCGTTGTATAAGTCAAGCAATTCGATATGTCTGTCAGCGTCCATCAGTGACTGCGTTTCATGCTGTGTATGAATATCAATCAATGATTTTCCAAACTCACGCAAAATTGCCAAGGTCACAAGCTTGCCATTTACACGACAAATACTTTTTCCGCTCGCAGTCATGGTTCTTTCCAGCACAATCATCCCATCGTCAATGTCGACACCGAATTGGGCGCCTACAGCGTAAATGGGATGGTTTTCGGAATCAATAATAAAAAGACCTTCGAGTTCGGCTTTTTTCTGGCCATGACGGATAAATTCAACGGAACCTCTGCCGCCGCTTAACAGCTGAACGGCATCAATGACAATAGACTTACCTGCTCCTGTTTCCCCAGTCAGCACCGTAAGTCCTTCCTTGAAATGGATTCGGATGTGGTCAATAATCGCAAAATCCTTAATGGAAAGCTCTGTAAGCATTGTATCCCCTCATTTCACTTCCAATTACAACATAGCCAGCAGTTTATCTTTTACAAATTCCGTATCATCTTCCGTTCGACAGATAATTAAAATTGTATCATCGCCGCTGATTGTGCCAAGAATCTCTTCCCAATCAAGATTATCCAATAATACAGCAAGCGCGTTACCGTTGCCAGGAAGCGTTTTTAACACGATAAAATGACTCGTCGTATCAATACTGACAAACGCGTCCATAATAAGGCGTTTTAATTTCTCCAGCGGATTAAAGCGATTGTCAGCTGGGAGACTGTATTTATAGGCTCCCTCAAATGTTGGCACCTTCACGAGGTGCAGTTCTTTAATATCTCGAGAAACGGTAGCTTGCGTTACATTGAATCCTAAATCTTTTAATTGATCAACTAGATCATCTTGTGTTTCAATATCATAATTTGTAATTAATTCACGAATTTTAATATGCCGTTGAATTTTACTCATTGTCTTCCTCCATCGTTTCTTCAGATGCGCCCTTTCTTGCGGACAATTGCTGATGCGCATCATCGACGACTGCTTTGATTGCATGTGAGTCAGGATAATGACTGGCAGCATCCTCATTATGCCAAGCCAAGTGGGCAAGGAATTCGATATTCCCGTCTCCTCCAGTTATCGGTGAAAAGGTAAGATCTTTATACTGGAATCCGAGCGATTCACAGAATTTCAATGTATCTTCCAATACGTCCAAATGAACATTGCGATCCCGTACAATTCCTTTTCGGCCTACTTGGTCGCGTCCTGCTTCAAATTGCGGTTTGATTAGCGCAACAATATCACTTGCAGGAGCAAGAATTTCTTTTAAAGCAGGCAAAATTAAGCGCAACGAAATAAATGATACATCTATCGAAGCAAAATTCGGGAGCCCTTCAGTCAGCATGTCAGGTGTCACATAACGAAAGTTCGTCCGTTCCATAACCACAACTCGCGGATCATTTCGGAGTTTCCAATCAAGCTGGTTGTAGCCGACATCAATTGCATAACTGCGCTTTGCACCTCGCTGCAAAGCACAATCAGTAAACCCGCCTGTCGAAGATCCGATGTCAACCATAGTCCGGTCTTCCACATTAATACTGAAATAATCTAATGCTTTCTCAAGCTTCAGTCCGCCTCGGCCAACGTAAGGAATAACTTTGCCCTTAACAGTCAGCTCCGCCGTATCGTCCACTTTCACGCCAGGTTTATCTAGACGAACTTGACCGGAATAAACGAGTCCGGCCATAATCGTTCGTTTTGCTTTTTCTCTTGTTTCAATAAGTCCTCTCTCGACGAGAAGTACATCCAATCTCACTTTTGCCATTCACTCAAGCCCTTTGCTGTTCATTCAATCGTATCATTTGACGCACTTTGTCCGTTACGCCTTCTTTAGTCAGACCAATTTCCGCCATTTGCTCTGGCACGCTGCCATGCTCTACAAAATAGTCCGGTACTCCCATTCTTCTCACAGAAGCGGTATTATAACCGTTTTCTTCTGCAAATTCCATGACACCGCTGCCGAATCCGCCTTTTAAGACAGCTTCTTCAATCGTTAAAACTGGTAAGCCAGATGCGAAAATCTCATGCAGCATAGCTACGTCCATCGGTTTAATAAACCGCGCATTCACTACACGTACAGAGATATTATCTTCAGCTAGTGATGCACTCGCTTCCTGTGCAAGCGGAATAGTTGTTCCGAAAGTTAGAATAACTGCATCTGTTCCTTCTTGCAGCACTTCCCAGCTTCCAATTGGCAAACTATGTGTTTCTTCGTCCATCTCGACACCAAGACCATTGCCTCTAGGGTAACGCAAAGCAATCGGTCCATCTTCATGACTTAGTGCGGTATGCACCATATGCTGCGCTTCATTTTCGTCTTTCGGCATCATAATTGTAAAGTTCGGCATTGCGCGAAGGAAGGAAATATCATATACACCCTGATGCGTTTCCCCATCTGCTCCTACAAAGCCAGCTCTGTCAATCCCAACAAATACATTAAGATTTTGTCTGGCAATATCATGCAGCAGCTGGTCATATGCCCGCTGCAGGAAGGTGGAATAAATGGCAAGGAAAGGTTTAACTCCTTGAGTAGCCATACCAGCTGCCATCGTTGTGGCGTGCTGCTCCGCAATTCCGACATCAAATAAACGTTCCGGCATTTCACGCTTAAAATTGTCCAGTTTCGATCCGAGGATCATTGCTGGTGTGATGACGGCAATCCGCTTGTCTTTTCGCGCTTTTTCCAATACAGCATCGCTAATGATTTTACTCCACGCCGGAGCTGCGCCGCTGCTTTTTATTTTCTCGCCAGATTCAATTTTGTAAGGACCTACACCATGCCAATTGTCAGTTGTGTCCAATTCAGCTGGCTGGTACCCTTTTCCTTTTTGGGTTACAACATGAATAATTTTCGGACCGTTCGTTTTTTTTGCGTAGTTAATTGTTTCTTCTAAGTCGCGCAAATCATGCCCGTCGACCGGTCCGAAATAAGTAAAGCCGAGTTCCTCAAAGAACATGCCAGGAACCATAAAGTATTTCATGCTGTCCTTCATTCGTTCTGCTGCAGTTGCGAGTTTGCCTCCAACCGCAGGAATGCGCTTCAGCAATGTCTCCATTTCGTCTTTTGCTCGATTATATTTACCTGCACTGCGCATTCTTCCAAGTACATGATGCAGCGCACCAACATTATTCGCAATCGACATTTCATTGTCGTTTAAGATAACGGTGATATTCTTTTTCTCATCGCCGATATTGTTTAACGCTTCCAGTGCCATACCACCTGTCAAGGCGCCGTCTCCAATAACCGGTACCACTTCATAACTTTCGTTCATCATGTCTCGAGCGACAGCCATTCCCATTGCAGCAGAAAGCGAAGTGGAGCTGTGACCAGTTTCCCAAACATCGTGTTCGCTCTCAATTCGTTTTGGAAAACCGCACATTCCTTTATATTGGCGAAGCGTATCAAAGTCAGCCGTTCTGCCTGTCAAAATCTTATGGATATATGCTTGATGTCCTACATCCCAAATAAATTTATCTTGCGGGCTGTTGTATGCTTTATGCAATGCGAGCGTAAGTTCCACTACCCCAAGGTTCGCTCCGAGATGGCCTCCTGTAATTGACAGCTTTTCAATCAGGAACTTCCGGATAGAAGCTGCAAGGTCCTTAAGCTCTTCATTCGACATTTCCTTTAAAAACGCCGGATTTTTAATTGCTGTTAAATCCATATTACCTTCCCCTTTTGTCACCGGCCAGATCAGCCCTGACAGCATAGTATAAATAGGTGCATTTCTCTCGCCGGATGAAGAAATCATTCCTGTAGGTCTATACCCTGTTTCTATCTTCCCTACTTCATTTTCAGACAATTTCTGCACTTTTTGCCGTACGGGAGCTTATCAAAAAGAAGCCGCTAGCACATGTGTGATAACGGCGTTTTCTATGTTCGTTCGTATCAGTTTTGTCCTATATTCCTAGTAGAAATATATCACAGTATGCTAGTGGCTTACAATCAATAACAGTCAGCTCGTCCTTTTGCTGAGGTAAACAGTCAGCTCCTGCAGTCTGGACGCCTCAATGTTTGCTTCCAGCAGGCATTGATGTGCAAGCTCAACGTATTTGTTCATCTGTGTCTTCGCTCCATCCAGTCCAAGCAATTTTGGATAAGTGCTTTTGTTGTTTCCTTCATCACTGCCGACAGGCTTGCCGATAACAGCAGCATCGCCTGTCACATCCAAAATATCATCTTGCACTTGGAATATTAGGCCGATGTACTTGCCGAACTTTTTCATTAGCTCCAATGTTTCGTCTCCAGCGCCAGCACAATAAGCTCCGGCAACAATCGCATATGTTAATAACTTTCCCGTTTTCAGATTATGTATTTGCTCTAATTCCTGCAATGTGCTTTCTTTATCCTCTGCTTCCATGTCAAGTGACTGACCAGCAATCATGCCGGCAGAACCAGCGGCTTCCGACAAATAAGTCATAAGGTAAACCTTCTCTTCAGGCTGCAATTCCTTTGCTTGACCAATAACAGAGAAACTTCTTGTAAGCAATGCATCACCTGCAAGAATGGCTGTCGCTTCACCGAATTTTTTATGATTGGTCGGCTGCCCGCGACGGTAATCATCATTATCCATTGCCGGCAAATCATCGTGAATTAACGAATAAGTGTGCACCATTTCTAAAGCAGCAGCAACAGGAAGCGCCTTTTCGCCTTGGCCGCCAAAAGATTCATATGCTGCCTGCATTAAAATCGGACGCAGACGTTTGCCGCCAGCACGCATGCTGTAAAGTACAGACTCCGAAAGCGACGGCGGAAGCATAGCGTCCTTTTCGAGTAATTCCAGGACATAGCTATTCACACGCTGCTGTTCTGATGTTAGGTAATCCTGCAACGATTCAACCACTTATTCTTCCTCCTGTACCGTGAAAGGCTCCGTTTCGCCGCTGTTGTTCACAATTTCGACCATCTGCTTTTCTACTTGCTCTAGCTTATCACCGCAAATTTTGGATAATTTCATGCCTTCCTGGTAGAAACCGATTGCTTGCTCAAGCGGCACATCTCCCTGCTCCAGCTTGCCTACAATTTCCTCCAGTTGTTCCATTGCTTCTTCAAAGCTCTGTTTTTTCTCCTCAGCCATTTGTATCCTCCTTTACATCCTTGACGATACAATCTATCGTGCCATCAGCAAGATGGATTTGCACATCATCGCCTGTCGTAACCTGCGCTACACTTTTTAAAATCGTATCCTGCTTATAGGAAATACTATACCCGCGTTTCATTGTCTCAAGCGGATTTAGTAAAGAAAGCTTATTTAGCTGATGAACAAACTTCTGCTGTTTACGCTCATGCTGTTTTCCCATTGCTTGACGCAGTCGATGCTCAAGAGCATCCAGCTGCTGTCTGTACCGTTCAGCCTGTCTGCCAGGATGAACGAGACTGAGTCGATTTGCCAAAGTGGTAAAACGCTGCTTCCCAGCAGTTACTGCTGCCATTCCAGATCTGCTTAAGCGATCAGACAGCTTGTCCAGTTCGATTTCCTTCTGTCTGAGCATTTGTTCTGGATAACGGAAAGCATACGATGCCTTTAGTTTAGCCAGCCTGTTTGCTTCCTGTCTGTATGATTGCCGCACAACATACTGCATTCTGTTTCTCAGCTGCGTTAAACGATGCAGCAGCTCTTCACGAGCCGGCACTGCCATTTCAGCTGCACCAGTCGGTGTAGCTGCCCGAACATCGGCGACAAAATCACTAATAGTAAAATCTGTCTCATGCCCTACGGCTGAAATGACTGGAATGCTGACTTTATGTATGGCACGTGCTACGCTTTCTTCATTAAAGCTCCATAGTTCTTCAATCGAACCGCCGCCTCTGCCTATAATCAGAACATCGAAGTTATGGTTTTCCGCGTAAGATAGGGCTTGTACAAGAGAAGGCGCCGAACGCTCCCCTTGTACAGCTACTGGCAGCACCGTCACTTTTACTATCGGATAGCGCCGTCTGATCGTAGTTAAAATATCTCGGACCGCCGCACCTGTTGGAGAAGTAATAACCCCAATGTGCTCCGGATAAGCTGGCAGCGGCTTTTTATGTACAGCAGAAAACAAGCCTTCCTTATCAAGCTTTTCTTTCAGCTGCTCATATGCTTGATACAATGCTCCTACTCCATCAGGTTCCATATGCTGAATATACAGCTGATATTGTCCTTGCGGTTCATACAGCCCTATCTCAGCACGAATCAATACGGTCATACCGTTTTCTGGAGTAAATTTAAGTCCTTTATTTTGGCCAGCAAACATAACAGACTGAATTCGAGCTCCATCGTCTTTTAAAGTCATATACATATGCCCGCGACTGTGATGCTTAAAGTTAGATATCTCAGCACGCAGCCAAATGTCCTTTAAATGCTTGTCCGTTTCCAGCTTCCGCTTCATATAGCGGGTTAGCGCAGTTACGGTCAAATAACGGTCGTCACTCATACTTTGGCTCCTTATACGACTGCTGCTGCTTGGCGTCTAGCCGCTTTAATTGTATTAAGCATCAGCATAGTAATCGTCATAGGACCTACACCGCCAGGAACAGGTGTGATAATAGAAGCAACTTCCTTGGTATTTTCAAAGTCGACATCTCCTGTCAGCTTTCCTGCTGCATTACGGTTAACGCCTACATCAATAACGATAGCGCCTTCCCTGATATCTTCCGCTTTAATCATATGCTCACGGCCGACAGCGACAATAAGAATGTCTGCCTGCTTGGTAAAATGTCTAAGATCAGGTGTTCGAGAGTGCGTATGAATCACAGTTGCATGTTCATTCAGCAGCAGCTGGCCAATTGGCTTGCCGACAATATTGCTGCGCCCAACGATGACAGCTGTTTTGCCGGCAATTTCGACATCCTTCGATTTTAGCATCTGTATGATACCATACGGCGTACAAGGATAGTATGTATCTTCTCCCAGCATCATCTTTCCAACATTCGCAGGATGAAAACCATCCACATCTTTTTCAGGATCAATGCTGTTAATAACTGCTTGCTCGTCAATATGTGCAGGAAGCGGCAGCTGGACAAGGATACCATTCACCTTCGCATCAAGATTTAAACGCTGAATCAGATCCAATAGCTCCGTCTGCGTCGTTGAGCTGGGCAGCTCAATTAAATCAGAACTAATACCGATCTCTGCTGATGCTTTCTCTTTTCCTCTTACGTAAGATCTGGAGGCAGGATCGTCTCCAACTAAAACTACGGTTAAATGAGGCAGAATATCTTGTTCTCTTAGTGCTGCCGCGTCTTGTTTCAATTCTCTCCGAATCGTTGCTGCAAGTTCTTTTCCATAGATCAATTCTGCTGTCATTATGTATCCGCTCCCTTTAGCTTTTAATGATTCTGGATAATACACCATTAACGAATTTTCCGGACTTTTCATCGCCGAATAAATTCGTAACTTCGATTGCTTCATTAATGACGACACCTTGCGGGACATCTTCATGATGCATTAGCTCATACACCGCAATTCGCAAAGATGTCTTTTCGACACTGGCAAGCCGATCGAAAGACCAATTCTGCAAATGTTCGCTGATTTTCGTGTCGATTTCTGTTTGATGCTTCATTACACCATTAATTAAATTTGTCAGGAAAGCATCCTTTAACGGCTCTCCCATCACATTTTCCACTGCCTCATCCGGCTGAATATCATTCATGTCCATTTGAAAAAGGACTTGAAAGGCAGTTTCACGTGCCATACGTCGTTTCATAATCTATCTCCTTTTAACTCATCTCATCAAATCATAACATGACACATATCTTAAAATCTATCCTTGAACAAAAGAAAAGACCTAAGCATAGCCAGCTAAGGTCTTTCCCAGCGATTTCAGTCTATTCGACAGTGTCCGCCTTTTGTTCAAGTTGTATACCTACAATATGGACGTTGATCTCTTTCGTCGCAAGCGATGTCATTGTCTCCAATGCTTGTCGGATATGCTGCTGGATTTTTTTGGCGACTTCCGGCATTTTGCTGTCAGCACTAACGGCAACATAGACGTCTATCAGCACGCCTTGTTCTGTGAGTTCAACTTTAATTCCTTTGCCATGTGTCTTTCGGCCGAGCTTCTCTGCCACACCAGTGGCAAATCCTCCGCGCATGGAACTGACACCCTTCACTTCACTCGCCGCAATACTTGCAATCACCTCGACAACTGCAGGTGAAAGCATGACATTTCCGAGCTGACCCTTATGTCCGATTGATACGAAGGAATGCTCTTGCAAAGATCTCACATCCTTTAGGTTTTATTATTCTATAATTGTATAGTTCTCAAGGAAATTCGTGTTGAAGTCGCCCTCGACGAAAACAGGATGCTCCATCATACGAGAGTGGAATGGAATAGTGGTATGTACACCTTCCACCACAAACTCGCCTAACGCACGTTTCATACGCGCGACGGCTTCTTCTCTTGTTTTTCCGTAAGTAATCAGTTTTGCTACCATACTGTCATAGAATGGCGGGATAGAGTATCCAGGATACGCTGCACCATCTACACGAACGCCGAAACCGCCTGGTGCAAGATAAAGATCGATTTTACCTGGTGAAGGCATGAAATTCTTGAAAGGATTCTCTGCATTTATACGGCATTCAATTGCCCAGCCCTCAAACGTAATATCTTCTTGCGCATAGCGAAGTGGTTCGTTATTTGCAATATGAATTTGTTCCTTGATCAAATCCACTCCTGTTACAAGCTCTGTAACTGGGTGCTCTACTTGTATACGTGTATTCATTTCCATGAAGTAGAATGTACGCTCTTTACGATCAAAGATGAATTCAATCGTACCTGCTCCAGAGTAATCCACGGCAAGGGCAGCTTTCACAGCAGCTTCCCCCATTTTCGCGCGAATATCTTCTGTTACTGCAGGAGACGGTGATTCTTCAATCAGCTTCTGCATACGGCGCTGAATTGTACAGTCACGCTCACCTAAATGAATCGCATTCCCGTGGTTATCAGCAAGCACTTGAATCTCTACATGGCGGAAATCTTCTATGTACTTCTCCAAGTAGACTCCAGGATTACCAAAAGCTGTAGCAGCTTCTTGCTGTGTAACACTTATCCCTTTTACCAGTTCTTCTTCAGTACGAGCAATGCGGATACCTTTACCGCCGCCGCCTGCTGTTGCTTTAATGATAACAGGATAGCCGATCTCTTCAGCAACTTGTTTGCCTTCTTCAGCATCTTCTACTATACCATTTGATCCTGGCACAATCGGCACGCCCGCCGCACGCATTGTTTCACGCGCCACGTCTTTCGTCCCCATCTTGTTAATAGCATATGCACTTGGACCAACGAATGTAATATTACATTCCGCACAAAGCTCAGCGAAATCTGGATTCTCTGCTAAGAAGCCATAACCGGGATGGATGGCATCTACGCCAGTCAATGTCGCCACGCTGATGATATTGGAAAAGTTTAAGTAACTGTCTTTACTAGGTGCTGGCCCTACACAAAATGCTTCATCCGCCAGCTGTACATGTAATGCTTCTTTATCTGCCTCCGAGAAGATTGCCACGGTCTCAATGCCCATTTCCTTGCAGGCACGAATGATTCGAACAGCAATTTCTCCACGGTTAGCAATCAGTAGTTTCTTAATCAAAACAAGTCAACCCCTTAGTTAGCCTTCACTCTGAACAGAGGTTGTCCATACTCAACAAGCTCTCCATTCTCTACTAGTACTTCAACGATCTCACCTGTTACATCCGCTGTGATTTCATTGAATAGTTTCATTGCTTCTACGATACAAACAACCGTATCTTTTTCCACTCGGTCACCGACTTTAATAAAGTCCTCAGAGTCAGGATTTGGTTTGCTGTAGAATGTTCCTACCATCAAAGATGTGATTTCGGAATCGTAATTTTTTGCTGCTTCCGGTGCCGGAGCTGGTACTGCTGGCTGCTCTTGCTGTGCTGGCGCAGCTGGAGCCTGCGGCGCGTTCATTACTTGCTGCGGCGCTTGCTGTGTTACCTGCACAACTTCTTCTTTCAGTTTGCGAAGGGAGACCTTTTCCCCTTCTGTTTCATAATCGAATTCATCTATGGAAGATTGGTCAATTAACGTAATAAGTTCTTTTAGTTCTTCTAATTTAAGCATTTTGGCACTCCTTTACAATAGTCCTTCAGATAAGTCTGCAAGTTAATCACTAACATATTTTACGCAAACGTCTAAAAAAGCGCAACACCTAACGCTTTTAGCCGGAGGAAATAGGGTGATTCTTTTGATTCTGGAGAGCAGCGTAAAAACCTTTTTCCTTCAGCAGCTGCGCGTGATTTCCGCGTTCTTTAATCTTACCATCTTTGAGTACAAAAATTGTATCAGCCTGTTCAATTGTATTAAGACGATGGGCGACAACAATACTTGTCCGTCCCTTCATCAAGGTCCTCATCGCTTGCTGAATTCGTAACTCGGTAATCGTATCAATACTGGATGTCGCTTCGTCCAGCAATAGTATATCCGGGTCTCTGAGCAGCGCTTTGGCAATGGAAAGCAGCTGACGCTGTCCTTGGCTGAGACCGCCGCCATCCTGCCCTATCAGTGTTTGATAACCATCCGGGAGCCGGGAGATAAATCGATGGGCATTTGCCTGCTCAGCAGCCTGGATTACTTCTTCGTCTGTTGCTTCTAATTTGCCATAGCGGATATTTTCCATAATTGTTCCCTTAAACAAGAAATCCTGCTGCAGCACCACGCCAATATGATGACGGTAGCTGTTTAAATCAATAGTCGATAACACTTTTCCATCGATTATTACTTGGCCGTTATCCGGCTGATAGAAACCTGCTATCAAATTCATAATTGTCGTTTTTCCGGAACCAGTGGGACCGACAAAAGCAGCCATTTCTCCTGGTCGAATAGTAAAACTGACATCTTCTAATGCCGGTTCGCCTTCATAGGCAAATGTAACATGATCAAAGCTGATATTTCCTCGCAGCTTGGTTATTGTTTGTTTCGACATGTCCTGATGTTCTTCCTGCTCATCCAAGATACCGAATACGCGCTCCGCACCAGCAAGTGCTGAAAACAGCGAATTGAATTGGTTAGCAAGCTCATTTAACGGACGAGTGAACTGTCTGGAATATTCCAGAAAAATGACTATCGTTCCAACTGTTATGCCCACTTGGCCGTATCCAACCAGAAGTGCACCAATACCGGCAATAACGGCAAAGCTGATGTTATTCAGCATGTTCATCCATTTTGGTATAAAGCCAGAAAATGTCTGCGCCCAAAAACCGGCCTGCTGGAGGTTTTCGGTTTTCTGCTTAAAACTGTCAATCATCTGCCGTTCCTGTGCATATGCCTTTATAACTGCCTGTCCGGATAAGCTTTCTTCCGCAAATCCATTCACGCTGCTGACTGCCTGCTGCTGCGCGCGGAAAGCGTGCCGCGTTCTGTTTGTAATCCACCTGATTCCGACAAACATAATTGGCACTACTAATAATGTCACAATCGTTAAAATCGGGCTGAGAACGAGCATAACGGATAGAATACCAACAAATGTAATCACACTGGACACAATCTGCACCATCGAGGTATTGAGTGTTGTGGATATATTATCAACATCATTGGTCATTCGACTCATTAATTCGCCATGCTGCCTTTTATCAAAGAAAGCCAGTTTCAGCTTCTGCAAATGTATGAATAAATCTTTTCGGATTGAGAAAACGGCTGTCTGGGATATGGTAATCATCCAATAACCTTGCAGGAAAGTCATCACTGCCACTGCTGTGTAAATGACAAGCAGCCACCCTAATTGCTGCAAAAGATAACGAATCGTATAATCTCCGCTGACAAACTGATCGATAATATGGCCAAGAATAACCGGGCCAACTAATGTCAGCACAGAGGTCAAAAGAATCATACAAAGTGTAGCAATAAGCAGCTTTTTTTCTATCAGCATATAACGCCATATTCGAAACAGCGTTTCTTTTGGATTCTCTACCTTCGCTCTTTGTTTTTGTTTACTTTCGGTATAAGTTGGTCGTTTATACCGAAACGCAGCTAAAATATTTTTCACGATTTCGCCTCCCTTTGCTGCTGAGAAGCATGAATTGCACGAAACAGCGCAGATTGTTCCATCAATTCATCTGCTGTTCCGAATGCGGTCTTTTTGCCATCCTCCACGAGCAAAATACGGTCACACTGCATCGCTGTGCTTAGTTTTTGCGTGACAAGCACTGTTGTACAATTATACTGCTTTAGTGACTGGAGTAATTTGCGCTCCGTTTCCAGATCAAGTGCACTTGTGCTGTCATCCAGCAGCAACAGCGACGGCTGCAAGACAAGTGCTCTGGCAATTGTCAATCGCTGTTTCTGCCCGCCAGATAGATTGATGCCATTCTGACCCAGCCTCGTATCCAGCTTGTCTGGCAGTTTTTCAATCGTTTCATAAAGCTGCGCATTTTTGGCAGCAGAAATAATTGCTTCATCGCTGGCAGTTTCAATACCCCACGTAATATTCTCCCGGATAGTCCCGGAAAAGAGCTGTACATCCTGTGATACAAAGCCGATTTGCTGGCGCAGACTTCTCATATCCTCACTTCGTACCGGCTTTCCATCTGCCAGTACCTGACCTTGATCTGGTTCATACAACCCAATGAGCAAATGCAAAAGTGTCGACTTTCCAGAGCCGGTTTCTCCGAGTATGGCAATACGCTCACCCGCACAGATATGGAGTGTAAAATCATCGATAATCGGCTGTTTCCCATTCGGGTACGTGTATGTTACTTGATCAAGTGCTATTTCGCCGCGGAAAGGCGGCTTTTCAGTAATGTTTTCTTCTTGCGACTGCAGTGTCAGAACTTCACTAATACGGGAAGTCGATGCCTTTGCTCTCGCATAAAACGTAATCAGCATCCCGACGACACTTAGAGCACCAGTAATTCGTGTTGCATAGTTCACAACAGCGACAATATCCCCAACATCTGTCTGCTGGCGAATACCGCCAATATATAAAATAGCAAGAATGGCTATATTCATGACCAATGTCAGCAGCGGTACGGACAACTGCGTATAACGAAAAGCCCGAAGCATGTTCTGCCGCAGCTGATTACTGGCAGCTTCAAAACGTTTTTGCTCATGCTCTTCCCGTACAAAAATCCGAATAAGCCGCAGCCCTGCTAAGTTTTCACGCATCACGTGATTGACCTGGTCTACGCCTCGCTGGACAATACCAAAATAGCGAATACTTTTTTTCATAATAAAGCGGAGAAAAACGAGCAGAGTTGGAATCGCAATCAGTAAAATGAGCGCAATGCGAGCATTCACAACCAAAGCCATAATGGTTCCGCCAACAATCAGAAATGGAGCTCTGATCATAAATCGGAAGAACATGACCAGTGTCAGCTGTATTTGATTAACATCATTCGTCAGTCTCGTCAAAAGTGTACTTGTACCAAAGCGCTGTGTTTCCTGCAGCTCCGCTTGCTGCACTTTTTTATACATCTCATCGCGCAAGTTTTTGCCAAAGCTTTGACCCAGGTGATCGGCCAGAAATATATTTACAATGCCTGCTCCAAAGCCGATTATAGCTATTGCTACCATCCCCAAACCAAGCTCGATGACAAGCTGATTATCTCCAGCAGTAATCCCGTCATCAATAAGCAATTGCAGTAAAAACGGCTGCAAGAGCTCAACAGACAGCTCGATGAGAATAAAGAACAACGATATACTAATAAGAAGCCAATAAGGTCTAAGATAACTAAAAACTGTCTTCACTGCTTTCCTTCTCCCTGCTTATGTATAACCTGCTGCTATTCATAGCCTAGCATACCACCACTTTAAACAAAATCGTACTAAACAGACTCTTGAGTGAGATATGCTCCTAAGGCGGAAATACAACCAAAAAACCCGAACTTATGCAGATTCTAGTAAAGAATCACATAGCGTTCGGGTCTTCTGCAGCTGAAACTAATTCAGCCCAGCCTTTTCCTGCTTACTTTTGCGGGATATACTTTACGTCCACTTGCGCGCCGTTAAATTCATCTGCAGCCATTTGCATGATGCTGTTAGCTTCCTGTGCGGAAAGTTTGTCAGCCTTTACTGTGATTTGCACGTGATCTTCTTGTGCACGAACTAAAACTTCCTCAAATCCTTTTTCAGCTATGATTGACTCTTCCAAAATCGATTCTTTTGATGCGAATTGTTCCATCAGCTCAATCTGGCTGACTGCTTCATTCTTTTCTTCTGTACTAGTAGAGGAGCTGGCTACGATTTCTTCGAGTCTGGTTTTCGCTTCACTTCGCTGATCCATTGTTTCCATTCGGATGCTGGCAAATAGTTCATCCACATTGGCAGGCTCTGTTGTTACATCTGCTTCGCTCTTTTCACCTGTATCAGGTTTTTCCTCTGAATCACCTGAAGTGGTGCTTGTCCCATTTTCTTCTGTACTGTCATTGATAAAAGCAAGCTCATCCCCGTTTGGTGAAGTCATGTAATAAACACTCAATACGATTAGCAAACTCAGCATTGTCAATAGCCACACTGTTTGTTTTTTCAACATCCCAATTCCCCCTTAATTTTTCGGCATTACCGAAATTCGATGTGTTGGTACATCCAGCACGCGCGATACTGCCTCGATTACCCATTCTTGTACAGTCGATTGCTCAGCGCCTTTCGCGACAACAAGCACACCTCTTACTTCAGGTTTTCTTGTTTCTACGAGCAGCGGCACCTCTTGGTCTCCTTGTCTGACGAGGACAACTTGCTGCTCTTCATTTTCATCCTCAACTACACGCTCTCCGCCATTCTGATCGGTTTCTTCAGAAGTCTGCTGACCAATAATTAAATTCTTTTCGTACACTTTCTTATGGGTGCTGTTCAAGTTCACCATCACTTCCACTTCGGAAACCCCTTTTATTTTTTCCAGTAAACCGACTAAATCTTGCTCGTAAGCAGCCTCCAAGTCAGATGCGGAACCAGAAGATTTTTTTTCTTTCTTGGCAAACGTTTCTTCTGACTCAGCTGGTGCTGCTGGTGTTTGCTGCTGGGCTGCTGGTCCAGTCTGGCTCTTCTGTTCGGTGAATAATCCGCTAACTAACAGAAGCAATGCACCAAGAAGTGCAACAATTACGAGATAGCCAAGTTTGGTCGGTTTCTTATTCTGGGAATCCTTCAGTTTCCATTGATCAGATAGCTTGTCTAGTAGTTTTTTCATCCTGTCCCCCCTTTTTGGGTGACCTCAAGCGGCAGATTCTCAAGCTCCCAGAGTTCAGATAAATAAGATTTCAGTCTTTCCATATCCTCTGTTTGTTTGTCATCCTCAATCGGGCTGGAACTGTCGATGACGACGTCACGAATGTCCCCCTCTGGCATCTCCTGACCGGAATCCTGCACCGTTACTGTGATAGATTCAATTGCTTCAGCCGTTTCTTCATTCTCCCCCTCCTTAAAGGCAACTGCGATGTCTGTAATTTGCATTTGGAATTTTTCTTGCAGTGTTTGATTTGCTTGGTCCTTTAATTGGACAGCCATCTGTTCTTCAATATATGCACGCTGTGCAGAATCTATTTCACTTTTCTTTTCTTCAATCGAATTTTCTAAGGAAGGCGCCTCTGTTAATGCAGCAAACCCAGACATCGCCTCTTGCACAGCCTTCGTAGAATCCACCTGGAAGATAGCGAAAACAGGCTTCATGAAGATTAGGAGCAAAATAAGCCCCATTACTAGCTTTGTGTACTTTCGTATATCGGTATCTGGCATAATCATGTCCAGCACAATTGCAAGGAGGATGAACAGGATGATCTGCATCACCCAGGATTGTAAAGCTTCCAAGTGACCAGCTCCTATCTCAGCATTAATGTGACATTGCTTGAAGCAACGATGATGACAATCGCGATGAAAAACATAAAAGCAACGACGAGCAGGCAAGCGAAAATGTAAAGAATAAATTTACTCATCACCTGCATTGATTTGATAATTGGCCCGTCACCGAGCGGCTGCAGCAAAGCGGCCGCAATCTTATAAATCAATGCAATGGCGAGTATTTTAATAGCCGGAAATAATGCGATAGCCAAGACTATCAACACACCAACGATGCCAATCGCATTCTTTAAAAGCAGCGACGCACTAAGTACCGTATCTGTTGCGTCTGTGAACATCCGGCCAATGACAGGAATAAAATTCCCTGTCACAAATTTAGCAGTCTTCATGGCAACGCCGTCCTGAACAGCTGTTACCGCTCCTTGCACGGAGATGACGCCAAGAAAGACGGAGAAAAAGATGCCCAGCAGCCAAAGCGCAATGTTCTTCAGTAAATCAGCCAGCTGGGTAACTGGGTATTCTTTGTTAATGGTACTCACTAGATGTAAGAGTGCGCTCATGAGGAACAGCGGAATGACGACTTTGGCAATCAACAGACCGCTTGCGTGGATGAGAAAAACAATGATGGGATGAAAAAAGGCCACAGCTGTTAAGCTGCCAAAGGATGCCATTAATCCGAGCAGCAATGGGATAAGCGCAAGCATAAAGTCGCTCATTCCATTGATTGCTTCCATGGCGTAATTTACCGATAAACGGAAGCTATTCAGTAAAAGCGTCAGCAAGACCATGCTCACAATCAGATACGCGACCTTACTGATAGATCCTTTATTAAAAGCTGTTTGTATGGTTTGCAGGATACTGCTGAACAAAGAAAGCAGAATTAAAGTGCCTAACAGTTTACCATTGAGCAGTAATTCATATAAAAGGTATTCGAAAAGCCCTTTCAGCCAAGATTCAATGGACAAGTCTCCCTGGTTCCGGATGAATTCGAGCAATGACCCTTTTTCCAATTCCGGAATATAATCGCCATACTTATCTGACAGCATCTCCCAGTAACCAGTCAGCTCCTCTGTTGGAAGGTTTTCAAATGCGGTAATGGCAGCCTGTTCCTCTTCCGGCTGATTCGTTTGGGCAACAACGGAAGCCGGAAAAAAAAATAAGGTCAGCATAACGAAAAAGACTACCAAGCAGCGTTTCAACGTATCCAGCTCCTTATCCGCCCGGCATAAAATGCAGGATCGTCTCAATGACTGCTGTCAGAATCGGTATGGCCACCGTAATAATAATAATTTTTCCGGCAAGCTCTATTTTGGCAGCAATCGCCGACAATCCGGCATCTCGTATTAAATGTGCTCCGAATTCCGTGATGTAGGCAATGCCGATTATTTTTAATATTGTTTTGATATAAAGACCTTCCACATTTGCCCGTTCGCCCAGCTGTTCAATTAACAGCAGAATGCCGGTAATCTTTTGCAGGACGAACAAGAAAATAATGATTCCCGTAACTACGACGACAAAGAAAGCAATTGATGAATTTTGTTCTTTGACAATAAGCGCAAGCAAGCTTGCGACAATGCCGATGGATACGACTATAATAATATCCATTCCGATCGCCTCATCCCTGGAATAAGAACACCGACTTGATTTGCTGGAATAGTTCTGATAATTTACCTAATACGATGAGCAGAACCAGGATAAATCCCATCAGAGTCGTGAATTGCGCAATTTCTTCCTTCCCCATTTGCTTTAGCACCGTATGGATGATGGCAACGATCATACCAATACCGGCTATTTGAAATAAAATCATTGCTTCTCCGAGCATAACGGCCATATCCTCCTCTTGTTCAGATAAGCAGCAGCACAATCAGCAGTCCTGTCAGGAAGCCAAGATTTCGCACCATCTTTCCATAACGCTGGTTCACTTCCTCTGATTCAAGCAGCTCCCGTTCCAAATGTGTTTTTGCCAGCTGGATATGTTTTTGCTGCTGCTCAAAATCATGCTGCCCTAATGTCTGTCCGAATTGCAGCCAGATGTCTTTTTCAGCAGGTTTCAATGCCGTGTTATTGATCCAGCTTTCTGTTGTCTCTTCCCAGCAGTCATAGAGCCTGGCGGGATGCAGCTGCAAATTGTCAGCAAGCAGCCGAAAAAAAGTTCCTATAGGGTTCGGAAGCTGACCGGACAATTTATCGCTTGCTTCAATGATACTCGTCTGGCTATAAAGTATTTCTGCTTCAAGTACTTGCAAACTGCTAACCAGCTGACGTATTTGTTTTGGCCGCTGCTGCAGCTTCCTGGATAATTCAAAACCAGTCCACGTGGCAGCAACTAATATTAATAGCGCACCGATTACTTTCATCTGCCTGCACCTTCCAATTCTGCTGTGCGTAAAATTGCTTGTACGACACCAGGAGTCCGATCTTTTTTTAAAATAACGATTCTTTCGAAAACTCCTTGCTCAAATAATGGCCGCAGCGAAGGCCGGCTTCGAATTGCTTCCAAGCTATCACCATGTACACTGCAGACGATTTTCACACCAGCATTCAGCGCCTCCAGTAAAGCTTGTACATCTCGTTCACTGCCAATTTCGTCTGCTATAATAACATCCGGTGACATGGAGCGAATAAGCATCATCAACCCTACTGCTTTCGGACAAGCATCCATAATGTCCGTTCTTTTGCCTAAATCATGCTGCGGGACGCCATTGATACTGCCTCCTATTTCGGAGCGCTCATCTACGACAGCTGTCTTCAAAGCAGGGTAATGCTGCCAGCCGGTGGATAATGAACGCACGATATCCCGAAGAATTGTCGTTTTACCGGATTTCGGCGGTCCGATGAGAAGGGTATGACGGCAATTGCCTGCTGTATCGTAAAGCGCTGGCATGATTGTTCTGGCCGCCCCTGGTTTCGCTTTGGCGATTCGAATATTAAAAGAAGAGATATGCTTTAAAGCCTTTACCGTACCTCTTTCGGTATTCACTTGCCCGCTCAGTCCAATTCGGTGACCGCCTGCAATGGTGATGTACCCTTCTCGCAGTTCATTTTCTAATGCATATAAAGAAAAGTCGCTCAATTGGTTCAGCAAATATCGTGCATCTGCCGCATCCATAATCGGCGCTTCTACCCACTCGGTCTTATCGTCGAAGCATAACTCAAGCTGCTGACCAGTTCGGCATCGTATCTCTTGCAGCGTTTCCCAGCGACTCCCAATTCTTTCCGACAGCACGGATTGAATAGGCGGCCGAAACAGTTTCTGGATTTCTTTCATTGCTGCTCACCTCAGCTTTGATTGGACAAGTTGCCCATACTGTAATGTATGTGCTGCATAGCTGTTTATGCACAAAAAAAGCCTCTTCCTTTGGGTGGGAAGAGGCTTGCTCGCTATTATCCGCGAGATACATATTTACCGTCAGATGTGTTAATAATCAGTACATCACCTTCGTTAACGAAGAATGGTACTTGAACACTTAAACCAGTTTCAACGATGGCTGGTTTTGTACCGCCGCTTGCTGTATCACCTTTGATACCTGGCTCTGTTTCTACAACTTTCAACTCTACGTTATTCGGAAGGTCAACACCAAGTGTTTCGCCGCCGAATGTCATGACGCTGATCTCCATGTTCTCTTTCAAGAACTTCAATTCATACTCGATTTGAGCTGTTTGAAGCTCCAGCTGATCAAATGTTTCTGTATCCATGAAGGTATGTGTATCTCCAGAAGAATAGAGATACTGCATATTCTTATGTTCGATATGAGCACGAGATACTTTCTCTCCGGCACGGAAAGTTTTTTCTTGAATGTTACCATTACGCAAGTTACGCAATTTGGAACGTACGAAAGCTGCACCTTTACCAGGTTTTACGTGCTGGAATTCGAGTACCTGCCAAAGACCGTTATCTACTTCGATAGTAAGGCCCGTACGAAAATCGTTTACTGAAATCATTGTTTTCCTCCTTCAAAAACGGCAATTACAAAGTGATTAAATCTTTAGTGGAGAACGTCAGACGCTCGCTGCCATCTGCAGTCAGCACGAGATCATCCTCAATCCGGCAGCCGCCAACTTCCGGTATGTATATACCAGGTTCAACTGTAACGACCATACCCGGCTTTAATACAGTGTCAGAACGGAAGGACAACGCCGGCGATTCATGCACATCCATCCCAAGACCGTGCCCAGTAGAATGCCCGAAGTATTGGCCATAGCCTTTCTCCGTAATATAATCTCGTGTCAGCGCATCGGCTTCTTTACCGGTTATACCCGGTTTCACGCCTGCTACTCCTCGAAGATTCGCCTCTAGTACTATATCATAAATCTCGCGTAATTTCTCACTTATCTCGCCTACAGCGAAAGTTCGCGTAATGTCGGAGCAATAACCATTATATAAAGCGCCATAATCCAGTGTTACCAATTCACCCTTTTGAATCTCTTTGCCGGACGCCACGCCATGCGGCAGCGCAGAGCGATAGCCGGAAGCAACAATTGTATCAAAACTGGACTCTGTTGCACCTTGCTTACGCATAAAGAACTCAAGTTCATTGGAAACGTCAATTTCCTTCATCCCTGGTTTGACGAAGGTTAGAATGTGCGTATAAGCGGCATCAGCAATTTCTGCTGCTGTCTTCATAATAGCAAGTTCTGATTCTGACTTGATCAAGCGTAATTCTTCAATTAATCCGGATGCCGGAACCAGTTCAGCTTTCACTGCATGCTGGAACTGCTGATATAAAGCGAAGGTAACGTCTTCGTGTTCGAAGCCCACTTGCTGTACGCCGGCTTGCTGCAGCTGGTCAGCTGCTTCTTGCACAATTGATTGTTTGTGTTCAATAAGTTCAAAATCCGGCGCCTGTTCCGCTGCCTGCTCCATATAACGGAAATCTGTAATAAACAGCTGTTTTGCTTTTGTAATGACTAGCAGCCCAGCACTTCCGGTAAAGCCTGATATGTATCGGCGGTTCTGGGCACTCGTTACGATGAGCGCATCTACGTTTTTCTTTTCCATTAAAGCTCGCAGTTTCCCCAATTTCTCCATCTGTTTCTTCCTCTCCCTTTATTTCTCCAGCAATGCTAAGGCTGCATACCGATAGCCTTTAATGCCGAGACCGACGATTTGTGCCTTGCATACAGATGCCAGCATAGAATGGTGACGAAACTCCTCGCGGGTATGAATATTGGATATATGCACTTCAATTACTGGTACCGGAATGCTTGCAATCGCATCTCGAATAGCGATACTCGTATGTGTGTAAGCAGCTGCATTTAAGATGATTCCGCTGCACGTACGGCCAGCTTCTTGAATTTTATCAACCATTGCGCCTTCGTGATTGGACTGATAATCTTCCAGGTCATATCCAAAGTCGTCCGTCACATGTTTTACTTCAGCTACTACATCTTGAAGTGTATGACTTCCATAGATGCCAGGCTCCCTTGTGCCGAGCAAGTTCAAATTTGGTCCATTAATCAACATTAAGCGATTCACGTTCTTCATCCTTTGGTTACATTATTTTAACTTTCACATAGTGTAACACAAGAAGATAGCTTTGTGATTGAAAATTCGAAATGCTTAAGTCTTGTCCTGGTAGGCTTGGCTTTGCTGGTATTCATAGCTGACGCTGTAACCGATAAATACAGCATATAGCAAATACAAGCACATTGTCGTGATATTTGCATTTCGGTCTGCTTGAAATGCGCTCTCCACTCCATAGATGATTGGAGCAAGTACAATTTGGACAAGAACCCAAAGTGCGACACCGAAAAGAATACTAGGAATGATGCCTTGCGATTTTTTCAGGAACACGTAATAAAGAAAAGCGACTAGTACGGATAAAATTCCGACAAGCAAAATACCGATCAGCTCTCCTGCCCACGAATCAGCCCAAGGCATCCAAATCCACGAACGCAAAACAAAGTCTGCTGCCGATAAATTGGTAAAGTGAAAGAAATAAGCCAGCCATGCTATTGTTGACCATAGCACACCGCCAATAAACCCTGTTACCATATCGCTTAAATTAAAACGTGATGCTGCTTTTCGATTTTGCTGCATAATCTCACCTCGGTAGGTAGTTTGCCTAAGTTGAGCGTTTTTTATCAGGCCACCTAGTGTTATCTGTATTTTTTTAGTAAAATAGAAGGAAATCAAAACGAGGCTGGTGAAATTATGTCAGATGAACAAACCAATACGTATGGCGGGCAAGCCGTCATCGAAGGTGTCATGTTTGCGGGAAAAAACAGCTTCGTAACAGCCGTTCGCAGAAATGACGACAGTATTGATTATCTAACCGTCGAACGAAAAGACAATTCGAAATGGACCAAATGGAAAAAGATACCGATTATACGGGGCATCGCAGCAATAATCCATGCCAGCGCTAATGGCACAAAGCATTTAAATTTCTCATCGGAACGCTATGGTGTTGATCCGGCAGACGATGAAAAAATTGTACCTGAAGAGAAGAAATCCAAGCTCGCAATGGTTATTGGCATTGGAGCAGTAGGCGTGCTTTCCTTTATTTTTGGAAAATTAATTTTCACGCTCACACCGGCGCTTGTAGCTGACTTTTTCGATAAGTGGCTGCCTTCTCGGTTTGAGCAGGTTGCTTTAGAAGGGTTATTAAAGCTTATCCTGCTGCTTGCATACGTGTATCTCGTATCGCTTACACCTTTGATAAAACGTGTATTTCAATATCATGGTGCAGAGCATAAGGTAATCAACTGTTACGAAAACGGACTTCCGCTAACGGTGGAGAATGTACAGAAACAGTCACGCCTGCACTACCGATGCGGATCAAGCTTTATGCTGTTTACCGTAATTGTCGGTGTTATTGTGTACATGTTTGTTGCGACAGATCCATTATGGTGGCGCATGGTTAACCGTATTCTGCTGCTGCCACTGGTAATCGGACTCTCATTTGAAGTGCTGCAGCTGACAAACAAAGTGCGCGGTATACCAGTACTGCGATTTCTTGGCTATCCAGGTCTTTGGCTGCAGATGGTTACAACAAAAGAACCAAAAGATGATCAAGTGGAAGTTGCATTAGCTTCTTTTAAAAAAGTGCTCGAAAATGATTCTTTACAGATGAATAGTGGTATAAAGATAGTAAGATAACGAAACCGTGTTGGCAGTCAGACACGGAAAGGAGGAAAATGGGTTGCGTAAATCTGGGTCTTCCATTATTGTTTTTGTACTAGTCGGTTTTGCTGTCATCGGAATCGGCATGCAGCTCGTAACAAATCCAGCTGCATTCTTCCAGAATGTACTCGTTTGGGTTGGAGGTGCAGTACTTTTCGGTGCCTTGCTCTATTTCATCCTTACACGCTTGCGCGGCCGTTCTACAGGTGGCGGCAGCAGCAGCGATATGCAAAAATATAAGCAAGCAGTGAAGCAATCAAAGCAGAAATACAAGCAGCCGAAAGCCGCCCCTGCCAAAAAAACAACCAAATCAGCTGCTTCTATTACGAAAGCATCTGCAGCCCGGAAGAAACGTTCCATTAAAGATCGTTCTCGTGCGCCGCAGCTGCGTGTTATTGAAGGCAATAAGCATAAACGGAAAAAGTCGAGCATCTGATGCCCGACTTTTTTTATGGCCAGCGTTTTAGAAATTGTTCTGCTTTCTGCCGACCCCCTGCTATTAATTTTTGTTTTTCTAGTGATGAGATTGCAAAGTCTGCCATTCCCACACCTTCTACTGGAATGAAAATAATATCTTTTGCAGTGTTCTGATTGATATGGCGCATATCATGCGCTACCTTCATCGTCCTGAACAACGCATAAAACAAATCCAGTGATTGATGCACTTTCTGAATTGGGTACTTTTGTACTGATTCACTCAGTTTCATTCCAAGAATCGGCCGCCTGCGCATTCGTTCCTCTCCTTCTAACGTCCAAAGCGGGAAGTTACTGAGCAGTCCTCCATCAAGCAGCAAACTGCGCTTTTTGTTTTTATACAGCAGCTTGCTAGGCATAAAAATGTACGGGATACCGGCACTCATACGTATCGCTCGCGCTACCGGAAAACTATCCCCATCAATCCCGTATGTTTCGGCTAGGTCATCAGGAAATACGATCAGTCTCCCTAGTGTAACATCCGCTGCAATGACCTTTAACGCCCTCGGCTTTACATCGTGAAACGTATAGATCTGTTTTTTAGCTAATGCTTCATAAAGCCATCGTTCCAATGCATTTCCTTTGTACAGCCCCATTTTAAAATAGAGCGTCAGCCAATTGGCAAAAGGAACATACTTTGTCAGATTAATTGGATCAGTGAACTTGCTGATATCCGTTTCCTGCAGCAGCTGTTCCATTTCCTTTCCGCTATAGCCTGCTGCCAGCAAACCGGCAACAATGGCACCAGCAGATGTGCCAGCAATGTTCTCAAATACATAGTTCTCTTCTTCTACCGCTTGCACCGCTCCAATGAAAGCAAATGCCTTTACGCCGCCGCCCGAGAAAACACCGTCTATTTTCATAAGCACACTCCAAGATGACTTTTTATTATACGTAATCAAGGAGCTGGTTAATTAGAACAAAAAAACCATCCCTAATGGATGGCTTTGCTTAAGACTTTGTTTGCTGCTGAATTTTTATGAGTGCTTCTTTTCGATCCTGATCTTCTTGGAAATATTGAACCAAATTACCGATGCGATCAATAGAATTCCAGCTCATATGATGTTCGATTCCCTCAACATCTTGGTAAATATTTTTTTCTTCCACGCCAATAATACGCAGGAAGTCCTCCAGCAGTTTATGACGGTACACAAGCCGTTTACCGACTTGTTCTCCTTTTTCGGTCAATATCAAACCGCGGTATTTCTCATATTTTAAGTATTCATCCTTGTCCAGCTTCTGGACCATCTTCGTAACAGAGGATGGGTGAACTTGTAAATTCTCCGCAATATCGGACACACGGGCGTATCCCTTTTGTTCCATTAATATGTAAATTTGCTCGATATAATCTTCCATACTTGGGGTAGGCATAAAACTCCTCCATTCGAATCCACTGCCATTCTACATCTTTACATGATACACCTTTTCCATTGGACAAACAAGCCAACAATGTTGACCGCGAACAAAAAAGTTACTTCTCCATCGGCGTGATGAAAAAATCTTTGAAATTATGCGCCTGCTTGCTATAATGGAAGTTGGAGTATCAGCAGATGGGGGAAATGACATGGAAGCAGTACTAGTTATCGGCATTGCACTGGTCGTATTCATCGCGTTTAGTGTAATCCGCTACTTTATTCAAAAGAGACATTTGAAAACTCTTACAGAAGAAGAGTTCAGAGCAGGTTATCGGAAAGCACAATTGATTGATGTTCGTGAGCCGAAAGAGTTCGACGGCGGACACATTCTCGGTGCCCGGAACATCCCGCTCACACAGCTTCGTCATCGCTTAGCGGAGATTCGCAAGGACAAGCCTGTTTACATGTATGACCAGAATGGTACCCGTACTGTTCGTACTGCAGCGCTTCTGCGAAAAAAAGGATATCAAGATCTTAATCAGCTAAAAGGCGGATTCAAAGCCTGGGGCGGTAAGATCAAACGAAAAGGCGACTAAAAAGAAGCTTTGCACGCTAGTGCAAAGCTTCTTTTTTTATTCTGGAATATACCGCAGAATAGGCTTTCTAGCCGCTGTTGTTTCGTCCATTCTGCTGACAATCGTTGTATATGGTGCTTCTTGGACAATTTCTGGATTCTCTTCTGCGTCTTTTGCAATTTCCAGCATCGTATCTATAAAGCTGTCTAGTGTTTCTTTAGCTTCTGTTTCTGTCGGTTCAATCATCAATGCCTCTTCTACATTCAGCGGGAAGTAAATGGTCGGCGGATGATACCCGAAGTCAAGCAATCGTTTGGCAATGTCGAGTGTACGCACACCAAGTTTTTTCTGTTTGCGCCCTGACAGCACGAACTCATGCTTACAATGCTGTGTGTAAGGCAATTCAAATACTTCACTAAGACGGCGCATCATATAATTTGCGTTCAAAACCGCATATTCACTCACACGCTTCAGCCCCTCTGGCCCCATCGTACGAATATACGTATAAGCCCGTACATTGATACCAAAGTTTCCGTAATACGGCTTCACCCGTCCGATTGATTCGGGACGATCTTCATCAAGAATGACGATTCCGTCTAGTTTGCGGACAACAGGTTTTGGCAGGAAAGCGGCAAGCTCTTCAGAAACACCGACTGGGCCGGAACCTGGGCCGCCGCCTCCATGTGGTCCAGTGAATGTTTTATGCAAGTTCAAATGCACCACATCAAAGCCCATATCGCCAGGGCGGGTATAACCCATGATGGCGTTCAAGTTGGCACCGTCATAATAAAGTTTTCCGCCAGCTTCATGTACAATTTCAGCCATTTCCAAGATATCTTTCTCAAACAGTCCGAGTGTATTTGGATTTGTCAGCATCAATGCAGCTGTATCTTCTCCAACCAGACGTCTTAAATCATCCAAGTCTACAAGTCCCTGTTCATTTGATTTTACTGTGACAGCTTCGAAACCTGCTACAGTAGCAGAAGCTGGATTCGTACCGTGCGCGGTATCCGGAACAATTACCTTCGTCCTCTGGGTCTCCCCGTTCTTCTCATGAAGCGCTCGGATCATCATCAAGCCAGCCCATTCCCCATGTGCACCAGCTGCTGGTTGCAGGGACACATCATGCATACCGGTAATTTCCTTCAGCTGTTCCTGCAAATCAAACATTACTTCCAGCGCACCTTGCGCCGTTTTTGGATCTTGATACGGATGTATGTGACTGAAACCGTCCATCCGAATAATATCTTCGTTAATTTTCGGGTTGTACTTCATCGTACAAGAACCAAGCGGGTAGAAACCAGAATCGACACCGTAATTTCTTCGTGATAATGCTGTATAATGCCGTATTATTTGCAATTCACTCAGCTCAGGCAATGCTGCAGGCTCGGTGCGGATATATGCCGAATCGAATGCTTCTGCTGTGTCCGTTTCCGGTACATCAAGCGGCGGCAAGCTATATCCTGTTCTGCCAGTTTGAGAAAGTTCGAACAGCAACGGGAAATCTGTATTATTTTGCATGGAAAGCCGCCACCTCTCTTACGAATATGTCAATCTGTTCTTTCGTACGCTGCTCCGTCACAGCGACCAGCATATGGTTTTTTAATCGATCATCCGTCCGTCCCAAGTGATATCCCCCGATAAACCCTTGTGCCAATAGATGATCTTGCAAAGCTTGTATATCACCATTTACTTTGATAACAATTTCGTTAAAAAAGCTATGTTGAAACATAACTTCCAGCCCGTGTGCTTCGAGCTGTTTTTTCATGTATTGCGCTTTTTGTACATTTAAGTAAGCCATTTCAGCTAAGCCCTGTTTCCCCAATGCGCTCATTGCCACAGAAGAAGCCAAAGCATTCAGCGCTTGGTTGGAGCAAATATTTGATGTTGCCTTGTCTCGACGGATATGCTGTTCACGTGCTTGCAGCGTCAAGACGAAACCGCGCCTTCCTTCTTCATCCTTTGTTTGTCCGATCAGTCGTCCCGGCAGCTTTCGCATCAATTTGGATGAGCTGGCAAAATAGCCGCAATGCGGGCCGCCAAATTGTGCTGGTATACCGAACACCTGTGTATCGCCCACAACGATATCAGCTCCGAAATTTCCTGGTGGTGTCAAAAAGCCCAATGCTAGCGGATTGCTGGAAACAACCATCATTGCTTTCGGCTGTGTATGAAGGATTGTACGAATGTCAGCTAGTGCTTCTACTTGGCCGAAGAAGTTCGGATACTGCACGATGACACTCGCAGTTTCTTCATCAATAGCTTCTTGCAGTGCTTCTAAATCTGTCACACCGTCTTTATGCGGAATCGTTACTACTTCCAATCGCTGTCCTCTGCAATAGGAATCAATCACCTGACGCGATTCCGGGTGGACAGCTTCTGATACAATAATCTTTTTCTTTTTGGTATGACCGGCACTTAATGTTGCAGCTTCTGCAAGCGCCGTTCCGCCATCATACATAGAGCTGTTCGCCACATCCATTCCCGTCAGTTCGGCAATCATCGTTTGGAACTCAAAGATAGCTTGAAGTTCGCCTTGCGATATTTCTGGCTGATACGGCGTATAAGCTGTGTAAAACTCAGATCGGGAAATTACGTGATCGACGATGGAAGGAATATAGTGGTCATACACACCTGCACCTAAGAAGGATGCATGTGTTTTCATCGTCACATTTTGATTGGCCAGTGCGGCAAGTTCTGCTTTCAATTCGCCTTCACTTCTTGGTTCCTTAATCTGAAGCGGCTTCTTAAGCCGTACTGCATCTGGAATATCTGCGAAAAGCGCTTCGGTATCCTTTACACCTATCGTTTGCAGCATGTCTTTCTTATCTTGCTCTGTCATCGGTAAGTATCTGAAATCCATGGCTAATATCCCCCTATGTCCGCTTATAGAATGGTAGTGTGACAACCTTGGCTTGCAGCCGTTTCTTTCTAATCTGCACGTCGACGATGTCACCTTCCTTGGCTGCATCTGTACGCAATAGCGCTAATCCGATCGATTTATCCAGCGTTGGTGACTTGGTTCCTGTTGTTACGGCACCTATTTGTTCCTCGCCAGAATAAACCGGATAGCCATGGCGAGGTATTCCCTTATCCAGCATCTCAATACCAACAAGCTTTCTAGCTGTTCCGTTCTCTTTTTGCTCTTTTAAGACTGCTTTGCCAATAAAATCAGCAGCGATGTTCGTTTTCACAGCAAACCCGATACCTGCTTCAATTGGCGAAATATCTTTTGTCAGTTCATTTCCATATAAAGGTAAATTTGCTTCAAAGCGAAGTGTATCCCTTGCTCCTAACCCTACTGGATTGAGACCAAACGCAGTTCCTGCAACCAGTATGGTTTCCCAGACAGCCTGGCCGCTAGCTGCCGGACCATAAATTTCAAAGCCATCTTCGCCTGTGTAACCGGTACGGGAAATTAGAAATTCTCCCTCGACACCAGTGAGCTGAACCGGATAAGCAAATCGGAAAAATGAAATTTCCGATAATTTCTCATCCGTGAGCTGCTGCAGGATTTTCTCCGCAAGCGGTCCTTGTAAAGCTACTTGCATATAAGCTTCTGACAGGTTTTCAATTTTCACGCCATCACGTTTATGCGAAAGCAGCCATTGGAAATCCTTTTCTGTGTTGGAAGCATTCACCACTAACAAATATCGATTTTCTTCCAGCATATAAACAATCAGATCATCCACCGTACCGCCATTTTCATAGCACATAATACTGTATTGTGCTTTATTTGGAACGAGCAGTTCGATATTATTCGTCAAGACATACTGCAAGAAGTCCTTGCTTTTCGGACCATGAACAAGAATCTCCCCCATATGAGATACATCGAATAAGCCAGCTGTTTTGCGAACTGCATGGTGCTCTTCTTGGATGCCGCTGAACTGAACAGGCAGATCCCAACCGCCGAAATCAATTGTCTTGCTGTTTGCCTGATAGGCAGGATAAATTGGTGTTCTTTTCAACTCACTCATCATCCTTCTCCTCTCTTATGTACCTCGCAACATAAAAACAGAGCCCATCTCAAATACTGCTTGAGGGGCTCTGTCCATTTACCAGAAAGTTTCTTAGTCGTCGAAGGACGATAATTGCTTCTTGGGTGGCTTCCGCGGAAGCACTCTCCAGAGTTGCGTCGTGCTGGAGTTCTTTTGCCTGAGAGATTCACTCAATATTTGCTCCTTCGGCGCCGCATAAACGCGGTCTCTCCTCCAACATTCACTCGCGATTTATGAAATTAGGAAAACGCGGGCATACTAACAGACAATCAACTTATTAAAAAAGCAAAATCCAAACATTCTAATAAAATTATTGGATAATGTTTGGTTTCAGCATCATTATAACATAACATTTTTAAAAAGTGTCGATCTTTTTATAGCTTTTTCTCTGAAACTCCGAAGAATAAGGAGATGAAACCATTATGCAGGCGCATGTAAAAGATGATCAATTGTTCATCGAAAAGATGCATGATATTGTACAGCAAGAAGCAGAAACAGTGTCATGGGAACATTTCCAAATGGCTTACACAGCTGCTAAAGCAACGAATATTGATACGTTTACCGGTTTAGTCGCACCTGGTTATCTTCCGCATATGACCTTTCACCCCCATCAGCTGGAAGCAAGCCGGCGTGTTGTAGAAGAGATGAACGGACGCGCAATATTGGCGGACGAAGTGGGTCTCGGAAAAACAATTGAAGCAGGACTTGTGTTAAAAGAATTGATGATCCGCGGTTTGGTAAAGAAGGTTCTTTTACTCGTACCTGCATCACTTGTTAATCAGTGGGTAAATGAGCTGAACAGTAAATTCCATATTCCAGCTGCTTCACAGCGTAAGCAATACGTATGGGAACATTATGATGTAATCGTCTCATCCATTGATTTAGCAAAACGTACGCCGCACAGGGAAATCATTCTGGAACAAGATTATGATTTTGTGCTGATTGATGAAGCGCATAAATTGAAGAACAGCCGAACAAAGAATTATAGCTTTATTCAATCGCTAAAAAAGAAATATTGCCTGCTTCTGACCGCTACTCCTGTGCAAAATAAGCTTAGCGATATTTATAACCTTGTATCTCTTTTGAAGCCTGGTTACTTAGGCAGTTACAAACAATTCAAAGATACATATGGAGACGATCGAAATGATTTAGAGCAGCATCATTATTTAAAAGAACTGATTCGCAAAGTGATGGTCCGCAACCGTCGCGATGACACGGGGCTGCAGTGGACGAAACGGAAAGTAGAAACCGTTTGGATTGATTTTGAGGATGCAGAAAGAGACGTTTACGATACGATGCAAGACTCTACTAGCGCTGCTGCAACATTCGCTAGAATTACCTTGCTTCGTGAGCTATGCAGTTCCAGGGAAGCAGCCTATTTGTCGATGAAGAAAATGGTCGAGGAGAATCCGCAGTCAAGCGACGTGTATCTTCCGCTCATGCAAGCCATTGAAAAACTGCCTCATCACAGCAAGGCATTGAAAGTGATTGAACTCATTAAAGCAGCACCAGCGGGGGAAAAGTTTATTATCTTCACCGAATATCGCGCCTCGCAGTTTTATCTGCAATGGATGTTGAAGCAGCATGACATCTCTTCCGTTCCGTTCCGCGGCGGTTTTAAAGCCGGTAAAAAAGATTGGATGCGCGAATTATTCGAAAAGCATGCCCAAGTATTAATTGCTACTGAAGCTGGCGGCGAAGGAATCAACTTGCAATTTTGCAGCAATATGATCAATTACGATTTGCCATGGAATCCGATGCGGCTGGAACAGCGAATTGGTCGAATCCACCGTTTTGGTCAGGAAAACGACGTTCAAATCTATAACTTTGCTGTACGAGATACATTAGAGGCACATATTCTTGAATTGTTATATAAGAAGATCAATCTATTCGAACGGGTTATTGGTAATCTAGACCACATTCTTGCCGAACTGCAAGTGCCGGATATGGAAAAAGAAATCAAACGTATTTTCGCTGATTCCAGGTCAGACGGCGAAATCAAAGTGAAGCTCGATAATCTGACTGCCGTAATCAGCGAAACTGGTGAGCAGATCGAAAGGAGTAAAATGCATGGATAGACACATACTGCATCAATTCCTGCGCAAATTCTTTATCTCAAATGGCTGTCAGCTGCTAGAGGAAAACGACGGTCTGCTCCGCATTCAGCTTACACCTGCACTGGATGAAGAATTGATGAATCGCCCCTTTTATTGGCGTTATAAAAAGAAGCTCGGCCAAGAAGGCGAACCAATGGAGCTCACCCTGCTAACGGACCCAGAACAGACAGCAGAAAAAGCAGAGCATATTCATTTTGGCAGCCCGCGTCTGCATCAAATATTTCGTCTTATTCGTTCATCTGCTCAAGTGGCCCGACTTTATGAGAAACTAGACACCAATTCCAGGACAGCTTTGTATCCATGGCTGATCCGCAACATGAGTGTGCATTTTTCCGGTAAGCGCAAACGAACGGAAACGCACTCTGTCGGTTTGCAGCTCTTAAACGGGCAATTCATGACAAATGCAATGGAAAACTTCACTAATTTAGATTTCAAGCAGCAAATTAGTGATCATTGTTACTGCCTATCCCCTGTTATCCGCTACCCTAGCGGCTACCAGCGGATCAGCAGCTACATGCTAGCGTATTTGGATACACTTGATACCGGCTGGGTGACAGAAACGACGAGCGTACTCGAACAGGAAAAAAGCTTATTAGCCCACTTTTTTGATCCAAACAGCCAAGAAGAACAGGATGAGGAGCTTCGGCAAGAACGAGCAGCTTTATACGATAACGAGCTAGCTGCCTTGAACCGCCGATTAACACCTTCTATCCACATTGAAACGATTAATGCCGGCATCTTTTACTTATCAGAAAAAACATCGCGGCAGCTGCTTCAAAAAAAAGAGGCCTGAACATAGCGTTCGGGCCTCTTACTTTTTGCGGCGGAATAATAGTTTAAAAGCGAACGGCAAGACACCGAACCACTTTCCGTGCAGCTGATGTTTTTCCTTTTCTTTCAGCTTCTTTTCAGGTTTTGGTGTATCCATTTTTTTCACCAGCTCCTGGGTAACGAATCGGAAGTAATCATTAGAAGACATAAACAATACCCCTTCTTACTTTTACTTGTATGGTAACCAAATTCGTTCTTCTCTATACCAGAATGGTAAAACTGCATGTTTTGTTAGTAAAATCAACATTTTCTCCGTGCTAGAACCATGGAAACTGTTCATTCCATAAGGTGACAAGCTATTTTTCTTCGGGTATTGTATGCTCAAAGGAGGTAATGCACATGCAGGAAAGTCCTTCCGTTATTGCAGAAAGCTTGTTGGAAAAAGCAATTGAGCAGCATGCATCTGATATCCATTTCACACCAGATACCAATGAAACAAATGTCTACATGCGAATTCATGGAAAAAGAGTTCTTGCAAACCGCATCTCTACGTTATCATTCCGAAAACTGATTGCTTATTATAAGTTTATTAGCGGCATGGATATTGGAGAAATGCAAAAACCTCAGGATGGAGCGATGCCATTTACGTATAAAGGACAGCAGCACTATTCCCTTCGGTTATCGACATTGCCGCTGAAACAGTTAGAAAGCTTAGCTATCCGCATTCTGCCCCAAAGTGATGCCCCCATGTTAGAAAAACTTTTCCTTTTTCCATTTCAATTGCAGTTACTGCGGCAGCTGTTAACGGAGCAAACAGGCATTATTTTGTTTACTGGCCCAACTGGCAGCGGTAAAACAACAATGATGTATGCTATTCTCCAAGATCTGCTTCGCAGCAAAGCATGCCAAGCAATAACGTTAGAGGACCCTATAGAGAAAAAAATGGACAATTTATTGCAAGTACAAGTGAACGAAAAAGCCGGGCTTACGTACCAAGCAGGTTTGAAAGCAGCACTTCGCCATGACCCAGATGTGTTAATGATTGGAGAAATAAGAGATGAATCTACCGCCAGTTTTGCTTTTGAAACAGCACGTACCGGCCATCTCGTCATCAGCACCCTACATGCCAGAAATGCAGCAGGCGCTATTCACCGGTTGCAGGAAATGGGGATTCCGATCGCAGACCTCCAGCACACGTTAATCGGTGTCGCCTCGCTGGAGTTACTTCCGATTCAGCAGCCGTATCCATCTCGTGCCGCTATTATGGAACTTGCAAATGCCCATCACATACATCATCTGCTCCACAATTCAAAGTCGTCTTTCCTGACTTTTGCTGAACTTAGGAGGAAAGCCTATGCATACGGTTTTGTTAAAGAAGAAATGGATTACAATCAGAAAAACAGACATGCTGTTGTCTACGGAGCAGCAAATACAGTTTCTGAAGCAGCTCCATAGGCTTCGAACACGAGGATATGATATGGCCCGTTCGCTGGATTTTCTCCACTGGCAGCCGCAATGGCGAGCTGTTACCAACAAGCTGCAATCTGGATTACAGCAAGGGATGAGACTGGATGAAGCTTTTTCTTTTGCCCGCTTCTCGGAAGTCATTGTCATTCATCTTTACGTTGCACATCACGATGGCAATCTGGAAGAAGCTCTTGCCAGAAGCTATGGTACCTTACAGAAACAAATGCAGCAGCTGAACAAGTTTAAGAAGGTCACCCGCTATCCGCTGTTTTTACTGTTCAGTATTTTTATGCTGCTGTTATTTGTAAAGCTATATGTTTACCCTTCTTTTCTTAACCTCTTTACTTACTCTGCTGAGTCAGCAGATCTTCTGCGTTTCTTCTCCGGTCTTGTCAATATGCTGCTCATGGGAAGTATTCTTCTCGCAATTGCTGCTGCTTGTTTCTTCGTATTTCAAAGGTACATCCGAAGAAACTGGACGGCTGCAAAGAAACGTCCGTATTTGGAAAAGCTTCCTCTGGTCAGCCGGATATTTCGCACACAAACTAGTTTTCAATTTGCTATTCAGCTAGGCAACCTGCTCACCGCAGGTCTATCTTTTTACGAAAGTCTGCAGCTGCTTAGTAAGCAGCATTATCATGATATTCTCCAATTATATTGCAGCTCCTTACTTCATCAGCTCGCCTCCGGTCATACACTAACCGAATGCCTCTCTGCATATCCGCTTCTGGATGCACAGCTTCAGAATATATTGCGCACGGAAGAAGATGCTGATTCCCAAGCAAAAGATTTACTTATGTATGCCGAGATTACGACTTCTAAAATGGAAGAAAAAATGAAAACTGTCCTTCAGCTCCTCCAACCTGCACTGCTTTGTATTATGGCTTTATGTATTATTATTGTTTACTTGTCACTGCTGCTTCCGATGTTTCAAATGGTTCATACATTATAAAAGCGAGGGAAACCCATGAAAAATGAAAAAGGTTTTACTTTAATTGAAATGCTTATTGTCCTGCTGGTCATTTCTGTGCTGATGATTCTGATTGTACCCAATTTAGCGGATAAAAATGAACATGTTCAATCAGAAGGCTGTGAAGCTCTTGTGAAATTAGCAGAAAGCCAAGTTGAAACATATCGGATTGACCATGGCACAGCACCGACAACTATAGCACAGCTCGAAGACGGTTACTTGACTGAAAGCACTTGTCAAGGCGGGAAGCGTCAGCTCGCAATCAGCTCTGCCGGTGAGGTTTCTTTAATTGATGTACCAAGTTCCTAAAGAACGAGGATTCAGTTTACTTGAATTAACCATTGTCCTTGGACTTGCTTCTCTTTTGATCGGAATTGGAGCAGGTGTCCAGCAACATCTGCTTAAAGAGGCAGAAGCGAAGCAATTCAAAAAACAGTTTGAACAAGATCTATTGTTTCTACAGCAATATAACCAGTTCGATCACTCCGCTAAACTTTACTTGGAAAAAGACAGATATGAAATCTACTCTGCTCGGGACGAGAAAAATATTCTGGTACATCCTATACCTGATAGCATTCGAATTCGCACCTATACACACGCTGGTAATTTTTCATTCAGTAAATATGGTTCCATACTTTCAGCAGGAAGTTTTTTTATTGATACACCAAACGGAACAGAACTGCTTATTTTTCCGCTCGGGAAAGCGCGAGGCTATTATGAGGAAATTTAACCAAGCAGGCTTCCTTATGTTGGAGAGTTTGATTGCGTTCGCAATGTTCTTCGTTTTATGCACCCTTCTGCTGCCTTTACTGTTGGATTATAAAAAAGAACTGCATATACAGGAGAAGCGTTCCTACTATTACAGCTTGCTTCAAAATGAATTAGCAAGAAGCAATCCAAACAATCATGAAGTAATTGAAGATAATTTCACTATTACCTTCCGCTTTACAAACGATGATGGCTTAAAAAAAGGTTGTATGGAGATAACAGCAAAAGGACGTAATGAGAGGCGATGCTTATATGGGTATCTCGAAGGATAAAGGGTTTACGTTGTTAGAAGCATTGATTAGCTTAGGGATTCTTGTTTTAATTGTTTCCACACTTCCGCTCCTATTGACTCCTTTACAGCATGAAGCCAACGCAGAAGCTGTATCAATAAGGCAAGGCCTGTACTTTATCTCCCTGGAGATTTATAAAGGAAATAACATAAAAGCAGCAGATGGTAAATTATATGTTCAAAACCAGCAAGGTCAAACAGCCGTATTCGAGAAATATAAAAATATGATTCGCAGGCAGGTGAATGGCAAAGGACACGAAGTATATTTGCATCGTATACAGGATTGGAAGGTCATACAGTATGGCGACACTATTGTCATAACCATTAAAGCAAACAAGGATGAATTATATGAAAAACGACTTTCTATTCAATGAAAGAGGGTTTCTGCATCCATTTCTGCTATTTGTTACTGCGTTCTTTCTTTTGCTGCTTACTTCAGGCAGCTTGCTGCTCCAAACCAACGTCAAATCAACCGACTTGCTATTTGAACAATACAGATTGGAGCAGGCCATCTCCATTGCAGTACAAACCGTTGAACAGCACTATCTCCCTCAGCTGGATTCAGATGAAGAAAAATGGATGATTAATAATCAAGCTGTGACTGCATCCATTACCATCAACAAAAGTGAACAGCAAATACTCGTCATGTATGTTGTACAAGCAGATAAAAATGCCGAACCCCTGGAATTTACAAAAATATATCCAGCTGATGTATAATTCGTCAAGCACTGTACACAATAATGGATGTACCGATGGGCTATAGCCAAGTGGTAAGGCAGCGGGTTTTGGTCTCGTTATCGTTGGTTCGAATCCAGCTAGCCCAGTAAAAAGATCCTGCACGAGTTATGTGCAGGATCTTTTCTTATGTCAAAAATGGATTCTTTGCTTTTTCTTCACCTATTGTTGTTGTCGGCCCATGACCTGGGTAGACGACAGTATCTTCCGGCAGCGTCAAAAGCTGTTCTGTAATGCTGCTCATTAGTGTAGGTAAATCACCGCGATACAAATCGGTACGCCCTATCCCGCGTTGGAATAATGCATCCCCCACGATTGCACAGCCTTCCTTATGGAATACGAGAGAGATACTGCCAGGTGAATGTCCGGGCGTATGCCGAACTTCAAAATGAAAATGCTCTAGCTGCATATCGCCAAGCTTCCATGTTTCATCACAGTCTCTTGCCGTAATTTGCTTAACTGGAAACATTTTCGATCCGTTTTTACCGGGATCCCCAAGCCAATCCGCTTCTTCCTCATGCAGATATACCGGGATATGATAAACATCTCGGACATCATCCACTGCACCAATATGATCAAAGTGAGCATGTGTCAGCAAAATTGCCTGCGGACGCAGTTCCTTTTGCTTAATCCACTCGATTAATTTCACGCTGTCTCCACCTGGATCAACGATAAGGCAGTCATTTTTTGCTTCTACTATGTAACAATTCGTCCCCATTGGTCCCAGACCTAATGTATGTATTTGCATATTCTTCGCCAGCTCCTTTCCAATTGGATTTCTTCTGAAAAGGCTCGACAAGTTAGTATGTGTCTGCTGCTGGTGATGGCATTTGCCAAGCTTTTCCCTATCAGTATAGCAGGAAATCAGCAAATTTGCCCATAGTGAAACTGAAACTGATAGTAACAAAAAAACTTGATCTTTGTTGCATATATAGGTGTTGTATTTTAAAGGCAGAATGCAAAAAAACCATTTTAAACAATTCATTTTTCTTTATTGTCAGCGGCTGTATTTTTTTACACTGTTCACTTTCAACAAACTAAAAGGACCGCTGCATGAGGCAGCGATCCTTTTAGTTTGTTTTCTCTTTTCCTTTTTCAAAGTCATAAAAGCGCAGCAAATCTCCATAGATAATTCGATCAGAGTAATTAAGCTCTTTTGTCACCTGTTCCTGAATTGGTTCACAGACACTTTCTATCTGTTCACCAGTTTCTCCAGAAAGCTCAGCTTCTTCCCCCTCTAGTTCATCTGCTGGTTCACCAGTTTGTCTGTCGTAGCACATATCATTAGTGTACACGTAGTCTTCACTAATAAAGTCGCCATTTCGCAGCGCAGTGTAATCTTTTCGATTTTCTGCGAACAAATCATTTCCGAACTGGATATCATGATCTGCTTCAACTCCTAACAAGCTGAGGATTGTTGGCTTTACATCAATTTGTCCGGCTACTTGTTCCATGACCTGCCCATTGTTATCTCCAGGGATATGGATAAAGAAAGGCACCCGCTGATTTTGCACCTGCTGGTAAGGTGTAATATCTTTGCCCAAGTACTGACTCATGGCTTTATTATGGTATTCACTAATGCCATAATGATCGCCCATCATCACGATAATGGAATCTTCATACTCTCCAGCTTCTTTCAGCTGATCGAAAAATTGTTCCACAGCCTCGTCTGTATACCTGGCTGTTTGGAAATACTTGTTTAATGTCTGGGAGTTAGAATCAAATTGATCAATGGACGCATCTTCTTCCGGCAAATCAAATGGATGGTGATTTGTTAACGTGATAAATTTTGAGTAATAAGGCTTATCCATCTCCTGCAAGTATGGAATGGACTGCTCAAAGAAAGGCTTATCCAACAGTCCCCAGCCTACGGTATTTTTGTCTTCACCCTCTGAAATGACGTTATAGCTGTTTTCGTCATAAAATTTATCGTAACCTAAGCTGTCGTACATAACATCACGGTTCCAGAAACTAGAATTATTAGAGTGGAATACCGCTGTTTTGTAGCCTTCCTGACCCAGGATTTCTGGTGTGCCATTATATTCATTCTGGCCATGGGTGAAAAATACAGCCCCACGAGGCAGCGGATAGATCGAATTCTCCACCAAGAACTCCGAGTCAGATGTTTTCCCTTGTTCTGTCTGGTGATAGAAATTCTCGAAATAATACGTATCTTTGTCTTTTGTCAAACTGTTAAGGAAAGGTGTCACTTCTTCGCCGTTGAGCGTGTTGTGAATCAAAAAGCTTTGCATGGATTCTAAGGAAATGAATATTACATTTTTTCCTTCTGCTTGCCCGAACTTTGCAGACTTTTCCGTTTCGACTTCTTCATTTACATAGGAAAGAATTTCCGGGAGCTCATTTCCATCAGCAAAAACACGCTGCGCTTCTGTTTTGGATTGCATAACTGCATCATAAGCATGGAAATTATATACGCCAATGTTTTTTACAAGGTATTCTCTGTCAAAGCCGCGCGTAAACAGCTGCGGCCGTTCTGCTTCGGCAAGTCCTACATTTACGACGATAAGTGCAGCGATTGCTGCCATGGTAGATATTTTCTTTCTTCTAAGGTAGTCAACCGTCATTTTTTCCTTATAACGGAAGCTCAGGAACCAGATGATAGCAACATCAAGCAACAGCAAAATATCTTGTGGATAAATAAGATTCAGTATACTGCCGCCAAGATCTGCGGCATTACTTCCTTGCATGAGGACCGGCACTGTTAAGAAATCACTAAAGTGACGGTAAAAAATTAAGTTGATGTACAAGATGATGGAGCCTGCTAAACTGATGAATCGAATGTAATGCATCTGCCACTTCCGGGAAATCAATACGCTAAGCCCAAAAGCAAAAAACGCACTGACAAACGGGTTTAGGAACAGAATAAATTCCTGCATAGCATTATCTAAACTGATGTTAAATAAGAAACGATAAACAATGTACGTCTTTAAGCCAAACAAAACTGTCGCCAAAATATATAATGGTGCAGCAGATCGTTTCACAGAATTAAAAGCCTCCTCATAGTAGAACAGAGCGTAAACAAATGACAGCAGCTTGCGCTGCTGTCATGCATGCGTCTCTTTTTTATTGCGCTATTTCATCCAGATGTTGTTTAACAAGATAAGCGGCCCCGTAAACGCCCGCATCATTGCCAAGCTGTGCCGGTACAATTTCACATTCATACGTTGTTCTAGGTAAAGCAGCTTGTTTAAAAGCCGCTTTAATAGGATCTAATAAAGCATCTCCCGCTCTTGAAACGCCGCCCCCGATGATGATACGAGCTGGGTTCGTAAGGATAGCGGCACTTGCTAAAACCTTTGCCAGAACAGTTGTAGCTTTGTTTACAACCGCTTTTGCACTATCATCCTCAGCCGCAGCCAGCTCGAATACGTCTTTAGCAGATACATCTCCGTTCTCAGCCAGACGTTTTCCAAGTTCGCTTTCAGGGTGTTCCTGCGCGGCCACTAACGCCAAGCGGCTGATGCCAGTTGCAGAAGATACTGTCTCCAAACAGCCTTTTCGCCCACAATTGCACGGTGCTCCATTTTCTTCTACTGTAATGTGTCCTATTTCACCAGCAGTACCATTAATGCCATTTACAATATGTCCATTCGAAATAATACCAGCGCCTACTCCCGTACCGAGCGTAATGGCGATAATATCTCCTTTCATGGCGCCAGCACCTTTCCACACTTCCCCAAGTGCTGCTAAGTTCGCATCGTTATCAATGTAAACTGGCAAGCCTGACAAAACACCCAGCTCAGCGGAAAGAGGAAAATTGCGCCAGCCTACGTTAACCGCTTCTGCAATAACACCGTTGCGCGGCACAATAAAACCTGGCGCTCCAACACCAATCCCTCTTACACGATCCTTATCAATTCCAAGTTCAGTCAGCTTGGACTGAACGGTTTTCCAAATCTGTTTTGGAATGTGTAAACCTTGTTCTTGCTTGTCGGTTTTAATTTCCCATTTTTCCACGATATCGCTTGCCTCATTAATAAGAGCAAGTTTGATTGTTGTTCCGCCGATATCAACACCGACTAAAATACGCTCTGCTTCCTTACTCATTGTTTCCCGCTCCTTCATGACTATCCGATAAAGCACTTATCTCTTTTGTTAAAATCATATTCGCTTGTCCATATTCTTCCAAGGACAGCAGATTATTGGTATACAGCTCTCGCAGTTCGGACTGCATCATCAGCAAATCCAGATTACGATCTCCTATATATACAAAAATTCCGAATGTCTTTAAAAGCTGCATGACATCATAAACCGTTTTCATTTATATCACCTAACATATTATAACAACCTTCACTTAAAATTGAAAATGTTTTAAGACTGCGTTTACACCTTTTTAACATTATGCTTTGTTGTAAAAAAAATGACCTGAAGTTTATAAACTTCAGGTCACATCTTTAGAATGTTTACATGCTGCTCTTGAGATAAGCGTTCAATAGCTTATACGTAGCTGTTAAAGCTTGCTCATGTGTTCTTTCATAAGCATGAGAAGCAGCAATGCCCGGCCCCACTAGTCCGTGTCGGATATCGTAGCCGGCTCGTATTGCTGCCGATGCGTCCGAACCGTAGTATGGATAAATATCCAGTTTGTAGGAAAGGCTGTTTGTTTCAGCCAGTTCAGCAAGCTTTTCTCTCAAAGCAAAATGATAGGGTCCGCTAGAGTCTTTGACACAGATGGATACATCATATTCCGTAGTCGCCTGGCCATCACCAATCGCTCCCATATCAACTGCAAGGTATTCTGCTACTTCAGCTGGGATGCTGGAATTCCCGCCATACCCGATTTCCTCATTATTGGAGATAAGGATATGCGTCGTATACGGCAGCTGGGTTTCCGTTTCCTTTAACTCACGAAGCAGCTCCAGCAGAATAGCTACACTTGCTTTATCATCTAAGTGCCTTGATTTAATAAAACCGGCAGACGTGCGTTTGAATCGCGGATCGAAGGATACAAAATCGCCGACACGGATTCCAAGTGCTTCTGTCTCTTCCCCAGTATCCGTTTGTTCGTCGATGCGAACTTCCATATTGTTTTCATCCCGCTCGGCTTCCCCAGCATCCCGATACACATGTACAGATGTCTGATGCATAAGAATGGTGCCAGAGTAAGTTTTATTTTTACTGTGTATGGTGCAATATTCGCCTTCCACGCTATTCCAGCGAAAACCGCCAATCATTGCTAACGAAAGTGTCCCGTCTGCGTTGATTTCTTTCACCATCGCTCCTAGTGTATCCACATGCGCCGTTAACAGGCGGTGCTGCAACTCGTCTGTTCCCGGAACCGTAATGAGCAAACTGCCTTTATTTGTGACACGGGAGGTAAGACGAAGTGAATCGGCAAAATCTTTACAAAATGCAATAGCCTGATCTGTATAGCCGGATGGACTAGGTATATGTACTAATTTCTCTAACGTGCTTGCAATGCGATCAATATGCTGCATAAAATCCCCTACTTTCATAAAATATCGCTCTCTTACATAGTATCAATAAGCTACAGTTTGTCCACTTAGGAGGCGAGCAAAAATGCGTAAATGGCTTATTAGTAGTTGTGTTTTCTTCTCGTTTGTCCTCTGCTCACTTTATTTTATACGACTTCAGCAGCCGCAGCCGGTAATTCAGCACTTCCCGCTGAATACGTCCGCAGCATTTACAAATGCAGCCACTTCTCTGAAAAAAATCGACTTCCGGCGTATCCGTTGGCATATCCAAAGTACACTCAATCAAGATGCGTATTTACGACAGGATATTGGTCTTTTGTATGAGAATGGCGAATTAGTCGGCGTATTGAACAAATGGCAGCAGCCAGCACGTGCACTGCAGCAGCAGACAACCCATACTCTGCATCCAAACAAACAGCTGGATGCTATCTCTTATCACTTTGCGGAACTTCATCACAACGATATTACTAGTACATCAAAGATGACTGGTATTCGTACGTACACAGCAAATAAGTTTGAGTTATTTTCCTTCCCCAAAAGCGATTCAGAAACGAATGCGCAGTATCTTGCAGAGTCGCAAACGAACAGCACCCTTCAGTACGTATGGACAGAGGCCAAACAGCAGCTGTCCATTCCAGCTGCTAACTATATCGAGGTGCCACTCACAGCACTCCCGACCGCTGACTTAGCAGCCATAAACGGACTTTCAGACGATAAAAAAAGGCAGGAGATCATCAGCAGACTTTGGGAAGGGCTCTACCGAAACTATCTTGTGCCAATCGGTCCTGCAGTAGAAAAAGGAACAGTGAAGACGTATATTCCACTGCTCCTGTTTGATAAAAATGGCAAGCACTTACGCGTCATTTACCAGGACGAAACCGGTAAACACGCAGAGCTTCTGCAATATTACTGAGAAAGCTCTTGTACGAGCTGCTGATACTGTTTGTTGCTGGAATCAAGCTCTGCTGCACGCTTCGCATGACGCAAGCTCTCCTCTTCTTGCCCGTTTATCTGGAGAATGCGGGCAAGATTATAATGAACAGCAGGATCTTCTGGCGTTAAACGGACAAGCCTGTCATAATCCTGAATCGCTTTCTCTAATTCTCCAGTTTGAGAATAAGCCAAACCTCGATAAAACAATGGCAGCCGGGCAGCATCACTGCCTCCTTTATCCAAAGCACCTGTAGCGTGCTGTATGACCATTTGATAATCATCTTGCTTGTAGGCAGCTTCTGCTTTCAAACCTTCATGTAATGCTGTATTGACTGGTCCCAGGAGACCATAAACAAGCAAGCCGGCTATTAACACAAGGCTTAATAAAGCCCCGCCGACTCGTGCTGTTAACGACTTTTTACCTGGCATACCAACCAGCATCGCACTGGCAAAGCCGCCAATTAACCCGCCTAAATGAGCATAAACATCAATTACATGACTAGCAGCAAAGCTAATCACTAGATTGATCAGCAATATGACAATTAATCCGTTTCCAATAGTCCTCCAAAATAACTTCGGATAGACGGTCCCAAAATAGAGCAATGCTCCGAACAAACCAAAAATAGCTCCGGATGCGCCTGCACTTAAGTTCTGAGAAAAAGCAAAACTGGCTAAACCGCCTATAATTCCGCCTAGCAAATAGACGAAGAAGAACCGCCGATGGCCGAATACTTGCTCAGTTAATGTTCCCAGATAATACAAAGAAAGCATATTCGTCATCAAGTGCAAAGCGCCGATATGCAAAAACATCGAGGTGATAATCCGCCACCATTGATTCTCCGCTAAAATTAACGGGTTATATTTTGCTCCAAGATCAATGAGTACAGCAGAATTAGTCGAGCCTCCAAGAAGCACCTCTATAAGAAACAGAAGTAAACTAATGCCGATAAAAACGTATACAAGCAATGGCTTCTTGCGGTGAAATACAGCTTGGTCTGCCTGCTGCTGCTGTACAAGCAAACTCCGAAGCCTGCTTTTCTCCATTTCCAGCTTCTCGTCACTTCTTTCCTCATCCGATACAAGCGACACCGAATCGCTCAGCTTCAAATGGCGAAAGAGTTTCTCCATTTCAGACTGATAAGTATCTCGATCCAAGTAATACGTTTGCATCGGAATTGGTCTTCTGCTTTTAATGATCATTGGCTTCTTTAATTTTGACCACTCATCCGCAGGTCCTTGATCACCAAAATAGACGTTATGTATCTGAACCTTCTTAGCGAAGATGCCTTTTGTCATTTGCTGTATATCGCTAGCTGCCTTTAGAATGTCCCGTTTCAAATGGTTGGCCCACGCGAAGGTGCGTGACGTTAATCTTACCATCTGCACTATCCCATTCCGCTTTCTTTCCAGCCAGCAAACACGCAAGTCTTCATTTGCTCTAACAAAAGTAAAATCATGCGCGGCAATCAGATGATTAATCATTCGATAGTAAGCCGTTTCTTCGTTGTAGGTCATACCTCTCCCCCTCTTGCCTACAGTGTATCAAAAAAGTCATGGAAAAACGCTCAGTTTACACTGAGCGTTTAAATAACATTGGCAGCATCCGGGAACGCAAGGGTCCGAATCCCATCGACAGCCGAATAAGTCCTTTTCGAAGAACCGTAACGGCCAAAATTGCATTCAGCACACGATAGCGCTCTCGTATTAAAAATATCACACTGGCTGTGAGTGACACTGCAGTGATAATCGACTTCCACATCAGCACCCATCCTTTCCTCCGGGATAACCTTAGTGTGTCCCGAACCAGAAGGCTGCTATTCGGTTAAGTCAATAAAACCATCATCTGTCAGAAGATGCCCGACACGTCGATCATAAGGACCAGCAGGCAAAGATTGTCTAAACTGCTGACTGCTGGCAATGGCGATGGTCGTATGACGGTAATCGGCAATATACCGGTCATAATAACCGCCGCCATACCCAATCCGATACCCTGCCTTATCAAATAAAAGCCCAGGAACAAGGAGCAAATCGATGTCTTCTTTGAAAGCAGGTGTGCATCGGTCCGGAACGGGTTCTTTAATCTGAAAAGCACCGTCTGTCAGCTGATTATAGCTTTCTACATAGTAAAACTGCATTCCTCTATTCTCCAGCGTAAGCGGCACGCACACATTTTTCTTTTCCAGCCAAGCTTGCTGAATAATCCTCGTTGTATCCCATTCATGCGGCAGCGCCATTGTGAGACCAATCGTGTTCGCATGTTTCCAGACAGCTGATGAAAAAAGAAACGAAGCCAATTGATGTTCTATACGAAGCTTTTCAGTTGGCGGTATTTCTCTCAGCAGCTGAAGCCCTTCCTGACGAAGACGTTTCTTCTCTTCCATCACGAAACCTCCCTGTATGCAAAAAACTCCCGCCAATAGGGGGAGTCTTTTATACAAACTTATTTTGTTTCGCGGTGCAGCGTATACTTTTTCAAGCGTGGGCTATATTTTCTAAGCTCCATGCGTTCTGGATGTTTACGCTTGTTTTTTGTTGTAATGTAGTTACGATCTCCTGTTTCTGTGCAGGCGAGAGTAATGTTTACACGCATGTATAATCCCTCCCAACAATCTTAAATAATTGTATGAAAACATAACGATCTTCAGACCACCTAATAATAGCAGAATTATGGTGCTATATCAACCTTTATCCTCAACAATTTAATAAGAAGCTAGTATTTTGTCGAAATCTCTATATCACTGTCTCCATCAATATGATATAAATAGGATAGCAATAATTAGGAGGTAACACACATCATGTTAATCGCTGCCATCACCTTTCTTGCAGCAGGCATCATTCTTTGGATTTTTTCTTTCTTTATGCAGGATAAATTTAAGAATATGGATCAGCAAATCGAACAATTGACCTTATCCACCATGCAGGAAACATATACAATGAACAAAAAAATTAAAGTACTGGAAGAAGAATTGCTGCCGACAACACAGCGTGAATCAAAACAAAACCGCTCGCAAAAACCAGCCATCTTCCAGAAGGTTCAAAAACTGCATCAACAGGGATACAGCATCAAAGAAATTGCAAACGAGACAGGTTTAGCAGAGGACGATGTATACCGCGTTGCCAGACAAACAGGAGGACAACGATGAAGCAAGTACTACAAGGCTTCGCCGCCGCTCTTCTGCTCGCAGGCGTATGTATGCTGTTTCTATATATCACGTCTGACGATAGTGCAACAAAAACAACCTCGACAGCTCCAATTAAAAAGGAACAACTTAGCACAGAAGAAATGAAAACACGTTTAGCAGAAGATGATTATTATATTCTAAGCAGCCAAGAATATGAAGAACTCCAGAAAAAAACAGAAACGAAAGAAAAAACAGAAACAGCACAAACGGAGAAGTTCCAATTGAAGCTTAAAAGCGGTATGACGAGTGATGAAGTAGCTCAGCTATTAGAGGAAAAGAGCATTCTCGAAGATGGAGAGGCTTTTCTCACTTATTTGAACGTTACGAAAGCAAGTAAAGCATTACAAGTAGGAACCTATCATGTCAGTTCTGATATGTCCTATGAAGAAATTACGGACTTACTAACAAAATAAAAAGCAGCGGCATCCAGCAGCCGCTGCTTTTTATTTGTTTAAATCAATGGATGTACCTTTAACCAAATACAAAATACCTTCACCGATATTTGTAATATGGTCCCCGATTCGTTCAACGAAACGTCCTACGAATACAAGCTGCATCATCTGCTGATGTTTGCCTGCCTCTGCCTTACGCTCATCCAGCATATCACGGAACAATTCGCCGTACATACTGTCTACTACGTTATCAAGGTCAGCTAACTTTTTCGCTTTACTAATATCTTCTTCCTCAAAGGCTTGTATAGCGCTATGGATCATTTTGCTGACAACTTCCTGCATATCACGAATTGCCAAAGGAATTTCATACGGACTGAGCACATTTAACCGATTTACACTTTTGGCGATATTCTTTGCGTGATCAGCCATGCGTTCCAAATCAGTGGATACACGAAGAAATGCCACCAACCGGCGCAAGTCAGTTGCTACTGGCTGCTGCATCGCAATAAGCTGAATCGTTGCCTCATTTATATCTTGGTCGCGCTTATTCAAAATCTCATCATTCTCAATAACTCTATACGCAAGGTCACTGTTCCTTTCATACAATGCATCAATTGCTTGTTTTAGTGCAGTATCTACCTCAAACGCAAAAGAAATGATTGATTTTTGAATTGCTTCTAAATCTGCTGAAAACTGTTCTCTAGCTACCATATGTTCTCCTCCAGTGCATCATTTAACCGAAACGACCGCTAATATAGTCTTCTGTCCGTTTATCCTCAGGATTTGAGAATAACTTACTTGTTTCTGTTGCTTCCACCACATGACCATGCAGGAAGAAAGCAGTTTTGTCAGAGATACGAGAAGCTTGCTGCATGTTATGCGTTACGATAACAATACAATATTTCTTTTTCAGTTCTGTCATAAGCTCTTCAATTTTCAAAGTAGAAATCGGATCAAGCGCTGATGTTGGCTCATCCATTAATACTACATCTGGTGTTGTTGCCAGCGCACGTGCGATACATAAACGCTGCTGCTGTCCCCCGGAAAGTCCCATCGCAGAGGTTTTCAGACGATCCTTTACTTCATCCCACAACGCTACATCTTTCAGTGTCGTTTCAACGATTTCATCTAGCTCGCTCTTTTTCTTTATACCATGAATCTTTGGCCCGTAAACAATATTATCGTAAATTGACTGTGGGAAAGGGTTTCCCTTTTGGAAAATCATTCCGACATTACGGCGTAAATCAACTAAGTCAACTCTGGAATCAAGCAGGTTCTTTTCTTTGTAGTTGATTTCTCCTGTCATTCGTACACCAGGCTCCATATTAATCATTAAGTTAAGTGTCTTAATGAAAGTGGATTTTCCACAACCTGATGGTCCAATAATCGCGTATATTTCATTATTTTTCGCTTCGAGATTAACGTCTTTCAATGCATGAAAGTCGTCATACCATAAATTCAAATCATTAACTTGGAATATTGTCTCTTTCGTTGGTGCCGCTTGCATCGCAAATGCCTCCTACCCGAATCTTCCGGAAATATATTCTTCTGTTTTCGTCTCAGAAGGGTTAGTGAAGATTTTCTTTGTGTCGTCATACTCCACAACATCACCATTAAAGAAGAATGCTGTTTTATCAGACACACGTGATGCCTGAGACATATTGTGGGTAACAATTACAATAGAATAATCTTCTTTTAGCTGAAGAATTAATTCCTCTATTTTAGCGTTAGAAACCGGGTCGAGTGCAGATGCCGGTTCATCTAACAATAGGATTCGCGGCTCCATTGCAAGCGTTCGAGCGATGCAAAGCCGCTGTTGCTGACCGCCAGATAAAGATAAAGCAGATTGATGCAATCGATCTTTCACTTCATCCCACAGGGCAGCTTTACGCAAACTTTCTTCAACAATTTGGTCGAGAGCTTGTTTATTTTTTTGTCCGTTATATTTCAATGCGTGCGTAATATTGTTGTAAATTGATTTAGGAAATGGATTTGGCTTTTGAAATACCATCCCAATCTCAGCACGAAGAGCAACTACATTCACATCACTGCGGAGGATATTAATGCCATCATAGATGATCTCCCCCTCTGCTCGACTAGACGGAATCAAGTCATTCATTCTATTAATAGAACGGATGAATGTTGATTTCCCACAGCCAGATGGTCCAATTAATGCTGTTACAGCATTTTTTTCAATTCCCATATTAGCACGTTTTACCGCTTCTTTATTCCCATAAAATATACTTAGATTCTTCACATCCAGCACAACTTCTTTATTGAACTGTGTTGAATAATTTAGCAATTTTTCTTTCTTTGTCTCCTTTGGGCTATCAACTGTATAATTCATATCCTATTCTCCTCTCTATCATTTACCTGCAGTAAGTTTTTTATGGATAACACTGCCTAACCATCGAGCGAGAATGTTGAAAACTAATACAGCAATAACTAGAACAGCTGAGGCTCCGTTAGCAACTTCCCGGATATCTGGTATCAGACCTTGTGTGTTTACCGACCAAATATGAACTGCCAATGTTTCTGCAGGCCGGAAAATATTCAGCGGAGAATTATCTGCCAATGGATTCCAATTCCCATAATCGAGAGAAGGAGTAGAAAGTCCTGCTGTATAGAGCAAAGCTGCCGCTTCCCCAAACACGCGTCCTGATGCCAAGATTGCACCCGTAAGGATTCCAGGGAATGCATATGGCAAAAGAACTGTCTTGATTGTATGCCATCTTGTTATTCCTAATGCCAGACTAGCTTCCTTTTGTTCTTTTGGAACACTGTTAATGGCATCTTCTGTAACACGAACCATAACTGGTATATTGAAGATTGTTAAAGCTAGCGCACCACCGATAATGGTGTAACCCAGCCCCATCTTGTTAACAAAGATCAGAAGGCCGAAAAGACCCACAACAATAGAAGGTAAGGATGCCAGCATCTCGATACAACTGCGTATAAAGCTAGTAAGTTTACCTGGCTTTGCATATTCTGCCATATAGACACCGCCAAAAACACCTAGCGGTACTGTTATAATCATCGTAATGACTAGAATGTATAGTGAGTTAAATAACTGATCTCGGATACCGCCTCCAGCTTTGTAAGAACTTGATTCAGAAGTCAAAAAGTCCCACGTAACTTGCGGTAACCCATTAGCCAAAATGAAATAAAATAGGTATAGCAGCAAAGCAACCATGATCGCTGCTATGGTATAAAATACACCTGTTGCAATTCTATCTGTGATTCTGCTGTTCATTAGACTTTCCTCCTACCTGATAAGTAACGGACAACTAGGATGAAGATAAACGAAATTATCAGCAAAATCAGACCCATGGACCATAAGGTATTGTTTTCTATACTTCCATCTGTTGTATGCCCAATATTCAATGTTACGATGGTTGTTAAAGTCGCAGATGTATCAAATATACTTCCAGGTATGTCTCTCGTATTTCCGATTACCATCTGAACTGCGAGTGCTTCTCCAAAAGCTCGAGCCATTCCAAGAACAATAGCTGTTAGTAACGATGGAAGTGCCGCTGGAATTAAAACTTTTCGTATTGTCTGCCAGCGAGTTGCTCCCAGCGCAAGAGAACCTTGGCGCAGACTGTTAGGAAGTGATCTCATTGCGTCTGTTGCTATAGTTGTAACCGTAGGGAGGATCATAACTGTTAAAACAACAACCCCTGCAAATAGACTGAATCCGTTACCTGGCAGGTGATCACGCACTAAAGGCACCAAAACAACCAGTCCTATAAAACCATACACAACTGAAGGAATACCTACTAAAAGTTCGATAACTGGTTGCAGTACTTTCTTACCAAATTTAGGAGATATCTCACTCATAAATATTGCTGCTCCTATCCCTAGAGGTGCTGCTACCAGTGCTGAAAGAAAAGTAACAGCCAAGGAGCCGAAGATGAATGGGAAAATGCCGTAAGATGCATTCTCACCTGTTGGATTCCAATTCGTGCTGGTTAGATATGCAATTGGATGAATATTATTGACAAAAAATGATTGCAGGCCCTTTTGGGCAAGAAAGATTGTGATTGCTATAGTAGCAGCAATCATAATAACTGCACATGTGGTTACCAGTGCACGTCCCCGCACTTCATCCCACCGTCTGTTATTCTTTGTTAAGATCAGCCTATCGTGGGCTGATGAAGAAACTGATGCTTTTGCCAACTTCTACAACTCCTCTTAAGAACAGCAGAAAAGAAAAATTTAATCAGTCTCTGCTGCATGTAATAGCTAGTTTAAAACCACAGTAAGGTAAATGCAGTGATACACTGCATCTACCTTGTGTTTTACATCTTATTTGTCTGTTAGGTTACCCTCTGCATCGCGCTCAACCTGCATGTCCGTCATTGGAACATAACCTTGATCTGGCACGATAGAGCTTTGCACTTCATCGCTCAATAGGTAATCCAGGAATTCTTTTGCTAGTCCTTCAGCTTCTCCTTTTGTGTAAGAGTGCTGATAAGCCCAAATTGGGAAGTCACCAGATCCGATTGTTTCGTTAGTTGCTTCTACGCCATCGATTTTAGCCTTTACGATAGAATCATCATCAAAGTAAGAAAGAGCTAGGTAGCCGATTGCACCATCAGTATCTCCAACGATTTGTTTAACTGTGTTAGATGAATCCTCTGTGATTCCTTCTGCTGGAGTAGCACCCTCAAGACCATATTTTACGAAAGTTGCGCGAGTACCTGAGGAATCCGGACGGTTTACAAGAGTAATTTTCATGTCATTTCCGCCTACTTCAGACCAGTTTGTAACTTCGCCAGTGAATACATCAATCAATTGCTCTTTTGTAAGATTATCAACGCCTGCTTCAGGGTTGATAGCTGCAGTCATACCAACTACTGCTACTTGATGATCTACAAGTGCATCAGCATCGATGCCTTCTTTTTCTTCTGCGAATACGTCGGAATTACCGATATCGATTGAACCTTCCTGAACTTGGCTTAAGCCAGCTCCGGAACCACCTGCGTTTACTTGAATGTCAGCGTCTGTGTTATCTTCTTGGTACATTTCAGCTGCTGCTGCTACTAATGGCTGCATTGCACTGGAACCTGCTACTACAATAGAAGTTTCAGATGCATCTCCGCCTCCGCTGTTACTGCTCCCGCTGTTGTCTTCTTCAGATTGTTCGCCGCCAGCGTTCCCGCCACATGCTGCAAGTACACCAATTACAAGTGCAAACATTGCAAGCAATACAGATAGTTTCATTTTCTTCATGTTTGATTTTCCCCCTACGAAATTCGATTAGTTCCTTTGCCTTACAACTACATAATAGCTTGTCATCGTTAAGGAATAATAAACTCAATGTAAAGGTTGTGTAAATCACGTCAGTTTTTGTAGAAAAAAAGAAGAAGCACCCGTTTGTTCGGGTGCTTCTTCGGTAATACTTTATTCAGCTTCTTCTTTATCTTTGTCGTCTGGCGCTGTGTGCTCGTAGTAATATTCTAGTGCACGGTTAACGATATTGTAGGTAATTGGATACTGCTGGCCGCCGCTAATTATGCCGAGGTTCGGAACCATAACAGCAAACGCAATATCCGGTGTTTCAGAATCTGCGTAGCCAATCAAAGTCCAATTCTCTAAATCAGTGCCATCAATACTTGTCTGTGCAGTTCCTGTTTTACCTGATATATCATACGTTTTTGCTTCATTGCTCAGGTGGCTGTAAGCTGTGCCTCTTGGTGTTTGGAACACCATTTTAAATCCTTTTTTAATCCGATTTATTTGCTCTTCAGTTGCTGTAATCTTATTCAGCACCTCTGGATTTTTTGTCTTTGCAAGTGGTCCCAACTTGTCTTTTTCATTAGAGGGATCATGTATTTCGCTGACAAAATGTGGCTTAATTCGATAACCACCATTAGCTATTGTAGAGACATACTGGGCCAACTGCATTGTAGTATAAGTATCAAACTGACCGATAGAGAAGTCAAGTAGGTTACCGGCTTGACCTTTTGATCCGACGTACCCAACAGACTCAGAAGGCAAATCTATGCCAGTTTCTACTCCAAGTCCGACTTGATTATAGTAATTACGTAAAATACGGAAAGCGTCTTGATTAAATGAAACAGATTGATTTTTCTGATAGTTGTACTCTCCCCCAATTCGCAATGCAACATTAAACATATATACGTTAGAAGACATTTGCAATGCTTCTAAATCATTAATCAATCCCATATTCTTGTATGATTTTTTCTCTGGTGTACCCTTAATTTTCATTGGGGTATCATAAAAACTTTTCCCTGGATCTATTACGCCTTCCTGATACCCAGCAAGCAATGTCGCTCCTTTAACAGTGGATCCAACCGCTCCAGCGGTAAATACAGTATTCATATCAGCAGACTCATACTTATTGTCTTCTCGATTGTAATGCTGTCCGCTGGCTGCATATATCTCACCCGTATTAGGATTAAGCATGACAGCCATTGCATTTTCCAGGTAGCGGTTGGCACCGGGATATTTGTTAATAGCACCTTTCAACTCTTCCCGTACAATCTTATCCAATTCTTTCTGAAAGTCCATATTAATGGAAAGCTGCAGATCCTGTCCGCGCTGTCCTTCCGAAATGACTTCCTGAGAGACAATATTGTTATTATTGTCTGTTATATAACGAACACGTTTTTTATCGCCTTTAAGCAGGCTTTCGTATTCCATTTCCAGGCCGCTTGTACCAATTCGGTCATTCAGCTGATAATTCCGGGATTTATAATAATCCTCTTCTCCTTGCGGTATTCCTGTTTTGATACTGCCAAGAACACCTTGGAGAGATCCCTCATATGGATAGTAGCGTTTCCAGTCGGTGGCAACATTGATGCCTGCCATTTGCCCCATATTTTCTGCTATGGTTGCGTATTCTTTCTCCGTAACATTTTCATTTTTTATGACATGAGGAACAAGCTCTGTGGCACTGTCTAGTTCACGCTTTATTGCAATGATTTGCTTTGCCTGATCATCGGTCATGAGCTCTTTATAATCCGCTTCCGTGATACGCTCGAGCGTCAGATTATAGATTTCACTATCATCAAGCGACTCTTTTTCAGCAGCAGTTATTCTGCTGTTAGCTTCTTTTGTATTCAGAAGATACCAATATTCCTTATATTCCCTCTCGGTAATCTTCTCAATTGCTTCATCATCCATCTTAATGATATCCGCTAGCTGTTTTGCAAGTTCTAATCGTTCGTCAGCGGAGTCACCATTCTTAGGCGGTGTATAAGTAATTGAATAAACAGGTTCATTGCCGACAATTACTTTCCCTTCGCTATCATAAATCATACCGCGCGGAACAGATATTTCTGCTATATCGTTTGTTGTTTTTTCTAGGACTGCCTGGTGTTCTTCTCCGTTGATGATCTGCACTACTCCAAGCTGCAGAATCAAAGCAGAGAACAGCAGGAAAACGATTGCAAACAAGACATTGAGACGGAAAGGAAGCAGTGCACGCTTTTTCTTCCTTTTTTTAGACATAATGTTCCCCCATTCTTACATACTGCTCCCATTATATCATCAACTTCCGTCTCCTTCTACTAAAGTCTGTCAGCGTTTGTCATCCCCAGCAATTTCGTTTTTAGGCAGCTTTTTGATGGAGGGTTCTGCGGCAAAGCTGGTAATACGCCTGGTAAAGTAGTATATGAAAAACGGTCCAGCTCCTAACAGGAGCATCAAGTATGGAATAGAAGCATCCTTCCAAATACCCATCCCAACCAGCAGTGCCAGAACGGACAAGATCCTTCCTGCATTTGTAGCTGCATCACTTAAAACAATGTACTCGACCCGTAAACTTCTAGCATCTTTCGCTTTGCCAATAACATCATAAGATAGGGATAAGTAAGGCACATAAAGAACTGGGTAAAATGCGCCTATTAATGCTGCATATATCAACAAAGTAGTAAAATTCAGTTTTACGAGCAATAACACAATACTTAACGACAAAGCGACACCGCTTAAGAAAATTGCCATTTTTCGCTGCGGACTTTTGATATACCGAGTTGCTATATAATAGAAGATTAATGAAAAAGCGGAATACACCAGATTGAATGTACCAAGTGACAGCTCGCTGTTGGTGACTATAAAAATCCATACGGAAATGATGAACGTATAAATTCCTTCTCTTATTCCTTGAAAAACATGCGCAACAACAATATTGCGCCAAGCTGGATCACGCCCTATTTCTTTCCATGCAAGCTTGAGGCCGAATTTCCCTTCTGCCCTTCTTCTGCCAAGCCCCGCTGTACATATAACAGCCAAAAGAAAAAGGACAAAACTCACAGCAAATATCAGCGTATAGCCATGGCTATTGTTCATCCTGGTGATGATATACCCAGCTACAAATGGTCCAATCATACCTGTAAATGATTGCAGTAAACCAGATACACCATTAAAGAAGTCACGCGTCTCCGGTTCTGTCACTTCAAATGTTAATACGGAGTAAGCCAGCCAATACATGCCATAACCAATACCTAGCACGGTACCAAGCAGTACATTATAAGTGGCAGCTTTCTCTCCGGTAAACAAAACAAGAAGGAAAAAGATGCTGAGGAAAACGACGCCGATACGAAGTATGATGATGCGGTCAATCCGCTTAGCCCAGCGCCCGGATAAGGTGAACAGTATGGCTTGCGCCACATAAATTGCCAAGTTATACATGGCGATGTTAACTAAATCATTTGTCTGCTTCCATAAGTAAATATTAACAAACGTGTTCGATAGGAAAATCCCTAGAGAATAAAGCGCTCCGATAATAAGGAGCATATTCAGTTCTTTTCTGCTCGAATCCATGGTAAATAAGTTCGGCTTCATAATGCCATCTCCTTTTACTTCTAGTTAGTATTTTCTAATGAAAAGGAGATATGCACAAAAAAAGACACCAGCTTTTTAGCTGATGTCTTTTTTGTTACTTATTTAGCTTCGCGGTACAAGCGCTCTACTTCATCCCAATTTACAACATTCCAGAAAGCACTGATGTAATCCGGACGTTTGTTTTGGTATTTCAAGTAGTAAGCGTGCTCCCAAACATCAAGTCCAAGAATAGGTGTTTTACCATCCATTACTGGGTTATCTTGGTTTGGAGTTGATACGATATCAACTTCGCCGTTTTCTACAATAAGCCATGCCCAGCCGGAACCGAAACGGCCAGCTGCTGCTGCTGCGAATTCTTCTTTGAATTTATCTAGTGTACCGTATTTGTTAGCAATTGCAGTAGCTACTTCGCCAGTAGGCTCTCCGCCGCCATTCGGGGAAAGAAGCTTCCAGAATAGGCTGTGGTTGTAGTGACCGCCGCCGTTGTTGCGAACTGCTGTTTGTACGTCAGAAGGAAGGTCATTCACACCTGCAACAAGTTCTTCTAGGGATTTGCTTTCTAAGTCAGCTTTTCCTTCGATTGCACCGTTTAACTTTGTCACATATGTGTTGTGATGTTTCGTATGGTGGATGTTCATTGTTTCCTTATCGATATGAGGCTCAAGTGCGTCGTATGCGTAAGGCAATTCTGGTAGTTCAAATCTAGCCATGATTATTCCTCCTTAAGTGATATGTAATCAAAGGTTATCACCTTTTCGTAAAGCGTACCAAAGCTTGTCTGAAACGGCAAGTATTTTGCACGCAGTCCTTCATGAAATACCCGCAGCTTTAGTTTCGGAACAAAAAAACAGCTGTTCCTTTGAACAGCTGTTACTGGAGTGGCTCGGGACGGAATCGAACCGCCGACACACGGATTTTCAGTCCGTTGCTCTACCGACTGAGCTACCGAGCCAAAATGGCGGAGGAAGAGGGATTCGAACCCCCGCGAGCCGTTAAGCCCCTGTCGGTTTTCAAGACCGATCCCTTCAGCCAAACTTGGGTATTCCTCCGCGTTGCAATATAAAGTTAAAAATCGTATGGTGGACCCTGCAGGACTCGAACCTGCGACCGATCGGTTATGAGCCGATAGCTCTAACCAACTGAGCTAAGGGTCCAATACATTTTTTCAAGGGCGATTGATGGGGATTGAACCCACGAATGCCGGAGCCACAATCCGGTGCGTTAACCACTTCGCCACAACCGCCATGTTACAAATTATTAAGATTTATGGTAGCGGCGGAGGGGATCGAACCCCCGACCTCACGGGTATGAACCGTACGCTCTAGCCAGCTGAGCTACACCGCCATGGCTCCACAGGCAGGATTCGAACCTGCGACCGATCGGTTAACAGCCGATAGCTCTACCACTGAGCTACTGTGGAATAATTAATATGTTATGTATTAGCGACGATATATAATTTATCATGCATTCGATAACTTGTCAATCTTTTTTCTATAAGTTTTTGTTATAATTTTTGCGTCCTTTTAACTGACAGGAATACTATAGCATGTCCTTTCCTTCATTACAAGAGAAAATTATAAAAAGACAGAGAGTTTGGCTCTCTGTCTACTCGTTCAGAATCAACTGCGCAATGTTTACAGCATGATCTCCGATACGTTCCAAGTTACTAATAATATCTACGAAAACTATTCCAGCAGAACCAGTGCACTTTCCTTCATTCAATCGAATCAGATGCGTTTTGCGCAGGCTGCGTTCCATCCTGTCAATTTGATCTTCCTTCTGCAATACCGCAATGGCAACTTCCCGATCTTGTTTGTCCAGCGCCTCCACTGCCTGTTTCACTGTGATAATTGTCAAATCAAACATGCTGTTAAGTTCCTGCTGCGCTTCTCTGGTTAATTTAATATTACTTGATATTTGAAAGTCGACAAATTCAACAATATTTTCGAAATGGTCTCCGATACGTTCAATATCCCGAATAGCATCCAGCAAGGCTGCATGCCTGGTGCTCTCCTCATCAGAAAGCGTATTTGTAGAAATTTTAGAAAGATAGTCGGTAATTTCACGGTCCTTGCGATTGACTTCCTTCTCCAGCTGCATGGCAAGGTCTGCAAATTGCCTCTCATGGTTGTTCGCATATGTACTGGCCTGTTCTAAGCCGTCCACTGCTAATCTTCCCATATGTAAAACTTCCAGTTTTGCTTGTTCCAATGCCAGCACAGGAGACTGCTGGATGAATAACGGATCCAGATGATTTGTCAGTGCCATCGGCCGCTCTTCTTCTCCTGGGATCACTTTTGTAATAAGCCAAACGAAGAAACCGAGGAACGGAAGCAATATAAATGTATTTGCAATATTATATAGTCCATGCGCTCCGGCAATAGTTAATTTGTCATTCAAGTTGAATATGCCTTGCATACAGGCAACAACATCTACGAATAACGGCAGAATCAACAGGAAAATTACTGCACCAATTGCATTGAACAGCACATGGCTTAGCGCCGCTCGCTTTGCCTGGACGGTAGCTCCGATTGCGGCTAGCATGGCTGTTAATGTTGTGCCGAGATTATCTCCTAGCAATACCGGCAAAGCTCCTTGTAAATCAATACCATTTTGTGCATACAGCTCTTGAAGAATCGCTACAGTAGCGCCGCTGCTTTGCACAACAATTGTCATAAAGGTACCAATTGCCGCACCAGCAATTGGATTGCTGTGCATACTGGCAGATAAAGATTGAAATGCCTCTATATGCAGGATAGGATGCAATCCGTCGCCAATCAGCGTCAGACCAAAGAAAATGCCGCCCGCTCCAAACAGCACTTTACCAATTTGCTGTGTTCGCTGATTTGTAAAGAAATAAATCAAAAACGCCCCGACCGACATGATCGGAAGACCAAATTGAATTAAGTTAATTCCAATAAAAAAGGCAGTTAATGTTGTACCAATATTTGCGCCCATAATAACAGAAATAGCCTGTCTTAATGTTAGATACCCCGCATTCACTAACCCGACAACCAAAATACTGGTCGCCGTGCTGCTCTGAACGAGTACTGTTACAATAAGCCCGGAAAGAATTCCAATTAGCGGATGGACCGTAAATCTGTGCATTGCCAGTTGCAGCTGCTTGCCATATGCTCGCTGTAATCCATCGCCTAAATAGCGGATGGAAAAGAGAAACAAGCCTAAGCCGCCTATAAATTCAAAGATGATATATTCCCAATTAGACAATACAAGCCTTCCTTCCCTTCTCAAATATTCCCTCTTAATTATTAAATTAGTTTGAAGGGTTGTAAAGGTCTTGTTAGGAAATTTACGATTAAAATTACTTTATTTGGTTAATTTCCTGATTACAGCTCTACTTTTTCTACTAGTATTCTTGCCCCGCTAACATGCTTCACTCTAATTCGGGTACCGCGATCCAGCCATTTTCCATCTGTTATGGCGCTCAATTCCCGGCCATCCACTCGAATAGTACCAGAAGGACGCATATCGGTAATTGTTTCGCCTTCTTGCTCCAAAAGCGCTGCATATGTTTCGTTTACGCTATTGTAGCCTTTGTCGGAGCTTAGTGAGTCCAAAAGCGTAATCTTGCCCCACATGTCTCTTTTCGGAAATGCCTTCAAGAAAAGGAAAGAAGCGAACGCGCCAATAATGACGCCTATGATTGCATATATGCCGGCTGTCCAATTTGGCGCAGTAAATCCAACCGTCAACAGCATGGTTAACAATCCTATTACACTAAGCGTGCCATCATTCAGTAATTTTCCATCGATAATAATCAGCAGCATCCCAACAAAGTAAAGCGGCAGCATATACCAAATTGCAGATGGGTCGAGATAGCTAATAAAGAACGTACCGATAAAGCCTGCACCTAATAAGAAAAGAATTCCTCTAGCTTTTACAAGTATCTCACCAATGAGAAACATCGTTCCAAGACCAGTCATAAATATGGAAACCCAATTATAGTCCAGCATTCTTCATGCTCCTTTCTCCTACTATTTATATACGAAGACAGCGCTTTTTTGTTTCATATTAAAGGTTTTTTCTATCGGATATCTAATACTTTATAGAATGAATAGTAACAGGATCGGAGGAACTTCCATGTGGAAACGGATTGGTGTGTTTCTATTTTGCTGTGCTTTAATTCTTAGTATTTGGAAGGATCTTACGATAGGAAGCCCCATCCCCACCGCTTCTACTGCCGGGAATGAACCAATACAGCCCGACAGAGTCACGCAAAAGAATAATGTAAAAAAGACGTTTCAGCCCGTCCTCCTGCAGGTAAAGCAAGGTGACACACTTCTTTCCATTACAAATGAGTTGAACAATCACGAATTGCGAGTTACGATGGAACAAGTGATCCTGGATTTCAAGGAATTGAATCCGGAGAAGGATCCATATGCACTGCATGCAGGTTCAGCTTATTATTTTCCCCATTACACAAGATGAAGATTTTATTAAACTTGAGCCTAGTTACTTCTAATTTAGCAGTATTAGCATTATAATGGGAAAATATAAGGATATTTCTCTGTTTTTCCTCGCGATAATCAAAGGAGCGATATATAAATGGCATTAATACACAGACAAGACACCCGTCCGGTTAAAGTAGGCGATATTACAATCGGCGGTAAAAATGAAGTTGTTATCCAGTCGATGACAACAACAAAAACACATGATGTGGAAGCTACTGTTGCGGAAATCAACAGATTGGAAGAAGCAGGCTGCCAAGTTGTACGAGTTGCTTGCCCAGACCAGCGTGCCGCTGATGCAATTCCTGAAATCAAAAAACGCATTAACATTCCACTTGTAGTGGATATCCATTTCAACTATAAACTAGCCTTAAAAGCAATTGAAGGCGGAGCAGATAAAATCCGGATTAACCCTGGTAATATCGGTAAACGAGAAAAAGTTGAAGCTGTTGTAAATGCGGCTAAAGAAAAAGGTATACCAATCCGTATCGGTGTAAATGCTGGTTCGTTGGAACGTCATATCTTAGAGAAATACGGTTATCCGACTGCTGACGGTATGGTGGAAAGTGCATTGCACCACATTAAGATTCTTGAAGAACTCGATTTCCATGATATCATCGTTTCGTTAAAAGCGTCCGATGTGTCGTTAGCGATTGAAGCATACGAAAAAGCAGCTGAGGTTATCCCTTATCCGCTGCATCTTGGTATAACAGAGTCCGGTACATTGTTTGCCGGAACAGTGAAAAGTGCAGCCGGACTTGGCGCAATCTTAAGTAAAGGTATCGGAAGCACGATGCGTATTTCCTTGAGTGCCGACCCAGTTGAAGAAGTAAAAGTTGCGCGTGAGCTGCTGAAGATCTTTAACTTGTCTTCTAACGCTGCGACGCTTATCTCCTGCCCTACTTGCGGCAGAATTGAGATTGACTTGATCAGCATTGCCAATGACGTTGAGGAGTACATCAGTACGATTAAAGCTCCAATTAAGGTTGCGGTATTAGGCTGTGCGGTAAACGGCCCTGGTGAGGCTCGTGAGGCCGATATCGGCATTGCTGGCGCTCGCGGTGAAGGCTTATTGTTCCGTCATGGAGAAATAATTCGTAAAGTACCGGAAGAAACAATGGTTGATGAGCTGAAAATCGAAATTGACAAGCTTGCTCAAGAATACTTCGCCAAGCAAGCAGCAGAAAAAGAAACTGCAGAAGCATAAAAAATCTGACTCCAAATTGGAGTCAGATTTTTTTATACATATGGTGCTGTAAATAAAGAAAGAACAATGGCAATGATACTTACAATTAAAGCTATATTCCCTAGTGCATTGGCACCTTTGCGCTTCGCTAAGACGCCAAAAACGATACCAGCTGCCCCGACAAGGATCGGCGCAATAAAGAAAGAAGCGATTGATAAAATTAAAGCAATATAACCAAACATCTTTCCGGAACCTGTTGTTTGATTTCCTTCCGTTTTCGCAGAACGCTGGTAACTGTTTTCAGCTGGAGATATTTCAGCTGCTGTTTCAACATCATCTTTTGAATGAATATCTTGCTCGTATTTTTCTTTATCCATGTGAAATCCTCCTTATCTGGGGTAAGGTATGGTTCTAGTCTGTGTACGCAGGACATAAACTAACCAGGTAGATAAAGGAATCCAAAGGCCATTCCCATCTTAGAGCGGAGGTTTCACATGAATTTTATTGTTCACAAGCTTGTTCTGAATAAGCTGCGCAATTTAACCGTTGAAGAAATCATGGAACAAAGCCAAGCTTATCAAGTACAGCTTACGCAGCTGCAGGCATCTCAAATTGTACAATTTTTGCGCCAGAACAAATTGGATCCATTCAAAGAAGCAGACCGCATGCAAATGTTAAAAGCACTAGCACAGATCACGGATGCCGAAACTGCACAAAAAACGCATCAGATCTTTCTGCAGCTGGCAAAAGAACATGGTATTAAATTATAAAATAAATACCCAGCTTCGAGGGGTAGACCTCAAGCTGGGTATTATTTATGCCATGATATGATCTTTTAAATTTGGATTAAAACTGTTGTTCATCAGCATATCAATTTCATGCGCGTACGGCGCTTTTTTATTTTTCTTATCTTCTCCAACAAATGGCGTTTCCAAAATCTTCGGCACCGTCATCAGCTGCTCATGGTGCACGACATATCGAAGTGCATCATAACCGATATGTCCAAAGCCGATGTTTTCATGTCTGTCTTTGCGTGCTCCGCATTCATTTTTACTATCATTAATGTGAAGAACTTTTAATCGATCCAGACCAATTACGTTGTCGAATTGATTTAGGACACCATCAAAATCGTTTACAATATCATAGCCTGCATCATGCGTATGACACGTATCAAAGCAAATGGAAAGCTTGTCATTATGGTTGACACCATCAATAATGCGCGCTATTTCTTCGAAGTTGGAACCAACTTCAGATCCTTTACCAGCCATTGTTTCCAAGGCAATCTGAACTTGCTGATCCTTCTCCAGCACTTCATTCAGACCTTCGATAATTTTATGGATACCGGCTGCGATACCCTCCCCTACGTGCGCGCCTGGATGCAGTACAATCTGTTTAGCTCCGATTGCTTCTGTACGCTCAATTTCACTGCGAAGGAAGTTCACACCCAATTCGAATGTCTCCGGTTTTATGGAGTTGCCAATATTAATAATATACGGGGCATGGACCACAATATCGGTGATACCATGCGCTTGCATGTGCGCGCGGCCCGCTTCGATATTCAGGTCTTCAATGGCCTTCCTTCTTGTGTTTTGAGGTGCGCCAGTATAAATCATCATCGCATTAGCGCCATAAGAATGCGCTTCTTCACTTGATCCTAACAGCATTTTTTTGCCGCTCATACTTACATGTGATCCGATAATCATAATTTCTTTCTCCTTACTTCCGTTTAAAACGATCTTTACGGTCTAGCTTTTTCTTAATTTTATCTTTTTCATATTTCATTTTTCGTTTATAGCCTGGTTTTACTTTTTTCGGTTTACGAACTTGTTTCCATGCTTGGTTTTCGTTATCGGATTCCGTTTTCTTACGTGTAACCCGCTCGTTCCATGGTTTCAATTCTTTCCATTCGCCATTGCTGATATCGTAGTTAGTGAATTCAAGACCTTTTTTATCAAGTTTCTGGATAAGCTCCAAATCATAATCATGATAAAGGTTGATCGCTGTTCCTTCCAAACCAGCTCGTGCCGTTCTGCCGACACGGTGTACATAGAATGGCTCCTCTTTCGGAAGCTGCGCGTTGATAACATGGCTGACACCTTTAATATCGATACCGCGTGCAGCAAGATCTGTCGCAACAAGGTATTGGAAACGAAGTTCCTGAATGTCGCGAAGCACGCGTTTTCGTTCACGCGGTGTCAGTCCGCCATGCAGAAGACCGACTTCCAGTCCTTTGTCCGTCAATTCAGCAGCTAATCGATTGGCTGCATCTTTTCCATTAACAAAGATGATCGCCATATACGGCTGAATCACACCTGCTATTTTCATAATCAATTCGGCTTCGTCACGGTGACGCATTGGAATTAAGCGGTGTTCCATTGTTTCCGGAGAAAGATGACCGCCAATTTCAAAATGCTTCGGATTATCCAGATACTTTTTCAAAAATGGCTGCAGACGCTCTGGAATTGTTGCAGAGAAAACAAGCAGCTGAACATCTTGATTCATCCGTGCTAGGATTTGATCCACTTCTTTAATAAAACCAAGATCCAGCATTAAGTCTGCTTCATCGACAACGAAACTGGTAGCAGGATACAAATCAAGTGCCTGCTCTTCCATTAAATCCAAAATACGTCCTGGTGTACCAATAATAATTTGCGGCTGTGTTTTCAGTTTCTCAATTGACCGCTTCTTATCTGTACCGCCGATAAATAGCTTTGTATGCCAATCGTTTTCTTTTCCAGCAAGTTTTATAAAATGACGAGCTTCTTCATAAATCTGAATAGCTAACTCGCGTGTTGGTGCTGTCACAACAAATTGGGCGTTTTGATCCTCTTCTTTCAATTTGCTGAACAGAGGAATTAAATAAGAATGTGTTTTACCCGATCCAGTATGTGACTGACCGATAACACTTTCTCCACGCAAAACTGCAGGAATGACTTTTTCTTGAATTGCAGTTGGTTTGGTAAAGCCTAGTTTATCAATCGCTTCATTGATGATCGGCTGAAGCGCATATTGTTTAAAATGATGATTTTTCATGTGTAACTCCTTTTGGGCATTCTCTTACTACTTTCATTATAGAGGACTTTGTCTTATTTTGCACGATTGCATACGGATAATAAACAATCTTTGTCATATTCTTTATTTGCCTTTATAATAGAGTAGACCCAGAAATAGATGAACCGTGCAAACGGAGAAGGGGGAAACACAGCGAATGAACATAATAAAAATAGCACCTCGAGGTTACTGCTACGGTGTGGTCGATGCTATGGTAATTGCCCAGAATGCCGTGCGGGATGAGAATTTGCCCCGTCCAATCTACATTCTTGGCATGATTGTGCACAATGCGCATGTGACCAATGCATTTGAGACGGAAGGTGTCATCACACTTGATGGGCAGAACCGAATGGAGCTTTTAGAACAAATAGAAAGCGGTACGGTTGTATTTACCGCTCATGGTGTTTCACCTGAAGTAAAACAACGCGCACATGAAAAAGGTTTGACTGTCCTGGATGCTACTTGCCCGGACGTAACTCGCACACATGACCTTATTCGCGAAAGAGTAGCTGAAGGATATGAAGTTGTCTACATCGGTAAAAAAGGTCATCCGGAGCCTGAAGGCGCTGTAGGTGTTGCACCTGGCAAGGTTCACCTTGTACAAACCGAAGAAGACGTACAAGCGCTGGAACTCAATGCAGACAAGCTAATTGTTACCAATCAAACGACGATGAGTCAATGGGACGTATACGATGTCATGCAGCTCGTAAAAGAGAGATTCCCGCAAACTGAAATGATTCAAGAGATCTGTATGGCAACACAGGTACGCCAAGAAGCTGTTGCTGAACAGGCAAAAGAAGCTGACCTCACTTTGGTTGTCGGTGATCCGCGAAGCAATAACTCCAACCGCCTTGCCCAAGTATCAGAAGAAGTTGCTGGTACAAAGGCTTATCGTATTGAAGACCTCTCTCAGTTGAAACTGGAATGGTTAGAAGGCGTTGAAACAGTTGCCATCACTGCAGGAGCTTCTACTCCTACTCCGGTAACAAAAGAAGTTATTAACTTTATTGAAAAATTTGATCCGGCTAATTTAGAAGATGTAAAATTGGAGTTCAATGTTGACCCGAAAAAGATACTTCCAAAAGTAAAAGTGAAAAAAGCATAAAAAAACCGAGTCCAGCTGGACTCGGTTTTTTATATGCTCTGAAATGGATTCGTATCTGTTTCCGAAACATGTACTGCTACATCACTGAACGCAGTTTGAACGTAATCAGCTACTTTTTTCTTCATAATCTGTTCCGCATAGTGGCCTGGGTCGATTAGCTGCAAGCCCGCTTCCACAGCATCCTGTGTTTCATGGAAGGTTAAATCTCCTGTGATGTAAACGTCAGCCTGCTGCAGCGCCTGATCAACGTAATCTCTGCCGCTGCCGCCAAGAATTGCAACCGTCTCTACCGTGGCCGATGCATCTCCTGCAAAGCGAACATGCGGGACGTTATACCGCTGTTTTACGAGTGCCGCTAAATCCTTCAGCGTAGTAGGTGCAGGCAATTCACCGACACGTCCTAACCCAAAAGGTTTACCTTTTTTTTCGTCTGCAAATATATCGTAAGCCACTTCCTCGTAAGGATGGGCAGCAACCATTGCTTTCACCGCTTGGTTTACATGCTTACTTGGAACAAGCACTTCAATGCGTACTTCTTCCACTTTTTCCAACTTGCCAGCTTCTCCAATAAAAGGCTGCGCCTCTGCATTAGGCTGGAAGTAACTATTCCCTTGTGAAACAAAGCTTACTTTTTCGTAATTACCAATGTTACCCGCACCATTTGTATGCAGCGCATCTTTTACAATTTGTTCGTGTGTAGCGGGAACAAAAACGACGACCTTTTTGTAGGTGTCATGCCCTTCAGGGAGAAACACGCGAACCTCTTTCAAATCGAGGGCATCTGCCATTAAGTCATTGACGCCGCCTTCTACAATATCTAAATTCGTGTGTGCTGCATACACAGTGATATTGTGCTGCATCAGTTTCTTTACTACGCGCCCTTTTGGTGCAGTGGTGTCCAGTTTTTTTGGAGCTGCAAATAAAAGCGGGTGATGCGCGATAATGAGATTTGCGCCTAGCTGGATTGCTTCGTCCACTACTGCTTCGGTTACATCAAGAGTCGTTAGTACCCCTGTCACCTTTTGATGCAGCTCTCCAACCTGCAAACCAACGTTATCCCACTTATAAGCCAACGATGGCGGACACCAAGACTCAAAATGCGTCACCACATCCGCTATACGTAATCGCTTATCAGTCATCCAATTCCTCCTCAAGCCATAAAAGTTCTGTTTTGAAAGATGCCAGCTTCGCTTCATCTACTTGCTGTGCGCGCTGCATATTTGCAACGTTTCGCTCTAGCTTTCGTTTGTATTCCTGCCACTTAGCTCGGAAAGCTGCATTTTTCTCTTGCAGCAGCTGCGGACCAAATAAGAGCTGCTTATCACGGATAATCGCGTCTTCATCATACAGTTCCTTACCCGCTCGTACGGCCACCAACACTTCGTAAATATGTCCCGCTTCTTCTAGGATCTCTTCTGTTTGCAATTCGAACCCATTGGCCAGAAACCACTTGCGCAATACTCTGGCGTCTATATTAGGCTGTACAATTAGCTGTTCGACTTGACCAAGCTTATCCTTACCTTGTTCCAAGATGGAGGCAATCAGCGGTCCGCCCATCCCAGCGATAACAACTTGCTTCACTTCATTCGGTTCTACAACTGCAAGTCCGTCTCCTTTGCGTACCTCAATCCGATCGGTTAATCCCTGGAGCTTTACTTGCTTTTCGGCACTTTTGTAAGGGCCATCGTTGATTTCACCAGCAATAGCACGGCTGGAAGGATCCTGCAGGCACACATAGCAAGGCAAATAAGCATGATCAGAGCCTACATCGACAAAATGCGCCGATTCTGGCAAATGTGCCGCCACCGCTGTAAGCCGCTCTGACAACGATAAAACATTCATTATGTCCAACTCCTTTGTCAAATATACGTATTTTTTGTAATATATCCTCTTATTCTTTTTCCCGCGGTAATTTGCAATCGACTATCAGATTCTGTAAAATATATGTATCCAAGGCAATAAGAAAGCCCAGCCATATGCGGTTAAACGCATAACAGCTGAGCGCAGCCTTCTTATTCTAGGAAATCTTTCAACCGCTTGCTTCGGCTTGGATGACGAAGCTTACGAAGTGCTTTCGCTTCAATCTGACGAATACGCTCTCTAGTAACGCCGAACACTCGGCCGACTTCTTCCAGTGTTCTCGTTCTGCCATCATCTAAACCGAAACGAAGGCGAAGAACGTTCTCTTCACGGTCTGTTAACGTATCCAATACATCCTCCAGCTGTTCTTTCAGCAATTCATACGCTGCATGGTCAGAAGGAGAAGTTGCTTCTTGGTCCTCAATGAAATCACCAAGATGGGAATCGTCTTCTTCACCGATTGGCGTTTCGAGTGAAACTGGTTCTTGCGCAATTTTAAGGATTTCTCTTACTTTTTCTGGTGTAAGCTCCATTTCTTCACCGATTTCTTCTGGTGAAGGTTCACGTCCTAAATCTTGCAATAGCTGACGCTGCACGCGGATTAGCTTGTTAATTGTTTCCACCATGTGTACCGGAATACGAATCGTACGAGCTTGGTCTGCAATGGCACGCGTAATAGCCTGGCGAATCCACCATGTTGCATACGTACTGAATTTGAAACCTTTACGATAGTCGAATTTTTCTACTGCTTTAATTAGTCCCATGTTACCTTCCTGGATTAAATCCAAGAACAGCATACCGCGACCAACATAACGTTTTGCAATACTGACGACTAGTCGCAAGTTTGCTTCTGCCAAACGGCGTTTCGCCATTTCATCTCCGGCTTCAATTCGCTCAGCGAGTGCAATCTCCTCTTTCGCTGACAAAAGATCCACGCGGCCGATTTCTTTCAAATACATACGAACAGGATCATTGATCTTAATACCAAGCGGCACACTAAGATCATTCAGATCAAATTCTTCCTCTTTTGCTATTTGCTTCATATTAGGGTCTTGGTCAGATTCTCCGATTACTTCTACATTTTGTTCGTTCAAGTGTTCGTAGATCTCATCCATCTGATCGGAATCCAATTCGAAGTTCGCCAAACGCTCACTTACCTCTTCATAAGCGAGAACTCCGCGCTTCTTACCCATTTCAACAAGGAGATCTCTTGCTTGCTCCAATGTCATTTCAGTCTCATTCACTTTAGAACCTGCTGGCTTATTCTCTGCCATTAGTCCTCCTCCTTCCAAAACATCAAAAGCTATCTATTATTACAGAGAACTTTTTAAAGTTCTACGTATTTCCATGATCTTCATGGCTATTTGCGCTGCCCGAATCGGGTCATTCTCCTGTTCCGCCTGCCGCTGTTCGGCAAGCAGTTGACCAATATCCGTTTTATTAACCTGTTCGCGCTTAATCGTACGAATATAATCACTGATTTCCTGGTCACTTACATCTTCGGTCACCGGCAGCATAGCTGTCTGAATGACCAGCTGCTGCAAGCTTGGATCTTCCAATGTTGAAACGAATTGACTGACATCCGCTTCATTACCTTCTTCATAAAAAGCATACAGATGTGTGACAATTACTTGAAACTGATCGGTTATAAAAGAAGCGCCAACTTCCTCTTGCACCTTATCCGCAATTGTCGCTGTTCTAAGCATATGCGCCAACAGCTGTTTTTCTGCCGCTTGAAATGCAGATGGCATTTTTTTTTCAAAATGACGCGATTTCTGCTTCGCTGCCGGAGTCACATCCGGACTGCTCACTTGCTTATTCGCAGCACGTTTTCGGAGCCGCGGCTCCAAATCAGAGGCAAGCGTCTCTAGGGATAGATCCATTGCATGAGAAAGCTCCCGCAAATAGTGTTCCCTTTCTACAGAGCTTTCAATCTGCGCAATCTCATCCAACACTTTTTCTACATACTGGAGACGATCTCCTTCTACCGATAAGTTGAAGTCCTGTTTTAAATATTGCATCATGAAGGACGTCGCCGTCAGTCCGGCATCAATAATGGAGCGCTTAAACTTCTCTGCTCCATGCTCACGAATATAATCGTCAGGGTCAAGCCCGTCTCGCAGCATAGCGATGCGCACATGATTACCTGTCTTTTTCAGAATTTGCAGCGCTCGATAAGACGCTTCAAATCCTGCCTTATCACCGTCGTAGCAAATGACAACTTGCTCTGCATATCGTTTCAATAGCCGTGCCTGCGTTTCAGTCAGAGAAGTACCAAGCGTTGCCACACCATTCCGTACGCCAGCTTGATACGCGGCAATTACATCATTATAGCCCTCAAATACGACAACTTGGCCAGTTTTGCGTATTTCACTCCGAGCCAAATCGAAATTGAAGAGCATTCTTCCTTTTTGGAAAAGATCGCTCTCTGCACTATTCAGGTACTTTGGTTCTTGTCCATCTCCCAAAGTACGTCCGCCGAAACCGACTGTTTTTCCAAGATGATTTCGAATAGGGAAAATAACTCTCCCGCGAAAGCGATCTTGAGGGTTACCTTCTTTATCGGTCGAAAACAGGCCGGTATGAAGCAAATCTTGCGGCTTGTACCCTTTTCCGTCGAGGAATTTCACTGTAAAATCCCGGCTGTTCGGTGCAAAGCCAAGCTTAAACGTGTCAATTGTTTCCTCTGTTAGCCCTCGGCTGAGCAAGTATTCATAGCCAGACTTACCTTCTTTTGTATTGCGAAGCAAGTTATGATAAAGTTTTACAACCCATTCATTCGCTTCTAAGGCTGTCTGTTCTTCACGAGATGTGCCGCTATCCTGCTGTTGAGCCACATGGTCTGGTATTTCTGTTCCGCTTCTTTGTGCAAGCTGCTGAACTGCTTGGGAGAAGGAAAGACCTTGCAGTTCCATTAGAAAAGTGAACACATTCCCGCCTTTACCGCACCCAAAGCAATGGAAAATCTGCTTTTCTTGTGTAACAGAAAAAGATGGGGATTTCTCCCCGTGAAAAGGACACAAACCAAAGTAGTTACGGCCTTGTTTTTTCAATTGAACATGCTCGCCGACAATGTCGACAATATCATTCGATTTACGGACTGTTTCCACTAACTCCTCTGGTATCGTACCAGCCATCTCACATCACCAACTTATATAATTCAACAACGCCCGTCGAATTCCTGCATTTTTCGACAATATGACGAAAAAAATTCAAGAAATCTTTGTTTATCTGCTGCTGTAAGCTTGGAAGGTCCTTTTATCCGTTTGCCTTGCCGCTGGTTTTGGATTCGTATATGCTTTCGCAAAAGTATCTCATCTGCATCTGCATCCGTTATCTGCTCTCCGCGCGGTGTAATAACTGTTACATCCTTGGCAGTAAGCAAGGTAGCCAGGGCAAGATCCTGCGTTACAACACACGCACCAGGGCGAACGCGATTTAAAATATACCAATCCACTGCCTGATCCATTGGATCGAGCACGATCCAATTTTCATCAGATTCACCGCTCAAATGATTGATTGTTGTTACGAAACGTACGGGTACGTGATAGGCTGCACATGTAGAGACAATCTCCTGTTTAACAGGACAGCTATCCGCATCCACATAAACAAAAGGCTTATGCAATTTCATGACTCACTAATTCTACAATAAATTGCGGAATCCTTCCTTTTTCGTAAAATTTTTATAAAGCTTTTTAACACAAGCGTTGCCATTTACACGTAAATCATACTAACAACATTTTTTCACAAAAATCAATTATAATACAAACTAATTAAAATTGCCATCATTTTGACCAATTATCAAGATGCTTTATCCTGCTTGATCTGCTGGCCCCGCCTCGGTAATTTTCCAAAAAACAGTGCCGCAAACGGAACAAAACGATGAAAGAGGTAAATAATAAAAAAGCAAATCCCCATTGTAAGAAAATAGCGCAGCAAAATTTGAACGTGAAACAGATAGTTGCTGTATGCCGGTATACTTCTTGATACATAATCTAAAACAAGCGGATGTAATAAATAAAACCCGAAGGAATAACTCGCAATTTGCTGTATTTTGGACATCGCGGAAACGGAAATCCTGTCAGAAATTGCCTCCGCCAGCCTGAAGATTCCATAGCACCCAGCCGCCAAGAAGATGTAGTTCACTGTTTCATACGGAATATTGTCCCATTCCATTTTATTAAGTGTTCCAGCATTATAATAATATATTGCGATAGCAGAACCTGCTAATAAGCTGACAGATAACCAAACTGCAGTTGTCCACCTGCGGCTTTTAGCTTTTTCCCTATCATAGTGGAGACCAATCCATCCGCCGAGAAGAAGCGTGCCCATTAGCTGAAGAAACAGCGGAAACGGACTGACAGGCCAATATGTTGTAAGGGCAATATAGACAAGCTGCAAGAAACCGCCAAAGACAAACATGTATTTTCTAAAGAAAGCAACCTTGTGACCCAGCCAAATGAACAGCGGCAGCACAAGATAAATTTGAACGATAAGAAAGATAAAATGCAGCTGATAATAGCTTTCTCCAAAAAAGATTCGTTTAGCAACAGCGGCCGGATTTAAATCTCCGAAACCGAGCATCAGTTTATGCAGCTCATAAATGAGTGCCCAAATAATGTAGGGAATCAGTATAAAGCTGACCCGCTTCTTATAGTAATCTTTCCATAATTTCTTTGTCAGTGTCTTATGCTTGTATTGATAAAAGAAGACCAATCCTGTGATTGCGATAAATAAACCTGCTTCGATCCGGATTATTCGGTTAAGGAAGTGGTACTTTTCATATGCATCACTTGCAAACGGCAATACACTTGCATAGGCACCTGTAACGTGAACGAGCACGACTAGTGACATTGCTAATAGCCGCATTAAATAAATGGATTGAATCTGCTTTTTCTTCATGTTTTAGTCTCCTTATCTAATTCACTTACGTAACAGAAGAGGTAACAACAGTCTGTCTGTCGTTACCTCTTTTGTTGGTTTTGAAAAAGATACCCTTAAAGGATTGTTCAGCAACATGAATTACAAAGTCTTAACAATAACTTTATTTTTTCTTAATCTGAAAACAGCTGGCTGCGCACTGTTAAGATGCTGTTCGCTGTTTCCTCAACTGCTTTATTGGATACATCGATAACGCGGCATCCAATACGATCCACAATCTTATCAAAATGCTCCAATTCGTGATTGATACGATCAATATTAGCATAGCTTGCTTGATCACCAAGTCCAAGTGCTTTTAAACGTTCTTTACGGATATTGTTCAACTTCTCCGGACTGATACGAAGACCGATACATTTGGCCGGGTCAACTTGGAACAATTCTCGAGGCGGTTCGACTTCCGGGACAATTGGGACATTGGCTACTTTCAATCGTTTATGTGCTAAATACTGAGATAGCGGCGTTTTAGATGTGCGAGATACACCGATAAGCACAATATCCGCACGAGAGATACCGCGCGGGTCGCGACCATCATCATAGCGAACGGCAAACTCAATCGCTTCAATTCTGCGGAAATAATCTTCATCCAGACGGTGAACTAGACCAGGCTGCAGCTTTGGTTCCTGGTGGAACATATCCGCCATTGCATCCATAAGCGGCCCCATTAAATCAATACAAGCAATTCCCTTAGCTTTCGCTTCATTGGTAAGGTATGAGCGAAAATCTGGATTCACCATCGTATATGCAATGATGGATGGCCGTTCACTGGCTTGCCTTAGCGTCTCTTCTAGTATCGTCGTGTTTTCTACATAAGGAACGCGCAGCAATTCAAAAGGCTCATCCATGTGAAATTGACTGAGCGCCGCTTTCACAACTAACTCCGCCGTTTCCCCTACCGAATCTGATACGACAAAGACAATTGGTTTCTCCATCGGTTTCCCTCCCGGATTCATTTACATAAGTTCATTTCTTGCAAGTTCAACGAATGCTTTGGTGATCGTCGTTTTTGTAATACGGCCAACTACCTTGGCACCTGCTTCACTCGATCTTTCGATAACAGGCAAACTATCGATTTGTTTTTCAATCAAACGATTGGCCGCTTCTACCAACAGCTCATCTGGATAGCAGACCGCAACGTTTGGCATCCTCGTCATGATAATGTGGACTGGAATTTCCTGCAGTACTTGATTTCCGATACTAGCTCGCAGCAAATCTTTGCGAGAAACAACCCCAACAAGATTACTATCCTGGTCCACTGCAAATAACGTACCGACATCACTGAGGAACATGGCACTGATGGCATCATAAGCAGAATCGTCTTCCTTTACGACAATAGGCATTGATTGGAATGTATCCACTTTGTATTTCATCAGTTTTTCTGTAATGATCTCCGACCCTGTCTTGCCTGTATAGAAGTATCCAACACGCGGTCTTGCATCAAGGAAACCGACCATCGTTAAAATCGCTAAATCTGGACGAAGCGTTGCCCGAGTCAGATTCAAACGTTCCGCGATCTGTTCACCCGTTATCGGACCTGCTTCTTTTACAATCGCAATTATTTGCTGTTGTCGTTTAGACAAATCCATGTTCATCACCTCTATCCAAGAACTGCCCTCATTGGACCTGCTTCCACTGTATTTTTGTCACATCTGCATAGCTTAAAATCAATGCAGCCAATTGATTTAACAGCGACAGGCGGTTTGTTTTCAGCTTCTCATCTTCCGCCATTACCATCGTATGGTCAAAGAATGCGTGGATGCTGTCAGCAAATGAAGCAAGTGTATCCAGCGCTTCTTTCGCCTGCCTGTTCGCTGCCGCATCCATGTATACAGTACGCTTTTCTTGCAGCATACGATATAGCTCTTTTTCATATTCGTTTTCGAATAGAGCCTCATCTACTCCTTTATCTGTTCCTTTTTTCGCTAAGTTAATAACACGGCCAAGCGCTTCTTGGACAGATTTAAAGGATTCATCTTGACGCAGCGGTTCAAGCGTCTTCGCTCTGGCAACCGCATATGGATAATTGCCAATTTGAACGGCCAGTACAGCATCAATTACATCATACGTTATATGATCTTCTTTCAACAGCTGGTTCGCACGCTGATAAAAGAAGCTGCGAATATCCTCTGTGTATTTTTCTCTTTCGACAGTTGGGAGCGATTGTTCCTCGAATAGTGCAACCGTACGCTCTACAAGTTCTTCAACCGTAACCTGCCAATCGGTTTTCAACAGCATCTGGATAATACCAGCTGCTTGACGGCGCAACCCGTATGGGTCCTGAGAACCTGTCGGGACATTGCCGATGACCATGCTTCCGATAATCGTATCCAGTTTGTCTGCGATACTAACAATTGTACCTTCTGTTGACTCAGGAAGCGCGCCATGGGAAGAGTTTGGCATATATTGTTCCCGAATTGCTTGTGCTACCTGTTCGTTTTCTCCGAAATGACGGGCATACTTTTCACCCATGATCCCTTGAAGTTCGGTGAATTCATTTACCATATTCGTCACAAGATCAAATTTAGCAATACTTGCTGCGCGTTCAGCGCGAGCAGCAGTTTCTTTGTCTACGCCTGCAGCGTCACTGATCATGCTTGCAATCTTCGTCACGCGATTGACTTTATCCTGCAAGGTGCCAAGCTCTACTTGATAAATCATCTTAGAAAGCTTTTCTACGTTTTTCTCAATTGACTGCGCCTTATCTTCTGCGTAGAAAAATTCCGCATCTTGAAGTCTTGCACGTAAAACTTTCTCGTTACCTCTTGCAACGTTTTCTAAGTGGTCACTATTCCCGTTACGCACGCCGATAAAATGCGGAAGCAGATTGCCAGCTGTATCTCTGACAGGGAAATAACGCTGATGTTCCTTCATGCTTGTAATTAACACTTCTTGCGGCAATTCCAGGAATTCAGCTGCATAATCACCATGGAACACGGTTGGGTATTCGACCAGATACAATACTTCTTCCAACAAATCCTCATCAATTGGAATCTGCCAGCCATTCGCTGTTTCCAATTGATGAATGCCGTCAACAATCATCTCTTGGCGTTTCACTTGATCTACAACAACAAACTGATCTGCCAATACCTTTTCATAATTAGCCGGCTCATCAATTGCTGCTGTTTCTCCAAGGAAACGGTGGCCATACGTCAAATTGGATGCTGTCGTTCCAGCAACCTCCATTGGTATGATTGCTTTACCGTAAAGAGCAACAATCCAGCGTATTGGCCGTGCATAACGCAAACTGCCGGAGCCCCAGCGCATATTTTTCGGGAAGTGCAGGCTTAAAAGCACATCCTTGAAAGATGGGAGCAGCTCTTCGGCACGCTGTCCTTTAACGAATTTCTTCACAAAAATATATTCTGTTCCATCTACATCTTTTGTGTAAATATCTTCGACAGTCGCGCCCTGACCGCGTGTAAAACCTTGCGCTGCTTTTGACCATTCACCTGCTTCGTCTTTCGCGATACGAAGTGCTGGTCCTTTTACTTCTTCTTCAATATCCGGCTGCTTTTCAGATAGAGACAGAATAGAGACTGCGACACGTCTTGGTGTTGCCTGTACCTTTATTTTATCAAAGGAAAGACCTAGTTTTTGCAGCCATTCTGCTGTTTTTGTTTCTAGCTGGTTAATTGTTCCAGGCAAGAAACGCGCCGGCATTTCTTCTAAACCGATTTCGAATAATACATCCTTATTCTGCATGCTCATCCGCTCCTTCTTTCAGCATTGGGAAGCCCAATCGCTCCCGCTCTGCTACATAGCTCTTCGCGATGGATCTAGCCAGGTTTCGCACTCTGCCGATATAGCCGGTACGCTCTGTTACAGAGATAGCTCCCTTCGCATCAAGTAAGTTAAATGTGTGCGAACATTTGAGTACATAGTCATAAGCTGGGAAAACAAGCCCTTGATCCATGATTCGCTTTGCTTCTTTTTCGTACATATCAAACAGCTGGAACAGCATGTCCGTATCAGACTCCTTGAATGTATACGTGGAATGCTCGAATTCAGGCTGCTTGAAAATATCAGCAACCGTCACACCATCTGTCCACTCAAGTTCAAATACATTTTCTTTATCCTGAATATAGGAAGCAAGACGCTCCAAACCATATGTAATCTCAACAGAGACTGGTTTTGCTTCTAGTCCGCCGATTTGCTGGAAGTACGTGAACTGTGTAATTTCCATACCATCCAGCCATACTTCCCAGCCAAGTCCAGCTGCACCAAGTGTCGGGTTTTCCCAGTTATCTTCTACAAATCGGATATCGTGCTTTAATGGATCAATACCAAGTTTGCGAAGAGACTCTAAATAAAGTTCCTGAATATTATCAGGCGATGGTTTCATAATAACCTGGAATTGGTGATGCTGATAAAGACGGTTTGGATTTTCACCGTAGCGGCCATCTGCCGGACGGCGTGAAGGCTCAACATAAGCCACATTCCACGGCTCAGGCCCGAGGCTGCGCAGTAAAGTCATCGGACTCATCGTTCCGGCACCTTTTTCTACATCATATGCCTGCATTAGAAGACAGCCTTGGTCTGACCAATGCTTTTGTAATGTCAAAATCATATTTTGGATATTCATTGGATTCCCTCCATCTTGTTTTCATCAACGTCAGGATGGACGAAAAAATCCCGTCCTTATGCTGTTTGAACAGCATAGGGACGGGATTACCGCGGTTCCACCCTATTTGCCTCCAAATGGAAGCCACTTTTTTGCCTTTTGCTCAGAAGTGCCTTCTCCGTCTGCCTTTGATCTGGCTCTCACTATCCCAGATTCGCTATCCAAAGGGGGTAAGACGGATACTACTCTTCTTCAACGCAAGCCGTCGATTTTGTCTTAATGATACTAAAATGCCATACTACTTGTCAACAAAGCTTTATTGCAGTTTGTCTAATTGAGATAAAAACTTTTTACTTTTTAAGAAGTAACCGCCATAACGTTCGTAATAGGCATCCAGCAGCTCATTGAGCAGCCGTTTTGTTTCCGGCTTGACGGAAATATTACCAATCCTGGTAATATCAATACTTGTAAAAAGCTGCAAAAGCTTTATCACCTTATCGGATAGGACGTAAGCGTCCGGATCCAAATGCATACACCGACGACAAAGCATGCCGCCTTCTGGTATAGAAAACTTGTAAGGCAATTCCGTGTTTCCGCAATTTACACATTGATGCACTGCAGGCGCAAAGCCGCCGCGGCGAAACATCTTCAACTCATAAATAATACGTAAAACATCTGCATCTTTCCCGTCATTGATCCATTCAAGTACTTGAAGCAGCTGACGGAACAAATCTGGATCAGGCTTATTGTTATCTGTCAGTTTATCTGTCATTTCTGCGATATAAGAAGCATAAGCTGTCTTTACGATATCTTCTCGAATGGCACGGAAACTTTGAAGCGGTTCGCCTTGCTGCATGGCTCCCATACCTGAGCCGATTTGTACAAGAAACGATCCATAGATAAACGGCTGCGCGATAGCCGCCATCCGGCTCTTTGGTTTCTTCGCCCCTCGGGCCATCACTGCAATCTTGCCGCGATCTTCCGTAAAGATCGTAATTATCTTATGAGTTTCCCCGTAATCCTGCGTGCGCAGAATAATTCCTTCTACGTTTTGGAGCAACGCTCTCTCCCCACTCCTGTTGCTTACATTTTCGATTGAAGCCGATTATAGTTCGGAAGTTCTATGATGTTATCTTGTCTTGGAGGTATGAGTGAATTGTACATCGTTTCAATTTCTTTCATCAATAAGTAGGTTTCAATACTCCCGGTCTTGCTAAAGATTTGCCAATGGAAATCAATCACAGGAAGTCCACCTTTCTATGTGTTTTTTTTTAGAAATGAAATACAAAACTATCTCCTTCTTAGGATGACACCTTCTTCAGAAACCATGTGCTTCAAATATTACCATTGACTTAATATTCGTCGCGGCTAAATCCGTAATCATTAAGCTGCGCTTGCTTGTTCCGCCAGTCTGGCTGCACTTTCACCCAAAGCTCAAGAAACACCTTACTGCCAAGCAGCATTTCTATATCTCTGCGCGCAAGTTTACCAACTTGTTTGAGCATACTGCCTTGTTTACCAATAATAATCCCTTTTTGGGATTTACGCTCTGTTACGATCGTCGCCTGAATGAAAACTTTCTCCGTTGTGCTATGACGATTCTCAATTGCTTCAATAACGACAGCAATGGAATGCGGTATCTCTTCCCGTGTTAAATGCAGCACCTTTTCACGAATCAATTCACTGACGATGAAACGTTCCGGATGATCTGTTACTTGATCTTCAGGGTAATACTGCGGTCCTTCTGGAAGATAGCCCTTCAATGTATCCAATAAATGAGCCGTGTTGTTTCCTTCCAGTGCGCTAATAGGAACAATCTCTGCAAAATCCAACTTGTCCTTATACTGCTCGATAAGTTCAAAGAGCTTATCTGGGTGAATCTTATCAATTTTATTCAAAACAAGGAAAACTGGATTATTGACTTTCTGCAGCCGTTCAAGAATGAACTGATCTCCCCGGCCATAGCCTTCCTCGGCATTGACCATAAACATGACAGCGTCCACTTCATTCATTGTGTTTTCTGCAGTCTTCACCATAAAATCACCGAGCTTATGCTTCGGTTTGTGGATACCAGGCGTATCAATAAAGATGAACTGTGCGTCATCTTGTGAGAGCACCCCTTGGATCCGATTACGCGTCGTTTGCGGCTTATCACTCATAATAGCAATCTTCTGCCCCACGAAACGATTTAACAAAGTTGATTTTCCTACATTCGGTCTCCCGATGATGGAAATAAAACCAGAACGAAATTCTTCTACCATGCTGTTATATTCCTCCAAGTACTAGTACGACAATAACCTCAAGTACTATTAAATTGTTGTATCTCTATCTTACTACAAATCCCCCGCCACTTCACCCATTCGACAAAAGGTCTTATTAAAATCAAAAGCGTAAGGAACCGGTTAGAAACGGAGCGGTAAGCAAGAAAGCCCAGAGTGAGCGTAGTTCCCACGTCGGGATTTATTGCTTACAACGCAGTTTCTGGTCTTCGGAGCCAGACGAAAATCAAAAGCGGAGAAGACCGTTTAGAAACGAAGTGGTAAGCAAGAAAGCCCAGAGGGGGCGTAGTTCCCACGTCGGGATTTATTGCTTACAACGCAGTTTCTGGTCTTCGGAGCCAGACGAAAATTAAAAGTGGAGAGAACCGGTTGGAAACGTAAAAATAAGCGTTGAAACTTGAAGTCTCTCCTGCATCCCTTCCTCACAAGAAAAACCGTCCCTAAAGAACGGTTTTCACAAAACAGACAGCAATTCGGGTATGAAAACAATTAAGCCCACACAAATTGCGGTAATGGCTGCAACAAAAACAGCGCCTGCGGAGATATCCTTGATCAGGCCGACTGCTTTGCTTTGTTCTGGTGACAGGTGGTCCATCATAAGTTCGACGACTGTGTTAATCATCTCCGTCACAATGACAAAACCGATGCTTAAGAGCACAGCCGCCCACTCAGCTGCTTCAATACGAAACAGCAAGCCTGCTAACAGAGCAATGAACGTCGCTATTGTATGGATCCGGAAGTTCCTCTCATGGGCGAATGTCCATCGAATGCCGTTCCATGCATACCGAAATCCAATGCCAGTTTTAGTTTTCTTCTCGTTTGAGTCCGAAGCCATTCAAAATCTCCTCTTGTCTTCCGAACATCTTCTTTTCATCTGCTTCATTCATATGATCATAGCCAAGCAAGTGGAGGAACCCATGTAAAGCAAGAAAACCAAGCTCTCGCTCTATACTATGCTCATACTCCTCCGCCTGCCCTTTCGCCATATCAACGGAAATAATAATATCACCGTATACGACTGGAAGCTCTTCTCCAATGATTTGTGTCTCGCCTTCTCCTTCTTCTTGCATGGCAAACGAGATAACATCTGTCGGCGTATCTTTTTGGCGATAATTTCGATTAATCACCTGAATCTCATCATTATCAACAAAGGTGATAGAGATCTCCGCCTCCTTAGTAATGTCCTCTGCATCAGCAGCGTATTGAATCAATCTGTCGATCAGATCAATATAGTCTTCTGTGACAGAATTTGTATTATCATGAAAATCTATATGCATTAGTTTACCTCCTTCACTTTCTCTTCATCTGGGTATTCAATACGGGAATGGAATATCCCCGTAAGCGCCTGGCAGATTGCTTCTTTAATCTCCTGCAAATCCTGCATGGTCAAAGGTGCGCAATCAAGCTGTCCATCCATTAGTTTGTCTTTGATAATAGAATCGACCAGACTGCGAATCTTTTCCTGTGTCGGTTCTTTCATAGAACGGACAGCTGCTTCCACCGAATCACAAATTGACAGAACTGCAATTTCTTTCGTCGCTGGTCTTGGACCAGGATAACGATACGTGTCTTCGGTTACATCTTTATTATATTCCTTTTCTTTGTAATAAAAAAACTTCAATAACGAAGTACCATGATGCTGTTTCGCCATATCTACAATTTCTTTCGGGAAATGGTTGTCCTGCAGCATCTTTGCTCCATCATAAGGATGACGGATAATAATCTCCGCGCTTTGGCGCGGTGATAAGTGATCGTGCGGGTTTTTTCGGCCCATTTGGTTCTCGATGAACAGCTGCGGCTGTCTCGTTTTGCCGAGGTCATGATAATAAGCACCTACTCTGGCGAGCAACCCATTAGCCCCGATAGCTTCACATGCCGCTTCACTCAAATTCGCCACCATAATGCTGTGATGATATGTTCCTGGTGCGTCGGTCAATATCTTTTTCAGCAGCGGATGATTTGGCTTCGAAAGCATGAGCAGTTTTGTCTCCGATAGAACCCCAAAACCCGTCTCTGCAAACGGCAGGATACCAGCAACCAGAATAACAGTAAGCAAGGCTGACAAGGCTGCAAAACCGCAATAAAGGATTATTACATCCCATGTATATTTCTCGAAAGCAAAGAATACAAATAACAAAACACTAATAATTTGTACACTTGCCAAGAATAATAGCGCCTTTGCCATTGCCCCTTTATCTTTCACATTACGGATAGCATAAACTGCTGCCAGCTGTGCAAAGAGAAAGTAAAGCGCAGCCTCCATATTGAGTGAACCAGGTATCTCATCATTTAAGATAACCCCAGCCAGTATACTGTAGACAATGGCATAGCAGATAGCAAATCGCTCACTTAATAAATGACGGAATAGCACAGCTGCAACTGCAGTTGGCAGCAGTAAGTAATGATGCGTTTCTGTAGATCCTATCACACTAATTAACTTTAGCAGGATAACAGATACGCAAATAAGCAAGAATACAAACAGCAGTACCGATTTATTCGTTCCAGCATTTTTCTTTGTCGTATGTATTGTTTCAAATGTCAATATGCCAGTCAGGAGAGTTATTAACAAGACGAGTCCAATCAGCGGCAGCACATTCCTCGTTGAATTTAACAAGCCAACAAGTTTTAATTCCTCATATACATCATTTGTAATTGTCTGACCTTCTTGTACAATAACCTCTCCTGCGCGGATCATAACCGATGCAACGTTCTGCCGAGCTTCTGCTTTTTGAGAAGCAGTCGCTTGCGCATCAAATGAAGCATTCTGCACAATTGCAAAGCTTGTCAAAGAACGCAGCGCTTCCTTCGTGGTACTGGAAACATCCGCATACCCAATTCGCTCACGCATTTCTTCCTGCGTCTGCTGCACCTCATCCCGCTTTACACCATCCTCCAGAAAGTCTGTCATCGCATCTTTAAAGACCTTTTCACTAACCTGTCTTTCTTCTGTTGGTATTTGGACAAGCTGGGCGATTTGCTGATCAGTCAACTCTTCCTTAATCGATTCGGAGAGCAGCTGCTTTATGTCCTCGACTCTTTTATCTGTCGACTTTTCACTATCATTCACTTGCCCGATTGCAGTGAAGATTTCATCTACAGCGTCCGTTTTAGCCTTGGTGATTTCTGCGGAAACGGTATAACGATCGTCTATTTGCTGTCCCGCCTCCTGCCGCTGCCTTTCTGTCTCTGCTTCGTTCTCAATTGTAATAGGCGACCGGATTGTTTCACTCGCTGTATCATAGACCTGCACATCATAATTTCTCGTCGTTACGTTAGAAGCTGTCGCAATAAAGAAAAAGCACCCAAGCAGTAAAGATCCGATTAGGATAATCGCACGATTACCGGTTTTGCCTTTCCTTTTGAACAGATTTGTGAACTTTTTACCAGCCACTTTGTATCCTCCTGTCCGCTCGAACCGAAAAAGACCCGATATCGGGCCTTTCGCTTTTTTATTCTGATTCGTATGCGTCAATGATACGTTGTACAAGCGGGTGACGTACAACGTCTGTCTGTTTCAAGTATGTGAAAAAGACACCTTTTACATTGCTAAGCCTTGTTTCTACAGAGCGTAAACCAGAAGCTGCGCCTTTTGGCAAGTCAATCTGTGTAATATCTCCTGTAATAACCATTTTAGAACCAAAACCAAGTCGTGTCAGAAACATCTTCATCTGAGCATTTGTTGTATTCTGTGCTTCATCCAAAATGACAAATGCGTCATCCAAAGTACGTCCGCGCATATAAGCAAGCGGCGCAATCTCAATTGTACCGCGCTCGATCAGCCGTGTTGTCTGCTCCAGTCCCATTACATCATGCAGTGCATCGTACAAAGGACGGAGGTACGGATCGACTTTCTCTTTTAAGTCCCCCGGAAGGAATCCAAGGCTTTCTCCCGCTTCCACTGCTGGCCGTGTCAGGATAATTCGTTTGACAATACCTTTCTTCAAAGCATTGACGGCCATGACAACTGCCAAGTAAGTTTTACCCGTACCGGCAGGACCAATACCGAAAACCAGGTCATGCGATTTGATGCCATTCACATAGCTGCGCTGACCTAACGTTTTGACTCGAATTGATTTTCCTTTGGCATTCTTTGTTATTTCATCATCAAATAATGTTTCAAACTGATCAAGGCTGTCCTTTTTGGCCAATTCAACTGCATATACAACATCACGTTCCCCAATTGGGATACCGCGTCTAATGACAGCTGACAGGGCTTGCAGCAGCTCTTCGGTTAATCGTACATCTTCTTCTCTTCCGGTTACCCGAACTTCTTCACCGCGAGTAACGATGGATACTTGAAATTGTTCTTCAATTTGCTTAAGATGGCGGTCTTCTGTACCGAATAAAGCTAATGTTTCGTTGGTATCTTTTAATTGTAAGTTCACACGTTTCACGTCTTCGGGCATAATCAATCTCCTTGAGATAAAGGTTGAGATGTTGCAATATCTTCATTTACTTGAAAGTATAAGATTAATTTAACTTTACCATTCTCGACAGTCTCATGTAAAATTTTTTGAGAAATAATGTCAGACTCTTTGCCGATTTGCAGCTGCAGATCTTGTTTAGCCAGCTTTACCGCCTGCGCTTTGGCTTCTTCTTTCGTCCGCTTCACCTGTTTGGATACCCGCTCATATTCGGTGGTTTTCGTAACTCCTAAAGGAAGCTTCCAGCGGAGAAAACGTAAATAACGGGTAGAGGTTTGTTCCTGTGCATCTTGATAGCCGGAATCACCGAACCCCCAAAACGGTACGCGAAAGTTATCGCCAAACTGTGCAGCGTATTTCGTCTCCTGGTTGCCGCTCAGTACGGTATACGTTTCGTTAAGCGGAACAGATACAGATACATTATACCACGTACGAGCAATAACATTGCCTGTAGCAGCAACCTGTTTACGCGTGTCTTCCGGTTTTTCCGTTTCCTCTTCTTCTGTTGCAGCAGGCGGTTCCTTACCAATTAAACCGGATACTAAAACATCTCCAGGTTCCACATAATCATGGATTCCTACTTGCGGCGCCCCTTCTGAGACGAACATGTCCACAATGACACCCTTTTTCTTCGCAACAAGATGACGTGGTCCGGGTTGTTCCTTTTCTTTCACAATCGTTTTTGGCACACCTTCTAATGCATAGGTTGTCCCTTTTTCCTGCACTCCTATCCATAAAAGCTCAGGAATATCCTGTAATAACCGCTGCTGAATATCAACTGGCGCACCCAAGGTCAATTTGAATGCTCCTAAGCGTACGCCATATTCATCGAGCTGCGTCTCGATTTGATGTTCCAATTCGGGACTAACGCCTTTAATATCAATTTTCCATACGGTATTGGAAAGGAGAAAGATACTTAATATGCTTATAAAAATACCCAGCAGCAAAGGTTTTTTACGCAATATAGAAGTAAAGAGAAACGGAAACCCATGCTTCGAACGAAATTGAACTTTATAGCCTGTCCTCCTTCGTTTCATGCGAAGCTTGCTGATATCCTGTTTCCTGATTTTCGCTTCGCATGTTTGATAGTCCTTCTTGATGATATCCCAGACCAAAACCTTCTCCTGAACAAGCTGATTAAAAAACAGCTCTGGTCTGTCACCTTTTATTAGGACTGTTACATATCCGGTAAAGTAAATGTCCTGTGTGTGTTTCTTCATACGTACCTCCCCGCTCCGCATGCTTATGATTCGATGAATTTAAATTCCTTCATTTTTCCCTCAAGCAGAATTTCCTCCGGCAGCATGACCTTCAATACGAAGGACTCTCCTGTTATGAGCAGGAAACCTGTGTTAAGCCGCAGTCGGAGTTCATTATCGGAAAAGAGGATCAACCCTCTGTGATTCTCGATATAGGCGTGAAAGTGACCAATGGTCGTTATACGAGGGAGTTCCAGCACCACATCAGCAGGCATATCTAGGTGCTCTGTGAACCAGTTTCCGATCCGCTGCTGCCATTTTTTCATTCTCATCAGCTCCCCTCAGCACATTCTATGTTGCAGAGAAGCAAGAAAGAACAATCGATAAGAAGCAGATTGGAAAGCAAAAAAGCGAGCCCCTAATGGACTCGCTTCCCGAATGCTCGATGCGGTTTTTTTGCACGTGATTCTCCAAGTATTTCAGACCAGATGACCTGTTCTGCCAGCTGTCTGCTAGTTGGACGCGTTATACGAATTGGTTTGGCAACAGAACTTTTTTTGGCATGCTGCCGAGCAGGAACGGCTTTTTGTACAGACGTTACCCGTTCAATTGCATTATCAGCTGTGTGAATCAGCTCTTCTGCTGTCTGCTCTGCTTGGACTGATTCAGGTGCTTTTGTTTGTGTATGCTGCGCTGCGGGGCGCTCCTTGCTTTTGCGATGCTGTTTTTCCTGCCAGTTTTTCACTGGAGGCTGCGTCCGCCTTGGATCTTGTTTTTCTTGGTCACCTTTTTTGCCAGCTTGATTAACCAAAAATATAATCCCAGCAATTACGAGCGGAACGAGAAACTGCAGTAAGTCGGACATGTTCCCGCCACCTTTCTAAAGCTTACAGCTCGTTGTCTTCTTTGTCGCCTTGCGGTAAACCGCCGATGCTGTCTCGCATCGTCGTATCAGCATTGATGTTTTGGTAGTTCATATAATCCATTACACCCATGTTCCCGGAACGAAGTGCTTCAGCTAGGGCAAGCGGTACATCTGCCTCCGCTTCCACAACTTTTGCACGCATCTCTTGTACACGCGCCAAGTTTTCTTGCTCTTGTGCAACCGCCATTGCCCGGCGCTCTTCTGCTTTTGCTTGTGCGATATTTTTATCCGCTTCAGCTTGATCTGTCTGTAATATAGCACCAATGTTTTTGCCAATATCAATATCAGCAATATCAATAGACAGAATTTCAAAAGCTGTTCCGGAATCCAAACCGCGGTTCAATACATTATGAGAAATTTTATCTGGGTTTTCCAAGACATTCGAATGATTCTCAGAGCTACCAATTGTACTAACAATTCCTTCACCGACACGTGCAATAATAGTATCTTCGCCGGCACCACCGACTAGACGGTCGATATTCGCTCGCACAGTAATTCGAGCTTTCGCTTTTACTTCGATACCATCAATCGCAACGCCGGAAATGAAAGGTGTTTCGATTACTTTTGGATTAACACTCATTTGCACAGCTTCCAGTACATCACGGCCTGCCAAATCAATTGCCGCTGAGCGTTCAAATGGCAGTTCAATGTTCGCACGATGCGCTGCAATGAGCGCGTTGACGACACGGTCTACATTACCTCCAGCCAAGTAATGACTCTCCAGCTGATTGGTATCGACCTTCAGTCCCGCTTTATGCGCTTTAATGAGCGGGCTGATGACACGCGATGGAATAACACGTCGCAATCGCATTCCAACGAGCGTAAAGATGCTGATTTTAACGCCCGCTGCCAAAGCACTGATCCACAATGCCACTGGTACGAATGTAAACAAGATGATCAATGCAATCAAAATGACCGCAGCGATAATAATTGGTACAAGAATTTCTTGGTTCATTTGTTTTCCTCCTCATTCGCCAAGGAGCTGACGATGATTTTCGTTCCCTCTGTACGAATAACAACTATTTCTTCTCCACTGGCAATGTATCTTCCATCGGTGATTACGTCCATCTTCCTGTTTTCAATCTCCGCCACACCTGTTGGACGCAAGGGCGTAGTCGTTCTGCCGCGTTTGCCAATAAGCGAATCTAAACTGGGGATGCTATCGGGTCTTAGCGTATCTTGAAGAATCATCGGTTTGAACATGCCTTTTTCAAATCCGACAATGCGGATAACATAAACAACAGCCCCAACGGTTACAATACATGCAATGCTTACACTTATCATCATATCCGTTTTATCTGCCGCTATGCGAAATAAAACCCAAAACAGTCCGACCATACCAAGCAGTCCCATAATGCCGCCTGGTACGAATAACTCCAGGACAAGTAAGATAATAGCTGCAGTCAAAAGAAGAATATCCGTACCGGTTAAGAGCCCTCCTGCCATGTGACCATAAAGGAAAACACCAGCAGCGGCTACTCCAAGTATGCCCCCTGCACCAAAACCTGGAGTGAACAATTCAACCGCCAGTCCAGCAAATGCGATGGACAAAAGAATGGTCACGATTATTGGAGATGTGATCCACGATGCAATTGTATCGCCAAAAGAGAATGTTGCCGTTTGCAGGGTAGTAACCTTGATATAGTGCAGCATGTGAATCCTCCTGAACGACTTGTGTGTTGCAGTTGTTATGTACAGTTTACTCTTACGTCTCAAATAAGAAAAGGTTTCATTTTTGCATCAGTATTTTCAAAAAGAAAATCCCAGCCACCTTCGTGACTGGGATTTTCTCAGATATTCATATAACTATCAGTTAAGACAAGTGCTTATTCACGATTTTATTAACTAAAGAACCATCAGTTTTACCTTTTACTTTCGGCATGACAGCGCTCATTACTGAGCCCATGTCTTTCTTGGAAGTAGCTCCTACCTCCGCGATGGTTTGTTTAATAACGTCTTCAAGTTCTTCTTCCGAAAGCTGTTCCGGCATATAACCTTTTAAAACTTGAAGCTCAGCTTCTTGTTTTTGTACCAGGTCATCGCGTCCAGCTTCTTGGAATTCTTGGAGGGAATCTTTTCGTTGTTTTACCTCTCGAGATAAAACGGTAAGTTCTTCATCTTCTGACAGCGTGTCATTACCAGTACGAATTGCTTCGTTTTGCAAGCTGGCTTTCACCATCCGGATCACGCTAAGCGTTTCCTTGTCTCTTGCTTTCATCGCAGTCTTCATATCCTGGTTCAGACGTTCTGTTAATGACATATCTCTTTGCACCCTCTTTACTTACTTACGCTTTCTAGCCGCCTCAGATTTTTTCTTGCGACGAACACTAGGTTTTTCGTAGAATTCACGCTTACGGTATTCAGATAGAGTACCGCTTTTAGAAACTGTGCGCTTAAAGCGACGAAGAGCATCTTCAAGAGACTCGTTTTTGCGAACGCGAGTAGTGTTTGACATGCTAATTTCCCTCCCTCCGAAGCATACAACAATGTGCTATCTCATATGCACTGCTGCATATGTCTTTGCTCATTATAATATAATGCTAAATCCTGGTCAATAGAAAGGTGCATAATACAGCATATTTCATAAAAATTACTATTAATAGTCGCTTGCACCTGCACCGCCTGCAATGATTTGCACGCCTGCGCTAGCACCAATTCGAGTAGCACCCGCCTCAATCATCGCCAGTGTTGCTTCCCGGTCACGGACACCTCCGGAAGCTTTGACACCGATATCTGGTCCGACAGTTTTACGCATCAAGGCGATATCAGCCACTGTCGCTCCGCCGCCGGAAAAGCCAGTAGAAGTTTTAACAAAGTCTGCTCCAGCTTTTACTGCAAGCTCACAAGCTGTTACTTTTTCTTCTTCTGTCAGCAATGCTGTTTCAATGATAACCTTTGTCAGCACGCCGTCAGCTGCTTCTGTAACCGCACGGATATCAGATTCAACCGTTACCAAATCACCCGATTTTAAAGCACCAATATTAATGACCATATCAATTTCTCCAGCGCCTTTTTCAATTGCATCCTTTGTCTCCAACGCTTTTACAGCGCTAGTTGATGCACCAAGCGGGAAGCCAATAACCGTACAAACTTTTACATCTGTGCCTTGTAATTTATCTGCACAATAAGAAACCCAGTATGGATTAACACAAACAGAAGCAAACTTATGCGCGGCCGCTTCCTCTAAAATGACATCAATCTGATCTTTCGTAGCATCCGGTTTTAAGAGTGTATGATCAATATATGCTGCAATGTTTTCCAAGTGAAATAACCCCTTTATAGTCAAGTTAAATAGATACGCTTGTTTTTTCTTCTTCCATGACGCGGACGAACTGGCCTTCATTATATGGATAACCGGCTTTTGTCAGTTTTACGCGGACAATTTTACCGATCATATCTGGTGTTGCTTCAAATTTCACTTTCAAATAGTTGTCTGTATAGCCAACATATACTGTATCTGATTCGTTCTCATCATAAAGCTCTTCCGGAATAACTTCTAACACTTCATTTTCAAACTGGGAAGCATATTCCTTCGCTTGCTGATCAGAAAGCGCAATCAAACGATGCACACGCTCATTTTTGGTTTCATCATCCACTTGATCCGTCATGCGCGCAGCCGGTGTTCCGGTCCGCTTGGAGTATGGAAACACATGCAGCTCGCTATAACCAACTTCTTGGATGAAACGGTATGTCTCCATGAATTCCTCTTCCGTCTCACCTGGAAAACCAACGATAACATCACTTGTAATCGCTAAATTAGGCAGTGCTTTCTTCACTTTTTCAATCTTGCTGCGGTAATAATCTGCGGAGTATTTACGACGCATACGTGTCAGCACGGAGTCAGAACCCGACTGCAGCGGGATATGCAAATGACGGACAATCTTTTCGGACTCATCCAGCACTTGAATCACTTCATCGGTTATTTGACTCGCTTCAATAGAAGAAATACGAATACGTTTCAAACCGCGAACGTTCGCTTCTAATTCACGTAATAATTTAGCAAAATTGTAATCTTGCATATCCTCGCCGTAACCAGCCGTATGAATGCCTGTAAGAACAATCTCCTTATAGCCGGCATCTACAAGCTGCTGCGCTTGATTCATCACATCCTCGGGGTTTCGAGAGCGCAAAAGACCGCGGGACCATGGGATGATACAGAAGGTACAGAAGTTGTTACAGCCTTCCTGTATCTTCAGAGAGGCACGTGTACGATCCGTAAATGCCGGCACATCCATTTCCTCGAATACGCGGTTCTTCATAATGTTGGAAACACCATTAATTGGTTCCTTCGTCTTCTTGAACTCTTCGATGTGCGCAATCATTTTATCGCGGCCCTGTGTACCAACTACGATATCAACTCCCGGAATTTCCATGATTTCACCAGGTGATGTTTGTGCATAACAGCCAGTTACACAAATAACGCCCTCCGGGTTCTTACGTACAGCTCGGCGAATAATTTGACGGCTCTTTTTATCACCCGTATTCGTAACTGTGCAGGTGTTGATTACGTACACATCAGATTGATGGTCGAAATCAACTCTTTCATAGCCTTCTGCCTTAAATTTCTGCCAGATTCCTTCTGTTTCGTAATGATTCACTTTACAGCCTAATGTATGAAATGCCACTGTAGGCATGAAAAACACCTCATTCTTCAAAATGGTACGATAAACTAGCCAACATATACATGGGAGCAGTTTCTGTGCGTAAAATACGCGGTCCCAAACGAACAGGCAAGAAGCCTTTCTGCTGCAGCGAATCTGCCTCTGTTTCACTAAAGCCGCCCTCTGGCCCAACAACAACCAGTACGTTATCTTTAGGAGAAATTTGCTCAAATACCACACGCAGCGGGGCAGCTTTCAGTCCTTTAGCCGCTTCTTCATAAGCGAACAGTTTATGCTTGTATGTATCACTGCTCTGCAGCAATGCCTGAAAAGATACTACATCTTCTATTAAAGGTATTGTCTGACGGCTTGACTGCTCTGCAGCTTCCTTGGCAATTTTCTCAAGCCTTTGGCGCTTCTTGTCTTTCTTTTTCTCATCCCATCTTACAACGGACCTGGCTGCCTGAAAAGGCACAAAACCAGCTGCGCCAAGTTCTGTACCTTTTTGCACAATCAACTCCAGCTTATCGCCTTTTGGCAATCCCTGTGCGATTGTGACCGATATCGGCATTTCAGTATCCATGTCCAGGGGTTCTGTCACAGAAACCAAGACGCTGTCGGCAGTAAAAGCGTCTATCGTACACTTTGCCGCATGTCCGTCTGGATGGACACAGATAATTTGATCTCCTTCATTCATACGCATAACACGAATAATGTGATGAGCATCTTGTCCATCTAACGTAATTTGGTCGTCCTGCCAATTGGCAGTTTCTACGAAATAGCGCTGCATCCGCTCACCTCTGCCTTAATTCTTCCTTGCAATAATCGCAACCCAATCTTCCATTTCATTTACTTCGACAATCTCGAAACCGGCATCTAGTAATCCTTGTTTGACGTCGCCCTTCTTCTGGCTGATAATACCGCTCGTAATGAACAAGCCGCCTGGTTTAATTCGTTTGTATGCATCATCCGTAAACTTCAATATAATCTCAGCAAGGATGTTTGAAACAATAACATCTGCTTCAACAGCTACTCCTTCAAGCAAGTTATTTGCCTTCGCAGTAATTTTGTCTGCAGTATGATTAAGTTCGGCATTGATCATGGTGCTCTTCACTGCAACGTCATCCAAATCGAAAGCATGTACATGGGCGGCACCGAGTAATACAGCAGCAATACTTAAAACACCAGATCCAGAACCAACGTCAATAACTGTATCTCCCTTTTGGATATAACGTTCGATGGCCTGAACACTCAACACAGTAGTCGGGTGAGTTCCTGTTCCAAAAGCCATACCAGGATCAAGTTCCATGATTACTTCATCACTAGCCACAGGCGTATATTCTTCCCATGTGGGGATAATCGTAAATTTCTCAGATATTTTGACTGGTTTGTAGTATTTCTTCCAAGCTGTAGACCAATCTTCCTCGTCTACCTCACTTACCGTCACGTGATTTGCACCGATATCTATTTGATATTCTATCAAGTTGGTAATAGCTGCTTTGATTTCATTTACTGATTCATTCAGGAAACTATTTGTCGGCAAATACGCCTTCACATAAATACCTTCTGCAGGATAATCAGCTGGATTTAACTCATAAATTTCTCCAAACGTTGTTTCATAATCCTTTACCAAGTCTTCTGGATCTTGAATTACAACGCCGCTAGCACCTGCCTCATGCAAGATGTTGGAAATTGGTTCTATCGCTTCGTTCGTCGTATGGATACACAGTTCCGCCCATTTCACGTACACGTCACTCCTTTTATTAAGACTCACCTTTGAACGCACGTCTCATACGTGTAAAGATGCTGTCATGCTGCTCATCAGCTGCATCATTGCCGCTAATATCATTTAGTTCACGCAGGAGTTCTTTCTGACGATCTGACAAGTTGGTAGGTGTCACAACACGGATTTTGACATGCTGATCTCCTTGACCATACCCGCGGACATTTGGCGAACCTTTCCCTTTCAGTCGGAAAACGCGTCCTGTTTGCGTACCTGCAGGAACTTTCAGTTTTACTGCGCCATGCACTGTCGGTACTTCAATCTCATCACCTAGTGCAGCTTGCGCGAATGTTATCGGCATCTCACAGTAGATGTTGTCGCCTTCACGCTCAAAGAATTCATGACCGCGAACTTGAATCACGACGTATAGGTCTCCTGGAGGTCCTCCGTTGACGCCGGCTTCCCCTTTTCCAGATACACGAATTTGCTGACCATCATCAATACCTGCTGGAATTTTAATATGAATGTTATTGCGTTTGCGTACACGCCCGGATCCGCCGCATGTCTTACATTTATCCGGAATGATTTTACCCGTTCCGCTGCATGTATTACATACACGTTTGTTTACGACACGGCCAAATGGCGTGTTTTGTTCCACATTAAGCTGGCCGCTTCCGTTACAATGCGTACATGTTTTCGGCTGCGTTCCCGGTTTGGCTCCGGATCCGTGGCATGTATCACATTCTTCTTCTTTCGGAATCTCGATATCGGTCTCTTTTCCGAATATTGCTTCTTCAAACTTGAGTGTCATTGTATACTGCAAATCTGCACCCTGACGCGGTGCATTAGGGTCTTGGCGACGGCCGCCACCGCCGAAGAACATATCAAAAATATCACCGAAACCACCGAAGTCCTGCGCTCCTGCTCCGCCAAATCCTTGACTTTGCGGTCCAGCATGGCCAAATTGATCGTATTGTGCCCGCTTTTGTTCGTTCCCTAGTACTTCATACGCTTCTTTTGCCTCTTTGAACTTATCAGCAGCGTCATCTGCTTTGTTCACATCTGGGTGGTATTTGCGCGCAAGTTTACGATATGCTTTCTTAATCTCTTCCTTTGGTGCGTCCTTACCGACGCCCAGCACATCGTAGTAGTCCCGCTTACTCACTGACAATCACTCTCCCGACTCTTCTTTTTGCATAAATTTTATCATACCATTAAGCATTACAGTCAGCAAACCCGCTGAACATGTAACAAGTCAAAGCCTGCTCACGAGCGGCTTTGACTTGTAGGGTGTTACATCATTCTGCTAATTGCTTATTTCTTATCGTCGTCTTTTACTTCTTCAAAATCAGCATCGACAACATCATCGCCCGTATTTTGGCCATCTTGGTCTGCTTGCGCTTGCTGCGCTTGTGCAGCTTGCTCATACAGTTTCATGGAAAGTGCTTGAACTTGTTCAGATAGCGCATCTTTCTTCGCTTTGATCTCTTCAAGATCAGTACCTTCTAATGCTGTTTGAAGTTCTTCTTTTGCTGCTTCTGCTTTTTGTTTGTCTTCATCAGAAACATTCTCAGCAAGATCTTTCAATGTTTTATCTGTTTGGAATACAAGCTGATCTGCTTCGTTGCGAAGATCTACTTCTTCACGACGTTTTTTATCTTCTTCCGCGTTTTCTTCCGCTTCTTTTACCATTTTTTCTACTTCCTCGTCAGAAAGACCTGAAGAAGATTTAATTGTAATGGATTGTTCTTTATTTGTACCCATATCTTTCGCACGTACGTTTACGATACCATTTGAATCGATATCAAAGGATACTTCGATTTGCGGTACGCCGCGTGGTGCTGGCGGGATATCGGACAATTGGAAGCGGCCAAGCGTTTTATTGTTTGCTGCCATCTCGCGTTCCCCTTGAAGTACGTGAATATCTACAGAAGGCTGATTGTCAGCTGCAGTAGAGAAAGTTTGAGACGCGCTTGTAGGGATTGTTGTGTTTCTTTCGATCAGCTTCGTGAATACGCCGCCCATCGTTTCAATACCTAGAGAAAGTGGTGTAACGTCAAGAAGTACAACGTCTTTCACATCACCTTGCAAGACACCACCCTGGATTGCTGCACCAAGTGCAACCACTTCATCCGGGTTAACACCTTTAGAAGGCTCTTGACCAGTCTCTTTTTTGATTGCTTCTACAACTGCAGGGATACGAGTAGAACCACCTACAAGGATAACTTTGTCAATTTCGCTTGCAGAAAGTTCTGCATCACGCAATGCTTGACGAGTTGGTCCCATTGTACGTTCAACTAAATCAGCAGACAGCTCATCAAATTTCGCACGAGATAGAGAAAGTTCCAAGTGAAGCGGACCTTCTGCTCCTGCTGTGATGAACGGCAAGGAAACTTGTGTTTGTGTTACACCAGAAAGATCTTTTTTCGCTTTTTCAGCAGCATCTTTCAAACGCTGCATTGCCATCTTGTCTTTAGAAAGGTCAATGCCGTTTTCTTTTTTGAATTCTGCAACAAGGTGATCAATGATTACTTGGTCGAAATCGTCACCGCCAAGACGGTTGTCACCTGCAGTGGATACTACTTCAAACGTACCGTCACCGATGTCAAGGATGGATACATCAAACGTACCGCCGCCAAGGTCATAAACAAGAATTGTTTGATCTTCTTCTGTGTTGATACCGTAAGCAAGTGCTGCTGCAGTAGGCTCGTTGATAATACGCTCAACTTCAAGACCTGCAATTTTACCAGCATCTTTCGTAGCTTGACGCTCTGCATCGTTGAAGTATGCAGGAACAGTTACAACTGCTTTATCAACTGTATCACCAAGATAGTCTTCTGCGAATGACTTGATGTACTGCAAGATGATGGCAGAAATCTCTTGTGGAGTATAAGATTTTCCCTCGATTTCTACTTTATAATCTGTACCCATATGACGCTTAATGGACTGGATTGTGTTCGGGTTTGTGATCGCTTGACGCTTCGCTACTTCACCGATTTGTCTTTCTCCGTTTTTAAAAGCAACAACAGATGGCGTTGTACGGTTTCCTTCCGGATTCGGAATGACGCGTGCCTCGCCACCCTCCATTACAGACACACAAGAGTTTGTTGTACCTAAGTCAATACCAATGATTTTACCCATTTTGTATTTTTCCTCCTTTTAAAGCATATGTAGTGCTTATGAATTCACTTGTACCATAGCCGGTCGAATGACGCGGTCTTTTAGCTTATAGCCTTTTTGCAGTTCTTGCACAACTGTATTTGGCTCGTAATCTGCATTTTCCACCTGCATAACTGCTTGGTGCTGATGCGGATCGAAAGGCTGTCCAACTGTTTCGATAGCTTCGATTCCTTGCTTGTCGAAAGCCTCTAACAATTGACGATGTACCATGCGGATTCCATCGACAAACCCTTTGTTCGCTTCCTCATCCTGTACAGTTTGAAGAGCGCGGTCCAAGTTGTCGACAACTGGAAGCAAAGCTTCCGCTAAATCCTGTGATCTATATTTGCTGGCAGCTTCCTTTTCCTTCTGTGTACGTTTGCGGAAGTTATCATATTCCGCTTGAACGCGCAACAGACGCTCCTGGAGATCATTTTTCTCCTGTTCAATCTGTGTCAGACCTTCGCTGCCTTCAGCATTAGTTTCGGATTCTTCAGCTGTGTCTGCATCAATTACTTCTGCTTCTGCAGCTTCCTGTTCTTCGCTTTGGTTCAAATTTTCTTTTTCTTCATTTGCCATGATGGTCACCTCCTGGAAAAGCATTGCTTATATGAAAGGCCTGCTAGTGTAGCAAGCCATATTCAACTTCATTTCTGCCAGTCCTGGTACGCACTGGTCAGTTTGTTCGATAAGACGTGCATCAGCGACAGCACTCGGGAATATTCCATCCTCGTAGGCCCAAGCAGTGCAACTGTTCCCATATGCACGCCGTCCGCTGAGTAGCTGGCAGTCACAAAGCTGCAATCCTGCATAGCATCAAGTTTATTTTCTGTGCCGATTGCAACATGCAAACCATTCTGCTCGCCTCTAAGAAGATGGGCCAAACTCTCGCCTTCTTCCTCAATCATTGTATAAAGGGAGCGTATCTTATTTATATCTTGAAAATCAGGCTGCATCAAAATGTTCGCCTTGCCTCCAAAATAAAGCTTCAGCGGCTGGTCGGAATCGATGAACGAACGCAGATATGCAAAAATCGTATCAAAGTTTTCCGTATGCTGCTTCAGCAGTTCCTGTACTTCCGTTCGCAACCTGCCAGGCACCATCATGAGCGGCACGCCAGCTAAACGGTCATTCAGGATGTTCACCACTCGTTCCATCTCGCTATGGTGCATTCCATCCGGTATACGAAAAGATTTATGCTCCACATGTCCTGTATCTGTTACAAGGAGTAGGACAGCAGTAAAATCAGATAGAGTCAGAATCTGTATGTGCTTCAGCTTCGTCTCCAGCATCTCTGGTCCCAATATAATACTAGTGTAGTTGGTCAACTCAGATAAAAGTGCTGCTGATTGCTGCACAACTTCCTCCATCTCGCGCATATTAGCCGAGAATGTCTGTTTAATTGCTGACGTATCCTGCCGCGATAGATGAAACGGCGTCAGTAGATGATCCACGTAGAAGCGATATCCTTTTTCGGAAGGAACCCTTCCGGAAGAGGTATGCGTCTTCTCGATCAAGCCGAGCTGTTCCAGTTCAGCCATATCATTGCGGATCGTCGCCGCGCTGTAGGAAACTTCCTGCTTCGTTGAAATAGCGCGCGAGCCTATTGGCTGCGCTGTTTCAATAAAGTCGTCGACAATCACTTGAAGGATACGCAGCTGTCGTTCTGTCAGCATGATCATCACCTCGATTAGCACTCTTGTTTGGTGAGTGCTAAATATACATATAAGGTAACAAAGCCTAGATAAATTGTCAATTCGAAACGCTTGCCGGTTCTTCCTCTAAAAGAAACTCTTGAAAAACGTCATTTCCGAACAAGAAACCGTCCTCCGTCATTGCAACATGTGCGTCATCTTCAATGAGCCAGCCTTTCGCAATAAGCCGATCCAGCGCCTCGCGGTATACATCTGTCAGGGCAATGCCATATTTCTGTAGAAATGCTTCTTTACTGACTCCGGATTTTTTGCGCAGTCCGAGGAACAGTTCTTCTTCAATCCGCTCTTTCCGGCCAATAGGATCTTCGTGCAGTACAGGTATACCGTTTTCGTTAGCTTGCTTTAAGTAAGCAGGAAGCGGACGAATATTAATAATACGGCGTTCCGGCAAATAGCCATGCGCACCCGCACCAAGACCATAATAAAAGTCATTGTTCCAATAAGCAAGATTATGCTGGCTCTCTTTGCCAGGAACTGCGAAGTTGCTTACTTCGTATTGCTGGCGGCCGTGCGCTTTCATTTCATCACGCAGCAGATTGTACATCTCTGCTTCTAATTCTTCTGGCGCTTTTTTTAACGTACCTTTTTTATAACGCTGGTAAAAGACCGTCTTCGGCTCAATTTGCAGCGAATAAGAAGAATAATGCGGAAGATCAAACTGCAGTGCTTCTTCCACAGTATGCCCAAACTGCTCCAATGTCTGCCCTGGCAAGGCATAAATCAAATCAATACTAATATTGTCAAAACCAGCTTGCTTTAGCAAATCAAGACTCTCATAAACATGTTTTACACGATGAAGCCTGCCGATGGCCTCCAATAGCTTATCATCAAAAACCTGCACACCAAGAGAAATCCTGTCTACGCCGTACGCTCTCAGCAGGTCTGCCTTTTCCTTCGTCAAATCACCAGGGTTTGCTTCAAACGTATATTCTTTCGCTCTATGTACATCAAATGCCTGATCGACACTTTTCAGCACATGCTCCAGCTGCCGCATATTCAAAGCGGTAGGTGTACCGCCGCCGACAAAAATTGTATTCATTTGCTTTCTGTTCGGAACATAATACTGGATTTCTTTCCGCAATGCTTCGACATAATCGTCTGCGCTGTCTTCCCGGTAGAAAAACTTTGTAAAATCACAATAATGACAGAGCTGTTCACAAAATGGGATATGGATATAAGCGGATTTTACTTTGTCCATCGTGATGCCTCCTTCCGCAATGACAAACCCTTGTCGGGAAGGACAAGGGTTGTCTGTTTTCTATTATTCATCATCCATTTGAAGGATGGCCATAAATGCTTCTTGTGGAACTTCTACGGAACCAACCATCTTCATCCGTTTCTTACCTTCTTTTTGCTTCTCAAGCAATTTACGTTTACGAGAGATATCCCCGCCGTAACATTTGGAAAGAACGTTTTTACGTATTGCTTTAATATTTGATCGTGCCACAATCTTGTTCCCGATTGCCGCTTGCACCGGTACCTCAAACTGCTGACGAGGTATAAGCGCCTTTAGTTTTTCTACAATGGATTTACCACGGTCAAAGGCAAAGTCTCTGTGTACAATAAAGGATAGTGCATCAATAGTATCGCCATTAAGGAGAATATCCATTTTTTGAAGCTCAGATGCTTTGTAGCCGATCAGCTCATAATCAAAGCTGGCATAGCCTTTTGTCTGGGACTTCAATTGATCGAAGAAGTCGTAAACAATCTCTGAAAGCGGAATCTCATAGACAACATTCACTCGGACATCATCCAAGTACTGCATATCTTGGAAATCGCCGCGTTTCTTCTGACATAGTTCCATTACAGTACCAACATAATCATTCGGCACCATGATTGTTGCTTTCACGTACGGTTCTTGTACTTCTGTACGAGATTGCGCATCTGGCATATCTGCCGGGTTGTCGACACGCACTTCACTGCCGTCAGTCATAATAACATTATAAATAACACTTGGAGCTGTAGTAATTAAATCAATATTGAATTCACGTTCAATACGTTCTTGAATGATCTCCATATGCAATAGCCCCAGGAATCCGCAGCGGAAGCCAAAGCCAAGCGCTTGGGAAGTTTCAGCTTCATATTGCAGGGAGCTATCATTCAATTCCAGGCGTTCAAGTGCTTCTCGCAAGTCATTGTAATTGCTCGCATCAACTGGGAACAACCCACAATACACCATTGGATTCAATCTTCTATAGCCAGGCAGCGCCTCGGTGGCTGGGTTGTTGGCAAGCGTGATTGTATCACCCACACGTGTGTCACTGACATTTTTTATGGAAGCCGTTAAGTAACCAACATCACCGACTACGAGCTCGTCCTTTTTAATAGGTACTGGATTGAAGACACCGACTTCGTTGACTTCAAATTCCTTGCCAGTCGCCATCATCTTTATCTTGTCTCCGACTTTTACAGAACCTTCTTTGATACACGTATACGCTACAACACCACGGTAGGAGTCGTATAAAGAATCAAAGATTAACCCCTTCAGCGGCTCCTCATCATTTCCTTGCGGCGGCGGAATTCGATCCACAATCGCCTCCAGAATTTCTTCTATTCCGATACCAGCTTTTGCGGATGCCAAAATAGCATCACTTGCATCAATACCGATAACATCTTCAATTTCCTGTTTCACGCGATCCGGATCGGCACTTGGCAAATCAATCTTGTTGATAACCGGAATGATTTCCAAGTCATTGTCCATCGCCAAATAGACATTGGCTAATGTCTGGGCTTCAATACCTTGCGCTGCATCCACTACCAGGATTGCGCCCTCACAGGCTGCCAAACTCCGAGAAACCTCATATGTAAAATCGACATGTCCCGGTGTATCTATCAAGTGGAATATATAAGTGTCGCCGTTTTCACGTTCATACTCCAGCTGTACTGCATTTAATTTGATCGTAATGCCGCGTTCTCTTTCCAGATCCATTCCATCCAAGTACTGTGCTTTCATTTCACGCGCAGTTAATGCTTTTGTTTTCTCCAGAATACGGTCAGCCAATGTAGACTTCCCGTGATCGATGTGGGCAATGATCGAGAAATTACGCACATGCTGCTGATTTCGTCTGTTCTTCTCTACCAATCAAAATCACTCCTAAATTGTCCGAAGCTGTCTGCTAAGAGACAGCCGTAACAATAACTAGCATTGATTATAGCAATTGCACCACGTTTATTCAATGTTTTTACGCGCTTTTGCATCAGCCAAACAAGGCGATAGAGAGCTGTTCAATCGCTGTAATGATAACAGAACAGATACCAGTGAACACACTTCCAAGGCCGCTAGCCAGCTGCTCGATGATAGAGCTGTCTGCGTCTTCATCCGAAATAGGTGCTGTTTTTTCATTTATTTGCTCTCCCATTGCTGCCTCACTCTCAGGAATACCAATGGACGCAGAGGCGGTCAGCTGCTCGCTCTGCTGACTTGCCGGCAGCTCAGCTTGCTGGACATCCTCCTTTTCCATGCCAATCAGAATACCGCCAAAAAACAACGTCAGCATAGCAAGTATCGTTACTACATATTTCATTGCGCTTGCCCTCCTTGTACTTTTTCAGCATCCCAGTAATAATCTGCAAATATTTCCGCAAACAGCTCTGCTGTTCTAGTCGCTTCTTCTACAGTATTGCCAGCTCCTCCGATTTCCAAAAGTGCAGCTTTATCAGAAACATCCTGGTTATACACCCCATCGACGCCCGCACCTTGTTTTGTGATAACACCGCGACTCAGCCCAGGATATTCAGCTTCAATTTTCTCATGAAGATCTGTCGCCAGTTTTAAATTCTTTTCGTATTCTTTGTTTTCCGCACCAACTACAAATACTACTTTGGCATACACATCTCCGTTAATTTCCTTGGTCGTATCTTTCCGTTTCAAGCTGTCACGATGAATATCAAAAACAAAAGCAAGATTTTTATTCTTTGATACAGCCGCTTCAACTACAGGGCGCGATGCCTCGTATGATTGGTGATATGCCATGCCCTTCTCATTGAGAATAGCACCTATATCCGTCTGGTCAGTAACTGTTCCGATACCAAGTTCTTCCAATCGTTTCGCCATTGCTTCACCCGCATCAGTTACATTTGCATTCTTGTTATACGCTGTTTCTTGCTGCTTAGCATCTAATGATGGCAGGTAAGACTCTTGGTTGTGGGTATAGTAGATGAACACAACATCTTTATCACCAGTAGAAGGAGCTGTATTTTTCTTTTCTTCCGGTTTTGTCTCTTTCTCCTCTTCTGGTTCCTTTTCCTCCTCTGTACCGGCTGGAGGTTCTTCTTCTATAACATGGTCCGGCTGGCCGGATTCTATCGGAAGGTTTGTATAGTTCGTTCCTTCACCTGCTATAACGATTTGATTCTCATAGAGAGAGAAGCCCGGAATTTCCGATCCCAGCAGTGTTCTCGGATCATCTGGCTTTATCGTAGTCATCATCTGAAGCAAAAGATCTGCTAGTTGGATGGAAGCTGTTTCTTCTGATTGCATACTTTGAAAAACTTTATTTTCATTACTGAGCAGATGCAGATAGATACCGCTGTCCATCTGTCTTGTCCACTCTGTGAGCGCCTGAGAGGATAGTCGATAAGCCGGACCAGCAGATGTCATTGCTGCTATACTAATCAGCAAAAACAAAACAGAACATATAAGAATTAAGGTACGTTTATAAATAAACAGCACACCCGTACGTTTGCGCTGATAGCCTTTCTTCTTTTTTCTCACAAAAGAAGCTCCTCTCTTTTCGAATCTAGCTGAACTCTACTAGAATCTATGAGAGAGAAGCTGCAAGTAGAACCGCTGAAAGAAATCAGCGTGTATAATCAGAGGTATTAGATGGATCAACCTTTTCATGCAAAGCACCGTTAATACCTGATGCAATCACGTGTGCCATATCAATGATAAAACCATCTACTTCTTTCGGTGTCACCATCAAGTTATGCCCAAGCGGAGTCAATACTTCGTGAATCAGCTGCCGTTTCTCTGCTTCATTGAGACCGCCTACCATACCAAATATAGCATGTTTCTGCTCATCACTAGGCATATCTTCTTCTGTCAGCTCCTTTTTGCCAAATTGCATACCTGCTGGCACTAACGCCTTGGAAGGTTTATCTTTCTCATTCCACTCTCGCCCAAAATGCTTAAATAAATAATCAATTGTATCGCTTGTAATTGTCACTGCATCAACGACGGTTGGGACACCGATACTAAAAACAGGAATTCCGAGTGTTTCCTTGCTTAGTTCTTTGCGTTTGTTTCCAACACCTGAACCAGGATGAATTCCCGTGTCAGAAAGCTGGATGGTGCTATTCACTCGTTCGACAGAGCGGGCCGCTAATGCGTCGACAGCTATGACAAAATCAGGTTTCGTTTTTTCAATGATTCCGTGTATGAGGGTGCTTGTCTCAATGCCTGTTGTACCCATTACCCCGGGTGACACAGCTGATACAGGTCTGTATCCCTCTGCTACTGATTCAGGCTGCAGACGAAAAAGATGATTGGTTACCATAATCTTTTCCACTACATCCGGTCCAAGTGCATCAGGTGTCACATTGCCGTTTCCTAATCCGACGATCAAACCGGTTGCGTCCGAAGCAATTTTATTTTCTTTTAACATCTGTTCCAGTTCTTTCGCCAGTACGAGCGCTGTTTCCTGCTGCTGCTTTGTATCTTGATTTTTTACTCCTTCGGTATAGATGGTAATATATATACCGGCTTTTTTTCCGATCTGCTGGGCGCCTTCTTCATTTACCTGCACATAATTTACGGTTATCTCGTCCGTTTTTTTCTCTGTAACAGAAATACCTGCTGCCGTTCCTTGTTTCTGTTCACTGGATAAATAGAGATCCTTTGCCTCGATAGCTAAATCTGTACGTACTTGCAGCTGTTTGATCAATGTTGTCCCTCCCATTTCTACAAATGTCAGCATTAGCATAAGCAGATTCGCTGCTATTCATACGAAAAGTGACATCAACAATGAAACAACTATTGAAAACATCGCTGTGCTTTGGTACAATGGCTTTTGTTGTAAGATGAAATGTGCCGGAGGTGAAACAAACATGGCAAATATTAAATCAGCGGTTAAACGCATTCGTGTGAACAACGATAGCCGTCTAAGAAACCAAGCTTTGAAAAGTGACTTGCGTACTGCAGTGAAGCACGTGGAAACAGCTGTTTCCAACAACGATGCAGAAACTGCTAAAAAAGCACTTCTAACTGCTTCCAGCAAAATTGACAAAGCAGCTCAAGGTGGCGTAATCCACCGCAATAAAGCTAACCGTCAAAAGTCTAGCTTGACTAAAAAAGTCAACGCTATTGGTGCATAATAAGCTAAGAGAAACGATTCCTTCTGGGAATCGTTTTTTAATAGGAAAAAGCCCGGAGGTTAAACCATCCGGGCTTTTTTCCGTATTGCTGCAATTTGCTGCAGCAGCAGTTCAAATGCTAAGTTCTTCTCCATGCGTCCTTGCTTTAAATCTGCATCCGTTTCAGCCGCACGTAACAAGATATGTTTTAATTCATCTTCGGAAAAATGTGCTTCCCGCTTCAAAGCCAATTTAATTACAAATGGATGGCCTTTTATTACTTCAGCCATTTTGGCTTGATTATATCCTTTTTGCTTCAGCAGCTTCACATGCAATATGGTTCTGAATTGCGAAGCTAACAGTGCAATCAAAGCGATCGGCTCTTCTTTTAACTTGATTAAGTCGTGATAAATATAGATAGCTTTTGCTAAATTGCCTGCCATTAACGCATCCACCAGTTTTAAACCAGAGCTAGTTTGCTGATGGGATACGAGCGGTTCTGCCATTTCTAAAGAAACTTTCGCGCCTTCGCCCGCATATAATGCAAGTTTTTCGATCTCACTGCGAAGCATGGATAAGTCACTGCCCGATTCTTGGATGAGTAAATCAGTAACTGCATCCTCCAGTAAGATATTATTTTCCTTACACAGTGTAACGATCCAATCTGATAGATCCCATTCTTTCACCGGCATACAAGCAACAGCTTGTCCGTTTTTTTTGATTGTCTTGATAATTTTTTTCCGCTCATCTACTTTTTCATATGGCGCCAGCAATACAAGCGTTGTCCATTCAGCTGGCGTTTGCGCATACTGTTCCAAGCTTTCCAAACGATGATCGACAGCAGACTTGTCCGGCTTTGCTTTTAAAAAGAATGGATGGTGGGCCACGATGAGTTTGTGGTCACTGAAAAAGGGATATTCTTCTGCGTCCGCAATGACTTCCTGAATCGGTGTTTCTTCTAAATCATACACAGATACATTTGTTCCGTCAGAAAGGGCGAATTGTTTCTCTATTTTTTCCTTTATATCCTGCATGAAATAAGATTCTGTGCCATATAGTAAGTATATAGGTGAAAAATCCTTTTTCTTGATTGCTTTTAAAGCGTCAGTATATGACATGCTCTCACTCCTACGTAAATCCTACCCTTTATCGTATCGGCAAATCAGGATTAACGCAAGATGGAACAGAGGAGAACAAAATTTATTGCTCCCCTCCTATCTATATAAACGCTCTTGTTAACCAGCTCCGGAGGCTGTAACGCGAAGCGGTATTTTTCTTACCCCTAGCTTCTCCCTATATGCTTCAGCTTATAGGTGACAACTCTTGTCAATGGAGGTAAGTACATGCCGTTACAACAATTGAGGAAGTTTGTTTGCCTCGATGATATCTACCGTATCTTATGGAAGATACGGGCTAAATGTGCCTGTCTTACTGGAGAAGCTGTAGACGACTGCCCCATCCGTATCTGTACGCCAGATACGGATGTTTTTATTATCTAGAGCTTCCACTACTTCTGGAGCGGGGTGGCCGTATTTGTTTTTACGGCCTGCAGAAATAAGCGCTTCTCGCGGATTCAGCTGACGCAGCCATGCTGGATCAGTTGACGTATTGCTGCCGTGGTGGCCAATTTTTAAGATATCTGCACGCAAAGAAGGATAGCGCTTCAGTATTTCCATCTCTTCCTCCTTTCCTGCGTCCCCCATAAACAGCCAGCTTTTTCCTCCCAGCATCGTGTACATGACTAGTGAATTTTTGTTTGGTTCTGACTTATCGGTTACAGGACCTAATAACTGGATTTCCCAGCCGGGTAACTGCAATAGCTCTCCAGCTTTCCACGAGATTAGTTTAGTATCCGGATTCCATTGCTGCGCTTGCTGCTTATCAAAATAAAGAGATGTTCGCACCCAATCGACATGGAATTCCTCTGTCAGCTTTCCGATACTGCCAATATGGTCATGATCTGCATGACTGGCAAAAATACCATCTACCTTGCTAATCCCTCTTTGATACAAATATGGCTTTATTACTTGTTCAAAAGCCTTGTCGGTCGGCTGAAAATCCATCCCGACACTGCCGGCAGCATCAATCAAATATACACCTCTTCGGTACGGCAATTCGACTACAAATGCATCTCCTTGGCCAATATCAAGCATCGTCACGCGTCCTGTATTATCTGCATATGGCCAAAGTGCTGCTGCAAGCGGAATGACCGTAAGAACAGCACCAAAGTGTACTGCTTTTTTCCGTTTACCTGTTTCCCACGCAGAACAAAATAGCACCAGTGCTGCAAAATAAAGCACAGAAAGGCCAATAGGCAGTTTTCCTGTGACCCACGGAAAGAAAGCAACATCATCCACCAAATGGAATAATTGAATGACTGCCTCATTAAGCAGTTTAAACACATATCCAAGCTTATTTGCGGCAGCTGGAAACAGAAAAAGTAAGACACTAATAAGCAGAAGAAGCGGAATTCCGAGAAACGTGTAAAACGGGATAGCAAACAAGTTCATCAAACCAGACAGCGGATTTAAAAAGAAGAATTGTGAAACTTGGAGAGGAAGAATAACGAGCTGACTTAACAAACTTGTTTCCAGCAATGCACTTGCAAAAGATCCCGTATAAATTCTTGCGGATAAAAGCAATGCCAAGCTGACAAGAAAGCTGAATTGAAAGCCTACATGGAAGAGGTAATTCGGATCAAAGATAAGCAGAAGTAAAAAAACAATACTGATGCTATCTATAATCGAAAGTTTAATTCCTAATACTTTAAACAGCATGATCAGCATGACCATAAGCGCTGACCGCCAAACAGATGGCTCCCCGCCAGCAAATATAGGATAAATAGCCAGAAATCCAAAAAGGAAGGCATACGTTTTCTCCCGAGTCAAAAGCTGAAGTTTTGTCAGAAGAAAGTAAAGAATAGCAGAAAATAGTGCAATATGCATGCCGCTAATCGCCAAAATGTGAGATAAACTCCAGCGATTAAACAATTGTACCGTCTGCTCATCCAAATTGCTGTCTTCTCCTGCAATCATTGCCTGCACCCAAGCAGCAGTATGACCATCAAGTATATTATCTGTTTTTTCCAGGAATGCACTGCGAATTTTTAGGGGGAATGTAAAAAAAGATGTACCTTTACAAGAAACATCTTGCACCTTTTTTACTTCGAGCTCATAATAAATCTTTTTTTTCTGCAAGTATTGCTTATAATCGAATTCACCTGGATTAGTGGCAGGTTCAGGCTCACTGAGCGTTCCCTGCAGCACACATGTTGCACCAGGTGCTAAACCAGGCAAATGATCGAGCGCATCTTGCTTGAAATAAGTTACTAAAATGAAGGATGAATGTGTTGGTGTTTGAACCCGAAATGATAGATGATCATCTGTTTCGGAAAGATGGGAAATGGTTGAAGTGAGCTGCAAGGGCTCATCAAGAGGAAGAACAGGCGGAGAATTTTGATTGAGGGTGCTAATAAAGAAAAACAGCAGACAAACTAGCATCGAGAAAATAAATAAAACAAAAGGGATTCGTTTTGTAAGTAACAACAGAGCCAGCCAGGTAAGCAGGGCTGCCAATACTGCTGCATGTAATGTATGCGCCAGCAGCCCGCCGAGGGCCGCTAGCGCAACAATATGCCATCTTCCCGTCATATATGTTCTTTATCAGGCAGCTGATAACGATTCTGCGTTTGAACTGCAAGATCTTGGCTTTCTTGATCACCAGATTGTTTCAGCTTGTCTACAACCTTCTTCATCAAGTGACGTGTTTCCCGATGGTGTGTATCTACTACCACCTCTTCCAAAGCTACTTGCTGCGTGTCAACTCCTGCTTCTGCAAACAATGAAATTGCATAAGGATGGTTTTTATAATCACTTGCATAATATACTGTTTTGATACCTGCTTGGATTAGTGCTTTGCAGCATTGGAGGCAAGGAAAGTGGGTGACATAAATTTCTGCTCCTTCCGTCGGCACACCAAATTTAGCACATTGCAAAAGCGCGTTCATCTCGGCGTGTACAGTACGTACACAATGTCCGTCAATTACATAACAGCCTTCGTCTATGCAATGTTTACTGCCTGATACGCTGCCATTGTAGCCGCCGGCAATCATTCGTTTATCGCGGACGATTGTCGCTCCTACCATCAGCCGCTGGCAGGTGCTGCGCAAGGCGAGCAAATGGCTTTGCGCCATAAAGTATTGATTCCATGCTATTCGTTCCATGGTGCTAGCCACCTTTCTATTCTAGAATAAGTGTACAATCCCCTCTCTCCATCCGTCAACTAGCCCTTATAAGCTAACTTGATCTTTCATGTTTTCCAGCGATTTTTCCCCAATCCCGGATACCTCTGTCAGCTGGTCGATGGAAGTAAACGGCCCATTCTCCTCGCGATAAGAAATAATCGCTTGTGCCCTTGCTTCTCCTACACCATTTATCTCCGTCAGCTGCTTTGCATCTGCCTGGTTAATATTAATTTTTTCACTGGCATCACTTGTGCCGGAAGTCTGAATTGCAGCAGCGGATGAAGCTTCGCCAATAGCTGTCACATAAATCATTTGCTCGTCTTTTACCTTTTGTGCAAGATTAATGCTGCGCGGCTCCGCCTTCTCAGTCAGTCCTCCTGCCGCTTCAATCGCTTTTTCTACTCTGCTGCCTGGAGCAAGTTTATAAACTCCCGGATTTATTACTTCCCCTTTAATGTCTACCATTATTGCTGCTTCTCCAGGTTCTTCCAAAGTTGTCTCATTTGCAGAAGCTGCTAGTTCCAGCTCCGCATCCGCTTTTGCAGCCGGTTGCATCACTGTCTCTGCCTCCTGCTTTGATATTCGGCTGAACAAAAACACAGCTGCGACAGCCGCCAACAATATAAGCCAGCTGTATTGTTTCAAGATTTGCATGAACTGCCTCCTCTCATATTACTTTACTAGTGAGCATAAACTGGGTAACAGCGTATTGGGCGCAGACAGCAGAACTGCAGAGGAGGAGTTACATTGACAAAATGGGGAATAATTGGGACCGGAAATATGGGCAGTATGTTGCTTGAAAGCTGGGTAACTGCTAGAGCAATTCAGGAAGAAGATATTATGGTGCTGAATCGGTCAGCCGAGAAAGCAGTGGCGCTAAAAAGGTCTTATCCCGGTATACAAATAGCCGATGCACTCAGCACGATAGCAGATTATGCTGATTATCTATTCCTTTGCGTAAGACCGCCGCATTTGCCAGGTGTATGTTCCGAGCTTTACTCTCTGGTACGCCCGGATCAAGTCATCGTCTCTATCACCAGCCCTTTTTCAGTAGAGGAATTGGAAACGCGCTTACCTTCCCAGGTTGCTCGAGCCATACCAAGCATCACGAATCGCGCAGCAGCTGGTACAACACTTTTAACGTTTGGGTCAACACTGACTAACAAAAATAAAGCTGCCCTTATTAATCTGTTCAGCAGTTACTCTGATCCTGTTTATATCCCAGAAGACATAACACGCGTTGCTTCAGATATCGTTTCATGCGGACCGGCGTTTTTCAGCTATCTGGCACAGCGCTTTATTGAAGGAGCAGCCGAAGAAACGGATATATCTCGCGAACAAGCAACACAGCTCACTGCTGAAATGCTGATTGGGCTCGGCACTTTACTGGGGAAAGGTCATTATACATTGGATGAACTCATCAAGAAGGTTTGCGTGAAGGGCGGTATTACCGGAGAGGGTATCGCAGTATTGGAGAAGGAAACAGGTGGTATGTTCTCTCATCTCTTCCAAGCGACACACCGGAAATACTACGAAGAGAAAGATGCGATTAAAAAAGGGGCGTACAAATAAAACTTTCGACATATTCCCCTTTATTCCTGCACAAAAAAAACCAGGTTGCAGCATTATGCCTCCTGGTTTTTCAAACAAGCGAAAAAGAGTCGATCCGCCTGGTCCAATTGCTCTGTTTTTTCTATATCAAAGTCACCAAATAGCCCGCAAACCTGGAATCCTGCTGATTCGAGCCACTTCATATACGTATCTGGCAGATATGTACGCTGGTGATGATATTCGTCAAATCGGTCATACTTTTCTGACTCCAGTTCTTTCGTAAAGAAAGTGAGGTCATGGTATACTTCGCCTTGTTCTTGTCCTGCTTCACAGAACCACGTATAGGCAAGATCCTCATGTACCTCAGCGAACAGCTCCCCAGCCAAATCTTCTTCAATATGTCTTATCGTGTGGACATCAAAAAGAAAGACTCCGCCTGGAGCAAGCATGTCCCAAATACGTCCGAAAGCTGCTTGTACATCTTCCGGTGACGTAATATAGTTGACCACATCAAACATGCTGATAGCCGCATCTGCCTGAATGTTTTCCAACGAACGCAAATCCTGCTGCATCCAACGGACAGCTTGTTTGTCATCCATGCTTGCAGCGTAAGCAAGCATATTTTCAGATTGGTCAATTCCTGTCATCTCATAACCTGATTCTGCAAGCTGCCTCGTCACATACCCTGTACCGCAGCCTAAATCTGCTACTGTTTTAATGGGAATCTTTGCGTAACGTTGAAATATTTGCTGCATAAACTGCTGCCATTCTTCATACGGTGCATCCTGCATGAGCCGCTCATAGACGGCAGCAAGCCGTTCATAAGCTGCCATTAGCTTTCCTGAGAAAATACTGGTTCCACTTGCGGTGCATCTCCCCACAGGCGTTCCAAGTTATAATATCTTCTTTCATCAACGTGGAATACGTGACAAACTACATCGCCAAGGTCAACAAGCACCCATCGAGACTGCTCAAGCCCTTCCAGCCGTTTAACCTCAACACCAGCTTCTTCGGCCTTCTCTTTAATACGTCTGGCAATCGCTTGCACTTGTCTTTCACTCGTTCCATGGCAAATCATGAAATAATCAGCAATAAGGGAGACTTCTGTCATCTCCATTAATACTACATCTTCCCCTCTTACTGCGTCTGCGGCATTTGCCGCTATTTGTGCTAAATCAATACTCTCCATTAAGCGTTACCTCCATTAGGGTTTAATAAATCATTATAAGCGTGGAACGTATCCGGATACACTTTTCGATGTAACGAGACGAGCATGTTAATCGTGTTACGTGATGCCATCCAGCACGCTTTGTCTAAATCATCTTCACTTACCTTGCGTACTTCATCTACGCCAGGAAATGCACGGCCTGGTTCAATGTAGTCAGCAAGGAATACAACCTTATCTAATACAGACATTCCCGCACAGCCAGTGGTGTGCACTGTTATCGCGTGCAGTACATCTGGATCACGAATGCCGACTTCCCGTTCTATCATTAATGCACCTACCGGACCATGCCATAATTCATGGTGGTATTGCAGCAAGTCTTTCGGAAGCTGTTCTTTTTCAATCCAGCGCTGCATCTCTTCAAGCGGACGGTATTTCGCATAGTCATGAAAAATGGCTGCGGTTTCTGCTTTTTTCACATCCGCACCATACTTTTCTGCAAGCTTTATACTTGTTTCCATTACGCGAACGGTATGTTCATAACGCGGTTTTTTTAATTGTTTTTCAACGATTGCTAAAGCCTTATCACTCTGCATACAGCTCTTGCTCCTTTATCATATCAAACACTGCATTTGGGACAAGGTAGCGCACAGAGGCGCCTTGTTCGATGCGAGACCGAATCATACTTGAAGAAATCTCAAGTTCAGGTATCTCTATAAAGGTAACCGGGTAGGCGGTTTCCAGCTTATAGCCAGGTCTGCCAACACCTGCGAAGGTCACCATATTGACTAACTCATCAATATGATGCCATGTGTGCAGGCTTTCAACCAAATCGGCACCGATGATAAAGTGAAATGCAGTATTTGGATGCTTTTCCTGTAACAGCTTTATTGTATCAAACGTATACGACTTACCTAAACGTTCCACCTCGATCGCATTCATGCGAAACTGATGATTATCATTGATTGCAGCTTGAACCATCTGCAAACGCAGATCTGCATCGGTATTGGACTTCGCCTTATGAGGCGCTTCATAAGCTGGGATGAACCAAACTTCATCTAGTCCGAGCCGGTGCTGGACTTCTTGTGCAATAAATAGATGCCCTATATGCGGCGGATCAAATGTGCCGCCCAATAACCCGACTTTTTTCATAAGGTACTCCTTTATGGCAGCTTGATTTGCTTATTCTCCTGAGATGCTTTATACAGGACGATTGTGCTGCCGATAATTTGAACAACGTGCGCGTCTGTTCCTGCTGCAATTGCTTCCGCTACCTCGTCTTTATCTTCTATGCAATTTTGCAGCAGGCTTACTTTAATTAGTTCCCGCTTTTCCAATGCTTCGCTGATTTGAACGATCATATTATCGTTCACGCCGATCTTTCCTACTTGGAAAATTGGTTTTACATGGTGTGCCTCTGCACGTAGAAATCTCTTTTGCTTACCTGTTAACATATTATGCCTCCGTTACTTTTTGTTCCAGCCGATCAAGCAAGTCTCCAATGATTATTTGCTTGCCAGACCATATCTCAAACGCATATTGCGCTTGATACAGCAGCATGCTGTGACCATGATGGATTGTTGCTTCCTGCTCTTTCGCAGAGCGTAGCAGTTTCGTCTCAATCGGCTTATATACGATATCACTTACAACTGCATTAGGTTTCAACCCAGATAAAGAAACAATTTGTTCGTTATCAGCAGGGCTCATGCCTACACTTGTGGTATGAATGATGATGTCATATTTTTTAATTTGTTCTTCCGCTTCTGCGAATGTTAGAATTTCTGTCACCGTTTCAGGCTCTTGTAATTGAAGCAGCTGTTCAGCCTTCTCACGTGTACGATTTGCGATATCTACATAAGAGAAACCTTCCGTCACTAATGCGCGATAAATTCCTCTGGCAGCTCCGCCCGCTCCGAGCATAAGCACGCGCTGCGTACTGCTGTCAGCAGGTAACACTTGTTTTAAAGCGCGGACATATCCTGCTCCATCGGTATTATACCCAATCCATTTGCCATCCTTGTATACAGCGGTGTTGACTGCGCCAATTTTTTCGGCATCCGGATCGAGTTCATCCAAAAACGGAATGATACGCTGTTTATATGGAACAGTGATATTGAAGCCGTTGATGCCGCTTTCCAGTAATTTGCTGATCTTATCTTCAAATACTTCTGGTTCAATGGAATAGAGATGATATTCTCCTTCTATACCAGCTTGCTTCATAAACTGGTGATGAATCCATGGTGATAAAGAATGCTTTACAGGATGGCCAATTAAGCCTAGCTTCAACGTCTTCATGAAAATTCCCCCTTAGATTAGCGACCGGCGTACAGTAGCTGGCACGCCTTTTGGTGTATGCACGGTTATGGATGCAGGCTCCCCTGTCAATGTAATCCAGCCGAGTCCAGGTATAACGATATCTGTTTTCTGTTGTTTTATCCGGAATGAAGACTTCTGGAATGCCGGGAAGTTATCGAGCTGATCTTTATGAGGCGGCGCGAGTAATTCCCCTTTCTGCCGTTCGTACAGGTCATCCGCATTCTCCAGCTTCGTCCGATGTATATCAAGTGCATTGGAGAAATAACAAACAAATGGCTGTCTTTCACCAGATTCAAAATCAATACGCGCTAGCCCGCCGATAAAAAGTGTTTGCTTTTCATTTAATTGGAAGATACGCGATTTAATCTCTTTATTCGGTGTAACTGTTTTCAATTCCTTGTCTGTCACATAATGTGCAATCTGCTGTCTGTTAACAATTCCTGGTGTATCATAAAGCGAACTGGAATCATCTAGCGGTATATCAATAAACCCAAGTGTTGTCCCTGGGAAATAAGATGTTGTGATTGCATCATTAATGCCAGTGGAATGCTTGATCAACGCATTAATAAATGTGGATTTACCCACATTTGTGCTTCCGACTACAAAGGCATCCTCGCCCTGTCGCAATTCCTGAATGCTGTCCTCAAGCTCGGCCATTCCAATTCCGCGCTTCGCCGAAATCAAATGCACATCCGCTACTTGGATACCATATTCCTTTGCAGCGCCTCGAAGCCATTGCTTAACACGCTCATGGTTTGTTGATTTTGGCAGCAAATCTACTTTGTTTCCCACAAGGATGATTGGCTTGTCTCCGACTAGACGTTTGATACTGCCGATGAAGCTTCCGTTAAAATCAAAAATGTCGACGAGCTTCACAACGAGACCATCTTTGTTACTAATTTCACTAATTAAAGTAAAGAAGTCATCGTCGGTCACTGCGACATCCTGGACTTCATTGTAATGCTTTAGCCGGAAGCAGCGCTTACAGATGACTTCATCATTTTTCCCTAATGCTGATGCGGGGATATAACCAGGCAGCGAAGCATCCTCTGTCTGAATTGGCGCACCGCAGCCTTGGCAAATCAATTCTTCCACATTTATTCCTCCCACGTTATCTTTCCTTTTCTTTTGAAATAATTTAGTATCCGTCTTTCAATCATCCGGTTGATTTTCGTAATCTTACCATCCGTCTTGACAATCGGTACGACAACAATCGTATAGAAACCAGCTAAATTCCCGCCTAACACATCTGTTAGGAGCTGATCACCGATCATAACAATTTCATCCTTCTCCAGCTTCATTTGTTTTACAGCCTGCTTGAAAGCTCGCCCAAGCGGTTTTCTGGCGCTGTAAACAAATGGTATATCAAGCGGTTCAGAAAAGAGTTTGACCCGTTGTTCATTATTATTAGATATAATCGTAATTTTAATATCATGTGCGCGCATTTCACGGAACCATTCTGTCACTTCTGGTGTGGCATCAGCTACGTCCCAGGCCACCAGTGTGTTGTCCAGGTCGGTAATTATTCCTTTGATTCCCTGCGCTTTCAATTTTTCCGGTTTTATGTCAAATATGCTCTTCACATGCTCGTTCGGCAAGAACTTCTTTAGCATTTGTGGAATTCCTCCGTTCTCGTACACTTCAACAGTTACTTACCCATCATAAGGCATTTTTACGACGGTTTCAAAAAAATCTTTCATCAAATCGCTTAATTTCGACTTTTGTATAGTCTTGGAAGCTCATTTTAGAAGTAAAATCTTTCGACAAATCTCTACATACTTCGTTTTGTGGATAACTATGTCCACAATATCCACTGCAAGAAACAGTCATTATTAACAGTTATAAACAAATTATCTACAGGTTATGAACAGTTAAGTGTAGATAACTATCGCCTTGTCCACCTTTTTTTTTCGTGATACATTATTAATAACTTATCAACTCCCCAACCCACGCATAGAAAGATCTGCAAGGTATTAAGATCTCCCATCAGGAGGAATGCAAGATGGAACATATGTCTGACGAATTGCTGATCGAATCTTACCACAAGGCCAACGAACTCCACTTGAGCCAAGAGTTTATTCATCTAATAGAAAAAGAAATTCAATCACGGGGCTTATCACATAAGATCCGTTACACCAGCTAAAACAAGATCTCCAGCAAGCCCTGCCGGCATGGCGGGGTTTTTTTTCATAAAGTAGACACATCGCGGTTGCAGTGTGGGCTTGAACTCCTTTACAATTGGGTATAGTATGCTTTGAAATAGTGTTTCATTTGTTGAGGGATCTCTTTCAAAATTAACTAGCTACTAACCATCTCTAGAGGAGGATTGCCAATACATGATTTTTGCCATCCTGATGCCATTTATAATTGCAATGTGCATCCCATTCATCGCAAGATTTAAATCTAAGATACATACTGGGTATGCAGTCTTCGCAACTGCTTTATCTATTTTCATTTATTTCCTCACACTCCTTGTCAGCGGAGAGACGGACATATTCTACCATTACAGCTGGATTCCATCCCTTGGACTGGATTTAACATTCTATACAGATGGACTTGCTTTGTTCTTCGCTTTACTGATTAGCGGAATAGGAGCACTAGTAGCATTTTACTCCGTTCATTATCTATCTAAAAATGAACGGCTCGGACATTTTTATGTCTATTTGCTTCTATTTATGGGGGCAATGCTCGGTATCGTCACATCTGATAATATTTATGCTCTTTATTCTTTCTGGGAGCTGACTTCTGTTTCTTCCTTCTTATTGATCAGTTTTTGGTTTACTAAAAAAGCTTCTACCGACGGTGCCTTGAAATCTTTGCTCATTACGGTTTTGGGCGGATTTTCTTTGCTTGGAGCCTTGGTTCTGCTGCAAATCGTTACCGGCAGCACAAGCATACGTACCATTCTTTCAGAAGGAAGCTTAATTTTAAGCAGTGATTGGTTTCCGCTTATTATTGTTCTTCTGCTTCTGGCAGCTTGTACAAAGTCAGCACAGTTTCCTTTCCATATCTGGCTGCCCGATGCAATGGAAGCACCGACTCCAGTCAGTGCATATTTGCATTCTGCCACGATGGTAAAAGCCGGTTTATTCCTGCTTCTTCGCTTTACTCCTGTATTCAGAGAAAGTGAATCATTTTTCATTGCTGTCTCGGTCATCGGTCTCTTGACTTTATTCTGGGGATCTTATATGGCAGTCAGACAGACAGATTTAAAAGGCATACTGGCTTATTCTACTATCAGCCAGCTCGGAATGATTATGTCTATGATCGGTTACGGAACAGAAGCTGCTCTTTTTGCTGCCATGTTCCATATCCTAAACCATGCTACGTTTAAGGGAAGCTTGTTCATGGCAGTTGGAATCATCGACCATGAAACCGGCACACGTAATATTCGCAAGCTTGGCGGGTTATGGAAGCTCATGCCGGTCACAGGAATCATCAGCGTACTAGCATCCTTCTCAATGGCTGGTGTACCGCTGCCGATATTAAATGGCTTCTTAAGTAAAGAGGAGTTCTTTACGAGTTCTTGGGAACTTGCGCATACTCGTACATTCAGCACCGGATTCGCTGATGTCTTAATGCACGTTGTCCCGTACGCTGCTGTAGCTGGAAGTATATTCACATTCGTTTACAGCATGTACTTCTTCTTCGGTACGTTTACCGGAAAAAGGGACAAGGACATAGCTGAAAAAGCGCATGATCCGAATTTTGGCATGCTCATTTCACCGATTTTGCTTGTCTGCGGCGTTGTGATTATAAGTATCTTTCCGAATTGGTTTAGTCATCATTTGCTTCACCCGGCAGCTAACGCAGTCTATGGAGAAGCATTAAAGGAGCATCATATTCACTTCTGGCATGGGTTCACACCTGCATTGGTTATGTCATTAATTGTCGTCATTCTCGGTACTGCATTCTACCTGACGAGAAAATACTGGGCTGGTCTGTATCAAGTTCTTCCCGGAAAGCTGTCTGGTAATGCTGTTTACAGAGCGCTGCTGACTGTAAGTGAAAAACAAACAAAAACAGTCAATGACCGTCTAGTTAACGGCTCACTCCGCCAATACAATATGGTCATCATCAGCGTCATTTCGGTTGTGACATTAGCCATATTATTCGGAACAAATGCCTTCGATTTAACTAATATTGATGTGTCTCCTGTGACCTTGCCAGGAAGTCTGCCTGAACTGGCAGTAGCTCTGATTATGATCACAGCAGCAATTGGTACGACTGTGTCAGAAAAGAAACTGACAGCTATTATTATCCTTGGTGTGGTCGGCTATGGCTTATCCATTTTGTTCGTTCTTTTCCGGGCACCGGATCTTGCTTTAACCCAATTAAGTATTGAAACAATTACAGTTGTTCTCTTCTTGTTATGCTTCCGGCATCTGCCAGAAATGGAGCGGGACATAAAAGAGAAATTATCAAAGAAAGTTACAAATATCATTATAGCTGCTGTCTGCGGACTTATGATGACGCTTGTCGGACTGGCAGCTTACAGTCAGCGTCTGTTCCCTTCCATCTCCGACTACTTTGTTAAGTATTCGTACAAACTGGGCGGCGGGGATAATATCGTTAACGTCATCCTGGTCGACTTCCGCGGATTGGATACGCTATTTGAAATTACGGTACTAGCCATTGCAGCTTTAGGCATTTATTCACTTATCAAGCTGCGCCATAAAGGAGAGGATCGCTAATGGAAATCATAATGATTGTACTCGCAGGCATCCTCTTCGGATTTGCTGTTTATAACATTTTACAAAAACGGCTGCTCCGTATCGTTATCGGAACTGCCTTGCTATCCCATGCTGCCCACCTTTTCATCCTGACAATGGGGAAATTGAAGCGTGGTGCTGCACCCGTTCTCAGAGAAGGTGCAGAGAATTATTCTGATCCGCTGCCGCAAGCGCTGATCCTGACATCCATTGTTATCAGTTTCGGTGTTACGAGCTTGCTTCTCGTTTTAGCATACAGGGCAGTCAAAACGAACGGGACAGATAATATGGAAGAATTAAGAGGTAATAACCATGACTAATCTTGCTATTTTACCGATTTTAATCCCTTTCCTTTCTGGTGTACTAGTTGCATTCACCCACAATCGGCTGGGGTTGACGCGAACATTAGCCATGCTTCTTGCTATCGTTCACCTCATTACGATGGGTTTCCTATCGTTCCATGTGCTTACAGAAGGAAGTATTGTACTCGAAGCAGGGGATTGGATCGCTCCATACGGAATTGTACTTGTATTGGATCCTTTAAGTGCTCTGCTCGTCCTGACAACAAGCATCATCTTAGTTGCAGCTGTCTGGTATGCACCATCCAGCGTGTCAGAAGAGCAGGAAAGTTTTTATTTCTATGCTTTTGTTTTCCTGTTAATAACAGGCGTATCTGGAGCATTCATAACAGGCGATCTATTTAACCTGTTTGTATTCTTCGAGGTTTTATTAATGGCCTCTTATGCGCTTATCACGCATGGCGGAAAAAAAGTACAGCTGCGAGAGTCTATCAAGTATGTACTCATTAATCTCTTTTCGTCCATGCTTTTTGTTACAACTGTTTCTTATGTATATGCGGTGCTAGGGACAGTAAATATGGCACAGCTGGCAGAGCGTGCAGCGGCATCTGATTCACCAGGTATTATTACAACTGTCGCCATACTGTTATTCTTTGTCTTTGCTACAAAGGGCGCAGCATTCCCGCTTTATTATTGGCTGCCGCGTTCTTATATTGTTCCTAATCCGGTTATTTCCGCTTTATTTGGTGCGTTATTGACGAAAGTCGGTGTTTACTCCTTAATTCGGACATTCACGCTAATCTTTCATCAGCAGCCGGAAATCATTGATAATCTGTTCATCTGGGTCGGCAATTTGACAATGCTATTCGGTGTCCTCGGTGCGCTCGCTTCTCGAAATATAAAATTGATTGTCGCTTATAACATTATTCCGGCAATCGGGTTCATGCTAGTAGGTATCGGCATGTTCAATATCGACGGCTTGAGCGGAAGCATTTATTATCTGCTTCAGGACATGATTATTAAAGCCGCTCTATTCTTGCTCGCTGGTACGATTGCAAGCCTTGCAGGTACAGCAGATATCAATAAAATGGGCGGTATGATTCGCTCTCACCCAATGCTTGGATGGATGTTCTTTATTGGAGGACTTGTGTTAGCAGGTGTTCCCCCGTTCAGCGGCTTCATCGGCAAGTTATTGCTCGTCCGCGGTGCTTTCGAAAAAGGAGAAACAGTAACAGTTATTATTATGCTGATCACTAGCTTGCTGATTTTGCTTTCCATTGTTAGAGCGTTTATCCGTGTATTCTGGGGAGAAGGCAATACAGGAGCAGAACCTGCAGGCAAACATGGATCTCAAATCTTTTCAGCCGGTTTTCTCATGCTGTTTACCGTCTTTCTTGGCATCGGTGCAGAAGCTATCCTGCCTAGCGTGCAACAGATCGCGGATTACCTGCTTGAACCGCAAACGTACATTGAACTCGTTTTGAAGGGGGATCACTAAATGGCTTTTCAAATATGTATAAATTTACTGATTGCCGTAATGTGGACTTTTCTTGGCGAGTCCTATAACTTCTCCGGTTTTGTAATCGGTTATCTGGTCGGTATTGTTTTATTGTTTTTCTTAAGACGATTCCTTAGAGGTCCGTTTTATCTGAAGCGCGTGTACAAAATGCTTGTCCTGGTGTTCATTTTTATAAAAGAGCTGCTGTTATCGAATTTAGATATAACTAAGCTCGTATATGCAAGACGCTTGGATATCAATCCTGGTATCTTTACGTTAGAAACAGAACTAGAAACAGATTGGGAAATTACACTCTTAGCTTGTTTAATAACGCTAACGCCTGGTACGGTGACAGTTGCTGTTTCTCCTGATAAGAAGAAACTCTATATCCATGCGATGGACATTGTCGATATGCAAGATGCCGTTCATTCCATCAAGAACAGCTTTGAGAAACATATCATGGAGGTGACACGATGAGTGCCTTGCAAGATGATTTCGCTTCAATTGTTCAGATGGTATCGATTATTTGCTTGATTGTCCTAAGTGTCTCTATCATTTTGTTGATTATCCGTGTGCTGAAGGGACCGACAAATGCAGACCGAGCAGTTGCTTTGGATGCTATTGGAGTTAATATTATGGCTTTTGCAGCCTTACTGGCTATCATTTTGGTAACACCGAACTTTAATGATATCGTACTTCTGATTGGTATCCTGCTGTTTATCGGAACAGTAGCTATCGCAATTTATTTGGAAAAGGGTGATTTGATTGATACAGACGATAATTGAGATCATCCTTGATGTCCTTGTCATTCTACTCTTACTTGGCGGTGCATTTATCGTGTTTACCGCTTCAGTTGGTGTCCTGCGCTTCCCTGATATTTATACAAGACTCCACGCTGCGAGTAAGGGCTCCACACTTGGCGTGGCAGGTATCCTTATCGGCGCTTTCATCTTTCACTACATGGAATATGGAATTGTCAGCGGCAGGCTGATTCTGGGTGTGCTGTTTATCATGCTGACTGCACCGGTAGCCAGCCACTTAATTTCCAGGGCGGCTCACCTGCGCGGAGCCAAACCATACGGTACGTTAAAGGATCAATACCAAGAAGCAATTGATGCAGAAAAACGGAAACAAGATAAAAATGCAAAGTGAATGCCTGGGGGCATTCACTTTTTCTTTTTCTAATGGACAGACACTTTCAGAGACTCCTTTACATAAAGTGTCGTATAGGCTTTTGCCTGAAGCGCATTAGGAGGTGTAAGAAATTGAGTATCATTGGTGCAATTGGACTCCTCTTAAAAGAAGCTATGTTCTTCGTTTCCTATGTGAAGAACCATGCATTTCCGCAGCCCCTCCCCCCTGAGGAAGAAGCAGTCCATATTGAACGTATGAAACAAGGGGATGAAGTGAGCCGCAACAAATTAATTGAACATAATTTGCGTCTTGTCGCCCATATTGTTAAGAAATTTGAGAATACAGGTGAAGATGCAGAGGATCTCATCTCGATTGGTACGATTGGTTTAATTAAAGGCATCGAAAGCTACTCCAGTGACAAAGGAACCAAACTTGCTACATACGCGGCAAGATGTATTGAGAATGAAATACTCATGCATCTGCGTGCTTTAAAAAAGACAAAGAAAGATATTTCCCTGCATGATCCAATAGGTCAGGATAAAGAAGGCAACGAAATCAGCCTGATCGATATCCTTCAAGCCGAGAATGACGACATTATTGAATACATCCAGCTTAATATGGAAGTAGAAAAGATTAAGGAATACATTGGTATTCTTGATGGACGGGAAAAAGAAGTGATCGTCAGCCGATATGGTCTTAATAATGAGGAAGATATGACACAGCGGGAGATTGCAAAAAAGTTGAATATTTCACGCAGTTACGTTTCTCGTATTGAGAAACGAGCGTTAATGAAAATTTTCCATGAATATTACCGTCAGCACCGTACGTGAGAGGCCTATATCTCGCTTTCTGCATACGCTAAGGTAAAAGGAGGTAAAACCATTATGCACCCTCATCCTCTTCCTCCCGGATCCTACAAGCAGCGTGTCAGTACCGGTGCACTGATTGCAGCATTTCTCGTTTTACTCTTTATCGGCGGCACTTACGCTTGGGAAAATATATGGGATTAATCAAAAAAACTCCGATTTGATAATCGGAGTTTTAGCTTTCTAATTTTTTCTGCCAGCGCTTTATTGCAAACCAGATAAGTATCGCCGTAACGACACATCCACCGGTAAGTGCGAAAAGTATATTTGCTTTATCTGAAGGTTCCAAATAGACATTAATTATTGATCCAAGATATAAATAACTTCCAAGAATCAGAAGCGCCAATGCAAAACGGCGATAATCTGCAATCTTGTCTAGCAGCTGCTGCTGTCTTTTCTCCATTTTGTCGCCCCCTCTTCTAATCTAGCAACATTGTAACACAAAAAAAGACAGCAATTACCTGGTAATTGCTGTCACTCTTTTTAATAGTGTTCTACCATCTTCATTATCAGATTAGCCGCATTACGTGCCGCTTGATCTAAGAATGCATCAAAGGATACAGATGATTCCTTACCTGCTATGTCGGATAATGCACGCACGATGACGAAAGGTGTGCCGTAATGATAAGCAACTTGCGCTACAGCAGCAGCTTCCATCTCCGCTGCCAGCATCGCTGGAAACTTCTCTCTGACAAATGCAACACGATTCGGATCTGACATAAAGCTGTCACCTGTAGCGATCAAACCGATTTCTGCATTTGTATCAGGGAATTGGTCAATCACACTTTTAGCCAGCTTTACAAGCGCTTGATCCGCTTGGAATGCTGGAGGCATTTGAGGTACTTGTCCATAAGCATAGTCGAACGCCGTGACATCTACGTCATGATGAACGACTGCATCAGAAATGACAATATCACCTACTTCAAGCTTTTCCGCGAATCCGCCAGCTGATCCTGTATTAATAATTGCTTCAGGTGCGTAACGCTCAATCAGCATAGCTGCCGCAAGTGCCGCATTTACTTTACCGATTCCGGATTTAAGAAGTACAACAGATTTCTCCGATAAGGTACCCTCGGTAATTTCATAGCCTGCTACAACTGTTTCCTTCTTATTTGTCATTGTTTCTTTTAGTAATGCTACTTCTTCGTCCATTGCTCCGATAATACCGATAGTCATACTGTTTGCTCCTTTACTTCTCTATATCTAGTAAGAATTCTTTTTATCGTTTTCTTTCAATACTTCTACTTTTGTTACTTTCCAGCCGTCTCCATCTACCCAGCTTGCGTATACACGGAATGTTTCGTCCGAACCAGGACCAGAAATCGTCGCTAAAATATCATTACCGCCATTTCCGTTATTCTCAATGGCCCAGGGTGTCATAGTCGCTGGATCTAATCCAACTGCTCCTCCTACCGCCTGTAGGATCTCATTCCAATCTGTTGTGCCTTTTTGGAAAGTCGTCGTATGGGCACCAGACTGCTCTGTACCAATCGGTTCCCAATCTTTCTTGTATGCTTCTTTCACATTATCATCGGATGGCTCGACTTCTTCTTTTTTGCTGTCTTTTTCCTCTTTATCTTCTTCTTCTTTCTTTTCTTCATCGCTTTGCTCTTTATTCTCGTCATCAGAAGCACTGTTACCTGACACCTGATCTGCGATGGTCTGCTTATTTTGGTCGTCATCCGCTGTCTCATTTGAGGCAGTTGGTTTATTATTCAGAACTGCGATAAGCAACACGACGACTACTGCTGCTCCAACTAAAGCCAAGACGAGGCTCAGCCACTTTTTCGGTTTTCTTCGCTGGTTCCGATTATTTAATCTGGAATAATCCTTATTTTCATCAGCCATGTTCATCCCTCCTCATTGGTTTCTATTATACTATGAACAGCATCATAGCCAAAGTCATAATATAGGCAGATTTTTAATTCGGTATTTTTGTTGAAGACTCGCTAATTTTGGCATACAGGAAGGAATACGTGCATAAGTATCTAACTATATAAACAAGAAAAGCAGGTGGAACTTCTTTCGTCAGTCTTCAAGCTTCCTGTGGAAAGAGAGGAAGATAACCATGATGAATGTGACAAGAATGGATACGAACCTTTGGGGACACGAATCGTTCGAGTATGTCGGCTATGACAAGGAAGCCGAGACCTTCTCTATCTTCTTATTAGAAGGATGTTGTTTATCCTTTACTAGCGTGAAAGAACATGTCGTCTTCTCTTTTCTGCTCGCACTTGATAAAGAGCGTTTTATCCTGCAAAAACTTATACCCTTTTTCCCGTTAGAGAAGTCTTCCGGGCAACTCGTAAATCAGGCACAATAAAACAAGCTGCTTCCATACAATTCGGAAGCAGCTTTTGTTTTATGTCTAGCTTATTCAACTTTTGTGATTTTAACTTGGATATCGCCGCCTGGTGTCGCGACAGAAAGTTCTTCACCAACTTCATGGCCAATCAGACTTTTGGCAATTGGAGAGTCATTTGAGATCTTGCCCTCAAATGGATCTGCTTCTGCGCTGCCGACGATTGTGTAGCTTTCTTCGTCGCCGTCAGGCAATTCGATAAAGGTAACTGTCTTACCCATACCGACCATGTCAGGGTTATCTGTATCACTTTCAATAATGACCGCATTACGGATCATATTTTCTGTTGTAGCGATTTTAGATTCAACGAATGCTTGTTCATCTTTCGCCGCATCATATTCAGAGTTCTCGGACAAGTCACCGAAACCGCGAGCAATCTTGATACGCTCTACAACTTCCTGACGACGTGTTGTCTTTAGAAACTCCAATTCCTCCTCTAATTTCGCCAAACCTTCTTTAGTCATGTAATATTGTTTTTCTGTAGCCAATTCAAACACTCCTTGAGCTCTAAAAGATTGCTTTCCCTTTGCCTAATCGCTATAGCGTTTTCATACATATTCCATACTATGGCAGATTAACGTTAAAAATTCAATACTTATCTGTACAAGTTCAGTTCGTCCGGCCAGATAGGATTGTTTCGATCTTAGCAGACATCAAATCGATGGCAACATGGTTCTCGCCGCCTTCAGGAATGATAATATCCGCATAACGTTTTGTTGGTTCAATAAATTGAAGATGCATCGGCCGGACAACATTTACATATTGTTCTATAACCGAATCGATTGTCCTTCCTCGTTCTTTGATATCACGCAGCAGACGACGGATGATACGAAGATCTGCATCGGTATCTACGAATACTTTAATATCCATCATATCACGCAAACGCTCATCTTCCAGGATCAGTATACCTTCCAAGATAATAACATCCTTCGGTTCTACAGGTATTGTCTCCTCCGAACGGGTATGAATCTTATAATCATAAATCGGCTTTTCAATTGGCTTTTGACTGCCAAGATCACGCAGGTGCTGCATTAGCAGCTCATTATCAAAAGCAAACGGATGGTCGTAATTCGTATTGAGACGCTGCTCAAAAGGAAGATGAGATTGATCCTTATAATACGAATCTTGCTCTATTACGAGAATCGTCTTATCCGTAAAACGTTTGTAAATGGATCTGGTAACAGACGTTTTACCTGACCCCGAACCCCCTGCAACACCGATAATGATAGGTTTTTTTGCCATTGTTTCTACTCCTCTTCCTGCTGCTCATTCATTTCTTTTTCACACTGACAGCTACTCCATCGCCTACCGGCAGGATTGTCGTGTGGTATGCTTCATGCTCAAAAAGCCAGTCATTGTACTTGCGGATTTTTTTGGCTATATTCGCTTTGCGAGGTGTCGCTTCTTTATCGTCGGCTACATAGCCTTTGAAAAGGACATTGTCACTGACGATAACACCGCGATCACTTAGCATGCTGCTATAAGCTTCGAAAAACCGCTGATACTGCCCTTTGGCTGCATCGATAAATATAAAATCATACGGGCCGTGCGCTTTGATTGTTTCTTCTAAATCAAACGCATCTCCTTTAAGCGTTACAATATCGTCCTGTGCACCTAGCTCTTGAATATGAGCGACCGCTTGGTTGTAACGAATTTCGTCTCTTTCCACAGTCACGATGCTGACATCCGGCTTGGCATGCCGCATCATTAGTGCGGAATAACCGATTGCTGTGCCAATCTCCAGAATCTTCTTTGGCTGCTGCAGCCGAATGACTTGCATCAGAAACTGGATGCCAAGCGGCTCCATAATCGGTACTTGATCTGCTGCAGCCAACTCTTCCAATTTCACAGCCCACTCCGGAGAAGGTTCAACGTGCTCCTCCAGATATTCCATTATTGCTTGTAACATATCATTTCCTCACTTTGCCTGCTTACTCATTCACATGCATATGCTTCTCAATCAGCTCTTCGTGTTCATCAAAAGTTCTAGCGTAATAAATCTGTCCGTTGTCTCCCGCCAGGAAATATAAGTAGTCGGAAGTCTTCGGATTCACGACTGATTGCAGCGAGCTCTCCGAGAAATTACTAATTGGCCCAACTGGAAGCCCTTTAATTCTATATGTATTATAAGGAGAATCCACTTCCAGATCCTTGTAATACACGCGGGGCTTATGCTCGCCTAGCGCATATAAAACAGTCGGGTCCGTCTGCAGCTTCATATCATCAGCCAGTCGATTATAAAAAATACCGGCAATCATGTTACGCTCATCTTCATTCCTCGCTTCATTCTCAACAAGCGAGGCAAAAGTAACTGCTTCATGAATAGTCAAATCTCTTTGCTTGAAGTCGTCCAAGTAAGGCGTGATAATCTGCTGTGACTTGTCGAGCATCATATGCACAATCTTATCTATAGATAAATTGTCATCAGATATAAAGTTATACGTTGCTGCAAACAAATACCCTTCGAGCGGATAACGGATATCTTCTTGCAGAATGTCATCTGTCAGTATATCTGGATATTCGCTGATTAATTGCCTGATATAAGCTTCATCCTTCATCTTATCCAGAAAATCCTGTTGGTTTATTCCTATTGTTTCAGACAAGATGCTGCTAATTTCCTCGATGTCAGAACCTTCCGGAACTGCAGCCGACGCAGAGGGGGTGCTCCCCGCCTCTGGATCGTTCAGTTTGTCGACGATCTGCTGCATGGACATGGAAGGGGACAGCTCAAAGTTTCCCGCACGGAAATTGGCTTCACCAGAAAATTTTACATATAGCCGGAAAATGAAGGCATTTTTTATCAGACCTTGTTCTTCCAGAGATGCAGCAATTGAGGATGCCGTTGATCCCATCGGAACTTCGACTACCTGTGTCGTATCGTTGTCTGAATCGACTGCTTTCATACTGGCATTCACGTAAATAAAGGTTCCTAGTGCTCCAATTAGCAGAAGTACAATTATTACAGATATGGTCATTAGTACTATTTTCCGCACGACGCTTGCTTCCTCCAATCTTCTGTCCTGATTCTGTTGATAAAGATCATCATTCGAGGCAGTCAAGCTATCTTTCCTCCTTTATCCGCCTTATTATACAATAAACGTCAAGCATATCTCCAGCCGCTTGACAATAAATGCGGATAAAAGGCAAGAAAAAATCCTCTCTGCCTTATCGGAAAGAGAGGACTGCCTATTACAAGATTAGATGCCGTCTTCCTCATCAGTTAGTGTATTCAGCATTTCTTCGACCATTTCCCATTCTTCTTCTGATTCAATCTGGAATAATGTCAAATCTTTATCATCGCCTGTTTCCTCGTAACGGAAAGCGAATACTTCTACCTCATCTTCTGACTCAGCTTGTTCAGCTGGGACAACTGCAATGTAGGAATGACCTGTTTCATCAACGTCAAAGTTGAATAATACTTCAAATAAATGCTCTTCTCCGTTTTCATCCGGGATTACGATACGTTCTTTTTCTTCTAATGCCATGCGGCTTCACTCCTTATTGTTTTGAATCAAGATAACCTTGCAGAATCATGGACGCTGCCATCTTATCGATTACTTTTTTCCGTTTCTTTCGACTCACATCAGCTTCCAGTAATACACGCTCCGCCGCCATCGTCGTCAGACGCTCGTCCCAAAGTACTGTCTCGATACCAAATTGTTCCTCGATCCACTGGGAGAAAGCAAGCGATGCTTCTCCCCTCGGACCAATTGTACCATTCATGTTCTTCGGCATGCCAATGACAGCTTTTGCGATTTCATGTGTCTTAATAATCTGTTCTAATTCCAGTCTTGCCGTTTCATAATCTTCTTCGTTCCATTTGATCGTAGTCAGACCTTGAGCAGTCCAGCCAAGTCCATCACTGACTGCCACACCAATCGTCTTGGATCCGACATCCAAGCCAATTGTTTTTAGTATGTCAGTCATTGTGGTTCTGTTCCAAATAAAATTTTACCAGCTGTTCCACAATCTCATCACGTTCCATACGGCGGATGAGGTTGCGGGCATCATTATGCCGCGGGATATAAGCCGGATCTCCTGACAAAAGATAGCCAACTATCTGATTGATCGGATTATACCCTTTTTCCCGTAATGCCTCATAAACGGACATTAGCACTTCCCGGACATTTTCGTCCATTGGCTCTTCCGGGAAATTGAATTTCATCGTGTTATCCATCGAACTCAATGAAGCCACCTCACTTAATTTGCCAATCTTTTCTTCAGTATATACTTTTCTGTCGGATTTGAAAAATTAAAGCTGTTCTTCGACGTATCTTGTTGCATATGCGAGTGCTTCTGGTACTTGTTCTGGATTCTTACCACCGGCCTGTGCCATATCAGGTCGACCGCCTCCGCCGCCTCCGCAGCGTTTTGCTGTTTCTTTAATCAAGTTGCCCGCATGCAAGCCGCGGCCAATGAGATCCTTCGACACACCGGCAGCCAACTGGACTTTTCCTCCAGCAGTAGCAGCCAGCAGAATTACACCGCTCTCAAGCTTCTGTTTCAAGTCATCCACCATGCCGCGAAGCTGGTTCATATCGGTAACATCTACTTGCTCTGCAAGTACATGAACACCTTTCACTTCTTTGACTTTGTCGAGAATGCTGCCAGCCTCAAGCTGTGACAATTTAGCACGCAAGCTGTCGCGTTCCCGCTGTACTTCTTTAAGATCTGCAAACACTGCTTCGATTCGAGCAGGAACTTGCTCATTCGTCGTCTTCAAATCAGCTGCAGCCTGCGCAAGCGTCTGCTGCTGTTCTTGTGTATAACGATAAGCTTCTTTAGACGTAACTGCTTCAATACGTCGTGTTCCAGCACCGATTCCGCTTTCGGATACAATTTTAAACAAGCCGATTTGGGAAGTGTTTTGAACATGTACACCGCCGCAAAGCTCTAAACTGTAATCGCCAACCTGCACAACACGTACAACGTCTCCGTATTTTTCACCGAATAACGCCATTGCTCCCATTTCTTTCGCATCGCTCAAGCTCTGGTAAGACGTGCTGACGGAAAGTTCATCCCAGATTTTTTGATTGACGATTTCTTCTATTTGCCCCATCTCTTCTTTTGTTACTGCGTTGAAATGAGAGAAGTCAAATCGAAGTCTGTCTGGTGCTACTAAAGAACCAGCCTGGTTAACATGCGTGCCCAAAACATCTTTTAATGCTTGGTGCAGCAAATGCGTTGCTGTATGGTTCTTGACGATATGCTGACGTCTCTTTGTATCTACTTTTGCATGAACATTTTCTTTTACTTGAATTTGTCCTTGCTTCACGATTCCTTGATGCAGATTCTGACCTTTTGGAGCTTTCTTGACCGCTTGAACAAAAACAGTCGCTGTTTCCGTTGTTATCCAGCCTTCATCTGATACTTGGCCGCCGCTTTCTGCATAAAAAGGTGTTTCATCCAAGATGAAGAAAATTTCATCGCCTTCGACCGCTACATCAGCAAGCTGCTTCTCTTTTATGATTGCTGCAATCTTAGACTCCGTTTCGGTCCGGTCATAACCAACGTACGTGCTTTCTGCTTCTACTTCTTGCAGCACACTATCTTGTACGTGCATGCTGTTCACTTTTTGACGTGCATCACGCGCACGTTCACGCTGTTGTTTCATCTCTTGTTCGAAGCCTGCTTCATCAATGGTGAACCCTTCTTCGCTAACATATTCCTCCGTCAGCTCTTTTGGGAATCCATACGTATCATACAGACGGAATACTTCTGTACCAGGAAAGACGTTGCTGCCTTTTTCCTTTTCTTCTGCCACGATACGGTTCAGGATAGCGAGACCATCAGCAAGTGTTTCATGGAAACGTTCTTCTTCTGTTTGGATAACTGTCTCAATGAACTCACGCTTCTCCATGATTTGCGGGTAAAAGGCATCCATGATTTCGCCTACAACTGGCACAAGCTCTTTCATAAATGGCTTTTCAATTCCGATATTTTTCGCATAACGCACAGCTCGGCGAATTAAACGGCGCAGCACATAGCCGCGGCCCTCATTGGATGGCAGTGCGCCATCGCTGATTGCGAACGAAACCGTACGAATATGGTCGGCAATTACTTTGAATGCTGTATCATCAGCCGTGTTTTTTCCGTACGCTGCATTAGCGAATTGTGCAGTCTTTTCAATGATCGGCATAAATAAATCTGTTTCAAAGTTCGTCTTCGTATCTTGAATAACACAAACCATTCGCTCTAAGCCCATACCTGTATCAATGTTCTGCTTTGGAAGCGGTGTATACGTGTGATCTGGGTTATGGTTAAACTGACTGAATACTAAGTTCCAGATTTCTAAATAACGTTCATTTTCTCCGCCTGGGTACAGTTCCGGGTCTGCCGGATCGCTGCCAAATTCCTCACCGCGATCATAGAAGATCTCCGAGTTCGGACCACTTGGGCCTTCCCCGATGTCCCAGAAGTTTTCTTCCGTACGAATAATACGTTCTTCCGGAAGACCGACAAGATCACGCCACATTTGGAATGCTTCTTCATCTTCTGGATGAACCGTTACAGATAGGCGTTCCGGATCAAATCCGATCCACTTTTTATCCGTTAGAAATTCCCACGCCCAAATAATAGCTTCTTTTTTGAAATAGTCACCTATTGAGAAGTTTCCAAGCATCTCGAAAAATGTATGGTGACGTGCAGTAAAGCCAACGTTCTCGATATCATTGGTCCGAATACTTTTCTGCGCGTTTACGATGCGCGGATTTTCCGGTACAACTCGGCCATCAAAATACTTTTTCAATGTAGCCACACCGCTGTTAATCCATAACAGCGTTGGATCTTCTACTGGAACAAGCGACGCACTAGGCTCGACGCTATGCCCTTTCTCCTTGAAAAAATCAAGGAACTTCTGTCTTACTTGAGCAGACGTTAAATTTTCCATAAATAAGCCTCCTTTAGTATGTAAACACAAAAAACTCCCGTTCCTGCAATAGCAGGGACGAGAGTATGGTCGCGGTACCACCCTGATTATAGGCTGCAAACAGCCTATCACCTTTAGGCGCAGATAACGGTGCGCAGCCGATAAGGATTAACTCAGAGCTCCGGTATAGCTTTCCATCACACTTTTATGGAGATTCTTCCAGCCAAGGAATCTCCTCTCTTTATAAAAGGACGTCATGTACTTGTACCTTCATTGCTTCTTGTTATAAATCTAAGCGTTAGTATAGAGAAAAAAGCGGAATTTGTCAAACATCCGTATCTTTTGCTGTATCCACACACGCTTTGATAATTGTCAGGACAGGCACAGCTGCAATCATCCCGATAATCCCCCCAAGCTCTCCTCCTACGAGTAAAGCAAAGATGATCAAAAGCGGGTGAATATGAATGCTTTTCCCAACAATGTAAGGAGACAACAGATTCCCTTCAATCAGCTGAATGATAAAAACAGCAATTCCGGCAAGAATCGCCGTTTTCGGACTAATTGTAATGCCGACTAATATGGCTGGAATGACCCCAATAATTGGGCCAAAATAGGGAATGATGTTCGTGCTTCCTACCACAAGTGCCAGCACTAAGGAATATGGCAGTCGAATAAATGTAAATGCTGTCCATGTCAGCAAACTTACAATACAGCTGACGAGCAGAACACCTCGAATATAGCGACCGAGATTATCATCAATTCGCAGCACGAGACTTTTTACCTTGCTTCTGTACTTGCGCGGCAGCAGCCGCAAGCCGGCATATCCAATCTTATCTGCATCTTTCAGCATATAAAAAACGATAACAGGCGTCACGACGAGAAAGATAATCAGCTGCGGCAGCTTATTCCACAAGCGAAGCAGCTTTGTAAGGAAATTTTCAGCACGATTTTCCAGGTTATGCAGCACTTGATCCATCTTGTCATGCACTGTCTCTGGCAGAAATGCAGTTCTTTGATACATATATTGCACATAATGATCGTAGCGCTGGGTCAGCTCCGGAAGATTATGGCTGAAATCTTTTACCTGGTTAATCAAGGCTGGGACGCCTTTGTATAACAAAAAACCGCTAAAGCCGAAGAACAGCACATAAATAATCAGGATTGAAAGCCAGCGAGGCAGTCGCCAGGCAGCGAGCCGGTCAATAACAGGATGCAGCAAATAGGCAATTAGACCAGCGATAATGAAAGGCAGGAATAACCCGCCTAAAAATAGCAAAAACGAACGATAGAAAGGATAGAGTTTGATTAATAGAAAACAGAGCAGCAATGCGACGACAACCGTCACCATCCATAAAAGCACACGATACAGACGAGATACCTCTTTCATGTGGCTAGAATGATGCGCCGTCGCATTTCCGTTCTTCATCAGTGAACAAGTCGTCTAACGAACTCAGTGAACCATCTTCTTCTACTTGATGCAGCGAAAGCATCTCATCCTTATATGACAATTCGATAAAACAGCTCCAACAATAATACTGCTCAGGACCAATCTTTCCGATATCCTTGCTTGTGCAATTTGGACATTTTAACATATTGGATCACTCCAAATCCTTTTTACATGTTAGAATGTCCAATTATTACCGGGTCTATACTACATAAAATCGTAAGGAGAGATATCTTCCTGTTCTGCTTCCGCTTCTTTAAGCATTTGGTCGATAAGATCACCCGCTTCTGAAACGCCAAGGTGTTCTAGCAAAGACGTATAGCGCTGGTTCGTATCTTCCGTTTGAATGCCTTGCAGAAACGCTTGTTTTTCCCCCACTAGAATTAAAGACTTTTGCGCTCTCGTAATACCAGTATAAAGAAGGTTTTTCCGCAGCATTCGGCGATAGCCAGGCACAACTGGCAAAATGACAATCGGAAACTCACTTCCTTGTGATTTATGGATAGAGATACAGTAAGCATGCATCAAATTCGATAGATCCTTGCTTTCATAAACTACTTCTTTTTCCTCAAAAGCAACGACAAGCTGCTCTTTTTGTTCGACATTTTCTTCTTCTCGGAAAATCGCAACTACTTCGCCAATATCCCCATTAAAAACTCCCTCTTCCGGGTCATTGACTAGCTGAATCACTTTATCGCCTTTACGGAAGACAGTATCTTTTGTTTTCATTTCCCGCTTTTGCTTGTCTTTCGGATTGACGAGCTGCTGCAGCTGTTTGTTTAGTTCATGAATACCCGCTTGTGAACGGTACATAGGAGCAAGCAGCTGGACATCACGTAAATCCCAGCCCTTATCGACCGCTTTTCCGACAATCTGGGTAATAACATCAACCACTTGATGCTCCCGGCACGGAATGAAATTGAAGTCCTTGTCCTTCTCCAGCTCATTCTCCGTAAGAGAAGCATTTTTAATCGCATGGGCGATGGTAATGATTTTTGAGCCTTCTTTCTGTCGGTACACATCCTTCAGCATGACACGCGGCACTGCCTCCGAACGAAGCAAATCGGTTAACACTTGTCCAGGTCCGACAGAAGGCAGCTGGTCTTCATCGCCAACAAGCAGCACTTGCATATCGTCTGGGATTGCTTTGAATAAACGGTTTGCCAGCCAGATATCAACCATAGAAAACTCATCAACAATAAGCAGCTTCCCAGCAAGCGGATTATCTTCGTCACGTTCAAAAGATTCCGTACCATCCCAGCCCAGCAGCCGGTGAATTGTCTTAGCCGGCACTCCCGTTGATTCTTGCATGCGCTTTGCTGCTCTTCCCGTCGGAGCCGTCAAAACGAAAGGATAGCTTTCATCTTTATCTTTATAATCTTGCGGATCAAGCGAGAGCTCGTGCAGCTCAGCGTACGATTTTATGATGCCTTTGATGACAGTCGTTTTCCCGGTACCCGGCCCACCGGTTAAAATCATCACTTTCGACTGGAGCGCTTGTTCAATCGCTTCGAACTGTTCTTTTCCATAGCTGATTGTCTCTGCTTCTTCCAGCTTTCCGATGATCTTGAGAAGTTCTGCTTGCACGATTTCTGTCTCTGTTTCTTTTTCTGCTAGTCGCTGTAAAGAACTGCAGAACCCTGTTTCAGCGTAATAAAGCATAGGATGATATATTCTGTCTTCCTGTTTGACGAGTTTCTTCTCGGCATGCAGCACTCCTAGCTGCTCCTCCACTTGTTCCGGACTAATGCCGAATTGAGAGCTGCGCAGCAAAACACCGGCTTGCTTTAGTACTTCTTCATTTGGCAAGTATACGTGGCCCGCCTGCATACTATCTTGCAGCACCATCATACAAGCTGCCTGCAGCCGGCTGTTATGGTCCATTGGCAGGTTATTTTTTCGTGCCGCCTCATCTGCCCGGTGAAAGCCAAAGCCTTCAATATCAAATACATATTGATACGGATCATTTTCCAATACAGCCACTGCTTCGACGCGGTATGCTTTGTAAATCTTCTGTGCGAGCTTCAAGCCAATACCATACTTCGACAAATGCACCATCACGTGATCAAAGCCTTGGTGGGAGCGTAAATCATGGAGGAAACGTTCCTTTTTCTCATCGTTCAGTCCTTGGATGCCGTCCAGTAAGTCAGGGTTAGACAAAACATCAGCTATCGCGTTTTCTCCCAACTTCGTTACAATCCGTTCGGCGATTCGTTTGCCGATACCATAAAACAGATCGCTGGAAAGGTATTGAATCAGCCCATCCTTCGTCTCCGGTACATAACGCTTATATTCTGTAACTTCGTATTGGTCACCAAAACGCTTATGACTGACCATCGAGCCGAAAAACATATATGGCTCGCCTTGATCGAGCTCACCAATATATCCTTTGATCACAATATCCTTTTCCTCGATTTTTTCGTTCGTTTCCAATACCTTGATGCGCACGATGGAAAACTGTTCTTCTTCTTTCCTGAAAATCGTATGCAGCAATTCACCTTTGACGAAACCTTTTGGGCTTTCGGCTGTCTCCCCATATTCCATACGGCTGTGCTCCTTACTCTTCGTTCTCGATTTGCTCCTTAATCAGTTCAATTTGCGCTTTGCCGTGAATCGCCATCTCGTGATCCGGCTGTGCTTCAATTGCCTTCTCCATGTACGCATGCGCTTTGTCGAGCTGCTGCTGGTACAGATAAGCAACGCCAACATTATAAAGCGCATCACTGTGCTTTGGACTCCATTCCAGTAAATCAAGCAGCACTTGCTGCGCCGTATCGACTTCTCCAGCATTGGCTAATGCTAAACCATATTGAAATACAATTGCTGCATCCCGTGTTTCGAGTTCTGCCGCCCGCTGCAAGTAAGGCAATGCCAGCTTTTCCTTGCCTGTCTGCTGCAAAGACATACCTAGAAGAAAATGCACATCAGCTTCTTCCAGGCCAAGCTTTGCTGCTTCCATCAGCTGTTTCACCGCTTTTTCATACTGCTCAGCCGTGTAATACAAGCTGCCCAAACCGTAGTAAGCAGTCGCTGCTTTGCTGTCCAGTTCAATAGCGCGCTGGAAGAAGCGCTCCGCTTTTTCCAAGTCATTCATACGCATTAACAAATTACCAAAGTTAACGTAACCGACAGGGTCATTTGGTTTTTCTTCAATAGATGCGTTAAAATGCTTCGCCGCTCCCTCTAGATCCTGCTTTTGCAGACAGTCAATTCCTTCTTTTATATGATCCATTGTTTCACTCCTCTATGTAAGGGAAACCCTTGCCTAATGACAAGGGTTTCTAAATTAACCGACGTATTCTAATTGTTGTTCATTTTTTATGATTTCATCAATCGTTCCGCCGCCCAGGCAAACATCGCCATCATAAAAGACTACAGCTTGTCCTGGTGTAATCGCACGCTGCGCTTCGTGGAAGTCAACACGTACTTTGTTATCACTTAACGGGGTAACAGTTACGCCGCTGTCTTTTTGACGGTAACGGAATTTCGCTGTTACATGAATCGGAGCAGTTAGTTCTGTTTCAGAAACCCAGCTCATATCACTTGCAATCAATGCATCTGAATACAAGCTGTCATGCTCGAAGCCTTGCTCCACGTAAAGAATGTTTTCTTTCAGATTCTTACCAACAACAAACCATGGCTCGCCTTCTCCGCCAATTCGCAGACCCTGTCGCTGCCCGATCGTATAATACATCAAGCCGTCATGCTGGCCTTTTACAACGCCATCAAGTGTGGCCATCACACCTGGCTGTGCAGGCAAATATTCGCTTAAGAAGCTCTTGAAGTTACGCTCTCCGATGAAACAGATTCCTGTTGAATCTTTCTTTGTCGCCGTAGCAAGGTTGTGCTCTGCTGCAATGCGGCGCACTTCTTTCTTGTCCATTCCGCCGAGCGGGAACATTACTTTAGAAAGCGTGGATTCCGTCAGCTGGTTCAAGAAGTACGTTTGGTCCTTATTCTCATCAAGTCCGCGCAACATAACAGTTTTGCCGTCGCGCTCCGCCACTTGTGCATAGTGACCTGTTGCCAAATAATCCGCTCCCAGGCTCATAGCATGATCCATGAAAGCTTTAAATTTGATTTCTTTATTACACATCACATCGGGGTTCGGTGTGCGTCCTGCTTTGTATTCATCCAAGAAATAAGTGAAAACTTTATCCCAATATTGCTTTTCAAAGTTCACCCCGTAATATGGAATGCCAATTTGGTTGGCGACTTTTTTCACATCTTCATAATCTTCTGTAGCAGTACAGAAGCCATTTTCGTCCGTATCATCCCAGTTTTTCATGAAGATGCCGACTACGTCATAGCCTTGCTGTTTAAGCAATAGAGCTGCAACGGAAGAATCGACACCGCCGCTCATACCGACCACAACACGGATATCTTTATTTTCTTTCATTTCTGTCACTCCTTTCCTTTTGTCAGACGTTTTATAATAGCAGCGACCGTCTGTGCAGCCTCTGCGACAGCTTCTGCTGTATTGCCATATCCGAAACTAAAACGAATACTGTTTGTAACACGCTCATCTTCTCCATACATAGCCTTCAGCACATGTGATGGATCAACAGAACCTGCAGTACAGGCACTTCCGCTCGATACGGTAACACCAGATAAATCAAAGTTCATCAGCAAAGACTCCACATTCGTCCCCGGAAAACTAAGATTGACTATTCCAGCTGAACGAGGACCTGTATCTCCATTAATGAAAAAGTTGGTACCTGCTGCTTCAAGCTCGGACACAAATGTATCTTGCAGCTGCTGATAAGCAGCTTTTCGTTCTGCGCGTTGGTTCATTGCCAATTCCGCAGCTTTGCCAAAGCCGGCTATGGATGCGACATTTTCTGTCCCGGCACGGCGTTTTCGCTCCTGCTCTCCGCCATAGGTTATCGGTTTAATACGAACATGATCTGCAACATACAACGCACCAATTCCTTTTGGTCCGTTGATTTTATGAGCAGAAACACTTAAAAGGTCCACGCCAAGTGAAACCACATCGATTTCCTCGGTCCCATAAGCCTGGACAGCATCTGTATGAAAATACGCAGAATGTGACTTCAGCAATTCGCCAATTGCTTGCACCGGCTGGATGATACCTGTCTCATTATTAATCATCATAATGGAAACAAGAATTGTATCCGGACGAAGCGCTCCTTGCAAGTCTTCCAGTTTAACTGCACCAGTCGCATCTACAGGCAAATAGGTGACGTCAAAACCTTGGCTTTCCAGATAGTTGGCTGCATGTAGTGTAGCATGATGCTCAATTGCAGTTGTAATAATATGCTTACCTTGTTCCTTACGAGCAATCGCTGTACCGATAAGCGCCATATTATCTGCTTCTGTTCCGCCGCTTGTGAATATAATTTGTTTATCTGATGCGCCGATACTTGCGGCAACTTTATCACGTGCAACGTCGACGATATGACGCGCTTCTCTGCCGAAGGCGTGCACACTTGATGGATTGCCAAACGTGCCCTCCATCACTGGAATCATCGCTTGTATGACATCCGGGTGCATCGGTGACGTAGCCGCATGGTCAAGATAAATTGATTTCATAACTGCTGGCCTCCATTAAATATAGAACATATAAGGATCTTTGCTTTCTTCATCACCATGACGGCACAAATCCTCTAACGTCGTTGTATCCAAAACATCCCTCACCGCATCACGAATACGAAGCCACAGCTGCTGCTTTGCCGGCTCTTCTTCTTCAATTCCTTCAACAGGCGTGATTGGTCCTTCCAACGTTCGAATAATATCTCCCGCTGTAATATCAGCAGGCGGTGATGCTAACATATAGCCGCCCTTTGCTCCGCGGATACTTTTCACTAAACAGGCATTTCGAAGCGGAGCAGCGAGCTGCTCCAAATAATGCTCAGATAATTTATGTTCAGTCGCTATCGTCTTCAAGGAAACAGGTCCTTCTCCATACTGTTTTCCTAAAGCGATCATAATTGTTAAGCCATATCGTCCTTTAGTCGATATTTTCATCTCTAAAAACTCCTCATAACTGCTTCAATAATTCTTTAGTCCAAAAACAATACCGATTATTATACCAGAAAATATTATATCATGAATAGCAAGTGGCTTGCATTTTACCGAACTGGTGGATACGCTAAGACAAGCAGAAACAGGATGGAGGAATAAAATTGGCGAAGCAACCATTAGCATACCGTATGCGGCCGAAAGACATCAGCCAAATCATCGGACAAAAACATCTCGTTGCAGAAGGAAAAATGATTCGCCGAATGGTGGAAGCAGACCGCTTAAGCTCGATGATTCTTTATGGTCCGCCCGGCACAGGAAAAACCTCTATGGCAATCGCACTTGCTTCAAGTGTGCAAATTCGTTATAAATTATTAAATGCTGTAGTAGATAAGAAGAAAGATATGGAAATCGCTGTCGAAGAAGCAAAAATGAGCGGACAGCTTGTTCTTATACTGGATGAAGTGCATCGACTCGACAAAGCAAAGCAGGATTTTCTCCTGCCGCACATCGAAAAAAATTTGATTACTTTAATCGGCTGTACAACCAGCAATCCCTATCATTCTATAAATCCGGCAATCCGAAGCCGCTGTCATTTGTTTGAATTGCATAGTCTGGAACCTAGCGACGTGAAAGAAGCATTGCAGCGAGCAGTTCATGACAGCACACAAGGATTAGGCGACATGCAGCTGGAAATAACTGCAGACGCACTAGATCATTTGGCGGGGTCTTCTGGCGGCGATTTGCGATCTGCATTGAATGGACTCGAACTAGCTGCTTATTCTACACCAGCACATGATGGTATCGTCAATATCGACCTGGAAGTAGCAGAAGCTTGTATGCAGAAAAAAAGCTTCTCTCACGACAAAGATGGCGATGCGCATTATGATGTGCTTAGCGCATTTCAAAAATCCATCCGAGGAAGTGACGTGGACGCAGCATTGCATTATTTGGCTCGCTTAATTGAAGCCGGTGATCTTGATAGCATTGGTCGCCGTATGATTGTATGTGCATATGAAGATATCGGTCTAGCTAACCCGCAAGCAGGGCCCCGGACCCTGGCTGCTGTGGAAGCAGCAGAGCGCGTCGGTTTCCCAGAAGCTCGTATTCCTCTCGCTAATGCCCTCGTTGAGCTATGCTTGTCGCCGAAATCAAACAGTGCCTATAAAGGGATTAATGCCGCGCTGTCTGACATCCGTTCCGGAAAAGTCGGCGAGGTACCTGCTCACTTAAAGGATGCGCATTATACAGGTGCAAAACAGATGGGACGCGGTGTTGGCTATCAATACCCGCATGACTATCCAGGTGCCTGGGTAGAACAGCAGTATTTGCCGGATCTATTAAAGAAACGACGCTATTATGAACCGGTCGACACTGGTAAATTTGAACAAGCACTCAAGCTAGTCTATGAACGAGTAACAAAAAGAAAATAACTTGCCCATGTATAGGAGCAGCTGCTTGCGGCAACAATGTGGCTAACAGTTTTTATTACTTTCTATGTTTGTAGATTAACAGATAAGAAATGGAGTGTTAGCTCATATGGTTAAAGTAAGACAGGATGCTTGGAGTCATGAAGACGATTTATTACTAGCCGAGACCGTGCTTCGTCATATAAGAGAAGGCAGCACCCAGCTGCGCGCTTTTGATGAAGTTGGAGACAAACTGAACCGAACCTCAGCTGCTTGCGGTTTCCGCTGGAATGCCGAGATTCGCAACCGCTACGAACAAGCAGTAGCAATTGCCAAACGCCAGCGCAAAGAGAAAAAGCGTGCGGAACAAAGAGCACAGTCAAAAGCTGTTCCGGCAATGCGCACCGAGCCTGTGGCACAAGTTCCCGAAAGACAAGGTGCTTTCCCAATTACAATGGACGAAGATACAGCTCGCTTTGAGGCCGAAATAGCGCAAGAGACATTTATTGTTGGTGAACATACCGAGTATCCTAATCATGATACCGAAAAGCAGCCAACTGTCAGCGAAAAGCAGCAAACTGACGAATTAAATTTGTCCCAAGTTATTACGTTCTTGCAAACATTGGAGCAAGGTTATCAAACTAGCGAAACAAACCAGCATACGATTCATCAGCTGGAAGCAGAAAATTATAATCTCCGACAAGAAAACCAGCAGTTGGCTGACGAATGTGAGTCTTTAAAAAATCAGTTAAAAACGATGAAAGGAGACTACCAAGTACTCATCCAAATCATGGATCGTGCACGAAAAATGGTAATCTTCGACGATCAAGATGCATTCTCTCCAGCCGCTTTCCGAATGGACAAAAACGGCAACTTAGAACAAGTTGCCAAATAAAAAAGCAGCACATCTCCTAAAGGAGGTTGTGCTGCTTTGTTCGTTTTAAAAGGAAAATAGCAATCCCAATCGTGCCGTCCTATTGAAGTTTTGAACCCGCTCTCAGCAGGTGGGTGCCCTGATTCACACTTTATGCGTCCACTCGTTGGAGGCTTGCACGCCATGTGAAGACTTTCGGACTCCCGTACTTCATTGTAATCGGTCAAAACATATGAAGAACGTACACATCAGGATTGCTATTTGTTTATGAACTTATCTTAGCATGGATAAATTCATATTTCAACTGGTAAGTCTATTCGTCTTTTCCAGCAGATTTCTGTTGAATATCCAGATAAAGTTCATCCAGCTGTTTTTTGCTGACAGGATCTGGCGCATCTGTTAATGGATCGGTCGCAGAAGCTGTTTTCGGGAACAAAATGGTGTCTCGAAGGTTTGTGCTGCCAGACAAAAGCATAATAAAACGATCGTAACCAAGTGCAATCCCGCCATGCGGAGGTGCACCAGATTCCAAGGCATCCAATAGAAAACCGAATTGCTCCTGTGCTTCTTCGTTGGAGAATCCTAATACTTCAAACATGCGATTTTGCAAATCCATTTGGTAGATACGCTGAGAACCGCCGCCCAGCTCATAACCGTTCAATACGATATCATAAGCTTCTGCTTTAACAGATGCAGGGTCTGTTTCAAGTTTGTCGATATCTGCAGCTGCCGGCATTGTGAACGGATGGTGTGCTGCATAGTAGCGGCCCTCTTCTTCGTCGTATTCAAACAACGGCCAATCCGTTACCCATAGGAAGTTGAACAGAGATTCATCGATCAAACCTAACTCACGGCCAAGCTTGCTGCGCAGCGCACCTAAGCTGTCAAAGACAACTTTCGTTTTATCCGCCACGAATACAAGGAAGTCGCCAGCTTCAGCAGAAAGAACGTCTTTCAGCTGACTTTGTACGTTCTCGTCCAAGAATTTAGCAATTGGCCCTTTCAAAGCGCCGTCTTCTTCGACTTTCACCCATGCCAAACCTTTTGCTCCGTAAATTTTGACAAAGTCCGTTAGCGCATCAATATCTTTTCGGGAGAAGTTAGCTGCTTGTCCTTTGACGTTGATGGCACTAACGCGGCCGTTATTCTGAATGGCATCCTGGAAGACTTTGAATTCTGCAGATTTCACAGCTTCTCTCACATCTACCAGCTCTAATCCGAAACGTGTATCCGGCTTGTCAGATCCAAATCGCTCCATCGCTTCTGCGTATGGAAGGCGCGGGAATGGCACTTGTACGTCTACATCTTTTACTTCTTTCATGACACGCATCATCATCCGCTCTGTCATGCTGATGATGTCTTCTGTAGTCATGAATGAAGTCTCGATATCAATCTGCGTAAATTCCGGCTGACGGTCAGCACGTAAATCTTCATCACGGAAACAACGAGCAATTTGATAGTATTTTTCAAAACCAGAAATCATCAGCAGCTGTTTGAATAGCTGCGGAGACTGTGGAAGGGCATAAAATTCTCCAGGATGCACGCGGCTTGGAACTAGATAGTCACGAGCGCCCTCTGGTGTGCTCTTCGTCAGCATTGGTGTTTCCATTTCATAGAATTCTTCTTCATTCAAGAAATTACGAATTGCTTGTGTAGCCTGATGGCGAAGACGGAATGTCTCTTGCAGCGGCTTTCTGCGCAAATCCAGGTAGCGGTATTTCAAGCGCACGTCCTCGGATGCATCAACATCATCTTCAATTTGGAACGCTGGGCTTTTCGCTTTGTTCAAAATGCTTATTTCTTCTGCTGCAATCTCAATAGCACCCGTAGCCATGTTTCCGTTTTTCGTCGCTTCTTCTCTTTCCAGCACTTTACCAGTGATACTTACAACGAATTCAGAACGGATTTGCTCAGCAGTTGCCAGTGCTTCCTTGGAAACATCCGGATTAAAGACAACTTGCACAATACCTGAGCGGTCGCGAATATCTGCGAAAATTAAACCGCCTAAGTCACGTCGCTTCTGCACCCATCCTTTAATTGTTACGGTTTCGCCTGCATGGCTCGTTCGCAGCAAACCTGCCTTTTGTCTTTCACTCATCCGCTTTTCCTCCATCCAACTTCTGCTTAATAGTCTCTACAGCTTCCTTGATTGCTACTTCATATTGCTGACCGTCCTGCATGTTGCGAAGCGAGATAACACCTTTTGCCAGCTCATCTTCTCCTAATACAACAACGAATTTCGCTTGCTGACGATCAGCTGATTTAAATTGACCTTTCATCTTCTTGCCAAGATAATCTTTATCTGCTGTTACTCCTGCCAGACGAAGCTGGAATGTAAGCTTCGCAGCCTCTTTCTGAACAGCATCATCACCTAGAGCAACAACATAAACATCGGTGCCTGTGTTCACAGGCAGTTCGATGCCTTCTGCTTCAAGTGCGAACAAAAGGCGTTCAATACTTAGTGCATAACCGATACCAGGAGTAGAAGGACCGCCCACTTCTTCGACCAACCCATTGTAGCGTCCGCCGCCTGTTAATGTTGTCAGCGCGCCGAAGCCTTCAGCATCACTCATAATCTCAAATGCTGTGTGGTTATAGTAATCCAATCCTCTTACTAGATTAGGATCCACTACATAAGGAATCTCCATCGCATCCAGATTTGCTTTTACTTCGTCAAAATAAGCTTTTGATTCTGCATTTAAGTAATCGTGGATAGATGGTGCGCTTTTCACTTTCGGGTGTTCCCGGTCCTTTTTACAGTCAAGGATACGCAGCGGGTTCTTTTCCAAACGGTTTTGACAGTCACTGCACAGCTCATCTTTTACAGGTGTGAAGTGTTCAATCAAAGCTGTTCGGTGTGCATCACGGCTCTCTTTATCACCAAGCGTGTTGATGATCAGTTTCAATGATTTCAAGCCAAATTGCTGATAACCGCTCATCGCTAAAGAAATCACTTCCGCATCGATGGACGGATCTTCACTTCCTAAAGCTTCAACACCAAACTGAACGAACTGACGCATACGGCCTTGCTGCGGACGTTCGTAGCGGAACATTGGACCATGATAGAAAAGTTTAGTTGGCTGTTCCGGCTGACCGTAAAGCTTGTTTTGTACATACGCACGGACCACGGAAGCTGTTCCTTCCGGTCTGAGCGTCAAGCTGCGGTCACCTTTATCTTTAAATGTGTACATTTCTTTTTGTACAATATCTGTTGTTTCTCCAACTCCGCGCAAAAATAATTCTGTGTGTTCAAAAATTGGCACCCGAATTTCTTTGTAATTGAATTTGCTTGCCAAATCTGTCAGCACTTTTTCTGCGTACTGCCATTTTTCTGATGTACCAGGTAAAATATCCTGCGTGCCTCTTGGCGCTTTCATGTCCATACGATTACCTCCTCGACTAGTGACCCAATCTCCGGAAATCCCAAATAACGACAAAAAACCCCCGTCCCTTTGCATCAAGGGACGGGAGTTTTTCCCGCGTTGCCACCCTAGTTGGATACACTGTATCCCACTTTGGGCAGTTAACGCCTGCTACGTCACTGTCTACTGTTAGTTCGACAATGCTCCTAAGGAATGTCTTTCAGTCGAAGCTGTGCCGGGCGCTTCCAGCCTATGGCGCCTAGTCTCTGTTCACAGGTAGTTCGACTTACTTTTTCCCTCATTGGATTTCCGGATTCTTTAGATTGTAATAATAGTACCTGTTTGTAAGAAAGATTGTCAAGATTGTTTTAGTTGTTCTTGTATTTTTTTTCGTTCCAGTGCATCTGCTGCTCCGCCAAATGCAGGAATATACGGATCACTTGATAGAGAAGACGGATCCTGTCTTTGCTGCATACCTTCTAATCCAACAGTGCCAAATACACGATTCTGTGCTTCGCTGCTGCGCATGCTTTTCACACCTTTATCGTTTTATTCTGCTACTATCATTTACCTATTTCCATTTCTCTATACAAAAAAACAAGAAAGCATTATGCTTCCTTGTTTGGTCTATCTGCACTATCAAGCAAAATCGTAACAGGGCCGTCATTGATAAGCTGGACTTCCATATGCGCACCAAATTCGCCTGTTTCGACAGTAACACCTGCTTCTGTCAGTTTTTGATTGAATTTTTTATATAACGTATTGGCAATTTCCGGCTTAGCGGCATCTGTAAAGCTGGGACGGCGCCCTTTCCGAGTATCCGCATATAAAGTGAATTGCGAAACAGACAGAACTTCCCCACCTACTTGAAGAAGGGAATCATTCATTTTCCCATCAGCATCTTCAAAAACGCGGAGATGGATTAATTTATTTACGATATAATCCAAGTCTGCCTCTGTATCTTCATGCGTCATACCGACTAGCAGCATAAATCCCTTGCCAATCTTGCCAATAACTTTGTCATTGACTGTGACAGAAGCCTCTTTTGCCAGCTGTGCTACTACTTTCATTTTTCCAGCCTCTCTTCTATTGCAGCATTCTCGTTACGGTATATATATCTTTAATCTGCTTAATCCGCTCGACAATTTTCCGCAGGTGGCCGACATTATGAATCAGTATCGTCAGGTGGATAGTTGCAATCTTATTGCGATCAGACTTTCCATCAACTGCTGTAATCTGTGTACGCGTCTCATTGACAGCTTGCAAGACTTCGTTCATTAATCCATGTCTGTCAAACGCGCTAATCTCCAAATCGACATGATATTGTTTGGCACTTGTTGCACTGTTTTCCCAGTCGACTTGCAGCTTGCGAGTCTGCGCTTCTTCTGTCTGCATATTCGGACAGTCGTTACGGTGAACAGAAACACCTCTGCCTTTCGTTATATAGCCGATAATCTCGTCACCAGGTACTGGATTGCAGCATTTAGACAAGCGGACCAGCATATTATCTACACCTTCAACCCGAACACCTGAATCACGTTTTCGGCTGGAAGCTGCCGATTTCGACGCATTCGCCATCTTGACTGTTTCGATTGTTTTGTCTATCGCTTCTTGTTTCTCGCTTTGACGTCTGAGCGTTTCTGTCAGACGGGTTGTAATCTGTGCAGCAGTTATACCTTGGTAACCGACGGCAGCATACATATCTTCTTCAGATGTAAAATTGAACTTTTCAACCGCTTTGCGCATGTTCTCTGGTGTAAAGATGAGTTTCGGATCGAAGCCGGACTGTTTTACTTCTTCCTCTACAAGCTCTTTTCCTTTTGCAACATTCTCTTCGCGGCGCTGCTTTTTAAAAAACTGCTTAATCTTATTTCGCGCATGCGTCGTTTGCGCAAGCTTCACCCAGTCTTGGGAAGGACCGTAAGAATGCTTAGATGTCATCATTTCCACGATGTCACCGTTCTTTAATTTATACTCCAGCGGCTCCATCTTTCCATTGATCTTCGCGCCGACAGTATGATTGCCCACCTCGGTATGCACACGGTAAGCAAAATCAATCGGTACCGAGCCAGACGGAAGCTCTACGACGTCTCCTTTGGGCGTGAACACATATACCATGTCACTAAACAAATCTAGCTTGAGCGACTCCATAAACTCTTCTGCATTTTCCGACTCATTTTGGAAATCGAGAATTTCACGGAACCACGTCAGCTTTTCTTCGAATGATTTCTTTGGATTATTCGCTTGCAGCTGCTTGCCTTCTTTATACGCCCAATGCGCCGCAATTCCGTACTCGGCAATTTCATGCATCTCTTCTGTTCGTATTTGCACCTCAAGCGGATCGCCTTTTGGTCCAATTACAGTAGTATGAAGCGATTGATAAAGATTCAGCTTTGGCATCGCAATGTAGTCCTTAAAACGGCCTGGCATCGGTTTCCAGCAAGTATGGATAACACCTAGCACGGCATAGCAGTCTTTAATACTTTTCACGATCACACGCACTGCCAGCAAATCATAGATTTCGTTAAACTGCTTATGCTGATGCTCCATCTTGCGGTAAATACTATACAAATGTTTTGGCCGGCCGAATATATCCGCGTCAATATGAATATCATGGAGCTGACTGCGAATTTCGCCCATTACGTCTCCGATGTAGCTTTCCCGTTCTTCACGCTTTTGCTTCATTAAATGGACAATCCGATAATATTGCTGCGGATTCATATAACGAAGTGCGGTATCCTCCAGCTCCCACTTAATTGTGCTAATACCAAGACGATGCGCAAGCGGGGCGAATATCTCTAATGTTTCATTGGAAATACGCCGCTGCTTCTCAGGAGACAGATGCTTGAGTGTCCGCATATTATGCAAACGATCCGCCAGTTTGATAAGAATGACACGCATATCCTTCGCCATTGCTACAAACATTTTCCGGTGATTCTCTGCCTGCTGGGCTTGCTTTGATTTATATTTGATTTTGCCTAGCTTGGTAACCCCATCGACAAGCATTGCTACTTCGGCATTAAACGCGGCTTCCAACTCTTCAATAGTTACTGGTGTGTCCTCTACAACGTCATGCAGGAACCCGCCAGCTATTGTTTCCGCATCTAGTTCCAAGTGAACGAGTATTCCTGCTACTTGTATGGGATGGATAATATACGCTTCCCCAGAACGGCGGTATTGGCCTTCATGCGCTTTTTCAGCGAACTCATACGCTTTCCGGATAAAAGCGACATGCTCGTCCGACAGATATCCAGTTGCTTCTTGAATGACCTCTTCGGCCGTTAGAACTTTATCCTTTGGCATTCTATTTCCATAAACTCCTTCTCATCGTCCGCGAATGCGACGAGGATTATAAACTGTCACATGTTATTTTAATTAGCTTAACAAATATCCAATCAATTCGACAAGTATCTCTCTCCTGCAGATGCAAGAAAGAGTGCCCCAAATGGAGCACTCTTGATCATAATTGCTATTATTCGTAAGTAGTCAGTGTAAGGACTTCGTAGCCATCAAGCTTTTCTCTGCCGTCAAGATAACCCAATTCAACGAAGAATGCACAACCCACAACGACACCGCCAAGCTGTTCAACGAGCTTGATTGTTGCTTCAATTGTACCGCCAGTGGCAAGCAAGTCATCCGTAATCAGAACACGCTGACCAGGTTTGATTGCATCTTTATGGATAGTCAGAACATTTTCGCCGTATTCAAGACCGTAAGATACCTTGATCACTTCACGCGGCAGCTTGCCTTCTTTCCGGACAGGCGCAAAGCCAATATCCAACGCATAAGATACCGGACAGCCTACGATAAAACCGCGTGCTTCCGGACCGACGATTAAGTCTACATTTTTGTCTTTCGCGAATTCAACAATTTCGTTAACTGCTGATTTATATGCCGGACCGTTATCCATCAAAGTTGTAATATCTTTGAACTTAATGCCCGGTTTTGGCCAGTCCTCTACGACTGTAATATATTTTTTATAATCCATTTACTGCTTCCTCCTCGATAACTTCCCTGCGCTCCAGCGCCTGTTCCAGCCATTGCTTCAAATCGTTGTAGCCGGAATAATATAAGATCTTCTCGACTTCTATCGCTTCCTTCAATCCCTGGTAGACTTGTGAATCTGCCAGATCTCGTTTGGAAGGACTTGGGTTGATTGAAATTTGATCCTTATCTAGTTTAACAAATTCGAGCTCAAAAAACACGTCGGAAATAAACTTGGTCCGCTGCGCACTCCAGCCACGGCTCTTTTTAAGGTGATCCTCCAGCTGCTGATAAGCTATCATCTTCTGTTTCAGCAGTATAGCGTAGAATATTTTAAACTGTTCCCGATCCGGAAATCCTTGCAAATAGGCGTTCTCTTTCACATCATAGCAAGCATAAACAAGATCTGGCTGTAGATGACGTAAAGCAAACGTAAGGTCCTCCAGCCGATGCGGCAGATCTGCCAGCACAACAGCTGTTATATTGCCTGCTGCATTTGCCAAGCCTTCCGTTTCGTAATCAAGCACGCGCACCTGTTCTGACAGCCAGTTTATATCCGTCTCTGTACGGAAACGGATGACAGCTGTTTCTTCTTCCTGCTTTAGCTGTACTGTTCTTTGAAGCTGCTTGCTGCCTCGGTGATCAAACAGCTGCCAAGAACGGACTGCGACATCTTCAATTAGGATTTGGGCTTTCTGCCTGCCATTCCACTCGTTAATAGACAGTTCTCCGACAGCTTCCAGCTCGTCTGCTGGTGCTAAGAACGGATAAAGGTCTCCTTTTCCGAAACAAACACCATCCAACTGTATATTTTCCTCCGCAAAAACAAACTTCAAGTGATTTTTATTTGCTCCGATCAGCTTCACTTCCCGCATTGGCGCAGAAAGTTTGACGAGCGGCTTCGGATTTTGCATACCGAATGGCGCCAGCTGTGACATATCTTTGATTAGATCAATGGAAACATCCTGTACCTTCACTTCTAAATCAATGGACAATGACTGTTTAAAGTCTTCTGGAGTCAGCGCATCACTGGCTGCCTTATTTAAAGCTTTCCGCAGCTTGTCCACTTGTTCAAGCTCTAATGTCATTCCCGCTGCTTGGGCATGTCCTCCAAAAGCAACAAAGTGATCCCGGACTTGCATGCAGTGGTGGAATAAATCAAAAGCATCGATACTTCTGGCCGAACCTTTCGCTGTACCTTTTTCCGGATGTACTGCCAGCACAATAGCGGGGCGATCAAAAGTGCGCACCAATTTTGATGCAACGATTCCTAAAACACCCTCGTTCCAGCCTTCCTTCGCTACAATAATAACGTGGCTGCTGTCTTCTGCCGGCTGTTCTCGGACCATTGCTTCGGCTTCTTTGGCAATTTTAGCAACAATATTCTGCCGCTCGGTGTTCAGTGACTGAATTTCTTCTGCCATTTCGGCTGCTTCTTCATACGTCGCTGCCAGCAGTAATTCTACTGCTAAGTCAGCATCTTGTAAGCGTCCGACTGCATTAATGCGCGGTCCGATTTTGAAGCCGATATCTTCTTCCGTTACAATTCCATCCAAACCGCAGCTGTCCTTTAAGGCACGTATTCCAGGTCTTTGGGACGAAGTAATTGCCTTTAATCCTTCGGCAGCTAATACTCTGTTTTCATCAACAAGCGGAACCAAATCCGCAATCGTTCCAATGACAACCAAATCGAGCAGCTGTTTTGGAAAGTATCCGAGCAAGTACTCTGCAAGTTTAAATGCCACGCCTACCCCAGCAAGTTCGTGGAACGGATAATCAGGTGAGCATTTCGGATGCACAACCGCTATAGCAGCCGGAACAGATTCCTGCACCTCATGGTGATCTGTAATAATCACATCAATTCCAATCTGCTTCGCAACCTCTGCTTCATGATTGGCAGCAATGCCTGTATCGACAGTTATAATTAACCCGTAGCCATTGTTTTTCGCTGCACGGAATGCTTCCTCATTCGGTCCGTACCCTTCCGTAAAACGGTTCGGTATATAATAATCGCAATCAGCGCCAAGCTCCCGAAGCGCTTCTAGCAGGACAACAGTGGAAGAAACACCATCTGCATCGTAATCGCCGAATACGAGTATTTTTTCTTCTTGCGCTATTGCAGCATGGATTCGTTCAGCTGCAACATCTATATCACGTAAGTGTTCCGGGCGATGTAGGTCCTCAAGAGACGGACGAAGGAACCGCTTTGCTTCCTCTGCCGATGTAATTCCACGCTGTATCAGCAATTGCTCGACAAGCGGTGACACACCGAAACCCAGTGCTGTATGAGCAGAAGGGCCGCTGTTTTCCTTCCATCTCATTGTGCTTTTCAACATAAAAAAAGACCCCCTAACCAAGCTATTATACTAGAGCCTGGCCAGCGGGGCAATGTGTTATCTATTGTATTCGTCTTTCATACGTTCGGAAGTAGGATACGTGTTTGTTGTCGGATCCGAAATATTTGTTGTCTTTCTCTCCGTTTCCTCGTGTCCTTGAGCTGCACGTTTTTCTTGCATTTCTGTTATTTCAGCTGCTTTCTTATCATTATCTTTTCGCAAAGTGCGTACTTCTCGGTTTAATTTAAACATACGCAACCCTCCTACAGATGCTGTAATTAAAACGCCCATCAAAACGGAGAACAAAATGATTAAAATCAGGGGAGCAGACCCAACTCCAAATAGATAGTCCACCTGTACACTGTCAACGTTGATAACTGCGAATATTGCAATAAGTACTGCAAAGATAACTGCTAGAATGATGTACCATTGTGCTTTCATATGCTGTCTCCTTTCGAATGCGGCTATTACTTACATTCCCTAATTCACAAAAAAATAACCCCCGTACTACTACGGGAGTTAGATTATCAAACTTGCGGACCTTCCACTTTCTTTTTCTCTTCGTGAATGATCGGCTTTTTGTCAATATTCTTGCCGCGCCACACAAGCCACAACTGGGCTGCGATGAATAGCGAGGAGTATGTTCCTGCTGCTAATCCGATAACCAGTGCAATCGAGAAGTTTGTAATCGGTGCAGCTCCGAAGATCCAGAGAATAATCGCTGCCACAATGACCGTAGCTACTGTATTTACACTTCGGACTAGTGTTTGCAGCAAGCTGTCATTCACAATCTTTGCCAGCTCCTCGAACGTTTTCACTTTCCGCTTCAGACGTATATTCTCCTTAATTCGGTCAAACGTTACGATCGTATCATTGATCGAATAACCAATGATGGTTAAGATAGCCGCGATAATCGTGATATCAAATTCCAATCTGGTAATACTGAATATCGCCAAGATAAAGAAGGCGTCGTGTACGAGTGCAACAATTGCTGCCATCGCAAATTTAAACTCAAATCGGATTGTTGCATACAGTACAATCCCAATCGATGCAAAGATGACAGCATACATTGCATTTTTTGCCAGTTCCTTCCCAATAACAGGCGAAACGGTACTAATGCTAGGCGCGCTTCCATACGCATCTGTAATACTGTCTTTCACATCATCTTCCTCGTTTTTGGAAAGCGTATCATCCAAGCGGACAGCAGCATGTTTCCCATCTGCAGATAACTGTGTTTCTTTAGATGTATATCCGATATCCTCGAACCGCTGCTCCACCTGCTCTGTTGTTAACGTCTTATTCGAATCAAACTCAACACGCGAACCGCTCGTAAAATCAATGCCTAGGTTTAGTTTGAAAATACTCAAGCAAATAATACCGGCAATTGTGAGCGCAATCGAAAATGTGAAATACGCTTTTCGGTGTTTTACTAGATTTAGTCTCATGCCATAGAAAGTGGCGCTTCGTTCTTCTTTATCACTCAGTTTACGGATATTTTCCTTGGAGACGCCGAACCATGCTGGCTTTTTATCAAATGCTCGGCTCTTCACCATCAAACCAAGCAAAGCTCGTGAACCTACTACAGCTGTGATAAAGCTTAGCAGGATACTGATAATAAGTGTTGTCGCAAAGCCTTTTACAGAGCTAGTACCGAAAATAAACAGCACAATACCAGCAATTAAAGTTGTTATGTTGGCATCGGTAATTGTTGCTAGTGAATTCTTATTACCAGCTTTATAGGCTGCTTTCAGTGACTTGCCCGTTTTCAGTTCATCCTTAATTCGTTCATAAGTAATAATATTCGCATCTACTGCCATACCGACACCGAGAATCAAAGCAGCGATTCCTGGCAATGTCAGTACCACATTCAGCATATCAAAGACAACAAGGTTTAAATAAGCAAAAACAGCGAGCGTTATCGATGCTATCAAACCTGGAAGTCGGTAATAAACAATCATAAACAGCAGGATAAGGGCAAATGCAATATAACCTGCCAGCATTGTTTCATCTAGCGCTTGTTGTCCAAATTGAGCACCGACTGAATTTGAATATACTTCTTCCATTTTCACTGGGAGAGAACCGGCATTCAAAAGATCAGCAAGTTCTTGGGCACTTTCAACTGTGAAATTCCCTTCAATTTGAACAGACTTACTATTAATTGTCTGCGAAACGGATGGCGCAGAGATGAATTTTTGTTCATCTTCCGGCTTTTGCGCTTCTTCTTCGTATGAATCTTCTTCTTCATAATCCAGCCAGATAACTAGTCTGTTTTCGGGAAATGGTAACTCAGCGATTTCGCTTGTCACTTCAGCGAATTTTGAAGCATCTTTCATATCTACTGTAACAAGCGGCTGATTGGTTTGCGGATCAAACGCCTGCTTGGCACTGCCAGCTTCGATATCTGTTCCGTTCAAGTATTCTTTGTCGTTCGTATCCCGGAATGATAGATTTGCAGTGGTAGACAGCATCTCGCGCGCTTGATCCTGATCTTCTACACCAGCAAGCTGAACGCGTATTCGGTTCGGCTGCTCAATATCAATATTTGTTTCGCTGACTCCAAGTGAATTAACACGCTCATTCAGCGCCTGTGCTGTTGCGTTCAGCGTAGCCGTATCCACCTCGTCGTCTTCCTCAAGCGGCTTTACTTCATAAAGCACCTCAAATCCGCCCTGCAAATCAAGACCTAAATTCAAATCTTTCGCAATACCTTGAATTGTCGTTCCCATCGCTCCCAAAAGTAAAAGGACGATTAAGAAGAAGGCAACAATTCTGCCTCTTTTCACCATGATGCAACTGCCTCCCATATCCGCTAAAACGGAAACCTAATATATTGCAAGCAAATGCCTGCATTGTGTACTGCATGTATGTACCTGCTGTGCTCGTTCGTCAAATACTTCCATAGTATAGAAAAGCCGAGCAAGCACTGTCAACGATACCCTCCATCAGGATTGACCATTGATTGCTGCAATTGAAGCCATTAAATCTTCATCTTCCTCATATACAGACATGGTCAAATAACCCATATAAACCGATATATTGAGCTGCATAATATCTGCAACTACTTCATATAATCGTTTCGGTTTCTCTGCATCTTTTTTCCACACTTTTTTTTCCATACAGCTCCAAATATCTGCAGCTGATGCTTTTTCATAACCGAGCAAGTGAAATTCATCCTTCTTGCTGATGACAGCAGGCATCACTTCTGCCTTCCATTCGTTTACTGTTTTCAATTCGTACACGCTTTTACCTCCTGTAACAACTTGCCTTGCTTTTGTGCAGGCCAGTCATGCTTGGACACATCTTCTGCATACACTTAATTGTAGCCGAAAAACTATTATTTGAGAAGGCAGGTTGTGGATGTGACAAAGCAGACTTTTCTACAAGGAGCTCTCATTTTGATTGCTGCCAGCTTGATCACCCGCTTCCTAGGATTCGTGAATCGGATTGTCGTCGCACGTGTCATGGGAGAAGAGGGGGTCGGACTATACATGATGGCGATGCCAACACTATTCTTGGCCATTGCCATCACGCAATTCGGTTTACCTATTGCTATTTCCAAACGGGTAGCCGAAGCGGATGTACGCGGAGATACGGTACAGATTAAAAAAATTGTGGTCGTTTCCTTATCCATCACCTTGAGTATTAGTATTGTATTTGTTGGTTTTCTTTATTTTATTGCGCCGTTCCTAGCGGACAAGCTGCTGAAAGATGCACGTGTTATCTATCCGCTGTTCGCAATTGGGCCAATTATTCCAATCTTAGCGGTTGCAGCCGTATTGCGAGGGTATTTCCAAGGAAAGCAAAACATGAAGCCGCAAAGCTTCTCCCAAGTTATTGAACAAATTGTCCGAATCAGCTGTACTGTTTTTCTTGTAAAGCTATTGCTGCCTTATGGAGTGGAATTCGCTGCTTTAGGAGCAATGATTTCTGTCATTATCGGGGAGTTTATTTCACTGCTGTATATGCTGTATCAATTTAAACGAAAAAAGACCGTAAAAATACGATCTCAATTTCTCACAGCATTAAAAGGAGGTAAAGAAACGCTGGAGCAGTTATTTTCGATTGCACTTCCGGCAACAGGAAGCAGGCTAATCGCAAGCGGCACACATTTCTTAGAACCAATTCTAACTGCCCAAAGCTTGGCGCTGGCAGGTGTTGGGACCGCATTGGCGACAAGACAATACGGTGAGCTGACAGGATACGCCCTGCCGCTGCTGTTCCTGCCAACTTTCATTACCCATTCGTTAGCAACTGCTTTATTACCGTCTATCAGCGAAGCAAATGAACAGAATCGCCATCAATTCGTTCACTATCGTATTCACCAAGCAATTCGGCTCAGCTTCGCTTCCGGCGCGATTGCGACTGTAACACTGACCATCTTTGCCGGACCAATTTTGCATTATATGTATGGAAGCGAGAGCGCAGAGCGATTTATCCTGCTGATGGCGCCATTCTATATTATGATGTACATCCAGATGCCGCTCAGTACCGCTCTGCAAGCGCTGGATGCTGCCAAGTCAGCGATGTGGAATACGGTTATCGGTGCTGGTGCAAAAATCGTTATACTCGTCTCTTTAGGCTCCAATGCCAAGTTCGGTATTATCGGCATTGCTATCAGTCTTATAGTCACAGTCGTACTGATCACGCTCTTACATTTGATTTCACTCGCTCGTGTGGCAGGCTTTAAACTGTCATGGAAAGAACTAGGCCGCATGTTCAGTCTGCTGGGACTGACATTTGTTACCGCCTATATGCTGAAAGGAATATTTGCAGGCTCTTTATATCAGCTTCCTTCTTTCCTGCTGCTGCTGCTTTGCTTACTCATCCTTTATTGTCTGTTTCTGCTCTGTTTCGGATTTATTACGAAAGCGGAATACGAACAATTCCTTTCGAGGAAAAAGCGATAATCATTTCTCATCTTTTCGATCAATATACCACTTATGATCTTTATCCAGCGTGCAGTAAGAGATAGTATCAATCGCAGGGTGACCATGCCGTTTCATCTCACCACGGAGCCAGGAAGGAGATTTATCTATCTTCTCTAAGGCTTCCTGCTGAATTTCTCCATCGACAATTAGCGGCGTGACATAACCACTGCTTCCATCAGCAGTATCTTTTTTTTCAAATACAGATAATTCACCGGACGTTTCCAAAATTGCAAAATCAACATCTTGTATACTTTTTGCTCCTTTCTCACGCAGCTGCTGCTGCAAGTCAGAGAAACTGTAGCGCTGTTTACGCATTTCATGTTCATCTATCTTACCTCTGCTTATAATAATCGATGGTTTTCCTTCCATAAAGTCACGCATTTTAGGAAATTTTAAGGCAAGAAATGCAGTACTCCGTTGAATGATTAAAAGAACGACCATCGGTACAATAAAGTGAAGCAAATGGCTGCTCGGGTCTTCTATAGAGAAGACGGCTATTTCGGCTAACATTAAAAATACAACTAAATCAATTATGCTCAGTTCACCAATTTCACGTTTTCCCATCAAGCGGAAAATCATTACGATAACAATATAGGAGAGAATTGTTCTGCCTATAATTGCCCATTCCAACGTATCCAACAAACATTCGCCTCCCTTTTTGCCTATTTTGTGCAAGCGGAGAGGTTATATACGTTCTCAAACTGTATTAACAGGCATACAGTAGTCATATAGACATGCTGGAGGGATCTTTGTGAAAAAAAATGTACAAGCAATCTTGTATGGTTGGATTACTGTTTTTTCGCTGCTATTGTTTATTAGCTTTACGTTGGCTTTGCTGCTTCGCTTTACAAAGATGGGGGAAGAGATGCTCGACTGGACAACCCTGGGAGCAGGTATACTCAGTCTCTTTATTGGCGGGTTTATTGCCGGAGTGAAAGGAGAAGACAAGGGGTGGATGCTAGGCGGTATGACAGCAATTGGCTTTACACTCTTCGTTCTTCTCTATCAATACCTAGGTTATCAGGTCGGCTTCTCTGGAGCCCAGCTGCTGACTCATGGCGGGTTTCTGCTCGCTTCCCTTGTCGGCGGTATGATTGGCGTTAATATTAAAACGAGCACCACATAAAAAAGACAGGAGAGCGGCTCTCCTGTCTTTTATCTTTTTATACTTCTGCTGGCTTTACGTCACGGATCGAATTACGATCGAACGTAAGCTTGCTGCCATCTTCCGTAGTCAATACTACAGAAGCCTCGTCTATCGCATGCACCTTACCATGTAAACCACCAATAGTAACGATGCTGTCTCCCTTTTTCAAGCTAGCCTGCATTTCTCTAACCTGCTTTTGACGCTTCTGCTGCGGACGAATCAACAGGAAGTAGAAAATAACAAACATTAATACGATAAGTATTATACTTTGTACATTCATTACTGCTCCCCCTTTCTAGAAATTCTTCGCATTCGGCTTGTTGAAACCATAACTCTCGAAGAATTCATCTCGAAAATCGCCAAGTCGATCCTCTTTGATCGCCTCTCTGACCTTCCTCATCAATTCTATCAGAAAATGCAAGTTATGGTAAGTAGTAAGACGGAATCCGAAAGTTTCGTTACATTTGATTAGATGGCGAATGTAAGCTCGGGAATAATTTTTGCATACCTTACAATCACAATTTTCATCAATTGGACCAAAATCACGTGCGTACTGTGCATTACGGACAACCAAACGGCCGTTTGACGTCATGCATGTTCCATTCCGGGCAATCCGAGTCGGAAGCACACAATCAAACATATCAATCCCGCGAATAGCTCCGTCAATCAACGAGTCCGGCGAACCGACACCCATTAAGTACCGCGGTTTATCTTGCGGCAGCCAAGGCGTTGTAAACTCCAATACTCGGTTCATGACATCTTTTGGTTCTCCTACCGAAAGTCCTCCGACAGCATAACCCGGGAAATCAAGGCTGACAAGATCCTGCGCACTCTGCTTACGCAAATCTTCATACTCGCCCCCTTGTACAATACCAAACAGGCCTTGTACGTCAGGTCGTGCATGTGCAGTCAGGCATCGTTCTGCCCAGCGGCTCGTCCGCTCCACAGAGGCTTTCATATAATCAAATGACGCAGGGTACGGCGGACATTCATCAAACGCCATCATGATATCACTGCCAAGTGCGTTTTGAATATCCATTGCTTTCTCTGGAGAAAGAAACAGCTTTTCTCCGCTGATGTGATTGCGGAAGTGAACACCTTCCTCTTGGATATCACGCAGATCACTCAAGCTGAACACTTGAAAACCGCCCGAATCTGTCAGAATCGCACCATCCCAGTTCATGAATTTGTGTAATCCGCCAGCTTCGCGGATAATCTCATGTCCTGGACGCAGCCATAGATGATAGGTGTTTGATAAAATAATCTTCGCGTTAAGCTCGGTTAAATCCTCCGGGCTCATCGTTTTTACTGTTGCTAATGTACCTACCGGCATAAATGTAGGCGTTTCAAAGCTGCCATGCGGCGTATGTACAATACCGAGCCTCGCGCCTGTTTGTTTATCTTGTTTGATGAATTCGTAACGAATTGCCATATTATAGTAATTCCCTTTCTTTTCTCATTCTATACGAGCAGCATTGCATCGCCAAAGCTGAAGAAACGATAACGTTCTTCAACAGCTGTACGGTAAGCATCGAGTACAAAATCCCGGCCAGCGAATGCACTGACAAGCATAATCAGCGTTGATTTTGGTAAATGGAAATTCGTGATTAAGCCATCAATGGCGCGATACGTAAAGCCTGGATAGATAAATATGTCTGTCCAGCCGCTCGCCGCTGCGAATTTACCTTCATTATCTCTTGCAATTGTTTCCAGCGTACGTGTGGATGTCGTACCTACAGAGATAATTCGACCGCCGTTCTCACGGATTCTTGTCAGCTGATCTGCTGTTTCCTGTGACATCTGGTAAAATTCCGCATGCATTTCATGCTCTTCTATCGACTCTACACTCACAGGGCGGAAAGTACCCAACCCAACGTGAAGCGTGATAAAAGCAATCTCTACGCCTTTCTCCTGCAGACTGGCAAGCAATTCTTTTGTGAAATGCAAGCCTGCTGTCGGTGCCGCAGCTGAACCTTGCTCTTTTGCATATACCGTTTGGTAACGTTCTTGGTCAGGAAGCTGTTCTTTAATATACGGCGGAAGCGGCATTTCACCTAACTGATCTAGTACTTCATAAAAAATACCTTCATAGTGAAACTCGACAATTCGTCCGCCATGCTCTAATAATTCCTTACACACAGCAGTCAGCTTGCCATCTCCAAAGGAAAGCTCTGTGCCTACTTTTACTTTTTTAGCTGGTTTGACAAGCACTTCCCAGCAGTCACCTTCCACTTGTTTCAGCAACAGTATCTCACACTTAGCTCCTGTGTCCGACTTGATACCGTACAGCCTTGCCGGCAGCACACGTGTATCATTTAGGACAAGACAGTCACCAGGATGCAGATAGTCACCGATATTTGCGAAATGACGGTGCTCCATCGATTGCGCTTCCTTATTCAGCACGAGCAGCCTTGACGATGTACGGTCCTGAAGCGGTGTTTGGGCAATCAGTTCTTCTGGTAAATGAAAATCATAATCCTGTATATCCATTCCTGTTAACTCCTAGTCTGTATCAGCGAAATTTGTTGAATAGGAACAAAATGAGCGACAGTACAATACTAATTACAATCGATGTGACAATTGGAAAGTAAACTGTCGTGTTCCCTTTCTTAAAAACGATATCTCCCGGCAGCTTGCCGATAAACGACATAATAAGGCCGATTAAAATACACACAACGCCTATAAGAATAAAGATTTTTCCAATGCCGGTCAAGCCTTTGGCACCTCTCGGCCGAAGTGGGCATAGGCAAGCGGCGTGACAATCCGCCCGCGCGGTGTACGCTGTATAAAACCAATCTGCAGCAAATACGGCTCATAGACGTCTTCAATCGTCTGTGATTCTTCTCCGATTGTTGCGCTGATTGTATCCAGTCCGACCGGTCCGCCGCGGAAGTGATCGATAATAGTCGTCAGCAGCTTGTGGTCAATATGATCAAGCCCTTTTGCGTCCACTTGCAGCTTATTTAAGGCTACATGCGTCGTTTCCTGCGTTATATAATCTTCTCCCTTTACTTGGGAGATATCGCGCACCCGTTTCAGCAGGCGGTTTGCAATACGAGGTGTTCCTCTTGATCGTAATGCCACTTCAAGCGCAGCAGAAGGTTCAATTTCAACATCAAAAATGACCGCAGTCCGCTCCACGATACTAGCTAAATCTTCTGTATGATAAAATTCCAGCCGGCTTAACACGCCAAAACGATCTCGTAACGGTGCTGATAAAAGTCCTGCACGCGTTGTCGCCCCAACCAATGTAAATGGCGGTAGATCAAGACGGACGCTGCGGGCACTCGGCCCCGTGCCAATGACGATATCCAGGCAGAAGTCTTCCATAGCTGGATAAAGAATTTCCTCGACAGCACGCGGCAGCCGGTGGATCTCATCAATAAACAGCACATCACCAGCTTCAAGTGAGCTGAGTATCGCAGCAAGGTCCCCTGCCTTCTCAATGGCTGGTCCGCTTGTTGTTCGAAACGACACACCCATTTCATTCGCAATGATGGATGCCATCGTCGTTTTACCTAAACCTGGCGGCCCGTACAGCAGCACATGATCCAGCGGTTCGTCACGCATCTTGGCAGCTTCAATAAAGATGGCTAAATTTTCTTTTGCCTTATGCTGCCCAATATATTGCTTGAGTGTAGTCGGGCGCAAACTCAACTCGATTACTTCGTCTTCTTGCTTCAATTCGTTCGTAATCATGCGATCTTCCATCTTCGCACTCCTTTATTTCTTTTGACTTAATAAAGCCAAACCTTTCTTTATTAAATAATCGGCACTATCGCTGTCTTCCTTCTTAAGCTGCGGCAAAACTGCTTTAATCTCGCGCTCCTGATAACCGAGTGCGCGCATTGCATCTTCAGCATCTTCTAGTGCAGCCCGTTTCTTCGATGTATTGCTCTCAGTTCCTGCCGATGCTTCAATCGCAGTGAGTGAGACCATATAAACCAGCTTGCCTTTCAAATCGAGCACCATTTGACGGGCAGTCTTCTTCCCTACACCAGGGAAACTGGTCAGGAACTTATCGTCTTCCCGCTCAATGGCTGCCACAAATTCCTCGACATTTACTCCAGCAAGGATTTGCAGCGCATTTTTCGGGCCTATTCCGGATACGCCAAGTAATTTTTGAAATAGAAACTTGTCTTCTGTATTTTTAAATCCGAACAACGTTTGCGCATCTTCGCGTACATAGTGATATGTATGAACAAGCGCCTCCTTCCCTTCTTCCATTTGAAATTGGAAAGGATTCGGACAGATAATTTCATAACCGACACCGTGGGCTTCCACGAGTACTGCTTCCTCTGTAATTCCTGTTATATTACCTTTTATATACGCTATCATACTGCTTCTCTCCTACCTGCTACAATAACTTGTTACTAGTTTACCACACAAGCGTATGTTCGTATAAGGCTTAAAGCGAAAAACAGGACCAGCCAGGTACAATAACTGTTGTATGCCGCTTCCCGCTTATTCTTCATGATTTGGCAATACATTTCTGCATCATTCACAGCAGCATGAAAATCGACTCACAGCTGCAAACGAATTCTTGGCAGGAGGCAGATTTACAAAACGCAATACATATAAAACAATCCGAACTATGTCCATTCTACTCAAAGAATTTTCATAGCTCGGATTTTGTTTAGGTGGTATTATTTCTCTTCTCAACTCGGCAATGCTTCTAACAATTTTTTGGATCGGAAAGCTTCTAGAACTTCTTCGTAAACTTCCTTCGATTGAATTTTTATTCCTTCTTCCAGTTGTTTCGCCTGATGGCTTTCCAGTTTTCCTTTATTGATTTGATAGAACGATTGGATAGCTTGCTGATCCATTGGACGCCCCTCAAAAATGGTTAACTTACCTTTGTATATTCCAAAATAGCCATCTTTTTTAAGCGAAGGAGAAATATCCATTACATCCTGTTTTAAAACAACTTGTCCCTCTTTCTGGGTAACTAGCTGCCAATCATGGTAGGTCGACCAGAAATCTTCCATTGCATAAATCTTCTCCCGGTGGGTGACGACGGTCTCGTTGCCGTCAATATAATGCCGTTTTAAAACTACCTCTACTTCTACCGGATCCGCAGCTTCCGCTGTCAAACTCGGAAAAATAACTAAGAAAAGCCCGCAAATGGCAAGCAAACGCCTCATTACCTTCCACCCCTATTCCGCTTCTTTTTCTCTATTTTTTCCCGAAAGCAGCATATTATCCGACTTTTTTTCAAAAAAATTCACAAAGACCCACACTTTTTTGGTTTAACTTACGATTATATGTGGTATAGGAGAAGACAGATAATCATGAAGGCGGGGATAGATTTGAGAAACACTGCGCAGCAAAAGTACCTTCACTACGTGGAAGCGAAGAGCGAGGCGAACATGGCGAGCATTTTCTCAGAAGAAAAAGCGACCCTGATACTTAGGAATCATATTCAGCATGCCGGACTGTCCAAAGCAGAAGTATCTGCTTTAGAAGATAAGTACCGTCAGGATATGCACCGCATTTTCGAGGAACATGGTATATTATAAATTGAAAGCCCCTTCAGGAATGGAAGGGGCTTTTTTGATATTATTTATTTTCTTGCTCATCACCCGGCAAATCTTGCGCCGGAGATGGTTCATAGAAATCGTTGCGCGCTGGCTCAACACCATATGGGTTTTGATAATCAGGCTGAGCAAATTGAGGTCCCTCAGGAAAAGGAATTGCCGGTCCGCAACAGGAGCGAATTGGCGCATTAGGGTAAGGCAGCGCCATATGCTGAGGCGGAACTGCCTGCTGGCCTTGCATGTTCCAGCCTCCCTGCATCGGCTGCTGGCCTGGCTGCATTCCTTGCATGTTCCAGCCTCCTTGCATCGGCTGCTGGCCCGGCTGCATTCCTTGCATGTTCCAGTCTCCCTGCATCGGCTGCTGACCTGGCTGACCCTGCATGTTCCAATCTCCGTGCAT
>NZ_OBEK01000002.1:872667-1011788 GCF_900215625.1 Terribacillus aidingensis
GGCTGCTGACCCGGCTGCATTCCTTGCATGTTCCAGTCTCCTTGCATTGGCTGCTGACCTGGCTGACCCGGCTGACCTTGCCCTTGTGTGTTCCAATTACCATACAAACCTTGCTGACCCGGCTGCACGACGTTCCAATCTTCTTGCATGTGCTGCTGTCCTTGCATCGGCCATGGACCATTCTCTTGCTGATAGAATGGATAGCCTTGCATATGCTGGTCTTGTGTCATATTCACAGGCTGCTGTGGCGGTACGTCAACGTAATTCTGCTGCTGCGGTGTTGGATAAACATTTGCACCTTGCTCTGGCGCAGTAATTTGCGGCATTTGCGGTACAAATGGATATGGAGCAGCGGACATATCGTCTTCCTGTATTGCTGGTGAATTGTGGAATGTCGGAGCTGGCGCTTGCTGCCCCGTATTACTGTCTGCAGATGTCTCCGAACGATGTACAGGTTCTTTTGAAACCGCTTTGGCTGTGGATGGTATTTTAAGCTTCATGCCCGGTACTGCGAGCTCTGGTTCACGGATATGTCCGTTAATTTCCCGCAAAGCATCGAAGCTGACCCCATATTTTCTAGCGATACTCCACATGGTGTCATCTTTTTGTACGATATGAATCTTCAAGTCTGAAACTCCCCTTTCATGAACTGACGCATTACTTCACCATCTTATGCAGCAAGTTCTAAAAGGTTGAAAAAAGCCGGCACGTTATGAACACGCGCCGGCTTTTTTCTCATATTGATGAATTGGATAACTGCCAAGTACAGTAAGACTGCAGCCCAGCGCTTCAAGCTCCTGCCGGACCCCTTGAAAAAGGATATCTTCCGCTTCACAAGAAACATCCATTATAAAGAAATAGTTTCCAAGACCAGTCTTCATCGGTCTGGATTCGATCTTCGACATATTAATCTTACGCCAAGCAAAGGCTGCTAGTACTTGATGCAGTGCACCGGCATAATCTGATGGAAGTGTTACGTACAAAGATGTTTTCATTTTTGCACCAGCATCACGTTTTACGGGATTGCTGCCTGCATCACTGGACAGAACAAAAAAACGCGTATGATTATTCGCATAATCATGGATATCTTTTTGTAAAATTGTTAATCCAAACTCTTTCGCTGCAAGTTCATTCCCAATTGCTGCAGCAAACCCATCCTCCATAGCTGCCACCATCTTTGCTGCCGTTCCAGTAGAGGAAGCGGCATGTGTGACAGCATGCGGAAGCTCGGTATGTAAGAAATGGTGACATTGTGCAATCGCATGACTATGTGAATAGACATCTTTTACATCCGAAAGCTCTACTGTCCCTTTGGTTAACAAATGCTGTCTGATCGGAATGACAACCTCTCCCACAATGGGCAGCTTCGCTTGATGAATTAAATAATCCATCGTTATTGGCACCGTGCCTTCAATTGTATTCTCGACTGGAACGACACAATAATCTATTTCTCCATTCACAACAGCATCCATACACTGTGGAATAGTCGCATAGCTATAAGCTTCCTCACCAGGAAATAGCACATCCACCGCCATTTTTGTGAATGTTCCTCTTGGTCCTAGATAACTAATCTTCATACGTATCTGCTCCCTTGCCTAAGCTTCCGAACTCAATACCTCTACTTTATCCACGTACGCTAAGGCACGAAGGTCATCCAGTAAAGACTGGATGTCCGTGTGCATGCCTGCTGTATTTAAAGAGATTGTCACATTGGCTCTTCCTTGCAAAGGTATCGTCTGATGTATCGTCAGGATATTGCCGCCCGATCCAGCAACAATTGCCAATAGCTCAGACAGCGTACCAGTACGGTCTTCCAGATGAAAGAACAATGTGATCATTCGCTGTTTTACCATTGCGCGGAATGGAAATACTGCATCCCGATATTTGTAGAACACACTTCGGGAAAGATCCACCTGCTGCACCGCATCAAAAACCGAAGCCACTTTATTACGCTCAAGCAATTCTTTCGCCTGCAGCGTTTTTTTCATTGACTCTGGCAGCACATCACTTCGCACAAGATAAAATTGTTCTTCCTTTTCAGCCATATGCTCTCCCCACCTTGATTCAAACAGAATCAGTCAACAAATTCAAATTCATGTTCCAACAGACGAATGATATCGCCGTCTTTCGCGCCGCGTTTGCGCAAAGCTTCATCGACACCCATACCGCGCATTTGTCTTGCAAAGCGTCTCGCAGCTTCGTCACGGTTAAAGTCTGTCATCTTGAATAGTTTCTCAATCGGCTCACCATACAGCACATAAGCACCATCAGGATCACGTGTGATCTCGAACTGTTTCTCGGATTCCTCGAAGCGGTACACAACACGCTCCGTCTGATCCTCAACCGGTTTCTCGATTTTCGGAATTTGATCCAGCTTGTCAGCAATAGCGTACAGTACATCCTGCAAGCCATCGCGTGTAATAGCGGAAATTGGGAAAATATCGATTCCTTCTGGGATTTTCTCTTTGAAGACAACCAAATTTTCTTCCGCTTCTGGTATGTCCATTTTGTTCGCAATGATGATTTGCGGACGAGATGGCAGATCTTCATTGTATTCTTTTAATTCTTCATTAATTGTCACATAGTCATCATAAGGATCCCGGCCTTCTGTTGCAGCCATATCAATCACGTGCACAATAACACGTGTCCGCTCTACATGACGCAAGAATTGGTGACCAAGTCCGATTCCTTCATGTGCGCCTTCAATTAGTCCCGGCAAGTCTGCCAGAACAAAGCTGCGCTGATCCTTTGTTTCGACAACGCCAAGGTTAGGCGCTAACGTCGTAAAGTGATAATCAGCTATTTTCGGCTTAGCTGCACTAACAACTGACAGAAATGTTGATTTTCCTACACTTGGAAAACCGACCAAACCAACATCAGCAATTAGCTTCAACTCAATTTGCAAATTGCGCTCTACACCAGGCTCGCCATTTTCCGCAAAATCCGGCGCAGGGTTGCGCGGTGTTGCAAAACGAGAGTTACCGCGTCCACCGCGGCCGCCTTTGGCAATAACAGCTTCTTGTTCATGCTTCGTCAAATCCGCAATTACTTCTCCAGTTTCTTCATCACGCACAAGCGTACCCGGCGGTACTGGCAGTATTAGCGGTTCTGAATTTTTGCCGTGCTGTCCCTTACTCATCCCATTATCGCCGCGCTGCGCTTTAAAATGGCGCTGATAACGGAAGTCCATCAATGTGTTAAGCCCTTCATCAACTTTGAAAATGACATCCCCGCCATTTCCTCCATCTCCGCCTGCCGGACCACCTAACGGAACATATTTCTCTCTACGATAAGCAACTAAGCCATTACCGCCGTCGCCTGCTTTTACATATACCTTGACCTGATCTACAAACATCGTTTCACCTCATTAATTACACGCAAGTACAATTGTACAGCGAGATTTTTCCTCTGGTAATGATTCAATCTTCACTTCTTGCACACAATCCTTCTGTCCAACCATCTGCAAATTGCCCCAGCCTGCAAACTTTCCATCAAATGCAAGCTCAATGATTGGCCTGTCCTGCTTCGTTTTCACATGCAGCACGCCTTCGTACAGCTCCATCTCCTGCGTACTATCAATCAGCTCATCCATTACTGCTTCTAAGTTTCCTCGGATATTTTGATCGTATTCCCAAATACTTGGTATTTGCTCATCTACTTGGAATTTTATCCGAAACTGACTGTACGTCCAATTGAAGGCCAGGATCCACACCGAAGTCTCTGGTATATTCAAATTAGATAACTTTCGCTCTTCATCAGCTAAGCGAATTGCTTCCTCGATTTTCTCTTGTACCTTTTCATCCTTACCCAATTTGGAATAGCTATGTAGGAGTTGAAGCCGATTCATCCATTCATGCCGAGTATAGCCTAACAGCGTCATAACTTCATGGTATTCCAACTATATTCCTCCTTTACGGAAAAGCAGTCGAGAGGGCAGCTTCTTTTCCATTCTAGCAATATGTGGTGCAATTAGATGTGGGTTAGAAAAAAAGACCCTAACCCGAAGGCTAGAGTCTCTCTGCAAACATTAAGCTTCTTGAGCTACAGGATATACGCTGACCTTTTTACGGTTACGGCCATAGCGTTCGAATTTGACAACACCGTCGATTTTAGAGAACAATGTGTCGTCGCCTCCGCGTCCAACGTTTGTACCTGGGTAGATTTTTGTACCGCGTTGACGGTAAAGGATAGACCCGCCAGTAACAAACTGACCGTCAGCACGTTTCGCGCCTAGGCGTTTGGATTCGGAGTCACGTCCGTTTTTAGAACTACCAACACCCTTTTTGGATGCGAAAAACTGCAAATCTAGACGTAGCATAGTGGTGCACCTCCTTATTGTTCGATAATTCTTATATGCTTCCCATAGTCCTGTTCAATTGTTTGGAGCGATACGAGCATGCCTTCCAGCAGAAGCGACGCTTTATCAAGCTGCTCCTCGGACAAGTGATCGGGAAGTACCACACGAAGATACCCACCGTCACCACCCTGCTCTACCTCTGGTTCAAACTCACCGAGAACGAAAAGACCGTTCACCGCTCCGAAGCTTACTGCCGAAACAGCTGCGCACACAAGATCGTAGCCATAAGGGCCGCTCTCTGCATGTCCGCTAAGCTCAAAGCTATGAATATCTTCGTCAGCACGGTTGATTGTAACAGTAATCATGGTCTGCCTTACGCGTTAATTTTGCCGATTGTCAATTTAGTATATGGCTGACGATGGCCTTGTTTGCGTTTGTAGTTTTTCTTCGCTTTGAATTTGATCACGTTGATCTTCTTCGCGCGGCCTTGTTTCTCAACAGTTGCAGTAACTGTCGCACCGTCTACGAATGGAGCACCGATTTTAACATCGTCGCCTCCAACTACCAATACTTTGTCAAAAGTAACTTCCGCACCGTTCTCCGCTTCCAATTTCTCAACGAAGATAGTTTGTCCTTCTGTTACTTTAACTTGTTTACCACCAGTTTCAATAATTGCGTACATAACGCACCTCCTCTATTCACTCAGACTCGCCATCACAGGCGCCTTGTGGCTTATGGTATACCCACCTGATCTGTGCGGTTGTAGCACGGGTGCTACTTCGTGTAACATACTGATGTTATCACACATCAAAAAAGATTGTCAAGACTCTCTAACCCATCTCTTTTAACAGTCGCTTCATCTATCTCCTCTAGTTTAAATGCCGGCTTGTCCTGATAACGAACATAAACAGCTGCAGAAACAGCAGGTTTTTTCGTCAGCTCCAGAAAACGCCTAATCTCTGTTTTTTTGCCGGATAGCACATAACTGCAATCCGACGCTGCGTTCAGAAGGTCCCTTTCCAGCTGGAAGCATCTCGATTCAAGTGAAAGTTCAGGTTTTACGGCTTTCTGCAATTGATTTGGTATGGAAGGCCGTTCACGTTTTCGGGATACTTCTAATATACCAAGTTTGGTAAAACCGTATATTTCTGTCCGCTGACTGTCTTGATGAAGTGCCTGGCGGAAAGTCTGCAGAACAGCACGCTGCTGTTCGGAGCGGTTCATCGAAACAAAATCAATTAGTATGATACCGGAAAGGTTTCGCAGTCTCATTTCCCGGGCAATTGCTTTTGCAGCAAGCTGGTTGACCATGGCTGCAGTTTGCTGTTTATCGGAATGTCCTTTGTAACCCGCACTATTAACATCGATTACCGTCAATGCTTCTGTTTGTTCGATATGTAACGTGATACCTCTATCAATATGCACAACTGGTGAAATCAGCTGCTCCCATAGTACCGCTAAAGGCTGCGGCAGCAGCATTTCTGCTTCTTTTTCCCATTTGATTTTCTCTTGGAATGATGGGAACTGTTGTCGCAGCTGGCGTGCGGCATAACCATCATCCACAATAATCTCCTCAATCGCACCAGCCGGCATTCGCCGGAGCAGCTGATCCGGTATAAGTGCATCATGCAAGATCGGTGCCGGCGGTGTGCTGTCATTGGCAGCAAGTTCCCTCCATCTGTTACGCAGCCGCTGTAATTCATCCGATAGCGCAGCTTCTGATAGCAGATCTGCTTCTGTCCGGACAATGACACCTTCTTCCGGCTCCAGCAGTTCTGTGAAGTGTGTTTTCCACTTCTCTGCTCTTTCCACCGGCAATTTCTTGGACACTGCTACATACTGTCCATTCGGTAAATAAACAAGTGTCTGCCCTGGCAGCGTAATAATGGCAGAAAGCTTTGCTCCCTTTGTTCCATGTGCATCTTTTTGCACCTGTACAAAAAGCGTTTGCCCTTCCTGTATCGCCTGTTCAATCCGCAGCGAGGCGTTCTGTTTACATGCGGTGATCTCCTGGCGCTGCAAAAAGCCTTGCCGTTCTTCGCCGAAATCTACAAAGGCAGCTTGCAAGCCTTTATCTACATAGCGCACAATTCCTTTATAAATACTTCCCACTTTCGATGTTTCACCAGGTCGATCAAGAAATACTTCCATCACTTGCCCACGCTCTACTGCAAGCGCTACTTTTTCTGTACCTTTAAAAAACAAATATAATGATAGCATGGATTTCCTCACTGTCTGTTTTGCAAAATATCCGCTACTGTGCAATGTGCCTGCTTGTTTTTAAAATACATATCACTGCATAGCTGTTCATCCAGTACTGCATTCTTCCCTTTTACAACAATCATATGCCGCCTGTTCCTCCTATATTGCGAAAGGATATCCAGGAGCGTAGTATCAGGGCTTGCGAAGATGGGGGTGCATAGTACGCCGGTTGGTCCAAACGTTGCACGCTGCAGTAAGAAACGCAGAAACACATAATAGCGTCGTTTCCATTCTAGCCGATTTTCCCACAATAGAAAACAGAGAAGACTAACTGTACTTAATGTGAAAGGTAATGCGATACACACATAAAGAAGGATAGCCGCTCCCATAACACAGCTAAAGCCAATTAGAACGGCGTGCGCTTTGCGGTAGGGAAGCTGCATCGAGAGGATGAGACCTACCAGCTTTCCGCCGTCTAACGGCCAAATCGGCAATAAGTTGAATATTAGAATTGTTGTATTATACATATATGCTGTCTCCAAGACACCTTCGGGAACAGCAGTTGTTTCTCTCAGCAAAAACAGGACCGCATACAGGACGATATGAACAGCAGGTCCTGCCAGTACAACAATTGCTTCTTCCCGGATGCGTCTGTTTCCATGCTCTTCAGTTTCCATCACACCGCCAAACACCCATAACATAACCCGGCGAATGCGCCAGCGAAAATGCCATGCAGCAAGAAAATGACCCATTTCATGGAGAAGTACTATTCCGAATAAAACCATGACTTCCATCAGCATCCCTGTCAGTATGGCCGCAAGCAGGAATGCCCAAAAGATGGGATGCAAATGAATCGGCGGCAGCCAGTTATGGTGCGTCAACTGGTGCCTCTTGAATCGGATTTAGAAACTTATTTCCTTGCTGAAGAGCAAAGTAGATTGATTGGGCATTTTCTTCATTTGGCACAAATTCTCCGATTTTTTCATTTGAATCGATCCGCTGGTATTGGTTTACTTCAATGGCTTGCAAATGGCCGTAAATACTTTTGCTTTTATCGGCATGCTGCAGGATGATTGTTTTTCCTGTGTCTCTATCGTTTCCAGCAAATATAACGATTCCTTCATCCACAGCCACCACATCGGATTTTTGGTCGGATTCAATGAGAATACCTTCTTTTGATTCATCAAAAGGCTGCACAACAGTTCCATTTACCGGCATTGCCTGCGCCTCTATCACTTCTGCCCCCTCTTCCCCAGGCTTTAATGCTACCGGATCTCCGAATCTATCCTGATACCAGCTATTCACCGTTGCAAAAGGGAACTCCTCCGTTAACGCCGTTATCACGGTTGCTTTCGTTTTTTCTACAAATGGGTGATCAGCCTGCAAATAAAGTGCTGTTCCGAAAAACAAAGTCGCAGATACAATCAACCGAAACATAAAACGAGCAGCAAACTTGGATGTATGTTCAGTACGCGGCGGCTCATATTTTGGATTAGGACCAAACCCATGAGACTCCTCCTCCTCAATCGTAAAAGGCGTGACAGTCTCAGCTATTCCTTTCTGTATCTTCTCTCCTTTAAGACGTTTACGATCTGCAATGCCTTTTCGCACCGAATGTAAATTCTTCCCCATATCAAACCCTCCCTCTAGGTCTTTGTACAAGTCTATGACCAAGAAGGACAAGTTATTAAAAGAAGCGAAAAAAGCCTCCTGTCAGGGAGACTTTATGATTACTTACGTGCAGCAGCGAGCAGAAAACGATGCTGCTTTACATCCAAAAAGCCTTTCTTCTCGATAAATTGATGCAGTTCCATTAAACAATCCCGGTAAGCTTCAATTGTAAATGAAGGAATTTGCCAAGGTATTGCTTTCAAATGGAAGACTACCGCTCCTATGTCATAAAACCGCATAGAAGGGAAAGCCTCTTGTTGCTCAAGCACGACAAGCTGACCCGCCAGCTCTTCTGCTGCTGTTTGAAGCTTCCAATCTTGATAAGCTGTATTCACAGAAGCACCAAGCAATTCATTCAGTGCCGTGCAATCTGTTCCGCCTACCTGCTGGGTGAGAAAAAGTCCATCCGGTCTTAGAATTCGTTTCACCTCAGAAACTGAATAAGACTCATGTTTGTTTAAAACAAGATCAAATGTTTCAGCAGCAAATGGCAGTTCATCATCGATATCGATTTGAAAGACTTCCACCCCGAGCGGTTCCAGCCTTTCCTTAGCGATTGGCACGTTCGGCAGATAACCTTCTGTTGCTGCTGTGTAATGCGGCAGCGGCAGAAGCTTGGACAAAAACTCTCCTCCGCCAGTTCCCATATCTAACAGGCTGTTTGCTTCAAAGAGATATTTTCTCGCTTCACTTCCATAAGACCATGGTAAAAGTTCATATTGAATTCGCCCGGTATCTTCTATAAAAGAAATATCCCAACCGGAAAAAGATTTTTGAGCATCTTGTAAAAGCTGGTCAATCAATTTCATCGATTCTCCTCCTCTTTTGTATAAGTATTTGGATACAGGCGGAGCAGGAGGACCGAGTATCTGTTGTTATAGAGGATGCTCCTTTTTCATGTCATCTTCCTCCTTTTTTCCTGATTATAACAAAAAGACCAGCAGTTTTGCTGATCTTTACTGATAATGCATCTTTGGAACTGGGAGCTGCCATTTGCGGTGGAAAGAATAAATACGCAAGAAAATAATTCCGGCAAACAAAGCATATAACAATACAGGATAATCGGCAGCTCCCAGTCCTATAATAAGGCCTGTCAACGCCGCCCAGCTGCCATAAATCTCCGCCTTGAACACATATGGTTTCCGTCCGGCCAGCAAGTCGCGCAAGATTCCGCCGCCGCTTCCTGTCAAGAAAGCAGCTACCATTATTGCCAGGAGACTATGATCCAGACTGGCAGCGTGCAGCGCACCTTGGATAGCGAATGCCGCTAAGCCAATTGCATCGGCATACAAACCGGCCTTCTTCCAAGGATGACTAATCCATTTCGGAAAGATGAGAATGATAGTTATTGATATGAAAGCTATGTAGAATAAACTCGTTTGCGACCATAAGTAAGAAACAGGCAGGCCGATCAGAATGTTGCGGATCGCTCCGCCGCCGAATGCTGTTACAAATCCTAGAATAAAGACGCCAAAAACATCATATTTTGCTTCCATCGCCACAAGTGCACCGCTAATAGCAAATGCGGCCGTGCCAATTATGCTAAAAATCTCCCATGTCATGCTGAACATTCCCCTTGCTGGTATTGGACATAAAAAAACTCGTAACTCTCTCTAGAGCTACGAGTTTATCATAAGTTCATTTGCTTTTGGTAAAAAATTTTTTCAATCGGCTGAACATGCCTTTTTCATCTTCAAAGCTCATAAGCGGCACAGACTCTCCCAGTATACGACGAGCAATATTGCGATACGCAATACTTGCCTTCGTATTCGGCTGGAAAGCGACCGGCTCTCCATGGTTGGAAGCTTTAATAACTTGTTCATCATCCGCAACAATACCAAGCAAATCAATTGATAGTACTTGGACGATCTCGTCTACTTCCAGCATGTCACCATCTTCTACCATATGATTACGAATTCGGTTAACAATCAATTTAGGCGGTTCAATATCTTCCTGCTCAAGCAAGCCGATAATACGATCTGCATCACGTACACTCGGTTTTTCCGGTGTGGTGACAACAATCGCTTTATCTGCTCCTGCCACAGCATTTTTATAGCCCTGTTCGATACCGGCAGGACAATCAATAATAATATAGTCAAACTCCGGCTTCAGCTCAGCGACAATCTTTTCCATACCTTCTGTTGTCAAATCAGACTTGTCACTCGTCTGTGCAGCTGGCAGTAAGTATAAATGATCAAAGCGCTTGTCTTTGATCAATGCCTGCTTCAGTGCGCATCTGCCGATGATAACATCGATAATGTCATAAATAATGCGGTTCTCTAACCCCATCACAACATCTAAATTACGAAGACCAATATCTGTATCAATTAAACAGACCTTTTTCTCCATTAGAGCAAGCGCTGTTCCCAGGTTGGCAGAAGTAGTCGTCTTACCTACTCCCCCTTTACCGGACGTAATAACGATTGCTTCACCCATTTAACATTCTCCTCTCGAAACTGCTGATGCCCGGACGTTTGCGGACTACTGCCTGCAAACGGTCGATGATGATTTTTTGCTGTTCGTCATCGATGTGCCCGCATTCCATATAAACACCATCTGTCTCATGATCGGGCGCGCGGCTGATATAACCCGCGATTCGAAGCTGCGTCGGATTCATATACGAGGCAGCGATAACAGCATCGGTATCACCGTCTTTCCCCGCATGCGCAATCCCGAGTAAATTACCCATAACAAATATATTACCCGTAGCGGTAACACAGCCGCCAGGATTCACATCCCCTAGCAGCAGTAAATCACCTTTCACTTCCAGCACTTGGCCAGAACGGACGACACGGCTGACTGCCTTTACCTCCGCTTCTTCCTTCCACTCTATTGCAGCTTGCTTCGTGATGACTTCAGAGTGAACGGACTCAATCCGCAGACGCTGCTTGCTCGTAATCATTCGACGAAGGAGCTCCTCTTGCTCCTTTTCTAAATAACGGTTGCCTAATTGAATATGTACACCAACAATCTGGTCAGCCGAATCAATCCGATTAGCAGCAAGTTTCGCTTCTAATTCCTCCAACAATTCTTCAAAAGAGCAGGCATCATCCATGTGCAAAGACAGCCCTTCCCGGGTACCTTTAATTGTGATGATCTGTTTGTTTCCAATCAAGATGGTCACCTCCGTTCGTCGTCTGATTTTCTAATTTATAAGCTAGTTGTTCTTCTAAGCTGCGAATCGGACCATTTCTGCAGAGGCTTCTGGAAAATCAGATACAAGATTACTAGCATGATAAGGTTGGCACCGAGCGTTGGCAAAAGTCTATGCAGCAGATACGCAACAAAGTCCATCGGCGCAATACCGATCACATGATAAATCAGATAACCGATAACATCCGCAAATACAATCGACAAAAGACCAAGCAGTGCAGCCACAAAAATATTGCCGTGCAGCACTCTGCGTAATTCCAGAATTAAATAAATACTGAAACCATATGTGAACATATACACGCCTAAAATATCCGTATAAACGATATCTTTCAGCAGTCCGAAAATAAGCGCATAAAGCAAACTGTAATACGAATTATCCAAATCATAAAGCATCGCGATCAGCACTAGGAATAAAAGAGTCCAGTGCGGAATCAGCCAAGTGTCACCGCCAATAAACTGCTTAGGAAGCATGGCAGTGGCTACACCTTCTAAACTAACAATTAAAAGTAAGATCAACGGTAAATAAAGCTTTTTCATTAAAGACCCTCATCCCCGTTATCTGAAGAAGCATCTTCAGAGGCTGCGTCGATGACTAAAACCTTATCAATATTATATAAATCAGCTGAAGGTTTGACATGTACTGTTTGAGATAAGCCGTACTCATCCAAGTCTACGGACTCTACTTCTCCAATATTAAGTGCCTCTGGAAATACCCCTCCAAGACCGGAAGACGTAACCAAAGATCCCTTCTTCACTTCTAGTTCCGGTTTAACACCGGTAAACAGAAGCATGCCTTCTTTTTCATCATACCCTTCGATTAAACCGAAGATCGATTTCTGTTCCTTGCCTTCCTTCTCTTGCGGATCAATTTTTGCGGAAATACGATTGGTCTCATTAAATCCGCTCAGCAATTGAACAGAAGCTGTACCGCGGCTCACATCTTCTATCTTGCCGACTAAGCCGCTCGCTGTCATGACGGCCATATTTGTCTCCACACCATCGTCCGACCCTTTATCAATGGTCAGCTGATCAAACCAGCCTTCAGGACTGCGCACAATCACATCAGCTGGGATCGGGTTGTAGTCCATCGATGTGTAGTCATTAAATTTATCATTGGTTTGCTGCAGCTCATCGTACTGCTGCTCCAGTTCTTGATAACGAGACAGCAAGCCTTTATAATCATCGACTTTTGCCTTAAGTACTTGGTTTTCTTCATACGTGTTCTTCAAGTCTTTTATGTTTGTAACAACTGTGGTAGTAAACTGTGCAGGAACAGAAAAGATATTCTGCACAAATCCAACTGTATCACTTACGATTTGTTCTGGTAATGTCTGGCTGCTCCGATCCCTAGTTGAGAAACCAATCAAACCTACTAGGATGATGATGGCAATCAGAAAAAGGAACATCCGTTTTTTCTTAAAGAAATTCATAACTCACCCAACTCATTTTTTGGTTGCTTTGGAAAATACATGCGGATGTGCACGGAAATGTTCAATAAATTCAAGCGATTTCCCCGTGCCAATAGCGACACTGTCCAGCGGGTTTTCTGCTACAAAGACAGGCATTTTCGTTTCTTCACTAATAACGCTGTCCAAGTTGCGCAGCATAGCTCCGCCGCCAGAAAGAACAATACCGCGGTCCATAATATCTGCTGCCAATTCAGGCGGCGTTTTTTCCAATGTCAGCTTCACAGCGTCCACAATGGCGCTAACAGTATCTGCCAACGCTCCGGAAATTTCTTTTGCATTAACACTGATGGTTTTCGGCAAACCAGTCAGAAGGTCGCGTCCGCGAATCTCTGTTTCTTCGTCTCCTTCTGGTACACCAGCATGACCAAGATCCATCTTCAGCTGTTCTGCCGAGCGCTCCCCAATCATAAGGTTGTACGTCTTCCGGATATATTGTGTGATTGCTTCGTCCATGTCGTCTCCAGCAGTACGGATTGACTGGCTCGTTACAATACCACCCAAACTAATAATCGCAACTTCTGTCGTACCGCCGCCGATATCGACAATCATGCTGCCTGTTGGTTCCCAGACAGGAAGTCCTGCGCCAATTGCAGCTGCAAACGGCTCAGCAATTGGGAATGCTTCTTTTGCTCCAGCTTGTTTCGTTGCATCAATAACTGCACGTTCTTCTACCATCGTAATACCAGACGGTACACACACCATGACATTTGGCTTTTTCGCAAAAGAAGAACGATTGCGCTGGGCTTGCTTAATATAATATTTCATCATCGTTGCCGTTGTATCGTAATCCGCAATGACTCCATCCTTCATCGGACGGATTACACGGATATTTCCAGGAGTTCTGCCAATCATATTACGAGCGTCGCTTCCGACTGCTTCTACCTGTCCTGTTTCTACGTTTGTTGCCACTACAGAAGGTTCACGGACAACTACGCCTTTCCCCTTTACAAAAACCAATGTATTTGCTGTACCTAGGTCAATTCCTAAGTCTTGTGATAAACTGAATTTCGCCACAATTAATTCTCCTTTTCCGAGTCCGTTCCTGTTTCAGCATAGCTGCAAACAGCCGTGCAAACATTCTTCATATCTTGTCTCATTTTGTTGTACTTTATCATAGCAGATTTCAATCAGCCAGACATTGTTTTATCAGGTAAGAAAATATACCATCAGAAGAAGCGCCAGCTAGTAAGAACTACCATGCTAGGCGCTTATCTTCAAAGCTAGTTATAATTATACGAGAAAACTAAAAAAATAGATAGTAATTACAAGTATCCTTTTTCCTTCAGTGAAATAAACTTCCGATCACCGATTACAAGATGGTCCAAAAGCTCTATGCCAATCATCTTGCCACAATCCTGCAGACGTTTGGTAACGTGGATATCTTCTTGTGATGGGGAAGGATCTCCTGACGGATGATTGTGAGCACAAATGATAGAAGCCGCAGAGCGCCTGACAGCTTCGCGGAACACTTCACGAGGATGTACGATAGAGGCGTTAAGGCTGCCGATGAAGATTGTCTGCCGGTGAACGATATGATTTTTTGTATTTAAAAATAAGACAACAAAATGTTCCTGCTGCAAATTGCGCATTTCCTCCATAACATAATCCGCTCCATCCTTTGGGCTGCGGATTGTGTATCTTTCTGCCGGCTTGTAGCGATGAAGCCGCTGTCCAAGCTCAATTGCCGCAATGATAAGTACACCTTTAGCTGTTCCAATCCCTTTGATAGCAGTCAACTCTTCGATTGTCGCATCACGCAGCAGCTGCAATCCTTCAAAATGCATTAATAATCGCTGTGCAAGCAATGTGACGGACTCATCCTTCGTCCCGCTCCCTAGCAGAATTGCGAATAATTCTGCATTGGATAAATGAGCTGGTCCCAGCTCGAGCAGCCTTTCCCGCGGCCGATCTTCTTTTGGCACCGACTTTATCTTCATTTCTGTTTGCAACAAAATACCGCCTTCCTTTTGACTCGGAATCCTGTGTGGCTGACAGGTTAGGAGCATCGTAACGAAAGGCGGCTATTGTTTCAAATGGCTGTTTTGAGAGATTTAATTGTGAATCTACACACATAAAGGAAAATCTAACTTAGGAAATATAAATTCTCTGTAGTAGAACTGTTATAAATTTATTTACCTTTTACCGTTAGGTTATGCTCCTTCTTATTAGAAAGCACCATTTGTTGAGATCCATTAAAATAAACTTTATTCTAAAAAATTTAATGATTATATATCTATTAACAAGAAATTTGAAACGAGTTCAGATGAATTTTTTTAATTTACTTTTTTTCTAATTGACCTTCTCCCCAGTAGCAAATGGCATCTAATACAGGAATCAATGATAATCCCTTTTCGGATAAGCTATATTCTACTTTCGGAGGAACTTGAGGATATTCTTTACGATGAATTAGCAGATCATGTTCAAGTTCTTTTAACGTATTGGTTAACGTTTTAAAAGAAATAGTACCAAGCATTCGTTTTAGCTGATTATAGCGAATAGGATCTTCGTAAATATATAAGGCGTATAAAACCACCATTTTGTACTTCCCGCCAATTAAAGACAACGTATATCCAAAACCGGTACCCTTAATGGGAGCATTAAAATCATAGCGTTCCTCCAATTTACACTCTCCTTTAGGTTAGTATCGCACTTTAATTACCGTACTTGTAGATTGTTATACCATTCCATAAAATAAAAGTACACTAAACACAGGAGGATCCGATAATGAAAACAATTATCTACGCACATCCATGGAAAGGAAGTTTTAATCATGCAATTTTATCTGCCATAACTGAAGACTTAAAAGCTAATGGAGAGACTTTTCAAGTGATTGACCTTTATAAGGATGAGTTTAATCCCGTGTTTACAGCTGCTGAATTGAAGCTATTTAACGTAGGTGACACCCCGTATGAATTAGTTAAGGAATATCAAAAGAAATTAAACCAAGCAACTGAATTGATTTTTATCTTCCCTGTCTGGTGGTGGGACTTACCTGCTATTTTAAAAGGATTTATTGATAAAGTAATGTTGACTGGTTTTGCTTTCTTAGAAGACAGCAAAACAAATGAACTAAAAGGATTATTAACAAACATAAAGAAAACAACCATAATCTCGACTTCTACAACTGATAAATTATATATTGAATCACAAGGTGGAAATGCCATTCAGGGAGTCTTCATCAATCGAACTCTAGCTGACCTGGGAATTAAAAATGAATACACCAAATGGATTAATTTTTCTGGAGTAAACTTGACAACGGATGAGAATAGAAAACTATTTTTAGAAGAAGTACCTCAGAGAATTTAGAAAGGTACTTTACTACCTCATAAAGGAACGTGCATATGGCAGGAAGCTCAGCTAGAAGCTAGCTTTAAGAACAGTAAATTCTACAATATATATGTACACAGCGTAACGCCTTTTAATGAAACCGTCTATCCAAATAACCATTGATGGATATGGAAGAACAGCCTCTCCTTACGATTTCATTGTCGAGGCTTAGGAATCCCTTACTCATCTCTTGAAAGCACTAGAAACCTGAACTACAAATAACTATAAAAAAGCGGCTGGGACATAAGTGTTTTTGAGTTAAAACAATCCAAACAATACTGCGATAATAGCAGCATTGTTTGAATTGTTTTTCTACATTAAAAAGTGGAATCAGAGCACCTCTTCAGAGAAACACTCCGCTATACTGCAAGCGGCTGTCCAGATCACTAACTCTCATCTGACATTTAGTTTTTTCATTGTTCTCACTAACCTAGTTACTGCGAAGCCTTTTGAAGGCTGGCTGCCTCATGCCATACTGGCAGCATCATACTAGCAGTGAACGTCCCTTGTTCCATCGCGCTGATTGCTTCGGCTGATGCAGCTTTCACTTCGGCTGCTTCAGCTGGTACTTTTTCCTGCCATGCTTTCCATAGAGCTGGTTCTTGATTGTCACCTGCTGCAAGTAATACAGCGAGCTCGTCCTGCCAGTCAGTGCTTGTGGCTTCTACTCCTGGATCCCACGTTTTCACGTAGCTTTCATAACCTTGCGCTTGCAGTTGTGCTGCTGCTGCTTCCGCCTCTTCTTTTGATCCGCCCATTCCTGTCAATAAGAAGAATTGTCCATTCTTTTCCCATAGAACAGCAGGAACTCCAGCTTCGACGTAGCGTTGCGCCACTTCTTGTCCAATATCTTCTTGATTATAAACACCGCCCTGTACAACGTAAGCAGTCAAATCTCCAAACGCACCCGCGTTAACAGCAGCTTCCTTTGTCGCTACAGGCACTGCTGCGCCGCTTGTCTCGGATTCGATACCTGCTGTATAACGCAACAGCAAGAACCCCAGCACAACACCGATTAACGCCGCACCAAGCGCAGCTGCTGTCAGTTTCTTCGCAATTGGTGACATCGTCAGCCTACTTTTATCTGACGGCTTCTTATCCAGCTGATCTAATACCGGCACATCCTTTTCGACTGTCGCTGCTGCTTCTTCGTCATAAAGTGTGTAGCTTCCCTCGCCGACCATCTCTTCTTTTGCCTGCTGCTGTTGACTTCTCTGCTTCTTGCCGCCCATTTTGACGGAAAATCCTTTTTTCTCTTCCATTCTGCACCTCTTTTATGAATGATTTGGACTAACTCTAGCACAGCTAAAACTAGAAGTAAGAGAAATGCTGTCGAGACAAAAAAAGAGTGTTCGACAGGAAGAACCCATCAAACACTCTTTTCTACGAATTAAGAAGCAGGATTGGAGAATACACGTAAAGATATGGTTGCAATATAGCTGTTTTCCGAGGCATTTGTCACGTCAATTTGTTCTATCTCTGCCTTACGCTGCATAGCATCAACTTGTGTTAGAAATTCGTGCCATGCTTTGTAATCAGAAGAAGCTGTGCTGAGCTGATAGACAAAGGACCCATCTGCTGCGGTAGTCGTATCATTGGAAATGAATCCGCCAGCAATTCAAAATCCAGAACTGGATCTTCAAAAGGCAGCTGATTCGTATGCTGTAATTCTGAATACAAAAACGGTTAGATTTTCTCTCGTTTTAATTACTCGGCACTTGAAGCTGCCGAAGCGTTACTGCCTTGGTCAGTCAATGTAAATAATAAGTCGCGACACACCAGTGTTTTTTTTGCTTTTTAAACATGAACGACCCTTATTTAAAAGAATGATTTAAAGTACCAGCTGATCATTGCTTCCCCATGAAAATAGGTAATCAGTGCCCCTAGCAGAATGTAGGGCCCAAAAGGAATGGCCTGCTTCCGCTTCAGCACTTTTGTTAAAAGGAGCATAAAACTGATTATTGCCCCAATAACTGACGCTAAGAAGAACGTAAGCAAAACACCCTTCCAGCCAAGCACGACTCCCAGCACAACAAACAACTTCAAATCCCCGCCGCCCATCCCGCCTCGGCTGAATAAAATAACAAGGAAAAGCAGCACAAACGCCACAACAGCTCCAATGATAGAATTCCACCAAGGATCTAATGGGGTGATGACGCGAAGAATAATGAATAGAGGAAGAAAGAACAGCAATATCTTATTAGGAATCAGCATGAATTTCATATCTGTAACGAACAGAATTGCAGCCATAGATACCAATACAAAAGCAGTAACCAGCTCCCATTCTAGTCCGATAACATAATAGCTACAGCTAAATAGCAAGCCTGTTGCTAGCTCTGTGAAGGGATAGAGTGGAGATATATTCTGTTTACAACTGCGGCATTTCCCGCCAAGAGTTATGTAGGAGATTACTGGTATTAAATCGTATGCTTTAAGCTGCTGCTTACAATTAGGGCAGTAAGAGCGTTCGGATTGGAACATCTTTTTTTGAGGTACGCGCATCCCGACTACGTTGTAGAAGGAACCGAGGACACCGCCAAGTATAATGAAGTAAAAAAATAGAAAAATCGACATAAAGTTTCACTCTCCATATGGAAAGACAGAAATTTCTTAAGAGGAGAGATTTCTGCTTAGGTTTTCTTTACTCTGAATCTTTTGATCCAGCAGTACCTTTTGCACTACCCGCAGTAATTTCAGCTTCCCACTGACCTTTTGATAGTGTCACTTTACTTTCTGTTTTACTATATGCTGTACTATCTAGGAGCACTGAGATAGCCACCTATAATAAGGCCACCTCGTGTATATGTATGTACCTCCCATGGACTTTCCTTTATTATGTAGTAGTTTCCGGCCATGCGGAAACAAGAATGATTAATATGGCCGGTTGTACTACTAGATTCAAAATAACCAAGTATCCACATACAGTTCTTTTTCAATGCTTCCTATTAATCCAGTAAGATTATATCAAACTATAGCGGAAAATCCACCTATAAAACGTAAAAATACTGTTATTTTGTCATTTTTATAGTTCCTTACTACTGTAAGTTTTCATATATTGAGAACATCGGAATAACAACAGCCGTGACAATACTACCAACCATTGCGGATAAAATAAGAATTAAGATACAAACATTGCTTTTAATCACTCAGCAGCATAATTCAGCTCCTGTTCATAAAAAACAGCAACGCGATGCAGCAAGCTGTCCATAGAACCTGATTTCTCTCCTTCCCGAATCATTTGTGTAATCATCGGCAGGAATGCCCAGTGCCCTTCCATTTGCTTGGCGAGTGAGTCACCTTTCTCTTCATAGCAATCCTGTCTCTTGTCCATTTGCACGACGAACAAGTCGCTGTGATAGCTGTCGAGACCGTTTATAAGTCTCACAGCTCTCTGACAAGAATGACACTCTCCTTGCACAATAATGCTAAAATTATAGCGGGCGACAACATAACAGTCGATGGAAAAACCGAGTATAACTGGTCAAATGCCACCGTCAGCGCCGGAGGAAGCAATTCGATTAACCAGAGCAATGTTCCTATTATGACAATCCTGAATAAACAAAAATACCAAAAATAAAGACCTACCCCACGCGGGATAGGTCTTTCCTTATATTCTTTATTCTACAACAAACTCAAAGTCAGCTGTAAACTTAACTTCTTTCCCGATCAATACGCCGCCTGTTTCTAGTGCTGCGTTGTACGTTAGGCCGTATGCTTCGCGATTGATTTTACCTTCTACTTCGAAGCCGGCGATTGTGCTGCCGTCCATTGGGTTTTTGGATGTGCCATTGTACGCTGCTTTGAAAGTTTCTTCATTTGTTACGCCTTTGATAGTGAAGTCGCCAGTGATTTCGAGTTCGTCATCGGAAATTTTTTTAACAGATTTGCTTTTAAAAGTCATGGCAGGATGGTTGGCTGCGTCGAAGAAGTCTCCGGACTGCAGGTGACCGTCGCGGTCCTGGTTGCCTGTATTAATAGAAGTCGGATGGATAGTTACGGTAACAGAAGCGTTATCCAAATCATTCAAGTCTCCGCTGAATTGTACGTCGAAGTCCTCAAATTTCCCCTTTGCTTTGGAAACCATCATATGTTTCACCGTGAATGAAATACCGCTGTGAGCTTTATCCAATTTCAATGCTGCCATGTTTGTTCCTCCTCAGTTTCGTTTCTTTATTAAGTTACTTTATGTAAGTTACTATATATTAATCACTTTGTTACGTCAACAGCAAATACAAAAAAACATCCCTATCAAGAAGGAATGTTTTCTGGACTTTGTTCAATTTGATTATAAATCGCTACTCTGTTCCGGCCCCGCTGTTTTGCACCAACATACATGGCACGGTCGGCATGCCGGACAAGCTCGAGGTGATCTTCACTGTTCTCTGGGTAAGATGCTACGCCAATACTAGCCGTGACAGCAAGTGTCACAATTGATTGGTCTCTAAGATAATGCTGCGTGATAAAAATACGCTCTGTCATGCACTGCTGCACTTCTGACGCAATAGCTGCTGCTTCATCTGATATGCAGCCAGGAAGAATAATAGAAAATTCTTCTCCGCCATAGCGTGCCAGTACGCTTTCTTCAGGTGAAACTAAACTTAATCTGTCTGCTACTTGGCGCAGCACATCATTCCCTGCTTCATGTCCATATGTGTCGTTCACTTGTTTGAAGTGATCCAAATCAATCATAATCAAAGATACTGGTTCTGATGTGTCACGATACTCAAACAGCTTATGCAATTCTTTTTCGAAATAACGATAATTATACAGTCCAGTTAACGCACAGCGCTCACTGAATTTCTTTGTTTGTTCATAGTTAACAGCATTCAGCAAACTGACGGCCATAAAATCCGCCAGCAAATGGACGAGCGTATATTGATATTTTTCGTATGCGTTCCGCTGATCGGACAATAACACAAGCATACCGATCATTTGATTCTCACGTTGTATCGGCAGACACATCAAACTCTCACTGTACGCCGGCGCAGTAACTTTCCAATTGTGTTGCCATTGTTTCCGTTTGCCGTATCGCACGCCAGCGCCATTTGCACAAAATGTGTAGCCTATCCCTTCTCCTTTATTTATCCGAATTCCTTGCTTATAGGGAGAGTGATTTTTAGGGTCATACAAACGAATTAATTTTAGTGCGTCCCCTTCTCTTACATCGAAGAGCAGAGCCTGATCAACGGGGACAAGTTCCACAATACGCTCCATAAACAGGTCGAGCGTCTCTTTCACATTCAACTGCGCGGTCAGCTCATGTCCTATTTCACTGACCATCCGCAGCCGCTCATTCATGCTCCGGCTGCCATAGTAGAGCCGCAAAATATATGACGTACTGGCAATGGAAAAACCGATAAATAAGACAGCAATCGCACCAATCTCGTGATACAGCAAATGCAGAAGAAGTGCTGCTGGTAAAATATAAAAAGTCGTCATAAATTCCCAAAAAAAACTACGTTCAAAAATTTTGTCCCGTTTACCATATATGAATCTTCTTGTTAAAGTAATCAAAACATGATTTAACAGAAAAAGTGTTAAGGAATAAGCCAATATGGCTATAATATGCAGCGGAGTTCCCAGTGTCTTTTCACTTCCAGGCAATTCAAAAAGATGATACACACCCGCTGCGCTGACGGACATTACCAAGAACATTACATAATTTAAAGGAATTCGGAAGATATCTTTTCTTGTCACCCGCACTTGCAGCAGCACAATCGTGATGCTGAGAGTTGTAATAATCAATTCAATAAATAAGCCGAAGTTGAGATAAATTACCAAGGTGATGCCATTGAGGAAGAAAACAGGTATTTGGTTAACCATGATTGGGAAAAGTGCAACAACAATAGCCAGCGTGGTAAATGCACTTAAATCCAGCCATTTGATTTCCTGAATGTCAGTATGTTGATAGATCATAAACAAAGAAACAGGCCAAATGATCAACCACGCTATCCAAATCCAAAGTCTCTTGCTGCTGCTCACCATCTTGTTTCTTCCTTCCTGCTTGTCTTACACGAACTTGTAAATTTTAGACAATTAAAAATAACATGTTTTTCAATTTTTTACAATATACGCTCTTACTTGATAAATAAAATGAAGTGATCCAGTTACAAAATAAACAGTATCTCTTAGATTAGCTGCATATGCCTGGTCAACCCACTCCGACCACTTTTCTGTCATATGTACTCCCGGGAAGGTTTCTGTCAGTGTTTCTAAGTCTGCGGCACGCTCATGATTAAAAGTTGTTAAAGTGATCTCATCTGTAATCAAGTGCAATTGCTGCAGCATCTGCTCAAACGGCTTGTCCAGAAATGCACCGAAGAGAACCTTTATTTTTTTGCCTGGGTAATTTGCTTGTACCGTTTTAACAAAAGCAGCCATACCTTCTGAATTATGTGCTCCATCAAGGATAATTTCAGGTTCTTTGTCGATAAGCTCAAATCTTCCTGGCAGCTGCGTCTGGCTTATTGCTTGTCTTACTTTATCTTCCTCTAAAGCAACCCCTAACCCCTGAAGAACACGACAAGCTTCCGCTGCAAGTGCTGCATTCAGCTTTTGGTGCGGACCTCTCATTTTAGGATGTACTTGCAATCGTTCTGCATCTTCTGCTCTTACCCAATTGAGCGGCACTCCTATCGCCTTTGCATGCGCTTCGAGTCCGTCAATGGCCTCCTCCTGGGTTGCAGCACTAAGTACTGGTGCTCCAGCCTTCATAATTCCAGCTTTTTCTGAAGCGATGTCTGCAATTGTATTTCCTAAGAACTTCTGATGATCAAGTCCGATATTGGTAATAATGCTGAGTAATGGCTGCTGCAAGACATTGGTCGCGTCGCCCATGCCGCCCATGCCTGCTTCAATCACACTGATGTCAGCATGTTTGGCCAAGTAGGAAAAAGCGATACAAACATGTATTTCAAACTCACTCGGATGCGCATCTTGACCGTCCATTTCTTCAATTACTGCAAGCAGCGAATTACACTCATACACAAATGCTTCCTCTGTTATCCAATGACCGTCCACTTGAATGCTTTCCAAAAAGCCGCCTGGAGTCGGTGAAGTAAAGCTTCCCGCTTTCCAGTTATTTGCTGTAAGGGCGCGGGCAATATAAGCAGCTGTCGAGCCTTTGCCATTTGTACCTGCAATATGTATGGTTTTCATTCGCCGCTCAGGATTGCCTGATGCTTCTAGCAGCTGCTGGACCCGGTGCAGCCCCGGCTTAATGCCAAGATGTCTTCGACTGGCCAAAAAAGCTTCTGCTTGTGCTAGATTTTCAAACATAAGCATCTCCTTCCATGTATAATGGACTATTATAACAAACTAGATCGTGCTGCCACTATAGAAATAATTTCTTCATATGTAGCGCGTCTCCTAAAGAAAGGAACTTCAACTATGGCTACACCGAAACTTGGCTGGGTCATCTACAATGGCCACCTTGGCGGAAAAAAGTTTCTCGATTTTGCAGAATGGATGCAGCGCGCCGCCAAAACTCAGAATATTAATATGAAAATCATTAAAAATAACGCATTGTTAGGAGTCGTCGGTACCGCTAACGGTTTGCTCCAAGAATCAGAGGATATGCCAGATTTTGTCGTCTTTAGTGACAAAGATATTCCGCTTGCGCAGCAGCTGGAAACCTTAGGAATTCCGTTATTCAACTCCAGTAGATCTATCGCCTTATGTGACAATAAGATCCTGATGTACCAAGCACTTGCTGCAGCAGATATTGCAATACCGAAAACAATTATTGCACCAAAAATATTCCCAGGTACCTTACCTGTTCAGCTGGATACGTTTGAACCTGCAATAGCAGAACTCGGCTTTCCGATGATTGTCAAGGAAGCATTCGGTTCTTTCGGGGAACAAGTGTATCTTATCGAGACAAAAGAGCAACTACATAAGAAAATAAAAGAAATCGGCACTGAGCCCTTTGTTCTGCAAGAATACATCCATACAAGTCATGGCCGTGATATCCGCATAAATGTTGTCGGCGGCCAAGTCGTTGCCTCTATGATTCGAGAATCAGATACTGATTTTCGCGCCAATGTATCACGAGGCGGCAGCATGCAGCCGTATACCCCTTCAGAAAAAGAGGCGGAACTCGCGATTGCTGCTGCACACACTGTCGGAACCAATTTTGCAGGTGTTGACCTGCTATTTGGACCTCAGGGGGAGCCAATTGTCTGTGAAGTTAATTCGAATGCGCATATCCGTTCCATCTTTGACTGTACGGGCGTCGATGTCTCTGATGCTATTATGTCACATATTAAAGAGATGCTGTCATGAATGGCTGGCTGATTTATAATCGAGAAGATGCAGAACGAAATGCTGCTTTTATTGATTGGTTTCTTACGGAAAGTGAGCAGCTCCACTTGAAATTGCGTCTCGTCTTCACGGAGGAGCTGTCTATTTCGATAACGCGCGGACAACCAGCCTTGAATCACAAAGAATACGACATTCCCGACTTTGCTATTGTACGGACCATTGATCCGCTGCTGACGGCACAGCTCGAGCAAGCAGGCGTTGCTTGTTTCAATAATGCACAAATAGCTGCCCTGGCGAATGACAAAATAAAAACCCATCTGGAATTAACAAAGCTTGGTATCCCGATGGTTGATATGGTTTTCCAAACGAATGTCCCTATCCCCCAGCCGCCGCTAGCTTACCCTTTTGTATGGAAATCAGCAGGCGGCCGTGGCGGCAAGGACGTACATTTAGTAGAAACACAGGCTCAATACGAGCATTTGCAGCAGCAATACATCAACCAGCCTATTCTCATGCAGCAGCTAGCACCGTCCGCGGGTAAAGATGTGCGCGTTTTTGTTATTGGCAAAACAATTATTGCGGCCGTTCTTCGCAGCAGTGCACAGGACTTCCGTGCAAATTATTCTCTTGGCGGCAGTGCCTCTCTCTACCATTTGAAAAAAGAAGAACAACAGCTCGTACAGCGCATTGTAGATCAGTACGATTTCGGCTTTGCAGGGATTGATTTTCTCTTTGATGAGGATGGGAGCTTTTTGTTTAATGAAATAGAAGATGTAGTAGGATGTAGAACGCTTAGTCAAGTGAGTGACGTAAATATTGTTCGGCTGTATCTGGAATACATAAAACAGTGTTTGAGAAAATAATGGAAGCAGCCACCCGAGCATTGAAATGATTAACGGTAATGATATAGACGCTCAAAGCAATATAGGGCGTCCCTGTTTTAAATTATTCGAATGTTTTGAATATGAATCTTCTATCTGTTTAACTTATCCTATAAGAACTGACAGGAGGCAATACATATGATCATAGAGTTAGAGAATGTGTCCTTAAAAAGAGATGGCAACTGGATATTACAGGACCTGAATTGGCAAGTGCAGAAAGGGCAAAACTGGGTTTTATTCGGGTTGAACGGATCTGGCAAAACCTCTCTTTTGAACTTGCTCAATGCATACAGCTTTCCGACAAAAGGAAATATGCAAGTATTAGGCAAAGAGTTTGGCCGTACATACCTTGCTGAAAAACTGCGTATCCAAATTGGTTTTGTTTCCTCCTCTATTCAGCAGAAGTTTGACTTGGGGAATAATGCATTTGAAGTTGTCTTGAGCGGTGCTTTTGCATCCATTGGACTCTATGAAAAGCCTACGGAGGAAATGAAAGAAAGTGCAGTACAGCTGCTTCATGATCTCGGCTGTTTTGCTTACGCAAATCGCCGCTACGAAACACTATCACTCGGGGAAAGACAACGTGTATTAATCGCTCGTGCTCTAATGGCAGATCCGCCGCTGCTTATTTTGGACGAGCCTGCCAATGGATTAGATTTTCTGGCTCGGGAAGCTTTATTAGAATCAATAGAAAGAATCAGCAGCAAGCCCAACGCACCAACTATTATTTATGTAACGCATCATATCGAGGAGATTTTACCGATATTTGATCAGACACTTCTGCTTAAGGAAGGAAAAGTATTCGCATCCGGCAGTACGAAAGAACTCATCTCCAGCGACCAGCTTTCTGCCTTTTTCGGCATTCCCGTCAACGTATTATGGGACCAAAATCGTCCGCTTTTATCTCGCGTACATGCACTCAACAAGTAAATGACAATGCCGCTTATTTATCAACCATCATTACATTCACATATATAACCAGCACAAAATTCGCGAGCACCACATACTGAATGGCAGCTATACTCCATTCAGCTGGAAATACAAACGGTACTAAAATCAATATAAAACCACTAACCAAATAGAAGGCGCTGGCAAGTTCAATAAATTTCTTTTTATCTCGGATTCGTTCTTGGTTATACCCGCGCAGGAAACGCAGCTTCTTTTTCACGTTAATAAAGTAAAGAAATAACAAACACGACGCCTAAAAAAACAGACATAACCTGCCTTTCCAAGCCATTCACCTCCGTAAATATATTCAGAAGCCTTGTGTCAAGAATTACAATATAGAAAAAAGAATGCTACATAATATTTATATAGCATTCTTTTCCATTTTATTTTATCTGAATTCTTGTTTAGTTTAAAGTGCGCCTTCATTTAGTTATTTCAAACTTTTCGATACCGTCCCACAACCAAAGCCAATACAATCAATATTGCCAATGCAGTAAAACAAACTACCGTTCCAACCGAAACTCCTTTACTAAACGTAGATCCAATTAAAATGACACCTAAGCCCGCAATTCCAACGATCGTAGTTGTTGGAAACAGCTTCATTTTGAAATACGGCATTTCAGCGTAGCCTGGGCGCAGTTTCAGCTGTGCTGCGCATATGCTTAACCATAGTAATAGCATCGTGAAGCCTGGTATTGTCATCATCGTGCCGATAATACTTTCTGGAGCAAAGTAAGCTAATCCGGCTCCTACCAGCAGTAAGCCGCCATTCAATGTGATCGCGTTGATGGGAGCTCCTGACTTAGAAGTCTTTGTCAAAGCTTGCGGCGCTTCTTTTTTTTCTGCTAAAGCAAACATCGTTCTGGAAGTCGCAAACATGCCGGAGTTCGCTGCTGAAAGAACAGCAGTCAATAAAATGAAGTTCATCACATGCGCAACTCCTGGTATGCCGATTGCATCCATCACTTGGGTAAATGGACTTTCCATGCCGGCAACTTGGTCCCAAGGAATTAATCCAGCGATAATGGTAATAGGCAGAATGTAAAAGATAAGCACCCGCCAAACGACGCCTTTGATTACTTTTGGCAATACTTTCTTAACATCTTTCGTTTCAGAAATGGCTACACCAATCAGTTCAGATCCGCCAAAAGAGAACATAACAATCAAACAAGCGCTGAATACACCCTGCAAGCCGTTCGGGAAGAATCCGCCATGACCGAGCAAATGCTGTGTTGGTGTGTCAGGAGCAAAATCTGTTAATCCTAACAAAACTGCTCCGCCTAATATAATAAAAAGTACTAGTGCGATAATTTTAATACTAGCAAACCAAAATTCCATTTCACCGTAAAACTTCACTTGCAGACTATTTATACTAATAATGATTGCGGCGCAAATCGCACTTAACAGCCAAAGCGGTGTTTCAGAAAACCAAAATTGTAAAAAAGATCCTGCTGCTAGGATTTCTACAATAGTAACGAGTGTCCAGTTGATCCAGTACAGCCAGCCAACGATAAACGAAATATGAAAACCAAATGCTTTATGAACTAAATGCTGCACATTATGATTCGGATACATCACTGCCATTTCAGCTAAGGCAACCATTACAATTAACAATAGTACGCCGCCCAGCAAGTAGGAAACAACAACACCTGGACCGGCAATTCCGATCGTTTCTCCGCTTCCTTTAAAAATACCGGTACCGATCATACCAGCTAATGCTAAAAATTGAACATGTCTAGGTAATAGCTCTTTCCTCAAACCATTTTGACTCATCTTGATCTCCTCTTTCCGTTCCTAATTTCTTCTGCTGTAATGCTGTATAAAAATAACCATCTTCCATGGTTAACCACCTCCTTAACGTCCTAAACAAAAAGTCCCTGCTGACATCTAATCAGCAGGGACGAATTATCGCGGTACCACCCTCATTATCGACATACGTATGCCGATCTCTCATGCTGCATAACGGCGCTTCACCGTCTTCCCCTCACCTTTGGCTTCGAGAAAGATGCTCCTGGACTGTAATTCATGCTGTTCTTTGCACTGACTCGCACCGGCCGTCAGCTCGCTTTTGCAGGGAGAACATACACTACTCTTATCCATTCATCGCTTGTTTATTATTCAAATAAAAAATCCCTGCTGAAAAATTTCAGCAGGGACGTGATTTTACGCGGTACCACCCTAATTATCAACATACGTATGTTGATCTCTCATTCTGCATAACGGCTCGTCACCGTCTTCTCCTCACCCTTTGGTTTCGAAGAAGATGCTCCTGGATTGTAATTCATGCTGTTCTTTGCACTGACTCGCACCAACCGTCAGCTCGCTTTTGCAGGGAAAACATACACTACTTTGTTCCATTCAACGCTCATTTATTAAGATATTTAGTATCCTACAGCATAGCAGTAAAAAGGTCAATATGTTAGAAGCATTTATTTTTTTTGAATACGGTAAAGCGTATTACTGACAGCAGCTCTTGCGGACGATAAACCCTATGCAGCTTGTATTTTGTTCTCTTTTCCATCCAAAAACAGTAAAACTTTATTACATATTTAAACAATAATTTTAGGTCCATCACCTTTGCAGCACAAAGCGATAAAAACAACAAAGACAATCTGTGTTATAATGGAGTTAGAATGGAAGGGAGATTTTAATTTGCTCAAAGGTGGAGATAGTGTATTCTATCCGTATCATGGGACTGGAACCATAGAATCTAAGGAATATATCACGGTCAAAGAACAGGAAAAAGAATTTTTCAAAGTGTTTTTCCCTAACCGGAAAATGCACATTTTTGTACCGAATCAGGATAAGAACTGGAACGGTCTGCGTCCAATCGTCTCTTTAGATCAATTCGAAACGGTGAAAAAAGGTTTCTATGATGAGTGTGTTCCTTTACCTTCCTCTGTAAGTGAACGGTCCAAATTTTTGGAGAAAAAGATGAAGTCAGGTACTACCTCTGATCTTTTCCATATTTTGCGCGACTTGCTGAACTTCCATATAACGGCAGGCAAGCTGTCACCATTAGATAAGAAAACCTATCATGATGCAGAAGCATTCTTAACGGAAGAGATCGAACTAATGAAAAACATCTCTTTCTCGGAAGCTTCTTCAGAAATGAAATCTGAAATTGGGAATCGCTTTAATATCGCCGCTCCCACATTTAAATAATTCAGACCCAGCAAAAAAGCTACTATATACGAAACCCTTTCCGTTAAAGTTACAAAACTTTTTACGGAAAGGGTTTTTTATTATCTTAATCGCTTTCTTCCTCATCACCAGCTTCATTATATGGCTCTTCTTGATTTACACTATTTGAGTCTTTCGTTTTCGTGTCACTCGTATCATCCGCATCTCCGTTACAGCCGCCTATAATAAAAACAGAAAGCAAAGCCCCCAAAAGGAAAGTATATTTGTCTAACTTAAAGAGAACATTCGTAACATAACGCTCTCAAAACTAAAAAAGGAGTTATCTCCTCCATGCAGAGACAACTCCTTCTTAAAGAACGATATCCAGTTAGCTTGCTTCCCATTCCTCTCGCAAAAGCCCATATACATGTGCATCATGTGTTTTACCGCCATGATAATAATAGCTGCGTAATAGTCCTTCTCTTAGGAATCCTTGCTTTTCCAGCAGCGCAGCTGATGCGGTATTCTCGGGATAAACCATTGCACCAATTCGCAGCAGCTCGATTTCTTCGAAGCAATAGCGAAGTACGGCCTGCATGGCTTCATTCGCATAGCCCTTTTTCCAATGATCAGGATGAAGTTCATAGCCAATTTCGGCACGCATATTGCTGCGATTCACTTGGTGCAAGCCGATTGTACCGAGGAAGCTGCCGGCTTCTTTGCAGTACATGCCCCAGCGGATCACTCTGCCTTCTTGCAGTCCACAGCGGAAAGAAGAAATGACACGCTCTGCTTCTTCAATCGATTGAAGCGGATCCATACCATAAAACTGTGTCACATTTTCATCAGACAAGGTGGCAAAAAGATACGGTGCATCCTGCATCTTCACTTGATCCAAGACAATACGTTTTGTTTCAAGCTTCTGGAATGTGAGCATGTTATCTCTCCTTATGTAAGCAAAAGACGCACTAGCTTGGTTTTCTAGTGCGTCTTTTACTGTCATTAGCCTTTTAATTCATTGATACGCTGTTGCACGCGGGCGCGTTTGTCTTCGTAGTCCGCTTGTTTGGCGCGTTCTTCGTCCACAATCTTCGCAGGCGCTTTGCTGATGAAACCTTGGTTGGACAGCTTCTTCTCTACACGTTCTACTTCTTTTGACCATTTATCAAGTTCTTTTTCCAGTCGCTCAATTTCTTGAGAAATATCAATCAAGCCTTCTAGCGGCAGGTAAAGCTCTACGCCCGTAAGAACTGCTGACATTGCTTTATCTGGTGCTGTAACCTTTGTAGCTATTGTCAGTTCACTTGGGTTACAGAAGCGTTCGATATAGTGCTGCTGCGCTTTCAGCTCTGTTTCAATTGTGCTGTCTTCTGCTTGGATAAGCAGCTGGATTTGCTTGGACATTGGTGTATCTACTTCCGCACGGATGTTCCGAACAGAACGGATGATGCTAACCAAGCGTTTCATTTCTTCGGCTGCTTTTTCATCGTGAAGGTCTTTATTACCTGCAGGCCATGCAGCAATCGTAATGGACTCTCCTTCATGAGGCAGCTGCTGCCAAATTTCTTCTGTGATGAATGGCATGAATGGGTGCAGCATGCGCATTGTCTGATCCAGTACATGTGCAAGCACAGAACGTGTCATCTGTTTTGCCGCTTCGTCTTCCCCGTACAGCGGCAGCTTCGCCATTTCAATATACCAGTCACATACATCATCCCAAATGAAATTGTACAGATGGCGGCCTGCTTCACCGAATTCATATTTCTCTGCGTTGTATGTCACAGCTTCAATCGTTTCGTTTAAGCGGGTAAGAATCCATTTATCCGCCAAGCTCTTCTCTTTGGATAAATCAATATCTTCGAATTTCAAACCTTCCATGTTCATTAAAGCGAAGCGGGATGCGTTCCAAATTTTATTGGCGAAGTTCCAAGTTGACTCAACTTTCTCCCACTGGAAGCGTAAATCCTGACCTGGTGATGAACCAGTTGATAGGAAGTAACGCAAGGAGTCGGCACCATACTTCTCAATCACATCCATAGGGTCCACACCGTTACCAAGCGACTTGCTCATCTTACGGCCTTCTCCGTCACGAACAAGACCATGAATAAGTACATCTTTGAACGGACGCTCGCCTGTGAATTCTTTTGATTGGAAGATCATACGGCTTACCCAGAATGCGATAATGTCATAACCTGTTACTAGTACATCTGTTGGGAAGTAGCGCTTGAAGTCAGCAGCTTCTGTGTCAGGCCAATCCATTGTCGAAAACGGCCACAATGCAGAAGAGAACCATGTATCGAGTACATCTTCGTCCTGCTGCCAATTTTCAATGTCTGCTGGCGCTTCTTTGCCCACATAAACTTCTCCTGTTTCCTTGTGGTACCAAGCAGGGATCCGGTGGCCCCACCAAAGCTGACGGGAAATACACCAGTCACGGATGTTTTCCATCCAGTAAGAGTATGTTCTTTCAAAACGTTCTGGTACGAAGTTGATTTTATCTTCGCCAGCTTGCATTTCCAATGCTTGTTTCGCTAATGGCTCCATGTTAACAAACCATTGTGTGCTCAAGTAAGGCTCTACAACAGCACCGCTGCGCTCTGAATGTCCGACACTGTGCATATGCTCTTCGATTTTGAAGAGTACGCCTTGCTCCTGCAAGTCTTTTACAATTTGCTTGCGGGCATCAAAACGATCCATGCCGTTGTATTTGCCTGCTTTTTCATTCATCGTGCCGTCTTCATGCATCACAAGAATGCGCTCAAGGTCGTGACGGTTTCCTAGTTCAAAATCATTCGGATCATGCGCAGGTGTAATTTTTACTGCACCAGAACCAAATTCCATGTCAACATAATCGTCTGCAACAATCGGAATCTCACGGTTTACGACCGGAAGCATAACTGTTTTGCCAATCAAGTGCTGATAGCGCTCATCATCCGGGTGAACAGCTACGGCAGTATCACCAAGGAATGTTTCCGGACGTGTTGTCGCAATTTCGATATAACCTGTTCCGTCAGCCAATGGATAACGCATATGATAGAAGTGGCCTTGCACGTCTTTATGGATTACTTCAATATCAGAAAGTGCAGTCTTTGCGGCCGGGTCCCAGTTAATGATATATTCGCCGCGGTACAGCAAGCCTTTTTCATATAACGTAACGAATACTTCTTTCACTGCCTCGGAGAGCCCGTCATCTAATGTAAAACGCTCACGGGAATAATCCAAACCAAGCCCCATTTTCGACCATTGTGTGCGAATAAAGCTGGCATACTCTTCTTTCCATTCCCAGCTCTTCTCTAAGAAGCCTTCGCGTCCAAGCTCATAACGATTGATACCTTGCTCACGCAGTTTCGCATCTACTTTTGCTTGCGTAGCGATACCGGCGTGGTCCATTCCTGGCAGCCAAAGCACATCGTAGCCTTGCATCCGCTTCATACGCGTTAGAATATCCTGTAATGTCGTATCCCATGCGTGGCCTAAGTGCAGCTTTCCTGTTACGTTTGGCGGCGGGATTACGATGGAGTATGGCTCTTTGCTCTCATCTCCTGTTGCTTCGAAATATTTGCCGTCCAGCCAAAACTGATAGCGGCCAGCTTCAATACTGGACGGATCATATTTGGATGGCAATGCTGTTTGTTCTTGTGATTTGTCTGTTGTCATGCCTAGTTCCTCCTTTAATGCTTTTGGTGAACATATAAAAACCCTTCTCATCCAAAAGGACGAAAAGGGTTAGTTTCCGTGGTACCACCTTCATTTACGGCACAAATAATAGATCTGTGTCGTACACTCAAGGGAGATAACGGCTCTTCACCGGCTTCCCCTACTGACAATCGTGTTCGGGGTTGCTGCATCCAGGGCGACCTTCTACTGCAGGTATCCGGGAAACTTCCACCAATTGCTTCCCTCTCTAGTATGGATCCTTACACTATACTCTTCCCTGTCAAAGCATTTATGTCATGTATAGCTTATTGTATCCACTTGGCAGTAAAAAAGTCAATGCAGTCGCATATTTTTTTTAAAAAAGGGTAAACGCCCACGTGGTTTGGAACATATACTGTCTACAGGAGGGATGACAATGAGTAAAATCAACCGCAACAATATGCCGGGCTTTCTCCGGTATTGGATTTCTGTCACCGAGAAGGCCATGATTCCGCTAATCATCTTTCAATTTATCCGGACCATTTTGTTTCCATCGATATTAGATGTCTTGCTGCTGGGCGGATTAATTGCACTGTACTTCAGCTTCCAGTCAAAAGCAATCTAATTACGACTCTTCATTTTCCTGGGCTTCTTGATCACGAAGATCCTGGAAATAAGCTTGCGCGTTGAGCGCCTGCGCCAGCTGCCGATGTGTCTGGGTCAACTCCATTACTACAGCAGGGGCATCCGCTTTTTGCGGAGCATCTACATACTGCCTTACCTGCTTGAGGTACCTTCCCGGATGCAGCAGATGCAGCATGAGCAGGCTCTCTTCGTTTTTTTTCATTTGCCGATGTTCTTCATACGTATGCATATAATAGGGCGGATTTATTACATTGCTGTCGACAAATCGCCATTCTTCCTGGTAATAGCCAGCAAGATCAAGACTAGGATTGCCGAGCTTGGTCTTTTCCCAGTTAAGCAGATGCAGCGGACTGCCATCTTGCACATGAGACGGCCGCAAACTGCCGTGCAAGACACTATGCTCCATCTCCGGGTCTTCTTTCAAATCTGCATCATAATGGTCATACCATTTGTCGAGCATGGCAGAGACGTGCTCAATATCTTTGTACTGCGTGCAGACGAGCAGCGGGACTGCCCCCATGTAAGTCTGCGATTCAAAACGCTCCACAATAGCAAGCAGTTCATCTCGGTCCTGCTGCAGCTTTTCTTTTTGTTTGGTGATTGCCAGAGAATAAGCTTCGTAATCGATGGGGTATCGTTTGCTGGTAGACGCGTGGATTTTACCAAGGGTGGTAAACAGCATTTCATACGGATGATCTGGTTCATCTGTTCGATGCCGCTCCAGCCAAGGCATAAGGTAATAAACTTCGCCTTCATCGACTACGTAGAAACTCTCCTGCAATGTTTGATAAACGGGCGGCACACCTTCCCGGTAAAAGTTATGCTTGCCTTGGACAACCATCAGCCAGCGGTCAAGCCGCTCTGGGTGGAGGGATGACCTTTTTAAAGCAAAAGCCGCCTGGTGCGTTTGCACTTTTAACAGGCGACTTGAAATAGCTTGAACAGAGGCTGGCGTGATGCCATAGGCAGCTAGGATACGGTCCACATTTTCCAACTAGCTCACCTCGTTCTCATATGATTAGCCTTTCTTTGCACGGCGCTGCTGCGGGATGACGAGAAGCTGCCCTTCTGAAACTGCATCTTCCTCCAATTTGTTCGAGCTAAGAATCGCGCTCGCTGGCACATCATAGCGTGTTGCAATCTTCTCTAACGTATCTCTTTCCTGCACGATACACACACGTACCTTGGTGAATGTTTCCTCTCTAGCGCCGAACATACTGACGAGGAAATTGGCATTACTGCGATCACCTGCTGCTTCTTGCTCTTCCGCTTCTTCTGCTAAGTCTTGCGGCTGAAGCTCTTGATTGACTGGAACTTCTTCAACAGATACGCCTTTATAAGAATCTGTGTATGGGTTGTCATCTATGTCATCTTCTTCAAAATCAGCTTGCGGTACTTCCGTCGGCTCTGCTGTTTTGCTGCCAAAGAATTCACTCAGCGTTTTCGTTTCTTTATACTTATACTTCCATCGATCATCTTCCTCAGACGTCAAAACAGGAGGAGCCTCAAATGCAGGCGGAGGCGGTACGTCTTCTTCCTGCTTGGCTTGGTACGTAAAAGTAAAGTCAGGAGCTTCTGCAGGCTCCTCATGCGGCAGCTCACGATCCAACGTGTATGCATGATCATCTTCAGAACCCGCTTGGCGGAAATCAGCAGCTTGAAAAGCGTCCTCCAGTTCATCCTGCAGCACATAAAGTTCCTCTGGGCGCTGCTCGCTTTCCTCAGCAGCATCAGCGTCTTCTTCCTGCACAATGGACGAGGACTGATCCGCCGCCTCAAACGCTGCTTGCTTTCGCAATTCTTCATATGCTTCATTTGCTCGCAAAGCCTCTGCGTGCGCTTCGTCCATTGCTTGCTCTTGCAGACGTGCTTCTTGGATTGCTTGCTCTTGCAAATAAGCTTCTTCGATTTCAGATTCTGGCTGCTCGACTTGCGCTTCAGCTGCAGGTTCTGCGTTTGCTTCTGGTTCAGCTGGAGCATCTGTTTCATATTGCGCTTGTGAGAAGAAATAATTTTGTGGTGTTTCTGGCTGTTCCGTTTCCTCCGGCTGCGGAGAAGCGGCATATGCTTCTTGATTAAAATTGTACGGCTGCTGCTCGTCACTTGGCTCAGCGGCTAAATCATTCTGTTCAGCTTCTGAAAGTACTTCTTCGGTTTGTTCTGTTTGGAACGAATAGGCTTGCTCCTCAGCCTGATAATTGTCACGAGCTGCAGATTCAATCTGCTCAGCTATTTCGTCTGTATAAGACTGCACAGGCTCGCCTTGCTCAAATGTTGGAATAGGGTAGTAAGGCTGCTCTGGCGCTTGAGCTTGTGTTTCCGGCTGTCTTTGTTCCTCTGTGACACCATAGATTGCAACAGTAGCATGAAGTTCCAGCACATTTGTGCCGGGAATTTCATAATCAAACTGATCGATCGCTACATACACTTCGTTCAGCTGGCGTATACGATACTTAGGAACAGATATTTCAACGGGAAAGCGATGGTAAAATGTATTCGTGCCAGTTTGCTGTCTTTCCACATTCTCCATTTCTCTCGTACCAGGGCTGACAGCTACAGCACTGCCTTCCACAACTTCTTCAACAGGATGATATTCTCCTGTTAGTTCAATGACACCTTGAACAGAAATATCATGCTCAAACTCCTGGATATTAATCTCCGGCTCCAATGCGATTCCGATAAGATCCTGCAGCTGGTCTTCAGCTCGAAAACTGAGTGATTCTTTTATATCAAACGTAAAAGGCGTTGTCTCATTTTTAGACAAGTGGAATCCTCCCTCCAAGATTTAAGCATTCTCTGTACTAAAACCTATGCGGGTGCTGCTGCACATATGTAGGAAAATCCCTTGTCCGTATGAAAAAAGCCCAAGCAATAAGCTTGGACTTTCATTTATGATGCTGCAATTTTTTTGAAAGCTTGTCTTGCAGCTTCTATTGTTGCTTCAATATCTTCATCCGTGTGCGCAGCTGACAGGAATAAGCCTTCAAACTGGGACGGCGGCAGGAAAATACCTGCTTCAATCATTTCTCGGTAATACGTAGAGAAGTGATCCAAATTAGCTGTTTTTGCTGTATCAAAGTTGATAACCGGTTCATTGGTAAAGAATACGCCGATCATGGAACCCGCTCGATTTACTTGCAAAGGAATACCGAATTCCTCTGCCGCTGCTTTGTACCCTTCCGCAAGACGGTCAGCATGTGCATTAATTTTTTCATATGCTGCTTTATCCATCGCAGCCAATGTTTCATAACCGGCTGTCATTGCCAATGGGTTACCCGACAACGTACCAGCTTGATAAATATCACCAGCTGGCGCGATACGATCCATAATATCTTTACGGCCGCCATACGCACCGACTGGCAGACCGCCGCCGATGATTTTACCTAGACAAGTTAAATCCGGCTCCACGTCAAAATGACCTTGCGCAGAATGGTATCCAACGCGGAATCCTGTCATTACCTCATCAAAGATAAGCAACGAGCCATGCTGCTTTGTAATCTCCCGGATGCCTTCTAAGAAACCAGGCTGCGGCGGCACAACACCCATGTTACCGCAAACCGGTTCAGCGATTACCGCAGCAATATCGTCTCCGAACTGTTCAAACGCATATTTTACGCTTTCTAAGTCATTATATGGAACCGTAATGGTATTACGGGCAATCGTCTCTGGTACTCCTGGGCTGTCTGGCAGACCAAGTGTTGCCACACCAGAGCCTGCTTTAATCAATAGAGAGTCTCCATGACCATGGTAGCTGCCGACAAACTTCAGAATCTTGTCACGCCCAGTAAAGCCGCGTGCCAGACGCAAAGCACTCATGGTAGCTTCTGTACCAGAGTTGACCATGCGGACAATTTCCATAGAAGGAATACGCTCTTTTACTAAAGCAGCCATCTTATTTTCTATAACTGTTGGAGCACCGAAGCTTGTTCCTTTTTCGGTAACGCTTTTGAGCCCTTCCACAACACGCTCATCTGCATGACCTAGAATGAGCGGCCCCCAGCTTAGTACGTAATCGATGTACGTATTCCCATCAATGTCGGTGATTTTTGAACCCTTTCCGCTTTCCATGAAAATCGGGTCCATTCCGACAGAACGAAATGCACGAACTGGAGAGTTCACGCCGCCAGGCATGTGCTGTTTAGCTTCTTCAAATGCTGCAATTGATTTTTCAAAGTGCTTCATTGCGATTCCTCCTTTAATTGTCTTCCTTCAACCATCTTGCTACATCTTTAGCAAAGTACGTCATAATCAAATCAGCGCCCGCACGCTTCATACCAATCATTTTCTCCATAACAATGGCTTTTTCATCGATCCAGCCGTTCAGCGCAGCAGCTTTGACCATGCTGTATTCTCCGCTTACGTTATAAGCAACAACTGGTACGTTGAAGTTATTGCGAACGTCACGAATAATATCCAAATAAGCAAGTGCAGGTTTGACAATTAAGAAGTCTGCATTTTCGTCAATATCAGAGTCTGCTTCGCGCAGTGCTTCCATTCTGTTGGAAGGATCCATTTGATATGTTTTGCGATCGCCAAACTGCGGAGCACCTTCTGCAGCTTCACGGAACGGACCATAGAAAGCAGACGCGTATTTGACGGAATAAGCCATAATCGGTATGTTCGTAAATCCTGCTTCATCCAATCCTTTGCGGATAGCTTGTACATAACCGTCCATCATGTTGGAAGGGGCAATAATATCTGCTCCAGCTTTCGCCTGGCTTACAGCTGTATCTACCAAGTAGCCCAGTGATTCATCATTATCGATTATTCCGTCATGCACAATACCGCAATGGCCGTGAGACGTGTATTCGCAAAGGCATGTATCGGCAATCAAAAGCAAGTTCGGAAATTCTTGTTTCGTCTGCGTGATAGCCCGCTGCACGATGCCATGATCATGGAATGCGCCCGTACCGACTTCATCTTTCTCTGCCGGGATACCAAAGAATAAGACAGATTTGATTCCAAGTTCGCTAACTTCCTTCATTTCAGCTGATAAGTTATCAAGTGACAGCTGAAATACACCTGGCATGGAGGATACTTCATTACGGATGTTTTCTCCTTCTGCAACGAATACCGGATAAATCAAGTCATCTACAGTTACTTGTGTTTCTCTTACTAATGCCCGCATGTTCGCAGATGTACGCAAACGGCGGTGGCGTTTAAATTCAGCCATATTAATCACCAGTCCTTTGTTCATAGAAGTGTACTAATGTATCAATCATTGCTTCTGCCGTAAAAACATCCGGCACCAGGATGTTGTGAAAGCCGTGCCGCTTGGCAGCTCTCTCTGTTGTCGGACCAATTACAAGACACAGCTTGTCTAGCTGCGTGTGTTTCATGCAAGAGCTGCGGATAAAACCGAAAAAAGCCTCAATGGAAGATGGACTCGTAAAAGTCAGGACCTCTGGTTTTTCATACTCCAGCACATCGTTTAAAAGCGTCTGATTTGTTTGCTCTTCTACCGTATCATATACTACCATTTTCTCAAATGCATAGTCATTCTGTCTTAAGCCATTTGCCAAAGCCGGCCGAGACAGACTGCCTTGAACGAGCAAAATACGGCTGGCAGCATGGTGTGTTGCCGCAAAGGCATCTGCTAAATCATCTGCCGTATACGCTTCCGGAACTAAATCAGCTTTCCGGTCGAGTATCTCCTCTATCGCATTGGCCGTCTTTTGTCCGACAGCGGCAATTCGGCAATGACGCCAGTTGTCCAAATGGGAATAGTGGTTCACGACTGATTGAAAATGTTTTACGCCATTTCTGCTGGAGAAGAACAGCCAGTTGAAACGATCTGCTTGCTGAGAAAGCAATTGATTCCGCTCATCGTTTCTCGTTCGGAAAGTTAATAAAGGAACTTCTATCGGGTCTGCTCCTGCAAGGGCGAGCTGCTCAGCGAACCGCGCTGTCTGCTGCTTCGGACGCGTTACCAGCACCTTGACAGCCGGCAGCCGGCTCATTTAGATTCAGACTCCTGAATCGCCTTGTTGACAATCTCCTGTGCACCTTGTTCCTGCATACGTTCTGCAGCAATCTTCCCTACTTCTTGCGGATCGGCTCCGCGCACTTCTTCTTTATATACTTCCTTTCCATCTGCAGAAGCAATCAAAGCTGTCAAAACAACTTCATCTTCCTCCATATGGGCTACACCTGCAATTGGTACTTGGCAGCTGCCGTTCATAAGATAAAGGAAAGTACGCTCAGCCAATACCGTTTGCTGTGTATACGAATCATTGATTTTCGCTAGCAGCTCGATCAATTCCATATCTGTATCACGGCATTCAATCGCTAAAGCACCTTGTCCGATAGCCGGCAGACATAGATCTGTTTCCAGGAATTCGGTTACAATGTCATCGCTCCAGCCCATCCGTTTTAAACCAGCAGCTGCGAGGACAATCGCATCAAAGTCCTCTTCCTTCAATTTACGCAGACGTGTATCTATATTGCCGCGAATCGGTTTAATTTCAACATCCGGACGAATGGAAAGGATTTGTGAAGCGCGTCGCAAACTGCTCGTTCCGACAACTGCACCTTCCGGCAATTCTTTTAAAGGAAGGTTATTCTTTGAAATCAAAGCATCACGATAGTCTTCTCGTACAGGTACGCTGGCAATCGTCAGGCCGACCGGAAGCTCTGATGGCATATCTTTCATACTATGTACAGCCATATCAATGTCTTCATTATACATAGCTTCCTCAATTTCCTTCACAAACAGTCCTTTACCTCCGACCTTAGATAGTGTCACGTCTAGGATTTTATCTCCCTTTGTTTCGATTTTCTTTATTTCGAATTCATATGGTGCACCAGCTCGTTTCAGCTGTTCAATTACCCACTTTGTCTGCGTGAGTGCCAGATTACTTTTTCTTGAACCTACGATAATTTTTCGCATTGCAATACCTCCTGGAAGATGGGTCGTTACCCTGTAAAATGAAAAGATGAATACGTGCTCAGCAAGAAGAAGTTAATGATAAGAATTAGGAATGCCGCTATTGTATATATTGCTAATCCTTTTCCTCGAATGCCTCTTGCTAAACGCAGGAATAAATAGACGGCATAAACGGCTAAAACGGTCAGTGATCCGATTGTCTTCCAATCATACCAATAAAAGACCGCAGCTGTCGTGTATGCCCAAACGACACCCATAATAACTGATAACAGCAATAATGGCGTACCAATAGTGATCGATGTAAAGGTGTATGTTTCTAGCTTACCCAAGTCACCGAGTCTCGTCCAAAATCGATATCCTTTTTTTTGTTTCAGAAGCTGAAACTGCAGGACATACATGACAGCAAAGACGAAAGAAAGCGTAAAGAATGCATAAGCGAGTATTGCTAACGTAATATGAGCAATCAGCACTTCATTCATAAACGGTATTGTTCTCGTCCACTGCCGCTCATAAGCGGAGCTCGTAATGTATAACAACATCATAAAAAAGCCGACCACATTTAAAAAGAACGTGAGAAAATCGACTTTGTAGATCCGATTAATAAACAAGGACAAAGACACAAGCACCCAAGCATAAAAATATAAACCTTCATAGACGTCTTTAACTGGCAGACCGCCATGCGAGATCATTTCCTGCAATAAAAAAAGGCTCTGGAAGAACCAAACCAATGTAAGCAAACGGAAGGCGAGTTGATTCGCCTTCCGATTTTTTTGTATAAAGTCGATAAAATAGCTGAAAATGCTGGCTGCATATAAAACTAATATGATTTCATAAAGATAAGCAGGTACCTGCATTTGGGAGCCCTTCTTTTTTATCTAGTAGTGGATGCATTAGGTACAGATGCGATGTTCTGCGCCTCGTGACGCTCCAGCTTGATAATATTATTCTGTTTGTCCAGAACAGATTTCTCAATACCAAAGATCTCTGCGAATTGCTGAATAAGCTCTTCGCTGTTTTCACGGCCGGCAAGCTCTTTCGCCTGTGTAATAGGCTGCTTTAGCATTTGGTTAACAATACTTTTCGTATGCTTGTTCAGCACGCGGATTTCCCGTTCACTCAAGTTCGGCAATTTACGCTCGAGGCTTTTCATTGTCTCTGTCTGTATGGAAGCTGCTTTGCGGCGAAGCTCCGTAATCACCGGTACAACGCCTAATGTCTGCAGCCATAATTTAAAATCAACAATGCCGCCTTCGATCATAATTTCGATATTTTCTACAGCTTCTTGACGGGCTGCTAAGTTCGCATCTACGACATCCTGCAAATCATCGATATCATATAAGAATGTGCTTTCCAATTCGTCCACATCCGGATTAATATCGCGTGGTACAGCAATGTCGACCAGGAATAGAGGCTGCCCTTTTCGTACTTTTAGAATAGGCTGGAGAATCTGTTTATCCAGTACATACCCAGGTGCACCAGTAGAACTGATGACAATGTCTGCGTGTTCCAAAGCAGACTCTAATTCATCCCAACCAGCTGCTTTGCCGTTGAACAATGCTGCTAGCTGTTCTGCTTTTTCTTTCGTACGGTTAACGACTGTTACATCCTGTACGCCTGAACCATGCAGATTTTTTGCTGCCAGTTCCCCCATTTTACCAGCGCCGAGAATAACAACTCGTTTTGAAGCGATATCACCGAATATCTTCTTCGACAGCTCCACGGCTGCATAGCTGACAGAAACCGCATTCTCACCGATTCCTGTTTCTGTATGTGCCCGTTTTGCTACTGTAACTGCTTGTTTAAATAATTCATTGTATATAGTGCCCGATGTATGCAGCTCCTGTGCTTTTTGAAAAGCGCGTTTCAGCTGACCTAGGATTTGTGTTTCCCCAACGACCATAGAATCCAACCCGCTTGCTACGCGGTACAGATGCTCCACAGCTCGTTCATCCTCATGAAATGTAAGATAAGATGCGATTTCTTCTTTCTCTATACCGAACCATTCAGATAAGAATTTCTTTATATAATAGCGCCCGGTATGCATTTGATCGACTACTGCATATATCTCCGTGCGGTTGCATGTAGAAACGATCACATTCTCGAGCATGCTTTTCTGGTTGGAGAGTGCTTGCATCGCTAATCCAAGCTCTTCTTCCTTGAAGGTTAATCTTTCTCTTATTTCAATCGGGGCTGTGCGATAATTGATTCCTGCAACTAACATGTACATTCCCTTTTCCCCCTTGAAAACCGTATCGCTCATACCAGTATAACACTACGTAATTTCTGTCCTCGGTAAATTTGTGAACAGAACGTAAACAATTGTGTTAGGATAAAGTGTGTCTTGCATTTAGGTGTGAGTTTGTGAATAATTTAATAAGTACATATAACAAATTAACACAGCTACTCATGATAATCAACGATTTAATCTTATTTAATAATAATTATTATGTGGAGAGATGTTATGTCAAAGAAAAATGCTTTTGTCGGATTCTTATTACTTGGAGTTGGCGCTTATTTTCTGCTGCGTCAGTTGCGTGTACCCCTTTTTGTTGACTTTTATTCGTGGCCAACGCTGCTGATTATTATCGGTGCCGCACTGTTATTGCATGCTTATCTTGCGAAAGATCATAAAAACTTATTCGCCGGCTATACGCTGCTTGGCCTGGGAGTCCATTTTCACGGGTTAAGCCACTACACGTTTTGGACGGACAGCTGGGGTGCGTATCCGCTGTTGGTTGGAGCTGCGCTCTTACTAGCGGCGCTGAAAACCAAAAAAGGCTATGTATGGGCGATTTTGCTGCTGGCACTCGGTATTTTTGCGATTGCCGCACCTAAACAGCCCGCATGGTTCGGCTGGCTTGACCGAATTGCTGGTGTCATTAGTGATTACTGGCCTGCGCTGCTCATACTAGCTGGCGCATACCTCTTGTTTCGAAAAAAATAACCGTACAAGCTCAGCGGCTTGTACGGTTATTTTTCATAGGAAATGTTTTAATACTCCCCATGCTTCTTCCTTACCTTCTCCAGTTTCAGAAGAGAAGGGCAATATGATGTCTTCTTGTTCCAGCTGCAATTCATCTGCGGCGCGTTTAATATGCTGTACACGCTTGCCTTTTGGAATCTTATCCAATTTCGTTGCAACCACAACTACCGGCAGTTCATAATGCTTGAGAAAATCGTACATTGTCACATCGTCCTTGGTTGGCTTGTGCCGAATATCAACTAACAGCACGACTGCCTTCAAGTTTTCCCGCTCTGTAAAATATTCTTCAAGCATTCTGCCCCACGCATTACGTTCCCGCTTGGAAACTTTTGCATAGCCATAGCCTGGCACATCAACAAAATGAAAACGCTCATTGATTTTGTAAAAATTTAATGTTTGCGTCTTCCCTGGTTTCTGTGATGTGCGGACAAGGTTCTTTCGGTTAATCATCTTATTGATAAAAGATGACTTCCCAACATTAGAGCGGCCAGCTAAAGCAATCTCCGGCATATGTGTCTCCGGGTATTGCTTTTTCGATACCGCGCTAATTACTATTTCTGCTTCAGTTACTTTCATATTTATCTTCCACCAATGCGTATTTTAATACCTCATCAAGATGGCTGACTTTAATAAACGTCATGTCCTGCTTAATTGTATCCGGAATGTCTTCCAAATCCCGGTCATTATCAGCTGGGAAAAGAATCGTTGAAATTCCGGCTCGGTGCGCACTCAAGGATTTCTCCTTCAAACCGCCAATCGGCAGCACGCGTCCGCGAAGCGTAATCTCACCGGTCATACCAACTTCTTTTCGTACCGGTCTGCCCGTCAATGCACTAGTCAAAGCGGTCGCAATCGTAATACCAGCTGAAGGTCCATCCTTCGGTGTTGCTCCTTCTGGCACATGGATATGGATATCATACTGTTCATGGAATGCCGGATCCACACCAAGCTCCTCGGCATTCGAACGGATATAGCTGAATGCTGCCTGAGCAGATTCTTTCATCACATCGCCAAGTTTCCCAGTGAGCGTCAGTTTTCCTTTACCTGGAGATAAGGAAACTTCGATGGATAGTGTATCTCCGCCGGCTGTTGTATAAGCAAGACCTGTCGCAGCGCCAACTTGATTCTCCTCTTCCATTAAACCATAACGGAAGCGCGGACGTCCAAGCAATTCTTCCACTTTCTTTTCCGTAACGGTAATTCGCTTCTTATCTTCCGACACAATGATTCTGGCAACTTTCCGGCATACAGCAGCAAGCTCGCGCTCCAGCCCGCGAACACCAGCTTCTCTCGTGTAGCGGCGGACAATATGCTGTAATGCTTCATCTTTTAAGATAATGTTGCCTTTTTTCAAACCATTTTCTTTAATCTGCTTAGGCAGCAAATGTTCTTTCGCAATATGAAGTTTTTCCACTTCAGTATAGCCTGCAATGCTGATAATCTCCATCCGGTCCAGCAACGGTCCAGGTATAGAACCAAGGTTATTCGCTGTGGCAATGAACATCACATTCGAAAGATCATACGTTTCTTCGATGAAGTGATCGCTGAATGTGCTGTTTTGTTCCGGATCAAGCACTTCAAGCATCGCGGAAGATGGATCGCCTCGGAAGTCATTTGACATCTTGTCAATCTCATCAAGAAGGACGATTGGATTTGTTGTTCCTGCACGGCGCATTCCTTGCATGATACGTCCAGGCATCGCACCGACATACGTCCGGCGGTGACCGCGAATTTCCGCTTCATCTCGTACACCGCCTAATGATATACGAACGAATTTACGGTTGATTGCTTTACCAATACTTGTTGCTAGAGATGTTTTCCCGACCCCAGGAGGTCCAGCCAAGCACAGAATCGGTCCTTTTAAGGAATTGGTCAGTTTTTGTACAGCCAAATACTCCAAAATCCGTTCTTTCACTTTTTCCAAGCCATAGTGATCGGCATCCAAGGTTTCCTCGGCGTGCGGTATATCCAAGTTGTCTTCTGTTTGTTTCTTCCACGGCAAGGCAATTAACCATTCCAAATAATTGCGGATTACAGAGCTTTCCGCTGAGCTTTGCGGTACGCGTTCGTACCGGTTCAGCTCCTTCTCTGCAATCTCTTTCATATGGTCTGTCATGTCCGATTTCTTGATATCTTCACGGAACTGTTCGATTTCTCCGGACTTGCCATCCCGGTCTCCCAGCTCCTTCTGGATTGCTTTCATTTGCTCACGCAAGTAATATTCCTTTTGCGTCTTCTCAACGGACTGCTTCACACGCTGTCCAATTTTCTTCTCTAGATCCAGTACTTCTCGCTCATTGGTAATAATGGTGATGATATGTCGCAGCCGTTCTTTGACATCCAGCATCTCCAAAATTTCCTGTTTATCTTCTAATCGCAAAGAAAGATGAGACGTAATAATATCCGCCATCCGTCCCGGCTCTTTAATATCTGTTAAGGTTGCCAGTGTTTCCTGGCCAATCTTCTTCGAAACCTTTATGTATTGCTCAAACTGTTCTAACAATGCACGCATGAGCGCTTCTTCTTCATTCTTCGTCCCATGCTCGTCTGGTCTTTCCTCGATTTCGACGATGAATTGCTTTTCATCCTCAACAAAACGAATGATTTCCGCTCTATATAATCCTTCAACCAGCACTCGCATGGTACCGTTCGGCAGTTTCATCATCTGATTGACTTTTGCTACGGTACCGACCCGATGAATCTCTTCTTCTGTCGGCTGATCCAGGTCTACCTCTTTTTGCGCAGCAAGAAAGATTGTTTCTTCCTCCAGCATAGCACGCTCCAATGCATGTACTGATTTCTCTCTGCCTACATCTAAATGCAACACCATTGTCGGAAAAATAAGCAATCCTCGTAAGGGCAAGAGAGGCGTTACTAGTGTCTTCTCTTTTTCTCCCATCGTGACACCTCCATATGTCTTCTTCAGTCCTTTTTAAAGTATATACACAACAACGGTACAGTACCCATACTTTGTGTATTTAAAGAAAAAAATCCCTTGCCACCAACTGTAACAAGGGATTTGCTGTACATGTTATATTGCCTGACCGATGAACCTTATGCGCTCTCTTTTGGAGATTGTTTATTTTCATCTGTAACGGTGCCATCATGAAGAACAAATTTCGGACGGCCGTTTTCAAGCAGTACGGTGTCTTTAGTTATGATACATTGCTTAATATCATCACGGGACGGCAGCTCATACATAACATCCAGCATGATACCTTCCATAATGGAACGCAAACCACGCGCACCCGTCTTACGTTCAATAGCCAGTTTGGCAATTTCGCGCAATGCTTCTTCCTCGATTACCAATTCGACGTGGTCCATCTGGAATAGCTTCTCGTATTGTTTAACCAATGCGTTTTTCGGTTTCGTCAAGATTTCAACTAACGCTTCTTCGTCAAGCGGCTCTAGAGCGCCGATAACTGGAAGACGACCGATGAATTCAGGGATCAAACCGAATTTAAGCATATCTTCTGGCAATACTTTAGCAAGCAATTCGCCTTTATCAAGCGTTTGGCTGCCTTCTTCACTTGCACCAAATCCGATTACTTTGTTACCAAGACGGCGTTTGATGATTTGCTCGATACCGTCAAAAGCACCACCGCAGATAAACAGAACATTCGTCGTATCAATCTGGATGAATTCTTGATGCGGATGCTTACGGCCGCCTTGTGGCGGTACGCTCGCTACCGTACCTTCAAGGATTTTAAGAAGTGCTTGCTGCACACCTTCCCCTGATACATCACGTGTGATGGATGGGTTTTCGGATTTACGAGCAACTTTATCGATTTCATCAATGTAAATGATACCTTTTTCTGCTTTTTCTACATCGTAGTCCGCAGATTGGATCAATTTAAGCAAGATATTTTCAACGTCTTCCCCAACATAACCTGCTTCTGTTAAAGAAGTGGCATCAGCAATTGCGAACGGTACGTTAAGAATACGCGCTAACGTCTGTGCAAGCAATGTCTTACCGCTACCAGTCGGTCCGATCATCGCAATATTACTCTTAGACAATTCTACATCGTCTGAACCTTTTGTGGAGTTAATCCGTTTGTAGTGGTTATAAACCGCTACTGCAAGGTTTTTCTTCGCTTTGTCCTGTCCGATAACATAGTCATTCAGGATGTCGCGGATTTCTTGTGGTTTCGGAATCTCTTTGAATTCTACTTCTTCTTCGTTTCCAAGTTCCTCTTCCACGATCTCTGTGCACAAGTCGATGCACTCATCACATATATAGACGCCTGGTCCGGCTACTAATTTACGTACTTGGTCTTGGCTTTTGCCGCAGAAAGAGCATTTAAGCTGCCCTTTTTCTTCATTAAATTTAAACATCATTTCACCCCTCGAATGTAATATCTATATATGATATCTCGAAAGATCAAACACATTCTGGATGCGCCCAGCCTTCCTTTAGCCAATCATATCAGATAACAGCAGTATTAAAAAGCAAAACACTTTTTCCCTCAGTATTAGCCAAATAACAGGGTATAAACCCTCGCTTCGAAAGATTTCTCCTTCTGTCTCCTGCTGGCAAATACTGCATATACGAAAAAAGAGGTACGTTTTATTATGGAGTTTTTTTTGTAAAAGTCAAATCAGATGTATGTAGTGTATGTAAACAAAAAAGTAGTTCATGCACGTATTCCACAGAGAGGGGAAGAATCCCTTCCTGTGTGCATACGTTTATGTTTTAGAAAAACAAGGCACAGTAGTTGCTGCCTTGTTTTTCTCTATGTCTATCTTATGCAGTTTTGCTGTTTTCAACCAACACGTCAATTGCTTTTTGGAACTTCAGATCATCTTTAATAGCGTCTGTGTTGCCACCAAGCATTTGTGTTAACTGTTCTTTGTCTGTTTGGTACATTTCAGCCATTTTGTCAAGCTCAGCGTTAACGTCCTCATCAGTCACTTCAAGGTTTTCAGCTTTCGCGATTGCTTCAAGAGTCAAGTTTGTTTTCACACGTTTGCCAGCATCTTCCTTCATTTGCTCGCGAAGTGCAGCTTCGTCTTGACCAGAGAACTGCTGATACATTTCAAGTGTCATACCTTGCATTTGCAAGCGCTGTTCGAATTCACGAACCATACGGTCAAGCTCTGTATCTACCATTGCTTGAGGAACGTCTACAGTTGCGTTGTCTGTAGCAAGGTTGATTAGCTGTTCACGCTTGTTGTTTTCAGCTGCGTTTGCTTTTTCTTCTTGCAGACGGTTTTTCGTTTTCTCACGAAGTGCATCCAAAGATTCTACTTCTTCGTCTACGTCTTTTGCGAATTCATCATCAAGCTCAGGAAGTTCTTTTGCTTTGATTTCATGAATTTTCACTTTGAAGACAGCTTCTTTACCAGCAAGTTCTTCTGCATGATATTCTTCAGGGAATGTTACAGTGATATCAGACTCACTGCCGGATTCTTTGCCTGTAAGCTGTTCTTCGAATCCAGGAATGAAGCTGCCGGAACCGATTTCTAAGCTATGGTTCTCTGCTTTTCCGCCTTCGAATGCAACGCCATCTACGAAACCTTCGAAGTCCATAACAACTGTGTCGCCTTCTTCAACTGTACCTTCTTCTTTTACAACCAATTCAGCTTGGTTGTTGCGAAGCGTTTCGATTTCTTTTTCAACATCTTCGTCAGAAACAGTTGTATCTTCTGCTTCTACTTCAAGACCTTTGTAGTCACCAAGTTCTACTTCAGGTTTGATAGCTACAGTAGCTTTGAAGATAAGTTCTTTACCTTGTTCGATTTGCTCTAGATCTACATCCGGCTGTGCAACTGGCTCGATACCAGTCTCTTCAACAGCGTTCATGTAAGCTTGAGGAAGCACGATATCAATCGCATCTTGATATAGAGATTCTACACCAAAGCGTTGTTCGAACATTTTACGAGGTACTCTTCCTTTACGGAAACCTGGTACCTGTACAGTTTTGACAACTTTTTTAAACGCTTGGTCAAGCGCGTTGTCCAACTCTTCAGGGGATAGGGTGATTGTTAAGACACCCTCGTTCTTGCCTTCTGTTCTTTCGAATTTTGCTGACATAATATTCCCTCCAACATCTATCGTTTCTTACCTGTTAATCGTTCTCAATTCTAGCATTAAAGAAGTTATTAACTAGTACTGGTTTACAACCATCTCATTATAACATATTCATAGTCGCTTTCAACACTTACAGCACGAACTGTGTCATTCCTCGGCAACAGTCAGATATTTCGCTTCAAAAGTGATAATTTCTTCCATCATAGAAGCAATTTGCTGTGCTTCTTCATTTGAGACAGGCGGCTGCTCAATCTGTAAGTAGCTGCCAGCCAGCTTCTGCAGTGCTGCAGCCAGTGTCAGGCTCTCGTTTTCATCTGGAATGATAGGATATTTTACATACATATAGCGGTACAATAATTTGTACACCAGGTCGAAAAGTGACGGATTCTGCTGCTCAAGCATTTGGAGATGCTGCAGTACACGCTCCATCCCTTCTGATTTGTCTACTAGCTGTAAATTTTCAGGTATCACCGTAATTGTTTCTTTCATCTTATGTATGGAAACCGGAAATTCTATTTCCTGCTTGATGAACCATTCCAGTACCGCTGTCTGCACAACCGGATCTGATTCCTCATCAAGTAAATACGCTTCCATCTTTTGTACATGAGGACTTAGATCGAGCATGTGGCATTTTTGAATGAGCTGCCATTGAGCAGAGACATCCTGATTGTTTCTTGCTTTCTCAAAGTTATGTATCAGCTGATCGGCTGCCGTTTGATACTTATCTTCCGCCATTTTCCGACTCACCTTTTGCAGCTGGTCAAACGACGTTCGAAGCGGCACAGGAATATTTTCTAGTTCATATACCTCATCCAGCATTTCCACTACTTCCTCGTAGCGACCGAGCTGGAACAGCAGCGTCAAATGAATATGTAAGTATTGCAGGTAATCCTTGTCCTTCGCTTCCAGCAGCTGCAAGGACATCTCTTCCGCCTCTTCATGTTTGCCAAGTTCCATCAAGCAGATTAGCCGGCCTGTCAGAATTTCCGGCTGTCGGTAGCCATAATCCAACAGCTGCTCGAATTTCTGAATCGCATCAGCATAATTCTTCTCCTGCAGCTCCTTCATCCCTTCCTGCTCCAGCCGTGTCTTCAGACCGGGGAACAGTACTACATTATTCTCTTTATCCATCGGCAACATCCTTATCAGATTTTCAGTTCAGAGACCTGGTATCAGCTATACCCTTAAATGTAACAAAGAAAACGCTTATTGAAAACTTAAAATAGCAAAAAGCTGTGAATAAAACTATTCACAGCCTCTGCCACGCAACAGATTATTTATCTGCATTGGATGCAGGAATGGGGAATGGTATCACATTCTCCATGCTTACCGGCAAATCATCTTCCTCTTCTTCATCCAGAAAATCAAACAGCCGCTGCTGCATATCTCCCAGTTCTGAAGTCAGTTCATCTTGTTTGTTATTCGTTGCAAAGATATCGCGCTTAATCTGAAGATAGAATTCCTTCAGCGCCTTATCCGTATACTTGCTCAACAGCCAGTCGGTTACCGTATACTCCTCTTGCAGCTCCAAGTCATAGATGCGGACCATGAAGTAATTTCCATAAGGAACAGATCCGATAAACCGATAACGTTTCGTCTCATCTAAGTACATAAGCCACCTCCACCCAAAGTGTAGCATGTATATCGACGCACATATGTATATGTTCGCCATAATATACATAAAAATTACATTTTGTTCATACAAGCATCTGCTTTTGTCTTAACAGAAACACTGCTGTAAGCTTTATCAGAGATATAGGCTTTCTTCCCTTGGTACGTGTCGATATCGTAATCACAAAGAATAGCTTCTTGAATTGGTGCTGTTTGGCTGCCTTTCAATCTGATTGCCGATCCATAACCTCCGCCGCTAATGATGATGTTGCCATTGCTGTTATAGTTGCGCATCCGATCACGCCGGCGCAAATTCAACAGCATAGGTCCATGGTGCTCTTTCGAAAAATACCGCCGCATCACTTGCTTCAATAGGTATGCTCACGGAGACGCAATGGCCGGCGCAGTATGTATTGCCCAGGCGGAAAGATAATATGTATCCCCTCTTTATCAGCCAAATGCAAAAGCTGCTGTATACCTCTTGCATCATCTCGCCTTCCGTCAGCTCTGACAAGCGGATGATCTGTAGCTACTATTGTACGTGCGGTAATTAACTTTTCTTTAGTACAAATTAAAAGTGCTTTACACTCATTAATAGACGTTTGCTAACGCAGCATAAGAAAATAATAATAACCAGAACCCGAAAAAGCAGTACACTAAAAACAACACAACATGAGTTACTGCGAACGCTACTTTAATGCTAGTTTTGTAGGCGAAGAATGATGTGAAGAAACCAACCACCGGAACCGCACCTAACGCTACCATAAGAAAAGTGCCAGATTTAAATAGCAATTCTCCTAAAGGTGCACCTGCTGATGCTATTGGCAGCACGAACAACATAATATAACCTGCTACAAAGACAATTAAAGATGTTAATGAAATGCGGTCTAATTCGAAATACTTCATATGTAGCTTCCTTTCCACAAACAAGTTACTTATGATAATAACATAAATTATGGAATATAAATTAAAAATAACCATAATGAAAAAAGCCCCCTTACAGCAAGGAAGGCCCACTTTCCGTTCTTTTTTATCACCCTATATATACACTCTCACAAGTCCCCGGCAGCGGTTCATAAAAACAATGGTCTTTGTACTGGCCGGTAAACGGCTGATCATACCAAGTTGGCGGGCATGGTGCGTAGGGATTGAAGTACCAAAGGGCATATTGTGCTGGCTGTTCTCGCCAAGACTTCAAATTCCTTTCAGCCAGCCTTCGTTCTGAATCACGCGCTCGCTGATAAAAAACGTTTCCTTTCTGTACAGCTTCAAACGAATAGTTGCCGCCTTGAACTTGGAAAATAACATCACGAATTGCTCGCACATCTCCAAAGTCTAGGCAGTCAGCTACCGCTCTGTTCACAATAACCGTTCCAACGTAAAGCATGCCTTGCTGCCCTTCTCCTTCAGCTTCTGCTCGCATCATTCTGGCCATTAGATCCACATCTTTGCTGGTGTACTTGACTCGTGCCATTTTATCACCTCAGAACAACGTATGAAGAAGCATCTTGTCTAATGTCAGCATATTTTAGTTTTTATGAGGATTACATTCCTTCTGCGGCATAGTATGCTTTCAGCCAAGTATCGGCCATCAGCTGATTGCCCGCTTCCGTCATATGGACACCATCCGTTGTTAAATCCGTTTTCTCTGTTTCCAGGAATGCTGTATGCGTCGGGATAAGTGTTGCTTTGTATGTTGTAGCCAGTTCTCGTACAATTTCTACATACGGCAGCAGCAGCTGATTTCCTTTTGAATTCTTATCTTCTTCAATAATCGTTGGCTCCATAAGGAACAGCTTTGCTTCAAGATTGACGGTTTCAGCTAGAATTTTGTTATATACGTCTTTAAAATCCTCAGGTGAAACCTGCTTCATTTGCGGCTGATCCAGTTGCCTCCAAACGTCATTGATACCAATAGAAACAGATATTAAGTCTGGAGCTAAACGGAGTACATCTTCTTCCCACCTTGCAGCTAAGTCGGTAACACGATTGCCACCCACTCCTTGGTTAATGATTTCTACTTCTTTTTTCTGCTGAATGTCATCTTGAATCATTTTTACGTAACCGTCCCCTATTGCCAGCGGATCTTCAAATCTTCCGCACTCCGTAATGCTGTCACCGATAAAAACCCATTTTTCCGCCATGTAAAAACACGCCCTTTTCTTATCTTTTTTTAATCCAATCTGTCGGTGTACTGCCCGTTCTTTTCTTAAAGATATGGCTGAAATATTGCGGATTGTTGCCATAACCTACTTTTTCAGCCAGTTCAAACACTTTGATATCGTTTTGTTTCTCCATGATATCCAGCGCTTTGTCTATCTTCCTATTTAATACATACGCAGAAAATTTCTCTCCTACTTCTTTTTTAAACAGTTTGCCAAGGTAATCTGTATTCATATAAAGCACTTCACTAGCTACCCAGCGCAGCGATAAGTCCGGATTTTCTATATTGTCACCTATGCTGTCTATCATTTTATTCACTACACTAGAATATCGCTTCGTTTCGCTCGGAGTCTTTTTCGCTTGTACCCTCTTTTCGCCAAGTTCCTGCACAACTTCCGCCAATGCTTCCTGGATGTCTTCCTCACTGGATGGTTTGAGCAGGTAATGCTTTACCCCGAAGCGCATCGCTTTCTGTGCATATTCAAACTCGTTATAACCGGACAATAAAATCCATTTGATAAGAGGTGACATCTTACTTCCTTGCTCAATTAATCCCATTCCATCCAGTCCAGGCATGGTAATATCAGTAATGACAATATCAGGAGCATGTTTTTCTATGAATTCCATCGCTTCTAATCCATTTCGGGCCACCCCTTCTAGTTTGGTTCCGTGCCGCTCCCATTCCACAATTGAAGAAATACCCTCGAGCAGCATTGGTTCATCGTCTACTAGCAGCACTTTGAACATGATCACTCCCTCCTTTATAAGGAATTGTCAGCATGACCGTCGTTCCAGCTCCACGTTCACTTCTTACTTCTATTCCGTATGCTGGGCCAAACAGCATTTTTAACCTGTTGTTGATATTTCGAATTCCTAAACCTGTTCCTTTCGTACGATACACGCCGCTTTTCAGATTACGAATAAAGGTATCCTCCATGCCGGGACCATCATCTATAACAGAAATAACGGTATCTTCTCCAACTTGTGCTGCCTCAATCGTAATCGTACAGACGCCAACTATTTCTTGCACACCATATCTGATTGCATTTTCTACTAAAGGCTGAAGGCTGAATTTAGGCACCTTACAAGCAAGAAGGTGATCAGGCAGATGATTGCGAAAAAGTAAACGGTCTTGAAAACGATACGATTGAATCATAATATAATGGTTTACAATTTCCATTTCCTCGGCAAGCGTTATGAGGGGTTCTTTTGTCTCAAGCGATGAACGCAAAATAAAGCCTAGTGAAGTAGCCATACGAGATGTTTCCTGCACCTTGCCTAGTTTCGCTGACCAATTAATAGATTCTAATGTATTGTATAAAAAGTGCGGATTTATTTGGGCTTGAAGTGTTTTGAACTCTGCGTCTTTGATGACAAGCTGTTTTTCATAGTTTTCTTCAATTAACGAATGAATCTGTCGCATCATTTTGTTAAAATTCTCATGCATTTGCCCTGCTTCGTCGTTGGTAAACCTGATATCTTGATTATCATGAAAATCCATAACCTCCGCCGTTTCAACCCTTTTCATTTTTCTGTTTAACGCCTCAATCGGATTTGTAATTCCTTTTATAAAGCGAATGCCAAGCAAAAGCAGCAAGACAAACAACAGCAAATAAAGGCTGATGACAGCTTTCATTACAAAAGAACCAGCTTCAAACAATTGATTATAAGGAGAAGCAATCATATACTTCCAATTTGTGAAATTAGCCGAGGTATAAGTCACAAAGTATCTTTCACCCTCATAATTGACTAAGCGATAGCCCGCATCATCAAGCAAGCTGGAGGCTAAGTATGCATCCTTCTCTGCTGTTTTCTGCGGAAATATTATCTCCTGGTCTGCATTCGTAATCAGCAGCTTCGTGCCTTGTTCCGCTGCACTGTCTTCGAATGAAGCCACCATCTCATCCATATTAAAGCGCACAATAACCATTCCTAAACGCTCAAATGACAAATTTGCATATGCATTCACCTCTCTGGCAGCTACAAAGGATTCATCCTGCTCATTCGCCACAAACCATTCCACGCCGCCATCTTTTTCCTTTGTTGCTTGCTTATACTTTAATAACTGTTCGTCTTCAATCGCCACGACGCGCTTCCCTATACTATAATTGCGATCTGCCGTGTCATATAACTGAATAGAATCAATATAATTCTCAAAAGCACCTAGCTCCACAAGCCTTCTTTCGATACTCACACCAATCAAATAAGATTCATAACTGCCATCACTTTCTTTCAAGTTAGCTAAATAGGATTGAAGATAAGGATCAGTTGCTAATGTATATGAAAGCCTTTTCATTTTTGCGATCTCTTTTTCCACCAAAGCAGACGATACCTTCAATGACTGGGCCGACTGTCGGTGGATTTCGTCGTTGTACACATGCAGCGCGTACTGAATAAGCAATAACCCGCCTACACTAAACGACATTAAAATAAGGGACAGCAAACAAAACAGTTTATGCTTCATTTTCAGATCAGAAAATAAACGGATGAATCTTTTCATATTGGTTATTCCCCTCTTACTTTGGGTGCAATAGTTATATTCTAATTCCCTCCTACTCCATTTAATTCGCTAATCTAACGGTATTCCCTTCTTCTTGGTTGCACAGTTTCACAACCTCTTTTTTTATACCCTTTACCCTTTATGTTATGCCGTAAAAAATACATATAGAAAGGTTAACAATTGTGTAAATTATACGGCTTTTTATCCTGTATCATTTTTCTATCATATAAACCTGCTATTTTTAGGTGCGGTTTTACTAAACTTCAATGCCTCTGCAGTTTTTCAAGAAAGTCCCTGCTGCCTTGCTTTCCTATTCATTATATATAGTTCTGATAACAATTCTTATCATCTTTTACTTTTCCGTACAAAATGCACCTTATCCGAACTAATGTATCCACGCTGATTCATTTACTAATAATGGAATAAAACAAACACCATGACGAGTATCATGGTGTTGTTCCTACCCTATCAGCAGCGATTCCGCTCCATCAATATAAATCTCCGTTCCTGTAATATGACTTGATTCATCCGAAGCCAAAAACTTCACCAAGCTGGCCACTTCTTCCGGCTTTCCTGATCGGTGATCTAACGGTTTGCTGCCTTCTGGGAATGAAACAGGTACTTCTACTTCTTCTAAATCCGACGTTGGCTTTATCGATTGTTTAAAATCTGTTTCGACTCCGCCCGGGCAAATGACGTTAACACGAATGTGGTATTGCGCCAGCTCCAATGCTGCCATTTTAGCAAATGTTGCCTGGGCTGCCTTGGAAGTGGAGTAGGCCGTGAAACCTGCTTGTGAAAAGACACGGTTGCCGCTGACTGAACTAGTAATAATAATGCTGCCGCCTTGCTGCTTTACATAAGGAATGACCGCTTTAACGAGATAGAATGTTCCATTTAAGTTAATGCTGAGCACCTGGCTCCAATTATCAATGCTCATTGACTCTATCGAAGAAGTTTCGCCGACAATGCCGGCGTTAGCAAATACAGCATCAATTCTGCCGTAATGCTGCATCACTTTCTCGACCGCTGCCTCTACTTGATCATATGCAGCCATATCACAAGGAATTGCCAGCACAGTATCGCCTGCTGCTTCCATTTCTTCTTGAACTGCTTGTAGTTTTGCTTTATTGACATCCAGCAAGCAAATACGGAAACCTGCTTTGGCCAGCTTACGTGCAGCAGCCTTGCCGATTCCCGATGCTCCGCCAGAAATGACGGCCGTTTTGTCCACGAAAATTGCCTCCAATTATAGTTTGATTAAGTCTTTTATGGTAACGGCGTTGCCTGTTCTCAAGGAATGATTTCCTGCAATACCAGTCATAATGCTCATCGCGCCATCCAAGTGGGATGCTGCTCGCTTGAATACATCTGGCTGCGGATTGCCAAACAAATCTTCCAGCAGTGCTGTGTCGCCGCCGCCGTGCCCGCCTTCTGTTGTTTCCACTTTAACCTCATAAGGCGCATCGAACATTGGGCTAACGACGATGGACACATGCTCCAGCCGGCCTTCTTCGGCTTTATTTCCTCCCGAATTCACATAAGATTTTTCAATAATTCTTGCATCAATTCTTCCTTTTGTACCATTGAAAGAGACTTGAAAACCTTCCCAAGGCAAGTAAGCGTTTAAGGAATACGTCAGGATGCTTTTGTTTTTATAATTCACCAGCACGCCTAAAGTATCCTCAATACTTATGCCATCTCCAAAAACGCTCTGATCTCTTTGATAGCCATCTTCTCTTTCGGCATCCAGATACATTGCTTTTAAATGCGCATTGCTTGCCAAATCAATGGCGAAAGGATCATCTTTCGCCAGGTCATTCTGATAAGCACGCTGGTAAAAGTTTGTTTCACCTCTTTGCTCGGCATTTTCCCTGCCATAAAAAAGCAGATCACCGACTGCATACACATGCTCCGGCGTTGTATCCAGCCAGAAGTTTACCAAGTCAAAATGATGCGTGGACTTATGCACCAGCAAACCTCCGCTATTTCGTTTGTCTCGGTGCCACCTGCGGAAATAATCGGCTCCATGCTTTGTATCAAGTGCCCATTCAAAATGAACGGAATTTACTTGCCCAATGATGCCTGAGCTGATCAGCTCTTTGATTTTTGTATTATGCGGTGCGTATCGGTAATTAAATGTAACTCGCACTTCTTTTCCAGTCCTATGAATAGCATCTAAAATTTCTTGGCATTTGTGTTCATCAATTGTCATCGGTTTTTCGGTTATCACGTCACAGCCTAGCTCCAGCGCCTGTATGATATACGTATGATGCGTGCGATCAATCGTCGTGACCACTACGACATCCGGCTTTTCCTGTAAGATCATTTTTTTAAAATCTGAAGCATGATACAAAGGGATACTGGGATGCTGATATTTTTCCTCCAAAAGCTGATTTGCATAATCCATCCGCGTTTGATTCGAGTCACAGAAAGCCGCCAATTTACATGTGTCTTTAAAATCTTTCGCCATCGCGCCGTAATAAAATTCTGCCCGGCCTCCTGTGCCAACGAGTACATATTTTTTCATACGATAATCTCCTTACTCAGGCTCGTTTAGCCAGTAATTTTGATGCTTTTTGTTCTGTTCTTTCAAATGCTCTTATAGCTGGCATCATAATAATCAGTGCTAGTATGCTAAAGCTGAAAAACAAAGCCAGCCCTTGGAAGTACCATAAAATCGCACCTATACCGCCAGCTGCTACACACATCAGAAAGGTTTGGCCTGGATTGAGCATCATCATAAAGAAAGCACGCTTTACAATTTGGAGCGGTTTCATTTCGTATCGAACAAGCATCGGAAATGCATATAAACTTGTCAATCCAACGAGACAGGTAAGAACCAGATAAGGAATCGTGAGGTATAATGCCGCGCCATTTGCAGCTGAAGTTAAGAAAAGAAAATCCAGGTAAAGGATATATCCTAATAAAACAAAGATATATCCCAATTTATTGCTGTTTAAAAACTCTTTTTTATATGTGCTGAGGAAGGTTTGGAATATCGGAAAGTCTGTTTTTCCTTGCAGCCATTGCTGCATTACATGCAGGAGAGCTGTAGTAGCCGGGAACAACCCAAACAGTAACAGTCCTGGTAATAAGAAGAGCAGCCAGAGAATGTTGACATAAGCCATTCTCGTAATCCACTCCAGCCCTTTATTTATCGCAGCCATTCAATACCGCTCCTTTCCCGCTAGCCTTTAAGACCAGTTGTACTGATACCTTCTACTACATAACGCTGGAAGATGAAGAAGATGACAAACACTGGTACAAGCGTGACCATCGACATGGCAAACATCGCTCCCCAGTTGGAGACAGTTTCATTACTTAGGAACATGTTCAGGGCCATCGAAACGGTATACTTTTCCGGGCTATTCAGATACAGAACTGGCCCGAGCAAGTTATCCCATGTCCAATAGAACGTGAAGATAGCTGTCGTTGCTAATGCAGGTACAATCAGCGGCAAGATTACTTTATAAAAGATTTGGAAAGTATTGGCGCCATCAATTGTCGCAGCTTCATCCAGCTCCCTCGGTATCGTTCGAATAAATTGAACGAGCAAAAAGATGAAGAACGGATGACCAAAGAAAGCTGGAACAACAAGCGGTTTCAATGAGTTAAGCCAGCCTAGTTCTGAGAAGATGATGTACTGCGGGATCATGACCACTTCGTAAGGAAGCATCAATGTCACCAGCATAATTGCAAACCAAAATCCGCGGCCAACAAACGTTAATCTGGCGAATCCGTAAGCGATCAATGAACAAGATATCAAATGACCGACGAGCATCCAGAAAACAAATACAATCGTATTTTTAATGAACGTTCCAAACCCATAGCCGCCAAATCCTTCCCATCCTTGCGGGTAATTGACAAGCGTGAATGGATTAGGAATAAGCGAACCTGCTGTGACAAATATATCCTTACTTTCCTTAAATGAACTGACTAACAGCCAGATCACCGGATACAGCAGCAGGATTGCAAAGCCTCCGACTAAAATATGATAAAGAAAATATTTTACTTTTGAATTGGCCAAGGCTACTTCACCTCCGACTCATAATGCACCCAATACTTGGACGTCCAGAAAATAATCCCTGTCAAAGCAGCTACAATCAGCAGCATAACCCATGCCATCGCTGAAGCATAGCCCATGTTGAAGTACTCAAACCCTTGCTTGAATAGATACAGAGAGTACAGCAGCGTACCATCCAGCGGGCCGCCTGTGCCTTTGGAGATAATAAATGCCGGTACAAATGTCATAAATGCAGCAATTGTCTGCATGATGATGTTGAAAAGCAAAACCGGACTTAACATTGGCAAGGTAATTTTGAAGAATCTCTGGAAGAAGTTCGCTCCATCTACACTAGCTGCTTCATAAAAACTGGACGGAATGGATTTTAATCCAGCTAGGAAGATCAGCATTGACGATCCGAATTGCCAAATAGACAAGAAAATCAACATCCATAAAGCAGCTGTCGGCTCTCCAAACCAGCGGACAGCATCCAAACCAAGACCACCTAAAGCTAAGTTCACGATTCCTGCATCGCCGAAAATATTACGCCACATAATCGCAACCGCGACACTTCCGCCGATTAAGGAAGGCAGATAATACATAGTCCGGTACAAACCAACTGCTCTTGATCCGGCGTTCAGCAGCATGGCAACAAGTAACGCAAATGCCAATCTTAACGGAACACCGCCTAGTACGTAGATAATGGTTACTTTCAATGACTGCAGATAACGCGGATCCTCTGTGAACATTTTTTTATAGTTACCCAACCCAATCCATTTCGGTGAGTCAAACAGACCATAACTTGTAAACGAGAAATATAAGGAAGCCAGCATAGGAATAATCGTGAAGCATAGAAAGCCGATAACGAATGGACCGATAAAAACATAACCCCATAAATTACGCTGCAAACGTGAACTCAACCCACTCCACTCCTCTCTTATAGAAGTGTGATGAAGACAGAAAGCTGATTTCAGAATCAGCTTTCCGCTTTATCACGGTGTGCTTCTATTGCCCAAGCATCGCTTCTGCTTGGCTGCGGAAGCTTTTTGCTGCTTCTTCCGGTGTAACCTGACCATAGCTGATTTGTTCAGACATTGTGTCTAACAGCTCGATTACCTCACCAGCACCTGCAGGATCCGGCGCACCCATCGGTGAACTATTCTGTTCCGCCCACTCTACGTATTCAAATACTTGCGCCTGCGCTTCAGACACCTCACTCATCAATGCTTCTTTAACCTCCGAAGAGCCCGGCACACCACGGTCACCTAAAATTAATTTGTTCGCTTCAATATCATTCATAAAGAAGTTCAAGAAATCAGCAGCAGCTTCTTTATGCTTGGAGTTTTGTGAAACAGAGAAGAACATACCTGGCTTCAAATACAAGCCATCTGATGTACCTGGTCCCGGCATTGGTGCGATTTCAAGCGGCTTCTCTGCCACCTGCTTCAAACCGACAAACTGGTTGGACCATTGGAAGATCCCAACTCCTTCTCCTTTTACAACTGGATCATCTTCAATACCTGTTATCTGCGCAAGTACATCAGGTGTTGGTGTGGAACCTTTTTCTACTTGCTTGGCTATCATGCCGAAATAATCGACAAACAACTGATCATCTTTGTAGCCAAGACCGCTGCCATCTTCCGCATACAAACGAGCACCATTACTGCGAAGATAATAATCAAAGAACACATCTGGTTTTAAGTGTGTGTCAAAGTAAATACCTTTCGCAGCTGCTTTGTCAGACATCGACTGGTAATCCTCCCATGTCCATCCTTCTGGAATTTCACGATCAAGCCCTATTTCTTCTAATAAGTCCGGATTGTAATGGAACCCAACGGCGTTTACACCCGTGTTCATACCATAAATCCCATCATTTATCTTTCCGCCATTCACGTAGTCTTCCGTCATGTTGCTGGTATCAATCTGCTCCCCAAGATAAGGCGTCAGATCAGCCAATTTATTGCCTTGCGCATATTGCGCTAGATAAGAAACATCCATCTGCACGATGTCCGGCAGTTCATTTGCGGCAGCCTGAGGAGAAAGCTTCTGCCAATAATCATCCCAGCTCGCATACTCTGCTTCGATGTTTACATCCGGATTTTGCTCTTCATACATCTCAATAACTTTAGCCGTATAATCATTTCGCGGCTGATCACCCCACCAAGCCATCCGCAGCGTCACCTTGCCATCTTCTGAACCAGAACCCCCACTCGAACTGCTGCCTCCACCACTACAAGCAGCAAGCAGCAAAACCAAGATTATACCCCAAACAACCAATACTGACTTTCTTCTCATCCCACATCCCCCTTGGTTTGTTATTGATGTAAGCGTTTACAATATTTAGTTTAGCAAAAGGGTGGGTAATTGGCATTACAGAAAACAGAGGTAAATGGTTAAAAATTGGAGGAAGTGTTTTAAGCTGAGGAGGATAGTCACAATTCTTTAAAGCCGCAAAATCAATTGGATACTCGCACTGGTGCATTAAAACAAGCGCATGAAGAAGAAAGAATTAACATTTACGCAAAAACGGATGGAATGTACTGCAATTCAGCGGAAGATAAATAATTAGTCCGATTCCAAAGTATTGGCAAAAAGGATAGCTGAACAGGATGAACACTTACAAAAAAGCAGATTACTTGAGGTTATTTTTAAGCCGGCTGCTTCGCTTTATCTATCTAAAATACTTTCTAACCAGAATAGCATTTGATATAGAAACAATCGCTAAAACAACTATCCATCCATATAGAAATTTAGGGTTAATATTAAACTTTTCAATTACAATATAGAAACTTGAACTAAAAAGAATAGGACGCCCATTACGATTGAATAGGTCCCTTGTTGTTTTTTATATCCTTCTTTGCCCGTTACTTTCTCAAGTTTGTCAGTATAGCTCCACATTAGTAAATCTCCAGCCTTATCATTAATACGCATAACCCAACAGGACACATGCAATAGAAAAAATGTATAGTAAAAGTATCAAAAATCCCATGAGATAGAAGCTCCTTTCACTCCTACATGTACCCGATATTTGTTTAGGAATACATCGCTCTAATAGTTTCTATTATTAGAGAAGGATGCGAGCATTATTACATGCTTACCATGCGTAATTAATGATGGTTTGCACATGTTCACTTAGTATCAAAAAACAACCTTCTGCAGAAAGCCACTATTAATACCTGCTTCTTTTCCAATCGTTATAAGAGTCTATAATCGGCATGTATTAACGATCATACTAATTATGGTTAAAACCAACTAAATAACAACGGATAACCCTATTTACTCAAACAAAAAGGAAGCTGACACAGAGTTATCATCTGTGTCAGCTTCCTTTTCAATTAGCGTCCCAAGAGGGATTCGAACCCCCGACCCACAGCTTAGAAGGCTGTTGCTCTATCCAGCTGAGCTATTGGGACATGGAGCGGGTGAAGGGAATCGAACCCTCGACATCAGCTTGGAAGGCTGAGGTTTTACCACTAAACTACACCCGCGTAATACGTTTATGTATGTTGTCCTCTCTTAAGGACAAGATTAATAATACACGATATGGTTCTAATCGTCAATAGTTTTTTTAGATTTTAAAAATTGCTCCAGTTTCCCGGAGCAATTTCATTAATAATACGGGCGGATCATTAGGTAAACGATGACGCCTGTCAGGCTGACATAAAGCCATAATGGCATTGTCCAGCGAGCAATCTTACGGTGCTTTGGCACGTCCATGTTCCAAGCACGCGTAATCGATGCAAGAGCTAGCGGTACGATAACTGCTGCCAGCACGATATGCGTGATTAAGATAAAGAAGTAAATTGGACGGATAATACCTTCCCCGCCGAAGGATGAATCTCCAGCTAAGTAGTGATATGACACGTAAGACACTAAGAACAATGTCGTTGTAATAAACGCTGCGTAAATGAAGCGCTTATGCCAAATAATTTTCTTCTTCATGATGAAGATCAGTGCCAACAGCAGGAAGATGAACGTAAAACTGTTGAATATTGCGTTCAGCATCGGCAGGATGTGTACATCGAATAAATCGAAGTTTTCGACAGGCGGTAAGCCGCTCAATACAACAACCAATCCATCAATAATGATAGTCAGCCAAATGACAAGCGGACGATAATTGCGTTTTTTATGATTTGGTTTATAACCGAAATCGGATTCATTCATTCAGAATCACCTCTATTCGTAACATTACACTAGTATAACGTAAGTTCGAGGTAATTCGGCAAGCAAAACGTTACAATTTTTTGTCCGGAATCAGCTGAACGTAACAGATTTCTCCAGTTCCTGCACTTCTTTTCCATCCATTGTGTAAAAACGGACGGTCGCAATTTTGTCTTCGTAGGACAGCATGCAGTAAGTCGGATGCGGCGATTGCTTTGGCAGCCGGATGCTTCCCGGATTGATGTAAAGCCGGCTATTGATCACATCTGCTCTCGCTACATGGGAATGTCCGTAGCAAACTATTTTCGCATCCTTTTCCATCGCCAGCTGTTCCAAAGAACGCAGACTGGATTTCACCCCGTATAAATGACCGTGTGTGATTAAGATTGGTAAATCGTCAACAGTAAGCTGCTCTACTTCGGGATATGCTCTGTCAAAATCACAATTACCCGCTACACGGTAATACCCTTCCATTTCCGGCGCGTCAAAGGGCAGCTCGGAATCACCGCAGTGAATGCTTCCGATAACCTCCTCTTCATGACGCTGTTTCAGCAGTGCTACCTCTGATGTGAGTCCATGACTATCACTCGTGATTAATAGCTTCATCTATCTCCCTCACTTCGCTTGTTCATTCAGCCATTTTTCCAAATGTACCATCGCTTGTTTGCGGTGGCTGATTTGGTTTTTCTCAGCTGGCTCTAGCTGCGCCATCGTTTTCTCATAGCCTTCGGGCTGGAAGACTGGGTCGTAACCGAAACCGTGTTCACCTTGCGGAACTTCGGTAATGACACCTTCCACATGACCTCGTGCGTAAAATGTTTCTTTACCAGGCTGCGAAACAGCAAGTACACAGACAAATCGCGCCGTGCGCTCAGCTGCCGGAACACCCTGCAGCTCTTCTAGCACTTTATCCATATTCGCTTGATCACTCTTTGCTTCTCCGGCATAACGAGCAGAATAAACACCCGGGCGACCTTCCAAAGCATCAATTTCCAAACCGGAATCATCGGCGAGAACCGGAACTTGCAGGAAGCCCGCTATCGTTTCTGCTTTTAAGGCTGCGTTTTCCTCAAATGTTGTACCCGTTTCTTCGACATCATCAAATTGCTTGTCTAATTCATCGAGACCATACGCTGTCATGTCATATTGCTCGAAGAAAGCTTTAAATTCTTTTAGTTTTCCAGCATTTTTTGTTGCGATGATTATTTTATTCATGGTAATACCTCCATTAAACGTAACTATGTTTCTGCACCCTAATTTGAAACTTGCTAAATATTATGTAATTCCTACTTCTAAAGTATATCCTTCTACCCGCTATCATTGCAAAAGTTCCGTGATTCTTTTCATGCACAAAAAAGCCCGGTCAGCCGACCGGACTTTTCCAAACTTATAATTTCTCCGCTGGTACGTATTGCTCTCTTGTCACAGGTTCCGCGTATGCTTCGCCTTGTTCATTGAACACTTCTTCTACGCCTTCTACTTTCACGTTTACAGCTTCAACGTCTGTCATTTCCGTTAAGCTCATTACGAGCGTTTCCATCAGCTGATCAGAGATTGCCGCTTCGTCTGCGTTGCTCAACACTTCTTTGTTGAATTCTAGGTTAAGTACGCCATCTTTCAAAGTTGGTTCAGATGTTAAAGCTGAGCCAGTGTTAAATACGTTGGAAAGGCTGCTGTCCATAGCTGGACCGTCAATCAATGATTTAACAATTGCTTCGTAATCATTATCGGCGTTGCTGCTAATACGCTCTGTGACTGGCACTTCATACGCTGCGCCGTCCACCGCTTCTGCTGGGAAGTATAGTGTCACAGATTTACTATCAACTGTTGTAATACCATTGTCCATCAAGTTAATACCGTCAGCACGAGATAAGCTCTTGCCAATTGGCGTACCATCGACTGGCATTTTCGCCAATTCTTGGCCTTCTACACGGACAGAAACATTTTTTACATTTTCAAACTGTGTGAGTGTGTACGTAATCGACTCAAGAATTTTCTTCTCGTTTGCAGCTTGGTACTCATTGAATTCTTTCGAGAAGTCGACTACTAAAGTGCCGTCTTTCTTGGCATCAATGCCGTTGATCGTTGTGCCAGCTGGCAATACAGCCTGGAACCCGTTTGGAAGCATGTCCGTTACAGGGCCGTCTTTTACGAGGTATTCTAATGTTTCTTTGGCTACTTCATTCGTCTGCGGCAATTCAAATGTCATCGGTACTACCATGTTATTTGCATCCATAAGGAATAGCTGGCGTTTGGCAGTAGCAGATTCAGCGGCTTCCCCTTTGTTCGTTTCATCTTCAGGCTGCTTTTCTTCACCTTCTGCTGGTTCTTCGCCTTCAGCAGGTGCTTCTTCATTTGCTGAAGTTTCATCTTCAACAGATGTTTCTCCCTCTGCTGGCGCTGCGTCTGTTGCGCCTGGCTCAAGTGCACTTTCTTCCAGCTTGTCCACATATGTTGTATCCTGCGGCACGTCTACTTCATCGATTGCTTGCTCTCCTTTTAAAGAACATCCGGCCAGTAAAATGGAAAGGCCTATTACGCTAGTGAAAAGACCTGCAATTTTCTTATTCATACGCACTTCTTCCCCCTTGATGGTTTGTACTATCATGTATACGAGCCATCAAAGGATTTAGACCATCTTTATTTAGATTGAGTGTGATTGGCCGAATTTAATTCTGCCTACTTCCGTAACAGGACGCTGCAGCCACATATTTGCGATCTTCATGAACAGATGTGTATCACCTGTTGCGTAGAATTGATGGGAAACAGGACGTGTTCCTTCATATAGTTTTCGTTTGAAACCGAGAATGGCACTTATTTCCCTTGCTGTTTCATCCCCAGAATTAATAACGTCTACCTGATCTCCAACAACTTCCTCAATTACAGATTTGATGAGCGGGTAATGCGTGCAGCCAAGAATGAGCGTGTCCATCTGTTTCCAATTTTCTAACGGCTTCAATGCCTCTTTGACAACCTGATGTGCAAGCTGTCCAGAAATGACGCCCTTTTCTACCATCGGCGCAAACGTCGGACAAGCAAGTCCTTCAATCTCCAGCTCGCTATTGATATTTTTAAGCGCTTTACGGTACGCATTGCTGCGAATGGTGCCTTCTGTACCAAGAACGCCTATATGATTTGTTTTCGTTGTTTTTATTGCTGCTCGTGCGCCTGGTTCAATAACACCGACGACTGGTATATCCAGCTTCTGCTTCAGCTCTTCCAATGTAAAAGCTGTCGCTGTGTTACAAGCAATCACAAGCATCTTAATGTTCTTCTCCAGGAGGAAATTCACCATATCCCAAGTATATTCCACGACTTCCTCTTCTGGCCGCGGACCGTATGGACAGCGCAGCGTATCACCTACGTAAATAAGGTTCTCTTTTGGCAGCTGCCGCATTAATTCTCTGGCAACCGTCAGTCCCCCTACTCCTGAATCGATGACCCCAATTGGATAATCCACGTTTATCTCCTCTTTTTCTTCTCTGTTTTAGCCTCTAGCTGTTCGTAATCATTCATTTTACCGTGTAACTTATGTAAGAGCAACTGCAGCTGATCTGCTTCCTCCGGTGAAAAAGTTTCCAGCAGGTTTCCGAGATAAGCTTGCCGTTTCTTAATCACTTCTGTAATGATTTGCTCTCCCTTTTCCAGGATATGCACACGCACGATGCGCCGGTCCTTCTCGTCACGCACTCGCTTTACCAGTTCGTTTTTCTCCAGCCGGTCCACGATATCTGTCGTTGTACTAATAGCGAGCTTAATTGTTTGAGATAGTTCTCCTGTTGTCAAATCTCCTTTGTCTGCCAGCCATTGCAACGCGACGAATTGCGGTGCCGTGATTGGATACTGCAGCAAAATCTCCCGTCCTTTTTGCTTGATAATCGCAGCAATGTGCCGCAATTCTTTTTCAATGGCTGCAATCCGTTCGGCTGTCAGTGTGTCGTGCACGTTCCATTCCCCCTGCTACTTCTTCATTAAAATATTCCGACGTAAATATTTCGCCAGTTTTTTCTTATATTGTAAGGAAATCATGATATACAACGTATCGCCGGCTTCAATGACTGTTTGGCCGTTTGGAGAAATAATCTCCCCATTTCGGAGAATGGCGTTAATTAAAGTTGTTTCTGGCAAGTCAAGATCTTCCAGTGATTTACCAGTAATTTCATTTAGTTCGGTTGGTTTATATTCTACCATCTCAAGATTATTTCGTCCCATGCTGATCAATTCAAGTGTTTCAATTTCATTCGTTGTTTGTGGTTCCACTAACTTCAATTTTGTTGCGAGTGCAGTAACTGTAGACCCTTGCAGAACGGTTGACAGCAGTACGACGAAAAAGACAGCATTAAAAATGAGCTGACTGTTCTCTATACCAGCAATTAACGGGAAGAGAGCCAACACAATTGGCACAGCCCCTTTTAACCCAGCCCAGGAAATGAACAGTTTTTCTTTCGCAGAGTATTTGAAGCGAATAAGACTGAGGAAAGTCGCCAGCGGCCGCGCTAAGAAAATCAGCACAAGTGATAGCAGGAAGCCTTTTAACATCAGACTCGGTAAAAACAGCTCTGATGGGAAAACGAACAAACCGAGCAATACGAACATGCTAATCTGCATCAGCCAGCCGAAGCCTTCGTTAAAACGAATGATAGCACGGCGATAGGTAATTTCCGCATTACCGATATACAGGGCACTTACATACACAGCTAATAAGCCGGATGCATGGAAAAGCGAAGTAATGCCATAGCTTGCCAACGCAAAAGAAAGTGCAAACAATGGATAAAGTCCGCTCGTATCCAAATTGATTCGATTGATTGCTGTAACGGCAATAAAACCGATTAGCAGCCCCATCGCGGCACCAGCACCCATTTCCCATATAAAGCTGCCAATCATTGAAACGACGCTGGACCCATGTCCGCTAATTAATTCAATACAAGTGATAGTTAAAAACATTGCCATCGGGTCGTTTGTACCAGATTCCGCTTCCAGTGTGGAGGTAAGTTTTTCTTTCACATTTTGTCCTTTCAAGACAGAAAAGACAGCAGCAGCGTCCGTTGAACCGACAATAGATCCAATCAATACGGACTCCAGCCACGGCAAATTAAATATGTAACGTGCAGCAACTGCTACGATTGCAGATGTCAGTAATACACCTATTGTAGACATTGTAATGGCCGGAGCAAGCGCCGGCTTCATTGTATGCCAGTTTGCATGCAAACCACCTTCAAACAAAATAACAATCAGCGCAAAAATACCGATTCCTTCCGCTAAATATACATTATCAAAATATACTAGACCGAAACCATCGCTCCCAACAATCATACCGACTGCGATAAACAGAACGAGTGCCGGAACACCGAACCTAGTCGAAAATTTCGTCACCACAACACTCACAACGAGCAGCAGCGCGAACAGAAAGATGAATTGATTTGTTACCACATAATCCTGCATGTACATCCCCCTACAACTTCTCGAGCTTTTTATAACTTTTTTATTATACCCTTTATGATACCTTCAAAAACGTATACCTGCATGGAAAACGTCCTATTTACCCGGAACAAAAAAACCGACACACGCGCGTCGGCTGTTTGTCTGCTTCTTTATTTAAACAAAGGGCTGAATGTATACGAGCGAAACAGCTCCGAAAAAGAAGATACCGGCAAATCACGATAAGCAACGGTACGGCATCCGTTGATGCTGACCAAGATGCAGTTCTGCTCTTCATCATAACGGCTGACTACTGTATTTCCCTTCTTCATCGCCCACTTTTCAAAATCCGCCGGCGGAGAGCTACCAAGCTGTGTTTCCTGAAACTGTGCAATTGCGCACTCTGCACCGCTGTAGTGTAAAGCTATCTCCTCAACAGATAAACTGTACAACGCCGCGAACGGCTGCATCACAATCGGATCATCTTCATCAGACATGTAGAATTCCCCTGCGCCTGTTTGCTGCACAAAGGCTTCACGAACATCTTTGAAAATTTGCTGCTGCATTTTTGGCAATGCTGCAATGACTGGAGCGACAGACAGACTTTTCACAATTTCCATGGAAAACCCTCCTTTTCTGTACAGTTTCGACAGAACAGGAGGGATACCTGCAAAACTTTGGTGAAAACCCAGATTAACTGCTAATTTAAACAGACTGAACGATTATCATCGTTATTCTCCCCCACCGCCGCCTCCGCCATCTGAACCTCCGCCGTCATAGCTTGGGCTGCTTGAGCCTGCGTCAAGAGATTGGGAACTTAAGTCAGTGTCGTGATATCTCCTGTGCGTATTATCCGAATCAGCCGATTCAAGAGCTGTCATGGAAGCTAATACAGAAACATCTCCATTGTTGTTATGCTTTGATTTTTCATTATGCTTCTGATACTGACCAGCACCGGAAGCTTTCTTTTTCTTTGTCATCACAATCGTCAGCGTTGCAACTGTTACAAATACTATGAGACCAACAATCAAGATAACAATCGTTATATCATTCATTTATCTCACTCCTTACTAACTTTATTACTATGTAAAAAAATCTATCCTTTTCCATCATAACATACAAATATTTACACGTTGAGCCTGCACTTATAATGCTTCTGTTATAAAATAAGGCCGCCCTTAGGCAGCCTTATCTTTATCGTTATTCGAAATAGTTTTCTTTCCTAAAGAATACAATCCAGATGCAGCAAGACCAGCTAAACCGCCGGACCATATTCGCAAAACGAGGGTAAGATCCGTTAACGGCCAAGCAAGTAAACCAATGAGCAAACCAGTCAGCAAGCTAATCAATGGCAAGAATCGTTTATTAACAGTGACTGTCTTCTTTACCAGCTGCACTAAAGCAATTACAATAGGGCTAATAATTGATGCAAAAGTCATCACTTCTTCCATTTAACCTTGCCTCCCCTGCAATTTTAATACTTACCCCTCATTATTTCTCCGTGCGGTACCTAGTTCTCCTTCATCTATTATTTGTTATAGATAAAATATATTCAGAACCTGGCTCATTTAGGCTATGATGTCATTAAACTACGACATCTATCATATCTTATGTTAGTCTCTTTAAACCAAGAGAGCTTCAACGTTACACTTAAAACCCAGACATATAAAAAAACTCCTCCCAAATGAAAAGGAGAAGAATAGAATAACTTTAAAGCATCTTGAACAATCCGAGGGTTATTAATAGACAAGGTGATAAAAAAACTAATTTCTGCAGCCATCTTATTTTTGCTAAAACAAAACCTGACTTAATACCAAATAGAACAAATAATCCGCTCATTAAAGCAACTAATACAGCTGTTACTACTGGTGAATAACCACCGATCATAGCAGCACCAATTCCAGCACCAAATGCATCTAAAGCAAGGGCTATACCTAATAAAAAGGATTCTTTTGCTGAAATTGTACCTGAGCGGTCTAAATCAGCCATTTGTGGTTTTTTTAACACAGTTATGAACAGACCAAACTTCTTTATTTCAATCTTCCATTCTTTATTCTCCAGTTTATTTTTTGGTATTGAATGCTCTTCCATGTCTTCATCAACCTTCTTAGATCGGAGAACATTATACAGACTAAATACCCCTATTGAAATGAGGATTATACTCCCAATTATTTCTGCAAAGCCGGCAGGAATAAAAGAACTTAATAAACTTCCAATCGACATCGATGTCAGAACCGTAACACCTGAACATAACATAATAATTAGTAATGCCAATAAAGAAATGCGGATCTGCCTCATACCGTAAGTAACTCCAACACCAAAACCGTCCAAGCTCACGGCAATAATCAAGAGCATCATTCCTGCAAAATAGGCCATACTATCCCATCCTCCATTTATTTCAAGCTGAATTAAGTATATGAATGAACATGGAAAGTGTGAACTAACGCAATAGGAGAGAAATGTCTTACTTCTCGCTATGCGTTTTTTTCACTTTTCGGGGCATCACGTATGGGGAGAGTTGAATTTTTTTAAAAAAAGCAAATCTAAATGTCTATGTTTGTTGCCATCACCAAATGCTAATACAGCAGGACTCCTCTGTGTTTCTACAAGTATTTATTTAATAGTTACAGCACTAGCACTATCTTCTGCTTTTTTAGACTATAGGAAGTTATAATTGTAAGCTATCGGCCTTTTAAACATGACAGACACCTTTCAGTTAGTTATCAAACAGCCGATTGTAATAACCACTAAATTCTTTTTTTAGTTGGTTTATTTGTACTTCTTCAGCCATTATATCTAACACGTCCGTGCTGGTATAGATAATAAAAACAATAGGACCGTATATACGATCTTCAATAATATTAGAAATAAGTTTAAAAACATCCTCACTTCTAAAAGTGACCTCAGTATATATTAGTTTAAAATTCTCACCATAATCTATAATTGTTTCTTTCCAATTGGTAATTTTTAAAACTTTATTAAGACCTATCGAATTAGTGTGCCGGCCTCTTTCATTAAAACAAGCAACAATAAAGGTGCCTCTTATCAGAGTACTGTCACCTAAAACTTTCCCTAAGATTTCTCTTAATAACCATCTATTACGATACTTATAAAATAATTGACTCAAAAATCTTATTCTATTCTTTTCAGTTGTCTGGAAATAGGGAGTTATTTCAGTATTATAAACATCAATATTTAATCTATTTACAATCATTAATTTAATCACCTGTTCTTCTTATTTTCACGTGATATTAGTCTAACAGTTAGTATCTTTATCATTATACAATTTAATTTAAAATTTACGGTAAAAGTAGAAAAAACGCTCAGCCGTTACTCCTACAGACTTAAAGAAATAACTGTGACTCACCTCTCAATTTCCAGTCCACTACTTTAAACTAGACTGTTTTTTCTAATCTGCACCATGTACAAGTTTACTAAAATCAAAAAAACCGACCATCACAGTCGGTTCGAATTTAAGCACTCGTTAAAGCAAGCGATTATTTTCTGCTTAAAGTCAGCTATGTCAAATAACCAGCAAATCAATCACCTGTCAAAGAACTATACTGTATTTTGTATAGTGATGATGGGGTGATGTGCAGTTGCTGAAGTTAACGGCTGATTCTGCTGCTGACTCACGCAGGATGAATTAATCATTAGAATAGTTACAAAAGGATATAAAAGCTATTTTTCTGCCAGAAATTCCTTAGCAACATCGTTATCGGAATCTAACTCTAATATTTTCTTTGCAGTAGCAAGCGCTTCATCATCATTTATTACTTTGTCCGGTACTTCATGCAAGAACAATAAATATGATAGATACTCAGCTAATTCCTGCTGATCAGCTAACTCAATACAGCGTCTTGCGTGATAAAGAGCCGCATGGTGGGCTCCCTCTATATGACAAAGCGGATTAACAAGCATTTCGAAAGCAATTTCATGGAATTCTATTTTTTCATTTTCTATAAGTAAACTTACTATGAATGTGTATATAGACATACTTGGACGAGTAAAAGCAATATCTGTTAATTCCCCATCAAGTTCCTCAAAAGATAAGTGCTTCGAGACAATTTTCGCCTCTTCAAATTTTCCTTCCAGTATTAAATCTTTAAGATTATTAGACATATTTAACTTACCCACCCATTACTTCTATATATTTTTTCCATTCTTTATCTTGTAAGAGTAACTGTAACAGTTTTCCCACTCATTTTAATAGTTTTTACGTACTTTTTTATAAGCAGTCAAGTCTCTTTACCATGGCGCACCACATGAGACATCATCTTATAAAAATCGCTCCGTTTGTTTCGCTGTTCCCTTATCTCAATCGTGTTTAAACAAAGGCAAAACCACCACAACTTGCTGCAAGGGAAAATCTGCTGAATGATGAATAGAAATGTGTATGTCTAAAACTATAAAGTAAGAAGATGCTATTCCGGCAACTCTCTCGAACTCTTAAACAATATCTGAAATTAAGTCCAGGTTAAATTCAGAATGATGCTTACATCTTCAGCCCCCATTGACTGTACTCGGCAGACCATCATCACAACTGCGTTACCACAAAACAAAAAAACCGACCATCACAGTCGGTTTTCAGCAGCCGTTAAAGCAAGCGATTATTTCTTTCTGCTTACAGTCAGCTATGTCAAGCAACAGGCAGATCAATCGCCCGTCAGAGCTTCAGTTCCCCCATACGAAGGAGCTCCACTACAGCCTGAGACCGTCCCTTTACTCCCAGTTTCTGCATCGTATTCGAGATGTGGTTTCGCACTGTCTTCTCTGAGATAAAAAGCTCTTGTGCGATATCCTTGGTCGTCTTATCCTGTACCAGTAGTTCAAAGACTTCTTTTTCTCGTTTGGTGAGTAATTGTTTTGGCCTGTAGTCACTATCCTTCAAAATTTAACCCCTCCTTGCTCTCTTCAGGGTTGCTGCGTCAGGTATTTATTTAGTCCATGTAGCTTATGTAAAGGAATGCCAGAGGGTGAACGAGAATTAGCGGAATGTTAACGATTTGTTCTGAAAAAGTATTAAGTCAGATTTTTGATAAGAAAAGTCATATGTCAATAAATTCCAACAATGTAACTTTAACTGTTTGCAACAGTGTCCGTTATTCCGGCACAATTTTAAAATTTTTTATGCACTTAACAAGCAATTCGAGTACTCTTATTTTTAGGCTCCTACTATACTAGCATAATAAATCTGTTTTTTTTAAGATTCCACATTAAAGATATTTTTACAAAATCACCTCCAATGTGGTGCAAATAATCCAATAATGTTATATAATTCAATTTGTTAAGCAATTATAACTATTGTTATATTTAAATACTTCACTTTTCACTTACATAGAACTAGGATAACTCCAATTCAATTAGTTATATTAGCTTATTAATCCCAAAAGAAAGGAGTAAATTCATGAGCAGAACTACAGAATTCGTTTTAGGTCTTATTGGAGGAATATTAGGTTTCTTTGGAGCCATTTTTGCCTTAATTATGGGTAGTGTCGATGCAGCATTGAGCGAAACCGGCACCAGTTCTCTTACAGGATTAGGGTGGTTTGCATTCTTATTTTCTACTCTAGCGATCATCGGCTCAATCGTTGTTAAAACCAAAGCAAAACTTGGTGGTATTCTTCTTATTATTTCAGCAGTTGGTGGACTGATTAGCATATCTTTCTTTTATCTAATTTCTGCAGTATTAATTGCTATTGCCGGTTTCATGGGTGTATTCAGAAAGAATAAGAGTGTAAAGCAAGCCGCTTAAATAAATACATATTAAAGGAGTTTTTACAATTGAAGAAGTTATTAGGTATTAGTCTACTATTGGTATTAATGATTGCCCTCGCAGCTTGTAGTTCAACTGAGGATGTATCAACTGGATCCGATTCAGAAAGCGCCGAATCCTCTGAGAAATCTAATGAAACTGATGATAACGCCAAAAAAGTTGATGCATCTGATCAATCCGTTACTGCTGCTAATTTAAAAGTAGGTCTTGGTGACGTGAAAGTCCTGGAAGATAAAATTCAAGTTGGTATAAATGTAGAAAATACAGCATCAGATGCTGTAAGTTTTTATCCAGATCAAGGTTCTGCTGTCATTGGAGACATGCAGCTTGATGCTAATATGTTCCTAACCGATGGATCTGTTAGTGGAGACATTCAAGCTAGTGTTAAAAAAGAAGGAGTTCTTGAATTCCTTGCTCCAGAAGGAAAGAAAATTGATCCTGCTACAGTTAAAGAAATTAAACTAGTACTTGGTGATGCTACTTCTGCAGACTTTATGACTACTGAACCTGTAGAATTTACAGTTACAGTAGAGTAAATAAGGCCCCCTCTAGGGGCTTTTTTTTATGCAATAAGATAGTTTATCCTTTGGGCAATCATTTTTATTGTCTTTTTCGTATTTCTATTTATCCCTAATTCAGCCAATAGATTACTTCCATATAAACTTCCTCTCCTCTATGTCCAGGGATTCAATTCTCTGTTACTAGTATTAATTGACTCAAAGATATTTAACAAAACATAACCATATATCTATACTCAGATTCCAGCAATCAGTAATATATTTTCAATAATTTAACATAAATGGTTGCAAAACAATTCGATGTTGTATATATTGTACATATAGTGTATATACATTATAACAGAGATGTATACACTCCCTCTTGAGTAACCTTTGGGCAAGCGAAGGGCAGTGTCTCTGAATACATACACTTAAGATTGCGTTTTACTATAAAACAGATGAGGGATCGGCATGCAAATTATAATTTCAAACAGTTCGAAGGAGCCGATTTATGAACAAATTACAAATCAAATTAAATCGTCTATTTTAACAGGTGAGCTGCAAGAAGGATCTCCTATCCCTTCCATGCGTAAGCTCGCTAAGGACTTACAGATTAGCGTCATCACGACAAAACGGGCTTATGAAGAATTAGAAAAAGCAGGATTTATTTATTCCATTGTTGGAAAAGGATCTTTTGTTGCGGAGCAAAATCTCGATCTTATAAAAGAGAAAAAACTGAAGGTCATTGAGGAGCAGCTTAGCGCAGTTATAACAAACAGCAGAGAAATCGGCTTGTCCCTTGATGAGCTGCAGCAGATAATGAGGATTTTATATGAGGAGTGATGTGAATGGATAATGTAGTTGAATTAAACAATGTGACAAAGCAATTCAAGGATTTCTCTGTAACGGATCTGAACTTACAAGTAAAACGCGGTTTTGTACATGGTTTTATCGGCGCTAATGGTGCTGGTAAGTCGACGACAATTAAGATGATGATGAACTTGTTGAAACCAGATGCTGGCGATGTAAAAGTATTCGGCTTGGATTACAAATCACATGAAAAAGAAATCAAGGAACGTATTGGGTTTGTATATGATGGCAATGTATTTTTTGAAGGCATGAACTTAAAAGATATCAAAAGAATCGTTGCACCTGCCTACAAACACTGGGATGATGACGTTTTTAAAAAGTATATTGATCAATTTGAATTACCACTGAATAAATCAATTAAACGTTTTTCAAAAGGGATGCAGATGAAGGCTTCCTTGGCAATCGCACTTTCTCATCATGCTGAGCTGATTATTATGGATGAACCGACAGCTGGATTGGATCCAATTTTCAGACGAGAATTGCTTGAGTTATTACAAGAAATAATGATAGATGGAAACCGCACCATTTTCTTTTCCACTCATATCACCACAGACTTAGACCGCATCGCTGATTATATTGCTTTCATAAATAAAGGACAATTGATCTTCAATAAAACAATTCATGAAGTGAGTGAAAGTTATGCAATTGTTAAGGGAAGAAAAGAACTGCTTGATCGTGACACGGAAAAGGCATTTGTCAATATTCATCAGTCTTCAGTAGGATTCGAAGCATTGACTGATGACCTTGCCGGAGCGGAAAATACATTTGGAGATAGCGCTGTTATTGAACGCGCTACTTTGGAAGACATCATGTACTATATGAAAGGCGGTATGCAGCATGTTTAATTTAATCAGAAGAGATGTCATTCTGCAGAAGAGATTGCTAATGCTCTTCATACCATGTCTCTTGTTCCTAATTATAATGGACGCGAACCCTGCTTTTATTTTTCTATTTGCCAGTATTTATATCCCCTTTAATACGTATGCTTACGATGAAAAAACAGAAACAAATATATTATTAAATTCCTTACCTTATACGCGTAACGAAATTATTGCATCACGCTACCTAGGAGCTCTTGTTTACATGGTATTAGCGGTTGCAATAACAAGTCTAATATTACTCCTCTTTAATAGATCTTTTACAATAATAGATATCGCACTTAGCATCGGCTTATTCTTGTTATTTGTCGCAATTGCCTTACCGTTATTTTATATATTCAAACCAGGTTACATTTCCCCAATTCTAATGTTTAGCTTCATCTTTTTAGCAATAATAGGCCCTAGAATTGTATCGTTTGCAGCTGACCATTTAACAGTAGTAACTAATTTCCTTATTAACTTATCCAACCCTATTTTGTATACGGGATCAGCACTTGCTGCCTTAACAGTCTACGGTGCTTCATGGGGGTTTACCACTTTTGTTTACAAGTACAAAGCTTTATAGAGAGATGATATAATGCAAATACATTCCTCATTATATCTGTTTCACTATTATATCTTTACTTCCAGCTTGTTCTAGGGGCGATTGTAATGAAACCTAAGAAATTGATTTATTTAGCCTTTCATGTTTTAACTCCCTGTGTTTACTTTTTTGGACATCTCACCATACAGTATTTCAGAGGGAACAATTTAATGGAAGCTGCTGTAGATAGCTTATGTATCATCGCCATTTACTCAATTTTATTGGGAATTATCTGGTCATTATTTACCGATAAACTTGACCAGGCTATCAAAGTAGATGAAGAGAATAACAGTGTATAGTGGTTATAAAAAGCCAGGTCTGCGCCTGCAGATCTGGCTTTTTGCTACTTACAAAGAAGTGCTCATGCTGCGATATCCTTTGATTTGAACACAGAATAATATGGTATATGCCATTCAATTCAAATACTAAACCACACACTTCTCTTTTCCAAACACTATCTCTATGCGCCCCATGATTTTCTTGATGATAGTCCACAATGACCTTATCTGTTTGAAGAGTGTCTTTCATCTTTTTACGCAGGAACTCCATTGCTAATCTGTCAATTCCCTTTCTTTGATAGGAACAGTTGATCATTATCCGAGAGATTCAGTATCCATCAAGTTCTTCTTTATGTGTTTTTTTGTTCATACAGAATCCGACAACCGTTTCATTTCTATAAATAGCATATGCATGCAGAACTGACTCAAAAATGCATCTGGGCAATGGATATTGCGTTACTTTCCATATACTGTTCTTGTTCTGGTACCAGTGTCAAATACCAGTTTTCCGAATTAATTTTCTCAAGTTTAACATTTAATTTTCTTCATGGTGGTTCCCCTCATTATCCGGGGAAACCGTTAAGTAAGTATTTTATTTAGACGTTTTCCCCTTTGCGGTACAATAAGGACTTTCTGTTTTTGTCATAATGAACGGCTCCTTAGCAAGGATATACCTACAGTAATAATTTCCTAACTACCTAATCCTCACTCTTTTTTCTCTTTCGGGTATTTATAAAGTCATTATTGTTAATTATGACGAATATAGCCATGTTGTCAGACTGAATTTTTATGATGGGAATTGAAGTATATTAAATACTACTTTTCACTTCCCTTAAGTTGTCACTTAGCTTATCCTTAAGGAAGTACGTCAATAAAAGGGGACATTAGTTATGAAGGATGAATTGAGATACATAGGGGAGAAGATACAGGAGAATAAAGATATAATAGCTAAGTCTGTGCTTCAAAACCTTGATGAAAATTTAAATCGTGAACTCCGTCTCTTATCTCTTCCTAATGAGGAGCTTTTTGATTTTAATGCAGAACTCGTCTATATAATTGGTTCAGTTCTATTGCCGGAGGAGAATAAAGAGGAAGTAAAGCAGCATTTTCTTAGCTGGGGATCGAGAGCAGGCCAAGCTGCAACCGATATGAACGTATCATTAACAGCTACATTGCAGTATGTTTCCAATTTCCGCAGCGTTATTTGGGACATTTTCACCGAGGAGCTGGAGGAGCGGCATTTTGCGGCGATTACGATGCTCGATGTATCGAAGATTATTGATCCGATGCTGGAAACCGTCAGTTTCGAAATCGGCCGACAATTCGAGAGCCATAACAAGGAAATGGTGAGCATCGCCTATAGTGCACTGGAAGAACTGTCTGTGCCCGTCGTTCCAATATATGAGGGATTGGCTGTTATACCGATTGTTGGAGAAATTGATACACACCGCGCTAAATTAATTATGGAAACGGCGTTATCGCAAGGAAGCACATTGGATTTAGATTATATCATCTTAGATGTTTCCGGTGTTCTGATGATTGATACGATGGTGGCCGATCAGATTTTCCATATCGTACAGTCGCTTCGGTTAAGCGGTATTAAAACAATCATTACTGGAATTCGACCGGAGATTGCACAAACTATGGTATCACTTGGATTGGAATTCCGTTCTATTACAACACAGTCGACGCTTAAGAATGCGCTGCATCTTCTCGGCTACGGGAAGCTGGACGAGCAATAAGATCAAAGGAGCTGATCACTGTGATCAGCTCCTTTATTCTGCTGTATATATTTTTTACTGCTTCTTCAATCACATCTCGAGACATACGCAATGCCTTAGCAGATGTACCATAGCCAAATTTCTTATTTCTCCTCTTTAAGTCCCTCAAATATGGCGTCTGCAAATTCATCTACCGGTGCTCTGAGAGAGTGAATGTCCGTTCCGCCCATACACGAGTAATAAGCATTGGGGCTTCTACTTCGATTCTTGCAGCTTACTTTCTCGTCTGCCGCAGACGATTTCATCTCCCGCCTTCAGGATTCGCTCTGTATGGGCATAACCGATTCCGGATGCACGCCTGTTATTCCAGTAAGATTCATCGGCTACCTCCATCTTTGTCCTGTTGTTATCTTCCGCTCCCTCTTGCTTCCCATAACTTTCTGGGACGATTATCGCTTCGCATTTAGGGTAAAGTATAACCGACCATACTAGAAACGGAGTGATTATCTGTGGCAACCGAGCCAATCGTAATTGAGGCGATTATCAACGGAGAAAAACACAAAGCAGAAAAGCAAGCCCCTCGTGAAAACCCGGCGCATCCAGATGAAATTGTCGGTTATGCTCCTCTCAACACGAAAGAAGAAACCATTCAAGCAATTGATGCAGCAGATCAAGCCTTTACCGAATGGCGAGACACATCATTTGATGACCGAATCAATCGGATGCGCCGTGCCATTCAGAAAATCAAAGATAAAACACCAGAAATTGCAGAGCTGCTTGCTCGCGAGCATGGAAAAGCATTATATGATGCCAAGGGCGAAATTGCCGTTTCGCTTATGTGGATGGAGTTCGCTTGTGATAATATTGCCGAAGTGCTTAAAGACGAATTACATGAGCATGATGGCGGTAAAACTATTATTGCCCGAGATGCAATTGGTGTTATCAGCGCCATTTCGCCTTGGAACTATCCTATTTCTCTATCCACCATTAAGATTGCTCCTGCCTTGCTCGCAGGGAACACGATGGTGCTGAAGCCAAGTCCGCTGGCACCGCTTGCTGTCAGCAAAGTGACCGAACTAATCGCTAATGAGTTTCCGCCTGGCGTACTGAATTTAGTACACGGAGAAGCAGAAGTAGGTGTCGAACTTACTTCGAATCCGAAAGTAGCAAAAATTGCTTTCACCGGCGGTACAGAAACTGCTAAGCATATTATGAAAGCAGCAGCTGATACCATTAAGCATATGACACTAGAGCTTGGCGGAAACGACGCAGCCATCGTACTGGATGATTTTGATGTGAACGATGAAAAAGCCATGCGCCGGCTGGTTGTTTCCAATTTCTTAACAGCGGGTCAAATTTGTATGATTGCCAAACGCGTCTATGTACACGAATCTATTTATGATACCTTTATAGAAAAATACCGCGAAGCTGCTGACAAATGGATTCGAGTTGGTGATCCATTTGACAAGAACGTCACAGTTGGTGCGGTCAATAATAAGAAACAAATTGAATTTGTTCAAAGCCTCATCGATGACAGTAAACAAAAAGGCGCAGAAGTGATTAAACTCGGTAAAATAGTGGATGAAAACCTCTTCAAGCAGGGCTATTTCATGCAGCCGACACTCGTCTTAGGTGCAGACTATGACGATCCAATTGTGGAACAAGAGCAGTTTGGACCTGCTGTACCAATTCTGCCGTTTAAAGACGATGAGCATGCCATTCACCTCGCTAACAAGAGCATCTTTGGGTTAACGAGTTCTGTCTGGGGGAAACAGGAGCACGCTGTAAAGGTTGCGAAACGCATCCAAGCCGGCACAACGATGATTAATACAGCCGCAGTACAGGGCTTAGATGTTCGCTTCCCATTCGGCGGCGTCAAGCAGTCCGGAATCGGGCGTGAGTACGGCAAAGAAGGTATTCTCGCTTACGCGGAAACACATGTCATCAATATGCCGAAAACTTTAGATTTACCTTATATACCGGAATGACAAAAGCAGTGCATCTACCATGATGCACTGCTTTCTGCTCTTGTAAGCTGTCGCTATCGTCCGTATGATGTATATAGAAACCGCATGAAGGAGCTTTTGACAGCATGAAACAAACATTACAATTGACAGTTTGGCTGATTGTTACACTATTCTTACTGAGTGCTTGCGGGACAGTCAGTTCGAATCAATCAGCAGACAGCAGCCACGCAACGACAACTTCCGGCACAACAGATAAAGTGGAAGTATCGTTGATCCGAATTGTTGATGGCGATACGATTAAAGTAAACTATAACGGCCAGGAAGAAACAGTCCGTTATTTGCTTATTGATACTCCGGAAACGAAAGCACCAAATAAATGCGTACAGCCATACGGAAAGAATGCATCAAAGCGCAATGAAGAGCTTGTTGAAAACGGGAAGCTGGAACTGGAATTCGATGTCGGACAACGAAAAGATAAATACGGACGGCTGCTTGCCTACGTGTACGCAGACGGACAAAGTGTTCAGGAAACGCTGCTAAAAGAAGGATTGGCGCGCGTAGCGTATGTGTATCCACCCAATACAAGATACCTTGATTCATATGAAGACGCAGAAGCATCCGCAATAGATGCTCATAAAGCAGTGTGGCAGCAAGATGGTTACGCAACGGACAAAGGATTTACTGGCTGCTCTCTCGAAAAAAATGATGATGTATCGAGTGATGTTGAGACAGAACAATCCGATGAATCGGCGACAAATTTCGCTAACTGTACTGCCCTGCGAGAAACATATCCTGAAGGCGTACCAAGCACACATCCGGCTTATCAGCAGAAATTTGACCGCGATAAAGATAATTATGCTTGTGAATGATCGGAAAATCTAATACTCCCCTTTCAGTTCGTACAATCCTTCTTGAATGACAACAGCTGTAGTTTTTGTTTATAGTGAAGGTATCTACATAACAAAGGAGAATGCCAAATGAGTAATACAGCTCACTGGAAAGAAAGCTGGTATCAGCATCGCAACATATTAATTAGTCTGCTTGACCAAATCGAGGATGGGCATTTAGATTATCAGCCGTGGGAAGATGCAATGACACTGAAAGACTTAGTGCTTCACGTGGCATCATCTAATGCTGTGATTCTGGAAATGGTGAAAACAGACGATATGTATCATCCAGAAATTCCAGAGGTACAATCAATGGACGAATTGCGTCAAGCAGTTCGCGAATTCACTGATAAAACAGCAGCTATTTTCGACACTATTACGGATGAAGAATTAGCTCAAGACAACCAAGCAAAAATACCAACTATGCAAGGAAAGAGAGAAGTCTACGTGCAAGCGATGTATGACCATGAACTGCATCATAAAGGACAATTATTTGTTTATGCACGGCTCATTGGGGCAACGGATCTTCCTTTCTTCCGTTAAATATAAAAAGATCCTGCGGTTTCGCTGCTGCAGGATCTTTTGTCTAGTAAGATGCTCCTTCTATTTTCAAAAATTTTCAAAAACTGCTATACAACAACTGCTTCTCGATATATAAACTTCTAAACACCTTAGAAAATTGAAAAAGGGGGATGAAACATAGCATTCGTAATCATGCGTGAAGAGAAAGAGAACGTGCGCTGCTTGACAGAGGCTGGAAGTGCAATGTGTAAGTTGTTTACTACATTAGAAGAAGCCGAATTGATGAAAACGCAGCTCGCTGCTGAGACTGCATTGCATATCCGCTGGTTTATTGTAGAAATGTAATTCCTGTATTAGAACAGACAAGTTGTCGGAATCGCTTTCGAGGAAGCCCCGGCTTCTTGTCTTTTTATGTGATAAGGAGCTTCGGTTTCTCTAGAACTTACAGATTGGTAGAGCAGAGCTAATGTGACAGCTATAAGATACATAGATAGAGAACTTTCTTTATAAAGCGGAAAGATATTTAATGGTCTTCACGCTCTGCCGGCTCTTTATCATTCATATTTTTCACTATAAGTACCAGCGAGATTACTTGGAGTACCGCTCCAACGAAAAACAGGATAGGCTGTTTCATCCATGCGAAAAATCCAAAAAAAACTGAAGCTAAGAGCAGCGATACAACTCCCCACAGATGCCAATTAGATTGAAACATCAATCTCCCCCTCATGTTTTACGTATACGAAAGATTAGTAAAGGTCATCTTTATTTATACTCCTATTACCCAAATGCTTTATTAAAAGTATCATCGAAACCACTTGCAAAATAAGTCCCGTTATTAGGGACGCTGCACCCTCTGTTGCTGCTCCTATTAGCATCAATGAGGAGGCTAAAAGAAGTAAACCAACTCCCAAATCTGAAACGTAGATCTATTCATTCTCTCGCCTCCTTTTATTCAGCTTATACTCACCGTATCATAAATCACTCGAATATGGAAAATAAACCCTTGTGAAACTAATGGTATTAGTTTACTATTTAACTAATACTATTAGTTAGGAGTAATTCATGTGCGTTTACTGAAGCATCAACATCTTTATCAGCTTACTTTTATGCCGCGTTTGTTTCCCGTTAATTGTTACCTGATTGAAGAAAAAGATGGCCTTACGCTGGTGGATGCAGCTATGGCTTCTTCTGCAGCAGCCATCTTATCTGCCGCTGAAACAATCGGCAAACCGATCCGCAAGATTGTATTAACACATGCACATTCTGATCATATCGGAGCATTAGACAAGTTAAAAGAATCCTTACACTATGCAGAAGTGTTCATGGCGGAAACAGAGTGGAAATTACTTTCGGGTGAGTTCACATTAAAAGCCAATGATCCGCCTCTAAAAGGAGGATTTCCAAAAAACATCAAGACAAAGCCGGATAGATTTTTATTAGAAGGCGATCGAATTGATTCACTGGAAGTGATCGCTGCACCGGGACATTCCCCAGGTATGCTTGCTTTCTTTGATCATCGAAATGGTGCACTTATTGCCGGAGACAGCTTCCAGCTGCGCGGCGGAATGGCAGTTGCTGGCGATGTTCGTTGGCGCTTTCCATTTCCAGCTTGGGGTACGTGGAAGAAAGAACTTTCTGTCGCTTCTGCCCAAAAATTAATTGATCTAAAACCTAAGCTTCTTGCTGTCGGGCATGGTAATCTCCTGCATAATCCAGTACCAAAAATGCAGCAAGCTATCCAGCGTGCTAAAAAAGGATTAAATTCTCATGCCTAAAATGCAGCTTACACAATCCAAAATAACAGACGCTGCACTTTCCATTGCAGAACAGCAAAGCTATGAAGCTGTAACAATGGCGAATATCGCACGCGCCTTATCCATTAAGCCGCCATCTTTGTACAATCATTTCAAGAACTTGGATGAGATTAAACAAGAAATGGCCTTGATTGCGCAACAAAAATTGTATGAAGCCTTGAAAGACAAAAATACGCTTTTGTCATTAGCCAAGAAGTACGTAGATTTCTCTATATCACATCCTGGTTTATACACCGCTTCCCTGCGTGGCGGTACAGGTAAGACAGGTCACGCAATCGTACAACTTTTTGCCAACACACCCGTTTTAGCTGGATTAGAGGAAAAAGAAAAAATCCATGCTATTCGCGGATTTCGCAGTATGCTGCATGGATTTATAGATTTACAATATCACGAGGGGTTTAAAATGAATGTTAATCTGGAGGAATCGCTTGTGAGGATTGTTGGTATATTTGAGCGAGGATTAAGGCGTTAATACTCGTTCCCCCTCTTTCCTCAACCTACAAAAAACGGAACCCTAATAAGAGTTCCGTTTCTCTATTTTAATAATTCGTATCACTGCCAAAGAAGTTCTTAAACGATTGGATATTCGTTGCGCGGTTCATCTCGGCGATGGACGTTGTTAACGGAATACCTTTTGGACAAACTTGGACGCAGTTTTGGGAGTTACCGCAGCTGCCGATGCCGCCTTCGCCCATTAAAGCTTCCAGACGTTCTCCCTTGTTCATTGCTCCTGTTGGGTGAGAGTTGAATAAACGTACTTGGGAAATCGGTGCAGGACCAATAAAGTCCGATTTGTCGTTTACGTTCGGGCATGCTTCCAAACATACTCCGCAAGTCATGCACTTGGATAGTTCGTAGGCCCACTGGCGTTTTTTCTCCGGCATACGCGGTCCTGGTCCAAGATCGTACGTGCCATCAATTGGCACCCACGCTTTGACTTTTTTCAAACTGTCGAACATTTGAGACCGGTCAACGGCCAAGTCACGAACGATTGGGAAAGTCGACATTGGCTCAAGACGGATTGGCTGCTCCAGTTTATCAATTAATGCAGCACAAGATTGTCTAGGCTCACCATTGATCACCATAGAGCAAGCTCCGCACACTTCCTCCAGACAGTTCATATCCCAGTAAATTGGCGTAGTATCTTTTCCTTCCGCATTCACCGGATTTCTGCGAATCTCCATTAATGCAGAAATAACATTCATATTCTCCCGGTATGGTACCTCAAACGTTTCTTCATAAGGAGCGCTGCTCGGATCGTTCTGACGCGTAACAATCAGGGTAACCGTCTCTTGTTTGGTCGCTTCCATTATGCTTTTGCCTCCTTCGCTTTCGCTTGGCTGTAGTCACGTTTTCTTGGCTCGATATAGGAAGTGTCGACTGCTTCATAATAGATATGTGGTGAGTTGGTAGATTCATCATATCTAGCCATTGTTGTTTTCAAGAAATCTTCATCGTTACGTTCCGGGAATTCCGGCTTGTAATGGGCTCCGCGGCTCTCGTTCCGCTGGTATGCACCAATTGTCATCACACGTGCTAAGTGAAGCATATTCTTCAGCTGGCGTGTGAACATAACACCTTGGTTGCTCCAAAGCGACGTATCATGGATGTTGATATTGTTCCAGCGTTCCTGAAGCTCCTGCAGTTTATCGTCTGTTTTCAGCAGCTTGCTGTTTTCGCGAACAACTGTCACATTATCTGTCATCCACTCGCCAAGCTCACGATGCAGCTTGTACGCATTTTCCTTTCCGTCCATCTTGATCAGCTTATCGAAGGACGCCTGCTCTTTTGCAAGGGCATCGTCGAACAGCTTGCTGGAAAGGTCATCTGCGTGTTTATCTAATCCGTCAATATATTTAATTGCATTCGGTCCTGCAACCATTCCGCCGTAGATAGCAGACAGCAGGGAGTTGGCGCCAAGACGATTCGCACCATGCTGTGAGTAGTCACATTCTCCAGCTGCAAATATTCCTGGGATGTTTGTCATCTGATCATCGCTGATCCATAGACCGCCCATCGAATAGTGCACGGCCGGGAAGATTTTCATCGGTACTTTGCGCGGATCATCTCCAGCGAATTTCTCGTAGATTTCAATAATTCCACCCAGTTTGACATCCAATTCTTTCGGATCCTTATGAGATAGATCCAGGTACACCATGTTCTCTCCATTGATACCGAGCTTTTGGTTTACACACACATCGAAAATTTCTCGAGTGGCGATATCACGCGGCACCAAGTTTCCGTAAGCCGGATACTTCTCTTCTAAGAAGTACCAAGGCTCACCATCTTTATACGTCCATACACGGCCGCCTTCTCCGCGGGCAGATTCACTCATCAGGCGAAGTTTATCATCACCTGGTATCGCGGTCGGGTGAATCTGAATGAACTCTCCATTCGCATAAATTGCGCCTTGTTCGTACAACGCACCAGCAGCCGAACCTGTATTGATAATGGAGTTTGTGGATTTACCGAAGATGATCCCTGGTCCGCCTGTTGCCATAATGACAGCATCTGCACGCAATGCGCGCAATTCATGGGATTGGATGTTCTGTGTCAGGATACCGCGACCGATACCTTCTTCATCAATGATTGCATGAACAAATTCCCAGCCCTCATATTTCGTTACGAGACCGGCTGTTTCGAAGCGGCGGACTTGTTCATCCAGCGCGTAAAGCAGCTGCTGGCCAGTCGTCGCACCAGCGTAAGCTGTCCGGTGGTATTGTGTACCCCCGAAACGGCGGAAATCAAGCAGTCCTTCAGGCGTTCTGTTAAACATAACACCCATCCGGTCAAGCATATGGATGATGCTTGGTGCAGCATCACACATTCCTTTAACCGGACCTTGGTTGGCAAGGAAGTCTCCGCCGTATACTGTATCGTCAAAATGTTCCCAAGTGGAATCGCCTTCCCCTTTCGTATTAACTGCGCCGTTAATGCCACCTTGGGCACAAACAGAGTGGGAGCGTTTCACTGGAACAATCGATAATAAATCTACATGTACGCCAGCTTCTGCAGCTTTAATGGTAGCCATCAAGCCTGCAAGTCCCCCGCCGACGACCACTATGTTACGTTTACTCATATCTTTAAGTCCCCTTTCTTAAAGCTGCTATCTTATACGCCCATTCCGATTGCAAGCAAGGAACGTATTCCCAAATACGTAACGCCCAGGAATACAAACAGCGTCGCATATGTGGCGATTCGCTGAGAACGCGGTGACACGGTAATGCCCCAAGTAACCAGGAAACTCCATAACCCGTTCGCGAAGTGGAACGTTGTGGAAATGACGCCAATCAAGTAGAACCAGAAGAAGAATGGCTGCGTAAGAATCGCTTCCATGAAATCAAAGTCAATCGTTTCCTGCGTAAAGATTGTAATAATACGAGTTTGATAGACATGCCACGCAATGAAGATCAATGTCACGATACCAGTGACCCGCTGCAGCAAGAACATTAAGTTACGGAAGTAGCCATATCTTCTCGTATTGTTCTTACCTGTCAATACAATGTACACACCGAGAATAGCATGGTAAAGGATCGGTATGTAAATAACCACCCATTCAAGGACAAAGCGGAATGGAAGATCGTGCATGAAACCGGCAGCTTTATTAAAGCTGTCGCTTCCGTATGCAGCAAAATGGTTGATTACCAAATGCTGGATAAGGAAGATTCCTATTGGAAGCACTCCCAACAACGAATGAAGCCTGCGGTAGAAAAACTCTCGATTCTCGTTCATACGTACCCCCTCTGTAGCTCTCTGAATTAACAGAATGATTGCGTTTTCATAACCAGTCGTAAATAAGACCGATTGAAAACTAATATCCGTTATTAACAATATTATTGTATAACTATCAAATTTAGGCGTCAAGAAAACGCTTCGAAAAAATTAATAAACAGTTTTTTTATTTTGTTAAATACAGACGAAACAGGTCGTTTTTTGTCAGCTGTGTAAACATTCTTAATTCCGCCAAAAGACAATAGCGGGAAGTACTGTTTTCGTGTTAAAGTGAATACAGATAACTTGTAATTGCAACAAGGCGGGAAAGGAAGACACGCATGCAAAAAAGAATGCAAGAATTCGACAGAGATTATATGGAGCAGCTCATTACCCACGGAGCTGGTCATGATATATTGCGTTTTGTCAGTTTACCAGACTTATTAGGCGAGGACTCCTCCTCTATCCTTTATGTTCTTGGAAAGAAACTGGCGCGGAAAGTTAATCCAGCGTCCATGGAACAAATCGAGGATTTCTTTATCCAGATGGGCTGGGGAAACCTGAGTCTCGTCAAACAGAAACGGCATGAAATGACATTCCAGCTCTCCGGGGCTCCCGTCGTACATAGATGGAACGTTGGTCTCGGGAAGGAATATCGCATGGAAGCAGGCTTCCTAGCTGCCAGTATAGAACAAATTCAAGAGCTTGTATGTGAAGTTGTAGACGAAAACGTACCGAAACGGGAACATGTCCAGTTTCATGTATATTTTGCTAAAGAAGATTAATCGATAAAGACGTGTGGAGACTCTCACACGTCTTTTTTGTATGCTTTCATTATTTGTATTTCTCTTTCAAGGCTGATACAACCTCGGGTCTTGCGATAATAAAGGAATAATAAAGCGGGCGAGCTCAATTGTTTTATATGCGAAATAAAACCCAGCGTACTTTTTAATAAACCTGTTTCCTTGAAAAGTCCATTCTGGATGAATTAAAAAGAAGCTTTCGCTGCACCACGCATCGAAAGATCTGCTTGGCAGCTTGCCTTTGCTATATAATTTACGGCAGCAGCAATGTCCATCCAATATGTATTCCAATCTGCTCCGTTCAACATATCTGCCTTCGGATGATCTGCTATAAACTGCTTCACATCATCATAAGGGAAAGGTTCCTGGAGACGGAGAGACAATATTTCTCCCGAGGTTCTAGTCCATTCCTCTAGTACAACTGTCTGTATAAGCTGATATACAGTTGTTTTTGCATAATAATTACCTTCTTGCATCATTCTCCTCTTTCTCATAAAAAATAGGCCAGGCCATCATAAGCCTGGTCTATTCTTGTTCATCCTCTTGTTCATCTTGCGGGTTATTCAAATGATTCAATATAACTTGCGCAGTTGGTGCTGGTATACCAAGCTTGCTAATTTCTTCGACGGAAGCTTCCTGGATAGCTGGTACTGATTTGAAATGGCGCATAAGCAGTCTTCTGCGCTTCTCCCCTACGCCAGGAATATCATCCAGCTTGGATTTGATCGCACTTTTGCCGCGAAGCTGACGGTGGAAGCTGATGGCAAAGCGATGGACTTCATCCTGTATCCGCTGAACCAAATAAAAATCCTGTGTATTTCGGTCAAAATTAACGACTTCTGGGGGTGTGCCGTAAAGCAATTCACTCGTTCGGTGCTTGTCATCCTTTGCAAGTCCGCAAACCGGGATATCTAATCCAAGTTCGTCCTCCAGAACTTCCAAGGCAGCGCTCATTTGGCCTTTTCCGCCGTCAATGACAATTAAGTCAGGCAGCGGCAGGTTATCCTGCAATACACGCTTGTAGCGGCGTCTGATGACTTCCCGCATCGTATCGTAATCATCCGGACCTTTTACATCACGTACTTTGTACTTTCGATATTCTTTTTTGTCAGGACGCCCATCGGTGAAAACAATCATCGCTGACACTGGATCGGTTCCTTGAATATTCGAGTTATCAAAAGCTTCAATGCGATGCGGCGTTTCAATATTCAGCTTTTCTCCAAGTGACTCTACTGCTTTGATCGTTCGGTCTTCATCACGCTCAATAAGCGAGAATTTTTCTTTAATAGCGATTTTTGCATTCTTTCTGGCAAGCTCCACTAGTTCTTTTTTTCGGCCTCGGAATGGGATGGCAACATCGGTATCCAGTAACTGCTGCAACCCTTCCACGTTCGTGCCAATAGGTACGAGCACCTGTTTTGGCATCAAGTGGTTTTGATGTAAATAGAAACGCCCGACAAAGGTAAGGAATGTTTCTTCTGGTTCATCAAAGAACGGGAACATGCTGACATCACGCTCAATCAGCTTGCCTTGGCGGATAAAGAATACTTGCACGCACATCCAGCCTTTGTCATAAGCAAAACCGAAAACGTCTCTGTCTGTCTGATCCGTCAATGTCATCTTCTGCTGCTCCATGACGGATTCAATATGCTGGATTTGATCACGCAATTCTTTTGCCCGTTCAAAATCAAGTTCTTCCGATGCTTCCTGCATCCTTTGCTGCAAATCCTTCTTAATCTGATGGTGTCCGCCATTTAAGAAGGTCGTAATATTTTGTACGATATTACGGTTTGTTTCTTGGGAAACAGGATATACGCAAGGACCAAGGCATTGGTGCATATGGTAATACAAGCAAACACGGTCCGGCATCGTATTGCATTTACGCAGCGGGTAAAGCCTGTCCAGCAGTTTCTTCGTTTCCCTGGCTGCGATGACGTTCGGATACGGTCCAAAGTATTTGCCTTTATCTTTTTTCACTTTTCGTGTCACCAGCAAGCGCGGCTGTTCTTCTGCTGTAATTTTCAAATAGGGATATGTCTTATCATCCTTTAGCAGGATGTTATATTTGGGATCGTATTTTTTGATTAAATTCATTTCTAGAATGAGTGCTTCGATTTCGGAGGAGGTGACAATATATTCGAAATCGACAATCTCTGCGACAAGCCGCTGTGTTTTGCGGTCGTGTGCACCAGTAAAATAGGAGCGCACGCGATTGCGGAGTGTCTTAGACTTTCCAACATAGATGACTGTCCCATTTTTATCTTTCATCAAATAACAGCCAGGCTGCGGCGGCAGAACAGCGAGTTTATCTGTAATCGTCTTGTTCATTCGCTTTCCCCTCTATACTATTCTTTACATAAAGGAACCCTTGCTACAGAAAGTAACAAGGGATCCAATTCATGATTGCTTACGCGTGTTTGTTTACTAGCTCAACAAGAGCTTCTTTTGGCTGGTAACCAATAACTTGGTCTACAACTTCGCCATCTTTGAAAAGAAGCAAAGTCGGAATGCTCATTACGCCGAATTTACCAGCAGTTGCTTGGTTTTCATCAACGTCGAGTTTTACGATTTTGACTTTATCGCTCATTTCGCCATCGATTTCTTCCAATACTGGAGCGATCATTTTACAAGGGCCGCACCAAGTTGCCCAAAAGTCAGCAAGGACAAGTCCTTGACCAGTTTCTGTACTAAAGTTTGAATCCGTTGCATTTACAATTGCCATTGTCTATTCCTCCTAAATAAAGCTTTCACCAGAGTATAGCACTGCTGAAGTCCGGAACGCTACTAGTTTGCTTAGAAGGCTCCATTCCTAAACATCGTACTAAATACTTGCTCCTATAACATAAGACAATCCTACGGAAATAACAAGCGAAATAAACCCTACTGCGCGATTATCATTCGCAATCTCCTTGTCAATCTTGTAAGTCGGCGTCAGGAACTCAAAGATAAAATAACCGATCAGCAGCATGACGAAGCCGACAGAACTCCACACAATACTCTCTAAGATACCATCATTATGTTCATAAGAAAAACGAAGCACATTCGCAATTCCGAACATCTTTCCCCCTGTCGCCATCGCTACTGATAAGTTTCCTCGTCTGATTTCTTCCCAGTTCTTATAAGAAGTAACCAGCTCGAAAATAGCCATGAATACAATAATGCTCAATACTGCCACACTATAGCGAGCAGCTGTCAGGACAAACGTATTTTCCCAAAATGACTCCATAACTTCGAATTCCCCCGGTCGTTACTGAAATTCCAGCACGGTAACACCAGTTCCGCCTTCACTCATACCGCCGGAGCGATGATTTTTCACGGCACGATGACGCTTGGCAAATTCCTGCACACCTGTCCGCAATGCGCCTGTTCCTTTACCATGAATAATTGATACTTGCGGATATCCCGCTAATAGTGCATCATCCACATATTTCTCTACGCGGCGCAGTGCATCTTCGTATCGTTCTCCGCGCAAATCCAGCTCTGTGCTTACATGATAGGCGGAGCCCTTTACAGTGGCTACCGGCTTTTCTTTTAATGTATCTTGTCTCTTTACGAATTCAACGTCTTTTCGTTTCGCTTTTATTTTCATAATTCCAATTTGGAGTAAATATTCTTTGTCGCTGACCTTCTCGACAACTGTTCCTTTTTGGCCGAGTGTGAGCAGAAGTACTTCGTCACCAGGCATGAGCTGCTGGGATTCCTTCGATTTTGGTGCTGATTTGGCACCTTTTTTAGCAAGCTCTGGTGAAGCATCCTCCAGCCGTTTTCGCGCTTCAATAATTTCATGCTCTTTTACACTAGCTTGATTTTTCATCGTACGAAGCGAGCTGACAATTTCTTCTGCTTCTTCCCGCGCTCTTTCTACCGCTTTAGCAGCTTTTTCTTCTGCTTTTTGGTAAAGACGTTCCCGCTTGGCGTCAAACTCCTGCCATTGCTTCTCCAAATCCTGCTTCAGCGCCTCTGCTTGTTCCAGCTGTGTTCTGGCAGTTTCATAATCCTGTTCTGCTTGACGGCGAGAAGTCTCTAAGGAAGCTATCATGTTTTCCACACTCTTCGAATCAGTACCAATCAGTTCTTTTGCACTTTCGATTACAGATTCTTTTAAGCCGAGACGGCGTGATATCTCAAAGGCATTACTGCGTCCCGGTACACCAATTAAGAGACGATACGTTGGCTTCAGTGTTTCGACATCAAATTCCACGCTGGCGTTTACAACACGCTCTCGGTTAAATCCATATGCCTTCAGCTCCGGATAGTGTGTTGTAGCTACAACGGACGCACCGCGCTTGATTGTCTCATCCAAAATACTCATTGCTAATGCGGCACCTTCCTGAGGATCTGTACCGGCACCAAGTTCATCGAACAAAACAAGTGATTGATGATCGACTTGCTGCAAAATATCCACGATGTTCACCATATGTGAACTAAATGTACTCAAGCTTTGTTCAATAGACTGTTCATCGCCAATGTCTGCAAACACATCGGTAAAGACAGCCATCTCTCCGCCATCAAGTGCCGGCACTTGCAAACCGGACTGAGCCATAAGTGTACAAAGGCCGATTGTCTTGATTGTGACCGTTTTACCGCCGGTATTCGGTCCGGTAATCACGATGGTGGAATAATCTTCTCCAAGGTCAATATCATTCGCTACCACTTCGTCTGGATCGATGAGCGGATGTCTTGCCTGCTTCAAATGAATAATACCTTGATCGTTCATTTTCGGCATGGAACAGCGCATCACCGCGCCCAGCTTTGCTCTAGCTGCTATAAAGTCAATCTGACCAAGAATCTCAATATTAGCGAGCAAGATCGCTTCATCTTCAGCAACTCGCATACTGATTTCTTTTAAAATTCGTTCAACCTCTGCTTTTTCCTGCGCTCGTGCTTCCTGCAGCTGGTTATTCATATCTACAACAGCTTGCGGCTCCATGAACAATGTCTGTCCAGAGGAAGACTGGTCATGCACAATACCGCCGATTGCTCCGCGATATTCTTGTTTGACCGGCAGCACATAGCGATCATTTCGAATTGTAATAATAGAATCGGATAACATCTTGCTTTTCGATCGGGTATAAGATTCTAATTTCTCTCTTACTCTGCTTTCATTCGTACGGATTTTAGTACGGATTCCGCGCAAACGGTCTGATGCGCCGTCCATCACACGTCCATGATCATCAATGGCGTTTTTTATATGGCGCTCCAAGTCGCTTAACGAAACAAGCTGTTCAACAAGTGCCCGAATAATCGGCAGTTCAAGGTCTTCCAATTCTTCTACGAAATGTTTCAAATTCTTTCCGCCATAAATGGTGCTGGCAATATCCAGGCACTCATTGGCATTCAAAATGCCGCCAATTACCGCTCGCTTCACACTTGCACCGATATCATGAATCCCGCCGAGCGGTATTCCTCCGCGAAGACGGATAATGGAAGCCGCTTCATCCGTTTCCGCTTGCAGCCGCTCGACTGCTTCTAATTCGGTTGCTGGCTGGATTTGCATCGTTCTTTTTTTGCCAAGTGAAGATGCAGCTTGTTCACTCAGCATTTGGATGATTTTATCAAATTCCAACACACGGAATATTCGTTTGTTCATTTTTTCCCCTCACTTTTAGCAGTTAGTTGCGCTGAAAAAGCTCCATCAACTGTTGCTTCGACCATGTGTTGATGACTGTCTCCGGTTTAAGCCAGCCTTTCCGTGCCATAGCTACCCCTACTTCCATAAAGGATAGTGTCGCATAGCTGTGGGCATCGGTATTGACAGCAATCTTGACACCGAGCTCCTGCGCTTTTTTTAAGTACGTCCACGACAGGTCCAGTCGGTTTGGATTGGCATTCAATTCAATGACTGTTCCTGTTTCTGCCGCTTTCTCTAACAGCCAATCCGGATCAGCCGCGTAACCGGCCCTTCTGCCAATAAGACGGCCTGTTGGATGGGCAATCACATTTACATTCGGATGTTCCAGCGCTGCCGTCAGACGATCCTTTATTTGCTCAGCTGATTGCGAAAAGCTGGAATGAATTGCACCGATTACGTAATCCATCTCTTGCAAAAATGCATCATTAAAGTCTAAGCGGGCATCCGGCAGAATATCCATTTCCACACCAGCAAAAATATGAAAGTCGGGGAACAAAGCGTTGACACGCTCAATTTCTTCCCGCTGTTTTCGGAGACGCTTCTCATCCAACCCGTTTGCTACTTTCAAATATTTCGAGTGATCTGTAATTGCAATATAAGAATAGCCAAGTTCGATTGCTTGCTTTGCCATTTGTTCAATTGACTGCGCACCATCACTCCAGGTTGAGTGCATGTGCAAATCTCCTTGAATATCGGAAAGCTGAATGAGCGGCATTTCTTGTTTGAAGCTGTCTAACTCGCCGTGCGCTTCCCGTATTTCAGGAGGTATAAAGGTTAAATCAAAGTGCTGGAAAAAATCCTTCTCTGTTTGGAATGTAGTCAGTTCTCCTGTTTCCACATTCTCCACACCATATTCACTAATCCGCTCGCCGCGTTTTTTGGCCAGCTGACGAAGAGCGACATTGTGGTCAGCCGAACCAGTAAAGTGATGTAAAGTCGTCGCAAAAGCTTCTGGTTCGATTAATCGGAAATCGACGTTAATGTGATAACCTTCTTCTAATGTAACGGATACTTTTGTTTCTCCATTGGCGATAACTTCTTTTAGATTCTCAATTGTCAGCAGCTGCTCTTGGACTTCCTTTGGCTCATTCGTTGCGATAATAAAGTCCAAATCTTTCACCGTTTCCTGCATTCGGCGCAAGCTCCCGGCCCGGGCATAGCGCTCAATACCAACCAGACTTTCCAAAAATGCTTCAATTCGTTCTGCTAATGGCAGCATCATAGCAATTGGAATACGCTCTGGTCTGGATCCGACATTTGCTAAGCCATCGAGAATTTTTTCAGCAGACTTTTTGCCAAAGCCGCTTAGCGCTGCAACTTTTCCTGATTCTACTGCTGTTTTCAACGATGCTCCGTCAACGACGCCAAGCTCCTGGTACAGCTTGGCCAGTTTCTTCCCGCCTAATCCTGGCAAATCAAGAAGCGGCACAAGGCCTTCAGGCACTTCCTCCTGCAGCTGACGCAGCGTATCAGACTCTTCGTTTTGAATATATTCTTCTATCACAGCGGCCGTACCTTTGCCGATGCCATTTAATGCTGTAAAGTCAGTAATCTCATCTAGTGACTGATCATTTGTTTCCAATGCATTCGCAGCTTTTCGGTATGCAGATACCTTGAACGTATTTTCCCCTTTTAGTTCAAGATAAGTTGCAATCGTCTCTAATAGTTTAACAACGTCTTTTTTGTTAACAGCCATGTGTCTCATCCTCTCGACCAAGGTAGAAAACCCTTGCGCACGATGCCGCAAGGGTTAGTTATTCCATCCCATCATTTCGCTGGGTAATTTATTTGCAACATGATTCAGCCATAAATCTTTAATTTCACCAGATATATAAGGTGTATGCTCCACCATCCAAGCTGCGAGTATTGACTTATCCAGTGCTTCCTGAATTGGTGTGATCGGCAGCAGTACGGAAAGATATAGAATGATGAATACGATTAAATATATCTCGATGAAGCCGAGCGCACCGCCAAGAAGTTTGTTGACAGAACGTAAAATCGGCAAATCGGCGATAAAATCAAGCATCGATCCAATAATGTGTAAAACAATTTTTGTTGCGAAAAAGAGAATCGCAAACGCAATGGCGTTATAAAACACTTGATCTAAGGGTACAGCTCCAAATATATTGGACCACGTACTGTCAGATGACATATCCGGATACGGAATCCATAATTCCAATTTCGGAGCCAGCTGATCATAATAAATAGCAGCAACAATAAATGACACAATAAAGCTTGCCAAATGGAACAGCTGCATAATGAAGCCTCGCTTCAAGCCGACGAGAACGCCGAACAGGAGCAACGCGATAATGAGTAAATCAATCATTGTCCTTGCTTGCCTCTTTCCTTGTAATAGAACCTAGCAACTGTGCATAGTCTTCTTTTAGTTTTAAATAATCATTTGTCGTATTTACAGCCGTTAGTACGGCTAATTTTGCTGTATCAAGATTCGGATTCGCCGCAGAGATCTCCGACATCTTCTGGTCGACTAGGCTCGCCACCATGCGCATGCGATGAGCTGGCTCTTGGCCTACAATTGTATAGGATCGGTTATGTATTTCTACCGTAACACGTGTTTTATCTGACTGGGACACGTTATCCCCCCTCACTTCTCTTATAATACTAAACCTTATAGTAACATGAAGGTGTCAATTTAGGAAACAATTCAATATAGCTTTATCGGCATGCTATACTGGATGTCAGATTGGAGAGATGAACGTGGGACAAATCGTATTGCAAGTAACATTGGACAAAATCCAGGAAATGAAAACGGCATACAGCCAAACAGCGAAAGCGGCACCACCCGGAGCTGTCTTTGCCGCCAAAACACCTAGCTGCAGCATCACTGCCTATAAATCCGGTAAAGTGCTGTTCCAAGGCAAAGCTCCGGAAACAGAGGCAGACAAATGGGGAACATCTCCAGCAGCTTCTAAAAGCTCCAGCACCTCAAAGCCAAGCGTAAATGATCATAAGTATGCGCCAGACCCTTCTTTATTTACCGCCTCTCACATCGGCTCGGACGAAGCAGGTACTGGTGATTTCTTCGGTCCCATTACGGTGGCGAGTGCATATGTAGATAAGAGCCAGGTTGCACTGCTGAAAGAGCTTGGTGTGAAAGACTCAAAGCTTCTGAAGGACGATGTGATCCAGCGCATCGCAAAGGATCTTATGCTCGCAGAGATGCCCTACTCCCTCTTAGTGATGCGCAATGAAAAATACAATCAGCTGCAGCAGCGCGGCTGGTCGCAAGGCAAGATGAAAACGATGATGCATCACCACGCTATCCAGAAGCTGCTTGCCAAGATTGCCCCGACCATGCCGGATGGCATCCTGATTGACCAGTTTCAGCTGCCGTCAACTTATATAAAACATCTTGCTTCTGAAGGAGAAAAGCTGCAGCCTGACGTGAGCTTTATGACGAAGGCGGAAAGCTATTCTCTCGCTGTAGCCGCAGCTTCGATCATCTCCCGAGCGAGCTTCTTAAAAGAGATGGACAAGCTTTCCAAGCAAGCAGGCTTTACCATTCCAAAAGGTGCCAGTGCAGCGGTAGATCAAGCAGCCGGCCGCCTCATCCGGAGCAAGGGGCGCCAAGCGCTTCCTGTATTCACGAAAATGCATTTTGCAAATAGCACCAAAGCCGAAAAGTACGTCTAACGTCCATATTTTCGCCGACTATTAGATTTCCTGGTCCGCACGAGCCTGCCAGCAGGCTGCTTGCGGATCCATTTTATATACTTGGACAGTTTTACATCTGACCGCAGCGCTTCGATCGCACCAAGCCGGGCTGCCAGCTCCTCGTTTGTATATAATGCATGGATTTGTTTGTGACACGGAATGCAAATCATCGCTGTATCTAGAAATGTGCCACCCATTTCCTTTGGTATAAGATGATGCTCTGTTAACGTAACCTCATCACGGCCGCAAAGCTCACATCTGCCAGTATGCTGTCTTGCCACATACATCCCCTCACTTAGTACCAGTATAGACAGTAAATTCCGCTTTTAACGTATTGTTAATCTATTTCCCGATAATACCGAAGTGACACCTGCGTTTCTCCTGTTTCAGTCAGATTGATTTTCTTGCCCCGCAGACGGAAACCTCTTGCTTCATAAAAAGGAATGCCTAACAGATTGCCTTCTTGTACGGATACCCATTGTTCCGAAGCACCTTGCTGCTTTTGATCCTTTGTCAATGCCTCCAGCAGCAGCTTTCCAGCACCCTTATAACGCGCCGATTCATCTACATACAGCACAAACACTTCCCCAGTCGTTTGTGCTGTTACCACTCCTCCAATGACACCAACCACTCGCCCAGCTTGCATTGCCACATAACGATAGCTGCCAGATTGGATTTCTTCTTTTACACGTTCAAGATTGTACCAATAATCGACATTCTGCCGCTGAAAATCCTCACTAAGCTTCCCAGCAACCGTTTGCCGCCACCCTTTGGAACATATAGCTGCTATTGTTTCTGCGTGTGATAGTTCTGGTTTTCTTAAATTCAATTCTGCTCCCCCTTTTTCCATGAATCTTTGGTAGAATTATAGAAAATAATCCCATGTTTAACAAAATGAATACACGGGAGGATTAGTACAATATGAACTACACACATATCAAGCGTGCTCTACTGCATGCTTGGTCATTAAACACCAGTTCCAAATGGACGCCTGTTAACCCAGCAAAAGGACAGTGCAGTGTTACCGCCCTTGTTATCCAAGACATCTATGGCGGCGAGATTATGAGGACTGCTGCCCCAGAGGGCTGGCATTTTTACAATGTTATTAATCAAAGAAGGCTGGATTTTACTGCATCGCAATTTGAAGAAGAGCTCACGTATGAAGACATTCCTGCAGGGCGCAAAGAAGCCTTTTCTGATACAAATTTGCTTCAGTATGAAGAATTGCGAAAACAAGTTATGAGATTTCTTACGCTTACTTGCAGTGAGATATAAAAAGAACCAATACCAGCCTGCTTAGGTGTTGATCCCAGAAGTATTACACAACTCTATTTATTGCTCTGTTTCTCTTTTCTTTTTTAATTTACTAACTAAGAAGGCAGCAAGGTTTATACCTATTAAAATTAGAAATCCATAACCAATTGCCCTGCTTACAATAATTGCATAAATAGTTACACCGAGGAAAGATAGTAAACAGATAAAAATAAAATAGTTCGCGCTGATACTTGAAAACGATCACCCCTAGTACGACTAATATGGTGATTATATCATAATTGAAATAATTTACATATTGATTATAATTTAACAGATGCTCTTACTCATCCTTGATTATGTAACATGATTACTAATTAAAAAATCGCTTCTTATTTCCGAATCGGTGCTCTTAATTTCCAATGCAAAAAATCCAAACAATTCTGCTGTTAATTGCAGTACTGTTTGGATTTTTATATAGCTTTAACAGTTACGTTTCAGCCTTATCTTTATCTTTTTATATTAACTTCTCAATTCCGCACCATGCGCTGCTTTCACAGCTTCCATAATGCTGTTATAAGAAGCTTCTACTTCTTCATCTGTCAGTGTGCGTGTTGGATCTTGGTACAGCACGGTATAGGCAATGGACTTCTTGCCAGCTTCCATGTGCTCGCCTTGGTACACATCGAAGATCTGTACTTGCTGCACAAGCTCACCGCCTGCTTCTTTGATCGTCCGCTGAATGTCGCCGGCATGCGCTGCTTCATCTACCACAAGGGCGATATCGCGTGTTACAGACGGATGACGCGGTACAGTGCGGAAGCTTGGTTCTTCTTTATACTGATCTATCAAATAAGCCACATCTAAATCAAATACATATGTTTCTTTTAGATCGTACGCTTTTTGTACGGTTGGGTGCAATTGTCCTACAACACCAACTGCGCGGCCGTTATGGGAAACAGTTGCTGTACGGCCAGGATGATAACCGTCTACTTGCGCCTGCTGGAAAACAGGTTCTAGGTCAAGCTGAGCGAAGATGCCTTCAACGATTCCTTTTACGACATAGAAATCGACCGGCTTCTTCTCCTGCTGCCATGGCTGCTCCGTCCATGTGCCGGTAATCGCACCAGCAAGACGAGCTGTTTCGGTTGGCTGCTCTGTCGTTTGTTCTTCTTCTGAAAGGAAAATACGACCGAATTCAAAGTAGCCTAAGTTATCTTGTTTACGCGCCACATTATAAGATAGCGTGTCCACAAGTTCTGGAAGCAAGCTAATGCGCAGGTGGCTGTGCTCTTCACTCATCGGCATTTTTAATGCTACAGCGTGTACGCTTTGCTCTTTCACTTCTGGGCTGACAAGCATTTCTGTGCGTGCTTTGCTAGTCAGCGAGTACGTGATCGTTTCCATCAAGCCAGCACCTTGCAAATACTGTTTCAGCTGGCGTTTCAGATATTGCTTTGTTGTCAGTTTACCAGCAAACGCTTCACCTTCTGGCAGCGTGTAAGGAATATTATCATACCCGTAAATACGAGCAATTTCCTCGAGCATGTCTTCAAACAAGCTGATGTCGCCGCGTCTTGTTGGGATAGAAACCGCGAATTGGCTGTTATCTTGTTCAAAACCGAACTGCAATCTTGTCAAAATAGACGCGATTTCATCATCAGAGATTGTGGTACCTAAACGTGCGTTTACACTTGCCGTATCTAGCTCGACTTTTTTCTCTTGGCGATCTAATTCGTCGAATTCAACAACACCTTCGGCAACCGCTCCCCCAGCGTATTCCGCCAGCAAACGGGCAGCATAAGCTCCTGCTTTTTTGACGCGATTTGGATCAATACCTTTTTCGTAACGAGAGCTCGCTTCACTGCGCAAGTTATGATGCTTGCTGGAACGTCGGATTGCACGGGAATCAAAGTAAGCTGCTTCCAGCAATACAGTTGTCGTCTGATTAGTTACTTCAGAGTTAGCGCCGCCCATGACACCTGCAAGTGCAATCGGCTCCTTACCGTTTGTGATAACGAGCTCATCGCCTGTTAGCGTGCGTTCTTGATCATCCAAGGTCTGCATTGTTTCGCCTTCGTTCGCAGTTCGAACAACAATTTCTTTTGTTGCCACTTTGTCATAATCAAAAGCGTGCAGCGGCTGTCCGTAAACAAGCAGCACATAGTTTGTAATATCAACAACATTATTGATCGGGCGAATGCCTGCTGCCATTAAGTAATTACGCATCCAAAGCGGGGATGGTGCAATCTTTACGTTTTCGATTACATAAGCGCCGTAATATGGGTTAAGCTCATTATCTTCTACTTTCACTTGTACAAAGTCAGCTGCTTTGCTGTTGCTTGTCGGATACGCTTCCTCCGGCAAGTTGACTTCTTTATTCAAGATTGCTGCCACTTCGTAAGCAACACCAAGCATGCTCATCGCATCAGCACGGTTAGGTGTCAGACCAAGCTCCAGTATCACATCATCTAAGTTAAGCAGTTCGGCAACAGGAGTTCCAACCTCCGCATCTTCGGGAAAAACAAAAATTCCTTCTGCGAATTCTTTTGGTACGAATTTCTCGTCAATACCTAATTCTTGAAGTGAGCAAACCATCCCGTGCGATTCGACGCCGCGCAGTTTTGCTTTTTTGATCTTCATGCCGCCAGGAAGACGCGCACCCGGTAGTGCGGCTGCGATTTTCTGCCCTTGTGCAATATTCGGTGCACCGCAAATGATTTGGTATGTTTCTGTACCAACATTGATTTGACAAAGATTTAATTTGTCTGCATTTGGATGCTGTTCACAGCTTTCCACATAGCCGACTACTACGTTCGTGCTCTCTGGAGCAATGCGCTCAATTCCTTCTACTTCGATACCGGAGCGCGTAATTCTTTCTGCTAGCTCCTCCGGTGTACTATTATCTATGTTTACATATTGTTTCAGCCAATTTAAAGATACAAACATCGTTATCTAACCTCCCGTTATGCCTTATGGTATTGCGATAGGAATCGTACATCATTCGTATAGAAGTGACGGATATCGTCAACGCCGTATTTAAGCATTGCGATACGCTCTACACCCATACCGAATGCGAAACCGGAATATTCTTCCGGATCATAACCGCTCATCCGAAGAACATTGGAATGTACCATGCCGGCACCAAGGATTTCAATCCAGCCAGTGTGCTTGCAGACGTTACAGCCTTTCCCATCACAAACTTTACACGTCACATCAACCTCTACAGACGGCTCTGTAAATGGGAAGAAACTTGGACGCAAGCGGATTTCCCGGTCAGCACCAAACAATTTACGAGAGAACTCGAGCAGAACACCCTTCAAATCGCTCATGCGAACGTTCTTATCAATCAGCAGTCCTTCAATTTGTGTGAATTGATGGGAATGCGTCGCATCATCACTGTCACGGCGGTATACAATACCTGGGCAGATCATCTTGATTGCTTTGTCACCGTTGTATTCCCGCATTGTACGAGCCTGCACTGGCGATGTTTGCGTACGTAAAAGCAGATGATCTGTAATATAAAATGTATCTTGCATATCACGCGCAGGGTGATCTTGCGGCAAGTTCAATGCTTCAAAGTTGAAATAGTCTGTCTCTACTTCTGGTCCCTCTTTAATTTCAAAGCCCATTCCAAGGAACAAGTCTTCTACTTCTTCAATGATGCTCGTAAGCAAGTGAGGGCCGCCTGTTTTAACTGGACGTCCTGGCAGCGTCACGTCAATTGCTTCTTTTTGCAGCTGTTCATTTAGTGCTGCTTCTTCGAGCAAGTTCTTTTTATTATCCAATGCTGTTGCAATGGCTTCGCGAACTTTATTTGCCAATTCGCCGATTACCGGGCGTTCTTCCGGAGACAGTTTCCCCATTCCGCGCAGTACTTCTGTGATTGGTCCTTTTTTACCTAAGTAAGCAACGCGCACGTCCTGCAAAGCTTGCAGGTTATCAGCTTGCTGTACTTTCTCGATGGCTTCTGCTTGTAGTGCTTCGAGTTTTTCTCTCATGCTTTTGCCTCCTATGATTTTGAGCATAAAAAAAGCCCCTCCCTCCGAGAAGGGACGAGCTTTCATTCGCGGTACCACCCTTGTTGGTATACACTTGTACACCCAACTTGAAGCTTGATAACGGATCTTGCAATCCGGATACACCTTTACTTGTCAAAAACAGACAAGGTCCCGGCGCCTGCTCCAGAGTGAAGGTTCATCCGCTGCCGCAGCCAGCATGCTCTCAGTCTAAGGCATGCCTTCCTGGTGCTGCGATTCGCAAGGGATTACTGACTCTTTCCACGCATCTCAATATGAATCTTGTTTTATTATAGAAAATCCCGGCGCAACTTGCAACCCGCTTTTATTTGTTTACCGTGTGATAAAGCAGGATTCCAGTTGCAATACTAACATTGAGCGATTCCGCTTTGCCAAATATCGGGATTTTGACAGCCATGTCGCTTTGGGCGATTAGCCGCTTATCAATTCCTGCTCCTTCATTACCGACTAGCAATGCTGTCTTCTCCGGAGCAGTTACTGCTCGGTAGTCTACCGCTCCCTCTAGCGCCGCTGCCCAGACGGTATATCCATTGTCCTGCAGCTCTGGAAGCAATAATTCTAAGTCAGCAGTTAGTACCGGCAAGTGGAAAATAGAGCCTTGAGTCGCACGAACCACTTTGTCATTATAGCGATCAACTGATCCTTCGCCAACATATATCGCATCATAGCCAGCAGCATCAGCTGTTCGAATAATTGTCCCCAGATTGCCTGGATCTTGTACTGCATCTAATAAGAGAATTCGATTGTGGCGTTTCAGCTTTTTATCCTGCATCTGCACGACAGCCGCGATGCCTTGAGGCGTCTCTGTATCTGTAATTGACTTGAATACATGCTCACTGACTGTTTCTGCATCTAAATGAGAAGCCCATTCTGGCAGTTCCGTCTCTTCCCGAAGGATAAGCTGTTCAATCGTCCAGCCTGCTGTAATTGCTTCTTCGACTAAATGGAAACCTTCCACAAGAAAGGTGTTCGTCTTTGTCCGTTCTTTTTTTCGTTTTAATTTTTGCCACTGTTTTACTTGGGCATTTTGTGTTGATGTAATCAACGCACGTTCACTTCCCTTTCTCGACATATCCTCTATCATACATAGTTTTACAAAGCCCGGTCAAACTATAAAAAAGTTAAGGAGGTGTTCATGTATGGATTTGGACATCCGACGCGCTATTTTGGCGAATATTAAAGGCAATAATGAAGAACAGCTGGAAGCAACTATCACAGATTCCATTGGCGGCAGAGAAGTATTGCTTCCTGGTCTTGGCGTACTGTTTGAATTAATTTGGCAGCATGCTGATGAAAACGAAAAAGCAGAAATGGTTGATGTACTAGCAAAAGGAGTACAAGCGACGCAAAGCTGATGCTGGGGCGAAATAAAGTCTTGTCCGTCTGGTTCTTTTGAGCTACAATTGGACTAACAATATGTGACAGGAGATATGTTTTTTGGATACATCTTATCTGCTTTCGACACTTAGTCCTCTTATCCGCGCATCTTACCAGCAGCAGACAGGACTTTCCCAATTATCCAGCCCGAGCCAGTCATTCAGCGATGTGCTGATGCAATCAATGCAAGCAAACATGCCAGTTCATCTGAATCCCTATGTAACAACTAGCACCCCGTCACCAGTGCAGAACGTCACGGCTGTGCAGTCCATTATGGAGAGCGCTCCAGCCAGTTCGGGGAATAGTACGATTGATAGTATTATCTCCAGCGCAGCTTCCCGATACGGCGTAGATGAAAAGCTTATCCGTTCTGTTATAAAAATGGAGTCAAACTTCAATCCGAGAGCTCAGAGCGGTGTGGGAGCGCAAGGATTGATGCAGCTTATGCCGGCTACAGCAGCAGGACTTGGAGTTACGAACAGCTTTGATCCCGAACAAAACGTCATGGCAGGTACAAAATACCTCAGCCAAATGCTTGACCGTTATGACGGCAATACAAGCTTAGCACTGGCAGCTTATAATGCCGGACCAGGTAATGTGGATAAATACAATGGCATACCGCCGTTCAGCGAAACAACAAATTACGTCCGTAAAGTAATGGGCAGTTATCTCGCGTAAAAAAACCAGCTTCCTCCAGGAAGCTGGTTTTTTATTAGCTGTACGTAATTTTTTCAACTGTTTCTTTGTCAAGCTTCTCGATCACTGCGGTTAGCAATTTTACAGTGTTATCATAATCATCTTCATGCAGCATCGCAGCATGTGTATGAATATAACGTGTTGGGATGCCGATTGTTAGAGCCGGAACACCTTCACCGGTCAAATGAATGCTGCCGGCATCGGTTGCGCCGCCCTTTATCGTATCGTATTGATAAGGAATCTTCAGCTCTTCTGCGGTCTGGATAACCAAATCACGCAAGCCTTTATGAGAAATATGTGCAGCGTCGTATAAGACGATTTGCGGACCGCCGCCAAGCTTGCCATTCGCTTCTCTGTCGCTTATACCTGGTGTATCGCCAGCAATTCCTGTATCAACTGCAAAAGCGATATCCGGCCCAATCTTATTAGCAGAAGTTATAGCACCGCGTCTTCTGACTTCCTCTTGCACGGTTCCAACACCATAGACAGTTGCTTCTTTGTCTGTATGATGTAAGTTTTTCAGTACATCAATGGCAACAGCACAGCCAATCCGATTGTCCCAAGCTTTCGCTAACAGCAGCTTTTCATTCTTCATCTTTGTGAATTCAAAATACGGCACGACCGAATCTCCCGGACGAACACCAAATTCCTCTGCTTCTTCCCTGCTGCTGGCACCAATATCAATGAACATTTCTTCTATGACTGCTGGTTTCTTCCGCTTTTCGAGGGACAACAGATGCGGCGGCTTAGAGCCGATAATCCCGACAAGCTCTCCTTTACGCGTATGAACAGTGACACGCTGCGCCAGCATTACTTGGCTCCACCAGCCGCCAAGTGTTTGGAAAAATAGATAGCCGTTCGCATCGATGCGCGTCACCATAAATCCAATCTCATCCAGATGCCCAGCAATCATTACTTTCGGACCGTCTGGTTTGGAGCCTTTTTGCTTCGCAATTAAGCTGCCCAAGTTATCGGTAGACACCTCTTGTGCATAAGGTGAGATATAATTCCGCATCACATTGCGAATTGCAGCTTCGTCTCCAGATACACCAGGTGCATCGGTTAAGTCTTTTAGCATCTTCAGTTTGTCATTCATATGTGTGCCTCCCTGTTTAATAGCCTTCGTCCTGTCTCGTATGATTCACTTCATTTTTTTGCTGATATGCTTTCAATATCGCTTGTTCATCAAAACCTAGCAGCTGACCTAACAGCAAGAAGCTGCGGAACAGTGTGTTGTAATTTTCTTGATCTGGTACGGCATAAAAAACATGTATTGTACGGTAAAGCTCCAGAAATGCATCTGTCTGATCCCACTCCTGGTTAGGAAGCGGTGCTGATGCATACGTCAAGCCTTTATCCAATCCTACAGACAAAATGAAATGCAGGCCGTCTACATATTCCTCCAAAATAACAGCTTGCTCACTTGGCCCTTTACGGCTCCAAAATTTGAAGCAGCGTGTTTCATTGGCCAGTTCGCCAATCTCCACTTGCAGTGCAAGTATTTTTTTCCGGAAAAGATCTTTCCGATTTGCTGACTCTAGGTTCTCTTCAATATAGGAATCCAGCTCCTGCTGCTTCCTGAATAGATATTCGTAATCCATGTATAAGACTCCTTCTTGCGTTATTGCTATGTAACGAGGGTATAGTAATACAGATGAAACTTCTTCTTAAGCGTAATCGTATCTATACAAAAAGTAAAGGAGGCCTGCTCGCTTATGAAAATCTTTTTTCTCCTGCTTCTGGCTGGTGCGGCGCTTCTTTTGTTCTATACGGTGATGAAAGCAAAGAATTACGCTGGCAAAGACCGTTCTACCGCGGAAACAGATGATGTCGAATTTCATGACCAACAGCTTGATCAGTATTTTACATTAAGTTACCGAGGATACCGTATGATTGGCGAAAAACATATCCAGCCAAAGGAAGACAGTATTGAAGTAACAAAAGTGGTCATGACTGCCGCGCAGCCGACCCGGTTAACCGGTTTTTGCCGGAATGATTTATACATGATGGAAGAATGCATCCTCCAGCACTTCCCCTACACCTCCATTGAGTGGCGCCATCCGATCAATGAGCTTGTCCTAACAGAAATCTAAAAAGAGCACAGAAGCTTGAGGCTTCGTGCTCTATGCACTTTCTTTAAAGAATTCTTCCCATTTGTAGGTGAATTCTTTTTTCCGCATTAAGTAAATAAACACAAGCAAAACAAGCATGACACCTCCTATTGCTGCTGGCGGCAAGTAGCGCAGCCAAGTTCCCGCAAAGGAATACAGCGCTGCCAGCGGTATACTGGAAATGAAGGATGCTTTTCCGTACGATTTCCAATCCCGGTTCGTCTCCATCAAACACACACTCAGCATATGAAAATGAATGAATGGAATCATACGCATGAGCGCAATTTGCATCGTTGTAAAGCTCGAGTGTTTGCCGATCAGCTTTTGTTTCAAAAAAAGGATTCGTTTGGCTGATTTCGGAAAACGCTGAGAAATAATATAAAATAACAAACTTGAAGCGGTGATACCGATGATGGAAAGAACCGTTCCAGCTACCGCACCAAATAAAATCCCGCCTGAAATACAAAGAAACACAACAGGCAGAAATAAGGCGGGCCGAAGCAGATGCAGGAGGATGAACAAAAGCGGTGCAAACAACCCACCTGTTGCGACGACTGTCATCAACTCCATGCCGACCTGGTTCATTGCTACTCACTCCTCTCAGATGTCCCTAATATATATGACAGGAGACGAGCCTTTATGACAAGCACACATTATTTTTCTAAGAGAACATACAGCACAAGTAGGACATGCATGACGATAAGACAAGGAAAGCCAAAAACAAAGGCTGCATGCTTCGTTTTATGTCGAAAAACCTGCATCGCGATCCAGCCGCCGATAGCTCCGCCAATAACAGCAGTTATCCACAGCCGCTTCTCACTGATACGCCAAGCATGCGCTCGGGCTCTCCGCTTATCAATCGCCATCCAGCTAAACAGCAGCAGGTTAACGACAATCAGATACAAACTTAGAAACAGCCACATAATTCTCTCCCCTTTTTATACAAAAAGCCGCTATCAAGTGATAGCGGCTTTTCTAGCTCTTATTTCAAAGCGTCTTTAGCTTTTGCAGCAAGCTGAGCGAATGCTTTCTCATCAGAGATTGCAAGCTCAGAAAGCATTTTGCGGTTAACTTCGATACCAGCAAGCTTAAGACCGTGCATCAAACGGCTGTAAGTAAGTTCGTTCATACGTGCAGCAGCGTTGATACGCGCGATCCAAAGTTTACGGAAATCACGTTTTTTCTGTCTGCGGTCGCGATAAGCGTACTGACCTGATTTGATAACCTGTTGTTTTGCTGTTTTGAATAGTGCATGTTTCGCACCGTAGTAACCTTTTGCTAACTTAAGAACGCGTTTACGACGCTGACGCGTTACTGTTCCACCTTTTACACGTGGCATTGTATTCCCTCCTATAGGACGAAAGCTTAACTTTCAGTTTTTATTATTTTGGTAGCATTTGTTTGATTCGTTTAAGGTCGCCAGCAGAAACTAGTGCATCTTTACGAAGCTTGCGTTTCTGTTTCGTAGACTTGTTAGCAGCCAAGTGGCTAGTACAACCGTGATGACGGCTTACTTTTCCAGAACCTGTTTTTTTGAAACGTTTAGCAGACCCTTTGTGGGTTTTCATTTTTGGCATCGTATTTCCTCCTTATATCCTTCGGCTTACTGTTTCTCAGCTATAGGAGCAAGCATTAGGAACATGCTGCGGCCTTCCATTTTCGGTCTCATTTCAACCGTTGCAACATCTTTGCACTCTCCAGCAAGCTTTTCGAGAACTTCTTGGCCTAATTCTTTATGCGTAATGGCACGTCCGCGGAAACGAACAGAAGCCTTTACTTTATCGCCTTTTTCAAGAAACTTACGCGCATTGCGAAGCTTCGTATTGAAGTCGTGATCCTCGATACCGGGGCTCAAGCGTACTTCTTTTACGTTGATTACTTTCTGGTTCTTACGCGCTTCTTTTTCTTTCTTCTGCATTTCGAAGCGGTATTTACCATAGTCCATAATCCGGCAAACTGGTGGTTTTGCATTTGCAGCCACAAGCACCAAATCAAGATTTCTCGTCTGAGCGATTTCTAATGCTTCCTGACGGGATTTAACGCCAAGCTGGTCACCGTTGGAATCAATGAGTCGCACCTCACGTGCACGAATTTTCTCATTGACGTTCATTTCTTTGCTAATAATCATCCACCTCCAGGATATTTTGGGAAACTTATGATCGGGGACAAGATATCCGCCGCTAATCAGTTACACATGGTTGTAAAAAAAGCATAAAAAAAATGCCGGTACGCATACGGCACCCACACTTGTCCTAAAACACTGTTTATCAAACCTGCCAACTGCCAAGCGGCGTCAATCAGGTGAGAAGTGGGTACTTCTGCTTGTCTCAGATCATTATTTATTTCACTTTTACAATCTTATCATAGCTGATGTTAACTGTCAATCATATTGAAGCCCGTTAATCCTGCTCAATTAATGTAACATATTCTTGCGATACTGACAACCGCCGATTTAAAATTATCTAGACGAAACATATTCCCCAACTGTTCCGCAGTTAAACAAAGAGGTGATAAAATAATGCAAAAACAGCTACACCTGCCGAAGACTCGCAGTGAAAAAGTCTGGGATACTATCGGAATCAGCAGCTGGTTAACTACTGTCCTCTTCCTAATTATTATCTGGCAGCATCTGCCTGAGCAAACTCCGCTTCATATGGGCATAACCGGTAAAGCCGATGATTGGGCCGCAAAAGAAAGCCTGCTGCTATTGCCAGCGCTTAGTGTGATCAACTTCTTTCTTCTCCATTTATTAGAGAAGAATCCGCACCTGCACAATCAACCCGAACGCCTAAACGAGCAAAATGCTGCCGCATTCTATCTGCTTAGCCGTAAAACACTGAATAAGCTAAAGAATCTAGGTGTACTTCTTTTATCTTCCATAGCAGCGGAATTCAGTATGGTAGCACTTGGGTGGATAAATCACGGCAGTACGTGGCTGATGATAATTGCATTGCTAATTTATCTTTATCCGATAATTGAAGTGATATGGAAGCAGCGTAAAATAAAGTAACTACTTGCTTATTACATTGCCCGAAAAAAGTTCCCCTCCGGGCTTCTCATACCTTACCAAACAAAAAAATCCTTCCACCGCCGTAATGGCAGTGAAAGGAATTTCTATTACTTACGCAATATGCGCTTGTCTACTTCTTCTTTAATCTCTGCTACGAAAGCTTTCAGATCCTTCGTTTCAGAGTCTTTTTCACCATAGCGGCGAATGTTCACTGCATTGTCATTTACTTCCTGGTCACCTAAGACGATGGCGAACGGCACTTTTTGTACTTGTGCTTCACGAATCTTATAGCCGAGTTTTTCTTCCCGCTCGTCTACTTGAACGCGGATACCTTCCATGCGAAGTGCATCCTCTACTTGGCGCGCATACGCGAGATGCGCGTCAGGAGATACTGGGATGATTTTCGCTTGTACTGGTGCAAGCCATGTTGGGAAGGCACCTTTGTATTCTTCAATCAAGAAGGCAACAAAACGTTCCATTGTAGATACAACACCGCGGTGAATAACAACTGGACGATGTTCTTTTCCGTCTTCGCCGATATAAGTTAAGTCAAAGCGCTCTGGCAAGTGGAAATCAAGCTGTACAGTAGACAATGTTTCCTCTTTGCCAAGTGCTGTTTTTACTTGTACGTCCAGCTTCGGACCGTAGAACGCTGCTTCGCCTTCTGCTTCTACGTAATCCAATTCAAGGTCTTCCATTGTTTCTTTCAGCATTGCTTGTGCTTTTTCCCACATCGCGTCATTGTCCACATACTTCTCTTTGTCTTCTGGATCGCGGTAAGATAAGCGGAATTTGTAATCATCGATACCAAAGTCTTTGTATACCGCTTCTACAAGCTTCACTACTCGAATGAACTCATCTTTCAACTGATCTGGACGAGCAAAGATGTGCGCATCATTCAATGTCATAGCACGAACACGCTGCAAGCCGGCAAGCGCGCCAGACATTTCGTGACGGTGCATCGTACCGAGCTCGGCAATACGGATTGGCAAACTGCGGTAGCTATGCAGTTCATTTTTATAAACCATCATATGGTGCGGGCAGTTCATTGGACGAAGAACAAGGTCTTCATTGTCCATTTCCATTGTCGGGAACATGTCATCTTTATAATGATCCCAATGTCCGCTAGTTTTATAAAGATCTACACTGCCAAGTACTGGCGTATAAACGTGATCATAGCCAAGCTTTTCTTCTAAGTCTACGATATAGCGCTCAATTGTGCGGCGAATTGTCGCACCTTTTGGCAGCCATAGCGGGAGACCTTGACCGACTTTTTGGGAAACAGTGAACAATTCAAGCTCTTTCCCCAATTTGCGATGGTCACGCTCTTTTGCTTCTTCAAGCATTTTCAAATAGTCGTCAAGCTGGCCTTTCTTCTCAAAAGCTGTACCGTAAATACGCTGCAGCATCTGATTATTGCTGTCGCCTCTCCAATAAGCACCGGAAATGCTAAGCAGCTTGAATACTTTAATCTTACCTGTAGATGGTACGTGAATGCCGCGGCAAAGGTCGAAAAATTCGCCTTGCTCGTAAATCGTTACATCCTGGTCTTCTGGAATCGCATCAATTAGTTCCATTTTCAGCTCATCACCGATTTCCCGGAACATGGCTTTTGCTTCCTCACGAGAAACGACTTTGCGCACAATTGGAAGGTTTGCATCAACAATTCGCTGCATTTCCTTCTCAATTTTCGGCAAATCTTCTGGTGTGATAGAAGCTTCTAAGTCCATATCATAATAGAAGCCATTCTCAATGACTGGACCAACACCAAACTGTACGTTACCATACAGACGTTTTACTGCTTGCGCTAGCAAGTGTGCTGCAGAATGACGCATAATTTCTACGCCTTGCTCTTGTTTAAGTGTAACAATTTCGATTGTGCCGCCATTTGGAAGCTCTGTGCGCAAATCATAGGCAATGCCGTCAACGTTAACTGCAATCGCTTGTTTTTTTAGTCCTGAAGAAATAGAACCGGCAATATCCTCACCAGTTGTTCCAGCAGGAAATTCTTTTTTTGCTCCATCTGGAAAAATGAATTCTAGTACATCTGCCATTTGTGTTTTCCTCCTAAATATAAAAAGCCCGTCCCTTTGCACAATCAATGATGTGCAAAGGGACGAGCGTTTGTCTCGTGGTTCCACCCTAATTCCCGAAATATAATTCCGGCTCAAGAATCGGTAACGTCGATCGAACGCCGCCGGTTTTCTTTCGTCCTCCGGCGGAGCTGTAAAAGGTGGTAACAGCAAAGCGTATGCAGGAAGCTTCCAGCCTTGGCTTCCCTCTCTTATAAGCAAACGTATTTTACTATCTTGTCCTTTATTGTCGCTTCTTCATATAATGTACAGTATAAGCGCATCAGCCGGAAAATGCAAGAGCAGTCAAAAAGATACGAAAGGGAATTGATGTAAAGGAAGGTATGTGGCTCTTTCCTGGAAAATGTTAATAACAGTCTGTGTTTTTGGATCCGTTGGGTGCTCACCATATAAATAAATTTTACGGGGTGACATGGCAATCAAAGGTGTCAGGTTCATCTCTTGCTTCCCAATTCCTGCAAGCGCAAGCGGTTCTTGGCTTGCCAGTGCTTTGATTTCTTTACCGGAAAATAAGCTTCCATCTTCTTTGTAGAAAGAAAAATCAGTTCCTTGAATAATATGAACAGCTTCATCACGAATTGGCTTCTTGCTAATGTACTGACGCAGTGACTCCACGTACAGCTGATATTCTTCTTCCAGTTTGTATTCGTCAATAGCATCACCGACAACTACAGTAAGCGCTTCTTTATACGCACTGCTGCGAAACTGGATTACAGCATCAAAGAAAACACGTATATGCTTTGCGGCTATCTCTTGAAAGATTTGCGTAATCTGCTGACGCGGTACGCTTGGCTCTCTTTTTTCTTCATACATATCCCCGACGAGAATCGTGTGCGTCAGCTCTGCTATGCGCTTGATCGCTTCCTCGTCCTTGTAGTAATACACTTCGCTGGCAATTTGCTTGATCCAAGCCGTTTCACGATGATGGAGAAATGTTTCTACGAGCGCTATTGCTATACGGCGATGGTAGCCGTCCTGAATTGTCGCCTCATACCCCCATCGCTCATCTTCAGCCACGTATACTTGTTTCGTTCCATCCATCGCTAAACAAGAACAAAAGGTATCCATCTCTATTTTTGATTTGATAAACACTTTACGCAATATCAACCACCCTCGCCACTATCAACTGTTACATTATATGGGCAGAAAATGGAATTATGAGTTTAAAAAAAGACAAGCCGCTTGGCTTGCCCTTTCTATTCAAACGTTTCTTCTGTTTTTTCCGAACAAAGGAACCTCGGTTGCGACACGCTTGATGCGCTCCATGATTCGTCCTGCTTTCACTCTTTCCACATCTCCGCGATTCGTTGTCGCGATCTGCTGCTCCAATTGATCAATAGAATAGTTAGAGGTGAAAAAGACTGGCAATCGTTCCATCATCCGATAATGAAGTATTGAACCTAGTATCTCATCACGGAACCAAGCAGACTGTGACTCAGCTCCGATATCATCCAGCATGAGAACTGGTGCTTTTTTAAACATCTCCACTTTCTCATTGACCGAATCATCTTTTAAGGATGCTTTTATTTCTCGTACAAATTCCGGCATATAAATGAGCATGCTGGAGATATTCCGTTCTGCCAAATAGTTGGCGATAGCGCCTAGGAAATACGTTTTACCGACACCAAACGGCCCATAGAAATAAAGACCTTTTTCCGGAATTGTATCCCCTGTCTGCTGCAGGAACTGCAATGTCTTCAGGATAGCCTGCTGGCGTTCGGCATCTCCATGATCGAGTGTTTCTGTTGATGCTTCTAGAATATCTTTTGGCATATACAAACTGTTAATTCGAGCTTCTTGCTTTTCGCGCTCTTCATGCTGAAGACGTGTATGACATTTATCGTAAGCGAGACGGATAACATGTCCGTCCACTTCCAGCCTCGGTGTATAACCATTCAATATATTTTTGCATTGACCAAGTGCCGGACAATCCTGACACTCTTTTGATGCTGTCGTATATTCGTAAAGCCGCATCAAGTTACGCTGAATATCCTGTTCTGTCAGCTGCGGATTTGCTTCCAGCACTGCTTTAACTTCTGGATTTTCTCTAACTTGCTGCTGCATACGTTCAAAGTTTTCTTTGAAATTATTGTTTTCCTGCATCCATTTTTTTAATGATGCCTGAATGGGCTCCATACGCGCACCCCCTTCTCTTAAACGCCACGCTTATTGGCATTAAACTGTTTAAGCATTTCTGCAACATCCGCATCCGGCACTGCTGTTGTGCTCGGCGCTTCTGCTTTGCCTTTTTGATCAAACCATTCCGGAACGACCTCGGATCGGCCACCGTTTTTCCGCCGTGCGGCTGCTGGCTGCTTCGTATTGTTATTGTTTGCTGTCGCGTTCCATGGCTGATTGCTGCTCTTGGCAATCTCCATCGCTTCTCTTACTGTACTTACCTTTTTTCGTGCCCAGTGTGCGGCAATTTTCTCCATGTACGCTTTTGATAATTTCATATCCGATTTCAGCAGTACATAATAAACGAGAACATTCATAATTCCCGGCGCCATGCCTTGCTCTGCCATTACGTCTCGGATAACTTTTAAATCAGATGCTGCTGCTGTTCCATTACCGGAAATGTCTTCTAACAGCTGTTTTGGTGAAATTGTCTCCAGCATGTGCACGAGCTTCTCTTGCTTGGAAGAAGCCTGCACTTCTTGTTTGGCATTCTTCTGGGTAAGCTCCATTACTTTTACTTCTGCTGTCTTCGGTCGTGCTAAAAACAGGTCGTGACAAGCCGATTTGAATTCGGCCGGATTAAGCACATTATCTTCCGAAACGGCCCATTGCATCGCCTTGTCCAAATCGAGCGAAGTAAGGTTATAAAGCACGGCCATTGATTCGAGCAGTTTTTGATTACGAGGTGTCAGAACCGCTTCCGGATTCAGCATCCGCTGTTTAAGTGATTGACGCAGCCATTCAAAATCTACGACGTCCGTTTCAATGGAAGGACCGGGATTCTCTTCGGCAACTGGTGCAGCCGGAGCTTTCATCGGCAGCACACCTTGTTTGGCGAGCTTGTCCGCAGAAAAGACAGTTTCAAATGATGCTGTAATCTCCTCCGTTGCTTTAGGCAGATCTTCTGCGGCTACTAAAGCTTGCTGCAAGTCCTTATAACGGCTTTCGCCCAATTGATGGTAAAGCAGCTGCGAAAGCATATCATCAGCAAAAAAGGCAGCTGGTGTAAACGGCGGATACAAGTCATAGGTGAACACACGCTGCTCTCCCTGCTGTTTATATGTTCGGATAAGGCCAATCGCTTCCAGCTGCAGCCTCGCGTCGTATAATTGGTCCATCGGCATATCCAGCAATGTCATTAACAAATGATGTGTTTTGGGTGCATACATGCCGTGATGCATCACATATTCATTCACCATCGTCTGGTATAAGGTAACTGCCCTCAACCCGAGCAGCGGCTGATACAAATGCGTTAAAGCAACCGAATATCCATCGTGAAAGGATCTTTTCAAACGAATCTGATACCCGTCAGCTGGCAGCAGTTTCCCGATATGCTGACTCTTCATACAATCTGTCCTTTCCATTCTTCCAAGCTGTACACTTATTTATCAGTTTTGATCAAGTCTTTCAATTCTTCCAGAAAGACACTGAGATCCTTGAATTGCCGGTATACAGAGGCAAAGCGAACATAAGCCACTTCGTCCACATCTGAGAGACGTTCCATGACCATTTCACCAATTTCCTTGCTCTGTATTTCCGATGTACCGCCATTGCGTAATTCTTTTTCAACTTCCAAAACGATATGTTCAATCTGCTCCAGCGCTACTGGACGCTTCTCACAAGCTTTGATTAGTCCGCGCATAAGCTTCTCTTTGCTAAATTCTTCCCTCGTCCCTTCCTTTTTCACAACAATCAGCGGCGTTGCTTCAATCCGCTCAAATGTAGTGAAACGAAAAGCGCATTCTTCACATTCCCGGCGGCGCCGGATAGAACGCCCTTCTTCTATGGGACGGGAATCTAATACTTTTGTGCTTTTATATTGGCAGTTTGGACATTTCATGCCGATCCACCCCATTATTCTTTGCAAGCCTCGACAGGCTTCGCGCATTTACGACACATTTGCATCGTCTTTTTCTTATTCTACCATGATTCAAGCGAAAAATCGAAGGACCATAGCGGAAACAAAAAAAGGCAGCCGAGGGCTACCCTTTCCACTTGCGCAGTGCCAGCACCGCATTATGACCGCCAAAACCAAATCCATTAGACAAAGCAAATGTAATATCTTTATTGACCGATTCATTCGGCACATAGGTTAGATCACATTCCGGATCGGCATCCCGATAGTTAATTGTCGGAGGAACGATGCCATCTTGCAGCGCTTTTAACGTAATAATCGCTTCCACTCCACCAGCCGCGCCAAACAAATGACCCGTCATGGACTTGGTAGCACTAATCAGCAAATCATGTGCTTTATCACCGAATACTTCCTTAATTGCTTTCGTTTCCGTTTTATCGCCTTCTGGTGTGCTCGTGGCGTGGGCATTGATATATTCAACATCATCTGCTTCCCAATCTGCCATTTGCATCGCCAGCTTCATAGCTTTTGCAGGTCCTAAGTAGTTTGGAGATGTAATATGATGGGCGTCTGTTGTCGAGCCATATCCGACAATTTCTCCAAGTATAACTGCTCCGCGCTTTTGTGCATGCTCGAGTTCTTCCAGCACTAAGATACCAGCGCCTTCGGACATAACAAAACCATCACGGTTTGCATCGAATGGCGAACTTGCTGTTTCCGGTGTATCGTTTTGTGTGCTCATTGCTCGCATTTTTGTGAAACCGGCATAAGCAAATGGTGTAACTGATGCTTCAGCTCCGCCAGCAAGCATCGCATCGGAGTAGCCATGTTTAATATTCAGGAAGGCTTCCCCGATCGCATGGTTACCTGTAGCACAAGCAGAAACAGGAGCAAAGCTAGGTCCAGTAAAGCCTGTTTTAATGGAAACTATTCCTGTTGCCATGTTGCTGATCATCATTGGTACCATAAATGGCGACACCCGGCGCGGGCCTTTGTCCAGCAGCTTCTCGTGATTGTCTAAAAGCGTATTTACGCCTCCGATACCGGATCCAATATAAATCCCTACTCGTTCCGGATTCACTGTTTCTTTGTTTAAATTAGCCTGCTCCATCGCTTCAACTGCTGCTCCGTAAGCAAACTGGCTGTATAAATCATATCGTTCAATATCTTTTTTATCGAGGTATTTTTCCGGATCAAACCCTGTTGCTGTTCCGCCAATTTGTGACGCAATTCCTGCGAATTTCTCTTCATCTAATTGTTGGATGCCGGATTTCCCAGCTTTTATGTTATCCCAAAATGTCTCCACATCCGAACCAAGCGGTGTGACTGCGCCATATCCAGTAACTACGACTCGTCTATTCAAAAATATACCTTCTTTCTAGCAGTAGCTATTAGTACCTGCTATTATATCCGAAGTATTAAAAAAATGCGAATGAATGCATCATATCTAGCACGCAAGAGTTGCTCCACACTATGTATGTTTACCATCTTTTCATTTACCAATACAAATTAGAAAACCCCGCTCCAGAATAAGAGCGGGGTTAAATATTAATGCGATTTAGGCTGCACTGCCACAGGACCCATGCCCCGCGGAAGCTCGGCTTTTTCACATGTTTTAGCTTCAAGTGCGGCAACGATATAATCGGTTGCTACGTTCGGATCAATGATGTTACCACAAGTGTAAACATCAATGCTCGCATAACCATGTTCCGGAAAACTGTGGATTGTCAAATGCGATTCTGAAATAATAACCACTCCGCTTACGCCATGCGGAGCAAATTTGTGGAAAGCGACTTCCCGTACTTCAGCACCTGACTTCAGTGCAGCATCAACAAAAATTTGTTCAATCTGCTGCATATCGTTCAACGTTTCTGTGTTACAATCCCATAGTTCTGCAATTACATGTCTTCCCATTGTATCCAATGTAATTCCCCCTTAGAATATTTACCTAAAAAATAGATGCGTGAATTGCCACGGGGGAAAGTTAGTCCAAAGAGGTCCTAACCCTTTAAGCAAATCACTTGCTACATAAATTCCTTAGGAAAACAAGTTTTTATGCTGCAAAAAATGCATGCAAAAAGAAGTATATAGTGTTTGTACCTGTTTGGCAAGCAAACATTGTAATAAAATCCAAGGGGTAATACAAGGATTACATAACTTCCGCGTTATTCGCTTCTCTGATACCGCTACCAACTAACTTCGCTAGATCAACTACCCGGCAGGAATAACCCCATTCGTTATCATACCAAGCAATAACTTTTATCTTGTTTTCTTCCATTACAATAGTAGATAAACCGTCAATGGTTGCGGACTGTTCTGTCGTTGTATAATCGATGGATACAAGCGGCTCTTCACTGTAAGAAATAATACCGCGCATATCCGTCTCAGCGGCTGTCCGGAAAGCATCATTCACTTGTTCCGCCGTAACAGACGATTCTACATCTACTACCAAGTCTACGAGTGATACATTCGGAGTCGGCACACGTAGAGCCATACCGTGCAGCTTGCCTTTCAGATGCGGAAGTACTTCTGCAAGTGCTTTGGCTGCTCCTGTCGTTGTCGGAATGATTGACTGCGTACAGCCCCTCGCCCTGCGCAGATCTTTGTGCGGATTGTCGATATTTTTTTGATCATTTGTAAAGGCATGCACCGTCGTCATTAACCCATTTTTAATGTTGAAACGTTCGTCGAGTACTTTCACAACTGGTGCCAGGCAATTGGTCGTGCAGGAAGCATTTGAAACGATGTGATGGATGTCACTTTTATATGTCCGCTCGTTTACACCCATAACAATTGTTGCGTCCACATCTTTACCGGGAGCTGTAATGACAACCTTCTTCGCGCCTGCATCCAGATGTGCAGATGCAGCTTTTTGAGAACAGAATTTGCCTGTAGCTTCGATGACAACGTCCACCCCAAGTTCTTGCCATGGAAGCAGTTCCGGGTTGCGCTCTCCGACTACAGTGATTTTTTTACCATCATATATGATGGCATCTGCGTCTGCATAGACTTCTTTATTCAGATTACCGTGAACGCTGTCATAACGCAGCAAATGAGCCAAAGTTTCTGCCGGGTAGGAGGCATTCACTGCCACAATCTCCAAATCAGGCAGCTCCATTGCTCGTCTGCAAACCAATCTTCCAATTCTGCCAAACCCATTAATCGCGATACGTATTGTCATTGTATTGCCTCCTTTAATGTGTCACTCTATATTGTTTATAAGCAGATATAGTATAACACATTAAGAGGATATTGCGAATAAAAAAGGCACCTAATTTTAGATTGAGAACATTTAAGTTAAATAAAAAACGCTTGGACTTTTCCAAACGTTTTCTCGCACAACAGTTGGTATCTTTTCCATAGTCACTAATCAACTCACGGTACATACCACAAGGAGCGACAATCAGCAATCTTCTATATCTTCATGAGATACATATGAGATACACCATACTTTTTTGAATTTCTCTGACGGCGGCTGCATCTCCAACTTTGCTGTTACCGGTGGACAAGAATAGCTTTTAAACTTTTAAAGTAAGACACCGACAAGAAAATCGCTTCTTATTTTCGAGGAGTCTTCCTATTCTGCCTACACTTAGAGAAGGTTTTCCACACACAAATCAGCGTAAGAAATACACGAAGACTCCCGCGGGAGGAAGGCTTGGGGAAACCCCGCAGTGCGTTTTTTTTGCACGAGGAGGCTCACCTGCCGCCCGCAGGAAAGCGGAGTGTATTTCCGAAGCGGCGCTCTCATCTTCGTTTCCAATTCAAAAAATCCAAACAACGCTGCTGTTAATCGCAGTATTGTTTGGATTTTCATATAGCTTAAACTGTTACGTCCCAGCCTCATCTATTACTTGTCTATAATCTCCCAAGAAGTCAGGAGCTGCTCGAGCTGCTCGCGCGTCTCCTCACGGGTGCCGTTGTTGTCAATGACCGTATCCGCTTTGCTCGCTTTCTGCTCCAATGACATCTGACTGTTGATTCGATCCAATGCTGCTTGCTCCGTTAATTCATTTCGCTGCATAAGCCGTTCCAGCTGGACCGATGAATCGACATGAACAACAACTACTTTATCGACTAGCTGCAGCTGCTTGCCTTCGAATAACAGCGGAATATCCAGCACGACAGCTGGATAAGTTTTTTTCAGCCGGTCGCGTTCTGCTGTCATCCTCTCTCTCACAACAGGGTGAACAATATTATTCAGCTGCTCCCGCTTTTTCTCATCCCGGAAGATGATGCTGCCAAGCTTTGGCCGGTCAAGTGTTCCGTCTGGGAGCAGAATATCCTCACCAAAACTTCTAACAATCTCTGCCAAAGCCGGCTCACCGGGTTCTACTACTTCCCTTGCCACGACATCAGCATCAACCACTGGAATATTATATTGTCTAAACAAGTCACTGACGGTGCTTTTTCCGGATGCAATGCCCCCAGTCAACCCAATAACCAAGCTCATAGCTGAATCCTCCTTTACTGCTGACAAGAAGTACAGAGATGCGTCCCTCTGCCGCCTACTTTTATCTTGATAATTTCCCGGCCGCAATTCGGGCATGGTGTACCTTGCTGGCTGTAAACTTGCAGCTCATTTTGGAACGACCCTATTTTTCCTTGGCTGTTCACGTAGCTGCGAATCGTGCTGCCGCCTTTTTCAACTGCTTCCAGCAATGTCTCAGCTGCTGCTTGCTGGATCCGGACCAATTCCATATCGGTTACAGATGCACCGCGCCGTTCTGGATGAACACTCGCTTTGAATAATGTTTCATCTACGTAAATATTACCCAAGCCGGCTACAACTGTTTGATCCAGCAGGATATTTTTAATCATTCGGCTGCTTTTTTGTACCTTTTCTTTGAAATAGTCCAGTGTAAAAGATTCATCAAAAGGTTCCGGACCAACTAAGGTTAACGGCGGTGCGTCATTTTCCTGTCCTTCGTTAAACAAATGCATCGTACCAAACTTGCGCACATCGTTGTAACGCAGCTGTTCCCCATTTGTCAGCTGAAAAATAACATGTGTATGCTTGTCGTCTGGCTCTGTCTCCGGCTTTACCGAGAACTTCCCTTCCATTCGCAAGTGAGAGACAATAACATCTCCATCCAAATAGAATAAAAGAAACTTCCCTTTCCGCCCGACAGATCGAAACGTCTGTCCTTTCAACCGTTCAATAAAAGCTTCTGTGCCTTCATCAAATTTGATAATTTTATGCCAGCGGACAGTAATGTCAGCAATTGTTTTGCCGACAATCAGCTGTTCCAATGTTCTTCTTGCTGTTTCTACCTCTGGTAATTCCGGCATTTCCTGTCCTTCTTTCCGTGCTTATTTCGCGTCATACCATGTCTTGCCGTATGAATAATCCACTTTTAGCGGCACATCGAGCTTCACTGTATGTTCCATCACATCCGGAACGACTTCTTTCAGCTTTTCAATCTCAGATTCAGGCGCTTCGAGAATTAATTCATCGTGTACAGAAAGCAGCAGCTTCGCTTCCATTTGTTCTGTTTCCAAACGTTCTGCTAAGTCAATCATCGCTTTCTTAATAATATCTGCGGCACTGCCTTGGATAGGTGTATTCATCGCTGTACGTTCAGCAAAACTGCGCACATTGAAGTTTCGGCTGGTCAAATCCGGCAGATAACGTCTGCGATTCATAATCGTTGTTACAAAGCCTTTTTGCTTCGCGTCCTGAACGATGTCTTCCATATACGTTTTTACACCTGGGAAGCTCTTGAAATAACGATCGATGAACTGCTGTGCTTCCTTCCTTGTAATGCCAAGACTTTGAGAAAGTCCATAATCACTGATTCCATAAACAATCCCGAAGTTAACAGCTTTCGCTTGGCGTCGCATATTACTTGTAAGGTCTTTCTCTTCTACATGAAATACATCCATTGCTGTTCGGCTGTGAATATCCATATCTTCATTGAACGCTTCAATCAGCTTTTCATCTTGGGCAATATGCGCCAGTACTCGCAGCTCAATCTGGGAATAGTCAGCCGCAAAAATAACGTAATTATCTTTCGATGGAACGAAGGCTTGTCTTATTTTACGTCCTTCTTCCAGTCGAATTGGAATGTTTTGCAGATTGGGTTCCGTTGAACTTAAACGACCTGTTTGCGTTAGTGCCTGATTAAAACGCGTATGAATTTTATTATCTTTGTCCACTACTTTCAGCAAACCTTCAATATATGTGGACTGCAGCTTGCCTAGTTGGCGGTACAAGAGCAGCTGCTCAATAATCTCATGCTGGTCTGCCAGCTGCTCCAATACATCTGCAGAAGTAGAATAGCCTGTTTTGGTTTTCTTAATAACCGGTAAGCCAAGCTTCTCGAACAGAATCGGACCGAGCTGCTTTGGCGAATTAAGATTGAACTCTTCTCCAGCCAGTTCATATACCTTTTGTTCAATTTCAGTTAATCTGCCGCCCAGCTGTTCTTTCATCTCTCGAATTCGTTCTATGTCAACTTGCACCCCAAGGTATTCCATTTCACCTAGAATAGCAGCAAGCGGCAGTTCTAAGTTCTGGAGCAGCTCAAGCTGTTCGTTCTCCGAAAGCTTTGCTTCTGCTTCTGGCTTCAAGTTATAAATAACCATTGCTTTTCTAGCTAAATGTTCGGCAAGTGCATCCACTTCCGGAACCTTCATCTTCGCGCCTTTTCCGTACACTTCTTCATCATACAAAACATCTTTCATTCCGAAGCGATGCCCAATCGCTGGGATGTCGTGATGATTTTCCGATGCATTAATTAAGTAGGAAGCTAATAGCAAGTCAAAATTAGCATTTTCCAATGTAATACCGTGATGCAGCAACGCTACCACTGTTCGTTTCACATCAAATACCCATTTCGCTTTTGAGCTGTCTTGTGCCCATTCCTTGAATACGTCCGAATTGTATGCGACCTCAGAAGGGATAAAGTAGGCACCATTCGCATTGGCAAGACCAAATCCTTCAACCTGTGCTGTATGATAATTGTCTGTCAGCATCTCAACGACTAGGGCGTCTTCACCAGTGAACAGCTCGCTCTTTATGTCATCAACAATGGTTACATCCAGCGGCGCAAGCTCTTGTGAAACTTCTTCCGTTTCTCCTTCTTCGCCAATTCTAGTTAGTAAGGATTGGAAACCAAGATCTTTAAAGACCGTACTTAAAGCTGGCGTCTGGTAGCCATCATAATTTATATCAGCAAGACTTACTTCAATTGGCGCTTTTGTATCAATAGTAGCAAGTTCACGGCTCATATAAGCGGAGTCTTTGTTATCAGCAAGCTTCTGTTTGATGCTTTTTCCTGAAACTTCGTCCAATTGGTCGTATATGTGATCAAGTGTCTGGAACTGCTTCAAAAGCTTCACCGCGGTCTTCTGTCCGACACCCGGAACACCAGGGATGTTATCGGAACTATCGCCCATTAACGCTTTCATATCGACAATCTGATCTGCTGTGACTTCCATGTTCTCCAGCAAGAACTCCGGCGTGTAGGAATCTGTTTCGCTAATTCCTTTTCTGGTCAGCTGAATTGTCGTCTTATCACTTACAAGCTGCAGAAGATCTTTATCTCCGGAGATGACTTTCACTTCATATTCCTCTTGTTCTGCTTGTTTCGCTAATGTACCGATAATATCATCCGCTTCATATTGACTGAGCTGATAATGTTTAATTGAAAAAGCGTCCAGCAATTCACGCAGCAGCGGGAACTGTTCTGATAATTCCGGCGGTGTTTTCTGACGGCCGCCTTTGTATTCCTTAAACGTTTCATGTCGGAATGTCGTCTTGCCCGCATCAAAAGCAACAAGTATATGCGTTGGGTTTTCGTTTTCCAGAATACGAAGCAGCATCGTTGTAAAACCGTAGATAGCATTGGTGTGAATACCTTTATCATTATTTAACAGCGGCAGTGCAAAAAATGCACGATACGCGATGCTGTTTCCATCAATTAAGACCAATTTTTTCGTCATAAATCAAGCTCCTTTTCCCTCGTTCGTTACTCTACTTTTTAGTTTACCATGTTTCTTTCTGGAAACAAAAAAGATCGTCCAAGCGGACGATCTTTAGCCAAGTGCTTTTGGCAGGCGTATAGAAAATGTCGTACCTTTATTCACTTCACTGCTGACAGATATGGTACCGCCATGCGCCTCGACGACATGCTTGACGATAGCAAGTCCGAGTCCCGTTCCTCCGGTGTTGCGGCTGCGCGCCTTATCAACCCGATAGAATCGTTCGAATATCCGATCAAGTGAATCTTCAGGTATACCGAGCCCTGTATCGGATATTTCAGCAAATACGCTATCATTGGAATGCGTGACTTTCAGCCTCACGCTGCCATTTGAAGACGTGTAATTCACCGCATTATTCATTAAATTGATAACAAGCTGCTTCAAGCGATCTTCGTCTCCTCGCATGATTACGCTATCCGGCAGTTCTAACTGCACTTGAATCTGCTTGCTTTCCGCATGCTGTTCAATAATCGGCATAATTGTATCAACCATCTTACGGAAGTCCAGCCGCTCCATTCGTATCTGCAGTTCATCCTTCTCCAGCCGAGAAAGCTCAAGCAAGTCTTTTACTAATGCTTGAAGCCGCTGACTCTCATTATTAATAATAGTAAGGAAACGCTCGGTAAGCTCTCTGTCCTCCAACGCTCCATCTTCCAGCAGCGTTTCTGAAAAACCGCGGATAGATGTCAATGGTGTCTTTAGTTCATGTGATACATTGGCGACAAAGTCCTTGCGCATCTCTTCTACCCGTTTCAACTCTGTAATTTCATAGAAAACAAGTACCGCGCCCTTTAGATCATACGAATCATTAAAAATCGGTGCAGCAACGATTTCAAAAAAGCGTTTTTCCTTTTCCCTCTGCAGGATGAAAGCATCGCGCACTTTCTCTTCGTAAAGGAACGCCTCGGATACAACATGATGGATATGACTTTGGGAAATAGTATCGTGATAGACATGACCGATATAATCCTTATCTTTGCCGCCAAATACAGACAGAAATTTGCGATTGACCAGATGAACATATCCTCTTTCGTCCACTAGCATCAAACCGCTTTCCATATTGTCGATCACCGTTTCCAGCTGATCTTCCTGCATCTTTTCCAGTAATTCTAGTTCGTGGAGATTGCGCGCAATCTGATTCACCGAGCGAATCAGCCGACCGGCATCACCATAGAAATTCTCATAATTCCTAGCTTTATAATTGCCCTTCACTAGCTCTTCTGCTACGACAGCTGTCATGGAAACGGGTTTGATATAGCGCTCCTGCAGACGGTAAAGCACAGATGTAATCAACGCAGCGCCAATTAGCAAGACACTCCAAAGAATAAACCACTCGGAAGTGATTTGCATAAGGATAAAACCGATTGCCGCAAAGATCAGCAAAATAAGTGACCCATACACGACAATCCCATAAGAGCTGCGACGCATTATTGCGGCTCCTCCATCTTATAACCCAAACCGCGAATTGTTTTAATAAATACAGGATGTTTGGAATCAGGTTCAATCTTCTCACGCAAATGACTGATATGAACATCTACAATACGTGTATCGCCGACAAAGTCGTAATTCCATACAGAGCTGAGAAGCTGGTCACGTGACATAACCCGGCCTTTGTTCTTAGCCAAATACATTAAAAGTTCAAATTCTTTGCGGGTGAAACTTAAAGAGTCGCCGTTAATGGATGCTTCATATTGATCCGGAAAGATAGACAAACCCGAAATTTTAATTTCGCCGCTATCCATAAAACTATCATTTTTGTTTGTTCGACGCAGAATAGCTTTAATTCGTGCGACCACTTCTTTTGGACTGAATGGTTTTGTAAGATAGTCATCTGCACCAAGCTCCAGACCCAATACCTTGTCCAATTCTTCATCACGTGCAGTCAGCATTAAAATTGGTGTATCTATTTGCTTTTGACGCAGCTGCTTGCAAACTTCTGTGCCATCCAGTTCCGGCAGCATCAGATCAAGCACAATAATGTCATATGTATTTTGCAATGCCTTTTGCAGGCCAGTCATACCGTCGAAAGCTGTCTCTGTTTCGAATCCGGCTCTTTCTATATTGAACTGTAATAACGTTACAATAGATTCTTCGTCGTCTACAATTAGTACTTTTTGTGCCATAGATACCAGCCCCCTCTATGCCCATCATACCGTTTTCTAACTGTAAAGTGAACAGTACTAATTCGCTTTCTCTGTTAAGAGTTTGTAAATAAAGCGAAATAGACTAGTGAAATACCTGAAAGATTAGCCTGCAAAGGGTTCCTGCACTTCCCTTAGGAAGGGTAACACGTATTAGGCATTGTTAACTCTGCTGCTTTTTCTTAGCTGCGTAGGAAGTCTCTTTAGCAAGCTGCAATTGCAGTTTCTATGGCCCGGTCTTACCTCAAACAGCAAACACTAAAAAACCGAACCAATGAAAACTCTGCAGAAGAATTTTCATGGTTCGGCTTACTTTTAGATTACGATGCTATCATTCTAGCCTCAGCTGCGATTACTGAAGAACGCTCATAACTTTCTGTACGGATTCGACAGATTTGTCCAGCTGCGCTTTTTCATCGTCCGTAAGTTCAAGCTGAATAACATCTTCCAATCCGTTTCCGCCAATGATAGTCGGTACGCCAAGGAATAGATCGTTGTAGCCGTACTCCCCTTCCAAGTATGCAATAGCCGGAATTACGCGGCGCTGATCTTTAAGGATTGCCTCCACCATGACTAACAAGGACGCAGCGGGCGCATAATAAGCACTTCCGTTTCCGAGCAAGTTCACAATTTCACCGCCGCCTTTACGTGTGCGTTCCACGATGGCATCCAGGCGATCTTTAGGAATCAATGTCTCAAGTGGAATGCCTCCAGCGTAGGAATAACGGATAAGCGGCACCATGTCGTCTCCGTGCCCGCCTAGAACAAATCCAGTAATATCCTTGATGGAAAGGTTTAGTTCTTCCGCTACAAATGTACGGAATCGAGCCGTGTCTAGTACACCAGATTGACCGATAACGCGATTGCGCGGGAATCCGGAAGTCTTGTAGACCGTATACGTCATAGCATCAACTGGATTTGTCAATACAACGATTACACTGTCTGGTGAATACTTCACAACTTGCTCTGTAACAGATTTCATAATCTTGCTGTTTGTGTTCACAAGATCATCACGGCTCATTCCTGGCTTACGTGCGATACCAGCCGTAATAACTACTACGTCAGAGTCTTTTGTGTCCGCGTAATCTGCTGTTCCTTTAACATGTGCATCGAAGCCTTGAACAGGAGACGCTTCCAGCATATCCAATGCTTTGCCTTTTGTCGGATCTTCCATATCCGGAATATCGACCAATACGACATCAGCCAGTTCCTTCTGTGCGATGAGGAAGGCTGTTGTTGCTCCTGTAAAACCACTACCGATTACGGATACTTTTCTTCGTTTAATTGCCATGATGATTCCTCCTTCGACAAGTTAGTCCATGTTTTTGATCAGTTCGTCACCAAATTCGGACGTCTTCACTTCTGTTGCGCCATCCATGAGACGAGCGAAGTCATATGTGACAACTTTAGAAGCAATTGTTTTGTCCATTGCTTTTGTAATAAGGTCAGCCGCTTCTCTCCAGCCTAGGTGTTCAAGGAGAAGCACACCAGAAAGGATAACAGAAGATGGGTTTACTTTATCTAAACCTGCATACTTCGGTGCTGTACCGTGTGTTGCTTCGAAAATGGCATGGCCAGTATCATAGTTAATATTTGCTCCCGGCGCAATACCGATACCGCCAACTTGTGCAGCAAGTGCATCAGAAATATAATCTCCATTTAAGTTCATTGTCGCTACAACATCGAACTCTGCCGGACGCGTTAGAATCTGCTGAAGGAATATATCAGCGATTGCGTCTTTTACGACGATTTTGCCAGCAGCTTCTGCTTCTTTTTGCGCTTCATCAGCAGCTCCGCGGCCTTTTTCTTCTGCAATTTTGTCATACTGATTCCAAGTAAATACTTTATCACCGTATTCAGCTTCTGCAAGCTCATAGCCCCAGTTTTTGAATGCTCCCTCAGTGAATTTCATGATGTTGCCCTTATGGACAAGCGTCACACTCTTTCTATTTTCTTGGATAGCATATTCAATTGCAGCACGCACGAGACGCTGCGTTCCTTCCTCTGACACTGGCTTAATACCTATACCAGAAGTTTCCGGGAAGCGAATGTTATGTACTCCCATTTCATTCTCAAGGAATTCGATGACTTTTTTCACTTCCGGTGAGCCTTTTTGCCACTCAATACCAGCATAGATATCTTCCGTATTCTCGCGGAAAATAACCATATCCGTATCTTCTGGCTTCTTCACTGGTGAAGGTACACCTTTAAAGTAGCGGACCGGACGCAAGCAAGTAAACAAATCAAGCTCTTGTCTAAGCGCTACGTTCAAAGAACGAATACCGCCGCCGATAGGTGTTGTCAATGGACCCTTAATAGCGATCTTGTAATCACGGATGACTTCAAGTGTTTCTTCCGGCAGCCATTCACCTGTCTTGTCGAATGCTTTCTGTCCTGCATAAACTTCTTTCCATTCAATTGACTTCTCGCCTTTGTAAGCCTTATCTACTGCAGCCTCGAGTACACGGCTTGCGGCAGCCCAAATATCAGGACCTGTTCCGTCTCCTTCAATGAAAGGGATAACCGGTCGGTCTGGTACTTGCAGCGCTCCGTTAGTTACTGTGATTTTGTTTGCTTCAGCCATGTTCGATTCCTCCTAAAATAAAATCTGTTACTCTATCAGTTTAGCAAATATTGGCCTCTATTGTTGTAAAAAATATTAGATTCTTTCCTCAAGTGAAGTATACGTACGATGTGTTTCCCCGACATATTCTGCTCGCGGACGGATCAAACGGTTATCTGAGAATTGTTCCAGAATATGCGCAATCCACCCTGAGAAGCGGCTCACCGTAAAGATTGGTGTATATAAATCATGATCAATTCCTAAGCTGTAATATACAGTTGCGGAGTAGAAATCAACATTCGCTGGGAGGTTCTTTTCCCGCTTGACGATGTCTTCTACCTTCACACTCATTTCATACCATTTTGATTGTCCTGAAATTTCGGTTAATTCACGAGACATTTCTTTTAGAAATTTCGCTCGCGGATCACCTTGTTTGTATACGCGATGCCCCATACCCATGATTTTTTCTTTTTTGGCGAACTTATCTTCCAAATATGCTTCTACATTTTCTATATCATTGATATCAAACAACATCTCCATTACTGCTTCATTGGCTCCGCCGTGAAGCGGCCCTTTAAGCGCTCCAATAGCTGCTGTAAGACCGGAATACATGTCAGACAATGTGCCGACACAAACGCGCGCTGTGAAGGTAGATGCGTTTAATTCATGATCCGCATGAAGTACGAGCGCTTTGTTCATTGCTTCGACTTCGATGTCTTCTGGTTCCTTCTCGTTAAACATATACAAGAAGTTCGCAGCATAGCTGTAATCTGCTCTTGGCGCCACCGGCTCGTGACCAGAACGAATACGTGAAAATGCTGCCACCAATGTTGCGATTTGCGCCTGCAGACGGATCGCTTTTTTAGCATTTGCTTCTGGTGTATTTACTTCTGCTTCTTCGTCATACAATCCAAGCAAAGATACTGCTGTACGAAGTGCCGACATTGGATGAACCGTTTTCAAATCATACGATTTTAAATGCTCAAGCACTGGATCCGGAAGCTTTGCCTGCGCAGCCAGTTCCCCTCTTAGCTGTGCAAGCTGCTCCTCATTCGGCAGCTCATTATGCCATAACAAATAAATTACTTCCTCGAAACTGGAATTACTAGCAAGATCATCGATGTTATAACCTGCATATGTCAACTGATCATCTATAATTGAGCTAATCTTTGACTCTGCCGCTATAACTCCTTCAAGCCCCTTAACTACTGCCATGTTAATCTCTCCCCTTCAGTAAAAGTAAAAATCAATAACATGTGTAATAAAAACTTCATATTGCCAGGTCTTTGAGTGAAGCACTTTCATTATAAACATAATCTGCCTATTTGTGAAATGAAAACGTTTTAATTTTTTTGTTTTCTTTATATTCTGATTCGATTTATTTTTTTGTTATTTAGTGAACAATCCGATAACCTGAAGGACCATATACGTAATACCTGCTCCAATCAGCGGCCCGACTGCCACTCCGTTTAACAGCACAACAGCAAGGATAGTTCCTATCACAAGCGCTACGGTAACCTGCGGATCAGATGCCATGAGATTGACACCGTACTTGCCAAGAATGGCTACTAAGATACCGGCAGCGAGTGCCACCCAGGCATAATATGATTTCACACTTGCATATAAATCTTTAAAGCCAATTTCTCCGCTCGCAATCGGGACAAGCACAGCTATCGTCAGTACGGTAATTCCGATGCTCATGCCTTTGGATGCAAGAAAAGGAAACAGCTTATCATCGAGCTGCAATACTTTTACGCCCAGCAGCACATACGCCGCTATGGTGATCGATTGATTCTTCCCAATGATTCCTAAGAGTAAGATGATGACTAAAAACAATGAAGATGTGTTTAACAAAATTATTTCCTCCAAATTTCTTTAAATATATAAAAGGGGTGAGTTCATGCAGATGACGCTGCTCCATCAGCTGCTGCGAATGTGTATCGTCCTCGGCTCTATCGTCGGCTGTATTGCATTCATTTTGCTTGCTGCGCCTTATGTTTATCCATTTATCATTTCATTCTTTCTAGCGATACTAATAAATCCGCTTATCCGTCTATTAGAGAATAAGACAGTATTAAATCGGACGGCAGCTGTTGTTCTTATTCTATTGATATTTTTAGGAATCTGTCTCGGCGGGTTAGCATTAGCTGTTACAGAAATTGCACAAGGCGCCACTTATTTAGCCAAGACAGTTCCTGCACATTTCACAGATTTTGTAAGCTATATTCAGAAGCTGTCGGAACAATATGTAATGCCCTATTATGAACGGCTCATGTCCTTTCAGCAGGAACTGGATTCCAGTCAGCAAGATGCACTCGATGAAAACCTGCAAGCTGTCGCCCAGCATTTATCTGTTACGCTCGGGGAAGGAATTCAAGCAGCCTTAGAAGCTGTTCCTTTACTTCTTAGTAAGGCGCCGCTCTATATCAGCGTGTGTGTGTTTGCTTTACTTGGCACCTTTTTCTTATGTAAAGACTGGGAGAAAATCAGTCGTTTTTTGGAACGTGTTCTCCCCGTTATGCTGCTGACTTCTGCAGAACAAGTTGGCGAGGGATTAAAGAAAGCATGCATCGGATTTCTCAAGGCACAAGCATTGCTGCTGAGCCTTACGTTCCTCATCATGTGCATAGGCTTTGCTGTGCTTCGGATTGAGCATCCTTTTGCTACTGCCTTCTTCATCGCACTCGTTGATATCGTACCGTATATGGGCACAGGTATCGTCTTTGTTCCCTGGATTTTATATAGTTTCCTAACCGGAAAATTCTCCGTGACAATAGGACTAGCTGTCCTTTACCTTGTCATTGTGCTTCAGCGGCAGCTTATGGAGCCGAACCTGCTTTCTGTTCAGATTGGACTGAATCCATTAGCTACGTTAATTGCTGTTTTTGCAGGTTTCCAATTGCTCGGCTTTATCGGCTTGCTGGCCGGACCCGTGCTGCTTGTAATCCTGCATACCCTGCATCAGACAGGTGTGCTGCATCTTTTATGGAACTATGTGAAATATGGCAAACAGATTTAACGGCGGTAAACACGAATGGTATTTTTCGCTATCAGCCGCATTAACAATGCTTGCACCCAGTAGCGCAGTTTCCTGCGGCTGAATGGGAGCAAAAACAACAAGCCTAATACGTCGCTAATAAAGCCAGGCAGCAATAACAGAAAGCCGCCAATTAATATACACAAACCGTTTAACAGTTCATCCGTCGGGGGCTGTCCGTTCTGCATTTGCTCTCGTGCTCTCCTGTAAGTCTGCAGACCTTCACGCCGAGCTAAAGCCACTCCAAGCACGCCTGTTAGCGCAATTAAAAGAAACAGCCACAGAAACCCGATTTCCGCCCCTGTCCAGATAAAAACAGTAACCTCAAGCGCCGGAAACAAAATAAAAAGAAACAATAACGTTTTTTTCATATACAACGCTCCATCATCATTTAGATTAATAACAGTTTACCACAGCCGTCTTGCCAGACAAAAAAAGGAGAAGGGACTCATTCCCCTCTCCTTCCTTCAACCTTCTTTTTTACAAGACGCTGGCATGTCCGTCGTAAATGTCACCTTTGGCTGCATCTACTGTTACGTAGGCACCGCTGCTGATTTTAGAAGTCGCTTCTGCAACTCCTACAACAACTGGGATACCAAGGCTAAGTCCTACAACTGCCGCATGGGAAGTCAAGCCGCCTTCTTCTACAATCAGGCCGCCCGCTTTTTCGATTGCAGGCATCATGTCTTTATCCGTACCGTATGTTACAAGGATATCGCCCTCTTGAAGCTCCTGCAGTGCTTCTTCCGCATTTTTAGCAACTACCGCTTTACCGTACACACTGCCTTTGCCGATGCCTTGTCCTTTTGCAAGGATATCACCAATTACATGAACCTTCATCAAGTTCGTTGTACCAGTTTCTCCGACTGGAACACCTGCAGAAATGATGATTCGGTCGCCGCGCTTGAACAGACCAGTAGAAAGGCCAGTGTCAACTGCAAGATCAAGCATATCATCTGTTGATTCTACGCGCTCTCCTGTGATAGCTTCCACACCCCAAACAAGCGCAAGCTTACGATTCGTAGATTCATCAAATGTAACAGCAACAATTGGCTGTTTCGGACGATACTTTGAAATCATTTTAGCTGTGTAGCCGCTGGAAGTAGCCGTTACAATTGCACTCACATTCAAATTAATTGCCGTATGACCGACAGACTGGCTGATTGCGTCAGTAATCGTCATATCACTTGCTTTAGAATTCTTATCAAGAATCGCTTTGTGATCAAGTGCTGTTTCTGCTTTTTTCGCGATATTGTTCATTGTACGCACTGCTTCAACTGGATAGTTACCAGCTGCCGTTTCACCAGAAAGCATGATTGCATCTGTACCATCAAAAATGGCATTCGCAACATCGGACGCTTCTGCTCTTGTCGGACGAGGGTTGCGCTGCATGCTATCCAGCATTTGTGTAGCTGTAATAACAGGTTTACCTGCAATATTACATTGTTTGATCATTTCTTTTTGAGCCAATGGTACATCTTCAGCCGGGATTTCAACACCCAGGTCTCCACGTGCAACCATTAAGCCATCACTTACCTGCAAAATCGCTTGCAGGTTATCGAAACCTTCTTGGTTTTCGATTTTTGGAATGATTTGAATATGACCAGCTTCATTTTTCTCAAGCAATTCACGGATTTCCAAAACGTCAGATGGGCGTCTAACGAAGGAAGCAGCGATGAAATCAATTCCTTGTTCGATACCGAACTGAATGTCATTTGCATCTTTGTCAGTAATACCTGGCAAGTTTACACTGACACCCGGCACATTCACGCCTTTTTTGTTTTTCAACAAACCAGAGTTCAATGCCTTTGTTTTAATTTCATTATTCGCTTTATCGATGTCCAAAACTTCCAGCTCAATTAAACCATCATCCAGCAGGAACTTAGAGCCGACGTGCACATCATTGATCAGGCCTGGATAAGTGACAGAAAATCTTTCTTTTGTCCCTTCCATTTCATTCATGCTGACGAAGATCTCGTCACCTTTTTCAATATCTGCTTCGCCATTTTGCAGAATACCTGTACGGATCTCCGGACCTTTTGTATCCAGCAGGAGACCGACTGTTCTGCCGGCACGGCTTGCTGCTTCGCGGATATTCTTGATACGAGCACCATGCTCTTCATAATCCCCGTGGGAGAAATTAAGGCGGGCAACATTCATGCCTGACTCAATTAGCTGGACTAGTGTTTCTACGGACTCAGACGCTGGTCCGATTGTACATACGATTTTTGTTTTTCTCATTATGAGAATCCTCCTTCAGTAGTGCAACATCTATTAGATAGATAACTCTTGGGATAGCTTGTACATATCCAAGTCGATTTCGTGTTTTTGATCCAGAATATCAAGTATGTCATGGTCGACAAGCTTATTGTTCTGGATTCCTACCATGCGCCCGGATTTGCCCTCCAGCAAGAGATCGACTGCTTTACCGCCTAAACGACTGGCTAGCACGCGATCATTTGCAGTAGGCGACCCGCCCCTTTGCACATGTCCCAGGATTGTTACACGCGTATCCATATTTGTTGCTTCTTCAATACGTTTGCCGAATTCGAAGCCGCTTCCGACTCCTTCCGCAACGATGATGATACTATGTTTCTTTCCGCGTTCTTGACCGCGCTTTAAACGGTCAATGACGTCGTTGAAGTCAGTCGGCTGTTCCGGAATAAGGATACTTTCCGCACCATCAGCAAGTCCTGCCCAGAGGGCAATATCTCCTGCATGGCGGCCCATCACCTCAACAACATAGGTACGCTCATGACTAGTAGCCGTATCGCGCACTTTATCAATCGCTTCAATCACAGTATTAAGTGCTGTATCAAAGCCGATGGTAAAGTCGGTACCAGGTATATCGTTATCAATTGTTCCAGGAACACCGATACAAGGATAACCTTTTTGTGTCAGCTTTTCAGCCCCGCGGAACGAACCATCGCCGCCGATTACTACTAATCCTTCGATACCGAAACGTTTCAGCTGTTCAATTCCCTTTTCCTGTCCTTCATCGGTTTTAAACTCTAAACAGCGCGCAGTATGAAGCACAGTCCCGCCTCGCTGGATGATATCACCGACAGAACCAAGATCCAGCTGTTTGATATTTCCATCAATCAACCCTTGATAACCGTTGTATATACCGTAAACTTCTAAATCATGATAAATAGCTTTTCTGACTACGGAGCGAATTGCTGCATTCATACCCGGAGAGTCTCCGCCGCTTGTTAGAACACCTATCTTTTTCATGCACTCACCTCTACACAATTTCGATTATAGAACTTTTGTACCCTCTCAAAGATAATCCTTATCCAACTAATTATCAAATAAAAACATATAATTTTCTTATTAAAAAAAGTGAGCGTCGAAAATCTGCAAAAATCCTATGTAAATCGTTTACAGAAGCGGAAAATGCAGAGAATCTATTAAGTGATCTATTCTGTGTAAGCACCGATATTACTATATTTTTCCCATCTTTTTTCTAGTAATACTTGCTTGTCCATTTTTTCCAGCTGTGCAAGATTGTCTGTGATGGCGCGATCGACTAGCTCAGCCTGTGATGCGAGATCTCGATGAGCACCGCCGCGAACTTCAGGAATGATATTATCAATAACACCTAATTCTTTCAAATCTTGTGCTGTAATTTTAAGTTTTTCTGCAGCTTCTTTTGCTTTTCCGCCATCTTTCCAGAGAATAGAAGCGGCTCCTTCAGGGGAGATAACAGAGAATGTAGAATTCTCCAGCATAAGCAGGCGGTCTCCAACTCCTAACGCTAGTGCGCCACCGCTTCCCCCTTCTCCAATAACGATGCAGATGATCGGCACTTCAAAACCAGCCATCTCCATTAGATTGCGGGCAATTGCTTCACTTTGTCCGCGCTCTTCTGCTGCCCGGCCGGGAAATGCTCCTTTTGTGTCAATAAAGCAAATGATAGGGCGGCCGAATTTGGCTGCTTGCTGCATGTGACGTGCTGCTTTACGGAAACCTTCTGGATGCGGCATCCCGAAATTACGGCGAATATTTTCTTTCGTCGATTTTCCTCGCTGATGACCGACAACCGTTACAGGCTGACCTTTGTACTTGGCGATACCAGCAACAATCGCTGCATCATCCCCGTAATAACGGTCGCCGTGAAATTCCAGGAAGTCCGTAAATAAGTGTTCAATATAATCAAGCGTTGTCGGGCGGTCTGCATGCCGTGCCATCTGAACACGATCCCAAGGCTTAAGATTTGTGTAAATATCATTCTCAAGCTTCTCCAGTCGTGTTTCCAATTTTACAATCTCTTCAGACAGATCCAAGTCACTGTCCGTTGTGAATTTTTTCAGCTCAGCAATCTTTTCACGCAGGGCAATAACCGGCTTCTCGAATTCCAGTACTTGTCTCATGATACGTTTCCTCCTGCTTGGTGAATATCGAGGATAGTAGTCAGGTATTTCTTCATATCATGGCGATTGATGACAGCATCAAGCTGACCATGCTCCAACAGGAACTCTGCTGTCTGGAAATCCTCCGGCAGCTTTTCACGAATCGTCTCTTCGACAACTCGTCGGCCGGCAAAACCAATCAATGCACCTGGCTCGGCAAAATTATAATCGCCTAAAGAAGCAAAACTTGCAGATACTCCGCCATATGTCGGGTTTGTCATAACAGAAATCATTAATCCGCCCGCATCTCGGAAACGCTGAACTGCTGCTGATGTTTTCGCCATCTGCATCAAGCTTAGCGCACCTTCTTGCATTCTGGCACCGCCAGAAGCTGTGAAGATAATAAATGGGATGTTCTCCTCGCGAGCTTTTTCCAACGCACGCGCGATCTTCTCTCCTACAACGGATCCCATACTTGCCATTCGGAAACGAGAATCCATGACAGCGAATGCTGTGCGGAAACCATTGATTGTGCCTTCTCCAGTCACAACTGCCTCTTTCAATTCCGTCTTAAGCTGGTCTTTTTCAAGCTTTTGTGAATAACTCGGAAATTCAAGCGGATTACCCGTTTCTAAATTTGTGTCATATTCCAAGAACGAACCTTCATCAAACAAGCTATTAATTCGCTCGTCAGAGGGCAATTGGTGATGGTGTCCACATTTTTGGCACACATACAATTGCTTTCTCATCTCTTCTCGGTAGTAGATTTTCCCACAACTCGAGCATTTGAGCATGAGTCCCTCAGGAATATCCTGCTTCGCCTCTTCACTAGGCTTGGAAGCATGTTTCTTCTTGCTAAAAAAATCTTTAAGCAAGGTAATTCCTCCTTTTGAACAAACGCATCTAACTATTTATTGTACCATCATTTTGTTATAAGTGCGCGTATATTTCCACTATGTAAAAACATATAACCTGCGTCAGGAGGACAACTTCCAACAATGGAAACATCTTCCTTAGCAGGTTTGGTTTCAATCTTCGTCGATAAGTGTAAGCTGACGCGTTTTCTCTGCCACTTCTTCTGGATCAACCGTAATCCGGTTTACACCAGTGTCCATTGCTGCTTTCGCTACGGCTTTGGCAACAGCTGGAGCAACGCGCGGATCGAATGGAGCTGGAATTACGTAGTCTTCGTTCAAATCGCTTTCGTCAATTAGCTCAGCAATCGCTTTGGCGGCGGCAATTTTCATTTCTTCGTTAATACCAGTTGCGCGTACATCTAATGCACCGCGGAAGATTCCAGGGAAGGCCAATACGTTATTCACCTGGTTCGGGAAGTCAGAACGGCCAGTACCAATAACACGAGCGCCTGCTTCTTTCGCATCGCTTGGCAAAATTTCCGGATCAGGATTTGCCATTGCAAAGATAATTGGATCTTTCGCCATTG
>NZ_OBEK01000004.1:0-61462 GCF_900215625.1 Terribacillus aidingensis
TTAAGTGGTCCGGTAGTTCAGTTGGTTAGAATGCCTGCCTGTCACGCAGGAGGTCGCGGGTTCGAGTCCCGTCCGGACCGCCACTTATACAACATGTATATCTTACATATGGCTCGGTAGCTCAGTCGGTAGAGCAACGGACTGAAAATCCGTGTGTCGGCGGTTCGATTCCGTCCCGAGCCACTCTAATCGGAGGGATAGCGAAGTTGGCCAAACGCGGCGGACTGTAAATCCGCTCCCATCGGGTTCGTAGGTTCGAGTCCTACTCCCTCCACCATAGGGGTATAGTTCAATGGTAGAACAACGGTCTCCAAAACCGTCGATGTGGGTTCAACTCCTACTACCCCTGCCATTTTATTTTAATTCCATGGCGGTCGTGGCGAAGTGGTTAACGCACCGGATTGTGGCTCCGGCATTCGTGGGTTCAATCCCCATCGATCGCCCTCTATATAGCTTTTAGGCTATAGCCAAGAAACAGGTATGGATTCCTAATGGAATCCGATACCTATATCTTATGCGGAAGTAGTTCAGTGGTAGAACATCACCTTGCCAAGGTGGGGGTCGCGGGTTCGAATCCCGTCTTCCGCTCCAAATTGGCGGCATAGCCAAGTGGTAAGGCAAAGGTCTGCAACACCTTGATCACCGGTTCAAATCCGGTTGCCGCCTCCATTGAATTTTCAATATGCCGGTGTGGCGGAATTGGCAGACGCGCACGACTCAAAATCGTGTTCCGTAAGGAGTGCCGGTTCGACCCCGGCCACCGGTATCATCAGGCAGCATGCAAAAGCTGTCAAAAAAGACTCTAACTCAATGTTAGGGTCTTTTTTCGTTCATTTAAGTTCACGACGAAGATGATCAAAATCGTATGCGTCGGAGGTTATAGTTTCTAGAAGAAAAGGAGTTAGGTGAATTCGCTCACCTAACTCCTTTTTGATTAATTTATTTTCTCAGCTTTACGAAGAGGAGGTACTTCCATGTCGACAGCTACGTTCTCTTTTTTATTTTTGCTTCCTTTCCAGAAGAACAGAGCGGTGATGGCGGCTGTCATAATAATTCCGCCTGTATGTGCTGCTTGATACGATAAACCAAATCCAAGATTACTATCGTATAGAATGTAAGTTAACACCATATCGGAAATGAATACTGCTGGTATTAGTGCGATGAAGTAATTTTTCTTTTTTACAAACAGATACATCGTGCCGATCCAAAGAGCGAGTGCTGCAGTTCCTTGGTTGGCAAATGAGAAGTAGCGCCATAGAATATTAAAATCAATGGTTGTTAACCAGTAGGAAACCAAAAACATAGGAATCGCGATTGCTAACCGTTTTGCCATTTTGGTCTGGTTCATGCTGATGTAATCGGCAATAATATTACGTGCTGCTCGGAACGCCGTATCTCCAGAGGTAATTGGTAACACTACGGCACCAAGAACGGCTATCGTACCGCCAACTGCTCCTAGCAAGGTCATGGAGACTTCATTCACTACTAGGGAGGCTGTGCCTTCATTTATTAATTCTTGAAGACTTTGTCCGTCAAATACAGTCATTGCGGCTGCTGCCCATATCATAGCAATAATACCTTCGGCGATCATCATGCCGTAGAAAATGTAACGGCCTTGTTTTTCATTTTGAGTGGTTCTTGAGATAAGTGGGGATTGTGTTGCATGAAATCCTGATAAGGCACCACAAGTAATCGTTAAGAATAATATTGGGAAAATAGGCAAGTCAGCCGGGTGCATGTTGGTTAGTGATAATTCTGGAATCGTATAGCCTTTAATTAACAATGCTGCACCTACGCCAATTGTACCAAGGAGTAGTAGCGCCCCGAGGAACGGATAGATGCGACCTATAATTTTATCGATTGGAAGAATGGTAGACAAAATATAATAAGCAAAGATAACAAAAATAATAGCTATCAAGGCAACTTTGCCATCAATTAAGTTATGCAGTAATGTTGCTGGTGTCGTAACAAATACGGTACCAACCAGTAATAAAAGAAGTAAAGCAAATACGTTCACTAAATGACGGGAAACTTTTCCTAAAAACTTTCCGGCAAGTTCTGGAATATGAGCACCTCGATTGCGAATGGAGATCATACCAGTTAAGTAATCATGTACCGCGCCAGCGAAGATAGAACCTAACACAATCCATAAGAATGCAGCTGGACCATACAATGCACCCATAATTGGACCAAAGATAGGGCCAGTACCGGCAATATTCAATAATTGAATTAATGCATTTTTCTGCTTGTTCATTGGTACATAATCGACACCATCTTTATTAGCATACGCTGGTGTCTGTCGTTGTTCATTCGGTCCAAATACTTTCTCAACGTATTTGCCATAGGTGAAATACGCTGCAACCAATGCTAGTATCGCAACAAAAAAAGTAACCATAGTATTCCCCTCCATCATTACAATTGTAAACGTTTTCATTATTATATTACAAAAGACATTCAAAAATCCAACTATTTATTACTAATTCAGATGCATCAGAATACGGACTTTTCCTGCAGAAGAGCAAATTTAGGAACACAATGACAAAAGTGGCAGCTTAACAGGCGGAAATGAAAATTGGGTCCTAAAGGTGTCAGAACCGTTATTCCAAATTGAAATAGTTAAAGCACTTTAGTTTATTTTAAATTCTTATAAAGCTTGCAATAATAATTGTTTAGGAAGCTCTGTCAAAAGGAATGACTTTGTAGGAAGCAACTAATACTAAATCTTGCAGATACCATTTAGATAAGGGAGTGCAATACATGCGTGCAGTTATTATCAATGAATATGGCAGTAAAGATGTATTGGTAGAGCAAGAGCTGCCGAAACCAGAGATTAAAGCAAACCAAGTACTTGTTGAGGTTTATGCTACTTCTATTAATCCGATTGATTGGAAGCTTCGTGCAGGGTACTTGAAGCAAATGCTTGATTGGTCATTCCCTATTATCCTTGGCTGGGATGTTGCTGGGAAGATTGTGGAAGTTGGAAGTGAAGTGAAGAATTATCAGGTTGGAGATGAAGTCTTTGCGCGGCCGGATACTACCCGCGAAGGTACTTATGCGGAATTTACGACTGTGGATGAGGAATTGCTGGCAAAAAAGCCTAGCAACCTGACATTTGAAGAAGCTGCCTCTATTCCGCTAGCAGGGTTAACCGCTTGGCAATGTTTAGTGGACAACACAAAAGTTAAGCAAGGAGATAAAGTACTTATCCAAGCTGGTGCTGGCGGTGTAGGAAGCTTGGCCATTCAAATGGCAAAACATTTGGGTGCTTATGTTGCTACTACTGCGAGTGAAAAAAATGAAGCGTACGTAAAAGAGCTGGGTGCAGATGAATTCATCAATTACCGCACACAACAGTTTGAAGAAGTATTAAGTGATTACGATGCAGTAGTCGATACAATGGGCGGCGACATCTTAAATGAAAGCATCCAAGTATTAAAGCCTGGCGGCAGACTAGTAACAATCGCCGGACAACCTGATGAAGGATTAGCAGAAAAGCATCAAGTAACAGCAAGCTCCTATTGGTTAACGCCAAATGGTAAACAATTAGCTGAGTTAGGGGAATTACTTGAAAAAGGTATACTCAAGCCTCAGGTAGGCAGTGTATATGGATTTTCCGCAGAAGAGTTACAAAAAGCACATGAGCTAAGTGAGACACATCATGCCAAAGGGAAAATTGTAGTTAAAGTTAAATAAACGGTGTAAGGCCTGAACTTAAGATAGCACAGTAATTGATATCGCTATACAGCTAATCAAGCTATCAACTTTAGACTCTAACGTAAGGTTAGAGTCTTTTTATGTTGCCAACTTTGTTTGGCGAATATTTAGATGTTTGATGTTTGGAGTCCTGCCTGATATTTTTAATCAAATCATGGCAGAGCTTTATAGTGGATTACAAGTTAAGTAAGAATTTATACAGATCTTCTTGAAAGGGATTCTAACAAAGTGTTAGATTTTCGTACATACAGAAACGATTTCGCTGAAGCAACAATCTAATGGGATTCAATGATAAGATGATATTGGAATGAATTAAGCAGGGGGCATAAAGTATGAAAAAAATAATGATCATTGAAGATGACATGAAAATTGCGGAACACTTATGTTCTCATATTGGAAAATACGGATACAAAGTAATAATCGCACCAGATTTTGAACATATATTGGCTGCGTTTTTAGATGCACAGCCTGATTTGGTATTGCTGGATATTAATCTGCCTCGTTATGACGGGTATTATTGGTGCAGACAAATTAGACAAGCGTCCATCTGTCCAGTTATTTTTATTTCGGCTCGGACTGGTGAGATGGATCAAGTGATGGCAATTGAGAATGGAGGAGATGACTTTATTACAAAGCCATTTCACCCGGATATCGTGATGGCCAAAATCAGAAGTCAATTGCGTCGAGCATATGGAGAGTATGCAGCAAAGAATGAGGAGAGAGTGCTTCTCCAAGATGGATTGCATTTTTATCCGGAACGATTGGAACTTCGATTTGGCAGCCAATCAACGCAGCTAACAAAGAAAGAAACCGATATTATTGAAAGTCTGCTGGAGCGATATCCTCGTGTTGCTGGCCGGCAGGATTTGCTGGCAAAATTATGGGATGCCCAAGCTTATGTGGATGAAAATACATTAAATGTGAATGTCGCGCGTGTGCGTAATAAGTTCCAAGAAATCGGCATTGAAGATGCAGTGGAGACTGTCAGAGGAGCGGGATATCGGTTACGCATTACATGGAAAGAGGAGAAAGCATGAAGTTATTTCTTCGTGAGCATGTGCTGCTGATTGTGGTCCAGCTCTGCCAATGTGCTATCGTCCCTGTACTATTTTGGTTAGACGGCTATCGGAATACAGGTGTAAGCATATACGCTTTCTTTCTGACGTGTTTACTCGTAACAGTATTTCTTGTTTACCGATATGTGAGCAGGAGAAGCTTTTATCAAAGGCTGCAAAATTCATTAGCCACTCTTGATGGTTCTTTAGAAACGACGGAGCGAGCTCCGATTTCAGAAGCATTGGATCAATTGCTAACTTCTCAGTATCGTTTATATCAAGAGGAGCTCCGAAAAGGAGAAGAAAGGCAGGAGGAGCATGTGTTATTTATGGATCGCTGGGTTCATCAAATGAAGACACCGCTCTCTGTTATTGAACTGTCGGCGCAAACATTAGATGAGCCAGAATCGTCCAGTATCCGGGAAGAAACGGACCGCATGCGGGATGGTTTGAATACGGTGCTTTATTTAGCCAGGCTTCGCACCATTACAGAAGATTTTCATATTAAGCCGGTTGCTCTTTCTAAGCTGGTCCATGAAGTGAACCAGGAAAACAAGCGGTACTATATCCGAAATGAAGTGTATCCGCAGCTGAAAGAAGAAAGAGCCGGAGCTATGGCAGAGACGGACGAGAAGTGGCTGTTTTTCATGTTGTCGCAGCTTGTGCATAATGCAGTGAAGTACTCAGCTGGTAAATCCAATCATATTTTGCTGTCGCTTTATGAAAGAGCCGGCGAGCTTGTATTGGAAGTGAAGGACTTTGGAATTGGAATTCCTGTAGTTGATCGAAAACGTATTTTTAACAAATTTTATACCGGAGAGAATGGGCGTACATATCGGGAATCAACAGGTATGGGATTGTATTTGGTTAAAGAGGTTGCGGATATACTGGAACATCGCCTTGAAATGGAGTCAGTTGTAGGAGAAGGTACAACTTTTCGCATCATTTTCTCTAAAACGCAGAACCTTACAACGATGTAAGGTTCATGAAAGCATAATCGATAGTGCGACATACAGCAAACGGGATATGCTAGGAGCGTAATAGAGAGGAGAATGAATGATGCTTAATCTTATAAAAGTAAGTAAGGTTTACGAAGGTAAAGTAGCGTATCGTGCCCTGACGGATATTAACTTAGAGGTAGAAAAAGGCGAATTTGTTGCCATTATGGGACCATCCGGAAGCGGAAAAACAACACTGCTGAATATTATATCCACAAATGATGCCCCGACGACTGGACAAGTAGAACTGGAAGGGAAAAATCCGCATCAGCTGAAGAAAAATGCTTTGGCTAAATTTCGTCGTAACGAATTAGGGTTTATTTTTCAGGACTTTAACTTATTGCATACACTTACGGTTCAAGAAAATATTGTGCTGCCGCTCACATTGGATGGAGCTCGTGTTAGTGATATGCAGCAAAAAGCGCAAGCTATTGCAGAGAGCCTTGGTATAGATGCCATCATGAACAAGCGCACTTATGAGATTTCCGGAGGACAGGCGCAGCGCGTAGCAATTGCGCGGGCGATGGTTCATGAGCCGAAACTGCTGTTAGCCGATGAGCCAACAGGTAACTTAGATTCAAAAGCGTCTAAAGATGTTATGAAAATGCTCGTGTCGATTAATGAAAACAATAAAACAAGCTTGTTACTGGTAACGCATGATCCGCAAGCGGCCAGTTATTCGGATCGCGTGGTGTTTATCCGGGATGGGAAGCTGCATTCCGAAATTCGCCGCGGAGAGAGCAGGCAGGCATTCTTCCAGAAGATCATTGATATGCTGTCACTGATGGGGGGAGACGGCAATGACTTTTCGTCAGTTCGCGTTTAGGAACGTATTGCGCAACAAACGACTGTACATTGCTTATTTCCTCAGCAGTATGTTTACGGTGATGGTATTTTTCACTTTTGCCATCTTTGCATTCCATCCAGTGTTTTCGGACGGTTCGATTAATAAGAATGCGCTAATCGGAATGGCGGCTTCTGGCGGAATCATTTATGTGTTTTCGTTCTTCTTTATCCTCTATTCGATGAGCTCGTTCATTCAATCGAGAAAGAAAGAATTCGGTTTATTAATTAATCTTGGTGCTTCTAATAAACAAATTCGGCTAATGGTATTTTTGGAGAATATCTTAATTGGATTCTTTTCTACAGTTGGCGGAATTTTAGCTGGTTTGGTTTTTGCAAAGGCAATTCTATTAATTGCGGAAAATGTACTTATCATTGACGAATCGCTAGATTTTTATTTTCCAATGCTTGCGATTATGGTGACATTTGTCAGCTTTATCCTTCTGTTCTTCTGTATCTCCATGTTTGTTGCATTCATTCTGCGCACAAATAAATTAGTAGATTTGATTAAAGGAGATAAGCAATCTAAGGGAGAACCAAAAGCGTCTATTATTCTTTCCATACTTGCAGCTTTACTGCTTATTGCAGGGTATGGTACTGCTTTGGCTGTGAAAGGCTTCGGAGTTGTTATAGCCATGATACCAGTCATAATCGTCGTTACGCTAGGGACGTATATTTTATTTACTCAATTGAGTGTGTATTGCATCCGTCTTTTAAAAAATAACAAATCGATCTTCTGGCGCAAAACAAATATGTTATTTTTCTCTGATTTATCCTTCCGAATGAAGGATAACGCCAGAACCTTCTTTATGGTGGCGATTATATCAACGGTTGCATTTAGTGCGATTGGAGCACTCTATGGATTTCAGTCTTACCTCACCAAAGGAGTAAAGGAGATGAATCCTTACACCTATACGTATAGTCCGTTTTTGGATGACAGCAAAGAAGTAATTGATAATGATTTGAAGCAAGTTAATGCTATCTTGGAAGAAGAAAACGTAGATGCCAAAATGGAAACGGCAGAGCTTAGCTATTTTGACACAACAGGTGATTTTACTGTATTAATCGCGAAAGCATCGGTTTACAATCGTTTTGCGGCTTTGATTGACGAAAAGGAGATTCATCCTGAGGATAACGAGGCAATCATAATTGAGCAGAGTGATGCGATGATGACGCAGCAAAAAGCTAGTGAAGTGCTGATGAAATCAGGAGTCCCAATAGAAAATGGACAGGAGATTCAGCCAAGCAATGTTATTAAAACTGCTGTATTAGCTGAAGTGAATGGCTACTATGTCGTAAGCGACGCTGTGTATGAACAGCTTACATCACCAGTTAGAACAGAGACAAATGCGGTATGGAAAGTAAATGGAACAAACGAAGAGCAAGTTATAGAAGCGGGGAAAAAGTTAGAGCAGCAAGTAGAGCATAAGGTCTTTTCTGTTGATTATGCACTCTATGAAATCAATAAAGCATATGGACCGATTCTATTTATCGGTTTGTTTATTGGTATTGTGTTCTTTGTCTCAGCTGGAAGCTTTCTTTATTTCCGATTATTTATGGATATAGATGAAGAGAAGCGCAAGTTCCGCTCGATTGCCAAAATTGGACTAACAGAGCCTGAGCTGAAGAAGGTCGTTACCCGACAGATTGCTATTTTGTTCTTCTCGCCAATTGTGGTCGCGCTTATCCACGGCGCCGTTGCATTAACCGCATTATCGCGCTTGTTTAACTACAATCTAACAGCAGAAGCTGGACTTGTGTTAGGATGCTTCGCATTGATCCAGGTTATCTATTTCTTGATTGTACGATTCTTCTACGTGAAACAGGTTGAAAAAATGATACTTTAGGAAAGACTTCTTAACGTGCAGCGTTTATTGCATGGTAAGGGAAACCTGAAAGCTGCTGGCATATTGTCTGTATCCAGCAGCTTTTGCTATTGCATGAATGAGCAAATTTGTAGAAAAGGGAAAGACAAGGAGCAGGAACTTCTAACTTATTATGTGGCGAGGAGCAGAGGTAGTCAGTACAGAAGTGTGCAGAAAAAAGCATGCTTAGGAGAAGAGTGTTGCCAGATTTAATGCTTATATAAAAAAGTGTTGCGTATTTTGGATGTGCAGTATATTATAGTTAGGGTTGTTATATAAAGACTTTGTTAAGTCATTGGACATAGCCAAATGAACGTCATAACAAAAAAAAAAAAAAAATAAAAAAACTATTGCATTTAGTCACTAGAACATATATAATATAACTTGTCCTTAAGAAAAGCGACGAGATACATAAGAGGTCTGGTGGTAATAGCGAAGAGGTCACACCTGTTCCCATGCCGAACACAGCAGTTAAGCTCTTCAGCGCCGATGGTAGTTGGGTTCGCCCTGCGAGAGTAGGACGCTGCCAGGCCGAAACATTTTCCTTCATATTATTATCGCGGGGTGGAGCAGGGGTAGCTCGTCGGGCTCATAACCCGAAGGTCGCAGGTTCAAATCCTGCCCCCGCAACCAAATCATTTTTAATAGAAGTACACGAAGTGTGCAACCAATTAATTTTTAATGGTTTACTTTGTTACATTGCACTAATACATAGTAGCAGTATTGGTCCGGTAGTTCAGTTGGTTAGAATGCCTGCCTGTCACGCAGGAGGTCGCGGGTTCGAGTCCCGTCCGGACCGCCATACATAAAATGTTCAAAAGCTTTAGGAGCAATCCTAAAGCTTTTTTTATATGTGTATTTCCCACCCGATTAAGGTGATACTTTCTACTGCTCCTGCAGACTGGGCATTCGTGAGCAGTCTATGCAGAAAACGCGGCACACTCTCACTCTTCGTAAAAGCACGCTGCACCCGAGATGGATTCTTATATGGTGAAACAGGAAAGCGCTGCAGACCGCTTGTGGTTAGCAGGATAGAATTACGTCCTTTAGACAAAGGTATGATTCCCATATTATAAGCCGGAACTTCCTGGTCAAATGTATTGTCGGCTCCAATCCAGCCAGATCGATGCTGCTGGTTCATTTGTACAGAGCTTGTGTGCGCTTCGGAAGGCGGCAAGAGGAAAAGAGCATTGTCTCCTATTGATAACCAATATAAATAGCCTGCTTTGCGCACGCTAATCAAGCAGGAGCTGTTGCCGTTCACTTTAGCTGCTGTGGAACGGAATCGTACGCTGTTAAACATGCTCATCAGAAAACTATCGATTTTCTTCATCGCGCTGGATGTGTCTTCATCAAGCGTTTCAATAATTTTGCGCTGTCTCAGCATGAGAGAGTCAGCAATAAAAGCGGCACTTTCAACTGTATGCTGTGCACCCATGATAACAGCAAGTTCCCAATCTGGTCCTGTTAGGATTAGACAGGCGTTTTCGTTCTTGTGAGCTCCGTGCAGAATGCTTCCTCCGAAACGTCCGATCCACATATGCTGGTAACTGCTTAAATCAACTTGGTCCAGGTAGGATTTAACTTCACCATTCCAGCTGTAACTGTACATTTGCTCTAATGCTTCCATATGCATGCTCCTTTGTTAGCTGTTAGTATATGTATTCTCCATAAAACCAGAAAAGCCTTTTTGTTTCTGGTGCTTTTGCTTTTAGGCTATACTTTGCTATGATGAATAAATGAACAAGAAATGAAAGCGAGTCAGGTGATGGTAATGACCCATTTTAAAAAGACAATGCATACAATAGAAGAAACCAATATGTTCGGCCAGCGATTAGCCGGATTACTGCAGCCAGGTGATCTTATCACGATGGAAGGAGATCTTGGTGCAGGGAAGACGACACTGACAAAAGCAATTGGTGCCGGGTTAGGTGTTACACGTACAATTAACAGTCCTACCTTTACCATTATTAAGGAATACGAGGGCCGTTTGCCTTTGTATCATATGGATGTCTACCGTCTGGAGAATAGTGATGAAGATATAGGCTTTGAGGAGTATTTTTCGGGTGAAGGAGTTACCATTGTCGAGTGGGCGCAATTCATCGACGACTACTTACCGAAAGATCGACTGGAGCTTACACTCAAACATGACGGTGAGGCAAGGACAATCACGCTGCAGCCAGTTGGCGAGCGTTATGAAAAGCTTTGTAAGGAGTTAACAAAATGACTATATTAGCCATGGATACATCCAATCAGCTGCTAGGCGTAGCGATTGTTAAGGATGGCATTACATTAGGTGAGCATGTCATGCATGGTCACCGCGATCACTCTGTTCGATTGCTGCCTGCGATTGAACAGCTGATGAAAGAAACAAAGACGGCTCCAGAGGACTTGGATCGAATTGTAGTCGGACAGGGTCCGGGTTCGTATACTGGCGTAAGAATCAGTATGGCAACTGCCAAAACAATGGCATGGGCTCTAGATATTGATGTCATTGGTGTTTCAAGTTTAGAGGCACTTGCTTACCAAGGACAGTTGTTCTCTGGGTATGTGTGTCCGTTTTTTGATGCGCGCAGAGGGCAAGTATATACAGCTTTATATGCCAGCAGCCCTAATAGTATGGAACAAGTAGAAGAAGCAGTCAATCCGCTGTTTACAGAGTGGCTGGAACAGTTAAGGGACAAGGGTGAGAAGGTTTTATTCTTGAGTCCTGATATCGAAATTTACCGAGATATCATTACTGAAACACTTGGTGATCAAGCGGTAATACCGGAAAATAGCATGCATTATGCGCGTCCGTCTGTCCTTGCTCAAATAGGGGCAGCTAGACAAGCGGATAATCTTCACCAGATTGTACCGGATTATGTTCGTTTAACGGAGGCGGAATCCAATTGGCTCAAACAACAGGAGCAGCAAAAGTGAGTGCGCAACCAATCGTTCGTCAAATGCAATTAGCAGATATTCCGGCTGTCTACACAATCGAGACAGCATCTTTTGCAACGCCGTGGACAATCGATATTTTTGAACGTGAGATTACAGAAAATACGTTTGCGAGTTATTTTGTAATTGAAAACGAGGGCGTTATTGCTGGTTACTGCGGCATGTGGCTTGTTATTGATGAAGCACAGATCACGAATATTGCTATTTTGCCAAGTTATCGAGGAAAGAAATTGGGAGAAAAACTATTTGCTCATGTGATGGAACAGGCGATTCTCGCTGGAGCATATCGTTTATCATTGGAAGTACGCGTATCTAATCTGCCAGCGCAGCATTTATATCGCAAGTTTGGTTTAGTGCCTGGCGGTATACGGAAAAACTATTATACAGACAATCAAGAAGATGCGATTGTAATGTGGGTGAACTTATGAAAACATCAGAACTTATCTTAGCAATAGAAACAAGCTGTGATGAAACTGCAGCTGCTGTTATTGAGGGAGGCACGGTGATTCGTTCCAATGTTGTAGCCTCCCAAATTGAGAGTCACAAACGATTTGGCGGTGTTGTGCCGGAGATTGCTTCCAGACATCATGTGGAGCAGATCACAATCGTCATTGAAGAGGCACTCCAGCAAGCAGGTGTTGAGAAAAAAGACTTGGATGCCATAGCGGTAACGCAAGGGCCAGGTTTAATTGGTGCACTGCTCGTCGGGGTAAATGCCGCTAAAGCTTTGGCCTTTTCCATCGGCAAGCCGCTGATTGGGGTACATCATATTGCCGGTCATATTTACGCAAACCGCCTGGAGCAGGAATTTGCATTTCCGCTGCTGGCGTTAGTTGTTTCAGGTGGACATACAGAGTTGGTTCTTATGAAAGAGCATGGCAGCTTTGAAGTGATTGGAGAAACACGTGATGATGCAGCAGGAGAAGCGTATGATAAAGTAGCCAGAACGTTGCAGCTGCCTTATCCAGGCGGACCGCGCATCGATAAGCTGGCAGCAGAAGGTAAGGAGTCCATTGACTTCCCTCGTGCGTGGCTGGAGTCGGAGAGTTACGATTTTAGCTTCTCTGGACTTAAGTCGGCGGTTATTAATACACTTCACAATGCAAAGCAAAAAGGAGAGACGTATCCTCCTGCTGATGTTGCGGCAAGTTTTCAAGCAAGTGTTATAGAGGTGCTCGTCGGGAAGACACTACGAGCGGCCGAAGAATATGGTGCAAAGCAAGTTATCGTAGCTGGAGGCGTTGCAGCTAACAGCGGACTAAGAGCAGCATTGGAGCAAGCTTTTGCGGACAAGCAAGCTGACCTTTTAATTCCGCCGCTTGCACTTTGTACCGACAATGCAGCAATGATTGGGGCAGCAGCTTCTATTTCTTATCACCAAGGCAAATTTGCTGATTTGGCGATGAACGCTAGGGCATCTATGCCATTATAAAAAAAAGCATTGTTTCCGACTGGGAAACAATGCTTTTTTTATTCACAGCACAGGCATCCGCCTGTGCATAACTTATTAAAACCCGCTATTAGTACCAGGTACAGAAGTGGATAAAATCACCTCAAAACGATGTGGATTTTGTGGGTAATGTGCATAACTTTGTGTATATCCCATAAAATCAACAATGAAAGCGCATTTACCCCTGTGTATAACTTTCGTTTTCTTCGATTAGTGTTTCCCACTCTTCCATAACTTCCAGCAGTGCAGCTTGCAGCTGTTCATTACGCTCTGTAATTTCCTGCGCTTTTTGATAATCTTGGAAAACTTCCGGGTCGGTCAGCAATGTTTCGTTGCCCTCGATTTCTGTCTCCAACTCTGCGATTCTTTCTTCCAGCTCAGCAATACGTCGTTCTCTTTTCCGGATTTCCCGTTTTATTGCCTTATCTTGATGATAATTCGATTTATTTTCATGTTTAACAGGCTCCTTAGTTTCTGCTGCTAATGCTTCTAAATCGGCAATTTCTTGCTGCTCTTGTTTCTTCTCAATAAAGTAATCATAATTCCCTAAATAAGTTACAATCTGCTTGTCCGTCATTTCCAGCACTTGTGTGGCAATTTTATTCATAAAGTAACGGTCATGAGAGACGAATAGAATCGTTCCAGGATAATCCGCTAATGCGCCTTCTAGCACTTCTTTGCTGTCTAAGTCTAAGTGGTTGGTCGGTTCATCCATAATTAAAAGGTTGGACTTTTGCATCATCAGCTTCGCTAGCGCCAGGCGGGCTTTCTCTCCGCCGCTCAGTGTGTTGACCACCTTTAGGACATCATCCCCTGTGAATAGGAAATTTCCGAGGATAGTTCGTATATCCTTCTCATCCATTAGCGGGTATTCATCCCATAGCTCAGCAAGGACAGATTTGGAAGAATGCAGTTCTGTTTGCTCCTGATCGTAATAGCCAATGCTAACACCTGCGCCTAGCTCTACATGACCAGTTTTTGCAGGCAGCTTTCCGATAATCGTTTTAAGCAGCGTTGTTTTCCCAGTTCCGTTTGGCCCAGTAAGTGCAATTCGGTCCTGGCGGTTCATATGGAAGCTGACATCTTTAAACACAGGAGATGTACTTTCTGGATACTGATATGCTAATTCTTTTACCTTCAGCACATCATTGCCGCTGCGGCGGTCAATATCGAAAGTCAGCTTTGCTGAAGAAGCATCATGAAGCGGACGCTCAATTCGATCCATTTTCTCCAATTGTTTTCGTCTGCTCTGGGCACGTTTTGTAGTTGTTGCCCGCGCAATGTTTTTTTGAACGAATTCTTCCATTTTCTTTATTTCAGATTGCTGCTTTTCATATTGCTTCATTTCTTTTTCGTAATTCGCTGCTTTTTGGTCTAGATAATTACTGTAATTGCCTTTATATCGCACCGAGTGGTTATGAGCAATCTCGATAACGGTGTTTACGGTTTTGTCGAGGAAATATCGGTCGTGAGATACGACGACAACAGCGCCTTGATAGCTGCTTAAATAACCCTCGAGCCAGTCCAGTGTTGAGATATCTAAATGGTTGGTCGGCTCATCCAGTATTAATACATCAGGTTTTTGAAGCAGGAGCTTTCCTAACGCAAGCCGTGTTTTTTGTCCTCCGCTTAATGAACCGATTGGTGTGGACAAGTCTTTATCGCCAAACCGCAGGCCGTTCAATACAGAACGAATGTCAGCTTCGTACTGATAACCGCCGTTTAAGCGAAACGCTTGCTGCTTTGTATCATAGTTCGTCAGGAGCTGCTGATAAGCTGCTTCGTCTGCAATTAAATCAGGATCCCCCATCTTTGTCTCCAAACGGCGTAATTCCTGCTCTTGTTGGATTAGATCAGCAAATACTGTTTTCATTTCCTCCAATATACTTTTATCAGATTCTAATCCAGTATGCTGTTCTAAATAGCCAAGAGTGGCTTCCTTGGCGAGGAAGACGTTTCCCTCATCATATGTCAATTCACCTGCTAGAATCTTCAGGAGGGTTGATTTGCCGGCACCGTTGCGCCCGACAATAGCTAACCGATCCTGTGTTTGCACTTCCAGTTTTATATTCGATAAAATGACATCTGCGCCAAATAGTTTCGTTATATTATTCGCTTGCAATAAAATCATTTCGTTCACCTCATACTATCAGTGTATCCTATGTGTCAAAACAGTAGCAAGCGCGGAATTTCCACGTTTTTTAACTACTGGAAGATGAACATTGTAATCCGATTTGTTAAAATGAAACTAGCGACCCCGCCCATGCTTCTTTGTGAATCTGTACAAGACTTTCCCAAACATATCTGATAGAATAAGGTGTTATCATTAGTTGTATTTGTGAAAGTATTACATTGTAACAATTCAAGGACGAAGCCGCAGGCCGCATCTGTTGGTTCCTTACAGATGCCGGAATGGAACCTGCCTGCAGCCGTTATTCAATTATTTGAGCGGGATATGGGAGGTCTTACATACAAAAGGTAACAGAACATCCATTGTTCTTGAACGAAAGACCTTTAGACCCAACTGCATGGCTGCACGAAGTTCACTTCTGGGAGCTGCAAGCTTTAGGAGGATATATAAGTATGTATATGGACCAAAATAAAATACCGAAGGCGACAGCAAAGCGACTGCCGCTTTATTACCGATTTCTCAACAGCCTGCACCTGCAAGGCAAAACACGTGTTTCTTCCAAGGAATTAAGCGAATCGGTGAAAGTCGACTCAGCTACAATCCGCCGCGACTTCTCTTATTTCGGAGCACTTGGCAAAAAGGGCTATGGCTACAATGTAGAGTATTTGCTGAACTTTTTCCGGAAAACATTAGACCAAGACGAGATTACGAAGGTGGCACTTATCGGGGTTGGTAACCTTGGTACCGCATTTCTGCATTACAACTTTATTAAAAATAATAATACAAAAATAGAAATGGCTTTTGATACCGATCCAGGAAAAGTAGATCATAATATCGGCGGCGTTCCTGTTTATCATATTGATGACTTAGAGGAGTATATCGGCAATGTGAGTGCCGCGATACTGACAGTGCCAGCACTTGCAGCCCAGCCTATTACGGATCGTTTAGTGGATTGCGGTATTGCTGGAATTCTGAATTTCACGCCAGCACGTATTGCCGTACCTGATAATATCCGCGTACATCACATTGATCTCGCGATTGAATTACAATCGCTGGTTTATTTTCTTAAACATTATTAATAACACCTCTCCTGCAGGGGTGTTTTTTCTTACATACATGTGAAAGCTAGGATAACGCGTGCGGGCTGAAACAAAAGGATGAAAGGACGGGTCAGCATGGAGAAAGAGCAAGCAGCTATTTACTTAAATAGCGTAACTTATCATGCAGATGGAAAAGAAATTTTGCATGCTATTACAGGAACATTTGCTAAAGGAAAGATCACTAGCATAATTGGTCCATCTGGTGCTGGAAAGACAACTTTGTTCCGTTTGTGTAATGGATTGCTGTCCCCGGATAACGGAAACATACAGATAGATGGAAGAGATATATTGTCTTTTGATCCGATCAGCTTGCGCCGACACGTTGGTATTGTCCTGCAGCAGGCAACGATGCTGGAGGGCAGTGTGAGGGACAACTTGGCGTTGCCGCTGCAACTTGCCGGTGAAAAGCTGTCAGAATCGGAAGCAGCGCGAATTGTGGAGGAAGTAGGTCTGGATACAGATATATTAGACCGTGACAGTAAGAGCTTGTCAGGCGGGCAGAAACAAAAGGTATCAATCGCTAGGACATTATTAAATCGTCCCCAAATTCTGCTGCTGGATGAAATCACATCTTCCTTGGATCGGGTATCCAAGCAGGATATTGAAAAACTGATCCTGCAAATTAACAGAGAATATGGAACTACGGTCATTTGGATAACGCATAACCTGGAGCAAGCAAAAGCAGTCGCAGATCAGGTGTGGGTGATGATGAGCGGAGAAGTAGCAGAGGCAGGGACAACGGACCTGCTTGATCATCCAGAGAAAGAAGCTGTTAAACAGTTTGTAAAGGAGGAAGAAGCATGAGTTTCCTTGCTTTATTGCTGACGCTAATATTTGTACTTATTCCGCTTATTTTATCGAAAACACTGCGGCTTGGGCTCGAAAAGGATACACTCATTGCGACCGTTCGCTCTATTATTCAGCTGTTTGCAGTCGGCTATGTGCTGCAGTTTATCTTCGAATCCGAAAATATGCTTTATATTTTCTTGATGGTGGCGTTAATGATTGGCGCAGCAACACAAAATGCGAGAAAAAAAGGGACGAGCATTAAGGGTATTACATGGAAACTAATCCTTACATTTGTCGTGATTGAATTACTGACGCAAGGAATCTTGTTAAGTCTTCAAATAACGCCGCCAACAGCACAGTATATTATCCCGCTCAGCGGTATGGTGATTGGTAATTCCATGGTGCTTGGTATATTGTTCCTGAACCGATTTACGTCTGAAGTGGCGTCCCGGAGAGAAGAAACGGAGCTTATCCTTTCTTTAGGCGGAACCCCAAAGCAGGCAATCCAGAAATCGCTGCTTGCTTCTATTAAAGCAAGTACCATCCCAACCATAGAAAGCCAGAAAACAATTGGGTTAGTACAGCTGCCCGGAATGATGAGCGGGCAGATTATTGCAGGAGCAGACCCGCTTCAAGCAGTTATGTTTCAGCTGCTGATTTTATTTCTGCTGCTGACAACAGCTATTGTTACGAGTATCATGCTTGGCTTCTTATCTTATCCGACGAAGTTTACGGAGCGGATGCAGATGATTGAGTAAAGCTGATCTTGTATGTAAGCAGATACAATACTGCACAGCAACAGTCGCCATTTTAGGCGGCTGTTTTAAATTAGAAAAGGAAGGGCTCAAATTCGCTATCAATAATGGTGTTATTGTATACAAAGCCAACTGTTCCACTACCCTGATAGATGCCAACTTCATACTTGTCAGTTGCACCAAAAAGTATTAGATTGCCGTCAACTGCGGCATAGGAAGCTTCTTCGCTCATTTCTTCACGCGCACATGTTTTATTCATGCATTCCAAAATATTCTCTACCTTATCTTTATCTGTTATCGTTTGGAAAGCAGCCGATGCTCCTGTCCGGTACACTTCTATCCGTTCAATCTTATCTTCTATAAGTGCCTCTTGCTGAAATGTATTGAACATCCATACGCCGACACCAACAATGAGAAGCAAAACAATTACAACATTTATTATTTGAGTCCGCAAAAAATCACCTCTGCTAATTTTCTCCATTATCGCATACTTTTACAAATAGGAATGTCATGTTATTGTTAATTCAAATCTATGTATTTCGTGTTCCGAAATAGTAGTGCTTGCTTGTTTGTTTCAGCTTTGTAAAGGGAAATAGATACTATCATAGTTGGAGGAGGCGTCTTTATGTATGAGAAAATCCTATTGGCTGTTGATGGCTCAGAGCACTCGCTTCGAGCAACGGAGGAAGTAATAAAAATCTGCCAAGGCAGCACGCATCCAGTGCAGCTGGAGGTCATTAATGCGCTGCAGGAAGTGCGCAACAGTGAGATTGTGCTGCAGCAGGTGAAGGCAGATGATGTGTATCGGGACGGAGAAGTTCGTATTCAGCATAATGAAGAGAAGCTGCGCAACGCAAATATTCCTTACACGCGGACAATCGAACGAGGAGAAGCTGGCAAGATGATAGCAGAAAAAGCGAATAACGGCTTATTCGATCTTGTAGTAATTGGAACGCGAGGTTTAAACGGATTTCAAAAACTGGTTGTAGGGAGTGTAAGTACAGAAGTTATAAAAAGAGCAAAATGCCCAGTACTGGTCGTAAAATAGTAAGCGCTGCCAACTGGAGAAAAAAGCAATACACCTGGGAGCATGCATGTGAGTAAATTACAATCTAAATGGTTAGTTGTTATTGCGGTCCTTTTTGGGACATTCACTGTCATTTTAAATAATAGTATGCTGAATCCGGCTTTGCCATCGCTGATTTCAACGTTTAATGCCAATGCAGTCAGTGTTGGGTGGATTTTGACCATTTTTATGGTGGCGATGGGTATGACAATGCCGGTGACAGGGTATCTTGGAGATAGGTTTGGGAAGAAAAGCATTTACTTGCTGGGCCTTGCGATCTTTCTGTCAGGGTCCATTTTTGGTATTTTTTCAGGCAGTCTGCCGTTCGTGATTGCAGCACGATTTGTTCAAGGCATCGGCGGCGGATTAATGATGCCTATTTCCATGGCACTTATATTTCAAGCATTTCCAAAGCAGGAACGAGGTCTTGCAGTCGGCATTTACGGTGTAGCAGCAATGGTCGCCCCGGCAATTGGTCCAACGGTTGGCGGGATATTGATTACGTATTTGCCTTGGCCTTTTCTATTCGCTTTCAATTTGCCATTCGGTCTGCTTGGATTGCTTCTGGCCAGTCGATATCTGAAATCGACGAATGCTAATCCAGAACGTCGCTTTGATAAAGGCGGCTTCGTATTTGTAACACTCGGGATCGGTTTAATTTTATATGCGCTTGGCCGCGGACAGACACTGAATATTCTTGTGTCGCCAGCCAATTTAGTATTGATTGCTATTGGTGTGATAGCTGTGGTTGTTTTCGTGTTTTATGAACGCAGAAAAGAACAGCCATTATTAGAGTTATCTGTATTTCGTAATGCGAACTACGCTGTTTCGATTGCAGTAACCACAACAGCTTCTATCGGTCTATTCTCTGGTATTTTCCTGCTGCCATTATTGATCCAAAATGTTTACGGACTGAGTGAAATCCAAACAGGGCTGTTATTTCTGCCAGCAGCTTTACTGAGTGGAGCGATGATGTCCTTAGGCGGAAGACTATTAGATAAGAAAGGCCCAAGGTGGGTTGTGCCGCCAGGTTTGCTGATTTTAGCTGTATCTACTTTCCTGATCGGGAATCTCAGCTTATCTGCACCTTTCTGGCTCATCTTAGTGATTAATATGGTCAGAGGAGCAGGCCTGGGTCTCAGCAACATGCCTGCAACCACTGCTGGCATGAATGACATACCAGAGCATCTTGTCTCCCAAGGCTCGGCAATGAACAATGTGCTGCGCCAAATATCGTCCGCATTTGGGATTGTCTTTTTCAGTATCTATTATGAAGTACGCCGGGCAAATTTAACGGCAGCTGGAGAAGCGGCACAGCAGGCCAGCTTACAGACAATCAACGAAGCTTTTGTTATATCAAGTATTTTAATGATCCTAATGGTGCCAATTTCATTGATTATGCGAAATAGCACAAAAGAAAAACAACAAGCAAAAGGAGTTTCTAATGACGAAAATAAAAGCAATGGTATTTGATGTATATGGCACGCTGTTTGATGTGCATACTGTCCAGGATGCATGTGAACAACATTTCCCTGAAAAAGGACAGTCTATTTCCTCAGTTTGGCGGTCAAAACAGCTTGAATACGCTTTTTTGAGACAGCTGATGGGACAGTATGAACCGTTCACACAAGTGACAAAGGACGCCCTGCATTATAGCTTAGAAAAACATGCATGCAGGTATTCTGATGAAATTATTCAAGACTTGATGCAAGCATACAATCAGCTGCAGCCTTACGAAGAGACAAAACAAGTGCTGCATCATTTTCAAAATCGAAAGCTGGCAGTGTTCTCCAACGGTCCGCACACCATGCTGGAGCCGCTGCTGCAGCATGCCGGTCTTGCAGAATATTTTGATGCTGTCGTGAGTGTGGATGAAATTAAGGAGTACAAGCCTACCACCGCAGCGTATGCGTATGTTTTAAAACAGCTAGGAGTAAAGCGGAATGAGGTACTATTCTTATCCTCCAATGGCTGGGATATTAACGGGGCCGCCAATTTCGGTTTTCACACGGCGTGGATCAATCGAAACAATTTACCAGCAGACAAGCTTGGGCAAGAATTGGATAAGATCTATCATGATTTGAATGGTCTTAAGGGAGATTGGTGAAAATCTATTTTACTTTATTTTCCATAGCAAATGAACGGCAATTAAAAAGTGACCAAATCTTATAAGATTCGGTCACTTTTTGTATGTCCTGGCATCTTTGCGTTATTTTAAAAATTCTTCTTCAAAGAAATTCAGCTGATAATCCAGTGTTAATGGATCATTGAACATAAATGCATATGCATCTGCTTTTAATACATTGCCTTCTTTTACAGCTGGTATTTTTTTAAACAGCTCTGACTCCTGATACGAATTATCTTGGTCATTGTACTGGCTGATAAGAAGGTAATCGCCGACATAATCAGCTAGAACTTCCTCTGAAATCATTTTGTAGCCTTCTTGTTCCGTCACATCTTTTACCTTGTCTGGCATGCCAAATCCCATAGCTTGATAAAGTACTTCTGTTCCGCGTCCCCAGCTGTCACCGAGTATGCCGATTCCTTTTTCATAATTCTCCATAACGGTTACAGTTGTGTCTTCACCAATTTTAGCTTTAATTTCTTCTCCAGCATCTTCGGCGCGTGTCTTGAAATCATCTACCCACTTTTGGGCTTCTTCTTCTTTGTTCAGCAATTTTCCGATTTCTACATGCTGTTCCAAGTAATCCAGTTTATTGTATGTGTATGTCACAGTTGGTGCAATTTCCTTGAACTTGTCCAGGTTTTTCGTCGTGTTGGCACCGATAATGAGGTCCGGCTTAAGCTCTAGGATTTTTTCTACATCATCTTCTGTAACTGTTTCTGCATCTTCTAGTTTTTCCGCCAATACAGGGCTCTTCTTCGCCCAATCGTCCACACCAACTACATCAACACCCAATGCTTCTACGTTACCGGCATAGGAGCCAAGAACAACAACACGTTCTGGATCGGCTGGCACTTCGACGGCACCGTTTTCAGATTCATATGTAACTGTTTCGTTTGTCTTTTTCTCACTTCCAGATGCACTGGAATCGTCTGAAGAGCCACATGCGCTTACAATGAGTAAAAGAAGACCGATTAAAGCAAATCCCACCTTTTTCATGTTCCTTACCCGCTTTCTTCTTGATATTAATTGATAATGATTATCAATTTCATGTGACTAAAGCATACGAATAAACATAGGAAAAGTCAATACAAATAGTTAGTATTTAGATATAACTTTAAGCAAACCCAATATATAAGTCATGCTGTTAACCCTTAAGAGAAAGGACTAAATCCCTGTTTTTAAATATCTGTTTGATAACGCTTACAAATTAACTTATAAATATAGTAAGTACTATTGAAAATTAACGTAAGGGGGTAATGAAATGATAAGCAGGGGAAAGACAATTGGAAAGACTATTGTATTATCTCTCATGCTAGTTCTGTTGTTTATTCCAAATGCATCAGCAAGTTTCTGGGATATTTCCGGGGATACAATGCTGCATGATCCTTCTATCACGAAAGAAGGGAATGTTTGGTGGGCATTTGGAACAGGAGAGGTAAATAAGAATGGTATCCGCGTACTTCGGTCAGAGGATGGGAAACAGTGGGGAGCAACACCAGTAATCTTCCCGCAGCCGCTAGCTTGGTGGAAGCAGTATGTGCCTAGCCATGAGAGTAACCAATGGGCACCCGATGTGTCTTATTACAACGGAAGGTACTGGGTATTCTATTCGGTCTCTTCTTTTGGCTCCAATAATTCCTTAATTGGACTCACTTCTACCAAAAGTATTCAATCCGGAGATTGGCGAGATGATGGGCTTGTAATAAAGTCAACCACATCTAATAACTACAACGCCATAGACGGTGATTTGGTTGTTGATAAAAATGGGGAACCATGGATGTCATTCGGCTCTTTTCGGAGTGGGATTAAGCTCACAAAACTGGATAGAAATACGATGAAACCAACCGGACAATTATACTCTATTGCAGCTCGACCTAATGTTTCTGACCATGCTATTGAAGCGCCGAATATTACGTATAAAGATGGCTATTATTATTTGTTCGTGTCCTTTGATCACTGTTGTCGTGGGGTGGATAGTGATTATAAGATAGCTGTAGGCAGATCAAAAGATATTACTGGACCATACGTAGACCGGAACGGAAAAAGAATGCTTGATGGGGGCGGTACGATTCTGGATGCAGGGAATGAACGATGGGTAGGTCCGGGTCACCAGGATGTTTACAACAACAATCTAATTGTACGACATGCTTATGATGCAAAAAATAACGGAGTTCCACGTCTCTTAATTAATGATTTGTATTGGGATTCAAGTGGTTGGCCCCGATATTGAGTAAAGGGAACGAAAGGCTGCAGAATGGATGCAGCCTTTTTTGCGTGTGGTATTATAATGAGAGGAGAGTTAATAAATTCTTTAAGAAAGGGCAGGAAGGGCTTATGCATTTGGACGCAGAAACAATACTGCTTGTTATTTTATTCGGTTTTCTTGCCGCATTTATTGATTCCGTTGTCGGAGGCGGGGGATTGATAACGATACCTGCATTACTGTTTGCGGGCTTGAATCCGGCAGCTGCTGTGGCGACCAATAAAGTGGCTGGAACGTTGGGGTCGCTGACTAGTACATATATGTTTTATCGCTCAGGCAATTTGGAATTGAAGTCAGTTATGAAGTTCTTTCCGTTCTCATTTATCGGATCGCTGTTCGGAGCCTGGACCGTACATATCATTGATCCGGCATTATTCAAGCCGCTCATGCTCGTTATGCTCGTTGCCGTTGCTATTTATACGATTAAAAAGAAGGAGTGGGGAAGTGTCTCTACTTTTGAGCGCTTGAAACCAAAAGGATTGCTTCTATTTGCTGCAGTCATTACAGCAATCGGTTTTTATGATGGTTTCCTTGGACCAGGGACCGGCTCTTTCCTCATCTTTGCATTTCTGTTTATCGGCTATGATTTCTTGCAAGCAGCTGGTACTGCTAAACTATTAAATCTAGCAAGTAACGTTTCAGCACTTATTCTTTTTATTATTTTAGGACAAGTTCACTTTGCTATCGGTCTTATTATGGGGATATCAGGTGTGTTTGGCTCCATTGTCGGTTCCCGTTTTGCCATTAAAAATGGCAGCGGGTATGTACGTATGTTATTTATTGTCGTAACGACCGTTATGATTTTGAAGAATGTGTATGATTACATAAAGGACATGCTGTAAAAAAGGCCGCAGGGCCTTTTTTTATTGTGTGACAGAACCAGGCTGTGATCTAGTTGCTCATCCAATGCTAGGACTAATAATTGTGGGTGGTGTTTTTTTCATAGATGGAAACGTTATACTATAATTATGTGAATTTCCCGGAGCGGCAGTAACAGCTATTTTTCATATATATAATGATATGAACGAGGGAAGCGTAACGGAGGTAAAGACTGTAGGAGGATAAAGATGTTCGGGACACTATTCAACGTAGCAATGATTATCATCGGCAGTACACTTGGTACTGTATTTAAAAAAGGATTAAAAGACAGATACCAAACAATTTTAATGCAGGCAATGGGTTTGGCGGCGCTAGCATTAGGTGTTAATGCGATTGTAGGACATCTGCCACTAAGCAACTATTCGGTTTTGTTTATCATTAGCCTTGCTATTGGAGCAATTGTAGGGGAGGAGCTGGACTTAGATGCTCGTTTTAATAACCTAGTAAAGAAGTTTTCAAAATCCAACTTGGCAGAAGGCCTCTCCACAGCTATCCTGCTTTTCTGTATTGGAACGCTCTCCATACTAGGTCCGGTAGAAGCAGCGCTGCACCAAGATTATTCGTATTTATTGGCAAATGCGATGCTCGATTTTGTCACATCACTTGTGCTGGCATCTACCTTCGGCTTTGGTATAGCGCTGTCCGCAGGCGTTGTATTTGTGTGGCAAGGCTCGATTTATCTGATGGCCAAAGCATTGGAAAGCACAGTGAATATCGATCTGCTGAATGAAGTGAGCATTGTCGGCGGCGTGCTGATTATGGCCTCAGGGCTGAGCATTCTCGGCATTAAGAAATTCAAAACCATGAACTTTCTGCCGGCCTTGCTTGTTCCGCCTGTGTTCTTTCTTATCTTGAAATTTATTTAGCCAAAAATGAAGCATTTATATGACGAACTAAAAAGATGTGGACATTATGAAGACTGGCCCGGACTTAAATGCGACTGTTGAAGGTGAGAAGTATGAGAAAAAATTAATAGATTATGTTTAATTCTGCTTCACGTACCTAATTTTCACACGATTCCATAATGCATCTATATCAGAGACACTAAGGTTTTACCTGCTATGAGATGCGAAGTGCTTATCTTCCATAATAGCAAATGGCGCACCATTGTCCGCTTCAAAGTGCACATAGTTAGGGTCTTGGGTGGCCAAGTTCCAGTCATGTCCAAATGAAATGTGGTTGTATATCACTCTATAGCAGCATGTAGTTCTTAAACATTAACGAACACCTCAAGAGGGAACGTTATTCGGTGTAGCAGACATTTATTATGGATTGATTACTATCATATTCTTTCTGTATGCACAATTTCCATATATTAGATTTGTTTACAATGAATATGAAGGACATGACCATAGTTTACGCAATGCATTGTTTCAATTCATTGTAAATGGATTTACGGTGTTTGTGTTCGCCTGTATAGTCGGAGTTCTTTCCACTATCGGATTTATGCTGTTTGCGCTGCCGGGTATGATCCTTCTGGCGTTGGTTTTTCCTGTGGCCTATATTAGCATTTTCGAAAGCAAATCTATCTGAAAGCATACCGGGAAGGCGTACGAATTGGTAAAAAACACTTTTTCAAAATCCTGCTGCTTTTATTTGTTGGAGGGCTATTGGAGATGATAATTGGATTAATAATAACCTATTCCCTAATGTGACACAGTCTTATGCAGCCCAAGCCAGAGTAGATATCGTGATTGGTCCCAATCGGAGATCAGATTATTTCGGAAGAACTGAAAAGCGGTAAAGAAAAAAAAGAATTAAAAGAACTGCTGCAATACAAAATGAACGAATCGATTCGCCAGCGTATCATTGAATAAACAAAACGGGCGATTATTCAGAATGAATGAGAACTGAAAGACGCCGAATTACGAATGGATGACAATCGCTTCTATGTCCGAGCTTCGAATGAATTTGAAGCTACTGCTTTCAAATCATTCTTCAGAGGATTAAAAGAAAATATCTTTCAAATTGGCGGAGGACCAAAAATTGATTACCTAGAGACGATTTGGGGAGATAATCCACGTGTAATCGCTCTTCAATAGGAGGCAATACATATGAGAAATAATAATAGGACGAAAAAAGAAAGAAAATGGAGACGCTTTTACTGGTGGTGTTAGTCTTCATTTATGCCATCTATACACCGGTCTCCCTCGTAGAATCGATAAACGGAGATACTTTCTCGCTTATCCCAGCAATCGCGCCAGCCATCATCATGCCATTTGTGAGATCTAACCATCTAAAACGCATACAGCGGAAGAAAAACAAAACGCCTTTTAAGAGAATAGACAGTTGAAGCAAGTGATCACACTGCCATCTTTTTTGGCGTTTTTCTTTTGTATGTATATGAAATAAGACTTTAAGGAGGTACAGACTATGAAAATGTTTAACCGTATAGCTATTCTGCAGTTGTTATAGTATTAACAATCTTTCCTTTAATCACACCAACTGTTTCTGCTGTAGAAGTCTGGGAAGGAAAAGCATGGGATGGCGCTCAGAAGGAAAATGCACGAACGGCAATGGAACTTCAGGAAATGGAACGTTAGGATACAGTAGCGGATGGTGGCTCCACATTAATGAGTGCCGGCGCAGGTATCGCGGCCATACCTATTCCAGGTGCTCAAGCTGTAGGTGGAGCTGTAGCGGTTATTGGCGGAGTTGCTTGGGCAGGAGGTAAATTGACTAAATTATATGCAGATAACTGGAAAGGCGGCGTTTGGAAGACAACGAAAAGTCTAGCCAAAAAAACAGGTAAAAAGATCTCTGATGGATTTAGTAAGTTTACTGGAAAAGTTAAAGGTTTGTTCAGTTAAATTTCATTGAGGAGTAATAAACGTGATGAATAAAAATATGAAATTAAAGAAATACAAAAAGTTATTTGAAAGACCTGTTCTTTATAAATATGGCTACGAGGTCAATAATACAACGTACTATTTTGGTGTCTATAAGAGAGGTGTAAAGACTAGCGGGGCAGTAGTTATCAGTGACAAGGACGAAAAACTTGAGGATATAGAGGAAGCACTTATGAATCTGGTTAGACTTAATTTGTCATTAGATAACTTAAACAACACGCTAAATGAGACGTATTATAGAAAATTTGAAGATGTCAGATCTAATATTAGCTGTATAGATCAACTTCTTACACAATCTGACATGGATGTAACTAAGGCTATTCGCTATAAACGGGCAAAGGAAGGGTTTTTAAATATTATCCAAGGTCAAGATGAGATAGTGAAAATTGGTAAGGAGTTCTTATCTTTTAAATCTGAGAGAGACAAGTATAATCAATATCTCAAGGGAGACCAAGATATTTTATTTAGTTTTCAGACGCAACTAATCCTGATTCAAGTTGAAATAATGATTGGGATTCAAGATCGTTCTGACGATTTTAAGTTTGTTTCCGAGGATATTAAGAGAAATTATAAAACTGAAATAAATAAACAGCAGCTTCAGTACTTCGAAACAGCATCTAAAAATAAGCCGGGTAAAGAAGATACAGAGAGAATTACTGAAGGTGCTAATGTGTATGAAAATACTATTAATGAAACAAAACAACACATGAAAGAATACTACGATCAAGTTGTAAAAACTACCACCAACCAAATCAGAAACCAGCTTAGATATCCAAAAGGTTTGTCTTAAAAAGCAACACTAAAATTCTGAATCACAAGAAGAGATACAGGAACAGGAAAATGATGAGTAAACTGAGGAATAAACAATCCGAGTGGAGGACTTACCAGAAGTACCAGTTACTCTTGAAGAGTTGTTGAGTTATCCGGTCGGATAATTCTCAAGTATACCATAAGAAAATCATTCCTAAAGAGATTGAAAGTACGCTGGAAACGATTGATTTTCCAAAGCTCCCTGAGGAAGGAGAAGCCTCGAAGAAGATATTGCGGTTTGTTTTAAAGCATTACTTTACTTATTTGCTGAGGATTTTCCCCATCCTAACAGTGTGGCGGAGGAATGGACGGATGCTATTCAAGAGAACAGAATGGCAAGCGTGGACAGAGCCAAAACGATTAGGGACTATAACGGTGTTTGGTACGATAAGTACGTTCTTTTTACCAGTAATTATAAAGAAGTAGATAGCTATCTATCTAAACCGTGAGCAGCTTATGAATAATAATCAGCTTTTGCAGTTGGCGAAATGAAAGATGAATATCTTGATACTGTATCCAAGTATAAGTCGCAAACATACGATGAGCTGTCTGCTATCAAAGATGCTCAAGAAGAAGAAGCTAGGAAGGAAATAGACGAATATGACGAGTCTCAATCCGAGTGAGTGTTTTCTAGGCAAGAGATAAAAAAATAATCCTTAAAACGATAAGTTTATATGAAGATGATTATCTGAGAAGAAATACTTGAGAGAGAAGGCAGCATCCACTGCCTTCTCTCTTTCATGAAAGGATTAAAAAAATGGTATACATATTTGTATACGCAGCCTTGCTGCCGTTTTTTTATTATTTAATACGAGTAAAATCTGAAATGCTGGATGAAGATGTAAAGCAAATCAAGACGCATTTTTGGATTATTTTAGGTATTTACACTGTTGTTTTAATGGTCTGGCACATGTATTACCGCTTTAAGTATGAAGTGCCATTAGTTCACTTTGGTGGACCTTTAATGATATTTGTAGGTTCCTTTGCAGGTGTTATTTTCTTATGTTTCTTAATTGCATTCTTTTTAATGACGAAGGGTCGCCCTAATAAAATACAACTATTTAAGGCTTCGTTTGGACCGAAACAATTCCAATTTATGCTTCCTGCTATGGGCATCACTTTTTTGGTTGGCTTTATATTGGGACTACCGTTAACCGAAAAAGCGAAGTATGGAGATGACTTACAATATGTTTATGATCAGTTTGCAGACACTGCTGCTGATGAAGCTATTTCAATTGTGTTTGTCAGTTCTGAAAAAGATTGTTATGAAGATTGTGAGGATACGAAGTACGACACTTTATTGTATGTTAGAAATAATAAAGACGAAGATATTGATGTACGACTTCGGATGCAGTTTGCATTGGAATCAGGCGATACATTAGAGGAATTCAAGCAATTTCGTTTAGAGGATTCCGCAATTGAACCAGTAGAATTTCATATAGACAGAGGGCCGTGGAATCCAGTTACCATAAGAACAGATGAAAGAGTGGTCAATTACCGCTGGCAGCATCAATGGAGATCTGCAGAAGAAAGCTGACGTTAAACAAACGTCAGCTTTATTTGTGCTTTATAAAAATAGCGACAATATAAATGTCAGGATACAAACAAATCCGGCCAGCAGCAGGCTGTACTTAATCGTCATATTAAACAATGCGGATTCATTTCCAGTTTCTTTTACCGCAGCAGTGGCAATGGCGATAGACTGTGGTGAGATTAGTTTGGCCATGACACCTCCGGCTGTATTGGCGGATAACAGCAGTGCGGAGCTGGTGCCGATCTGGCTGCCGGTAACAACTTGCAGCGTTCCGAACAGAGCGTTATTGCTGACAACAGAGCCTGTGATGAAGACACCAATCCAGCCGAGTATCGGACTGAACAATGGGAACAGGCTGCCTGTTTTGGCTAAAGCCAAACCTATTGCGGCGCTTAGTCCGGCATAGTTTGATAGATTCGCAAACGCCATAATAAAGCAAATAGTCAGGACGGGAATCCACAGTTCCTTGGCCGCTTCTTGCAATCCTCTACCTGCACAATTCCAGTTGATATTCCGGCTGAAAAGGCTAGTTAGGATGACAGCTGCTAAAATGGCCGTACCCGTTGCAGACACAAAGTCCAGTTTCAGAATGGCATCGATCGGTGTGTTTGTGACAGCAATTGGTGCAATTGTAACAACTTCTTGATGCAGGAATGGCATTTTTACATAAGCAATCCATCCTGTTAACGGTCCATCAGCTGCAAACAGCTGTTTAAAGAATGGTGCGCTCCATAGGGCAATCACAAGCGTTAAGATATAGAACGGAGACCAAGCTTTCGCCACTTGTCCTATTGTATAACGTTGATCTTGTTCTTGAACTTCTGCCCCTTGTTCCCGGTAAATATGTTTTGGCTGCCATTTGCGCAGGAAGAGAGCAAGTACGCCCATGCTGATAAGTGCAGCACCTATATTGGCAAGTTCCGGACCAATAAAAATCATGGTTGCGGTTTGGATGATTGTATACGTACCACTTAGAACAAGCAGTGCTGGTAATGTTTCTTTGATGCCTTTAAATCCGTTCAGAATAAAGACGAGCAGAAACGGAATAACAAAGCTGACTGGCGGTAACAGAAATGCCAGTGTTCGAGAAAGCTCCAAACTGCTGATTCCGCCAAGCTGGGCCCCCGTAATAACCGGAATCCCGATAGCGCCGAAAGCACCGGATGCAGCGTTGGCGATTAAGCAAAGCCCCGCTGCTTTCAGCGGTTTGAAGCCGATCTGAGTGAGGAGGGCAGCGCTGATGGCAATTGGTACACCGAAGCCTGCTGCTCCTTCCAGAAATGCATTAAAGCTAAAACCAATTAATAAGAGCTGTAAGCGATGGTCTTGCGAAATACTAGCAATACTGCCTCGAATGACATCGAATTTACCAGATTTAACAGCGAGCTTATACAGCCAAACTGCCATAAGGACGATGTAGCCAATCGGCCATAAGCCGTTGCCGAAACCAAGCACGATAGCAGATAATGCTTTTAGTGCAGGCATTTGGAAAACAAATACTGCTACTGCGAAGCTGATAACAAGTGTCAATCCCGCAGCAAGTATTCCTTTCATCTTAAAAGCAGTCAAACCAACTAAGAAAAACAGAATCGGTAAAAATGCAACTAACGCACTAACATACTCATTTCCAAATGGGTTGTAAGCTTGCATCCACATAACATGCTCATCTCTTTTCTGATGGATTAAATTAGTTTACAGGTTGGAAGGCAGTTTCCACAATGCTGCGAAGGACACCGGCACTGTGCTGGAATTGTTCTTTTTCCTTTTCATTCAGCGGAAGTTCCAATACTTGCTGTGCACCTCCGCGTCCAACAATAGTCGGAACGCCAATGTAAACATCTTTCTCTCCATATTCTCCATTCAGATGTGCTGTCACTGGCAATATTGCTTTTTCATCTCCAAGAATTGCCTGCGTTACACGGACAAGGCTCATCGCGATACCATAATAAGTAGCGCCTTTTTTCTCGATTACATGATAAGCTGCATCACGCACATTTACGTAAATCTCATCTAAGTCTTCTATTTTGTATTTGCTGTCTGTGTTCATCATCGCTGCTAGCGGAACACCGCCGATTGTTGCTTGGCTCCATACTGGAAGTTCAGTATCACCGTGCTCGCCAATCATGTGTGCTTGCACATCATGCGGCGCAACACCAAAATAATCACCAAGCATGTAGCGAAGACGGCTCGAATCTAATGTGGTACCGCTGCCGATTACACGTTCTTTTGGCAGACCGCTGAATTTCCAAACAGCATGCGTCAATATATCGACCGGGTTTGTTGCAATTAAGAAGATCCCATCAAAACCGCTGCCCATCACGTCATCCACGATACCTTTGAAAATCTTGATGTTCTTGCTTACTAAATCCAATCTCGTTTCGCCTGGTTTTTGATTTGCACCAGCTGTTATACAAACGATATCTGCATCTTGGCAGTCAGCATATGTGCCGTAGCTGATTTTTGTTGGGCGAGGGGCAAATGCCTGACCGTGGTTTAGATCCATCGCATCGCCCATCGCTTTATTTTCATTTAAATCAATAATTACCAGTTCATCTACGATATTCTGGTTCATTAATGCGAACGCATAACTGCTTCCAACGAATCCCGCACCGATTAAAGCTACTTTATTGATTCTTTCCATATCAGATCATCACCTTTGTTAGAATTTATTATGTGAATAATTTCACATTCTTTATATTTGTATTGTGCAATACTTCACAAACTTTAGCAAGCCCTATGTATTGAATAAATTGTGAACAAATGGAATAGGTTTCTTAGAGGGGGTTTTTCGATGTTTACGATGCTGTTTGCATTCGGTATCTTCATCTTAATTTTCTTCTTCGCAGCCATTCGTACCGTCATAGAGAGAAGAAATGATGAATAGAAAATTTTAGTATTGGCACAAACAGAACGCGTTATGCGATGGAGGTGAAGGTTCGTGTCAGTCAGAACTGGCGATATGTACCTTAGCAGTATTAATGCAATGCAAACCAATGTGTTATATGGTAAATCTTTAATAGATAAGCCTTTCTCTAAACATGCTGCTTTTCGGGGTGTTATGCGCTCGCAAGCAGAATTGTACGATTTGCAGCACAAAAAATCACACATAGATATACTGACATGTAAAGATGCCGATACTGGCGAGCGTTTTGGTCTTTCCTATCTGCAGCCGAAAACAAAAGAAGATAACAAACGCCGAGGCAAGATGATAAAATGCTGGGCTGATCAAACACACGGTATGCTCGGAAGAAGTCCTGATTATATGAATACCGTCCTAGCGGCATTTGCCGCGTCTGCTGGTTTATTAGAAGGAAAAGAAAAATGTTTTCCGGATCATTTACGCCATTATTATGCGTATGTAAAACATCATGATTTGGCAATGACCCATACATTCATTGATCCTCAAGTAAACAGAGGCGACTTTTATTGTGAACAAGAAGATGAACCTATTGGGGCAACAGTGATAGACCGCAATGAAGAAGGCATTATCGTTCAAGGGGCTAAGTTGCTGGCAACACAAGGCGGAATTACGGATGAACTGGTTGTCATGTCGGCTGCTGGTTTCAAACGTGACAGAGCATTCGCTTTTGCTATTCCGAGCAACACGGACGGACTGACATTTGTAGCGAGAGAAACATTTGCTGCAGGAAAAAGCAGAGCTGAATATCCGCTTAGTGCCAGATATGAAGAAACAGACACGATTGTCATATTTGATAAGGTGCTCGTACCTTGGGAGCGTGTTTTTTATTATGATAATGTCATGGCAGCAAATAGCTTTAAACAAGAAAGCAGCTTTGCCGCATTATCCTTACATCAAGTATTAATACGCCGAATCGCTAAGTTGGAATTTGTCATTGGTATTGTGCAGTCACTTATAGAGGAAATAAATATAGCTGAATACCAGCACGTACAAGAAAAAGCAGCAAACCTTCTCATTTTACTAGAGGTGCTGCAAGCGCTTCTGCAGCAAGCAGAAGATAATGCAGCGCCAGACTATTGGGGCACTTGCTGTCCGGATCTAAAACTGCTGCAAGTTGCATCTAATCTATTTGCACGTCAATCCCCTACAATCGCACCGATTATCCAGCAGCTAGGTGCAAGCGGATTGATGAGCATTCCGCCATTGCAAGCATTTTCTTCAGAACAAAAAGCCGATCTGAATCATTATCTTCAAGGCTCATCGAGGAAAGGGAAAGATCGCGTAAAACTATTCCGGCTGGCTTGGGACTTTGCTATGTCTTCTTTTGGGACACGAGAGGCGCTGTACGAGTATTTCTTCTTTGGAGATCCAGTCCGGCTGACAAGTCAGTTTTACGGGTCATTTGATTTGCAGCCATATACGAAGAAAATAGATGATTTGTTAAAGTGAAAAGGCCCTCTATGTCGGGGTCTTTTCGTTTGCAATGAAAAGCTGATAGCTGGAAAAGCATGTATTGTATCGTGTTTGAAACAACAGTATGATTTAAAATAAGGATACATTTTCCAAGTGTTGCTATTTTGGAAAGCAAGCAGACTTAAAACAGAGAGAGGGAAGCATATGATCATGGTAAGTGCGTGTCTCGCTGGCAAACCCGTTCGTTATAATGGAACAGCTGCCAACGATACAATCATAGAACAACTTATTGCGGAGAGAAAAGCAATCAGCGTATGTCCGGAATTACTTGGCGGCTTTCTCACACCGAGAGAACCTGCGGAAATTGTTGGAGGAAGCGGATACGATGTGTTAGATGGGACAGCTAAAGTAGTGGAGTATTCAGGTACAGACGTGACGGACAGGTACATAGAAGGAGCAGCGCGTGCACTAGCTATTGCGAACGAAAATAAGGTTGACCTGGTTGTGTTAAAAGAGAACAGCCCCTCCTGCGGAAGTTCCTTTATTTATGATGGCACTTTCCAAGGCCAGAAGCAGGCTGCTGCCGGCGTGACAACAGCGATGTTCAGGCGTGCTGGAATCCGTGTGATTTCCGAAGCAGAGCTGGGGGAGAAACAGGAAATAATGAAACTAGGATTAGGAAACATACAATGAAACGAATTGCCATCGTTGGTTCAAGTGGATCAGGAAAATCTGTCTTAGCTAGGAGACTTGGGGAAATTCTGCAGATGGAAGTCTGGCATTTAGACGCAATCCTGTGGAAGCCGGATTGGGTTTTAACGCCCAGAGACGAACAAAAACAGATTCAACAGCAGCTAGTAAGCAAAGACAGTTGGATAATTGATGGTGACTATAATAGTACGCTGGATATTCGGCTCAAGGCAGCGGATACGATTATTTTCTTGGATATGCCCCGGATGCTTTGTGTGTACAGAGTGTTAAAGCGGCGCCTGATGTACCATAATCGCTCCCGGCCAGATATGCAGGAAGGGTGCAAGGAAAAAATAGATATGGCGTTTCTTCAATGGGTTTGGCAATATCCGATATCCAAACGTCCAGGTATGTTGGAAAAGCTTGAAATACTAGCTCAAAATAAGCAAGTAATCATATTGAATAGTTCTAGAGAAGTCGAAAAATATGTAGATGAAATGAAAAGCCCAGTGTAAACGTACCTCTACAGTTGTTATATAAAGTTCTGCCTTAGTGAAAGGAGTCTGTTTAAGTGGACTGCAAAACAAACGTCATGCGCCTTCTAGATCAAAAGAAAATATCCTATGACGATTACTGCTATGCTGATACCGATGCGATTAGCGGTATAGACGTTGCTGAGGTATTAGGTCAGAATCCCGCCCGTGTGTTTAAGACGCTCGTTACGGTCAGCAAAACAGGACAGCATTATGTATTTGTTATTTCAGTGCAGAAAGAGTTGGACTTAAAGCGGGCAGCAGCAAGTGTTGGAGAGAAATCGGTGCGGATGCTGCCAGCTAAGGAATTGCTTCCGCTGACAGGTTACGTTCATGGAGGGTGTTCGCCTATCGGAATGAAGAAAAATTTCCTCACTGTCCTGGATGTATCTGCACAAGCCTTTGAAAGCATCATTTTTAGTGCGGGTAAAGTCGGGTATCAGGTGGAGCTTGCGCTGGCTGATCTTGCAAAAGTTGTTCCGCATAAATTAGCTGCAATAAGTATGGAATAAGGTTTCTGCTTTCTAAAAAGAGCAGAAGTCTTTTTATTTCTCCTTTTGGCTTTTCGGTGTATAGTTAGCACATCATCTTTAAAAGTAAGACAATCTAAGCCCATCTGCTTCAAAGAATGCATCTGTCATACTATGATAGAAGAAGAATACAGACAGGTGGACTTGTGCCTACATAAATCCAATTAATTCTACGTACACTGATAAAAAAGGAGAAAGATTGATGACGGATATGAGATTAGAATCGAAGGCTATTTCGATATTAAAAGATAAAATAGAACTTATTCCTACAGCAGAGGGAGCCATTTATCTTGTTGGGCCCATTAAACTGCCTGTGAGTCTGTATGGAGAGACAGTAACATTCCAGTGGTATTGCTGGCTGAATTGCAGGGAAGTAGCCAAAGACTATGAAGAAATTATTCATAAGCTATCGGATATGAATTTAGCTGAAATGCAGCAATCTAGTGTGCTTGTTTATGGTGATTTTGCTGAAGCGGAAGATGCGCTGATCCGAATGCATTCCATCTGCCATACAGGTGATATTTTCGGCAGTAAACGCTGTGACTGCGGTTTTCAGCTGAAGCAGTCTATGCAGAAGATCGTTGAGCACGGCGCGGGTGCTTTGTTCTACCTGGCTAACCACGAAGGACGCGGTATTGGCTTGTTCAGCAAGGCAATGGCCTACATTCTGCAGGAAAATGACTACGACACAGTGGAAGCAAACCAAGCTCTCGGCTTTGTAGATGATTCCCGAGATTATACAGATGCAATTCAAGTGCTGAAGGCATTGCGAACAAAGCCAGTAACATTGATGACGAACAATCCGCGAAAGCTGGCAGCGATGGAACAGGCAGGCATGCAGTTATCCGGCCGTGCGGCGCTTTGGGGAGATGTATCCGAATATAACGAGAACTATCTTAAAACAAAAATCGTTCGTTCAGGTCACCTTGGCGATGAGGAGATTTGCAGCAATGACTGAGCATACGTTTTATATGGACTTGGCCTTGCAAAACGCACGAGCGATGAAAGGGCAGACAGATCCAAACCCATTAGTTGGATCTGTGATTGTGAATGATAATCGCATCGTCGGAATTGGTACGCATTTAAAAGCTGGAGAACCTCATGCGGAGATTCATGCTATCCGAATGGCAGGAGAACAGGCAAAAGGCGGGACAATTTATGTCACGCTTGAGCCTTGCTCCCACTATGGCAGAACTGGTCCATGTGCCGTAGCGATTAAGGAAGCAGGGATTAAAAAAGTGGTCATCGCAACGCTTGATCCGAATCCGCTTGTGGCTGGGAACGGGGTAAAAATTCTGGAGGAAGCCGGCATAGAAGTGATTATCGGCGTGCGGGAGGAAGAAGCTCGCCAGATGAACGAAGTGTTTAATAAATTTATCGTCGAAAAAAAGCCGTTTATTACGCTAAAGGCGGGGACAACATTGGACGGTAAAATTGCGACGCATACATTGGACAGCAAATGGATTACTTCCGCTGCTTCCAGACGAGATGTTCACCAGCTGCGTCATGAAAACATGGCTATCCTTGTTGGTGTGAACACCGTGATTGAAGACGACCCCGAGCTGACAGCCAGAATACCAAACGGACGTCATCCGCTGCGCATCGTACTCGATTCCACACTTAGAATTTCGCTGGACAGCAAAGTAGTCACAGACAAATTGGCGGATACTTGGATTTTTACAACTCAGCAGGCAGCCAGTGAAAAGGAACAGACGCTCATTAATAAAGGGATAAAGGTATTCCGTACAAGCGGCAGCAGTCGTGTCGATGTGATGGAAGTGGTAAATATATTAGGAGAACAGCTTATTTCTTCGGTGTTAATTGAAGGAGGAGGCAGCGTACACGCTTCTTTCTTGGAGCAGCATCTCATCGACAAAGTCGTGCTGTATTTCGCACCTAAACTAATCGGCGGTAAAGCTGCACCTACTTTCCTGGAAGGAACGGGCTTTGCGAAAATGGCGGACGCGGTTGATTTGGATCATACAGACATCATTAAAATTGGACAGGACTTTAAGTTCATCGGCTATCCGCAGTACCGCAAAGGAGGAGAGATATTTTGAAAATCGGATTCGATATTGATGATACGCTCATCAATCTGCGGGAGCACGCTTTTCATTTATATAATAAAAAGATGAATCAACAAATTCCGCTTGCTGTGTTTCATAAGCTCGAGCGAGTCGAAATTCATGAGCCATTCGGACTGACAGAGGAACAAGGGCGTGACATGTGGAATGCCAGCTTGGAGGAAATCTACTATACTACTTGTCCGCCGTTTCCAAATGCAGTCGAGCTCTTGCAGGAGTTCGAGCGAGACGGTCATGAGATTTATTACATTACCTCCAGACCAAAGGAACACGGCGAACGAACAAAAGCATGGATGCAAGCACTCGGCTTTCCTGTGAAAAATGAGCAGTTTTTCTATGGAATGAAGGATGAAGAGAAAAATAATATTATGAAAGAGCTTCAGCTGGATTACTATTTTGATGATAAGCCTGAAGTGCTGAATACCCTACTGAATGAGTCCGATACGAAGGTCTTCGTTAAGCATCAATCCTACAACCAGAATGTGCAATTGCCGAGAATTAGCGAATTATCGGAGATAAGAGAGTTAATAACTAACGTAAAGAAGGATTAACGGAAATTTTACCGTCAATCCTTCTTTTTACACTTTACAAAAGGAGGAATTTCCTAGTTATTAGAGAATTAAAGAGTATAATATAAGATTTTTACTAATAATGTAATATTAGGTATTTAACCGGCGGAGGGGGAGTAAAGATGAATCTCGTTTTATCAGAAACGGATAAAAAATTCAGTGCGTTACTTCTAGACTTCTATGGCATGATAAAACAAGACAAAAAAGAAGCAGCTGCCATTCTTGCTGAGGTAATGGATGCTATGAAGAAGGAAGTAGTTGTGGAGGAAATGCTAGTCTCAGCCGATTTACTAGCTATTCGGTACAAGATTATGCAAGAGGATATTCACACTGCGGAGAAATGGATGGAAAAATTTGAAGCCCTAGGCCATGCATTATCACAAGTAAATGCCTACTATTACCATTACTTTAAAGGACAAATTCTTTTCCAGGAAAAAAGATGGAAAGAGGCAATCCGATATTATGAGCATGCTGAGCTTTATTTAGCGGAGGAGGAGGAAAAGTCTGATTTCTATTATAAGCTGGCAAGTGCTTATTATCATGCTTATATTCCGGCATTATCAGCATTTAATACAGCAAAGGCTTTGCATTACGCTACAGCATACAAGCAGCAGCTGCATCTGATAAAAAGCAAATTGTTGCTCGGACTTAATTACCTGGAAGTTCGGAATTTTAATCAAGCAGAATTTTATCTCCTAGAGTCATTATCCTCTCAGACTTCATCTGACAACACATCAACAGAATTAGTGTCCATGATTCATCATAATTTAGGCCTCCTTTACTTCGTTCAGCTAAAGTTTGAAGAAGCAGTCCTCTATTTTGAAAAAGCTGTTCAAACAGCGTCAAGAAGCCATTATTTAAAGACTATTTACTATCTGACAGAATCACTTTTCCATGCCGATCGCCAACAGGAAGCGATGCATTATCATCAAATCGGATTCGAAAAGAGCAAGGAGGAACAAGACCTTGATTATCAATGGGCCTTTGCCATGCTTCACAAACAGTTTGTTGACCGTAACTGCTTTGAAGGCGTCTGGGAACAGGGGATAGCTTATTTTAAATCCATTGGTGATAAGTATAGTGTCCATTACTATAGCTTGCGTATGGCCAAGTATTATTCAGTAAAAGGAAAAGCGGAACCCGCAAATTATTATTATCGTCTCGCAATGCAATAACTGTTTCACTATCTTAGTGAGATTACTAAGAATCATGAAAAGTCATCCTTTGTCTTAGCAGCGGTATTATTCTCGCAATTGTACTTTTGTTGGTGTTCGCATTCTGCAGCTGTTGCAAAGTATAAGAGAAACGCATATTTTGTCTGTTTCTTCTTGTAGTAAAAATTTCTTGTTGAAATATGTAGATGTGTGTAGTAAAGTTAATTGAGTTTTCAATTGCATACAAATCCTCATCATTTGATGAGGTAGAGGATGCGGCTGTTAATAGTACAGACTGGGAGATCTGGAGAGATCATGGAACAGTTTGGAAAGGAGTAGCTGCCGAAGCCGGATGGACTCTCCATTCCTCTGGCTGGGTCTGTACTCGAATAGGGGCAGAACTGTCACGTCAGTCGCAAAGCTGGCGTGTTGCGCTATCTTTGTGAGAATGATGCTGTTTATAAGTAAAGGCCGTTCGGATAGAGCAAGCTATCCGGGACGGTCTTTTTTCGTATCTTTAGCGCAACAGTGCAAAAACAGAGAGGGGTAAAGAAAGTGGGCAATCAAAACAACACGAAACAAACCGGCTTACGCAGAGAATTGAAAGCCCGGCATTTAGGGATGATCTCCCTTGGCGGTACGATTGGTACAGGTCTATTCCTGGCCAGCGGAGGCGCCATCAGCAGTGCAGGTCCAGGAGGTGCATTGCTTGCTTATGCACTAATCGGCTGTATGGTATTTTTCTTAATGACGAGCTTGGCGGAAATGGCAGCGTTTATGCCAGTATCCGGCAGCTTCAGCACATATGCAACACGCTTTGTTGATGAGTCCTTTGGGTTCGCCCTAGGCTGGAACTATTGGTTCAACTGGGCGATCACGATCGCAGCTGAACTCGTAGCCGTCACGTTAATTATGGATTTCTGGTTCCCGGATGTTCCATCATGGATCTGGAGTGCAGTCAGTCTGCTTATTATGTTCTTATTGAATTATATTTCGGTAAAAGGGTTTGGTGAATCAGAGTATTGGTTTTCCTTAATTAAAGTAGTTACAGTTATTATTTTCATTATTGTTGGGATTTTAATGATTATTGGCATCCTTGGAGGGGAAACACGAGGATTTTCTAACTTTACTGTTGGGGAAGCACCGTTTAAAGGAGGATTCCTTGCTTTGCTTGGTGTGTTCATGGCGGCAGGTTTCTCCTTCCAAGGCACGGAATTACTTGGTGCTGCTGCTGGAGAAGCAGATGATCCGAAAAACTCTATTCCAAAAGCGATCCGTTCTGTATTCTGGCGTATTCTATTGTTCTATATTTTAGCAATCTTCGTCATTGGCATGATTATTCCTTATACAACGGAGAGCCTTGCGAGTGATGATGTGCGATTAAGTCCGTTCACACTTGTATTCGAAAAGGCTGGTATCGCGTTTGCAGCCTCGGTTATGAACGCGGTTATCCTGACAGCAGTGCTGTCTGCCGGTAACTCTGGTATGTATGCGAGCACACGGATGCTTTGGAACTTGGCGAAAGAAGGCAAAGCTCCAGCATTTCTTGGCAAGCTGAACAAAAACGGTGTACCAGTAAACGCGTTGCTTGCAACAGCAGCGGTAGGCTGTGTTGCATTCCTAACTTCCTTCTTCGGCAATGGAATTGTGTACACATGGCTCTTAAACGTTTCCGGTATGGCCGGCTTTATTGTGTGGGTAGGGATTGCAGTCAGTCATTACCGTTTCCGTAAAGCGTATGTGGCCCAAGGCAACGATATCAAAGACTTACCATATACAGCAAAATTCTACCCAGCAGCACCAATACTTGCATTTCTGCTATGTGTGATTGTCATCATTGGTCAGAGCTTCTCTTCGTTCACAGAGGATGGCGTCGATTGGGGCAGCTTTATCGCTTCCTATATCGGTATCCCAGTTTTCCTTCTCTGCTGGATCATTTTTAAAGCGAAAAGAAAAACGAAAGTGCACAAACTGGAAGAAGTTGATTTAACGACTCCAGAGCACGAAACAGCACCAGAATAAGAAGAGAAAGCTGCCGGTCATCCGGCAGCTTTTGCTTTATCTTCAGCACTTGCTTAAAGTAGATAATAGTGTATCTTTATTAGCTAAACAGTTATAATTAAGAAGAGGTGAATAAATGAAAATTGCAATTGTAACAGACAGCATTACGAATATGAGAGAAGAGGATTTACAGCGTTATCCCTTCATCCATTATGCGCATCTGAATGTTATTGTGAACGATAAGTCTTTTACTGATTTAAAAGATATAACCAATGAAGAATTGTTTAAATTAATAGATGAGGGAGCTTCCTACTCCTCTTCCCTGCCTTCTCCAGATGCATTTCAAGCACTGTATGAGAAGCTGCTGGGTAAATATGATGCGATTATCAGCTTGCATTGTACGGAGCATGTAAGCGGCACGGTGCAATCTGCTCGTATTGCACGTACAATGATTGACGGAGCGGAAGACCGTATTCATGTAGTTGATACCAACACAGCGTCTATCGGTGTCGAAAATATTGTCATAAAAGTGTGTCAACTTATCGAGCAAGAAAAACCCCTAACTGAAATTTTAAAAGCAATCTCGCTTTATTGCAGACAAGGACACTTGTACCTGACAATCAACGATTTAACGACACTTGTGCGTTCGGGCCGAATGTCCAAAACCGCTTCCCGAATCGGCAACCTGCTCCATATAAAACCGATTATCGGTTTAATGGATGGCAAGCTGGAGGTTGTCGGAAAAGTTCGGACGAAGAAGCGAGTAATGAAGTGGATGATCGAAAAATTAGGGCATAATATTGCCGAAACAGGCAAGCAGGTTGTCCGGATTACGCATGTCAATTCCATAGACCTTGCACATGAGTTGAAGCATGCGATGGAAGTTTACGGAGATAAAGTAGAAGTTTTTATCGGCAACGAAATAAGCACTGTGATGGCCATTCATTTTGGCCGCGGCGGAATTGGCGCAAGCTGGATGCCGGCCGATTAATATACGATATACGAAAAAAAGAGATGAGCAGCAGCTTATCTCTTTTTTCGTATATCAGGATTAAAAGTTCAAGGAATCGCCATCGTTAGGTACAATTACTTTATCAGCTATCTCTTTTTCCGTAAGAAAGTGACGAAGTTCTTCTCTTGATAGTCCCCAATGATTGACAGCCTCCATATGGACAGAGATGATTGTTGCATGTGGAGCAGCCTTGGCCACTTCTAAAATATCTTTTTTGTCCATTACAAGGGAGCCGCCTTCTAAAAATTGATTATCGCCGCCATTTACGACAATTACTTCAGGCTGCTGTGTTTCAATTGTATCTTGGATTGCTTCATACCAGACGGTGTCTCCGGCAATATAAAGTGTTTTTTCATTTGCATGCTTCAAGATGACGCCGCAAACATTGCCAGTCCGTTTCAGAATTTCTCCGCGCCCGTGTTCTCCTTTTGACTTCACTAACTGTATGTCAGCGAAGACTGTGTTCTCTGAAAGAATCTCTACATCCGTAAAGCCGCTCTCTTTAACCTCGTTTGCATCCTCTTCATTTTGAACATATATCTTCATATCCTTTGGCAGCATTTCTTTTGCGCTCTCATCAAAATGATCCAGATGTAAATGAGTCAAGATAACAGCGTCTATCCCTTCAAGAATACTTTCCGCTTGTTCCGGCAAATCAACGAGAGGATTGCGTTGGTCTTGTCGAACGGAGTTAGGAAACGGCGGATATGTCCCTTTTGCAGCTAGCATTGGATCGATTATAAATTTCTTATCTGCATAATCAACGACAAGTGTTGCATTTCGAATTAGTTTTACATGCATGCTATTCTCTCCCTTTTTCAAAGTAAGTATAGTGTAGAATAGGAGGATTATTTCATACATGGCTTTTCTAACGTGTTTTAAAGCTTTTGCTTTAGATTCGAAAGTGTTGGTTGTCATGTGCCGCTTTATTTATCAATAACAATAGAAAGATTGTAATTTACATAGTCATTTAACGCATTCAAAAATTGATTCAAATCGGCTTGTGATGGAAAACGGCATTCCAGCAAGTAACAGCCTTGGCCGCTAATTTTATAGTTATTCACGACAAACTGCTGCTTTGTTTGAATAAAAGCCAAATAAGGCTGGTGGCTCGTATTCTTGGTAAAGATCGTCAAAAAAGTATGAAGGGGATATCCTAAGTTATCTTGGTTGATTCGGATGGAATACCCCTCGATAATGTGATTGTCCTCCAGTTTGGCAATCCTTGCTGCAGCGGCGGGAGCAGAAAGATGAACTTTCTCTCCAAGTTCTTTCATCGTAATCCGGCTGTTTTTTGCTAATTCTTCTATTATTTGTTGATCGGTGGCATCCAGCATCTTATAACATCCTTTACGACCTGTTTATATGCGTACTTGTTAACCGCATTATACCAGAGACGAAAAGTGAAGCTGAAGTGAATGGTGCGAAAGATAACAAGTGGCTATTTCCGACAATTCCGGTAAGGTATCTTGACAATCCAGTAAACGTTTGCTAAACTTCCTTAAAACTATATATGTTTCTTATCCAGAGAGGTGGAGGGATATGGCCCTTTGAAACCTCAGCAGCAGGTCTGGCAACAGACACTGTGCTACATCCATCGGTTTGATTACCGGCAGATAAGATGAATAGAGGAAGCCTCTCGACGCATCTGTCCGAGAGGCTTTTGTATTTGTCCCGCTGTCGTTTACAGAGAGGGGAACGCAATATGTTTGAATTAATACGTGATCTGTCCAAGTACAAAGGGTGCAGCCAGTCATTTGTGTCACAAATAGTGGAGAAGATAACGCCGTTTGCTGATGAGCTGCACTTTGACAAACGAGGGAACCTTATTGTCCGCAAGTTTGGAGAGAGGTATGCGCCGAAAATTACGCTGCTGGCAGAGGTGAAGGAGGAAGTGCACGTGGTTACATCCGTGACAGATTACGGCGCACTTGCAGCAGATGCGAACTACTTTTCCTTAACCTTCCCTCTAGGCCAGTCCGTCCAAGTGGTGACCAAGAAGGGGCTGCTGCAAGGCGTGGTCGTGGCCAGTAAAGCGGAAGAGCACGCAGCTGTTATTGATATCGGTGCGAATACAAAACAAGAGGCGCGTCAAATGGGAGTGGAAACTGGCAACCATGTGACATGCTATGATGACCAGCTATATCTTGGGGACGAAGTGAGCGGCAGAGTTGTCGGCAAAGGATTGGACAATAAAATTGCACCAGCTATTGCTATTAAACTGCTGCAGCAATGGGATCCCGCCGAGGGGGAAATTGCGGTCATCTTTTTTTCATCCCAAAACAGGAAACAGCAGCTCAGCCAGCTAGAAGGAGAAGCAGCCTTCTATATCGGCTCTGTACCGCGTCAAAGCACTGCCCAAAAGAGCAAGGAAACCATTAAGCTGGGCAGTGGTGTCGTCATAAAAGTGGCAGACAAAACGATCCCCATTAACCAGACGCTGAAGAACCTCTTAGTTGATTTAGCAATCGCACACGACATTGCGTTTCAGCTAGAGTTCTTATTTCAGCACCGATATAAAAAACTGTCTACCAAAACGCCAATAAGTGTGCTCAACATACCAATAGAGCATCTGGATCAGACAACACAAGTTGTTTCAATCAAGGATTTGGAAAATACAAATCAGCTGATTCAGACATACCTTTTACGCAGTAAAGAATTGCAATTTTAAGAAAATTAATTATGCGTCTCAGATAGTTGTCCTATATACTGGAATTAGTAGTAAAAAAGGAGGCGGTTACGTATGAAAAAGAGAAACCTAACCAAGTCGCAACGCAGGAAGGTTCTAGCAATCAGGTAAAGGGGAGCTGTCTTTGAAGCAAGCATTACTAATCATTGATGCACAGTATGCATTGATAGAAGGTGGAGCAGGTGAGAGACCTGTCTATCAGAAAGAGAATTTAATACAGCAAATTAATTTAGTCATCAGCAAAGCACAAGCGGCAGGCGCTGACATTCTGTTTGTACGTGATACGGATGTAGCAGAAGGCCAAGGAGCTGGATTTGACATTCACCCACAAATCCAAATACCAGAAGGAGCGCCTATCTTTAACAAACAAGCAACAAATGCCTTTCACGGGACAGGTCTGCTGGCGTATGTAAAGCAGGCAGAAATCGCCCATCTTGTTATAATGGGCTGTGAAACACAGCATTGCATTGATACAGCTGTGCGTTATGCGACTGTCCAAGGAATGGATGTCACACTTGCAGCCGATGGGCACTCTACGGCGGGATCTGATGTGCTTAGTGCAGAGCAAATCATTCAGCATCATAATCAAATCCTGCACGGACATTATAATGTGGATCATTTTTCAATTGTCCGCCAAGCAGCGGAGGATTTGTTCCATCCAATACATGATACGTATCGATAAATAATTGAAGCTGTTCCATTGCTCATCAGCGTAAGCGCGCGAAATAGCGGCTTACACTGATGGGCTTTTTATGCAGAGAAGGTATAGACTGCTAACGCGAGAATGTCAGGATAACATCTCTATAATTTCTGAAAGTTAAATTATTATCGTTAGGATTACTTACAAAACGCATGCAAACTCCTGCTGCTTCCGACATAATAAAACCATATTTCATCTCAAATACATCTTTCCAGGAGGAATTCTATTGGGCTTTGAAGCTATTTTGGGGAAGGTTAGCGAATATTTATGGAGTGTGCCAATGCTGGTGTTCATCGCTGTGGTGGCAGGTGTTTATACGATTGCTACAGGTTTCTTGCAAGTAAGATTCTTTAAAGACATGATTACCCAAACATTCACCGGTAAAAGCTCTGCTTCCGGCGTATCACCTTTTCAGGCCTTAGTTATTGGATTGTCAGGCAGGGTTGGAACGGGTAATATAGCCGGAGTGGCAACAGCGATAGCAGCAGGAGGGCCGGGAGCTGTTTTCTGGATGTGGTTCATTGCCTTTTTCGGATCCGCAGCAGCTTTTGCTGAATCGACACTTGCACAGATTTATAAAAAGCGAGTGGATGGAGAATATCGCGGCGGACCTGCTTATTATGCAGAAAAAGGTCTCGGGTGGAAATGGTATGGCTATATCTTTGCCGTCGTGGCAGCTGTCTCGACTTGTTTGTTAACACCTGGCATACAAGCAAACGCGATTGCAGAAAGTATGAATAACGCATTTGGCATCACACCATTGATAACCGGAATCGCTTTGGTCGCAATTGTTGGTTACGTTATTTTTGGCGGGATACGCAGAATAGCCTTTTTAGCCTCTTATGTAGTCCCGATCATGGCATTATTTTATCTGCTTGTAGCAGCTATCGTCATCTTTGCGAATATCGAACAAGTTCCAAGTACATTTGCTCTTATTTTTTCTAGCGCATTTGGTGTTGATTCGGCTTTTGGGGGTATTATTGGTGCTGCGATTAGCTGGGGCGTGAAACGCGGACTGTATTCCAACGAAGCAGGGCAGGGAACAGGAGCTCAAGCGGCTGCCGCTGCCGAAGTTTCGCACCCAGTAAAACAGGGCTTAGTTCAATCTTTCTCTGTCTATATTGATACGCTGCTCATCTGTACAGCAACAGCGCTGATGATTTTGATGACAGGCAATTACAGTGTGGAAAATCCAGATGGCGGGTTCCTTGTCGATTATGCAAATGGTATGGAAGCAGGTGCAGGATATACTCAAGCAGCAGTCGACGGTGTACTTGGCGGATTTGGTTCCGCATTTGTAGCCATTTCCTTGTTCTTCTTTGCTTTTACGACACTCGTTGCCTATTTCTATATCGCCGAAACAAATCTGTTTTATATCGTCAGAGGAGAGAAACGGAAGATTTTCTCCAATATTATGAAGCCGTTGTTTCTCGCAGCTGTCTTCTTTGGAACGGTACGTTCGGCAAGCTTTGCATGGACATTAGCGGATATTGGGCTCGGTCTCATGGTGTGGGTTAACTTAATTGCCGTCATCCTGCTGTACAAACCGACTATCTTAGCATTCAAAGATTACCAGACCCAAAAGAGAGAAGGGTTGGATCCTGTTTTCCGACCGTCACAGGTAGATATTAAGAACGCCGATTATTGGGAAGAGCGGGAATTGGAAGAAGAAATGCAGCGGAAAACTGTATAAGCAGGAACCATTTGTAACCAAGGATTCTATGCATCCTTGGTTTTTGATTTTATCTGTAGTCGATTTATTCACCGATAAACTATATTTTGACTATGTTCACACAACTGTAAAAGAACTATTGCAAATTTGTGAAACCGCTCACAAGTAAAAGCATAGCATTGTTATTTCGCTTATACTACAAGTGTAGAAGGAAAAGCGCTAATCCCTCTTGATCTATTATGTGAAAGGTTTAACAAACTAATTTCATGAATGGAGTGTGGGAATAATGATTGTACAATGGATTCGAAATAGCAAAGTGGCGTCTGGATTGTGGACCGTGATTCGTCTTTATTTAGGGTATGCTTGGCTATCTGGAGGACTCAGTAAACTGACAGGCGGCGGGTTCGATGCGAGCGGCTTTCTGCAAGGTGCAGTTGCACAAGCTGGCGGAGATCACCCAGCATTGCAAAGCTGGTGGGCAGTATTTTTGGAACAGGTCGCTTTACCAAATGCAGGACTCTTCAGCTATTTGGTCATGTGGGGTGAGATATTAGTCGGGATTGCACTCCTAATCGGTGTCTTCACTAACTTTGCTGCTCTAATGGGCATCACGATGAACTTCGCTTTCTTATTCAGCGGCACTGTCAGCACAAACGCCCAAATGGTTCTGCTAACTGTCTTCCTTCTTATCGCTGGCGCCAATGCCGGACGTTACGGATTGGACCGCTGGGTGATGCCTTATCTTAGAGATCATTTGCCAAAGCATACACAAAACCGCCCAGCAAAGCCGGTCACATCTTAACAAGAATATAAAATAGACAATACAGGCAGCCATACTGGCTGCCTGTTCTGCGTGTTGCACTTCTTATCGGCTCTTTACGAGCAAATCGACGGCTTCCTTCACAAAAGCAGCTGCCTGCTTTTTCATGCATACATGTAAGTTTCTTTTAAATGTTACTTGGCATCTAAATATTACGCTTCGAGGCAGCATATATGTGATCTAGCGATTTTCACTTTTACCAAATCAAAATAAATCTAACTCTAAAATTACATTTTCAGGTAAATTTGTAGTTTTGTTGGTTGCATGTCGGGTAAGGAAGTACTGTACCACAAATTAAAAATCAGGAGGTTACAGACGCATGCAGAGTTCTAATGTAGTGAGTTGGCGACTTTCGATTTTGATGTTTGTAGTTGTATTTACCGTGGGTACAGTATTTACGAGTACAGCTCCTGTTGCAGCTGAAGATCAATCGCTAAGTGATGAACATAGGGAAGCGCTAGCTAGTGGTGCTTACTATAATCCAGCAACTGGGTTGTATGTATATGACTTGGAAGTAGCTATCAATAACGGAGCTCCTGAAGCACAAGCCAAAAATGTAAAAGAATTTCTGGAAAGCCTTTCTCAAGAAGAAGTAAGTCAATTCAATGAGTTGATTGGATTTGATCCATCGGCATACCAAGGGGAAGGTGAATATAGCATAGCAATTCCCCCGGTAATAATAGCGATTGCGAGCTTTATCGGAGGTGCAGCAGCAAGTAAGCTGCTAGATGAAGTTGCCAATTACGGAATAAAGAAGGCATGTCAAAACCTACAAGGAAATTGGTCGCTTTTCGATGATTATTGTCAGACTAATGGTCACGTCTAATAATAAAGGATGAGATAAGTGAGTATGGGACAAAGAATCTTGGATATACTCGGAAGCACGCCTTTTGCAATATTTATTGCGGCAGGAATGGCAGCAACACGAATTAAGCAACCGTCCAGCAATGGATCATGGGTGTATGTTGTAATCGAAGTATTGATTTTCTTTACTGTACTTTTCGTTGCTTACAAGTTAGGATTTGCACTTACTAAAAAGGTTTTGCACAAGTTTAGTAAAGATAACTAATACTGATATGGCTTGTTCTGAAGCTCGTGATACACGCAAAATCATGAGCTTTTTTTATTATGTGTAAATAGAGAGGAAAAGCAGCTGCAGTCTATATCTAAGGTATGTATTTATTCGTAATACTTAATTGAACCGCCGTATACCGAACGGTACGTATGGTGGTGTGAGAGGACGGGGTTTAGTTGCCCCCTCCTACTCTATTTTCCTAGGCGTATCCTAAGCAAGGAAGACTACTCAATTAGGAGATTATTAAAAATAGGAGTAAGTGATGAAACCTTTTTGTGGACTTCCGTATGTAGGATTAGTGTTTAATTTGTTGCTCATCCACCGCACAAAATAATATAGGAGGTAATTTATTTTGGTACTTCTTATAGATGCATATAACTTAATTCTCTCATATGCCTATGCGTATAACGTTTCAGAAGATGATATTCAAGCGAACATGGAGCAGTTGCGAAAAAACGACTGGTTTCAGCAGTATGTAAGATGTGAGCCGTACAGACAGTTATTAATCTCAGATAAAGATGTCCGGCTGCGAATCGGAAAATTGAACAATAAACGTCTTGCTAAAAATCCTCATAAAGAAAGTTATCAGCATATTGTCGCGAAAGCTTTGCAAAAGAAGATTATTGTGTCAGATGCATAACGCAAACAAGAACTATTTCAAATTGAACAGAGCTGATTCCTTATATGAGCCAGGCAATAAGATGGCTCAACAGTTTCATAGCAGGAAGCACAATCAAATTTCCCTACACGAGTAAACTCATGATAAGTAGGCCCGCATTTCGGACAAACAAGAGCTGTAAACGTTGTTGTTCCTAGATATTCTTAACGCTGGGATGACCTATTTATTAAAAACATCAAAAAGAAGCAGCCTCATTATAGAGACTGCTCCTTTATTAATCAAGGATATTAAGGGAATGAATTGCGCTTCCAAAGTCGCCCTTCTTACTTGCAAAGCCATCTTCATTTGCTACTCCAAGCAAACCACTGACGATAATCGTCCCCACTAGTATTATGGAAAAAATCACTTTCTTCATTATTTATTCCTCCTTAGATTATAGCTAGTAGATAATATCTGGTTGCAAGCTCATACTGCTTGTTTTCAGTATAATACTGAGCTAACTCTTTCGAATAGTGCCTAATGTTGAACAAATCGTTAATTTTTTGAAAATATTCGATTCCTTCTTGCCAAACGCTCTCAAAGTTAACCTTGTCTTCATATTTCTTATGAAGCATAGCAAATTCCCACTTCATTTTTGTATTGTTGCTGTCTATACTCTTTTGGAATCCTGCTGTGTAGGCTTTCATGGCCTTCGCAGTTTGGTTGGTCTTCCAATAGGAGTCTGCTAATAAATACAGCGTTTTTAATTCGATACGTTCCTGTTTTTTCTCTAATGCCTCTTCCAAATAACGAATTGCGACTGCCGGCAATTCGCGTGTTACGTATAGGAGGCCCAGGTTCAGATTCGTGGATGCTAACAGACTTTCATTTTCGATTTTCTTACAAGTGGCTAGAGCTCTGTGAAGATACTTTTCAGCGGTTTCATAATCAGAAAGTTCCATGTAGTTCATTCCTTGGACTAGCTCTGAACGTGCCAGTAGGAAATTTAGCGCTTCTACAGAATTAAGGTTCTCGACAGCCTTCGCTGCATGAAGAGCAGATAAAGTTAAGATATCCAGAAAGTAGTAGGTCATGGCTTTGATGAGATGAAACTCTCCTAACCCTGCTGGATCAACTACTGAGTTTATACGTTGCTCAGCTTTCTCAAAGCTCATTAACGCTTCCTCGAATTGTTCTTCGTAATAGTAGATAATCCCTTCAGCAAAAGAATGTTGATATCTATGTACTTCTGTGAAGTTATCTTCATATTGCCTAGCTCTTGCTAACGAGCGCTTACTTTCTTGGAGTTCTCCAGTAATCGTATAATACCGACTTTCCAATAAGAAATATGAGATAAGTGTTTGTGTATCAAAATGGTCAGTGTGCTTATTCAACTCTTCATGGATGCTGCGAGCAGCTTCTTTTTTATCAAGCTGAATACTCACAGACCAATTATCCAGATGACCTATCATATCAAGACTTTCCATAGTACAAAGCTCTCCCATCAATAATTATCTATAAGACTACTCTACCTTATTTCAACAATAGAAATATTGGGAATATTTGTAGTGAAATGCTGGTTAAAATGTCTCTTTTCATCACATGGTTTCTTGTCTGGTGAAGAAAATACAAAAGACCGCAATTTTCGCTCTATCTCGACTGTTCGACTTGACATCATAACGCTCATCTTTTTCCTCCAATGTTTTTTGCCTTCAGGATGGTATGGTTCGCAAAGCCAGTGTTCAAGGAGAAAAAGTTTTTACTTTCGTAGGTTATTCTTATGGCTGTATGTTGCGGAAGATTTCGCTTTTGGGTATGCTTTAGTTGGAGGTGATACCTGATGGCAATTGAGGGAAATGCTCATGCGTCAGAATTGGCAGCAGCTCACGCAAAGCCTATAAGGAAAGGCGATACTTTGTGTGAGGAGTCAGTTATCTAATCGCCAATGTATCCGTTTCTGTCTAGGCTTTGCACTTATCAATGCAATTTATCATGATAAGGGAGCGAACAGAATATGGATAAACGGAAAACGACAGAACAAGCATTTATTCGAAACGACCAATATAACTTCATTGCACGGCAGGTGTCTCATATCATCAATGCCCACGCAACGGTGAATCATAAAGATACCTTGGATGGAGTAAAGCTTCATGCGTTTTCGAAAGTGGAAGAGATACTGCCAGATTTGACCGAAACGCAGCTTCGTCTGCTTGAAGACATTCTTGAACTAGAAGATGAAAAGGAAGCAGAAGCGTTTCTTGTCAAACTGAGGGAGTATGTTATCCCATTTCGGCGTGTATCGAAGAAGACAGTAGAGAAACTATTTCCGAAAGCAAAAAAACTGCAGCTGCCAGACCTGGATAAATTGGATTTTCAAAAGATTTCCTATATCGGCTGGTTTGATACGCGCGCCCAAAAACAGCACTTAATCGTAGAGTACCAAGGCAAGCTGAAGGGCATTTCCGGCGTTTTCGATAACAGCGGTACGCAGGGCATTTGTACATTATGTAACAGGCTTGAAGAAGTTGGCTTGTTTGTGACTAGAGTCAGAAGCGGAAAAGAGATGTACGTGAACCGCGGAAACTATATTTGTAAAGACAGTCAGACTTGTAATGAGAAGCTTACAAATCTAGGGAGAGTGGAAGTTTTCTTAGATCATTTGTTTTCATAAGGAAGTATAGAGGCAGCAGCATACAAAAGGAAAAAACCAGCCAAATTAAATCGGCTGGTTTTTTCTTATTTCTTCTTATTCATTTTTTTGATCTTGAAATGCAGGCTGAAATAGCGGAACGACATATATAAATCGTAAGCAGCTAGTGCTGATAAAAGAATAGAAAAGAATCCCCAGCCGTTATCTGCCTGAACATGGCTATAAGCCCAATACACGAAAAGAACCCCTAAAACCAGATTCAATATCGCTGCGGGTAGTGGCGTACGTATCATAAAATTCCTCCAAAGATGATTGTTTGCATGTTTTCTAGTTGTTTTTGCATCTGTTCGATTTTTTCAGGCGTCAAGTTAAGCTGAATAATGACGACCATCAAATTCATTAAGCCGTGTGTGATAATCGGTACAATAATCCGTTTAGTCTGTACATAAAGTGTTGCAAAGATTATACCCATCACGAAGTACTGTAAAAGGTGCAGCAAGTCGCCATGTACAATGCCAAATAGAAGCGCTGAAATGAGTACTGCCACAAAGAAATTCGTCCGCTTGTAGATTTCTCCGAAAATAATCTTACGGAAAATAATTTCCTCTAAAATAGGTGCGAATACAACTACTATCACCACAAATGCTGGAACTGATTGAATAGCATCCAATATATTTGCTGTATTCTGTGATCCTTGCCTGATATTCAATACATAAATCTCAATCATACCAGCTATAATTTGTCCAAAATATGCACCGAAAAATCCAATTATAATCCATAGAACTGTCATACCAAAACCAGTTGCACTTCGATCTGCTAGTCCGCTTTTTTCTTTACGCAGCAGGATAAGCGTAATAATGACAGCTAGTAGAAAGCTGACCACACTCCACCAATAGGATACGGTCGTCAATTCCCAACCCTTATCTCGCATCCATGGAACAAATGGTAATAGCAAGAGTGAAGAAAGCTGCATCAAAATATATGTCAAAATGATAAAGCTATAGCGTAATAGCAATGTAACGACTCCTTCCACCTTACCTTATGTAGTTGGCATCTAACGTATTTTAACATAAGTAAGGGGGAAGTATGTAGCGGCGTGTATTGTATTTGCTCTGTTAATTCGTATGAAGCTGGCAGGAGAAAGCCATAAATCGTCGAACAACTATCAGAGTGTCATACTTGCAATCCGTTTACGTTTTGATTATTATAATAACTGTATTAGCACTCAACTTATTCGAGTGCTAAAAATCAAATTATCGATTATTTAAGGAGGGTTTCTCACATGTTGAAGCCACTAGGCGATCGTGTCGTAATTGAACTTGTAGAGCAGGAGGAGAAAACAGCAAGCGGTATTGTACTCCCTGAATCTGCAAAGGAAAAACCGCAAGAAGGTAAAGTTGTTGCCGTCGGTAGCGGTCGTGTAACCGATAATAATGAAAGAGTTGCACTAGAAGTTGCAGAAGGCGATCTTATCATCTTCTCCAAATACTCTGGTACTGAAGTGAAATACGAAGGAAAAGATTACTTAATTCTTCGCGAAAACGACATTCTTGCAGTAGTAGGATAATCCGAAGAACAGACTTATATAACATAGAAGATATTATAGGAGGTTATTATTCATGGCTAAAGATATTAAGTTCTCTGAAGACGCTCGCCGCGCGATGCTTCGCGGTGTCGACACACTTGCTGATGCAGTGAAAGTAACGCTTGGACCAAAAGGTCGTAACGTTGTATTGGATAAAAAATTCGGTTCTCCGCTAATCACGAATGATGGTGTGACAATCGCAAAAGAAATCGAACTAGAAGACGCATTCGAAAACATGGGTGCACAGCTTGTATCTGAAGTTGCTTCTAAAACAAACGAAATCGCTGGTGACGGTACAACTACAGCGACTGTTCTTGCGCAAGCAATGATCCGTGAAGGTCTGAAAAACGTTGCTTCTGGTGCGAACCCAGTAGGCGTACGCCGCGGTATCGAAAAAGCGGTTGAAGTAGCTGTTTCTCAGCTTAAAGAAATCTCTAAACCAATTGAAGGCAAAGAGTCTATCGCACAAGTAGCGGCAATTTCTGCGGCTGACGAAGAAGTTGGTAAACTAATCGCAGAAGCAATGGAGCGCGTTGGTAATGACGGCGTTATTACAATCGAAGAATCCCGCGGCTTCAACACAGAGCTTGAAGTTGTAGAAGGTATGCAATTCGATCGCGGTTATGCTTCTCCATACATGGTATCCGACCAGGATAAAATGGAAGCAGTACTTGAAGATCCATACATTCTAATCACAGATAAGAAAATCACAAGCATCCAGGAAGTACTTCCTGTACTTGAGCAAGTTGTACAGCAAGGCAAGCCGCTATTGATGATCGCCGAAGACGTAGAAGGCGAAGCACTTGCAACACTTGTTGTGAACAAACTGCGCGGTACATTCAACGCTGTTGCTGTTAAAGCACCAGGCTTCGGTGACCGCCGTAAAGCAATGCTAGAAGATATCGCAACACTAACTGGTGGTGAAGTGATTACAGAAGATCTAGGTCTTGATCTGAAGAACACACAAATCACACAGCTTGGCCGCGCTTCTAAAGTGGTTGTTACAAAAGAAAACACAACAATCGTTGAAGGTAACGGCAACCCAGAAAACATTTCTTCCCGTGTCGCACAAATCCGTGCACAAGCAGAAGAAACTACTTCTGAATTCGACAAAGAAAAACTACAAGAGCGCCTAGCAAAACTAGCTGGCGGTGTTGCAGTAATCAAAGTCGGTGCTGCTACTGAAACAGAATTGAAAGAACGCAAACTACGCATCGAAGACGCCCTTAACTCTACACGCGCAGCAGTAGAAGAAGGTATCGTAGCCGGTGGTGGTACAGCACTAGTAAGCATCTACAACAACGTTGCAGATCTTGACCTTACTGGCGACGAAGCAACTGGAGCGAAAATCGTCCTTCGTGCAATCGAAGAACCAGTTCGCCAAATCGCACACAACGCAGGCCTTGAAGGTTCTGTCATCATTGAACGCCTGAAAAAAGAAGAAGTCGGCATCGGCTTCAACGCAGCAACAGGCGAATGGGTAAACATGTTAGACACAGGTATCGTTGACCCAACAAAAGTAACACGCTCCGCACTCCAAAACGCAGCATCCGTAGCAGCAATGTTCCTAACTACTGAAGCAGTAGTAGCTGACAAGCCAGAAGAAAACGCTGGCGGCGCAGGCATGCCTGACATGGGTGGCATGGGTGGTATGGGCGGTATGATGTAAGACCGTCTCTTTATAGAAAAAGCGCCAAACCTTAGGGTTTGGCGTTTTTTTTGTATGGAATAATAGTACTTTCACTTAAAAGAAAATGGAGAAAGAGAAGTATAAGCTCGATATGCATCTTATATTAGATATCAAACCAGCTTCATCAACATGAAATTTGAATTCTGCCCTAAAGTGCATACCCCTTTGTACGCTTTTTTATTTTTGAAAGTCTTATAATTTTTAGTACATAGAAAAAAACAAGTTATATCCAAGAGACAAGTGAAAAAAAGATACAGCATAAATTTTAGTTTTAAAGAACTGAGCGCTATGTACTTTCTGTTCCTATTTAATGCTCTTTTATAACAGGAAGTATAGATTTATAAGGAGGATAATGACAATGAAAAACAAAGCAATTTGCGGAATTGTGTATATAGGTTCTTTTTTAGCCAGTGTAATTTTATTTTTTGTGGAGAGAAGATATAGAATAAAAAAACGTAATGAAAAAAGTCTGTGAAAAGAAAAAACGTAGAAAATTTCGATCAGGACTAGTTTTAAGAAGGGGTGTTTGTAACTTTGCTATTAGAGCAATCGAGTGTTGAGAGTTGGTATATGAAATATCGAGATGATGTTTGCAAATATATATATTCGCTTGTATCGGAACGCAGTATGGCTGAGGATTTAATGCAGGATACTTTTGTGAAGGCTTATTTAAAAGCGGACACGTATAATGGCAGATCTAGTGTGAGAACGTGGTTATACAGTATTGCCCATAATGCAACGATGGATCTCTTTAGGAAGCAAAAATCATTTGTTGAATGGAAAGATAAATATATAAAGAATCATACTTGGTTTGAGGGATTATGGGATATTAGAATAAGTGAGAACAAAAACGGACTGTATGGATCTTTAAATAAATTAGAAAGTTCTTATAAACAAGTGATTCTGCTGCGTAAAATACAGGGGTATTCCATCAAAGAAACGGGAGAGTTATTAAATTGGTCGGAAACTAAAGTAAAAGTCACATTATACAGAGCTTTGCGTTTTCTGCAAAAGCAATTAATAGAAGATGAATACTATGTCGAGTTATATTAATAAATCGATTTCAAAATAGAATTATATAATAAAATTATTTGAAATTGCCCAAACGTACATGTCCAAATGTACGTTTATTTTTTTCTAAACCCTTTATTATAGATATAGTAACATGAAAAGAAGGGAGATTATTATGTCAAAGTTTTTATATTCACTTGGTAAATGGTCAGCTTTAAATAAGAAAAAAGTAGTCAGTATATGGGTTCTGCTTCTAGTTGCGTTAGGAGCACTCGGAGTTATTCTAAAACCAACTTTTACACAAGATATGACTATACCAAATACACCTTCTGAGAAAGCCATGGATGTGATCGGGGAGGAATTTTCTTCTGGTCCTGACAGGGCAAAGATTCGCGTGATATTTGGAGATGAAGATACGTTAACTTCTGAAACAGGTCAAAAGATTGTTTCGGATACGCTGAATGAGATTAAGCAGGACAAAAACGTAGAAAGTATTGCAGAACCATTTGAGAGAGGAACAGTTTCTGAGGATGGATTAGTAGCATATGCTGATGTCACGTACAAGCAGGGAGCTGACGATGTATCGGAATCCTCCATCAATCATTTGAAGGATAGTCTAAAGGCGGCTGATAAGGATGGAGTGCAAACAGAGCTTAGTGGCGATATTACACTATCATCACTAGAAATTGGTGGTACCTCCGAAGTTATCGGTGTCATTATTGCTTTTGTAATTCTCGCTGTAACATTTGGTTCGTTAATCATTGCGGGGTTACCTATTCTCACTGCGATTATCGGTCTTGGTGTGAGTACTTCTGTAACATTGATAGGAACACAATTCTTCGATCTTGCGTCTACAAGTCTATCCATGGCCGGTATGATAGGATTGGCAGTTGGAATTGATTACGCATTGTTCATTTTTATGAAATACAGAGAATTCTTAAGATCAGGTATGGAGAAATATGAGGCCATAGGCAGAGCAAATGGAACTGCCGGAAGTGCTGTAGTATTTGCAGGACTTACTGTAATTGTTGCTCTATGTGGTTTAATGGTAGTAGGTATACCGTTCTTGTCTGTAATGGGAATCACAGCAGCAATCAGCGTTTTGTTCGGAGTTTTGGTTTCCATTACTTTGGTACCTGCTATTATGTCTATTGCAGGTAAGAAAATGTATCCTAAAATCAACAAGAAAAAAGAACAAGCTGCAACCAACTTCTGGGGAAGGTTTGTCACGAAGAATCCAATTAAGCTAAGTGTTATTAGCATCCTAATCTTAGTCATTATCAGTATTCCTGTATTGCATTTGGAACTTGGATTACCCGATAATGGGATGAAAGCGGAAGACTCTCCTGAGAGACAGGCATACGACTTATTAGCAGATGGTTTTGGAGAAGGATTTAATGGACAGCTTACAGTTGTTGCCGATGCTAGTAAAGTAGATGGTGATAAGTCTGCTGCTTTTGAAAGTAATGTAGCAAACCTAAAACAGTTAAACCATGTAGCTAATGTGTCTTCCCCTATGCCGAATGGTAATGGTGATTACGCTATCATAACAATCACTCCTGAGAAAGGTCCAAATGATATCACAACCAAGGAATTGGTAAAAGATGTACGCGATCTAACAGACAATAATATGGAAATGCTTGTTACAGGATCAACAGCTGTAAATATTGATATATCAGACAGATTGAATGAAGCAATTCCAGCGTTTGCAATTTTGATTGTTAGCTTTGCTTTTGTATTGCTTGTCGTAGTATTCCGCTCACTTCTTGTCCCTCTAGTAGCTGTACTGGGCTTTGTGTTAACATTAACAGCTACCCTTGGACTTTGTGTATGGATATTGCAAGACGGTAATATGATAAACTTATTCCAAATTCCTAAAGAAGGCCCTATACTCGCCTTTCTTCCTATATTAGCGATTGGAATTCTCTTTGGTTTAGCTATGGATTATCAAGTCTTTCTTGTAAGTAGGATGCGGGAAGAATATATGCAGACTAAAAATCCAGCGTTGGCTATCCAAGCAGGTTTGAAACATAGCGGTCCTGTAGTTACATCTGCTGCATTAATAATGATTGCTGTATTTGGGGGTGCTATCTTTGCACCAGACGCAACTATAAAAGGGATGGGTATTGCCCAAGCCTTTGGCGTACTTTTCGATGCCTTTATTGTAAGATTAGTTATTATCCCGAGCGTGATGAAGCTAATGGGAAATGCAGCTTGGTATTTGCCAAAATGGCTTGATCGGATTATACCTAATGTGGATATTGAAGGTCATCAGCTTACAAAAGATATAGAGTCAGATAAAAGTGAAAAAAATAATGATTAATTAAATGTGCTAACTAATGAATAGCAGAAACAGTCATACAGCCAATTGCCGATATCGTCAATTGGCTGTATATTTTTATTTTTAAATATAACGGTATACGTAAACATCTGAAAAAACTATAAGGTTGGCCGATATATTTCTATGCAAATTAAGTGTAGTCGAGGGTGGATTACGGTTTTATAAAGGAAAGAGATTCGTTGAAACTATCAAGGGATATAATAAACAAAGCAAATTTTCTCCTAGATGGAGCTATTGTACTGTTTGCAGGGAGATTAAGGGAAAAATTGCTAACTAATCGAATGACTTAATGTAATTCCCAGGCCAAGACACGCAGCATAAGCAAGAGCTTAATCAGTTATTGCATTATAATGTAGTCTCATATTAAGAATATTCATTTTTGCTCACAACAGTGGCAAAGTAAGGAAAACTGCCCAAAAGGGTAGTACAAACGTGCATTTATAAAAAAAGTAGCTGTTATATAATGAGGCTTAAGGGAGGCGTTGAAATTAATGCCAAATAAAGATAATTTAATTACTGAGTTGGAATCCAATTATCAACATAGTGTCGAGAATAATAACTTGGTTGCAGCGCGATTTCCAGGGCTGTTTTTTATATTAATGTCTCTAGCAGTTGCGTGCGCCATAGAAATTCACGGAAGTTCATTCCATCTGGGAATAATAATATATACCATACTGTTCGGCTTGTTTGCCGTGTTGTATTGGTATTCCAATAAACTCTTGCTGAAGAGGGCATGGTTATATTTTATTATACAAGGATCTCTTGTATATATCAGTGGGTTTTTTATGGGGATTTACCCTTTATCCTTAATAACACTGTATCCTTTACTACTTAGCCAGACGATGGGGCTCATTGGGCAAAGAAAGCGCTATTACGTTATATTTATTCTGTTGTTATTCTGCAGTAGTTCATTAGTTTTGGTTGATATGGACATTATTGTCTCGTATTCCGCAGTTGCGTTACCTAATATGATTGTCCTAATTGCATATGCTCGTATCTTCTTTAATCAAGTCAATGCTAAAATCCGATCGGAGCGATTGTTGGGAGAATTAGAAGTAGCATATAAGGAAGTACAGCGTCTTACTTTACACAATGAACGTCAGCGGATGGCTCGCGATTTGCATGACACATTAGCGCAAGGGTTAGTTGGCTTGAAAATGCAATTAGATGCAACGAAAGGTTATTTAGCTTTAGATAATAAAGACAAAGCAACAGAGCTAATTGATACAGCTATCACAAGGGTGAGTGAATCTTTAGCAGAAGCTCGTCACGTTATTGATGATATGAGGTCACATACGAATATCAGTTTTTCGCAGCAAGCTGAAGACCAACTAAATAATTTCGAGATGACAACTGGTATCCGATACTTCTTAGAAAATGAACTGAATGAGGATGTCTCAACATCAGTAGCTGAACAAAGTTTAAGAATTCTATCTGAATGTCTCACAAATACAGCAAAGCATGCTAAAGCTGACACAGTGTGGGTGCATATATACAAAGAAAAGAATAATATGAACCTGGAAATCAAGGATGATGGGATTGGGTTTCAGGCTATGAACAAGTTAGGGAGAAAAGGACATTATGGTTTGCTTGGTATACAGGAAAGAGTCAGAAGTTTAGATGGAGACATCCGCATTATAAGCAAGGAAGGAACCGGAACTGAAATAATCATTACTATACCATTAGAAGGAGCACGATAATGCCACACAAAATACTGATCGTTGATGATCATTTAGTAGTCAGAGAAGGATTAAAACTTCTGGTTGGTTTGAATCCTGAATTTGTAACTGCAGGAGAAGCAGAAAATGGAAGAGAAGCAGTCGAATTAGCGGGAGAGTTAAATCCTGATGTCATCTTGATGGATTTATATATGCCTGTAATGACTGGCCTGGAAGCTATCAAGGAAATCAGTGAAAAACATCCAAGTATTCCGGTTATAATACTGACAACATATAATGAAGATAAGCTGATGGCAGAAGGAATGGAATATGGAGCGAAAGGTTATCTGTTAAAAGATACAAGTCCGGAAAACATGTTTCGCACATTGGATGCTGCAATCAGAGGAGATACACTTATTAGTTCAGAAATGATGACCAGAATCCAATCCTATAAAAAAGAGGAAGAAAAACAAAGAGTAAAACCAAAGATTTATTTATCCAGTAAAGAAATTGACGTATTGGAAGCTGTAGCAAGAGGTGCGAAGAGTAAAGAGATAGCGATTGATCTTAAAATCTCTGAAAGAACTGTAAAAGCAAGACTTACTGATATTTACAACAAATTAGGAGTGAGTTCTCGAGCAGAAGCAGCAGCATTGGCAATTCAAACTGGAATCATTACTTTACAAGATTAGCTAATAAGATATATCTATTTAAATTCGAAGAAAAACAACAAGAACGCCTAGCGAAACTAGCTGGCGATATTGCAGTAACCAAGGTCGGCGCAGCAAACAGAAATAGAATTAAAAGAACGCAAACTACGCATCGAAGACGCCCTTAACTCTACACGCGCAGCAGTAGAAGAAGGTATCGTAGCCGGTGGTGGTACAGCACTAGTAAG
>NZ_OBEK01000004.1:61592-344502 GCF_900215625.1 Terribacillus aidingensis
ACGCAGGCCTTGAAGGCTCTGTTATCATCGAACGCCTGAAAAAAGAAGAAGTCGGCATCGGCTTCAACGCAGCAACAGGCGAATGGGTAAACATGCTTGACACAGGTATCGTTGACCCAACAAAAGTAACACGCTCCGCACTCCAAAACGCAGCATCTGTAGCAGCTATGTTCCTGACTACTGAAGCAGTAGTAGCCGACAAGCCAGAAGAAAACGCTGGCGGCGCAGGCATGCCTGATATGGGTGGCATGGGCGGTATGATGTAAGACCGTCTCTTTATAGAAAAAGCGCCAAACCTTAGGGTTTGGCGCTTTTTTCGTAATGGTGGGTTTTAATAACACCTAAAAAGAAACTTCTAATGAGTGGATGTACTTTTAAGAGGCTTCTTTTATTTCCTGGATGGCAAAAATGAGTTCGATATAAAATGCAGGAATTGGCTGGATTTCTCAACCACGTACTTTCAGCAATAGCAATGTATTATTTCACTTCTAAACAAAGACTTGCCTTTTTCAATAATTAGCTCCCCCATTCGCCACCTTTACAAAAAAAACACCAAAATTCAACAAATTCCCTGCATTCATTTAACAAGCATCCAATAGAGTTGAACTTGTGATTATAAAATACACTAGAAAAGGAGATAAAAAAGCATGAGATTCATAAAAAAAATAGCAGTCATTTTACTACTTGCTGTGCTGACTGTGACTTCTATCGAGCTTCCTGTTTTGGCAGCGAGTCATCAGGAAATCACAAAACCTTCAAAGCCACAAGGAACTTCTGGAGAATTAAATACAAATCCGCCTGCGGTTAATCAGCCTTTACCAGTGGTGGATAATGGCGGAAATGCAAATGATCCTACACTAAAGAATATTGCTGGGACTAATCCTTTTATCAGTATTTTAGACGGTTTTGATCAGGTTTGGTCTATGAATCAACCGGATTGGAGAGACGGATCAGCGTTAACTGTACCAGGTGCAAACGGTAAGGCTGCTAAATATGGTGACGGGCCTACCGTTTATTTTGATGGGTATAAAAATGATCCGACAAAGGTAGTAGCAGATAAAAAAACATACGCTAACGAAGAAATCAGGAATCCTGAAACTTGGAAAGCGAATATTAAGTATGTAGAAGACGTGACGAATAACCGGACAGACGAAGAAGTGTTAGCAGCCTATTATGATGATCAAAGAGATAAGATATATAGTGTAATGGATGCTTATGGACCGTTGGCGAATACCTATGCAGATATTGTGAATCCAACTACAAGTGTTGTCCGATCAAAAGCGGACATGAATGTAGTATTGGAAGAAGAAACTGTTGAGGATCAGTCGCAAGGAATGGGGCAATGGGAGGGTACAAAACTAACGGATGCGATGGATTTAGTGCATCTAATTAGATTTAGGAATCCATCTTCCTCCAGTCCTTCTAAGTACTTTTTCTCCTCCCCAAGACCTTACAGAATGAATTCCAATGGAGAAGTGAAAGAAGTTGTTGATGAGTATGGGTTACCAAAATGGACCACGATCGGTAGTGGTGAAGCTGCAGAAGAAGAACTACCTTCAGGCGGTAAAAAAGCAACGGGAGAAAGACATTACCAGCAATATGAAACAAATGTGAAAGTGATTCCTGCATTAGAATACGTGAAAAGAAAAGCGGAAGATGGAAGAGGGAAAGACGGTGCTTTCCCAAGCGGACATACAAGTGCGGCTTATTTATCGTCATTCGGTTTTGCGTACGCAACGCCTGAAAGATATGCTGAATTCTTAACCAGAGCAGCTCAAATGGGAGAAAATAGGATAGTGACTGGTATGCACTCGCCACTGGATGTTATTGGCGGAAGAATCCAATCAACTGCAATGACTGCATACGCATTCAACCTGAAAGAAAACGAAGCGGTATTAGATAAGGCTTATCAAAATGCTGGGGAAGTATTCGGTGAAGCAGCTGATGCAAAAGGAATGAGCTTGTACGAATATGCCCATACGGTAACAGAGGACTATACGTTTGAAAGTGCGTACGATGAACAAAAATGGGAAGATCATGATGCAAATAAAGCATTCTACCGGGAAAAACTTACATACGGATTGCCTCAGAACGGCGTAAAAGGTTTAGACCCTGTAGTGCCTAAAGGCGCTGAAGCTTTATTGGAAACTCGTCAGCCTTATTTGACTGACAAACAACGCCGAGAAGTATTGTATACCACAGAAATAGAATCAGGCTACCCTGTATTGGATGAATCCAATGGTTGGGGCAGACTTGATTTGGTAACAGCATCTGATGGATATGGTGCGTTTTTAAGCGATGTAACAGTAAATATGGATGCTTCAAAAGGAAGATTTAATGCCCATGATTGGTGGAGAAATGATATAACTGGCAGTGGTATGCTTACCAAGCAAGGGACAGGAACACTTACATTGACAGGAAATAATAGTTATGCAGGAGGTACATTGCTGCAGGGAGGAACGTTAGAAGCTGCTTCTGCGACTGCCTTTGGTGAAGGGGACCTTTATGTAGAAGATGGTACAGTTTTAGTTACTGGCGAAGAGCCTCTAAATGTAAAAGGTAACTTCACAATGGAAGCTGGAAGCTTGGATATCGCAATGGATAATGGCGATACGCAGCTACAAGTAGACGGACAGTTATACCTTGATGGCGGAGATCTGGATTTAGATCTTTCTACTTATGAAATAGACAAGGCTGCGGATATTACGTTAATGACTGCTGACAAGGTGAACGGTAAATTCGATACTGTAACCGCAGATGGTTATGATGTAACAGTCACATATAACGAAAACAACGCCGTTGCACATATCGAAGCAATCGGTACTTCTGATCCAGGTACACCAGATTCGGAAGATCCTGAAACACCGGGCAACGAAGAGAATCCTAAAGATCCAGAAGATACGGATGAACCAGAAAGCCCACAGAAACAAACGAGTGTTACCTTAACACCTGACGTTATCGATGGCGAGGCAACAATTGAAACAGACGCGCTCTATCAACTAGCTGATCAAGGTGAATTAACGATAGATTTACAGGATCAGAATGACTCTGTTAATCTAGCATTAACTTCAGAGCAAATAAAATGGCTGAAGGAGCACCATATAACTATCAACATTGAATTAAAAAATGTAAGCTTGCGACTAGCTTCTTCGAATTTCATTCATGAATCCGAAGCTGCAGCTATTCAGTTTAATCGTCTAGCTGATATTGATCAAGCGGTTAGCGCAGTCTATGATTTTACAATCACACAAGGCGGAAAAGAATTAAAAACCTTCGAGGAAAAAGTGACACTAACTTTCTCCGTTGATAGCGACAAGGTAAACAATCAAGACAAGGTACAAATCTTCTATCAGAATCCAGAGAGCAAAGAATGGGAAGCAATCGGCGGAGAATGGCAAGATGGAAGCGTGACAGCGCAAACCGATCATTTCAGCACCTACACCGCTTTTGAAGATGGAGAGACATTGCTACAACCTGTAACAGAAGACGGAGAAACACAGCAGCAGCCTGAAGCGGAAGATGGAGAAACACAGCAGCAGTCTGAAATAGAAGACGGACAAAAACTACCAGAAACCGCTACAAATACTTATCAGTACTTATTAGCTGGGTTGATACTGCTGGTAAGCGGAACGATTTTCTTCTTTATAAGAAGAAGAAAAGCATCATTGTTTAAGTAAATCAATAGTCAGTAAACAGAGTAAGAAACCATGAGAATTGTATACAAAAGGCTTTTCATCAGTCAATTAGACTTATGAGAAGCCTTTTTCCTTTCTTGATAGGTAGAGTGGGGTTTATTTTAACAGGTGAAACTAATACAATTTAGCTAATTTTATTAAACAATGGCATAATTAAAATAAACCAGAAAAGTAAGGATGACAGTATGAGACAGTTAGTAGAAGTGAAAGTAAAACCGAAGTCGGTTAAAAATATAATGAATGGCTATCCGTTACTCGCCAAGGAAGCGGTTGAAAATTCAGGAGTAACAATGGATGAAGGGAGTATTTTACGCTTAGTTGACTCCAGCGGCAGATATCTTGCAACAGCATATTATGGCCTGCAAAATAAAGGGATAGGCTGGGTTTTAACGCGTAAAGAACAGGAAAAGATTGATACGACGTTCTTTGTTAAGAAAATTAGTGCTGCTGTTGCTAGGCGGAAGAATTTATACGAAACAGAAGATACAACTGCTTTCCGTGTGTTTAATGGGGAAGGAGACGGTATCGGCGGTTTAATCATTGATTATTATGACGGCTTTTACGTAGTGAATTGGTACAGTGAAGGAATGTATTCCTTCCGTGAAGCTGTCTATCAAGCTTTGGGTGAAGTGGCAGAGGTGCGCGGGCTATACGAGAAATTACGATTTAATACGAATGGCCAATATGTGGAACAAGATGATTATGTGTCAGGTGAACATGGAGAATTTCCTTTAATCGTTTCAGAAAACGGGATGAAATATGCGGTGGATTTAAATGATGGAGCGATGACAGGAATCTTCTTGGATCAGCGTAATGTACGTAAAGCGTTACGTGACAAGTATTCAGAAGGGAAAACGGTACTGAATACATTTTCTTATACAGGCGCGTTTTCTGTAGCAGCTGCTTTTGGTGGTGCGGTGCAGACAACGAGTGTGGACGTAGCAAAACGAAGCCTGCCAAAAACAATCGAACAATTTGCCGTTAATGAAATTGATCATGAAGCGCAGGATATTAAAGTGATGGATGTATTTGATTACTTCCGGTATGCGGCTCGACATGATTTAAAGTTTGATGTTGTTGTACTGGATCCGCCAAGTTTTGCGCGGACAAAGAAGATATCATTCAGCACAGCCAAGGATTATCCGAAACTGCTTAAAGATACCTTGAAGATCACAAGTGACGGTGGCGTAATTATCGCATCCACCAATAACGCGAGCTTCAACATGAAGAAGTTCAAAACATTTATCGATAAAGCATTCACGGAAACGAACACAAGCTACAAAATCTTAGAGGAACACCAGCTGCCGGAAGATTTTACCGTACCAGACAATTACCCTGAATTTAACTATTTAAAAGTCGTATTTATTAAAGTAATGAAGTGAGGATGTGTCTAACATGAAATACAACAAAACAATCATGACGAAATTAATTGACCAAAACAGTGAATTACGTCAAGAATTAAAAAGACTTAAAGCTGAAATGGACTTAGAAAAGGATTTTGCTGTTAAAGCACTTTATCATTCTTTTGTAGCTAATAGCGGTAAATATATGGAGGATTATAAAGCATTAGAGCGTCCATGATCATTAGGAAGCAGCAAAAGCGTCAGCCCTCAGGGTTTGACGCTTTTTTCTGTAAAAGTTGCTATTAATACGTACAGAGGTACCTATTACGATTCAGGCGAAAGCCCATTTACAATCAGATTAACAGTCATTTCAATTTCACTTTTATCGTCCCAGCTCGCATCTGTAGAGACAATATGCCGGCTGAACAAAAGTCCCATGACTGTAGAAACTGTGAACCGGATGACAGTATGAACAGGCAATTCTTTGATCTCGCCTTTCTCTTGAAAATGAGTGATAGTATCTTCTAAGCGTTTGAATAATGGCTGCGCGATATATTCTTTGTAACTTTCCTGAAGTTCAGGATGGAAAGAGATCTCCTGCATAAAAATTTTTAGGATCGATAAGTTGTCCTTCATAAACTCGAATCGATTTTTTAAAATAGCTCTAAGAAAATCTCCAAAAGTTTTATACTCTTGATCAAAAACGGTATCAAACCCGTCCATAACAAAGGGGGCTACCAATTTTGTCATGGTAGGTGTAACAATGGAAAGCAATAAGTTCTTTTTATTTTTATAATGCTTAAAAATAGTTCCTTCAGCAACGCCAGCTTTTTTGGCAATTTGACTTGTGGATGTGGAAGCAAAGCCATTTTGAGAAAATTCTTCGATAGCGACTTCAATTATTCTGCTTTGTTTATCTGTCATTTTAAGATGTTCTTCATTTATCTTTTTAATTTTATCAGCTAGTTTTTGTTCCATTACCTATTCACCCAACTCATGGATTATTTTAAAAAGAAATCCATGCAATACGTCAGTAAGTGTAAAGCATGGAATCTAGACTAACTAATTTTATCATAGTACATTCTAATGCTGCACAAAAATGATTATCATGTGAGTTGCGTTATCTTATATTAAAGTTCTCATTTGTTATGTTTCCTTCTTCTTTATCTATCTTTCTGTGTTTGAAAGTTAAATAACATAGTGTACCGATAATGGAAATGAAAGCAAATATGGATAAAAATCCGATATTTTGCCACATGAGGTCGTTGTTACTGTTTGATACAAGCGCTCTGAATCCTGATACAGAGTAGGTCATTGGAAGATACGTGCTTGCTTCTTGCAAGATATTAGGTATCATCTCAACCGGAAACGTTCCGCCGCTGCTCGTAATTTGTAATATTAACAACAGAATAATTAAGAATCGTCCCTTTTCTCCTAATACGGATACAATCAGTTGTATCAGGGCTATAAATGCTAAACTAGTAAACAACGTAAACAGAAGAAAGTAGCCAACATTTCCAACCTCTAACTCTAGAATTCCTAAAAGAAAAACACATGCAATGATTGCCTGAATAATAGCTGCTAATCCAATGATACTGAATTTACTAATAAACCAGCTAAACGGAGAAGAAGGTGTGAAGACAGTATCTCGAACAGGAAAAACAATCGAAATGAGCATTGCTCCGATAAAAAGACCGAGCGATAATGTAAACGGCGCAAATCCATGCCCATAGTTAGGGACACTTGTAAACTTATCAGTATTAATTTTCACTGGATTGGCGATCATGTCTATATTTTCCTGGGTGAGGTTTACGTCTTGAAGCTGTTCCGTACCATCTGTTAAGCTGGTGGCTAAACTGTTTGCTCCCTCATTAAGTGAATTAAAAGATGAGATTGATTGATTTTTTTGGTCTGCCGTTAGACTAGGATGACTTTGTATAACGGTATCATAATTGTTTTGCATTACTGAAATAGTATCTGCTAACTTGGTTGTCGATTCGCTTGCTGTCATCAATCCTTCACTAGTTTGCTTCATCGTTTCTGTTAGTGTCTTGATGTAAGTGGAAGTTAATGTGTTGGACACGTTTTGCTGCAAACTTTCTACCCCGCTTTTCTCAATCATCGTGACCAAGAAATTACGACTTTCATGCGGCGTATAGAGAAGCGTTGGCTGCGTAGGATTGGAACGCAAGGCAGTCGTAGAATTCTCGGAGAAATCCTTTGGAATTTCCACCATCATAAAATACGCTTGATCTTCTAAACCTTCCATGGCTTCTTCTTTAGAAACAAACTCCCAGCCAAAACTTTCGTTATTCTCTAGTTGTTCAACAATTCTTTCCCCAAAATTAATGGATGTACCATTATAATCCACAGCTTCATCTTGATTGACAACAGCAACACGAATTTCATCAGTTGCATCATATGGATCCCAAAATGCCCAAAGAAATGTACCGCAATACAGAACTGGTATAAATAGTACAGCAATCAGACCGGCTAGAATTGACTTGTTTTTAATTAGAGATTTCCATTCACTTTTCATCATTAATCCTCCTAAGAAAAATTATTCAAAATGGGTGGAGAAGACTTTGAAACATGGGTTGGCTTTATTGGTTCAAAGTCAGTATAAGGGACATCATTCAGAAAAGTAAAGTGATTACTCACTTTTTAGTGTGAAGTTATTTCGAAGTGTAAATCAGAGGTGTATGTTAATAGAAAAAGAGTAGGTCCCACAGACACTTCCTGAGGGACCTACTCTTTTGATAACATAAAGATATTTTAAAAATACATCTCTAATACTTAAACCGACTAACAACCATCTGCAATTCTTCCGCCAAGTTCGAAAGTGAAACAGCGGCACTTGAGATTTCTTCCATTGACCCTAATTGTTCCGCTGTTGCTAATGCGGCTGCGTCGGATCTGCTTGCTGTTTCCTTCGTTCCTGTATTCAGAGTTGCAATCGTATGCTGAATAACTTCGGCGCCTGCAGTTAGTTGTTGGGTGGCAGCTGCAACTTCTTGAATTTGAGAGGTTACTTGTTCCACATAGCTTACTATTTCGTTGAATTGCTCCTTGGTTTCAAGGGTTAGATGCATTCCTGATGCTACGTTTTGCTGTACATTATGGATATTATGTTCGGTATCTTTTGAGTCCGTTTCGATTGTGGAAACGAGCTGTTTGATATGGCTGGCTGATTTATTTGTTTCATCAGCTAGCTTGCGAACTTCTTCAGCTACAACTGCAAAGCCTTTTCCGTGTTCTCCTGCTCGTGCAGCTTCTATGGCAGCATTTAATGCTAGGAGATTCGTTTGCTCCGAGATATCTGTGATAAAGGAGGAGATATGACTTATCTCGGTTGTACCTTTCATCAATGATGCTAATCCATTGCCAGCTTCTCGAACAGACTGGTCAATTAAAGCCATTTGTTCGGATGTTGTATGTATCGACGCGGCACCTATCTCTGCTTTGTCTTTCATATGAGAGGAACTTTCCGCAATGCTATTTGTATTTTCCGCCACGCTGGAAAGACTCGTTAATATTTCTGTGATTGATGCAGCGCTTTTTTCGGTCATCGTACTTTGATTTGTACTCGTTGCAGCAATTTCCTTCATAGAGTGCGAAATTTGATCCGAAGTCGCTCTGGACTGCTCGGCACTTGCTGATAATTCTTCTGAAGAAGCTGCAACTTGCTGAGATGAGCTGCTTATTTGCTTTACAATACCTGCAAGAGAGTCAACAAATGCATTAAACGAAGTAGCAAGCTGGCCAAATTCATCTTTACTTTTAACATCTACTGTCTGTGTAAGGTCTGCATCTCCCTGAGCAATCTCTTCAAGCTGTTGATTTAAGCTTCTAAGCGGTACTAAGATGGACCTTAGAAGGAGCAGACTTAAAATAATTCCTAGTATAATTGAAATGATTGTCACAGCTGTGATGAACCACTTACTAACCGATCCGTAGCTATGAATCTCATTTTTCAGGTCTTTTACATCTTCATTCAACTCAGCGACTAGATCATTGACGGATGGATCTAATACTTGCTTCCGTAATGTTCGTTCTTCGCCAAAGTGAAGTGCTTCCGCTTCTTTTGGGTTGGAAGCATATTGAGAAATGACCTCTTGGTTCATGCTCCAAAAAGCTGTGAAGTTCGTTCGGATATCATCTACATTACGCGTATATCCTTGATTGTGTATCAGAGTTTCTAATTGGTCCAAAGTAGAAAAGATGTCGTCACTTTTTTCTTGCATTCCATCTGCAAATTGACTGTCGCCAGTGACGAGAAATCCTCTTTCATCATTGGATAAGCCTGCTAATCGGTACTGTACATGTTTGATTTGATTCTGAAATTCCATTTTATCCTTCAAAATCTCATTCTTCTCGATCATAGAAGAATTGATATAAAGAGAGGAACCTCCAATTAACACTAATGAAAATATCAAGATAGAGATAATCCCCAGAAGTTTTGTTTTAATTTGCATTAATAAATTCCTTTCCTCATGTAGATAATCGTTTGAAGTCAATAAAAATACCATACATACATTACTTATCCCAAGTTGATTAGTCTCGCTAACCAGAAAATAATACGTTACTTCTTTATATCGACATGTTCAAGGATTTTTAAAGAGAAGCACTCAAATTAATTGTTTAGTAAAAGTGTTAGAACAGAAAGCGGGTGACCATTAGGTTTTGGTCACCCGCTTTCTGTTTAAGCTAGTCTATTTTTGCAGATAACTAGTTGTGTAATCAACAATAGCTGGCTGAGATATTAGTCTCGCCTCTGCATCTCCAATCTTAGCGATGTTCACATGACTGTCCTTCTCGAAAGCTTCTCCGATAGCGGGAAAGCGTTCTTCATCAAACTCTATATCAGAAAATGTTTTCCAAACCTTCTTCCCATTCTCAAATACTGGACTACTCTTTGTAATAACCGGCATATTCCCAGCTCTATACTCACCAAGATGCATGGAAGTATTGTTGTCATAACCAACTCCGAGCAGCAGAACATGTCCATTTAAATCATAGATGCGTGCCAGCGGAGAGTCTTCGCCAAGACTATTATCTAAAGAATGGCTGTCTGTGATTTTGTCTTGATGCTTCCCCCAGGCTGCGAAGGAGGAGACAGGATGATAGCTTCGCTTAACATCAGGGAAGGTAAGAAAAGTGTCAACAATTTTCCCCATAAAGAAGGCAGGAGTTAGTTGAGGATCAAATGCAGGCATTTCTTCTCGGATTGTTTCCCACCATGATTCTGGCACAGGCGGGTTTCCCCATTCTGCAGGATCCGATACGTTGGCGCTATGGGCAGGCATAATTAGTGTCCCGCTTGGTGTTAAGACATCTTGCAGTGCTTGTATGACAGCTACTGGACCGCCGCAAACCCATCCAAGTGTGCTCATGGAGCTGTGGACTAATACGGTCATTCCTTTTGTTAAACCTAGATTTCGCAAATCGTTTGCTAGGGAACTGCGCGTTTGCGGAGTGCTGGTGCTTTTAATTGTATCTTTTTCAGACATGGCTAAGCTCCTAAAATATTATTTAATTTCTTATTTTAGAATATTTTAACATATGGAGCATTCTACTTGGTTTTCAACACCAAATTCATCTACTTATTATCAGGTGTTTTATCGCTTTTAGCATCGTTTGTGATGTTCTATGTTATTCAGTCTTATCTTTTGTTTTACCCCATGAAATCGTTTCTGCTAATGGTGGAAGTCGCAGTGCATATAGCGGCAGTATATTGTGGTGGCCGATAGTAGCCCTGGTGATGGGAGTTGTTTTTATTATTATTCATTTAAGGAGAAGGGCAAACAGAGTACAGCAGGGGGAAGAATAACGAGGAGTCACACTGCATACGAAAAACTTCCTTCCATTTATGCAAAAAGTTTCTATTAAGTTAGACAGCCGATTATCGCTAACCTTAACACTTATTTACAATGGCTTGACCACTCCTTAACATCAGTTTGGTATCTTACTTAAGTATCTTAATTTTGTTTATCAAAAAAGGAGAGGTTTTCTTTGATTAAAAAGTGGATGCTGGCTTTGGGATTAGTATCAGTGTTAGCGTTGGCGGCTTGTGGTAATGATGACGAAGAACCAGCTGATGATGAACAAATCGAAGAGCAGGAAAACCAAGATGATGCAGGCGAAACTGATGAGGGTACAGAGGAAGAGGAAGAAGAGTCCAATTAATATAGATCGTTTAAAGGCGCACCATTACGGTGCGCCTTTTTTTTGCTTCAAGCAATCTTTTCTAATTCTGCTGCAAACACAGAACAATCACTTTATAAGGGACAGTCTGAGATGGGATACTTTTCGTCGCAGGTCCATATACCACGATAAGGTCCTTATTTGCTAGGTTACTCGTAAAAGCTTGCCCGTTTATAAGCAGCAATGGCGTATATGGTGAAATGTTCAGTTGCAGCTGCCCGTCATTACTTACAAGCTGCTCATTAAAGTAACTTACCTTTACATTCTGATTGCTGTTTTCTTTCACCATAACAAGCGCTGCATATTGGGGTGGGTAGATAAGAATTACCGGTGCATCGCCATTATAGTAGCCTGTTACCACGTCGCCGACAGCTAGCATGCTATGATCCACAAAGTAAGTGGAAGGAGATGCGATGAAATTGACAACCGCGCCGGCATTGTTTTCTAATGTTATAAACTTATAGCAGCCCTCGCCATTTCCGGGAAAGTCACGAATCGTCGTAACCGTTCCTTGGAAGGAAGAAAAGTTGGTCATAAACATACCTCCCGTGCATTCCATGTAGAATATGTAGGTTTGTGACTAGTGTTTGGGTGAATGTCCTGAAGGTATTAACTTTTACGTCATTTATAAAGAAGTGTATGCAAAAGTTAAAACGACTACTTACAACAAACAAGTGCTGCCGTTACATTACTTTCTTTATGTAAACAAAAGATAAACAGGAGTACCGGCGCTTTAATTAGGGAAACACCATACGTGATATCGATAGATGGCTTGTCTCATGTACTTTTCATAATACTTACAAAACAATAACCTTAACTATTTAATAAACTGGTAAACTTTTTTCTTCCGGATTAAATAAACCTTTGTTATGATTAGTTGTTGTGTTTTTGAGACAATTTAATAGGAAGGAGCATTTAATTGAATTTAATTTCAACAAAAAAACAAAAACGTTATTATACATTTTTATTAATTGCGGCGATTTTAGTAATTGCTGCTACTTTGCGTTCCCCAATTACTTCCGTTGGACCGCTTATTCCCTTTTTCCGAGAAGAGCTAGGTGTTCCAAACTCGATGATTGGGTTAGTAAATACACTGCCATTACTTGCTTTTGGTATTTTTTCACCGCTTGTGCCTAAAATCTCAAGTAAATTTGGCATGGAGATTACGCTGCTCTTTGCCATGGGGCTTTTAACAATTGGCGTTTTTATTCGTGCATTAAACGATCTGCCAGTGCTGTTATTTGGCACAGTTCTAATGGGAATGGCAATTGCTTTTGGTAACGTGCTGATGCCTGGATTAATTAAATCCACTTTTCCGTATCAAATCGGACTAATGACCGGTTTTTATTCTGTTTCTATGAACGTATTTGGCGCGCTGGCATCAGGTATCTCCGTTCCGATTGCTACATTGCCTGCTTTCGGATGGAGAAGTGCGATGCAGCTATGGAGTATCATCTCGCTCATCGCCGTTATCATACTCGTTCTTCGCTTGCCGGCCATACGGTCAGCGAAAAAGAAAGTCTTTGTTAAAATACAGAACCAGCCATCAAAAAGATTGTTTAAATCTAAAATTGCTTGGGCTGTCACGCTATTTATGGGGCTGCAGTCGTTTATTCCTTACAGCCTGTTTACGTGGCTGCCAGATATCTTCTTAAGTAAAGGATATAGCGAAAGTGAAGCTGGCTGGCTCGTAGCTATTTACCAGGTAGGGTTAATCCCAACGACCTTTATTGCACCTATCATAGCTGCCAGAATGAAGAGCCAGCGCTTAATCGGCTGTATTTCTGGTTTGTTATTTTTATTTGGCTTAATCGGAGTTTGGTTAGTATCGTCTCATCTTATTGTTGTCTTTCTAATTTTGACAGGTATCGGTGCTGGAACAACATTCAGCTTAGCCATGATGTTCTTTGTGCTCCGGACCAATACAGTGGAGGAATCCTCGCAGTTATCCGGTATGGCGCAATCCTTTGGTTACCTAATTGCAGCGATGGGACCGCTTCTGTTAGGAACGATTGCAGAAGTAACAGGCGGCTGGACCGTGCCGCTGGCGATTCTGATGGTAGTAGCACTTTGCATTGCCTTTCTTGGAACCATTGCAGGGAAGGATCAAAAAATTTATATGGAAGAAGCGAAAGGTGAGGAGTAATTCCTCGCCTTTTTTGTTGCTTGTTTAGCAGAACTATCCTATAAAATCCAAAAAAAGAACCCAGAGAGTATTCTCTGGGTTCCTTGCTGCTGTTACTTCATATACCGATATTCCATCAAATCTTTCAAGATAGATATCTCCTTGCATAACTCTTCACCAACGTTGGTTTCAAGCACCTTTTTCCGTTCCAGCTCTTTGTCGACTAATCGTTTTACAGATAAGACATCGGTTCCGTCATGGAGCACTTCTTCTTTTGAGTTGAAATGCTTATGAGCGACGAGCTGCATGCCGTAGGAATTGTATAGCAAGGTGTATCCCGCAATGCCGGTTGTGGACTGATAAGCTTTAGAGAATCCGCCGTCGATAACGATAATTCGTCCATTTGCTTTAATCGGGTTTTCGCCTTCGATTTCTTTTACAGGCGTATGCCCATTGATAATATGGCCATGTTCCGGGTCTAAATCAAATTCTGTCAGGATTTTATGGCAAGTATCTTCATTTTCGCGCAGGTAATAATAGTGATTCTTCACTTCTTTATGAACGGCCTTATCTTCAATAAAGTAACGTTCAAACGTTGTCATCGCTCGTTTGCCAAAGAGGGAGGAGTATTCGCCTGTCCATAAATACCAGACCATGTCCGTTGCAAGGTCGTCTGTTTTCTCTGGCGCTGCAAATGCTTCCCGAAGAAACTTTTCAAATCGATCAAGCAGTTCACGACCTGCATAAGACTTGCCTTCAATCTCCATTTTCTCCATATCGCCGTTTTCATCAATTGGAATACAGCCGTGAATTAACAGATTTCCGTTATAGCGCAAATAGAGACTGCCTTTTCTCATCAAGAAGTTCATATGTCGAGCTAATTTCTCAGAATGCTGAACAGAAAATAACAGCTTATCGATAACCTGCTGTTCTTCTTCAAGCATCATATCCGGCTGTTTTGGATTTACTGTAGCAAAACAAGTATTTTTTAAATTATAGGTGCTGCCGTCTAGCGTAATCTTGTTGGATGTATAATCAATTTTCTCAAGCAGCAAGCGTTCTTTCATATTGAAATTCGGACGTCTCTTAATTATCGGGCTTTCCAGCTTAAACTGGATCATTGCAATTGCCTGATGCATTTTAGTGATTTGTTTAATCTCATGCTCTGAAGTATGTTTATCTGCTTGTGTTTTTGGACGAAAAGCAGGATTGTCATCGTAATATTTCTCCGCTAAATTCAATAGCGGACGAAGATTTATACCATAGGCATCTTCAATGATGTCCAAATTATCATAACGCGCACAAATACGAAGAATATTTGCCAAGCACACCTTTGATCCAGCAAAAGCACCAATCCAGAGCACATCATGATTTCCCCATTGCACATCTACGGAATGATAATTAATAAGCTCCTCCATAATCTTATCTGGCTCCGGTCCGCGATCATAAATATCGCCGACAACGTGCAAGTGATCTACAACTAACTGCTGCGTGCTGTAAGCGAGTCCAATAACGAGTTTCTCGGCTTGTCCAAGGGTAATCACTTGCTCAATAATTTCGGAATAATATTGTTCTTTATTGCCGTTTTCCTCTGTTTTATATAAAAGCTCTTCAATGATATAAGCAAATTGGCTAGGAAGCGCCTTCCGTAATTTAGAGCGCGTATATTTAGAAGAAGAATAAGAAACAAGCTTGATCAACCGTTTGATCGTTTTTTTATACCACTCATTCAATGCTTCTTCTTTATTAAAGTCATTTTTGATGACTTGCAGTTTGTCTTCCGGGTAATAAACCAAAGCGGCGAGTTCATCGATTTCTTTCTCATAAATGCTGCCGCTAAATATATCTCTGATTTTCTCTTTTACTCTCCCGGAACCATTACGCAATACGTGTTGAAAGGCTTGATACTCGCCATGCAGGTCACTGACAAAATGCTCTGTTCCTTTCGGTAAGTTGAGAATGGCCTTCAAATTAATGATTTCGGTAACAACTTTTTCTTCCGTATCATATTTTTGTGCCAATAGGTCTAAGTATTTGGTATTCACCGTTGGATAGCTCCTTTAAAACATTCGTATATGTATAGTTTACCTTATTCTATTATAAGAGAAACTTACGATCATGTGCTGTATTTATTTTCCCAAAAATAAAAAAAATCCCTTTCTTTAATGGTAGTATACAGTCCGGGAGGATACAAGTTGTTCATTTTCAATTCAAGGGAGGGTATAAAAATTTTATTAGTATGCGAGAAGTAGACTTAAAAAGGGATAGTAGGTGTTAATCTATGTCATTTAAAATAAAGTATAATGAAAGTGGCTTCATTACTAGAGGAGGTTGAAAGATGGCTCATCAAAAAATAGAGAAAGCAATGAATTCCGCTAAAGCAAATTTAGCATTAGAGGGTATGACAGTATCGGAACAACAAGAGGAATTAGTTAGAGCTGCCTTGGAAGGTCGCCTGTCAAATGAGGACTTTATTGAGAAGGTTAAGAAGTTAGCATATGAGTAATCAATCTAGATTTTGTTATCCAGATACGGACACATTGATAAATAAGCTCGATGAAGAGAACTTCAATCGATTAGAGGACATGGAATCAGCTATTACACAGTTCAGACTTTCTCAGTTATATCTTAAACCGCTGCAAGGATCCTTTGACATCGAGCATGTACAAAGAATACACAAGTATATCTTTCAGGATCTATATTCTTTTGCGGGAGAATTTAGAGAAGAACTAATACATAAAGGCACAACCACTTTTGCAGCACCTTTACATATACATGAAAATGGAGTGCAGCTTCTTGATAAACAATTGAGAAGTGAGAACTATTTAAGAAATTTAACAAAATAAGAAATCTGCAGACGGTTGTCTTTTTACATGTCTGAATTGAACTTCCTGCATTCATTTCGAGATGGCAATGGACGAACGCAGCGGGAATACTTCAGGCTGCTTGCGATGAGAAATGGTTATGAAATTGATTGGACAAAAGTGGATAGAGAAACAATGTTACATGCTTCTAAAAAATCAGTATTAGATTCCAAATCGTTTGAACCGATTTTCATAGCTACAATTGTAAATAATACTCCTGATAGGTTACTCATGAAAGCATTTAAATACCTTTAATTCACATGGTTGAAATAGCATCACAAACTGCATAACAGCAACACCCTATGTAATATGATAAAATAGATGTTATAACGTAGAATGAGGTGACACATCATAGGTAAAGGCAAAAAACGTAATCGCAGTAAGTTATTCATTTTTTTACGAGGATTAGCTGTCGTTCTCGGGGGATTCATCGCAGCTTATGGTCTTGAAACCGTCCTAATTCCTAATAACGTATCAGATGGAGGCGTCACGGGAATCAGTATCGGTATTTCACAATTAGCCGATCTGCCGTTAGGCTTACTCATCGCAATCCTTAACCTCCCGTTTGTGTGGTTAGGCTATAAACAGATAGGAAAGAGCTTTGCGGTTTATTCTGTTATCGGTATTGCATCCTTATCTATTGGGACAGTACTTATGCACCACACCCCAGCGATCATTGAAGGAGACACACTGCTTGTCACGGTTGTCGGCGGTATAATCCTAGGTTTTGGTATGGGTCTGGCGCTGCGTAATGGCGGCGCGGTAGATGGTATCGATATGCTGGCTGTTCTGTTAGCACGAAAATTACCATTTGGAACAAGTGACCTAATTTTATTCCTTAACTTGTTCGTCTTCATCTTTGTTTCCACTGTATTCGGATTAAAAGGAGCTATCCTTTCCGCAATCGCCTACTTTATCGCTTCAAAAGTCATCCACATTGTTGAAGAAGGTCTTAGCGGATCCAAAACCTTCAAGATTATTACTACCGAACCGAAATTGATGGTCGAAACAATTCGTGATCGGTTAGGAAGAAGTGCGACGTATAAGGAAGCATACGGCGGCTACACACACGAAAGATTTATGGAGATTACCTGTGTTATCAACCGTCTGGAAGAAAGTAAGCTAAAAGAAATCATCAATGATATAGATGATGGAGCATTTGTAACAATTTATGATGTTGCTGAGGTAAAAGGCGGTAACTTTAGGAAGAGTGACATTCACTAAGTTGGCAATTCCAATATTAAATTCAAGTTCATCCCCAAAAAAGGGATGAGCTTTTTTTGTTTGAATTTATTTAAAGATTAGCTTTCATACGCTTAAAATGGGGAATTAAGATGGCTGTGATGCAGCGATTTACTGCTAGAAAAGGGGCATGAAATTAAAACCGCAATAAATCGGAATGAATTTCCAAAACGGTTTGTATAATCAAAGTAGTTATAGCGTTGCCGACCCTACTACTTAAGAGGAGGAATTGTAATTGACGTATAACAACATACCAGAAAGTAAGGATGCTGTATCTTCCAATCAAGAAAAAAAGACTTCTGCTAGCATAAACCCCAACACTGCAGCAATGCTTTCTTATGTACTTGGACTAATTACAGGCATTATATTTTTTGTTCTCGAAAAAGAGAATGAGTTTGTTCGTTTCCATGCATTGCAGTCTATTTTATTTTCTGCATGTTTACTCGTGATCAATATTGTCTTAGGATTTATTCCAATTATCGGCTTGCTGGTTAGCTTGCTGCTCGTTCCCGTCTCACTAGTATTCTGGATTATTTTGATGGCGAAAGCATACCAGGAGGAATATTATAAGCTTCCGATTATCGGTAATATGGCTGAGAGATTCGTTTCGTAATGGAATAGATTCAAAAAGGATACTTCTTAGAGTGTCCTTTTTTAATACATATTTCTATAAGCAGCTGTCTGCAGAAAACGAAGAGAATATAAGAGTTCTGAAACGAATAGAATAACTTTCCGTATAAGTATTAGTGAATCTAATCTTATGAGGAGTGTTATTATCAGTTGTCCAAGATGTAATGGCAATATGATTGTTTGTTACGCAGATGAAGGTTTCAAAGGGCTGACCGTCAAGAATCCTGCAGGTGAACGACTTTTTAGTAATAAAAAGCATACAAGGATTAATCCCAACGTGTGCAGTAATTGTGGGTTTGTAGAGTGGTACGCAGAAAAGCCAGAGAGGCTTTTATAGTATTGTATATTTTTAAGATTTTTCATCATAAAAGGAGAAGTACAAGGGAGGAATTTGTTGCTATTAAAACGGATTAGCTGCCAGGTTGGCACAGGAAAAAAAGATATATTTAGTTTGGGACAAGCTGCATGGAGTCAATTAAATACTATACCAGGTTTCGTAGGTCAAATTGGCGGATGGGACACAAAAGATAAGCATATAGCGCATCTTATTTCCTTATGGAAAGATACAGAGTCCTATCAATATTTCATGCATAACGTACATGACGAAATATATGAAAATTCACCTCAAGCTCCGTTCATACAAAACATAGAGGTGGAAACCTATGCGATATCTATTCCACTTCCAGATGCTTATGAAGAAACAGCAGATTACCTTGCAAAGAGCAGTTGCATCCGAATGGAGCGGTCTCAATTTAATAAGTTGCAGAGAGGGGATTTTACACAAATGCGGATTCCATGGATGTTATCTGCCGGTAAAGTAGGCAAGGTGCTCTTTGGAGAATCTTACAAAGAAGAAAGCATATTTTTAACTGTAACTGGGTGGGACAGTCTTGAAGACGAAGAGTGGTATCAAGCAAATAAGTTTCCGGGTTCATTCAAGGCAGAAGTTAATATGGATGCAGAACAGACAGAAGTTTTCCATTTTGTTGCGGAGAAGGATTGGTTTCTGCGAAAAACTAGTACAAGTTAGGCAGATAAGGGGAAAATATTGTTTCTTTCAAACACAATTTTCTGTAGAAATTTGTGTTTTTTTATGCGCTCATGTTATTTCGTAACAAGTAATTTTAGGTTTTTGAACTAAATTAACATAAGTACTAGACATTTTCAGGAAATGGCGTTATGATGTTTTCAACACCACTTGTAATACAAGTATACAAGTGTATAAGATTACAAGGGGATTATTCACGAACAGGGAGTGTGACAAATGCAGCGAACAAGTGTAGAAGAGTTGAAACAACATGCGATTGAATTACGCAAAACGGCAGTCACGATGGTATATGAGGCACAGTCTGGACATCCTGGTGGTTCGTTGTCAGCTGCGGATATAATTGCTGCGTTATATTTCAGAGAGATGAATATAGATCCAGCTAATCCGAAATGGGAAGATAGAGATCGTTTCGTCTTATCAAAAGGTCATGTTGCACCAATCCAATATGCAGCATTGGCATTAAAAGGTTTTGTTCCAAATGAAAGCGTATACACATTACGCCAATATGGATCCCCGTTCCAAGGACATCCGGATATGAAAAAATGTCCTGGAATTGATATATCTACAGGTTCACTAGGTCAAGGTCTTTCCTGCGCGGTCGGCATGGCAATTGCCGGACAGCGGGATGAAAAAGATTACCGTGTATTCGCAATGGTTGGAGACGGTGAATGTAATGAAGGCCAAATTTGGGAAGCGATTCAATCGGCGGTTAAATACCAGCTGGATAACTTAGTAGTCTTTGTTGATAATAACCGTCTGCAAATTGATGGTTTCTGTGATGATGTTATGCCGCTGCAAGATTTGGAAAAGAAATTTGATGCATTCGGCTTTGACACTACACGCATTGATGGTCACAACATGGAAACCATTGTTGAAACACTTGATACATTTGCTAAGCAGAAGAACGGCAAACCGAAATGTATTGTTTGTGACACAGTGAAGGGGAAAGGTGTCTCCTACATGGAGGACCAAGCAGCATGGCATGGTAAAGCACCAAATAAAGAAGAGTTTGAAGATGCAATTAAACAACTAGAAGGAGGCTTACCGGTATGAGTGTGACGAAGAAACCTACTGAAAAGAAGGCAACGAGAGCTGCGTTCGGGGATGAGATTGTTCGTTTGGGTGAGTCCAATAAAGACATTTATGTAGTTGATGTTGATATCGGTAAATCTTGTAAGACTGATAATTTTATTGCCAAGTTCCCTAAACAGCATTTGAATGTAGGTATTGCGGAGCAAAACGCGGCAGGAATTGCAGCCGGGTTGGCGACAACTGGCAAAATCCCATTCATCAGCACGTACGCTGTATTTGGGTCTCTGCGTATGGCAGAACAGATTCGTCAGGAAGTCTGCTATCCGAATTTGAATGTTAAGATTGCATGTTCGCATGGCGGGCTGACGCCAGGAAATGACGGAGGAAGCCACCAGGCAATTGAAGACATGGCGATTATGCGTTCGTTCCCGAATATGACAGTTATCATGGGTGCTGATTATCATTCGACACGGAAATTGATTGCACAGGCAGCCGATAAATATGGTCCAGTTTATCTTCGCTTTACACGTGATACAGTGCCAATGATTTATGACGAGAATGAAACTTTTGAAATCGGCAAAGCGAAGCAGCTGCTTGCCGGTGAAGACGTTGCTATTATTGCAAACGGTGACACAGTACACCTAGCACTTGAAGCAGCAGAACAACTGAAGGAAAAAGGGGTTTCTGCAAAACTTCTTGATATGCATACTATCAAACCGCTTGATGTAGAGGCAGTAAAAGAATGTCTGGAGATTGGCCGAATTGTCACAGTAGAAGATCATAACATACTCAATGGTTTGGGAAGTGCAGTGGCAGAAGTAATGGCTGAAGAAGGAAAAGGACAGCTTGCGCGAATTGGTGTTCAAGATCGCTTCGGTGAATCTGCACCTTATGAGAAGCTGCTTGAAATCAACGGTATTACTGTAGAAAACATCGTAGCACAAGCAAATAAATTACTATCAAACTAATAGCATAGGGGTCGGGAGAACATGTTTAGATTGGATGAGCGAGTTGCAATTGTTACAGGAAGCGGATCTGCAAAAGGAATTGGCCGGACAATCGCGCTGACACTTGCCGAGCAAGGTGCGAAAATTGTGGTTGCAGACTTGAATAAAGAAGGCATTGAAGAAACTGTTTCTGCTATCACAGAAGCCGGCGGAACAGCACTTGGTGTAGAAGTAAACGTAACAGACAAAGCTTCCATTGACGAAATGGTAGCAAAAACTTTGGAGACTTTTGGACGTATCGATATATTGGTTAACAACGCCGGTATCTCGCAAAAAGTGACGGTAGATGACATGACATTGACCGACATTACGAAAATTTTCAACGTAAATATGTTTGGGCTGTTTCTTTGCACACAAGCAGTGCTTGGGCCAATGCGCAAACAGAAATTCGGCCGAATTGTCAGCCTTTCCTCTGTTTCAGCTAAACGAGGCGGCGGTGTTTTCGGCGGTGCACACTACTCAGCGTCTAAAGCAGCTGTTCTAGGTTTCTCTAAAAACTTGGCACGTGAAGTTGGCTTAGATGGTATCACGGTTAACTGTGTAGCACCAGGATTAGTGAATACAGATATTTGGAAGTCATTGCCACAGGAGGATGCTTTGCAGGTCATCTCAGGCATTCCGCTAGGAAGACCAGGAGAAACGAAGGAAATCGCTTCAACAGTTGCTTTCCTTGCTTCAGAAGAAGCCTCCTATATTACTGGTGAAGAAATTGATATCAATGGCGGTTCGCACATGGACTAAAGTTAGTGGGGGCGGGACTCCTGGGTCTCGTCCTGTATCTAAAAGACAGGAGGAATTGTATTGGAGCAGCAGTTGCTTGAAAAATCCACAGTCAGGAAGGTAACACTACGTCTGATTCCTTTTTTGTTTCTTTGTTTCTTCATCTCGATCCTTGATCGGGTAAATATCAGTTTTGCAGCTTTACAAATGAATGAAGATCTTGGCTTTTCGAATGCAGTATTTGGTCTCGGAGCGGGTATATTTTTCTTAGGGTACTTTTTATTAGAGGTTCCTGGAAGCGCAATTATGACCAAAATCGGAGCGCGTAGATGGATCAGCAGAATTATGGTCACTTGGGCGATTATTGCCATTTTAATGGCTTTTGTAACAGAACCATGGCAGTTCTATACTGCTAGATTCCTATTGGGTGTAGCCGAAGCAAGTTTTTATCCGTGTATGGTGTTCTACTTGAGTGGATTCTTCCAAACCAAACACCATGCGAAAGCAATTGCAGCCTTCATGTTAGCCATTCCTGGAGCGAATGCTGTAGGGGCGCCGTTATCTACGTTCCTAATGCAAATAGAATGGTTTAATCTTGCAGGCTGGCAATGGTTGTTTATTTTGGAAGCGGTTCCAGCTTTGATTCTAGGTGTAATTTGTTTCTTCTACTTGGATGATCGTCTGGAAGATGTGAAATGGCTGAAGCCGGAAGAAAGAAACTGGCTTTTGGAAGTAACGCGAAAAGAAAAAGAGGCAAAGCAGAAAGTAAAGCATTACACGTTTGCACAGGCACTGAAAGATCGAGATGTTTTGATTCTCTCTGCGGGTTATTTCTGCTGGATGTTCGGGTACTATGGTATTAACATGTTCTTGCCAACAGTAACACAATCCATGTCGGAATCATTGTCAATCAGCACGCAGGGGTTGGGATGGCTGCTTGGTCTGATGTATGGTATTGCGATGGTGGCAATGATTTTAGTAGGAAACCACTCGGATAAGAAGAACGAAAGACGCTGGCACGTTGCTGCTTGTTTAACGACTAGTGCGGTAGCGATGATTGCAAGTAGTTTTGTCGCAGAATCAAATGTTATCTTGTCGTTTGTATTTTTGACAATTGCGTTATGTGGTGCGTTCGGAGCGTATTCACCGTTTTGGGCGATACCGCCTTCCTTCTTGACTGAGTCAGCTGCTGCAGGTGCAATTGCCTTGATTAACAGTATTGGAAACCTTGGTGGATTCTTCGGACCGTATGCGGTGGGATATATCCGCGATACAACTGGCTCCTTCACAATGAGTATGGTATTTCTTGGTGTTAGTATGATTGTAAGCTCTTTCATCATCATATTCTTAGTGAAACAAACAGGAAAAGCTTTGTCCCGTTCAGCTGATAGTAAGCTTCATAAATCAAGCTGATTCTGGGATGACAAAAATGAAAATCGGAGGCGAAGAAAATGGAAGAGAAATTAAATTCGAAGCAAACGATTATTTGTCAGGACTGCGAAGATGTGATTGATGTAGCCGAAAGCCCAGAAGGCGGACGTACCCTTTATGGCGTATGCGAGTCTTGTAAAGAAAACTAAGGATCATAATAAAAAGGAGTCAGCAAACGCTGACTCCTTTTTATACTTTCCAATATCTTTCGTACAAATTATCCATGTGCAGCTTCATTAATTTTTCTGCTTTTTCCTCGTCATGATCCTCGATAGCTTCAATTAAGTTCTTATGTTCCTGGAAGTTTACACCCCGGTAATCTGGTCTTGTTACAGTGCGGTCCCGAATGAAAGTCCACATTTGCTGCTGCTTCATCGCATTGCTGATCGTCGCCATGAATTGAATATATAAATCATTATGGGATGCTTTTGCGATGCCATTATGTAATCGCTCATCGGTTTCAGGGACGTACACGCCTTCTTTCGTTTCCTTTTCCATCAGCTTTATTGTCTGATTAAGCTCTTCTAAATCTTCCTTCGTTGCTCGCATTGCCGCAAACCGGACAATCAGCGGTTCAATCGTCATCCGCGCTTCAACAATATCCTCAGGAGATATATTAGACAAAAACGCAGGCGAGTTGATTTCATCCGCTGGCAATGACTTAATATAAACGCCTTCTCCTTGTTTGGAATAAGTGAAACCGTTCATCTCTAATGCACTTAATGCTTGCCGCACAGGTGCCCGGCTTACACCGAACTGTTCGCAAAGCTCACGTTCAGATGGAATTTTGTCACCAATCTTGAATGCACCGCTTTTTAACTGTTCAACAATCTGTTCATAAATTTGTATGTATAGACGCTTGCTAGTTACTTGATTAAAATGCATGCTGGCCACCTCATCATCGAAGTTATTTAATTTTGTTATTTTTGCCCGATAACAGTAACGAAAGCTCAATCATATAGTATGAGAAGAAGACAGCCTTAACCTAGGCGGAAAAACCAGCTAAAAATATCATTGCAGCATTCTCTGTTTTCGGATTGCTCTATTGGACTTACTTAGGATTGGAATGTGAGGAGAGAGAAGGATTTCAGACCGACTCAAGAATATTTATATCGTTGCGTATAGCTGAATCTTATAGCTTTATTTTAGCACAATAAGACTTCCCTTGCTATTGAGCTAGCCTTTGCTGTTGAGGATGTTTGCTGCTTTGAATGCCCGATATGGATGGAAGTGCATGCGCAATAAAGCATGAAATGGTATCTATGTTTCACCTTTCAAGTATAAAACCCTGCCCCTCTTCTCATAATGGAATGATGGAAGAATCTTACGATGAGAAGAGGAGCAGGGATTATGGCTAAACAAGTGGATTGGGATAAAGTAAGGGGACTATTTAATTTAAATAGAGAGTACATACACATTGGAACATCTCAGTATTTTGTATCACATCCGAAGCATATTCGGGATGCAATTGAGAAGTACCGTAAAAAATTAGATGAAAATCCAACGAACTTTACGGAAAATAATGAAGAGAATTTTCCGTTGCAGGTTAGGAAAAAGCTTGTACAGTATATGGGAATAGATGACCCTAATCTTATTGCACTGACAGATAGCGCTACGATGGGTTTGGGTATCATTTATACAGGCTTAAATATTAATAAAGACCATGATATCCTCACGCCGGAACATAATCACTACTCTCATCAGGAAGCGATACGGCAGGTGGCGAACCGGACAGGGGCAAGTTTCCGTGAAGTGCCAGTTTATCACCAGATGAAAGATGTGACAGAGGAAAGCCTTGTGCAAGCTTTATTAAATGAAATCAGGGACAATACAGTTGTTATTGGCTTGACGTGGGTGCAGTCTGATACCGGGCTAAAGTTCCCAGTAAAGAAGTTTATGAACCAATTAAAGAAAATTAACAAAAAACGTGATAAGGCAAATCAAATTATTGTCGTATTGGATGGTACGCACGGCTTTGGTATTGAAACAGAAACCTTCCCGGAACTGGACTGTGATTTTTTTATTACAAGCTGTCACAAATGGCTGTACGGTCCTCGCGGTACTGGTTTTGTAGCTGCCAAAAAGGAAGCTTGGGGTTCGGTGACACCCGTCATTCCATCTTATACTATTCTGAGTATGGTCTCTATAAACGAAAAGCACCCGAAAGAGATGAACGGAACCCAAATGACACCGGGCGGTTTTCATTCCATGGAGCATAGGTGGGCATTGAAGGACGCATTTGAGTTTGCGCTGGATCTTGGCAAAGATGCTATTTATGAAAGAGTGCATCAGCTGAACAGACAAGTAAAAGAAGGGTTGGCTTCCATGTCGCATGTGACGCTGCACACACCGATAGCAGATGAATTATCAGCTGGTATTACCGCATTTGAAGTAAAAGGGATGAAATCGAAAAATGTAGTGAAAAAACTGCATGATAAGAAGATCATCGGGACAGTTGCACCATACCAAACCGCATTTGCACGATTAACTCCAGGTATCTACAACACTCCTGAAGAGATTGATCAAGTACTGGAAGCGATACATTCACTGAAGTAACAAGGCTTGCTTAAGGTGCTAAAGTAACGGGCACCTTGGTAAAATATGGACTTTTGTAACGTATGGGCTTTTTAAATCCTCTGTTATAATTGTAGGACAATAGCATAGGTGACTCAAGGGTGGTTTGCGCATTACCTTTTGTTTCATGGAGGGTGGTGTAGCGGATGACGGTGGCAGAGGCGTTGACGTTGATGATCGGCTTTGGAACGTTAATTGTTGCAATCATGTCTGACAAGAACCAGAAAAAATAACCACCCTTGAGTTGGCAGCTCGAGAAGGATGGTTATCTTACCTCTTTTTTCGCGCAGATCCCCTAGGGAATCATGCTATTCCTGGACAGACCGATTGGTGTTGGCAGCACCGGACGGTCTTTTTCTATGCACAAATATTATAGTAGCGCAGATGGAAGGTATTGTCATGTGACTATTGGAGCAAAAAGTGATTACATTTCTGTTACCTCCATTTGCTTTTTTTAAACCGTTTTAACATGTACTTGACGTGTAGCTTAGAACCACTTGGTGTTAGTAAAATAAGACAGAGAGATCAATCGCTTTGCGTAAATTTAATAAAGTATTCAGAAAAGTGTTGACTTTAAATTTCGCATGGATTATATTTTCAAGTAACAATTAAATAAGCTTATCAAGAGAGGTGGAGGGACTGGCCCTGTGATACCTCGGCAACAGACTTTTTATAAGCACTGTGCCAAATCCAGCAAGCGTATGCTTGAGAGATAAGAGGAGTAAAAGTGAACGGTTAAAAAACCTCTTCTTATTTTAGAAGAGGTTTTTTTGTGTGTATCAATCAATCTAATGATGAAGCAGTTTTATCGAAGAATTATTCAAAAGATGGGGAGAGGAAGATTACATTGGAAACAACAATTGTAAACGAATCGGCGCAATATCTGAAAACAGCAGAACTGCTGTCTCAAGCATTTGGTACGGATGCAGCAGCACGGGACAGAGCGGGCGGTACGGCTAAAGCACAGCGAGATGCTTTAAGAGACAGCGGATTGTTAAAGCTTCCTATACCAAAAGAATATGGCGGGGAAGGACAGCCTTGGTCACTTGTTCTTCGGATTGTTCGCGAACTAGCGAAGACGGATGCGGCGCTTGGTCATCTGTATGGCTACCATGCTTTTCAAACTGTTTTGCCGCATATTGCCGGTACGGCAAAACAAAAGGAGTATTTCTATAAAGAATCAGCAGCAAACAATTGGTTCTGGGGCAACTCGTCTAATCCGATAGAACCTAGTTTAATTGGAGAAAGAGTGGGAGACGCTTTTGTTGTAAATGGACATAATACGTTCAGCACAGGAGCAAAGGATTCAGATCGTTTAGCGATTACCTGGTACGACAATCCTGAAAAAACTACTTTGTACATTGGGATTATTCCTACTGCTAGAGGTGGGATTACCATTCATGATGACTGGGATGGAATGGGCCAAAGACAAACGGATAGCGGGTCTGTTACGTTCGAAAATGTGTTAGTGGAAGCAGATGAGATTATCGATTTAACAGAATCGAAAGGAACTCCTTTTGCCACATTTGATGCTATTTTATCTCAGATTGTATTAGCAAATGTCTTTGTTGGTTCTGCTGAGGGAGCACTAGAAGAAGCAAAAAAATATACAAGTAATAAATCGCGGCCTTGGTATCTTACTGACTATGAAAAAGCTACTGATGATCCATTTATACAGCGAAGCTATGGTGAATTTTGGATTGATATCCAGGCAGCTGTTCAATTAGTTGAAAAGGCGGGGAATAAAGTCGATGAAGCGTGGAGCAGAGATCGTTCCCTTACCAAAGAAGAACGAGGAGATACCGTGCTTTTAACTGGAGCAGCGAATGCTTTCGGTACAAAAGTAGCTCTAAATATAACAAGCAGCATTTTTCAAGTAATGGGCGCTCGTTCAGCTACGAGAAAAAATAATTTTGATCGATTTTGGCGAAATGTGCGTACACATTCGCTTCATAATCCGATTGAATACAAACGAAAAAACATTGGACATTGGGTGTTAACTGGGGAGTACCCAACGCCAACAGTGTATTCATAAGGAGAAAGACTGTTTTTTTGAGACGGAGAGAAGCCTGCAAGAAGGGTTTCTTTCCGTTTTTTAGCTTCGTATTCTTTCTGGGTCCAGTAAGGAAGCAGAAACAGACAGAGGATTTTCTGTAATAAGCAGCGAATGGTTAAGGAGGCGAACTCCGTTGTACAGAATTACTGTACTGTACGTTAGTTGTTTTACTTATAAGCAATCAGTATATAAGGAGCTGAAGACATGTTCCTAAAAAGAGTCAAACTCTTACAAGAGCATCCTGCATTCCAGCAGAATGTATACCCGTTTTCCATTCCGGCACTCCGACAGCTGGACAAGCTGGATATTAATCAATCGGTCACCTTCTTTGTGGGGGAAAACGGAAGTGGAAAGTCAACTTTAATGGAAGCAATCGCGGATAGATGCGAATTCCATACAGCAGGAGGCGGTCGGAATAATGCATATGATGTGGACGCATCAGAAGCTGCACTCGCGAATTATATCCGCCTGTCTTGGCTGCCCAAGGTAACAAATGGATTCTTCCTCCGAGCAGAATCCTTTTATCATTTTGCCTCGCACATTGATGATATTGGATCAGTTGATGCGTATGGTGGCAAGTCGCTGCATCACCAATCGCATGGAGAAGCATTTCTGTCTTTGTTCCAAAATCGCTTTGGCGGCAAGGCAATTTACTTGCTGGATGAGCCAGAGGCTGCACTATCCCCGCAAAGGCAGCTCTCCTTTCTTCGTCTTATCCATGATCTAGTCAAAACAGGTAATGTGCAATTTATCATCGCTACCCATTCACCTATATTGCTTGGATATCCTGAAGCGGAGATTTTGCACTTCAGCGAGGAAGGCATCCAGCAGATTGATTATGAAGAAACAGAGCATTATCAACTAACACGAGGTTTTCTGCAGAATCGTGAGGCATATTTGAGAAATTTATTTATGTAAGATTAGATAAAGTTGGTCGCTGCCTTTGCATACTATTGCTTTAGCTGTCTTTTTTCCAAGCCTTTAACTTCTTGCTGTTAGATAAATACAAGAAAGTAATCGTAAGAGAACGAGAAACGTGAAGAGGATAAGATCCGAATCCATTTTATACCTCCTATATTTTCCATATTTCCATAAGCGGTCGATATAAAACCCCTAGATGAAGATAATCATTTTCTGCTCAATTATTTTTTATTCGTATTCCTGTACAATAGAAAATACAAAATACAGGAGGTTAGACAATGCATATTTCATTCAAAGCATTAACCGCAGAAGAAGTTCAGAAATACATAGAGTTACAAAGTCCCATTTATGCGGAGAATGTATCAAGCAACCTAGGTACTCCGAAAGAAAAGGCGCTTCGTGATGCCGAACAAACATACAAGCTTCTATCTGAAGAGAACAGAAAGAATGGCCAATATATTGGGCATATCTTTTGTGAGGAGAAAAAGCAGAATGTTGGGATCATTTGGTACAACACACAGGCTGAGCGAAATCGTGTATTCATTTATCATATTTTTATAGAAGAAGCATTCCGCAAGCAAGGGTATGCGCATGCAGCGTTAACATTAGTGGAAGAAGTGGCGAGGCGAGAAGGTGTTAGCAGGATGGCGCTTAATGTGTTTGCAGCAAATGAAGATGCCCAGCGATTATATGAGCGATTAGGGTATGAAACAGCATCTATTGTAAAGACAAAGAAACTGTAGGAGGAGTTATATGAACATGCGCGCATGTATGGAAAGTGATTTAGAAGTTTGCAGTGATATCTTTGTTAATGTTTTCTGTGAGGAGCCGTGGAATGAAGCTTGGACTCCTGAAACGGCACTGAAATACTTGAAGGATTATTATCACACACCAGGATTTACAGGGATTTTAGCAGCAGAAAATCAGGATATTATCGGCTTCATCTTTGGGGTGAAACGAAGGTGGTGGTCAGGTGATGAGTTTTTCATAAACGAGATGTGTGTGCGAAGCGATAAGCAAAGTAAAGGTGTAGGCAAGCAATTAATGCACTACCTTTTGAAAACAACTGATGCAGAGACCATCAGCTTACTGACAGATCGCGGACTTCCTGCCGAGACATTTTATAAAAGAAATGGCTTTAACGAGATTGAAAGATTAATGTTCTTAAGCCGAGAGGTTTAAACTTAAAAAGAGAGGTTGGCCGTGCGATGAAAAAGACAGTACTTATCTTTTTGACAGAGCAATATGCTGATTGGGAAGCGAGCTATGCGGCAGCCGAGCTGCAGGCACCGCACTCTGCTTACACAGTAAAAACAGCAACCTTAGATGGCCAGCCGGTCGCCTCTATTGGCGGATTTAAAGTGCTGCCTGACTATAGCTTAGAGGAAGTAAAAAGCTATGAGAATTTTTATATGCTCATTCTTCCGGGCGGAAACACATGGCGAGAAGATGCTACTGTTCCGGTAAAAGAGCTGCTTGCACATTGTGCAGCAAATGCCATACCTATAGCGGCTATTTGCGATGCTACCGTTTTTCTTGGAAGATATGGCTTCTTGGATAAAACGCCGCATACAAGTAATAGTTTGGAGTACTTGCAAGAAGGTGCGCCTGCTTATCAAGGTGAAAACTTGTACGTTCATTCTCAAGCAGTACGCGGTGATAACTTGGTCACTGCGAATGGCACCGCGCCTTTAGAGTTTGCACGTGAAATACTGAAGCTTCTTGCGGTAAGGGAAGATGAAAAAATTGACGGCTGGTACCGATTCTTTAAAGAAGGTGCAGTCGAATTTAAGGGTTAAAAAGCGAGCACAGAAATTGTTTCTGTGGTCGCTTTTAACGTTATTGTACATCTAAGGGAAATTCCTTCACAAGCTCCTGCTGATTTTCTGCTTGTAATTCCTCTTCTAAAAAATTATTCCATCCTTGCTCGTGCTTTATTTTTTCTTCTAAGTCATCGTTTAGAAATTTCTCTAAATCCGATGAGGAAAGTTCCATGTTGTATTCTGTTTCGTCGCTTTGCAAAGTTAAAGTGATGTTTTTTTCATTAGTAATTAGGGCAGAGAGATACAGGATATTGTGGAGAAAGACTTTCTGGACTGCTGATTGCTTGTTGTACCACGTATTTTCTTTTTGTTTATCAATTTTATTTGTATCATAAAGGACTGCGAGATTTCTCTCTGACAAGCTTATCTCTTCCAGTATATTGCTGCCTGGGAGCTTCATAAGAATTGCCCCTACATCACTGTTTTTTCCTATATACGTTTTTTCATATGCAGATAGCGCATGATAATCTACCGTTCCCATGCTTATGTCATTATCAGCAGCGGAACATGCAGTTAGGAAAAGAAGCAGCAGAAGACCAAGAACTCCGATTATCATTTTCTCCATAAACATCCTCCAGATATTTCTCTTTCTTCTATCGTAACGCAGAACATAAGCAGTGATAAAGATAAATATACATTACCAATAATTTTAGCTCACATGAATAAACAGCACCTGCATTCTTCACTTGTACGGGCAAGATGACAGAATCGAAGAAAAATAGATTGATTGTACGTACCAATTAAGTTAAAATCACGTTAAGGAGTTAAATATACGTACAAGAAGAGGTGAACCTGATGCTGAATGATTTGAAGGAGCAGGTGCTGCAAGCGAACCTGGATCTGCCAAAGCATGAGCTGGTAACTTTCACGTGGGGAAATGTAAGCGGTATCAATAGGGATTCCGGTTTAGTTGTGATTAAGCCTAGCGGTGTGGCTTATGAGAAGCTGACGGTAAAAGACATGGTTGTTGTCAATTTGGATGGCGAAGTGGTGGAGGGAGATCTGAAGCCTTCATCTGACACAGCAACCCATCTTGTTTTGTATAAGCATTTTGATGCTATTGGCGGCATTGTGCATACGCATTCCACATGGGCGACAGCTTTCGCGCAGTCAGCCAAAGGGGTGCCGGCGCTTGGGACAACTCATGCGGACTACTTCTATGGAACAGTGCCCTGTACGCGGCCGATGACCGTACAAGAGATAAAGCATAATTATGAATTAGAGACAGGCAATGTCATTGTCGAGACGTTTCAGAAGCAAGGCCTAGATCCAAACCAAATTCCAAGTGTACTCGTGCATAAGCATGCGCCATTTAACTGGGGGAAATCACCTGCGGAAGCTGTGCATAATGCTGTTGTCTTAGAGGAAGTGGCCAGACTTGCGCATCTATCTTATCAGCTGGATCACCAGGTGGATGATATGGAACAAGAGCTGTTAGATAAACATTATCTGCGAAAACATGGTGCAGGTGCCTATTACGGCCAGAAGACCACATAGGAGGAAATGCAAATGGGGACGGAAAAATACACAATCGGAATAGATTATGGCACGCAGTCGGGCCGAGCAGTGCTTGTCCGTTTACGTGATGGAATAGAGATGGCGGACCACGTGACAGCGTACGCCCATGGAGTCATGGATGTAAAACTGCCGCATTTGAATAAAGCATTAGGCTATGAGTGGGCGCTGCAGCATCCGATGGATTATCTCGACGTACTGCGGAATTCCGTGCCAGCTGTCATGAAAACAGCAGGTGTGGAACCGCCAGACGTTATCGGATTAGGAATTGATTTTACTGCATGTACGATGCTGCCCGTTGACGAAAATCTGGAACCATTGTGTTTTAACCCACTATACCGTGATAATCCTCACAGCTGGGTTAAACTTTGGAAACACCATGCTGCGCAGGATGAGGCCAATAAGCTAAATGACATTGCGAAGGACAAAGGCGAGGCTTTTCTATCGCGGTATGGAGGCAAGATTTCCTCGGAGTGGATGATACCTAAAATCTGGCAAATCGCAGATGAAGCACCTGAAATCTATGAGGCGGCAGATCAATTTATCGAGGCTACTGATTGGGTGATTTCGCAGCTTACAGGTGAATTGAAACGAAATAGCTGTACTGCTGGATACAAGGCTATTTGGCATAAGCAAGACGGCTATCCTTCGCAAGAATTCTTCGGCAGTCTGCATCCTGCGTTGCGAGATGTGGCGGAAACAAAGCTGCGCGGGGAGGTGTATCCGCTTGGATCCAAGGCTGGCGAATTGCAAGCCTCACTTGCTGGGCCGATGAATCTGCCGGCAGGTATTGCAGTGGCTGTTGGAAATGTGGATGCGCATGCGGCCGTCCCAGCAATGGGTGTAGTGACGCCAGGTAAATTGGTAATGGCTATGGGAACTTCTATTTGCCATATGGTACTTGGCACAGAGGAACGTACAGTCGAAGGCATGTGCGGAGTGGTAGAGGACGGTATTATCGAAGGCTACTATGGCTATGAAGCCGGGCAGTCGGCAGTTGGCGACATTTTTGGCTGGTTCGTGGATGAGCAAGTGCCGGCATATGTACATCAGCAGGCAGAAGCAGCTGGACAGAATGTGCACCAGTGGCTGGAAGCTCGTGCGGCTGCTTATCGTCCGGGAGAAACGGGTTTGCTGGCGCTGGACTGGATGAATGGCAACCGGTCTGTGCTCGTGGATACTGAACTTAGCGGACTGATAATGGGGCTGACACTGCAGACCAAACCGGAAGAAGTATATCGGACGCTGCTGGAAGCGACGGCTTTTGGTACGCGTAAAATTGTCGACGCTTTCCATCAAAATGGTGTAGCTGTTGATGAACTATATGCATGTGGCGGACTGCCGCAGAAAAATAAGCTGCTTATGCAAATTTTTGCTGATGTCACGAACCGGCCGATTTATATTGCCGACTCGGTACAAACACCAGCAGTTGGAGCAGCGATGTTTGGCGCCGTTGCAGCAGGAGCAGATGCTGGTGGCTATGACAGCATCCTGGAGGCAGCTGAACATATGGCGCGGGTAAAGGAAGAAGTTATACAGCCGATCCCAGAAAATGTGGACATTTATGAGCGGCTTTACGAGGAGTACAATACGCTGCATGACTATTTCGGACGCGGATCTAATGATGTCATGAAGCGGCTAAAAGCAATACGTTCACAATCGGAAAGAAAATTGACTGCACAGAATTAAGGGGGAGAAATTATGTTACAAGTAAAGCCTTATCAATTTTGGTTCGTTACAGGAAGTCAGCATTTGTACGGGGAAGAAACACTAAAGCAGGTGCAAGCTAATTCTGAGGATTTGATCCATAAAATAAACGAGCAGGGCAATTTGCCGTTTCCAATTACCTTTAAAGAAGTGCTCACGAACGCAGCAGACATTCAGCGGGTGAGTCTGGAAGCAAATGCTGATCCGGAATGTGCAGGATTGATTACGTGGATGCACACGTTCTCACCAGCGAAAATGTGGATTGGCGGACTAAAGACGCTTCAAAAGCCGCTTTTGCATTTGCACACGCAGTACAATCGCGATGTTCCTTGGGATACGATAAACATGGACTTTATGAACTTGAATCAAGCCGCTCATGGCGACCGTGAATATGGCTTTATGGGAACACGTCTTAACAAAGCCAGAAAGGTGATTGTCGGCTATTGGGGCGATCCAAAAATACAGAGCCGCATTGCTGATTGGATGACAACAGCTGTTGGCGTTAACGAAAGTCAGCAAATTAAGGTAGCCCGTTTTGGCGATAACATGCGTAACGTTGCTGTTACGGACGGCGATAAAGTGGAAGCACAAATTAAGTTTGGCTGGACCGTCGATTATTATGGTGTTGGCGATCTGGTTGCGGAAATGAAAGAAGTAAGTGAGGCAGAAGTAGATAACCTCGTTGCAGCGTACAAGGAAGTGTACGATCTGCCGACAGAGGCAGATCAGGTAGCTTCTGTACGTGAACAGGCTAAAATTGAAGTAGCATTAAAGCGCTTCTTAGATCGCGGCGGTTACCAAGCGTTCAGCACCAACTTTGAGGATCTGCACGGAATGAACCAGCTGCCAGGACTCGCTGTTCAGCATCTGATGGCGCAAGGTTACGGCTTTGCTGGCGAAGGAGATTGGCGTACCGCAGCGCTCGTTCGACTGCTAAAAGCAATGGCCAATAATGAAAAAACATCCTTTATGGAAGATTACACGTACCATTTAGAAGAAGGTGCGGAATTAATCTTAGGATCACATATGCTGGAGGTTTGTCCGACTGTTGCCAAAAACAGACCATCTATTCAGGTGCACCCGTTAGGCATTGGCGGTAAAGATGACCCAGCACGGATTGTATTTGACGGAATTGCCGGTGAAGCCATAAACGTTTCCATCATTGAGCTCGGCGGCCGATTCCGCATGATTATTAATAAGGTGGATGCTGTCGAGGCAGAAAACGAAACACCAAACTTGCCGGTAGCCAAAGTACTGTGGAAACCGCAGCCATCATTAAGTGAAGCAACAGAAGCATGGATTTATGCTGGCGGAGCCCATCATACGGCACTTACTTTCGCTCTGACTGCTGAACAGCTGGAAGACTTTGCGGACATAATTGGCATAGAGTGTGTAACGATCGATAACGATACCAAGTTAAAGCAATTCCGAAAAGAGCTGCAGTGGAATCAGGCAGTGTGGAAATAGAACACAAAAAAAGATGTGCGTTTTTGCACATCTTTTTTGAATAATAGTTTTTAATCACTCTTTAGTTCAAAACGAATCATATAGCAAGTAATTGCTTGAGTTCTTCTAATGCAGTTATTTCATAATCAGGTGCTATCGCAAGATGATTCGGCAGTCTTCCAGGGTTAAACCAGCATGTATTCATACCGGCCTTATGACCTCCTTGTATGTCAGCCGCTAACGAATCACCAATTATGAGTGAACGACTAGGACTTACATCGGGAACGCGATCAAACACATAATCAAAGAATTCGGCCATTGGTTTCTGGAAGCCAGTGTCTTCGGAAACGAAAACGGCCTGGAAATACGGCAGCAGACCGGTTGCTTTTAGACGGCGATATTGTGTTTCTGAAACACCGTTCGTCACGATGTAAAGCGGATATTGCTTGCTCAGTTCTTCTAATACTTCGGCCGCTCCAACTATCATATGTGTTCCTTTCCCTAACAGCTCACGATAAGCTGCATCTAATTCTGCACCATTCGTTTCACGGCCGTATAGCGCAGAAAACTCCCGGAATCTTGATTGAACAACCGTATCCCGATCAATTTCTCCTTTTTCGAAGGAACTCCAAAGCCGCTTATTAATGGTGCGGTAGGCAGTCATTGCTTCTTCATCAATTGGCAATCCATGCTGTTGAAATAGGCGAGGGAGTGCTTCCTGTTCCGTTTTTGTAAAGTCGAGAATTGTATTATCTACATCAAAAAATAAAGCTTGATAGTTTTTCATTGTGGTGCTGTCCTCCAATAAAAACGAGCGTTCTCTTATAGGCTGTGAGACGCAGTTACGTATTATGTGCTGCTCTGATACTACCACAAGAAAGCATCCAGAAAAAAGATAGACTCTTACAAAACATCTACCGTAATAAAGAACAACATAGTGCGCCCTTCCCATCACCTGTGGTATGCTAACTTATACGAACATGTCAAGGAAGCTGGTGTGAGTTATGCAGACAAAGTATGCAATTGTAAAACAAGCAATCAAGTCCAAAATCCTCGATGGTACGTATGAGCCGCACGCGAAAATTCCATCTGAGAGTGAAATGATGAAGCAGCACGATGTTAGCCGTCATACGGTGCGGCTGGCGATAGGTGAGCTGGTGAATGAAGGCTGGCTTTACCGAGAACAAGGAGCAGGCACCTTTTGTGCAGATCGTTCCAAGCATCAGCTGCAGCAGAACGGTATCCAAAATAAAAATATTGCTATTGTGACTACTTACATTTCTGATTATATCTTTCCATCCATTATTCGCGGTGCAGAGGCTTTTCTAAGTGAACATGGCTATAACGTGAGCTTATTTAGCACAAATAACGATCATGAAAAGGAACGAGAATATCTGGAGCGGATTATTACAACAGGATTTGACGGCGCAATTATCGAGCCGACGAAAAGTGCTTCTGCCAATCCAAATATCAATTACTATTTGAATTTAGAGCGACTTCAAATTCCCTACATCATGATTAATGCCTATTATGACGCGCTGGAGCCGTTTCGGGTGCTTGTCGATGACGAACGTGGGGCATTTTTGCAGACAGAACATCTCATTCAGCAAGGACATCGCGATATTGTTGGTTTCTTCAAGACAGACGATCTGCAAGGAACACTTCGGATGAAAGGGTACTTGAAAGCGCATCGCGAAAATAAAGTACCAATCAACCCTAAACATATTGTCACGTACACTACAGAAGAAAAGCATCACAAGCCAATACATGAGCTGGAAGTGCTGCTTGATCAAGCAGATACAAAGCCGACAGGACTAGTATGCTACAATGATGAGCTCGCAATCAAAATGCTCGATGTACTGCGGACCCGGGATATGAAAGTCCCGCACGACATGTCAATTATCGGATTCGATAATTCTATTTTAGCTGAGCTATCAGAAGTGAAACTCACCTCTGTTGAGCATCCAAAAGCTGAGCTGGGCAGAGCAGCGGGCAAGCTGATTTTAGAATTGATTGAAAGTAAGAATGGCAAGGGGTTAGGGAAGACGATAGATAGTGTTGTATTCCCGACGGAGCTGGTAACAAGAAATTCAACACAAGCAATAAGGACAAATAGATTAGAGAAGATATAGAAACAAAGAAAGCTGACATCTGTTCAGCTTTCTTTTTATAAACATGTAAAACAAACAATGCAATAAAAAGCATTTTGAACTTGTTCGTATAAGTTGTAATTAAAATGAAAGAAAACTTATTGACTGATTGTTATCCTGGTGCTAGGATAGATGTAACACACATCGTAAAAGCTGACAAACAAAATGTATGCGCTATCATCCAGACTGTCTCACGTTGGCTGATTACGGTAAGGGAGGTATGACCTCTTTAGTAAACGCTTTCAAAGAAGTGCTTGCCATGAATAAAAATGAGGGGGTAGCTTTGATGAAGAAAGTTTTAAAAACGCTGATGATTGGTCTCATGATTGTCGTATTAGTCGCTTGCAGTAAAGGCAGCGGCGGCGGAGGCAGTGAAGCGGATGAAACAGAAGTTGTTGGGGCAGATTTAGAGGGTGCAACAGAATTGACTTATTGGACATTTGTTGGGCAGCATATGGATTTGTTTAAAGAATCAGCAGAACGCTGGAATAAAGAATTCCCTGACCGGCCTATCAAACTTACAGCAGAAACGTATCCATTTGACCAGATGCACAACAACTTGCTGCTAAGCTTGCAGTCTGGTAAAGGTGCACCAGATATTGCAGATATTGAGATGAGTAAGTTTCAGAACTTTATGCAAGGGAAGCCGCAGCTGGAACCAATGAATGAATACGTAGAGCCAGTATTAGCAGATTCCGTCTCAGCTCGTTTTGAATTATATGCAAAAGACGGAGACTATTACGGAATACCAACACATGTAGGCGCCACAGTGATGTATTATAATACCGAAATCATGGAGCAAGCTGGCGTTGATATTAATAGCATCCAGACTTGGGATGATTTCGTAGAAGCTGGTAAACAAGTAACAGAAAAGACAGATGCGGTTATGTGGAACGTCGGAACTGCAGACTTCCTAATGGATCTTTGGCCGATGGTTTCTCAGCAGGATTCCGATTTCTTTGATGAAGAAGGAAATTTGACACTTGATAACGAAACAAACATAGATACCTTACAATTCCTTTATGACACAGTTTATACAGATAAAATTGCAGAGCTTACTCCTGGCGGTACGAACCAGTCAGAAGACTTTTATAAATATTACACAGAAGGTAAATCTGCTGCCATTTTAGCTCCGCTTTGGTATATGGGGCGTTTCCTAGATAATATGCCGGAAATGGAAGGCAAAATCGCGATTAAACCGCTTCCTGCGTGGGAAGAAGGCGGCAAACGTTCGGCCGGTATGGGCGGAACAGGTACTTCGGTAACAAACCAGTCTGAAGATAAGGATTTGGCTAAAGAATTCCTTGCATATACAAAGCTTTCTGAAGAGGGAAGCATTAACTTGTGGAAGGTTCTTGGATTTGACCCGCCTCGCTGGGATGTATGGGAAAGCGATGCAGTCAAAGAAGATAATAAATACTATCAGTTCTTTGGTGATGGCATCTTCGATATGTTATTAGAAGTAAAAGATGAAATCAATACACTTAACATTACGGAAAGTACACCAGATGTCTCCACCGAATATAACACGATCATCGCCGATTCTGTGTTAAGGCAGAAGAACAAAACACCAGAAGAAGCAATGAAAGAAGCTGCTGATAAAATTGAGAGCACGATGAAGAAATAGGATGAATTTATCAACTCCGAGCAGCGGTTCTGTAAGCTGCTCGGTTTTTTGTATAGTTAATGTTACAAAAACGCTTGTTTTTAAATCGATATCTGACTATACTAAATGTATGAACTTATACGTACATATTTACGGCTGGTGTGATGTATCTAAAAATATGTTCGTACAAGGCGCGATGCGAATCGCCTTCTTTTTTCACTATATTTGTAAGCGTTATCAATATAAAGGGAGTGGAATGAATGGCAAATAAGCTGCAAGCGACAATGGTGCTGGATAAGAGTTATCAAATAAGTGAGGTCGATCAACGTATTTACGGTTCATTTATTGAACATCTTGGAAGAGCAGTATACGGCGGAATCTACGAACCAGGCCATCCGGAAGCGGATGAACAAGGTTTTCGAAAAGATGTACTAAATCTGGTCAAGGAACTGCAAGTACCAATTGTCCGTTACCCTGGCGGTAATATGGTGTCTGCGTATAATTGGGAAGATGGCGTCGGACCGAAAGAAGAGCGGCCAAGACGGCTGGAGCTGGCGTGGCGCACCATTGAAACAAATGAAATGGGAACGAACGAATTTGTTGATTGGGCAAAAAAAGCAGGCGCAGACGTGATGATGGCAGTAAACCTTGGCACAAGAGGCATTGATGCTGCACGTAACTTAATTGAGTATACCAATCATCCAAGCGGCACCTACTGGAGCGATTTACGCAGAGCGCATGGCTATGAACAGCCGCATCAAATCAAAACATGGTGCTTAGGTAATGAAATGGACGGTCCATGGCAGGTTGGGCAGAAAACGGCTGCCGAGTATGGAAAAATTGCAAAAGAAACAGGTAAAGCAATGAAGCTTGTGGATCCAACAATTGAGCTTGTAGCATGCGGGAGCTCTAATACCGATATGCCGACATTCCCGGAATATGAAGCAACAACACTCGATATCGCTTACGACGAAGTTGATTTTATATCCCTGCATCAATATTACGGCAATAATTCCAATGATCCTGCTAACTATTTGGCAAAGAACATGGACATGGATCATTTTATTAAAACAGTAACTGCAACTTGTGACTATATCAAAGCGAAACACCGCAGCAAGAAGACAATCAACTTAAGCTTTGACGAATGGAATGTGTGGTACCACTCCAGAGAGCATGATGAAAAGCTGGAGCCGTGGACAGTTGCACCGCCGCAGCTGGAGGATGTCTACAATTTTGAGGACGCCTTGCTGGTAGGAAGTATGTTGATCACGATGCTTCGCCATGCAGACCGCGTGAAGATGGCGTGTATGGCACAGCTCGTGAATGTTATTGCCCCAATCATGACTGAAAATAACGGCCAATCTTGGAAACAGACAATCTATTATCCGTATCTGCACGCATCTGTATTTGGCCGGGGGGTAAGTTTACAGCCAATTCTTTCCTCTCCGAAATATGACAGCAAAGATTTCACAGATGTACCATTTATAGATTGTGCAGCTGTGTACGATGAACAAGGCGAGGAATTAACGATTTTCCTTGTTAATAAACATTTAGAAGACACCATTCCGCTTGACGTGGATGTGCGAAGCTTTGAAGGCTACACAATCAAAGAACATATTGTACTGGAGCATCATGACTTGAAAGCTGCTAACACAAAAGATACAGCACGTGTGACCCCGCACACAAACGGAGATTCCAGCTTGGCAGATGGGAAATTACATGCACAGCTGCATCGAACTTCTTGGAATGTCATCCGGCTGCATAAAACAAAAACTAACGAATCGTAAGGGGGGATTGTTGTGAAAATAGTTACAAATCCGGTGACACCGGTACCAGCGCGGAAAAAGCAAAACAAGCTCGTCCGGTTCCTAAACTCTAAAAAAGTAGTGCCTTTTGTTTTTATTTCACCATTTGTTCTGTCACTGCTGCTGTTTACCGTCTATCCAGCTATTCAAGGCGTGATGATGAGTTTCCAAAGCGTGCTGCCAGGGCAAGTGGAGTTCATTGGGATGGCCAACTATGAACGGGTATTCAACCCGACATTCTACCGAGCTGTCTCGAATACGACGCTTTACGTTATTTTCACCGTATTGATTTTGACCATCATTCCGATGATACTCGCCGTTATTCTGAATTCGAAGCATGTGCGTTTCCGGAACATTTTCCGAGCATCACTCTTTATTCCTGCCCTCACATCGACAATCGTCGGCGGGATGATCTTCCGCTTCATGTTCAGTGAACAAGACAGTGCAGTGGCAAACCAGTTCATCGGATTTTTCGGATTTGATTCCGTAAAGTGGATGTTTTCACCGTGGGCGGCAATCTTGCTTATGGTACTCCTGGCAAGCTGGCGCTGGATAGGTGTAAATATACTATATTTCCTGGCTGCTTTGCAGAACGTGCCGGATGAAATGTATGAAGCAGCACAAATTGATGGTGCGACAAGATGGCAGCGCTTCCGTTTCATCACGATGCCGATGCTGAAGCCAATCATCGTCTTCGTTAGTACAATTACAATCATTAATGGTTTCCGAATGTTCGAAGAGAGTTATGTATTCTGGGCTGTCGGTTCACCAGGTAACATTGGTCTTTCTATAGCTGCTTATATTTATCAGCAAGGAATTCAGCAAAACGACATGGGCTTTGGTGCTGCATTAGGCGTTGTGCTCATGCTTATCATCTTCGTCATCAGTATTATCTACTTGATTGCGACAGGTACATTTAAGAAGGAGGGCAGATGATGAAAAAGAATAACAGTAAACTGCTCAGTATCATTGCCACTGTTGTCATGGCCATCGTCAGCTTGATTGCGCTTTTTCCGATTATCAGTATGGTGTTATCTTCGTTTATCCCGTCTTCTTCCTTAATGCGGAATGGGATTTCGTTCAGTTTTCCTTGGAGTGAATTAACGCTAAGCAACTACACGTACATTTTTACCCAGTCGGCGGAGTATTGGACTTGGTATGGCAACAGTTTATGGATTTCGGCGCTTATGATCGTGCTGTCCCTATTCTTTTCTTCCATGGTCGGCTATGCGCTGGCGATGTACGACTTTAAAGGCAGCAATCTTTTCTTCGTGGCTGTCGTCTTTATCCTTATGGTGCCATTTGAGATTCTAATGCTGCCGCTGTTCCAGCTAATGATTGACACGATGCTGATTGATACGTATCTCGGCGTCATCCTGCCAGGTGTAGTTGCACCAGTAGCGGTGTTCTTCTTCCGGCAATATGCACTTGGTTTGCCGAAAGAATTAATGGATGCAGCTCGGATTGATGGATCTACCGAATACGGTATCTTCTTTAAAATTATGCTGCCGTTAATGGGACCGTCATTGGCGGCAATGGCCATCCTGCAAGGATTGGGCAGCTGGAATAACTTCCTATGGCCGCTTCTGGTACTCCGATCAAACGATATGTTTACCTTGCCGCTTGGTCTTGCAACACTGCTGACGCCATACGGTAATAACTACGACATCCTGATTGCTGGATCGGTTATGACGATTATTCCAATCGTTATTCTGTTCTTATTCTTCCAGCGCTACTTTATTTCTGGTTTGACTGTCGGCGGTGTGAAAGGCTGATGAAAGGCTGCTAGTTTGTCTATTGAACTGGCAGCCATAGGATTATAGGAAAGGAGTTAGGAAGATGCTGAAAAAAGCGATGAAAAACTTAGATAAAACGCTGTTATGGATCACACGTTTTGCCTATTTGAATGCCTTGTTTTTGCTATACAGTTTGTTAGGTTTGCTTATTGCCGGTGTGGCGCCGGCAACTGCAGCTGCTTTACAAGTTTCTCGAAAACTATTGAACGGGGAGGAAGTAAAGCTTCATCCAGCATTCCGTCAAGCGTATAAAGAAGAATTCTGGGCAGCGAACAAGCTCGGATGGCTGCTGGCCGCAGCGGGGTTCATTCTGTATATCAACTATCTGCTTATCAGGCAAGCGGATGGACAGTTGTTCTTCTTAGTTCCTTTCCTTTTTTACGTCCTCATTTTGTTTTACATGACCGTCGTAATCTGGAGCTTTCCGCTGCTGGCGCAATATAAGGCAGGAACTTTCCAGATCGTAAAGAATGCATTCATTATTGGCCTGACGAGATTTCATATGACGCTTTCGATTGGGGTGCTTTTATTTGCGGTTCTGTATCACTCCATCGGCTTGCCGGTGCTGCTGCTGTTCTTCTGTTTCAGCTTTAGTGCCTTCGGATGGATGTGGCTGAGCCTGAAAGTATTCAGCACAATGAAACTGCAAAAACAATTAGCGAGCTAATTCATTTTGAATAAAGATTGGAGCGATTCGCATGTCAACGAAACTGCTAATTCAGGCTGACGTTACCGAAGGAAAAATCAACAAAAATATTTACGGCCACTTTGCTGAGCATCTTGGAAGAGGGATTTATGAAGGAATTTGGGTCGGAGAAGATTCCTCTATACCGAATACAAAAGGAATTCGAAATGACGTGCTTGAAGCATTGAAGCAGCTGCACATTCCAGTGCTGCGCTGGCCAGGCGGCTGCTTTGCTGATGAATATCACTGGAAAGATGGCATCGGTCCGCGCGAGAAGCGTAAGCGGATGGTTAACACGCACTGGGGCGGCGTTGTCGAGAATAATCATTTTGGTACACATGAATTTTTTACACTTTGTGAACTTCTGGATGCCGAGCCTTATATTTGCGGGAATGTTGGCAGCGGAACTGTACAGGAAATGTCGGAGTGGGTTGAATATATGACGTTCGACGGTGAATCGCCGATGACCGCTTGGCGCCAGGAGAACGGACGCGAGGAACCTTGGAAGCTGAAGTACTTTGGGGTTGGCAACGAAAACTGGGGCTGCGGCGGAAATATGCGCCCGGAATATTATGCGGATCTTTATCGTCGCTACCAGACATATGTACGCAACTATGGCGATAACAAGCTGTACAAAATAGCTGGCGGCGCCAATATTGATGATTACCAATGGACGGATGTACTCATGCGAGAGGCAGCCGCAATGATGGATGGCTTGAGTTTGCATTATTACACGATTCCTGGTGACTTCTGGCTTGGAAAAGGCTCTGCGACAGACTTTACCGAGAAAGAATGGCACTTGACGCTGAAGCGTGCGCTGTGGATTGAAGAGCTGATTGAGAAGCATGGCACCATTATGGATAAGTACGATCCGGAAAAACGTGTCGGATTAATTATTGATGAGTGGGGAACGTGGTTTGACGTAGAACCAGGTACAAACCCAGGTTTTCTTTATCAGCAAAATACCATCCGGGATGCACTTGTAGCCGGAGCCTCACTAAACATATTCAATAATCACAGCGATCGTGTGCAAATGGCCAATATTGCTCAAACCGTTAATGTGCTGCAAGCAATGATTCTAACAGAAGGACAGGAAATGATTAAAACCCCAACATATCATGTATTTGACTTGTATCAGGTACACCAAGATGCAGACCGTTTATCCTTCCATCTGGAAACAGATAATCTGACACATGGGGAACTTGAATATCCATCTGTCACAGCCTCGGTATCAAAAGGGCAAGATGGCAAGATTCATATTAGCTTCTGCAATCTGGACGATACAAACGACGTGCAAGTCGATACAGAACTTCGCGGCGCTGCAGCAGGGAAGGTAACAGGTCAGGTGCTTACGGCGAACGAAAAGGATGCGCGAAATACATTTGAAAAACCGGATGCCGTGCAGACAACAGCATTCACGAATTTCACAAAGCATGACAAAGGACTGCAAGTGACATTGCCGCCAATGAGCGTTACGGTACTCACAATCGAGGAGGGCGCATAATGCAGCTTTCAGCAGATTTGCTCGCATTGGCTGAAGAATATGGAATTAACGCCGACACTTTTCCGCGTCTGGAAGTAGAAGCAGGAGCACTCACTTCTGTCGCATCCTTCTTGAAAGAAAAAAACTGGTCGCAGGCCGTTCTCCTTGTGGATGCACAAACGAAAGCTGCAGCAGGTGAGCAGCTCGCGGTGCAGTTACAAGACAACGGCATTCAAGTTCAAATCATTGAATTGATTGCCAATCACCATGGGCAGGTGAACGCAGATGAAACCTCGCTCGTGCAAGTGCTTGTTGAAACACCAATGGATACAGATGTGCTGCTAGCGGTAGGGTCGGGGACGATTCATGATATTACCCGTTTTTGCAGTCAAAAGCTTTCAATTCCATTTGTGAGTGTACCGACAGCGGCATCTGTTGATGGCTTTACCTCAAAAGGTGCACCATTAATTTTACGTGGTGTGAAGCAGACAATCCAAACAGCTGCACCGGTAGCAGTTTTTGCTGATCTCAATATTTTATGTGCTGCACCACGTGCACTGACAGCAGCAGGCTTTGGCGATATTTTAGGAAAGTTCACATCTTTGCTGGATTGGGAGATTTCTGCTTTAGTTGGAAACGAACCGTATAATACGCTAGCTGCCAAGATGACAAGGCGGTCGCTTGATAACTGTGTGGAGCATGTGGAGGAAATCGCTAAAGCAGATGAAGCCGGCATCAAGATCTTGATGGAGGCACTGATTGAATCGGGTCTTGTGATGCAAGTACTAGACTTTTCCCGGCCAGCTTCTGGAGCAGAGCACCATTTGTCTCATTATTGGGAGATGCATTTGCTGGAAGCCGACAAACCGCAGCTGCTGCACGGATCCAAAGTTGGTGTCGCGTGTGCAATCATCACCGAACTATATAAAAACTGGAGTGAACAGTTTGATTTGCTGGAAGCGAAAGGTGATAACGCTCCTTTACTGCAAGAGTACTGGCAGGATATCCGGCTGAAAATTGCCGCATTGCCAACACCAGAAGCATTGCAGTATTACTTATATCAGGTAGGAGCTCCTGCGACGGCAGAAGAGATCGGCATCCAAGAATCACTTGTCCAGGATAGCTTGAATGAAGCTTATCATTTGCGTGACCGCTGTACAGGATTGCTGCTCATAAATCAATTTAAAAGAGAGCAAATCAGCTATCCGCTGCAGGACCGAATCGGCAGCCGATGACTTGTCCGACTTGTCAGAAGAAAAAAAGCTATTCTGCAGCGGAAGCCGCGGCGCTTGTGAGTGACCAGTTGGCGCTGGAACCGATTTTGGCGGATGAAGTTACGGTGTCGGCGCGTTTAGCAATCTGCAATAGGTGTCCATCCTTGACTGCAGAGCATACTTGCGCTCGCTGCGGCTGTTTTATTCAGTTTCGGGCTTCCCTTCCGTATAAGCGCTGTCCTGATCCTGACGGAGACCGCTGGCAGCAGGTATAATGGAAGAAAGGAGGCGACTGCTATGACGTATTATCAGGAGCTGGACGCTATTTTATTTGATTTGGACGGTACCGTATGGAAGGATTTTACGCTAATTGACGGAGCTGCAGAGACGATACGTACCTTACAGGAAGCTGGCAAACGTGTAATTGGATTGAGTAATCGCGGCACACATTCCAGGACGCAGATTGCTGCTTATTTTCAAGAGCAAGGTATTCACTGGGAGAAGGAAGACATAATTATGTCCTCGTATCTTGCGGCTGATTATTTGCAGACGCATTATCCGAGGCTGCCAGTTTGGGTGCTTGGTGAAGCTGGGCTTCGAGAGGAATTACAGGAAGCAGGTTTGACACTTGCTGCGAAGCCTGAAGATGCCGATTGGCTGGTTATTTCTTTGCACACTGGTGTTACGTATCATGATTTGAATCAAGCGTTTCGGGCCGTTATTCATGGAGCGAGAATACTTGCGACAAATCAAGATCCTGTTTTTCCAGGCAAAGACGGTCTGCAGCTTGACGTTGGGGGTTTAATCGGCGCTATCGAAGCATCAACAGGAAAGAAAACCGATATTATCGTCGGTAAACCATCTCATTTTATGTATCAAAAAGTTATGCAGCAAGCAGGCAGCGAACCGGAAAAAACAATGATCGTCGGCGACAGCATGACATCCGACATAGCGATGGGCGCTATGTTCGGGCTGAGAACAGCATTAGTGCTGACAGGCAATACAACAAAGGAGCAGGCAGCTATTTCGAGCATTAAGCCCGATTTAATTCTGCCGTCCATTAAGGAACTTCCATTCGCTTAAGAAGTTGGAGGAGATAAGATGAAAATCGTCAATGTTGATCCAATTGAAGTGCGTGTTAAACAAGGGGAAAGAATCGAATTACCAACAGTAATAGATGTGCAAATAGAAGAAGGCGTGCAAGCAGCTTATCGGGTCAGCTGGCCAGAATTACCTGACAATAGTAAGGCTGGTGCGTATGAGGTAGAAGGAAAGATAGAAATAGAAGATTATCCGGAGCCATTCATTGCCCAGCGAGCGGACCCTTATATTCTGAAAGCAGATGACGGATTCTACTACTTCACCGGCTCTTATCCGAAGTATGACAGAATCGTTTTGCGCCGTGCTAAGACAATAGACGGACTGCGCGAAGCAGAGGAGATTACAGTGTGGCAGGCACACGAATCTGGTATACTGTCAGAACATATTTGGGCTCCTGAGCTGCATCAAATTAACGGTAAATGGTACATACATGTTGCAGCAGGAGATAAGGAGGATGTGTGGGCCATCCGCCCGTACGTATTTGAATGTACTGGTGATCCGTTAAAGGATGAATGGACGGTAAAGGGAGCCATCAATACTGAATTTCAGAGCTTTTCCTTAGATGCTACAACGTTCGAGCATCATGATAAACAGTATCTTGTTTGGGCACAAAAAACAGAGAACGACACCATATCCAATCTTTATATCGCTGAAATGGAGAACCCATGGACCATCAAAGGTAAACAAGTGCTGCTCACTAAGCCAGAGTACGACTGGGAAAGGGCGGGTTTTGATGTGAATGAAGGTCCTGCGTTTCTCCGCCGTTATGGCAAAGTGTTTCTAACCTTCTCCGCAAGTGCGACCGATGACCGTTATGTAATGGGCCTTTTATATGCGGATGAGGATGCTGATCTGCTGGATCCTGCTGCTTGGACAAAAGTGCCGGAGCCTGTGTTGAAAAGCTCCGACAACACAGGTCTTTACGGTCCAGGGCACAACAGCTTCACGGTGACAGAAGATGGCTTTGACTTGCTCGTCTACCATGCCAGACCGTATAAGGAGATTGAAGGCAACCCGCTTTACGATCCCAATAGGCATGCCCGTGTACAGCGTTTCTTCTGGAAAGATGAAATGCCGTATTTCGGCGAACCAGGATATAAAACAGATGCAGTAGTAACGCCAAAAGCAAAAATTATAATTGAGTAAGTGAAAGTCTCTGCACATACGTGCAGGGACTTTTTGTATGCAGCAAAAATCAATTCTATTGCACTTAACTTTCAAGAGATTGTTTGTACTGATAGAATATTCAATATATTGGTAGAAGTATACTTAGGAGTTGAGGCGGTTGTTCCCGTATCGTAATGATGTAAGAAAAATTTTGATACCTTATTTACAGCAGCTGACTAGTGAACAATGGCAGGCTAACGCCTATCATAATAGTATTTCCTGGGTAATCGACCATATGGCGCAAACGGAAGATTACTGGGTGTTTCAAGTTGGGCTGAAACAAAACAGCAGGATATTGGACGATCAGGATCCTTTAACCAACTATATCCATATTAGAGAAGAAACGGACAAGGTTTTATATTCCTTACAAAAGGAAGAATGGGCTCAATTTGTTGATGTGCCTGATTTTTCGGATGGCTGGCAGCCGCCGTCTGAGCCGACGATGCAGTGGCTGTTCCACCATGTTTATTCACATGAAGCATATCATGCCGGGCAAGTTGGTGTGATTGCCAGATTAAATGGATTTGGCGGACCATTGTTTTAATCAGCGTAACTTACGTATTATCCGGAGGTGATGAGGATGTTTCAAGTGGAATTATTTGTCCGGAATCTGGCTTCTTCCGTTGTGTTCTATCGTTGCTTGTTAGGAAAAGGGTGCACAAGTTGCAATAAAACAAGTGCGCTCTTTGAGGATGCCAGAGGAGCTGTCTTAAGATTGACGGATGAATCTGTTTTAAATAGCAATCATTATTTTAATTCTATGCGTGATTCGGCAAAAGGAAAGGGAGTGGAGCTTATCCTGCCAGTTGAAAATGTGGACCAGGTTTTCAACAAGCTCCTTCGTATCTACCCAGCACAGATAGAATCACAGCTTGCAGATAGGTCATGGGGAAAGCGAGACTTTCGAGTAATTGATCCGGATGGGTATTATGTGCGGGTGTCATCATGAAGGAAAAATTAATGAAGCAATGGAGAAAATACTCTTTGCATGAGCAAGGGGTGCGGCGCTTTTCGGATAACCCAGCAGCCATCCTTTTGCGAACTTTTTCGACGGATTATCACCAACTTGGAAAACGGTACGGAAAAGGAGCGCTGAGAAGATTGCCAGCGTTTGTACAGCGAGTGTTTTCGCATATTGATGAGATTGTTTTGGCGGTGAATGTAGGAAATACATTAGCCCGCAGGCTTTATGAAAAGGCAGGCTATCGAGATACAGGCCGTCGAGTGATGGAGAGAAAAGGTATGCTTGTTATAATGAGCTGCCCTGTATCAGTCGATGTTTAACTCTGCAGGCAAAGGAAGACAAAAATAGTTACAGCCAGACGGGCAGACTGGCTTTATCATGTTCTGTGTGCATGTTTTTTACTTCTGCAGGCAAAGTTAAACAAGAAAATATGCTGCAGAAGGTGATTCAATTGGATTTAAACGTTATATGGAAATCTGTCCTCATCATTATCGTTGGTATCTTGCTTATAAGGTTCTCTGGGAGAAGATCTATTTCCCAAATGACGATATCCCAGACTGTTATCATGATCTCAATTGGCACATTACTCATCCAGCCAGTCAGCGGTAAAAATCTTTGGGGTACTTTTGCCATTGCTGCGCTTTTAATTGTAACGCTAATGATTCTGGAATTTGTGCAATTAAAATGGAATAAAGCAGAATCCTTCTTCACTGGCAAAGCTAAAATTGTTATTGAGAACGGGCAGCTGGACGTAAAAACCCTCAAAAAATTAAAATTATCTGTTGATAAATTAGAAATGCGGCTTCGGCAGCAAGGGATTGCATCCATTCAAGATCTCAAATGGGCTACTGTCGAGCCCAGCGGCCAATTGGGCTATATGCTGAAAGAAAACAAACAGCCTGCAACGAAAGAGGATATAACCGCGCTACATCAATTACTAAAAGAGGCGGTAACTAGTGAACAAGTTGAGTCAGATTTAACAAAAGGACAACCTTCAGCATCTAATTTGTTTTCCGAAATTGAAGGCAGCCACCAGCCAGAGCATCCTCAGCTCTTGAATTAAGTTGGCCACTTCCTGGCATTTAAATGTACTAACGAAAGAAGTTTTTTTCTATGTTCAAATGTTTGTTCTTCCCCTTGCGCTTGATGAACAGGCAACCCCTTTTCACGCAGTTCAGTTAAGTCAGGAGCAGGTGCTTCTTCATTTTTATCAGAAATAGTAACGAAATCCAATGTGTCTAAAAATGTAAGAATAGACGAACGTGTCTGTTTTACAATAACAGGGTTTGGCAATGTTTCTTTTGGAAGGTGATGCTCCATCACTTGAAGTGCATCATCCAATGCGGCAATAGCCAGGGATGTGGATTTGCTCGAGTCCTTATTGAAATAATAGTGCAGAATTGGATAAGCATTATACTGCGTACTTAATGTTGATAAATTAGAACTAATTAAACTGAGCGGCTTATCTAAGTGATGAAGATCCTTCCCATTCCAAGCTGTCAGAAGTATCTCGGTACCGGACTGCCCGATACTTAACACATCCTGGGCGAAACCTCGTTTGGTGTTCACAGCACTGACAACATTAATTAAATAAGTAACAGCGAATGTAATGGAAATCATGCCAGACGCAGTTAGTATGATTGCAATTACTTTCCAAACATCACTACTAGGCGTCCAGTTTCCGCTGCCTAGAGTAAAGAATGTATAACCAACATAATATATTCGATCAATAATACTAGCATTTCCTTCATGCTGACTATTAGAAAGAATGTCCGGATCACTGGCGATTAAGCAAAACCAACCTGCAAGGAAGAGTAAAATCCAGCTCATTACGGTGAGAACAAGCAGCATAGGTCCGACAAGACTGAGAATCGTTTTATTGTCTCTGCTCATTTTCCGAGTCAGAATCCATATACCGCTTGTAAGCTTGCTTGTTACCGGACCTGCTCCGCCCTGTACCCAAAGGGTTGTCAAGATAAAATCTAAAACAACGAGTCCAATTACTGCGATACCAAGAATAATCAATACTGCTTCCATTGCTGTCACCTCCTTTTCTTCCTTCACTGCCTAATACCTGCTTGCAAATACGTTTAAACATTTCTACATAAACTCGGCAGAATAGGTCATGCTAATAATGTGCAACAGAAAGGCGGCACTGAAAGATGAATTTTTTTAGGAGGATGACGATGGGAATCTTGAGCGGAAATCCGCAAGACGAGCCGTTGCATTACGGGGAAGTTTACGGACTTTGGTCTTTCGTTTTGACAGGTAATAAGATGATTGCAAATCATCAAATGCTGTTAAACCATGTAGGCGACGACGACTTGAAAAAGCTTATGACAGAAGCAATTGACGGAGCAAAAGGAGAAGTCAAACAGGTATCGGAGATCTTGCGGGCGAATGGCATCGCTTTACCGCCATCTGCACCAGAACCGCCAGAAGTGGAGCTGGAATCTATTCCTGTTGGCGCACGATTCATTGATCCTGACGTAGCAGCAACTGCTTCAGCAGGTGTTGCTGCAAGTCTTGTTGCTTGCAGCACAATGATGGGACAATCTATCCGTGAAGATGTTGGCATGATGTTTGGACAGTTCCATACGAATAAAGCAATGTTAGGTGCAAAGTTCCTGAAGTTATTGAAGGAAAAAGGCTGGCTTATGCCTCCGCCGCTGCATCAGCCAAATAAAGAAGGTTAACCAGAGAAGCAGCCAAAAGATGGCTGCTTTTTTGCTGTCATTCTCCATTAGTATCATTTAAGATACTATGCCACTTTTAAGTGCGTACTTGTTGTTTTAACTAAATAACTTAATAATAGTCATTAGGGGATTTAGGGGAATACGATTCCAGATTGAGATATAATGGAGGTTTTATAGATGAACGTATTAGTAGTTAAAGCAAATAATCGTCCGGCTTCTGAGGCGATATCAAGTAAAATGTATGAAACATTCATGCAAGAATTAGAAGGTGCAGAAAATCTTTCTGTTACTACTTATGATGTATTCGCAGAAGATACACCATACTTCGGACAAGAATTGTTCGATGCTTTCGGTAAAGTACAAAACGGTGCTGAACTGAATGATACAGAGCAGCGTCTATTGGCTGCTAAGCAAAAAGCTATGGATTTAGTTACAGCGGCAGATGTTGTTGTATTCGCGTTCCCGCTATGGAACTTGACAATTCCAGCTAAATTGCAGACTTTCATTGACTATGTATTTGCTGCAGGATTTGCATTCAAATACAGTGCAGAAGGCAGCTTAATTCCGTTGATGACCGACAAGAAAGTGATCTTCCTAAATGCACGCGGCGGCGTTTACTCTCTGCCAGAAGCTGCACCAATGGAAATGTCTCTTAACTACATGCGCAATGTATTCGGCGGCGTTTTCGGTATGGAAATCATCGATGAAGTTGTAATCGAAGGCCATAACGCGTCTCCTGATCGAGCAGCTCAAATCATCGAAGATGGTCTTGGACAAGTAAAAGAAGCAGCAGCACGTTTGAAAAACTAAGCATCTTTATACAGCGTGAAAAAGCAGAGAAACTTCGGTTTCTCTGCTTTCTTTCTGCTCTGTTTTTAATATAAATCATTTAATAGGCCACTGTGGACAAGATTCACATGATCAACTTTAAGGGTGTCATCGGTAACTCAAGATAGGTGCCAGTCTCATAACTGTATTTATGCTGGTCCGTTGCCGGAATAGAAGTTATTGCATCAGCTTTCCCCAATCGCTCTAACACTTCATGTGTAATGCTGTCTAAGTTTGTCTGGCGCTCTACGTTAGTGCCGAGGTAACGAACTTCTAGTAAGGTGCCATCTTGGTCGTAATTAAAATGATAACCGGGATTTCCCATTTCTGCATGATAGGTATCACATGTTCCGGAAGTGTAAGGTTGTTCTTGCCATGATGTATTCCTTCTTAGCAGCATGAGCAATCGTAAACATAAGTGCGGTGAAACAAATAAAAGATGGACTGTCACCAGTCCATCTTTTATTTGGCTTCCGCCTGATTATTTCTTTTCGTTTGCTTATGAATGGTATGATTTGCTCCCCATACATGCATGGCATGTAGAATGGGTTCCAAGCTTGTGCCGTAATCTGTAATCGAGTACTCCACTTTCGGAGGCACCTGGGCGTAGACTTTACGCTCGATAATGTCCTCTTCTTCTAGCTCACGAAGCTGGTTTGTCAGCATTTTCTGTGTGATTCCGGGCAAACTACGTTTCAGTTCATTAAAGCGCTGTGTCCCATTTTTCAGCAAATGAAGCAGAATGACCGGCTTCCACTTTCCAACTAAAATGCCAAGTGCATCTGTTACTTTACACATTTCCGGTACAATTTCTTCATTATAATCGCTCATTTTTTATCCCCCGCTTCTACAGTATCCTTTTCTATACTATACCACTTTAAAGTGCGTACTTTCCAATAAGTGAGCTTTGGTGGATAATGGCTGTAAGATAAAAAATAGGAGACAGATTTTATGGAAAATTATCGTATTGATTCAAGTAAAGGTATAGAATTTGGTATTTACACATTAGGTGATCATTTAGCTAATCCGCATACAGGAGAACGAATTTCTGCGCAAGAGAGGGTACAGCAATTGGTGCGACTGGCACAGTTAGCAGATCAAGCTGGTCTTGATTTCTTTAGTGTCGGGGAAAGCCATCAGCCTTATTTTGCATCGCAGGCTCACGCAGTTATATTGGCCGCAATTGCGCAAGCGACGGAGAAAATAAAAATTGGCAGTTCTTCTACCATTATTAGTACATCTGATCCAGTTCGGGTATATGAGAATTTTGCTACGCTTGATTTGCTATCGGGCGGAAGAGCTGAAATTGTAGCCGGACGTGCATCTCGTGTTGGATTATTTGAATTGCTCGGTTATGATTTGCATGATTACGAAGCACTGTTCGAAGAGAAATTCGATTTGCTGCTGCAGATCAATCAGGAAGAGGTTGTAAACTGGAGCGGGGAATTCCGCAAACCGTTGCGGAATGCACAAGTGCTGCCGCGCCCGGTGAATGGCTCATTGCCAATCTGGCGTGCTGTAGGCGGAACACCAGCGAGTGCGATTAAAGCTGGATATGCTGGAGTACCAATGATAACTGCTATGCTTGGCGGACCTGCAAGTGTATTCAAGCGAACAATTGATGCTTACCGGGAAGCATTAACAGCGCGAGGGTTTGACCCAACACAGATTCCAGTAGCAACAACAGGCTTCTTCTACGCAGCAGAAACAACACAAGAAGCATTGCGCGACTATTACCCGCACATAAATGAAGGTATGAAGAAGACAAACGGACAAGGATTCCCGAAACAGTTATTTGCGCAGGCGCAAGATCACCGCAGCATCATCAATGTCGGCAGCCCGCAGCAGATTATCGAGAAGATTCTTTATCAGCATGAGCAATTCGGTCATCAGCGCTATCTGGCACAGCTTGATTTCGGCGGCGTACCGTTTGAGAAGATGGAACGTAATATTGAGTTAATTGGAACGGAAATTTTGCCGGCAATTAAGAAATATACGAAGCAAGGGGGAACGGATGCATGAAGGTAGTTGGTATCGCAGGATCGATCGTCGGATCAAAAACTAAAACAGCGATGTCTTTGCTTTGGGAAGAGATGCTTAAAGCCTATCCTGATACGGACCATGAGCTATTGGATTTGGCAGATTATGAGCTGCAGTTCAGTGATGGAAGAAATTATTTAGAGTACACAGGTGACACGGCATATGTGACGCAAAAGCTGATGGAAGCAGATATCCTGTTTATCGGCACACCAATTTTTCAAGCTTCCATACCAGGGACGTTGAAAAATGTATTCGATCTTTTGCCTACACAGGCATTCCGTGACAAAGTAGCGGGGATTGTTGTTACAGCAGGTTCAGCAAAGCATTATCTTGTTGCTGAACAGCAGCTAAAGCCAATTTTATCTTATATGAAAGCACACATCGTAGCATCGTATGTCTTTGCAGAAGAAAAAGACTTCTTGAACGGAAAGGTTATCAATGACGACGTCCACCTCCGACTTCAGCGGTTGGCAGAGGATGCATTTGACTTGGCAGAAGCGCAAGCAGGCGTGCGCGAGAAAAAAGAAGCAGAATATGATTTTTAAGCGAAGTAAGAAGAGGCAGCTATCTTAGAAGGCTGCCTCTTTGCTTAGTTATTTTCACTGGTGTCCGCATAAGCATCAACGACTGTGCCATTTTCATACACCCTATAAATACCCGCAGTACCAGTACCGCCGTTTGCCATTGCTGATTCAGACTTTAATGTTACATAATAATAAGTCCCATTTTTATCTTTTTCGCTGTCTTCAGCTGTGCCGACAATAAGGTCTTTGTTATCTTTGATGTTGAGGTGTTCTTTGAGCAGGGCAGCGGCGTCGTCCGCACTAGTGACAACTTTTGTATCTGTTGTCGCCGCTTGTTCAACAGGCTCCTCTTTATATTGATCACTGATGGTGCCATCTTCATATACACGGTAAATACCAGCAGTGCCGGATCCGTCATTTTCTACCCAATCCTTCACTTTCGTTACTAAAGTATAATATGCGCCGGCGTCATCTTCCTCGAGCTTTCCGCCCGTTGGATTGATAATGAGGTCATCTTCTTCTGTAATAGCAAGACGTTCTTTGAGCAGTGCAACAGGCAGGGGAACTGTTAGGAGTAGTAAAAATGAGAAAGCTCTAAGTGAGAAGTGGCAGCCAAATACAGGATCGCTGCATCGCCAGGATCACCTTTTTTGAATGAATACAGACTGGAAATGTACTTCTGGAATAACGTCACATTACTCACCCTCTCGGCATGTACTTGTCTTGCTTTTATTGTAAGAAAATAGGGAGGGGGTTGGAAGAGGGGTATTTTGTAAGATTTTCGTATATTATGTCGATTACTGTCTAAAGAATACAATAGACAGATAAAGAGCGGTTTGCGTATACTAAAACTGACCACTGGTCAAAGAGGTGTGAAAAATAGCTGAATTAACAAAAGAACGAATTACCCAGCAGGCGAGAACATTGTTTATAGAACATGGTTATGAAAAAGTCTCCATGCGTGATATTGCGAAGGATTTAGGATGCAGCCATGGCGCATTGTATTATCACTTTAAGAATAAGGCAGCTCTCTTTTCCGAGGTATTAGCATTTTATTTTGATGAATTAAATTTACTCATTGATCTTACGATGAAGCAGGAAAAGAACGATAAGCTGCAGGAGCTGCTCCTTGGATTCTTGCGTTTCGGTCTCAATTATCCGTATCAATATGAATTGATGTTTTTACTAAAAAGTGAAGAAGTAGATAGTTTAATGCAGCAGCCGGCAGCTGCAAGTTATGAAAAATTTGCAGCAGCAGTGAAAAAAGCTAGCGGTAAAGACCTGCAGAATGACATGATTTACTCGATTTTTTTAGCGCTGCATGGATTTGTATCGCTTCACCTGCACCGCGTCCCAAATTTTGAGGGAGCTGCCAAGGCTGCTGCAGTACATGTTGATTTTTTAAGAAAGACCATTTAACGGTCTTTTTTATTAAATATAACTGACCACTGGTCAAATAGGGGGAGCTTTGTGGTTACAAAAAGCATGCAAATGCGGTTCATCTTGTTGCTGGCTATAGGGATTGCCGTTTATGCTGTTGTGCAGTACGGAATAGTTGGAATGGATAAAGCGGGATTGATTATGCAGAAAGTCAGTTCAGGAGAGATTGTATCTAGCTTGTGGAAAGTAATACTCGGCGTTCACATTGTGACAAGCATCTTCGCGCTTGTACTTGGTCCCTTTTTGTTAATGGAAAAGGTAAGGCACAAAAACAAGGTGTTGCATAAACGCATGGGCTATGTGTATACAGCAGGCGTAATAGGTGGAGGAGTTTCTGGGTTGTATCTAGCTTACTATGCTACCGGCGGCGTGATTGCTCAAACTGGCTTCGGCATGCTTGCTATTGTTTGGTTCATAACGGTAATTCTAGCAGTCAAAGCAGCTATCCAAAAAAAAATAGCCCAGCATCGACGCTGGACTATGATGAATTACAGCCTGACATTTGCTGCCGTAACACTGCGAATCTGGCTGGGGTTATTTATGCTTGTTTTCGGGCTCCAGCATTATGACGTGTATTATGCATACACAGCTTGGATTTGCTGGGTTCCAAATCTGCTGTTTATCCTAGTATATATAAAACGGAAAAAGAGTGATGTGTATTAAGGTTTCGGCTGCTTCGTTTTTTTAATAGATACGAAATAAGAGCTGGCTCCAAGCAGAATAGCTCCGGCCATTGCCATACCAACACCAATGAATGTGTTTGTAAGTGATAAATAGATGCCGCCAATTAAAATAAAGGTGCCAACAAGATGCAAGAATATATGTTTTCCCATCATGATCTCCCTCTGTCGCAAGCTGCTATACCTTAAGATTACTAAATAGTTTGATATTAAGCAAATATGTGTTTAACTGCGTTAACTTTGGGAAATGGAATGAAGAAGGTAAAACAAAAGGAGGCACTATTCGTGCAGGAAAAGTTCGATGTGGAGTTTACATTTGTCGGCGGAGATAAGTATACATTTAAAGATTACCAGTCTGGTTCCTATGTTCATGTAGTGAACGAAATTAAAGCTAGTGAGAATGGTTGGTTTGGGGTAGCTGGTGAAGTTGTTAATCTAGCGAATGTAACTTCTGCTAAAGTAATAGAGAAATAAAGAGCTAGGGCATCTATCTAAGTATAGGTGCCTTTTTTATGGAAAAATTTTAATTACATAGGTCAACAGCTGGCAATGACTTGAAAGGTGTACTATAATTCAATAAAATCTGATAATTTAGATAAAAAGGAGAGGGAAAGATGGCAGAACAGGTGAAACAGGTTACAAAAGAGCAGCTAGCAGCACAGCTTCTACAGGTGTATGAAACGAAGCAGCCGATCGATTTCTTTAGCAACGTACATAATCTTTCCGTCGAAGAATCGTATGAAGTGCAGCAAGTGTTTGCAGCTAAAAGGTCAAAGCAGACTGGAAAAGAAATAAAGGGTTATAAAATCAGTATGACAAGTCCTCGTACACAGGCCTTATTCAGCGCAAGCGAACCAGCATTTGGGACGTTATTTGATGATACTTTACATAGAGGACACACGGAGCTAGAGTTAGCTTCGATGTTTTCACCGCTGCTGGAGCCCGAGATTGTGTTCGTTCTGAAAGAAGATTTAAGCATCGGAGCAGCAGAACAAGAGATATTGGAGAAATGTGTACTTCATGCCGGATTAGAAATTCCTGATTCCCGATTTGCGGATTGGTTCCCTAAATTTCAGTTGTCTGATTTAATTTGTGATAATGGTGTTACCGGAAAAGTTGTACTGGCAGCGAGCGGGAGAGATGATCTGACACAAGAGGAAGCTGCGCAAATTAAGCTGACGCTTACACAGGATGGGAAGCATCTTGATACAGGCTATGCAACAGAGGTGATGGGGAACCCGGTTGCATCTGTCGCCTGGCTGACGCAAAAATTAGGCGAAAAAAACCAATACTTAAAGAAAGGCATGGCAATAAGCTCCGGAACATTTCTATCACCTATTCCATTAGCAGCAGGCTCCTATAGTGCTGATTTTAGCCATATAGGTCAGATAAAATTGGAAGTCAACTAATTTGTAAGATATATTGACAAACTATTCTGCGGCGCTTATAGTAAGGATTAATTATTTGGTCGAAATATTTTAACAAAAGCGACGAATGGGAGCAGTAGAGGAACAGACACAGCTGACAGAGAGCTGCGGATTGGTGAAACGCAGCCTGTGTTTTCCTCGAACTCACCCTGGAGCAGCAAAACTGACGGACAGATTCTTTAGGTTTTGACGAGTTACCTTCGTTACAAGGTGAAAAGCGGGTTCTTTAGAACCAACGAGAGTGGTACCGCGGAAAGCACAAAAAGCCTTCCGTCTCTTTTCCATCACATATGGAGAAGAGACGGAAGGCTTTTTTCTTGGAAGCTGAAATTTTAAATGGAGGTAAAGATGATGAAGAAAGAACAACATGGACTGAAGCGCACCATGACAGCGCGCCATATTATGATGATGGCACTAGGCGGTGCAATTGGTGCAGGGCTCTTCAAAGGCTCAAGTTCAGCTGTTGATTTGGCAGGACCTGCTGTTATACTTGCTTATTTGCTAGGCGGCATTATTCTATTATTTGTTATGCAGGGTCTTGCCGAAATGGCAGTACAAAATAAAGATGCAAGAACATTTCGCGATCTAGTTCAGTCCAGTATCGGTAAGTTCCCAGCTTTCTTCCTTGATTGGATTTACTGGAAGATGTGGGTATTAAATATTGCTGCTGAAGCTGTCGTTGCAGCAATCTTTCTGCAGTATTGGCTGCCAGATTACCCGGTTTGGATTTTGACGCTAATTGTCGCAGTGCTTGTGACAGCTGTTAATTTATTCTCTGTAAAAACATTTGCCGAGACAGAATACTGGCTGGCTTTAATTAAGATAAGTATTATTATTTTGTTCATCTTGGCTGGTATTGTATTGCTGCTTGTATCCTTCGGAGATCATAGAGCACCTGGCTTTTCTCACCTGACAGATCATGGCGGATTTCTGCCCAATGGTGCAGGCGGTTTGATTTCAGCGATGTTGGTTGTTATTTATTCATATGGCGGAACAGAAATTATTGGTGTCACATTAGCTGAAACAAAAAATCCGGAAAAAGTAGTACCAAAAGCAGTTCGCAGCACCTTAACACGTATTATTGCGTTCTATCTATTTCCGTTCTTTATTATTGTAAGTCTTATTCCTTGGAATGAAGTGAACGAATCTGCAGTAAGTCCATTCGTACTCGTCTTCCAGCTTATCGGAATTCCTGGTGCGGACCATGTGATGAATGCTGTTATTCTTTTGGCTATTATTTCGTCCATGAACTCTGGCTTGTATGGCTCATCTCGTGTTCTTTACACGCAAGCATTGGACGGAAGGATTTCCAGACGTTTTGCTTGGCTTTCCAAACGGCAAGTACCAGTCGTTTCGATACTTGTTTGTACATCTTTCTTATATGTAGGAGTTCTTATTTCACTCTTTATCGGCAGTAAGACATTTGATTACTTGATGGGATCCCTTGGGTACACCGTATTGTTCATTTGGCTGATTATTTCGTTTGCGCACTTGAAATCGAGAAAGAGCCAGCCTGATAAAAGTACTTATTATGTCAAAGCTTTTCCGGTGACAACGTGGCTTGCAATCATTGCGCTGCTGCTCATCTTGATTGGCGTGATTTGGACAACTGCTGTGGTCATTACCGGGATAACATTGGTTATCTACCTCATTATTATGGGGGCATATGTCATAAAGAAACGCAGAAATAAAATCTAACAAATGCAGGATATATTAAGTTTTAGAAAAATTTGATTATTGCGCGCCTCTAGCTGTTTCGATACTATATAATAGTATACTTATTTTGAGTCAGGGCTTTTTATATGTTCCATACTCGAAATGAAGAAGAGGGGAGCATAAACATGGCTGAAGAGAAACTAGCCAGAGGATTAAAGAATAGGCATGTTCAATTAATCGCAATTGGCGGTGCAATCGGGACAGGGTTGTTTCTAGGTGCCGGCAAATCGATTCATCTAACCGGACCATCTATTCTTTTTGCTTATCTGATTACTGGTATTTTCTGTTTTCTTATCATGCGAGCATTAGGAGAAATCTTGCTCAGTAATTTAGGATACGGATCTTTTGTAGACTTTGTCGGAGATTACTTTGGAGACAGAGCTGCCTTTGTCACGGGATGGACATACTGGTTCTGTTGGGTTTCCATTGCGATGGCTGATTTAACAGCTGTCGGTATCTATACGAAGTTCTGGTTCCCAGGAGTACCGCAGTGGATGCCAGGATTAATCGCACTCGTTATTTTGCTGATCATGAACCTTGCGACAGTGAAATTATTTGGAGAAATGGAATTTTGGTTTGCTCTAATAAAAATTATCGCTATTTTGGCTTTGATTGTTGTCGGGGTGTATATGATTCTTCGCGGATTCTCTACTGATGCTGGACCGTCCAGTTTTTCGAATCTTTGGGATCATGGCGGCTTCTTCCCGAATGGCGTACATGGATTTATTCTGTCATTCCAGATGGTCGTGTTTGCCTTCGTGGGAATCGAACTCGTCGGGCTGACAGCTGGAGAAACAGAAAATCCGGAAAAGGTTATTCCAAAAGCAATTAACAATATTCCGATTCGGATTCTTGTCTTCTACATTGGTGCACTCATCGTCATTATGAGTATCTATCCATGGGACGCGATAAATCCTGCTAAAAGTCCGTTTGTACAAGTATTTACAGCTGTCGGCATCGTAGCTGCGGCAGGTATTGTTAACTTTGTTGTGTTGACATCGGCTGCTTCCGCTTGTAATAGCGCCGTGTTCAGTACTAGCCGGATGGTATATTCACTGGCAAAAGAGGATCACGCACCGAAGCCATTTAAAAAATTGAACTTGCGAAAAGTACCTAAAAACGCACTGTTCTTTTCTATGATTATTATTCTGATTGCAGTCGTGCTCAATTACATCATACCTGAAGGTGTTTTCACGCTGATTACGAGTATTTCAACAGTTTGCTTCATCTTTATTTGGAGCATAACCGTACTTGCTCACTTGAAATATCGCAAAACACGCCCGGAATTAGCGAAGAAAAGTAAGTTCAAAATGCCATTATCTCCAATTTCGAACTACTTAATCTTAGCTTTCTTAGCGTTCGTTGTCGTGGTGCTTGCGTTAGCTGAAGACACACGAATTGCTTTGTTTGTCACGCCAGTGTGGTTTATTCTATTGCTGGTTGTTTATCAGATTCGGGTGAAGGCGAAACAATAGTACCAGAAAGTAATTGAGAAAGCCCTTATATAGGGCTTTTTTTTGTTTTAGGAGAAAGGAGATTAATGCAACTGGGTAAGCGCTTACATGATTGCGGGTTTAAGTTGCAAAAATGTACACTAAACTTTTTGAATTCGGCAACATATAATCAAACTATGAAAGGGGTTACATTGATGAAAGAGCGTACTCAAAAAATACTAATTAGAATCTCTTCGGTTAATTCCTTTTTAACTTATAAAGATCTGAGTAAGGAGTTTTTTATTAGTGAACGGACGCTTCGAAACGAGTTATTTCTAATTAATGACTATCTTGCTCAAAATGATTACCCACAAATTATTACCGCAAGAGGGAAAGGATTGAAATTAAATCTTTCTGAAAAGGAACGAAAGAGGTTACTTTTCAATATCGGAGATGAAATAACACACGCTTATTATGGACCTAATGAGAGATTTCTTGCATTACTTCTAGATATCGTTAATCCATTGACTACAACGATTCTCTATGAAATGGGAGAGAAGCTTCAAGTTTCAAAAAGTACATTAGATGAAGATATGAGAAGGTTGCGTTTGTTTGTGAAAGACCATAACATATCAGTCGTTAGTCTGCCGAAACAAGGCGTTGTATTACATGGGGATGAGCGCTCTATAAGGGCTATATTGTATAAAGTTATTACAAATATGGTTGATATTGATTATTTAATGAGATCAGTAGATACAGAAGTAGTACTCTCTATCCCTAATCGATTAGGATTGGATTATTTAGATGCAAAAGTATTAAATACAATGCGTAAACTTTATGATGAAGTTTTAGAAAGATGCAAAATTAAAGTTAATCATGTATATCGTAATCAGGTAATTTTGTTGTTAGGAATTTGGAAACGAAGGGTGCAAGAAGACGAAAAAATAATTGAATATTGCGACTTTGATATAGGGAATATGAAAGGGCCTATTAAAGACTTTATAAGTTCAATCTGCAGCGAATTTGATTTAGATATTCCGTTAAGCGAAAGGGAGTACATTACAGCGGCCATCGAATCCTTCAATCCAAAAGATATGAATAATTCATTTGATTGGGTTACAGCACAACTGCTTGCTATTCAACTAATTGAGCATGTAGAGAAAATGACTGGTATCCCCTTTTCGCAGAGAGAGGAAGATTTATATGAAGGATTGTATAAGCATATCACTGGGCTGTTAAGTAGGGCAAAAAACGATATCCAGGCTTCTAATCCTTTGAAAGAGACTATTAAGGAATCATATACCGAGTTATATCAAGCAGTTTCTTGCTTTCGGAAGCAGATAGAGAAACACACGAAAAAAACACTATCAGAAGATGAAATTGGATTTCTTACCGTTTATTTTTCGACTTCTGCGAGCTGGTGGAAGCAGGAAAAGCAATCCTTTTATCAGGCAGTTGTGTTATGCAACCACGGTCTTTCGACAGGAAAATTGTTGGCTGCAAATCTAAAGGAACATTTCAATATCGATATCATAGCAGTGCTGAGCTCGCACGAATTATCGTTTATTGACAAGTTAGATGTAGATTTAGTATTTACGACAATTCCTATTCTTTATAAGAGAAAACCACTCTTAGTACTTAATCCTATTTTGCGTGAAAGTGATCGTAAAGAGATAAAAGCTTTCTTACAAAAAAACAAAGATAAAAGAAGGGTAGTATCCAATAACTTAGACGCCACTAAACTGATGCAAGATGTCTTATCACTAATGATTGAAAGTGGAGGTCAAATCACGAAAGAGAGTTATCAAAGATTAGAAGAGACATTTATAAGCCATCATTTAAAAATCAATACAAGGGAGATTCAGCCAATGCTACAGGATATCCTAAAGGAGTCCAATATTCTTTTAAATCAAGAATGTAAAGACTGGAAAGAAACCATAACGAAATCTGCAGAGCTTTTATTAAAAGAATCAGTTATCGAAGAAAGTTATATAACTGCCATGATTCAATCTGTTGAGGAATATGGGCCATATATAGTTGTCGGTAAATATTTAGCATTAGCGCATGCAAGACCTGAAGATGGCGTAAATAAACTAGGAGTTAGTGTCATGACTTTAAAAGAACCAGTTAATTTCGGGAACCTGGATAACGATCCGGTAAGAATAATTTTCTGCTTAGCAGCGGTAGATGCTTATTCACATCTTAATGTAATGAGGAATCTAATTGATTTGATAAATGATCAAGAAAAATTAAATAGATTAATAGCAGTACAAGATGCAGATACGTTCAATAAGGTACTTTATGGAAGCGAAGAAGACAAATTTGAAGAGGAGAGATTTTCATGAAAAAGTTAAATATTTTGTTTGTTTGTGGCGCGGGACTAGGTAGCAGTTTTGCTTGTCAAATGGCAGCAGAAGATGTGTTAACTAAATTAGGAGTAGAAGCTAGATTGGATCATAGTGATATTTCTTCTGCAGCTTCGGCAAAGCCGGATATTATTATCACGGCACAGAACTTCCAGTCTCAGTTTGAAAAGTTTTCAATAGATTCTAATCAAACAACGATAGTTTACTTGCGCAACATTGTATCGAAGCAGGAAATTGAAGATAAGATTACTCCTATCCTAAAGGATAAAGGGGCTTTAGTTTAGATAGAAGAAAGATAAAGTGAGGGAGGAAGATAGCGTATGAGAGTTATTAACTTTATTATCGAAAACATTTTAACTCAGGCATCCGTCACAATAGCTTTAATTGCTATGCTAGGTTTAATTCTCCAGAAGAAATCAGCTGGGCAAGTAATATCTGGCTCATTAAAAACAATGCTAGGATTTATGGTATTGGTTGCTGGATCCAGTATCATTGTGGGCAGTTTGACATATTTCGGTAAAATCTTTGCGGAAGGGTTTCACATGCAGGGTATTGTCCCATCTATTGAAGCTATTAACGGTCAGGCCATGAATGAATTAGGTCTAGGGCGGGACATTGCTTTAACCTTCCTTGCTATCTTTGTTTTTAACATAATCATTGCCCGATTTACTAAGTGGAAGTACATTTTCTTAACAGGTCAAGCAATCCTTTGGATGGCTACTATGACAACAGTGTTTGGTTATTTTGCAGGGTTGCGAGGTATTACACTGATTTTGGTAGGCGGTTTCATTGGTGCTGTATTTGCAGTTGCTATGCCTGCAATCGCACAGCCGTTTGTCCGCAAGATAACAGGATCAGATGACATAGCATTAGGACATTTTTGTACAGTTGGCTATGTGTTTGAAGCAGGTGTAGCAAAGGTGTTCGGGGAAAAAGGTGATAAGAAAAAATCGGTAGAAGACTTAAAGCTTCCTGCGCAATTAGAATTCTTACAAGATACCTACCTTTCAGTAATGGTTATTATGGTTCCGCTTTATATTATTACAGCAGCATTTGCTGGTGCGGATTTCGCTTCTACATTATCAGGTGATACACATTATTTAATGTTTGCATTCCTCCAAGCAATTCAGTTTGTGGTAGGAGTGTACGTTCTATTAGCAGGTGTCCGTTTGTTGTTAGGAGAAATTGTTCCTGCGTTTAGAGGGATTGCCATGCGCCTTGTTCCAAATGCCAAACCTGCTTTGGATTGTCCAGTGCTTTTTCCATTTAGTCCTAACGCGGTAATTGTAGGTTTCATTACAACGACTATTGGCTGTGTTATTGCGATGTTTGTACTGCCGGTATTTGGATTAGCTATGATCTTACCAGGTATGCTGACAGCATTCTTTGCAGGGGGAACGGCAGGGATATTTGGTAATCTAGTTGGCGGAAGGCGTGGAGCGGTTATTGGTGGTATTGCACATGGATTCTTCATCACACTACTTCCTGCGCTGCTAGTAACTACTTTTAATTCTATGGGTTTTGTGAATACGACAGCGACTGACGTTGATACAGTAACTGCTGCTTTACTATATGCATGGTTAATTGGTCCGCTTCTAAAAGCGTTTTAAAAGGAGGAGAATTAATGTTTGGATTTGGTAAGAAGAAAACAAAGAAACCAAAACAAGAGTTCATTGAACCGGAAGTGGCGGTAATAACAGAAGAAAACAAGGATGAGGTATTACGTACAATCTCTATGAGAGAAAAAGAACTAAATCAGGCAGACAGAGAAGGAAAGGCAAAAATCTATGAAGATATTGGTATGACATATTTGAAAATCAAAGAAGACGATCAGGCAATAGATGCGCTTGAAAAGAGTATTCAATATAAGAAAACTCTGGGAGATGGATACAAAACTTTACTAAGACTATATAACAAAAAAAGGGCAGAGGCAGCGAAAATGAATGACGATAAATCCTTGCAGATCTATATGGAGAAAATGGATCAGATGATGCAAATCTCTAAAGATGTAACACGAGGTGTGCGGTAAGCAGTACCAAATTATTATTAAGAGGAGCGGAGTTATTTATGTATACTACTTTAAAAGAAGTTACAAGCAAAGCTGAGCAACTTAATTATACAGTCGGTGCTTTTAATGCACACAATTTAGAAATGCTGCCTGATATGATTCGTGCTGCGAAAGAACAGGGTTCACCAATTATTATCCAAACAAGTATAGATACTGCAAAATATATCGGCCATGAAAATTTTGTTGCGGTGTGCAAGTCGATGGCTACAAAAGAAATGGTAGATGTAGTATTGCATCTGGATCATGCAAGAAATTTTGATGACATTAAAGAAGCTATTGATAAAGGATATACATCTGTTATGTTTGATGGCTCGCACTTACCCTTGAAAGAAAATATTATGAAAACACGGGCAGTAGTGGAGTATGCGCATAAGCATGGGGTTTCAGTTGAAGGAGAGCTAGGGACCATTGGTGGAACAGAAGAAGGAATACATGTAGGCGAAGATGATAAAGTTTATACGAATCCAAAAGATGCGATAGAGTTTGTTAAGGCGACTAAGGTAGATGCACTAGCAATAGCTATAGGTACTAATCATGGTCAATATAAATCAAAGACGCAAGTAAATATACCATTATTAAGAGAGATTGATGCTGTGGTTGATGTACCATTAGTTATTCATGGAGGAACTGGTGTAAACGAACAGGACATACATGAATTAATTAACAATGGAATTCGTAAATTCAATGTAGGTACGGAATTGCTGGTGGCTTGGACAAGAAAAGCAAAAGAAACATTTGAAGAGACGAAAGAAACTAAATCACTTAGACATAATATAATTCCATGCAATCAGGCAGTAAAAGAAGTAGTCAAACACAAAATCAGTATCTTTAGGAACATTGAGGATCGCACCCTTATTTTGAGGTGATTTATATAATACGAAGTAGAAGGGAAATTTCCTTACCCGTACCTAGTAGTTAGATAGAAGGTGATTACATGTGTAAAATACTAATATTGCTAGCTGGATTTCCGGGAACAGGGAAAACTTATTTAAGCAAAATTATTGATGAGAATTTAGGACCGTATTCAATAATTTCACCAGATGATTTAAAAGAGCGTTATTTCGATATATATGGGTATCAAAACTTGAAGGAAAAACATAAGCTTATGGAAAGAGCATGGAAAAAATATTATGAAGCGCTGGAATATCAGATGTACGCAGAAAAGAAGATCATCTCTGATTATCCATTCAGTAAAAAGCAGCAACCTTTTCTACAACGATTAACAGAAAAGTACCAATACAAAGTCGTAACAATTCGTCTGATAGCTGATTTAGATATTTTGTACGAACGACAAAGAAAGAGAGATTTAGATACATCTAGGCATTTAAGTCATGTTGTATCATCATACCGAATTGGTGATCGTTTGGAGAATAGAAATGAGGCAGATGGTTTACTCACATACAACGAGTTTATAGAGCGGTGCACAACGAGAGGTTACGATTCATTTCAGATGGGTAAGTTAGTTGAGGTAGATGTAACCGACTTTTCAAGAGTTAATTATTCAGAGCTGGTTGAGAAGCTTGGGTTATACTTGGAGGAATCTATACATTGATTAGTATTACTTACATGCAAGTTGTTAAACTGAGCGCGGTATCCCTCTTTTAGTTACAGATCATTAATGTCTGTCTACTAAAAGAGTTTTTTTATGGAAAGTATATTTTAAAAACTAATATAGATTTATATAAACTATGTAGTATTTGGAATGAATGACCAAGACATACATTCGCTTTTTCGATAAGCACTATGCTTACAGATTTTGAGCAACATCTTTGAATTTTTGCAAAGGCATCTGCTACGATAGAAACAGATTGAAATAGGAGGGACTATATATGAGTAAAAAGATTGCAGTTTTAGTAACCGACCAATTCGAAGACGTAGAGTATACTAGTCCGGTAAAAGCATACGAAGAAGCTGGTCACAGTGTTGTCAGCATCGACTTAGAAGCTGGAAAAGAAGTTACTGGCAAGCATGGGGAGAAAGTGAAAATCGACAAGGCGCTTTCTGATGTGGATGCAAGTGATTTTGATGCACTGCTCATACCTGGAGGATTCTCTCCTGACTTGCTTCGTGCGGATGACCGTCCAGGTGAATTTGCAAAAGCTTTCGTAGAAAATGAAAAACCTGTTTTTGCTATTTGCCATGGTCCGCAAGTTTTGATTGATACGGACTTGCTTAAAGACAAAGATATTACAGGCTTCCGCAGTATTCGTAAGGATCTAATCAATGCTGGCGCTAACTTCAAGGATGAAGAAGTGGTAGTAAGCCATAATATTGTAACAAGCAGAACACCTGATGATTTGGAAGCATTCAATCGCGAATCATTGAATCTATTAAAATAAGAACGAATAGAAGAAAGCGCTAGACTCTTGAGTCTAGCGCTATTTTTGTTATTCTGCTTTCTCTAAGTCGGCTGCTGGTCCGAAAAATTCAAAATGAATCTGTTCTTTGCTGAATCCAGCGCAATAGAGGGTGGAGATGACGAATTCCATGAATCCAGCTGGACCGCAGACATAAACATCGCTATCTGGATGGACCATATCCTTGAGCACAGTTTCGTCAATTCGATTTCCCTCGTAGTATGTTTTATAAGTTAAGTTGGGCATCTTCTCTTGAAGGCTTTGAATCTGCTCTGTAAAGGCAGCGTACGCTGGTGTGCGTGCTGCTTGCAGGAAGACAATTTCCCGAGTCGGCTCTTCTGCTGCAAGTGTTTCCATCATACTCATCATTGGTGTAATTCCTACACCGCCAGCAATGAATGTAATAGCTTTATCTGACTTTCCGCTAAGTGTGAAGTCACCAGCTGGTGCACTAACTTCAAGTGTATCTCCTTCTTTTACCTGGTTATGCAAGTAGACAGAAACCTTACCGTCTGGATTGTTATCGTTTTCTTTTTTTACGGAAATACGGAACATATCTAATGACGGAGTCTTAGATAAACTGTATTGACGAATCATCATGTACTTCTCGCCAGGAATGGACACACGTACGGAAATATACTGGCCTGGTTTAAACGAAGGTAGATGTGCTGCATCTGCAGGCTTTAAGTAGAAGGAAGTGATAACGTTACTTTCTGGGACAACTTTCTCGACAACAAAGTCTTTGAAATTCGTCCAGCCGCCTTCTTTTTTCTCGTTTTCTTCATACATCGTGGCTTCTACTCCGATGAACGCATCCGCGATAACACCGTATGCTTCTCCCCATGCATGCAGTATCTCTGGAGTTGCGTTATCTCCTAATACCATTTTGATCGCTTTGAGTAAGTATTCGCCTACAATTGGGTAATGCTCTGGTTTAACACCAAGACTAACGTGTTTATGTGCAATCTGTACGACAGTTGGCAAGATTTTCTCCAGCTTATCAATGTGTACTGCAGCAGCATAGACAGCGTTCGCCAGTGCAGTTTGTTGCTTCCCTTGTGCTTGGTTGGCGTGATTGAAAATGTTCAGCAGTTCTGGATGAGCTTTGAATAGTTCTTCATAAAAAACAGTAGTAATGTGAGTTCCGTGTTCTTCTAGAGCAGGTACAGTGCTTTTAATAATGTTAATCGTTTTTTGTGATAACATGGTTGATTCCTTCTTTCGCTGGATTACTGCTATCATAAGTCTAATTTCGGATAAAAGATATTTTTTAAATACCACTTTAACAAAAGTGTCACATTCTCTTTTTGTCCATCCGCCTGGATACTTGTGCTATAATCCTCGAGAAGAGGAGGAATAGTAATGCGGTTAACAATGTATACAGATTTCTCCCTGCGGATCCTTCTATATCTGGGAACACAAGATAAAGTCAAGCTGTCGACGATTCAGGAAATCGCGACTGCTTATAAAATATCTAAAAATCACTTGATGAAAGTGTCGCATGAACTGCGGCAAGCAGGTTATATAGAAGCTGTAAGAGGTCGGTCGGGAGGTATCAGGCTGGCTCGTGATCCAAAGGACATCAATGTAGGAGCTGTCGTAAGGCAGATGGAAGATGATCTTCACTTGGTGGAGTGCTTTAATCGAGAGAATAATACTTGTCCGATTGCTTCCGTTTGTGGCTTGAAAGGGGTTCTTGGTAATGCATTGAAAGCTTATTTGCAGGTGCTGGATGCCTATACGCTGCAGGATTTGCTGCAAAATAAGAGGGAGTTAAGGTTATTATTCTCGTGATAATTAAATTGACAAATTCCTTTAATATACTTAAAGTGGAAAGAGTTTAACATTTAATGCTAGTACAATTGAATCGGGTGATGAAATGGATGATTTAGGTAGTTTAATAGAGAGCTACGGTTACATTGGAATATTTGTTGTATTGGTGCTGGGGATTGTAGGATTACCTATTCCTGATGAAGTGCTAATGACTTATGTTGGTTACAACATATTTATTGGCAGGCTAAGCTGGAGTGGAGCAGTTCTAGCTGCATTAGCTGGATCAGTTGTTGGAATAACAATTAGTTACCTGCTTGGAATAAAACTTGGGTTGCCGTTTTTAAGACGTTTTGGTCCCAAGCTGCACATTAGTGAAAGCAGGATTGGCTGGACTCAGGCCTTCTTTGCCCGGCGTGGGGGGTTATTTTTGATGTTCGGTTATTTCTTGCCTGGAATTCGTCATATTACAGCCTATGTAGCTGGAATAGCGAACTATCGGTTTGGAAAGTTCGCCATTTTCGCTTACTTAGGGGCTATTATTTGGGTCAACTTCTTCATCACTCTGGGGCTTCTGCTTGGTGATAAATGGCCAGTTGTCGAAAGAGTCCTGCATGGCAACACTAAATATATTATTATCGGCACATGTTTGGCGTTAGCTGCGTATTTATTAATTAGGTACCGCAAACGTCGTAAAAAGAAATTGGGTTAAGAAATTGTTCCGATTTTTTCACCAACCTTAATTGATTGGTTAGGTGTTAATGCTGAGAAGGTCATATTTTCAAACAATAGAATGACAGTAGAGCCGAAGGAGAAGAAACCTATTTCTTCTCCTTTCTCAAGTTTGTCAGACTGATTGGTTATGTGAATACTGTTTACATTTAGAGCTCCTACTGCTACAATAGCGCACTTTTGGCTGTCTATATCAACTTCCGTGATCTTTCGGAAATTGGTGGATAAAGGACGAGTACCGTATCTTAGCCCCCACTTGTTAACCGGATATGATTTGCCTCCCAATGTGCGACTATTTATGACACGGCCATTCACAGGACTGTGAATGCGGTGATAATGCTGTGGTGACAGATAAATGACAATAAATTTTCCGCCATCAAAGGATGCTGCATGTTTTTCTCCACCAAGTAACTCCGAAACAGAAAGTTGCAAGCCTTTGACTGGTACTGTCGTTCCATCTTTAATCGTGCCGTAATCGCTTATGACCCCGTCAACCGGGCTGACAGCTATCGAAGTATGGGCATCAATTGGACGAATACCTGGTTTCAATTGTCGTGTGAAAAGCGCTTGAAGACTTGTATAAGAAGATAGCGGATAACGCATATCATCTTTATTCAACTTATACACAGAGGCGAAGAGGGGAACGAGTAAACGGCTGTATTTTGAACTGGTATAGGCAGCAAGCGCTCTGGATAAGTATTTGTTCCCCGTTAATTCTACGAATATTTTTAAACTGAGTTTTAACATTTTAGGCAACTCCTAGCGAATTTTGATTCTTTCAGTATATCTGGAACTGTAATATAAAACTATCAAATTGTAAAAGGTGTGAACAAACATGAGCATAAAAAAAAATATTCCCAATGCAATAACACTTGGGAACATGTATTGTGGGTTTGTATCAATAGGTTTCACTATAGGGGGGGGTTACAGGAGTGCAGTACTTTTAATACTTTTCGGCGCGATTATGGATGGGATGGATGGACGCATTGCTCGTATTCTCAAGGTCAATAGTGATATAGGGAAACAGCTAGATTCACTTGCGGATATTATTACTTTCGGTATTGCCCCCTCTATCCTCTTTTCTTATACAAATACGATAAATGGCGGCAGCGATTACTTTGATTATGCATTAGCCGGGCTGTTCCTGCTGTGCGGAGCCTATCGGCTGGCACGCTTCAACTCAGGTACTTCAGAAGATAATTCCTATTTCCGCGGCGTTCCTATTACTGCTGCAGGAGGTGTATTAGCTTTTACTACCTTGTTCCATGCGCATATACCGGCGTCTGTAAATATGATCATTATTAGTGTACTTAGTTATTTAATGGTAAGCAGTATCAAAGTTCCGAGCTTTAAAAATATATCGGTACCAAGCTACGGGACACTAGTAACTGTGCTGGTGGGTATTGGAGTACTTGGGGTAGATCTTATTTCTTCCTTTCAACTGCCGTTCTTCATGTATTTCCTCACACCAATCTATTTGCTATACGTTTCCTATCGGCTCCTTATCAAAAGAGCAAGACGCAACGAGTAAAGACTGCCAGCTGGCAGTCTTTTTATTTTGTATAACTGTAAAGTTTTTTAATTATCTAATTTGTAATCAATAGCTCTGAATCATACGCTAGTTCTCTGCAGTGTATGTAAATCGGTAAGATTAATGCTGTTTGTTCATAATTCGTGCTATTCGGATGAGCTTCTCGCCAAGAGCATCGTCAACAGTCTCTTGAACATGCGTATCTATTGGAACAATGACAATGGTTTGCTTGTTAAGCGGATACAGCGTTTCCGGCAGCTTCTCAATATCAAGGAAATATGTTTGCGCTAATACCTGGACGGGTGTTTCAGACATGATATAGTACGCAGGATAAGGTACGTCAAATATAGTCACATCACTAAAATATTGCGTCTAAATTATTTTCCTTAGGTGTATCCTCTTTACGGATGATATGTCCCGAAAAGAGCTTATGTAGCAAAATGAAGTTTATTTTTGTACAAAAAAAGGTTCCGTATTATTTGGGAAACAGGTACGATATGGAGACTGTGCGGATGGACACATAAAAAACATATATGTGATTTAAAGTATATATAGCAAATTGTCGTAAGAAATAAAGGAGTACAACATGAGAAAAAGCGGTATCACCGTTAAATTGTTCGCTGTAACAGCTTTGTTCTTCATGGCGTTCTATGCCATGATTATGATTTTTCAACTATTATTCTTTGATCGTTTTTATCAGCATCATAAAACGAAAGAAGCAGCAAAACATATTCATCAGTTAGCAGAAGGCTATGAGAATAATACTTGGAGCGAAGCGGAACTTACTAAACAGACACTCCATTACATGAGAGAGACGAAAAGTCCATTAACGATAGTGGACGCTGAAGGTTTTCAGCTAGTTCAAGATCCGTTTAATATTATGCTGGAAACAGAAGAAGGCCAAATAGTGGAAGTGTCGCTTTCCCTGCTTGTCACAGATTACGGAAAACAGCTTCGTGCCTTGCACATCGATACAGGAGATACTTTAACTGTTCAAGGTGAAGCAGATGCCACTGTTCCTACGGTCATTTATCCATCCACCATTACGAAGAATGCGTCTAGTGTAGGCGAAGATTTGGTCGATAATAAAGTGACAATAAAAGGGAAAGTAAAAAGTATTTCACTTCCTAAAGCTGGTATGTGGAATCGAGGGCTGGGACTTCTATATGATGCATTATTAGAATGGTTCCCACTTGAAGAGAAGCAGATCAAGCAGCTTTCCAAAGGGAAGAGTTTGCAAATTGACTGGGTGGAATCGTGGACTGGAAAACATAATCTAATACTAATTGAGCCAGTTAAGAAAGACGGAGAAATGCAATTTATGTTCTCGGTTACCTCTCTTCAGGAAATCAAAGACACAAATGAGGCACTTCGAGTATTTTATGTATATATTGGCATTGCAGGGCTAATTCTCATCTTATTGCTGTCGCTGTTTTACTCACGGCTTGTCAGCCGACCGCTGATTAAGCTCAATGAAATGGCTAAGAAAATGGTGCATCTGGATTTCTCCTCAGCAAAGCCGATTAAGCAAAAGGATGAGCTGGGAAGTCTTTCAAATAATATGCTTGTTATGGCGAAAAATCTTGATGTCGCATTAACTGATTTGAAACAAGCTAACGGAAAGCTTAAGCAAGACATGGAACAGCGCGAGCAGATGGAAAAAGAACAGCGTGAGTTTTTTGAGCATGCATCGCATGAATTAAAAACACCGCTCAGTATCGTTAAAAGCTTCGCGGAAGGTCTGCAGGATGGTGTCAGCCCAGATAAACAAGATCACTACATCGAAGTGATTATCGAAGAGTCAGACAAGATGGAAGTGCTGATCAAGGATATGCTAGATTTAGCAAAGCTCGAAAATGGCGCAATAAAATTAAGAAAAACATCGTTTCTGCTTAGTGAAATGATCGAGGATTTGGCAGATAAACTATATTGTATAGCGAAAGAGAAAAATGTTGTCATAGAAATTATGCCGAAAAATGAACAGCCTATGTTAGCGGATTATGAGTGGATGGAGCGGGTTATGCGAAATCTGCTTATGAATGCGGTCCGTCACAGTGAGGCGAATTCTGCTATCACTATTGCAATTGAATTAGATCAGGAACACGGCGAAAGTGTGTGTATGATTGAAAACAAAGGCGCACATATACCAGAAGAACAGTTGGGAAAGATCTGGAACCGGTTTTACCGGACGGAATCTTCACGAAGCCGTATGACAGGGGGTACAGGATTAGGACTAGCTATCGTCCAGCAAATTTTAGACCTTCATGCGTTTCGTTACGGAGCAGAAAATCTATCTGACGGTGTGCGTTTTTATGTTCGTTTTAAATAATAGAATAAATTGCTTAGAAGGACACATGAAAGACATACAAGCTTGTTAATTTTGTATATAGAGTGGAAGGAAGATTCACGATGGGGAAGAAAGTGTTGCTTGTCGAGGATGAAGTGAGAATCCGGGAAGTAGTAGCTGACTACTTCAAAAAAGACGACTGGGAAGTGTATGAAACGGATAATGGCAGCAGTGCTATCGACTGGTTTGATGCGATTTATCCCGATTTAGTCATTCTCGATATTATGATGCCGCAAATGGATGGATTTGCTGTCACCAAGCAGGTTCGCATGAGGTCTGGTGTACCGATTATATTGCTGACAGCAAAATCTAGTGATAATGATAAAATTCATGGATTTGAACTGGGTGCCGATGATTATGTTACCAAGCCGTTCAGCCCAAAAGTGCTAGTAGCACGTGCCAATTCATTAATGAAGCGGGCAACCGAACATTACTTGCCGACTGGTCACATGATCAGCTTCGGGCAAGCAATCGTTAATACAAAATCACACCAGCTGGAGCTCGATGGCCAGCAAGTAGAATTGACACCAAAAGAATATGAATTATTGGTATTCCTGCTTCAGCACAAAAATAATGTTCTTTCACGTGAAACAATTTTAAATCATGTGTGGGGGATAGACTTTGATGGAGACAGTAGAGTAGTCGATACACACATAAAAAAGCTGCGCGCTAAATTAAACTGCGAATCCCATCATATTCGAACTGTCATTGGAACTGGCTACAAATTTGAATAAAAGGAAGAAAGAAAATGAATAAGCTTAAGCAGATGTATCTGCACGCAGGTGTCCGTTTTGCTTTACATACCTGTTTTTACTTGGCAATTCTCGTCACCTTGTTTTTGATGTACGGCTTTCACACGGCCAATACAGGCAACTATATTTATAATGATTTTTAAATGGAGAAGATAATAAGATGAGACTTTTAACACGCATTGCACAACATGCGGCAAGTAATCCAGAGCAGGCAGCATTTCGTACAGATGACCAAGTGCTGACTTACGGATTGCTTTGGGACAGGTCAAGCAGACTGGCAAGTTTAATACATGCCACGCAGCTTGGCCGGCAGACGCCAATTGTTGTGTATGGTCATATGGGAGCCGATATGCCGGTATCGTTCCTCGCCTGTGTACAGGCTGGCCACCCTTATATTCCGGTAGATACATCCATTCCAATGGAACGGATGCGTCTTATCGTGGAAAAATCCGGTGCACAATTAGTTATTAATACGACAGATAGCATACTGGATTTGAATAATGTTGCTGTTTTACATATGCAGGCACTGCAGCTGGAAACAGAACAGCCGATTGGCAATGAACACTGGGTTCAGCCGGATGAAGTATTTTATATCATTTATACCTCCGGCAGTACCGGAAATCCAAAAGGCGTTCAAATAACTGCTGCAAATCTTCAGTCATTCACAGATTGGATGACAGGTGACTTCCCTTTAAATCAAGGAAAAGTATTCTTGAATCAGGCGCCGTTTTCATTTGATTTGTCTGTTATGGATTTTTATCCTGCTCTGCAAAGCAGTGGAACTGTGCATGCATTGGAGAAAGAGGTTATCAATAAGCCAAAGCTTTTGTTTGAGAACTTAAGTCGTTCTAGCATACAAATATGGACATCGACCCCTTCTTTTGTGCAAATGTGTTTCCCGAATCCAGACTTTCATGAAAAGATGCTCCCGGAACTCGAGGTATTCCTGTTCTGCGGGGAAGTACTGCCGCTCGCGGTGGCCAAAGAACTGAAAAGACGTTTCCCAAGAGCAAGGATCTTTAATACGTATGGACCTACTGAAGCAACGGTTGCTGTGACGTCTGTTGAAATTACCGACGAATTGCTTGAAAAAAAAGCAGCGCTGCCGGTTGGGCATGCAAAACCTGATATGCGTGTTCTCGTTGTGGACGAAGCGGGTAATCCGTTGGCTGATGGAGAAAAAGGGGAGCTTATCCTTGCAGGGCCGAGTGTGTCAAAAGGCTATCTAGGAGAGCCGCTGCTTACGGAGAATGCATTTGGCATCATAAACGGAATGGCTGCCTATCGTACTGGAGATGCGGGCTTTATTCAGAACGGATTGGTGTACTGCCAAGGCCGGCTGGATTATCAAATCAAGCTGCATGGCTACCGGATGGAGCTGGAAGAGATTGAGTTCCACTTGAATCAGTCTGCGTACATAAAGGCTGCACTTATTATTCCGCATGCACCGAATGAGGAAATTGAATACTTGATTGCAGCAGTAGTACCAGAAAATCATGACTTTGAAAAAGAATACCAGCTGACAGCTGCTATTCGGAAAGATCTTGCGCTGCGTTTGCCAGCGTATATGATACCGCGAAAGTTCACTTATCATACTGCTATTCCGATGACGATGAATGGAAAAGCGGACCGCAAGAGAATGAAGGAAGAGGTATTCGCATGACCCCGTACAGTTCTTTCCTTTTCTTTATTATTCTAGGTATCTTGCTGCTGCCGACAATGACTCTCGGCATAATGGGCAAGCGCCTGCGGTATTACAATGTGTTCGTCTCCATAGTTGTATTGGCTATCATATTTTCAGAAGGAAGCGCAGGCTTTTTCTCATTAGTTGCCTTCACAATCCTGCAGCTGATACTAATTAAAGGCTACATTGCTTATAGGCAGAAGAAAAATAGCAGTCTCGTATTCTATGTAATGAGCATGTTGTCCATCCTGCCCTTGATCTTATCAAAGGTGCTGCCGATTTTGGCAGTGGATAATTTGGCAAGCTTTCTCGGAATCTCCTATCTTACGTTCCGAGCCGTCCAAGTTATCATCGAAACAAGAGATGGCTTAATTAAGCAGCAGCTCTCTATTTATCAGCTTGTTTATTTTATGCTGTTTTATCCGACCATCTCGTCAGGTCCAATTGATCGTTTCCGCCGCTTCCAGAAGGATGAAGAAAAGCTCTGGGCACCGGAGGAATACAAGGAACTGCTTTATAAGGGAATCAACAAGATCTTCCTTGGATTTTTGTATAAGTTTATTATTGGCTACAGCATCAATACGTACTTCATTATGAATCTTGATCATATAGCAGATAGCATGTTTACGCATCATTTGCTGTACATGTACAGCTACAGCTTGTACTTATTCTTCGACTTTGCCGGTTATACGGCTTTCGCAGTCGGAATCAGCTATATAATGGGAATTAGGTCGCCGGAGAACTTTAATAAACCATTTATCAGCCGCAACATCAAAGATTTCTGGAACCGATGGCATATGTCGCTGTCGTTCTGGTTCCGTGATTACGTGTTCATGCGTTTCGTCTTTTTGATGAAGAAGAAAAAATGGTTACAAAACAAAATGCTCGTCTCGAATTTAGGTTATATCCTGCTGTTCCTGCTGATGGGAGTATGGCATGGGTTAGCTATTCAGTACATCATTTATGGCGCGTACCATGCCTTGATGATGACCGGATTTAATTTCTTCGAGACTTGGAATAAAAAACACAAACGCTGGCCAACCGGCAGAATGATGACGGTTGTGTCAATCGTTATTACTTTTCATGTCGTCTGTTTCGGATTTTATCTGTTTTCAGGCAGACCATTTCAATAAAAGGGGAATAGAATGATGGATTTTAAAGAGAAAGTACTACAAGTTATTGCAGAAGTTTGTGAAGATGATGTTGTCAAAGAAGAGCATGATATGGATATCTTCGACGCAGGACTGATTGATTCCTTCGCGACAGTAGAATTACTTGTTCAATTCGAAGAACAGCTAGATATCAATGTACCGATTACGGAATTCGACCGAGATACGTGGAATACACCAAATGCTATTGTAGATCGTTTGAATGAGCTGAAATAATGAAGAAGAAGTATCTGTTTGGACCAATCATTCTAGCATTGGTCCTGTTTGCCGGATTCGTGTTTGTACCGGCATCGTGGCTGGCTAAGTTAGTTCCGGCAGATCGTTTGGAAGAAGCAGCTATCAGTCTGGAGCCGACTATGTTCCAGGGAACGTATTTACAGAGTGAAATGCTTAAACATTCATCTTACGTTCCAATCTATGGTTCTTCTGAATTATCGCGCTGGGATCCATTCCATCCATCGAATTATTTCGAAACAAATGATGCTGCCTATACACCTTATCTAGTAGGAAAAGGCGGAATGACTTCTATTATTCATGATGTAAACTTTGCAGCACATGCTGATCAATTGAAAAACAAGCAGATGGTGATCATCGTATCGCCGCAATGGTTTGTTAAGCATGGTACAGACGAGCAGCATTTTGCGCCAAACTACTCTTCGCTGCAAGCGTTTCAGCTTCCTTTTAATAAGGATGTAGACGAGCAAGTGAAACGAAAGTTGATGGAGCGTTTAATGACATACGACGCAGTTAAAAACGACACATTGCTATATCAATTGTATGATGCATATTTGAATGACAACAAAGTGTTGTTTGCTAGTCTATCAGTGCCTGCAAAAGCTTATCTATCCATGCTTCAGAAAAAAGATTTGTATTTCGCGCTTCTGAAAGATAAAGCGACCAATCGTCATCAGTCAGATACAGTGAAGAACAAGACATGGGAAGAACTGCAGACCCAAGCCGATACATATGGCGAGAAACGGACAGAGCACTCGCAATTCTATATTGATGATAAGGTGTATAAGGATAAGAAGCACTATATCAAGAAGATGGAAGGGAAGAATAAAGGACATTCCTATGAAGAGTCACTTGAGTATGAGGACTTCCAGCTGATGCTGGATATTCTCAAAGAAGCGCAAGCGAAACCGTTGTTTGTCGTTATTCCTGTTAACGGCGCATATTATGATTACACCGGATTTCCAAAGCAAGGAAGAGAAGCCTACTATGACCGAATTAAAAAACAGATTTCGGATAGCGGCTTCACATACGCCGATTATTCCGGACATGAACATGATCCGTATTTTATGCGTGACACGATTCATATCGGCTGGAAAGGCTGGGTTTATTTAGATGAGGATATAGAGGAGTTCCTCAATTAGCATGGAGGCGATTCACCTGAAAGGTGGGTCGTCTTTTTTTTATTCGCATTAAGACCTGCTTTTACTGGTTAGACTATGGAAAAGAGTCAAAGGAGAGAAAACGTGAAAAAGACAATTATTGTGTTAAGCATTTTATTTAGCAGCTTTATGCTGGTCTCTTTTGTAATAGAGATTAAAAATGGAGATATAAACTCTTGGACAAAAGGCGGCGGACGGGTAATGATGAGTGCTTTGCCATTAGCACTGCTGTTTCTCCAGCGCACACCATTTCGCGTGGCTCATATTCTAGGCTACTATGCCCTCCTCGTTTGTACCTTCATTTTAGGAGCTATCTTTCATTTTTATGATACATACAAATGGTGGGATGTAACACTGCATGTGGTGGGAAGTATGTATGTTGCGTGGCTCGGCCTGGCTATTTATCGTTATAAAGTGTTACGGCCCTCAGGAATTGAGATTTCGCGGTGGATAATCTTTCTTTTTGTGTTAGGTATAGCTGCTCTAGGAAGTGCTATCTGGGAATGTATTGAATTTATCGGCGATATGACGGTAACGAGTGTAATGCAGCGAAGCGGAAACAAAGATACAATGACCGATTTGATTGCTGGGCTGATAGGGGGCGTGATTATAGGGATCTTGGCTTTGTTTCGGAATAAGCCGTTGGAAGGGAAGAGGATTTAAATCTGAAAGGATGCAATCAAATTTAATAGTGGTCAGATGAGTGAAAAGTCTTGCAATTAGAACATATTGCTTGTTTAAATAAAACTAGCAAATAAGTAAAGGCAGGTACCTCATTGAATACATACAAAGTCATTACAACTGAAAAAGATTTCGAAAAAGCAAAAGCAATACGCACGGCAGTATTTGTAGAAGAACAAGGCGTGCCGCATGAGGATGAATTTGATCATTTTGATGTGCTGGGCGGTGCTTGTCAGCATCTATTGATTTTCCATGACGGAGAAGCTGCCGGAACAGGGCGGCTGCGATTTGTTGGGAATTACGGAAAGCTGGAGCGTATATGTATGCGGAAGGAATTTCGTAAGCATGGACTTGGAAGCGTTATTATTGAGAGTCTAGAGGAGCTTGTCCGCCAAGCTGGTAAAACGAAATTCAAGCTGCATGCACAAGTACAGGCGAGCGGCTTTTACCGAAAGCTCGGTTATGTGGAAGCGTCTGAAGTTTTTGATGAAGATGGTATTCCGCATGTAGTGATGGAGAAGCAGGAACAAACAGCAACAATCTTATAAATAATCATTACCTCTAAAAATGTCCAGTGCAGCTGGGCATTTTTTTTGGTTTCTCGTTTAAACGCTTACAAAGAGGAACTGCTTTGTTAGAATATAAGAATAGTCAGAAATATCGCGCTGATCATGGGCGCCAAATGAACCTGGAGAGGGGCAGTTGGGATGAAAGATACAAATGCACAGAATTTGATGCAGTTGACGGATCAGTTTGGGGCAAATAACTACCACCCGCTTCCTATCGTTATTTCGAAGGCAGAGGGAGTATGGGTGGAGGATACTGAGGGGAAGCGGTATATGGATATGCTGAGTGCCTATTCGGCAGTGAATCAAGGACATCGGCATCCGAAAGTCATCACAGCTCTGATCGAACAAGCGCAAAAGGTGACACTCACTTCCCGCGCCTTTCATAATGATCAGCTCGGGTTATGGTACGAAAAAATGGCTGCTTTCACTAATAAAGAGATGATTTTACCAATGAATACGGGAGCAGAAGCGGTTGAGACAGCTTTTAAAGCTGCCAGACGCTGGGGGTATGACGTCAAGGGCATTGCGGACGGCCAAGCAGAGATTATCGTCTGCAGCGGGAATTTCCATGGCCGGACGATGGCAGCTGTGTCATTATCTTCCGAAGTGGCATATCGACGCGGATTTGGACCGATGCTGCCTGGTATTAAGATTATTCCTTATGGTGACTTGGAAAGCTTGAAGGCTGCCATTACGCCGAACACAGCAGCCTTCCTGCTGGAACCGATCCAAGGAGAAGCGGGTATCATCATTCCGCCAGACGGCTATTTGAAAGCAGCTTCCGAACTATGTAAAGAAGAAAATGTGTTGTTCATTGCAGATGAAATTCAAGTAGGTTTAGGCCGTACAGGCAAACGGTTTGCTTGTGACTGGGAAGATGTTGTACCGGATTTATACATTCTTGGCAAAGCACTTGGCGGCGGTGTGTTTCCAATTTCCTGTGTGGCGGGGGATAAGCAAGTATTAGGGGTATTCAATCCTGGTTCGCATGGTTCTACATTTGGGGGAAACCCGCTGGCATGTGCGGTTTCTATTGCTGCACTGGATGTTACAGAAGGAGAAGATCTTGCAGCGAGATCCAACCGGCTTGGCTCTTATTTACAGGATCAGCTGCAGCAGCTGACGTCGCACAAAATAAAAGAAGTCAGAGGAAGAGGTTTGTTTGTTGGAGTTGAACTAACCGAGCCTGCACGGCCATACTGTGAAAAGCTTAAAGAACTGGGTGTGCTTTGCAAGGAAACACACGAAACAGTCATTCGAATCGCTCCTCCTTTAATTATTATCGAAGATGAGCTCGAATGGGCAATAGATAAGTTGAAGCAAGTTTTGCAGTAAAAGGAGGCACCACAATGAAATTAGGATCAAGCGGACTAGAAACAGCTCCAATTGCGCTCGGCTGTATGCGAATGAAAGATTTAGATAAACAGGAAGCTTTACGAGTAATTGAAACAAGTAAAGAGGCAGGTATCACCTTATTTGATCACGCCGATATCTATGGCGCAGGATCGTCAGAGGAGATATTTGCTGCTGGGCTGAAAGAAAGCGCGGTTAAGCGGGAGGATATTATTCTTCAATCTAAATGCGGCATTCGAGATGGCTTTTTTGATTTCTCGAAGCAGCATATTCTGTCCAGTGTTGATGGAATACTTGAAAGGCTGCAGACAGACTATCTTGACGTACTTTTACTGCATCGGCCGGATGCATTAATGGAACCAGAAGAAGTGGCGGATGCATTTCGGCAGCTGAAGGAAAGCGGAAAGGTAAGGCATTTTGGTGTCAGCAATCATCAGCCTTGCCATATTGATCTGTTAAAGCAGTATGTAAAAGAGGATCTTATTATTAATCAATTGCAATTCAGTTTGATGCATACGCCGATGCTGGACGCTGGCTTAAATCTTAATATGCACAACCGAGAATCAGTCATGCGAGACGCGGGTGTCCTGCCTTACAGCCAGTTGAACGGAATGACAGTGCAAGCTTGGTCGCCATTTCAATTTGGCATGATAGAAGGTGTCTTTATCGATAATCCGGCTTATCCGGACGTGAACAAAGCGTTGCAGGAAGTAGCGGAATCGTACAATGTCAGTAAATCAACCATTGCCATTGCCTGGATATTGCGGCATCCTGCAGGGATTCAAGCTGTGATTGGCTCCATGAATCCAGACAGAATTCACTCCATTAGTGAGGCGCAAAACGTGAAGCTGAGTCGGAAAGAATGGTACAGTCTTTACCGGGCTGCTGGCAACAACCTACCTTAATAGCAGATGAAAAGATGGATTTCCCAGCGGCTGGAAATCCGTTTTTTCGTGCGTCCATGTAGATGAGAGCGAATTGTATTGACTTATGACACTGTGTCACATTATAATGAATGTATCATCAATATGACATGTTGTCATATGTTAGGCAGGAGAGTAAATAACGATGCCAAAACAAACGTTTCTTCAATTACCAGAAGGAAAACAACGAGCATTAATAGATGCAGCTAAGAAGGAATTTTCACGTGTACCGCTTCACGAAGCGTCCATTGCGAACATTATAAAAGATGCGGGAATACCGCGAGGCAGTTTCTATCAATATTTTGAGGATAAAGAAGATCTTTATTATTATCTGCTGAATCAGCTGTCTCAAGAAAATAATAAAAAGATTACAGCTATGTTGAAGGAGAAGAACGGCGACCTTCTAGGGACGTTGGAGGATGCGTTCCGCCATATGATTTCTTTGCGCCACGATCCAGAACACGGCGAGCTGTTAAATCATGCTTTTCGTAACATGAACTATCGCAAAGAAAATACGATGGCGAACAGCATGTACAAAGAAAGCTTGAAAAATGAGCGATCTCAAACGTTAGAATTGGTGGATACATCTTATTTGAATATAAAAGATAAGCAGGAATTATTGCATATCATCAAGATTGTCGGCGCCATTACGTTTCACAATCTCGTCCAGGTATTTGTTCATGACTTGACGGAAGAAGAGGCGATTGCGAATTACACGACGCAAATTGACTTGATTAAAAGAGGTCTGCACAGAAACGAGGATATGTGATGTATAACAAAGTAATCAAGAAGAGCGACAAGCTAATGAAGAAAGTAGTAGAGACACTGCAAAAACAAGGGGTCAACGCTAGCCTTTGCAAGCGGCCTTCTTTGCAGCATTAAAATTGAATTAAGGGAGATAGAAAGTTGAATTCAGAAATATCACAACCAAGAAAAGTGCCATACTTAATGTTGGCAATCTTATTTGTCGGGGCGTTTGTATCGTTTTTAAATAACTCCTTATTGAACGTTGCACTGCCTTCCATTATGGTGGACTTGGATATTAAAGATTATTCGACCGTCCAATGGCTGGCAACTGGTTATATGCTGGTGAGCGGGGTCTTAATTCCTGCATCAGCATTCTTAGTCACACGTTTTTCAAACCGTATGTTATTTATTACAGCAATGATTATTTTTACACTAGGTACTGCTTTGGCAGCTTTTGCACCAAACTTCGGCTTATTGCTGACCGGCCGTATGGTTCAGGCGGCAGGTTCCTCTGTTATGGGTCCATTACTGATGAACATTATGCTCGTTAGCTTCCCGCGTGAAAAACGTGGTGCAGCGATGGGGATTTTTGGTCTGGTTATGATTACCGCACCGGCTATCGGCCCGACTTTGTCTGGTTATATCGTGGAATATTATGACTGGCGTTTATTGTTTGAGATGATTCTTCCGCTGGCAGTAATTAGTGTTTTACTGGCTGTATGGAAGCTTAGAAATGTGATGCCGCAAAATAAAGAAGCAACACTCGATTATTTATCCATTGTGCTATCTTCAGTTGGTTTTGGCGGCTTGCTTTACGGCTTTAGTTCTGCCAGTTCTGACGGCTGGACTGATTCAGTTGTATTGACAACTTTGATCGCAGGAACAATTGCACTGGTTATTTTTGTTTTACGCCAATTACGAATCGAAAAACCTTTGCTGGACCTTCGCGTATATAAACATCCGATGTTTGCATTAGGTTCTGTCATTTCGATTGTAAATGCGGTGGCGATGTTTTCCGGTATGATTTTAACACCAGCATATGTACAGAACGTACGTGGCATTTCGCCGTTAGATTCTGGTTTGATGATGCTGCCGGGTGCGATTATTATGGGACTGATGATGCCAATTACCGGTCGTCTTTTTGATAAATTCGGACCGCGAATTCTAGCAGCTGTCGGCTTAACGATTACGGCTGTATCCACTTACATGCTGGCGCATTTGCAGCTCGATTCCAGCTATACTTACATTATCGTTGTTTATACACTGCGTATGTTCGGTATGTCTATGGTGATGATGCCGATTATGACAAATGGTTTGAATCAACTGCCAACTGCATTGAACCCACACGGTACAGCGGTGAATAACACAGCGCAGCAAGTATCTGGTTCAATTGGTACTGCCGTCCTTGTTACCATCATGAACTCGGTAACAAAAGACGAGGCGACAAACTTGATGGCAGGCGTAAATCCAGCAACACTGACAGAAACAGCAACTGCTTTAATGACACAAAAAGCGTTGCTTGCTGGTATTCATGCTTCCTTCTATGTAGCACTCGGTATCAACATTTTGGCATTGGTGCTTGCACTGTTTGTTAAACGAGTAGATACAAGCAGCGAAGCTGTTGCGAAAATAGAAAATCAAGACATTAATCAGGTCCAACCTGCAAAATAAAAAGAATGGACTCGGTTTTTTACCGGGTCCATTCTTTTTTTATTTCTAGAATTTCAATGATTGTATCGCACTCCTATACCCATGATAATCCTTTTTTACTTCTTTTTAACAAAATAATGATTGTCTGCTTGTTCCGCAAACTGTACTATTAGATTAGTACAGTTTTGAAACCATTTTAACTAGTACACGTATATAACTAGAAATAGAGATAAAGCGGGGGAGCATATGGAGACACCAGTAAAAGAACCAAAATATAAACTGCCCAAAGAATCATTGCGGGTCGGAGTTATAGGTGACATTATTTTTGATGCGATTATTCTGCTCATCTTTGGGGGATTATTTGTTTTTGATTATCTGTTTGTGTGGCCGGCCTGGATAGGGATCGTGCTTCTTATTCTGTTCATCGTCTTTGTGCCGTTTGGTGTTATCGGCTATTTCGCAACAGTTATTGACCATCGTAATTGGCGCTATGACATGGATGAAGAATATGTCCAGCTGCGACAAGGTGCCTGGTTCCAAAAGGATCAGCTTATTCCCGTGACAAAGATTCAATCGGTCGAAACGAAGCAAGGACCGTTATTAAGAAAATATAAACTCCGGAAAGTCGAAATAGAGACAATGGCCGGCGAGTATAGTATTCCAGGGCTGCCAGAGAAGGAAGCATATGCATTGCGAAATGAGATTGCAGCGTATGCCAAAGCGAAGGAAGAGGATGACTGATGGAGACAAAACGTTATCATCCGGCCATTATGCTGTTTGGGATTGTAAAGGCGATAAAGGGTTGGATTGTTCCGCTTATAATAGTCACTATTTTTAATAGTGCTGATAACTGGTGGGGGAAATACGCCGGTTATATAGTGCTGGCTATTATACTGCTATCCATTCTTCATGATATCTTGAAATGGTTTTTTGAGAAGTATGCAACGGATGACTATGCATTTCACTTATACAGCGGAATCTTTACTAAATCTAGTCGCACAGTACCCTATGAGAAAATCCAGAGTGTAACGAAACATAAAAAATTGATGCATCGATTGTTAGGCTTGTCTGCGATTAAGTTTGAGACAGGGTCGCAGGAGCAAGCAGTTGAATTCCAAGTGCTTAGAAAAGCAGAGGCTGATCGACTGGAGCAGCTGGCAAAACAGGAAGCTGTGCCAACTCAGGAGGCAGCTGTAATAGAAGAGGAATTGGATGAATTTACTGCTGAAGCACCACAGCCTAAGGTCAAAGACCGGTTCATCCATTTTAAACCAACCAAAAAAGAGCTGATAAAGGCTTCGTTTACATCGTTAAGCTTCCTGATTATACCTCCGTTGCTTGTATCCTTTCTATTAAAGGCAGACATTTTCTTTGATTGGAGTGATGTTCGTCAGTATTTACCGTTATTGAAGGTGTGGTGGATTACAGGCATTGGACTGCTCATTCTGATTGTACTGTCCATGCTGATTGGGATGTGGCGAATACTGCAGAAATATGGAAATTACGAACTAGCCACAGACGATAACCACATCTACATACGGACCGGGCTCTTGGATGAATCATCATTTTCCATTCGCAAAGATCGCGTACAAGGGATTGAAATAGCTCAACCGCTGTTACATCGTTTTCTCGGGTTAGCTAAAATAAAGCTGATTACTACAGGTGCATTGGATTTAAGTGAAGACACAGAAGAGATTAATTCCTTGTATCCTTATTTCCCTTTAAAACGGGCATACACGTTACTCGCAGAGATACTTCCAGAATACAAAGTGAAAAGAAACATGGCTAAATTAGAGCCGAAAGTTCTTGTTTACCGCACAATGCAGCCGAGCATCATTTGGCTGATTGTCACCATCACACTGTTTTTCTGGCGGCCGGAAGTACTGGGATTTGAGATCACATGGTGGATTGCAGCCATTGTATTGTTCTGCTTTATCGAGCTGTATCGTTATTTAGACTTCAAGCATACCCAATATGTAATTAGTGAGAAGTTCTTTCAAATAAAATCAGGTGCTTTTACGACAACGACATTTGTTACAAAGCGAAATAAAATGATTGAGATTGCCAGCATGCAAAATCCATTGCAGCGCTGGCTCGGATTAGCTACCATTACATCCATTAACCGTGCAAAACCCGTTTTGCATAATAAGATTAAAGATATTCCTGCAGCAGAAGCAGCGCGTTTCTATGCATGGTTTTACCAGCGAACAGAGGATGTTCGCAGGCAATAAGGCAATGAAAAAGGACAGCTCACAAGCGGGCTGTCCTTTTTGTTACTTTAGAATCCTTCTCGCGGGATATCTTTACCTTGTTTGTTTTTTAGGGAACCGTCCTTAGTTACATTATCAATGTTCCCGTCAATTGTACCTTCTGTGTACGTGTCCGTCACTTGTTCATGGGTAACTGCTGTTCCTTGATCAATCTCGCTAGTCGCTTCATAGTCTGAAGGATTATATTGTTTTTCTGCAACTTTATTTGCATTCTCTTGCGCTCGTTTTTTTGATTTTGCCATTCTGTATGCCTCCTTCCAGTTAAGCTTAGTTTTTCAAAAATGTGCACAAAATATGCTACACTCTATCGCTTGAATTATTTTCCTTTAATATAAAGCAAAACTCCTATTTATTAATTCAAATGTTTATAACAAAACAATATTGGGAAAATTTTAAATACGATGGCGTTTATTGAAGAAATTTAGCAAGTAAAACCTATTGCCGTGTAAACGCTTTCAATATAAAATGTATGTAAGCAGGAAGCTATTCTACATCCTCACAATAGAAGGAGTGGACGTGACATGAAAAAGAATGACAATAATTTTTTTGTAGGGTTATTATATGGTACAGGCTTAAGTATTCCATTATGGGTTACCTTTATTGCAGTTGTGAAGGGGATATCAGAAGCGGTATCCTAACTGAGCAGAAAAGCGTCAGCAGAAGCTGGCGCTTTTTTCATGTATACTAATAAGAAAAAGGAAGTATTCTAATGCAGGGCTTTCAATTTGTTTACAACTTAATGCAGCGTTCTTTTCCAAAGGTGGAATATCGAAATTTTGAAGTTCAATTAGCGCTTCTGGAAAGAGAAGATTATCATATTTATACATATGTAAAAAACGGCAGCTTGACAGCATTTTATGCGCGGTATATGCTGCCTGGGCTAACTTTCATTGAACATATAGCAGTGGAGGAGCGTTATCGGGGACAAGGCCTTGGCAGTCAAATTATGCGTGATGTGATAGCTGGAACGAAGCAGCGCATTGTACTGGAAGTAGAACCTCCTGCTGATTCTACAGATGCAGCCCGGCGTGTGCGCTTTTATGAGAAGCTGGGTTTTCATCTGAACGATTTTTCTTATGAACAGCCAGCTTTGCGTCAGGGAGGAGCAGCTGTGCCTTTGCAGCTGATGAGCTATCCGCAGGCTCTTGACGAAAAGAACTTTGGCCAAGTGAAACAAAACATACTCAAGCACGTTTACGGTATATAAAAAAACGCCAAAATTGGCGTTCAGCTTTATCAGCGATAATCATGCTTGTCTTTCCGGTAGGCGCGTAAAGCCGTTCGAAGCGCAGCATAACTGCCAACGGCGGCATAACCATAAAAATATCCCATAAAAATCGCAGCTATCAAGTTGTCAGGATGACTGAAAAGAAAAGACAATAGCAAGCCGCTCAGCAAGGCAATTGTAGGTGTATACTTGCCGGGAAGCGGAAGCAAATGCTTTACAATCTGAGTAAATATGAGAACGATGGGGACCCCAAGCACAGCATCCCAGAAGTTCGTCATAATCATAGGAAATTCCAACGTCCCTACCTCCTTTGTATAACGTATGCTTGGTTGTCCCAACATATTAAACTAGAAATTAAATTTCCTCCTTGCAAGAAAACGGTTTAATGAAACGGGTTGCCTGGGTAACAGATTATTAAGAAAACTAGCAATATAGCAGAATGGGATTTTTTCAATTGACCTGCATATATGGGATGGTGTATAGTGTACGTACACTATATATTGTGTTGCGGAGGCCGGTAATATGCAAAGATACTTATTCGAGTACAAGATACTGCCAACTGGTGAAAAGAGCGAATTCAGCTACGTAGCTGAATCTGAAGAAGAAGCTCGCCAGTCCATTCAGGAACGTGTGGCAGATTTGGAATTCGTAGAACCAGAAGAAGTCGAAATCGGCAGCTTGCTTCGCACATTAGATGCGAGCAAACATTATTACGAATGTGAAGGCTGTACCTGATAAAAAAGACCCGAAGCTGAGCTTCGGGTCTTTTTTTATAGTTTGAAAACAGCGATAGATTCATTCAGCTGTCTGCTGATATGTGTCAGCTCCTCAGCCGATGCGGCGATATTGCCGACTGCTTGAATTTGATCTGCAATAGATGCAGCGATTTCTTCGACGCTGGCAGCCGTTTCTTCGGACACACTAGATGCATTTTGGATGCTGTCTGTGATGCCATTCGTTTGCGATGTGACTTGCTTGATTTCGTCAATTAGCTTATTGCCTGCATTCTTCGTTGCTTCTGCTGCAGCTTCAATGGCTGCAAATTCAGCCGCTGTAGAAACAACCGAACGATTCAGTTGTTCTGCTTGCTGTTTATTCGATTCAATTAAGGCAACATTCTCTGCAGCTTCTTTCGTGATGGAAGAAATCATTTGCTGAATTTCTTTTGTGGCAGCATTGGATTGATCTGCAAGTTTCCGAACTTCACTCGCTACAACAGCAAAGCCCTTTCCATGCTCTCCAGCACGTGCTGCTTCAATACTTGCATTCAATGCAAGTAAGTTTGTTTCTTCGGTAATATTTTCAATAACATCTGTAATCTTAACAATTTGCTGCAGATTGTTATCTAGATCTCTCATACCATCAGAAATGGCTTCAACTTTTTGCATAGATGCATCGTTCGCTGCTTGCAAATCAAGCATCATCGTGCTGCCCTTCGTCGTCGCATCACTTGTTTGAAGTGCAGCCTGAGCGATTGCATCACTTTGAGCAGTCATTGTCCGGATGGAGTTATTAAATCCGCTCAAATGGTGCGCTGTTGTTTCCAAATCAGCTGCTTGGGAACTTGCTCCGTTGGCGATATCATCGACGGCTACGCCAACTTGTTCACTGCTGGCAGAAGTTTCTTCACTCACTGCAGACAGCTCAGATGCTGCGTCCGATACTTTGTCGCTGGATTGAATAATACTTTGCACCAATAGGCGCAGCTCTCCAGCCATTTTAGTGAATGCATGGCTCAGCACGCCAATTTCATCTTTTGATTCTTTCAGCTGCTGTTCGCGGAAGTCACCGGCAGCAAGCTGGGTGGCCGCATCCGTAACTAACTTAAGCTGTACCAGCTTTGGACGGATGATGAAGTAAAACAAAACAAGACTGAGAATTGTCATACCGGCAGTAACGCCAATAATGATCCATTTAACCGTTTGTAGGTCTGAGTAGAAAAGGTCTGTATATACAGTAATACCAACCGTCCAATTCCACGGCTCAAAATAATTTGCGTATGCCATTTTCTCCCGGATTTCACCTGTTTTTTCATCAGGATCATCGTAGCTTAAGAAACTATTGGCATCACCATCCTGTGATTTTGCTAATTTGATTATGTCTTCTCGATTTTTCTTTATGCCATCATCTGTAGGAGCTGAGTTAATCTCTTTTCTTGGATGAAGCACCATATTTGCTTGATCATCATAAGCCAGAATGTAACCGGCACCATCTTTATAATTAAAATCTGATTGTGATAGATCATGCGCACCAGCCTCGATAGGACCGTTCAAGATAACGCGAGCTTCCTCTTGCGCTTCTTCCAGCGTAAGTTCCCCATTTTCCACCTGCTCATTGAGAAGTGTCAGTACGCTAGCGGCACTGTTGGCCATATGCTGCAAGTCCATTTTTCCAGCTTCAATCAGCTGATTTTTGGCTGTTAAATAGCTGATGGTTCCAACAGCTGTACCGCATATAATCGTAATTAGTGCAACAACAATCATTAACTTCCCTGCTAAGCCATGTCTTTTTTTCATGGTCATCCCCCTTTGAACGCAGAACTGTTCACTTATATAATCGGAGTTTAAAACCAATTGTGAAGTGAAATAGGTAGAGGATATGATTTTTTTTGTAAAAAACAGCTAAATAGTAGGAGGGAATGGGTATGGCAGCAATTACACATATTGGTTTGACGGTGTCAGATTTAAATGCAGCGGTTAATTTTTATAAGGAAGTACTTGGATTCCGAATCATAGCAGGTCCATTTGATATGAAACCAGAAGCAGGGGACATGACCCAAGACTTGCAAGGTGAACAAGTAAAACATATTCGTAATGTCCACATGAGTGCAGCAAATCAAGTCGGTATTGAATTGTTTGAATTTATTGAACCTAAGACAAATGGAAAAACCGAAAGACATCCATGGGACCCGGGTATGTTCCATCTTTGTGTAGTAGCGGAGGACGGAGATGTACATCGCTTGGCGAAGAAGATTGAAAAGACCGGCGGGAAAGTTATTAGTCAATTTTGGCCATTGAACGAAGACAGCAACTACTATCTCGTCTACTGCCAGGACCCTTTTGGAAATATTATTGAAGTGTATTCTCACAGTACGGAACAAATCTTTGCGAATCGGTAATACGCACGTGGATGTTACGTAATGGGCAGAAGGTTAGGAATTGCAAGAGGTGTCTGGAAAAACAAGTCTATCACCTAGAGCGTCCGGACCTTTTCTGTGAATAGGTCTACCTGCTGTTCAGCATGTCTTCTATAATGGTGACAACATTCGATTTTTGTCAGTATAGGAGGGCATGTATGATCAGAAATAGACAGCTTTTGATAGGAATATGCATCATTTTCACAGCCATCGTACTGTACCCGGCAGCAAGTTTCGCTCAAAGCGGTACGGTGGATGTGGATACCACATTGAATGTACGGCAAGCGCCATCTACATCAGCGCATATCATCGGCAGCTTATATCCGGGAGACATTGTCGAATTGCAGGAAGTTGCCAATAACTGGGGGAGCATTACCTATAAAGGTGAGACAGGTTATGTGAGCATGCATTACGTACATATGAGAGCAAGTGAATTAGCAGGAAAAGTGATTGCGATTGATGCCGGCCATGGCGGGAAAGACAGTGGTGCTATCGCAAATGGTGTGTTAGAGAAGCGAGTCGTACTGCCAATTGCAAAGAAAACGCAAGCTAAACTTCAGGCACAAGGTGCAGAAGTAATGATGACGAGGTCTAACGACTCTTATATTGAGTTGGAAGACAGAGCAAACCAAGCAAACACAGCCGGAGCAGATGTGTTTGTCAGTATTCATGCGAATGCAGCTTCAGCAACTGCGGCAAGTGGAACAGAGGTATATTACTATCCGGGTTCTTCAAGCGGCTATGCTTTAGCTGCTGCTGTACAGACCGGATTATTAAATCAGCTTGGTTCACATAACCGCGGTGTTAAGAGCGCTGACTTTAATGTGCTCCGCAACACAAGCATGCCAGCTGTATTGGCTGAGATAGGCTTTTTGACAAATGCGCCAGAAGCACAAAAACTAGCATCTGCTTCCTACCAGGAAAAAGCAGCAGCCGGACTTGTGCAAGGTATACGTGATTATACGGATTAACAATGAGAATTACGCAGATACAGACAGCAAATCTCGTATATCACTGCCTTTTTGACTAGAAAACTGGTTCAAGAGAGGCAATAATACTGATTTTTTTTGAATTCGACGGTTACTGTCAATTAATTGGCAAGACTATTAGACTATTCAATGGCAAGATTTTCATCTATAATAATGGCGAATCTACAAAAATCTACAATGTGAAGGGAGAATCGTATGCTAGACAAACATCTAATCCGTCGCTCAAGCTTGGTTGTTATTATTGCACTTATAGCAGCTGTAGCATTTTTACCAGCATCGAGCTATGCGGCTAGTGGAACAATCGATGTATCGACGTCTCTGAATGTGCGCGCTGAGCCTTCGAATAATGCAGTAGTAATTGGCAAACTTCAAGGTGGACAGGCAGTTGAGATCGAAGAAATAAGGCACGACTGGGGTAAAATCGACTATTATGGGCAAGAAGGATACATAAGTATGGTATTTGTCAGCGGTGTTCAAGATTCCGCGTCGGCAGCTCCGAATGTACAGCAAACAGCGGTTCAGTCTAATGCTGCAACCGAAGGGTATGTACAAGTTGCCACTTCGCTGAATGTCAGAACAGCACCAAATATGTCCGCTGCTGTTACAGAAAGCTTGTACAATGGAGAAGCAGTGTCAATTGTTTCTATTCAAGATAACTGGGCACAAGTTGAGCATGATGGTAATACAGGTTATGTGAGTATGGATTATATTACTACGAGTGAGAATGAAGCGAGTTACAGCTTGTCGCCGTTGAAAGGAAAAACGATTGTAATCGATGCCGGTCACGGCGGAAAAGACAGCGGAGCAATTGGAGATTACTTTTATGAGAAATCTGCTGTTCTATCTATTGCGTTAAAAGCCCAGGAGCAATTGGAGAATCTCGGAGCAAATGTCATTATGACACGGGATGACGATGCATTCGTTGCACTTGAGACTCGGGCAGCGATGTCGAATGCTGCACATGCCTCCATGTTCGTCAGCATTCATTTGAATGCATCATCCGAGGAATATGTGAATGGAACAGAAGTATATTATTACCCGGATGGTGATACAAGTGTGCAGCTTGCTTCTACTGTGCAGGAAAACTTAATATCACAGCTCGGTTCCGTAGACCGCGGCACGCAAGCAGCTGATTTCAGTGTGCTGCGCAATACACAGGCGCCAGCGATCTTGGCTGAAATTGGTTATATTACAAACTCGGCTGAAGCTGCCAACCTGCTAACAGACAGCTACCAGCAAAAAGCTGCAACTGGAATCGTAAAAGGGCTCGAAACTTATTATCAGTGATTATAGAGAAACGATGCGGAAAACCCGCATCGTTTTTATTTTGTTAAATCTACTTCAGCGACGTAATAGGAAGAATCATCTGCTTGTTCCTTGTACATCTCGATGTAAATTTGATTTATCTCCTGACCTTCTTTGTTGATGACATTACGCCAATCCTGTCGAATCTGACCTTTATTGGAAGAAGAAGTCCTCTTGGAATAGAGTCGATGTGCATCTGGGATAATTTCCTTCACATAATTGGAAATACTCCGCTCCAGCTCGTGCCGGACAACTGCTTCTTTTCCTGCAGTATATGCGTACCGAAATTGCATCTTGCTGCCAGTCCTCCTGTTGTTTAATAAAAAACAAGAACATTCGTTCCTATCTTTAGTATACTGGATAAGCTGCTGAATGACCAGTGAAATGCCAATTAAAGCCTAGAAATGTGTCAGGAATTTGAATAGCTGAGCAGCAAAAAAAACACTAAAATGTAAACCCTTACTTGTGGAGGGGAGAGATGTTTAGTAGACTTTACTTGTAAGGGAAGTAAAGAATGTAAGGAATACTTGAAAGAAGGGCGAAATCATGGAATTAGCAAAGCTTAGTTCAAAAGGGCAAATTACAGTGCCGAAATATATTCGGGAGGTGCTGGACGTCAAGGAAGGGGAGCATGTAGCATTTGTGGAAGAGTGCGGGATTGTGTTTATGGCAAAAGCTAATCTTGATTCTATTCATGACCTGCAGGAAATTCTAAGCGACAGCAAGTTCAAGGAAGTCGTCCAGAAAGCTAAATCACTAAAATAGGAGGTACGTGTATGAATATTCGAGAATCAGAACTGCCGGGTATTGGCAGAAAGTTTGAGCTGATGACGGACAATGACGATAAAGTTGTGGTGGTTATTCATGATGACGGCCGCAGAGAAGTATACCACTATGATGATGATGATTTGGAAGAAAGCATTTCCGGTGTAACGTTCACAGATTCGGAAGCAAGACAGCTTGCTTCGATTATCGGCGGAATGACATATAAGCCGAAAGCGGTGGAAACGATTGAAGTTGCATTTGATGATCTGGTAATTGAATGGTATAAGCTTGGACCAAGCGCGCCAATTGTCGGGAAGACAATTGGGGAAATCGGCATCCGTCAGCATTATAATATCAATATTATCGGTATTATTCGCAAAGACCACACCAAGCAGCTTAATCCTGGTGTTGATTCTGTATTCAATAGCGGTGACACCCTTGTCATTTCTGGTGAGCGGGCAGATTTAAAACGTGCCAACAATGAGCTATTCTTAAAGGAAAGGGGATAAGCGATGGATCATTTAGTTTTTGAAGTAGGAACTGCGCTTGTTTTAATCGCAATCGCAGCCATTTTAGCCAACAAGTTAAACTTCTCCATTATCCCGTTCCTCATTATCATTGGGATGCTGGTCGGACCGCATGCACCTAGTATTGGCATAATCAATCTCCAGTTTGTCCACAGTGATGATATCATTGCATTCCTCGGACGGATTGGTGTACTATTTCTCTTATTCTACTTAGGGCTCGAATTCTCAATTGGAAAGCTTATTAAATCTGGTAAATCGATTGTCGTTGGCGGCAGCATTTACATCGGAATCAACTTTGCTTTAGGCTTGCTTTATCCATTTCTGCTCGGATTTCCGATCAAAGAGACCTTAATTATTGCAGGTATTATCACAATCAGTTCCAGCGCCATTGTAGCTAAAGTGCTCGTCGATCTGCGGCGTACTGGCAATACCGAGACCGAGCTGATCTTAGGTATCATTATGTTTGAAGATATCTTCCTCGCTGTTTATTTATCCACTGTATCAGGACTGGTTTTAGGAGACTCCAACTCCTTGGGCGGAACGATTCTATCCATTTTAATCGCACTTGGTTATATGCTGCTGTTTTTTGTTATCGCAAGAAAGGCGGCGCCTCTATTAAGCAAACTTCTGCGTATATCCTCTAATGAGGTATTTATCATTGTTATTTTCGCTTCTTTATTTTTTATCGCCGGCTTCTCGGAAACAATTCATGTTGCCGAAGCAATCGGTGCCCTCTTGCTCGGACTCGTATTCTCGGAAACAGATCAAGGAGAAAGAATCGAGCATATGGTAGTCCCATTCCGAGATTTCTTTGGAGCCATTTTCTTCTTTAGTTTTGGTTTGAGTATTGACCCAACTACACTTGGCGATGCGGTATGGCTTGCCCTGGGTGCAGTCGTTATTACGGTTATCGGAAACTTTGTCGCCGGCATGATTGCAGGACGGCGCGCAGGCTTATCTCATAAAGCATCTACGAATATTGGATTAACCATCGTTTCTCGAGGAGAATTCTCCATTATTATGGCGAATTTAGGGATGGCAGGCGGATTAATGGGTGTGCTGCAGCCATTCTCAGCTTTATACGTGCTCATCCTTGCCATACTAGGTCCTTTACTAACAAAGGAATCAAAAATAATTTTTCTCTTCCTCAACAAGCTGTTCAAATGGCAGGAGATCAAGGCGAAGAAAGCTCGTGAATCGTAAATCTTTGGAAGGCTCACAATTGTGTGCCTTCTTTCTATTCTTGCAATAATTTTACATGTATATAGCTTGCCGATGCTTCATATGGCAGGTAACATGAAAGAAACACTTGTCCAAAATTTTCTGTCGAATTTAACTGGGAAAGGAATGCTCTTATGACGAAGCTATCAACCTATCATCCCGCTGTTACGCGGATTATAGAGAATATTAATAAAGTAATTATCGGAAAACAAGAACCGATTATTCTTAGTTTAACGGCTCTGCTGGCTGGCGGTCATGTTTTGCTGGAAGATGTGCCTGGAGTTGGGAAGACGATGCTTGTACGTTCCCTTGCACGATCTGTAGATTGCGATTTTAAACGTATTCAATTCACACCTGATTTATTGCCGTCTGATGTAACGGGTGTTTCTATTTATAATCCAAAGACGCTTGAATTCGAATTCCGTCCAGGACCAATTCTAGGCAACATTGTTTTAGCAGATGAAATCAATCGTACATCTCCGAAAACGCAGTCCTCCTTGCTGGAGGCGATGGAAGAAAAGAACATTACAGTGGAGGGCAATGCATTGCCGCTTGCGGATCCATTTTTTGTTATGGCAACACAGAACCCAGTTGATTATGAAGGAACGTATCCGCTGCCAGAAGCACAGCTGGATCGTTTTCTGCTGAAAATTCAGATGGGTTATCCGAACGCAGCCGAGGAACTTCGTATGCTTTCCTCTGTTGACGAAAACCATCCGATTACTCGAGTGGAGCCTGTTATGACGAAGGATGAGCTCGTACAAATGCAAAGGGATGTAACCAATGTATACATGGACCGTCAAATACAGCAGTATATCGTGAATTTGGCTCAAGCATCACGCAAACACCCTGATGTATATCTTGGTCTTAGCCCGCGCGGCTCTATTGCATTGGCACGAGCGGCGAAAGCTTATGCATATATACATTATCGCGACTATGTTATTCCGGATGATGTGCAAACACTGGCTCCTTATGTGATTGGTCATCGCGTGCTGCTTCGCTCGGAAGCGCGTTACGACGGGCTCACACCAGAGAAGCTGATACAGCGTTTGCTAGAAGCAGTGGAAGTGCCGGTGGAGAAGGAATCTGTACATGAAAGGTAAATTGCGTTTTGCTATGAAGCTAGGAAGTTTAATCCTGCTTGCTGGCATCTTGTTTACCTATAGTATGTTTCAAGGCGGATTTGTCAGTTGGTTCCTGTTTTATGCCTACATGCCGATTCTGCTTTACGTGCTCATCTTGCTTTTCTGCCCCATTGGGAGCTGGCATATTGATCGTGCGCTTTCTAAGACTTACGTTAAAAGCGGCGGCGAGGTAAAAGTAGAGCTTTCATTACAGCGGCGTTTTCCTTATCCGCTTGCATATGTGCAAGTGGAAGATTTATTTGACAAGTCACTCTTAAAAATGACAAAAACGGATGGGACGATGCTGCCGGCCCAATCGCGTCAAGTGAAACAGCATATTCTTTTCCCGTGGTTCCGTAAACAGCTGCATGTGGAATATGTACTGGACAAGCTTCCTCGCGGCAAGCATCAGTTGTATCGCGTGCGTATCCGTACAGGCGATCCGTTTCAGCTAATCATAAAAGAGGCGGTATTTGACTTGCCGCAGCAGCTGCATGTGTATCCTGCACCAAGAGAAATAACGCTCGGCAACCCGCCGAGTGTGTTTGAGGAAGGAGCTGCCGCTGCATTCGCTCCTCGTTCAAAACAAACCAATGTCGTCTCCGGCATCCGCGAGTATACGCCAGGCGACCGTTTCAGCTGGATCGACTGGAAAGCATCTGCGCGCAAACAAGATATGATGACCAAGGAATTTGAACAAGAAAAAAGTGCGGATGTGCTCATAGCCTTGGATCAAAGAGCAGCGGCACAGTCGGAGGATCTTTTCGAACATAGTATTGTGATTGTCTATTCTGTTTATCAGCAGCTAAAGCGACGCAATGAACAAGTTGGTTTCTTAAGTATCGGCAAAGAAGTCAAATGGCTGCCGGCGACCATGGGCAGTGCACAGCTGCAGCGTGTGCAGCAGCATTTGATCACAGTCCGTTACGAACAAGAACCTGCACGGATACAAGCACTTGCTGCAGAGCTCTCCAAGCAGCCGAAAGGTTCTACCGTCTATTACGTGACAACCCAGCTGGATATCGGTGATTTTCCGATATTGCGGGCACTTAGACAAAGCGGCTATTTGCTTGTTGTTTTGTATATTTGCCGGCAAGCTGAAGCCGATAGCAGCTTGATCAGCGGTATTCGTCAGCTTGGACACAACATAGAGATTTATCCAATGCAAGAACCTGCTAACAGGGCGGAGGTGCTGCATAATGCCTAAAAAAGACCAGCAATTGCAAGTCCTTCGCTACCTCGTCTATTTATGTGGTTTTCTTTTGTTTTGGGAGTGGCTTCGTCCGCTGGAAGAGATCAGTGATACAGGCAGTTTGCCAATGTTCGTGCTGTTTACAGCGGTTTGTTTTCTGCTGTCGGCGCTAAAACTGCGCTGGTGGCTTAGCTTCCTGTTAAAGCTTGTGCTCACTGCAGTTGTACTGCAAGTGATCTTAGCAGAAGAGAACTTGTTATCCGGAAGCTGGGTGGCCTTGTTCCAAGACGAGATTCAAACCAATCTGCAGCTGCTGTTTACAGGAGAGCTCGCGTTACTGACGCCATTTTTCCGAACATTGCTGTTTTTAATACTTTTATGGCTGATGAGCAATCTTTTGTATTATTGGTTTATTATTGCCAATCGTATTTTCTTCTTCATTATCATGACGTTTGTTTATATTGGCGTCTTGGATACGTTTACGCCATACGATGGCAGCGGTCCAATTGTCCGTATTTTTGTACTTAGCTTCTTTGCTATGGGAATCGCTGCTTTTACAAGGATTTATCAGACCGGTGAAAAGCAGCAGCTTCCGAAGCGATTGCTGCTCTGGAGCGGCCCGCTGCTGGCTTTGCTCGTTTTATCAGCAGCAGTCGGTTATGCTGCGCCGAAGCTGCCGCCGCAATGGGCAGATCCAGTGCCTTTTATTCAGAAGATGTCGGGAACGGATAAGGAAGAGGCGGGCAGCGGAGGCGTTCGAAAAGTTGGTTTTGGCGAAGATGATTCCCAGCTTGGCGGACCATTTGTCCAAGATAATTCCGTTGCTTTTTGGGCAGCAACCGAAGCCGCCGGCTATTGGCGGGCAGACAGCAAAGATGTCTACACCGGTAAAGGCTGGGAACGCTCAAGGCAAGTGCAGCCGCAAAGCTTCCAAAGCGGAGAGTCACTGAATTTGGACCTTTACCAAGAAGATGTAGTGAAGGAGCCGCGGGAAGCCATTGTGTATCCGAATGTCAATGAGGTGCTGGATCGACTTCTGTATCCTTATGGCACTCAAACATTTTTCAGCGATCCTGTTTCGGTAGCTGTGGATTCAGATTTTGGCGTGGTAGAAACATTTAATCGATCACAATACCCGTCTGAACCGTATACAATTGCTTTTGACGAGCCGCAATATAATATTGAGGATTTGCGGCGGGATCCAGGTATTGAGGATCAAAACACCCATAATCGCTACACACAGCTGCCTGAAACCTTGCCAAATCGTGTTAGAGTGCTGGCATCGGAGATAACTGGTTCTGAAGCTACTCGGTACGATAAAGCAAAAGCGGTGGAGCAGTACTTTAATCAAAATGGATTCCAATACCGGACACAAGATGTACCGGTGCCGGAAGAAGATCAAGATTATGTAGACCAATTTTTATTTGATTCAAAAATTGGTTATTGCGATAACTTTTCGTCTGCGATGGTCGTGCTGCTGCGTGCAGCAGATATTCCAGCACGGTGGGTAAAAGGATTTACCGAAGGCCAGCCGGGCTCCAATCCGAATGTTTCTGCTCCTGCGGATATGGATTCCTATGTTGTGACAAATGCTAATGCACATTCTTGGGTAGAAGTGTATTTTCCAGAGACTGGCTGGGTGCCGTTTGAGCCTACACAAGGCTTTAGCAATCCGGCAGAATTCACGAGCGAGGACGATGCTGCTCCGGAAACGCCAGAAGCAGACACACCTGAACCAGATCAGGAAGAGGAAGCGGCTGCACCGCAACAGGAAGAGCAGCCGCAAGCAGAAGAAGCAGAAAACGAAACAGCGCAAACAGAAACAAGCACAGCTATCTCTCCGATATATTGGATTATTCCAATCGCTGTACTTTTAATTGCGGTATTTCTTCTGTACTTGACTCGCTACAAGTGGCTGACAGCTTATTACGTTCACAAGTATGGAAAAGAACGTTCGGAGGAAACATACGAAAAAGCATATGACTACTTGTTACGTTTGCTTGCTCATAAAGGTTATAAGCGGCAATCAGGAGAAACATTGCGAGAATATGCGCAGACAATTGACAAGGCGTACGGCAACTCACGAATGACTGAATTGACAGCCGCATATGAGCGAATTCTCTATCGAAACGAAAAAAGCGAACCTTTGTGGGAAAATGCCGTCGAATTGTGGGAAAATTTAATTAAACAAGCGGCATCTTGACCCCATTTAGGCTCATTGATAGAATAAGAGGCAATAAGCACCTTCAGACACGTGCAGCTTAGCTGCTGATGTTGGTGAAGGCTTGAGCCGACAGCGTTACCTTTGCTGGATTCCGCCTTACTAGATGGCGCGGATTCAGCTTCTGTTTTTTCACAACGTGATAAAGGTAAAATGTGGTGCTTGCACCCGACCTGCTTATATCTAGAGAACGAACTATGAAGGAGTGGACAGACTTGGATATCGATACAGATATGATATTAGTACTGGACTTTGGCAGCCAGTACAATCAATTAATCACACGGAGAATCCGGGAGTTCGGTGTGTACAGTGAATTGCATTCCCACAGACTCACAGCAGATGAAATTCGCAAAATGAACCCGAAAGGCATCATCCTTTCCGGCGGTCCGCACAGTGTTTATGATGAGAATAGTTTCCGCTGTGACGAAGAAATCTTCGAGCTGGGTATTCCGGTATTGGGTATCTGCTACGGCATGCAGTTAATGACGCAGCATTTCGGCGGAAATGTACAGCGTGCAGACAGCCGGGAATACGGCCGTGCCGAAATTACTTTGACGAATCCTTCTGTTATTTTTAAAGATTCACCGGAAACACAGCTAGTGTGGATGAGCCACGGTGATAAAGTGCTTGATCCGGCACCTGGTTTCAGCGTTGATGCGACAAGCCCGTCCACCCCAGTTGCAGCAATCAGCAACAAAGAGCGCAATCTTTACGGTGTGCAGTACCACCCAGAAGTACGCCATTCTGAATACGGCAACCATATGCTGAAGCAGTTCGTGTTTGACGTTTGTCATGCAAAAGCAGAATGGACGATGGAGAATTTCATCGAAATGGAAACAGAAAAAATCCGTCAGCAAGTCGGCGATCGCAATGTACTATGCGCATTGAGCGGCGGCGTGGATTCTTCTGTTGTAGCTGCCTTGATTCACAAAGCAATCGGCGATCAGCTAACATGTATTTTTGTTGATCACGGTCTGCTGCGTAAAAACGAAGGTGCAATGGTCGAGAAAACATTCCGTGATGAATTTAAAATCAACTTGATTGCGGTGCCTGCACAAGAGCGTTTCTTGAGCAAGCTTGAAGGTGTTTCTGATCCGGAACAAAAACGTAAAATCATTGGTAATGAATTCATCTACGTATTTGATGATGAAGCGTCTAAGCTTGAAAACATGGACTTCCTTGCACAAGGTACCCTTTATACGGATATTGTGGAAAGTGGTACAGAAACAGCACAGACAATCAAATCCCACCATAATGTGGGCGGACTGCCAGAAGATATGCAATTCGAATTGATTGAACCGCTGAAAACATTGTTCAAAGACGAAGTACGTGAACTTGGAACAGAGCTGGGCTTGCCAGATGCAATTGTGCACCGTCAGCCATTCCCTGGACCAGGACTGGCTATCCGTGTGATCGGCGAAATCACGGAAGAAAAGCTGGAGATTGTACGCGAATCAGACGCCATCCTGCAAGAAGAAATCGTGAAAGCAGGACTAGACCGTGATATCTGGCAGTACTTCACTGTCCTTCCAGGCTTCAAGAGTGTCGGCGTCATGGGCGATGCCCGAACGTATGACTACACACTAGGTATCCGTGCGGTAACAAGCATCGACGGCATGACATCAGACTGGGCACGTATCCCTTGGGATGTATTAGAGCGTATCTCCGTGCGCTTCGTAAATGAAGTGAACCACGTGAACCGCGTTGTGTATGATATTACAAGTAAGCCACCTGCAACGATTGAGTGGGAATAATAGAGAAAAAGGCCGTGCTATCAATTCGATAGCACGGCCTTTTTTTGTGGCAGATGTGTATTTCCGCTTTGCTGCTCTTCAATCAGCTGATTAATCGACAATAGTTCATACAAGTAGATGCTTTCAATCGGAAAATACGCTTCTTCTGGGTTTTCGGGTATTTCAATACTCCAGTACAGCTGGAATAAATCTTGAAATGGCTTATTATTTATTGCGCAATTTTTACTCGTCCAACGCAGCAGGTTTTGCTGCACAGCTTCAGCGGCCAATATGTAGTGATGACGCTGCTCGTTATTCCAATGCAGCTGTTTGCCGCTTCGGCCAGCGTGGATTAAGTTCCACAAATGATAGTGAATGAGTGTCAGCTGTCGTGCTTCGGCAGCTTCTTCTTCCAGAATCGCTTTGGTTTCAGCGTTTGGAAGATGATAGCGCATTTCACTTTGCTGCTGCTGAATATATTGCTCCAAACGCAGCCGTTCTTCTGTGAGCTTTTGAAAGGATTTCGTCAGCACATGCACAGGGTGGCTGCCTTCCGTTTGTTTGATTCTGATATCGATAAAATCGTTTAGGAGCTTATTTGTATGGGTGATGACCACTTCCAGCTGCTGGCGTGATTTTTTAAGATAGTCAGGCGGCAGTATCACCATATTTACGATAGTCGAAATTACAATTCCTATCACACTGCCTCCAAGTCGCGCTAGAAAATCTGCCCATAAGCTGACGTGCGTTACATCAATCATAGCAACAGCGGTAATTGTCGCTACAATTAAGCCGGCGTGCAGCTTCAATTTGTAACAGACGACAATCGTCAAAAAAGCCGCTGCCGTATAGGTCAGCGGAGAAGCTCCGAATAAATAAATGGAAAGGACGGAAAATGCCGCTCCAATCATACTTGCTGGTAAACGAATGATTCCTTTTTGAATAGATGCATGAATAGTCGGTTCAATGGTAACAATGGCGGCAACGACTGCAAATGCCGGGGTTATATGAACAAACTCACATAATAATGCAGTAAAAAATACGGCAATGCCCGTCTTAATGACGCGGTTGCCGATAATAGGCTTCTTCACTTTCTGTCAACACCTTTAAACTAACATGTTTACATTAAAACAAAATTGAGAAGGGAAGGCAATGGGCGGAAATGGTAAATTTATAGGACTTGCAGCTTGATTTTCGAGTGCATGGTATATGTGTTCTGTATTTCGGGTAAACGAAGAAAACACTTGGATTGGAAATACAGGGGGTAGCCATGATAATCAACATGATGAAACAGAATAAAGTCCATTTTAAGCGCATTTATGGTGCGTCTAGTACGATTGCCAACACAGTGCGTTTTAATTCACGTCAAGTTACTAACGATGATGTGTTTGTTTGTGTGAAAGGTACGAATCATGATGGACACGCTTATATAGAGGATGCGCTTGCACAAGGAGCGTCTGTAGTTATCGGCACCGATGAAGATCTTTTAAAGAGATACTATCTTGAGCATGAAGACCGTACATTTCTAGCCGTAGAAGATGCAAGGCTGGCAATGGCCCAGATGGCAGTACTGCTGTCTGATAATGTATGGGAAAAGCTCACTACAGTTGGTGTGACGGGGACAAATGGCAAGACAACAGTAGCTGCTTATGTTCATTCCTTGCTGAATCAGCTTCAATTAAAGACGACTTCCATTGGAACTTGCGGCATCATAACATCGAAAGAGAAAATTGATTTCTTTAAAAGTACACCGACGACGCCCGAGTCTGCAGATTTGCATGCATTGTTCCAAAAACTTGAGGCAGATGGAGAGAAAGCCGTAGTGATGGAGGCAACTTCCATTGCACTTGATCAAAAGCGCACAGCTGCCATGACATTTGATGTGGCAATTCATACGAATTTGACACCGGAGCATCTGGAATTTCATGAAACGATGGAAAACTATAAGCGAGCAAAACTAAAACTTTTTCAGCAGACAAAAAGGGCGATCGTGAACTTGGATGATAAGGGAATGGCCCAAGAAATTCTGAATAGCTATCAAGGTGACTTGCTGACATACAGTCTGAATCCTAAAAGTAAAGCAGACGTTATTGCACAGCAGATTCGCACAGATGTCCATGGAACAAATTTTGAACTAGTTATACACGGAAAAGTATACGCAGCAAAAGCACCGATTTTCGGTCAATACAATGTCGCAAATTTGCTATCAGCTATATGCACAGCTATTCAGCTTGGGTATGGCATGGGGGCAATCGTTGAGGTATTGAAGACAATTGAAAGTCCTGAAGGTCGTTTTGAAGTTCTCGAATTCGGCGGCAGAAAAATAATTCTTGATTATGCTCACACGCCAGTTGCGCTCGATCAATTATTAACAGCTGTTCATACTATTCCGCATAAGCGCATAATTGCAACCGTTATGGGAGTCGGAATTCGTGATCATAGCAAAATGCCAGAAATGGCCAAGGCAGTGGAAGGACGCGCGGATGAGATTGTCGTGTCTGTTGATCATCCAGGTTACGAGGATCCAAAGGATGTTATCAAAAAGGTTTGTGAAGGTTTTTCAAATAAGGGAGAGCATATATCTACTGCAGAGACACGAGCTGAGGCAGTCAGACTTGCGCTAGAGCTCAGCAGTAAAGGTGATATTGTCCTGATTACAGGCGGACAAATCAACGGCGCCCAACTGGTAAAAGGGGAAGCAATTCCGCATTCGGATCATGCTATTATTCAAGATTATTTTACAAACGCCACTTCTGAAATTATGCAATCAACATTCAGCTGAATAACTTGGAAACGATTACTAATACTATATTTGGGTCCAAATACTGAAAAAACATTGACGAATTGAGTAAGTTGCTTTTATAGTGAAATAGTAATAATACTTATATTTTTCGTCTTCGTATAATTTTGGGAATATGGCCCATGAGTTTCTACCAGGTTACCGTCATTAACCTGACTACGCTGACATTTCGATCTGAGTTACATACGCAGATGTGGTGTAGATAAGAAACGCTTCTTGCTCTTTGGGCAGAAGTGTTTTTTATTTGAAAGCTTATCCTGCCCCAACGAAGCAACAGGAGGAGTAACAAGCTATGAAACGTTTTTTCCGCTTTGACGAATTGAACACTTCTTACCGGACGGAGATTATTGCCGGCGTAACGACATTTTTAGCGATGGCATATATTTTGTTCGTTAACCCAAATGTTCTTTCTTTGCAAGGCATTCCAGATAATGCACTGCCTGGTTCTGGCCGTATGGATCCTGGTGCGATCTTTACTGCAACAGCGATAGCTTCAGCGATTGGTACGCTGATTATGGGCCTATTCGCTAAATTGCCGATTGCATTGGCACCTGGTATGGGATTGAATGCTTTCTTTGCATTTACAGTTGTCTTAACGTATCAAATCCCTTGGGAAACTGCATTGGCTGGTGTGTTTGCCTCCGGTGTGATTTTTATGATTTTGTCTCTTTCCGGTCTGCGTGAATTGCTCATCAATGCAATCCCGCCGAACTTGAAATTAGCGATGGGTGCTGGTATTGGTCTTTTTATCGCATTTATTGGTTTGAAAAATGCGAACTTAGTAGTTGCAAGTGAGGATACAGTAGTAGCGCTTGGTGATATCACAAGCGGACCAGTTCTGTTAACAGTCTTTGGTGTTTTTGTAACAGCTCTTTTACTGGTAAAAGGATTACGTGCAGCAATCTTCATCGGTATGCTGATTACAGCCGTTGCTGGTATGGTTGCTGGATTGATTGCTCCGCCAACTGCAGTGAATGATGTTGTGGGAAGCGTACCTAGCTTAGCACCTACATTTGGTGCAGCATTTGATCACTTTGGCGATATCTTCACCATTCAGATGCTGACGGTTATCCTTACATTCTTGTTTGTTGACTTCTTTGATACTGCGGGTACGTTAGTAGCAGTAGCTACAAAAGCAGGTTTAATGAAAGATGGCAAGCTGCCGAATCCAGGAAAAGCATTGCTTGCTGATTCTGGTGCCACAGTGGCGGGTGCGATCATCGGAACATCAAATACAACAGCATATGTTGAGTCCACAACAGGCGTGGGTGCTGGCGGAAGAAGTGGCTTTACAGCTGTTGTCACAGCCATCTGTTTCTTACTGGCATTGTTCTTCAGCCCGCTGCTTTCCGTCATTACAAACGAAGTAACAGCACCAGCTTTAATTGTTGTTGGGGTGCTCATGTGTTCTTCTCTAAAAGAGATTGAATGGGATAAGGTAGAGTTTGCTGTACCAGCATTCTTCACGATCCTTATGATGCCGCTGACAGCAAGTATTGCAACTGGTATTGCGATTGGCTTCATCTTCTACCCGCTGACATTGCTTGTCAAAGGCCGTGTGAAAGAAGTTCATCCGGTCATGTGGTTCCTGTTCGTGATATTCATTTTGTATTTCATTTATTTGGCCTAAAGAAAAGCCGTCCCATATGGGGCGGCTTTTCTTTAGGCCAAATATGACAATTCTTTAGGAGGATTTTCCCTTTGTGCGTTGTTTGCGAGGCTTGAGGGTATAATTGTATTATACTAGCGAGAGATTAGAATCGTCTGTGGGCGAGGAGGAGGAAATTTACATGAGTAACCGTTCTGTGAAGCTGGCTTGGATCAGCTTACTTGCATTCATCGCAGTAATCGTCGTCAATTACCTGTCCAATGCCTTGCCGCTTGGAGGAAAAACGACGCAGCAATTATCAAACCAGCTAGGTGTGCTATTTCAGCCAGCAGGTTATGCATTTAGTATTTGGGGTATTATTTATCTGGTTGTATTCATTTGGATCATCCGTCTTTTTTTCCGGTCGACACGTGAAAAGGAATGGTATGGAAAAGCAGCAAGTGCATTTGTCGCCAGCTGTATCTTCAATATTGCTTGGCTGTTCAGTTTCCATTATCAGCTATTCAGCCTTTCCATTATCCCAATGGCTGCACTGCTTATTTCATTGATTATCTTATATCAGTCTGTTTCAACATCCTCAGACCGCGGAAAGTTTGATTTATTTCCGTTTTCCATTTATATTGGCTGGGTATCAGTTGCAACCATATTAAATGTAGGTATTCTATTTGTGTCACTAGGCGTCGATAATGTAGAGGGCTGGCTGTTGTCCGGTGAGGTTTGGACAATTATTCTGCTCATTATTGGAGCTATCTTAGCAATCAGCTTTATGCATATATTCCGCGACAGTATTTATCCGCTTGTGTTTATTTGGGCGTATGTAGCTATTGCCGCTGCCAGGGCAGAGAATTTTCCGGCTATTACAGCTGTCGCAAGTATTATGGCACTGCTTATTCTCATATCAATTCCGATTCATTTGTTTCGGCGCAAGCGCAAGCAGCACGGCTATTGAAAAACACAATAGTCTTTAAGGAGGAAGTAATTTGTTAGAAATACCACTCGTCATGGTGCTTATCATCTTTGTTGTGAACATCGTTTATGTTACCCTCAATACTTTGCGTGTTATCTTGACATTAAAAGGACGACGCTATATTTCGGCAATAGTCAGTGTGTTCGAGGTTACGATCTATACAGTCGGTCTGGGACTGGTATTGAACAATCTTGATCAAATTCAGAATCTGATCGCTTATGCGCTCGGATTCGGTATTGGAGTTGTACTCGGCTCAAAAATTGAGGAAAAGCTAGCTTTAGGTTATGTTACTGCTAATGTTATTTCCTCCGATCCGAGTATTGAGTTTACGAAGAAGCTTCGAGAAAAAGGATACGGTGTTACGAGCTGGTTCGCATATGGCATGGAAGGTGACCGGCTGGCGATGCAAATCCTGACACCGCGAAAATATGAATTGAAGCTTTACGAAACGATTCAGGAAATAGATCCAAAAGCATTTATCATCTCCTACGAACCGCGGCAAATTTCAGGCGGTTTCTGGGTTAAAAGTGTAAAAAGGGAGCGAATTCGTCGAAATGGCAAACCAAAAAAAGATGACCAAGAAACGGTTTGAGCTCGGTGAGAATGAGACAATTGATGCTTGCCTTGCCCGTATCAAAGCGGAGGGCTATATGCCGGTTCGAAAAGTAGAAGAACCAATTTTCCGGGAAACAACCGAGAACGGCGTAAAGAAGGTAGAGCCGATTGGGAAAAGCGTCATGTTTGATGCAAAGCTCCTAAAAACCGAACAATAAATATAACAAAATGACCATCGTTCGATTTTTTCATTGACGATAGGTATCAAAATTGTTATCATAATACATGCATGAAAGACACGGCTAGATTTGACAATAACGTACAGCGGCTTAGCTGTACTTATAGATCGCACCTCATATATTTCCGGAGATACGGTCCGGAAGTCTCTACCTGCTACCGTAAATGGCGGACTATGAGGGAAGATGGAACAGCCGAATCTCGGCTGGACGTGTGCATGATTATGAGCTTACAGCAATGTCAGCCTATTCATCTTCTCTCTGATTTTACGGGAGGGATGAATAGGCTTTTTTTATGGAATAAAAGAGGAAAGAGGGATTGGATTGGCGGAGATTGGAATCATCATGGGCAGCATTTCAGATTGGGAGACAATGGAGCATACGTGCAAGCTATTGGAAGAGCTGGAAATTCCTTATGAAAAAGAAGTCATTTCAGCGCACCGTACACCTGAGGACATGTTCGAGTATGCGGCATCGGCTAGAGGCAGAGGATTGAAGGTAATTATTGCCGGAGCTGGCGGAGCAGCACATTTACCAGGAATGGTTGCCAGCAAGACGACTTTACCTGTCATTGGTGTACCGGTCCAGACGAAAGCGCTCAATGGAATGGATTCTCTTCTCTCCATCGTTCAAATGCCTGGCGGCGTACCTGTTGCGACAGTAGCTATCGGGAAGGCAGGAGCAAAAAATGCAGGCCTCCTAGCCGCACAGATGCTCGGTATCCATGATAATCAGATAGCCGAGCGACTGGCTGCTTACCAAGAAAATATGAAGAAACAAGTGGCAGAAATGAGGAATCAGCTTGCGACCAAATAACAACAAAACAATTGGCATTCTCGGCGGCGGTCAGCTTGGACGGATGATGGCCACAGCTGCCAAACATATGGGTTACCGAATCGTTGTTCTCGATCCAACGCCCGATTGTCCAGCGGCACAAGTTGCAGACAATCATATAGAAGCGGCTTATGATGATTTAACAGCCATTCGAAAACTGGCAAGCTTAAGTGATGTTGTCACCTATGAATTTGAAAATGTAGATTTGGAAGCAGCCAGATTACTTGAAGCAGCGAATAAGCTTCCTCAAGGTTCCCTGCTCTTAGAAATCAGCCGAGACCGAGCAAATGAAAAGAATCTAATGAAAGAGCTTGATTTGCCGGCAGCTCCTTTTGCCATTGTGAAAGAGGAGAAGGAATTGCTGACTGAAATAAGAAGCATTGGGTTTCCAGCTGTCGTGAAAACATGCCGCGGCGGATACGACGGCAAGGGACAGCTAAAACTGAATGGTAAGGATGATTTGCCAGAAGCAGCCGAATTTGTCCGTAAAAATGGACGCTGCATACTTGAATCATGGCTGACCTTCGATAAGGAAATATCGATTGTGCTCACAAGAGGAACAGATGGAGAAATTACTTTCTTCCCAGCTGCCGAAAATGAGCACCGTGACCATATCCTGTCTCGAACAGTTGTGCCAGCGTCTATAACGGACGAGGTAGCGGAGCAAGCTCGCACAGCTGCTGGCAAGCTAGCAGAGGCGGCCGGAGTTGTCGGCACGTTCACCGTTGAAATGTTTGTTGCTGGCAATCAGCTGTATATGAATGAAGTGGCGCCTCGCCCGCATAATTCCGGTCATTATACAATTGAAGCTTGCACGGTATCGCAATTTGAGCAGCATATTCGCGCTATTTGCGGACTGCCGCTTTTGCCGGTCCATTTTATCGGGGCCGCCGTTATGATAAATTTATTAGGAGAAGCGCTGGACCAGTATTGGCAAGCACCTGACAAACCGCTTGCTCATCTGCATGATTACGGCAAACAAGAAGCCGAGCCGAAACGGAAGATGGGGCATTTCACAATGGTTGGTACGTCACGAGAAGCTCTGCTGGATGCAACCGACGCCTTTACACGATCACTAGGAGGAAACAAGGCATGATTGAACGTTATACAAGAGAAGAAATGGGCAAGATTTGGACAGACGAAAATAAGTACCGTGCATGGCTCGAGGTAGAAATCTTAGCATGTGAAGCATGGAGTGACCTTGGCATTATCCCTGAGTCGGACGTCAAAGCACTACGCGAGAACGCATCCTTTGATATCAACCGTATTTTAGAGATTGAACAAGAAACACGTCATGATGTAGTCGCCTTCACACGTGCTGTCTCTGAGACGCTTGGAGAAGAGCGCAAATGGGTGCATTACGGTCTGACATCCACAGATGTTGTCGACACAGCGCTTTCCTATATCTTGCTGCAGGCAAACGAAATCATCCGTAAAGGCATCGTTGACTTCATCGACATTTTGGAAACAAAAGCGAAAGAACATAAGCATACCGTCATGATGGGACGTACACATGGTGTGCACGCTGAGCCGACAACATTCGGTTTGAAACTTGCACTGTGGTACGAAGAAATGAAACGTAACTTGGAGCGTTTTGATGCAGCAGCTGATACGATTCAATACGGCAAACTTTCCGGTGCGGTCGGTACATATGCAAACATCGATCCGTATGTAGAGAAATACGTGACGAAAAAGCTAGGCTTGAAGCCAGCGCCTGTATCTACACAAACATTGCAGCGTGACCGCCATGCACAATATATGAGCACACTGGCATTGATTGCAACAAGCATTGAAAAATTTGCAACCGAGATTCGCGGCTTGCAAAAAACGGAAACGCGTGAAGTAGAAGAATTCTTCGCCAAAGGGCAAAAAGGATCGTCGGCAATGCCGCATAAGCGTAACCCAATCGGCTCTGAGAATATGGTCGGCATGTCTCGTCTGATTCGCGGGCACATGGTAACAGCATATGAGAACGTTGCACTTTGGCATGAAAGAGATATCTCTCATTCCTCCGCAGAGCGCGTTATCTTACCGGATGCAACAATTGCACTGGATTATATGCTGAGCCGCTTCTCTAACATTGTGAAGAACTTGACAGTTTTCCCAGAAAACATGAAGCGCAATATCGATCGCACGTACGGCGTTATTTTCTCACAGCGTGTCCTATTAGCACTTATCGACAAAGGCATGAGCCGCGAGCAAGCTTACGATATTGTGCAGCCGAAAGCGATGGAAGCATGGGAAACACAGACACACTTCAAACAGCTGATTGAAGCAGAAACCGAAATCGCTGCTTTCCTTAGCCAGGAAGAGATTGATGACTGCTTCGACTATACGTATCACTTGAAGAACGTAGATCAGATCTTCCATAAAATCGGCTTAGAATAATACTTTGACAAACGGGGTGGAGAACGTGAAAGGCAAATTGCTTTATGAAGGAAAAGCCAAGCAAGTATTTCAATCCACGGAGGACGAGCAGCAGCTCGTGCTCTCCTATAAGAATGATGCAACAGCATTCAATGGCAAGAAGAAAGCAAGCTTCGAAGGAAAAGGCCGTTACAACAATCTTATTTCTGCTCATATTTTTGATTATTTGAAAGAAAAGGGTATTACGTCACACTTTATCAAGACGCTAAATGAGACAGAGCAGTTAGTGCGTCAGACGTCAATCATACCGCTCGAAGTAGTTGTCCGGAATGTTGCAGCAGGAAGCATTACCAGAAGACTTGGTATTCCTGAGAAAACTGTTTTTCAACCCGTTTTGACAGAGTTTTACTACAAAGATGACAGCTTGGATGATCCGATTATCAATGACGCACATGCGCTGTTGCTGACGGATCTGAATGAAGATGAGCTTGTTTTCATTAAGCAAGCAGCATTGGAAGTCAACCAGCATTTGCAGGCATTCTTCGACAGAGTCGGCCTGCAGCTGGTCGATTTCAAACTGGAATTCGGCCGTGATCAGAATGGCTCTATTCTTCTCTCAGATGAGATTTCACCGGACACGTGCCGGCTTTGGGATAAAGAGAGTGGCAGCAAAATGGATAAAGATGTGTTCCGTGAAGACATTGGGAGTTTGATTGACGTATATGATGCAATTTTAAATCGACTGGAGGCAGCAAAATGAAAAAGGTCAGAATCTTCATCACGCTGAAAGAAGGGGTTTTAGACCCGCAAGGTAAGGCTGTACAAGAAGCATTGCAGGCAAATGGTTTTCCGGAAGTAGCCGATACGCGTGTCGGAAAATATATCGAAATGAGTTTGCCGGATAATGCCGATACAGCACAAGAAGTGCAGCGTATGTGTGATAAGCTGCTAGCCAATCCTGTGATGGAAGAATACAGCTACACAGTCGAGGAGGGCATCAAGTCGTGAAATTCGCTGTCATCGTTTTTCCAGGCTCCAACTGTGACCGAGACATGTATCATGCGGTCCGGGACGGTTTAGGAGAAGAAGCTGATCTTGTATGGTATGAAAATGCAAATCTAGCAGACTATGACGCTATTTTGCTGCCAGGCGGCTTTAGTTATGGTGATTATCTTCGCTCCGGTGCTATCGCGTCGGTATCAAACGTCTTAAATCAGATTAAACAAAAAGCGGAAATAGGTACACCTGTCCTTGGTGTTTGCAACGGATTCCAAATTCTCTTGGAAACAGGCTTGCTGCCAGGAGCTATGCTGCGAAATGAAAAAATGAAATTTATGTGCCACTACGAAACATTAGTAGTGGAACGTAACGATACGCTGTTTACGAGCAGTTATGAAAAGGGACAGGAAATTCAAATTCCTATCGCGCATGGGGAAGGTAATTACTATTGTGACGATGCAACGTTGGAGACGTTACAGCAAAATAATCAGATTGTTTTCACTTACAAAAATAATCCGAACGGTTCTCGTGCTGATATCGCCGGGATCGTCAGCAAAGCCGGAAACGTACTCGGTATGATGCCGCATCCAGAACGAGCGGTGGAGGATCTGCTTGGTTCAAAAGACGGTTTGGCACTATTCCAATCTGTATTACACCACTGGAGGGAAATGTATGTTACAACAAGCTGAAATCAGTCCAGAAAAAATCGAACAAGACCGTCTGTATCGCGATATGGGTATGACAGATGAAGAGTTCCAATCTGTTAAAAACATTTTAGGCAGACAGCCGAATTTCACCGAAACAGGCATTTTCTCCGTTATGTGGTCCGAGCATTGCAGCTATAAAACATCTAAGCCATTATTGCGTAAATTCCCGACCAAGGGACCGCATGTGTTACAAGGGCCCGGCGAAGGAGCCGGCATCGTTGATATCGGCGATGACAAGGCAGTCGTGTTCAAGATCGAGAGTCATAACCATCCGTCCGCGGTCGAACCTTACCAAGGCGCTGCAACAGGTGTCGGCGGTATTATCCGTGATGTATTTTCCATGGGAGCGCGTCCCATTGCGCTGTTGAATTCCTTACGCTTCGGCAATCTGACAACACCTCGTGTGAAATATTTAGTAGAGGAAGTTGTTCATGGTATTGCAGGGTACGGCAACTGTGTCGGCGTACCAACTGTCGGCGGTGAAATTCAATTTGATACAAGCTATGAAGGCAATCCATTAGTGAATGCCATGTGTGTCGGCTTGATTGATCAAAAAGATATCCAAAAAGGAATCGCTGCCGGGGTTGGCAATACGGTTATTTACGCTGGTGCCCCAACTGGCCGCGATGGTATCCATGGTGCGACATTCGCTTCAGAAGACTTGAGTGAAGAGTCCGAATCCAAGCGTCCGTCTGTGCAAGTTGGCGATCCGTTTATGGAAAAGCTTTTAATCGAAGCTTGTTTGGAAGTTATCCATCATGAAGCGCTTGTTGGTATGCAGGATATGGGTGCTGCCGGTTTAACATCCAGTGCGAGCGAGATGGCGAGTAAAGCTGGCATGGGAATGGAAATGAATTTGGATCTTGTACCGCAGCGAGAGCTGCATATGACGCCTTACGAATTGATGCTGTCAGAATCACAAGAGCGCATGCTGCTCGTGGTGAAAAAGGGACAGGAGCAAGGCATTATTGATGTATTTGAGAAATACGGCTTACAAGCTGTTGCAGTTGGAACAGTGACGGACGATAAGCAGTTCCGATTGCTGCATCATGGAGAAATTGCTGCTGAAATACCGGTTGATAGTTTGGCAGAAGATGCACCAGTTTACTATAAAGATTCCAAAGTACCAGATTATTTCACGAAGTTTCAAACAATGGATTACAAGCCAGCTGTTACAAATTATGCAGAAACGCTCAAACAACTGCTGCAGCAGCCGACAATTGCCAGCAAAGAATGGGTGTACGATCAATATGACAGCATGGTTGGTGCTGATACAGTAGTTGCGCCAGGAAGCGATGCGGCGATTGTTCGCGTTCGCGGCACACAGAAAGCCATCGCCATGACAACTGACTGTAATTCTCGTTATATTTACCTCGATCCGGAGACGGGCGGGAAAATTGCAGTCGCAGAAGCAGCTAGAAACATCATCAGTTCTGGTGCCAAACCGCTGGCTCTCACTGACGGCTTGAACTTTGGCAATCCAGATAAGCCGGAGAATTTCTGGCAGATGGAAAAGAGTGTAGACGGCATGAGTGCTGCTTGTCTTGCATTGGATACACCAGTTATCAGCGGAAATGTATCGCTTTACAATGAATCAAACCAACAGTCTATTTTCCCGACACCGATTGTCGGTATGGTTGGCTTAGTGGAAGACATCAAACATGTAACGACGAGCACATTTAAGCAAGCTGGTGATGCTATCTATCTAGTAGGGGAAACAAAAGCAGAGTTCGGCGGCAGTGAGCTGCAAAATCTGCTTGAAGGACGCTACTACGGAAAAGCTCCAGCTATTAATCTTGATATCGAGGCAAGCAATCAGCAAGCAGTTCTAGCTAGCATCCAGCAAGGACTAACAGCTTCCGCACATGATCTTGCCGAGGGCGGTTTGGCTGTCGCATTAGCAGAAAGCTTGTTTGGCACAACACTTGGCGCACAAGTGACAGTAGAGGAAGATGTTACGGCAGCACTTTTCAGTGAATCACAATCACGTTTCCTAGTATCTGTTTCACCTGATAATCAAGCAGCTTTTGAAGAAGCAGTACCAGCGGCAGCGCAAATCGGCGTCGTGACAGAAACAGCGGAACTTACAGTTGTACAGGGAGACAAGACAATCATCGCAGAAGCAGTACCAACACTTGAGGGACTTTGGAAGGGAGCTATTCCATGCTTGCTGAAATCAAAGGCTTGAACGAGGAATGCGGTGTCTTTGCGATTTGGGGTCATGAGAAAGCAGCAGAAGTAACGTATTACGGTCTTCATGCCTTGCAGCATCGCGGGCAGGAAGGCGCCGGCGTTGTAACAACAGACCGAGAAAATCTGCATTTGCATAAAGGTCTTGGCTTGATTAATGAGGTGTTTGCTGGTGGTGAGTTTAATAAGCTGAACGGTAATGCCGCGATTGGTCATGTTCGCTATGCAACTGCCGGCGGCGGTGGCTATGAAAACGTGCAGCCATTGCTGTTTCGTTCCCAAAAAGACAGTCTCGCAATTGCCCACAACGGCAACCTTGTTAATGCATACGGATTAAAGCAGCAGCTGGAAGCGCAAGGCAGCATCTTGCAAACATCTTCTGATACAGAAGTAATCGCGCACTTGATCAAGCGAAGCGGCCAGATTGAGTTGGATGAAGCGATCAAATCTGCACTCAGCATGGTCAAAGGCGCGTACAGTTTAACGATTCTCACAGAAACGCAAATGTTCGTTGCAGTAGATCCGAAAGGCTTGCGTCCCTTATCGCTCGGTAAACTCGGAGATGCCTGGGTTGTATCTTCGGAGACATGTGCTTTTGATGTAACAGGAGCAGAATATGTACGTGAAGTGGAGCCCGGCGAGCTGATTACAATCAGCGATGCTGGCTTGCATTCGCAGCGCTTTTCTTCCACGTTGGAGCGGTCACTTTGTTCCATGGAGTATGTCTATTTCTCCCGTCCGGACTCCGATTTGAACGGCCAGAATGTGCATGCTTCTCGTAAAAAAATGGGTAAAGTGCTCGCGCAGGAAGCGCCTATTGAAGCAGATGTTGTCACAGGTGTACCTGATTCCAGTATTTCTGCTGCAATCGGTTTTTCCGAAGCAACCGGCATTCCATATGAGCTTGGATTGATTAAGAACCGTTATGTTGGCCGAACGTTTATCCAGCCGTCTCAAGAGCTGCGGGAGCAAGGCGTGAAGATGAAACTGTCTGCTGTACGCGGAATCGTGAAAGGCAAGCGTGTCGTCATGGTCGATGACTCTATCGTGCGCGGGACAACGAGCAAACGAATTGTCCGCATGCTGAAAGAAGCTGGAGCAACAGAAGTACATGTGCGAATTGCATCACCCCCGATACAGAATCCGTGTTTCTACGGCATCGATACGTCGACGACTTCAGAGCTGATTGCAGCGAATCACAGCATCGAAGAAATGCGCGAACTAATTGAGGCAGATTCACTTTCTTTCCTTAGCGTCGATGGTCTCCAGGATTGCATTGTTGGCGATAACGACGTCATGACACACGGCATCTGCAAAGCATGCTTTACAGGAAATTACCCAACTGAGATCTATCCGGATACTGTACTTCCGGCATACAAGTGTTAGGAGGCCAAGCATGAGTGAACTATACAAGCAAGCCGGCGTAGATGTTGAAGCAGGCTATCGCGCAGTGGACTTAATGAAAAAGCATATCAAACGAACGAACCGCCCCGAGGTCATCGGCGGTGTCGGAGCGTTTGCTGGACTATTCGATTTATCGTCGTTTTCTTATAAGGAGCCGGTACTTGTTTCCGGAACAGATGGAGTGGGCACGAAGCTGAAGCTGGCATTTGATATGAATCAGCATGATACAGTCGGCATTGACTTGGTTGCGATGTGCGTGAATGACATTATTGCTCAAGGCGCACAGGCATTGTTTTTCCTGGATTATATCGCTTGCGGCAAAAATGAACCGGAGAAGATGGAGCAGATTGTCAAAGGTATTTCTGACGGCTGTGTCGAAGCAGGTGCTGCCTTAATCGGCGGTGAAACGGCGGAAATGCCTGGCATGTATGCAGAAGACGAGTATGATTTGGCTGGTTTTGTTGTCGGTATCGGCGAAAAGTCGAAACTTATCAGCGGAGATGCTGTGGAAGCTGGCGACACGATCATTGGAATTGCATCCAGCGGTTTGCATTCAAATGGTTTTTCATTAGTTCGCCGATTGCTGGAGGAGCACAATCTATCGCTGGATGACGTATATGCACCGTTTGATCGTCCTTTAGGAGAGGTTTTGCTGGAGCCGACGAAAATTTATGCAACAGCTGTCCGCGCTGTCCAAGAAGAAATAGACATTCACGGTATTTCCCACATTACCGGCGGCGGCTTTCATGAAAATCTGCCTCGCGCAGTGCCAGACCATCTCGGTGTTCGCATTCAGACAGACAGCTGGGAACTGCCGGCTGTTTATGAATTTTTGATGAACAAAGCAGAGATCGCTTTTGACGATATGCTTGGCGTATTTAATACCGGTATCGGTATGGCGCTGATAGTATCCCAAGAAGACACCGAGCAGTGTTTGAGCTTACTTCAGGATGCTGGCGAAAAAGCCTGGATCATCGGCGAAGTGACAGAGCAAAACGGCGTGGAGTTTCAAGCATGATTGCAGCTGCTGTCTTTGCTTCTGGCAGCGGCAGTAATGCGGAGGCAATTGTGCAGGCTTCCGCATTACCATGCGCTGTTTGCCTGCTTGTTTGTGATAAACCCGAAGCTCCTGTTATCCAAAAAGCAGCAGGATGGAATGTAGAAGTCTTTGTTTGCGACCCAAAAACTTTCCCAGATAAGCAAGCTTATGAACAAGCAATCTTAACGAAATTGCAGGATATGCAAATTGAGTGGATTTTCTTGGCGGGATATATGCGCTTGATTGGATCTACCTTGCTAGATGCATTTGCGAATCGGATTATAAATATTCATCCGTCCTTATTGCCTGCATTCACCGGCAAAGATGCCATCGGACAAGCGTTGGCCGCTGGGGTAAAAGTGAGCGGTGTGACCATTCATTTTGTCGATAGCGGTATGGACACAGGCACCATCATCGCCCAAGAAGCAGTTCCTGTGCAGCCAGGAGATACACATCACACCTTGCATCAGCGAATGCAGCAAATTGAGCACCGTTTATACCCGGAAACGATTCATTACATACTTACACGAGAAGGAAAGGAATGACAGCTAATGCCACGTGCGTTAATCAGCGTTTCAGATAAAACAGGAATCATCCCATTTGCCAAGGAGTTGGCGGCGATGGATTATGACATCATCTCTACTGGAGGAACGCTTAAGCAGCTGCAGGAAGCAGGAGTTCCGGCTGCTGCAGTAGCTGACGTGACAAAATTTGATGAAATTATGGACGGACGCGTGAAAACATTGCACCCAGCCATCCATGGCGGCTTGTTGGCTAGAAGAGATGATGAAAGCCATATGCAGCAGCTGAAAGAACGTAATATCACACCAATAGATTTGGTTGTTGTCAATCTGTATCCTTTCAAAAACACAATCAAGAATCCAGATGTAACAGAAGCCGATGCTATTGAAAACATTGATATTGGCGGACCGACAATGCTTCGTTCTGCAGCAAAGAACTTTGCTGGCGTCACAGTTTTGGTCGACCCAGCTGATTATGAAACAACGCTAGCCGCTTTGCGAGAAGGAGAGCTTTCTTATGAAGCGAAACGTCGCTTGGCTGGGAAAGTGTTCCGTCATACAGCTAACTACGATGCGATGATTGCAGGTTACCTGGCAGAATTGAATGACGAGCAGGACAATGAAACATTGACGCTTACGTACGAAAAAGTGCAATCCTTGCGTTATGGCGAAAATCCGCACCAAGCAGCCGCATTTTACAAAGACCCAATCGTAAAAGGGGCTTCGATTGCGAATGCAAAGCAGCTGCATGGCAAAGAACTTTCTTATAATAATATCCAAGATGCTAATGCTGCGCTTGAGATTGTAATGGAATTTCAAGAAGCCGCTGCAGTAGCAGTGAAGCATATGAATCCATGCGGCGTCGGAATCGGGGAAACAATTTCAGATGCTTTCCGCAAAGCATTTGAAGCAGACTCTACTTCAATCTTTGGTGGTATTGTAGCTTTGAACCGGGAAGTAGACAAAGACACAGCTCTGCAGCTGAAAGAAATCTTCTTAGAAATTGTGATTGCGCCAAGTTTCACAGAAGAAGCACTAACATTGCTAACCGAGAAGAAAAACATTCGTTTGCTGGAGCTTGCTGCGGACAAAATAGAGCAGCCGAAAAAAGTTGTCAGCGTCAGCGGCGGACTGCTTGTACAGGACTATGATACGGGGGCAGTTACAGAAGCTGATCTTACAGTGGCAACGAACTGTAAGCCAACAGATGAAGAACTGAAGAATTTGCTTTTCGCTTGGAAAGTCGTGAAGCATGTGAAATCCAACGCGATTGTCGTAGCCAAAGATGATCAAACCATCGGTGTTGGTGCAGGCCAGATGAACCGTGTCGGTGCAGCCAAAATTGCGTTAGAGCAAGCAGGTGACAAAGCAGCAGGAAGTGTTCTTGCATCAGATGCATTCTTCCCAATGCCAGACACAGTGGAAGCAGCTATTCAAGCTGGCGTGACGGCAATCATTCAGCCTGGCGGATCGAAACGAGATGAGGATTCTATCGCTGTATGTAATGCGCACAATATTGCCATGGTCTTTACAGAAATGCGTCACTTTAAGCATTAATTGTCAGGGGGAGTACATGTGAAAGTTCTTGTAATCGGCAGCGGCGGCCGGGAGCACAGTATCGTTGCGAAGCTAGCTTCAAGTACGAAAATAACCGCGTTATACGCAGCACCAGGAAATGGCGGAATAGCTGATCTGGCTACCTGTGTACCAATTGATGTAACAGCAGTGGACGACCTGGTAAGCTTTGCAAAAGAAGAGCAAATTGACTGGACCTTCGTTGGACCGGAAATTCCATTGCTGGCTGGTGTCGTCAATGCTTTCCAGCAGGCAGGATTGCATGTGTTCGGACCAACAAAAGAAGCAGCTTTGATTGAAGGCAGTAAGAATTATGCCAAGCAATTTATGCAAACACATCACATTCCAACAGCTGCTAGTCAAACTTTCACAGATACAGCAAAAGCAAAAGCGTATATTGCTGAAAAAGGTGCACCAATTGTTGTGAAAGCAGACGGTTTAGCAGCTGGGAAAGGTGTTGTTGTGGCGCAAACGGTCGAACAAGCGAATGAGGCTGTAGAAAGCATGCTCGTAGGAAACCAATTCGGTCAGGCTGGCAGTCTGGTTGTTATTGAGGATTTCTTGGACGGCAAAGAATTTTCACTCATGGCTTTTGTAAACGGAAAGAATGTGTATCCGCTTGTTCCTGCTCGTGACCATAAGCGCGTTTATGATCATGATCAAGGTCCAAATACGGGAGGCATGGGGGCGTATGCTCCCATCCCGGATTTGCAGCAAACAGTTATTAATGAGGCAATCGAGCGTATTCTTATCCCTGCGGCAGCTGGTTTAGTTGACGAAGGACGTTCTTTCACAGGTGTTCTTTACGCAGGTTTGATTGAAACAACTAACGGACCAAAAGTGATTGAATTTAATGCACGTTTCGGAGATCCGGAAACACAAGTTATTTTACCGCTTTTGGAAAATGACTTGCTGCAAGTGATGCAGGATGTAACTGCTGGCAAAAATCCGTTGCTGAAGTGGAAAGATGCCTACGCAACCGGAACCGTGATTGCAGCCAGCGGATATCCTGGTAGTTACCAAAAGCAGCTTTCTATTCCGGATTTGTCTACTCTGCCACAAGATGTTTACTGCATCCATGCTGGATCAGAAAAAACTGCTGATGGGTATGTTTCCAATGGCGGACGTATCTTGTTCATTGGCGCTGTACATCAAAATCGGTCTGACGCAGTTAAAAGTGTCAAAGAAGGACTGAAAACATTTGAAAATAATGCCCTTTTCCATTACCGAACGGACATTGGGTTTGGAGAATAAAAATGCAAGAAGAACTGGTATGCAGCCAGTTCTTCTTTTTTATGAGCCTTCAGATTCTGATTCTTCTTTATGCCGGAACTGATTAATCAAAGCCATGCTTGGACAGTATCGCACGATTCCTTCAGCGATTTTAACTGCACCAGCGAGCAGTGTTAAGTGGGCAGTAAGCTGCTTCGGTTTGGTGACTAGGGCAGCTGTCGCATAACCGACCATGCTGATGCCTGCGGCAATTCGGATTAAAGCTTGGACAATCCCAATATTCGGTTTCAGCATTTGTGGCACCTCTTTTCTTTTGACTTTATTTTCCCTCCGCACGAGCTGCCTATGCGAGTATAAAAATTCCATTGGACTCACATGGCGCAAAAATACTTCAGATGTTGTATGATAAAGGATAAGGTAACAAGCACAATCGTACGTATGGGGAGGGAAGCTGTATGCAGCTTGACAAGCTCCGTGGTGAGCATTTAGATGAATTGTTTGAAGCAATTCTGACACTGGAAGATAAGGAAGAGTGCTATCGCTTCTTCGATGATATTGCGACAATCAGTGAAATACAATCACTGACACAACGCCTGCAAGTTGCGAAGATGCTTCGTGAAGGTGCAACGTATCACGCCATTGTGCAAGAAACAAGTGCGTCTACAACAACAATTTCACGTGTGAAGCGTTGTCTGAATTATGGTAACGACGGGTACAACACGGTTCTGGAACGTTTGGAAGATAAAACAGAAGAATAAGGAGCTGACGTGGATGGTACGCTTTGGTGTGATTGGAACGAACTGGATTACAGAATCTTTTTTGGAAGCAGGAAGAAAGGTTAAGGGCTTTGAACTGACAACAGTGTATTCCCGAAATGCGGAACGAGCTGCCGAATTTGCAGAAAAGCAAGGTGCTGTACATACATTCACTGACATGGAGGAAATGGCGGCGAGTGGGAAAGTGGACGCTGTTTATATTGCCAGCCCAAATGCATTGCACGCAAGCCAAGCAAAAATTTTTATGGAGCATGGCGTACATGTATTATGTGAAAAGCCGCTTGCATCCAACGCAGCCGAAGTGAAGGATTTGATTGAGACTGCTAAACAGCATGATGTGCTGTTAATGGAAGCGTTGAAAACAACATTTTTGCCGAACTACCGCATCGTCCAGCAGCATTTGGATAAGATTGGACCAATTCGCCGATATGTTGCGCAGCTTTGCCAGTACTCATCTCGTTATGATGCCTACAGGCAAGGGAAAATCTTAAACGCCTTCAATCCAGAGCTTAGTAACGGAGCTACAATGGATATCGGTATTTATTGCTTGTATCCACTTATTGCATTGTTTGGTAAGCCGCAGGAGATAAAAGCGAGCGGGACGTTGCTCGAATCAGGCGTGGACGGACAAGCAACCATTACGCTATCGTATGAAGGAATGGAGGCAGTCGTTTATTATTCCAAAATCACCAGCTCCACACAGCCTTCTGAAATTCAAGGGGAAGATGCAACCATTAAGATCGACCATATCGGCCATTTTGAAGATGTCACGATTCAATATCATGACAGCACCGAAGAAACGATTAGCGGACCGCAGGATAATGAGCACCGTATGGTATACGAGATAGAAGAATTTGTAAACTTAATTCAATCCGGTAAACGAGAATCCAGTACGAATACGCATGAATTGGCGCTTGCTGTAGCAGAAATTATGGATAAAGCACGCAGCCAAATCGGCTTAGTATTCCCTGCTGATCGAATCCAATGAACAAGAAAAGCCTGGCAATCCGATGCCAGGCTTTCTTCGTTCGTCAACTGTTCGTATTTTCCTCTGGCAACCACTAAATTATCCCGTCGATTTTTGCTATAATGTACGTTATGGAAGCAAGTAATGGAGGACGTACACGTGTATAACATGAAAGAGTGGAAACATATATTCAAGCTTGATCCGGCCAAAGATATTGACGATGAGGATTTAGAGAAAATCTGCGAGTCTGGTACGGATGCGATTATTGTCGGAGGCACGGACAATGTGACGCTGGATGGTGTACTTGATTTGCTTGCGCGAATTCGCCGTCATACCGTTCCAGTTATTTTAGAGATCAGCAATATGGAGGCAATTACGCCAGGTTTTGATTACTATTATGTGCCAATGGTGATGAATAGTAAGGACAAGCAATGGATCATGGGGCTGCACCATGAAGCAGTTAAAGCTTACCGTGATATGATGCATTGGGACGAAATTGTCATGGAAGGGTATTGTGTCATCAATCCGGATGCCAAAGTGTTTACCCATACGCAATGCAACATGCCGACTGAGGATGATACAATCGCTTATGCTTATATGGCAGAGCATATGTACAAGCTCCCCGTTTTTTATTTAGAAAACAGCGGCGCTTATGCAGATCCGGCACTCGTACAAAAAGTGAAAAAGCAGCTGTCAAATACGCTGTTATTTTACGGGGGCGGCATTACGTCAGCCGAGCAAGCAGCAGAGATGAAGCAGCATGCGGATGTGATTATTGTCGGAAACCACGTGTATGATAATATAAAGGCTGCTCTGAAGACAGTCAAAGCAGTAAAAGGATAGAAATAAAGGCGGTGCAAACATGAGCCAATTGGCGAATGATTTAATAAATGGATTAAATAAAGAGCAAGCAGAAGCTGTGCAGCATACGGAAGGACCGCTTTTAATTATGGCAGGAGCCGGAAGCGGGAAGACCCGCGTGCTGACGAACCGTATTGCTTATCTGCTTGGAGAAAAAGAAGTGTCGCCGCGCAGTATATTGGCGATTACTTTCACAAACAAAGCAGCTCGTGAAATGCGGGAACGTGTGCACAAATTAGTCGGAGAAGAAGGCGCTCAGATTTGGGTTTCGACTTTCCACTCCATGTGTGTACGCATTTTACGTCGCGATATAGACAGAATAGGATACAACAGCAACTTTTCTATTTTGGATACGAGTGACCAGCTGTCTGTTATTAAGCAGGCACTGAAACGGCTTAATCTGGATCCTAAACAATATGATCCGCGTGCCATGCTAGGCGCTATCAGTTCATCTAAAAACGAATTGATTACGCCGGAAGAGTACCTCAAAGAAGCAGGTAGCTTGTATGAGAAGAAAGTGGCCGAAGTATTTGATTTGTATCAAAAAACATTGCGCCGCAATCAGTCACTCGATTTTGATGATTTGATCATGCAAACGATTCAGCTGTTTGACCGCGTGCCGGAAGTATTGCAATACTACCAGCGCCGTTTCCAATACATCCACGTAGATGAGTACCAGGATACCAACCACGCGCAGTATCGTTTGGTAAACCAGCTGGCATCCCGTTATAAAAATCTTTGTGTGGTAGGGGACTCTGACCAATCGATTTACCGCTGGCGCGGAGCTGATATTGCGAATATCCTCTCCTTTGAAAAGGATTATCCAAATGCAAAGGTCGTTATGCTCGAACAAAATTACCGCTCGACGAAGACGATTCTTGATGCAGCCAACAAAGTAATTGGCAACAACACAGGACGCAAGCCGAAGAATTTGTGGACGGATAACATGGATGGTTCCAAGCTGCGTTATTACGAAGCAGCGACAGAGCGGGACGAAGCTTTGTACGTGACAGAGAAGATTGAAGAGATGGTTATTACCGAAAAGAAAAAGCATTATCGCGATATTGCAATCTTGTACCGCACGAATGCCCAGTCTCGTTCGATTGAGGAAACGTTCGTAAAAGCAGGCGTTCCGTATCAAATGATTGGCGGCACGAAGTTCTATGACCGCAAAGAAATCAAAGATATGCTCGCTTATCTTCGCTTAATTGCCAACCCAGATGATGATATCAGCTTTGAGCGTGTCGTTAATGAACCAAAACGCGGTATTGGGAAAACTTCTATCGAGAAATTGCAAGCTTATGCGAACATGCATGAGATATCTTTGTTCGATACATTAAAAGAAGTCGATTTCACCGGTGTCAGTGCGAAAGCTGCCAATGCACTGAGTGAATTCGGAACGATGATCAGCAACTGGACGAAGCAAGTTGAATTTTTAACAGCGACAGATATGGTGCAGCAAGTGCTGGAAGGATCAGGCTATGAAGAGATGCTGCGTGCGGAGAAAAGCATCGAATCACAAAGTCGTCTGGAGAACTTAGAAGAGTTCAAAACAGTAACGAAAAACTTTGAGCAAACGAGTGAGGATAAGTCATTGATTGCCTTCCTGACTGATCTTGCCTTGATTGCAGATATTGATTCGATGGATGAAGATCCAGCCAGCGACGACAAGGTCATCTTAATGACACTGCACGGTGCAAAAGGACTGGAGTTTCCGGTTGTGTTCCTTATCGGAATGGAAGAGAATGTCTTCCCGCACAGCCGTTCACAAATGGACGAAACAGAGATGGAAGAAGAACGCCGTCTTGCGTATGTTGGAATTACCCGTGCGGAAGAAGAGCTCTATCTTACTCGTGCAAAGATGCGGACATTATTTGGCCGGACAAACATGAATCCAGTCAGCCGCTTTATTAGTGAGATTCCAAGTGAACTGCTGGAAGGGGTGCAGGAAACGAGACAAAATCCCTTTGGCCAAAGCAGCAAACAAGCGGCAGCTCAAAAGCAGGCTCCTAAGCGTGTTGTACGCAAGCCGAAGCCAAAATCAGGTGCCGATGCACTTGGATGGGGGCTTGGTGATAAGGCTGTTCATAAGAAATGGGGCGAAGGAACAGTCGTGAAAGTGAACGGCGAAGGAGAAGCAATGGAACTTGATATCGCTTTCCCGGCACCAGTTGGCATTAAGCGCCTGCTCGCGACGTTCGCACCGATTACAAAAGCTTAACTGAGGTGGCACAGCATGAAAAAAGAAGAAGCAATGCAAGAGCTTGCTGATTTGCGCAAAAAGCTCAATCAATACAATTATGATTACCATGTGCTTGATAATCCGCAAGTGTCTGATTACGAATATGATCAGACACTAAAGCGGCTTTTAGACATAGAAGCAGAATTTCCTGACCTTGTTACGAGTGATTCGCCTTCCCAGCGTGTAGGCGGGGCACCGCTCGAAGGTTTTCAGAAGGTGGAACATCGCGTGCCGATGCTATCTCTTGGCAATGCCTTTAATGAAGAGGATCTGCGAAGCTTTGATAAGCGAGTCAGAAATGGGCTGGAAACCGAGGATTATTCCTATATTTGCGAATTGAAAATTGACGGTCTTGCTGTATCCTTGCGCTATGAGAATGGTGAATTTGTTCAAGGAGCGACTCGCGGAGACGGTGCGACGGGAGAAGACATTACCCAAAATCTGCGGACAATTCGCAGTATTCCGCTTCGAATCGATTTAGAGGAAGCAATCGAAGTACGCGGTGAAGCTTTTATGCCGCAAAAATCGTTTGCTGCTCTGAATGCGCAAAAGGAAGAAAACGGTGAAGCGCCATTTGCAAACCCGCGTAATGCAGCTGCTGGTTCTCTGCGTCAGTTAGATCCGAAAATTGCTGCCAGCCGTAACTTAGATGTCTTCCTTTATGGCTCTGGTCAATGGGAGACAAATGATTTGGATTCCCATAGCGGCCTGCTTGATTATTTGGAACAGCAAGGCTTCAAGACAAATAAAGAACGCCGCCGCTGCGAAACGATTGAGGAAGTGCTAGCGTATGTGGAAGAGTGGAGTGCGAAACGTGCTGATCTTAGCTACGAGATTGATGGGATTGTTATCAAAGTGGACAAGCGTGAGCAGCAAGATGAACTTGGTTTTACTGCACGAACACCACGCTGGGCGATTGCGTATAAGTTTCCAGCCGAGGAAGTGACAACAAAGCTTTATGATATCGAGCTGAACGTCGGACGTACGGGCGTTATTACACCAACAGCGCTGCTGGAGCCGGTTCGAGTAGCGGGCACAACTGTACAGCGCGCTACGTTGCATAACGAAGATCTTATTCGCGAGAAAGATATTCGTATTGGCGATACAGTTGTCATTAAAAAGGCTGGCGATATTATTCCGGAAGTTGTCCGTGTCGTAACCGATGCCCGCACTGGCGATGAGCAAGAATTTCATATGCCAGCGAATTGCCCAGAATGCGGCAGCGAAACAGTTCGCCTGGAAGATGAAGTCGCGCTGCGCTGTATCAATCCAAGCTGTCCGGCACAGCTCGTGGAAGGATTGATTCACTTTGTTTCCCGGAATGCCATGAATATCGATGGCTTAGGTGAAAAAGTGATTATGCAGCTCTACAAAGCTGAATTGGTGCATACGATTGATGATTTGTACAAATTACAACGAGACAAGCTGCTCGAGCTTGAGCGTATGGGCGAGAAGTCTGCTGATAATTTGCTGCAATCCATTGAAGCATCAAAAGAAAATTCACTGGAGCGTCTATTGTTTGGCTTGGGTATCCGGTTTGTTGGATCCAAGGCAGCTAAAACATTAGCACAAGCTTTTGACACGATCGACAGACTGCAGCAGGCAACCGTGGAAGAGCTTGTTGCAATTGATGAGATTGGCGAAAAAATGGCCGATTCTATTTATCAGCATTTCCAAGAGGATAAAGTGATCCAATTGATTGAAGAGCTGAAAACAGTCGGAGTAAATATGACGTATAGAGGTATAAAGCCGCAGGAAGTAACAGCCGATAGTGTATTTACTGGAAAGACGATTGTACTGACTGGTAAAATGGAGGCTCTCTCACGCCCGCAGGCGAAAGAGAAAATCGAGGCACTGGGCGGAATTGTCACAGGCAGCGTTAGCAAGAAGACAGATTTATTGATCGCCGGTGAAGATGCTGGATCAAAATATGATAAAGCCGAGAAGCTCGGTATAGAGATATGGGATGAAGCACGTTTGATCGAAGCGTTACAGGAATAGAGAGGAGAAACACATGAAAAAAATAGCAGGTGTTCTTGGTATAGGAGCACTCTTTTTGCTGGCAAGCTGCGGACCGGTAGGAAACGGTGAAGAAGAAGTAAAGCAGGAAACAGCAGACGGCGGGGAAAAAACGTCGGTTGTTTCCAGCTATAATTATTCAGATGAAGAATATAAAGTACTGCTTCCTTACGAAAACAGCAAAGCCAAAGGTGTTGTGAATTACGAAACGAGCGCAGCACGTGGCGTAATTATCAATCAGATTGCCAACCGATTGGATATTAGTGAGGTCGAGGAAGGCCTGCGTAATCATTCCAAGGATGTATTTAGTCCGGAGGATTATTATTTCCGTGAAGGGCAAATGCTCGATAGCGACACGCTGTACAGCTGGCTGAGCCGTTATTCAAAGGCGCAAAAAGATAAAGATGGAAAAATCTCTAATGAAGAAAAAGCAAAAGAACTTGGTCTGAATCCAGAGTTGAACGAAGATGAAGCAAAGGAGGATGATTTCCGCGATAACCCGAAATATCTTTCTCACATTCTTGAGCAGGACTATATGACAGAGGATGACAACGGCGACATTAAACTGGGCGGAGTTTCTATTGCACTTGCCATGAAATCGGAATACCAATTTACAACAGGCGGTAAAGGTCCTTACCGTGAAGAAATTTCACAAGACGAGATGCTTTCGCAAGCCAATGAGATGGCGAAGAAAATTGTAGAAAGAATGCGAGAAAAAGAAGGACTTGGGCAAGTGCCAATTCATATCGCCATCTATCGTGAAGCAAAGAAAGAATCTGTTGTACCTGGTAACTTTGTTGCAGAAACGACAGTAGAAGAAGGCAGCAGTTCGGTAGGAGATTGGAAGAAAATCAAGGAAGATAACGTCTTGTTCCCATCGGATGATGCGGAAGAAAACTATCCTGATGAGAGCCAATACATTACCGCTTTTGAAACAAAAGTAGCAAGTTTCTTCCCGAACTACACAGGAATGGTCGGCAGAGGCTTTTACCAGGATGGCGAGCTGAAAAAGCTGACAATTGATATACCAATTCAATTTGAAGGAAATGCCGAAGTTGTCGCATTCTCGCAGTATGCATACGGACAGATTATGGATATCTTCCCAAACTATTATGATTTGGAAATGAACATCACATCCAATGATCAAACCGAAGCGCTCATCACAAGAGAACACGATACAAAAGAACCAAAAGTTTATATTCTTAATTAAAGCAGCCAATATAGAGACAAAATTATACAATATTAGACAAGACCAGGAAAGTATCCCTTGAAAATAGGTAGAGAAGCATACGCTTTAATCCCTACTTTCCCAATATGCTAAAAGCTGGGATGTGTTAAAATGAAAACAGGAACACATTCCAGCAATGGTCTTGGGCACAAGCTCTTACGCAGAAAGAAAAAAATGTTTCGAGGTGTAGCCCAAATGGAAATAGGCCCTTTAATTAAACTACATAGAATCAAGCAAAATATGACACAAGAAGATCTTGCAGCGGGCATTGTTTCAGAATCCTATCTGTCCAAAATTGAAAACCAAAAAACCGACGCCAGCCCCGAAGTCATCAGCCTCCTCTGTGAACGACTCGGCATTCAGCTGAACGCAGAGAATGAAGATATGATTAAGGAGAAGGCAGAGGAATGGTACGGCATGCTGTACGAGGTACACAATGCCGACGAAAGAAGACAGCGATTCGAGGAACTTGAGGTTCTGTTTAAAGCAAATAATTCCGACCATGAAATGTTGTTCGAGATTCAGAAGATCAGGTTTTTCTTGGTGGAAGGCAGAGTTGAGGAAGCGAAGGAACAGATTGAACGACTAGAATCACTGGAGAATACTTTTGAGCCAATTCATTTGTTTTATTGGAATAAATTTTTGGGGAATTACTATCACGGTGAGAAAGAAAAATTAAATCAAGCATTATCACTCTATCAACAAGCTGAGGGCATTTTAGGGTCTGTTGATATCACAGAAGATGAATCAGCTGATTTATATTACATTATCAGTATATTGCATAGTAAACTTGTAAATGACCTTAATGCTATGGAATATGCAAATAAAGCACTAGAGATATTTAGAAATTCATATAAATTTATTCGCTGCGCCCAGTGTCATATCATACTAGGTATAGCCTATAGAAGACTCCATATGTTGGAACAGGCTATAAAACAATATAATCTTGCAAAGCACTTGGGTGAAATCACAGAATCTAATGAAGTAATACAATTAACGAATCATAACTTGGGTTACTTGCATTCCAGAGCTGGAAATTCAAAAGAAGCAATAAAGTATTATATGGCTGCATTTGAATTAGAAAATGTGCCTTTAAATTATAAGCTCACTACGGGTACTTCCTTAATAAGAGAGTTTCTATTAAATAAGGAGTATGACAAAGCTTGTGAGTATATTACTTTTGCTGAGGAAATAATGCAAGCCAACTCTATAAAAACCAAGTTGGTAGATTTGGAAATTAAGGTTTTTAAATATATGATAAGCGAAGAGTTTAATAAATTCGAAAGCTTAATGGTAAACGAGTTAATTCCCTATCTCATTGAACAAGAAGATAATGTATATATAATTATCTATTCTAATATGATTGCTTCATATTATGAAGAGATTAAAAAGTACAAGAACGCTGCCAATTATTATAAGTTAGCTAGCCGCACTTATGAGAATCTATTGAAAATTTAGGAGGTCTATTTAATGAAAAAAATTATCATTGCTGTTGCAGTTGTAGTTACATTAGGTGCAAGTTTCTTACTCTCAAATGATGATGTCCACACTGCTGACAACCAGCCAGGGATTTATACGATCATAAATCTACCATTCTAAAAATGCAGCATATTGCTGCATTTTTTCTTTTTCCTAAGAAGGAGATTCCAAACCTTCACCGAATATATACAACATGTACTATTTCCCTTAAGTAAGACCCTCAATTGCTCGCTTTATTTTCGAATAAGGCGGGCTTTTTCTTTTTGTGGTGCTGGACTTCGTTTGTTGATTAAAACGTGCTAAAATAGTTATATGTTATAGTCTGGTTGCTTTACGGCAGCTCCTTTTGCTATGATCATTTTTATATACATGTATGGTGAATTCCGGAGGTGACAGTATGTCAGAGATTACGAAAGAACAGGTTTTGCATGTTGCGCATTTGGCGCGTCTTGCCATTACTGATGAAGAAGCAGAAAAAATGACGAAGGAACTCGATGCGATTATTGGGTATGCTGAGCTTTTGAATGAGCTTGATACGGATAACGTGGAGCCTACGACACACGTGCTTGATTTGAAGAACGTCATGCGTGAGGATGAACCGCGTAAATGGATCGACCGGGAGGATGCATTGAAGAATGCACCGGATGAGAAGAATGGCCAGTTCCGTGTGCCGTCGATTTTGGACTAAGGAGGAAGATTATGTCTTTGTTTGATTATACATTGAAAGAATTACAAGAGAAGCTACATAACAAAGAGATCACGGTTACGGATCTCGTCGATGCTTCCTATGACCGTATTAAGGAAGTGGATGATGAAGTAAAAGCTTTCTTGACACTTGATGAGGAGAAGGCGCGTGCTCATGCGAAGGAATTGGACGAGCAGGGCAGCGACAATCCGCTATTCGGTATTCCGATTGGTATTAAAGATAATATCGTAACGAAAGGTCTTCGTACTACTTGTGCGAGTAAGTTTTTGGATAACTTCACAGACCCGCTTTATGATGCAACAGTTGTTTCCAAGCTGAAAGAGAAAAACACGGTAACGATTGGTAAGCTGAACATGGATGAATTCGCGATGGGTTCTTCGAATGAGAACTCTGCTTATTTCACAACACGCAACCCATGGAATACAGATTATGTACCAGGCGGATCTAGTGGTGCGTCTGCTGCAGCTGTAGCAGCAGGAGAGGTTTTCTTCTCTCTTGGTTCTGATACAGGCGGTTCTATCCGTGAACCAGCAGCATTCTGCGGCGTTGTCGGCTTGAAGCCTACATACGGTCTTGTTTCCCGTTTCGGTCTAGTTGCATTTGCATCTTCTCTTGACCAAATCGGACCGATGACACGTACAGTAGAAGACAATGCACACTTGCTGCAAGCAATCGTAGGTCATGACGAAATGGACTCGACAAGTGCTGATGTAGAAATTCCAAATTACACAGAAGCATTGAAACAAGATGTGAAAGGTCTTCGCATCGCGGTTCCTTCTGAATACCTTGGCGAAGGTGTATCCGATGAAGTGCGTGAATCCATTAAATCTGCATTAAAAGTGTATGAAGACTTGGGTGCAACTTGGGAAGAAGTTTCCTTGCCGCATTCTCGTTACGCAGTAGCAGCATACTACTTGCTGTCTTCTTCAGAAGCATCTGCAAACCTTGCACGCTTTGACGGTGTACGTTACGGCGTACGTTCTACACAAGCGGAGAACATGGTGGATGTGTTCAAATACTCCCGCCGTGATGGTTTCGGTGAGGAAGTAAAGCGCCGTATCATGCTTGGTACATTTGCGTTAAGCTCTGGTTACTACGATGCTTATTATAAGAAAGCTCAAAAAGCTCGTACATTGATTAAAAACGACTTCGATAAAGTGTTCGAAGACTATGATGTAATCGTTGGACCAACTACACCAACTCCTGCTTTCAAAGTGGGCGAAAAGGTGGAAGATCCATTAACAATGTATGCAACTGATATCCTGACTATCCCGGTAAACCTTGCAGGTGTTCCAGGAATCTCCCTGCCATGTGGATTCTCAAGTGAAGGGCTGCCGATTGGCTTGCAAATCATCGGCAAGCATTTTGATGAGGCGACGATCTACCGTGCTGCTCATGCGTTCGAGCAAGCGACAGATCATCACAAACAGAAACCGGCATTGGGAGGCGTAAAAGGATGAATTTCGAAACTATTATCGGACTCGAAGTACACGTAGAGCTGAAGACAAAATCTAAAATCTTCAGCCCGAGCCCAAATGCATTCGGTGCCGAACCAAATGAAAACACAAACCCAATCGATCTTGGGTACCCAGGTGTGCTTCCTGTTTTAAATAAAGAAGCAGTCAACTTTGCGATGAAAGCTGCGATGGCACTGAACTGTGAAATCGCAACACATACTAAATTTGACCGAAAAAACTACTTCTATCCGGATAACCCGAAAGCATATCAAATCTCACAATTTGATCAGCCAATCGGTGAAAACGGCTGGATTGAAATCGAAGTAGACGGCTATACGAAGAAAATCGGTATCACACGTATCCACATGGAAGAAGATGCTGGTAAACTGTCGCACACAGGCGACGGCTATTCTCTCGTCGATTACAACCGTCAAGGTACGCCTCTAATTGAGATCGTATCTGAGCCAGACCTTCGTACACCTGCAGAAGCATACGCGTACTTGGAAAAGCTACGCAACATTATCCAGTACACGGGCGTTTCTGATGTGAAGATGGAAGAAGGTTCCTTGCGCTGTGATGCCAATATTTCACTTCGTCCAATTGGACAAGAGAAATTTGGTACAAAAGCAGAGCTGAAGAACTTGAACAGCTTCACATTCGTTCAAAAAGGGCTTGAATTCGAAGAAAAACGCCAGCAGAAAGTATTGCTTGCCGGCGGTGAAATCCTTCAAGAAACACGCCGTTATGATGAGTCCACAAAAGAGACGATTCTAATGCGTATTAAAGAAGGCGCTGACGATTACCGTTACTTCCCAGAGCCAGATCTTGTGCCATTGTACATCGACGACGCTTGGAAAGAGCGCATTCGCGCATCTATTCCGGAGCTTCCGGATGCTCGTAAAGCTCGCTATATAAATGAGCTTGGCTTGCCAGCATACGATGCAATGGTATTGACGCTAAGCGTAGAGATGTCTGACTTCTTTGAAGCAACATTGAAAGCTGGCGCAGACGCCAAAGGGGCTTCAAACTGGCTGATGGGTGAGGTATCTGCTTACTTGAACAAGCAGCAGAAAGACCTTTCTGATATCGCCTTAACTCCTGAAGGTCTATCGAAAATGATTAAACTAATCGAAGACGGCACCATTTCTTCTAAGATGGCGAAGAAAGTATTCGCTGAGCTTGTAGAAAATGGTGGCGATCCAGAACAAATCGTTAAAGATAAAGGACTTGTTCAAATCTCTGATGAAGGACAGCTGACAGAAATCATCACAGCAATCCTTGATGAGAACGAACAGTCTGTTATTGACTTCAAGAACGGGAAAGACCGTGCCCTCGGCTTCCTAGTCGGCCAAGTTATGAAACAGACAAAAGGCCAAGCCAACCCGCCAATGGTAAACAAAATCCTCGTTGCGGAAATGAATAAGCGCTAAGAAAGAAGATCCTGTCTTGTGACAGGGTCTTTTTTTTGTATAGAGGTTTCTATACATTCTGCTTGTCGCTTCGTTATTTGATAGACTATAAGCAGAGTGAGGAAAATGGACAGGGGGATGATCATGAGGAAAAGAGAGAAAGTACAGCTCCCTTATCATATGTATAATGGTTCGGATACGGAAGCACCGATTCTTTTCATCTATCACGGCTGGGGAGGAAGTACAGCTGGCTATGATGATCTGGCAAAAGAGTTGCAGAAAGAAGGATATAAAGTAGTCTTACCAGACATTATGCACCATGACAGCAGAAATCCGATAGCTAATCACTTTGATGGCAAATCACGACAGCAATTGTTTTGGAGCACGGTGTTCCAAACAATCGATGAATTCGAATTCCTTATATCTGACTTAGCTATTGCTATGAAACACATTCTCGTTATTGGCAGTTCTATGGGCGGTTTTATCGCCAATGGAATCTTTGCTAGATATGATGAAATACAAGGTTTGGTGAATGTGAATGGATCAGGTGCTTTTATGCTATCAGAAGAACTATTTCGACAGAAAGATGGAAGAGGCACCTTAACAGAAGAAGAGAAAGAGCGAGTAAAAGCTTATGACCCTGTTGAGCGAAAGTACAGCGAAGCACCAGTACTGCTTATGCACGGTGACAAGGACACAATCATACATGTGGAGGGTCAGCATGCGTATGCTGCACATTGTAATAGTCCACTGGTTGCATTTGATATTTATAAAGATGTGAATCATCAGTTTACAGCAGATATGGTTGAAGGCATGAAAAGTTGGCTGAATGAGCAATTTAAGGGGGGACGTACAGGAAAGTATAAGTTGCTGGAATAGAAGGAGATTAAACTGCTTTGCATCAATATATTACATGTAAACTAGCGCCTATTTCTATATAGTTAGTGTGCAGGAAAAGATGAATATATCAATTTAGAAATGAGGAATACAAATGAAATCATACATATTAGATCAAATCGAAGCCTCCTATAACAAAACTACCTGGTTTGTGCCGCTAAAGCCAGCAATCGAAGGACTGACAGCAGAGCAAGCGGCGTGGACAGATACAGAAGAGACGAACTCCATTCACGACATTATCCGGCATTTGCTTTTCTACAAAGCTGATTATTTAAAGCAGTTTAAAGAGGGGAAGGAGAGAACGAAGGTTACAGAAATTCAGCAAACATTTGAGGGCGAAGAAAGCTGGGAGAAAACCGTACAGCAGTTCTTTGTCATCATGGATAGCTGGCTTCAGGCAGTAGAGGAAGCGGATGAAGAAAAGCTCCAGACATGGTCAAAAGAGATTGCGCATATTTGCCAGCATATCACGTATCATACAGGTCAAATCGTTCATATTCGCAAGGTGCAGGGATCTTGGCGAAAAGAGCAGGGAATTTCCTGAAAACGGATTAAATAGAGCTTGTATTTCCTATACTGTGTGTAGACAGGCTTCCTGCAGCGGCAAAGACCTTTTCAAAATAGGAAAAAAAAGCTATGATAGAGCATGGACTAAGTGAACGTAAGGTTTGGTAGGAGGCAATACGATGAAACGCGCTCGGATCATTTATAATCCAACTTCTGGTAAAGAAGCGTTCAGACGGGAGCTCCCGGATGTACTGGAAATCTTTGAAAAAGCAGGTTATGAAACGTCGGCACATGCGACCACCTGTGAAGGCGACGCAAAGGCAGCAGCACGCCTCGCAGTAGAGCGAGGCTATGAGCTGGTTGTTGCATGCGGCGGAGACGGTACGGTGAACGAAGTCGTCTCTGGTTTAGCTGAACAGCCAAATCGCCCGAAACTCGGCATTATTCCGGTCGGAACGACGAATGACTTGGCTCGTGCATTAAATATTCCCCGCAATATCAAACGAGCAGCGGAGATTATTTTAGAAGGCAAGACACGCAAGCTTGATATTGGAAAAGTAAACGACCAGTACTTTATGAATATTGCGGGAGGCGGAAAGCTGACAGAGCTTACTTATGACGTGCCCAGCAAAACGAAGACGATGCTCGGTCAGATGGCATATTATCTCAAAGGTATTGAAATGCTGCCATCACTTCGCCCAATCAAGGTCGAAATTGAGTACGACGGCAAATGGTTTGAAGATGAGATTATGCTCTTCCTCGTATCCAATACAAACTCTGTCGGCGGCTTTGAAAAACTAGCTCCAGATGCTTTGCTGGACGATGGTTTGTTCGATTTGGTTATTTTACGGAAGACAAATATTGCAGAATTCATTCGTGTTGTTTCCTTAGCCATTCGAGGAGCACACTTGGATCATGATCTGATCTTCTATACAAGAGCTAACCGGATTAAAGTAAAACCAGCTGATAAGATGCAGCTCAATATTGACGGCGAATACGGCGGCTCATTGCCAGGTGAATTCGTCAATCTGCATCAGCACATTGAATACTTCGTAACAGATGAATTCATAAAGAAACAAGATAGCTTACAAAAATAAGCTGTCTTGTTTCTTTTTTCGACATATTTCCCGGGCAATAGACCTGTATTTCGGATTTTAGTCACAATGTGATACACTCATGAAAGCAAACACAAAAAGGACGATGAAAATGGCAAAAACGACGCCACCAGTTGAAAAGAATCAGACAATTGAGCTCACTTTCGAGGATCTTACCCATGATGGGGACGGTGTAGGAAAAGTAAACGGCTATCCATTGTTTGTTCCATATGCGCTGCCAGGTGAGACAGCGCAAGTTAAAGTAATTAAAACCAAAAAGAACTTCGGATTTGGGAAGCTGCTTGAAGTAACCAAGCCGAGTGAACACCGAGTAGAACCGCCATGTGATGTGTACATCCAATGCGGCGGCTGTCAGCTGCAGCATATGAGCTATACGATGCAGCTGGACATGAAGCAAAGACAAGTGCAGAACGCGATGAAGAAAATTGGTCATTTGGAGCATGTGCCTGTGCACCCGTCACTTGGCATGGATGATCCGTGGCGCTACCGAAACAAAATTCAAATTCCAGCAGCTGAACGCAATGGTGAGATGATTACTGGTTTCTATCGTAAACGAAGCCACGATATCATTGACGACATGGAAACCTGTGTTATTCAAGACGAGGTCAATGACCGCATGGTCGAAGCAGTCCGCCGTATTGCCAGCCGTCTTGGAATTCCGGCTTATAACGAAGAACAGCACCGCGGCGTTTTACGCCACATCATGGTTCGTACTGGCCAGCAGACAAATGAAACGATGATTGTGCTCGTTACACGTACGAATGAACTGCCATATGCGAAAGAGCTTGTAGCGGAGCTGCATGAAACGTACCCGCATATCAAATCAATCGTTCAAAATATCAACAAAGAACGCACAAACGTCATCCTTGGCCGCAAGACAAAGCTTCTATGGGGAGAAGAGTACATCTACGATACAATCGGAGATATTAAATTCGCCATTTCAGCGCAGTCCTTCTACCAAGTGAACCCAGCACAAACAAAAGTGCTGTATGACCAAGCATTAAAATATGCCAACTTAAGCGGAAATGAAACAGTCATCGACGCTTACTCTGGTATTGGAACTATCTCTTTGTTCCTGGCACAAAAAGCCAAGAAAGTTTACGGAGTCGAAATCGTCCCGCAAGCAGTATCAGACGCGAAAATGAACGCCAAGCTAAACCACATGGACAACGCTGAATTCTACGTCGGCAAAGCCGAAGAAGTAATGCCATGGTGGAAAGCCCAAGGCCTTAACCCAGACGTCATCGTCGTCGACCCACCACGCAAAGGCTGCGACGAAGAACTGCTGCAAGCCATGATCGACATGAAACCAAAACGCATCGTCTACGTAAGCTGCAACCCAAGCACACTCGCTCGTGATCTGCGCTTCCTGGAAGACGGCGGCTTCGAGACAAAACAAGTACAGCCAGTGGATATGTTCCCACAGACTGGGCATATTGAGTGTGTGGCGGAGATTGAGTTGAAGGTGTCCAACTAAAATAAACATTTCCCAGTAAAAATAAACTTTTCCTAATAAGACCCCGATTTCGGTAAAATAAACATTTCCGATTTCCGGGTCTTTTTTCTATTATCCCTTGTCATTACTGGCTTTTCTCAATATTCTCTTCCTTCTTTTATCGGAGATCTTTATTTTAACTGAGGAAAAAAGGTGAAAAAAAAGGTGGAAAAGCAGGTGAAAAACAGCCAATTTTGAACAGAAAAAGTGTGAAAATGGGGGTTCGGTAGGAAATCTTTATTTTAACTCGAACGGTGGAATGCGGGTTGGAGGCGGTCTTTTTAGGAAATGTTTATTATTTTTGTACAAAAGTGTCTAACTAAAATAAACATTTCCCAGTGATAATTGACTTTTCCTAATAAGACCTGGATTTCGGTAAAATAAACAATGCCGATTTCCGGGTCTTTTTCGTGTGCAACCTGTGCTCTTATTCATTTTTCTCTAGTTTTCCTTCCGCAGCAAATTCGAAAATCTATATTATCACACTATCTCCGAACTGTGATATTTAGATTAAATAAAAATTAAGGAAGATTAAGTTTTATTAAATTTATTTTATGTAAAATGTATTTTACAATAAAGATGTAGTAATTAATTGTTTAATTTATCGTACAAAGGGATGGTAAAAAATCATGGAATTCAAACATATTACAATAGCGGGCAGTGGGGTTTTGGGAAGTCAAATCGCTTTCCAAACTGCATTTAATGGTTTTCATGTAACAGTATACGATATTAATGATGTAGCATTACAATCAGCTAAAGACAAAGTAAACATATTGAAAGGGCGTTATCAAGAGGATTTACAGGCAAGTAAAGAGCAAGTAGATTCTGCATCTGACCGCATCTCTTACTCTAGCGACCTGGCAAAGGCAGTTGCTGATGCAGATTTGCTGATAGAAGCAATACCAGAGATAGTGACGATTAAAACAGAGTTTTATAAGAAGCTAAATGAAGTTGCGCCAGATAAGACTGTTTTTGCATCAAACTCATCAACATTAATGCCAAGTCAGTTTGCTGAAGCGACAGGACGTCCTGAAAAATTCCTAGCACTTCATTTTGCTAATGAAATTTGGATCAATAATACAGCCGAAATTATGAAGCATCCAGGCACAGATATGAATGTGTTTGACCAAGTAGTTGAGTTTGCGAAAGCAATTGGAATGGTGGCATTGCCTCTTCATAAAGAGCAACCAGGATATATTTTGAATTCATTGCTTGTTCCTCTTCTGGATGCAGCAGAGCTATTGCTATCAAGAGAGGTTGCAGATGTTGAGACAATCGATAAAACATGGATGATCGCTACAGGAGCTCCAAAAGGTCCATTTGCAATATTAGATGTTGTCGGAATCAATACATCTTATAATATTGTGAAGGCTAAAGCGGACGCAACAGGAAATTCAGAATTTAAGAAACTTGCAGAGCTACTGAAAACAGAATATGTTGATAAAGGGAAACTTGGGGTTGCTACAGGAGAAGGCTTCTATAAATATCCTAATCCTCGATTTATGGACCCTAATTTCTTGGGGAATTAGTAAAAAAGTAAATCCTCCTGTCATAATGGCAGGAGGATTATTTTTATTTTAAGTCTTGCAAAAGATGCTCGGTAAATTGATCTACCATTTCTGCGCATTTTTCATTTTTTCTCGTTACACGCCATAAATAATTGGAAAGGGTAAAGTACTCATTAATTGAAATCGTCACCACTTCATCTCTTAAATGTGCCGGCAATGCTTGGATAATATAATCATTCGTTATCGTGATAGCATTCCTTTGCAGCACCATTTGTAAAAGGACATCTCCATTATTTGTCGTCAATGCAATCCTATTTCTCAAGTTATCTGGAAACAAATCGTCAGCTATTTTCTTCAAGTAAGGGTCATTGTACAATACGATTGATTCATGCATTTCGTTTATGATTTGGTCAAGGGAGATTTTATTGTTGAATCGTAGTAAGGAGCTTTTGTTAACGGCAAGAACCACTTCAACTCTTTTAATCGGTTCCCATTCCAATGCAACATCATGATTGTTTGATCCTAGTGAAACAAACCCCATATCTGCATGGCTGTTTTTTACTTGTTCCAGCACAGCAGCCGTATCTTCCTCCACTACTTGCACATTTACATAAGGAAAGCTTTCTCGGAATTCAAGGGTATTGTTAATGATTTGGGACACTAATCCGGGAATTGCAGCAATAACAATATTACCGTACTGGTTGTTTTTTGATACTGCAATATCATTTTTAAGCCTGTCGATTGTTTTCAAGACAGAAACAGCATACTGGATGACTTTTTTTCCTTCAGCGGTTGGAACTACTCCTTTGCGTGAGCGTGTGAAAAGCAGTACGTCTAATTCAGTTTCTAACTGGGTTATGGAGAGGCTGATTGCTGGGACGGTCATCAAGTTCTTTTTAGCGACCTCAGTAAAGGAGCCTAACTCTCCGACATCTACTAAATATTGAAGCTGGGTTATATTCATGTTTTGTCACCTTAAATAGTTTTACATTAGTTTTAGTTTGTAAAAGTTATTTTATCAAAAAAGAGTGGAGAGATGATATGTAAATAAAGATAAAAGTATAGTGGGCGAGGAATTTTAAGGAGGTTTAATAGAAGCAATAAGGTATGCGCAAAAGCAACATCGGTCAGCGGTCTCTAAAACAGAAAGCTTTATACTTGAAGTGTTAATTTGGGGTAATCGTTTTCTTAGTCTTCATTTACATTCTCACCGGAAGAGAAACTAAAAAGCAAAGGGGACGAAATTATTGATTAATGCGACTTGTTACAGTACGGGTCTTTTTCATGTGCAGCCCTTGACCTTAAAAGCTTTTCTCAATATTCTCTTCCTTCTTTTCTCGGAGATCTTTATTTTAACTCGAACGATGGCAAGGGGGGACATCGGTTATGGATATTCTAAATAAAAATGGATATCTAGATGAAATATACTATATTTGTATTATGGAAAGTATTAAAAGTTGGCGTTGCGTAGATTTAAATCCTTAAGGTTTCAATTTGTCCACATTCAAGCAGGAGAATATCAAAAAAAATCATTGAAGGTAAAAGGTGAGAAGGGTGTATTTGATTAACCCAAGATAATTCTTCTAATATACTCAGAAATAGAGGTGAAAAAGAGGGAATAAACATAGCAAAAAACTGAGTAAAGTCACGCTTATACGTGTCTTTACTCAGGGAAAGTTTATATTTTAACTTTTTCATCTGTGGCTATTTTTGAACTGTTTTGCTAACTCAAGCAGAATTAATATAGATATGATACTCATGATAGAACCATATACGAAACTGTTCTCTAAGAAGTTGAGCAAAGTCACAGCAACCGATAGGACAAGCGCAACTATAAGTGACGATTTTCTCAATAGTAACACCTTCTTTACTTTTATATTACCGCATATACTATTCCTTGCGCAATATACCCGCAAGTTGTAGCAACCCAATCCCAAACATAAGGTTTTAATGCATTAGCGACACTGTTCTTAACCTCATCTAAAGGACCCATTAAGATGTATGTATTCCAAATACCCACCCACTTCGCTTCACTAACATTGTCCTTTAGAGACTTAGGAAAAGCTTTATATATTTTTTTGGGTAGCTTGGACTTTACATAACTTTTTCCGAATAATTTTGCTAGTTTAACAGCTAAGGAACCTGCTGCCATTGTGTGCATTGTAGGTTGTTCATTGGCAACATTTACTTTAGGAGCTTCACTTTTTATTTCATTTGCAGTTTCGTTAATTATCTTGTTTAGCTCCTCATACTCTAATCTTTTGGTATCTGAATTTTCTTCTGCGGTTGTTTGCTTAGTTGCTGCACTTACAGAAGGACCTACAACTGTAAGAGTTAACATAATCGTACATAACACTGTTATTAACTTTCCCCAATTTAATTTTCTACTCATAATAATTCCTCCTAGATTAGTATTATTTAACATTTGTAGTCTATCAAAGAGATAAATGGATTTAAATACCATATAGTATTTCTAATCATCACTAGAAAGGGATATCTTGATGCAGACAATCTTTTTTTAAAAAGACTTTCTTTGTAATAGGAAATTCATAAATAAATTATGACTGATAATATAGAGAAATGACGATAACTTGTTCAACAAAAAAACTTATCTTTTGTTTTCTATCTTAGAGAAAGATAACACAGCGGATTTTATACCGGTGGTTATAAGGAGATGCTGATTGACAAAGCGTTAAAGGGTATTAAACAATATAAGGACTTTTTATTGGAGCATAAGTGGCTCTTAACGGTTCAATGTATGGTCAGGATGAAAGACCTCATCAATGCTGTAGGAAACTATCTAACCTATTGTCTCAGATGGTTAGTGGCGGACTATCTTAATCTTTATCAGCCAACCACAACTCTGATTTCCGGTCTTACTTAAGTGCTATAACGTAATAATTGGTATGGCCTTTATTATAACGGGACGAGAATAGGTCACTCTGAAAAAAAACAGGAATCCGGAGTAAAGCGCTATCAACTATGTTTAATGGGAGTAGAAGAGAGAAATGCTAACTGAATTATTTCTGGAGAGATGAATCAAGGTTAGGTAAGATTGAATTATAACGTTCATATTTATTATTCGAATTAAGCGGGAGGATTTTAATGAATAACTTCTATCTCAATAGAGGTACAAAAATCAATTCAGATCTAGCTTCCAAACCAATCCTAAACGGTATAAACATCTTAAAGCGAGATATGGCAAAGAAATTCAATGAAACAGAGGCGGTAGAAAACAAGATTGACTTAGTGTGTGATTCGGATCTTGATCAAGAAGAATATAGGATTGTCTTTTCCGCTCCAGATACTATGGAGATAAGAGCATCGGATGATTTAGGGTTTATCTATGCATTACTTTTCTTAAGTAATGAATTTCTGAAGATCAATTCGTTCTGGTTTTGGATGGATCAGGAAACCGAGTCTGTGGATTATATTGAAATTCCTATGCGGACATATACTTCTTCAAAGAAGGCCGTAAAATACAGAGGCTGGTTTATTAATGATGAGGTTTTGATCGATTATATGTGTGAGAAAAATCAATCGTTAGAATTGTGGGATATGGCTTTTGAGGCGTTGCTTAGGTGCGGGGGGAATATGGTTATTCCGGGGACAGATCGTAATTCGAGAAAGTTTCGGCAAAAAGCTGCGGATACAGGACTTTGGATAACGCATCATCATGCGGAGCCTTTGGGTGCGGAGATGTTTACACGAAAATATCCTCATTTAGAAGCATCTTATAAAAAACATCCTGAACTTTTTCATGCGTTATGGGAGGAGGGCATAGCGGAGCAGAAAAATAACAAGACCGTTTTTAATTTGGGGTTTCGGGGGCAGGGGGATTATCCTTTTTGGGCGGAGGATCCTGCATATGACACACCTCAAAAAAGAGGCGCGTTAATTAGCGAATTAATCAATATTCAGTATAACTTGGTCGGAAAATATGTAGATAATCCTGTTTGCTGTACAAATTTATATGGCGAGGTTATGGAACTGTACAATGAAGGACATATTCAGCTTAATCCAGATATTATAAAGATATGGGCAGATAATGGTTACGGTAAAATGGTTTCTAGAAGGCAAGAAGTTACTAACTTGAGAGTACCGGCTTTGCCAAAAAGTAAAGGGCGTCATGGAATTTATTATCACGTGTCCTTTTATGATCTGCAAGCAGCAAACCATATTACGATGCTTCCGAACTCTATCGACTTTGTTAATCAGGAATTGCACCATGCATTCACAAAAGGTGTGGGTGATTTCCTAATCGTAAATTGCTCGAATATACGGCCGCATGTGTTTTATTTAGACGCTGTTAAAAAGATTTGGGAAGGAAAAGAGATTGAAAGTACGAGCCATGCACAAGCTTTTATTTCAGAATATTTCGGTGACTTCGGTGATGTCGCGGCTTGTTTTTCAGACTATGCAACGTGTACGGTGAAGTATGGCGATCATGAAGATGACCACGCTGGTGAGCAATTCTATAATTATGGTGTAAGAGTGCTGGCTACGCAATGGATGAAGGATTACAATAATCATGCGCCAGCGTTTGCTTGGGCCACAGGCGATGTTTCACTTGGCCGACAAGTGGCGTATCTAAAAAACACTTGTTCAAAAGGGTTGAAGTCCTTCTCTGAGTTGGCGGGCAAATGCAAAGAAATTAGTAACACATTGCCAGAGCTGCAAAAAAAGGTGTTTGATTCTACTATATATATGCAGTCGAAGTTACATTTGTATTGTATACAAGGCGTATTAGATTTTTGCGATGCATATGAGGATTTTGCGGATGGAAAATATATGCGTGCTTTTTACAAGGCAGGCAGGGCTTCTGAAAAGTTTCAAGCAGCAAATGCAGAAATGAGAAATAGTGAATACGGTGTCTGGAACGGTTTTTATGAAAATGATTGCTTAAGTAATTGTAAGTTTACTGCCTATATCCTCAAAAATCTGATGAACTTCATACGCATGATTGGAGAGGGACCAAGATTTTTTGACTGGCAGCGAGAACTTATGTATGCAGAAGATGATAGAAGAATTATGCTGCTGACAAATTTGCGGAACCACATGACGGATGATGAGCTCTTTTATGCGATGAAAGAAAAAATATCTATTAGTTGAACAGGTATATGACAATAAAATCTGTTTATCTCGCAGGAGGAAAGGCAGAATGTTAAACGCTGTTAAAAATAATCTAATTGTATCTTGCCAAGCTTTACCCGACGAAGCTTTGCACAGCTCCTTTATTATGTCGAAAATGGCACTAGCTGCAAAGCAGGGCGGCGCTAAAGGGATACGGGCAAATTCCAAGCAAGATATTATGGAAATAAAAAAAGAAGTAAGCTTGCCAGTCATAGGGATAGTAAAGCGTGACTATAAAGATTCCTCTGTGTTCATCACAGCCACTTATCGAGAAATGGATGAGCTGCTTGAAAGTGGCTGTGAGATGATTGCCATGGATGCCACGGAACGAAAAAGACCTAATAACATTGATTTAAGTGAATTAGTAGCGTATGTTCGAGATAAAAATCCATCGATACAATTAATGGCGGATATTGCTACCCTAGAAGAAGCTATACAAGCGGAGCAACTTGGTTTTGACTGTGTCTCTACTACATTATACGGATACACAGAGGAAACAAATAAGAAGAAGCTTTACGATAATGATTTTGAATTTTTAAGACAAGTAATTGAACATGTTCGTATACCTGTCATTGCTGAAGGTAATGTATTGACGCCGGAAATGGCTAAACGATGTCTGCAGATTGGTGCATATGCCGTGGTGGTTGGCGGCGCAATTACTAGGCCGCAGCAGATTACGGAACGGTTTGTGGAAACATTAAGTTGATGGTCTTACCATAATCTTCATCACATAAGTAATTAAGTGTTGATAAAAGGATATTAATACTTTATTGTTTAAAATATCCAATTGAGAAAGAAGATTGATGTAACTGGTAAGGGATGATTTTGTGCGTACAGAAGGATATAGTGAAACAAGAGGCTACTGCTTAGAGGCGGTTCTTTGCTTTCTGACGGGACTCATTTCAATTGTGGGAGTGTTACTTGTAGGTGAAGGAGGAATACAAGGTATAACCGCTTTAATACTTGCTTTCATTGCCTCTAAAGAGATAAAAGAAAAAGAACTAAAAGGTAGAAGGTTAGTAATACTAGGGGTGGTTTGCAGTATTATCGGTCTTTTAAGTTACTTGTTTTAAGAGAAAGAAAAGAATAAGCATACATCTTAAAGTCACTAGCTGTTATTTAGTCGGTATACTAGATTTTTCAAATCAGGCCTGGATTTCGGTTTCCGAATTCTAGGCTTTTTCATATGCAACTCTCTCACTGTACGAAATGTTCAAAATTTACTGTCGTTTGATAAAAAGTACTCCAACATGCTATAAAAGTAAAAGAAGTATAGTCTATTTAGCTTTATTAAGATTTAGATAAAGGTTTGCCTGGTAACTATAATGAGAGGATTTTATATATGAAAGATAATTTTTGGCGTGATTTACCGCGTCCATTTTTTGTGCTGGCTCCTATGGAGGATGTGACGGATGTTGTTTTTCGTCATGTAGTGAGTGAAGCAGCTAGACCTGATGTGTTCTTTACGGAATTTACGAACTCGGAAAGCTATTGTCATCCTGATGGGAAGGATAGCGTGCGTGGTCGTTTGACTTTTACAGAAGATGAACAACCCATAGTTGCCCATATATGGGGAGATCGTCCGGAGAATTTTCGTGAGATGAGTATTGGGATGGCGCAGCAAGGCTTTAAGGGCGTTGATATCAATATGGGCTGTCCGGTTCCGAATGTAGCTGGGAATGGAAAAGGGAGCGGCCTGATTTGTCGTCCCGAAGTTGCGGCTGAGTTAATTCAAGCAGCGAAAGCAGGCGGTCTGCCTGTAAGTGTAAAGACGAGACTTGGGTACACGGATATCGAAGAGTGGCGTGATTGGCTGACACATGTGCTGAAACAAGATATTGCTAATCTTTCTATTCATTTACGTACAAGAGCAGAGATGAGTAAAGTCGACGCACACTGGGAACTAATTCCCGAAATTAAGAAACTTCGTGACGAAGTAGCACCGGACACACTTTTAACAATCAATGGCGACATTCCTGATCGTAAAACGGGATTGGAACTCGTTGAAAAATACGGTGTTGACGGGGTTATGATTGGGCGCGGAATTTTTACAAATCCATTTGCTTTCGAGAAAGAGCCGAAAGAACATACTAGCAAGGAATTGCTCGATCTTCTAAGGCTGCATCTTGATCTTCACGATAAATATTCACAAGAAGTAAAACGTCCATTCAAGCCGCTTCCGCGTTTCTTTAAGATATACGTAAAAGGCTTCAAAGGGGCAAGTGCATTAAGAAATGAATTGATGAATACAAAGTCAACCAATGAAGCAAGAGAACTGCTTGATACCTTCGGACAGAGACAGAATCAGGATGTGTAAATAAATAGTACGTCCTCGCCTAACCAAACCAAGAAATCAGTATTTTTCTATACTGATTTCTTGGTTTTTTTATGTTATTTCTGTGAGTTTATGCTGTTATTGATTGCAGTCTTCTTTGGGCGGTTGAAAGTAAAGAGACAGTCTTGATTGAAAAAATGAGTCCGAAAGCAATACTTATGCGTATAGAATAATAGTAGATGGCTAACAAATTCTGGATTAGCAGAGGTGTTAAATTGATTGAAAATATAAAGTACTTCTGGATTGCTCTTCTTCTTCTTATCGTATCTTCAGCAATAACGGTTCAATTTCCGCATGCAGTCCCTTTTGGTGAGACAATTATGACGGCTTTGCATTTCCCGCCCCAACCTATGAATGGGCTGCAATATGTTGGCATTACTTCACTTATATTGTTTATTGTAAGCTTATTTTTCCTGACCAGGTCGTTAGAAAGGTATCATAAACGTGCCGTATTCCTGTGGATATTGGTTACCATTTATGTACCTGCTTTGGTTGTAAATTCATATCAAGAGACATTTGCAACAGGTATTTACGCAGTTTCTTATGATCGGGATAGCAGCATTTGCGAATTCGAAATGATTGGGGAATCTAACATGGATGGTGAATGTGAACTTGTGTTTGAAAATAAAAGTGAGGAAGATGTTCAATTCACTGTTACATTCTACGATAAACACCAGTATGATGACGAACTCCTGGTGCTTTCGCTAATGAATGATAAAACACCGTTTGTGATGAGTTTACAAGGAAAAGAAACGAAAACAGTAAAGCTAAGGAAAAAGATTGATGTATCTGATAGGGAAAACCACGTTGATTGGGCAAGTACTTCTAGCGTGCATATTATTATGAAGTCGGATGAAAAATTGCGAAAGCTGTAAGTTACAATTGTTCTGACGAGATGAGGTGTGGAGTTTGTTAAAAGTGATGCAAATAGTGTGTGCAATAATAGTATTATGTTTTTCAATATATGGGTTAACCACAAATAATTCCAGTATCCATGTCTATATGTTCTTCTTTTTAGGATTGATGTTTCTTTTGTTGGGGATTTCTGAGTATATGAATAAGAGAAAACCTATAGCTGTCATGTTGTTTCTAACTTCTTTATTCATCCTATCCTATCTGCTATTGTAAATGCTATTTTAGTTTAGTGGAAAAACAAGTAGCTATCCGCTTCGGTCAACTTAATTCTGTGGAAAAACGTAGGATTACTCGCTATCTTTTTCTGTATTTGTGCCATTCCGTTTACACAATCTGCTGATAAAGTAAGACAAGTAAACAACACAGCAATTTAATAACGGAGGTACAAATATGAATACTTGGATGAAGAATGGAATCTATGCGGTGGCTTCAAGCTTTCTGCTTTTAACGGGGTGTGCAAACTCGGATACAGCATCAGATACGGAATCGGATACAGCAACAGCATCTGAAACTGGTGCTCCTGAAATGGGGAATGGACAAGGCGGACCGCCCGATGGAGCGGCTATGCAGTCTGAGCCTAAAGACTCTATTATTGATTTAGTAGAAGCATCTGCTGATACCAAGCTGAAGATGGTACAGAGGCTGAACTAGCTGAAGCTTTCTTAGATACGTTAACAGATGATCAAAAAGAAACAGCTACATATAAGTTCACCGAAGAAAATGCACAGCATTGGACGAACTTGCCTGCTAACTCAACCAACCGTAATGGAGTAGCATTAGGTGATTTATCTGAGGAAAGTGTAGAAGCTGCATTAGCGCTTGCCAAGGGATCATTAAGTGAACCGGTTATGAGATGATGCTTAATATTGTACGAGCTGATGAGTTCTTGACAACGGATACGGGCCGGACTGAATGGGGTTCTGGCTTGTACTATATCGCTATATTAGGTGAACCGTCTGATACGGATACGTGGATGCTGCAGATCAGCGGACACCATTTGGCAGAGAACCTTGTATTTAATGGAGAAGAAGTCAGCGCGACTCCGCAATTCACTGGTACAGAGCCGCAGACGTTTGAATTGGATGGCACAACTTACTCTCCAATTGAAACACGTAAAGATGGGTTGTACTCCATTATTGACTCACTAGATGAAGAGCAGCTTGCCGAAGCGAAAATCGATGAAACGTTCAGAGATGTAGTAGTAGGAGCAGACAGTGACGGTGAGTTTCCTGAAGAAAGTGAAGGAATTTTGTATACAGACTTGAGTGAGGACCAGCAGGAGCTTGTACAAACAGCTATTAAAGCTTGGGTAGAAGATGCTGATGAGGATACTGCACAGGAATTGCTGGATGTATACTTATCTGATGAAGCACTTGCCGAAACATATATTGGCTGGGCTGGTTCTACTGATTATGATGATGTAGGTTCTTATGTAAGAATTGACGGACCTCGTTTATGGCTGGAATTCGCTTCGCAGCAAGGTGTAGGCTACAACAGCGGAGAAGATGCGGAAGCACACTTCCATACAGTATGGCGTGACAAACTAGCCGATTATGGCGGATCGTTTACAGAATAACAGTTAAATACGAAAAAGTCGCTGCAGCTGTTAACGATGCAGCGCCTTTTTCTTTTTGCCGAGTTAATTTTTTTCACTGAATAACTGCTTCTGATTCCACTTGCCCCATTTATAATAGGAGAAAGAAAAAATACTGCTCAAGATAAAGCTAATTCCCATTCCTAAGGCGATTCCGTTCTGCCCGATAAAAGCCGAACAAACGTAGGTGAGTGGGTATCGCAGCAGCCAAAATGATATAATGTTCAAGATTAAGACTTGGTACATTGCTCCTGAACTCCGGACAATGCCGTTTAAGATAAAATTAAGGCCAATAAATGGATAGAAGAAGGCGATGATCTTTAAATAATCCGTACCAAATGCATAAGCCTGATTCTCTTCAATAAACAGACCGGTTAGCGGTTCTGCTAATAGAAAAACAAAAACTGCAATGACGAACATGATTGCTAAATTGTAGAGGGCGCCATATTTAGCAATCTCCTTGACCCGGTCCCAGCGGCCAATCCCGATATTTTGACCGGCCATGCTGTTCACCGCTGTTCCTAATGCCATGGCAGGCAGTGTAATTAAGCTGTCAATTCGCTGTGATGCTCCGAAACCTGCTGTAACAGCTCCGCCAAATGAATTGACGACACTCATAATCGCTGTTACACCAGCATAAATAACCATCATTTGCAATCCGGATGGAATACCAAGCTTCAGGATCAGCCATACCTGCTTCTTTGTCGGTAAGAAAGGGATGGCAAAAGGAGCAAGCCGGTGACGCATGGTGTAACCTAGACCTAATAGAAAGGCTACACCTTGCGATAAGATGGTCGCATACGCAGCGCCTTGAATACCCCAGTCAAATACAGAAATAAAGAGCGGATCCAATACGACATTCAAAACAACTGCCGCAAAAACGAATTTTAAGGGTGTTTTACTGTCTCCTAACGCTCTTAATACAGTTCCAATAAAGTTATAGCCCATTAAAAATAAAATACCTAGAAAGTTCACTTGCAAATATGTCTGTGCTTGCTCGACCATGCCTGCCGGTGTGTTAAGCAGACTCAGCATTTGCCAGGAGAATAACAATCCAATGATGCCCACGAGTATGGATAGCAAACCTAACACTATAACAAAGGCGTTTAAATAAGCTCTCAGTCCTTGTTTGTCTCTGTTGCCTCTTTGCTGGGATAGAATCGTCAATGTGGTGTTGTTAATTCCGATAATGAACGCCAGAATTGTTAACACAATGGTGGAAGAAATAGTTACCGCGCCAAGTGCATTTGCCCCTAAAAGGTTTCCAACCCATAGGCTGTCAATAAATTGATAAGAGACTTGCAATAAATTCGTAAGCATTATTGGGCCAGCAAACGTAATTAGCTGCTTCATAATTGGGCCTCTTGAAAAATCCTGCTGCGCCAAGGGATGAACACTCCTGTCTATGTATAGATACAATTAATAAAGGTAGATGTTTGTACACTAAATATGGTTATAACACAGAGCAGAAGGCCGCACAAATTAGAGAACTTCAGATTTGTGCAGTTATTTTTGGAGTATTAGTCGGCGTATCTTTCTTTGTGATGACGAATTTTATAAGTCACTTCCTATCTAACAAAGGCGTAGATCTAAGGGAAGGGTCTTTTTCCTTCACCATTGGAGGCCTGTGCTATGTTTCATTATGTAATTCTTTTAAAAAGCCAAATTTAAAAAACACTTTTAATCCTACGTATAGATTTGCATAACACATCCTCTTCCGGAAATCATAATTCTGTACGATCACGATAAGAGGAGGGACATTTCATGGTAAAAGATTCTTATGCACCTCGGGAAAAGAAAAATGGTGAAGGAAAGCGTCCAGATGAACAAAGAAGAGGGAAAGCGAAATCAAACTCTCGGGGCGGAAGAAACTAATCTGCTCAGGCAGCGAGCTAACACGAATTAAATAGGTACTCCTTAGTAAGGCCTAGTATTGGTGAAGAAACTTTACCATATGCTGGGCCTTATTTTGGATTCTTTCAGCTCAAAGAACCAGATTTTTTACCTATTCTAATGATAAGAGCTCTTGTCTATACTAGAGTATGATTTCGCGCAATTGTCTGAACTTTATAATTATAGGAGGTAAAGAGCATGGAGAAGTCACAGAAGACTGGTTTTATTATGCGCGCTCTGAATGGTATCGAGCGAGTCGGTAACAAGCTCCCTCATCCTGTTACATTGTTCTTCATTTTTGCTGTAGCTGTGGTTATTTTATCAGCCATCTTTTCTGCTATCGGGCTTAGTGTGGAAGATCCGATCAACGACGGAGAGACGATTGCAGTAAAAAACCTGCTTAGCTCAGAAGGCATTCTTTATCTTTTTGAGAGTGCTGTTACCAACTTTACAAATTTTGCGCCGCTCGGAACTGTCTTAGTTACGATGCTTGGTATTGGAATTGCGGAACGGTCTGGATTGATTAGCGCAGCTTTACGAGGACTCGTTACTTCTGTTCCTCGTACGTTGATGACAGCAGCTTTAGTATTCGGCGGTGTTATGTCCAGTATGGCTGCAGATGCCGGCTACGTTGTGCTAACGCCACTGGGAGCAGTGTTGTTTGCTGGTTTGGGACGTCATCCATTAGCAGGCTTGGCTGCCGCATTTGCGGGGGTATCAGGTGGATTCAGTGCGAACCTACTGCTTACATCTCTTGATCCGCTGCTTGGCGGTTTAACAAAAGATGCTGCTTCTATTATTGATCCCGCTTATGCGGAAGGTATCAACTATGCGATGAACTATTACTTTATGTTCGGATCGGTCATCCTGCTTACAATCCTAGGGACGTTGGTTACGGATAAGATTGTAGAACCACGTCTTGGAACGTACAGAGGAAGTGTGAAAGAAGATGTAACTTACTTACGACCAGCAGAAAAGAAAGGGCTGTGGGGAGCGCTGCTGGCATTCCTCGTAACGGTTGCCGGTGTTGCGTTACTGGTTGTCCCTTCTTGGGGACCATTACGGGCAGGGGAAGAAAACTTCATCGATACGCCTTTCTTAGGTACACTAGTGCCCATCATTCTGATTGTATTCTTTATTCCTGGATTGGTGTACGGACTTATCACCAAAGAAATTAAGAATGATAAAGACGTTGCCAATCAATTATCGGAAACAATGGCTACAATGGGTGCGTATATCGTGCTGGCTTTTGCGGCAGCCCAATTTGTCGCTTACTTTAGCGAATCCAATTTAGGCACTGTGCTTGCTGTAAAAGGCGCTGCACTTATAGACGCCACAGGGTTTAAAGGAATCCCGCTTATACTCACCTTTATTGTAGTATCGGGCTTTATCAATTTATTTATAGGAAGTGCATCTGCTAAGTGGGCAATCATGGCGCCAGTTTTTATACCAATGATGATGCTGTCCGGCTATTCACCAGAGTTCACACAACTTGTGTACCGAATAGCTGATTCCACTACTAATGTTATCTCTCCGCTCATGCCGTATTTTGCTATTGTTATCGCATTCGCACAGAAATATGACAAAAAGGTTGGAATCGGAACGTTGGTTTCCACGATGCTTCCTTATTCCATTGCCTTTACAATCGGCTGGGTCATCATGCTGTTAATCTGGATGCTGACAGGGCTGCCAATCGGTCCTGGAACTCCTATTGAGTACACGCAGTGAACTGTGTGACAAGATGGACTCGATTCTTTTAAGGATCGAGTCTTTTTCTCTTGAATCGAGACTTTTGCAATTTTAGCTAGCATCAAACCGCAAAACATGATAAAAAAGTATAGGAATCCTTTTTATAAATTACCTTTCATTTAGATAATAGATTAAAGATTCCGTTAAGAAAGGAGGAAGAATAATGCCAAAAGCAAAACGCATTGAATTGGATCCAGAGTTAATGGAACTAGAAATTAACCAGTTAGATCATAAAGGGGCTGGCCAAGCAGTTGTTCGGTATGAGCACGAACTGGTCAAGACTCATAACATAAAAGTAACCATCCCAAAAACACTGCCAGGTGAAAAGGTGCGCGCTACTGTAGCGTGGCCGCATGCGAAAAGATCGAAAGCCGATTTAGAGGAAATAGTTGAGGCGCATCCAGAGCGTGTAACAGCACCATGTCCGCATTTTGATTTATGCGGTGGCTGTGTGTGGCAGCATTGGCAGTATGAAGGCCAGCTAAAACAAAAGACGGATTTTGTGAAGAATTCACTCATCAGCCAAGGTTTTGATCCAGAACTTGTGAAGGATACAATTGGCATGGAGGAAGACCCTTGGCATTACCGTAATAAAATGGAGTTCACATTCGCAGCGGATGGTTCCATGGGACTGCATGAACAAGGCAACTTCCGTAATATCATTCCGCTTGAAACATGTTTGATTGCTGGGGAAGATATGAAGAATGCTGCGATGGAGATTTCTGCTTGGGTAAAAGAGTACCAGCTAAGCGGTTATAACAAAGATACACATGAAGGATTGCTTCGTCATTTAATGGTAAGACAATCTTTCGTAACAGACGAAATCATGTTAGGTCTGTTCGCAACAAAAGCACCTGATGCGGAGTTGGCAGAAGCTGTGGAGCAGCTGAAAGAACGTATTGAACAGAACTACCCGAAAGTGAAGAGCTTCATGTGGTTCGTTAATACAGATTTGGCAGACCGTACACAGGCAGAGGACATGCATCTCTTGTCTGGACGCGACTTCATTTATGACGAAATCAGCGGTTACCGTTATCGTCTATGGTTTGATACCTTCTTCCAGACGAATCCGGTACAAGCACAAAAACTAATTGATCTAGCGCTTGAAATGGCCAATCCACAAGGCACGGAAAATATGCTGGAGCTATTCTGCGGCGTCGGCACCTTCTCCCTGCCATTTGCCAGCCGAGTGAAGAAACTTGCTGGTATTGAGATAGTGGAAAGTTCAATTGAATCTGCGAAACGAAATGCATCTGATAATGGTATTTCCAACACGTACTTCCTTGCTGAAAATGCAAGACACGGTATTGACCAAGTTCTCGAACACTTTGGCACACCAGACTTGCTGCTGCTCGACCCGCCACGCGCAGGTGCAGGCGGCAAAGTGATGCGTAAAATCGGACGTTCTGAACCGAAGAAAGTCATTTACGTTTCTTGTAATCCAGAAACATTTGCAGAAGATATCAAAGAACTTGAGCAATTCGGCTACCGCCTCGATCAAGTGCAGCCGGTTGATTTGTTCCCGCATACAGTGCACGTAGAGTGTGTAGCGATGCTGGAGAAGATAGACTCTAACTAAAATATTTTCATTCATGACCCTGATCTCGTGAGAATTATATCTCCGATTTCCGGGTCTTTTTCTATGCGCAATATTAATTAAGGAAGGGTTCCTTGGATTTTCCATTTCCTACAGTGTAAGATTGCGTAAATACTATCGCATTTATGACTGGATGCATTTTATACACCAGCAGTTAATGAAAATGGTGAAGTAGGCAGCATTATAAAGATTGCCACAGATATAACGAAGCAGGAGAACATTTTAAAGCAAAGCTCTAAAGAATTTATGACTTTAGTGAAAGAGATGAATAGCAGCACAAGCGAAGTGCATCAATCATCTCAGCTGGCTGTTACGGATATGGACAAATTAATCGAAGAATTTCGGGTTGTAAAAGAAAATATCGATTAAATTAAAAACATGGCTTCCACAGTAAAAGGAATAGCGGATCAATCCAATTTATTAGGTCTGAATGCCAGCATTGAAGCAGCCAGAGCGGGGAGCATGGACGAGGTTTTTCCGTGGTGGCAAGTGAAGTTCGTAAAATGGCAGACACGAGCAAACATTCGGTTGAGGATATTTCGAATCGGTTAAACCAGATTACGAAATCAGTAGCTGTTATGTCTGAGATGGTAAACCAAGTGATGAATAGCATTGATAAGAATTACGGATCTATTGGAGAACTTAAAGGTGCTTATGAACGAATAGCAGCTACAGCAGAGAGACTGTCCGATATTACTTAAATTTCAACGTGGCAAGATGAAAAAGGCTTTGACTCTTACTAGAAGAGCAAAGCCTTTTGTGTATATTAGAAATACGAATCCCAATCATCATTTTCTCGCCAATTCTTCTCTTCTTCCTCTGTCATGACATCGTCAGGGTCAATCAAGCCAGTCATTTCAAAGCTGGATCCATTATCATTGGAAACTAGCTTGGCCATCACATTGCCGCCATAATAATCTCCATTAGCGCCTTGTCCCACAGTCATAATAATGTGGTCTCCATCTTGTTCTGCTGATTCCATTGTAGTAAAGATCTCACTGTATATGCCAGGCAAGTCAACTTGGAATGGCTGCCAGCTTGCTCCGCCGTCGGTTGTACGATAGTATTCTGTTTGTCCGGTCAAAGCAAAGCTCATGAAGCCTAAATCATTGGAAACGAAAGTTCCGCTTTGAACGATTCTTGTGGTTGGTGCACTTCCCATCAGCTTCCACGTCTCGCCGCCATCGGTTGTTTGGTAGATTTGATTTCCTTCAGCAGACATAGTCCTGCCGCCAGACAAAATGATAAAACCATTCTTCTCGCTGGTAAATCCGATGTTCCGGAATCGTATACCTTCAATTGCATTTGGCAGTACTGCCGACTGCCATGTTTTTCCCTGGTCCGTAGAGGATAAGACTGATGTTTCCTCAAACCCTCCAATGATAAAAGCAAATCTGTCTTCGGTTAAAACATAACTTTGATCAATTAACTCTGTTTCTGATCCTTGATGTTCTCCTCCAAAAATCTCGTCAACTTCCGCAGGTACTTTCTCCCAGTCCTGCCCGCTGTTCGCGGTAACTTGTAAGCCTGACTGATCAATCTTATATGATACAGCGGGTCCGGAAGGTGCAGGTTTTTTCTCGGGCTTTGCAGCTTCCTCTTCTTTTTGACACCCTGTGAATAGAAGTAAACAGAGACAAAAACCAATAATATAACGCATTTTATACTCCCTTTCTACTATTCTATTTTATGGTAATTAGGGGAAAGGGCACAACCTCATTTGATAATCTATCTTTTAAGAAATAAGAAAGAGCCCCTAAAAAGAGGCTCGATACTTATAACTTGAATAATCGTAATGAAGACTGTAATTCCTCTGCCATAGAGGATAACGCATTAGCTGCTGCGGCAATTTCCTCCATAGAAGCTAATTGCTCTTCTGTGGATTCTGCCATTGCTTCAGAAGCAGATGAACTTTCTTTCGCAATAGAGGAGAGTTCGGCAGCGCGTGCAGTTACTTCCTGGATGCTTGCAGCAATTTGTTCAGAGATGGCTGCGACGTCTTCCATTTTAGGAGAAATCTCATAAACACTTTGAATAATTTTCTGGAATTTTTCTGTCGTTTCATTAGATGCAGCAATGCCGTTTTCGACACGTTTTGTTGCCTCATCCATTACGCTGACAGAAACTTGGGTATCTTCCTGCATGTCCTGTATGAGTCGCTCAATTTGTGTAGCTGATTGCTGTGATTGTTCCGCTAACTTCCTTACTTCATTTGCAACGACAGCAAATCCTTTACCGTGTTCACCGGCGCTTGCCGCTTCAATTGCCGCGTTTAATGCTAGCAGATTTGTTTGGTCAGCGATTCCCACAATGACACTAACGATACTGCCAATTTCTTTGGAGCGCTCTTGCAAGGAATGAATCTTTTGATTCGAAGCAGTAACTGACTCAAAAATAGTGTCCATTTGGCGCACAGTTTTGCTGACAGATTCTCCGCCATCTTTAGCTTGTTCTGCTGCTTGAGCTGTGAGGTCAGTTACATATTGTACACTTTCAGCTACTTTATTGATGCCAATCGCGATTTCATTTAAAGCACTCGCATTTTCTTCTACATTTTTCTTTTGTGTTTCTGCGCCGCTTGCAACTTGTTGGACGCCAGAAGCTACTTGCTCCGTCACCGAGGTAGTTTGCTCGGCACTAGCCAATAATTCTTCTGATGAGGCAGCAACGTGTCCAGATTCATCTTCTACTTTTCTAATTAGATCGCTTAAGTTATCAATCATCTTATTGAAAGCTTGCGAGACAAGGCCTAGCTCATCGTTTGACTTAACGTCGACTTTTTCAGTAAGATCGCCTTCGCTTACCTTTTCAGCGGTATGCTTCAATTCATTCAACGGTTTAATGATTGATCGGATAACGGAGAAGATGACGAAGGCTCCTAGTAAAAGGGATATTACAATTACCACAATACCTGTAACTAGTATAGGAGAAGTAGCGTCACTAATCTCAGACAGAGACATGATTCCAGATACTTTCCATCCAGTTGTCTCATTTGTTGTAAAAACTAACTCTCGAGCTTCTCCGTCTTTTTCATATTTAAATTGGCCAGCGTCTTCTTTGTACTGCTTATCATAATAAGAGCCTTCCGCTTTGCTGCCTGATTCCTCATTTGGATGCACGATGACATTTTGATTCTCATCTAATACAACTGCGAAACCGTGTTTTCCTATATTGACTTCGCTGACAGTATCTTTCAATTTGTTAAGGTCGACGTTCATTGCTATTACGCCTGAATTATCGTCGGTTGTTTTTGCGATAGTGACAACCATTTTCTTTGTAGAACTGGATGTGTATGGTGCCGTTATGATTACTTTTCCTTGGTTTTCCATTGCTTTTTTATACCAAGGTCTTTCTCTCGGATCGTAATCTTCATCTTTTACGTTATTTGGTGACTGAATCATAAGTCCATCATTAGTTCCGAGGTATACACTTTCTAGTTCTGGTCTTAATTCAATGTATTGATCAAATTGAACCCTAACTAGCGGACTTTCACTTCAATCATATAAAGACTGATTTATATTCTCGGCGAAAAACTCTGTATCGTGCATTTTCGGTCTAATCGTATCATCGATAATTCCATTTAAAATAATAACATTTTCATTTGCGCTCCCGATCAACTGATCGGATAATTCATTCTTTGCACTCTGATAGGATAAAATTCCAATGAGTATGCTTGGAATAACTAAAATTGCTACGAAGGCAGTGATTAGTTTATTCTTGATGCTTAGTCTAAATTTTTTCATTATTTGTGTCCTTCCGTAATGAAATTACTCTCTATATGAGTAATTTCGGTAAGAAGGAGTAAATGTTTACTTTTTTAAATAAAGAAAGTGGAAAAGTAGACGAAATCTGGTAATAGATCGTATAGGACCTAACAGATGCTGGTCGACTTTATAAGATACTGTTTAAAGTCCTGCTTAACATCTAATCCGCATCCATTCTTCTTTCATGATGCCAGCTTGTGATACGAGATACGTGAACAAAAGCACAAATGGAAGAGAAATCTTACACATACAGTAGGAAACGTAAACTGATAAGGTAAGCTGAGAGAGGTAATGGTGTTTATGCATTTTTGGATTTGTTAGTGGTTTTGTAGGGGAATAGGCAGATAAACCTGATTTTTTAATGTAAGAGCAGTAAAAGAAGAGGATAGACCCGAAATCTCTGGTTCTATCCTTTTTGCTGATAACCACAAGGCAAAAAATAAGATAAGTTATCTGTAATTTGGTTCCCGACCCGAAATCCTACAGCGCTCGGTTTGCCGTTTAGCAGGAAGGTACCAGTCATAAGATGCAGTTCTTGCTCGCCTTTTACCGTCTGGATTTTGACTTTCGGTAAATCTACGTACTGTTGATAAACCGAGAGGTGGTTTGTGTAGCTTTTCTGTTTATCTTCTTTTACCTTTTTCCCCTCGCTGTTGTAAATCTCCACTGTGTCGCCTTCTCTGCCGAAGGCCGGTTTCTTGACAAAGCTGGAACCTGATTTCAAGAAAGGGGCGGGATCTAAGTAAGTGGGGAGGAAGTAGCTTTCAATCCACTGGTGTTCTACTGCTGTGAAGAAAGGATTGTTTTCTTCGTGCAGCGCCCAGACAGTCGCCATCATAGCTTTGTTTTGCAGGAGAAAGGCGCTTGGCGGATTAATGATTCGCAATTTATTTTTTTCTATGAGGTCCAGCATTAAAATGCCAATCTTCTCCCCGCTGTCTGGGTCTTCATCTTCGATTAGATTTTCAATAGGAAATGTCTGGCGATATAATATATCGATTTTATTATCTAAATCGTCATATAAACCTTCCCCCTTGCGAATTCGCAGTTTCTCCAAAGGTGTATATCGTGAAGGAAGTTCTGCAAGTTCCTGCAAATAAAGAACAGTATTTCGGTCTTCTATATTATCGCTATGAGAGGTAAACACGACATTCACTTCATCCGTATCCATCTTACGTACTTCACTAATAATGGCATCTCTCAATACTGCCCGCAGTCTTTTCTCTTCATTTAGATTCGGATTGCTGTATCTAAATTCATCACATACAGCTTCATTAATATGGAATAATTCCTTAATAAATGTAGGGGTATCGCTATTGAATTCCAGTAGCTTTTCAATACCATCAACTTCTACAGAATCAAATCGACCGATAATGGTTTTGTTTTTCATGGTTTGCAAGCGGATCAGGCGCAATGTTTCTTTCGGGAATCCGAGACGGAGTAAATCCTCATCGCTGATCTCTTGCCTTGCTAGTAAATCGGCAGTCTTAAATAAGATCTTTCCGCAGCGGTAGGCAAAAAGTCTTTTTCTGTGTGTATCTTTTTCGCTGATGGCTCGTATATCATAGAGACTGTATTCTTCGCCATACATATCGGCCCAAAAATTAGGAATAGACTTGTAGAAGCTTTCTCTTTTTTGTTTGAATGGATTCACTTCAAATCACCTCTCCGGTCATGTTTTGTTTAGAATATTATACTAGATAATGGAATTTACAGGAGGCAGGAAATGAATAAGCTGACCTATTATATTGATAGAGGATTAAACACATATGAACCTTTTTTAGAGTATAAAGCACCCGCAATTGAGAAAGACGAAATGCTGGCGCGGCAATTATGTACCTACCACATTCTGCAAGGGCGTCAATATGAATTAGTAGCAAATGAAATGAACCAAAAGGAAGAAGAACTTACCTTAAAGGATCTTGGTGAAAATCCGCAAGAAGCGGATGAACAGAATTATAACCCTGCTTTCGGGATACCAGTAGAGTTCCGAAAAGTGCTGTACCCAGGAAGCCATGGAAATGCAGCGAATACATATTTGAATACAATAAAAGTAGACCGACATTGGGACGTGCTGCGTTATCTAACAAAGGATGCAGTAGAGGTGCCGGCATTTGGCAAAATGAGTGTCACATCAACCGAAATTGATGAAGACCGATCTTGTTATGTCATCTACGTCGAGTAATAGAAAAAATCCCCTGAAACGGGGATTTTTTTAATAAGTGAGACATTGCGCAATAATCCAGCCCAATGAAATGGATAGAAGAAATAAAAGAATACCGATTGCTTTATTGTCTGCCTCAACTGCTTTATGGATACTGAACCGAACGGTGGCTAACTCGGCAATGTAATAAAGGACGATCTGGCTGACAATCCCGACTGCTCCCCAGATAATCATATCTACCATGCTGATAGAATTGGCAATTGATGATCCTAATACGAAAGCCAGCCCAACTACTTTTCCGCCGAGAACTAGGGCAGCGGTCTGATTTCCGCTTGTAATAAGCTTGAATTCCTTTGCTTTTGTAGTGATTTCGAAGAGAGCTGTACCGATTGCTAACAGTACGACTGCTACCCCAAGGTAGGATAAGAAGTTTAAGAATAATTCCATGATTAATTTTCTCCTTTATACAATATTATCCGCCAAAAGATTTGGATCCGCTGCCAAAGCCTTTGCTAGCTTTGGTGCTGGACGTGCTCTTCTTAATGGCACTTTTCAAACTGCTGTTATTCTTATAGAAGGCACCATTATAAAAGTAATGATTGTAATAAGAAGAGCTCGAATCCTCGCATTCCCACGCGTCTCCTTCCTGCTCCCATTCTTCGCAGTCTGTGTCCTTAGGAGCAGAACTGGCTTTCGTCGAGTTTGAACATCCTGTCATACCTGCGATAAGCGCGACTGCAGAGATACCAGTAATCCATTTCGTTGATTTACTCAAGAGCGATTCATCCTTTACGTTAAGTTGTGCAGAGAGCGACAGCCAATGATATATATGTATATTGTCCATCGTTTATACAAAAAGCAGAGAATCTTATTCATTACATCCTCAGTAACTTTTATACGGTTCCGGAAAAGATTGGTTTCGCTTTTTTGAAAAGTATCATATTCGTTCTTAAATGGATGCATGTATTCATTGCTGGGCTTCATACTACCTGTAAGAACAGCTAGGAGTGTGGAGTATGAATGAAAAAGTTGCGAAACAAAAAGAGAACATAACCAAATTGAAGAACTTAAAAGATCAAGTAATTGTCATAACCGGCGCATCCAGCGGCATTGGATTGGTTACCGCTCGTATGGCAGCAGCAGCAGGCGCCAAAGTTGTTTTAGCGGCGAGGAATGAAGAGGCGCTGCGTGAATTGACAGAAGAGCTGCGTCAGGCGGGTCATGAAGCTGTTTATGTGAAAGCAGATGTTGGTCTGGAAGAAGACGTTACAAGAATAGCGGAAACAGCCATAAAGGAATTCGGGCGTTTTGATACATGGGTGAATAATGCTGGTGTAGCTATTTACGGTCATGCAATGGATGTTAGTGATCAGGATATGAAACGATTGTTTGCGACGAATTATTGGGGCGTTGTTTATGGATCAAGAGCAGCGGTGCGCCACTATCTGGAGCGAGGGGATATGGGAGCATTAATTAACATAGGCAGTATCTTTGGTGACCGGGGAACCCTTGTCCAATCTACTTACGCACCTTCCAAATTTGCTGTTCATGGCTGGACAGAAAGCTTACGTATGGAGTGTGAACGGGACCGGGTGCCTGTTTCTATTACGTTAATTCATCCTGGCAGAGTAGATACACCTTATAACGAACACGCCCGCAGTTACGAGGAATATATGCCAGTTCATAAAGGGATGATTTACCCTCCAGAAGCAGTAGCAGAGGCGATTTTGTATGCAGCAGCCAACCCAAAACGAGATATTTACGTCGGATCACAAGCGAAAATCCTGCAGTTCCTAGGTTCGAACTTCCCGCGTTTCACAGATAAGATATGGGAAGCTGTATTTCCTCCAACGCAATATGATAAAAATAGGCACGCAAACCCGCCGGAAGAAAGCAATTTGTATCATGCTGGTTATGGCTTACACGAACGCGGAACGAACATTGGCTGGAAGCGAAAAAAGAGTATCTTCGTCAAAGCTGCCAAACATCCGGTTTTAACAAGAGTTATTGTAGCAAGTGCTGGTGCGTGGGCCTTGGCGAAGATGATGGGAAAAAATGATTGAAGTACGCTTAAAGCAGAACGAGAATATAATCACTTTAGGAGTACTATCTGCCTAGATATAAAAAATTATCGAAAAATCTTGTAATCCATCCTAATTAGCTCTATAATTGTTCTTATTATAAAGACAGTTGTCTTTTTAGAGAGGACATATCACTGTTCTCTCTTTTAGCAGCTAGTGTGGACATTAGAGTGGGGGTATTCGATGAGAAACATGTTAAAGCAGTGGAATCGGATAAGTTTAGTGCAGCAAATTATTATAGGTCTTATTATTGGTATCATTTTTGCACTGACGATTCCGAATGCAGGAACACCTATTACGATATTTGGAACGCTGTTTGTCGGCGCATTAAAGGCGATTGCGCCGTTGCTCGTCTTTTTCTTGGTCGTGTCAGCTGTATCGCAGCATAAAAAAGGACAGCAGACGAATATGAAGTCGGTTATTGGTCTGTATCTTCTTGCTACCTTTGCTGCAGCGCTTGTGGCTGTAGTGGCAAGCTTTCTATTCCCGGTCACTTTATCACTTGCGGATCGTCCGGAAGATGTAGCAGCAGCTCCTGGTGGTCTGGGAGAAGTAATGCAAACCTTGTTACTCAATATTGTTGATAACCCAGTAAGTGCGCTTGTAAATTCCAACTTCATCGGTATCCTGGCCTGGGCGGTGCTTTTTGGTATTGCACTGCGAAATGCGCCAGATACGACGAAAACTATGATTTCGAATGTCTCAGAGGCCATTTCTAAGGTCATCACTTGGATCATTAAGTTTGCACCATTGGGTATTATGGGGCTCGTATATCAGTCCATATCAGAGAACGGCTTGTCATCGCTAGCGAGCTATGGTCAAGTACTAGCTGTGCTGCTCGGAAGCATGGTATTCGTAGCGCTAGTTGTCAATCCGCTGATTGTTTTTCTATCCATCAAACAAAATCCATATCCACTTGTTTTTACTTGTATTAAAGAAAGCGGCGTTACAGCCTTCTTTACACGCAGCTCGGCAGCTAATATTCCCGTGAATATGAAGCTGAGTGAAAAGCTGGGATTGAATAAAGATAGCTATTCCGTATCCATTCCTTTAGGTGCAACAATTAATATGGCCGGTGCTGCCATTACTATTACGGTATTGACGTTGGCTGCTGTTCATACGCTCAACATAGAAGTGAATTTTGTTACTGCAATTCTTCTAAGTGTATTAGCTGCTGTCAGTGCATGTGGTGCATCAGGCGTAGCCGGCGGGTCATTGCTGTTAATTCCATTAGCAAGCAGCCTGTTCGGTATTCCGGCCGAAGTTGCCATGCAAGTAGTTGGTGTCGGCTTCATAATCGGCGTTGTACAGGATTCTACCGAAACGGCACTTAACTCTTCCACGGATGTCCTATTTACAGCAACAGCTGAATATAGAGAGAAACGAAAAGCGGGAAAAAAGATAGCGAGGACGTCAAATAAAACAGCATAAAAAGCAAAGACTGCATCTAGAATGGATGCAGTCTTTTTGTTTTATTAAATTATGGTCAAGCAAGCTGTCTGATATTTGTATTATCCCTATTGATTTTATCTGGATGCGCTCAGGGAAGCTGCGATGATGAGCTGGACACTGTGTTTGCTCAGGAAAAAGCTTATCTTAAAGAAAGCAGCTCTTTCGAACTTAATAATATCGACTTCGAAGCAACCGTTAATAAAGGCGGTAAGTACATTTCAGTCGAGTACGAATCTGGTATAGGCTTGTACGTTAAAAGCTCAGACGGAGAATATTAGCGTCAAACAAATTTGAATGGATTTGAAGGTCATGACCCAGTAATTACTAAAGCGGTGAATGTTGATTGAGAAGGTAAATGAATAAAGAAAATAAAAGAAACCACCAGGTCCCAAGCAGACTAGGTGGCTTTATTGTGCGTGGAATCAAGGTACACGCAGCATCTTTTTGAGCTCATCCCATGCACTTTTGCTATACGAATCTCCCAGCAGTTCTAATTTACAGTTAATCTCATAGCACTTTGCTAAGAGGGCAGGATGTAACTCGGTCGTATTGGCTGTGTTGTAGATAATGAGAAGGAAGTCGAGCGTTTCATTTAGCAGATAGGTTTCCTTTACATGCAGTAAAACGTCGAGAATATCCGGAATGCTATCAAATGCTTCTGAAGGAGAAAGTCTTGCAGCCAACGCGTCAAAGCAATCACTGAAATACCATTCGTTTTTGTCTAGCTCTGTTTCCCAGTTTTCGTAGGCTTTCCGCAAGCGATTTTTCATTTTACAGCGAATGTCCCGTAGATTGGAAAAAGAACTGTGATTGCTGGTAGTTATATGTCACCTTAGAAAAGTCGAATGGCACCCCATTATTCAGATAAAATATCGTCTCGACGAACAGCTTAGGATCACCTTTCTTTAGCTGCAATTGCTGTGCTTCTTCTTGGTTCAGTTTTTGAATGTGGAAATATAAATCAGAAAAGCCAATCTTGACGCCTAATGCATTACTAATATAGTCGAAAATGGAACCAGTAGCTATTTCAGTGTTCAAATACGTAACAATAGACTTATTGTAATAAGATTCTTCTAAACAAAGTGTCTGGCCGTTAATATAACGGATACGTCTTACGTAATAGACATCTTCTTTCGGATGAATTTTTAAATTAAAGGCAACATCTTCCGGAGGCTTGCGAATATCAAGCTCCATTACCTTGGCTGTAATATCAAATTCACTCAATTCGTCACTAAAGCCTTGGTTGGAGAAGCTGATATAGCCCTTGCGGTTTCGGCGGCGAACGAAGATGCCGCTGCCGCGCACTTGATAAACAAGACCTTTTCGCTCGAGCAGACTAAGTGCTTTAATGACCGTACTTTTACTCGTCTTGTATTTGGACATAAATGTTTCCAGCACAGGCAATTTAGTGCCTTGTGGAAGATCGTCTTTTTCTATATCCTGTTGAATTTCACTTGCGATTTGCTGGTATTTGAGCATCGTTACATTCCTCATTTGTTTAGATAGAGCGATTTTAGCACAGCAGCGTGTTAACGGAAACCCTCTTTTCAAATTATTCTTTATTAATAAAATTAGTTTATACTTGATAAATTATAACGGTATAATTATAATGTAAGCGTATACTAAATGGATAAGGGGTGTTAATATGGCTGAGAAGGTAAGAGATTATTCAAAACTTGCTCGTGATATATCAGAAGCGGTTGGCGGCGAAGATAATATCGTCAGTGCCACCCGCTGTGCAACACGCTTGCGTTTAGTACTAAAAAATTCCACTCCGGCTGCGAAACAAGAGGTGAACAGCCTGCCAGGTGTTATTACAGTAGTTGAAAATGGCGGGCAGTTCCAAGTTGTTATTGGACAGCATGTTGGAGAAGTGTACGAAGAGTTTGTCAAACTGGTGAATGTAGATACAGAGAATGAAGACCATGAAAATAAAGGTTCGATATTGAACCGGGTGATTGCAACCATGTCAGCAGTTTTTGCACCATTCATCTATATACTTGCTGCTGCTGGTATATTGCAAGGTGTACTGATTTTGCTAAAAATGCTATTTTCAAACTTTGAGAATACAAGTACGTTTGCGGTCTTGGATTTTATGTCTTGGGCACCGTTCACTTTCCTGCCTATTTTCATCGCCATTACGGCATCCAAGCATTTTAAGACAAACACGTTTATCGCTGTAGCAGCCACAGCGGCTCTTGTTAGTCCGGAGTGGACGGCGATGGCTGAGAGTATTGGTAATGGCAGCAGCATGAATTTCTTAGGGCTGCCACTTACAGAGACAACGTATACATCATCTGTTTTACCACCTTTATTTCTAGTGTGGATTCTCTCTTACTTGGAACGCTTTTTAAACAAGATTATTCACGAAGTTGTCCGTCCTATCTTTGTGCCATTTCTAAGTATCTTAATTATCGTTCCGTTAACATTAGTCATTATTGGACCGATTACAACACTTGGTGCGAATGGAATTGCAAACGGATACAATGTACTGGCTGATAATGTACCATGGCTCGCAGCAGCTATTATCGGTGCCTTTTGGCAGGTAATTGTTATCTTTGGTGTTCATTGGGGTATTACGCCGCTTTCTCTAGCAAACTACGAACAATATGGTATGGACTCCTTCCAGGCATACCAAACGATTGCGGTAATCGCACAAATTGGAGCGGTTGTCGGTGTAATTATTAAAGCAAGAAGCAAGGAAACAAAGAGAATAGGTATTTCCGCTGGTACGACTGGATTATTTGGTATTACGGAGCCAGCTATTTATGGGGTAACATTGCGCTTTAAGAAGCCATTTATTATCGGTTGTATTTCGGGTGCTATCGGCGCAATTACGGCAAGCTTTTTTAATCCATATTACTTCGCTTATGCTGGATTACCGGGTCCGCTGACAATTGTAAACGGTATCAACGCTGACTATCCTACAAGCGTATGGGGCATCTTAATCGGTTCTGTCATTGCTACTGTGCTGCCAATCATTTTGATTCAGATCTTTGGATTTGGTGAAGACACAGCAAAACAAGCTGATGAAGACTTGGCAAAAGGGAAAGATGCAGTCACTACGGAAGACAGCAAAGCAGAGGCATCTGCTGCACAACTTAGTGAAGACACGATTCACGCGCCATTGAGCGGAAAACTGATGGCGCTGGAGGAAGTACCCGATGAGGTATTCAGCTCAGGAGCAATGGGAACAGGTCTGGCAATCGAGCCGAATGAGAACAAGGTTTACGCCCCGTTTGATGGGAAAGTTGTCATGATTGCACCGACGAAACATGCGATTGGTCTGCAGTCAGAAACTGGCGTAGAGGTATTAATCCATGTTGGTCTTGATACAGTCAAACTGGATGGGGAGCCTTTTACGCTTCGTGTGAAAGAAGGAGACAGTGTCAAACAAGGGGATGTTATCAATGAATTTGATGCAGAAGCCATTAAGTCCGCGGGCGTACAAACGATTACCCCAATTATTGTAACGAATCCAGCTGACTATACGGAAATTACGATTGATGAAACAGAGATGACAGAACACGGTAATTACTTAATGACAGCTATTAAATAGGAGGAGATAGAAATGAAAACACTACCTAAAGACTTTTTATGGGGCGGCGCACTTGCCGCTCATCAATTCGAGGGCGGCTGGAACCAGGACGGTAAAGGACCAAGCGTCATCGATGTGATGACAGCAGGTGCACATGGTGTGCCAAGAGAAATTACAGAAACCATCGAGGAGGATAAGTTTTATCCAAACCATGAAGCAATTGATTTTTACAATCGCTATAAAGAAGATGTAGCGCTGTTTGCGGAAATGGGTCTGAAATGTTTGCGTACATCAATTGGCTGGACGCGAATTTTCCCAAAAGGTGACGAAGCAGAACCGAACGAAGCCGGTTTGCAGTTCTACGATGATCTATTTGACGAGCTGCTGAAGCATAATATTCAGCCGGTTATCACGCTGTCCCATTTTGAGATGCCTTTGCATTTAGCACGCGAATATGGCGGATTCCGCAGCCGTGAAGTTGTGCAGCATTTCGTTCGATTTGCTGAAGTCGTGTTCCGTCGTTATAAAAATAAGGTCAAATACTGGATGACATTTAACGAAATCAACAACAAAATGGACACAGACAATCCGTTATTCCTCTGGACAAATTCTGGCGTAACAGTTAGGGAAGGGGAAAATGCGCGCGAAGTGATGTACCAAGCAGGCCATCATGAGCTGATTGCCAGTGCGCTCGCTGTGCGTAAGGGGAAGGAGATTAATCCAGATTTCCAGATTGGTGCGATGGTATCGCATGTCCCGGTATATCCATACTCCTCCAATCCAGCTGACGTCATGCTTGCTGAGGAACTAATGCGTGAACGGTATTTCTTCCCAGATGTCCATGTCCGCGGCTATTACCCAAGCTACGTGCTACAAGAATTTAAACGGGAAGGCTATAACATTGTCTTTGAAGAAGGAGATGATGAAATCCTCCGGAACGGGACAGTGGATTACTTAGGGTTTAGCTACTATATGAGTACAACTGTTAAAAGTGATAAAGAAGTCGAACAGAACACCAATATTACAAACGGCGGCATGGCGCAAAGTGTGGAAAATCCATACATCAAAGCGAGCGACTGGGGCTGGTCGATTGATCCAGTTGGTCTGCGCTATACGTTGAACCGATTTTATGATCGTTACCAGATTCCTTTGTTTATCGTTGAGAACGGATTTGGTGCCGTCGACCACATAGAAGAAGATGGTTCCATCCATGACCCGCAGCGAATCGACTATTTACGATCGCATGTCGAAGAGCTGAAAAAAGCCGTTACGTACGATGGTGTAGACCTGCTGGGCTACACGCCATGGGGAATTATCGACATCGTCTCCTTCACAACAGGCGAAATGAAAAAACGCTATGGCATGATTCACGTAGATCGTGACAACGAAGGGAACGGTTCTATGGAACGGTCGAAGAAAGACTCGTTTGTATGGTATCAAAATGTGATTGCTTCAGATGGGGAAAAGCTTTAATTTAGAAGACCTTGAAAGGGACATTCCTTTCAAGGTCTTCTTAATGGATGAGGAGAGTAGCAATATAAACTAAGGAAATATCTGTAATAAGATTAAGCTCAATAGAAGAAACAACGATACGTAGCCGCCAAATTTCTGGTGTTTTTTTAGCTTGTCCCTTTGCTCAATGAGCGCGAATAGTTGTAAAACGAAAAAAAATGCACAAATCAAACTTAGCCAATATTCAAGTGACATACCGCACGCTCCTATATAAGTGCTATTTATGCACATCATACCAGAATTCCGCGTGCACTGCTTTCTATTTAACCGCCTTCCAAATCGTCCATCTATCTCTTTCCACAATATCCCTTTCTATTGTGATACAATCGTCAATATACAAAATCAACTCTTCAAGTTCGTCATCCTTTAACGCATGCAGGATGCTCCTCCCCCGTCTGGCACGAAGGTCGGCCAGCAGTTTTTCTTTCGTTTCATGTACGTGACGAACTTCCCATAAACTGTGTTGTTCTAATGTGTGAAATCCGCAATCTTTCAAGTTCTCTAATACGTGTTCAGCAGTATGCCTTCTGCTAATTTCTATCTCCGCAAGCTTCGGAAAACAGGTGAAGAAATAGCCTCTTATGTGTTCGGTACTGCCAGGCAGAAGACAATCTTCAGGTGTTCGATCCTGAATCAAAAGCGTACCGCCAGGATGTAGCAGCCGATATGCTTCCGAGAAACACGGCTGCAAGTTTGGCAGGTGATGAATCAAGGCGCGTTCCAGAATTAGATCACAGCTAGCGGTTTTCAAACCAGTTGCCAGAGCGTCTCCTTTATGGAATCGAACGCCTTGTTCCTCCTGACAACTTTCAGCTGCTGCCTCGAGTATGACAGCTGAAGAATCTACACCTGTGATCTGCGGAATTCCTAGCTCTGCTAGTGCCTTTGTATATATACCGCCGCCGCAGCCAATATCGACTGCATGGTTTATTTGCTGATAAGGCACGGTTTCTCTTATAAAGTCCATCCAAGCAGGAGCAGCTTGTCTGGATGAGTAGGTGTATTTATTTTGCTGCGCTTTGAAATCCATCGACTATCTCCTTTGTTGGTTTATGGTATATAATTTCCATAAAAGTGATAGCTTGTCCTGCAAAATAAATCGAAAAGACTATCAGCCAGCTCTGTCTCAAAAATGATAACCATACGTGTAAGAGAACAACCAATAACAAACCGCCAGGAGTGCGGCGAGTGGAAAAATAACGCCTAAAATGTTCGATCGTTTCCACGGGCCTTTTGGGTCTGTATAGCCTTTGTAAAGCAGATAAATCAGCAACCCTATTATCGGTACAAATAGTAAATGACGGATATCCGCGATCCATTCATTATTTACGAGCCAGTAAGCATTTGGCATCTGTGCAGCATCTTCAAATTTGTTATCAATACGTTTCTTGATGATAACAAATAAAATACTAAGCGCCAGATAGTAGACGACAAATAAACCTTTAACAGGTTTAGTCAAGTAGCGGGTGAAAAGAATGACCGCTAAAAACAAGATAATCAGAATAGCAAACAGGATGTATTCTCGCATGACTCTATTCTCCTTTCTAGGAATAAAACTTTTGGCTATGAAGATAGGTGGAATTGTATGAAATTAGATGAGATGAATCAGTATGTGAGACAAATGAGTGTAAAAGAAAAATCCCTACTGCCTAATCATTTCCCGTTCACACTGCCGATAATCCAAAAACTAGGCAAACTCTGGTTTCATCCTAATGTAACTTATATCATTGGAGAAAACGGGATGGGAAAATCGACGCTGCTTGAAGCGCTGGCTGTTGCGCTTGGATTTAACCCAGAAGGCGGGTCAAAGAATTTCTCGTTTTCGAGTTATGCCTCGCATTCTTGTTTACATGAATTTATGCAAATTGTCCGCGGTAGTAACCGACCTCGTAATGGTTACTTTTTCCGAGCAGAGACGTTTTATAACTCCTATACTTTAATGGGTAACGAGATTCTTGATACATTTGACAATGTGGACCCTGATGAATTAAACGAATCACTCGGTCTAACAGGTAATAAGCCTTCCGAATCGACAAGTTCAAACACAAATGGTGATATTTCTAGTGTTGATACAAACAGTAATGGACAGGTGACGATTAAAGAAGCAAAAGCAGCAGGTTTTAGTATGCCAATAACTAGGGATCATTGGTTATACCCATATATGGACGATCGTGATAATGACGGAATGGTAGGTGAGTAAACCCTTAGAACTTTTAAAGCGTTTAGGATCCTATATATAAAGAATTATAACTATATCAAACAACAGTCCTCTCCTTTTAAAGGAGAGGACTGTTGTTTGATATCAACATAATATAAACAGCGTTCATTAAAGTACACTTTTGTGGTTGAGCTATATCAATTGATTAAGAACTAAGAGAAATTTCAAATACCTAAACTTAATAATTTTTATATTAACGTTTACGAACCTACAATAGTTTAGAGAGCCCGTTATATTAGGACCTCACCAATGTCACTCCATTTTGTAATTGGACTAAACTGTTCTATAGCATCGTTTTTAAACTGTTCAATAGCTTCACTCTTAAAATTTTCAGTTATAAGGTCTTCACTATTCTCTAAATAATTATCAACTCGAGGCCTTAATTCTAGCATGATGTCATTAAATTCCTCTATATAATCTTGGTAATAATTATAAAAATTCGTCAAGAAATCCTTTTGGAACTTATCTGTTAATATACCTTTGCTTTCATGGCCTGTAAATGGATCCATAATCTTGGGTACATACACAATGTTCCACGGAGCTGTAAATGCAAAGGGATTCTTAGTCTTTCCGAATATGTGTGATACCTGATAATTCCTTAATCTTTTATATTTTGTCGTTGCCTTTTCTTGTCTAGAATAGCCAGTCAACCTTCTAATTAGTTTTGTTGGCTCGGCGTTATTCGTAGCATCTTTAAAGAAGTTATCGTGACCAAACAATTCTTTATATAAATTGATATATAATTCTGTTCCTTTAGCATTTCTTCCATATCCCCTAATAAATACCTTCTGTCTCCCCTCATATATATTACTTCTTAATTGTGCCCATTCCTCTTTCACTATTGAATCATTAACATATATAGTCTCATCGATTCCAAATCTAATAAGCTCGTCCTCATCAATGTTAAATCTGTCCATAAAAAGCTTGTAACCATCTTTCATAATTCACATCACCTATATTAAAAAGTTATTATAACTACCCCATTATAGCATTAGGAAATAAATGAGATACTCAAAATTCATCCGAGTTACATAATATCCATTTTTACGTTTCGTAATCCTCAAAGATACTCATAAATGCATCACAAGTTTCTAGAAGTAAAACTCGTACAATTATGAGACCACAAACTGGTCGCTGGTATTTAGCAATAGATGAGTTACTTTTGATGGATTCACATCTAGGCATAGTTTCGTGTTACTAGCACAGCATACGGATGGGAGTTATATCAATCGAGAGTGATTACAACCGAAGATAAAGTCATAACTTTGGTTGGTGTAGGTATAATTGCACTAGCTGCTGTAGGGTTTGCACCTGAAGCTACTGCCGTATCTGCAGGTGGGTATGTACTAAGATGGCTTTCAGCATTTCTGGGTATTGATGACAATCATGGGGATAATCAAGTCTAATTGATACGCTGACTATAACTGAATGAACTCCAAGGATAACTAACAGCCAAATGCTGATATTGTATCGGTGATTGGCTGTTTAGTGTTGTTTGCATACAAATATGGTTATGCAAATGAATGAAGTCTCCCATCGAATGAAACAACCACTTTCATAATTTAATAAGGAAGTCTAGTCTACTCTAAGTTCTGTCGATAAAGTACATATCTGCTACTAGCTTATAAAGGTACTGATCAATTCGATATTCTGTTAATTTACTAATGTTATAATGAGATATCTCCAACTGAGTAATTAAACACAATTTTTAAAAGAATGATGGAAAAGCTTTTCAAGTAAACTGAATCATATGTTAAATTTATAATGGAATGAAAGGAGTACATAAGATTGAGAATTGACTATGAATTAGACTCAAATGATTATAAACAGTTACTTTTATATAATATAAACACTTCTGATAAGGTACAAAGTGCTTTCCGTAAGCGTAAATACATAGGTATAGCTGTCATACTTACACTATATCTATGTATTTATCTGAATGACCCGAGTTGGCTCGTCATCCTTATAGGTGGAATAATTTTGATAATTCATTTAATCCTTAGTAGAAGGATTCTTGAATATACTTCTATCTCTAGAGATATGAAAGATAGTAATCTTGCAAGATTTACAGGCCGCTATACTGCAGTGATATCTAATGAGGAATTAGTTATTATTAAACGAGATAACAATGAAAGAATTGAATTCAAGTGGTCTAAGATCACTAGTAGGGGAGAAGATGATTGGTACTTTTACTTGGAGCAAGGTCATCTTATTACACTACTCCCCAAGTACCACATGTCTAATGACGCTACAGACTTAATCTTGAATAAAACTACTTTAATCAATAATTGATCTAACACACTAGTGTTAAAAATCGTGGATTAAACTGCATCTTGTGAATGTAAAGGAACAGCTTCTTCTTTTCCTGTATTTAAGAATATCTCTTCTAGTGATGGTTCATATACTTGAATTCGATATACGTCTATATCCAAGCTAGTAAATAGACGATTCACTGAGGGAATCTTCTTCTCTTCAGTTACAACTAAACGTACATGTTCTTCTCCCCATTCTACATTTGATGCGAGGGAATCGAGTTTATGCTTTAATTGCTCTTTGTGTTGGGAAGGTATGGGACCATGTTTTACAGTAACAGTAAGATTTTTTTGGAATTCTTTCTTTAATAAATCAATACTTCCTTGGAGCTTTATGATACCTTTATCCATTATGGATATCTCATCACATAACTTCTCTACCTTGTCTAAGTTATGTGATGTTAAGAATACCGTAGTACCGTCACCTGAAATATCTTTAATAAGTGAATGTATAGTTAGAACAGAATTAGCATCAACCCCGGATGTTGGTTCATCCAAGAAGATAATATCGGGATTATTCAATAAAGTCTGTGCTTTTTCTTCATACCAAAAGAGAACTTTTTAACCTTTAGGTTAATGTCGTTTTCTAATCCAACCCTTTGAAGCAGCTCGATATAATCCTCTTTCTTCATTTTCAATCCCAGAATCTTACTGAAATACTTTAGATGTTCCAATGCAGATAAATCATCATAAAAGGATGAATAATCGGGCATTACTCCAACCTTAGTTTGAGCTTTTCTTTTCGAATCTGTGTCTTTTAAGTTTAATTTGAAGGATCCCGAACTAGGAATTGCTAAACCCGTTACCATGTTAATCAAAGTTGATTTACCAGCACCATTTTTCCCTAGAAAACCAAAAATCGATCCCTTTTTGACTTTCAGATTAACTTGGTTCACGACTGTTTTTTCACCATACTTTTTTGTAAGGCTATTAGTTTCTATAGCGTACATTATAGATCCCTCTTTCTAATTGTAATTAGGCTTATAACTAAGAAGATAATAGGGTAAATCAACACTATGTAGATGTACAAATCATTGTCGTGACTAAAGAAATAGTATGGAGTAATGTAGCTATAAATCTTAAGGAATATATTTTCAGATGCTATACTCCAAAGGCCTACTATAGGTACGATTACCGCAATAGCCATTCCTAGAAAACCAGTTACTCCGGGTTTAGGGATAAGGGTAGATAACAGTAGGGACAATCCTACAAAATAAGATACAAAAACTATTCCTTCCATCAATTCTGATACGTGAAAGGCTTTAGAGAAGGGGGTAATCAATAATAAGGCGATGAATAAGCAAACAATCCAGAAAAACAAATTCCCCAGAAACTTTCCAAATACAATGTTTTCTCTAGAGGTTTTGGTCGCTATAAATCTAATGGTTCTGGATTTAACTTCTTCATTTATCGTACTATGCGTTAGAGTGGATACAAATAAGGGGCTAGCAATGAGAATTAAGATTAATAAGCCTGTTGCATATGCGCTGTCACCCAAGCCGAATTCTTGAAGTTGACTTTGGAATGAACTAACAAGTTTAGCTGCTCCAAGGGTGACACCGAAGATGACACCTATAATAATCAATGAACGGAACTTTTGAACAAGCTTTTAAACTCTCTAAAACAAACAGCGAACATAGTTAGTTTCCTCCTTCAATCACTTTTTTAATTAGAATACCAAGTCGGTTCTCACAAGGGCATGGTACCAAATTATTCAAGTTACTTCCATAGTTTTTTGAATAAAATTAAACCCTTATTAAATAAAGTTAAAAAAATTATTCAAAAAGGGTTTAATTTTATTTAATTAGTGTTACCCTTATGACTAAGGGGGGGAAAGAGATGAACAAGAAGGATATTCCTTCATGGATCTTATCGTTGGATTCCGAAGACCTTGAGTTTATACGTAAGTTCATCCTTAATTCTGGTTCATTAAAGGATTTAGCTAAAGCGTATGAAGTATCTTATCCAACTGTACGTTTGAGATTGAATCGACTTATACAAAAGATAGAATTAGTGGAAGACAGTGAATCAGAACAGTTAGTTGGTTTTATAAAGAAATTAGCAATAGAAGAACGTATAACACTTGAAGATGCTCGACAAATTATCGAAAAATACAATAACGAAAAGGAAGGGATTTAAATGCCTGAGTTATCCGTATTCTTAATAATCTTTGTTATGTCAGCGATTCAATATTTTATGGCAACTAGAAGCAGCTTTATTTTTGGTTTTATCATACCTATAGTATTTATTGCTGTGATGTCTTGGATGTTTACCACAAACAGAATTGAAAGTGTCACTATGTTTGTTGTACTTCTCATTATTGGCTTAATTCTATTGATAGAAGAGTGGGTAAGAGGTAGAAAATCTCTTAAAAAACGACGTCAAAAGGAAATGGATATCATGAAAACAAAAGACCTTTAAACGTCATATTATATGTTTGGAAGAATATACATGGTGGTACAGTTATAGTATAATATATACACCCATGCTACAGTTTTCATTCTTCTATACAATATATTCTCTAAAGCGAAAGCTATTGAGACAAATCTTATTTTGGTCGTGGGGACCTTAATAAGCTAAGTATGGAAGGGTAATAAACAGCGCCCACTGTTTATTACAAAAAAGACAGGGATAGAGGTTACGACTCTATCCCTGTTTTTTTATAAGTATTAGTTAATGATAGAATCAATTTTATCGCTAATCCACTCGAAAGTTGCACCATTTTTGATCCAGTTCCAAACTGTACCGATATTTCTAGATGCCCAGCTATATGCTGCCCCTGATAGTCTTGCGATTAGCGCCCATGCTGCTGCCATAATTTTCATTCTCCTTTTAATTAAGTATTTTGCAAGCTTGCACAATCAATATAAAACAGCAAAATACATTATACAACCACTTTTTCCAGAAAAATCTAAATTATTAAGTACGGTTCTATACCAAAGGACAATGTAAATATAGAAGAGAATGAACAAGGAGTAATTACAAAAGAGCATCCATTAAGGAAAACCATCTATCGTATCTCTAATAAAGAGATTGTTATTGGATCCGTTACATCCTTAAAGCTTATTTTGTTCTTCACGTTACTTTATTCAGTCTATGGAAATGTAGAGAGGTTTTTTTCCGTCGAACTAAATGTGGAACGTGTAGTAAGCTACTTTACAAGTAGCTGGTGGCTTACCTCTTTAGGGATAGTAACGTTGATTGTCATATCTACAGCGTACGGTGTCCTAAAGACTTACCTTAGGTATGGGGACTTTTCTGAAGCTTCTGATCAACATAGAATCTACATCAATAAGGGGAGAGTTAATACAACAGACTTTTCCATTCCAAAAAACAAAATACAAGCTGTTAGTATCAAGTACTCTCTATTATATAAACTTACTGGTCTAGTTAAGGTACGATTAATCAGTACTAATGATAGGGATAATCAAGAGGTCCAGACCTCCAACGTTTTGTTTCCTTTTATTAATGAAAAGAAAGCAAGGTCTCTTATCGGAGGAATGTTGCCAGAATTTCGAGTGCATGAATCTATAACTACAGTTCCCAAAAAGTCGATAATTCCAAAGCTTATGCGAACTTGTTGCTTATGGTTAGCTGCAATAGCAACAGTATATCTCTACTTGCCTTCCTTTTGGTACATAGCCTTTGTATTAGTATCCTATACCTTGATTAGTCAAATACGAAGTGGGTTATACAGTGGATATTCCTTTGAAGGAGATAGTATTCAATTAAAGAAGTGTAGATTATCGAGCAGTGTTATTATCACCTCCAGATCTAGATTGGAGGAGTTAAGATTTTCACAGACAATAATGCAAAGGATGTTTGGTTTATCTTCTTTTGCTATGGTATCGCGCTCCAATCCTGCGAAGACAACAAGAATGTGGGACGTTCCTCTTAAAGTATCTATGGAGTTATACAGTATGTTTAAAGAGGATGCTGTTAGAAAAGGGAAGCTGTCTGCATGACATAAAATTCAGATTCCAAGGTGTCAGGGAGTGATCGAAATATCTATATATAAAGAAGTAGCAGAAGATATAAAAAGGAAGATCATTAGTGGAAAGTATGACCCTGGTCAACAACTACAAAGTATCTTATCTCTAGCAGAACTCTACAATGTAAATAAGAACACTGTACAAATGGCTCTTGCTGCTCTTAGAGAAGAAGAACTAGTAATCACAATCCGAGGAAAAGAAACTTTGTAACCGGTAGTATAGAGAAAATAGCTCTAGTTAAAGAGTGTGAGAAAAGAAGAAGATATGAAGAGTTCCTTAGGGCAATGGGCACGCTAGGTTACAATGAAAAATCAATACAAGCTGAAGTAGAGATACATCTAAGAAGACATGGTTAAGTTTGTAGAAGACAATTTAAATTAATAGCACATATAAACATAAACGTTTACGTTTGACTTTCAAATTAGTCATGTTCTCGACCGAGACTTTTAGATAGAGAGAATGCAATTCTATAAAGAACAAAAAGTAGATGAATACTATAGTGACACTGTAGTTAATTATGGTGTAATGTTAATATATGTAATAAATAAGGAGGTTTCATATGTCATCAGATTTACTTCACTTACATGTTTATGCTCAACATTCTAACCATCAGGAATCCTTTATTGTTGGTAACAAAGAAGCTCTACTAGAGCTTAGAAATTTAATTGATAAAGCTCTTATGCAAGGAACTGCTGCTAGTGGAAAATTCTTCTCTTCAGATGATGAAGGATATGAAGTGTATGTAGGAATGGTAAATGACCAAGATGTGTTTAATTCCTTAGAAATGCCTTACACAGAACAATTCGGGGACAAAAATGATCATAGTATGTTTCTCAATCTGAAAAATGATCCAAACGCACCTTATGATGTCGTAACAATATTTGAAAACACAAAAAGAGAGGAGGAGTGACTTGCACTCCCCTCTCTTTCATTTTTAATACAGTGTTGTTTGACTTGTTGGTTTATGTTTAGAAGGTACCAGCGCTCTTAATGAATAATGATGCTTCATTTTAGTAGCAGTATTACCAATGTGATAATGCCAGTACCAACTTGAGGATCCAGGTTTCAAAGGAATTGTTCCATTATCAACTCTGAATATAATTTGCTTTGTTGGTTTGTATTGAATTTTAAGTAATGAGGTGATTTTTCCATTTTTATTTTTCGCATTCCATATCAAAGTGTAATTCTTTCCAACCTTCTTAAGCTTATTTTTAAGGTATTTTGACGCTACTTTTGTTCCATGCTTTGCAGCTGCTTGGATAGCAAATCTACCAGCTGCCGCAGCTATCGGAATAAGAATTGGAGCTATCATAGGCTTCATCATTCCTGCTTCTTGTTCAGCCTCATATTCTGCAAATTCTTTATTGTATTCCTCTTCTAAACTTAAAAACTCTGAGCTAAGATAGATATCTTCATATGCCTTCTCAAATTCTTCCTCACTCATATTCTCAAAATCTTGTTCAGTATACTCAAATTCGTCGAGGTAATGATTTATTTCCTCTTCTAATTCAATGATTTCTGTCGGCAGTTCCTCGTCAACTAACTCACTATCCTCATTAAGATACGTAGATTCATCCTGTATGTATTCGGGTTCGCTTGATACATTATCACTTGATGAAGCGCTTGCAAAACCTGGTAGAACTGCACTTAATAGAAGTAAAAGGCTAAGAAATAATGGTACCACTTTTAAATAAGATCGCACTGATATAACACTCTCCTTTTGATATACATTCAATTGTAATAATATCGCATTTAATCTATTTAATTACATATCATTTAAAAACTTTACATATAAACTTTCTATCTAATAAGTATACGGTCTATGAATCTAACACTTATTAAAATAATGTCCTTTTAAGCAATTTTAGGTAAGGAACCCCTCCATTCATTTTATTACTAGCCCACCTTTGTGGTTCGGTTGGCAATTTTGTCGAGGCAGTTTCCAAGTTGATGATGGCCAACAAGTAGAAGAAATAAATCTTTAAATGCACTGAGTCATTATAGAGAGAGAGCACCCAACAGGTCTGGGTTCCTTTGAACAAGAAAACAATTATTACAATCCTTTAGAGAAGAATAATGAGGACTTAAGTGAAGAAGAAATTATTAATGAAATGGCAGAGCAATTTGAGTTCTTATATGAAGAAGCTGCAATTCTAGATGAAAATGGAGACATAATAGGTGTTGATATGAATAAAGTCAATGCAGAATATGGATATGATCCGCTAACAAGTTCGCTCGCCTGCTAACTCTTTTACAACGTGTATTGTCAACTCTACAGGATCTGTAATAGGCCTAGATGTTGTAAAACGAGCATATAACAAAGACGTAAAAAAAGCGTTAAAATCAAAAGCTTATAAAAAAGCTTCTTCAATTTTCTATGAAAATGTGAAAAAGGCTTTAGGTAAAAAGGCTACCAAACTATTAATTAAAAAAATGGCAGGAATTGCTTTACCTGGAGGACTTCCGGCTAAATTTGCTTTCATGTTTGCAAAATGTGGAGCAAAAGAATTATTCTAAGGGACTAATACATATAAAAGGAGATCATCATGTTTAAATCTTTTAAAACCTTTATATTTACCTTTGTTGTAGCTCCTTCTATTTTAGGACTTGGAGTAGCACTTGCTTTAGATGTATTTCCTTTCTCATGGAGTCTAATTACACAAAAGAACGTAGGCTTAGCATTTAAAGATTTTGGACTGAGTTTTCTTATAGGTTATGTAGCATACCTAATCTATATTATTTTCAAAGCGATAGAACATAAATTTAAAAGCAACAAAGATCAAAGACATTAAAGAACATGAAGGTTCATACAAATAAAAAAGGTGCATGTAAACACGAGACTTTAACAAAACCCATGTAAGTTATAATATACTTTTGCAGAAAGCATATTTGGTACCGGTAAAAGTTACGATTCTTAACTACCGGGCAATTAATTGAGTAACTATCCTTAAAAACTTATCTAATTGCGTCTGAGAGCTCCCTAGCAACATCCAAAATTTCACTTTTAGATTATGTCGACTCCATTATCGTAGAATTCTTCCAAGCATGTCCGACATGATTCCTTCTTGCTGCATGTCGTTCTAGATATATAAAGGTGGTCTCGATTTTCTTATGTCCTAGTGCCTGCATTATCCTAAAGACATCTTCACCTTGTTCTGCACTTATGATTGCAAACCCATGCCTCAATGTATGAGCTCTCACGGTCTGTTCCTTGTACTTCAGAAAAGGCAGATTTGTACGGTCAATTGCCTTTCCTATATAGTTAGAAAGATATTTATATGTGTATGGCTTTCCATTAGCTGTAGTTAGAAGAGGACTATCATCTGAAGGACTTAGTAAAGTATCCATTCCTCTTCTTTGCCGAAATCTTGTTATTGTATCGAATACATTCGGATGAATTAGTAGGTCTCTTTTTTCTCCCCCTTTTCCTATGACATTTAACCAATACACACCTTCATCATAACTAAGATCCTTTACCTTAGCCTGGCATAATTCTCTTACCCTGGCCCCCGTGGTCAATAATATAGAGAATATACAATGAAGTATCGGATGCTCCTTATAATAGGAAAGAAGTTGAAGTGCTTCTGTAGAATTTAGGTCTCTATTAGGTCTGTCTTTGTGATTTACACTAGCTGACTTAAAATAAGTGTGTATTGGATCCTTCACATAATACGATGTAACATTAATGCTTCTGGTTTTACTTTATCACCTTACTGCAGATCTGTAGGATAGACCTTAGGAGAGAACACCTCAGCCCTAGATTCAATCCAATCTGCTCTATACAGTTTGTGAGCAGCTTCCCTTCTTATAAATTCACCATCATCTCCCACAACATCATCATCATCAGATCCAAATTGAAAAAGAACAAATTTCATGTGATGCAGGTTTAAAGAGTGTTTTTAAGTATCATTTTTGTTTAATCAGCAGGGAGTTATGATAATAGAATATAAATGTTTATATTTTTACATATAAAAGAATCAGGTAAAGATACCTGATTCTTTCAATATTGTTTATAATACAATATTTATGTTTTTTAGTTGTCTCCTCAAAGCTTCCGGTTTCACTTTTCCGTCACTTTGAAATTCTTCGGGATAATCAGAAGGATCAAATACCCTAGCACCGTCTTTAAGCCATTTTGTTCTGTACAGCTTAAGAGTATCTTCTCTCTTCATAAATTCTCCATTATCTAATTCAACATCGTCATCCACACCAAATTGAAACTGACAGCATAAACAAATCTCATATGATGCCTCATCAAATTCATTATAAGCAGGCTCGAGCAAGCTTTCAAATCCACATACTGGACAAATATAATTCAAAAAATTCACCTCTTTATTGTTTCTTAAAGTACTGATATCCCGCTGATTTATTAGGATGTTTTGGTTTGAAAAGAGTTTTTATAGTATCGTTTTTATTTAATATAAGCAACTCATTAGTATTTTTATTGTATTTAAGTATATCTCCATTGGAACGTTTTTTGGTAAGTATGTGTTTTCCGGTTGTTCCTGCAAGAGATTGCGCTCGAGTTAGATACCTATTTTTTGTATAACCCGGGAATTCTTTTTTATGATCTCTCCAATGACGATCAAACGTCTTGCTATTAGCGAATTTCACCTTCTTTAAACTACTAGCACTTGCTTTCTTACCATATTGCTTTGTAGCTTTAGAAACAGCTGATTTTCCATATTTCTTAATAGCATATTTGACCCCAAACCGGGCTGCGTGAATAGCAATTATTACCAAAGGTATCCAAGACGCTTGCAATTCTTCGGTATTAACTTCATATTCTTCACCTGTTGTAGTATCAAAAAGAGAAGCTTTAAAATCTTCTCCATTTATATCATGGATAACAACTTCATATTCCTGACTTTGGATTTCACCATTTTCATCTTCCGATTCAACATTTAATAGCATTCCGCCTTCATCTAAATCTAGCTCTAATTCACTTTGTACATCTAAGTTCTCGCTATTTATAGTTGTATCTATGTATGCCGTATCGTTTTCTTCATTGCTCTGAATCTCAACAGATGTATCCTCAAGTTCCAAAGTTTCGCCTTCAACTTGATTACTAGGTTCTTCTGAAGTAGTCAGTTCTTTACTATTTTGACTACTTAGTGCCGATGCGTAACTCGGAGCTAAGCTAGAAAATATAAAGATTGCTAAGATTACTACAATAAACTGTTTCATATAATTTTCCCCTTTACTTATCATATCTAATTAAACCTAATCCATAGCTGTTCTCTGCTTTTTTTTCGCCTAAGGGAATTGCATTCTTTGTTAAATATTGTTTTACCTCTTCCGGGCGCTCAAATTGTTCCCTTGTCATAAGATTTGCCACAATACCGGTAGCTAATGCTGTCGCTAGTGATGTACCACTTGCAACATCCTTGGTACCATCAGGCTTAAACACTGCAAGATTCACACCTGGACTCACAAAATCCACCTTACCTTTCGATGTTAAATTGTCCCTTTTCATGTCCTTGTTTATAGACGAGATTGATATAACGTCTTTATATGCAGCTGGATAATCTGTAGATAGCCCTATATTGTTGCCAGCTGAAGAGATGATAGTAATATTATTCTCGATAGCTAAATCGATAGCCGATTTTAGTTTAGGATTATCTTTCTGAAAACCAAAGCTCATATTTATAATGTCTGCATCTTGTTTAATGCTCCACTCAATTCCTTTGACAATATCTTCAACTTTACCACCCCCTTTATCGTTTAAGACTTTTACATTTAACAACTTTATATTTACTCCTTTATCTCTATTTAGGTAGTAAGGGTAGGATATTAGACCTGCTATAGCTGTACCATGGCCAAAATCATCAATATCAGGGTTTTCTCCGTCGATTGCGCTATATGATTCTACATTCATATCCTTAAATACACTCAAATCTGTATTAACACCACTATCTAGAACGGCTACTTTAATAGGTTCCTTCAATGAATACATCTTATTTTCTTCTTCTGGATACAAAAGACATAGTGCCCAGTTTTCCCCACAATCGCTGAACTTCCATGAATAGGTTTTTACTTCTCCTTTTTGACAACCACTACAAAATACCAATAATAGAATGATTACTAAGTTTGTTTTATGTTTCATTTATTTATCCCATCTGTATAGTTTATAAATTATATATTGCAAAATTGTTATGAAACCGGTAAATATGTGTAATGACCACATACAAATCTACTATTCTAGTATGTCTTTTGTGTGTCTTTAGTCCCCGTTAATAGAAAAAAACTAATGGAAAGGGATAGATTGAATTAGTCATTATTTGCTTAAAAACCTATAGTAAATATTTGTCTATAGAAGGTGACTACAATCCACAAAGTTCTAGAAGGGGGAAGAGGTAAAACAACAACAACCGCTGAGGATATAAAAAGAATTTTTAAGTAGGACATACAACGGAGAATAAGAAGTTGATATAATGCGTTAACAACGCAAATAATAAGATTGTTATCGATACGTTCCTCGACGATAATAAATAAAATACCAAGCGCTAGATAGTAAACAACAAATAGACCTTTTACGGGTTTATTCAAGTAGCGGGTGAACAGAATGACCGCTAAAAACAAGATAATTAGTATAGCAAACAGGATGTATTCTCGCATGACTCTATTCTTCCTTTCTAGGAATAAAACTTTTGGCTATGAAGATAGGTGGAATCGTATGAGATTAGATGAGATGAATCAGTATGTGAGACAAATGATGTAAAAGAAAAATCCCCGCTGCCTAATCATTTCCCGTTCACGCTGCCGATAATCCAAAAACTAGGAAAACTCTCGTTTCATCCCAATGTAACTTATATTGTTGGAGAAAATGGGGTGGGAAAATCTACGCTGCTTGAAGCGCTGGCTGTTGCGCTTGGATTTAACCTAGAAGGCGGGTCAAAGAACTTCTCGTTTTCGAGTTATGCCTCGCATTCTAATTTGCATGAATTTATGCAGGTTGTCCGCGGTAGTAACCGACCTCGTGATGGTTACTTTTTCCGAGCAGAGACGTTTTATAACGTGGCAACACAAATTGAAAAGCTTGATCAAGAGCCCGGAAGCTCTCGGAGAATAATTGATTCTTATGGGGGGAAGTCTCTTCATGAGCAATCACATGGGGAGGCATTTTTTGCTGCTTTCATGGAACGTTTTAGCGGAAACGGTCTTTACATACTGGATGAACCGGAAGCAGCATTATCGCCCATCCGCCAATTGTCCATGCTTGCCCGAATAGATGAGCTGGTAGAACAAGGTTCACAATTCATTATCTCAACACATGCTCCGCTTTTAATGGCTTATCCGGACGCAAAAATTTTTGAGCTGGATGCAGAAGGAATTGCAGACACACGGCTGGAAAACACGCAGCATTATCGAATTATGAAGCAGTTTTTTGAGGATAGAGGCAGCCTTTTACATCATCTATTTCAAAAATGAAAAACAGTAGAAGATATCGAAGGGGTAAAAATATGAAAATTACAAAAGCAGCTTTGCAAGACGTAAAACAAACAGCAGCATTATTTGACCAGTACCGCCAGTTCTATAAACAAGCATCTGACCTTAACGGGGCAGAGGCTTACTTAACAGAAAGAATGGAAAAACAGGAATCTGTTATATTCCTAGCAAAAGATGAAGAAAGATACGTTGGTTTTGTTCAGCTTTATCCTACATATTCTTCGATTGGTATGAAGCGGGCTTGGATCTTAAACGATTTATTTGTAGCCGAAAGCAGCAGGAAAAAAGGCGTGGGAGAGAAACTGCTTGATGCAGCTATGGCTTTGGCAATGGAAACGGGTGCTGCTAGCATCGCGCTGAGTACAGCTCCAGATAATGAAAAAGCACAACGACTATACGAGCGAAAAGGATATGTGCGTGATCAGCAATTTTATCATTATGAGCTGAACTTATAAGAGGAGGAAGCAGATGCTAATTGATGTATTGCAGCACGTCCCGTTTGAAGGGCTGGCCGCTATAGAAGATTGGGGACAAGATCGGGGACATCATTTTCGTATCCATCATTTGTACGAGGAGGCGGTACTTCCAGCTGCAATAGACGTAACCATGCTCATTATCTTAGGCGGACCGATGAGCGCAAATGATACCGAGCATTGGTTAGAAGCGGAACGTGATCTGATTCGAGAGCTAATCTCAAAACAGCAGCCGATTTTTGGTATCTGTCTAGGAGCCCAGCAAATAGCCAAAGCAATAGGAGCAGACATTTTTCAGGGAGAATATAAGGAAGTAGGATGGCATCCAATTCAGACTTTCACCCAGCATTTTTCTTCTTTCCTGCCTGATCAGATGACGGCTTTTCATTGGCATGGAGAGCAATTTTCCTTACCAGACGGAGCAATTAGACTTTTTGGTAATACAGCATGTGAGAATCAAGGTTTTATCTATAAAGATTTTGTAATAGGGTTGCAATTCCACTTGGAAATGACAGAGGAAAGCATAATCAAGTTAATCACGCATGATCAAAACAATATTGATCATGGCAAATATGTTCAAAGTGGGAAGACTATGCTGTCTGCCCATATCCCGACAATTAATAAAAAGGTGCTTTACCAGCTGTTGGATTCCCTCGTACAACAGCAAGAAAGGAAGTAAAAGCAGATGGAATGCAGCTGTGGAAAAACAACAAATCTATTAATAGAAGCGGATTTTGGAGATGCAGTTTGGTGTGCAGTATGTAAAGTGAACTTAGATGTGGATGAGTTGCCGGTATCTGGAGACTTAAAGCAACAGTTAGAAGATTGGACTAGAGATTTTGGTAAGTGGATTGACTGGGATAGTGATTTACTCAAAAATGACGCAGATAAAACAGAAGGAGTTTTTAACCAGAAAGGGGAAGTGCTAGTTGCCAAATTGCGAGAAGCGTTACCTTCGTTTACGATAACCTATCAGCCATCAAATCTATGTTTATTGTATGGAACTGCCGGGCGGTAAGGCTGGCAGCTTTTAATTTAGAATAATAAGGAAGGGGAATTCACCATGGCAATTCGGTGTCATTTTGGGCTGTCAGTAGTGAGGATTGAAATAAGTATGCCATTGTTGGGATTCCATACAGGCTATAGTATACTGTAGGAAATAGTTTCCACCATACATAGTCAAGGGGGAGTAAATTTGTCTGAACAAGAGATACAGTACACGGCAAAGGATTTAGCTGCTTCATTAGAGGTGACAACTTCGACATTACGGCGATGGGCAATTGCACTGGAAAGCGCTCATTACCCGTTCAAACGGAATAGCAAAGGGCAGCGGATTTATACAGAGAAAGATCTTACGACGTTAGATGAATTAAAGAGATTACTAGCAGAGAAGCGAACTTTTGCAGACGCAATTCAGCAGCTGACTGGTTATGACAAATTGACAGAACAACCTGCCAAGGAATTGGAAGATCCGGTATTGGCGTCAAATGAATCGGAGAAGGTTGATTCTCAAGTATTAAACGCAGATGAATTAGAGAAGATTGTCTCTCATGCAGTAAAAAAAGCAGTAAAGAAAGAGAGGGAAAAGCTGTTCAAACAGCTGAAGAAACAAATGAAAAAAGAGATGGAGAAGCTTAAGAAGAAAAAGGCTTAAGCGGATCACTCTTGTGATCTCTTTTCTTACCTTAAAGAAGATACGCCTCAATCTAAATGATACAAAAGTCAGAATTATAAGTCTAGTGTTTTTTTAATTTGATACTAAAATAAAAGTGTATTCGATTTTAGATGAGGAGGCATTATATGAAACAGAATATTTATGATAATGCGGTCTTTTTTGAGAGTTATAAAGAATTGCGCGAGAATCCAGTTAACTACAATGAACTCATGGAACAGCCGCAAATGAAAAGCATGCTGCCAGATTTGAAAGAAAAGCATGTATTGGATATTGGCTGCGGAATGGGTGATCTGGCTATGTATTGTATGGAAAATGGGGCAGCGAGCGTAACCGCAATTGACCCGTCTTCAAACATGCTGCAGGAAGCGAAAAAGAGAAATGCGCATCCAGCGATTGATTATGTGCAGACATCATTGGAGGATGCAGTGTTTGCGAAAGCGCATTACGATATTGCAGTAAGTTCCCTCGTCATGCATTATGTAGCCAACTACGATAAAGTTATTCACTCGATTCATTCAGCCTTAAAAGATGATGGCATTCTATTATTCTCATCAGAACATCCAATTGTAACAGCCCGAAAAACAGGGAAGAAGTGGATTGAGGATGAAGAAGGGAACAGGCTTCACTTCGCGGTAGATAATTATCAAGAAGAAGGCAGACGTGAGGCAGCTTGGTTTGTAGATGGTGTTGTTTATTACCATCGATCCTTTGCTGCGTTATGCAATGGATTGCTGCATAATGGTTTCAGCCTGCTTGAAGTCAACGAACCAATTCCAGATGACCATGCCATTGCGCAGTTGCCGCCAATTGCACATGAACTGCGCCGGCCTTCCTTTATTATTCTAAAAGCGAAAAAGTCAGCTCGTCTTTACTAGACGAGCTCCATTTCTATCCATCCTCGTACACTGTTAATCAGCCAAATACGAGAAGCAGTTTGCAGGGTTTTTTTTGTCAAAACAACTTCTTCGATTTTACCGTTTTCAAGCAATTCTTCCCGTAATGTGCCTGGCAAAAGACCACTAGCAACAGGTGGTGTAAGCAATCTGCCATCCTGTTCGATGACAAGGTTGCCAATGGTGAATTCAGTCAGTTCGCCAGCTTCATTCCAAAGCAGCGTATCAAACAGTTGGGACTGGTCTTGTTTGTGCATGGCATACATATCCCGGTAAGTCGTTTTATGATAATAAAATCGATTGTTCCGATCAATTGGGGTGGCTGCTAGCTTAAATGGTTGCTTAGTATTTATCGGTTCTGGCATTCCACTATACGTAAGTTTCAATTTTCCGGTTTGATCCGCTAATAGGCGAATTCGATGGGACTCACCAGGGTGCTTTAACTGGTGCTGCTGCAAATGCTGCCGAACGTCCGCTTCTTGCAGCTGTATGCTGAAATAATCAGCAGACTGAAGAAACCGCTGGATATGTTTTGCTAGTAAAGTGTAATTGCCGTCTTCGTATTTAATTGTTTCTAAAAGATCGAATGCAGGAAGCTTTTCCTGCAGTACGGAGGATTTCGCAAGTGCCTCCTCATATTCTCCATTGCTAGTCGAGTCCCATGTGATGCCTCCGCCAACACTGTAAGTCGCTTGTTTCTGTTTCTGATTAATGATGGCTGTACGAATTGGTACGTTAAAGACTGCTTCTCCACCGGGTGTCATATAACCAATTGCACCGCAATATACTTCACGAGGTTCCTGTTCAAGATCGGTTATGACTTTCATCGTACTTGCTTTCGGTGCACCAGTAATTGAGCCGCAAGGGAAAAGGGAGCGCATAATATCGGTAATGGTTATTCCCGGGGCTGTGTCTGCTGTTACCGTTGATGTCATCTGGTAAACAGTTGGATATTTCTCAATGGTAAACAGAGCCGGAACTTGTACAGTGCCCAGCTTGGCAACCCGGCTGATATCATTACGCAATAAATCTACAATCATGACATTCTCTGCACGATCCTTTACCGATTGTATGAGCGTTTCCCGATTCTTGAGATCTTCAGCATATGTAAGGCCGCGTTTGATTGTTCCTTTCATCGGCTTTGTGTGTATTTGTTTACCGTCCCAACGGAAAAATAATTCCGGAGAAGCAGAGAGGATGGCATGATTTTCCCACGCCAGGTAGGCAGTGTAATCAGCCCGCTGCGCCCGCTGCATTTGGCGGAATAAAGCTGCAGGATCGCCGGTAAACGGTGTTCGCAAACGCATCGTATAATTTGTTTGATACGTATTGCCTGCGGCGATTTCTTCCTTAATAGTTTGAATAGCTTTTTCGTATGCTGCCTTTTCAATTGCTGGCTGCCAGTTTAACTTTTCTGGTGCAGAATCTAGTGGTTCTGGCTGCGCAGCGATAAAATGCTTATAAATGCCAAATTGTAATAGAGGAAGCTGGGAGCCAGGGGTTGTCATATAACTGGAATCAAAAGCTCCAGCTGCTTCATAAGAAAGAAACCCTGCTGCGTAATATCCGCGGTCCGTATATGCTTGCACCTGCTCTAAGCAGGGAATAACTTCGTCAATTGTATGGGCTGTTAACAACGTATGCTGCTCTGTGAATTGCCGATGCTGGGTCTGACCAGCTGCATCAGCAAAATTAAAATAAGCGTACATAAGCATCTCCTTTCTTGCTGTATTAGTATCTCATATGAGGAACTCTAGTAAACTCATTTTTAACGAAAAAATGCGATGAATAAGGCGCTCATTCCTAGCAGTGCTGATAAAAGGAGTGATTAATCTGCTTCGGAAAGCTATCAAAGAATTAAGAACGTCTGATCAAATACTTCAAGCATACCCAATAATGAACCAATTACGAACGCACTTGGATAGAGATACTTACCTTGAGTTAGTGGCGGAGGCGCAAGAAAAAGAGCGATATAAACTATTTGCCTTGTATGACGATGGCGAGATTGCTGCGGTAGTGGGCTTTAAGCCAATGATCACCTTGTATTATGGCCGGTTTGTGTGGGTGTGTGATTTCGTTACCGACAACCAAAAGCGTTCGAAAGGTTATGGAGAAAAATTGCTTACCTTTGTTCAAGAATGGGCGGCACAAAACCAGTATAATAGCGTTTCGCTGTCATCGGGTTTGCAACGTGAGGGAGCACATCGCTTTTATGAAGAGAAGATGGGCTACGATAAAGTGAGTTATGTGTTTAAAAGAAATGTATAGTTAGGAGATTCGTATACCTCTCATGCATGTATATCATATCATGGAAAATAGTCATGCAATAATTGGAACTTTTTCCATTATTCCTCCGTATGAAAAAGTATAACCTTTTAGGAGGAGTTACACGTGCGGACAATTCACGTATTAAAAGAAGTAGGTTTTTGGGTATTTTCATGTATTTATCTGGTTGGTATTCGGTTGAATTTAGATGGATATGTATTGTGGATCTCTGATTTGCTCATCTGTACAGCAATCGTACTTTCTTTGACGATGTATGTACTTCGCCTTAGTGGTAAGAGCGAGTATTAGCTAATTGCCATTTCACCGCATAGAGGCGGGCGTGATGCCGCATAACCTAGGGTCCATTAAAGTGCTGCTAAAAGCAGGCTTTCATAAAGAAGGAATTGACAAGTAGAATGTTAAAATTAATGGAAAGTGGCAGGATCATCAAACTCTTGCTATGATTAACCCTCGAGACCTCATGTGAAGGAGAGGGTATAGGTGAATAAAGGTTTTATGATAACCGCTGTTCTGTTGGAGATCATCGGTATTCTCTTAATTCTATTTTGGGAAATTAATGATAAGGTTGCTGTTATAACGGGAATAGCTATTATCATAATCGGTGTTGTCTTATTCCAGGTTGGATACTGGCGTACGGTGAGGGCGCGTGAAAGAAGAAAGACTAGAAGATAATAAAACCAGCTGATGGGAGGAATACCAATCAGCTGGTTTTTTGTATGCTCTATTAAGAGCTGTCTGCTAGTTAATGAACGAAATATAAAGCTATTCTGTTCATTTGTGAACCTTTATTCCTATTGTTATTAGAACAGCCCCATTCCTTTTTTACCAATATTCCTTTACAAATACGTGGTAATGTCGATATATAGTAATAGAGTTAAAAACTATGAACAGGAGAATGATTCCATGAGCATACAATTACAAGAACAGGCGGAGCAGACATTGCACCCGATGTTGGACGCTTTTGTGAAAGTGGGCCCTTTTTTACAGGACCTGATAAATGAAGATGTCACCATTGGTATTTATAATACAGAGAAACTAATCATCAATTTTCCAGCTAAGACATTTTCATTGAATGTGACACCTGGTGATCCTTTAGTAGATGGTGACATCGTAGCAGCAGCAATTCGTCAGAATAAGAATCAATCTGCTGTCGTGCCAGAAGAGCTTTTCGGTGTGAGTATTATTGCACGTGCCATTCCGCTTCATGATGAGGCAGGTAATGTTATCGGCGGTGTCGGTGTTGGTTTAAGTATTGAGAGTGCCAATCAGTTGTCTTCTATTGCTACGAACTTATCGGGCGTAATCGGTGATGTAACTGCTACTATTCAAGACATGGCGAAGTCTATTTCCGGTTTGGCAGAAGGTATGACATATATATCCCGTAAAGCTTCCGAAGTAACTGATAGTGTCGACACAATTGAAGAAGTGTCCAACGTGGTTAAAGGCATTGCTGATCAGAGCAACTTGCTCGGCTTGAATGCTGCTATTGAGTCAGCGCGCGCGGGTGAGCATGGCCGAGGCTTCAGTGTGGTTGCAGATGAGATCCGTAAGATGGCGGCTGGGTCCAAGGACCAAGTAACAGAAATTCACCAAATTACGGAACAAATCAAATCGCATATTGCTAAGCTGAGCAATTCCATCCAAGAAGCAAATGCAGAATCTGATACACAATCTGCTGCGATTGAAGAACTGACAGCTACGATGGAAGAAATCAATGGCAATGTACACACGCTTGCACAACTAGCAAAAGATAACGTTTCAATCAAAGACTAATAGAGGTGACCAACATGGATAATTTCAAGCATTTGAACAGTCAATATATTAACGGTGAATGGCGCGAAGGCCAGAGCAGTGTGAAAATGGAGAATCGCAATCCATATAACGGTGATATTATCGCTGCTTATCAAGCTGCTAGCTTGGACGACTTAAACGAAGCATATGAAGCATCAGCTCGTGTGCAAAAGGAATGGGCGAAAACAAATCCTGTTGCCCAGCGTGCCGTATTCGAAAAGGCTGTTGCATACATCGAAGCAAATCATGAAGCGTTTGTTGCGACTATTATAGAGGAAATCGGCGGGACAAGATTAAAAGCTGAATTCGAAATCGGTCTTGTAACAAATATCATCAAAGAAGCTTCAACATTCCCATTTCGCATGAATGGCCAAATTCTTCCGTCGCCAATTGATGGCAAAGAGAATCGTGTTTACCGCGTACCGGTTGGTGTTGTCGGTGTTATCAGCCCTTTTAACTTCCCATTCTTCCTATCTATGAAATCAGTAGCAACTGCATTGGCTTCTGGAAATGGTGTTGTGTTAAAACCGCATGAACATACTGCCATTACTGGCGGAACAATGATTGCTAAGCTTTTCGAAGAAGCAGGTCTTCCTAAAGGGTTGCTGAATGTCATCGTGACAGAAATCAGCGAAATTGGCGATAACTTTGTGGAGCATAAAATACCGCGTGCTGTGTCCTTCACAGGCTCTACGAAAGTAGGGAAACATATCGGAATGGTAGCTGGTAAGAATTTAAAAGAAGCGCATCTAGAGCTAGGCGGCAACAGTGCTTTAGTCGTTTTAGAAGATGCAGATATGGAACTTGCGGTAAGTGCAGCTGTATTCAGCCGTTTCACACATCAAGGCCAAATCTGTATGTCTGCTAACCGTTTGCTTGTGCATGAAGATGTGTACGATGAATTTGTTGAAAAGTACATAGCGAAGGTTTCCACACTCACATGCGGTGATCCAAAAGATCCGAGCACGATCATCGGACCGCTTATTAATGAGCAGCAAGTGAAAACAACGGTAGCTTTGATTGAGAAAGGCATCGAAGAAGGCGCAACACCGCTTATCAAAGGAAAAGTGGAAGGCAACATCGTGGAGCCGGTTGTCTTCGGTGACGTTACACCTGATATGACGCTTGCAAATGAAGAGTTATTTGCACCTGTTGTATCGATTATGAAAGTGACAAGTGATGAAGAAGTACTAGCATATGCGAACAACAGTGATTATGGTTTAAGCGGTGCTATTCACACCAGAGATGTTGAGCGCGGCGCAGAGCTTGCGAAGCAGATGGATACCGGCATGATTCATATTAACGATGGTACGATAAATGACGAACCAACTGTAGCATTTGGCGGTGTGAAAAATTCCGGTCTTGGCCGCTTGAATGGTGAGTGGAGTCTGGATGCATTTACAACAACTAAATGGATCAGCATTCAGCATGATCGCAGACAGTACCCGTATAGCTAATGAAAGTGAGACCAACAGCTCGAAGGCTGTTGGTCTTTTACGTTCTTCCTGTTATTCAGCAGCCATGGTGTCTTGTTTGGTACGGTGAATCGTTCCGTAGGGATGCTCTGGCGGTGCGTAAATAAGATTGTGCCACATGCCTGCAGGCACAAGAATAGCAAAGTCGTCTTGGACATATTGCTGAAAATTCAAATGTTCTCTCTGTGCTCCCATCTGAACTAGTCCGTGACCAGATTCGGCACGAAGGATTTGATCGGTAGTTGGATGTCTTTCCAAATCATTTCTTTAAGCTGTCGCAGCAAAGCGAAGATAGCGACTTGCGGCAGAATCTAGCAGGAACGAGTGAAGTCGTTAGAAAGCGATTTGTGCTTTCTTATGCTCCCTTAGCCTACTTGGCTTTGCCGTTACTGCTTGGTGATGTGTCGCCCTTGCCGCCGGTTTTTAGCCACTGGTTATAATGGAAATACGATGGATAGAGAAGGAAGCACGACGGTTATAGCAACAAGCGCGCAGCTGCCGAAGCGTATTGATCCGTTTTTTTGAATCAATCGTCTTTGGGTTCAATGCCCAAAAAGGCTTAAACCGATATAAACTACATTTCACAAGTAATAGAATAGGAAACCTCACCTCCCATAGCCTTGTTTTAATAGATGTTAAAGAACGAAGATTCCCAATACATAAAGATGCAGTAAATGGTAAAATTGATTCATAGATAACAACTTTGAAGGAGGGTTGCAATATGAGCCATAATATCTATGATCATGTCAACGTTTCAGCTGAATTGGATAATTGGTCTATCAGTATTCGTCTTGATAAAAGAGATGCTGCAGCCAGTATTCACGACCGCTTAAAAGGATTTTCCAATGACTTCTCTATAGATACTCTTATTGATTTTTTTCTGCTAGAAAGTCGCTTCTACTTAATGCAAAAACACCTCGTGAATAGCGCTGCTGCGATTGACAATGCAAAAAAGCACCTAGTCCACTTTAAGAATACCCACAAATATTATCTACACCTAGCAGAAGGAATACTATTCTATGACGAAAAACATTACCCAGAAGCTCTTAATTGCTTTGAGAAGGCTGAAAAATATCTAAATCAATTAAATAATCCGGTAGAGATAGGTGAATTTCACCTTCGTAAAGCCATGACTTATTATTTTCTTGATATAACTACTTTGTCTGCTTTACATGCAGAAAGAGCAATAGAATCCCTAAAACCATATAAAACATTTGAGTTTCTTCTTGCCCGGGCAGAAATGTTGCAAGGCATGAATTACATGGATCTTCATAACTTTGAAATGTCGGAAGAACACCTTCATAGAGCATTGGCATCTTACAAAAATATAGACAATCAGAGTTTTATAACCACTACTAACCTCAACCTTGGACTTCTGTATGTGCAGCGTGAATTACCGGAAACCGCTATTCGCTATCTGGAAGAAGCGCGTATGGATAAACAAGAACGTATCCATTTAAAGATTTTATATTTGTTAGCTGATTCTTATTGGAAAACCAATGAGTCTTCAAAAGCTGTAGAAGCCTATACTGAAGGTTTCCAGAAAAGCATTGAAAATGATAATCTTACAATGAAATGGGAATTTGCAATGCTGCATAAGAAATACGAGGATAGAATGAACTATGAAAGCGTATGGCAAGAAGGAATAGAATATTTTAGAAAAATTAACGATTTCTTTAATGTTAGACTCTATTCAAAGGAACTAGCCTGGCATTATACTGAAACTAAGCAATACGAGCTGGCAACAAGATACTATCTTTTAGCTTCTATCTAAAAAAGGAGGGTATATTATGAAGAAAATTGTTTTCTCATTGATACTAGTAGGAACGATTATTCTAAGCAGTATAGCTGGATATGCAGATGATAACAAAACAGCAGAAAAAAAAGGCGATCTTGGAACTGCCATACTCTCACTAAATATAGCCAAATAAAGAAGACCTTTCCAAGGTCTTCTTTAAGTACATTTAATTATCGTTATAGCGAGACATGCTAATCACTTATTTCGTGATTCTATCTTTCGTACTTTACAGAAACGCACAACGGCAAGCGCAAATTGGACTACGGTATATACCATCCCAATTATTCCTAATAATAGACAAGAAACAATTTTTAATATCCACCAAAAAACAAATAGAAAAGTCTTTAACCACCTGATACTGTATTAATCTGTACGCAGTGCTTGGTTCCTCCGATATTTCATGCTCGAATAAAGTGATTTACCGTGTGCCACCATAACGGAATCCCAGAAACAATGAACAGCCCTAACAACGTGTGAGCAACTGGATTATAAGCAAACCGATACAGTAAATAAAAAATAACTTCTGACATTACTATTGGCTAAAGTCAATAACGGATCAAAACGGTTGAATCCCAAAACTCGTGAACGCGATATAAGAATGATTTCTCCTCATTTTGACAAAGGTATTTTGAAGACTCTCCATTGCTAACAATTTATATCATATTAATCTCGAAGATGTTCTCCAATAAAAGTGATATATATGTAGCATTTTCATGCGCACTTAATCAAAGTTCCTATTTGCTCCATAATGTTTTCTTCATTTACTCACCACCATTTACAAAATGAAATTCTCCAAACTTTCATCTATTTCTCCTGTGTAATACCGATATTCTAATATGTATAGGCAAACAAAAGCGCACAGTGTCAGATGCTGTGCGCTTTTTTGCAATTATTTAGCTTTTATAACATCTATTCGAGGCATATCGGGCTGTTTCATATTATTTCCCAAGAAATAACTTGTGTGCGGCGGCTGGTTATAGGCGACGTTCTGCCATGCAACGCCTAATCGATAAACAGGATCATGCATTAGTGTTGGCAGTCTTTGTTCCGTTATGTCTGTTGTAGTGTAAAGGACAAGTGCACTGCTGTCTTCTGTTCGCCAGATCACTTCTTCTCGCCAATCGCCAATCAAATCTGCTTGCAGGGCAGGATTTCCTTTTGTACCGTTGTTGGAGTACGTGCCTTCAGCATCCAGCAATGTATCGACTTTTTCTGTTTTCGGATTCCACTTTCCGATCAATCCTGTACCGGTTTGTATAGATTCATCGAAAGTATGGTCTAGGATTTCACGAGACAGGTCGCCATCCCACCAAATAGCGAAATTGGCTGGAGGGATATTGGTTGTGATTTGCTCACCTGAAGCTGCATATAGTCCGCCTGTCGGACTGTTCCATGCACCGTCGACGGCCCACATTTCAGCCCCTGGATAGCGTGGATCGATGTCGGCAGCTAGACCGCGGCCTATGTCTCTGTTTGTCGGAATTCCCCACAGCAGTTCACCAGTTCGGGCATCATGCAATTCAATGCCGGCTTTATTAGGGGAAGACTCATGAACCTGGAAAACTTCTAATCCAGGACGACTTGGATCCAAATCACTCACATGCATAGCATCACCATGCCCAAGTCCTGTCGAGTAAAGACCTGTACCGTCATGGTCAAGCGCCATGGAGCCGTAAATGATTTCATCTTTTCCGTCTTCATCTACATCCGCGATGCTCAAATTGTGATTCCCTTGCTGCGCATATGCTTCATTGCCAGCGGTATCGCTATCAAATAGCCATTGTTTTGTTAATTTGCCATCTTTGTATGTGTAAGCTGCGATCATTGTTTTTTCATAATAGCCGCGGGCTTCAATAATACTCGGTGTTTTGCCATCCAAATAAGCAACACCAGCCAAGAAACGGTCGCCGCGGTTTCCGTAACAATCACCCCAGTCGCAAATATTGCCGCGGGCTGGTTCATAATTCACTGTTTCTTTCATTATACCTGTATTGCCATCAAATACACTCAAGTACTCAGGGCCTTCGAGAATATAACCAGAGCTATTACGGTAATCCGCATTTTGATCACCAATAACTTTCCCTTTCGCGTCCGTCGTGCCGTCTGCTGTTTTCACAACTAATTCTGATTTGCCGTTGCCATCAAAATCATAGACAAGCATTTGCGTGTAATGGGCACCCGCACGAATGTTGTGACCAAGATCGATGCGCCATTTATGCGTTCCGTCCATCTCATAAGCATCAATAAGTACATTTCCTGTATAGCCGGACCGTGAGTTATCCTGGGAGTTGGATGGATCCCATTTCAGGATGATTTCCCATTCTCCGTCACCATCAAGATCGCCGACACTTGCATCATTCGCCTTATACGTATAGGACTTCCCATCTGGTGTTTTACCATCAGCCGGTTTTTGAAGCGGAATATGCAGCTGATTGTTCTGCCACACTTTGATGTCGTCTTGATCCGCACCTTTTCCGATAGCTTCCACTCGATAAACGCTGTCCGCAGTACCTGCTTCATCTAAGTAGTTCGTGCCATGTTTCAGTGGTTTTCTTGTGATTTTCTTTCCATCACGGTAAATATGAAATGAAGTCTTTTTCTTGTCGTTGCCGAGGAATCGCCAGCTTAAAAAGATACCATCCTCTGTTTCGACAGCAACAGCGCCTCGATCTAAATACTCCATTTGCCTTTTGGGGAGTTTTTTAGCATCAGCAGAGAAGGGGACAGCGACTGTCAGAAGCAAAGCTAGCAAAATAACCAGACATTTCTTCAATATGATCAATCCTCCTTATATATTTAAAGCGCTTACATTTATAGAATAAAGCAGAAGGAAGAGCAAATCTTATTAGAGAGAGCTGTTACTTCTCAAATGTGGTTGTAAATATTTTAAAAGCCATGTCCTGAGACATGGCTTCATGCGTGTGGTTATACGTCTGACTTGCCTAATGTATGGATGACAGAGGCGGTGCAATGAATGCCATTCAAGAAGTAGTCGACATCCAGATTTTCATTCGGTGAATGATTATGCTGGTCAAAATTCGCGTAAGGGACAATGACGGATGGAAGACCGAGTATCTTCGTCCATACATAATCCGGCAGAGATCCGCCCATGCTTGGCTGGATGAGCGGCTCTGTTTGAAAGGCCACCTCCACAGCACTGACGACTTTTTGGACGATTGGCAGCTCGGCCTTCGTTCGGGAAGGCTGCATGCTGCCAAGATACGTGACTTTTATATCTGGTGCATATGTCTCGACATGCTTTTTTATTTTTTCAAAGATATCAAGCGGGTCCTGATCGACAACGAGCCGAATATCCATTTTAATTTTAGCGGTAGCTGGTATGATCGTTTTCGTTCCTTCTCCTGTATAACCGCTCTCCATCCCATAAATATTAAATGTCGGTTCGCCAGTCATTTTTTGATAGTAAGAAAGTCCGTCCAAGGAAAGTGCTGGATAGCCAATTTTCTTGCCTAATGAATCCTTGTCATAAGGCAGTTTCGTGAGCAGCTGTTCTTCATAGGGGGTGAAAGCCCGTATGTTATCATAAAAGCCTTCTACCTTCACATGACCGTTTGCATCGCGCATCGTGTGCATGAGCTCAATCAGCTTCCAGGCAGGATTCGGAACGATATTTCCGGTATTTCCAGAATGATTATCGCGATCAGCGCCTTTTGCATGGAATTCAACAGAGAGCATACCGCGTACGCCAAGCAGCACAAGCGGAGAGGAGCTGTTATGAGATGGACCGTCAGATGTGTAAACAAGATCAGCCTGCAGCAGGTCCTTGTGTGCTTCTACAAATGCAGCAAGATTGGTGCTCCCTTTTTCTTCCTCGCCTTCAAAGACAAACTTCATATTGATTGGTAAGTTCCCGACCGTTTCCTGGTAGCTTTTCACTCCGAAAAGCTGTGCCATCAGCTGGCCTTTATTATCTCCGACACCACGCGCATAAATTTTTCCATTGCGTATTTCAGGCTCGAATGGGGGAGACTCCCATGCTTCATAAGGCTCTGGCGGCTGAACATCATAATGTCCGTAAACGAGCAGTGTAAAAGCATCCGGATCATGTATTAACTCTCCGTAGACGACTGGATGCCCGGCTGTTGGAAGAATCTTTGTATCAATGCCGATTTCCTGCATCATTCCTTGCAGAAGAACTGCACATTCTTCTATCCCATCATTTTGTGTGCTAATACTCCGCTGGCGAAGAAGGGTAAAAAGCTGATCCAAAAACTGCTGTTTATTTGTTTGAATATAGTCTTTCATTCTTGCAGTATCCATCAAATTCTCCTTTATTGCTTAGTTCAATGTTCCGATCAATACCGTAGCGATTAAAATGGAACACGTCGTGACGGTAGTAAATCCGCCCATGAGCATCGGTGTTACAATCTCGTTCATAATTGCTTCTCGTTCTTCTTTTGTTTCTCCTACTTCGCGGCTGATTTCTTCACAAAGAATGTAATCTGCAGGAAATCCGAAGAGTGCGGTAAGTGCAACGGGCATGCCAAGATATTTACCCACTCCAAGCAATTTAGAGGCAAGCAGTCCTCCTAAGGTGACGCCTGCTGTTCCTAATGCGCAAATGAGCAGGATTTCAGGGATATAACTAACCAAGGCAGCTGGTGTAACATCGTCCATGGAGGATATGACAATAAAGATAACGGCAATCATGGCAAATCCCGTCGCATTTGCTTTTTCCATAGTCTTCGGCGGATAGAAGCCTATGTAAGCCCCAATAACACCAATAATTAAACAGAAGATGGTGTAGTTGACACCAGTAAGTGCATCAAGCACAACGGCGATACCACTTCCCAAATAAAGCTGCAGGATAAGAATAAGAGATGTTTGATATTTTTTCGGCAAAAGTAATTTCCGTTCATTCTGCGCTTTGGTCAATGTATTCGGACGCACTTCAGCAGCTGCTTCTTTTTCAAGAGCGGCACTGCTGTGAAGACGCGATTGTACTTGCTGTTTGACAGAAAGTGCATGTCGCTTTAAAAAGAAAGATGCGAGCGGAATCCCAAACAGCTTATGGATGCTGAGTACTAATGCAGGAATAATGACTAAGCTGGATAACCCTAGTTCTGTCAGCTTCTCACTTGTAACAAGATAGGCTACAATTCCGCCTACAACAGGACCAGCACCAGCAACTGCTGTCTGGTAATCAAAAAACAGCGGAACGACTGCTAAAACGAACAGTACAGCGGTGAGGGAACCGGCCAAAGCGATAAGAATCGGTTTAAGCTGTCCTCTGATCAATGAAAAAGGGACAAGCGTTCCCAGATGGACGATAAACGGAGCGACAATCAAAGAACCGAATGCCGTCACAACAGAATCTGACATAAGTCCGTTCGGAATAATTCCGGTCCAGAGCAGGCAGATATAAAGCAGCAAGGCCGCCAGCAGCATAGGAATACGTGCTTTGGTCCAGATAGAGATGAGTTCTCCTAAACCTAATACAGCAATCAATAAAAGCGTAATCATGACAGGGTTGCTACTAATCTCACTCCACATAGGCGCTCTCCTTCATCGTACATAATAAGAATATTAATAAAAATTATACTATATTCAGAAAATTGTCAACATAATATACAATTAAATATCCTTATAGAAGCTAGGCTGGAAGGAGACTTTTTGTATAATCAGCACAGTTACCAGAGAATCGAAGAGAAATATGGGGATTATGCAAGCCTTTACGCTGCCGTCTGCCACGAAGGAAAACAAGCAGGTTCTTTGTGAATTGATTCTGTAGGAGAACGGGAAGTGGACAAAATTATTTGCCGTCATCATCATGTTCTTTGAAGCTATTTTGACGATTATGCAGCTGCCTGAAGGGGGGCTTTTATGCAGGAATGTATATTGGACTTTTTCTTGCGGCAGAAAAATATTTAATCGTTTGGAATCTAATGGAAAGAAACACGCTTCTGGGCGCAGCCGGATGCTCTTTGTGTTTCTGTTTCTAGTGTGGGGAACGATGTATACGTTGCAGGACTGGGCTAGATGCAGCGGGGAGGAATTTGTACTGGCTATCTTTGATCTACCTGATGAGAAGCTAAAGGAGACTGCAGAAGCGGTTCGCCAGTCTTATATATGGACCTTGCCTATTCTCAGGCAGCGGCCAACATTAACGGTGAGCATTGGCTTCTATAGCGCACCTATAACGGTTTATGAACCGCTATCCTACTTTCTTGGACAAGCTGATGAAGCTATATATGAAACAAAGCGTGCCGGACAAAATACAGTCAAGCTCAAAAGAGCTAAGCGGATCATATGCTTAGCTCTTCTTCTTTGTACATCACTTTTGCATAGCGCTGCAATTCCTGTTTCAATTGGCCAATGGCCTCTTGAAAAGGACCGCCTTCCCGATACTCAAAACAGATAGAGGCTGTGAGATTGATATCTTCTATAGGTGTGATCGCAATATTAGCCATTCTGGGGAAATTCATATGGTAAAGAATAGACCGAGGTAACGTCGTAAAACCATACCCGCTTTCGACAAAAGCAAGCATATTCTGTACGTCATCTACCATCTGGTAATCGGGTTCCTGCAATTTGCTGAGTACGGAACTGACCTTCTCCAAATTGTTTGTCAGCGCTGCGTGCTCGAAGACAATGAATTTTTTATCGAGCTTGCTGGCATTTGCGAGTTTGCCATCCAGGAGTGGAACGTCATTCTTATGACAAAGGAAAACCACTTCATCTTGAAGAAGATGCTCACATAAAAAAGGCGTTTTCGCTAAGTTCTCGAAATGAATGGAAAAGTGAATGCTATCGTACTCCAATAATTTCTTCAATACGTTGGTGGGCCTTGTAATAAACTTAAACGTAATATGCGGAAAATGAGTCTGCATAAACGGGATAATAACATGGTTGAATACAGGCGCCAGCCAGATGTTGATTCCAATGCGAAGCTCGTTTTTACTGTCGGCGATGCTGCTGAGCAGCTGATAGCTGATCTTATTGTCTCCAGTTAGTGCGAACGCAGCATCCTGCAATTCTCCTAACAGTTCAACTGCATAAGGAAGGAAGAAGTGTCCTTCTTCGGTAAGTTCAATGCCGCCCCAACTCCGGTTTAATAAAATAAAGTCAAGTTCTTCCTCCAGTTTCCGAATCCTTGTACTTAAAGTTGGCTGCGTAATATGTAAAGCTTTTGATGCTTTGGATATACTTTTATTAGCGACAACTGCTAAAAATGACTCCAAACCGTCAATATTCATTGTTCTTCACTCCTACCGTTCTGTCGAGTCCATCTTATATTTTTTTAGGAAAAAAGTATAGTTATTTCTATAATCTTCCTGCAGCTATTTGGAGCAAAGCTTGTGTTTCCTTCCAATAACAATTATGATGAAAAGATGCAGCAATGATACCATGTGAAATGGTACAGAAAGGATTCAACTATGAAAAATAAACGACCGCGTACTCGTGGGTTCGAGCCTGCGAAGCCGAAAGAATATAATGTAACAGAAGCGGAAGAGCTATTGCCTTTTTTGATTAAAGTAGTAAATAAAAGCCGCAACTCCGTTAAATCTATCTTATCAAGAGGACAGGTAGCCATTGACGGCCGTGTTTCTACACAGTTTAACGACAAACTTCAGCCGGGCCAGAAGGTAACCATCCGGACAGATATGGTAACTGAAGCCCCGCCAATGTCAGGTATTACAATTCTTCATGAAGATGATGCCATTATTGTTATTGAAAAAGCTTCCGGATTGCTTTCTATAGCTTCCGATAATGAAAAGTCGAATACAGCTTATCGTCAGCTGTCTGATTATGTTAAAGCACAGCACAGTGACAATAAGATTTTTGTCGTTCACCGGCTAGACCGGGATACATCTGGCGTTATGGTTTTTGCCAGATCGGAAGAAATCAAACAAAAAATGCAGCAAGAATGGACAACTACAAAAGAGCGAGCGTATGTAGCGCTTGTTGAAGGAAATGTGTCCAAGCCAGAAGGCACCATTACCTCATGGCTGAAGGAAACGAGCACGCATAAGATGTTTTCCAGCAAGTACGAGAATGATGGACAAAAGGCAATTACGCATTACAAAGTTGTGCAAGGAAATAACAACTTTACACTAATGGAACTCAGTCTGGACACAGGACGGAAAAACCAAATTCGTGTCCACATGCATGACATCGGACACCCAATTGCTGGAGATCGAAAATATGGAGCGGGAGACCGCTCGATTAAACGGCTTTGCCTGCACGCGCGCAAGCTGAACTTCAGCCATCCAGTTACGGGACTAGCGCTTCGGTTTGTGACGGACATTCCCAATCTATTCAAATCTAAATCAAGATAAGAAAAAGCAGAGCAGATTGCTCTGCTTTTTTCTATGCTCATCATACTAGTCATTATCTGCTTCTTTTAACTTTTTCTCCGTTAAAGCAAAGACCAAGCTCCACATTACAATTACCCAAAGCAGTTCAATGAACAAATAGTACTCATTTTTATAAGGAAAAAAGCGAGTTGCAATCATAATCAGACCGCCAATAAATCCATTCGCTATTCCTGCAAATAACATCATTTTAGCTGCATACACTTGCGAAATCTCCCACAGCTTTCGATTCTTCATCGAACGTTTTGTCCGATAACCAAAGACTTTATTTATATGATCATGTGCGGAAGCTCTAAGCATAAAACTGCCGATTATCGCTCCTATTCCGCAAATGAGAATTAACATACGTCACCTCAATTCATATTAAAAAAGGATCACTTATAGTATAAAAAGATTTTATACCTATTGCCAGCAACTTCCATATCCCTTACTATATCCATAAATGATATATCAAAAACGGATATAAAGGAGAACATATGGCAAAGGGAAAATCCTTAGAAGAGTTAACGGACCCTGTTTTCTATATATTAATAGCTCTTGTCGAGCCCAGGCACGGGTATGCAATCATGCAATATGTGAAGGAAGAAACACAAGGAACGTTCAAGATAGGACCGGCGACGCTTTATACCATTATCAAGAAGTTATTAGGTGCAGGACTAATTGAAGCAGAACCGGAAAGCGACCCTAGGCGGAAAACGTATGCCGCGACAGCTGCCGGTATAACCAAGCTGGAAGAAGAAGTAGAGAGGCGAAAGCGAATGGTCGACTTAGGTATGTGTGTACTGCAGGCGAAAGGGAGGAAAAAATAATGAGGCAGAAAAAGTATGTGTCCTCTGGCGGACTAGCTTTCAGTGAGAAACAAGATATGCGCAAGCTTTCCAAGCAGGCAGCGAAGGGCTGGCATTTACAAGATTTTTCCTTTATGGGTTACCGGCTCGTTCGAGGAGAGCCCAAGCAAGTACAATACATGATTGACTATCGTACGCTGGACGCAGCGGAAGAGCAAGAGTATATAGGAATGTTTGATGAATCGGGATGGACACTCGTTTGCAATTCTTATGGGATGTATATTTTTGAAGCTTCGATAGATACTGCGCCAATTTATACCGATGCAGATACGAAACAGGATAAATTGAAGCGCGCTAGCTCTTTTATACCAAAGTCAGCATTGATATGGACGATGCTTACTGTCATCGCATATTTGATTATGGATCCTGCTGATAGCTGGATAGCGACAATCATATGCACGATACTTCTCATACTTGCGATCTGTAGTGTTGCTATGACACTTGCTTTCTATTATCGCACCATTAAGCTGATTCGGAAGGGTGACGATTAATGTTGAGAAGACCACTCTTCGGATCTATTTTGGCAGTTTGCCTGCTGGCAGGGGCATGCTTCCTGCTTCCCAATCTGCAGGCGGATATTTACTTAATGATTCAGCTCGGCATTGCGGCTTTTTGGGCAATCGCACTGCATGAATTGGGTCATGTTATAGGCGGTAAGCTGATGGGCATGGATTTTGGATATTTTGTTGTTGGTCCGTTTCATATTGGAAAAGGACGAAAAGGAATAAGGGTGCGGGAAAACCGTAGTTGGGGTTTGGTTGGCGGTGTAGCTTTAATGCTGCCTGCTCCAAGCAGGACGGAAGAGAGACACAGAAAAGACTTAGCAATGATGACGATTAGCGGACCGGTAATGAGTTTGTCGCTCAGCTTACTTACACTGGCAATCTGGCAGCTTACGGAAATTGATTTCTTCAGGACTTGCAGTTTATTTCATGGCGTTATTCTTCTGGCTACCATTCTGCCGCTGCCAAACGGTGCGTTTCAAACTGATGGGGCTGCCTTTTATCATATACTTAGAAAAACGAAAATAGGAATATGCAAGATTCAATCTGCTAAGTTGATGGGCGAAATGTATGGTTCAAAGCGTCCCGCGCAATGGTCGGCTTCCATGTATAAGGAGTGCCGAAAGAAAATGGAGAATACAGCTGAACTGAAAGATATTTTTGTGGAAGTAATGTTTGTGTTCTATATCGAAGCTGATAAGGAAGGGATAAAGCCAGCAATTGAACGATTGTTTAAGCAATTTGAGATCAAGCCCAATAAACAGCTGTCTGTTTATTATGGACCATTTTTAGAATGGCGAATGCTGGCTGATGCGCTGAGCGCTTCTGTAAATGAGGAGAAGCTTCAGCAGTATGCTGCGGGTGTATCAAGCCTGAGTGAGGGGACGTACAGCCGGATGCAAGCGATGCTGGCATGTTCAAAGCATAAGGAAGCACTGGCGTATACAAAAGAAGCTTTTAAAGCGTATGAAACAGTAAGAGGATTCGGCGTTTTAGAGCGAGAATGGACTCGAATGCTTGCTAACAGGATTCGAAAATCAGCTGAACAAGCTGTTTCATAACAAAAAAGCTTCCCCATGGGGAAGCTTTTTTGTTATGGCATAGTAGATTGGAACGTGTAGCTGCCGGCATCTGCCGTGAAAGTAATTTCTCCGTTTTCATGTTTTTTAAAGTTAATACCGACTGCTTTATGAATCGGTTTGTTATTTATACGTACTGATTTTGTATCCTTAGCAGGAATTGTGATCGTCGCTGTTGTATTCGCTGGAATGACAGCATCATAGCGGAAAGATTGTTCATTCACTTTCCAGCTGCTTTCTATGCGGCCATACATGGAATCCACATGTCCTTTCGCCCAAGTCATGACTTGATCAGGATCTGGTGTTGGTTCGAGATAGAAGTGCTTGAATCCTGGATGCTCTGGATCGCGTTTGATACCTAAAGACTCTTTGTACATCCATGCTCCAACTGCTCCAAACGAATAGTGGTTAAAGGAATTCATACTATTGTTGCCGCCGAAGCCGTTTTCCTCTGTATAAGAGTTTAGCCGCTCCCATATTGTAGTCGCACCATTTTCAACCGAGTATAGCCAGGAAGGATAGGAGGTCTGCTGCAGCAGACGATAAGCAGTATCATCATGACCATGATCTGAAAGTGCTTGGCTGATTGCCGCCGTTCCAATAAAACCTGTCATAAGTGAATACGCTGGACGTTTCTTGCCATCATCATCGGTATTTGTTCGTTCTACAGCAGCAACTAGATGATCAGCTGCAGCCGAGGCGTTGCTTTCGTTTAGTACGTTTAAAGCGAGTGGTACCGCATAGGAAGCCTGGCTGTCTGAAACAGAGCCGTCTGATTTCAACGTTTTCTTTGTTCCTGGATCGATGAACTTGTCGTTAAAGTAATTTTTACGCTCCTCATAGCGGTCCCAAAACTGAGCAGCATCATCGTCATGGCCAAGAATCTCTGCGGTTTTGGCCATAATCTCTAAATCATATACATGGTAAGCAGACCATAAGAATACGTTCTCTGTCTTACTGTTTTCCGGGCTTAACCAGTCTCCTAAGGGCCCTTCATTAATCAACCCTGTGGATGGGTTTACTTTTGTATCAAGATAGTCGACATATTGTTTCATTGAATTGTAATGTTCTTGTAGAACCGTTTCATCGCCGTATTGCTGATACGCATGCCAAGGTACGGTCAATCCTGCGCTTCCCCATAGGATACCGCCAAAGCCTGGGCCGATTGGGGTAACGTCGGAATAGCGGCCATTATCACGCTGAAGGTCACGATTGGCAAGATTATGCCTGCGCAGGAACTGATTGACGTTATCCATGTAAGTGGCTGTTTCCGAGAATACAGAAATATCACCATTCCAGCCCATTCGCTCGTTACGTGCTGGTGTATCGGTTGGAATAGAGAGGAAGTTTCCTCGCATGCTCCATGTGATATTCTCCCAAAGTTTATTTACTGTGGGATTAGAAGTTTCATAGCTCGAATCCAGATCATGAATAGAACTAATGACCAGCCCTTTTACATCTTTAAGCGCCGGCGCTTTTTCCACTCCTGTAATCTCAATATAGCGATAGCCATGGAAGGTAAATCGCGGCTGGATTGTCTGCTTGCCATTCTTGGTTATATACGTATCTTGCACCAAGGCAGCTCGTAAATTCTCTTGCATAAGCATCCCGCTGTTCTCGCCAGACGCTTCATTATCTGGATAAAGCATTTCCGCGTAACGAAGCGTGATTTTTTTACCAGCTTTTTGTTTTTTCAGTTTGACTTGTGGTACGCCAACCATATTTTGGCCCATATCATAAACATACACACCAGGGCGGACTTCTTCCATGCTTTTAGCTGTTAACGTTTCAACAATCTTGGCATTGTCTCCGACTTGTCCGGTAATCTGCATATCACTGTAATCGAGGTTAGCAGCAGTTGTTGTGTCATCTACTGGCACTTCAACGGCATTCTTCCAACCTTTTGTCTTAAATCCAGCTTTACTCCAGTTTTTTATCTCTTTATTCGCATCATACACTTCCCCTTGGAAAAAGCTGCCGTACACAAGTGGTCCTTCTGTTGTATATTTCCAGTCAGGATTTGTCGTGATGGTGTCTGTCGTACCGTCTTCATATGTGATGACTAGTTTTGCCAGTAAAGAGTTGCGATCGCCGAAGTAATTCCAATTGTCGGTCGTGAAGGTACTGGCTCCGCTCCACCATCCTTCACCGAGCATAGCTCCGAAGGCATTGTTTTTCCCAGCCTTTAATTGATCTGTAACATCATATGTTTGATACATTTGTGTTTTGTTGTACTGTGTCAGTCCTGGATTAAAATAATCATCACCAACACGTTTACCATTTAGATAAAGTTCGTAGATTCCTCTTGCTGTTGCATACAACTTTGCATCTTGAATCTTCTTCTTTTCGGTACGGAATTCAGTTCGCAGCAATGGCGTTGATTTATCGCTGGGATCTGCAACAGAAATAACGCCGTGTTTTCCGCCGGCAACTTGGTAGGTGCCGGATTTAATTGTTACACCATCTGATTCCGCAAATATACTAGAATTACTTTCTGCCTCTATTTTCTCTTCAAAGAGCGTATTGGATGGCTTGCGGTAATTGGTAACTTTTAAATCACGGAAGGTTGCTTGTTGTTTTTCAGCCAAAGAAAATCCAATTTCAGATAACATTGGAAATGCGATGTAATTGCCTCCAGAGCCGACAGGGTTTATATTAAAACCATTTTCAGGCGTAATGCGATTCTCGCCATCCAGGAAGATATGGAAGATGCCTGAGTTCCCCCAAAGCGATATGTCATGTGCTGCGTACTTGTTCGTATGGTCAATCAAATCTCTCGGAATGACCAATTCAGTTAGCGGTTTGTCAGGGTTATCATTCGGTTCATAACCAGCGCGATAAATTGCCAGCTTGGCATTCCCTTTATTTTTCTTTACTTCGCTAATATCCAGCTCGAATTCTACATAACTTTTGTTCTTCTCATTTTCGAGATTGTAAATATTTTTGTTCTTATCCATTAAACGAGGGTCATTGGCGCCGAGGATAAAGCTGGCTTTAGTAGTTTTGGACTTCTTTTCAAGCTGCAGCTTGTAGTGTACTTTGTATACACTAAGATAGTGAGCTTGAAGCACCAAATCCTCGGTTTTGGTGCCAATCCATTTTGCACCGTCCCAAGCAGAGATATCTGTATTCATCAACCCAGTTTCGAACCAGCTTGAAGCAGTTGATTTCTTACCAGATTCATTCCACACAGATACATTCCACTCATAGCGAGTAGCAGGTTCGAGTTTATCTCCACTATAGACAATAGCAACAGACTCATCAGAATACTGTTTCTTTGTGTTCCAAATCGTTTTGCCGTCTGGTTTTTTCACAACTAACTGATAAGCTTTTTGCTGTGCTCCCTTATAGTCCGCTTCCATTTGCCAGCTGAAAGTTGGGTTTGGGTTATCCAAACCTAAGGGCGTTTCACTGAAATCTGTCAGCAAATTGGTCACTTTTGATTTCGGCTGCTTCGCATCTGCTTGATGATAAGCAGAAGGGAGAAGCAAGGAAAATACAAGCAGCAGAGTGGTAATCCACGCCGTACGACGATAAAGATTCCTTCTCATACACGTTTTCCTCCTTTTCGTTATGGTAATAAAACGGGAAGGTACATCCTTTCTGTGCATGTATATAGACAGCAACTGCTGTATGCACTAATGGAAAGCGCTTACATTAAATCGATTTTATCTTAATTTAAATTAAAAATAGAGGGGACATATCTTAGTTTTGGGGGAGAAATAGTGGATGTTATACTATCGGTAAAAATTGGAAAGAATCTAGGCGGCAATGCTCCGCGCCTTTTGTCTCTTGAACCGATTTTCTTTAATTTATACAATGTAATTATTCACTTATATAAAGTAAAAGAAATGAGGAGGGGTCATATGGAGACCAAGCATGTTGAACTTGAGGCCACAGATTTACACAAACAGCATCTTATAAATTGGAGAAGACACTTACATGCGAATCCGGAGCTCTCCTTCCAGGAGGAGCAAACTTCTCAATTTGTTTACGATACGCTAGCTAGTTTCGGCAGCTTGGAGTTAAGCCGGCCGACAAAAACAAGTGTAATGGCAAAATTGAAAGGTGCAAAGCCAGGAAAGGTAATTGCATTCCGAGCTGATATGGATGCTTTGCCTATCCAAGAAGAAACAGATCTGCCCTTTGCTTCAACAGTTGAGGGCGTTATGCACGCATGCGGTCATGATGCGCATACAGCCATCCTGCTGACAGCGGCAGAAATTCTGAGTGCCAAGCAAGCAGAGATAAATGGGGAAATTCGATTTCTATTCCAGCACGCAGAAGAACTGCTTCCTGGCGGTGCGAAAGAAATGGTAGAAGCAGGGGTTACCGATGGAGTCGATATGGTATATGGTCTGCATGTTGCATCACAGCTGCCTAGCGGGAAAGTGGGCGTTATTTACGGCCCAGCTACGTCCAATTCTGATCAGTTTCATGTGACAGTAAAAGGAAAGGGAGGGCATTCCTCGCAACCTGACAAAACTGTCGATCCAATTGTCATCGGTGCACAAATTATAAGCAACATGCAGTCGGTTGTTTCTCGCATGACAAGTCCGAATGAAGAATTGGTCGTCTCTATCACTACATTACACGCCGGAGAGGCAGTAAATGTTATTCCAAATGAAGTGCAGATTGGAGCTTCCATGCGTTCCTTGAAACAGGATGTACGGAATAACGCGATTCAAGCAATTGAGCGGATGGTTAAAGGAATAACCGAGGCAAATGGCGCCAGCTATGATTTTAAAGTTATCTATGGATATGATTCTGTTTACAATGAAGAGGCAGCAACAGCGGTGGCAGAACGTGCTATTCAGCGACGGCTTGGTGAAGATGCAGTACTTCGAGGCAGTGCGATTATGGGCGGCGAAGACTTTTCTGCATTCACCAACACTGTTGCAGGCTGCTTTGTATTTGTCGGCGCCAAAGAAGCAGATAACCCAACTCCAGCACCCCATCATCATCCGCATTTCCGGATAGATGAGGCAGGCATGGAAGATGGGGTTAATATATTCTTAGGTATTGCTGAGGAACTTGTATTTTAGAGTGAAACTCGAGTTACACTGATTTAATTACAATTCCGAACAGTAACGCAGACGGCATGAAGAAGCGAACACTTTAGATTAGGCAGCGGGGGAAATTTCCCCGCTGCTTTTTTAGTACAAATAGTTGACGAGCAAGCTTAAGTCGAATAGGCTTAAGTTGTATTTTATGTAAGCGTTTTATTAGAAGGAGGGGTTGGATGAGATCTAGTATCTCAGCTGTATGGAATGATTTATGGAACGCTCATGATAAAACGAAGCAGTTACTTCGCTTTGCTGTACCTACCTCAGGTAATGCGGAGCGTGAGCAGGCTTCGGAGCAGTCTGGAACTGCTGAAAAAGCACCTCGATCGTATAAACGTCCTCAATTGATTGGCTTACTGTTAGGGCCGCTGTTTTTCTTCGCTGTTATTTTCTTTTATTACCCAGAAGGATTAAGTTATGAAGGCCGTATGGTATTGGCGACTACATTATGGGTAGCCACTTGGTGGATTACCGAGGCAATACCAATTCCAGCAACATCCTTGCTGCCGCTCATTTTACTGCCTCTTACGCAAGGGTTGGATGGAGAAACAGCAGCTTCCAGTTATGGAGATCCGATTGTATTTTTGTTTCTTGGCGGATTCTTAATTGCGATGGCTATGGAAAAGTGGGATTTGCATAAGCGGATAGCGCTGAATATTATCAGTGTAGTCGGAACGAGTACGTCGCGAATTGTGTTAGGATTCATGATTGCAACAGCTTTCTTATCCATGTGGGTATCTAACACAGCAGCAGTTATGATGATGCTGCCAATCGGAACTGCTATTATTTATCAAGCGACTCAAGCAGTTAAGGCAAGTAAGCCGGGCATGGGAGAAGACGGCAAGAAATTCGAAAAAACACTCGTATTTGCCATAGGTTATGCGGGAACAATCGGCGGACTTGGTACACTAATCGGAACACCGCCGAATATCATTCTGGCGGCGATGGCGAACAGTCTGTTTAGTGTCGAAATTTCCTTCGGCGGCTGGATGCTCGTTGCGGTTCCGATAGTAGTTATCCTTTTGTTTTCTGCTTGGATATATCTGACGAAAGTAGTCTTTCGAATTAATATGAAGGCACTGCCAGGAGGGAAGGATTTAATCCTCAAGGAAAAAAGAAAATTAGGCAAAATGTCCTTCGAGGAAAAAGCAGTACTCATAATCTTTAGTTTTGCAGCTTTCATGTGGGTAAGTCGTACATTCTTATGGCAAGCTGATGCTGTGTGGGAGATTATCGCGATACCAGGATTAAGCGATACAATGATCGCGGTACTGGCAGGTGTGCTGCTTTTTCTTATACCGAGTTTAAGTAAGAAAGGGGAAAGGTTGCTGACTTGGGAAGTGTCAAAGGATTTGCCATGGGGCGTACTGCTTCTGTTCGGAGGCGGCTTGGCGATTGCGGCCGGGTTTACGAGCTCAGGTTTATCACAATGGATTGGGGATCAGCTTGCAGTTCTAGAAGGATTTAATATCATTCTTATTATTATCATCTCGGCAACGTTGGTGCTGTTCCTAACTGAAATCACCTCCAATACAGCGACGGCTACGATGATCCTTCCGGTTATGGCTTCCTTGGCATTAGCGCTGAACATTCATCCTTATGCGATTATGGTGCCAGCGGCAATGGCAGCTAATTGTGCATTCATGCTGCCGGTTGGAACGCCTCCTAACGCTATTATCTTTGCCACAGGGAAAATTACCATTGCTGATATGGTCAAAACAGGCGTTGCCTTGAATATCTTTACTCTCCTTCTCCTTATCCTTGGTGTCTTCACACTGGTTGGTCCGATATGGGGACTGGATTTGAGTGTATATCCTGAATCGTGGAAGTAGAACACTAGGAGCCTGCTCGCTGCAGGCTTCTATCTGCTTGAATGGAGAATTTTATGAGTCACTTTCTAGTGATTGGCGGGACGGGCATGCTGGCGGATGCTGTGCTGGATTGGAATCGAAAAGGCCATACGGTAACCGTAGTGGCCAGGACGAAAGAAAAGCTAAAGCGTTTAGTATGTCGTGCGGCTTCCCCTCAAAACCTTCACATAGTTCAATCGGACTATCTTCAATTGGAGCATTTTACAAATCAGCTAGCGCAGCTTTCTGCACCGGATGTGATTGTCAGCTGGATTCACCGCAGCGGCAACGATGCAGTTCAATGGCTCTGTAACCATTATAAGAAACCAAACAATAGAATAGCATTTTTTCATATAAAAGGGAGCAATGCGCATAATCCAAAGCAAAACTTCATTCCGCAATATTCGTATTCTATCAGCTATCATGAAGTAATTCTCGGATTTCAGCTGGATGACGGAGCTCCCAGGTGGCTTACGAACACCGAAATAGCCGCCGGTGTACTGCATTTAGCAGAACAGAAGCTGCCGAGGTATATTGTCGGTACAGTTGAACCATGGAGTATGCGCCCACAATCATGAAAGTAGATTACATGGAAAAAAGTTAAATTTTTTCCTTTTTACAGTTCACATAAAGTGTATTACTCCGATAATAAACATGTGCAACTAGTAAAATAGTTCTAGTTTTGCTCAATGATTGAGCGGAGGGTTACCCATGAAGGAAGCGAAAGATCAAGGTTGGGCGTTAGTGGCCAAGCTGATGAAGGAAGAGGAGAATCTCGTCGCGGAAAGCGGGCAGTCAGATTACAGCGAACTCAATGGCAGATTCTTATCTTTGCTGAATATTGCTGTATTTCTTACAAATGAAGATGAGCGGGCGCTTCGTCAGCAATTTGAAGCTGCTCTTCTATCCGGTATTTCTGTTCATGAGATCATGGAGACAATCCAGCATTGTGCACTATTAAATGGGTTTCCACCTTCGCTAAAAGCTATGTCACTGCTTAAAGAAGTAGTAGACGACCAATGAAAATGCGTGCAGACTAAGTCTGCACGCATTTTGTTATTTAAAGATATTGAACCAGCCTTTTCGTTTGAAGCGCCACAGCATAACAAGTGCAATGACACCCATCAGGAACATTGCTGCTGGATAACCATATTCCCAGCGCAGTTCTGGCATATCCACAAAGTTCATGCCGTACACACCTGCTATGAAGGTAAGTGGAATAAAGATCGTGGATACAATCGTCAATGTCATCATAATCGAATTCATCCGATTGGAATTGATTGACTCGTAGCTGTCCCGCATATCAGAAGTGAGCTCGCGGTTGGAATCAACGATTTCAGTTAGTTTTAATAAATGATCATAAATATCATTAAAGTAGGCTTTCTGCTTCTGCACAAAATCAAATGTCTGAATGCCTAGTAAACGGTAAATCAGATCCCGCATCGGTGCAATCGTACGTCTTGCCCGCAGCAAATCACTGCGTATATCAAATACTTCATTAATAACTGTTTGCGGTGATTTGTGGCTCTCCTCGTCTTCAATTTCACTCAATCGATCCTCCATTTTGTATAAAGGAGGAAAATAGTCATCTACCAATTTATCAATCAGGTGATAAACAATTTTGGAAGGGCTATGTTCAGCGGCTCCATCCTCTGCCACACGCTTCCAGACATGATCTGCCGCCATTGATTCCGTCAAATGGAAGGTAACGATATAACGGTCAGAATGAAATATATCCAATTCATCTGAAACGAAGGTGTCATGATTCAGTTCATGAAGGACAAGGAACTGATACCCATCGTATTCATCTAGCTTTGGCCGCTGCAAAAAATGAAAACAATCCTCAATCGCCAGCGGGTGAAAATGAAAGACTTCGCTAAGCTTCTCTGATTCAGCCTCTGTCGGCATACTGAAATCCACCCAATACCAGACAATATCCGGGCTGTTCAATTCCTGGTACGGCAGGTCGGTACGTATTTTTTTGTCACGTGTTACCGCTATGCTGCGTATCATGGTACAACCTCCTGCAATATGTAGCCACATTATATCGTATGCAACTGCAGAGAGAAAACGATTCGCAGCTGCAAGATTAACAAAACGTCATACGGGGTATAAAATGAATAGACAGCCAAGCATTATAACTGTTGTTAAGTCAGCAATAGCCTTTTTGTCTGAATATTTTAAAATTTATTATGCGAAAGTATTGCGCTTTTGGAGTGAATCTTTTATAGTATTCTTCAACCTACAACAATCACCATTGCTTAGCCAGCCGGTTAAGCTGAAGGAGGACAATGATATGTCTGATAATCAAAGTTTTGTAACTGTTGGTGACTGGGTAACTGGACATTCGATAAATGATGAATTATTTACTGGTTTCGTAGAAGCAGTAAATGCAAAATTAAACACCGTAAAAGTATATGTAACAGAAAGTGACCATAAAAATACGATCGGAAAAACGATCGAGACATTCCAAAGTAAAATCAAATACTTCCCGCCAGTGGAGGAACAGAGCCGTGCGCACCTGTTGAACTTGATTGACCTTTCCCTGATGTCCGGTGATAAGAATTGGTTCTTACACTTGACGGAGGATTTGAAAGTGCTGGATGAGTTGGAAGCAGCGTCTGATTCACAATATATCCCGCACTAAGAAGATCGAGCAGAAATTGCTCGGTCTTTTATTTTTTTTATAGCAGTGTTGGTAAAGGAGTTTCTTTCGGTTGTGGAGAAATAGTGCATAACACTTTCGCTGTTTCAAGAGGAGGCAATACGAATGAAAAAACTGATTATCAACGCAGATGATTTTGGGTATTCGCGTGCAGTCAATTATGGAATTATCGATTGCCTGCAATATGGCGTTTTAACATCGGCTACGATGATGCCGAATATGCCAGGTGCTGAGCATGCTGCTGTTCTAGCAAAAGCGCATAAGGAGTTAGGTGTAGGTATTCATTTAGTGCTTACATGCGGTAAGCCGCTGCTGACAACGCATAACACGATTGTTGACGGTAATGGTCTGTTTCGGAATTTAGCCTTTTATCAAGGCGCGTATACAATTGATGCTGATGAAGTAGAGGCAGAATGGGAAGCGCAAATCGAACGTTTTCTATCTTTCGGTTTAACCCCGACGCATTTGGATAGCCATCATCATATTAATACGTATAAGATAATTGACGATGTGTTCTTGCGGCTGGCCCAGAAATATGACTTGCCAGTTCGACATAATATGCAGCTTCCTGAGAGACAGACATCGACTGACAAATTTGAGCAGTCACTCGAAAAAGCTTTGGCAAATGAAGAAGCGCTGCTTGCGATTTTCGGAGATGCCGAGACCTTGGAAGTCATGTCCCATCCTGGTTATTTGGATAAAGCGATCTACACGGGGTCCTCTTATAACTATGCGCGGCTAGATGAAGTGGAACTGCTCACATCTAAGAGAGTCATCGATTGGCTTACACATAGTCAGGAAGCAGAACTCGTATCGTTTGCCCATGTGAGTCAGCGTTCGCGCACTTGAATCCCAAATAGATCCTCTATCTTTTCATTCATAAACTGATAAGATGCTTCAATTCCGGCATTATAAAAGATAGGCGCTAGTTCTTCCAGGATGAAGTCGAGCAGCAGACCTGCGGCCAGGTCGCCTAGCTGCTCGTCTTTCTCTTGTTCGAAATAAGTCTTTAGTGATTGCAGCATATCGTTTCGCTGTACGTCGTTTAGTTGAATTGGCTGTTGCATAGCATGTCCCTCCATAGAGCTGTTTTCGTTTTATTATAGCAAAAAGTTCTGCTAGACTTTAGAAAAGGGAAAAGGTGGGAGTACAAATGGCGGAATTGTCGTATGAAATTGTTAAGGAATTAGGCGTGCTTTCAGTGTCTCCTAAGGGTTGGCAGAAGGAACTTAACATGATCAGCTGGAATGGACGGGAGCCGAAATATGACATTCGGGATTGGGCGCCGAATCATGAGAAGATGGGTAAAGGCGTGACGTTATCAGCCGAAGAAGCGGATGAACTGCGTAAGCTGCTTTTGGAGCAAAAGTAACATGCTTCCAGAGGCATTAGTACAGCTGGCAAAAGAAAGAATGGCGCCTTATCCGTGCGAAGGTTTTCTGCCAGGCAGAGGACCGAAACATCCTGTACTGTTTTTTGTCGGAGAAGCACCAGGCGAGACGGAGATACATACGCACATACCATTTAGCGGCAGAGCCGGTAAAGAGCTGGATCTATTTCTTGAGCGGGCCGGTGTTAATCGGGATGAAATATTTATATCCAGCTCGGTCCGAAGCAGACCATACCAGTACAAAACGAAGCAGATTCGCGGGGAAACGATTACGAAGAAATACAACCGCACGCCAACAAAGGCTGAAGTTTTAGCTCATGCCCCTGTATTAGATTATGAAATTGACCAATCCGAACCAGAAATGCTGATAACGCTAGGCAGAATTGGCTGGGAGCGAATAACTGGCTCTAAGGAGAAAATCACACAGGTTGCTGGAAAAGTCATTGAACAACCGATTCAGCAGTTAAAAAGTTTGGAGGATAATGCTTTTATCTTTTCTGAGAAAGTTTATCGTATCTTCCCGACTTATCACCCAGCGTCCGTATTTTATAATCCGGGACTGCGGCCGGTAATTGAAGAGCATGCCTATACAATACGTAAACTCTTAAATCGATAGGAGCGAGAGAACATGGTTAAAGGAAAAGTGATTGGTTTTGAACTAAATAGCCAGGATCCGGAAAAGGCAGCCAGCTTCTATTCTAATGTATTTGGCTGGCAGGTCGCGGAACCGAATTGGGGTTATCATGATGTGAAAACAGACGGAGCCATTAATGGGGGAATTAGTAAAGGACCGTATGATTTTCCGCATGGAACACGTATACAGATTCAAGTGGAGGATCTGGATCAGGCCATCGAGGATGCTAAGGCAGAAGGAGCCGTTGTTGTTCGTGAAAAAATGGAATTTGACGGTTTCTATCTGGCTTATTTAGCTGACCCAGTAGGCATAGGTATTGGATTGGTAGAATACAAAGAAACAGGCGTATCAGCTGACTGATACGCCTGTTGTTTATTTGGCTGCTTTTTGCAGTTTCGTAATCATTTGCAAGGCACGGCCTGTACCAATTGCAACAGATTCTAAAGGGTTAGGTGCCAGGTGAACTGGGACGGAAATCTCAGAAGCCAGCCATTGCTGCATACCTTTTAGCAGTGCGCCGCCGCCTGTTAAGATAACACCATGGTCTACGATGTCGCCGCTCAACTCTGGCGGGCAGTCTTCTAGGGTCATGCGGATTGTTTCAAGAATCTGTTCTAACGATTCTTTTAGTGCAACCTGCACTTCCTTGGAGGAGATTTGAATTGTCTTAGGTAAACCGGTCACCATATCACGACCGCGAACATCCATTGTCAACTCATCATGCTCGATTAAAGCAAAGCCAATTTCCATTTTAATCTGCTCTGCAGTTCTTTCACCGATTAGAATGTTGTACTGCTTGCGTATATACTGCACAATTTCCTCGTCCATTGAATCTCCGCCGATACGGACAGAACGACAGGAAACAACGCCGCCGAATGAAATAATGCCAACTTCGCTTGTACCGCCGCCAATATCAACAATCACATTTGCAACGGGCTCATCAACTGGCAGATCAGCGCCAATTGCTGCTGCAATTGGTTCTTCAATCAAGTGAACATTTTTTGCGCCATACGATTTGACTGCATTATGGATAGCACGTCTTTCGACAGAAGTACTGCCAGACGGTGTACAGACAACAATTGTTGGTTTGCGAAGGGAAGACCCCATCACTTTGCTTACTTTTTTAAGTATTTCTTTCAGTAATTGAGCGGTAACATCATAATCAGCGATAACACCATCTTTTAGTGGGCGGATTGGAACAATATTTTGCGGTGTCTTTCCGACCATTTCCTTCGCTTCTGCACCTACAGCAACGACATTCTTCGTTTCTAAATCAATAGCCACAACAGATGGCTCATTCAATACAATTCCTTTTTGTTTCGTATAAACAAGTATATTTGCAGTACCAAGGTCTATTCCGATTTCGGGGTTAGCGAACATTGTATTTCCTCCAATAATGACATATTTCTACTATATTCATTCTCTTAAGACTGAAGCTTTATGGGGGTGTGTCGATAAACAAGCTTAAAAGCTGCTAAGATTCAACATATTTCATTCTATCACCTGGTATAAAAGCATTAAAGAGATACCTTTATCCTAATTTGGCAGATAAAACTAATAGATTTAGGAGAAAAGGATTATAAGCAAGGAATACAGGAAAGTCAATTTACAGGTAGATTACAAATAATGAGGGATTGTTACAGAAACTAGGAATGAAAAAGTATGTCAATCACTATTTTCATCCAAAAACTAGCATACAAGATTGATTTTGCTAGTTTCTTTATCTGTTAAACGGGTAGTATTCCGCATAAAGTCTGACTTTTTATGCTTTAGACCAGAAGAACGGCACAGTTGGTAATTCTAGGCTGCAATATTACACAAAAACCCATGCTATGATGTTGCTGCAACCAGAAAACACATCCCCGAAAGGAGCAACATACATGTTTAAGAAAGTACTCGTAACAACATTATCTACAGCTATCCTAGCCGGAGGTGCTTTGGCAGGAACAGCAGATGCTGCTTCAGCTCAACAAGTAAAAACAGAGGCACAAGTGCATGTCGTAAAAGGATCTTTCTCTTCTATTGAGGATTTAAATACCTTGGTGAATAACTATCTATCACCTTATAAAATTCAAGTTAATCTTAATAGCTTGCTAGCAGGTTACGGTATACAGCAGCCAATTCAGCAAGAACAAGCACAAACTCCAGCACCAGAAACAACCGAGCAGAAAGAAGTACAAGCTCCAGCGCAGGAAGCACCTAAGCAGGAAGAAGCACAAGCTCCAGCGCAGGAAGCACCTAAGCAGGAAGAAGCACAAACTCCAGCGCAGGAAGCACCTAAGCAGGAAGAAGCACAAACTCCAGCACAACAAGCACCAGAGGCAGAAGAAGTAAAAGCCCCAGCAGCGCCTAAGCAAGAAGAGGAAGCAGCTGCACCACAAAAAGAAGAGCAAGCAACAGAAGAACAAGCACAGGCTCCAGCTCAAAATCAGCAACCTGCAGCTGGTAAACAGCAAACAGAAGAAAAGCAAGCAACAGAAGGTCTAAGTGCTTTCGAACAGCAAGTAGTAGATTTAACAAACCAAGAGCGTGCAAAAGCTGGTCTTAGTCCTTTGAAAGCAGATGTTGAACTAAGCAAAGTAGCGCGTGCAAAATCACAAGATATGGCTGACAATGGTTACTTTGACCACAACAGCCCAACTTACGGTTCTCCTTTCGACATGATGAAATCATTCGGTATCTCTTATAAAACTGCGGGTGAAAACATCGCCCAAGGTCAAAAGACACCAGAAGAAGTAGTACAAGCATGGATGAACAGCCAAGGTCACCGCGAAAACATTATGAACCCTGATTACACAAATATCGGAGTCGGATATGTCGAAAACGGTAACTACTGGACACAGCAATTTATTGGCAAATAATTCTGATTACTATATAATGAAAAGCAGCCGTAGTTATTGCGGCTGCTTTTCTTGTATGTAGGAGGGAAAATAATGGATCTGATATCCTTGCTCGCAGAAGAAAAAATCAAGCAGGCAGAGGCCAATGGCGAATTTCGCAACCTTTCTGGTGCAGGTAAACCTTTGGAACTTGAGGACTTGTCTGGGGTGCCGGAGGATATGCGGATGAGCTATAAAATCTTGAAAAACGCAGGATATATCCCGCCAGAGATACAGCTGCAAAAAGAAATTATAAGTATGCGGGATCTGCTTCGCACCTGCACCGATGACAGGGAACGAGCAGCTTATCGGAAAAGCATCAGCGAGAAGGAAATCCAGTACGAGGCACTGCTTGAAAAGCTTCGTAAGCAAGCACCGGCCGCTTTCAGGCAATACCAAGAACAAGTAGAACATAAACTAACCTAAATATATTTACTTTCTTATCACGAGAGGTGGAGGGACTGGCCCATTGAAGCCTCGGCAGCAGGCAGTAATGTACTGTGCCAATTCCAGCAGACGAAATGTCTGGCAGATAAGAGGAGCGATTTACCTTGGATAAGGAGCCTCTTCTGCTAAGCGGAAGAGGCTTTTTTACATAGAAAAGAGGAGCTGAACAAAATGCGTAAACAAATCATCCTGCAAGCTTTTGATATGACAGCCGCCATGCATAATGCGCATGGTCTATGGAAACACCCGGAAAGCAGAAGGCACCGCGAGTATAAATCGCTCGACTATTGGATGGAGTTAGCACGACTTTTAGAAAAAGGGAAATTTGATGCGGTGTTTTTCGCCGATGTTCTGGGGGTTTATGATGTGTATGGGGGAGATGAGGCCGCAGCCTTGCGCGACGGTGTGCAAGTACCGCTCAATGATCCAGCCTTTGTCATCCCGGCAATGGCTGCCGTAACGAATCACTTGTCTTTCGCTGTAACGGTAAGTACTTCCTATGAACAGCCGTTCCATAACGCTCGTAAGTTTTCGACACTCGATCATTTGACCAATGGACGTGTCGCATGGAATATTGTTACCTCTTATTTACCGAACGCAGCCCAAAATTTTGGACTGGAAAAAATGGTCAAGCACGATGAACGTTATCAGATAGCTGATGAATTTTTAGAGGTTTCTTATAAGCTTCTCGAAGATAGCTGGGAAGAGGATGCCGTCATTGCAGACCCGAATAGCGGTGTGCTAGTTGATGCTTCTAAAGTCCATCGCATTAAGCATAAAGGCACTTACTTTTCCGTGGAAGGACCGCATGTGAGCGAACCTTCTCCGCAGCGGACGCCAGTGCTTTACCAAGCTGGCACCTCTGAGAAGGGCAGGGAATTTGCTGCAAGACATGCGGAATGTGTTTTTGTAGGGGGACCGACTCCGGAAAAAATCAATTATTATATAGAAGATATTAAAGCGCGTGCAGAAGCGTATGGCAGAAGGAAGGACGAAATCAAAGCCTTCACTTTCCTGCAGGTCGTTGTAGCTGAAACGGAAGAAGAAGCTTACAGCAAGTATGAGGACATTAAGAAGTACTGGAGTGCCGATGCAGCTAAAGCGCAATATGGCGGTTCAACGGGGTATGACCTGGCTGCTTATGAGAATGAAGAAGAGTTATTCACATACAAGCATACTGAACAAGGACAATCTCGTGCTGCTTATCTAACAAAAGACGCTGCTAGGCCATTTACCGTCAAAGAAATTCATGAGAAATTCAGTAAGCCTGCGGAGATGGACATTTTCGTCGGCAGTCCGGAACAAGTAGCGGATCAATTAGAAGATTTCTTTGTTCGCAGCGGAGTAGATGGATTCAACCTAACACATTATATTACACCAAAAGACTTGCAAGACTTTGTCGAGTTAGTTGTCCCAATTCTCCAGGAGCGCGGGTTATATAAAAAAGAGTACAAAGAAGGTACTTTTCGAGAGAAACTATATAACCGTCCGTATCTCCGGTCTGGACATCCGGCGAAACAAAGGAAGAGGAGCTGATTGTCAGCCCCTCTTTTTTTATTCCATATAAGTCAATTTGCCGCTGCCGTCTTGGCAAGAGATGGTGGCCAGCGCACCATTGATCATTGTCAGCTGGGGCGGCATATGGCCAATATCGGCATCATAAATAATAGGGAGTCCAATTTCGTCTGCAAATTCATGAATCATCTGTTCAATCGCATAATCTTCCGTAGAAGTGCTTCTGGCTGGTCGTCCGAATACAGCTCCGCTTGCACCATCAAACCAGCCCAGTTCTCGTAAATGCCAAAGATTTCGATAAACTTCAGCTGCCCGCCAGTCGCTCCATTCCAAATAAACAATGGTGTTCTCTTTAAAACCATTGCGCCATTTTTCAATTGGCGCATATTTCGTCCCGGCAATGACGGTTAATGTATTCAGACATCCGCCAATCAGCCGGCCGGTAAAGGACACGGAATTACCAGTTGTGGATTTCCAATGTGTGCTGCTGTCCAAGTCAAAGCCTGACGCGTCATCCTGTTCAAAAAGAGCATCCCAGGAAGACTGATACATAGAAGATGAATGCTGGACAAGATTTTTACGAGACGGAGCAGAAAGCATGTTATGCCACTGCTTTGTTGTTTCATCCAGCTTGTCCATATGTAAGTCAAAAAAGTTAGTTGCATGGGCGCTGGCAATATTTGTTTGGAGTGTATAGCTGCAAAGCAACGTGCTTGTATCAGAATAGCCAATGAGCCAAGTAGGCTTGCTGTTAGCTAGCTTCTCCCAATCAAGCTTTGGTAATACTTGTACAAGCAATTCTCCGCCCCAAGGCGGCATAACAGCATCGATGGAGGAATCTGTCATAAAGCGCATTAGTTCATTTGCACGGATTTCAGCTGTGCAGCTTCGTGCGGCTTTTTGTGTCCAGACAGTTTCTCCGATAATGACATGATCACAAAGTTGCTCCAGCTGCTTTTTGGCTTTATATACGCGTGCATGAAGTGAGGTGGGTACACCGCTAGATGGAGCGGTAACGGCAAAAGTAGAAGTGGCTGTTAAAGCTGCCGGATACCTTATTGTCATCACTATCATTCCTTTCTTTTCCATATTATAGCATGGCAGGTAGGCTGTTTGAACACAGCTTTCGCAGGGAATGGGATAGCAGGCATACGGATTTATCTGTTTTGATAAAATGAAGGGTTTGCGTGCATCATAAATGTGTTGTTTATTGTTTACACATGCATTGTATCCACGACACTAAGTGGGCAGCGGTGAAATCAATAAAACAACAGATACAATGGAGGGAGCCGGTTTGATGAAAAGTAAATTTACGTTAGGTTTAACGATAGGTGCTACAGTCGGCGGCTTGATTTCGTTATATGATGCGCAAACGAGGCGCCATGTACGTGGCAGCATGATGCGTGCCGGATCAGAGACGATGTTCTACCTTCGCAACCCCGGTGTATTTGTGGATGATGTGAAAACTTCGTATGCAAAAGTTGCGACCAGCTTGTCCACAACAGCAGATAAAGGGTTAAGAGGCGTAGAAGAAGTACAGCATGCTTTGCAGAAGGTAAGTAAGCTGGATGACCAGCTGGAACTGCCTGCAGGAAATCAAACAAAGAAGCTGGCAGGTGCAGGATCAGCTAGATAAAGACAAAGCGTGTGTCTACCTGAGAGAGAAGAAGGAGGAGAAGACATGGGGAGTTTTCTTAAACAGCTCGGGCAGCGGGTCGGCAACGATGAAGTAACCGGTCTGTCTGCCCAGCTGGCTTATTTTTTACTGCTATCACTATTTCCGTTTATTATCTTCCTTGTGTCCCTGATTGCATTTTTACCAGTCAGTCAGGAAGATATTATGAACACTGTATCTTCATTTGCGCCAGACTCAACGATGCGGTTGCTGGAGCAGAATATTTCAAGTATCGTCAGTGATCATAATGGCGGTTTATTATCCATTGGTATCTTGGCAACACTGTGGTCAGCTTCTAACGGAGTTAATGCAATTATTCGGGCATTAAACAAGGCGTATAATGTAGATGAGGAGCGCTCATTCATTGTTGCCAGAGCTGTTGCTGTCGTTTTAACGATTGCGATGGTATTGGTTATTGCAGTAGCATTTCTGCTGCCGATTTTCGGAAAATCAATTGGTCTTTATATTTTTTCCATTTTTGGGTTAGATGAAGGGTTTCTTACTGTATGGGAAGCTTTACGCTGGGTAATCTCATTAATTATATTCTTCATCGTGCTGCTTGCACTTTATGTGCTGGCACCAAGTAAGAAGATATCTATCAAGGAATCCATGGCAGGTGCAGGCTTTGCTGCCGTCTTCTGGATGATTGCATCCTTGTTATTCTCGTTTTATGTAAATAATTTCGGAAACTATTCAGCCACCTACGGATCACTTGGTGCTGTCATCGTTCTGATGATTTGGTTCTACTTAACGGGCATTATTATTATTACCGGCGGCGAAATTAACGCTATGCTGAATGAAAGGAAAAAAGGAAAGAAGGCCTCCTGACAGGAAGCCTTCTTTTTTATCGCAACAAGCGTAATCCGTTTAATATAACAAGAATTGTACTGCCTTCATGCCCTACCACGCCAAGCGGTAAGCCGAGAGCCTGACTTACGTTCGCTATAATGAGCAGCATAATCACAGCTACAGAAAATACAACATTTTGCTTAATCACTCGGCGCATTCTTCGGGATAATTTTATAGCATCCGTAAGCTTACCTAAGTCATTCTTAATCAATACCATATCCGCCGTTTCCAGTGCAGCATCTGTTCCATTCCCCATGGCAATTCCGATTTGAGCAGTAGCGAGTGCAGGAGCATCATTAATACCATCTCCTACCATGGCAATTGTCCCGTAACTGCTTTCCAATTCTTTCATAGCGGCAGCTTTTTCCTCCGGCATGCAATTGGCTCGGTATGTCGTAATACCAGCTTCTTTCGCGATAGCGTGCGCAGTTTGTTCATTATCACCTGTCAGCATGAGGGTTGCTATCCCTTGCTTGGTTAAAGTGCGGATGGCAGCTTCTGCTTCTGGGCGAATTGTATCTTGCAGGGCGAAAACGGCGACTACTTCTTCTTCATTCTCCATATATACAAGAGATTTCCCCGAGTCAGCAAGTTTTCTCGACCTCTCCGCTACATGTTCTTCAATTGCGTTATGCATAAAAGAAGCATTGCCAATTCGCCATGTCTGTCCCTTCCAAACGCCGTCCATACCTTTTCCGGCGATATCTTTTACTTGCACAGCAGGTTCAGCTGCGTGTGTTTTTGCATACGCCGCAATCGCTTTTGCGAGGGGATGCGTAGATTGTGATTCAATAGCATAAGCAATCTCTAGTATGACGGAAGAGTCAGCATTGTTCTTCCTAACAAAGTCTGTCACAGAAGGCCTGCCTACTGTCAGACTGCCGGTTTTATCAAATGCTACAGCTTTCACTTTTCCAAGCGTTTCAAGATGTGTGCCGCCTTTTACTAAGATGCCGTTTCTGGCTCCTTTTGAAATGGCCGATAAAGTAGCAGGCATGACAGAAGCTACCAATGCGCAAGGAGAGGCAACCACGAGTAAAATCATGGCGCGGTAAAACGACTCGGTAAATGTCCAAGTCGAAATAATCGGCGGAACGAGGAAAAGCAGCAAAACGAGAAGTAAGACTGTTTTGACATAAGGTCCCTCAAATCGTTCAATAAAATGTTGAGCGGGTGATTTTTGGGACTGCGCAGTTTCCACCATAGAAATAATTTGTTGAAACAGTGTTTCTTTGGCGGGCTTGGTTACACATATTTCTAATACAGCACTTGAATTGACAGTACCCGCAAATACTTCATCGCCTTCTGTCTTTGTTACCGGGATACTTTCTCCGGTAATGGCACTTTCATCGATACATGTAATTCCTTTCGTAATGATACCGTCGGCAGGAATGCGTTCTCCAGACAGCACGACTACACGGTCATCTACTTGGAGCTGATCAACCGGGACAACTTCATTGCCAGCATCAGTTAATCTAGTTGCCTCATTCGGCTGAAGAGAAAGAAGTGCATGCAATTCGGCACTGCTTTTGTTCTCGGTGTATGTCTCTAATGCGCCAGAAAGGGCAAATATAAAGATAAGCAGTGCGCCTTCGAGCCAATGCCCGATAACAGCCGCTCCGATTGCTGCTAAAATCATCAGCATCTCTACATTTAATTTTCGATCAATAATTGTTTCGGTAATACCTTCTTTGGCCTTGAAGAATCCGCCAATAAGGTAAGCGAAGCAATAAAGTATAAATTCGGCATATGTTTCGTGCAGATAGAAATAAGTAAGTAATATAAGAAGACCGCTAAATAAAGCTGCGTTTAACTCGATGTGTTTTTTCATTTTAATCATCCTCCATGTTTCTATGTAGAAGTTATTTATAATAATTATTACATAATACTAACTACATCATATGTAAGCATTTGATTAAAATCAATATAAAAAAGAAATTATTTCAATTAAAATGAAACAGGTAATGGAAAAAAATGAAACAGTTAAGAATAATGTTGAAATAGTGGTAATTACCTGTTATCTTTTAGGTTATATAAAAATAGAACAAGAGGAGAGTGTATTGCCTTTATGAAGAAGAGATTAGCTATTATAGGATCTTTATTTACGATTATGCTTCTTTTAGCTGCTTGCGGGGACAATTCAGATGGCGGCTCTGAAAGCGCTGACAGCAATGCAGTATGGGAAAGAATTCAAGATGCGGGTAAGCTAGTAGTCGGAACATCCGGAACATTGTATCCTGCTTCGTATTATCCAGAAGGCTCGGATGAGCTTACAGGTTATGATGTAGAAGTCATCAAAGAAATCGCTAAGCGACTGGACTTAGAAGTGGAATTCAAAACGTCTGATTTCAGTAATGCGATGGCGTCCGTTCAAAATGGAAGGGTCGATATCGCTGCGAACGATATTGAAATTACTGAAGAACGGCAAGAACAGTTTTCTTTTACGGAACCATATAAGTATTCCTTTACTTCTATGATTGTCCGAAAGGATGATTTGTCCGGTATTCATAGCCTGGAGGATCTCAAAGGAAAACGTGCCGGCGGAGAAGCAGCAACGAATCACAGTAAAATAGCAGAGCAGTTAGGAGCAGAGGTTGTTGCATACAATAATGCAGCAAACGATGTATATCTGCGTGATGTAGACAATGGCCGTACTGATTTAATTATCAATGATTATTATCTGCAGTCATTAGCACTTCAAGCATTTTCTGATTTCAACATTACAATTCATCCCGATTTCAAGTTTGATCAAATTACGCAGGGAGCGCTGCTGCCAAAAGATGCAACAGAACTAAAAAAACAAATGGACAATGCATTAAATGAGATGCGCGAAGACGGAACATTAACGAAACTGTCTGAGAAGTTCTTTGGCGGAGCAGATGTATCCAAGGAGCCAGAAGAAAATTTGCCAACAGTGAAGGAATTGCTTGAAGAACAAAAATAAGGATTTAGAAAAGGAGAAACTTCACGATGAAAAAGCGCATTATAATTCTATGCAGTTTGCTATTCGTCCTTGTGTTAAGTGCTTGTGGTGCTTCGGAAGTCAAAGAAGGTCATGAGCAAGCTGCTGATGATAAGGTATGGGAAAATATTAAAGAAACAGGCAAGATTACGGTCGGAACTTCTGGAACACTATATCCAGCAAGTTATTATCCAGAGGGCTCGGATGAAATTTCAGGTTATGATGTAGAAGTAGTAAAAGAAATTGCCAAGCGTTTGAATTTGGAAGTTGAATTTAAAACTTCTGACTTCAACAATATGCTTGCTTCCGTACAAAATGGCCGAGTGGATTTGGCAGCCAACGACATTGGCATAACAGAAGAGCGAAAAGAAAAGTTTGCATATAGTGAACCGTATAAATACTCTTACACAACGATGATTGTACGAAAAGATGATTTATCAGGTATTGAAAGTTTGTCTGATCTGAAAGGTAAAAAAGCTGGCGGAGAAGCAACAACTGGGTACAGTAAAATCGCAGAACGTTTAGGTGCCGAAGTGGTAGCTTATGGTAATACAACCAATGATGTGTATTTGCGTGATGTTGATAACGGCCGTACTGATTTAATCATCAATGATTATTACTTACAATCATTAGCGCTGCAGGCATTCCCGGACTTCAATATTACGATTCATCCTGATTTCAAATTTGACGGATCTGCTAACGCAGTGATTATGTCGAACGATGCTTCTGAGCTGAAGAAGCAAGTGGACAAAGTTCTTGGTGAAATGAAAGAAGACGGAACATTAACGGAGCTCTCGAAAAAGTTCTTTGATGGCGCGGACGTATCGAAGGAGCCAGAAGAAGACATTCCTTCTATTGACGAATTAGTGCAACAGCAGGAAGACGAAGCAAAATGATGCCGTTTGAGCTAATGGACATAGGCAAATTTTTTGATCCAAGATTAGCTTTGGAAAACCTTCCTTTCATTTTAGAAGGTTTGCCAATGACAATAGCTGTAGCTTTTGCCGCTATGGCAATCGGGCTGCTCCTGGGCTTCTTTTTAGCGATAGGCCGCAGCTCTAGATTCTTCTTCTTGCGGTGGCCAACACGTTTCTACATTTCCTTCATGCGAGGAACGCCGATTCTCGTTTTTTTGTTCATCCTGTACCAAGGGCTGCCTGTCGTCCAAATTCAATTGGATGCTTTTACGTGTGCAGTACTCGCATTTGGTTTGAATAGCGCTGCATACATTGCGGAAGTGAATCGGGGGGCGCTAAGCAGCATTGCTTACGGTCAATGGGAATCTTCGTACGCCCTTGGACTGAATTACTGGCAAACGCTGACACGCGTCATTACACCGCAAGCTGTTCGGGTTGCAATGCCGCCGCTGACGAATGTATTTCTTGATTTGGTGAAAGCAACAAGTTTGGCTGCAGTTATTACAGTACCGGAGATGTTTCAAAAGGCGCAAATTGTTGCTGGACGAACGTTTGACTCCATGACAATGTACATTACGGTAGCGCTGGTATATTGGCCGCTTTGTATTATTATCTCTTATTTCCAGGAGCGGCTGGAGAAGCAATTTTCACGTTATATTAATTAAAACAAGAGGGATGCGCCCGTTTGGGTGCATCCCTTTTACTGTTGTTGTGCAGCGACTGCACGTCTGGAAAAAATGGCATGAACGAATAAAGTAGTAAAGATGCCGGCAAAAATGACTGTCATAATAAGAAAGAAGCTGACATGCGGCAGTTTCTCGATAAATACCCCGCTAAGATACGGTCCGCCAAGGCTGCCGAGACTAAACGTAATGCTGCAGAGCAGATTGCCTGTAGGCAGCAAATGGCGCGGCGTTAAGTCTGTCATATAACTGATTCCTAGTGAAAATGTGGATCCCAGCATCATTCCTGCAGCGAACAAGCAAACCAATAAGGCGGCGTAATGTGCTTCCAAGATGCCAGAAGCGCCGAAACAGATTGTGCCTAGGAGTATGACAGTGAGCAGCGTATATTTGCGGCCAAATTTATCACTCAGCATACCAAGCGGAATTTGGAACACGATGCCTCCAATGGCAAAGCTCGTTAGCAAAACTGATACCTCGGAAACACCAATATTCTGGCGAAGCCCATAGATAGGGAAACTGCCATTGAGGGAAGACTCCAAAAAACCATATCCAAGAGGCGGCAGAAATGCGACCCATGCATATTTCAACGTTGATCCAAACCGCTGCACAAGTCCTTGCTGATTTGCAGCTTGCGTATTTTGAGACTCTGGAAACTCGTTGCGCAGCTGGAAGAGGGTAAACCATGCAAGCAAGCAAAGACCGCCAGATAAGATAAATGGCAAGGATTCTGAAATCTTAACCAATGACGTCATTAATGGACCGACGGCAAAACCAATTCCAAAAAACAGACCATATATTGAGATATTTCTTCCTCGAGCAGCTTCTGGTGAAGAAGAAGTAATCCATGTCTGCGTGCCGAAATGCAGCGCATTATCTCCAATCCCGATCAATAAGCGCAGTACAAACCAAAACCAAAAGGATTTCCATAAAGGAAAAGCAAGCAGAGCGACGACAACAAGCAGGCCTCCTGTTATAATAACCGGCCGATAACCAAATTTGCGCAATGGTGCCTCCATAAACGGGGATATCGCCAGAATCCCGATGTAAATGGCGATGGCGTTTAGTCCATTCAAGGAAGAAGACAAACCGTCTTGTTCAAAGATGATAGCAATCAATGGGAGCAAGAGCCCTTGGCTGAAGCCAGAGACCGCAACAATACTGACAAGGATCCAAAAACTATAAGCATTTCTCATATTGTCATTACCCCTGTATGTAAGATAAATTCCCAATTCTACTGTATAGTTTTTCCTTTGAATGGTCAATGAAGCTAGGTTAGAACAGCGTCAAATGGGGAATATATGCTTTAGAAAGTGAAGAAGAGGTGAGGGAAATGAAGTTAACAATGAAGCAGCATGGTTTTCGGATTGATCTGCCACATCAAACGTTGGATATCGATGGAGATGAGACGTTTGGCATCAGACCCTATCAATTGATGGTGTCCTCAATAGCAGGCTGCAGTGCATCTGTTTTTCGCAAAGTTATGGAAAAGCAGCGCTTGGAAATAGATGATATGGAAGTTCTGACAGAAGTCGAGCGAGATGAGCAAGCTGCAAACCGCATTACCAAGATTACACTAACTTACATTGTGCGCGGTTTTCATTTAGATAAAGAACAGCTGGAGAAAAATCTTCAGCTCGCACATAAAAACTGTTCAATGGTCCAATCCGTCAAGGATAGTATTGATATCGTAGAACAACTGGAAGTCATCCATCTGAACCATTATTAAATGTATAGGAAAGCTCCTGTCTTCAGATACTAGGGAAAAATCTGAAAGGCAGGGGCTTTTCTTTATGAAATTCACGAGAATCTTAATTGCAATGATGGCGCTGCTCATGCTGACACTTTCCTTTTCAACCACAGGAAAGGCAGATAATGTACAAAAGAAGGATCCAACTGAAATTCCGAACCACGTTCTAAATATCTCCAAAGAGAACACCTATCCAAATTCCAATAAAGATCAAATTGTTTTGGAGCCAAGTGAGCTAGTAAAAGAACTAACGGAAGAAAGCGACATCGTGATTCAAAATCCAGAGCTTATTCGCATTTTGAACGAATCTTCTTTGAAACCATCACCATTGGCTATCGGCTACCGAGGTATGATATTTATGGGGCACTGGCCGTTGGAATATACGTCTGAAGAAACAAATATTAACTGGCAATATAAAAAAGTAAATTCCAATCAAGTGAGCAATGCAGGCGGCGAATCTGCTAAGCAAATGAATTACGAGCAGCAGGAAGAACGCTATGTGAAAGGCGGTTTGACAGCTGAAATCGAAAATCCAAAAGATATTAAGCTGATGATGCTGCAGCAAGCGCAAAAGAATACCAAGCTTCCTTTATCGTTCCAGACAGTCATTGGGAAAGGAACAAACAAGGAGAATGAATACGGTGTCCCATTGAATAAAGCGGGCATTCTTACTGCTTATGCACCAGCTGTCAATGAGAAGGGTACGATTACTTTTGGCGAAGTGTATGTGGAATTAAAAGGCTCGAAGAAACGGATTGTCATTAAGAATGTTACAAAACAGGGAATTGGTGCATGGATTCCAATTCAAGATCATCTATCCTTTACCTTCAACGTTCAATAAAATGTATGGGTATGCTATAATTATGTATACGCTGCATGATAAACTGGCAATACGTTAAAGGAGTTTTAGCCTTGACAATTCCAACGAATAAAGTAGATGACTTGAAGCAGCGGCTCGCTGCATTCATGGACTATCTTGACAATATGGAACCGGAACAGACATCACTTGATGAGATTGACGAAATGCTCCGGATGCTTGACGACATGGAGAATAAATTTAAATAAGGCCGTGCAGATGCACGGCTTTTGCTATTTTTTACGTCGCATATTTGCCTTCTGATTAGCGCACGCTATGAGTAAGGAGCGTGTGACAAATGCGATATAAATCACTTATGTTAATTCTCGTCTTGCTGCTGGTCGCACCAACACTTACGGCAGCTGAAAGCTCTGTCAGCTACGGATGGGGATTTGTGAAAAGTAAGAATGGCAGCATCCCCGAGATAGGGAAGTATCAACAGCTATTGGACAAATACCATAGCTATTATTTGGACGCTTCTGGAGATAAAACAGTTTATATTACGTTTGATAATGGCTATGAACAAGGCTATACCGATGACATCTTGGACGTGCTGAAAAAGCATGAAGTTCCAGCTGCCTTTTTTATAACTGGTCACTATGTAGATTCTGCGCCAGAATTGGTCAAACGAATGGTGGAGGATGGACATATTATAGGTAATCACTCTTATCATCATCCTGACTTAACCAAGGTTTCCAAAGAGAAAATGCAAAAAGAGCTCGACATGCTGGAAACTGCGGTAGCAGACTTAACGGAACAGGATGAGATGCATTACCTCCGGTCGCCTCGCGGTACTTTCAGTGCGCGTTCCCTAAAGTGGTCGGAAGACATGGGCTACACCAATGTATTCTGGTCGCTGGCTTATACAGATTGGAAGACGGGCGAGCAAAAAGGCTGGCAGCATGCGTATGAGCAAGTTATGGCGCAAATGCATCCAGGAGCAGTGGTTTTGCTGCATAGCGTTTCTGAGGACAATGCCGTGGCTCTGGAGAAATTAATCATTGAACTTAAAAAGCAAGGTTATTCTTTCCGTACACTTGATGACTTAGTTAAGCAGGATATCCTGCCAAAAGCTGTTACCCAATTTTAAGCTGATCCGAACTGGGGATCAGCTTTATTTACTTTCGCTCAATAACACTTCTGACAATCTCCAAGAAATAGTCACACCAGGTTTTCCGCGGCTGTCCCTCCATCATTGTACCTCTCCTTTTAAATAGCTGTGCAGCCATTTAACTTCAGCCAACGCCTTTTCATCATTCATTACATCTCCAGGTTTGTTGCCTTCTGCCAAGATATAGTGTGAAAAGTGTATGCCGAGAAGGTCAAACATATGCTGAAACTGCATTATTAAAGGCAGTCCTTTAAATCGAGGCCTGTCACCGCCAACTGCCAATACAATTGCTTCTATAGGCTTTTTGTGTTTAAAGTCAGGCTGCCTGAAAACGTAGCTCAGCCGATCGAGAAGTCCTTTTAACTTTCCGGGTATACCATACCAGTAAATCGGTACAGCGAAAACTATTACATCATTCTCCAGCAGGAATTCCAGCAATAGTTTTGCGTGTTCATCAAGTGATGCCGGCGCATCCTCATGCCGGGAATCCTCATAATCCACCAAATCTAAATCCTTCGTTTCCAGTATATGGGATTCAGTCCCGGCTACGAGCTTTTCACCAAGCAGCCTGCTGTTGCTGTTTTTACGGGTGCTTCCAATTATCAATCCAATAGTCACGACATCTCATCCTTTCCAATTTTTCTATAGAAAGTGTATACTGCATCCATATATAGGAAAAGCTGAATAATTTGATTGTTATCATCGGTAAAATCGATTTAGGAGTGATGTATGTGCATATCAACCATTTAAAGACCTTTATAGTAGCAGCAGAAACACTCAATTTCACGAAAACTGCACAGCTGTTGGATTATGCACAATCGAGCGTTACTGCACAGATTAAAGCGCTGGAAAAGGAGTATGAAGCTGAATTATTTCAAAGGCTTGGCAAGAGGATATACCTTACAGAAGCCGGGGTGAAAATGAAGCATTACGCAAAAAGGATATTAACGCTGCATGAAGAAATGAAAGAAGAGGTAGGAGCCAGTCTAGCGGAAAAAGGCACGCTCGTGATAGGTGCCTGTGAAAGTCAATGTATTTACCGATTGCCCCAATTACTGTATTACATTCGAGAACACTATCCAAAGGTTCAGGTTATATTGAGACCTGTCCCCTCCAGCAGTGCCGCGGAGATGATGCTGCAGGAAGGTGACTTGGATTTAGCTTTTATTATGGATCGGGAAAAGTCTTATCATTTGCTTGAATCTGTTTCTCTCACTCGCGAGAAAATTGTATTTGTCGGATCATTGCATCATCCTTTGGCAAATCAAATAAAAACAAGCCTGGCGGAGATAATGAAGCATCCGCTGATACTGACGGAATCAGGCTGTTCTTATAGAACAGAGTTAGAGCAGGTTATAAAGGGAAAAAAACTCTATTCAGAGAATGTAATTGAATTTGGCAGTATCGAAGCCATTAAACAATGTGTACTTGCTGGTTTAGGGCTATCTTACTTACCCCTAATGACTGTGGAGAAAGAATTACAGGAAGGCTCACTTACCTCATTAGCTATAGATGAAACGATCCATCAGCCTACTACAAAGCTGCTGTGGCATAAGGACAAACGGCTGTCGCAAGTTATGCGGGATACAATTGAATTTGTTATAAATCAAGCGGGATAGGAGAGGCTATTTGTGTGGGAAAAAGACCTTATCGGAAAGCATACATACGACTACTATTATTTAATGAAAAGATGGAAAATGGATGAATTAAACGTTGTGGATATGGATGAGCATCTTATAAAGCTTCCGGTTGTTTTAGGAGATGGATCAAGACATATTGTTCTGCTGCAATTCAGCGGACCGATTACAGCGCCTGCTGTGCGGGTGGCTTCTGCTGATGCTTTAAGAAGTGAAGAGATCATCTCATGGGTGAAAAACTGGCTGCAATGGGACAGAGATTTGGCAGAGGTTGCCGCCCATTTTGTTGAATCAGATCTGGAACAGCTTTTTTTCGCGCACGCAGGTACTCCAATCGTAAAAGATACGGACCTCTATTATTGTTTAATGAAGACAATCATTCATCAGCAATTGAATTTAAAGTTCGCTTATACACTTACCAATCGTTTTGTAGAAGCGTATGGAACATACGAGGAAGGCGTCTGGTTTTATCCGTCACCGGATCGAATTGCTTCCTTATCATATGAAGACTTACGCAGCATGCAGTTCTCCCAGCGAAAAGCGGAGTATGTGATTGATACAAGCCGCCTTATTGCAGAAGAGATGCTGGATCTTGGATTATTATCAACTGAATCAGATGAGACAATTGCAGCAGAACTGACAAAAATTCGCGGTCTGGGGAGCTGGTCTGCTCAGAACTGGATGCTCTCTGGGTTAGGCCGTGAAGACTTATTACCAGCTGCTGATATCGGAATTCAAAAAGCGTTGAAGTTTTATGAAGATTTGCCTGCGAAACCAACACCAGCAAGCATTTATGAGCGAGGAGGAAGATGGGCTCCGTACCGCAGCTATGCGGCTGTAACCCTTTGGAGAAGTATTGAGACCTGATACTAATATCAAGCTTTATAATTTGGTAACAATTATTAGTGGGAACTCACGCCCTCGTCTGCTATAATAGGTGCATTAGTTAAAACAGGCAGCCATTTAGGAGGCGTAAGTATGGAAAGAAAAGATTTGATTGCACCAGAACAGTACAACATCGTGAATGAAATGGAGCGATTCGTTACAGATGAAGAACGAAAGGCGCTTATTTGGATGGATGAAGCGGGAATTAAAAAGGAGGTAACGTATAAAACGTTATTTCAGGATGTGAACCGCACCGGTAATGTTCTGAAACAGCTGGGCTTGGAAAAAGGCGATGCGATTCTAGTTATGGTACCGCGAGTCGTAGAGGCGTATCACATTTACGCTGCGGCATTGAAGCTCGGACTTGTAATCATTCCTAGCTCCGAAATGCTGAAAACAAAGGACCTGCAATATCGCATTGATCACGGAAAAGTGAAAAGCATTATTAGCTATCACGCGTTTACTGAGCAGTTTGAAGCTATTGAAAATCAAGATAGCTTGATTAAGCTTGCTATCGGCGGCTCTGCTGCGGGCTGGCACAATCTTGAAGCACTAAAAGAAACAGCGTCAGCTGAATTGGAAACAGTACAGACTACAAGAGACGACTTAGCATTGCTGTCTTATACGAGCGGAACAACAGGTAATCCAAAAGCGGTCGTGCATACACACGGCTGGGGATATGCGCATTTGCGCACAGCTGCTGAAAATTGGCTGTCTGCTTCTGAAGGAGATATCGTATGGGCTACAGCTGCACCAGGCTGGCAGAAATGGGTATGGAGTCCGTTCCTTTCTGTATTAGGAACAGGAGCAACCGGCTTCGTTTATATGGGACGTTTTGATGCAAAAACGTATCTTTCTCTATTAGAGGACTATAAGATCAATGTACTTTGCTGTACGCCGACCGAGTATCGTCTTATGGCGAAAGTAACGGATCTTGGCAGCTATAATTTAAATGAGCTGCACAGTGCGGTTTCAGCTGGTGAGCCATTGAACAGAGAAGTAATCGACGTATTTCAAAAGCACTTTAACATTATTGTGCGTGATGGGTATGGTCAGACAGAAAGCACATTGCTTTTAGGTATTATGAAAGGCATGGAGCCGAGACCGGGCTCTATGGGTAAACCGACACCAGGAAATGAAGTAGTTGTCATTGATGAAGATGGGAATAAAGTTAAAACAGGAGAAGTTGGCGATATCGCTTTGAAACTCGACAGTCCTGCCTTGTTCAAAACCTACTTCCGTGAGCCGGAACGCCGGACGGCAGCGGAACGCAACGGCTATTTCGTGACGGGTGACCAGGCATCCATTGATGAAGACGGCTACTTCTGGTTTGAAGGCCGCAGCGATGATATTATCATCAGCTCTGGATATACAATTGGACCATTCGAAGTCGAAGACGCTTTAGTGAAGCACCCTGCTGTTGCAGAATGTGCTGTCGTAGCAAGTCCAGATGAAATTCGCGGCAACGTCGTCAAAGCATTTATCATTCTGCGCGAAGGTGTAGACGAGAACGAACCAGGTCTGGTGAAAGAATTGCAAACACATGTGAAAAATACAACTGCACCATACAAGTACCCGCGTAAGATTGAATTCGTTAAAGATCTGCCGAAAACATCTTCTGGTAAAATCAGACGAGTTGAACTTCGCAACAATGAAAAACGAAACGCGAAATAAATAGAAACTGCGCTAAAGTTAAACAGCGGTGCAGGCTGTCGAGTAAATCTCGGCAGCCTTTTTTGTTTAGGTTTATTTTTTCGTAAGAAAGTGAATACGGTGAATGAAAGAAAAGAGACGCCGTCAGTTTTAAGAGAGTAAACCGGACAACCTGGAATTATGCTGTTCATGCTTTGAAGATAGACAAAGGATGGATTATTTCTCTGCTGTAAAAAGGCCCCCTGTTATGTCTCCTTGAACTAAACCTCTCTTTATAAATATATCTTTCTCCTATAGAACAGCTACTTCTCCTTCTAACCGCTAATCTAAAATAATGATAAAAAAAGTAATGCAAAAGACTTGAAAGTCAAAGAAGGTCAGACTATAATAGGTTTACAAGGTCAAAGATAGTCAAAGTCAAATTGACGCTTGGCCAAATTAAAAAAGATTTAACCTATTGGGGAGGTAATTGTAATATGAAATGTCAACATTGTGGTGAACGAGAAGCAAACGTGAACTTGCTAATGCAGTTCAATAACCAAAAACAGCAATTACAGCTCTGCCATACTTGCTATAATGAAATAAAAAATACATCTAAAAACCCAGCTGGTTTCGCTTCTAATGGCGGAACAATGGATGATTTCTTTAAAAATATGTTCGGAGGATTTCAGTCCGGTTCCCAAGCTGGCGGTAATCAGCAAGCACAAGCGGGCGGTAATGGTCGCGGACGCGGCGGATTGCTTGATTCACTTGGTAAAAACGTAACAGACGGTGCACGAGCGGGTCTGATTGATCCGGTTATTGGCCGTGAACAAGAAGTGAAACGCGTCATTGAAACACTAAACCGACGTAATAAAAATAACCCAGTTCTAATCGGAGAACCAGGGGTAGGTAAAACAGCTATTGCAGAAGGACTAGCTTTGCAAATTGTTGAGGGTAATGTCCCTGTGAAGCTGCAAAACAAAGAGATTTACTTGCTTGATGTTGCATCGCTCGTTGCTAACACGGGAATGCGCGGGCAGTTTGAAGAAAAAATGAAACAGCTCATTTCTGAATTGCAGCAGCGTAAAAATGTCATTCTGTTCGTTGACGAAATTCATTTGTTAGTCGGCGCAGGTACTGCTGAGAGCTCACAAATGGATGCGGGGAATATTTTGAAACCTGCACTTGCTCGCGGTGAACTGCAGTTGATTGGTGCTACAACATTAAAAGAGTATCGTCAAATAGAGAAAGACGCAGCGCTTGAACGCCGTTTCCAGCCTGTCATGGTTAAAGAACCGACAACTGATCAGGCGATCGAGATTCTAAAAGGGCTGCAAGAAAAATACGAAGCGTACCATCAAGTTGCTTACAGTGAAGATGCGGTTCATGCCAGCGTCAACTTGTCTCAGCGCTATATCCAAGATCGTTTCTTGCCGGATAAAGCAATTGACTTGCTAGATGAAGCAGGTTCTCGCATTAACTTGTTAACTGTAACAACTGATGAAGATGCTATCCAAACGCGTCTGGCACAAATCTCCAAAGAGAAGGAAGAAGCTGCATCGCGTGAGGATTACGAACGTGCCGCGTATCTTCGTCAGGAGGAGATCCAGCTAGAACAAAAGCTGGAACAACCGAAGGATGAAGAAAAAGGCAAAGTGACTATTGAAGTCATCCAGCAGATCGTGGAAGAAAAAACAGGCATTCCTGTAACGAAGATTCAATCTGAAGAACAAAACAAAATGAAAAACTTGGCTGCCAATTTGTCCAGCAAAGTAATTGGCCAGCAGCAGGCAGTTGAACGAGTGGCTAAAGCAATTCGACGCAGCCGTGCTGGGTTGAAATCTAAGCAGCGTCCGATTGGATCTTTCCTCTTTGTAGGTCCGACAGGGGTAGGTAAAACAGAGCTCACCCGAGCATTGGCAGAAGAGATGTTCGGAACGCGCGAATCGTTCATTCGCTTAGATATGAGTGAGTACATGGAACGTCATTCTGTTGCGAAACTAATTGGTTCTCCTCCAGGATATGTAGGACATGAAGAAGCTGGTCAGCTCACCGAGCGTGTGCGTCGTAATCCTTACACAATCGTACTTTTGGATGAGATTGAAAAAGCACATCCGGATGTGCAGCATATGTTCTTGCAAATCATGGAAGACGGTCACTTAACGGATAGCCAAGGCCGGAAAGTCAGCTTTAAAGATACAGTTATTATCATGACAAGTAATGCTGGTACAGGAGATAAACAGATTTCTGTCGGTTTTACAAATACAAGCAACGAAGCGGTATCTGTTATTGAGAAGCTTGGCGCTTACTTTAAACCAGAATTCCTAAATCGTTTTGATTCTATTATTAGTTTCGATGAATTAAAAGAGGAAGACCTTGTACAAATTGTCGAGCTTATGATTGGTGACTTGGCCAACAATATGACAGAAGAAGGTTATCAGCTTGAAGTAACAGAAGCAGCAAAACACTTCTTAGCGAAAAAAGGCTATGACCCGCGATTTGGTGCCCGCCCATTACGTCGGGTAATCCAAAGTGAAGTAGAAGATAAGATTACTGATTTCATCCTTGAAGAAGAAAATGTAAGCAGTATGGTAGTAGACGTGGTGGAAGATCAAATTACAGTAGTAAGTAAATAATTGAAAAGAGACTCACGCCCGGAAGCGTGAGTCTCTTTTTTATGCAGCGCGTTCGCCGATAGAGGTGCTGGTGCGGATGAAAAACCAGCTGATGGTATAGCAGACAATTGCAATCGCAGCTATTAATCCAAATGCAGGGAGGATGGCTAAGTTCTGGGCCCACATCAGAAAATCGATGAGCCAATCTTGGCTGGCAGCTGCAACTGTTAATGCAATTAAAGCAATCCCGCTGACAATGGCGCCGCCGAGGAATCCATACTTGTAGACAATAATCCCGAGAAAAAAGCCGGCTGCAAAGAAAAACAGCAGAAAAGCGTAGTCGAGCGGCAAGCTGTAAAGGATACTTTTTGGCACGGTATTTTCTGCAATGGGCCGGAGGATATTGATATTGTTAATATCGACCGCCCGCAATACACTATACAGTACGAACTGTACAGCAGTAAGGAACATAACCATGACCAAACTGATTAGCAAGATAAAAATACCGACAGCTGCATGATAACTTTTTCGTGTGGCACCTCTTTTAATTGCAAATGGAAGACTCTCTTGAATCATTCTGAAGCCGAAAATAAACATAAAGATATAAGCTGGGGCGGTAATACTGATATACATAACATCACCAACAGTAGCGCCGAGAACTGCTAGTATAGTTATAATCAGAAGCAAAATAGAACAAAAAATGGTCACTGTACGTCTGCTATCAACTGTAAAGAAATAAAGCAAAGCTTGTATTTGTTTCATTATGCATGCACACCTCTATTTTCTGTTAAATAAACCATCATATCTTGAAGCGGTACTCCGGAAACTGCCAGATCACCAGTTCGTTTAAGTTCATCAGAGGATAGCAGATAAACTTGTGTTGTTCCGGCGAAGCTTTTTTCCTTGATAATGTTTTTATCTGATGTAAAGGCTTTTACTTGTGCTGCCGGTCCTGAAATACAATAGCTTTCTGACCGGAGCTCTTCGGCACTTTTTCGAAGCAAGATACTGCCTTTCCTAAAAATAATAACTTCCTCAAACAAGTTGCTGACTTCGTCTATGAGATGTGTGGAAAGAATGATGATGCGGGGGCTGCGTTCGAATTCTTCGAGCAGAACTTCATAAAAATAAGCGCGAGATGCTGCATCGAGCCCGATGTAAGGTTCATCCAGCATTGTAACAGATGCATTACTTGCCAGACCGACGATAATGCCTAGTGCAGATTCCATTCCTTTTGAAAGATTTTTTATCCGGCGCTTTTTGTCTAAATCGAAACCTTGCAGCAGGTCGGCAGCCAATTGTTTATCCCAATTTGTATAAAACATAGAAGCAATCTTTAAGGTTTGTTCAATAGTCAAATCTTTCTTAAAATTATCCGCTTCTTTGATTAAACAGATGTTCTCCGTAACTGCCTGATTATCAAAAGGCTTCATACCGTTAACGAGTAAATTACCTTGCGTTGGTCTGTCGAACCCAGCCAGCAGCTGCATGAAGGTAGACTTACCAGCGCCGTTTCGCCCGAGCAGACCGTAAATCTTTGGTTCCGTAATTCGCAAGTCAATCCCTTTTAAAGCTGTCGCCGTTTTATACACTTTTGTAAGGTTATCCGCGACTATTGTCATCTTTGTTCCTCCTCTTTGAGCATGCGAATAATTTCTTCCTCGGCAATATGCAGTTTCGTTGCTTCTTGTTTCAGGGGGATAATATAAGCGTTAAAGAACTGTTGTTTCCGTTTCTCTAAAAGTATCTCCTGTGCTGTTTCTGTGACAAACATACCAACGCCTCTCTTCTTAAATAATATACCTTCGTCTACAAGCTGATTAATTCCTTTACCTGCAGTTGCTGGATTGATTTTGTAATGCTGGGCAAATTCATTAGTCGATGGAACTCGTTCGCCGATAGGAATGGACCCGTTGAGAATGGAGTCTTCGAGCTGTTCTTTAATTTGGAGAAAGATTGGTTTTGCATCATCAAGCATCTTTCTGATCCTCTCCTTTCTTTCGGGTAGTTGGTTCATTACTCATGTAACTAACTATATAACTCGTTTTTTAGAAAGTCAACCAATTTTTGGAGAAAATAAAAAAACAGTGCATTTGCCTGCACTGTTCGTCAACTCAACTTATTTAATTGGTCAATCCGATTTGCGGGATAGGATAATAACGAAACTTTACTTCCCCGATGACGGAGCTTTGTGGGATAAGGCCAAACATCCTGCTGTCTTTACTATTTTTGCGATTGTCTCCCATGACGAACAGGTAACCATCAGGAATTGTATTTTCCCCGATGACGTCACGAAGTTTAAAATTATTCGTAAATAAAGTATCACCCTGCATTGATTTTTTCATCTCATTCAAGTAGGGCTCTGCATACTTCTTGCCATTAACATAGAGTACGTCATTTCTGTACTCAATTGTGTCTCCCGGAATTCCGATGACGCGCTTCACATAACTTGCTTCTTCATTAGGAGCACGAAAGACGATTTCATCGAAACGTTTGATATCTCCGATTCTGCTAATGATAATCTTGTTCTGGTCTTCCAGTGTTGGTGCCATTGATTCACCATAAACAGTACTCGGAAAATAGAAATAAGAACGAAAAATGAACAAGACTGCGATGACAATGCCAAGCGGCAGCAGCACAGCATATAGCCTGCGTCTAGCTTTCAGGGAAAGCACCTCCTTTTGAACTAGTGTATCACAGGAATAGGGTATATAGAAAAAACCGGAGTTATCTTAACTCCGGTTTTACACTGCGTTTATACACTTAATGAATTATTGAATTTATGCGAGAAAGGTGTTTTGGCCAAGTATGCATAATAAGCCTCCGTATAAGGGTGTGTACATCCTTCCTGCCAAGGTTTATCAGCTCCGGTAAAGTGGACGATAGCTGGATTCCCCCTCACCGTACGCAGTGTACGTTCTTCCTCTACTGATTTTGCTTTGTATTCTTTTAACGTAACATGTGCTTGTGCATTCCATTTTGGATGCAGAATAAGCCACTTGTCCCAAAGAAGCGCATTGAGTGCATCTTGATCATGCCAAGCTAGTTTGTCTGGATTTTCATCTATAAACGTCAGTACTTTATCTGTCATGTTATGATCTCTCCATGCCTGCATATCAATCAAAAGCAGACCAGAGTTGAAATAGCGGTCTTCGCTTGTAATTCCCATCTTCGGTAATCGATTGTGCTCGCCATAATCACTGACAGCTGCAACAATGTTGCCTTCCATGTCGATATCGAATAGTTTTTTCACATCATCAAAAATCAGCATATCGCAATCAACATACAGCGTCCGTTCAATAGACTGATCCATCATGTCGGGAATAGAGATACGATAATAAGCTGCTTTGGAAATGTGACGGCTTGCAATCGCGCCATCATATGCGTCCAAGTCAACTTCTAGATAATGAAGCGGTGTATTGTAGGCAGCTGCTGTATCTAGAAGTAGTTGTTTTTTCTGCTCACTTATTCCTCCATCTATAACCGAAATGACAAAGTCCTCAGGAGTCGCAGTGTTTTCGAGTAACGAACTTAGTGTTACACCTAAATGTTGCGCGTAGTTATCATCCGTTGATGATACAATATGCATTTTCTTCTTCATTGTTCTCTCATCTCCTTAGTGTGTATATTACCTGCACTCTAAGTGTCTAAACATGTAAGAAGAAATTGTAATTAATTAGCAATAAATCTTTTATTCGTATGTCTCATCATCATATGTACTGCTGTTTTCTTTAGCTTCCCATTCTTCCAGCAGCATGCCGTATACATTATGGTTCACATAGCCATAAACGAGTTTCTCTGCTTGGCGGATCGTACCTTCGAGCGTAAAGCCAAGTTTTTCGGGGATTCTTCGGCTGCGCACATTCCCAATAGCAGAACGAATTTCTACACGATTAAGCCGCAGCTCGAGAAAGGCATAGTCCAGACATTTGCTGACGGCTTTCTGCATTATGCCGTTACCTGTATAATCTTCGCCTAGCCAGTAACCAATACTAGTTGTACTATTTTGCCAGTCAATCTTATGAAAACCGATGACCCCAGCTAAAGCGCCTTGATACCAAATGCCAGCGTTAAAACCATTGCCGGCAGCAAACTGATCCAAAGTATGCTGGATAAATTGCCTGCTGTCCTCAACCGTTGTGTTCTTATCCACCCAAGGGAGCCAATTGCGCAAATGCTCACGAGAGCTGTCAATAAGCTGAAAAAGCTTCTCGCTGTCCTGAACTTCCAATAGCTTTAAATAAGTGGCTGAATCAATACGATGTGTAAACATAATATGTCGCTCCTTTCATCTGATTTAAGTATAGCATTTTCGACGATTTGTTAAAATTAGGAGAGAAATCAGCATGCATATGAAAGCAAAGCGGACTGCATCCTATGGGAAAGGGGGCGGAACGCAATGAAGTATTGCTTACGGATTATCTGTTTAGTCCTGCTGCTAAGCGGCATTACCCCAGTGAATGTGGCAGCAGAAAGCGGATCGGGATTATGGGATTATATCTTTTCCCAGACAGAAGAAGCCGGGAAATTGCTTGTGCATTTTCTCGATGTCGGTCAAGGGGACAGTATACTGATTGAAACACCATCTCACTATACAATTTTAATTGATGGGGGAAATCGTGAGGCTGGGGAGGAAGTTATTACCGAGCTTCACAACAGAGGTGTGGAAAAGCTGGATCTTTTAGTGGCGACGCATCCGGATATTGATCATATTGGCGGATTGCTGCCCGTGCTAGAGGAGATAGAAGTGGAGAACGTGCTTGATAGTGGGAAGTTATATACAACGAAAACGTACCAGCGTTATACAGAACTATTAGAAGAGAAGAACATTCCGGTGACTATTGCAGAAGAAGGAACATATGTGACACTGGATCCGCTGCTTTCTATCCAAGTGCTAAACGCCAACCATCTGGATGCATCGAATAATCAAGCGTCGATGGTACTTCGCCTTACTTACCGAACGGTCGATTTTTTGCTCATGAGCGATGCGGAAGCGGAACAGGAAGAGAATATCGGGCGTACTTTTGAAGTGGAATCGGAAGTGTATAAAGTAGCGCATCATGGATCTCGGACGAGCAATACATTGGATTTTTTGAAGAAGGTACAACCTGTTTATGCTGTCGTATCCTATGGAAGGGATAATCAATTAGGTCACCCAACCAAAGAAGTGGTGCAAAACCTCCGGAAAACTGGAGCGGTTCTTTACAGCACAGCTAAAGGCGGAACAATCAGCATGGAAACGAACGGACTGTCCTGTAAAATCAGCAGCGAGAAGAAAGACCCTATATACGAGTACAAATAAAAAGAGCGGATCTGATGAAAAATCCGCTCTTTTTATTAATTTGTTTGGTCAGCAAGCTTAACGAGTGTATTCGCAAGCGGCTTTTTATTTTCTTCATCTGCTGCGAGCCATAGTTGTTTAAGTAAATATTCCTCACGGTTGCGAGGTTCTTCTTTGTCTGCCAAGTAATCAGCAACTCGTTGAGCAGCTTTCGTCAAGGCATCTTCACTTAAACCAAGACGTTCACCTTGTTTTACTTTGTTTCCTAAATAATCTTGGAAGTTCTTGAAATTGTTCAGAATTTCATTCTTATCTTCTTGAGATAGATTTTCCACAGCTTGTTGTGCGCGATCTTCTTGTGCCATTTTCATTACCTCCTCTTGTTGAGTTAGTAATGTATTCCCAGCACACAGCTAGACAAACATTTTATAATAAAATGTGTCATTTGGACTAGTTATTCTAGGTTTTGCGGAATCCGTAAAGAGGCGGAATTTTTTCTGTTCATAATATGATTTTCATGTACTCGTCGCTAGAATCTCCATCCTTGTTGAAGGATACAAATCGTGACAAGCTGGGAGCAGCGCACCGCCAATTCCGAGGCCGCGAAGCTGAGAATCAACAAGCAATTCAGCCGCAAACAGTGTAATGAATTCGTTTGTTCACAACGAATATAGCCGCAAATGCGCCCGTCATGGATGGCGACCATGAACTGATTAAAACAATCAGAATCAGCTGCCAGCGTATGCCAGCCTTCCTCGTGAAGCAAAGCCATAACGCTGTCCAAGTCTGCTGCTTCATAAGTCTGAATGTGATCATTACGAATCCTTCTTATTTCTCCCTTTTGGCATGGATCCGAACACAATACCAAGTAACAAGCCCATAAATATGCCGAAGGATGGACTTTGAAAAGCGATGCTAAACAGTATTGCTGCGATAATGCCGACAGTGAATGCTAAAGGATAACGGAAAGGTTTCTTTTCTTTTGAACGCTTCATTTCTATTACCACCTTGTCTAAGTACTTCCTAGTATAGCACGAAAGGCACTGCTCTTTGGAAGTAATAAACATTGCGTACCATGTTAGATAATGTTACATTAGATTGTATATGTATGCTAAAGATGGAGGTTCGATATGCAGGGTTTTAATGATATGATGCACACGATTGGTGATGAAATTACAAAAATCGTGACAACTTCTAGTGATCTACTATGGTCAAGTCTACTTATTATTCTATTAATTGGTCTAGGAATCTACTTTACAATTCGATTAGGGTTTGTGCAGTTCCGCATGATTCCGGAGATGATTCGTCTTTTAGGTGAAAGCGGGCAAGGAAGAAAGACAGGCGTAAGTTCTTTTCAGGCTTTCTGTATCAGTACAGCAGCTAGGGTAGGTACAGGTAACTTGGCTGGGGTTGCACTTGCAATTACTGCTGGTGGACCGGGAGCCGTTTTCTGGATGTGGCTCATTGCTTTGATTGGTTCTGCCTCCGCATTTGTAGAAAGTACACTTGCGCAGATTTATAAAACAAAAGACGGCTCCACTTTCCGAGGCGGACCGGCATATTATATGCAAAAAGCCTTGCGTGCACGCTGGTTAGGTATTATTTTTGCTGTTCTGATTACTATTACATTTGGGTTGGCATTCAACTCGGTTCAAGCGAATACCATTACGAATGCTTTTGAGAGTTCTTTTGGTTTGGATAAGAACATCATGACAGTTATTTTATGTGTCATTACCGCTGCTATTATTTTTGGCGGTGTTAAATTAGTTGCAAGATTATCTGAAGTAATCGTTCCAGTAATGGCCGGAGCTTATATCTTAATTGCGATTGTTATCATGATTATGAATATCACTGAATTACCGAATGTTATCGCACTTATTTTTTCTGATGCTTGGGATGGAATAAAGCAGATTGGTGCCGGTGCGCTAGGTGCTGCTATGATGCAAGGGATTAAACGCGGACTTTATTCCAACGAAGCGGGTATGGGTAGTGCGCCAAATGCGGCTGCATCTGCAACTGTTTCTCACCCAGCGAAGCAGGGATTGATACAAGCGATGGGTGTGTTTGTTGATACACTGATGATCTGCAGCTCTACAGCATTTATTATTCTGCTCTCTGGGATGCATAAGTCCACTGAAAGTGACGGTATCGTCCTTACACAGGAAGCGCTTCAGTCGGGTGTTGGTCAATGGGCGGGTATCTTCTTAGCTATTATCGTATTATTATTCGCATTCAGTTCTGTAATCAGCAACTACTATTACGGCGAATCGAATATCGAGTTTATAAAACACAGCAAGGTTTGGCTTTTCGTTTATCGTTTAGCGGTGATTGGAATGGTCGCATTCGGTTCACTTGCCAGCCTTGATTTTGTTTGGACGCTTGCCGATTTGTTCATGGGCTTGATGGCTGTCTTGAACTTGATTGTTATTGCTCTCTTGAGTAATACAGCGGTTAAAGCTTTGCGTGACTATAAGCGTCAGCGCAAAGCAGGGAAAGACCCAGTATTTTATGCTGACAGCATTAAAGGCCTTAAGAACATTGATGCATGGCCGAAAAAAGACGAATCACCTGAATAAAAATGATTTTGTTTTAGTTAAAAAACCGAACGCGTGCGAAATCTTCCTTTAGACTTCGCACGCGTTCGGTTTTTTGCTTTTATCTAACTTCCAAACACTTAGATTAGTTAAGTAATTGGATTGATTTAGGGGAAAAGACTACAATGGAAGTAAGATTACAGAACAAGGAGATGTTATCGTGAAAAATAGATCCTTGCTATCACTTGTATTTGGTATCATTAGTCTGTTTCTTTCTGTGTATGGCATTTTCTTTGGAATTGTAGGATTTATTCTTGCCTTACATATTATAAGGAAAGACAGGAATACAGAAGGAAAAGAAAAAAAGATGGCTATTGGCGGCTTAGCTGCCAGCATTATTGGAGCGGGCTATCAGATTGTAGGAATAGCAGTTATTCTTCTGACAGCATAAAAAAGAATGCAGCGTGACAAACGCATGCATTCTTTTTTTTTGTAACTTTTTCTAGTCAATCGCGTATGCATTGTTATCATCATTATTGGAGGCAAAAGGAAATGAGAGCGCTACTTATATATGCCCATCCGAATCATCGTTCGTTAAACTATGCCTTCTTCGAGGCAGCGCAGAAGGGTATGCAGCAAAATGCTGCCATTCATGAAATAGATATGCTGGACCTGTATGCGGAAAAGTTTGACCCTGTTTTGGTTTTTCATGAAAACAAGCGCCGCCGCGATATGCATAAAGATCCAGAACTTGAAGTTTATCGAAAGAAAATCAAGCAAGCAGATCTGCTAGTCTTCGTCTATCCAATATTTTGGGGAAGGCCGCCAGCGATGCTTCTAGGCTTTATCGACCAAGTTTTCGCTGCGAACTTTGCTTATCGTCATGACAGTTTACTGCCAGAGGGACTGCTTGCAGGAAAGCGGGCAGTGTGTGTATCAACGATGAAAGGACCGCGTTTTTACAGTCGCTTTTTCTTACATAATGCGCATAAAGTACTTATGAAAAAAGCGCTGTTTCAGTTTGTTGGCATTCGCAAAGTAAAGCTATTCGAGTTTGGCGGCATGGAAAAAAAGAACGGGAAGCAGCAAAAGTACTTGGATCAGACGGCAGCGTATTTTCGCAAACTGGCTAAATAGGCAGCTGTTCCAGTTCGTAGTATTTATTTCGAACATCTTGGATATGATTAACTGCAATGCTGCGGCTGATCTGTTCCAGCAGGGAAGCGAAAACAGTGTCATCAATCCGGTCAGCTTGCTGTGCGACACGCGCAGAACCTGTTTCTAGTACGGCTTCTGTGATACTTCCGATTTCGTAAAGACGAAAATATTTCTGGATTTCACGGAGTGCGGTTTCTTTGTACGTTACTTGCCATTCGTCATGAGTCGGCATGTTTCATACCCCTTTCTATTCATTAAGGAGCAATGTCCTGTTATACTGTCTATGATCTATCATGCGTCCTGGAAAGGGAGAATGCAAATGTTACGTAAAATAAATGGACTGCTCGCGCTTATCATTATCGGTATAGGCGTATATCGCTTAATTGATAAAGACTATGAAGTAAATCCGCAGTTCATTCTGCCGCTTTTATCTATTATGTTTTTACTGTTTTCAATTGAAGCAATTATGAACAAAAAGAAGCTCATAGCTGGTTTATATCTAATCGTCTTCGTTATTACAGTCAGTGCGACATATCTAATTTTAACGCAAGCTTAAAGTCTTCTCCTTATAGGAGGAGGCTTTTTTGTTTATCCTTGACAGTAGGTAGTCTTCTTGCATATAATACAATTAACATTTAACACATTGTTAATTAAAAGGGGATTGACAGTTTGAAGTCGAATAATACAGAAGCACAGTATGATGCCAGCCGTTACCGCACACCTGATGGATATACGTCAGATATCGCTGTTTTCACCATAACCTCAGAACAGACAAAAGCATACGCACCGCCAAAAATGGTCCTAAAGCTGATGCTTATTCAGCGAGCAGAACATGACACAGAGGGAAATCCGAACATCGAATCTGGAAAATGGGCATTGCCGGGAGGTTTTGTAACACCAGAGGAAACGGCATGCGCCGCAGCCAGCAGAGAGCTGGAGGAGGAAGCCGGTATAGCAGGCATTCATCTCAAGCAATTCGGCGTATATGATCAGCCAGGACGCGATCCGCGAGGCTGGATTATCTCCAATGCCCATTATGCAATCGTTCCGGAATATCGATTATCGGAAAGAAAAGCGAGTGATGATGCAGTTGATGTGGAACTGTTCTCTGTAGCGGAGCTAAGCGAGCAGGTATTAGCTTTTGATCATAAAAATATCATCCAAGACGCTCTCACTCATATAACGCGGGATTTACTGCAAACTACAGTAGCAAAGCAGTTTCTGCCGGAGATGTTTACTTACTCTGAGCTGCAAGCGGTCCTGCTGACGGTAACAGATGATAAAGCGATACAAAATGATCAAGCATTTGCTCGTAAAATTAAGAGTCTTCCTTTTATCGAAGCGGTTAAAGGGCAGAAAACACAGCGTACATCAAAGCTGCCAACACAGCTTTATCGTTTTATTGATGCGGAAGTAAAGCAATCAATTTATACAGCTCGTCACTAATATAAAGGGGGATGCAAGATGAAAGCATTGATTAACATTGACTATACAAATGACTTTGTTGCTGAAAACGGAGCACTGACTTGTGGGGAGCCCGGACAAAAAATTGAGGAGCGCTTAACAGCCATTACCTCTGCATGCATTGAAGCGGGCGATTATGTTGTGTTTGCCATCGATAAACACGAAGCAGCGGATGCCTGCCACCCAGAAACAAAGCTGTATCCACCACATAATATTGCAGGAACAGATGGACGTAATTTGTATGGAAAGCTGGCAGCTGTATATGACGCAGCGAAACAGAAAGCAAACGTTTATTATATGGATAAAACAAGATACAGCGCGTTTGCAGGCACCGATCTGCTGCAGCGCTTAAATGAACGGGGCATAAAAGAAATACATGTAGTCGGTGTTGCAACAGATATTTGTGTTTTGCACACATTGGTCGATGCCTATAATTACGGCTTTCAGATGGTTGTACACGCCGATGCAGTCGCAAGCTTTCACCAACAAGGGCATGCGTATGCACTGCATCATTTCAAGAACGTATTAGGAGCAGAGATTATAGAAGGAGGAGTAAGCAAATGACAAACTTTCAAGATGACAGTACTGCACTGCATACAGACCTCTATCAGATCAACATGGCACAAACGTATTGGAAAGATGGCAAGCATAATCGCAAAGCAGTGTTTGAGCTGTTTTTCCGTAAACAGCCCTTTGGCAATGGCTACGCTGTTTTTGCCGGTCTAGAGCGGGTAATTAATTATCTCCAGGAATTCCGTTTTTCCAGATCAGATTTAGATTACTTAGAACAAGAAATCGGGTACGACAAAGACTTCATTGCTTATTTGCGGGATCTTCGTTTCACGGGTGATGTATACAGTATGCAGGAAGGCGAGCTCGTGTTTGGAACGGAGCCAATTATCCGGGTGGAAGCACCACTTGCTCAGGCGCAATTGATTGAAACAGCTTTACTCAATATCGTGAACTATCAAACGCTGATTGCAACGAAAGCAGCCCGGATTATGCATGTGCTGGACGAAAAAGATACTGCAATGGAATTCGGATCTAGACGCGCGCAGGAAATGGATGCAGCAATATGGGGTTCAAGAGCTGCTTATATCGGCGGGTTCCATGCAACCTCTAACGTTCGTGCTGGGAAGAAGTTTGGCATTCCGGTTGCCGGCACACATGCGCATTCGCTTGTGCAAGCATACCGAGACGAATATGAGGCATTTACGAAGTATGCTGAAAGTCATGTAGACTGTACATTTCTGGTGGATACGTACGACACATTAAAGTCGGGCGTTCCAAATGCTATTAAAGTAGCAAAAGAAATGGGCGGTAAAATCCGTTTTAACGCCATTCGCTTAGATAGCGGCGACTTGGCTTATTTGTCCAAACGGGCGCGGGAGATGCTGGATGAAGCAGGCTTTACGGAAACGAAAATTACCGCATCTAATGATTTGGATGAAGAAACAATTGGTGCTTTAAAAGCGCAGGGTGCGAAAATTGATAACTGGGGCATTGGAACAAAACTGATTACAGCATACGATCAGCCAGCATTGGGAGCAGTGTATAAGATTGTTTCTGTGGAGGACGACAATGGTGAAATGGTCGATACAATCAAAATTAGTGCGAACCCAGAGAAAGTATCAACACCAGGACTGAAACGTGTTTACCGAATTATTAACCGCGTGAATCAAAAGTCAGAAGGTGACTATATTGCGCTGAAAGATGAAAGGCCGCAAGAAGAAGAGCGGCTCAAAATGTTCCATCCAACATACTCTTATATCAGCAAATTTGTCACCGACTTTGATGCAATAGAATTACAGCAACCAATATTCCAAAGCGGAGAGCTCGTATACAAACTGCCTTCTCTTCAGGAAATCCGTGAACACGTCACACACAGCTTAACTTTCCTATGGGAGGAATATAAGCGGACACATAATCCAGAAGCTTATCCTGTTGATTTGAGCACGGCTTGCTGGAACAACAAAATGGAACTGATAGATCGAATAAAAGCGAAACTGGAGGTGAAATAACGTGAAAATAGGTATCTATGGCTCCTCCTTTGATCCGGTTACAAACGTACACTTATGGACAGCCAGTACTGTTGCGCATCGCTGCAAACTGGATAAAGTCATTTTCCTGCCATGCTCCAGCAAACGGAAAGACAAACAGCTGCATACGACGGACGAACATCGCTGGAACATGGTTAATATGGCAATCCAGAACAATGCGCTGTATGAAGCGAACGACTATGAAATGAAGCAGGAAGCTTGGGATGTGTATACCGAAAAAACACTAGCCCATTTTAGTGAGCTTTATCCTGACGATGAAATTTACTTCATTATGGGAGCTGACCTGCTGGAAGATATCGGTGCAGGTAAATGGCACAACAGCGAAGAGCTCGTCCGTGACAACCGTTTTATTGTCATGGCCCGCAACGACATCGACATGCTAAAAGTTATCAGCCATTCTCCGCTCCTGCGCAACCATGACGACGGGCACACTTTCCATCTTATTGATAAAGGCTTGGCAATGGAGATCAGCTCTTCTTATATTCGCGATGAGTTCGCAATGGAAGGGGAGCCAAGGTATTTGCTGCCCGAGAGTTGTTATCAGTATATTAAAGAGCATGAGATTTATAAATAAAAGGGATATATTAACAGAAGGGCGAATGTGGTAACCTAAGATTAGACAGAATGCAGGGAGGTATAAGCATGAGTACTTTGTTTGTGACAGTCTGGTCTGTACTGTTTATCGTTATCTCGTTCGCCTATATGTGTGTGTATTGGTATAAAAAAGAGAAGCAGACACATAAAGAATGGAGCTACCGATGGAAGTTCGGATCAATTATGCTTGTATTGATGGTGCCGTTCGTGTGGGATGTTTTTGTATAGTAGAAGTTAAGGTTCTCTTGCATATGCTGGGGGACTTTTTTTATTATAGAAAAAACCCTTTAAGAAAAGGGTTTTCATAGATGGAGCATAGCGGGCTCGAACCGCTGACCTCTTCGCTGCCAGCGAAGCGCTCTCCCAGCTGAGCTAATGCCCCGTATGTAATTGATTCGTCACAAAGATATTATAGCGCTTCCTTCCTCGCTTGGCAATATTTTTTCTCAAGCACGCAATGTAAGAATCTATCGGCTGCTATGCTATAATTGTCTTACTAATAGAGTATGTGGAGGACGAGCTAGTGCGGTTTGTAAGTATAGATTTTGAGACGGCGAATCGGTATTGGTCGAGTGCTTGTTCAGTCGGGGTGGCAGTTGCGGATGAGACTGGTGTGGTTGATGAATGGTATACCTTGATCAATCCGCTGATGGAGTTTGAAAGTCAGAATATACAAGTGCACGGCATTTTACCGCGTGATGTAGAGGATGCGCCAACGTTCAAAGAGATCTGGCCCAAACTGAGCAGCTACTTGGCTGGCAATGTGGTGATTGCACATAATGCGAGTTTTGATATGGGTGTTATCCGGAAAGCAGTTGCGCGCTTCGGATTGGAGATGCCGGACTTTGACTATTTATGCACACGGATTATCGGAAAAAAAGTATGGCCGGATATGGAGAATCATCGGCTGAATACGCTAGCTGCTAGTAAGGAGATTACGTTCCAGCACCATAATGCAATGGAAGATGCCCGAGTGGCAGCAAATATCTTCCTTCATGCGATGGCAGATTGCGGTGTCCAGACGATTGAAGATCTGACGCAAGCTTTAAAAGTAAAGCGGAAAAGTATTCATGATACAAGTTCTTCGGGCAGCAAATCGCGTTATGGCGATATTAAACCGCAGACAGATCAATTTGACCCCTCGCATCCATTTTATCGGAAGCAAGTAATGTTCACAGGTACGATGAAAAGCATGAAGCGAAAAGATGCTATTCAAAGATTGGTTAACGTCGGCGGCGTGCATACAGACAAGATGGATGCATCAACACGTTATGTGATTATCGGTGCAAGAGACTATGAGAAATTCGCCAGCGGAAAGAAAACGAGTAAGCTTGTGCAGGCGGAGCGCATGATTGAGAGCGGACGACCGCTGCGCATCATCTCAGAAGAAAAATTTCTATCCTTAGTATAAGGAGTTCTCGGTGTGAGGACTCCTTTTTAATGGGGGAATACTATGTATGAAATAATGGAAACAGACTTAACTGCTGAAGCGTATAAGCCTTTGCTAAACAGAATGTGTGACGTTTGCGATACTTTTACCTTTGCTGTGCTGCCAAAGTGTATGATGGGGAAACCGAGTGTAACGCTGTGTCGCATACTAGAGGAACTGGAACCATATTTAAAAGAGATTGTACATACAAATGGTACAAGAGCAAATCTATTCGATTCACATATGTCGGTGCCGAATTACGAATACCATCTATGTAAAGAATCCCAAGACGTGCTGCTGCGGGCGGCCGAAAGCATCTTTCACTGGCAGCAGCCAGCGCTCCCAGAGGATTTGACCTTTTTGAAAAAAGGGAAGGAATATTTCGTGACAAATGCACATGAAGGGTACGCCATGCTGTTTGCAGAAGATAGATATCTAGCAGAACTTAGGGGGACAAAATGGAACAAAACCGAGTAGAAAAGAAAAAATTTGATTGGCGGTTGTTTCTTGCTTTAGTAAAGGGAACGAATCCACCGCGCGGAATTATGATTACGGCGCTTGTAATGAGCTTGCTGACGACAGGTGTTGGGTTTGCTGTTCCGTTGTTTACGAAGAGACTCGTTGATGGCTTTTCCGGACAGTCGTTTACGGGAAATCAGATTGCCATCTTGGTCGCTGCGTTTGTGCTGCAGGCTCTCGCAAGCGGGTTATCCATTTATCTGCTTGCTAAAGTGGGGCATCATGTAGTCGCCAAACTGCGAGAGAAATTATGGGATAAATTGCTTCGTTTGCCGGTCCGCTTTCATCATAATAACGATACAGGCGAAACACTCAGCCGTGTTACAAATGATACAAGCATCGTAAAAGAGTTAATTACCGAACATTTAACTAGTTTCGTTACTGGTATTATTTCGATTGTTGGATCGATTATCATCTTGCTTATTTTGGATTGGAAAATGACGATCGTCATGCTGCTGGCTGTTCCTGTAGCAATCATTATTATTATGGTGCTTGGACGCCAAATGTACCGTGTATCGAAGATGATGCAGGAAGAAACAGCCAAATTCACTGCAGTGCTCAACCAAGTGCTGCCGGAAATGAAACTTGTTAAAGCTTCAAATGCAGAGCATGTTGAGCAGGAACGCGGCAATAAAGGCATCCGTACTTTATTCACCTACGGGCTGAAGGAAGCCAAAATCCAGGCGCTGCTGTCTCCTCTTATGCTGTTTATTATGATGCTGCTTCTTGTGACGATTATCGGTTATGGCGGCGTTCGTGTTGCTTCAGGCGCTTTATCGGCGGGAGATATGGTCGCGTTCATCTTGTACTTGTTCCAAATCATTATGCCAATGACACAACTGTCGATGTTCTTCACACATTTGCAAAAGGCGATGGGAGCAACAGAGCGTATTTACGATGTCCTGGGAGAAGAGACGGAGGATGCGGAGAAAGGCAAACCGATCACGCACGTTGACGGTGATCTGCACATGGATGAGGTGAGCTTTGCCTATCAAGCAGAGCAAGTACTGCACAACCTCAGCTTCTCAGCACCAGCAGGTAAAGTAACCGCTATTGCTGGACCAAGTGGGGGCGGAAAATCGACTTTGTTTGGTTTATTGGAACGTTACTATGAGCCAACAAGCGGAGTGATTCGGTTGGGAACGGAACCCATCAGCAATTTCAAGCTGCAAGACTGGCGCCGTCAAATTGGCTATGTCGCACAGGAAACTGCTTTATTGTCTGGTACGATTCGAGAGAATATCTGTTATGGGCTGGAACGGGAAATACCGCAGGAAGAACTGGAACGTGTTTCAGAAATGGCTTACGCAAAGCAATTTATTGAGGAATTGCCGGAAGGCTTTGAAACAAAAGTTGGCGAGCGGGGTGTTAAACTTTCGGGAGGACAGCGCCAGCGAATCGCAATAGCCAGGGCACTTTTGCGTGACCCACAAATACTAATGCTGGATGAAGCGACATCAAGTTTGGATAGCAGCTCAGAGATCTATGTCCAACGAGCTCTGCAAAACTTAATGCAAAACAGAACTACATTCGTGATAGCGCACCGATTATCTACAATCGTGGATGCGGATCAAATTGTCTTCATTGAAAGAGGACGTATTACTGGTATTGGAACACATGGGGAGCTATTTGAACGCCATGAACTGTACCGTCAGTTTGCCTCCCAGCAGCAATTATTAGCTGGAAAGGTGGATTAACATAATTTCTTTTCCGCATACTAAGCGGAAAAGGGGGTTCACACAATGCCGAAGAAAAAAGCCAATAATGATCATCAATTCAAGGAAAACAAAAATCATGGCGAGAAGCGGAATGGCCGATTGAGCCAGTTCAAAAATAATGTTAATGGATCTGGCGGTGCAGAAAACGAATATATTTCTGCTAAGGAAGATTAAAAAAAGCAGGAGCCCCTCAGAAGAGAGGCTCCTGCTTTTTCTATGCCATCCAATGAACGACTATAAAAAGAATTGGCAGTACAAAAATAAGCGAGGAAGTCGTTACAATCCAATTTGAGTTGGCCAATTCCATATCAAGGTTGTACAGCCGTGGAGGTACGAGCGATGCGACTGCTGGCGGCATGGCGGACATGATAAGCAAAACTTGTAACAGAATGCCGTCATATAGATTACCAAGGCCAATAAGGTAAGCAGTACCAGTAATGATAAGCGGTACAACCAAGAATTTGAGCGGGATAAGCCAGATGCTGCGTTTCCAATATGTTTTAACCGATACGATACGCATGCTAAAGCCAATTGGTACAAGAAGCAAGATGGATGCTAAAGCAACCAATGCGGAGTTGCTCGCACCAAGCCAGCCAAATCGGTCAATTGGAGATAGATTTAGTATGGCGCCAATGACGATAGAGAAGAAGGTAATCATAATGAAAGGATCTTTTAGAATACGCATAAAACGCGATCCTGCTGCATTTTCTACACTAGAGCCATACGACTTCGCAATTGGATAAATAATTGTATAGTACGTAAATTCTTCTAGGAGACGGAACATGGCTGCATAGGCTACTGCTTCTTCACCGATAAACAGCACACAAAACAGCATGCCAAAGCTTCCTAGATTCAAAAAAGCACCGGATACAAACATAGAACCAATCTGATCGTTTGGCAGACGCTTCCACTTGGCAAATGCGTACGCGAAGCCCGCACCTAGGAAGATTGTCGCGATACCGAATACCGGCAAGTAAATGAGCCGGATATTTGTTAAGTCAGCTGACCAGAAGGCGCTGATTAAGATAATTGGATTGAGGACAAGCAGCACAATCCGAATAAGTGTGTTCATAAAATAATTGAGTGAAAACCACTCCGGAAGCCGGTATTTTTCGGCAATAAGCCGTATAACTCTGCCGATGATAAGTCCAATAAGAATGATGGATATAGCATAAATAAAGCTTGCGATAAGGCTTTCCTCCTTTCAGCTAATGTATTCCCTGTTTTCTATTATATACAGCATTGTTCATTGTATCGATGTTAGAAGGTATTGTCTAAAGAAATTATTAAGTCATAAAAAAACACCTGCCATGATGGCAGGTGCAATTTTTTTATTCTTCCTCTGATTCTGAACGATTGTTGTAATCGTAGTTACTTGGATCAACTGGTGTCCAGCCTTCTGGATCGTAGAAGCGAAGCAAGTCGCCATAAAGAATTTTATCGTTAAGGCTTAATTCTTTCGCAAGCTTTTCTTTCTGTGCTTTAATCTCTTTGATCTTAGCTTCATCTTCAATCACTTCGCCGGTAGCAGTATCGTAATAATCATCACCAAGTACAGTATAGTCCTTGCTGATAAAGTTACCGTTACGTAGGCCGACTGTGCCATCATGCTCTTCGGACAATATATCTGTTCCGAACTGAATATATTTTGAACTGTCAATGCCAAGCAAATGCTCTAATGTTGGCAGCACATCGAGTTCACCAGCATACGTATGATTTACGCCGCCTTCAAGACCTGGTGCCTTGATCATAAGCGGTACACGCTGCATTTGCGCATTTTGATATTCGGTAATTTCTTTACCCATAATTTGTTCCATTGCTCTGTTATGGTTCGTCGAAATACCGTAGTGGTCTCCGTAAAGCAGGATGACAGAATTCTCATACATACCAGATTCCTTCAGATCATTAAAGAACTGTTCTAATGCTTCATCCAAATAACGTGCAGTCTGGAAGTAATTATCAACCGTTCTATCACCTGTATCAGCTTTTTCGATCGTTGCGTCCTCCGGATCAAGCGGGAACGGATAATGATTCGTCAGTGTGATGAGATGTGCATAATACGGCTCTTCCAGCGATTTAAGCAGTGGCATGGATTCTTCAAAGAAAGGTTTATCTTTTAATCCATAGTTCACTGAGTTTTCCATGTTGTAATACGTGGAATCAAAGAAGTGATCGACTCCAAACTGTTTGTAAATTTCATCACGGTTCCAGAATGTTTTCTCGTCACCGTGGAATACTGCACTTGTATAGCCTTGCTCCTGATTCAGGATAGCAGGTGCTGCTTGGTATGTGTTTGTACCTTTAACCGAGAAGGCAGAGCCTTGCGGCAGTCCGTAAAGTGAGTTATCCATCAGCAGCTCTGCATCAGCTGTTTTTCCTTGTTCTGTCTGGTGGAAGAAGTTATCGAAATAGGTTACTTCCTTATCATGCACCAACGAATTCAAGAACGGTGTTACTTCTTCACCGTGAAGTTTGTAATCAATCAAAAAGCTTTGGAAGCTTTCCAGATGGATCTTAATTACGTTCATGCCTTCTGCATTCCCAAAGTATTCTGGGTTTGGTTCGGCGTAATTTGCATCTGTGTATTCTTTTACTTCGTTAATATCATTCGGGCTAGCCATAACACGCTGTGTGGAAGTCTTAGCGTTCTGTACAGCATCATAAATTGTGTAGTTGTACGGTCCTAGGTATTTCACCAAGTACGTACGGTCGAACGTTCGCTGCAGCAGCTGCGGACGATCGGCCTCTGCTAGTCCAAGATTGACTGCGAATAGAGCGACACCGGAGATTACTACCATAGCAGTCTTTCGGAATGCAAGACGCTCGGTGCTCCAATTCTTTCTGGTAAAAACATACAACACAATAAGCAAGGCAATGTCTAAGAAGTAGACAAAATCATAGCCTTCCATCAGGCCAAAGATACTTCCGCCCATACCGGAACCTAAATTGTCCGTCTGCTTCAAAGTTGGAAGCGTAACGAAGTCATTGAAGAATCGGTAGTACAAGACGTTGGCGTAAAGCAAGAAACTCATTAGGAAATCTAAGACAAGGAGCCAAATCCCCATCCGTCGGCCCTTCGCTAAGAAAGCAAGACCTAGGAATACAATACTCGCGCTGAGTGGGTTGAGTACCAGCAAGAATTCCTGCAAGGCATTCGTTATATCTAAATTAAATACTGTTTGGTAGGAAAAATACGTCTTGGCCCATAAGAAAATAACGGCCAGCGCAAAAAATCCTTTCTTTGAAGCAAGAAGCTTCTTCATATTATCTTTCACCTCTTTGTTTTCTTATCAGGCAATGTCTTTTAATTTGAACTGCGACAAATATTCTATCAGATTATATTTCTAAAAAACAAGTATAACCCAAATGATAAAATCGGGGTCTTAATCTACTAGTATAACAGATTTCAATTAGAAAGTAAAAGGAATGAATCTATTTAAAAAAGAGTGCCCGATGCACTCTTCTTTACGAAATATCTATTGAAGTGGTTTTAATTGGCTGTTGATTTTTCCATTCTTTGTAGGCTGCAACATCTGATTGTATTTGTGTGAAAGTAAAACCAATCAGTGCGACATCGTCAAGCAATCCTCCTGGTAGGAAATCAGGTACAAAATCAATCGGGCTAAGAAAATAGAGGAACGTCGCTGCAATCATGAGCAATGACTTCTTCGGCAGCTGTTTGTAAGTGCCTTTGCGCCAGTCGCGAAGTATATTAACCATAAGCTGCAAATCCGACCAAATCTCTGCTAACTTGCCTTTATTGTCGCTTGCTTTTGTTGAAACATTCGCAAGGAGCTCCTTTGATTTTTCCTTATCCTGCAGCAAAGCTTTTGCTTTTGGTGTATAAGCATGCTGTTTCTCCAGGAGCTGTGTTAAGTTCCATTTCATTTGGTTGCCTCCTTGTTTTCTTCTGTTTCTATTATGATGGAATTGTCTCCTATCATGCAACAAAGGGGTTAGTCGATCTTCTTGATGAGCACGCGATATCGTTCTGGGAGTGTATCTTTTGCTTTTACTTCCTGCATAAAGGATTCTGCTTCCTCATATGTTTCAAAGGTGAAGTTCTTGCCGTCCTTACTGGCGAATTCAAGCTTCACTTGATTCGAATCAACTGCTATGACTTTGAACATGATGCTCTCCTCTCGTAAATCGATAGGACCCTAAAGAAATCTCTATCAAAAAAACATAGGTGTGATATTCGTAACAGGTAACTTTAAAAATAGATAAATGCAGAGATAAAAAGGAATCACTTATCTATTATATAGAAAGTGTGCACAGAGAGAAAGTGACAAAGCTCACAAACGAGGAAAAGCAGGCAGCGGGGGCTGCCTGCTTTTCTGTTGTTGTTAGAAATAAGTGTGGTGAGAAGACAAAAATATGTGGGAGGTAATGTTGTTAGAAATACATATTTTTCGTTCTCAATATATAGACGTACGTCTTTGGGAAAAGGTTTCAACTTTTTAAAGAAAAGTTTTACAAGGTTTAGAGACAGCAGGCAACAGGTATAGTTGAGCAACTACATGATAAAGGAGATAGACATTCATGATGCAAGCTGTCACATTTCAAGGCAAAGAAAATATTGAAGTCAAGTCAGTCGAAGTACCTTCTATTCAGAAATCAACGGATATGATAGTGAAAATAACAGCAACAGGTATTTGTGGGTCGGATCTTCATTTGTATCATGGGGGCATTAAACCAGAAAAAGATTATATTATTGGTCACGAGCCTATGGGAATTGTAGAGGAAGTAGGCTCTGAAGTGAAAAACTTGCAAAAAGGTGACCGAGTTGTTATTCCATTCAACATAGGCTGCGGTGAATGTTACTATTGCAGCCACCAAATGGAGAGTCAATGTGATAATTCGAATTCCAACCCGCATACCGATGCAGGAGGTCTTTTTGGTTTTGCTGACCAATTCGGCGATTATCCGGGTGGGCAAGCTGAATACTTGCGCGTTCCTTATGCCGACTTTACCTCTTTTAAAGTACCAGAATCAAGTGAGCTGAAAGATGAAAGCGTAGTGTTTTTATCTGATGTTATCCCAACAGCGTACTGGAGTGTAGAAAACAGCGCTCTCAAAAAAGGGGATACAGTTATTATTCTTGGAGCAGGACCTATCGGCCAAATGGCACAAAAATTTGCCTGGCTGAAAGGTGCTGAACGCGTGATAGCTGTAGATAGCGTACCCCATCGGCTGGATCATGCTAAGAAAATGAATAACGTGGAAACATACAATTTTGCTGATAACGCAGAAATTGGCTCTTTGCTTCATAGTGAAACAAATGGAGGAGCAGATGTAGTAATTGATTGTGTTGGAATGGATGGTACTGTACCAGACGGCGTGCCATTCGGTTCTGAACACGAGAATCAGTTTGGGACAATCCAGCCGATTATTACCGCAAGTGAATCGGTGCGCAAATTTGGTACGGTACAGCTGACGGGTGTGTATGGAACAGAAGCGAATGGTTTTCCGATTGGCGATTTCTTTTCTCGAAATGTGACACTGACTATGGGACAAGCTCCGGTCATACACTTGATGCCTAAGTTGTACCAAATGGTAGAAGAGGGTGTCTTCGATCCGACAGATATTATTACCCACACAATGAAAATTAGCGAAGCAAAAGAGGCATATAAGATCTTTGATGAAAAAAAAGATAATAATATCAAAGTATTATTAAAGCCATAAGAAAAAGGAGCTGCAAAAAAAGCAGCTCCTTTTCTTCGTTTTATTTTGTTTTTTCCTCATACAGATGAGATCTTTTCTTAAACCAGTGAAATGTGTGCGTGACAATTACTTTCAAAATCGCATATCCAGGTACCGCGAGAATAACGCCGACGACGCCAAATAGGTTTCCGGCTGTCAGAATTACAAAGATAATCGTAATCGGATGTACGCGAATGTTGCGTCCCATAATCTGCGGTGTGATTAGTTTTCCTTCCACCAGCTGTACAATCGTCCAGACGATAACAAGCTTTAGCAGCATAAACGGCGACGTGACGATTGCAATGATGATCGCAGGAGTAATGGCAATAGCTGGGCCAAGGTATGGCACGACACTTGTAAACGCCGCGATAACGGCAAGAACTGGTGCGTATTCCAGACCAATAATCAGATAGCCGATATATAAAAGAATACCGATGACAAAGCTGACAATAATCTGACCGCGTATGTAAGAACTGATCTGATGGTTCATTTCAGACATCACTTCGAAAGTTTGGCTGCGGAAGCGAACCGGAAGAAGTTTCAGGATATATGCCGGCAGTTTCTTTCCATCCTTCAATAAATAGAAGAGGATGAAAGGTACAGTCACGATGGAAATAACTACTTCTGTTACAGCACCGACAAAGCTCGTTAAATTGGAGAAGAAATTATTTAATAAGCTTGTTCCGCGTGTTTGCAGTTCATTCAGAACTTGGTTCAGATCAAAATTCCCGGATTGCTGTAATTGATTTACAATATTGCTGCCGGTTATTGATTGAACCATCTCTACACCTTGATCAAAATACTCTGTACTATTGTTTATTAGACTTAATGTTTGTTCTTTTAGCACTGGAATAACAGAAACGATTAAAATCGTAAGCAGTCCAATGATCACAAGATAGAGGGCAATAATCGAGTAAACTCGTTTTACACGTTTCTTTTCTAAATAGTTGACGATTGGAACTGTCAGATAATAGACGATTCCGGTAAGTATGATAGGCAATATCACTGTTTTTACAATGACAACAATCGGTGTAAATATAAAGGATACACGCGAATAGACCAATATATTTAAACCGATGATAAACAGAACCAGCATTGCAATAACAAATTTATTATTCAAGAAAAAATTACGAAATTTCCCTTGTTTGGTTCTTTGAAAATCTGGCATGGCAATCCTCTCCTCTTGTGGCCTGCTATTCCAAAATTCTAGTTTTTCTACCATTATAGCCTAAAATTATGGCAAGTAATCGTATATTCATTGTAATCGTTCGAAATGAATTTAGCTACTGAAGCAAACGGGTTCGTCATATAAAAATGTTGATAGAAATAACAGATGAAGTTATGAACAATATTATCCACATGCGTTATGCTTTTATTAAAGCGAAAAAGAGACTTATGCACATTATCCACAAGAATAAAAAGGATATTTGTGCACAAGTCTGCTCCACAGGAATTGCATTTATTCCTTTCCTATACGTAATCCAGCTTTACAACGCATGTTCCAATGCTTCAGATAAATTAGGATAATGGAAAGTATACCCGTTCTCCATGGCTTTTCTCGGATACACACATTGGCCTTCAAGGATTAATGTGCTCATTTCTCCTAATGCTTTTTGAATAATTGGTGCTGGAGCAATTGTCCAATAAGGGCGGTGCAGTGTATTCGCAAGCGCCTTACTGAAATCTTTATTTCGGCGCGGATGCGGTGCAGTCACGTTTAGAGCTCCTTTAATGGATTCTTGTTCTATTGCATAAGCAATCATTCCCGCAGCATCTTGTACATGAATCCAAGAAAGCCACTGTTCGCCGCTGCCAATCTTACCGCCTGCGAAGTAACGGAAAGGCAGCTGCATCAGCGGAAGTGCTCCTTTATGACCAAGGACGATGCCAAAGCGTGCCAGAACAGTCCGGACACCAAGAGCATTTGCTTGGAGAGCTGCTTGTTCCCATTCATATGTTACATCTGCCAAAAAGTCCTCTCCGCGTTTATTCGTTTCTTCTGTGTAAGAATCCTGTTCACTTGTACCATAAAATCCGACAGCAGAACCGCTGACCAAGACTTTTGGTTTCTTTGGCATTTTCCCAATCATATCAACAAGTGTTTCCGTTGCTTCCAGACGACTGCTGCGAATGCTTTTCTTTTTCTCTTTTGTCCATTTGCCGAACAAACTAGTCCCTGCTAAATTCACTGCAGCGTCGATTTCCGGCAGCTGGGAAAGAGGATCATAGCCTTTCTTCAGCCAGCCAATGTAGGTGACTTGTTTTGTATCCAGCTTTTCTTCTGGAGATCTTGTCAGAATGTACACATGATGACCTTGTTCCATTAAAGTCTCAGATAGCTGTTTGCCAACGAATCCAGTGCCGCCGCTAATTACAATGTTCATTTTTGAATCCTCCTTATCGCATAAGCTTACAATTTTGCATGACGTTATTTCATGGTAGAATAAACACATAAGAGGTGTCGAAAATGGTGAAAATCGCAAAAATCACGACCCAGAAAAATAATATTGGCCGTTATAACATTTTCCTTGATGATGGTAAGGGCGAGAAATTCGGCTTTGGTTTAGATGAGGATCTTCTCATACGCAGCGGAATTGCGAAAGGGAAAGAAATGTCCGAAGAAGCACTTCAATCTCTCGTTGAAAAAGATGCTGCTCATAAGTGCTTTACCCTGGCCTTACAATATTTAAGCTACCGTATGCGCTCAAAAAAAGAAATAAAGACATATCTTCTTAAAAAAGAGCAGCACCCCGACCATGTGGAGGAAGCTTTAAGAAGACTTGAAGAACAAGGGTATACGGATGATGCTGCTTTTGCTGCTGCCTTTGTGCGGACAAAAGTAAATACAACGAGCAAAGGACCCCTTGTTATTCGCAAAGAACTGCAGGAAAAGGGCATTACCGGCAAGATTGCGGATGATGCAATGACCTTTTACAGTTTTGAAAGAGAACTCGAAAAAGCTGTCAAGCTGGCAAACACAAAGTTGCAGTCCAAATCGAAGAAATCTCAACAAGAAAAGCGTCAGCTTGCGCAGCAGCAGCTTCTCACGAAAGGATTCACATCATCTGCAGCAAAAGAAGCTGTTTCTCAGGCATTGTCAGAAGCAGAACCAGATGTTGATGCTGAACTGGACGCTGTCCGCTACCAAGGAGACAAGCTGGTACGTAAATATGTACAAAAAGCAGAAGGCTATGAGCTGGTGCAGAAAATAAAGATGGGATTGTATCGGAAAGGCTTCTCGATGGATTTGATTCAAAAATATCTGGATGAAGCCAAGGAACAAGACCTTTACTGACGGAAAGCAGGTGCAGAGGATGCAATTACGTTATAGTGATTTGACAATAGAGCAATTAAAAGATGAGCTGAAACAGCTGAAGATACAGCAGCAAAAGGCTGAGCAAATGGGTAATTTCAGTGAATATCAGATATTGGAGCGCAAGCGGCAGATGGCTAAAGCGTATACGTTGAATCCGCATGACTTTAAAGCTGGTGCCACGTATGAAATCAAAGGTGATCGTTCACATGTCTTTACAATCGATTATATGAATGGTGTCTTTGCTTGGGGGTATCGCAGACAAGGCACTGAAACAGGGCAAGAGCTGGAAGCCCTGCCGATAAGTGTGTTAGGCAAAACAACTATGTAAGCACCTCGGCTCACAAGAGCCGAGGTGGCTTTTATTTGCGGTTATTCTTCGTTGATTGAGTAGCGACGATCATATCGGTTTGTGTTCGACGTGTTTCCCCGTTCACCTGATTATTCGCATGCTTCGCGGATGAGCGAGGGGATTGAATAATGGAATTAATGGTGCCGTACTTGGAAAAACGATCAAACTTGGACATGTTATCTGCCTCCTCAAGCAATTTGGGTGGCCCGCAATACTACTAGCTTGTGCGCTTTTTTTATCTTTATGTTGGGTTTATGCTGGAAAGGAAGAAAAAATGATGGAAACAAAATTTCAAGAACTTGCCGACCTGCTGAAGCAGCAAAATGAGCGGCTGACAATGGACGAGGCCCGCACTTGGGTGGAGATATTATGGGAAGATTTTGAGGCAACACGTGCGAAAGCGGGACGTAAATACGAAGGGCAAGAGATGACAGAGTCCATCGTTCGGCAGTGGATTCAGCATTATGGACAACGATTAGATGAGTTCCTGGAACGAAACCCGAAATATCACCATTTATTTATACAACGAAAGCAATAAAAAAACCTGGAGAAAAATTTCTCCAGGTTTTATAATGCGGAAGGATTATCATCTGTAAACAGCTTGCGCTGCAGCTTTTGCTCAGAGAAGATCCATCCTGTATACGAGCTCATAACTTGATGATTGTCATTAATCTGCACAACAGCCTTAAATGGATAATGCTGTGCACTATTGTGATAGCGCAAGTCAATCAGCCGCAATTCAGTAAAATCATCATACAGATTCACTTCCCAAGTAAACACAGGAGAGAAGCTGAGAAATGCGGAGATATTCTTGTCTTCTCTGGCAACTTCCATTAGCTCGTTATCCGGCAATGGTTTTCGTTCGAATTCATCGATGAGACGCAGCTGCCAATTTTCTACCTTCCCAACACAGAATCGATCAGGGGCAGTGATAGCAACACGCCAGAATCCTTGTTTCATTGTTGGAGAAGTGGCAATGATTTGAGCATCGGGTATTTCTTCCTTTACTTGTTTGATAATCCTGCGTTTATCCATGTAACGTTTCACATAATAAAGCGCAAGGATACTATAAATGACGAGGAATGTTATGCCAGGTTCGAAACCAATAAGCCATAGGACAATCCCGATTGCATGCATCGTAAAGATGAATGGATCGAATGTGTTAATAAAGCCATACGCAACCCAGCGCCGGGTAAATGGCCGGTATGCCTGTGTGCCGTATGCATTGAATACATCAACGAACACGTGCAGCACTACTGCGCCGCCAGTCCATAGCCATAGATGCAGGAAGCTGATATCTGGTATTGACATATACAAAAGAAGCGATATTGCCAATCCCCACAAAATGACGGCAGGAATGGAATGGGTTATTCCCCGGTGGTTTCGCAAATAAGAAGCGTTGTTCCGTAATTTCAGTACTGTATCAAAGTCTGGTGCCTGTGAACCAAGGATTGTGCCTGCAAGTACAGCATTGAACAAGACAGGATCTTGGTGAACAGCAGGATCGAGTGTGGCAAGCCCCCCTAGGGCTACCCCCATGACGATATGGGTACCAGTGTCCATCTGTTGAGTCCTCCTTCTGATCAAACCAAACCACCCATAATAATTATATTGTAACACGGAGTGTGAATGAATTTGGAATTAGACGATTTATATAATAAGTTTCAGCAATTTTCGATTGATTTATTTCAAGATGACTTAATTAATTGGTTTCTGCAAGAAAAACGGTCACTGCCATGGCGTGAAAATCAAGATCCGTACCGGGTTTGGGTTTCTGAAATTATGCTCCAGCAGACCAAGGTAGATACGGTTATCCCTTTTTACAACAGATTTATGGAACGTTTCCCAACCATCCAGGCATTAGCAGAAGCAGACGAGCAAGATGTTCTGAAAGCGTGGGAAGGCTTAGGTTACTATTCCCGAGCACGTAATCTTCAAAACGCTGTACGGGAAGTGGCGACAGTATATGATGGCCAAGTACCTGCTAACGCGGAGGAGCTAGGAAAGCTGAAAGGAGTGGGACCTTACACAACAGGTGCGATTCTCAGTATCGCTTACGGCATTCCGCAGCCAGCAGTTGATGGCAATGTGATGCGCGTTCTGTCCAGAATATTATTCATCACAGAAGACATTGCCAAACCAAAGACGAGAAAAATCTTTGAAGCAGCAGTAGAGAAAATGATTTCACAGGAAGACCCTTCTTCCTTCAACCAAGGACTCATGGAGCTGGGCGCCTTAATTTGTACGCCGAAAAAACCAGCCTGTATGCTATGTCCGGTTCAAGAACATTGTGCTGCTTTCAAGCAAGGGATTCAGGAAGAATTACCAATCAAATCGAAAGGCAAGAAGCAGCGAACCAAGCCTTACCTTTCTGTGATCGTGGAAAACGAAAAAGGGGAGCTGCTCATTGAGCAAAGACCCGAGGAAGGCTTGCTGGCGAGTTTGTGGCAGTTTCCAATGGCTGATGCGACAGAAGTAACGATAGAGCAGCTGGCTTATTGGTTCAAACTGGAGTACGGACTGGAGATTAAGGTAGAGGAAACATTATTGCCAGTTCGGCATGTTTTCTCGCACATTATTTGGGAAGTAATTGTGCTTCGTGCAACAACAGTCAGTGATGGAGAAGTGCCAGACAAGGGGCGGTTTGTCTCTCGTGAAGACATAGCAAATTATCCTTTTCCGGTGCCGCACCAGAAAATAATCCAGCAAATTCACATTCCAGAATAAACCAGTTACTTTTTTATATTTCTTGGATAACAACGTCACATTCGGGAGAAAGTAATGTGGCGGAGGTGATAACATTGAACAAGAAGACACAATCTGGTACTGAAGTAAACCACGTTACTCAACAAAACCAGCAGTCTCGTCAGAAAGCAGCTGGCGCTTCCAGCAGCCAGCAATTCGGAACTGAATTTGCTTCTGAAACAGACGTACAGCAGGTTCAACAGCAGAACCAGCAGTCTCGTCAGAAAGCAACTGGCGCTTCCAGCAGCCAGCAGTTCGGAACTGAATTCGCTTCTGAAACTGATGTACAGCAAGTACAGCAGCAGAACCAGCAGTCCCGTAAGTAAGGCGAATTTTGTTTGAATTGTTATTTTCGTATAGGTAAATGCAGCCCCTCAGCGCACGCTGGGGGGCTATTTTAGTCATAATAGAGTGGCGGCCAGCGTGTTTCATTTCCATTGTGTCTGAAATATCTTTATAATAAGAAGAAATGATCATACATATAGGAAAATAACCAAGGAAGGAAGATTCGCATGGCTGGCCCAGAGACAGGTACGAAAATTCAGATACAGAGCTATAAACATAATGGCCAGCTCCATCGGGTATGGGAAAGCAGCACAGTATTGAAGAGTACGGCAGAGATCTTGATCGGTGCCAATGATCGGACGATGGTAACGGAAAGTGACGGACGGACATGGATAACGCGTGAACCAGCCATTGTCTACTTCCATGCGAAGTACTGGTTCAATATTATCGGTATGCTGCGCACAGATGGCATTTATTATTATTGTAATATTAGTTCCCCGTATGCATACGATGGGGAGGCGCTGAAGTATATTGATTACGATTTGGATATTAAGATATATCCCGATATGACTTTTACGCTGCTTGATGAGGACGAGTTTAATATTCATAAGCGCCAAATGAACTATCCGCCCGAGATAGAACGGATTTTGTGGAATCAGGTGGACATCCTGATTAGCTGGATCCGGCAAGGAAAAGGTCCTTTTTCCCCAGATTTTATTGATACCTGGTATGAGCTGTTCCTAACCTACAGATAAATAACGTAAGCTACAGATCCTTGCCAGCCTCGGCAGGGATTTGTCGTTGTATACAACAGAGAGGTGATACGTATGAGCAGTACAAAACGGTATTTATATTTTGTGAAGCCGTACAAATGGAAAATCATTTTTACAATTTTAATTGGAATAGTAAAATTCGCAATACCTTTGCTGATTCCGTTAATTTTAGGATACGTTGTCGACCATATCGTGAATGCAGATTTAGCGATGGAAGAAAAAGTGCAAAGGCTCTTCTGGATTATTGGCGGATCATTGATAGTCTTCCTCGTCTTGCGTCCGCCAATTGAATATTACCGTCAATACTTAGCGCAATGGACAGGAAACCGGGTGCTTTATGATATCCGGAACAAGCTGTTTGACCATATTCAGCGCTTAAGTTTGCGCTATTATTCGCAAACAAAAACAGGGGAAATTATTTCCCGGGTCATTAATGATGTCGAACAGACGAAGAACTTCATTATGACAGGTCTGATGAACGTCTGGCTTGATTTGGCTACCATCATTATTGCAGTTGCTATTATGTTTACAATGGACGTATCGCTTACGCTTGTCGCAATTGTGCTGTTCCCGGTATATGGTGTAGCCATCAAGTACTTTTATGAGCGACTTCGGAGTTTGACACGAAAACGGTCGCAGGCATTAGCTGAAGTGCAGGGTCATTTACATGAGCGGGTGCAGGGAATACCGGTAACGAGAAGTTTTGCGCTGGAGGATTACGAACAGCACCAATTTGACACCCAAAACCGTAACTTCCTGGATAGCGCCATTCAGCATACATCTTGGAACGCGAAGACATTTGCGGTTATTAACACAATCACCGATTTAGCACCGCTAATCGTCATTGCCTATGCAGCTTATGAAGTAATTCAAGGCAATTTAACTTTAGGAACAATGGTTGCTTTTGCTGGTTTTATGGATCGTGTGTACAGTCCGCTCCGTCGGCTGGCCAACTCTTCAACCACCCTTACGCAAGCAGTCGCTTCGATGGATCGCGTATTTGAATTTATTGATGAGAAATACGATATCGAGGATAAACCAAATGCTCCAGAATTGAAGCATGTGGCTGGAGATGTAGCAATAGAAAATGTATCGTTCCAATATGGCGAGAATGAAGAGCTTGTGCTGAAAGATATCTCACTAGATGTAAAGCGAGGAGAAACAGTAGCCTTTGTCGGGATGAGCGGAGGCGGTAAGTCAACCATCGTCAGCCTGATTCCGCGCTTTTATGAAGTGACGAGCGGCAGGATTACAATCGATGGAACTGATATCCGCGATGTGCAGTCTCGTTCTTTGCGCGATAAAATCGGCATGGTGCTGCAGGATAATATTCTGTTCAGTGAATCAGTCGAAATGAATATCAAGCTTGGCAGACCCGAAGCGAGCCATGAAGAAGTGGTAGCGGCGGCTAAAGCAGCGAACGCCCATGAGTTTATCGAAAATCTTTCAGAAGGATACAACACACTCGTCGGCGAACGCGGTGTGAAACTATCCGGCGGCCAAAAGCAGCGTATCGCTATCGCCCGCATTTTCTTGAAGAACCCGCCGATTCTCATTTTGGACGAAGCCACTTCGGCGCTGGACTTGGAAAGCGAGCACTTGATTCAAGAAGCATTAGAAAAACTTGCATCGGACCGGACAACATTTATCGTTGCCCATCGATTGGCCACCATCACGCATGCAGACCGTATCGTCGTCGTGCAAAACGGCGAAATTGTCGAGCAAGGCTCGCACGTCGACTTAATGGCGCTCAAAGGGAACTATTTCAATTTGTATCAAATTCAGCATCTTGATGATCATTCTACATTAACGACAGAAAAAGGATAGATGAACAGGGAGACTTGTTTTCATCTATCTTTTTTTATAAAAGTATTGCAGAAGCATCCTTAGGCAGATCTTGAACTGACCGCAAGTAATAAAGCATAGCGGTTTCCTCTTCTTCCGCATAAGAAAAAGATAAATGTGATGCAACGTCCAATGCGAGCAGGCGGAACAAAGTACACGCTGCAAATATGCTATTCCAGAAAGCTTCTGTTTCGCCGGAAGAATATGTGGATTCGTATAACTGCCAATAGTCATTTGGCAGATAAATGTTAAAGTATTTGCCCATTTTACCGGGGGACACTTGAAAATCGTTGGTACAGCCTATTTGCCAAGCTGCCATTTCATCGAGACAAGGTCGAATTACTTGTTCGAACATCTGCTTTGCATAGGGAAGCTCTGATCGCCAAATACCTTTAGCGACGTTTTGCAAACACCACCAAAAATTGTTTGTACACGCATAATAAGCAGATTCTGTTGGTTCTTCAACATGATAGTCTCGGTCAGAAGCTGGAGGAATGGCTGGAAGAATGGAGTCTTTGTCCAAAATAGGGACGGTCAAGCTGTCTTTTGTATAGGTATGCTGCATATCAGCTATTGTCTGCAATCGAAGGTCAATTCGATTGCCGTCATGAAAAAGCATCAAATAGCCATAGGAGTTAATCTGTTCTTTACTTTCGAGATAAGCTAGTTTATCAGGTTCTTGCTTCATCAGTATTTCCCCAAAAATCTCGAGCCACTGTGAATCAGAAAGAAAGGAAGTTAATTCTGATACAACATATACGATATCATAATCTTGAAAAATGTCTTTCGGTGCAGAAGGATTCGTTTTGGATCCATTCATATACACTGCGCGAATCCTTTCATCTCGTTGAGCCACAGATTTAAACAAGCTCGTCATATCCTTTTCGTTTCTCAATTTGGAATCCTCCTCTTCTGTTATACCACTTTGTATCAGTATATAAAAAAATACACCACCCAATAAGAGTGATGTATGAATTGCTATTCCTTAGGCATGACTACCGTAGAATCTTCATTATGGTACTGCAAGTAACTGTTCAGCAGTCGTTTCAAGTGGTCAAGCTCTCGATGGTATTCCATCAATCGGGAAGAGAGCGGAAGGAAAAGCATTTTCTCTTCGTTCTCTTTGTTTTCGAATACATGGATTAACAGATCGACAAGCGCTGGGATGTCGGGATCAAGAGTTTCTCTTAAAGTACTCTCATCTTGCTGCAGCTTAATCCGTCCCATTGCACATAAAATTAGTTTCTCGTGAGACATAATGGCTTTGTCGAGCTCTTCTACAAATGTATCGCTGGAGCGTGTTGGCAGATCGTTCATCTTATCGCCTAGATTATAGACTTCTTCCAGGATTCCGTGTGATTGTTTCAAGGTCGTAATCATCTGGCGGATGACAACTAATTTACGTGCTTTCACGAGTTTTTGCTTTTTCGTGTATGTGCGTTCTTCTTGGAAGCGGGTATAGATATCGTCTATTTTACCGATCTCAGCTTCTATTCTTGCAATTTCATCCTTTAAAGCGGGCTGGTCAGACCAGCTGCGTGTCGCGACGCGCAGCCATTGCAGAATCTCTGTGCTGAATTGATCAATCTTCTGTAGTAATACCACTTCATATTTAGGTGGCAGAAATACTAAATTCACGAAGAAAGCGGAAAGAATACCTAGTGTCAATGTCGAGAAACGGAGCATAGCGAAAGGAAGAAAATCTATTCCGCTGTTATTCTCCATGACTGCCACGAGTGAAACGATTGCAATGACACTTTCCTTTATCTTCAAACTTACACAAAGTCCAATTGTTAAGATGGCCGATACACCAATAATAATCGGCTCCGTACCGAATGTGTAGAACATCGTAATAGCGACAACGAGTCCGACGATATTCCCTTTTACTTGATCCATGAGTCCGATATAAGACTGATAAACAGACTGCCGCATCGAAAAAGCAGCTCCGATAGCAGCGAATACCGGCGTCAAGTTAAGCAAAGTTGCTGCATATAAGGCAAGTGTAATTGCCACGCCAGTTTTTAACATTCTGGCACCAAGTTTCATGCTCGGATCCTCCGATCTTTCTATGAAAGACTATTCTATATGATGTTACACGAATGCTCCTAGATAATAAAGTATTAACTGCAGAATTATTTCATACCAAAAAGGCACCAGCGGAAGTGCTAATGCCTTTTAGAGTACCCTTATTTCATTTGCTCAAAGCTTGTTTTTACAGCTTTTAATGTTTGTTCGATATCTTCTTCTGTATGTGCGGTTGTAAGGAACCATGCTTCATACTTAGATGGAGCGAGGTTGATGCCTTGTTCTAGCATGAGCTGGAAGAATTGAGCGAATTTCTCACCGTCTGAATTGGAAGCTTGTGCATAGTTCGTGATCTTCTCGTCTGTAAAGTAGACAGTAAGCGCACCTTTCAAGCGGTTAACAGTAATTGTGACGCCAGCCTCAGCAGCGTGCTGTTTAATGCCAGCTTCCAGTTTCGCGCCAAGCTCTTCAAAGCGATCATATACACCTGGCTGCTGCAATACTTCCAAGCAAGCAATTCCCGCCGCCATAGATGCTGGATTTCCGGCCATTGTACCTGCCTGATAAGCGGGACCTAGCGGTGCGACTTGTTCCATGATTTCTTTTTTACCGCCATAGGCACCGATTGGCAAACCGCCGCCAATAACTTTTCCCATTGCCGTAAGATCCGGCTCAACGCCGAGCAGCTGCTGTGCACTGCCGTAAGTAAAGCGGAAGGCTGTAATAACTTCATCGTAAATAACGAGAGCACCTTTTGCATGTGCATATTCATTTACTTTTTCCAGGAATCCAGGTTCCGGCGTTACGATCCCGAAGTTGCCGACAATTGGTTCGACAAGAACACCGGCAATCTCATCGCCCCATTTTTCCAAAGCATCGTGCAACGCTTCTGTATCATTGAAAGGAACTGTAATCATATCGGCTGCTATGGATGCCGGAACACCTGCAGAGTCGGGTGTGCCTAATGTAGATGGACCGGAGCCTGCTTCCACAAGTACAGGATCGGAATGGCCGTGATAACAGCCGGCAAACTTAATCAGTTTGTTGCGCCCCGTGTAAGCACGTGCTACCCGGATTGTCGTCATAACAGACTCGGTACCAGAGTTAGTGAAACGGACTTTGTGCAAGGAAGGGATTGCTTCCTTCAGCATTTGGGCGAATTGGTTCTCCAGACGTGTCGGCGTTCCGTATAGCACACCGTTTTGGGCGGCTTTTGTAATGGCTTCTGTGATATGCGGGTGAGCATGTCCTGTAATAATTGGACCGTATGCCGCCAGATAATCAATATATTTATTGCCGTCTACATCCCAGAAATAAGCACCTTCCGCTTTTTCCATATAAACTGGTGAGCCGCCGCCAACCGCTTTAAATGAGCGGGAAGGGGAGTTAACGCCGCCAACAATATGTTCGAGCGCTTCTTTATGTAATTGTTCTGATTTTGTTTTATTCATGTAGGAAAACCTCCGTATCTTTCTCTATTCCAGTATAGCATATCGATAGAAAGCTTCGAAAAAAAGAAGCTTGCTGCACATAGTATGGACAGGCTGCTCGTAAACTGATAGTGCGGAGGGATGGACATGGTATTTGTGCTGGTAATCTTTATATTCATTGCCTTGATTGGCTGCATGTATTCTTTTTTTAAACATGAAGTAAAACCCTCTTCTATGTTTTCAATAGATTTGTTTTTATCCTTATTGTTTCTCTATATCAGTGTGATGCTTGCTTTTGGTTTAATCTATTTTATGCTGTCCATTGAGGGCATTGTTTTGGCCGAAGGCGGCGACTTGATTGACTCCTCGCTGGCAGGGTCCTTGCTGCATTCCATTTATTTCAGCGGTGTCACGCTGCTCACTGTCGGCTACGGGGATATCCTGCCTGTCGGGTTTGGCCGTTTACTCGCATTAATTGAAGCTTTAATTGGCTATTTGCTTCCTTCAGGTCTTGTGCTGAAAGTATGGCAGCATACGGTTGTACGGCAGCGGATGAAGGGTGAAGGAGAATAGTTGTGCTCCTTGTCCAAATCGGATACGCTAAGAGATATCCGTATTAAGGGAGGCCTATCCATGACAACAGAAATCGGCAAAGCAGCTCCAAGCTTTACGCTGCCAGCAACAAATGGCGATATCGTATCGCTGCAGGACTTCAAAGGCAAAAACATCGTGCTTTATTTCTACCCAAAAGACAACACACCAGGCTGTACAACAGAAGCATGCAGTTTCCGTGACAACCATGAGAAATTTACTGACCTGAATGCGATCATCATCGGTGTCAGTCCAGACCCGATTGAAAGTCATGAGAAATTCATCAATAAATTTGATCTGCCATTCCTATTGCTTGCAGACGTGGAGCACACGGTGGCAGAGGATTATGAATGCTGGAAGCTGAAAAAGAACTTCGGCAAAGAATATTACGGCATTGAGCGCTCCACTTTTATCATTGATAAAGAAGGAAACCTTCAGAAGGAATTCCGTAAAGTAAAAGTTGATGGCCATACAGAAGAAGCGCTTGCGTTTATCCGAGATAATTTACAATAAGAAATGGCGGTCCAATGTACATACGTTGGATCGCTTTTATGTTATCGGGGCTAGTCCTCCAGTGTATGGGATATTTTATGATGAAACACTCAATATAAAAGACGGAATTTTCACACTCAGTAAATTGATAATTCTCGATTCGTGACAAGTGCATATACCAGGGGCGCTCGCTGTGCATAAAGTACAGTACGAAACCTCCCCTACATGATAGTTGCTCAGACGTTTATCGTCTGAGCTTTTTTTATGAAGAGATGATGCTTTTCGTACAGAAAGGAAAAGAGGTATAGTAGAAGAAAGACAACAAACACTTTTGGAGGGGATACATATGCAAGTTCTTGTAGCGTTGAAAGTAGATCAGCAGATGAAGCAGCATTTTGAGAGTTCTTATCCAGGTGTAACATTCCATTTCAGTACAGAGAAAGAAGAAGTAGCTGAGTTAATCAAGAAAGCAGAAATACTAGTAACCGGCGGAAGAGGGGCGGATGAAGACTCCATTCGCGCAGCCGATAAGCTCAAGTGGGTTCATGTCATTTCTGCTGGAGTTGATAACCTGCCGCTTGAATTGATGAGTGAAAAAGGTATTATGCTGACGAACGCCAATGGCATTCATCGTATTCAAATGGCTGAATACGCAATTTCATCTATTCTAGCAGTAGCCCGTAAAGAGCGTGACTATCTGAAAAAGCAGGAAGAGCATGTATGGGATAAAGAGCTGAAGATTGACGAAATTACCGCAAAAAAACTCGTGGTAGTCGGGGCTGGCGCTATTGGACAGGAAGTCGCACGCCTAGGGAAGGCCTTTCGTATGCATACAATTGGAGTGAGCCGCAGCGGTTCTCCGAAAGAGCACTTTGATGAAGTGTATAAGCAGACAGAGATTGAAACAGTATTGCCGCATGCAGATTACTTAATTTCCATTCTTCCTAGTACAAAGGAAACGAAGTACTTCTATAAGAAAGAACACTTTGATCAGATGCCAAAGCACGCAGTATTCCTGAATATGGGTCGCGGAGACGCAGTAGCGACTGATGTCTTGCTTGAAGCATTGAATCAAAGCAAAATAAAAGCAGCCGTACTAGATGTGTTTGAGGAAGAGCCGCTTCCGGAGGACCATCCATTCTGGGATCATCCTCGTGTTATCCTGACACCGCATATGGCAGGTCAATCTCCTCATTATATGGAACGGGCAATGAATATCTTTGAGCAGAACTTAGGCCTCTATACCGAGGATGCAAAGGAAAAGCAATATCTAAATAAAATTGATTTGAACAGAGGATACTAATGAAAATCTACACAAAAACAGGTGATAAGGGAGATACGTCTCTTATCTATGGCGCACGTGTTCCTAAAAATCATCCCCGGGTAGAAGCATATGGCACCTTGGATGAAGCGAATGCGGCCATTGGCACTGCAGTCAGTCTGCTGACTGCAGAAAACGAATCATTTATAAAATCCTTGCAGCGCGTGCAGACATTGCTGTTTCATGCTGGTAGTGAATTGGCAACACCAGCTGATAAAGAAGTACATTGGAAGCTAACGCCGCAGCATACCGAGATGCTGGAAAAAGAAGTGGATCAGTGGGCGGCCGAACTGCCGGCATTGAAGCAATTTATTCTGCCGGGCGGCTGTCCAAGTGCTGCTGCACTGCACCAGGCAAGAACAATCGTAAGACGAGCAGAACGGTTAATCGTGTCTTTCGAAACAGAAGTACGCACCGAAGAAGTCCTTCGTTTTGTTAATCGTTTGTCGGATTATCTTTTTACAGCGGCTAGGTATGCTAATCTTCTGCATGACACAGATGAAGTACTGCTTGCACCGGATATTTGATACCCTCTGTGTTTTTTTATTGACAAGATAAGGGAGACGGCTTTACAATTTAGAAGAAGTATAATGTAATAATAGTCATCGTTTAGAAAAAATGTATTATCTACAAGTGAAAGCGAGGTGCATGACGGTGTCTGAACAGAGATTACAAGCAGCAGTGGAGCGACTAAAAGAATCTGGCGTCAGAATTACACCACAGCGTCATGCGGTGCTTGAGTTCTTGCTGAATTCCAAGATCCATCCTACCGCTGATGATATCTATCGAGCGCTGGAGGATAAGTTTCCGAATATGAGCGTGGCGACGGTTTATAATAACCTTCGCGTATTCCGTGAGAACGGTTTGGTGCGGGAATTAACATATGGAGATTCCTCCAGCCGTTTCGATTGTGATACGGAAGAACATTACCACTTGATTTGTGATCAATGTGGCAAAATCGTCGACTTCCATTACCCAAGCCTTTATGAAGTAGAGAAACTCGCTGCCCAGGTGACAAACTTTGATGTAACCCATCACCGCTTGGAACTGTATGGTACGTGCCCGGATTGTCAGCAAACAACCAAGCATTAACCTCAGCGGATTTCTTCTATAGATAGAAAAGCCTTTGTCACTTTTTTCGTGATGAAGGTTTTTCTTTTTGTTATTTTAAAAGGGAATTTGAAGAAGTATGTTGAATTATTACTAAAATATATAGAAAAGAGCAGCGGAGGGATTTGCCTTGGAGAACATTCTTCGACCAATTTATCAAGAACGTGCAAGTATGCCGAATACACTTGGAATCATATTAGTAGAGAAGACACGACCGAATAGCCCGACAACCGATAACTTTGATATGATTCTGCTTATCATTGTAAAAGATGCTAAGGAACCATGGTATACGAAGCATTACAGTTATGAAGGAATGATTGCTGCGATGCATATTGTCGAAGAGTCACTGCTTCAATACTGGATTGATACAAGTACATATAGACGTGCCGTTGAATGGATCTTCGAGGGGAAAGTCGTCTTCGATCGAAATGAATATATCGACAACTTAAAACATGAGCTGGCAAGCTTTCCTTATGAGAAGCGCAAGCTGAAAATGACAATCGAGTTTGCGAAACTGATTCGTGCTTATGCAGAAACAAAGGATCTTCATGACAGCGGACAATATTTAGATGCTTACACAAGGATGGTCAGATGTCTGCATTATTTAGCACGGCTTTCGATTATTGAAAAAGGACATCATCCGGAAGTAACAGTTTGGAATCAAGTGCGTAGAATAGATTCGGAAGTATATAAGCTTTGTGAAGAATTCATTCAAAGCAATGAAGAGACTGATCAGCGTGTACAGCTGATGCTGCTTGCTGTCAATGTGGCTATCAATGCCAGATCACACTCCGCGGCGCATCATCTACTGAACGTTATGCGTATGAAGGAAGAAGCTTGGACTTTCGGCGAACTGAAGAATAGGCCAGAAGTGGAAGCATATGCTGCTGATTTGAGTGCGCTCCTTAACTATTTAGAGGAAAAAGAGATTATTGAAGCGGTGCTGACAGAGACGAAAGGCAAAGCGATTTACCATCGGGAGTATCAAATCAAAGAATTATGATAACTAGATAAGAGGGCGGCTTTTGTTTTCTGAAAGCTGTCCTAGTGAGTAAAAACAGCTTGTATCACGTGATTTTCAGCGTGCTGCTGTGGTAAGCTGGAAAAGCTTTATTTTCGTGGTATCAATTGATTTGATGTTTTTCTTAAAAAATCTGTTGACGATGGACGAAACAGCGTGTTATATTTATATGCGTCGCCGATGAGCAACAACGGCTGACAAACAGAAATTAAGAAACATGTTGACAGTGAAAGTCAAAACATGATATGATGTTCTAGTCGCCTATTAAGCGGCAAAACAAAATTGATCTTTGAAAACTGAACAAAACAACCAATTACGAACTAAACGACATGGTCTTTTATAAGATCAACGTCAGCGCAAGAAGCAAAGCATCACACTTTCATGGAGAGTTTGATCTTGGCTCAGGACGAACGCTGGCGGCGTGCCTAATACATGCAAGTCGAGCGCAGGAAGCTAGATGACCCCTTCGGGGTGATTCTAGTGGAATGAGCGGCGGACGGGTGAGTAACACGTGGGCAACCTGCCTGTAAGACTGGGATAACTCCGGGAAACCGGGGCTAATACCGGATAGTATTTTCTTTCTCCTGATTGAAAATGGAAAGACGGTTTCGGCTGTCACTTACAGAT
>NZ_OBEK01000009.1 GCF_900215625.1 Terribacillus aidingensis
AATCAGGAGAAAGAAAATACTATCCGGTATTAGCCCCGGTTTCCCGGAGTTATCCCAGTCTTACAGGCAGGTTGCCCACGTGTTACTCACCCGTCCGCCGCTCATTCCACTAGAATCACCCCGAAGGGGTCATCTAGCTTCCTGCGCTCGACTTGCATGTATTAGGCACGCCGCCAGCGTTCGTCCTGAGCCAAGATCAAACTCTCCATGAAAGTGTGATGCTTTGCTTCTTGCGCTGACGTTGATCTTATAAAAGACCATGTCGTTTAGTTCGTAATTGGTTGTTTTGTTCAGTTTTCAAAGATCAATTTTTTATCCCGCCGCTCATTTGGCGACTAGAATATCTTATCATGTTTTGACTTTCGTTGTCAACATGTTTTTTTAATTTAATTCTTGCGTCTGCTGCTCCGTTCGAAGCAACTCTAATAATTTACCACGGATACAGAACCATTGCAATACTTTTTTTTACATAAACATAATATTTCTGTAAAGCCTTTTTTTGATATAGCTTTCTCATCTTTTCTGTATTCTATGCAAATGCCTATAAAGAGTGAAAGAAGAAGAGCAAAATGCCCTTCTTCTTCTTATTAAGAACGGTTGCGCATTTGCGGGAATAGCAGTACGTCCCGGATAGATGGCGCATTTGTAAGCAGCATGATCAAGCGGTCAATCCCGATACCCAATCCACCTGTTGGCGGCATACCGTATTCAAGGGATTCTAAGAAATCCTCATCCATTTCATGTGCTTCGTCATTACCTTGTTCTTTCTCTTTTAATTGTGCTTCAAATCGTTCACGCTGATCGATTGGATCGTTTAATTCAGAGAATGCATTTCCATGCTCTCTTCCTACAATAAACACTTCAAAACGATCTGTGAAACGTTCATCCTCTGGATTTTTCTTCGCTAGCGGAGAAATCTCTACCGGATGTCCATAAATGAATGTAGGCTGAATCAGCTTCTCCTCTACGCGCTGTTCGAAGAATTCATTTAGAATATGACCGAATGTCATTGTATCTTTGATCTCAATACCATGCTCTTTTGCCAGAGCTTTTGCTTCGTCATCACTCATGTGCTTCCAGAAGTCCGCACCTGTATGTTCTTTTACTGCATCTGCCATGTGTAGTCGTTTCCACTCCGGCTCTAGGTTGATTTCATACTCCCCATAAGGAATAACTGTTTTGCCAAGTACATCTTTTGCTACATGCGCAATCAGATTCTCTGTCAAATCCATAATGGTGTCCATATCACCGTAAGCTTCATATAGCTCAAGCATCGTAAATTCCGGGTTATGGCGCGTGGAGACACCTTCGTTTCGGAATACACGTCCAATTTCATAGACTTTTTCTAATCCGCCGACAATCAAGCGTTTTAGATGTAGCTCAATAGCTATACGCATGTATAGTGGTATATCCAGTGCATTGTGATGTGTAATGAACGGACGAGCTGCCGCTCCGCCTGGGATGCTGTGCATAAGTGGCGTTTCGACTTCTAAGTATCCGATATCATCCAAATAACGACGGATGCTTTGAATGATTTTACTGCGAGTGATGAATGTCTGCTTTGATTCCGGGTTTACGATCAAATCAAGATAGCGCTGACGGTAACGCTGTTCAATGTCTGTCAGACCATGGAACTTGTCCGGAAGCGGGCGAAGTGCTTTTGACAAAAGATCGAAGGATGTTGCCTTAACAGAAAGCTCTCCTACGTTTGTTTTGAACATAACACCAGTTACTCCTACGATATCACCTAGGTCTGCACTGCTGAATAGCTCGTACGCTTCTTCTCCAACCTGATCTTTACGTACATAAAGCTGAATTTGTCCGCTCAAGTCTTGCAAGTGAGCAAAGCCCGCTTTCCCTTTGCCTCGCTTCGTCATCAGACGGCCCGCAATAGTTACTTCTGCTTTTTTCTCTTCTAGTTCTTCCTTACTGAAAGAATCGTAAGCTGCCACTAGTTCTTCGGATTGATGTGTACGCTCGAACCTGGCACCGAACGGATTATAGCCTTGGTTCATGAGCTGTTCCATCTTCTCACGACGCACCTGCATCTGATCGTTTAATTCTTCACTCATCCTGTTCACTCCCATTTCTATATTCAGTCTCTAACATGCTAAAAAAACTGCCAGCATGGGCTGGCAGTATCCTTCGTCCTCGTAAAATGCGAGGCTTATCGCATTGCTACCTCGTATTAGTATAGAAAAGCAGCACTGCTGTGTCAACAAAGCACACCCTATTACGACATTGCCATCGAAGCTTCTACTTGGTCAGCGTAATCATACAGCAATTCGAGCATACCTTCTTTTGTATTTGTTTCATTGATCAACTTGCGCACTTTTCCATTACCATCTAACCCTTTTAGGTACCAGGCAGCGTGCTTGCGCATTTCCAATACCGCAACCTTCTCCCCTTTTAGACGAATCAAGCGCTCCATGTGCAAGAGACAAACATCAATCTTCTCCCTTGGTCTCGGCTCATCTAGTAACTCTCCCGTTTCCAAGTAATGTACCGTACGATAAATCATCCAGGGATCTCCTAGCGCAGCACGGCCAATCATCACTGCATCTACGCCAGTCTCATCCAAGCGCTGTTTCGCAATCTGCGGAGTCGTAATATCTCCATTCCCGATAACTGGAATGGATACGGACTCTTTCACTTGTCGGATGATATCCCAGTTAGCCAATCCTTCGTAATGCTGCTCCCGCGTACGGCCATGCAGTGCAACTGCCGCTGCTCCCGCCTCTTCCAGAGCTTGCGCATTTTCTACAGCATAAATGGTGCTGTCATCCCAGCCTGTTCGCATTTTTACAGTAACCGGTTTATTGACTTCTTTCACAACTGCCGAAACCATTTCATAAATTTTCTCTGGCTGCAGCAGCCAGCGAGATCCCGCCATATTCTTCGTAATCTTCGGTGCTGGGCAACCCATATTAATATCGATGATATCTGCTGTTGTGTTTTGATCAACGAATTTAGCAGCCTCCACCAATGTTTCTGGATTTGACCCAAAGATCTGCAAGCTCATCGGCTTTTCCTGCTCATCTATATAAAGCATGTTCATCGTTTTCGCATTACGAGTCACGATGCCATTATCACTAATCATTTCGGCGCATACGACTCCTGCGCCGAATTCTTTCACGGTTAAACGGAATGCAGAGTTACTGATACCAGCCATTGGCGCTAATATTACACGGTTCTTAATGGTGATATCACCTATATTGAACAACTTCACTACCTCCTATGTGACTATCTATGCAAAGAACCCCAAACCCTTACGCCTTGCACCTCTTCAGCAGTCATTGTTTCCAACCATTCTTTCACTTCTCTCCCATTAAGGGTGAGGTGCGGAGCTATTTCAGCTAATGGCACTAAAACAAAGGCTCGTTCATGCATGCGCGGGTGAGGGAGAATAAGTTCCTCAATGTTCATATTCTCATTACTATACAGTAAAATGTCAAGGTCTACTGTTCGAGGCCCCCACCTGATGACACGTTCCCTTCCTAGCTCTTGTTCAATTTCCTGACACGCACGAAGCAGTTCCTGAGGAGTCAAGCTCGTATCCACTTCTACTACAAGATTTAGAAACTGATCTTGTTCTTCATAGCCGACTGGCTCTGTCTCATAAACTGTCGACACTTGTTTAAGCACAATATTCCGACTGTCTGCCAGCTTTTGGACTGCTTGCTGCAAGTATACTTCTTTTGGCTGTATGTTCGATCCTAAAGCAATCCACGCCGGCTTCATAAGCGCTCCCGCCTAATTTCAACTGCCACTGATTCATAATGTCCTGCAATTGGCGGATTTGGTTTAATTACTTTGATTGTGCATGCTTCCAGCAGAGGAAAAGCAGCAAATAGCTGCTTGGCAATCTCTTCTGCCACTGCTTCAATTAGGTTTTTTGCCCGGCCTTCAACAACTGTTCTAATAACTTCGTATGCCTGTCCATAATGTATCGATTGCGTCATATCATCCGATTCACCCGCTTTACGAAGATCTAACTCTAGTACAGCATCGACTGTAAACCGCTGTCCAAGCTTGTTTTCTTCCGGGAACAGACCATGATAGCCGTAAAACTGCAGTTGATTCAAATGTATTTTATCCATTATTTACTCCTCCCGAACTAAAGCATCCATCATTTTCGCGATACGCACTGTTCGCTTCACTTCATGTACACGAACCATATGTACACCTTTTGTGATACCATACGCTACAGTAGCGGCGGTTCCTTCATCTCGTTCGTCAGCTGGCAAATCAAGTATTGTACCGATAAACCTCTTTCTCGAAGTACCAAGCAGCACTGGATAATCCATAGCAGAAAGTTTGTCTAACTGGCGCATGGCAGTCATATTTTCTTCCAGGTTCTTCGCAAAGCCTATACCAGGGTCCAACCATATGTTTTCCTTTTTCACACCTGCGCTTAAGACGATTTGAATACTTTCCTCCAAATCAGTCATCATATCCGAAAGCAAATCTTTATACTGTACTTTCTCCCGATTATGCATCAAAATGATCGGCACTTTGTAGCGAGCTGCTACCTTTGCCATCAACGGGTCATATTTTGCTCCCCAAATATCATTGATGATTGTTGCCCCTGCTTTAATAGCGGCTTCTGCTGTTTGTGCTTTGTATGTATCGATAGAAATTGGCACATCTACCGCTTCTTTGATAGCTTCTATCGCTGGCACGATACGAGCAATTTCTTCGTCTATCCCAACAGGTTCAAAGCCAGGACGTGTTGACTCACCGCCAATGTCCAATACATGCGCCCCTTCATCGACAAGCTTTCGTGCCTGTTGAACCGCAGCTTCCACATCTGTATAGCTGCCTCCATCTGAAAAGGAATCAGGTGTCACATTGAGTATACCCATTACAAGCGTCTGCTTCTTCAGGTCATATTCTTTATTTCCTATCTTTCGTTTCATGGCACGTCAACCTCTCGTTCAATCTATTTTACTAGTGTACACGATTTTCCGCACAAAAAAACACCCCTGCCAACGTTAGCAGGGATGTTTTTTCTATTAGTCTTCGAACTGGTAAAGCGGTGTTGATAAATAGCGTTCGCCATTACTTGGCACAATCGCTAACACCTTTTTGCCAGGTCCTAGTTCTTTCGCTACCTTCTTCGCCGCAAAGATTGCCGCTCCGGTAGAGACACCGCCAAGCAAACCTTCCTTGGCTGCTGTTTCTCTAGCCGTGTCATACGCTTCATCATTCTCTACTTGAATGATATCCGTATAGATGTCTGTATCCAAGATAGAAGGAACAAATCCTGCCCCGATACCTTGTATCTTATGAGGCCCTGGCTGCCCGCCAGACAAAACTGGCGAACTTGTCGGTTCAACCGCGACAATACGAATGTCCTTATTCAGCTCTTTTAATACTTTACCTACACCAGTGATTGTTCCGCCTGTGCCGATACCAGCGACAAAAGCATCCAAATCACCGCCAAATTCAGATGCAATCTCTTTACCAGTTGTACGTGCGTGTATAGCAGGATTGGCTTCGTTATTAAACTGTTGCGGCATGAAATAACCATGTTCTTTTTGCAATTCTTCTGCTTTCTGAATGGCACCTTTCATCCCTTCAGCACCAGGTGTTAGCACAAGCTGCGCACCATAAGCCCGAAGCAGATTGCGTCTTTCCATACTCATTGTATCCGGCATAACCAGAATTGCTTTATAGCCTTTTATTGCCGCCACTAAAGCAAGTCCGATACCTGTGTTCCCACTTGTCGGTTCAATGATTGTATCGCCAGCAGTGAGTCTGCCATTTTCTTCTGCATCCTCAATCATTGCAAGGGCAATCCGATCTTTAACAGAGCCGCCTGGATTCTGAAATTCCAGCTTTACGTAAATCTCAGCACTGTCTGCGTCCGCCGTGCGATTAAGTTTGACGATAGGTGTGTTACCGATCAATTCAGAAATAGATGATGCAATTGCCATGATTATTCCCCCTAATTCCCACTATTTTGATTGGATTTACTTAACTGTAAGCAAAATATGCTGAAAAGTCAATCCAAACGGGCTTTTATCAGAGCAGTTCTGTTAGTTCTTCTTCAGAGAAAGTGTATGTTTCGTTACAGAAGTGACAGCTCGCCTTCGCACCATGATCCTCGTCAATCATTGCTTGAATTTCATCATTCCCAAGGCTCGTAATTGCATTTTGGATACGTTCCCGGGAGCACTGGCAAGTAAAGCTTACAGGCATTGATTCTAAAAGGTGAAGGTTTTCCTCCCCAATCAGCTTCTCTAGAATCTGTTCAGGTGTATTTCCTTCTCTAATCAATGTAGAAATTGGCGCGATCGTACTGATTCTCTCTTCTAGCTGCGCAATAATTTCATCACTTGCTCCGGGCATTACTTGCAGGATAAACCCGCCAGCAGCAAGGATAGTGTGATCTGGGTTCACTAAGACACCAGCACCGACTGCGGAAGGCACCTGTTCTGAATTAGCGAAGTAATAGGTGAAGTCGTCTCCGATCTCACCAGACACAAGCGGCACTTGACCAGTAAACATGTCTTTTAGTCCAAGGTCTTTTGCTACACTTAATGTTCCAACTGTACCGACTGCCCGTGATACATCAAGTTTTCCAAGAGAGTTCAGCTCAAAATCAACATGGGGATTAGTAATATACCCTCTTACTTCTCCTTTAGCATTACTGTCTACAATAATCGGTCCGACCGGCCCGTCTCCTTCTACCTTCACCGTCAGCTTGTCCTGACCTTTTAACATTGTTCCCATCATAGCACTAATCGTCAGTGTACGACCTAATGCTGCTGAAGCTGTTGCATACGTATCATGACGACGCCGTGCCTCTTCCACCAATTCTGTCGATTGAATAGCATAAGCACGAATATTGCCGTTGAATCCTGTAGCTTTAATTAAATAATCACCCATGACAGTAAAGTCACTCCTTTTATATATCAACCTTTAACGGTTTTATGTCCTTAAGGTATTGTATATCTTAACATAATCCTTTGGGTAAATCCTTTGATATGTTTACTATACCCAAACAGAGAAAAAGGCCTCCTTTAAGGAGACCTTTTTCTTTTATAATCTTGGACGATCGTCCGGACCATTATCTTGGCGCGGTTCATCTTCCGGTATTCCTGATTGTTCCCGAGGAGCAGGAGTATTTTCATCGATGGCATTGTCATCTGCTGGTGTTACTTCCTTGTCTTCCTGCGGTTGGATGGTAACAGTTACGTCATCATCTTCATCTTTCATCAGGCTTGTTTTTTTATTCGACTTGCTGCGCTCTTCAGCAAGCTCTTCCTCTGTTGGAAGACGCCCTTTATCGAATAGCGTTTGGATTTGCAGTGCATCCAATGTTTCGATATCAAGCAATGTTTGTGCAATAAGTTCCAGCTTCGCTTTGTTCTCTGTGAGAATATCCTTCGCTCTTGCATAACACTGATTGATGAAGCTTTGTACTTCTTGATCAATTTCATAAGCAATCGCATCACTGTATGTTTGTTCGTTCTGGATATCACGGCCAAGGAAGACATTTCCGCCGCTGCTTGTAAACTGAAGCGGTCCAATCTTATCACTCATACCATACTCAGTGACCATCTTACGAGCAATGTTCGTTGCTCGCTGGAAGTCATTATGTGCTCCAGTACTTACTTCACCGAAAATAACTTCCTCCGCGACACGTCCGCCAAGTAATCCAGTAATCTTATCAAGCAATTCCGGCTTCGTCATGAAGTAACGGTCTTCTCTCGGCAGCATAACGGCATACCCGCCAGCTTGGCCGCGAGGGACGATGGTAACTTTATGCACCATGTCTGCATCATCCAGCACCATACCGATAACAGTATGTCCGCTCTCATGATAAGCAACGATATTACGTTCTTTTTTAGAAATAACACGGCTCTTCTTCGCCGGGCCTGCAATGACACGGTCGATTGCTTCATCGACATCATCCATTACAATTTCTTTGCGGTCATTACGAGCAGCTACTAAAGCAGCCTCATTAAGTAAGTTCTCCAAATCCGCTCCAGAGAAACCTGGTGTACGCATCGCAATTGTACGCAAATTAACTGACTCATCAAGTGGTTTGTTACGAGCATGTACTTGCAATACTGCTTCACGTCCGCCTAAATCTGGTCTGTCAACTGTGATCTGACGGTCGAAACGTCCTGGACGAAGCAATGCTGGATCCAAGATGTCAGCACGGTTTGTTGCCGCGATGATGATGATTCCTTCATTAGCACCGAAACCATCCATTTCAACAAGAAGCTGGTTCAATGTCTGCTCACGCTCATCATGTCCGCCGCCTAATCCAGCGCCACGCTGACGTCCAACTGCATCAATCTCATCTATGAAGATGATACATGGAGAATTTTTCTTCGCATTTTCAAACAAGTCACGTACACGGGATGCACCGACACCCACAAACATCTCTACGAAGTCCGAACCACTTATTGAGAAGAATGGAACGCCAGCTTCCCCTGCTACTGCACGGGCTAGCAATGTTTTACCTGTACCCGGAGGTCCTACAAGAAGAACACCCTTCGGAATACGTGCACCAACTGCGGAGAATTTACGCGGATCTTTAAGGAAGTCAACTACTTCAACAAGCTCCTGTTTCTCTTCATCAGCACCTGCTACATCACGGAACTTCACTTTCTTCTTCTCTTCGCTGTACATTTTGGCTTTGCTCTTACCGAAGTTCATTACTCGGCTGCCGCCGCCTTGTGCTTGGCTCATGAAGAATAGGAATACCAAGATAATCAGCAATACAGGGAATAGTGTAGACAGCAGCGTCTGCCAGAAGCTTGGCTGAGGCTCTTCATCTGCATTAAGCTTGACATTCTGTTCACCTGCTGCAGCCAGGATTTCGTCCATCAGCTGCTCATTCTGAGGAACCTCAGTTTGGAACTGCGTATTGTCTTCCGTCTCACCTGTAATAGTAATGATGTTATTAGTAGGCTGGACGGTCATACTTTTTATGTCACCACTCTCAAGCGTGGTTCTGAACTGATTAATATCGTACTGTTCGGTTTCATTAGACTGGTTCTGGAATAAGTTGATCACACCGATAATGACTACAAATATAATTATAACCATTAGGATATTACGAAACACTTTGCTCATTGCCTACCTCCTCCCAAACGAGAAAACTATAGTAAATACTACCATACGCAAAACGTGCTGCACAACTAAATACCCTTTACCTTATGTAAAAGGCAGATAATCCATACCGTAACTGTTTATTCAGCACGGACACCGCCATATACTTCTGGTTTCAGTACACCGATATATGGCAAGTTACGATATTTCTCTTGATAGTCCAATCCGTAACCTACAACAAATTCATTCGGTACATGGAATCCAACCAAGTCCGCTTGAATTTTTGCCGTGCGGCCTGAAGGTTTATCAAGCAATGTTACTATCTTAATCGATTTTGCTTTTCGGTATTTGAACAGATCCACCAGATAGCTCAATGTAAGTCCGCTATCAATGATATCCTCAATAATCAGAAGGTCTCTGCCTTCTACTTTTGTGTCCAAATCCTTGACGATTTTCACTTCACCAGAAGATGTCATGCCGCCTCCATAGCTGGATACGTCCATAAAATCCATTTCCAAGTGCGTATCCATATAACGGATCACGTCAGACATAAATGGAAGGGCGCCTTTTAATACGCCGATTGCCAACGGGAATGAATCCTTGTACTCCTCTGTAAGCTGCTTTCCGATTTCCGCACATTTCGCGTCAATCTCTTCCTTAGATATCAGTACTTTCTCAATCTCATCATGCATTGCCTGGTCCTCCTGTTTGTTCCCCATTTTTCGCTTGGTAACACAGACATAAATAATTGCCTGTCTTTCCTGTTGTTCTGCCTGTTTCCCCTTTTCTCAAACCGATAAGCCACAAAATAGTGCCAGTCGCATCCTCCACAATCGGCCAAACCTGCCTTTGGAGCGCAGGAATTTTTCCATCAATGAAAATATCTTTTACTTTTTTGGTCCCTCTCATTCCGCGCAGCTTCATTTTATCGCCATTTTTCCTTGTCCGTACTTTTAAAGGCAACGTAATGTCTTCAAGCGGAATAACAAAGATATAGGGATTTTCTTCTGTTTGGTGAGGGGTAAAAGCAGCCGTTAATAATGATCCATCAGGTAACGTGACGCATCCGGGAGCGTGTAATGTATAGTGGAATAAATCTTTCGCCTCATCTCGAAAAGAAATCGACAAGCGGCTGTAAGACTTTGTCAGTTGTAATCCTGCCGGAAAATCTAAAGAGCTATTTGCTTTAGAGCTAGCTATCAGTTCAAAAAACTGCGCTTCGTGCCGATGGTGTAAGTCCACCGGAAGCGCTTGATACAGATAATTTAATATTAGATGAAACACTCTTCTTTGTAAAGCAATCGGGTATGTACAAAAACGTGCAATTTCAAAGGCTGCCGCCTGTTTCTCTGGGTCGTACGCTACGGCCTCTTTGAACATCTTCGCAGCCTGTTCCGCAAGATATGCTTCATCTGCTTTAAGCGCTTCACTAAAGCGTTGGGCATGCTGATGGAAGCTTGGATAAGCTTCCTTAATGGGCTGAAGAACGCGGTGCCGGAAATAGTTTCGCGTGTAATCCACACTTGCATTGGATGGATCAATTCGAAAAGGAACATCGTAACGTTCACAATATTGTTGAATTTGCTCTTTGCTGCAAGCTAGCATTGGGCGAATCAATTCACCGCTGGCAAAGTTTCGTCTGACAGCCATCCCGCTGACAGCAGCAGTATTTGACCCCCGTGCCATACGCATCATAATTGTTTCTGCTTGGTCATCACCATGATGGGCCAGAAACAAGCTGTCTGCCTGGTAGCGTCTCATTTGCTCCTCAAAATACCGATAGCGTACTTCCCTTGCTGCAACTTGTGTGCTCTGTTGGTGCGCTGCCTTCCAAGCCGGAACATCCAATGTGACAATCTCAGACATAACTCCCCATTTTTCGCATACTTCCTTTACGAATTCAGCATCAGATCTGGATTCAGTCCCCCTCAGCCCGTGATCGACACTTAAAGCTACTATCTTCCATCCTCTTCGTTCCTTTCTTTCCTTCAAGAAATGAAGCAGCGCCATTGAGTCAGGTCCTCCAGAAACACCTACCAAGATTGTTGTGTTCTCTTTCCACAACTCATGTTTATCCATAAATGCTGTCATCGTTTGGTCCATTACTGTCATCCTTATGTAGTTGCTGCTATTATCGTACCATTTATACGGATATACCTAAAGTTTATTGCAGCAAGTAAAGTACATAACAAACGAAGCCGTAGCCGCTTAGTAACAAACACTCCCCAATTCCAGTTTTTCGTTTGGAACGCCTTGCAGGCGGCACTTGTTTTGATACTGCTGCAGGGATATTTTGCTTCATAAGTAATTTCATCATATCTTGCTTCATTGCGATACTGGATGGGTACTTTCCTGCCAAGGCTTTTTCAAGTATCGGCCGCAAAAGACCAGCACGGGTTAAAGACTTCTTCAATGTTACTTTCGGCGTTTCCCCTTTATTAAATCTGCTTCCGTGTATTACTTCTAGTGCTGTCATCGCAAGCGCAAATAAATCATAAGTTGGTTCTGCTTTTCTGCTGCCCATTCCCCAGTGACCGCGATCGTAGAATTCTGTATATTCCTTAATTGCACGTCCTATTTGGGTGGTGCCACCTACATCGACCCACCGAAGCCGAATTGGGTTATCACTTACAACCAGGTTATCCAATTTCAAATCGCCAAATACCCAGCCTGCTTGGTGAAGATGTTCGAGATCCTCGAGCAGTCCAAGCAACAGCACCGGCAGCCATTCCGATCCTTTCTTTTTAACATAGTCATCTAATCTGCTTCCTTGAATATATTCCATCACATAAAAAGTATATAGTTTCCCGCTAGGACTGCTATAATCATCTGTTTCAAGCAAACAAGGCCCTAGGAAATGACCCTGGACCTTTTTCAGTGATTGCAGCACATTCACTTCCATTGTTATTGAGGTTCGCTTATCACTGATCTTCAAGGCAGCTTGAACACCATTTCTCTCTGTTAGGTAGACAGAACCAATCGCTCCGCTTCCGAGTTTGCGGATAAGCGGATAAGTTCCGTTATGCCACTTGCCTGTTAAGCGAATACCAGAACGCAAATCAGTTGCCGAACTCTTCATATTCGGAGATTCTGTCATTGGCTGTGCTCCTTTGCAGCGATTGGCGGCTGAATTCATGTAATGCTTCCCGAAGTGCTGGACCAGTCGGTGTCACGCCGCCTGTTGCAAGTTTAGGAAACACAGATGATACATTCTCCAGCCGTTCGGTCCAATCCATTATTTTTACGGCCGCTTCTCTTTTCCCCGGAAAACCGAAGATGGCAAATTTGTTTTGTCCCTGCCGCGCATTCATACTAATGGAAAGGTCAATTAATGCTTCTTTGACGACTGGAAGCTTATGATGCATGCTGGCACTTGTGTCGACAAGGATTAGAACTTCCAAATTCGCCGTCTCACTAATCTCCTCAACAACTTCCAGTACATCGCCGCGTTTTTCTGGAGGCAAATCATCTAATGTATTACCCTTGCCAAGAATTTGCTTAAGCTCTTGATTGACAACTCCTTCAATTGTTTGTGTCATCGCCTGCTTGGTGACCATTTGAACGGTCTCTGTCAAGGCTTGTTTGTAAATAAGCTGACTGACACCGCCCCCAGCTCTAGCGATGTTCTCTACTTCTGCTAAACTGAGCGACTGCTCTGTCTGTCCTTCTTCTAATATGCCAATAACATTAACGGTTATATGCTGAGCGTAAGCTAAGGCTGCAACAGCTGAAGGGTCTTCTCCGCGGTTGGAGCATCCATCAGTAAGTAACAGGATCTGTTTGAGTGTGCTTGGTTTCATCGTTATCCCTCTTCTCCATTCGTTATCTCCATCATCGACTGGAAAAGAAGAAAATATACGTTTCTATGCCTCTCTTACATCGTTTTTATAAGTAGAGATGGAGGCCCATTCCGGCATATTGCGATCAATAGCCGCTACCATCACCGTCATGTCGTCCTCAATCTCCCCAGCTCGATTGCGAACAACCTCTTCCAGCAGCAAATCAGCCATTTCCTGTGGCACAGTTGTATTCATCTCTCTTATTTTGCGTTTCAGCCAAATATCTATATTTTCTATATGTCGCGGTGACTCGAAGATGCCGTCACTCATCATGACGAGTAAGTCTCCCGGCTGAAGCTGCTCCTGTACGACATCAACTTCTAGATCTTGCACAATACCTATTGGTAAATTACCGGACTCTATTTTAATGACCTGATCACCACGCTTAATGAAGCTAGGTGTCGATCCGATTTTTAGGAATTGGACAGCTGCATCGTGCAAATCGATGACTGCAAGGTCCAATGTTGCAAATATTTCTTCACTGGATCTTAAGGAGAGGATAGAGTTAATAGATTTGATTGCCACTTCCTCTCGGATCCCTGACTGCAGTATCTGCTGCAGCAAACGCAGTGTTTCTGTACTTTCTTCATGTGCTCGATCTCCATTGCCCATTCCATCACTGATTGCAACTGCGTACTTGCCCGCCCCTAGTTCGATCGTCGAATAACTGTCTCCCGATACGAACCCCCCACCTTTTGCCGCATGCGCAACGCCTGTGTCCACAACAAATTTCTTGATGGAAGAAAAGGCCAAGAAACAGGACTTGTCCGGAAACTCTGCTATTTCTTCCTTCGTCACAACGACAGTCTCCCCTAGAATGTCGGATAGGATTGGACCTATAAGTTTCTGTCCTTCCCCGTGATAACCAGCTATAGATACGTGTATCTCTACGTCAATGCTTCCCTTCGTAAGAGAGAATACATCCAGTTTCTCCACAACTAAGCCAGCCGCCGTCAGTGCAGCCATTATCTCTACTTCCTGTTGTTCATGATTTTCTTTTTCTTTTACAATCTCTTTCGCGAAATCCTCCATCACTTCGGATACGCCGTTTAATTGATCAGCGACAAAACGGCGGCTTTCCTCTACTTGCCGGCGCAGCATTTGATTTGCTTGGTAGAAACTCAGCTCATGCTTCATCGTTTCCACCACTTTCTTCGATTTAACACAGTGCGATTCCAGGTTCCTCTCCAGCAGCTTATTCGGCGACCCGCCGCCCTCCATATCTTCCTTCAAACTCTCCATCAGTTGATAGGTTCGGTCAAATTGCTGCGCCCCCCAGCAGCGATCCTTTTTAAAGCAAAGCTGACATGTTTGCTCGGTTACATTGCCCAGCAGAGAATCAGTCTCCCGATCACGCATTTCTTCTGCAGCACGATCCGGAGTCGTAAAACTTTTCGCTAAAGCATGAAACACATTTGAAAACTGCTGCACACGACTGGCTGTTACATCCCGGACCTTTTGCAAGTATTGCTCCTGCTCTTGATTATGTTCGGCAGTTCCTGGCACAAAACGAGACATACGCCGGATCCAGCTGTCCGGCGTCAATACCAGAAGCAGAATACTAATTGCTGATGCAAGCAAAGATGGATAAACTTCCTGCAATCCTTGCTCTTGTCCGTACAGACCAATCAGCAAAGTTCCAATCACAAGCCCTATACTTACGCCGAATTTCTTTCCATCTTTTAATAACCCGCCCAGCAGCCCGGCAAATGCCAGCAGGCTCATCTGATAGAGACTGGCGACATTGGCGAGACTCAGAATCAGTCCAGCAACTACACCTACTGTCGAACCCATTGCCGCGCCCCCAATTAAAGCAAGCAGTAAGACAAAATACCGGGAGAAGATTTGCTCAATGCCAGCTCCCTGTATCTGCCAACCGATCGTACCAGTCAGTACCGAAGCGAGTAAGATGATCAAACAGACAATTTCTTCATTCTTTAATGCTGGATAATATCTTTTAACGGATAATAACGGTAGACTTTGCATAAAGATAATAAAGAGGACAGAACCTAGAACTCCTTCGACGCCAATCATCATCCAATCGAAGCTGGATAAAGTATGTTCATAAGAAAGAGTCAGCATTCTAGGTAAGGCACTGGCCAAAAAGACAAGTACAGTCAAGACTCGAACTTGATGCGGTATCTTTTTGCATATAGCCGCTAAAAAGTAGAGAACAAATGCTGCACCCGCTGCATAGAGACCATGTGTCCATTGGTAGCTGCATGCCCCCGCAATGGTTGCCAGCGTAATCGGCAGCATCTTTCTTCGTCTTGTCAGCCATATGGATGCCAGAAATGCTGCTGCAAATGGTGAGACAGTTGTCAAAACGACAGCTCGTCCTAACAAGAATCCAACAAGTGCTAAGAGCCATGCCTTTTCAATCAATAGAAGCTTCGCAAGTTCAATCCCTTTCTTCTTCCAATTATCCAGCCGCTTCTGTTCTACTCCATAGATGCCCCATTTTTTTCTCGATACTGTCTCCATTACATTGAACACTCCTATCCTCAAATTTGCCGAGGTTCTGTGTACATACTATGGCAATCCCCGGGACAAACTCTTTTTGATTAATGTCATTTAACCACATCTCTTTTTCACAATTTGTCAAAAGAACCAATGCAAACCGAAAAACATTTCGACTTATTCCTGTCCCTTTTCACGAGCTTCAACACCTCTGGGACAACAACAGCTGTTTTACGCCAATTTCTCTTGTCGTATCGAGTTCAGCTGTTGGGTCTCTTGTCAGAAAACAATTACTTTTTCAAGGAAGCGTTTACTGTAAAACTTCTATATTGATTTTTAATGAAAAGAGAGTAAAATAGTTCACACTGAAACAGTTCGCATGCGAACTATTTTTTTGTTGAGGGGATGACAACTTTGACTGATGAGGATAAAATCAGCCAAGTTATTCAATCGTTTCGCTGCTTGAATCAAGCTTTCCATAAGCAGTTTTGGCACAACGCTGACCAATTGGGTGTGACTGTCGTACAGCTCCACATTCTAAAAGTATTGGCGGACGAGCCTGGAACTGGCTTGAATGAACTTGCGCATAAAGTGAATGCAAGCAAGAGTACAGTGAGTGAAACGGTTGAAAGGCTTGTACAAGCTGACCTGGTAAAACGAGAGCGTTCGACGCACGACCGGCGCGCTATCGTTCTGTCGCTGACTCCAAAGGGGCTGGAGCAGAAGAAGACAGCTTACCGAGCCTACTTGCAAAGATTGGGGAACATTTCAGACTTCAGCACGGAGGAGATAGAGACATTGATGTCGCTTCACCGCCGTTTGCTTAACAAGATAACAACTCAAGGAGATGAAACAAAATGAAAGATCGTTCTGCCTATGCGGATCCGAAAACGGTTAACAAAGGTCCGATCATAGCCATCATGGTCTTAGGTGCTTTTGTAGCTATCCTAAACCAAACATTGATGAATATCGCACTGCCCGTTATGATGGAGGATCTAGAAATTGAAGAAAATACAGCCCAATGGCTGACAACAGCATTTATGCTAGTTAACGGTATCTTAATTCCTATTACTGCTTTCTTTATGGAAAGATTCTCAACACGTAAATTATTCATTACAGCAATGAGCTTGTTTGCACTTGGAACACTCATCTGCGGAGTTGGACCTGGTTTCTCTACTATCTTAATTGGTCGTATCATCCAGGCTGCCGGCGCCGGTATTATGATGCCATTGCTATTTAACACAGTATTGAGCCTCTTCCCGATTGAAAAACGAGGAAGTGCAATGGGACTAATTGGTCTTGCGATGATGTTTGCTCCAGCAGTTGGACCTACACTATCCGGATTTATTGTTCAAAGCGCATCTTGGAGATGGTTATTCTTTATCATCCTGCCAATTGCTCTAATTGATGTAATTCTAGCTGTTTTCGTATTGCGTAATGTAACGAAGACACAAAAGTCATCTGTTGATATTCTATCTGTCCTTCTTTCTACTATCGGATTTGGCGGACTATTATACGGCTTTAGTGTTGCTGGTGATAAAGGCTGGGATTCAGCAGAAGTTATTACCACACTAGCTGTAGGTGCAGTTGCTTTAATTATCTTCATTACACGTCAGTTGATAATGAAAAAGCCGATGCTGGAGTTCCGTGTATTTAAATACTGGATGTTCTCTCTATCAACAGTAATCAACGTCGTTGTCACAATGGCTATGTTTGCGGCGATGCTATTAATTCCTATCTTTACCCAGAATATGCTTGGCTACACACCACTTGAATCAGGCTTACTGCTATTACCTGGTGCATTAGTATCAGCAATTATGTCGCCTGTTACTGGTAAGTTATTTGATAAGATTGGCGCTCGTCCGCTTGCATTGATTGGATTATTGATTACAACGATTACAACATACTTCCTAAGCACATTAACAATTGATACAACGTACACGTATATGATGACTGTTTATACATTCCGTATGATTGGTGTTTCCATGGTTATGATGCCAATCATGACAGCAGGTTTGAACCAGCTGCCAAAGCGTTATTATGCACACGGTACAGCAATGGCAAATACGTTGCGTCAGATGGCCGGTGCAATTGGTACAGCATTACTAGTTACGGTATTCTCTAACCAAACAAAAGTGCATGTGACTGATTTCATGGCATCTGGTACCCCACAGCAGCAAGCTGCTTTGCTTGGTTCAATTGAAGGGATCAATGATGCATTCTGGATTGCCACATTGATTGCTGGTGTTGGCTTCCTGCTTTCATTCTTCCTGAAAAAGGTTCGTCCTGCAGATGAGATTGAAGAAGAACAAACAAACGCGAATACAACACCTATCGGAAAACCTTCCGAAACACATTAAAAGTAAAAACCTGCATCCGTAATTGGATGCAGGTTTTTTTATATATTCGCCAAATGATCGGCCAGATTGTAATCATGCATTTTCCATTTATCTTCAACAAACTGAATGTTGCTTAAACACGCATTCACAAGGCGTGTATTCTCGATGTCGTATTCCCCGTCAGATATGGTAGCCAGAATGGCAGAAATTACTGCTCCATGTGCAACAAGCAGCACTTTCTTCTCTCCATACTTCGCATTTACTTGCTGCAAGGCTTGCATTACACGTTCCACCAGGGCGTCCCATGTTTCCATACCCGGAAAGTCCCAGCTCGGATACTTGGCCTCACGCTCTTCTCTTGTCAGCCCCTCTGCTTCGCCAAAGCCTCTCTCAACAAAGCCTTTCATCTCTATTAGCGGAAGCTGTAATGACTCGTTAATAATATCTGCTGTCTTTCTTGCGCGTTGCATCGGACTAGCTATAATCAAATCAAAATCACTGCCCGCCAGGTAATCACGCGTTGCCTGCGCCTGCTTTATTCCTGTTTCATTCAATGGTATGTCGGTGCTTCCTTGTACTTTGCCAAGCTTATTCCAATCAGTTTCTCCATGTCTTACAAGGCAAATCACATTGATCCCCTCCCCATAAACTATATTCCTACTATACCGTATTCTTAACAGCAAACGAATAATAATTTTATTGTTGACATATAGTATAGGCTGGTGTATTATATTATTTGTGTCTGAAACATATATTGTTATGGCGGTGTAGCTCAGCTGGCTAGAGCGTACGGTTCATACCCGTGAGGTCGGGGGTTCGATCCCCTCCGCCGCTATCCCTAAAACAAGGAATGCATATTGCATTCCTTGTTTTTTTATTATATACACTTGTATAGTAAGAAAAAACCGAATGCTTGAAAGCATTCGGTCAATCGTTTTATATCTTAAGATTTGCATTTTTATCAAATCCCAATATAGACAGCAAGTTTAACCTTTTTTAGCGCCTCTGCCACCGCGTTTTGCTTCTGTGTGTTTCTTAAGGGACGCCAGACGGTCCTCTGAATCCTTCAAGAAGCGATTCATTTTTGCTTCGAAAGTTTCCGTGCGTTCACGGCCGCCGCCATGATTGGACCCTCTATTATTGTTGTTACGGCGTGCTGGAGGCGGATTATCTTTTGCTTTCTTAATAGAAAGTCCGATCTTTCCGTCCTTCTCATTAATAACTTTGACTGTGATCATATCACCAACAGACAAATGTTCATTAATGTCTTTCACATAATTATCGGCAACCTCACTAATATGCACAAGACCTGTAGATCCGCCTGGCAGTTCTACGAATGCACCGAAATTAGTAATACCTGTTACCTTACCCTGATACTTGCTGCCTACTTCAATTGACATAAAAAAAATGCTCCTCCTTAAAGTTTGAAAGAAATATACTACTTATATATTATATAAAAGCTTAGAAAAGGGTGTCAATAAGAGGGCTCCTCTTCGGTGATCTTAAATATCGTTTCACCGTCTTTTGAATAAAAATAGTTCGTTCTGGCTATTTCCAGTACATAACTCTTATCATTCAGAAGCTCGATCTCTTCTTTCAGTTCCTCTTCTTTCTTTTGTAAACTAGCCAACTCTTCTTGTTTCTCTTTGTATTCCGACTGCTTTGCTGAATAGACACCGCGCTGGTGAATATGAAAGCCTATCATCAGTCCAAGCAGAACAACTGCAAAAGCGGCGAACAAGATTAAACGCCGAAAGAGTCTTTTTTGTTTTTTCCGCTGCCGTTCTGTATATGCGTCGTATTTCTTCGTATAACTGGACTCCATCTTCGTTACATTTCGTCTCTGTCTTGCCACGCCGGTTTTACCTCCTTGATCTGCGCAGTGAATCAAATACCTTTGCTGCTATATTCTTCATTCTACTATAGATACCTGCTGAAATGGAGTAAATTTTTCGGTACTTTTTTGGTGTCAGCTTCCAAATCAACCGCCCTATCATACGGATTGGGTACAATAGGATAATAAAAAGCAGCCAAATGAACTTCCATACTAATGTGAGTAATCCTCCAGCCAGTACAAGGAGTCCTTGCAGAAGCCATCGAAGCGGCGTTAAAACAAGTACATACAAGATACGTTTGACGATGAAGATTATCCTGTAAATCACACGAATAAGCCATTCGAGCACACGCCGATAGCTTGTCTGAAATAGAGCTCGATATCCCGCGAATCCGCATATTAGTGCTAGAAGAATATAAAATCGCATTTCTCCCTGATTTACCTGAAACAGCAGGAAGAATAGCAGCAATGCCTGCAGCAGCCAGAATCCGCATTCCATCACATACCGCATGATAATCTGTTTCTTCCAGTGCCGTTCAAAGCGGCGGAATGTATCCATGGCTGCTCCAAGATAAATTCCGCCGGCAATCATCGACACAATAGTGAGGAACTGGACGGTAAGCGTCATTTGAAGAGCTTGCTAAAGATTCCTTTAGCCTTCTCCCCGTGCTGCTCGTCTAAATAAGACAGCTCCTGGATCTTGCCTTTTATTGATACTTTGCCTTCCTGCAAATCAAGATTCTTCATATGCAGGTTACTGCCGCGGATGACCATATAACCCATCTCGGTCTGAAGCAGAAACTCCTCGCTATCGAAGCTGTCCACTTCTTTCACACCGCTAATCTCAAGTGTTTTTCGATTGAACATCTTTATGTCATGATCCGCTTGAACTTTTCGGGTTTGATCCATCGTTACCGCCTCCCTTTATCCCTAACAATCTATGTGGATAGGGACAAGGTTAGAACGGCTTTATTGAACAGGCTCTTCCTTTTTCACTTTATAGAGTGTTGCAGCATCGTCTTTCTTCACTGCTTCTTTAAGCTGCTGCACTTCAATCGTGAGCAGTTTTTGTCCGAAACGAATAGCCATTTCGTCTCCAACAGCCACATTAGTAGATGCTTTCGCTTGGACACCATTAATTGTAATACGTCCTTGATCTGCTACTTCTTTTGCCAGTGTCCGTCGTTTAATCAATCGTGATACTTTCAGAAACTTGTCTAATCGCATCATCGTTCACTTCCTTTATCCGTACTTTGCTTCTTATCAATCACCTGATGCAGTGCGATTTCTGGGTTTATCTTATGATAGCCTGCATAGGATGCAATAGCAAACAGAATCTCTCCAATTGCCGTTTCATACTGCTCGCTCTGCTCCTCTTTCCCATCCAGCTTTGCTAGCAGCTGATCAATATCAGACACAGTTATCTTTTTTGCTTTTCCTAACTTCGCAGCTTTCATTAACTGAGGCACCATCGCTTCTTCTTCCGTATGCGTGCGACCTTGCTCTTTCTTTTCTTCTTGCTTGATGGCTGCCCAACTATCGCGCAGCTCTTCTTCTGTTTCTAACACTTCATCACCAAACACATGCGGATGACGGCGAATCATTTTTTCTGTTACGCTTCGAATCACATCATCAATCGTGAAGTACCCTTCACCTTCCCCGATTTGGCTATGCAGCATAACTTGAAGCAGCACATCTCCGAGCTCTTCAATCAGATTCTCATCATCTTCCTTGTTAATCGCATCAATTAATTCATATGCCTCTTCAATTACATAACGGCGTAAGGATGTATGTGTTTGTTTTTGATCCCATGGACAGCCATTCGGCCCTCGCAATGTCCGGATGACGTCATGAAGTCGATAAAATTTATGATTTAATTCCAATGAAATAGCCGGCGGTACATAAACACTCATCAGATTACTGAACGCTACACTTCTGTCCAGTTCCTCCAGCGCTACGGTTTTGATGCTTTCATTCGAACTGCCTACAGCATCCACAATCGTTACCGGGTATTCCGGCGGAAGATCTTCCAATAATTCCAGCTTCACTTCTGATGCTACCATTTGATCATATACCTGACAGAAGATTAGATGCTGCCTGTACTCGAGTTCATCTCGGCGGAAGGATGTGGCATCTACGAACTGAAAGCCATCAATCGGATCAATCTGAAGGACAGAGAATAAGTCATCCAAAAAGCTCTGGCCGCCAATGATTTTCACATCTACTTCTTGCTGTGCCAGCAGCAGCTGTACTGTTTTTTCTGCCAGCATCGGATGTCCGGGCACTGCATAGATAATTGAACCTTCCTCTGCTTCCCGAAACAAGCTGTTGGCTATCTCTTCATACACCGTCTGGAAATCTGGATATTGTTCATATATCTCATCATACGAATGGAACGTCACACCTTCTTCTTGCAATGTCTGGACGACTGGATGGTCCTTCGTCCTCACAAAAACAGGGTTTGCCTGCTCCTTTAATTTTCGGTAGATTCCGAGTGACAGCTGATTAATGTCGCCGCCGCCAAGGCCGACCACTTCTATTGTATGTTTCATTTTCTTGTTCTCCCTTCCAATCGCAGCAAATATCGGCTGAATGGTAATGCCTTTAATTCAGATCGGCTGAACGCCTTTGTCTTAATTAACGTTATAGCATACAGCAATGCACCTGTTATGACTGCGAACATAACATATACCAATAACAAAATTCGTGTTTTCACGTGAAACAATTCGACAGCAGCTGCATATAACATACCAACTGCGACAACCATGGCCAGCAGTCCGACAAATAAACTCCTCCAGGGCAGCTTGAACAGTTTTATATCCGGTATATAACGGTGAAGCAAATACATATTAGCAGCCAAGATGCAGGTCACAGTCATAACGGTTGCTATAGAAGCACCCATAATACCCCACATCGGGACAAGCCAATCATTCAGCATCCACTTGATTAACAACCCGACAGCAATGACAGCAGCTGTATGCTTCCATTTCCCTAATGTCTCCAGCATGGAAGCGGTTGTTAGTGTGAGTGAGCACACAAAGATTGTGAGCATAAATACTTGCAACGTATATGTACCAAGATCCTCTTTAAAGAGCAATCTGTTAACTAACGGAAAAAGACTTATTAAACCGGCAGCAGCAGCGATGGACAATAAGAAGCTAAGTTTCCAACCGCTATGCAGCAGAGCAATAACAGATGCTCGCTCGTCCAGCAGCTGTTTTTTCGTAATAGATGGCACAAATGCCAGCGCCAGAGAAGAACCTACTACAATTCCCAGCTGAACTAACGGCTGCCCACGGTCATATATTCCTTTCCATTCACGCGCTTCCTCTAAACTAAACCCATGCTCCAGCAAGCCAGATACAAGTGTAAACGCGTCTGCAAACTGCAGCAGAAGCAATAGCATATAGTTTAGACAAATAAAAAAGCCATATACGAAAATCGTTTTTATAACATGGACCCACGCTAGCGACTGCTTCACAGAAGAGATAATCGGTTCCTGCTTTATAAAAAAACAAAGTACCACAATGCCGCAGCAAGCTCCTGCTAATGATGCTAGCGCCGCTTTCGCTCCAATCACATATAAATCACTTCCGCCGCGAACGAGCAGGAACGTAACAACCAGAATCAACCCTACTCGGATAAGCTGCTCTACTACTTGCGAGACAGCTGTCGGCGTCATATTCTGCTTGCCTTGATAAACTCCTCTTAAGATAGCTGTAAACGGCACCGCCAGAAAGATAAAAGACGACGCTTGAAGCGGGACCTTCAGAGCGGAATCTCCCATAAGTTCAGCTATGTGCGGTGCTGCTGTATATAAGAAGGCAGATGTTAAAGCGGCCAAAAGAAACAAAAAAGCACCAAGCGGCACGTAGAACGAACGAAGAGACGGCAGCTGCTTCGGATATTGTTCAGATACTAGCCGAGATACCGCAGCTGGAATTCCATATAAAGCTATGCTTGCCGCAATACCTAGAAAAGGATATACCTGCTGGTAAATGTAGAATCCTTTATCACCTACAATATTTTGGAACGGGACACGATAACCCGCACTTAAGATCTTACTAATCAATCCAGCGACTGCCAGGATAAACGCTCCATGGAAAAGCCGCTTCATTCCTAACCCCATGCACTAATTCCCCCAACCTTTTCTATTGGGATTATACCACGTAGCGTTATGTCAAATCTTGCTTTATCTTTGCGCAAGATTCTATACGACGAAACCCTTTCTGGGCTATATGCTGAACAGGAGGTGAGTATATGTATAGAGATATTTGGAAGAACCGTCATGTAATCTATTACTTCTCAGGAGGTGCTGTATCACAAATTGGCAATGTCTTATCTGGCTTAGGCTTTTTATTTCTCGCATACCGTCTGACAGAATCAAATGTGCAGACTACATGTATAGCAATTGCAGAAACAGTGCCGTATCTTATGTTCGGCTTGATTGGCGGAGCAGCAGCAGATGTAATGAATAGAAAAAAGATGATGATTATGATGGATTTATTGCGCTTTGGAATTACAAGCGTCACTGTTATTTTATATTTTCAGGATTGGCTGAACTTTTATCATCTATTAACAGGCAGTTTCCTGCTCCAATGCAGCGGATGCTTTTTTAATCCTGCTCATCGGGCTGTTCTGCCAGAGCTTGTTAAAGAGAGGCAGCTTCCGGCTGCGAATAGTGCGTGGGACACTATACAGCGATCAGCTTCCTTAGCAGGTCCGATTTTGGCTGTCTGGATGCTGGCAAAAGGTGATATCGTATATCTATTTATAGCAGATGCTTTATCATTTGCTATAAGCGCTGTCTGTATTTCTCGTTTACCACCCATACCTCGTTTAACCAAACAAGAAAGCCTCTCTTTATCTTCTTTGTATAAATCTATGTGGGCGTTTGTGCAATACGGGAAAAACAATTCCGTGCTGGTACGGCTGTTTTCCATCACTTTCTTGGTCGTCTTTTTCAATACATGGGTGTGGCAAGTAGGGATGCTGCTTGCTTTCGAGGAGATTACAACAAACGGGGAGCGTTGGTTTAATGCCTTACAGATATTTTATGGTATCGCAGCTACCATCATCAGTGTTCTCCTCCCTTATCTGCTAAATCAGCTGAACATGAAAAAGTATCTTATCGGAAGTATCATATGGGGGCTGGGTATCAGCTTAATAGGATTTGTATATGAGCTTCCATTTTTCTTTATTGGCGCGCTGCTCATTGGAATTGGTCTTCCAATCAGCAGTTTGACGAGAGTTTATCTTATCCAAACTTCTGTACCTAAATCGATGCTAGGGAGAGCTTTTAGTACAAATACGGTTTTGCTTTATGCAGCTAACACATTGTCCTTGAGTATTTATGCTAGTCTATTACCCGTGTTATCTATTCGAATGTTCATGTTAATAAGCGGATTGGCTATTCTGTTGGTCGTGTGCCTCTATGTTTTCAACAGTCTCTTTCGGAAATCACCTGGTGTCTGACCATAGAGCCGCCGAAACACCGTATGATAAGCAGCTGCATTTTTAAAACCAACTTCTAATGCAATTGTAAGGATGGAGGCATCTGTCTGCTGCAGCAGCCGCTGGCTTTTCACGACACGGAGTATTTGCAGCCAGCTGTAGGGAGTCAGACCTGTTTCCTTTTTGAAGTGGTGGCTAAACTGATACTTTCCTAACGAAGTCAATGCCACCATATCATCTAATGTCCAATCCTGTTCATAACTCTGCTTCAATGCATCCAGTACTACAAATATCGACGGATCGTATCCCTCTATATTCCAATTTTCGGCATGTGCGCCTGGAACAAGCCGAAGCAGCAGCAACGCAAGCTGGATTAAACTGTTCTCCATCCAAAAGCGCTGCTCCGTTTCTGTCGTTTGCATTTGTAAATACAAGCGAGTCGTGTCCACCCACTGATGAATCAGAGGATGCTTAAATACAATTTTTGCGAAGAAAGGATCTGAGGCTGTAATGCCAACTTCCCTAGCTACGTCCGACAAGAATGCTGGACTTAATTCTACAATCCATTTCTCAGAGGTATGAAAGAGCTGCTTATGAATAACGTGCGGGTTAAGGAGGAGCGATTCACCGGCGGTAAGCTCCATGTCCTGTTCTGTGAACTGATAGACAGATCTCCCGTTAGGACTGAATAGCAGTTTGTAGCTAAGATCATCACGCCAGATTCTCTCTCCCAGCAAGCTTTTGCGCCATAACAAAAGGCCGTTTTGATGTTCTAGTATCATGACGTCCCCCCCTTCTCTTCAACAGCTTAGCATAAAAAAGAATCCCGCAGCATATCAGCTGCGGAATTCCTATGATTTCAGATTCATTATTCCATTTGTCTCGCAAGGAAGTTAGCAGCAGTTTCTGCAGCTTTTTCCTCTACCGTGCTTAATTCACCGTCATTACGACTGACAATGACAACACAGCCAATTGGATCACCGCTGGCAATAATAGGACTGACTACATATGCCTGTATTTCATCATCTTTTCCTTCTACAAGCTCAACATTTCCCGATTGATTGTAAACAGCAGTTGCTCTGTCCTGCATTGCCTTTTCGATAACTTCTCCAATACCTTTGTTCATGTATTCTTTCTTCGATTCGCCTGCAACTGCGATATATTCGTCACGGTCACAGATCATAACACCATGATTAATTGTAGTAAATAGCGCTTCCGCGTATTCTTTTGCGAAGTCACCTAATTCACTGATAGGTGAGTACTTTTTTAGAATCACTTCTCCATCACGATCAACAAAGATCTCTAGCGGATCTCCTTCTCGAATGCGCAGTGTCCGGCGTATTTCCTTCGGGATAACAACACGTCCCAAGTCATCAATTCTGCGTACGATTCCTGTAGCCTTCATCTTCCATTGCCTCTCTTTCTGTATCCTAAGCTGCTCTGGGGTATTTTCTACTTATTATGAAGAAAAGAAGAATTCACCAGTTGTGATGTTAGTATGATACACATTGGCATAACTATTCAATTTCCTGCCAAATTTTTCGAGGACAATGATAAGACTTTAACCAGCTCGCTTGAATTCCCGCATTGCTTGAATGAATTCCTCTGCAATCTCATACCGTCGGTTATAGGAGTTTCTGTCCCAATTGAACACGATTTTCAGTTTCTTGTCTTCTGTGCCAAGCTGGACCATCCGTCCGTATTGATTCGCGAAGTCAAATAGCTTTCCGCCATCTACATGCTGACTCATATCTGAATCGACAAGTATCTCCATGCGCTGCTTTTTCTTCTTCTCACTAATGGATTCAATTTTCTCACGCTTCGCATACATCTTGATCGTTGTAACGTGGAAGAGATTGGCTACTTCATCCGGATAATCTCCAAAACGATCAATTAGCTCCTCGCGTAAGTCATGGATTTCTTCTTGAGAAGTGCAGCTTTGGAACCGTTTGTACATATCAATCTTCTGCTTTTCATCGCTAATATAGCTTTCCGGTATATACGCATTGATATCCAGATCCAACTCAACTTCGAACGGCTTCATCTCCTCGGCAGGCTTACCTGCTTTACGAGCCTCCACTGCTTCTGTAAGCATTTGTGAATACATGTCAAAACCGACTGAATCGATAAATCCGTGTTGCTGAGAACCGAGCAAGTTACCGGCTCCGCGGATAGATAAGTCACGCATTGCAATCTTGAATCCGGATCCTAGCTCTGTGAATTCTTTGATTGCCTGCAGCCGTTTCTCGGCTACTTCTGTGAGCACTTTATCTTGCTGATATGTGAAGTAAGCATAAGCAACACGGTTTGAGCGTCCAACTCGTCCGCGTAACTGGTACAGCTGGCTAAGACCCATCCGATCCGCATTATTAACGATTAATGTATTTACATTAGGTATATCTACACCAGTTTCAATAATGGTCGTACTGACAAGGACGTCATACTCCCCTTCCAAGAAGGCAAGCATCACACCTTCGAGTTCTGATTCATTCATCTGACCATGTGCAAATGCAACCCTCGCATCATCAACCAAAGCAGAGATTTCCTGCGCTTTTCGCTCAATGCTTTCAACCTGGTTATACAGGAAGAACACTTGGCCATCGCGAGCCATTTCCCGTTCAATCGCTTCTCGGATAAATACCGGATTATATTCCATAACATATGTTTGAATCGGGAACCTGTTTTCAGGTGGGGTTTCAATAACAGATAAATCTCTTACACCAAGCATGGACATATGCAATGTTCGCGGAATTGGCGTTGCCGTCAACGTTAATACGTCGACATTCGTCTTCAGCTGTTTTAGTTTTTCTTTATGTTTTACACCAAAACGCTGCTCTTCATCGACGACCAACAGCCCTAGATCCTTATAGACAACATCTTTAGATAATAGTCTGTGCGTACCTACGACAACATCAACTGTGCCGTTTTTCAAGCCCGCTGTCACCTCATTTTGCTGTTTGCGTGTCCGGAAGCGACTCATTAGTCCGACATTAATCGGGTAGTCTTGAAATCGCTCTAAAATCGTCTCATAATGCTGCTGCGCCAATATGGTAGTCGGAACGAGAATCGCAACCTGCTTGCCATCTGCAATTGCTTTAAATGCAGCACGTATGGCAACCTCTGTTTTTCCGTACCCAACATCTCCGCAAAGCAGCCTGTCCATCGGCCGCTCCCGCTCCATATCCTGCTTAATTTCATCAATACAGCGAAGCTGATCCTCCGTTTCCTGATAAGGGAAAGCAGCTTCGAACTCTCGCTGCATCTCGGTATCTTCGGAGAAGGCATACCCTTTAGATGCTTCTCGCTCCGCATACAGCTTGATCAGTTCATCCGCAATATCTTCAACGGAAGACTGCACACGGCTTTTTACTTTCTTCCATTCTGATCCGCCAAGTTTATATAGCTTTGGTTCTTTACCTTCCGAACCAACATACTTTTGCACAAGATCAATTTGATCGATTGGTACAAATAACTTATCATCGCCTGAATAACGGATCAACATGAAATCTTTCCGTATATCTTGTACTTGCAGCGTTTCTATTCCAACATAGCGACCAATACCGTGATTGGCATGAACAACGTAATCACCAACTGCAAGCTCCTGATAACTTTTTATTCGTTCTGCATTGGATATCTTTTGTTTCCGTTTTGGTCTGGATGTTCGTTTCTTGAACAACTCGTTTTCTGTTAGTACCGCCAGCTTGTGGAAAGGCAGCTCAAATCCGCTGCTAATATTGCCAATAATGATTGTCGGGGTACTTACTGGTAACGAGACACGCTCTGTAATGACCGCTTCCATCTCATAATCAGTCATTACAGCCTGAATTTTTTCTGCCCGCTGTTGGCTCGGAGCCATTAAGATAATAGAATAATTGCTCTTGCTCCACCGTTCTAACTCATTTTTCAATAAATGCATTTGTCCGTGGAATTGCTGCATCGCTCTGCATGTCACATTCACAATGTTTTGCGGCTGCGTATTCGATATATGCCGCAGGAACACACTCAAGTACAGACGCGGCTGTTTCATCTGCTGCAATACCTCGTGCCAATCAAAGGAGAGGCGTAAATCCCTGACAGTCTGATGCGCTTCCAATAAACTTTGATGCCATTCCGCTTCCTCTTCATCAAGCCGATTGGCAGTTTCTTGAATACGGCTCATTTCATCTAGGATAATATAGCCATCCTGTCCAAGATAATCTAATAAACTAGCTGGCTTTTCATAGAAATAGCCAGCATATTTAGCCATCGCAGGGAAGCGCTCCTGCTGCTTCAGTCGCTCCAGATCCTGACTGACTGCCTCGAGCACGCGCTGTTTATGTTCATCTTCTTTCAGCTTACCGATTGTTTCGCCCAACGCCTTCTCCAGACGATCAGCTGCCCTTGCGATATCTTCTTGATCAACGAGCAATTCTGTCGCAGGTCCGATATCAACCATGTTTTGCTTCTCCATTGATCGCTGTGTATTTGAATCAAAGTACCGTATTGAATCGACTTCTGTATCAAATAACTCTATCCTCACTGGGTTTTCTTCTGTCAGCGGAAAGATGTCCAGGATACCGCCGCGTAAGCTGTACTCGCCAGGACCTGCAACCATATCCGAGCGCTCGTATCCCATATCTGCAAGTGCCTTCATATATTGGTCAAGATCGATTTCTTCTCCAACACGAAAAGCCAGCTGATAGCTTTCCCATTTAGCTGGTTGCGGAAGTATTCGTTTTAAAGCAGCTGCCGGCGCCACCAAGACACCATTTTCACTCTGCATCCAATTCCGCAAAGCATCAAGACGCTGGCTGCGGAGTTCCGGACTGGAGATGGCAAGCTCTGATGCTAGCAGTTCATTTACCGGGTAAAGATAAACATTTGAATTTGTACTAAGTTCTAATAAGTCTTCATAAAGTGTTTGCGCCTGTGTCAGCTGGTGGGTAACGAGAATAACCTTACGTCGCACTGCATCCTGCAGCAATGTCGCTAACACACTTCTTGCCGAGCCGGACAATCCGGTGAGAAGCTGTTCCCCCATCCTTGACTTTACCCCATTGATGACGGACTGAATGTCATCCTGGGCAGAGACGAATTGCTTAATCTCTTGCATAATGCCTCCTTCTGCTAGTACATGTCATAAGCAAAAAACGCCTTGGTTGAAGCACCAAAGCTTTTTTATGACAGCAATATTTAGCTATACGTTATTGCATAAAATGATCCAGTTCATGATAGTGCGGATACCGCTGCAAGGTATTTTCACAATCCTCACACGACACTTGGCAAACAATATTTCCAGCGTCCATCTGCACCATTTCCTGATAATCGACTGCGGATAACTGATCCCATCCGAGTGACTTTATATCAACTTTATATTCGTCCAGTTCTGCGAGCTGTGTTTTGCAATGCCGACAACGGTAAATAATAGCCATGATCACGCCTCCGAGACTTAGATTTGACTCTGTCAAAGTCTGCCCGAAAATCGTTCATTTCATACACATGGCAATGTATGTGTCAGCGATTGAAATCGTTCATAACATTCAAGAAAGGCTCCTGAAGCCATGCTTCTACAGCATCAGCAGATTTTTTCACACTGTCTACTATATCTTGTAATTCATCCTTATGGAAACGCTGCAGTACATAGTCTACTACAGGCTGCCGATTAACCGGACGGCCAATACCAAGTCGAAGCCGTTTAAATTCTTTCGTGCCGAGGTGATCAATCAAAGATCGAATACCATTATGACCTCCATGACCGCCCTTCTCCCGAAGACGAATCTTCCCAGCAGGCAAGTCCAAATCATCATAAATGACAGCCACATCCTCAAGCTCCACATTATAATAATTCATGAGCGGACGCACTGCCTCGCCTGAAAGATTCATAAACGTTGTAGGCTTCACAAGTATTACCTTTTCCCCATTTATCATGCCTGTTGCATACACACTATTGAACTTTTTATTTGTTAACGGCAAATTGTGCCGATGCACCAATTCATCAATTGCAATGAACCCAATATTATGCCGTGTCTGATCAAACTTCTGACCCGGATTCCCAAGCCCAACAATCATTTTCATATCTATAAACGCCCTTTATTCACATATTCCATACGAAAAAATGATACCCCAACAGAAAATAAAATACAAGGAAACCGAAAAGCGGAGAGAGACGGTTAGGGACGTAAGGATAAGCAAGGGAGCCCAGAAGTGGAGACCTTTCCCCATACTATCTTCTTCTCCTTGCCACGGTAAAATTCCTCTATCCTGCACAAAAAGCACACCAAGGAGGCTTACTTTCCCATCCTTGACATGCTTTATCTGGGTATTGGTATAGCATACCCCTGTAAAGATGACGTTAGTCCTTCATACAATATTCTTAACATATAATTTACGTAAAAAAAGCTGCACCCGCTAAGGTACAGCTTTTTAATTTATTCTTCTTTATCGTTCTTAGATCCTTCTTCCGTTGCCTCTACATCGCTTGCGTCACCAGTAGTTGTGTCATCGGATTCAATTTCTGCAGTTGGTGCTGTGACTGTTGCGATCGTTGTATCAGCGTCTGTGAGTATTTCGTAAGTGCCGTTTGATGGCAGGTCACCTACACTGATACTGTCACCGACTTCCAACTTAGAAACGTCGACTGAAATATGATCCGGAATATCATTAGGTTTTGCACTGATTTCTAAATCGTACAATGGCTGCTGTAAAACGCCGCCTTCTTTAGAACCTGGTGCATCTCCCTCCAGCTGAATCGGTACTTCTACAGTGCGCGCTTCAGACATATTTACAACAAAGAAATCCGCGTGCAAGATACGATCTTTTAATGGGTCCGTTTGGTAATCGTGCAGCATAACATCTACTGCATCTCCTGTAATATCCAGTGAGATTACCGCGTTTTTCCCTTCATCACGTACTGTTTTTAATAAGTCGATACTATCTACCGCAACACTTACAGGCTCTTTCCCGTTGCCATACACGATTGCAGGGATAATACCCTCCTCGCGTAATTCATTGAGATACGATCTTGTATGGTTGTCTCTTCTATTTGCTTTAAGTTTTACTGCCATCATAATCACCCTCCATGTTTTTACGCATCTACATGTAAGGATTCCCTTATGATTCAGGCACTAAACATATAATCAATCAAATAGTACACTAACAGATTGCTGTTCGTGAATGCGGATGATTGCTTCACTGAACAATGGTGCTACAGAAAGCTGTGTGATGTTATCAATTTGCTTCTCCTTAGGAAGCGGAATAGAGTTTGTCACAACAAGCTCTTTAATTTGAGAATTTTGGATTCGCTCGATTGCCGGTCCAGATAATACTGGGTGAGAACATGCTGCATATACTGCCGTTGCGCCTTTTTCTCTTAACGCATTAGCAGCTAGTGTAAGGGTACCAGCTGTATCAATGATATCATCAATAATGATCGCTGTTTTGCCTTTGATCTCACCGATAATATTCATTACCTCTGCCACGTTCGGACGCGGACGGCGCTTATCAATAATTGCAATTGGTGCTTTCAGACGGTCAGCCATGCGGCGAGCACGAACTACACCACCGTGGTCAGGAGATACAACAACGATATCTTCCAAATTCTTCTTCTCGAAGTAATCAGATAGAATTGGAACACCGACTAGATGATCAATTGGAATATCGAAGAAACCTTGAATTTGCGGTGCATGCAAATCAAGCGTCAAGACGCGTGTTGCACCAGCAGTTTGCAGAATATCAGCAATCAGTTTGCTAGTGATTGGTTCACGAGAACGCGCTTTGCGGTCCTGACGTGCATAGCCGTAATAAGGCATGATAATATTAATCGTTTTAGCTGACGCACGTTTTAATGCATCAATCATGATAAGCAATTCCATCATGTGCTGGTTTACCGGCGCGCTAGTGGATTGAACAACATACACATCGCAGCCGCGGATACTTTCTTCAATATTGATCTGGATTTCGCCATCGCTAAAGTGGGAGACAGTGATTTTACCCAGTTCTACGCCAATGTGGTCTGCAATTGACTTAGCTAACTCCGGATTGGAATTCAAAGAAAAAACTTTTAACGATGGATCAGTATAAGGCATGTCAAGTAACCCTCCAAAATTATTTATTCTTAAAATAAGAAGTTTTGTTTTCTTGTCTTGCTCTTGCAATCGATAAAGCTTCTGATGGTACATCATCCGTAATCGTCGAGCCTGCTGCTACTAAAGCGCCTTTTCCGACTGTGACTGGCGCAATCAGGTTCGTATTACAGCCAATAAACGCGTTGTCCTCAATTTTCGTGAGATGTTTATTTTTACCGTCATAGTTCACTGTTATTGTACCACAACCGATATTTACATCTTTTCCTACTTCGGCATCGCCAATGTAGCTCAAATGAGATACTTTACTTCCATCTGCAATCGACGCTTTTTTCACTTCCACAAAGTTACCAATCTTCACATTGTCGCCAAGCTGTGCTTGCGGACGGATGTGAGCATAAGGTCCGATATTGACATCATTGCCAATTTCGCTGTTATGCGCAACACTTTGTTTCACAATGGTACGATCTCCGATTGTGACATCCTTCACTTCCGAATTCGGACCAATAATGCTATCTTCCCCAATAACTGTATTGCCCAGAATCATTGTGCCCGGTAAGATCGTCACATCCTGACCGATTACAGCATCGGTGCTGATATAAGTAGATGCAGGGTCTGTAATTGTTACACCATTGCGCATGTGCTGCTCATTGATACGGCGTTTCATGATTTGCTCCGCTTCGGAGAGCGCAACACGATCATTTACACCCATCGTTTCATCAAAATCAGCTGTCTGGTAAGCGGTCACCAGTTTGTTGGCTTTCTTCAGCAGTTCCAGTACATCTGGAAGGTAATACTCACCTTGAGCATTATCGTTCGATACATTATGCAATGTGTGGAACAATAACTTATTATCAAAGCAGTATGTACCCGTATTAATCTCATCAACAAGCAACTCTTCTGCATTCGCATCCTTATGCTCGACAATACGCAGTACTTCTCCTGCATCATTGCGAATAACACGCCCGTAACCTGCAGGGTTTGGTGCTTTTGCAGTCAAAACTGTTGCACTTGCCCCTTGCTGTTCATGATGATCAAGTAAAGCTTGAATCGTCTCGCCTGTGATTAACGGTGTATCTCCGCTCAACACAACTGTTACACCGTCTTTATCCTTGAGAAATTCTTCTGCCTGCAGTACGGCATGACCTGTACCCAGCTGTTCTTCCTGCAATGCATAAACACTTGCGTCGCCAAGCTGTGCTTGGACCGACTCCGCTCCATGTCCTACAATCGTAATTAATTTATTTAAGTGTAAAGAATTTAACTGGTCAGTAACATGCTGTACCATTGGCTTTCCCATAACAGGATGCAGCACTTTGTACAGCTTTGATTTCATCCTGGTGCCTTTTCCAGCAGCAAGGATGACTGCATATCGGTATGACATGCGAACCCTCCATTCTTTTATCCTCTGTAAATATATCTTAAAATAATTGTCATTTCAACAGGAGGCTGGCTTGATTTCACGTAATTCGAGACAATTTTATCATCATTTGTGTAAATAATGGCATAAAAATAACAGCCATTCCATATGTTAGAACAGCTGTTAGTTTTGCCTTTATAAAAGATGGCAGATACCATCTGTTGATCTCCTGTTAAGAAGCACCTGCTGCTTCTTCATATTCCACCACTTCTACTTCTTCATCTCCTGCACGATGATATTCCTGCAGCACTGCATCCTGAATCTTGCTCCGTGTGCCGGAGTTGATTGGATGTGCTACATCACGGAATTCGCCGTCTGGTGTACGTTTGGAAGGCATAGCGACAAACAAGCCGTTATTCCCTTCAATGACACGAATGTCGTGTACAACAAACTCTTGATCCATCGTAATAGAAGCGATAGCACGCATTCTTCCCTCGGTATTAACGCGGCGTAATCTTACGTCAGTTACTTCCATTATGTTTCACCACCCTTACCTTATTTAGAACTTATTACCAGTAATTCTACAAAACTCTGGAAACTCCTTCTAAACCTAAAACTTTTTTTAAAAATTTTTCGGTAAGGGATTGGAACTTATTTTAGCTAAAGTAATTGCCTTTTTGTACGTCGATTTGCTTGTTGCGGACATCCACGTTCTGTATCTTAATCAGCGACGTGTAATCTTCCACTACTCGGTCCTCTTCTTCATCTTCAGCTTCCGCTAATACACCAATAGCAGTCACGTTCGCATTGAATTCTTGCAGGAGACTCTTCATGCCATTAATCGTACCGCCCGCCTTCATAAAGTCATCAACAATACATACATTGGCTTGATCCGGTATACTCCGTTTCGAAAGCACCATCGTCTGTATCTTCCTTGACGATCCAGAAACATAATTAACACTCACGGTAGACCCTTCTGTTACTTTCGGATCTCTTCTTACAATAACTACAGGAACGTTTAAATAATTCGCTGTCGCATAAGCAATTGGAATACCTTTTGTAGCAACTGTTACAACGACATCAATTTCACGGTCGTGAAAGGCTGTTGCAAAAAGACGGCCGATTTTGTTCACTGCAGCAGGCTCTCCCAGAATATCACTCATGAACAAATAGCCTCCTGGAAGAAGCCGATCCGAATCCGCCAGCTTATCACAAAGCTCATCAATGAAGGAGGCACTGTTTTCCTTCGAGTAGATCGGGATATAGCGGACACCGCCAGCTGCACCTGATACGGATTGCAAATACCCAATTCCTTCTTGCTGGAACATATCATTTATAATAGACAAATCTTCGCTAACGGAAGATTTGGCAGCAGCGTACGTTGTTGAAAAATATGGCAAAGACACCAATTGCTGCGGATGATTAATTAAATAATTCGTCATCGCAACCAAACGTTCACTTCTTTTCATCTCTACACCTCAAAACCGAATGTTATTGTTAGATAATAACACTCTCGTACGGTTTTAATCAAGCTCAGGCCGACCGCCAAGCATTCGCACAACATAAACTTGCTCACAAAATCCCCTTAAGCTGTTGTATATCCGGTATGCGCGACTCTCTTGGGAGACTAGAGAGAAGACAGTTGGTCCGCTACCGCTCATCAATACCGCATCTGCTCCCGCTTCAGCCATCTGCTGTTTAATTTGTTTTACTTCCGGACATAGCTTTAGTGTGACAGGTTCCAATACATTTGCGACCTTGTCACAAATAGATTGGAAATCTCCATGCTCGATCGCATTAACCATTCCTTCTGTATCAGGGTGCTCAATACCTTCGATTTTTAACTGCTGATAAATTGTCTGTGTGGAAACACCCACTCCAGGATTAGCTAGCACAACCCAGCAAGCCGGCGGAGCTGGAAGTTCTTTTATCTTCTCTCCGCGGCCAGTTGATAGGGCTGTTGATCCATATACACAGAAAGAAACATCCGAGCCGATTTTTGCTCCCAGCTCAGCCAGCGTATCAAGGGATAATCCCAATTCCCATAACGTGTTCAGGCCACGCAGTACAGCCGCTGCATCGCTGCTTCCGCCTGCAAGACCGGCTGCGACCGGTATCTGCTTATCTATGTATATCTTGACACCTTTATCAATGTTATATGTATCTTTGATCAATTGCGCCGCACGGTAGGCAAGATTGCGTTCATCGTTCGGTACAAATCTGTTATCCGATTCGATTTCAATCTTGTTCTCCTGTAACACGATTAACTCTATCCGGTCTGCCAGGTCAATCGTTGTCATCACCATCTCTACCTCATGATAGCCATCCGGGCGTTTGTATAGTACGTCCAACGAAAGATTGATCTTAGCTGGCGCCTTTTCGAGCAAATACATGTCATGTCACCTACTTTAGTTGAATTTCTTCAAAATTGTATCATAAAAAGAAGGTGCAGGCTATTCTGCCTGAAAAGAAGCAGCCCTCCTCTTAAATAACCGAGAAGGGCTGATCTCTACTACTGTTTGTCTTGCATCGACTGCTCAGCCATGGCGATTGCATACTTTACCATATTCCCCGCGTCGCGAGAACGTATGCCGCCCCAGCCTTCCTTCTGTACCGTGTCGTAAAACCCAAGTTCTTTTGCAATTTCCTCTTTTAGTGCATCAGACATCATACCTCTTCTTCTGCCCAAAGAAAACAGCTCCCTTCTGATATTTACGACACGCTTATTATCTGTCTCGACAGTCAGTGTTATGACTGTCAGATTTATGCAAAAAGGGCAAATTAAAAAGCAGAGGATAATCCTCTGCTTTTTTCTAGCATTATTTAGCGATTTCGTTCAAATCGTCTGTATCAAAATCTAATTCTACTGTTTCGGTTAAGACATCTGCATAGCTATAGGAGACACGCTCAAACGCATTCTCATCTTGATCAAGTTCTACGATGAATACAGCTGGATACGTTTCCGCAAGTACTCCGCAACGTTCGATGGTTTTCTTTCTCCCACCATTAGCTTTCAATTTTAAACGTTTACCAATTTGTCCTTCCAGACCCTGCTTAATTTCAACTAATGTTTTAGCCACTGCACTCCACCTCACTGATCTAATCATAGCACATTTCAGATATGAAGTCAAATAAAACTTATCATTATAACAGCATATCAATTTTGATGTCAATGAAAAGATTAAATGTTTCTTATTTCACTTTATTCTTTCAAATTTGTGCAGAATTATGCATCAGTGGTAAATTTATGTGTCAGATTGCTTATTCTATTGTTTTATTCTTCCTCATCTGGATCGACATATGGTAGTCCAGTTCGCAGTAATCCGCGGGTTTCAATCCCCCCCAAACCACGTTCTCCTGTCAATGTATTACGAAGCGCATCCCAAACACCGACCTTTTCCATAAAAGGTGTAAACGCAATTTTAGCTACAATGTAAACAGGATCTAAAGCATGGATATTGATTCTGCTCGGCGAACTCGCAAAGTTCGCACCAGCTCGAATCAAAGATTCAAAATGGGATTGGCAGGCACCAGCAAAAATAACCAATTGATCTAAATGAGGGTAGAGTCGACGAGCTTCTCTGACGGTCTCCACAAAGTATTGGGAATGTCGATAAGCCTTCATGTCATGCTTATCACCTTTATTTTTCTGAAAGGCATCATGTCCGGTTATGACGATAATATCTGGTTGGATTTTTTCTAGAAGGGAAGCAATTTGGAGCGGCATCTCTTTTTCCTGCAGATGAACACCGTGTACCTGGATGCCGAACCGCTGGTAAAAATCGATACATTTCTTCAGATACGTCCTGTCTCCATCAATATGGAGAACCTTCGCAGGGATTTGAAAGTAGTTAGGGCTGTGCTGATAGCCTGCAGTTGAGTCATATTCCCGCTTATCCTTCATCAGCATATAATCCTGGCGAAAGAGACGGTAGGAATAATCTTCTTTATCCTGCCATGTTTTCTTTTGTTTGCTGATTTCGCGTGTGCCAGCTTTCACGAGATCATCCGCTGGAGCATCAGCGATAAGACGCATATCTTCTCCATGCAGAATGACTTTGTTTGCTGTGAAGCTGGACACACGAAACAATAAATCGTGCTGGTATGATTTTCTCGTGACGATATCACCAATCGTCCATTCCATTCCCGTTCACCTCATCCACCAAAGCTTTCTTCTACAGCTTATGATAGGCGGGCAAAAGTGTTCAGCTTCTGGCTGTAAAGGTGTTGGCTAAGGCAGCAAATTCATCCATAGCAAGCGATTCCCCTCTGCGAGTGCCATCAATACCCGCTTCATTCATGATGTCTTCCAGCTGCTCTTTCGAGAATTTCGCAGAGAAATGTCGGTTCAAATTATTGCGGAGCGTTTTGCGACGCTGTGCAAAGGATGCCTGTATAAGCTCAAAAAAGAACTTTTCATCCTCTACTGCAACAGGAGCTTCTTTACGCAGCTCCAAATGAAGTACTGCCGAATCGACGTTTGGCTGCGGCATGAAAGCCGTTTTTGGCACTGTCATGACAACAGCTGCTTCTGTATAATATTGAACTGCGAGCGACAGGGAACCATAGCTCTTTGAATTCGGCGATGCAGCCATCCGATTAGCTACTTCTTTTTGAATCATAACTGTAATACTGGAGATTGGCAGCTCTCTAGTTAACAGATTCATTAAAATTGGCGTTGTAATGTAATATGGCAAGTTCGCCACAATCTTCACTTCTTGATCACCGAAATACTGCTGCAATTCCTTCTGTACGTCTGCTTTCAATATATCTTCATTCCGAACTTGAACATTGTCATACGGAGATAAAGTATCTTCCAAAATCGGCAATAATCGCTGATCAATCTCAAATGCCAATACTTTGTTTGCAGCGATTGCCAGCTGCTCTGTCAACGCACCCATTCCAGGCCCAATTTCAATTGCACCAGATTCCTTCGTTACTCCTGCATGATGAATTATATTTCGTAAAATGTTTGTATCGATTAAAAAGTTCTGTCCGAGACTTTTCTTAAAGGAGAAATTATATTTCTGAAGCAGCTCCTTTGTTCGTGTCGGGGTGGCAATATGCCGTTCATTCGTCATCTTCTTCCTCCTGTATAATGCGCTGCATCGTTTCAACGAACAGCTGCTCTGATATACGGAACATTGCCAGCCGCTTTAGCAGCTGCTTTCCATTCGTATGCCCAATCGCCAATTTTTCTCCTAGCAGTTTCCGTCTTTGTTTTGCTCGCGGTCCTCCTAAAAGGCCGTAAGCGATGACAGCTTCTCTGGATATTTGCGGTTCGTAGGTGTTGTCCATCTCATATACTTGCTCTAAAGCGGCACGGATCGATTCAGCTGTTGCGTGTTCAATACCGATCCCTTTATTATGTTTTGCACGAGCTTTATCCTTTGATAAAAACGCATGCTTACATCCTGGTACTGCCTGAGAGACAATATGCCGAATTCGCTCACCAGGATAATCCGGATCTGTAAAGATAATGACGCCCCGCTTCTCTTGCGCATGTCTGATTTGCTCAATAACACCCGCATTCACCGCAGAACCATTCGTCTCTATTGTATCTGCTTCGATCGCTTGGTTTATCTTCGCTGTGTCGTCCTTTCCTTCAACGACAATAACTTCTTTAATTTGCACACTTTTCCCTCTATGCTTTGATTTGATATAGTCTTTCTGCATTCCGCATCGTCAGCTCTGCCAATTCCTCATAGCCGATACCGCGGAGCTCAGCAATCTGTTCTGCCACCAGTTTTACATAAGCTGGTTCATTACGTTTGCCGCGATTTGGATGCGGCGCTAAATAAGGACAGTCCGTCTCGATTAATAAGCGATCTGGCGGAACCATCTTTGCTACTTCCTTTGGCGCCCGCGCATTCTTAAATGTAACAGGTCCGCCTAACGATATATAAAAGTTCATATCAAGAAACTCCTGAACCAAATCAGCTTCATCACTATAGCAGTGCATAATACCGCCAACTTCCGCTGCTCCTTCTTCTCTCAGGATAGGGATGATATCAGCTGTTGCCTCCCTGTTATGAATGATGATAGGCAGCTTCACTCGTTTAGCCAGCTGAATCTGCCGACGCAATACATCTTTTTGGACATCCTTCGGTGATTTATCCCAATGATAATCAAGGCCCATTTCACCGATTGCAACAACCTTTGGATGAGTTGATAGCTCTTCTATTCGCTCTAAGTCTGCATCCGTCATATCAATAGCATCTACAGGGTGCCAGCCGATCGCAGCATAAACGAAATCATATTTTTCCGCAAGCTCCATTGCTGATGTGATGCCTTCTGCGTCACAGCCAATCACAACAAGACGAGAAACACCCGCGTCCAATGCCCGCTGCAGCATTTCTTCGCGGTCTTCCGCAAACTGCTTATCATTAATATGAGCATGTGTATCAAATAACATAAAACATTATCCTTTCTATCTAATAAAAAAAGGAAAAACGCTTGTGTACAAGCGTCTCCCTTTCCTTCTTTATTTTACAATGGAACCATTCGGTAAAGCTTGCTCCACTGTTGCCAATGCCAGTTTTCCATCTGCACTTTCACCAGAAAGGATCATTCCCTCAGACATCTCGCCTCTAAGTTTAACTGGCTTTAGATTTACTACACAAATCACTTTCTTGCCTACTAATGCTTCCGGCTCATAATGCTCTGCAATTCCGGAGATAACTTGGCGTTTTTCCGTCCCAAGATCCAGCTGAATTTTCAGTAGCTTGTTCGCCTTCTTTACTTTTTCTGCTGCAATAACTTCTGCCACTCGGAATTCAAGCTTTGCGAAATCGTCATACTGCACTTCTGGAAGTTTCGCAATGTCTTGTTCTTCTGCTGGTTTAGCCTTTTTCTCTGGTTCTGGTAGCTTCATCATATTCTTAATTGCTTCTACTTCCACCTTGGCATCCAAACGCGGGAAGATTGGACCTTCTTTTTTCACTTGGCGTCCTGCCTTCACTTCGGAAGAAAGCAGCGTTTCCCACGCTTGGCTTGCTTCCTCTACACCAAGCTGATCGAAGATTTTCGCTGGTGTTTCCACAAGGAAGGGACGAAGCAAGATTGCCACTTGGCGCAATACTTCTGCAAGATGCGCAAGCACGTTACCTAAACGGTCCGCCTGTGCTTCATCTTTCGCTAATACCCATGGTTTTGTTTCATCAATATATTTGTTTGCCCGGCTTACTAACTGCCAAATCTTCGCAAGCACAACGGAAAACTCCATGTTTTCCATTCCCTCTTCTACTTCTTTGACTGTTTGTTTTGCCATATCTTCCAGCGCCTGCTCAAATTCTGTTTCACCAGCTGTATAAGCAGGAACAATACCGCCCTTATATTGCGTAATCATTGCCACTGTACGGTTCAGCAAGTTACCAAGGTCATTTGCCAAGTCAAAGTTTGTGCGATCGACAAAGCCTTCTGGTGTGAATACGCCGTCAGCACCGAATGGTACTTCACGAAGCAAGTAGTAACGAAGCGGATCAAGACCATAGCGCTCTTTCAAATCAACCGGGCTTACAACATTCCCCTTCGATTTACTCATCTTGCCATCCTTCATAAGGATCCATCCATGTGCGAATACCTTCTTTGGCAATGGCAAGTCAAGTGCCATCAGCATGATTGGCCAGTAAATTGTATGGAAACGAACGATTTCTTTACTCATCAAATGCACATCAGCCGGCCAGTACTTTTGGTATAAGCTGTCATCATCGGAGCCATACCCAAGTGCAGTAATATAGTTAGATAGCGCGTCAATCCATACATAAATAACGTGCTTCGGATTTTCCAGCACTTTAGGTCCCCATTCAAAGGAAGTACGAGATACAGCTAAGTCTTCCAAACCAGGCTTAATGAAGTTATTAATCATTTCATTCTTCCGGCTCACTGGCTGGATGAATTCAGGATTCTCTTCATAATGCTTTAACAGACGATCTGCATACTTGCTCGTACGTAAGAAATAAGACTCTTCCTTAACACGATCAACAGGTCCGCCGCAATCAGGACATTTGCTGTCTTGCAGCTGTGTTTCTGTAAAGAAGGACTCACAAGACGTACAGTACCAGCCTTCGTATTCATCTAAGTAAATATCACCCTGTTCTAAAAGACGGGAGAAGATTTTTTGAACCGTCTCTTTATGCCGCGGTTCTGTTGTTCGAATGAAGTCTGTGTTGGTAATCTCAAGTGTTTTCCAAAGGTCTTTTATTCCTTTAACAATCTCATCTACATACGCTTGAGGTGTTACACCTTTTTCTTCTGCTTTCTTTTGAATCTTCTGGCCATGCTCATCAGTACCTGTCAAATACGCAACATCGTATCCACGCAGACGCTTGTAGCGCGCCATTGCATCACCCGCTACTGTCGTATAGGCATGTCCGATATGTAACTTGCCACTCGGATAATAAATCGGCGTTGTGATATAAAATGTTTTATTTTCTTTCTGCATCTGCTAACCCTCCATTATCAAAAAAGCTCACTAAGATGAGCTGTTCGTATACATTTACACTTACCTCTATTGTAGCGACTTTCCACTATAAATTCCAATCCGGCTGAAATATTTTCATCGTGTTGCGACAGAAAATAGATCTAATCTACGTACTTTATAGTAGAAATCCGACAAATCGAGTTAATTTGTCGAATAATGTCGACTTATCGGCACATTTCTTTTGTCATTGTTCGGTTGAAATTCCTTAATTTATTTTACTTATTTTACAAATAAATACATTATTAGAGGTTAAAATACCTACTCATTTGCCTTATACCTGTTTTTACTGCCAGAAAAGCGCTTTACTTCAAGATATTTGAATTGACACATATGTCAATCACTGGTACGATAGCGTTAGTTAAATTGTCGAATAATGACGAATCAACATATATATACACCCGAGAGGAGAAACAAAGGATGAAATCAACAGGTATTGTACGTAAAGTAGATGAATTAGGAAGGGTTGTAATTCCAATTGAATTGCGCCGCACACTTGGCATCAACGAAAAAGATGCTTTGGAAATCTACGTTGATGATGACCGCATCATTCTTAAAAAATACAAACCAAATATGACTTGCCATATCACTGGCGAGATCTCTGATGATAACTTGTCATTGGCAAATGGCAAACTAGTTCTTAGCCGCGAAGGTGCAGAAGAGCTAATCAATGAAATCCAAACACGTTTGAACAAATAAGCAAAAACCGCTCCGTTAAAGGGAGCGGTTTTTTTTTATTCTACATGATAGGCCTGATAAACATCGCGTTTTGAAAGATTGCGATCAATGGCTACTTGTTTGATTGCCTGCTTAGATGGGATATCGTCTTTCTTTATATACCAATCTACGTGTTCCTGCACACTCATATTCTCCCAGAAAGCCTGCTCTGCTTCCTGCAGTTCTGCTTCTGTTGCACCTTCTACTACGATACAGAATTCGCCGCGCAAATTTTCAGATGCCGCCCATTCCACGGCTTCTTGTAGGTTACCTCGCAGAAATTCTTCATAACGTTTCGTCAGTTCTCTACCTAATGCTACTTTGCGTTCACCGAAACTATCATGTATAGCCGCTAACGTTTCTTTCAAACGATGAGGACTCTCATAAAAAACCAATGTTGCTGTCACCTTACGCAGTTTCTCCAGGTCTCCAGTCAAATCCTTCTTCTTTCTCGGCAAAAATCCGAAAAAATGATAAGCATCAGTAGAAATACCAGAACCGACTAATGCTACCAGCGCTGCATTGGCTCCTGGAAGTACAACTACCGGATAACCAGCTGCTGCAGCTGCTTGGACCAATTCCTGACCCGGATCAGATATTGCCGGCATACCAGCGTCGCTGACTAACCCGACATCCTTCTCTTCTGCTAACAAATCCAGCAGCATTTGTTCTCTCGTTTTACGATTATGTTCGTGGTAACTGATTAGCGGTGTTTGAATATCAAAGTGATTAAATAGTTTTATCGTATTGCGTGTATCTTCTGCAGCGACAGTATGTACTTGCTTCAATGTTTCCAGTGCTCGCAATGTAATATCCTGCAAGTTGCCAATCGGTGTCGGGATAATAAAAAGCGTTCCTGTCTGGTGCTTCTCAAAACTTTTCTGTGATTGCATGCTGCCTTCCCCCTTCCAATATAAGCTTCCATTTTTGCTGCTTAGAGAGCTGCTTGATCCGATATTCCTCTCGCAATGCTGCTTGTCGTGTTTCAAATGTTTGGAGATATACCAAGATAAATGGCCCTCTTCCTCTTGTATATTTTGCACCTTTTCCAGTGCTATGCTGCTTTAAGCGGTTAGCAAGTGCATTCGTATAGCCGGTATACAAACTTTCATCCTTGCACTTTAATATATAGACGACATGCTTATTTTCTCCCATACAGGATTTCCTCTAATTCTTCTGTATATCCCCCGCTTGCAGTATGTGAATATAGCGGAGGCAATACCTTTAAGCCAGGATTGCCATTACGTACCCCTTCGATTAACAGGATATTGGCTTCCTTATCAGGTTTCGGATAAACAAGCCGCATACGTTTTGGTTCGATTTTCTGTTGACGCATCGACGTAACAATATCAAGCATCCGCTCCGGACGATGCACTAGACTCACCTTTCCGCCCGGCTTGACAAGCTTACGGCAAGCCAGAATTACATCATCCAACGTACACATAACTTCATGACGAGCAATTGTCAGATGTTTATTCAGATTTTGCTCGCGTTTGCCTGGCGTCTTGAAATAAGGCGGGTTGCATGTCACAGCATCAAAAGGACCGTTGCCAAAGAATGCCGGCATGTCTTTTAAATCTCCATGTACTATATCCAGCTGTTCATCCAGCTCATTTAATGTCACATTACGAACTGCCATATCATAAAGGCGCTCTTGGATTTCAACACCTGTAATTTGTGCTTTCGTTCTTCTGCTCATCAATAAAGGAATAACCCCATTACCGGAGCATAAGTCTAATATTTTTCCCTTTGTAAGAGGAATAGAAGCGAAATCAGCCAGAAGCACCGCATCTAATGAGAAGGCAAAAACAGTCGGACTCTGGATAATACGCATATTTTGCTCCGCAAGCAGATCGTCTAGCCGCTCATCTCCTTTTAATTCCACCATATGATAACCTTGCTTATGTTTTCTAAATTCATTTTAAAGTAATCAGACGACATAATAGCAGCTCCTTTCATAGTATTATAGCACGAACGAAAGTTCGATTTTCAAATGTATCTTATAATGAAGTAATAATGAAATGATGTAGGTTAGCCATATAATTAGATAGCTTGTATAACTAGCAATTAAAAATCAAGAAGATAGATTGTCTTAAGAAAACTATGCGTTTTAGATGGTAATCTTAGAAGACTAAAAAAGAATAAGCTAATGAGTCCACAAAGTCAATTAAACGGGACACTATCTACTGCAAGTAAGAACTATCTGTTTTGTTACGAAAAAAACTCCTAACTATATTCAATGCCAATTCATTAAATGAAGGAAAAATAATCTCTTGGGATGGTTAGACATTAACAAACGTTCGTTATAAAAACTAGCTGAAAGGATTATACAAAGCTGAAAGGGATAGTAGAGAAAAATGAAGGTATGGAGATTGAGAATAATTACTTAAGGCGTTGCCCTATCTATGTCATAGACAGTTTTGAATACGTATCAGTATAGAACACCGGGCGCTAGCTAGCCTGGGGCCAGTTGTTTTTTCATTTACAACCTCCTAGTGAAAGTACATTGACACATATCAGTACTCAGTGCAGGCAGCCTAAAAAAACAGGATTCTGAAAGAGGCAGCTATGCCGATCAAAATCCTGTTCACAAATCACCTATCACACTTGCTCCGAAAGAAATTCTTATAAGATAGCTGCTTAATAAGCCATACCTGCTTCTTCGGTTATGTCAATAGCGTCTTTCACTTCCTCTGGAAGTTCAATGGCATCCGTTCCATTAAAGTTACTTGTATTAACATCTATCACAGCATTTACAGTACCTTCTTCACCAGCTTGGGTTGCCTTCATAACCATATCTATTTTGTAGTTCTTGAAATAGTTGGTTTCTTTGTCAATGGTAATGGTGTAATCAAATTTATCATATGATACATCCTCTAAGGCCACAATGTCTTCATAAGAGGCACCCATTTTTTCTTCCATAATATCCTTCATTTTATCTTCTGCTATCTTTACATCAAGAACATAATCTGTATCCGTTTCAGAAACCTTTATACTATCTGCCATTTTCTGTACTGTTTTAATCTGGCTGCCTATCGGTTGCTCATATTGCTTCGGATCAAGGGCAGCGCTGGTTTCGGAGTCTGCATCCATTTTATACCACGCAGCTGTAGTAGGTTCATATAAGTAAAGTGTATCTTCTTTAATGTACGATTCGACTTGTTCTCCCATCGTATCCATGTTTAGTTTCATAGATATAGATGGTTTCATAACAATTGTTCCTGATATGGAACTAGTGGTTGACTGGTCAACACCGGGAGCATTGATATCCATCTTCATATTCATATCAATATCAGCACTTTTCATGTCAGCATCAGCTTCGAAGCTTTTCTCTAGAATCTCTTCTGGAGTTGGTGTTTTCTTTTCTTCTCCTTTTGTCTCTGTTGAAGCGTCATTAGCACCACATCCAGTTAAGAATAGTGCAATTGCCAGTACGATCCAAATAAGGTGTTTTGCTGCTTTCATCTAATCCCTCCAATTTTTTCTTAACCTAACGAACTTAACCACTGTATGGTTGCTTTGGTATGTCCTATTACTATTCATGTATTAAAAAAGTCCGCCTTGAAAAGTCTACCAAATTATATCGTTTTTAATTGGATTTGTTTAACAATAACTTACAAAATTCAACAATTAAGGATAATTACCTACAAACCTTAATACTTTTAATGAAAATTAGATAAAGAAGACCTAGAGGCAAATGAGGAAAGAGTTCTACACTTTCTTAATCTGTATGTTTATTTTCCGATAGAAGGAACGAAGACAGGAGGCGGCTTATCGAATGTAGTTAATGGGATTGGTAGCGAATGGGGTACAATGAAAACTAGGAAAGGATATCTCTCTTTGAGAAGTAACAAGTAAAATGAATATAGATAGAAATCTTGGTTTCGTCATTACCATTATCTAAACACGGATTATAAAATGATAGCATATACACCATCTAATATATTTTTTCATCAAAAAAAGGCCTTCCTTACTATAAGTAAGGTAAGCCTCCACGTCATTTATTCTTATTCAAGAACGTCAAACAGAACAAGCAATCTTCATTACGTCTCGGACTGCCGAAGTGTACATTACAGATATGGAAACCCTCTTCATATAAACGCGCTAGGTTGTCATATCCTTCGCCAATCGGTGCTTCCTTAGACGGTGCGGCCTTGCTGCCAGCTTTTTGCTCCTGTGCAGCTTGGCCATCTAGACGATTGCGCAGATGATGATTCTCTACCGTTAAACGGTTGTTCTCTTCCAACAGTTCCGCTACATGACCTTTAACATCACCCAATTGCTTGTACAGCTGGCCAATCTGCTCTTCCATCTGTGTGACATGCTCCAGTATTTCCTTCTTATTCACCGTCTCTCCACCCCATCAGTCCATGGCTTGCGTTGAGATAACTCCTTCTTCGATCAGTTCATCTAAGGTATACTCGATAACCCGTTCCTTCTCCGGTACTTCAATCTGAATCAACCGTTCCAAAATGTTCAGGCCTACTACCTTACCTGATCCGTAAGAAGTCCGAATCGCTTCACCTAAATCCGGTAGCTCACGTTTCGCCTCTTCGTACTCATCATTTTCATACTTCAAGCAGCACATAAGCCTGCCGCATAAGCCGGAGATCTTCGCCGGATTCAGCGATAGGTTCTGATCCTTTGCCATCTTGATGGACACTGGCTCGAAATCTCCCAGAAAAGTAGAGCAGCAAAGCATTCTGCCGCAAGGACCAATTCCGCCTAGCAGCTTTGCTTCGTCACGCACACCAATCTGCCTAAGCTCAATCCGAGTCTTAAATACTGCTGCTAAATCTTTCACCAGGTTACGGAAATCAACCCGTCCGTCTGCTGTAAAGTAGAAAATCACTTTATTTCGGTCGAATGTATATTCTACTTCAACCAAATTCATATCAAGTTTATGATCGCGAATCTTCTTCTCACAAACTTTATACGCTTGCGCAGCGTTCTCTGTATTTTCCGCCACGCTATATTTATCTTTGTCTGTTGCGATACGAATAACCTTTTTCAGAGGAAGGACAATATCCTCTTCGTCTACTTGCTTATCTGCAAGTACAACTCGTCCGAATTCTACGCCGCGAACAGTCTCTACAATAACATAGTCGTCCAGTGCAACAGAAAGGTTGCCTGGATCAAAGTAATAGATCTTACCCGCCTTTTTAAAACGGACACCAATGACTTGCATCTACCAATTCACCTCTGCATCTGAAGTGTTAATTTCTCCATAACAAGTGCAGGATGGACATTTTGATCTAATTGGCGTTTTGCTTCCATAATAGACTGCAAACAATCTGTAGCTCGCTGCCTTGTCCAATGGCGAAGGCTGTTTTCAAGCCTGTCTTTTTCCTGTATATAGATAACGGAATCCGGCCTGTCAGCATAAAGATAGATAATGTCTTTAAACCACAATAATAGCAGATGTAATGCCAGCTGCTGCATCTCGCGGTCCTTCATTACAGGCATCCATTGGCTATGGACAAACAAAAGCGCTTCATTAGGCCTCGTTTCCAGCACTTCTACTAATTGTACCACTAGTTTTCGCGCTTTAGCAAACCACTCTTGCCCGGAAATCTCCATTGCCTCCTCATAATTGTTCGTCAGCTGAGATAAAAGACGGGCTGAGGACTGAGATATTCCCTCGGAATTAAGTAATTCTGCAAATTGTCCTTCCTGTAATGGCTGCAGTGCTAGTATCTGACACCTGGATTGAATTGTCTGCAGTAAAGCCTGACTATTCTCGGTCAGCAAAATGGCCGTTGTATAAGCTCCAGGCTCCTCCAGAAACTTGAGCAGGCGATTGGATGCATTTGCTGTCATTTTATCCGCATTTTCCATGACGTATACCTTGCGTTCCGATTCCATACCCGTGTAAGAAAATTCTTTTTGCAGCTTGAGAATTTGTTCATTCTTGATTGAAGCACCATCCGGAATAATCCAATGAAGGTCTGGATGGTTGCCTGAATCAATACGGCGGCAGTCCTTACAGTCATTGCAAGGTTCAGCACCTGTGCGGTTCTTACAAAAGATACTTTTGGCATACAAGCGGCTCAATTCCGCTTTGCCAGTACCGCGCGCCCCCTGAAATATGTAGGCATGAGATATTCGATCGCGCTTTAGACTGTTGATGAGCATTTTACTCACAACAGGCTGCACGGCAGACATTTCCGTCCAATTAGACATACTGCTCTTCCTTTATCAGTTACTTCACGTGTAAAGATTAAACAAGAGCCCTTTTATTTCTCCAATCAGTCCGAGTACACCAATCTGCTGCTTTTCTTGATCCATTAAGATCTCTGTCAGCTCCATGAGTTTCTCATCTATCTGGCGTACTGTTGTGAGTCGCCGGGCTCCGTTCTGGTTCCAGGAATGCTCATGATGCAGCTCCATTCCATTTTCCTTTACATCTTCCATGAATTTCTTGATCTTTCTTTTATATAAAGTAAGCTCGCGAAACGACCTTGTCTTTGCAAGGCGTTCTCCTTGCTTTGTGATATCCGTTATCAGCTGCTGTAACTCAGCCCCTTGCAGCTTCCTGCTTTGAGACTGCACCAAGTCTTGAAACCGTTTTGGTTCTGTTGGTGTCTGTGTTGTATTCTTACGTGCAGCATCCAGCTGTGCACGTATCTCCGGACCGATTTTCAACGGTATAGTCTCCTTTATTTAGAACTTGAAGAAGGAATCAACAGGCAGTACAAATACAGTTGCTCCGCCAACTTCTACTTTGACCGGGTTCGGGATATAAGAATCTGCGTTGCCTCCCATAGGGGAGATAGGTGCGACCATCTGATTGCGCTGGCTGCAGTTATCTTTAATGATATCCATCACGTCATCTACTTGGTCATCTTCACAACCGACCATAAGTGTCGTATTCCCTGCTTTAAGGAAACCGCCGGTCGTAGATAGCTTGGTTGTTTTGTAATTCTGATCTCCGAGTGCATCTGTCAATCTGTTACTATCTTTATCCTGAATAATTGCTAATACTAATTTCATCGCAATTCCTCCTCCATGTCTTTTCCATTACTTTTGCTTTAAAAAAGTCATGATCGCCTGCACAGCCTCTTCCGCTACTTCTGCAAGCGGCTTAGCAGCATCAAGTGCTACAAAGCGGTCCTTGTATTGTTCCTGCAAGATCTTATACCCTTCATAAACGCGCTCATGAAAGGATAAAGTCTCCAAGTCCAATCGATTCTTCTCTCTACCTTTATTCTCCGAGATTCGTGCTAATCCTTCTTTTGGAGAAATATCAAAGAATAGCGTCAAATCAGGCATGGTCGACTCGACAGCGAAGCGATTTATTTCCATCACTTCCTCCATTCCAAGTCCGCGTGTATACCCTTGATAGGCTAAGCTGCTGTCAACAAAGCGATCGCACAGTACTATCATTCCCTTTTCTAAAGCCGGCCACACCTTCTCTACAAGATGCTGTCTTCTCGCAGCAGCGTAAAGCAGCGCCTCTGTGCGTCCATCCATTTTCGTGTTAGACGGATCCAAGATGACAGCACGAATTGCTTCTGCAATCTCAATACCGCCAGGCTCGCGTGTCGACAGCACTTGATAGCCTTCTTCCTCTAAACGAGCTGCCAACAGCGGAACAGCAGAAGTCTTGCCTGCACCTTCTCCGCCTTCCAGCGTAATAAACAATCCTGTCAAAATCATTCTCCTTCATCTGCTATACATAAGCATCCCTTCTGCAATCCGTTCATTTTGAAAAGAGATGCCGCTATTCTTCCATAATTGTATCATTTCCACATGCTGTTTTGTAACGATTTCTCCTTTTGCCAGAACCGGAATACCAGGAGGATACGGAATAATCGATTCTGCTGCAACCATGCCGGCTGCTTCTTGCCATGCTGTAAACTGTGTTTGCTTTTGCTCCATCTCCGAATAGCTAAAAGCTAGTTCCGTAATAGGCTGTGTAAAGAGGCGAATCTCATGCACAGGCGTTCTCTTTGAATAGCGTCCTACAGTATTAATAGTCTCTCTTACTCGCTGGAGCTCTTCCTGCGTCAGACTTTCTAATCCATGGACAAGTAAAATATGCCGATCTGTGACTAGTTCCGGGTATATACCGTGTGATTCCAGCTCTGCTGCCAGCTGTTTTGGCTGATAAATCGGCTTGACCCGCAGCACAATTTTAAGCCAGTCACCATCCGGGCTTTCTACTTCCCAGCAATCTGATTGGGCAAGCAAGCTTCGCAAGTTATCGACAGCCGCCTGCAAGCTATTCATATCCTCTTCTGTGCATGTAGCTAAATACTTCCTCGCTGTATCTAAAGAAGCAAGCAGCAAATAAGAGGGACTGCTGGACTGCAGCATTCGTAAATATCGATCAATAGTGCCTACCGGGACATAGCTCTCTTCGTTTACATGCAGATAAGAGGCCATCGTGAATGCTGGAGCCATTTTGTGAGCTGACTGTACCACCACATCTGCTCCGGCCTGCAGTGCGCTCAGAGGAAGTGACACGGCTGTTCCAAAATGTACGCCATGCGCTTCATCGACCAGCACTGGCATGTTTGCTGCATGCGCTGCATCTATTACGCTTTTCAAATCGAAGACTGTGCCATAATAATCAGGATACGTTAAAATAATCGCTTTTGCCTCTGGATACATCTTAATCGCTTTATAGACTGTATGCGGTGTGGGATGTGTATACCTTGCTTTTGCTTCATTATATTCAGGAGCTAAAAATACCGGCTTCGCTCCTGCAAGTTCCAATCCGTTTAATATAGACTTATGACAATTACGCTGCACTAACACTGTCTCGTTCAGTTGGATAGCCCCCAATATCATAGCCAAATTACCGACCGTACTACCGCCAACTAAAAAACGAGAATGCTTTGCTCCGAAGTAAGATGCTGCTAAATGCTGCGCTTTTGCAATTACTCCCTCCGGTGCATGCAAATCATCCAAACCTGACAACTCCGTCTGATCAAGACATGCTACGCGCCGAAAGTAATTCTCTTTCTGAAAAAGCGCACCATGTTTATGTCCCGGAACGTGAAATGATATCGGTTTTCGTTCTGCAAATTGTAGTAAACTATCATAAAGCGGTGTTTCTTCCTGATTCATTTCGTATTTCTTCCTTTACTGATCTGTTTGTATTTATTATACGGACTAAAATAGAAAGAAAAAAGCCCGGTAAGAGGCTTTAGTGGAAAGTCATTTGATTAAGATTGCGAAGTTTCTTCACAAAGTAATGATACTGCACTTCTTTCGGTTCAGTCTGGACAATCTTCTGTTCGCATTCTCTGCATATGAAAAGACGATACAAATGGATTCCTTCTTTTTTCTCTTGGTCACATATACCGCATAAGCAACTTTTGCTCATCATTCTCCACCTCCGTTAGGATAGTTTCTCCTAAACTAACGAACTCTATACCTGCTAACCTTGTATTCTAGCCTATGTGTGCCTAGATCAGATGTTGTTTGTACGCTTTGTACGTATTGACGTTGTCAATTCAAGGACTAGCTGCCTTTTATATACTATAGGAAACTCCCCCAGCAAAATCGCCACAGGAATACCTGATGGATGAGAAGCTTGGGACTGTCCACATAACTCTTTTCAAATAGGCTAATTTTTTTTACACTAAAACAGAACATACGTTCGCTTCGTAGTGGAAGGGAGGACTGCATAATGTGCAGCAAGAAAGATGAGTCGCCAACTAACATACACCCGAATGCAGCCTTAATGAATGGATTCCTAAAGGAGAAAGATCATCGTTCCATTTATGAACAAGCAGTTCGTTATCCATCGGCCGCTAATCTAAGCCGGCTCAACTCAGCTTTTCAGCAATTTTATACAGAAATACAATTGACCAATTACCTTACGACTACACTCAGTTTTTATGCCAGCAATTACAGTAAACATGCTGCAAAAAAACAAGATCGGGAATTAGTAATACTTGATCAGCCAATTAATGAAGAACACGACAGCAGTAAAAAGGACATGCTTATTGCCAGAGATGATCAGCAGGTGTATGGATGGGAACAAGCGATTCATGACCCCGGACTTTTTTCGGCCATACAGGAGCTCCCTGATAAGCAGAAACAACATCTCGAGCTGCGCTTCATTCATCAGCTCACCCATACCGAGATAGCAGACAAACTAGACATCTCTCAACAGGCTGTTTCGAAATCTATCCAGTCTGCACTAAAAAAACTGCGGGTGGCTCTATCGAAAGGAGCATTACCATGACAACCGATAATCTGATTTCTATGATTGGCAACCTGGGTTTCCCTATCGTCGTATCTTTTTATCTGCTCATTCGGCTTGAACAAAACATAAAACGCCTGGAACAGACATTGCAGGCACTTATTGAACAGATTCAGAAAGGAGAAAATTAATATGGAGAGCTTATTTGACCTGACACTAAAAGCAAAAGCAAACGACAAAGCTGCTATGGAAGCAGTGCTCCTTCGTTTTCAGCCAAAGATCCGGAGATTGAGCAACAATGCTCCTCGTGCTTGGAAAGAAGATATGGAGCAGGAATTGTATATCCAGCTGATTAAAGCAATCCATCGATTTGAAATTCAAGAGATTAATCCACAGTGGAATTTTTCGTATCCAATTTATCACGCTATATAAAAAAATCCCTGATCATTTCTGATCAGGGATTTTATCTTGCCTGGCAGCGTCCTACTCTCGCAGGGCGAACCCAACTACCATCGGCGCTGAAGAGCTTAACTACTGTGTTCGGCATGGGAACAGGTGTGACCTCTTCGCTATTACCACCAGACAATTCAAAGATTCAATTAAATGAACCCTCAAAACTAGATAAGAAACTTCATGCTTTTACATCTCATGCGCTGCCAAGCACCGGAGTGCTTGGTCTTTGGCGTTGACTTACTAAATCATTTTAGTTAAGTCCTCGATCGATTAGTATTCGTCAGCTGCACGTGTCACCACGCTTCCACCTCG
>NZ_OBEK01000001.1 GCF_900215625.1 Terribacillus aidingensis
ATCTGTAAGTGACAGCCGAAACCGTCTTTCCATTTTCAATCAGGAGAAAGAAAATACTATCCGGTATTAGCCCCGGTTTCCCGGAGTTATCCCAGTCTTACAGGCAGGTTGCCCACGTGTTACTCACCCGTCCGCCGCTCATTCCACTAGAATCACCCCGAAGGGGTCATCTAGCTTCCTGCGCTCGACTTGCATGTATTAGGCACGCCGCCAGCGTTCGTCCTGAGCCAAGATCAAACTCTCCATGAAAGTGTGATGCTTTGCTTCTTGCGCTGACGTTGGTCTTATAAAAGACCATGTCGTTTAGTTCGTAATTGGTTGTTTTGTTCAGTTTTCAAAGATCAATTTTGTTCTGCCGCTCAATAGGCGACTAGAACATCATATCATGTTTCAACTTTCGCTGTCAACATGTTTTTATATGTTGTCTGCCCCGTTCCGAAGCGACTCAAATAATATACCACGATTATAGTAAGATGGCAACACTTTATAACAAAAAATATTGAATCGCTGCCAAAGAAGCGATTCCCGGAACTCCTAACACTCCCACCAACACTGCTGTTGCTCCATTAATCGGTATATGAAGACCAGCTAGTGCTCCTACTACATTGAATAAAAATAATAGAAATACACCGAGAATTACTCTAACCGAACCTTTCAGCGCTAAACCGAACAGCTTACTGGATGTTCCTGAGATAAGTAAGATGACAACCGCCGCTAAGAGGATGCCGATAATTGTATAAGACATATTCCATCTCTCCTTTAACTTGTCCTGCTTTTCTACATTATGAAAAGCAACAAGAAAAAAGAACACGCATTGCGTTATACACGCAATGCGCTCAGATTACGGTGCCTAGCTTCTCGAAGCATGAATAAATACTTGGCCTGTGCGACCTGTAAATCATATTGCCCCAACTCACTTGCATCGACACTTCTATCAATAATGGATTGTATGCTCATCCAATCATTCTTCATTTTAAATATATCTTGCAATAACTCTTTGTCCACATCAGATTTCTTTAATCTTCTGGCAGCCATTTATCTCACCTGCTTTACAGTTCTCTTCTGCCTTCCATTGCTTTGGAAAGGGTGACCTCATCTGCATACTCCAGATCTCCACCCATCGGCAGACCGTGTGCGATTCTTGTTGTTCGTATACCAGATGGTCTGACTAGCTTGGATATATACATGGCTGTAGCTTCACCTTCTATATTTGGATTGGTTGCAAGGATTAGCTCCTCCACTTCCTCATCCTTTAAGCGGTTTAGCAATGACGGGACATTAATGTCTTCAGGCCCAATACCATCCATAGGAGAAATCGCCCCATGCAGCACATGGTACTTCCCGTTGAATTCTCGCATTTTCTCCATGGCAATAACATCTTTTGGATCCTGTACAACACATATCAATGTACCGTCTCTGGATTCATCCTGACATATACTGCATGGATCTTGATCCGTGATATGACCGCAAATACTGCAATGTGTCAGCTCACGCTTCGCATTTACTAATGCTTTTGCAAAGTCCATCACGTCATCTTCTTTCATGCTCAATACATGGAAAGCGAGACGCACGGCTGTCTTAGGACCAATACCAGGTAGTTTCGTAAAACTGTCAATCAGCTTCGATATCGGTTCAGGATAATACATTTGTTATAGCTGCCTCCTAGAACATTCCTCCAGGTAAACCTTTCGTGAACTGTCCCATTGTTGAATTTGATTTTTCATCAACTTGCTTCAATACTTCGTTTGTAGCTGAAATAATTAAGTCCTGCAGCATTTCCACATCATCTGGATCTACTACTTCTTCTTGGATTTCTACATCTGTTATCTCTTTTTTACCATTAGCGATTACTTTTACAGCACCGCCGCCTGCAGTTGCTTCGAATGTCATTTCATGAAGCTCTTCTTGAGCCTGCATCATTTTCTTCTGCATCTTCTGCATCTGTTTCATCATATTGTTCATATTCCCACCACCACGCATGGAAAAATCCCTCCTTGGAATAAGTAGATATCAATCTTTTATTTCGAGTAAGTCATCTCCGACAAGTTTTCTTGCTTCTGCGATAATTGGATCTTCTTCCTGATTCGCAGCGTCTGCCGGGTCTTGTTGCTTTTGATTCTTCAAGAAATCTTCTCGCAGCTCTGTCCAATTCTCTTCCGGAATCGGTATAATCGCGACTTGATGTCCGATGCGATCTGCTAGTAATGATTCTATCGTGTCTTTATGTTCTAAGGCAAGTGAACAGTGGATCTCATATTTAAATCCAATAATAATTGCGTTAGTAGATGCTGCTCTTGGCTTACTATTCAAGATAGTGGCATGAGCAGGGGCATTCTGCCGTTTCAACGCATCCATGAAACTTGCCCAATGTTCCGCTACCAGCTTCAATTCATCCTTTGTCGCTTCCGATAACACTTGGCGAATCCGTTCAAATGGCACACGGTAGCTGTTCTTACCGCCTGTCCGCACTGGTCGTTTCGGTTGCTCTGCTGCAGCGGAGGCATTTGATTGCTGTGGCTGCTGCTTCAATTGCTTCAGCTCTTGCTCAAGCTGAGAGAGTTTCCGTGTCAGCTGCTGAACAGCTTCTGCTTCTACACTCGCTGTCGGAGCGCTTTGATCAGCAATATGAAGAATAGCGATTTCAACAAACACTTTTGGACTGTTTGCCCATTTAATCTCCTGCTGGCAGCGGTTGAGCTCTACAATGGCGGCTTGGATCCAAGCTGCATCAACTTCCTCTGCCAACTGCTTGAATGCATCGTCCACCAGTACGCGTTCCAAGATATTCTCCATTCCCGGAGCACTTTGGAACATAAGCAAGTCCCGTAAATAATAGATAAGATCAAAGACAAAACGTCCTGGATCTTTCCCATCCTGTATGAGTAAATCCACTTGCTCGAGTGCTGTTGTCACATCTTGCTTCGCACACGCCCGAATGACTGCCGTAAGTCTGTCTTGAGAAACAGCACCTGTAACAGCCAAGACATCCTCCAGCTGGACGGTTTCTTCACTATAAGAAATCGCCTGATCTAAAAGACTGAGCGCATCCCGCATTCCACCTTCTGCTGCAAGTGCAACAGATTCTACCGCTTCATCAGATACAGTTATCTGCTCTTTATCCAGAATCTCCTGCATTCTATTGACCATAGCTTGCTGGTTAATTCGTTTGAAGTCAAAACGCTGACAGCGCGAAATGATGGTCAGCGGAATCTTATGCGGTTCTGTTGTTGCTAAAATAAAGACTACATGTTTCGGCGGTTCTTCCAATGTCTTTAAAAGCGCATTGAATGCCCCGATTGAGAGCATGTGAACTTCATCGATAATATATACTTTATAGTTTACCGCGCTGGGAGCATATTTTACTTTGTCCCGGATATCCCTTATTTGCTCGACACCATTATTGGACGCCGCATCTATCTCAATCACATCGGAGATAGATCCGTCTTGTATCCCTCTGCAGGCTGCACATTCATTGCATGCTTCCTCTACAGGTGCGTGCTCGCAGTTGATCGTCTTTGCAAAGATCTTCGCCGCACTTGTCTTCCCTGTACCACGCGGTCCGGAAAACAAGTAGGCATGTGAAAATTTATCCTGCATTATGGCATTTTTTAATGTGCGGATAATCGGCTCCTGACCTACTACATCAGAAAATGTTCTCGGCCGCCAAACACGGTATAACGCTTGATAGCTCATTAGGCCGCGCTCCTTTTTTCTTTGTTATTCCATTATAACGGAATTAGAAACCTGTTACTACATAGAAAGAGCCCTTACCAAATGGCAAGGACTCTGATTATTTATTGATTAAGCGCCGTGCACCCACCGTCGATAATACGGATCTAAGCGTTACATAAGTTCATGGCTCGACCCAGGCTTCCCCGCGGCACACAGGAGGAACTGCTTACTGCTGCTTCCTTCCGGACCTGACAGGGTTCACAGGTTCCTGTTGCGCAGGACCCGGGTGTCAACACCAATTCCTTATGGCAGACCTTAAAGCCGTATTACCTCGGGCGGGAATTCGGCCTCGCTACAGCGGATTGCGAGTACAGGGCACCGCTACCTCCCCGCTTAGCACGGCTAAGTTGTGATTAATGTTAGGCGCATTTGTTAGCGCAATTTATAGTATAGCTTGTTTATAATGAAAAATCAATCCCGGCTGTTTTTCGCAGCTTTGCGCTTCCGTAAATCTCGGAAAAAGGAGGTGAGCATTCCGCCGCATTCCTCTTGCATGACGCCGCCTATCACCTCTGTTTGATGATTGAATCGCGTGTCATCCAATAAATTATATAATGTACCTGCACATCCCGCTTTCGGATCATAGGCACCAAATATCACACGCCGGATTCGCGATTGGATAATAGCTCCCGCACACATTGGACATGGCTCAAGTGTGACATATAAATCACAATCCTCCAGCCGCCAGCTGCCAACTTGTTCATTCGCTGATTGAATAGCATGCATCTCAGCATGTGACTGCGCCTGCTGCGTTGTCTCTCTTAAATTGAAACCGCTAGCGATTATTTTCCCGTCTTTCACGATAATTGCTCCAATCGGAACTTCACCAAGAAGCTCTGCCCGCTTCGCCTCCTTTATTGCTTGTTCCATCCAGTAAGCATCTGTTGTCATATATATATCCCACATTTCTATTTAAAGGTTTGAAGTTACCTGAAGTAGATAATGTATAAGTATAAAAAGCTTTCTACTATGAAGTAAAGGGGACAATAGCTGTGAGTGAAAAAAAAGCCGTATTATTTATAGATGTATTCAATACATTCGACTTTCCCGGTGGTGATAAACTGCTCGAGAATACAAAGGAAATCCTCCCCAACTGGGAGAAGCTGCGCAATAAGGCGAAAGAGAACAAATGGCCTGTTATTTACGTTAACGATCACTATGGTATTTGGCAGGATAACTTTAAAAAAATCGCTGATCATACCCGAACAGATGACAACAAGGAAATTATAGATAAAATGATGCCTACGGAAGATGATTACTTCCTTTTGAAACCAAAACACTCTGCTTTCTTTCAGACCTCCCTTCCGTCCCTGCTTAACGAATTGGAGTGCGAACGTATCATTCTAGCTGGTGTCGCTGGCAATATTTGTGTCATCTTCTCCGCAAATGATGCACATATGCGGGAATATAAGCTAGACGTGCCAAAAAACTGTATAGCTTCTAATACAAAGGAAGAAAACGATGATGCATTGCGCGTCATTGAGAGTACACTCAATGCTCAAACCGATCCAATCTAACATAGAACGGCTCCTCCTAGCATAGCTTTTCTACAGAGGCTACTTAAAGGAGGAGTCGTTTTGCAAATCTATACGGTCCAGCGTGGAGACACAGTAAACAGCATCGCAAGCCGGTACGGTACGACCAGTCAGGAATTAATTCGAGCAAATGAACTAGAAGCCCCTAATAACCTTGTCATCGGCCAAGCATTAGTAATCCCCATTATCGGTTCCTTTTATTATGTCCAAACAGGGGATAGTCTTTACAGCATTGCTAGAAAAAACAATCTAACCGCAGCAGAAATAGCTCGTATCAATAACATTTCAGAAACCGCTACCCTTCAGCCTGGCCTGCGCCTTTATCTTCCTGCCAAACCAAAGAGAGAGATTGATTCCAATGCTTACATCGAACCATCAGGGAATACAGTTTCCCAAGCGCTGGAGACAGCAGCCAGACAACGTGCACCTTATCTGACCTATTTAATGCCGTTCAGTTACAAAGTTGACCGCCAGGGTAATCTGACTGCCCCGCCATTAAATGATTTTTCCACCATCGCCAAGAACAACAATACGACGCTGAGCTTAGCTATTTCTACAATTGAGAATGGACAGTTCAGTGAAGAACTTGGCAAAACACTCGTGACAGATACAAGTGTCCAGGATCGCTTGTTCACAAACATTATTGATACTGCCAAAAATGTTGGATTTCGTGAGGTTCACTTTGATATTGAATTTCTTCCGGCAGAAAATCGAGAAGACTATAATAATTTCCTCCGTCGTGCTGTCGCCAGGCTTCGCCCTCAAGGATTGCGTGTATCCACAGCGGTAGCACCAAAAACAAGTGCTACGCAGCAAGGACAATGGTATGAAGCGCATGACTATGCTGCTCATGGTGAAATTGTGGATTTTGTAGTTTTGATGACATATGAATGGGGATACAGCGGAGGACCGCCGCTTGCAGTCTCTCCTTTACCAAATGTGCGGGACGTTGTAGAGTATGCACTGACAGAAATGCCAGCAAATAAAATAGTGCTTGGTCAGAACTTGTATGGATATGACTGGACACTTCCCTATGAACCCGGTGGAGATTATGCCAAAGCCTTGAGTCCGCAGCAAGCAATCGCACTTGCACGTGAAAATAATGTTTCCATTCAATATGACACAACAGCACAAGCACCGTTCTTCACCTATACAGATGCTGACGGTGCTCAGCATGAGGTGTGGTTTGAGGATGCCCGCTCTATCCAAGCCAAGTTTGATTTGATCAAGGAATTGAACTTGCGGGGTATAAGTTATTGGAAGCTAGGTCTTTCTTTCCCGCAAAACTGGCTGCTGCTTCAGGACAATTTTACGATTAGAAAGCTTTAAAGAGCAGTGTTCCCTACTGCTCTTTTTCTTATGTCACTGTTACCCAGTACTTTTCTTCTCTCCACTGATTTCCATCTGCAATGTACATCGGAACAGACACGTTCAGCGGACTTTGCAGAGGGGAAGGGGTAAGTGTGACTTGATCGGCTGATACCCATGCTCCGATTATCTTATCAGCAAAAGAAAAATGCTGTCGAAAGCCACCTCTGAACCAGCTTACTTCCTCTTCTTTTGAGGCACCAGGTTCATTCATACAAATATAAAGGGAAACATCATCGCAGAATTCGAGAAACTTCTGATCAAGCGCCAGCGTTTCTCTTTCCCGAGGTGATAGCGTTTGCTGATCTGCTTGCTGCAAACCCTTCTCCCGTTCCAGAAATGCTTTAATTCGATAATCATCTGTGTCTTCAGGAAAGAAGGAGCAATAATGACGGCTGCATAAAATAGCTGCATAACGGGATTGCTCTCTCACTTCCATAATACCTTGCTGGTAAGCACGAAGCTTATCAGATAACGGGTAATTAATAAAACTGTAAAATCCGCCCCCATCTGGCTTTTTCTTTGGCATTTCATCTAATGGTATCCAAGCTCGATCATGCTGCTCAATTGCCATGATTGCCTCCGGGCGCTGCGCAGGTGATTCCGGGTCATCTGTACGCCAATGCCTGGCTATTTCCCCGGAAATAGCGGCATGTGCATGTTGCGGAATAAGTATCGTTCCCTTGGCAGTTTCTCTTATAATCATATTCTCCCTCCTATATAAAACTCCCGGCAATCGCCGGGAGTAAATTCGTTTTTATTTGATTAGTTTCAAGGATTGCTCGATGAAAGCTGGAATGTCATCAGGCTGTCTGCTTGTAACCAGTTGATCTTGACATACAACAACTTCCTTATCTTCGACTGTAGCACCTGCATATTCCATATCTACTTGAATGGATTTAAATCCTGTTGCTTTACGTCCTTCTAGCGTTTTAGCTGTAATAAGCAGCTGCGGACCGTGACAAATTGCAAATACGGGTTTCTTTTCATCCATAAAATGTTTTGCAAAATTAACGAGACGATCATCTGCTCGCAAGCCGTCTGGTGAAAAGCCGCCAGGAATGAATAGTGCATCAAAATCTGAAGGGTTTACCTCATCAATGCCTTTATCAATGGACACCGTTGCGTCTCCTTGCTTTCCTGTAACAGATTTGCCTGCTTCCATTTCGATTGTGGTAATTTCATGACCAGCTTCCTTGAATGCTTTAGCTGGGTCTGTGTATTCTACGTCTTCAAACATATCGGTAATCACTGTTGCAATCTTAGCCATTGTCTAACACTCCTTTTAAAAGTATTACACAATGTATAGTTCCACGTGTGAAGCTGTTTAAACATTATTCCTCTAAAGTAGACGTGTCCCCTAGCGGAAGCCCAAGTTCTTTGGCACGAAGTAAGCGGCGCATAATTTTGCCGCTTCTTGTCTTCGGAATGGAGCTTACAATCTCTATTTCACGAGGGGCTGCATGTGCACTCAACCCCTTCTTGATAAACAGACGGATTTCTTCACGCAGCTCGATAGAGTCTAAGTGTCCCTTATCCAATGTAATAAACGCCTTGATAATTTCTCCACGCTCTTCATCCGGTTTTCCAATCACCGCAGCTTCCGTTACAGCAGGATGTTCAATAAGTTTGCTTTCCACTTCAAATGGACCAACGAGTTTGCCTGACGTGTTAATGACATCATCCAAACGCCCTTCGAACCAGAAATAGCCGTCTTCATCCATTTTGGCGCTATCACCGGAAACATACCAGCCATTGATGAAGTAACTGTCAAACTTCTCCTGGTTGCCCCAAATGGTCTTCATCATTGACGGCCAGCCAGCTTTCACTGCTAAGTTTCCGCTTTGGTGCGGCGGTAATACATTACCGGCATCATCTATAATGGCAGCTTCTACACCTGGAATCGGTTTTCCCATCGCACCTGGTTTAATCGGCAGCGTTGGATGATTGACAATCAGCATTGCGCCGGTTTCGGTCATCCACCACGTATCATGGATGCGTTTCCCGTATACTTCTTCGGCCCAATAGATAATTTCCGGGTTTAGAGGCTCCCCGACGCTGAGGACATGACGAAGCGAGGATAAGTCAAAGGAATGCGCTACCTCATCTCCTGCAGCAGCCAGCTTTCGCAATGCAGTCGGCGCTGTATACCACACGGTTACTTTGTGCTTTTCGATCATTTTATACCAAGCTTCCGGCGTGAAACGTCCGCCAGCAATTACATTCGTTGCGCCATTCAGCCAAGGCCCAAAAATACCGTAACTTGTTCCTGTTACCCAGCCAGGATCAGCAGTGCACCAATACACATCACTCTCTTGCAAATCCAGCACCCATTTACCAGTAGCATAATGCTGTATCATAGCACGATGAGCGTGATACACCCCTTTCGGTTTCCCAGTAGAACCTGAGGTATAATGCAGCAGCATGCCATCTTCTTTATCTAGCCAAACAGGTTCAAACGCTGTTGATGCAGCATTCATCAGTTTCTCATAATCATGTAAATCATCTGCTGGTTCACAATCGAGTACAATGATTTCCTTTAGATCTGGCAGGTTTTCCCGTTTTACACGTGGCAGCAATTCTGCTGTCGTAATTAAAACTTTTGCACCGCTATCCTTTAACCGATCTTCTACCGCCTGTTCCATAAAGGCTTCAAATAAAGGACCAGCAACAGCACCATTTTTGAGAATGCCAAAGAAACTTGCATAGAAGTCAGGACAGCGAGGCATGAACAGAAATACGCGATCCCCTTTTGTCACCCCTAGGGATTTAAGCATATTGGCTGCCTGATTGCTGCGATTCTTCAGCTGGGCAAACGTCCATTTCTCTTCCGTGTCTCCATCTTGATAAATTAAGGCAAGCTGGTCGGATTTAGCGGGATTTTCCGCATGACGATCGACTGCTTCATACGCTGCATTCACTTTGCCTGTTGTAAACCAAGAAAATTCTCGTTCCATGTGACTCCATTCAAAAGACTTACAAAGCGCTTCAAAATCAGTTACATTATGCTTCCCAGCGAGAGGTGCTAACATTTTCATGATTCGACATCCTTCCCTTTATTTTGTAAGCGTTTTCAATAAACTGAAATAAAAAAAGCCTCTGTCTATGGTTGTAAGGCAAGTAGGTTATCCCTATTGTACCTTGTTTTCTTTACCAGTGAAAGGAAAATAATAAAATTCGGATGTATAACCAAAGAAGGCAATTGCCATATCCACTTCGCCTGTAGCAAGCTCGTAATTCTTTCCTTGTTCCTCCTACAGCAAAGAAACAAAAGTGTCTTTCCGTTTTTCCAATTCATCTCCAAGCTGGCGGACAATTTTAGCGCGTTCAATTGCTGGTGTTTGCTCCCACTCTTTTTATGCTGCTGCACCTTCCACCGCTTGATTCACTTCATCTTCTGTCGCTTTCGGTATCTTTGAGATAACTGCTTCAGTTGCAGGATTCAAGATGTCGATTGTATCTTCTGCTTGTGAAGTAACAAAACGTCCAATGATATACAGCTGATGCGTATCCATGTGCACCTCCTCAAGCTATATTTGGTAATGCAGTTCCACCTAGATGAGTTGCACAAACACAAAAAGGCCCATTCCTCGCCGGAATGGACCTTTCCTTACACTTAGCAGATTAGTGGTATGGGGGATACCTGTTATCACTATACCCTTCTTTCAAAAAATTAAACACTTTTCCTGAAAAAGTTTACAATTAATTTTCGCGGGAACAAGCTCTGTATACAACTATTCACAAAAGGAGTGGATTACCATGGCAGAGAATAAACAAAGTCTTAGTGATAAAGCAAAAAGTACAGTATCCAAAGTAAAAGGGGAAGCTAAAGATCAAATGGGTAATGCAAAAGGGGATAAAGGTATGCAAAGTGAAGGCAAGAAAGACAAAACAAAAGGGAATTTACAAGATATTGCCGGTAAGTTTAAAGAAAAACGCTAAGAAAGTACCTTCTATTTTGTAAGATAAACTAACAAGGAAACGGCAGTACTTGGGAAAGTACATGCAGCACCCAATTTCAACAAATTTCGTGCTACACTTATTGCATTAGATTTCCCCTAAATTTCTAACACAAAAAGGCTGCCAATTTGGCAGCCCTTTTTGTTTAAACAATCTCTACATACTGCGGATTAGCTGTAATATAATTTCCGCTCTTCAGCTTATACATGGTAGCTCCATCAACAGTCAAAGTCTCCACTACAGTGAACACTTCTCCTTGACTTACTACCCCAGCACGCGCATCCCAATCTGGTGCATCATAATAGTATAGAGACTGCGCCTTCACACGAATCAAGAAGGTTGAGTTTGCTTTCTTACGAAGGCCAAGTGCACGTTCCAAGCCATTCACATGACCTCGCGCCACATTTTGAATCCATCCATTATTCTTCATCTTCGCTGCGTCCGCACTATTATCGATAAAACCATTCTCTGTCAGGACAGCAGGCATTGCTGTTTCTCGAAGTACATGGAAGTTGGCTTCCTTCATACCGCGATCACGCATATCAATTAGTTTCATGACTTCTTCGTGGATACTAGCACGCGCCACAGCAGTTTCGGAACGGTCTGACAATGAGGGATAGATGTAATCCTCATAGCCAGTCCCCCCGCCAGCATTAACATGAATGCTGAGAAAGAAATCCGCCCCCCAAGCATTTGCATCATTCGTTCGCTGGGAAAGTGACGGGAACGTATCACCAGTACGTGACATCCGAACCTCTGCATTTTCATACTCCAGCTGCAGAATATCCCGAATTGATGCCCCAATTGCCAATGTCACATTTTTCTCCTGAAGACCGTTCGCTGTTGCACCTGGATCTGAACCTCCGTGTCCTGGATCTACATAAATTTTCACCATTCGACCATCTCCCTTTCTTTTTTTGACTGCCATGTGGTACCTTATGCAGCCTTGTACTAAATAAAAGCGGTTGATGTCACAATTTCACAACCCATTCTGCATTTAGTATCGTTTTTTGAAGCGATACGGTGTGAAACATCTCATAAAAAGAAAGAAGTTAGCCAAACTAGAAATACGTAAAGGGGAGTGATTGTCATTTTTTCCAGGCAAAAGAAAACGGAGGCAAATGTGAAGAATAAGGAGACACTCATCTCCCGGGATTTATCTAAGAACCAAGAATATATAGAGACTCAATATTCCCATGGAGTGAATATGGATTTTGTATCTCGGCCACTTACCGCAGCCACTGGGAGATATCACTTATTCTTTTATTCGACAACTGTAGACACGAAACAACTTTCAAATCACGTTATATCACCAATTCTAAGTAGTAAGAAAGATGTTCCTCTGCCGGCACTTCTAGCTGTTCCTGGAATTGAAAGCTTAAAAGATATGAAAAAGGTGGAAGACGCTTTAAGTTCAGGCTATGTTGTCATTTTCCAGGAAGGCTGCCGGGAAGCCTATGCTGCTAAAATTCCTGATCTGAAACACCGAGCCATTGAAAAGGCAGAAAATGAAAAAACAGTTAAGGGACCAAAAGAAGCATTTACTGAATCACTTGATACCAATATCTCTATTATTCGGAAACGGCTGCCTTCCAAAGATACTATCGTGGAGAATGTGGAGATAGGTGCCAGACCAGCGATGTCTGTATCTCTCGTTTATATACGGGACTTAGCTAATCCAGAGGTATTGGATAACATTCGAAAAAGGCTGAAATCTATTTCAGTAGATACTGTTTGTAACATAGAAATACTGGAACAGTTTATCGAAGAACGCCCCCTTTCGTTATTTCCAACGATGCTTTATAGTGAGCGTCCAGATAACGCCAGCAATTACATCGCAGAGGGATTCATAGTGTTGATGATGGATAATTCCTCCTCATGCCTGATTGCACCGGCTACAATTTGGTCCTTCTTCCATTCACCGGAGGACCGCTATCTACGTGTTATTTTCGGTAACTTTAGTCGGTTTATCCGAGCATCAGCTTACCTAATTACATTATTTGTTTCAGCAGTCTATATAGCCATAACAAATTTCCACAGCCAGTTGATTCCTATTGATTTACTGCTCGCAATCGCAGCCAGCAGAGAGAGAGTACCCGTGCCCGTATTTATTGAGGTTTTAATAATGGAATTTGCCTTCGAGCTCATACGGGAAGCCGGTATACGTATACCATCACCGCTTGGTCCAACAATCGGGATAGTTGGAGCTTTAATTCTCGGACAGGCAGCAGTACAAGCAAATATTGTGAGTCCGATTGTTGTCATTCTGGTGGCGTTAAGCGGGCTATCTTCCTTTACGGCTGCTAATTACAGTATCAACCATACCCTTAGGATCTCCCGATTTATCTTCATTTGTGCCAGCTCTTTATTTGGCTTCATGAGCCTGCTCGGTGCAATCATGATATGGACGGTATACCTGGTATCAATTAAATCTTTTGGAGTTTCCTATATGTCACCAGCCACTCCGTCTACCAAATCTACGCATGATACTTTCTTCCGGATATTACTGAAGAAAGAGCGATGGCGACCAGTATTTCTAAAGCCGCAGGATAAAGATAAACAATAAGCATGAAAGAAGGGTAAAGATGGTATTAGTTAAAAGACCGCTTAAAACAAGAGAGTTGCTAACAATGGCATGGTTTATGGTCGGATTAAAATCAGCAGATACAACCCCAGCTATGTTGGCTGGACATACCAAAAATGCCGTATGGCTTGTTCCAATCGCTTCCCTCCTTTTCCTGCTCCCTTCTTTTCTGCTTTTGATGCATTTGCTGAAGAAACATAAGAACTATAATTTAGTGGAATTGATTCAACATTTATTGGGGAGTAAGATCGGTACACTATTATGCCTGCTTATTTTCCTAAGTGCTTTTATCGTAATAGTGCTCGACCTAAGGAATTATGTCGAGCAAATTAACTATCTTTACTTTCCAAACGCATCCACTACTTTTATTTTTACGATCTTTCTCTTGGTTTGTTTCATAACTGCCAGTAAGGGGTTGGAGTCAATTGGAAGTATTTCTTGGATGTTTATGCCCTTCATCCTATTCACAATTATTTTTATTCTCTGGCTAGGTCAGAGCAACGCAGTATGGAATCGCATTTTCCCGATATTTGGAAGTGGACTTGGAGTCATTTTAACGGAAGGATGGAATAAATCCTCCCTATTCTTAGAGATGTTTCTTCTCACCATTGGATATCAGGCATTTCGTGAGCCAAAGTTTTTCCGCCGGGGCATTTACCTGGGAAGCGGCCTTGCATTTTTCTTCATTACTTTCTTTTATCTTACCTATGCAATCGTATTCGATTACAATACCATCGAAAATGTAGCCTTTCCGTACCAAGAAACAACCGAGATAGTCACATTAGGTCATTTTTTTACTAATGTAAGCACCTTTTTCATGGTAGGTTGGTTAATATGCAGTTTCTTACGCTTTAGCGTCTTCCTTTATTTGCTCGTGTGGACCTTCGGGGCAATTTTTAAGGTAAAGCCGTTTGAATCCTATCTCCTCCCTTTTTGTTTCCTAATATTGACCCTCGGTTCTATCGCACCGAGCTTTGTGACTAACGAGCTCTCCGTAAGAGAAGTGGTATTGGAATATATCAGCCCGATTTTCTTGCTATTTCCCTTCCTTCTATGGGTCATGTCTCTCTTGAGAGGTAGGAGAGAGCGATGAGGAAGCTGTTAGTCATGATAGTTTGCATTCCAATGATCATATTGCTCTCTGGCTGTACCGATAGGAAGGAAATAGAAGAACAGGCATTTGTAGTTGCTGTTGGTGTCGACAAGACGGATAAGCCAAATATCTTTCGTTTTACTTTTCAGATTGCCAATCCGGAGGTAGGCAGTTCCACAATAAGCCCATCTCCAAATGAATCACCACAAGAATTGGTTTCAGTGTTGGGGGCAGATTTTTTATCAGCCACGAATGCTGCTAATTCATCTGTTGCGAAGGAGATCACCCTGGAGCAAGTGAGGGTCGTTATTATATCGAGTAAATTAGCAAAATCAAACGAATTCATTCATTTGATGCAAACTGTTCCCAGTACGGTAGAGCTGCGGCTGAATGCACAGCTGGTCGTATCAAAAGAAAAAGCTGCCGACTTCCTCCAACAAAATAAACCGAAAATGGAAACAAGGCCGCATAAATATTACCAGTATATGTTAGATAGAGCCAAGGAAACAGGAATCATCCCGGATGCTCCATTGAGTCGATTTTATTATATCACGGAAGGAGATGCCGATTTGTTTATCGCACCATTGGCTACCGTAAAGCCGGAGGATAAGCAGGAATATAAAAGTGAGGATAAATACACTGCTGGTGACATCCCCCTAAAGGGCGAAAATAAAACACAGTTTATGGGATCAGCTCTCTTTAAGGAAGGTAAAATGATTGATGAACTGACTGGTGAGGAAACACGAATCAGCGTTATGCTCGACCCAACGCTTTCCCAGCAGGATTTTATAGCAAATTATAAAGACCCTCTGAAACCGGATTATAAAATAGCTGCCCGATTCAAAGCAGAAGAACCAAAAATCACTGTAGATTACCGGCCAAATGGAAAAACAACTATATATGCAGATATAAACTTCCGGTTGGATGTCTACTCCATCCCAAGTACTGTAAATTATATCTCAGATGATAAAAAAAGGGAGCTATTACGCAATAACCTCGAAAGGCAGCTCAAACAGATGACAGAAAAGTTTATTGAAGTAACGCAGAAGAAATACAAAGGTGAACCGTTTTACTGGTCCCTGCACATAAGACGACATTTCCTTACTATCCAGGATTACGAAAAAGCGGATTGGAGTAAAAAGATCTACCCGAATGCGGAGATAAAGATGAATTTCCGTTTGACAAGTCTTGAATTCGGAAAGGTTTTGAGACAATCCGATCTAGGGAGAGTGAAAGACTAACATGCTGAATTTTTTCATTGCGTTATTGACGGTTATCGTTACAATATACACGTCTACCTTAGCCTATTCATTAAACAAGGATGGAAATAAACCCGCTATGCTTGCTACTGTCTGTTTGGTAATCATAGTTGTCGCCTCCCCTTTCCTGATGTTTCGCCTTTAAAAAAACAGCCGGCATGCTTTTGCATGCCGGCTGTTTTATACGAGCGGCCCCGGCAAGATTCGAACTTGCGACACACGGTTTAGGAAACCGATGCTCTATCCCCTGAGCTACGGAGCCACGATAAGATACATTATAGCGAATTGCAGCTTCCTTGCAAAGTAGGCTGTATTTTCCAGCAGTTTCTGTCTTTGCAATATCGAAGCACAAGCTCTTCTATGGTAAACTATATTTATTTGCCATACAACGTTTTAGTTTGGAGGATACAGCATGCACGAGCTGCCTTTTATTGCAGTGGAAGGGCCGATTGGTGTCGGAAAGACATCATTGGCTAAAAGAATTTCAGACCATTTTCATTACGAACTACTGAAGGAAATCGTTGAAGAAAATCCATTTTTAGGCAAGTTTTATGAAGACATTGATGAGTGGAGCTTCCAGCTGGAAATGTTCTTTTTAACAAATCGATACAAACAGCTAAACGATATTCGCAGGGATTATCTTTCTCAGCAAAAACCGGTTGTAGCAGATTATCATATTGCTAAGAATATGATTTTTGCACAGCGTACACTTGCTGCAGCAGAATATGAGAAATACAGCAAAATCTTCTCTATCTTAACAGAGGATGTTGCATTGCCGAATATGGTTATCTATCTAGATGCCAGTTTGGAAACATTGCTGAAACGAATTGAGATGAGAGCTCGTGCTGCCGAGCAGCATATCCAGCCCGATTATTTAGAACAATTAACAGCTGATTATCGGAACTTCATGGATCAATTTGAAGAAGAAAATCCACACATTCCTGTGCTTCGTCTTAGCGGGGATAAATTGGATTTTGTGCAAAACGAACAGGATTGGCAGTATATATGTGAAGAGATTTCCTTTCACTTGAATAAAGGAGTAACATCATCATGAATCTTAGAGATAAATATCAGATTCCTGCTGACAGTGTCATTACCATTGCAGGTACTGTCGGTGTCGGAAAATCAACCATGACACAAGCATTGTCCCAAGCATTAGATTTTCGTACAAGTTTTGAAAAAGTAGACGGCAATCCATACTTGGATAAATTCTATGCCGACTTTGAACGCTGGAGCTTTCACCTGCAGGTCTACTTCCTAGCAGAGCGATTCAAGGAGCAAAAGCGAATCTTCGAATACGGCGGCGGCTTCATTCAAGACCGCTCTATTTACGAGGACACTGGTATATTCGCCCGCATGGCTTATGAAGAAGGAAATATGTCTGATGTAGATTATGAAACCTATCGTTCTCTCTTTGATGCTATGGTGATGACACCTTACTTCCCACATCCAGATTTGCTAATCTATTTGGAAGGTTCCTTCGACCACATTATCAGCCGTATCAAACAGCGCGGCCGTGAGATGGAACAGCAAACACCAATCAGTTATTGGGAAGGGATGTTTCATCGCTATGAGAAATGGATCAACAACTTCAATGCTTGTCCTGTATTGCGAGTGAATATTGCCGACTATGATTTGCTCGATCCAAATACATCGATAGAGCCGATTTTAGAGAAAGTTGGCCATTTTATTCAGCACTCACGCAAGTGGACATCCCGTCAGCTCAATTAAAAATCCGCCTTCGAGGCGGATTTTTTTATTTGCTGTATGCTTGGCCCATTTCTTTCGATCGTACTGCAGCAGCCTGTACACAGGCTTTAACTGCAGCTTTCACATTTTGATTTTCCAGCACAGCAATACCCGCCGCAGTAGTCCCGCCGGCACTGGTAATGTTCGCCCGAAGCTGCGCAGAAGATAACTCCGACTGCTCCAGCATGGCCGCTGCTCCTTTGAAAGTTTGGATTAAAAGCTGTTTCCCAATGTCTTCGTCTAATCCAACTTGGGAGCTGGCTTCTTCTAATGCTTCCATCAAATAATAGATATAAGCAGGACCGCTTCCCGAAATTGCGGTAACAGCATCCATCAATTCCTCCCCTACTTCAACAGCAGACCCAACAGTACCAAACAATCGCTTTACAAGCTGCAGCTGCTGCTTATCAGTATATGTTCCTGCAGCAATAGCCGTGGCAGCTTCTAAAATGGTTGCAGACGTATTAGGCATCACGCGAATGACTGGCTGCCCTGCTGGCAGGAAGCTTTCCAAGTAAGCAGTAGTTATACCTGCCATCAGCGAAACAACAATTTGCTGCTTTCCCAGCTGTGCTACTCCTAAGCTCCGTAATGCCTGCTCTGCATCTTTTGGCTTTACAGATAAGATAATAATATCTGTCTCCTGCAGCAGTTCGTTTTGATTACGAGTTACCGTGACACCGTATACAGCGTGCATCCGCTGCAGCCTTTCCTCATTCGCATGATTCGTGACCCAAATATGCGGAGCAGGCAAAAGCTCGGCTTTGATTACACCCTTAACGATTGCTTCCGTCATCGCTCCTGCACCTATAAAAGCTATTTTATCCATAAAAACCTCCGTTCCACGTGAAACACGTTTGTTGTATTATCTGACGCTGCTGTCCGGAAATCAATATATAAAAAAAATCGTTACGATAACGTAACGATTTTGTATATCTCCAATTTTATGCGTTTGTAAAATATGGCGGAGGAAGAGGGATTCGAACCCCCGCGAGCCGTTAAGCCCCTGTCGGTTTTCAAGACCGATCCCTTCAGCCAAACTTGGGTATTCCTCCGTAAGACAAGATATAATATACCATGTACTCTCAATAGATGTCAAGAAAAAATGAAAATATGGCGGAGGAGGGGGGATTTGAACCCCCGCGGGTCTTATTAAACCCCTGTCGGTTTTCGAGACCGATCCCTTCAGCCGAACTTGGGTACCCCTCCATGCTTTTGTCTCCAAAAATAATCTCACCATATTTACTCTATCTCTGTCAAGAAACTGACATTAGCGAATTTCTGTTTTGCCGCCCATGTAAGATACCAATACTTCTGGTACCTTGATGGATCCATCTGCTTGCTGATAGTTCTCCAAGATTGCAGCAACTGTGCGTCCCAGTGCCAAACCAGATCCATTCAATGTGTGCACAAATTCTGGCTTACTCTTTTCATCACGTTTGAAACGAATACCAGCACGGCGAGCTTGAAAGTCCTCAAAGTTAGATACAGAAGAGATTTCCCGATAAGTGCCGCTGCTTGGCAGCCAAACTTCTAAATCATACTTTTTCGCAGCAGTGAAACCAAGATCACCTGTGCACATGCTCATCACTCGATATGGCAGACCGAGCAGCTGCAAGACTTTTTCTGCATGGCCAGTGATTTCTTCTAGCACAGCATAAGAATCTTCTGGTTTAACGAACTGCACCAATTCTACCTTGTTAAACTGATGCTGACGAATAAGACCACGTGTATCACGGCCAGCAGAACCAGCTTCTGAACGGAAAGATGCACTGAATGCTGCAAACTTCTGCGGCAGCTGTTCACCTTTTAGAATCTCTTCTCGATAATAGTTCGTGACAGGTACTTCTGCTGTTGGGATAAGGAAGTAATCCCATCCTTCTACCTTAAAGGCATCTTCTTCAAATTTCGGCAGCTGTCCTGTTCCTGTCATGCTTGTTCTGTTTACCATATAAGGGGGCAGCATTTCTTCGTATCCATGTTCATCAGCATGAAGATCCATCATGAAGTTGATCAAAGCACGCTCTAGACGCGCGCCTAACCCCTTGTAATAAACAAAGCGGCTTCCTGTCACTTTACCAGCACGTTCAAAATCAAGAATCTCTAAATCAGCAGCAAGATCCCAGTGTGCTTTCTCTTCGAAATCTTTCTGCTGCACGTTGCCCCACGTACGCGCTTCTACATTATCATCTTCAGATTCGCCCACAGGAACGCTCTCATGCGGAATATTCGGGATGGAGAGCAATAGCATATCCAGCTCGCTTTCCACCTCACGAAGCTCCTCATCATAAGCTTTGATTTGATCGCCTACTTCACGCATTTCCTTGATTTGTGCATCAGCATCTTGTTTCTCTTTCTTCAGTACGGCAATTTCCTTTGATACTTCATTGCGTTTCGCTTTCAATTCTTCAGTGCCATTAATCAGCTTACGGCGACGTTCATCCAGGTCACCGAACTTATCCAAGTCACTTAAATCTTCACCGCGATTTGTAAGCTTCTGTTTTACTTCCTCAAAATTAGAGCGCAGATATTTCATATCAAGCATACGAGCTTCCTCCTTTTTTCTTAAACAAAAAAACACCCCGCCCCTATAGAAAAAGGGACGAGATGTTTCACCCGCGATACCACCCTGATTGAAGACGAAAAACTGTCTTCCGGCTCGACAAGATAACGGTTTGTACCGGGTATGTCTCCATACCATTCCAGGATGGATTCACTCACAGCGCTGCATCGACTTTCACCAGCCGTCGACTCTCTCTAGCATGCTATGGGTTACTAGTTCCTATCATCACGTTGTTGTTATTCTTCCTAAAGAATAGCTAATTCCAGGTAATTATGCAAGTATGATATGCAATTCTGGATCTAGCTTCCGCAAAAAAAAGGTGATTTATACATAAAAACCCCGAAAAAGATGAACTCTCCGGGGTTCTTGCTTATCCTTACGTTCCTAAACGGCTTTCTCCGCTTTTCTTTGGTGTCTAGCTGCTAAGACCAGAAACTGCGGTATAGGCGATAAAGCCCTGCTTGAGACAAAGCACCTCATTCCGGGCTTTCTCACCTATTCCTCCGTTTCTAACCGGTCTTTTCCGCTTTTCTTAGTTAAAACCAGCCTTTAACTGTATCAGCTACGCTAGTGAAGATACCGGAGAAGAAGTCTCCGATGGCGCCTAGGGTGAGCATGAACCAGTTTGATTTTTCAACGTCTTCTGATGCAACAATATCGACAGTGTAAGAGCCGCCGTTGATGTTTCCTAGATTATCGCCTTCATAGACGAGTGTAGCTGTACCAACTTTATCGCCTTTTTTCACTGGAGCTACCAGCTCGTCTTCTTTGTTCAGCTTGTCCTCATCGACTTTAAATTCAAGATGATATTTATCTTCTTCGCCGTTTTTAACGGAAGTTGTAATTGCTTCTTTCGTTGCGATGGCTGCTGTATCGTCTTTTCCTTTAGCTACAGATAAAGATTCATGGTCTTTGATTTCTGTGCCAGCTTTATAAAGTTCTGTTTGTTTAAACTGATTAAAGCCGTAATCCAGCAATTTCGCTGTTTCTTGGAAACGTGCTTCTTCGCTCGCTGTCTTCATCACAACGGTAATGTATCGCTGGCCGTTTCTTTCAGCAGTACCTGTGAAACAGTAGCCAGCCGCATCTGTGTGCCCTGTTTTCAAACCATCCATGCCTTCATAGCCATATGCTTTTAGGTAGCCAGGCATATTCGGCAGCATCCAGTTCCAGTTTGTAATTTTTTTACCGTCAAACTCTGCTTGTGTTGTGCCGGCAACATCCAGTGCTTCCGGGTGATCTTTGATTAAGTTATAAGCAAGAATACCAGTTGATCTTGCTGACATAAGATTGTCTTCATTGACTCCAGTTCCCTCAGGACGGCTATCACCAAGGTCAGAGTTGGCAAGACCAGAAGCATTAACGAACTTGTACTCTTTCATGCCGATTTTTTCAGCTTTTTTGTTCATCATTTTCACAAATTCTGTCTCACTGCCAGCTACAAGTTCTGCTAATACAACAGTAGCAGCATTATCAGAATAGATAGCCATTGCATTGTAAAGATCACGCACTGTGTAATCTTTGTCCTGTGTAAGCCCTGTACCGGAGAAATCCTTATTAGCTGAAATGGCGTAAGGATAATCACTCACTTGCGTTGTTGTGTCCCAGGAAATAGTTCCTGCTTCAATCGCGTCTAAGATGAGGTATTCCGACATCATTTTTGTCATACTTGCTGGAGGTAAAGTGAGATCAGCATTCTTCGCATATAATATCTCACCAGAGTTGGCGTCTATTAAAATTGCGGATTCCGCTTCGATATTCAAGCTTCCCGCAGCTTGTGTGTCTAGTGGCTTTGCTGTAAAAGTGCTAAACGTAATCAGCATCGCGAATAAACCGATCATCGATGCTTTCAAAAGATGTTTCAAGTGTTTCTACCTCCACAAATATATAGAATCGTTATTTTATATCCTCGCTATTTTACCATAGACGGCAGCTAGAGGGGAACGTACTTTATGACGATTCTACATTTTGTTCACAAGTCAGGTACACACCAATCAATTGGCTGCAGTCCATTGCTTTTCAATATTTCATTCGTTTTGGAGAACGGCTTGCTTCCAAAAAATCCGCGTCTTGCTGACAATGGACTTGGATGGACAGATGTGAGGGTGTAATGCTTGTCGGTGTCTATCAGCTTCTGTTTTTCCTGTGCATGTTTTCCCCACAAGATAAAGACAACTGGATTTTGCTTGTCATTGAGCGACCGAATCACACGATCGGTGAAATGTTCCCAGCCTTTGCCGCGATGGGATGCAGCTTGATGCGCTTCTACTGTTAACGCTGTATTTAAGAGAAGCACCCCTTGCTCAGCCCAGTGCTTTAAATAGCCGTGTTTTGGGATGGAACATCCAATATCGTCAGCTAGTTCTTTATAAATATTCACAAGTGACCTTGGCACTTTTACTTCTGGCTGGACAGAAAAACTGAGTCCATGTGCTTGATTTGGACCGTGATATGGATCCTGGCCAAGTATGACAACCTTTGTCTGCTGGAAAGACGTAATCTGCAAAGCCTCGTATATATCATGCCTATCTGGATAAATTGTCCGTTCTTGATAGGCAGTTTTTAAAAAGCTCCGCAGTTCCTTATAATATTCCTTATCAAACTCATCCTGCAGTATTTCCTGCCAGTCATTATCAATCATTTGTTTTACCATACCTTCACCTCCCGGACATTGTACCAAACCTATACCCGGATTACTCGACAAAAAAAGCCACCTTCCATTAAGAAGATGGCTTTGTTACAGGTACATTCCATTCGGAACGTTTTACGAAATACTGAATAGCAATTAAGGCTGCGAAAGTAATAATACCTGCTATTCCTGTCCATAGATTCGGATAAATGAGCACCAGACCTCCGATTACAGCTGCGAATCGCTCCACGATATATAACTTACGGTACCAGTAGCCGATAATTCCTGCTCCAATACTAATCATACCGAGAAAAGCTGTGAGGAAGATCCAGATTACATGCAGATAGTCACCATCTATACCATAAAGCAACAGCCGCGGCTCCAATACGAACATGTACGGAATGATAAAGGCAGCAATGGATAACTTCGCGGAATTCAGTCCGGTAGCAATCGGCCTTCCTCCAGATATTCCTGCTGCTGCAAATGCTGCCAGCGCTACAGGTGGAGTAATATCGGCCATAATACCGAAATAGAACACAAACATATGAGCCGATAAATCATTCACACCTAGCAAAATGATTGCCGGTGCTGCAATTGTTGAAGTAATAATATAATTGGCCGTTGTTGGGGCTCCCATCCCAAGAATTAAGGATGCAATCATGGTAAAGAACAGAGTTAACAGCAGTTTCTCATTGGCCAGGTCGACAAGGCTGTTCGCCAAGCTTAGCCCAAGACCTGTCTTTGTCACTACAGCGACAATGATTCCGGCTGCTGCTGTTGCTGCGATAACACTTAGAGCCGTTCTTGCACCTTCTGCTAATGCCTGGATGGTATCAATGAAGTTTTCATCGAAAAAGTAACTGACAATAACCGTAACAAGAGCGGCCACTATTAAAGCTGTTTCAACCGATATTCCGCTTGTCACTGCACCGTACACAAGATAAGCTGCGAATGCCGCCGCAAACACAATTGGATAAAGGTGCTTATAACGTTCTTTCCGCAGTAAACCAATTAAGATACATGTAATAATGCCATAAACAGCAGCGCGCATAATACTTAACCCAGAACTCAAATAAAATACCATGGCGACAATCGGGAGAAGCAGATAAAGATTTTGCAGTACTTCTTTCTTATTTGGCATCTCCTCTTTTTCTAACCCGCGCAGCCCCGTTTTTTTCGCTTCAAAATGGGTCATAATCCAAATACCCGAGAAATAAAGAATAGCTGGAATGACCGCTGCTTTTGCAATTGTCCAATAGCTTACCCCAATGAACTCGACCATTAAGAAGGCAGCTGCCCCCATGATGGGCGGCATGATTTGTCCTCCTGTAGAAGAAGATGCTTCCACAGCTCCTGCAAAGTTCTTCGAATAGCCAAGGCGCTTCATCATCGGAATCGTGAATGATCCGGATGTCACGACGTTAGCAACAGAGCTCCCGCTTACTGTTCCTTGCAAAGCACTTGAGAAGATCGCAACTTTTGCTGGACCGCCAATTCTTCTGCCGGCAATGACCAACGCCAAATCATTAAAGTACTGTCCAACACCTGTCTTAACAAGAAAGGCCCCAAATAGCAAAAACAGAAAGATATATGTAGCTGATACACCGATTGGAGTACCTAAAATTCCTTGTGTCGTAAAGAATAGTGACTGCACCAATGTATCTACGTCAACACCTGGATGCAGCAGGAATCCCGGCATTTGCCGTCCCCAATACGCATAAGCCAAGAAAGCGACTGCGATGATGACAATCGGCAGACCGACTGTCCGGCGTGTTGCTTCTAGTACAAGAAGTACAGCCAGCGTGCCAACGGCGAAGTCCATCGTTGTAATCTGTCCGGCTTGTGAAATTATGTCATTGTACATCACCGGCCAATAAGCACCTACGATAAATCCAAGAACAGCCAGCAGGTAATCATACCAAGCTATTTTTGTCCGGCTGCTCTTCTTAAAAGCAGGAAAAAGCAGAAATATTAATACGAGACCGAAACCTAAGTGAATGGAACGGTGAATCTGGGTAGGAATATTTCCGTAAGTTGATGTATACAGCTGATAAATGGAGAAAGCGAGTAACCCATAAAAAACGATCATGCTCATGAATCCAGCAAGTCTTCGGAAATTCGATTCAGAGTCGTATTTCTCAATCAGCAGCTGCTGTTGTTCTTCTGTCATTCTTTCTGCTTGTGCTAGCTTGTTACTCATGTAATCTGTCTCCTTTCCTAAGCTTCCAGTTATTTACGTTACGAGTTCTAATCGCAATGGTCTCGCCTGGACCGATGTTATCTTGCAGCGAATAAGAGATGTTATTATAAATAATTTGGTGATTGGCTTTTACAGCTCCAATCGTGAGATAAAGCTTGTCCGTTGAACCTTGAAGATTGGATAGGATGTATTTCCCATCTTCCATCGTAAAAGTTTGACCTGCGTCCGCATTCGCTGGCATCCCTACTCCTGTGTCTTCATAAACCAGCTGATAAGGATATAAACGTCCCGCTTGCACACGATATTCTTCGTGTACATCTGATAAGTGAATAGAATGCGTGTATTTGATTTGAAAGTGGTCACCATCTGCTACTGGCAAATAGCACAGCAGCTCCCCACTATCAGGGTCCTCCAAAGCAAGAATTTGGTGAGATGGATAAACTAAATACCATAGGAATACAGCTCCAACAGGAATCACCAGCAGCCAGTATCTCGTTAGAGAGCGAGGCAGCTTCATTTCTGAACACCCTTTCAACCTTAAAAAATCGCCGGTAACCGAGGGATACCGGCGATCACATACGTATACGTTATTGCGGCACTTCTACTCCCGCTTCTTCAAAGTAACGCAATGCACCTGGATGGAAATCAATGCTCACGCCTTCTACTGCGCTTTCTGGTTTAATAAATTCGGCTTTTTGATGACCAATTTCATCTGTATTTTCATAAATAGATTTCGTGATATTGTAAACAAGATCTTCATCCATACCTGCAGTTGTCGCAAGCATTGCATTAACAGAAACTGTCTCTACAGGCTGCTCCAAGCTGTAAGTACCTTCTTCGATTGTATAGGGTGCATAATATGGTTTCTCTTCAATCAATTGATCAACCTTATCCTTATCCAAGCCCACAACGGTTATATCTGTCGTTGCAGATAGACTTTCAACTGCGCCTGTTGGTGTACCCGCTGTGATGAAGGCAGCATCAATCGTTCCATCCTGCATGCCAGCTGTAGACTCACCAAAGTCAAGATTCTGCACTTCAATATCATCCACTGTCACATCATAGATACCTAGAATATCCTCTGCACTTGCGCTTGTACCGGAACCTGGCGCCCCAATTGATACAGTCTTACCTTTTAAATCTTCTACCGTTTCAATGCCGCTAGCCTTCGTTGCAACAATCTGGATTGTTTCCGGATAGAGAGAACCAATCGCTTGGATATTATCTATGGTTTCTCCTTCGAACATCAATTTTCCTTCTGCTGCATAAGCAGCAATATCTGTCTGGGTAAAGGCAATCACATCATCGTTACCTTCGCTCAGTGTATTCATATTTTCAACTGATGCTCCCGTAGATGTAGCCCGCGCCTTTACATCATCTACATTAGAGTTAATAATCTCAGCCAAACTGCCTCCTAGCGGATAATATGTACCCTCCGTGCCGCCTGTCAGCAAATCAATGAATTGCGGACCTCCTTCAGATGAAGAGCTGTCACTTGTACCTCCGCCGCATGCTGCCAAAATAATAGTCATTGCCGCTATCATACTAATTACGATAAAAGATCTTTTCTTCATTCTCATCTCTTCATACCCCCTATTTCTAAATCAGTTCTTTATAAATGTAGCAAACCCTTTCAATTATTACAATATTATTTCTATTGAAAAAAGTAAGTTCATTTGTTAGATTATGTACTATAAAAAAGAAACGACGCCAATAATGACGTCGTTTCAGTTTCTTATTAATTTACGGAATAGTTCGGGGCTTCTTTCGTGATTTGAACATCATGCGGATGGCTTTCACGCAAGCCTGCTCCAGTCATACGAATAAATTGTGCATTCTCACGGAAGTACACAAGGTCAGCAGCACCGCAGTAGCCCATGCTGGCACGCAAGCCGCCAAGCAGCTGGTGTACTGTATCTGCAAGTGCTCCTTTAAATGCAACGCGTCCTTCGATACCTTCTGGTACCAATTTCTTCGATTCTTCTGTTTCGCCTTGGAAGTAACGGTCTTTGGAACCAGATTTCATCGCTCCAACAGATCCCATACCACGGTATACTTTGTATTGACGGCCTTGGAAAATTTCTGTTTCGCCAGGGCTCTCTGTTGTACCCGCAAACATGCTGCCGAGCATAACGGCATGTCCGCCTGCTGCTAATGCTTTGGCAATGTCGCCAGAGTATTTAATTCCCCCATCTGCAATAATGGAGACGCCGTGCTTGTCAGCTTCTACAGCACAGTCATGGACTGCTGTGATTTGCGGCACGCCAACACCAGCTACAACACGTGTTGTACAAATAGAACCAGGTCCGATACCAACTTTAACTACATCAGCGCCAGCTTCGATCAAAGCACGTGTACCTTCAGCTGTTGCTACATTACCAGCAATCAAGTCCACTTCAGGGAACTTCTCTTTAATTGCTTTTACTTGCTCCAAAACGCCTTTAGAATGACCATGTGCAGTATCAACAACAAGTACGTCCACACCAGATTCCACTAGCTTGCTGATACGTGTCATCGCATCACCAGTAACGCCGACAGCAGCTCCTACAAGTAAGCGGCCATGTTTGTCTTTAGCGGAATTCGGAAACTCAATTACTTTCTCAATATCTTTAATAGTAATCAAGCCTTTAAGCACGCCTTTATCGTCTACAAGCGGCAGCTTTTCGATTTTATGTTTCTGAAGAATTTTCTCTGCTTCATCTAACGTTGTGCCGACTGGTGCAGTTACCAAGTTTTCTTTTGTCATCACATCGGAGATTGCAATCGAATAATCCTGCACGAAACGAAGATCACGATTTGTCAGGATACCGATCAGCTTCTGCTCTTCTTTGTTGTTCACGATTGGTACACCTGAAATGCGGAATTTACCCATCAAATGCTCAGCATCGAACACTTGGTTTTCAGGGCACAAGTAGAATGGGTCTGTTATAACGCCGCTCTCAGAACGTTTTACACGATCCACCTGTTCTGCTTGCTCTTCAATGGACATGTTCTTATGGATAATGCCTAGTCCACCCTGTCTGGCCATTGCAATGGCCATACTAGCTTCTGTTACAGTGTCCATTCCAGCACTGATAAGTGGAATGTTTAGTGTAATATTTTTGGTTAATGCAGTTTGGAACTTCACATCACGTGGCAATACCTCAGATCTTGCTGGCATAAGCAAGACATCATCAAAGGTCAAACCCTCTTTTGTAAACTTGTCTTCCCGCATGTTTATCCTCCTTTTATCATGAAATGACTATATATGGTTAAAATACTTCTATAAAAACCTATTGTTACTTACAATACGCCATGATGCGCGGTTTTTCAACTATATAATCATTGAAAAATTAATGGAGGATTCTGTATGAAAGATGAAAACGTCTCCACCTTTCTAACCTACCTGGAAGCAGAAGATGCAGCCCTTTCTCTTCTGCAAAATAACTATCAGCAACTCGCTATCCCCGATGCAGAAAGCCGGAGCTATCAGAACATAGCTGCTTTCCTGGCTTACTTAAGCCATGGAAAAGCTTATAATTCCTATGGTAAAGATGCCCCGCTTTTTATGAAGCCTGTCTTATTGTTTTACGGAATGACACATTTTATGAAAGCTAGTTTGCTGCTGATGAGGCCGGCATATCCAGAATCAACAGCTGATTTGGCGCATGGGCTGTCGTCTAGAAAACGTAAAAAAAGGGATTATCAGTTCAATCTTGATGAAGTTCTTGTTCAAAAGCGCGGCTTATTTCCCTACTTTTCACGATATGTCTGTCAGAAAGATTTACTTTCCATCCAGAAGCTATCTATGGGCGATATGCTTGGTTTAATTCCAGAGTTACAAGATCTCTTACTGATGCAAGAAGAGAAACAGCATATGGTACCGGCAGAACAGCAGCAAAATACCATTCATCTGCCTTCATCCTTGCCTGATCACTTTCAATATACACAGCGCCGTTTCCGTGAACTTCTGCATGCTTTCTCGTTGCAATTGACTAGTGACGACCAGCTGGCTATCCAGACTCCAGATATAATTTGGCAAGCAGCTGGTCCGCTTTTTTACAGTACAACAGATCAGCAATACCACTTTCTCAAACAGCGAAGCTTAACGGCTATCCATGAGTGCATGGCCCATTATGTACTGCTGTATAATCTGAGCATGATTTGCCGTTATGAAACTGAATGGTGGACAGATTTTCTGCATGTGAGTAAACCGCACGAATATCCGCTAATTGTCCGTTTTCTAGAAACCACTTGTGAGAAAATTCCGCTGCTAATCGGATCTTTTATGCAGCAGCGCTTTATAGATACAAAAAAAGCACGCTAAATGCGTGCTTCATTTGATGACTTCTTCAATGTGTAAGTCCGGATATTCATTCATCGCTTTCACTTCTCCAGATTCCAGCTCACGGACCATTGGTTTGGTCGGATTACTGCTATCCGTAAAAACAATTTCAGCTAGCTGCCCGGAAGATAAACGAACCGTCGTCTTCTGCTGTGCATCAAGAAAAGCTTGAATAAAAGACTGCACCATGGAAGGATCAAATCGTTCAAATTGCTCGTCCAGTATGATTTCAACTGCTCTGTAAGGAGATACAGCCCGCTGATGAGCCCGTTCGGATATGAGTGCATGATAGGTATCGCAAATGGAAACAAGACTTGCGAAAGGATGGATTTTATCTTTACTCAGCCGGAGCGGATATCCTGTTCCATCTGCTCGTTCGTGATGCTGCAGAATTGCAAGTTTTGCTTTTGTGGAAAGATGAGAAACTTGCTCTATCATTCGGTAAGACAGTGTAGGGTGTTTCTCTATATCCTCTCGTTCATGTGCATGTAATCTCCGCTTTTGCAGAAAATATGGCTGCTTGAGCTTCGCCATCCCGCAATCAGCCAACAAAGCAGCTAAAGCTGTTTGGTTCACATCCGCCTCTGTGTAACCTGCTTTCTGCAGCACAGCTGCTGCAAGCAGCGCAATTCCAATTGCATGATGAGATACATAGTCTGTCTGCGTCCGATAAGATGGCAAATTGAAAATATTTCCTTCCCAGCTTGCTGCCTTTTCCATTACCGGTAACAGCATTTGCCGCAAACTAGACGCATCCACTGCAGCTCCGTGCTGCCAAGAAGCAAACTGTTTTTGATATGCATCTGCTGCTGCTTCCAAGGCATCTAGAAAATTCTGTTCCTTTTTCAGCATCTTTGGCTTTACAAATTCCTTACTTGGAACAAAGCTGGTACCGTCTTCTAAGTGACTGGCTATTGGTACTTCCTTCACAAGTAATTTTTGCAGATAAAAGATATCCGACTCTGTCAGTATTGTTTTACTCTTTACAAGCGGTAAACCACTCTTTCCCATCACGTCTGCAGTTACAATACAGCCAGCTACAAGTTGATTAGCTGAGACGATCATATCCTACGCACCCTTTCTTCCACTACATTATGTAAAAAAAGCATTCCCACTATGGGAGCGGGAATGCTTTCAATCATACTTCTTCGGAATCCTCAGAGTTGTCTGCTTCAGACTGTACTGGTACATCCAGCAATTCTTCCGAAACACCCTCTATTTCCTCTTCTTGCTCTTTATCAATCCGAGCAACAGTAGCAACTGCTTCATTTTCTTGAATACGAATTAGAATGACGCCCTGTGTATTCCGGCCAGTGACGGAGATACTGGCAACAGGCATACGGATTAAGACGCCAGAAACGGTAATAATCATAATATCTTCATCACCACTTACTGGTTTGACAGCAACCATCTGACCTGTTTTATCCGTAATCTTAGAGGTTAGAATACCTTTACCGCCGCGATTTGTAATACGATATTCTGATTCTGGCGTGCGCTTTCCGAATCCTTTTTCTGTAACGTTCAGGATATCGACGCCTTCATCAATAATATCCATTGATACTACCGAATCGTCTTCCCCGCGTAAGCTGATTCCTTTTACTCCCGCAGCAGTCCGGCCCATCGGACGAATCTGTTCTTCAGGGAAGCGAATCAAATAACCATTTTTCGTACCAATCATGATGTGCTTGTTACCATCAGTCATACGAACAGAAATCAATTCATCATCTTCACGCAGATTCAATGCAATCAAACCGCCTCGGCGGATATTGGCAAATTGAGAAAGGGTTGTCCGTTTGGATATGCCTTGTTTTGTTGTAAAAATCAAATACCAGTCATCAACAAAGTCCTTAACAGGTATCAAAGCATTAATCCATTCGCCTTTTTCAATCTCCAGCATGTTGATAATCGGTATACCTTTCGCTGTCCGGCTGAACTCTGGTACTTCATAGCCTTTTGCACGATATACTTTCCCTTTATTAGAGAAGAATAGAATCGTATCATGCGTACTAGTAGAGATGAGATGTTCAACAAAGTCATCTTCATTCGTTCCCATACCTTGAATACCTCTGCCGCCGCGTCCTTGGCTGCGATATGTGGAAGAAGGCAGGCGTTTGACATACCCTTGGTGTGTTAAGGTGATGACCACATTCTCTTCTGGGATCAGTGCTTCATCCTCAATAAAGTCTGTTCCGCCGATTACAATCTCCGTACGGCGCTCATCACCAAAGCGTTCCTTAATTTCAATCAATTCTTCCCGGATGATTTCCAATACTTTCTCATCATCAGCAAGGATTGCTTTCAGCTCTGCGATAAGTTTTACAAGTTCCTGATATTCCTCTTCAATTTTGTCACGTTCCAAACCTGTCAAACGCTGCAAACGCATATCCAAGATTGCCTGTGCTTGTTTGTCAGATAGCTCAAAGTTAGTCATTAACGCTTCACGAGCAATATCTGTTGTTTGGGATCCGCGAATCAAACGAATGATTTCATCCAAATTGTCGAGTGCAATACGTAAACCTTCCAAGATGTGAGCTCTTGCTTCCGCTTTACGCAATTCGAACTCTGTTCTGCGGCGGATAACAATTTGCTGGTGATCCAGGTAATGTTTAAGCACTTGCTTCAAGTTCAGGATCTGCGGCTTCTCGTCTACAAGCGCCAAAATGTTAATTCCGAATGACGTCTGCAAAGCTGTATGCTTATACAAATTATTCAAAATTACGTTTGGATTTGCATCACGGCGGATTTCAATAACAACGCGCATCCCGTTCCGGTCAGATTCATCGCGCAAATCTGTGATACCTTCAATTCGCTTATCACGCACTAGCTCTGCAATTTTCTCCACCAGACGAGCTTTGTTCACTTGGTAAGGAAGTTCTGAAACAAGGATAGTGGATTTACCATTGTCGTGTTCAATAATCTCTGTATTAGCACGAACAGTGATTGAACCGCGTCCTGTTTCATAAGCCTTCCGAATGCCGCTTCTGCCTAATATTTGAGCTCCAGTAGGAAAATCAGGGCCAAATATATGTTCATCCATCAGTTCTTCAACGGTGATATCTGGGTTCTTACTAAGAGCCAGGACACCATTAATCGTTTCATTTAGGTTATGCGGCGGTATATTCGTAGCCATTCCGACCGCAATACCAGACGCACCGTTTACAAGCAGGTTCGGGAAGCGGGCTGGCAATACAAGTGGCTGTCTTTCGGAACCATCGTAGTTATCGCCATAGTCAATTGTATCTTTGTTGATATCACGCAATAGCTCCATTGATATCTTAGACATACGTGCTTCCGTATACCGCATTGCTGCTGCTGAGTCGCCGTCCACAGAACCGAAGTTGCCGTGTCCGTCAACGAGCATGTAGCGATAACTGAAATCCTGCGCCATACGCACCATCGCTTCATATACTGCCGAGTCACCATGCGGGTGGTACTTACCGATTACTTCCCCGACAATACGAGCTGATTTTTTATATGCTTTATCAGCATGCATACCCAAATCGTGCATTGCATAAAGAATTCTGCGGTGTACAGGCTTCAAGCCATCTCTAGCATCGGGCAATGCACGTGCTACGATAACGCTCATTGCATAGTCAAGGAATGATGTACGCATTTCTTGACCAATATCTCTTTCTTGCACACTTGGACGTAATTCATCCGCCATGCGAAAAACCTCCTGTCAATTGCCAGTACCAATACTCTATTGGTTAAATATCTAAATTCTGCACATTTTCTGCATTGTCTTGAATGAAATTCCTTCTTGGTTCAACTTTGTCACCCATCAGTATATCGAAGATCTGATCGGCATCAATCGCATCCGCTAAGCTGACTTGCAGCAATGTGCGGTGATCTGGATCCATTGTGGTATCCCATAACTGTGTTGCGTTCATTTCTCCTAGTCCTTTATAACGCTGCACACCAGGCTTCGGTACTTTCGGGAGTTCACTCATAATCCGATCCATTTCACGGTCATTGTACGCATAGTATGCCGCTTTCCCTTGCTGTACTTTGTAAAGCGGCGGCTGGGCGATATATACATAACCATTTTCTATCAGCGGGCGCATGTAGCGGTAGAAGAATGTCAAAAGCAACGTCCGGATATGTGCGCCGTCGACATCAGCATCCGTCATGATAACCAATTTATGATATCGTGCTTTTGAAATATCGAAGTCTTCCCCGATACCTGTTCCTAAAGCAGTAATCATTGCGCGAATCTCATTATTGGCAAGAATCTTATCTAGTCGAGCTTTCTCAACGTTGATAATTTTACCTCGCAATGGCAGAATCGCTTGGAAGTGACGATCACGTCCCTGCTTCGCTGAACCGCCGGCAGAGTCTCCCTCTACTACGTACAATTCACTGATAGAAGCATCTTTGGAAGAACAATCTGCAAGTTTACCTGGCAAGCTGCTTACTTCCAAAGCACCTTTACGCCGTGTGAGTTCGCGTGCTCGTTTTGCCGCTATACGAGCGCGAGATGCCATTAATCCTTTTTCAACTACAATTCTGGCTGTATCTGGATTTTCGAACATGAACTTGGAGAATAACTCTGTGAACGCCGCATCAGTTACTTGGCGTGCTTCACTGTTACCAAGCTTCGTCTTTGTTTGGCCTTCAAACTGCGGATCGGGATGTTTGATAGATATAATGGCAGTTAAGCCTTCCCGTACATCATCACCAGACAAATTAGGGTCATTTTCTTTGAACATGTTGTTTTTCCGCGCATAGTCATTTATAACGCGTGTCAATCCAGATTTAAATCCAGCTTCATGTGTTCCGCCTTCATACGTATGGATATTATTCGCAAAAGAGTAGATACTGCTTGTGTAGCCGTCGTTGTATTGCAGGGCAATCTCCACTGTGATATCAGAATCCGTATTTTCTGCATAAAACGGTTCGTGTAATACTTCCTTGGATCGATTCAAATGCTCCACATAAGAACGAATACCGCCTTCATAGTGGAAGGTAACAACCTCAGGTTCTTCTTCGCGCTTGTCTTCCAGACTGATAGCCAGTCCTTTATTTAAAAACGCAAGCTCACGAATACGGACAAGCAGCGTCTCTTTGTTATACTCTGTTGTTTCCGTGAAGATCTCTGGATCCGGCTTAAAATGCGTGAAAGTTCCTGTTCTGTCAGATTCCCCAGTGACTCTTAAATCAGCTTTTGGGATACCTCGTTCAAAAGTTTGCTCATGGATTTTGCCATCACGGTGCACGGTAACATTCAATTCTGTCGATAAAGCATTTACAACGGATGCACCTACACCGTGCAGACCGCCGGATACTTTATAACCGCCTCCGCCAAATTTACCTCCGGCGTGAAGGACCGTCATAATGACCTCAACTGCAGGCCGGCCAGTTTTTTCATGTGTGCCGACAGGAATTCCTCGGCCGTTATCCTCTACCGTAATGCTGTTATCCTTCTCAATTGTTACTTTGATATGGTCACAATAGCCGGCAAGTGCTTCATCGATACTGTTATCAACGATTTCCCACACTAAGTGGTGCAGCCCGCGCTCACTTGTCGAACCAATGTACATTCCCGGACGTTTTCTTACAGCCTCTAAGCCTTCCAGTACTTGTATCTGATCTGCATCATATAACTGTTCTTCCGGCATCTTATCTTCCATTGCCATATGCTTTCACCTGCGTTTCTTTAAAGGTTATCTTCTTCTATCATTCTCGGAATCGAGACAGCAGCCCGTCTTTTCAGTGTTTGCACAGATAAGGGACTCGAATAGATCCCATCTATGGTGACAATGATAGATTTGGCTGCTGTATCATCCGCTTCGTCATTTTCTGCCCTCTCGGGGTCAACTGTTTTGGCCGCTTGGTCGTATTCCAATATAGCCACAACATCTCTCGCCCTGACGACATTATCCCAACCAATTGACAGAAACATATCAAGCCCCTCCTGACTCACGAACAAGCTTGCCTGCTTGGATGTTAAACAGTTCGGCCTGCCTTAATGTGTCATGCTGAATGCCGGACACATTTGTCGTTGATACAAAAGTCTGTACTTTTCCTTGTATCGTTCCAAGTAAATGGGATTGTCGGCTGTCGTCCAATTCACTCAATACATCATCCAGCAATAGAATCGGATAATCTCCCACTTCTTTATGAATCAGCTCAATTTCAGCCAGTTTCAGGGATAATGCAGTTGTGCGCTGCTGCCCTTGTGAACCGAAGGCTTGTACGTCTTTCCCGTTCACGTAAAAAGACAGGTCATCACGATGGGGGCCTGCTAATGTTGTCCCTCTTTCCACTTCACGCGTTCTAAGTGCAGAGAATTTTTCTTCATAAGCTATTCTCAGCGTTTCCTTATCGGATTCTTCTGATACGTCAATATTGGAAAGATATTCTATATCAAGCATCTCCAGTCCCGTAGTAATGCCCTGGTGAATGGGCTGGGCCCATTTCCGCAGCAGTCCAAGGAACAAGAAACGTTTTTCTAAAATAATAGCAGCGTGCTCGATCAGCTGCTCTGTGAGCACATCAAGCATCGTCGGATCAGCTTGACGCCGCTGAAGCAGCTTCAGCAGATGGTTTCGCTGCTTTAATATTTTTTGATATTGTCCAAGGTGATAAATGTAAACAGGCTGAATCTGTCCGATCTCCATATCAATAAAACGCCTGCGAATTTGCGGACTGCCTTTCACCAAGTTCAGATCCTCAGGAGCGAACATGACTACATTAAGCGCCCCGATATAATCACTTAGGCGTTTTTGTTCCAGATGATTCAGTTTTGCTTTTTTGCCTTTGGACGATAATACAATTTCCAGAGGAAACCGCTGTTTTCGCTTTGAGATGTTCCCTTCTATTTTAGCATATTCTTGGTCCCATTGGATAAGTTCTTTATCTTTCGGAGTCCGGTGGGATTTAGAAAAAGCGAGAACATAGATGGCCTCCATCAAGTTCGTCTTGCCTTGTGCATTCTCACCGATGATTACATTTACTTTATCGTCGAATTGAAGCTGCAGCTTATCGTAATTCCGATAATGCGTAAGCGTTAGCTCTTGAATATGCATGCTCAGGTCCTTTCTGTATCCGGCAAGCTGCTATGCCTTTTTGACAATAAATACATCGGATGTCGCTGGCAGCTCGACACGATCCTCCGGATACAGCTTCCTGCCGCGTCTGTTTTCTTCTTCTCCATTCACTAGCACCGGATAGTCAGCCAGATACAACTTAACCATTCCGCCGCTTTCCACAGCATTCACCAGCTTCAGGAATTTACCCAGCTGAATATATTCGGTATTAATCTGAATTTCTTCGTTCATTTCCGCTCTCCTTACTTTTAGTGCCTTCTTATTATTTTACTAAAGTATCCACAACATTGAAAGTTATTTTCATTATGCCCAATTGAACAGACAACATGTTATGCACAAAAAAAAGACACCGCCGATTGGCAGTGCCTTTATCCACATGTGCATAACTCAGTACGTACGAACTGGTGTAATCAGCTGCAGCAAATCTTCATCATCAGTTGGACGAATGAGGAATGGACGCATTGCTCCTGTGAATTCAATTTTCACTTGCTCACTTTCAATAACCTTCAGCGCATCCATCATATACTTGGCACTAAAACTAATGCGCAGTTCTTCACCGGAAATTTCTTCAACAGACATTTCTTCTACCACTCGACCAACTTCTGGTGAGTTACTGCTGATTTCTAATTTTCCGGATTCTTGCGTAACAAGTTTCACAACGTTATTTCTATTCTCTTTTGCTAGCAAAGATGCACGATCGATAGAACGGAGCAATTCTTTTGTATCAATTTGAAGGACAGTCTTGCTTTCATTTGGGATCAGACGAGACGTGTCCGGGTAATTACCTTCCAGCAAACGAGAAAGGAAATATAAATGTTTTGTGCGGAAAAGAATTTGGTTATTTGTAATTCGAATTTCTACAGGGTCCTGATTTTCATCAAGAATTTTATTCAGTTCTGTCAAACTTTTACCTGGAATGACAACATTTTGGAAATCAAATGCTGCTGAAATCGGAATTTGTCGAGATGCTAGCCTGTGACTATCTGTCGCAACAAAATGCAATTGATCATCTTGTACACGAACATTTACGCCAGTCAATAAAGGGCGTGTTTCCTGTGTAGATACAGCAAATACTGTTTCTTTTATTACATTCTTGAATAAATCCGCAGGAAGTTCAAAGCTGTCTTCACTATGAAGCTTCGGCAGCTGTGGATATTCATCAGCATCTTGCCCATTTAATTTAAATTCTGCACTTCCTGAACGAATCGTAACATTTAATTGTCCATCAGATTCAATTTCTACCGCATTCATCGGTACTTTTCGTACGATTTCTGGGAAATACTTAGCTTGCAAGACAATGCTTCCTGGTTCTATTTGTTCTACATACACAATTCCATCTTCTTCTTTAGGGATAAAGGATTCGATTGAGATATCGGAATCACTGCCTGTTAGCGTAATGCCGTCTTCTTTTGCTTCAATCTTCATTCCTGTAAGAATTGGAATAGCTGTTCTGGATGAGATTGCTTTCATCACGTCTTGAATACTAGCTAATAGTCGATCACGTTGTATGACAAATTTCATGATAATTGCGTGCCTCCTAAAGGGGTGTTCTTATATTAATTATTATTTATAAAAATACAGTAGTAGTAATAGGGGCTGTGATTATGTGGATAACCACCAAAAAACCCAGTTATGACAACAAAAACACCCTGTGGATAATATGTGAATAAAAAAAGAGTTTATGCACGTTTATCAACAGGGCCTTCTCGTCAGAAAGATTTTAGTCTTTCTTTTATCTCATCAATTTCACGCTGGAATTCCTGATCCTCACTTAATAGCTTAGATATTTTCTCGTGCGCATGAATGACAGTGGTATGGTCCCTTCCGCCGAATTCTTCACCTATTTTAGGTAAAGAGAAATCGGTTAGTTCACGAGAAAGAAACATTGCAATTTGACGAGGAAAAGCAATGGCCTTCGTACGTTTTTTTGCACTAAATTCTTCTAAGCGTACGTTAAAGCGCTCACCGACCAGCTCTTGAATCGCGTGAATCGTAATGACTTTCGGCTTCGAGCTAGGAATGATATTTTTAAGTGCGTCCGCTGCTAAAGAAGCATCAATATCCGAGTTTATAAGAGAGGAATAAGCAACAACGCGTATAAGTGCACCTTCCAGCTCTCGGATATTTGTATCTATTTGATTGGCAATGTACAGCATAACTTCATTTGGAATATCTAAACCTTCTGCTTTGGCCTTTTTGCGTAAGATGGCAATTCTCGTCTCCAGATCCGGTGGTGTGATATCAGTAATTAATCCCCATTCAAACCGGGAGCGAAGACGATCCTCTAATGTTGGAATTTCTTTTGGCGGCCGGTCACTGGAAATAATAATTTGCTTATTTTCTTCATGCAGCGCATTAAATGTGTGGAAAAATTCTTCTTGTGTTTGTTCTTTTCCAGCCAAAAACTGAATATCATCTATAAGCAAGACATCAATATTTCGGTACTTTGCCCGGAATTCTGCTGTTTTGTTATCTCGGATAGCGTTAATGAATTCATTTGTAAATTTTTCGGAAGATAAGTACACCACTTTTGCACCTGGATTATGATCAAGTACATAGTGTCCGATTCCATGCATTAAATGCGTCTTGCCGAGCCCGACACCTCCATAGATGAAAAGCGGATTATAAGCTTTAGCGGGTGCTTCTGCAACAGCCAGTGATGCAGCATGTGCGAAGCGATTGCCGGATCCGATAACGAATGTATCAAATGTATATTTGCTATTCAGCATCGTTTTTGGTGATTCCGATGCAGTATCTTTCGCTGCTGTTTTTGCAGGCACAGCTGGTCTGGCAGCTTCTTCTTCCTGCTGAAATTCCGGAATGATGAACTTTGTCTGCAGGCGATTACCGGTCACTTCAAAAAGGGTGTCTCCAATCAAGGAAGAGTAGCTGCTTTCCAGCCAGTCTCTGGCAAACTCATTGGGAGCTTCAATAATTAGGGTATCCTCTTCGAGTGCGTATGCGTTCGTATTTTTCAGCCACGTATCAAAGCTTGGCTTACTGATTTTCTGTTCAATTGCTTGTAACGTTTTTTTCCATAAATCCTGAATATTCTCCAACAGGCATCCCCCTTTCTGAAAAAATGAAAGAAGCAGTCACTTTAACTAGGAACTGCATCATAGTAGGTATTAAAAGACCTTTTTTTAGGCATAAGAAAAATACGGACATGCCAAAAAGGCCGTGCAACTCAATTATAGTAATGTGGATAAAAAAAACCGCGTAAATTGTGGAATCAGAGAGGTTTCTCCAGTTGTCCACTTTCCTGTTGATAAGTGCATCTACAGGGCTGTGAATAGATGTCCACAGCTTATCCACACATTGTGGATAATAGTTTTTGGCTAGGTAGTTATTCAATCAGTAAAACACAAATATGATACCAGAATAATCCTTGTGTTGCAATGCGCATTCGACACTTATCCACATTCACTTGTACGTGTAGACAAAAAATATCCACAGGGTGCGATTATGTGAGTAAGTTGTCGAAAACTTGTGTGGAAAAAGTTATGCACAGGTGTATTAGATTAACACGGGTTGTGGATAAAAGAAAGGCAATTAGCAGCAAAAAATGAGAGGTTGACATGTTTGCTCATTTAAAAGTATAATGTTCAAGACTGTCTATGACCTTTCGCAATATTTTTTATATATCCTCGAGGGAGGTGTTTGATATATGAAACGTACATTTCAACCTAATAACCGTAAAAGAAAAAAAGTACACGGCTTCCGTGAGCGTATGAGCAGTAAAAACGGACGTAAAGTTCTAGCTCGTCGTCGTCGTAAAGGAAGAAAAGTATTGTCTGCATAAGACCACTTACTGTAATAGTGGTCTTTTTGACTTTATATACTTGATCAGTGTACGAACACAGTTCCGACTGTGCTTTTACATGAGTGGAGAAGGAGAATAAACCAGAAGCTTAAATGCCGTGTTTATTCTCCTTCTTTCAAATTAAAAGACTATTTCTGCTAAATAGGCATGTTTGAGGGGATCCTCTTATGAAGAAAGAATATCGAATCAAAAAGAATGAAGCGTTCCAGGAAGTGTTCCAAAAAGGGAACTCCTTTGCGAATCGCCAACTCGTTCTATATTATAAGAAGCAGGATAACGGAGATGCGCATTTCCGTATCGGTTTGTCTGTCAGCAAAAAACTTGGAAACGCTGTTATGCGGAACAAGATAAAGCGCTATTTAAGACAAGCTTTCCATGAATTGGACGAGCAAGTAGCTGGCGGCTATGATTATGTTGTCATTGCGAGACAGCCGGCAAAAGACATGTCATATCATGAGCTGAAAAAAAGCTTGATCCACGTGCTGTGGAAACCGCGTCTGCTGAAGCAGCTGAAAAACCGAAATAAAGATACAGAATAGAGAAAGTCTTATGTAAGGAAGTTAAGGAGGAAACATGGTGCGTAAAAAAGGTATATTAGCGTTAGCGCTCGTGCTGCTTGTCGCAGCATTGGCAGGTTGTGCGCCGAACTCGGAGCCAATCACATCGGAGAGCACCGGATTTTGGAACAAATATGCAATTTTTCCTTTATCCGAGGTAATTCGCTACTTTGCTGAATTGTTCAGTGATAACTATGGCTTAGGAATTATCATCGTTACGGTGATTATCCGTCTAATCTTGCTGCCGCTTAACATTAAACAGCTGAAAAGCTCCCGTTCCATGCAGGCGATCCAGCCGGAATTGAAAGAGCTGCAAAAGAAATACAGTTCCAAAGATGCAAACACACAACAAAAACTTCAGCAGGAAACGATGCAGCTATTCCAGCGTCATGGTGTAAACCCGCTTGCGGGCTGTCTACCAATCATCGTTCAAATGCCAATCTTGCTTGCGTTCTATCAAGCAATCAGCAGAACAGAAGCGATTAAAGAACATGGTTTCTTATGGGTGCAGCTAGGTCAACCCGATCCATACTTCATCTTGCCGATTGTTGCAGGTTTAGCAACATTCTTGCAGCAGAAGCTGATGATGGCTGGGAATACGGCGATGGCGGCTAATCCGCAGATGACAATGATGCTTTATATCATGCCAGTTATGATTACTGTTTTTGCCTTGTTCCTGCCGTCTGCTCTAGCATTGTACTGGGTAGTCGGTAATATTTTCATGGTAGCCCAAACATTATTGATCAACAAACCAATGATGGCGGGGAACAAGCAGCAAGCTGATGGCAAAAAGTAATGAACCAGCTCACTGCTCGCGGGAAAACCGTAGATGATGCCATCCAATCGGCCCTTCAGCAGCTGCAAGCTGCCAAAGAAGATGTTGAAGTAACCATCATTGATGAAGGAAGCAAAGGTTTTCTTCGTTTATTCGGTGCCAAACCGGCTGTAGTAAAAGTCGTGATAAAAACAGATGTTATGAAAGCAGCAAAAGCTTATTTGGAAAGTGTGATTCGACACCTGCATCCGAATGTCCAGGTGGAGATCACAACTCGAAAGAAAAAGCATGTGATGTTTACGCTTAGCGGAGAAAACCTCGGCATATTGATAGGGAAACGAGGACAGACGCTTAATGCGCTGGAGCAGCTTGTCGAACAATTCCTGCATCAGCAAAAAGCATATCATGTTACAGTTACCGTCGATGCGGAAGGATATCGATTAAAAAGGCGGGAAACTCTTGAAAAGCTAGCAGTGAATGCTGCCAGCAAGGCATTAGCGCTGCAAAAAGCGATACCTCTGGAACCAATGCCGGCAAGCGAACGGAAGATCATACATGCTGCACTGCATAAACAACAGGATGTTGAAACAGATTCGAAAGGGAAAGAACCCAATCGTTATCTCATCATCCAACCATCACAGGAAAAGTCTTGGCAATAAGCCAAGACTTTTTTTGTGCGCTTTATTCACATGTGGACATTTTTTGACAACCTAGCAAGTGTTATTTTTTGTTGTGGATATCTTTCTTTTTAATAGGCAAATGTGCTATTCTTATAAGTTAGTGAGTATAAACACAACCACAGGATTAAACTGTGGATAAATAGATGAACTGAACAATAGATAGAAAGAGGTGAAAAGCATGCAGCATGAAACAATTGCAGCTATCTCAACTCCAGTAGGAGAGGGAGCAATTGCCATTGTGCGGCTAAGCGGGCCAGAAGCAGTAGAAATTGCTGCAAAGCTTTTTGATGGTAAAGCATTGACGACTGTGCCAAGCCATACCATTCACTACGGCAAGCTTATTGACCCTATTACCGGGGAAGTCGCAGAAGAAGTAATGGTTTCTGTTATGAAAGCTCCAAAAACCTTTACGCGAGAAGATGTTGTGGAGATAAACTGTCACGGCGGTCTTGTTTCCGTTAATCGCGTCTTGGAGCTTGTATTGCAAGAAGGAGCACGCTTGGCAGAGCCAGGGGAATTTACAAAACGTGCTTTCTTAAATGGCCGGATTGATTTGTCCCAGGCAGAAGCTGTCATGGATCTTATTCGCGCGAAGACTGACAGAGCGATGAACGTGGCGCTAAAACAAATGGACGGCAGACTTTCCCGACTCATTCAGAAGCTGCGTCAGGAACTGCTGGAGACTGTAGCACACGTAGAAGTGAATATTGATTATCCAGAGTACGACGATGTAGAAGAGATGTCGCACAATATGATGATTGAGAAGACACAATATGTGTATAAGGAAATTGAGAAATTGCTGGAGATGGCGAAGCAAGGTAAAATCTTGCGCGAAGGTCTGGCTACTGCGATTATTGGCCGCCCGAATGTAGGAAAATCTTCCTTGATGAATGCACTTGTGCACGAAAATAAGGCGATTGTCACAGAAATTGCAGGAACTACGCGAGACGTAATCGAAGAATATGTCAATGTACGCGGTGTTCCATTAAAACTTGTGGATACAGCAGGTATTCGGGAAACAGAAGATATCGTTGAAAGAATTGGCGTGGAGCGCTCCCGCCAAGTATTGAAGCAAAGTGATCTTATTTTACTTGTGCTTAATTACGGCGAAGAAATCTCTGATGAAGATCGTCATTTATTCGAAGCTGTCAAAGGACTTGATGTCATTGTTATAGTGAATAAGACGGACCTTGCGCAGAAAATCGATTTGGAAGAAGTGCAAAAGCTGGCAGGAGACCGTCCTGTCATCACGACAGCACTTATAGAGGAAAAAGGAATTGATGAACTGGAGCTGGCCATCAAAGATACCTTCTTTGCAGGAGAAATTGATGGCGGCGACTTGAGTTATATATCGAATGTGCGGCATATTCAGTTGCTCAAGCAAGCATTATCTTCACTGCAGGAAGCAATGAATGGCATTGAAATGCAAATGCCGATGGATATTGTCCAAATAGATGTAACACGTACTTGGGAATTACTCGGTGAAATTATCGGGGATACCGTGCATGAAAGTTTAATTGATCAACTGTTTTCACAGTTTTGTTTAGGTAAATAAAAAAGGAGAGAATGAACATGACATACGATGCTGGACATTACGATGTCATCGTCATTGGTGCAGGACATGCTGGCTGTGAAGCTGGTATTGGTGCAGCAAAAATGGGTGCGAACACTCTAATGCTGTCTATGAACCTTGACATGACAGGATTCATGCCGTGTAATCCATCCGTCGGCGGCCCTGCAAAAGGTGTTGTCGTGCGTGAAATAGATGCACTTGGCGGCGTAATGGGAAAAGTAATAGATAAAACACACATTCAAATGCGCATGCTTAACACAGGAAAAGGTCCTGCTGTTCGAGCATTGCGTGCACAAGCGGATAAACCGCTGTATATTACAGAAATGAAAAAACAACTGGAAAGTCAGGAAAACCTGACATTGCGTCAAGGGATGGTAGAACGTCTGATTGTGGAAGACGGCGTCTGCAAAGGTGTGATCACCGAAACAAAAGCAGCTTACTACGCGAAAACAGTTGTTATTACAACAGGAACATTTATGCGCGGCCGCGTAATCATCGGCGATGTATCTTATGAGAGCGGTCCGAATAACCAGCGTGCATCGGTTACATTATCTGAGCACTTAGAAGAACTTGGTTTCGAAATGGTGCGCTTTAAAACAGGAACACCACCGCGTGTAAACAGCCGATCTATCGACTATTCCAAAACAGAGATTCAGCCAGGCGATGACGAGCCTTTGGCATTCTCATATGAAACGACAGAATTCATTACCGATCAGATTCCTTGCTGGCTGACGTATACAAATGAATTCACACACAATATTATTAACGAAAACCTAGGATTGTCGGCAATGTATTCCGGTATGATCAAAGGTACTGGTCCGCGTTACTGTCCATCCATCGAGGATAAAGTTGTACGTTTCAACGATAAACCGCGCCACCAAATCTTCTTGGAGCCTGAGGGACGCAATACAGAAGAAGTATATGTGCAAGGATTGTCGACTTCTTTACCTGAATATGTCCAAAAAGAGATGCTGCAAACTATCCCGGGATTGGAAAACGCAGAAATTATGCGTGCCGGCTACGCCATTGAGTATGATGCAATGGTACCAACGCAGCTTTGGCCAACATTGGAAACGAAAAAAATTGCTGGTCTTTATACAGCAGGTCAAATCAACGGTACGTCCGGCTACGAAGAAGCTTCTGGCCAAGGTATCATGGCTGGGATTAATGCTGCTGCAAAAGCACTTGGCAAAGATCCAGTTATCCTTGACCGTTCCCAAGCATACATCGGTGTCTTAATTGATGACTTGGTAACAAAAGGAACAAATGAACCTTACCGTTTGCTTACATCACGCGCTGAGTACCGCTTGCTGCTTCGTCATGACAATGCCGATATGCGCCTGACTGAACTAGGCCATCAAATTGGTACAATCAGTGATGAACGCTATGAGCGCTTCCAAGAGAAAAAACGCTTGATTGAAGAAGAGCGCAAACGTTTAGAAGGAATTATTATCAAAACAGAACCGCATGTGCTGGAACTGATGGAAGAAGCAGGATCTGTCATGAAAGAAGCTCAGCGCGCTTCAGATTTGTTAAAACGTCCAGAAATCAAGTACAGCTTGTTGGAAAAAATCGTGCCGGCTGATATAGAACTGCCTGCTGACGTAAAAGAGCAAGTTGAAATTCAAACGAAATATGAAGGATATATTGCAAAATCCATGCAGCAGGTAGATCGCATGAAACGCATGGAAAACAAAAAAATCCCAGACATCATCAATTATGATGACGTTAGCGGACTTGCCACTGAAGCACGTCAGAAGCTGCAAGAAGTTCGTCCGCTGTCTGTCGGTCAAGCTTCTCGTATTTCCGGTGTTAATCCAGCTGATGTGTCCATCCTGCTCGTTTATATCGAACAAGGTGGCCCTGCAAAAGCAGCAAACCAATAATCCGTCGAAAAGAGGTACAGGATGAACCAAACAGACTTTCTACAACAATTGGAACAGCAAGGAATCACGTTATCTGACCGGCAGAAACAGCAGTTAGAAGACTATTTTCATCTCTTAGTAGAGTGGAATGAAAAAATGAATTTAACTGCTATTACGGAGAAGGGCGAAGTGTATTTGAAACACTTCTATGACTCTATTTCTGCAGCTTTCTTCTTTGATTTTAAAGGGGATGAAAGTATTTGTGATGTAGGTGCCGGCGCTGGTTTCCCGAGTATTCCGCTAAAGATTATCTATCCAGACCTGAAGGTGACAATTGTCGATTCGCTGAAGAAACGAATTACTTTTCTTAATGAGCTAGCAACGAAGCTTGGATTAACAAATGTCGCTTTTTATCACGATCGAGCAGAAAATTTCGGGAAAAATGATAGCTTCCGGGAATCTTTTGATTTAGTAACAGCTCGAGCTGTGGCCAGGATGTCTGTCCTTAGTGAACTGTGTCTGCCGCTTTGCCAAACAAAGGGACATTTCATTGCAATGAAAGGGCCGAATATGGAAACAGAGCTGCAAGATGCTGAATCTGCTATCCAGCTGCTTGGCGGCGAATTGGTGGAAAGCTTCACATTTGATTTACCGGAAGAGGGCGGTGAGCGGAATATTGCTATCATCGCTAAGCGTCGAAAAACACCGAAGAAATACCCGCGAAAAGCTGGTGTTCCGAATCGTGAACCAATCGAATAAGGAAAAGAAAATTAGTAGATGAAGTACCATACAAGCTTACCATTCTCAACCAATCTATGCTAAAATAGTAGATAAGGAACTGGCTCGGCTTATGCAAGCGCAGCAGCTTCTAAAGAGAACTGCTGCGCCTTTTTATACGTGTTTCACGTGAAACATTTACTATTCCTTATGTACCTGCTTGCTAGATTAGGATTGTAAAAAAGGTGGTGTCTGAGGATGTTACACCCTTTCAGCCGTATTTTTGGGCTAGGTGATAAATCGGATTCAGCGGAAACGGAAAACGATGTGCAACAGGATGAAGTAATGAACCTGCCGGTACAGGACATTGTTCCGAACCAATACCAGCCAAGAACGGTTTTCCAGGAAGAGAAAATCAAAGAATTGGCCCAGACTATTCGCACACATGGTATTATTCAGCCAATTGTCGTGCGGAAAATCGCAGAGGGCGGATATGAGTTAATTGCTGGAGAACGACGCTGGCGTGCGGTAACGTCGCTGGAGTGGGAAACTGTGCCTGCCATCATCCGTGAGATGTCAGATACAGAAACGGCATCTGTAGCACTGATTGAGAACTTACAGCGAGAAGAATTGACAGTTATTGAAGAAGCTCTTGCTTATGAGCGTCTGTTGGAACTGCATTCTTTAACACAGGAAGCATTGGCACAGCGGCTTGGAAAAAGCCAATCAACAATCGCTAATAAAATGCGATTGTTGAAATTGCCTGATGCGGTGCAAACAGCTTTGCTGGAGAAGAAGATCACAGAGCGGCATGCTCGCGCACTCATTGTATTAAAAGATGCAGAGAAGCAGGAAATCATACTGCAGGAGATCATTGAAAAAGAACTGAATGTAAAAGAAACAGAGGCACGTATCGCCCGCATGGTCAACGCACCGCCGAAAAAGAAACGGCCGAAAATGAAGGGTGTCAACAAAGATATGCGCATCGCTATGAACACAATACGTCAGTCGCTGTCTATGGTTTCCGATACAGGTATCAATTTGGAGACAGAGGAAGAAGACTTGGACGATTACTATCAAATAACAATTAAGATACCGAAAAAATCTTAACTATATGTACGCCTTCATAGAATCCCATCTTGCTGCAAGATGGGATTTTATATAGGAAAAGTGAGCAACTTTTTTAAAACTATGAATTTATCCGTTGGTTTAGGTGGAAAAGTGATAAAATAAACGTATTGAGTTTGAGGTAGGTGACACCATTGGGCAAAGTAATCGCAATAGCAAATCAAAAGGGCGGTGTTGGGAAAACAACTTCCAGCGTCAATTTGAGTGCTTGCCTGGCTTTTTTAGGTAATAAAGTATTGCTTGTAGATATTGATCCGCAAGGGAATGCTACTAGCGGTGTTGGTGTAAACAAAGCAGATGTTGAAAATTGTGTGTATAATGTCCTTGTTGAAGATTTAGAAGCAGAGAAAGTTCTTGTACCGACTGCAGTTGATCATTTGGATGTTATACCAGCAACGATTCAGCTTGCAGGCGCCGAGATTGAGCTAGTGCCGACAATATCAAGAGAAGTTCGTCTGAAAAAAGCAATTGATAGTGTGAAAGATAACTATGATTATGTCATTATCGATTGTCCGCCTTCCTTAGGTTTGCTGACATTGAATGCATTGACAGCAGCCGATACAGTCCTCATACCAGTCCAATGCGAGTATTATGCATTGGAAGGGCTTAGTCAATTATTGAATACAATTCGTCTCGTACAAAAGCATTTGAACAAACACCTGATGATAGAAGGTGTCCTGTTGACTATGCTGGATGCACGTACAAACTTAGGGCTTCAAGTCATTGAAGAAGTTAAGAAATATTTTCAAGATAAAGTATATCAGTCTATTATTCCAAGAAACGTAAGACTAGGGGAAGCACCTAGTCATGGTCAGCCGATCATTATTTACGATCCAAAGTCACGTGGAGCAGAGGTTTATTTAGACTTAGCAAAGGAAGTGATGGCGCATGGCCAAAGGGTTGGGGAAAGGTCTTAATGCTTTCTTTCCGGAATTAGAAATGAAGGAAGAAGATCAAATTCAGGAAATCGCAATCAGTGATTGCCGAGCAAATCCGTATCAGCCGCGCAAAGTCTTTGCTGCCGAAGCCATTGAAGAACTAAAGCAATCCATACAAGAATACGGTATTCTGCAGCCGCTTATTGTGCGTAAGAGTATTAAAGGTTATGAGATTGTAGCTGGTGAAAGAAGATTTCGTGCTGCTAAAGCAGCAGGAATGAAAAAAGTTCCGGCAATCATTAAATCATTGGATGATGAAAAGATGATGGAGCTTGCCCTTTTGGAAAATCTTCAACGGGAAGATCTTACACCAATTGAGGAAGCACAAGCTTATTTCAATCTAATGAATGAATTGGATATTACACAAGAGACTTTAGCAAAGCGATTAGGGAAAAGCCGTTCTCATATTGCTAACCTTGTTCGTCTGCTATCGCTGCCTCCTTCTATTAGTGATTTAATCAATCAGGGAGAGTTATCCATGGGGCACGGACGGGCTATGTTAGGGCTTAAAGATAAGAACAAACTGCAGCCGTTAGTAGAAAAAATAAGAACAGAATCATTGAATGTTCGGCAGGTAGAACAACTGATTATGAAGCTGAACAATAATGTACCTGAAACAGACAAGAAGAAACCAGTAAAGGATATCTTCCTTGTTCAGACCGAATCACAGCTGCGTAATCAATTTGGGACAGATGTGACGATTCATCGCGGTAAGCGGAAAGGTAAAATTGAAATCCAATTCTTTTCCGATGAAGACTTAGAACGGATTTTAAACGTACTGAATAGATAAAAGCCAAGAGAAAAAGCAACTTCTCTTGGCTTTTTTGTATGTTTCACGTGAAACATATCAGTTTTCGGCAGCAGTTTTGTCGGGAGATAGGATAGGTACTTGTCTTTGGTCAACAGCTAATAGTAAGGCATTAATCTTATAAGCAAGCTGCATAACGAGATGCAGACGTGTGTTTTGCAATACAAAATATTCCATGTCGCCACTGGCATTCACGATGCCGGTAATTTGTGCATCTCCAACAGCTGGAAGGTTCTTTTTTAAGGCAGCCCCTGGACGCAGCGGGGTAGGGGAAACAATAATGGACCCTATTGATGTAGTTCTGCCTAAACAAGCGTCAATTGCAATAATAAAAGCATTTGGATGTCTTTTTTCTATTAGCTGCAGACGTTCCACAAGATTAACAGCATGAACAGGAGATTCCAATGTGCCGTACACATGAAGTCTGTTCAGCGGTTTTTCTGTCAGGAAGGAACCGATAATTGGTCCTAATGCATCTCCAGTTGATCGATCTGTCCCAATGCAAAGAACAACTATCTCACGTTCATCAGGAATCCATGAGCTGATTGTTTCATAAGCTTTACTCATAAGAAGGGGATCTTGATAGTCGCAGCGGAACTCCTTTTTTTTCGTAAATATTCTTTTCAGGCTCATAGCTTATCCTCCATACACATATTGGTAATAGTATATAGCTTTTCTGCTTTTTCTATACGTGGTCAGTTAAAAATTGGAGGGACTGTGATGTGGGCTGCAGGTCTAAAATGGATGTTTCTAATATTGGCAACTTTAATCGGTGCAGGATACGCTTCTGGAAGAGAAATCTGGCAATTCTTCGGTTTTGGAAGCGGACTAGCTATTGTCATCTTTACAATCCTGTTTACGTTGTGCAGTCAAGTGATTCTGCATATCAGTTATAAGGAAAAAAGTATGCACTACATCCCAGTGCTGGAGCGACTGATCGGTAAGAGATTAGCTGCAGTATATGATGTTTTAATTGTGTTTTATTTGTTTACCGTGACAGTAGTGATGATTGCTGCTGGAGGAGCCACAGGCACCATGTATCAAATTCCGAATTGGCTTGGTATCTTATTTATTGCTGTGATGATTATTTTAATCTTCACCACGAATGTAAAAGGCGTTGTATCGCTGAACAGCTATATCCTGCCGCTTTTAGTCGGGGGGCTTATTCTAGTGCTAATCATCTATACAAAACATGAACAAATTAACTTGCTTCATGATTGGCGCGTACAAACAAATTGGCGAGCTGCTTTCCCGTTTACTGCATTAAATATTCTGCCCGTCGTCGCTATCATTGGCGCAATTGGCAACCAGATGAAGACTAAAGGAGAGTTATGGATTGCGAGTATTGGCAGCGGGCTGATTATAGGTGCACTTACGTACTTGTATAATAATGATTTGATGCATATCAGCCATGCAATTCCTCATTATGACATCCCTTTGTTTTATATCTTGAAAAACTACCCTTCTCTTGTGTTTATTGCCATTAGTATTGTCTTGTGGTTAGCCATCTACACATCTGCTGTATCTGGGATATTAGGTATCGTATCGCGTTTTCAGAAAAAGTTTAGAGGACCATTGTGGATTCAGGCTGCTATTCTCGTATTCATAATGCTGCCATTGACACAGCTTGGCTTCGCAGACTTGATAGCTTTTATGTACCCATTATTCGGTTTCGCTAATCTTTACCTGCTTTCTGCTATCCTCGTATATCCAATACTAAATTATTACAAAATGAAATAGAATTTTGATACTATAAAAAGAAAACATTACTATTGAGGAGAAACAGATCATGAATGTAGAGGAGCAGTGGACAACCATATATGACTATTTGACAAGTGCCGAGCTCTGGACAACCATCGGATTAGCAGCCTTTAAGATTATAATGATTATCGTATTATCCATGATTGTCGTACGGGTAGGTAACAATATTGTTGATAGAACATTTCATAATTCAATTCGTGAAAAAGCAAAAATTAAGTCTCCAATTGTATCGGAGCGGCGAGAAAATACATTGAGAAAGCTCATACAAAATGTTCTTACTTATGTTGTGTATTTCACTGCTGTCGTCATGGTGCTGTCTCAATTAGGTTTGAATATCGGTGCCTTAATAGCAAGTGCAGGAGTTGCTGGCCTCGCGATTGGCTTTGGAGCGCAGAACTTAGTAAAGGATGTTATCAGCGGGTTCTTTATTATATTCGAAAATCAATTTTCCGTAGGCGATAATGTCCAGACAGCAGGTGTGCGCGGCGATGTAGAGGAGATAGGATTGCGTACTTGTAAGATTCGAAATTGGACAGGAGAACTGCATATTATCCCGAACGGCAATATTACACAAGTGACCAATTTCTCTGTGCATAATAGTTTGGCTGTACTGGACATCAATGTTCCATATGAAGCAGATTTACATGTTGCGGAAGAAGTCATTATGCAGGTGTTACTGGAAATGCCCGCTGATTTTCCGGAAATCCAATCAACACCAGAATTACTTGGAGTGGAGACACTATCTACTTCTCATATTGTCATGCGTGCAATAATTGAAACGCTGCCAATGGAACACTTCGGAGTGGCGAGGGAAGCTAGGAATCGCATTAAAACAAGACTGTTACAGCGAAATATTAGTATTCCGGCGCCAAGATTGGTCATGTATAATAAACAAGAAGCAGCAGATCTTATGGCAGAAAGTGCAATGAGGGGGGAAGCTCATGAGTGATAAGGTCTATCAGTTAAATGATATCGTACAAATGAAAAAAACTCATCCATGCGGGGAGAACCGCTGGAAGATTATCCGTCTTGGAATGGACATCCGAATTAAGTGTGAGGGCTGCGGTCACAGCGTGCTTGTTCCTCGGAGGAAATTTGAGACAAAGCTAAAAAAAGTTCTAGAACGTGCAGAAGAAGAAACGACAAACTAGTACAAGTTTCACGTGAAACAGAAAGCCTGTCCAATTCGGTAGTGGACAGGCTTTCTGTTTTTTTAGTTAAAATCTATTTTCTTGTATGTAAATGGTTTAATAAGGCTAAAAATGCGTAGATATTTTTGCTGTTTCAGGCAGAATAGTGTACTCTAGAATTACGTATGTTTACTTGGACAAAGCAACGGCTGTCTGGCATGCTGAACACAAGTCAGTTACCGGTGCTGCCCCATCTTCCCTAACTCTGGGCGGAGTGTTCAGTAAACAGATTTATCATGACCAGTTGTCCGATCAAAGCTGGTCAGCACACTTAAGGAGTGGAAGATTACATGGCTTTAACAGCAGGTATTGTCGGATTACCAAACGTTGGTAAATCCACATTGTTTAATGCAATCACACAGGCGGGGGCCGAATCAGCCAATTATCCGTTTTGTACGATTGACCCAAACGTCGGCATTGTAGAAGTTCCAGATTCACGTTTAAATAAATTGACAGAGCTTGTCAAACCGAAAAAAACGATCCCAACAGCTTTCGAGTTTACAGATATCGCGGGTATCGTAAAAGGGGCAAGTAAGGGCGAGGGCTTAGGCAACCAATTCCTATCCCATATCCGTCAAGTAGATGCAATTGTTCATGTAGTGCGTTGTTTTGATGACGAAAATATCACACATGTATCCGGAAAAGTGGATCCAATTGATGATATCGAAACAATTAACTTGGAATTGATTTTCGCTGACCTTGATTCTGTTAACAAACGTCTTCAGCGTGTAGAGAAACTTGCGCGTCAAAAAGATAAAGAAGCAGTAGCAGAGCAGGAAGTTCTATCTAAAGTGAAAGATGCTTTGGAAAATGAACAGCCAGCACGTGCGCTTGAATTCACGGATGAACAACAAAGAATCGTGAAGGGACTGCATTTGCTTACAAGCAAGCCAGTTCTTTATGCAGCAAATGTGAGTGAAGAGGAAGTAGCCGATCCATCTGCCAATGAAAACGTGGCAAAAGTACAGGAGTTTGCTTCCAATGAAGGAGCACAAGTAATTGTAGTTTGTGCCAAGATTGAATCAGAAATTGCTGAGCTTGAAGGAGAGGAAAAAGAAATGTTCCTCGAAGAGCTAGGTATTCCTGAGTCAGGCTTAGATCAGCTGATTAAGGCATCTTACAGCTTGCTTGGTTTAGCAACTTACTTTACTGCTGGTGAACAGGAAGTAAGAGCTTGGACATTCCCTACAGGAATCAAAGCGCCGCAAGCAGCAGGTATCATTCACAGCGACTTTGAGAAGGGCTTCATTCGCGCGGAAACAGTTTCCTACGATGACCTGGTTGATGGCGGATCTATGAGCGTTGCAAAAGAACGCGGGAAAGTTCGGTTGGAAGGTAAAGACTATTTGGTGAAGGATGGAGATGTTATGCATTTCCGTTTTAACGTATAAGGCCGGTTCCTCATCTGCAAATATACGAATAAGCTTGCTTAACGACAATAATATTGCTATAATTTATTATTGTGAGTAATTACGTATTTAAGATTACTCCTTGCTCTTATGAAAGATAAGGGCCGTTAAGTCCAAAAGGAGGTGCAAACGGATGAGAGATTACGAAATCATGTACATCGTCCGCCCAGATATCGAGGAAGAAGCGAAAACTGCTCTAGTTGAGCGTTTCAACGGAATCCTAACTGATAACGGCGCGGAAATCGTGAAAGTTGACGAGAAAGGCAAGAAACGTCTTGCTTACGAAATCAACGATTACCGTGATGGCTACTATTACGTCATTAATCTAAAAGGCAATGAAGCCGCTATTAATGAATTCGACCGTCAAGCGAAATTCTCTGATGATATTATTCGTCAGATGGCATTTCGTCTAGACGAGCAATAAGGAGGGGTTCTGATGTTAAATCGTGTCGTACTTGTCGGCAGATTAACCAAGGATCCGGACCTGCGTTATACACCAAATGGAGTGGCAGTTGCCAACTTTACCTTAGCAGTAAACCGACCTTTCTCTAATCAGTCAGGCGAACGTGAGGCAGATTTCATTAACTGTGTTGTATGGAGACGCCCAGCTGAAAATCTGGCGAATTTCATGAGCAAAGGAAGTCTGGTTGGCGTAGATGGCCGTGTTCAAACGAGAAGTTTCGATAACCAGGAAGGCAATCGTGTCTTTGTAACGGAAATCGTTGCAGACAGCGTGCAATTCCTTGAATCGAAAGGTGCTTCTCAAGGAGGCGGACAAGGTTCTTCTGGATACCAAAATCAGAACTCGAACTTTAATAACAACAATAATAATTTCAATAGCAATAACAATAATTTCAATCAGAATCAGAATCAGAATAACAGCAATCAGGATCCTTTCCGTGATAAAGGTGAACCGATCGATATTTCTGATGATGATTTACCATTTTAATATAAGGGAGGCAAACAAACATGGCAGCACGTCGTGGTCGCGCTAAGCGCAGAAAAGTGTGTTATTTCACTTCAAATGGCATCACTTACATCGATTACAAAGACGTTGATTTGCTAAGACGTTTCATTTCTGAGCGTGGAAAAATTCTTCCTCGCCGTGTAACTGGAACTTCTGCAAAATACCAGCGTAAATTGACTATCGCAATTAAACGTTCTCGTCAAATGGCTCTATTGCCATATGTGAGCGAGTAATAAAAGGAGCATCATCCATTCGGGTGATGCTTTTTTTGTATATAAATTTTAATAGATAATCTATAAAATTTAACCCCATCCAATGGGTTTTTTTTATGGTTAGTTTTCAGAAAATAATTAATTTGGCATTATAAGGCCTATATAAACAAGATGCTTGAATCTCACAGCAAAACTTCTATAATGGAAAAAGTTGATTCTTATTCTGACAGAAGGAAAGGGGCATCTATATGGCTGCTACTACACAACCAATCGAAAAACACGTGCAAGTGAAAAACCGTATTCCGTTAATTATTGTCTTAATGCTGGGGAACTTCATCGCACTAATAAACGAAACAGTTATGAATGTCGCATTGCCCAATATAGAAGAAACCCTGGGGATTCCAACGACAACAGCACATTGGTTATCTACAGGGTATATGCTGACGATCGGTATTCTTATTCCGATTAGTGCTTATTTGATGCAGCGTTTTACGACACGGCAATTGCTGCTGACTGCACTGTCGTTTTTCTTTATTGGAACACTGATTGCCGGTTTCGCTCCTAACTTTACTGTTTTGCTGATCGGACGTGTTATCCAGGCTTCTGGTTCTGGGATTATCATCCCGCTTGTAACAACTGTCATCATTACGATTACACCGTTAGCTAAGCGTGGTTCCATGTTAGGCTTGCTGATGGTTGTCATCTTATTTGCGCCTGCTATCGGGCCTGTATTTTCCGGAATGGTAGTGGAACAAGCTTCCTGGCGCTATGTTTTTATTAGCGTATTGCCATTGACACTTATTTTGCTTGGGTTTGCAGCGTATTATGTTCGTAATGTGCTCGAGACAAAGCGTACAAAGATCGATATAGTATCGGTAGTTTTAGCTGTTATCGGTTTTGGTTCTATTGTAATTGGATTCAGCAGTGCCAGTGAACAAGGCTGGACAAGTCCAATTGTGCTTGGAGCGCTACTAGTTGGTATGCTTGCGATTGCTTATTTTGCTTATCGTCAGTTCCATTTGGAAACACCAATGTTAGATTTACGACCATATAAAAACAAAAACTTCTTGATGGCCATACTTGTGACAATTACCGTGATGATGTGCTTCTTTGCCGCGATGATTCTCTTGCCAGTATTCATGCAGGATGCATTAGGAATCAGTGCCTTTGACTCTGGCATTGTCTTGTTTCCAGGAGGAATCATGATTGCCATTATGGCCTTGCTTACGGGCCGGCTTTCAGATCGGTTCGGGCCAAAACCATTTGCGATTACAGGTACAGTGCTTCTTGTGGCGATGATTGGTTTAATGACGACAATATCTACTGATACGACGAAGCTGCAGTTCACCTTGTTATATGTTGGCTTTACATTTGCAATTGGTCTCATCTTGACGCCGATGACAACTTTAGGGCTCAATCAGCTGACGGAAGAGCTTTATTCTCATGGCAGTGCCTCTCTGAATGCATTTAATCAAATTTCAGGAGCAATTGGTCCTGCACTGTTTATCACATTGATGAGCAGCGGAAGCCAAGCGGTATCCAATGAAAATGCCAATCAGGCAATGACAGCTGGTTTTCAGTTTGCCTTCACAATTGCAGGGGCATTCGCAGTAGCTGCTGTTGTGTTCGTTCTATTCGTCAAACAATCCAAGCCTGCACACCATTACCAATATGAATGAGAAATAGCGAGTTCCTGCTAAGGAGCTCGCTATTTTTGCAGTTGTTGTACAATTTTAGAAAGATCATCATGAATAACAATATCGAAAAGATGATCCATTACAGTAGGTTCTCGATTTATTAGAATAGATGGCTTACCAATGGAGCTGGCGTAATCAGGAAGCAGATTAAATGGGCTGACAAGCAGGGATGTGCCTAGTACAAGCACTAATTCACTCTGCTGGATAACACGTTCTGCTTGATGATGCGCTGTAATGGGATCGCCAAATAAGACGACGTCTGGTTTTACTATATGCTGGCAATTTTGACAGACGGGTACATCATCTTGTAATAAGTAATCTAATTCATAGGATTGACCGCAGTTTTGACAGGTAGCACTGTTTAACGTGCCGTGGTATTCAATAACTTGCTCATTACCTGCCAGTGTGTGTAAGCCATCGACATTCTGCGTAATGATGCTAATTTGTTTCCCACCCGTTTCCAGCTGTTTGAGATAGCGATGCACATGATTAGGGCCATAGTCTTTCAGCAGTTTGACACGAAAGATATCTTTATATTTCTTCCAAAAATCTTCAGGATCTTTATGAAAATAATGATTAGATATATAATATTCCCGCGCTTCATCAGCTGTCCAAAGACCATTTGTGGAACGAAAATCGGGAATACCGCTGGCGGTAGATACACCAGCTCCAGTCAGAATCGCGATCGACGAGGCTGCGGCAATTTTTCGGGCTGCTGCTTCTGTTTGCATGATGGATCCTCCAACTTTTTTTTATTTTTTCCAGTATAGCAAAAAAACGATAAGGAAGCAGAATGCAGCAAAATCCGAACAATCACATTTGGTAAAATTGTTTGAAAACGTATTGACATCAGCTGTGTGTCTGCTATGATAAATAAAAAATTGAACCAAACACCAACTATGTTGATGAAGACCATATCTTTGTCCAGTGATTATCCAAGAGAGCTAGTGGATGGTGGAAACTAGCATAATCCGGCAAAGGGCAGCACTTCGGAATAGGCAGGCTGAATGAAGTAGGTTTGTCCGGTATATGCCCGTTACGCATAGCTTCAATGAAGGCTGTTCTGTGCAATGACACAGACGGTGAAAAAGGGTGGCACCGCGTGAGTAGATTCAAGCTTTTCGCCCCTTACAAACAGGTAAGGGAGCGGAAGGCTTTTCTTATTGGCTTTTTTACCTGTGAAGAAATCTCACAAACCAAGGAGGAAAAGAAACTATGTTACCAGATCAGCTTTTATTACGTATTCCAGGACCATCACCAATACCGCCGAGTGTGCAGCGGGCAATGAGTCAGCCTATGATTGGTCACCGCGGTGCGGAAACAACTGCATTGCTCCAGCGCATTAAGCCAAGGTTAAAGCCTGTTTTCGGAACCGAACAAGATGTCTTGTTAGTTACAGGCAGCGGGACTGCCGGCTTGGAGGCGGCCGTAGCCAATACGGCGAAGCCTGGTGATGAAGTTTTGGTTGTGGTAGTTGGTGCTTTTGGGGATCGTTTCGTCAAAATAGCGAAAGCTTATCAGCTGCATATTCACCATTTAGACGTCGCATGGGGAGAAGCAGCAAAACCGGAAGATATTAAAGCAGTATTGCAAAAACATCCGGAAATTAGCTCTGTCTTTGTTACCTATTGTGAGACTTCTACAGGTGTACTGAACCCAATTAAAGAGATTGCCGAAGCAGTTCACGAAGTTTCTGATGCATTGGTTATCGTAGATGGCGTTTCCTGTGTAGCAGGTGTTGAAACAGAATTTGATGCATGGGGAATTGATATTCTCGTTACAGGTACACAAAAGGCGTTCATGCTGCCTGGCGGAATGTTTTTTGCAGTGGTAAGTGAACGGGCATGGCAAGTAATTGAATCCAATACACAGCCGCGTTTTTACCTGGATCTGACAAAATATCGTGATGGTATTGCAAAAGACAGCACACCGTTCACGCCTGCTTTATCTATCCTGTTTGGATTGGAGCAAGTTCTGACACTGTTAGAAGAAGAAGGGCTGGAGCAAGTGTATGCACGACATCGTTTAATGCGGGATATGACAAGAGCTGCCTTCCGAGCGTTGGATATACCGCTGCTGGTAGAAGATGCATATGCTTCGCCGACAGTAACGGCAATTAAACCCGTAGATTTTGATGCTGAACAGCTGCGTAAGCAAGTGAAGCAGGAGTTCAATCTAGCGTTTGCAGGTGGGCAGCAGCATATGAAGGGAGAAATCTTCCGAATCGGACATATGGGATATTGCTCTCCGGCAGATGTACTGCAAGTAATTAGTGCAGTGGAAATCGGACTTATGCAAATCGGGAAGCAAATAAAGCTAGGAGCAGGTACACAGGCCGCCCAGCAAATTTATCTGGAGCAAGGAGCGAATAATTAATGACATACAATGTGCTGATTAGTGATCCGTTAAGCGAAGAGGGAATGGCACCATTAACACTAGCTGATGACTTCCATGTGACTGTTGACACAGGATTAGCAGAAGCGGAGCTAATCGAGAAAATCGGAAACTTCCACGCACTGCTTGTCCGCAGTCAGACGACTGTTACACGAGCGATTATGGAAGCAGCTCCGAATTTAAAAGTAATCGGACGCGCTGGAGTCGGTGTGGACAACATTGATTTGGAAGCAGCAACGGAACTCGGCATCGTGGTTGTCAACGCTCCTGACGGAAACACAAACTCCGCTGCAGAACATACTGTTGCCATGATGATGTCTCTTGCTCGTAATATTCCGCAAGCTTTTCTTGCTTTGAAACAGGAACGGTGGGAGCGCAAACAGCATATCGGCGTAGAATTAAAGGGGAAGACACTTGGTATCGTTGGAATGGGACGAATCGGAGCGGAGGTTGCTTATCGGGCCAAAGGACAGCGAATGGATGTTATTGCATATGATCCATTTTTAACAAAAGATCGTGCAGACAAGATGGGCATTGCTTATGGAACACTGGACGAGGTATTTGCAGCTAGTGATTTCCTTACAGTTCATACACCATTACTGAAAGAAACACGGCATATGATCTCTGCAGATGCTTTTGGCAAGATGAAGGATGGCGTGCAAATTATGAACTGTGCCAGAGGCGGTATTATTGATGAGGATGCTTTATATGAAGCAATTATCAGCGGCAAGGTGGCAGGAGCAGCATTGGATGTATTTGAAGAGGAGCCAGCCGTTCATCATAAATTGCTGGAGCTGCCGCAAGTAATTGCAACCCCGCACTTAGGAGCCAGCACGGTGGAAGCACAGGAGAACGTTGCAATTGACGTGAGCAAGGATGTGATGCAGATACTTCGCGGCGGACAAGCCATTCACCCTGTCAATTTCTCCTCCGTTTCACCTGAATTAATGCGGAAAATCCAGCCATACTTTGATTTGGCTGAAAAGCTCGGTGCATTCCTTGCACGGACGATGCCGGATGCCATTGAAGAAGTTACAGTATATTATGCAGGGGAACTAGCTGACAAAGAGGTTGCGCCGTTAACTCGGAATACGGTGAAAGGTCTGCTGCAGCGTTATTTAGGAAGTGTAAATGATGTCAACGCGGCACATTTGGCTAAGAAGCGCGGCATTACAATCAATGAACAAAAAACATCTACCACAAGAGGCTTCACCAGTCTGGTAACAGTAGAAGCGAAATCAGCTTCCGTCACCCATAAAGTGGCTGGCACCCTGGTAAATGGACTAGGAGCAAGGATTGTAAAGGTTGATAACTATTATGTAGATGTTACACCCGCGGGGCACATGCTGCTCGTACGGCATAAAGACCAGCCGGGAGCTATCGGCCGTGTAGGAACATTGCTTGCCAAGTACTCGGTTAATATTGCAACCATGCAAGTAGGGCGGTCAAATGAAGGCGGCGATGCTATCATGATGCTTACTGTCGATAAAGAACCACAAGCAGAAGAAGTACAAGAATTGAAGCAGCTGGCAGATATTTTTGATGTAACAGCTATTACAATATAAAAAGAAGCGGGCAGATTATTCTGCTCGCTTCTTCGCTTTTAACGCATAAAATATTGGCAGTCCGATAACTGCTATTCCAATAGATAACAGACAGCTTAGGAAGTCTGTGAACAATGTACTGATCAAGACAAACAAAGAGCCGGCGATTGCAGCTATTGGAATAAAAGGATAGAGTGGTACGCTGTAAGCACGTTCTTTACCTTTATGTCGTTTTCGTAAGATGAAAACAGCATAAAAAGCCAAAACATAAAATAGATAAATGGTAAAAATACTGATTTCTGATAGTTTATCTGGATTGCTTACCAGCATAAAAATAATAGACAATACAAGCTGCAAAACAACTGCAACCCAAGGTGTTTGGAATGTAGGGTGCACTTTTTTCAGCAAATTAGAAAATGGCAGTTGTCCACGCTCTGCCATTGCAAATGGAATCCGTGGAAAGGTAAGAATTTTACCATTCAAACAACCGAAGATGCTCACAATAATCCCCAAACTGACGATAATTTCACCAGTATCACCAAGTACAAGTTTCGCAGCGGTGCTCGCGGCATTGGTGTTTAAGCTGACAATCTCAGCAGCTGGTAAAATATAGAGCATAGCTGCGTTGATTAGCAGGTAACATGCTGTAACAATTAAGATACCGCCAATCATTGCTTTAGGCAGTGTTTTCTCAGGATCTTTCATTTCCCCGCCCATAGATGCGAGCATGATCCAGCCATCATAAGCAAACAAAGTTGCTAAAATAGCAGCGCCAAAGTTTATCTCAGAGAGTGCCTCCGGGACAGCACTAAAGAAATCTGCGTCACCTTTCCAAAAACCGAAGATGACAATAAGAATAATAGGGAGCAGTTTCCCAATCGTTGTGACCAGTTGTACAATACCGCCAAATTTTGTACCAATTATATTTATGACACAAAGAAATACGACACTGGCAATGCCGACACCAGCTGTCCATGCTGAACTCCAGCCGAACAAGTTAACCATTAGTGTCCCAAAATAAAGACCTAGTGCAGCGATGATTGCTGGTCCATACAAGATGGTCTGCACCCATCCGCAAAGAAAGCCCCATATTTCGCCGTATGTTTCCTCAAGATAGGCGTACAAACCGCCAGTTTTCGGAATTTGAACACCAACTTCGGCAATTGTCAAACCGCCAGCAAGCGTTAAAAGTCCGCCAATCAGCCAGGCAAGCATGGCAATTTCAGCGCTGCCAGCATAACTTAGGACGGGACCAGGTTTCATAAATACACCAGAACCAATAATCGTACCTACTACAATAGATAAACCTAGAAAAAGTCCGATGTCTTTCTTTAATGCTGCGTTTTCTGGTTGATTCATGTTGTCACTCCTTTTTCTGTCCTTACTGCATGCATGAAGATATGTAGTTCATTATAGGAAATACAGCTATAAATAGAAACTAGAAAAAGTATTCTGACATGTAAAGGCTTCTAACATAGAAAAGGAGCTTGCAGTAGCTGCAGCTCCATCTAATAAATTGCCCGTACTTATACCGTTTTTTCAGCCAAGCGGTACAGCTTGGCGCTGTCTTTTTTCGAATGTTTGAATTTCCGTGTAGCCAACTTTTTTGGCAAGCTGTATGGCTTCTGAATACGCATAACCAACATGTTTAGGTGCGTGTGCATCTGAATTAATTACAATACCAACACCCGCATCAAAGCATTTTTGCAGCAAAAGCGGATCAGGATATATTTCGCCGACCGGCTTTCGCAAGCCAGCAGTGCTGATTTCAATGCATGTATCGTTTTCCGCAAGTGCTTGAACAACCCGATCATATTCACCTTCTACAAATGCTTGGTCTTCTGGTTTGTAGCCAAAAATCTTAATTAAGTCAATATGGCCGACAAAGCTGAAGAGTTTTGATTCAGCTAACGTTATGATTTGATCATAATAGTCGCGGTATGCTTGCTTCAAATCTCTTTTTTCATATTCCTCTTTGTAAATATCAAGATCAATTCCCCATTCGCGAATCCAGTGAACAGATCCTATCACGTAATCAAATGGATGCTGATCTAGAAATTCTGCCATTTCTGCTTCTTTACCAGGTGTATAATCCATTTCAATGCCCATTTTCACTGGAAGTTTTAGTTTTTTAATATCTTCGAAGAAGGCTAGATAATCTTGGAAGTGCAGTGTCCGCCGGTTCTCAACCCAAGGATTGGATAAGATTTTATTTGTTTCCTGGAAGAAATACGCATGCTCAGAAATTCCGAATTCCTCAATTCCCTTACTGCGTGCCGATGCAAGGTACTCGTGAATATATTCCAATGAGAAAGTGCCTGTTTCTGCCATATGTACATGATAATCTGTCAGCAATATGTTCCACTCCTATCAACTAAGTTAAAAATATTTTGACATATTATATGAGATGTTCCAAGTAGAGATTTGTAAGGTAATCTTTAAAATGGGGAAATGAAAAAGCTCTGCCTTTTCAGGAGAGCTTCAAGAAGAAAAAATATTATAGAATAGAGTTCAAGTAGCCACCGACACTGCTCAGTAGTAATGTTGCTGCAAGAATCATATTAAAGCGACTGTTTTTCATGATATTCCTACCCTTTCTGTTGATTTATATTCGTTAGTTTTATCTTACCCGCTTTGTTGTTGTTGTAACCTCTGATCTTATTAATATCATAGCACCCAGCCGGCTTGTATTTCTTCTCAATCGTGTATAAAAAATGTGGAAAAAATGTGGAATGAAAAAATCGGCAGCATGCTTGTCGCGATGCCGCCGATTTTAGAATCGTCTCATTTGTAACTAATGAGGTGTAAAGTATTCAATGTAAATCTAATGTAAGGTTGTCTACTTATTATAAAGTCTTGTTTTAAAAAAATAAACAGTTATTTTTCATTTTACAAAGGCGATGAAGAATGTGTTTTGACTGATTTGCTGCTGACTGCCGGACTGGGGGGACAATTCATATAAGAAGTTCAATTGAATGCTTTCGTTTGACGCACTCTATTTCCTACGAATCATTTGTTTGCATACTTTCTTTCGGGTATAATTGGTGGGTAGCATTTTTTCAGATGAGAGGGCTGTTTTGCGCACCTTCATCTCTTTCAAGCGAACGCAAGCACAGCCTAAGCAGCTGTGCTTTTTCTACACTTGCTTCATTACATATTCAAATGGGGTGTCACGATTCATGAAAAACGGTCGACAACTGACGGAAGGAGCTATGCTGGGGGCAATTTACCTTGTACTGCTGCTGATTGCTATATATGTTCCTTTCATTAAGATTTTTGCCTATTTTGCTTTGCCAGTACCAATTATTTTGTATTGGCTTCGGCATGGAATCAAGTCAGGTTTCACTTTTTCTGCAGCAATTCTGCTGTTATCAATCATAGCGAGTCCGGCGGGTATACTGACTACTCTAACCATAGCAATTGGAGCCTCCATGACGGGGTATGCGTTGCATCGTAAACAAACAACTTATGAAGCATTGCTAAAGGGAACAGCGGGTTATGCGCTTGGCGTGACAATCTTCTGGGTGTTAACGCAAGCAATAACTGGGATTAATATTATTGAAACAGCACAGACCAGCATGCAAGCAACAATGCAAGAGGTACGCACCCAAATGAATGATTTAGGCGTTGCGACTCCTGAGGAACGCTGGGGGCAAGTGACCGAAATGATTGATTATATCTTCGTTCTTGTTCCAACCTTGATTGCAATTTATTCTCTCTTGTATGCGTTTGTAACGCAATGGCTGGCGCAAAAGGTTCATAACCGGCAGCAGAAGGAAAAGATCTTGTATCCGCCATTTCGCCGTTTTAACTTGCCTGTTATTGTGCTGTTTATTTACTTTATTGGATCTTTTGCTCGTTGGTTCAATATAGACCCGAACGGCGGCTTGTATCCATTTGTAGTGAACATCACTGAGTTTGCAGGAATATTGCTTATCATCCAAGGATTTGCGTTTATGTTTTATTTTGCTTATGAGCGGAAACTAGCAAAGGTATTTCCGATTTTAACTGTTATATTCTCTATTCTTTTAGGGCCTATCCTGCTGTATCTCGTACGGGTTTTGGGTATAATTGATATAGGATTCAGGCTTCGGGAACGGCTGAGCAGCAAGAAATAGCATGGTCGCGGAATTTAGGTTTAGGAGCTGACATATATGCCAGAGATATTTAAGAAACCAACATTGAGTAAGCATTTAATCGTGACATATGCGCTTGCTGTCGTCCTGCTTGTTTGTGTGTGGTTTTATGAATGGAAGCTTGGACTGCCATTGACAGTACTCCTGGCTCTTTCTTTCTTTTACAGCATTGTGACGGAGCAGCGGATGCAAGACAAAACAGAGGAGTATATCTCCACCATGTCTCACCGTGTGAAAAAGGTCGGTGAGGAAGCGCTGTTGGAAATGCCAATCGGTATTGTGCTTTACAGTGAAAACTACCAGATTGAGTGGACGACACCGTATATGAACAGATTTGCAGAGGATACACTTGTAGGTGTGCCGCTGGATGATTTGTCAGAAGCGCTAATCCCGGCAATTAAAGATGAGAAAAACGAGGTATGGATTACACTAGACGATTATGACTTCTTGACCGTCATTAAGAAGGAAGAACGGCTGTTATACCTGTTTGACCGAACGAAGCAGCTCGAGATACAAAACTTATATAACGAAGAGCAAACAGTCTTAGCTATTATCTTTTTAGATAACTACGAAGAGATGACACAGAATTTAGATGATACAGCAAAGAGTCAAATAAATTCCCGTGTCACGGCGCAGCTGAATGAATGGTCGCGCCAAAAAGGATTGTATCTGAAGCGTACCTCACAAGAACGTTTCCTTGCGGTATTGAATCATCGCATCTTAAGGGATTTGGAGAAAGGTAAATTTGAGATCCTAGATGAGATCCGAGGATTGATTACGGATCAGAATATCCCCATTACACTGAGCATTGGTGTGGGGGCAGGCGGGCAGTCATTGCCTGAGCTTGGGGAGCTTGCACAGTCCAGCTTAGACCTTGCACTTGGCAGAGGCGGTGACCAGGTTGCTATTAAAGGAGAAGGCGGTAAAGTACGCTTCTACGGCGGTAAAACAAATCCGATGGAGAAGCGGACACGAGTAAGAGCTCGCGTTATTTCGCACGCATTAAAGGAACTGGTTAAACAGAGTGAACAAGTACTCATCATGGGACATAAAGCGCCTGATATGGATTCAATCGGAGCTGCTATCGGTATTTTGAAGATTGCCGAAGCAAATGATACGGTTGGACATATTGTCTTGGATAAGCAAGATATTCATACTGGTGTTTCTAAGCTGACGACTGCTATTCAAGCGGATGAGGAACTTTGGGAGCAATTCATTAGTCCGGAAGAAGCATTGGATCGAGTGACAAAGAACACGCTTGTTGTTGTTGTAGATACACATAAGCCTGTACTGGTGGCAGAAGAGAAACTGCTTAGCAAGTCAGAACATGTAGTCGTTATTGATCACCATCGCCGGGCAGAAGAATTTATTGAAAAGCCGACGCTTGTTTATATGGAACCGTATGCTTCTTCAACAGCGGAGCTTGTGACCGAACTATTGGACTACCAGCCTAAGAAGCTGCGACTTTCCACACTAGAAGCAAGTGCCCTGCTTGCAGGAATTATCGTTGATACGAAAAGCTTTACACTTCGCACAGGTTCGCGTACATTTGACGCTGCCTCCAATCTTCGTTCGAAGGGTGCAGATACAGTCTTGGTGCAGCGCTTTATGAAAGAAGATTTGGATACGTATGTGAAGCGGGCACATTTGATAGAACATACAGAGATTTACCGGGAAGGTATTGCCATTTCGACAGCAGAACCAGGGCAAGTATTTGGACCGGTTGTGATTGCTCAAGCCGCAGACACACTGCTGACAATGGATGGCGTCAGTGCCAGCTTTGTCATTTCAGAACGTGAAGACGGCCGAATTGGTATTAGTGCCAGATCACTTGGACAAGTGAATGTACAGGTAATCATGGAAAAAATGAATGGCGGCGGTCACCTGACCAATGCTGCCACACAGATTGCTGACAAGACCGTGCAGGAAGCGAAAGCAGAACTGCAGCGGATTGTTGAAGAATATGTTGAAGGGAGAAATGAAGAATGAAAGTAATTTTCACGGAAGATGTAAAAGGCAAAGGAAAAAAAGGACAAGTAAAAGAAGTGCCAGATGGTTACGCACGCAATTACTTGCTTAAAAATAACTTGGCTGCACCTGCAACAAAAGGGAACGTAAAAGTCCAGGAAGCAAAAGAAAATAAACAGCAGCAGCTGGAACAGCAAGAAGTAGAAGATGCGAAGAAGTTAAGTGAGAAGTTGGCAGGCCTTACTGTGGAAGTTAAAGCAAAATCCGGAGAAGGCGGTCGTTTGTTCGGATCCATTACGAGCAAGCAGATTGCAGATGAGCTGAAAAAAACACACAAAATCAAGATTGATAAACGGAAAATCGAATTAGATGATCCGATCCGTGCGCTTGGTTACCGCGATTTGGATGTCAAACTTCACCCAGAAGTAACCGGCAAAATTAAAGTTCATATTAGCGAGCAATAATAATTTTTCCAGCAAAATACCAATAGCTTTTCATCCCCCTTTTGACACAAAAGGGGGATATTTCGGTACAATGAAAGCAGTATGCCAGAAATGGGGGAATCATGATGGAAGAAGTCTGGAATGACCGGACCCCTCCACATAATATAGAAGCAGAGCAAGCAGTGATTGGCGCAATTTTCTTAGAACCGGAAGCACTATCCAGAGCTTCCGAACAGTTAATTGCTGATGATTTCTACCGAGCCAGCCACCAGCGCATTTTCGATGCAATGATGCGCTTGTCTGACAGAGGAGAACCAGTTGATTTGGTAACTGTCACCACTGCACTTGCAAATGCAAAACTGTTGGAGGAGGTCGGCGGTGTATCGTATCTCAGTGATCTAGCAAATGCCGTTCCGACAGCAGCAAATATTGAATATTACAGTAAAATTGTTGCTGAGAAAGCCTTATTGCGACGTTTAATCCGCTCTGCTACAGATATTGTGACTTCAAGCTACGCGAAAGAAGACGAAGTAGAAGATGTCCTGAATGAAGCGGAAAAAACAATTATGGAAGTTTCCGGACGTAAAAATTCCGGCGCTTTTCAAAATATTAAAGATGTCTTAATCGATGTGTATGATAATATCGAAAAACTGCACCATCAAAGTGCATCTGTAACAGGAATTCCGACAGGTTACCGGGATTTGGACAAGATGACATCTGGATTCCAACGCAATGATTTAATTATTATTGCTGCTCGTCCGTCGGTTGGTAAGACAGCCTTTGCTTTGAATATTGCACAAAATGTGTCCATTCATGCAGGAGAGAATGTGGCAATCTTCAGCTTAGAGATGGGAGCAGAACAGCTTGTCTCCCGTATGCTTTGTGCCGAAGGAAATATTGACGCACAGCGGTTGCGAACAGGTAGCTTGCAGGAAGAAGACTGGGCTAAGCTCACCATGGCGATGGGGAGCTTATCCAATGCAGGTGTTTATATTGACGATACTCCTGGTATTCGTGTAAGTGATATTCGGTCAAAGTGCCGCCGTCTAAAGCAGGAAGGCGGCATCGGGATGATACTGATCGATTACTTGCAGCTCATTATGGGATCCAGCTCAGGGAAAGGCGAAAACCGTCAGCAGGAAGTATCGGAAATATCCCGTTCCTTGAAAGCTTTGGCACGTGAACTGGAAGTGCCGGTTATCGCACTATCTCAGCTTTCCCGTGGTGTAGAGCAGCGTCAAGATAAGCGTCCAATGATGTCCGATTTGCGTGAATCCGGAAGTATTGAGCAGGATGCTGATATTGTTGGCTTCCTATACCGAGATGATTATTACGACAAAGAATCCGAGAAACAGAACATCATCGAAATTATTCTTGCTAAGCAGCGTAACGGTCCAGTTGGAACAGTTGAGCTGGCATTCGTAAAAGAATACAATAAATTCGTGGATTTGGATCACCGATATTCGGAAAGTGATATACCGCCTGCATAATATCAACACCCTATCAGATGATAGGGTGTTTTTTAACGAACAAATATGAAAAGTAATGAATAATTGTTCGGATGTATCATTGACATGTGTTTTGGGGATTGATAAACTTTAGAGGTGTTAAAAATAGTTTATTTGGCGGAGGTGCCACACAGATGTCCTCAGTAGTCGTAGTAGGAACCCAATGGGGAGATGAAGGAAAAGGAAAGATCACTGACTTTCTTTCACAGAATGCCGAAGTTGTTGCACGTTATCAAGGCGGTAACAATGCCGGTCACACAATTAAATTCGATGATGTCACATATAAGCTTCATTTAATTCCATCCGGTATCTTCTTCTCGGATAAGAAATGTGTTTTAGGCAATGGAATGGTTATTGAGCCAAAAGCATTGGTTGAAGAATTGGAATATTTGCACGAACGTAATGTCAGCACAGATAACCTGGTTATTTCAAACCGAGCGCATGTTATTCTTCCGTATCATCTAAAACTAGATGAATTGCAAGAAGAGGCGAAAGGCGCAAACAAGATTGGAACGACTAAAAAGGGAATTGGACCAGCGTATATGGACAAAGCTGCACGTATGGGTATCCGTATTGCTGATTTGCTGGACAAAGATGCATTCCGTGAGAAATTAGAACAAAACTTGGAAGATAAAAACCGATTGTTTGAAAAAGTATATGAATGTGAGCCATTCACAGTGGAAGAGATTTTGGAAGAGTATTATGATTACGGCCAGCAGATCGCAAAGTATGTAACAGATACTTCTGTTGAACTGAACGAAGCACTTGATCAAGGCCGCCGTGTTCTCTTTGAAGGTGCACAAGGTGTCATGCTGGATATTGATCAAGGAACATATCCATTCGTTACAAGCTCCAACCCGATTGCTGGTGGTGTGACAATTGGATCTGGTGTTGGACCGACAAAAATCAATCATGTAGTTGGTGTATCGAAGGCATATACAACACGTGTTGGTGATGGCCCATTCCCAACAGAATTGCATGATGAGATTGGCGATCAAATCCGGGAAGTCGGCCGCGAATATGGTACAACTACAGGCCGTCCGCGCCGTGTCGGCTGGTTCGACAGTGTCGTAGTACGTCACGCGCAGCGCGTCAGCGGTATCACGGATCTTTCCCTTAATTCCATTGATGTACTCACAGGTATCGAGACATTGAAAATATGTGTTGCGTATCGCTACAAAGGCGAAATTATGGAACATTTCCCGGCTAGCTTGAAAGAACTGGCTGATTGCGAACCTGTGTATGAAGAACTGCCGGGCTGGACAGAAGATATTACAGGCGTTCGCAACTTGAACGAGCTGCCAGTTAACGCGCGTCATTATTTAGAGCGCATCTCACAGCTGACAGGTATTCCGCTCAGTATCTTCTCTGTCGGACCAGATCGTACACAAACAAATGAAGTTCGAAGTGTATATAGCTAAAATGAGAAATCGTCCTGCTGGGGCGATTTCTTTTTACTTCCAAATAGCCCCATAACACCCCCCTTACAAAGACATTTTCTGCGAATTGCTGTAAAATAGAAATAGTATGCACAAACTGAACTAACAGGATAAATGCAATTTCTTTCAGATAAAAATTATACGAGAAAGCGTGGGAATACGATGAACCATAAGATACTAGTGGTAGATGACGAGAAACCAATCGCTGATATATTGAAGTTTAACCTAGAAAAAGAAGGATACGAGGTAGTCTGTGCCTATGACGGTGACGAGGCAGTTGAACTCGTACAGCAGGAAAACCCAGATTTGATTTTATTGGATATTATGCTGCCAAATAAAGATGGCAATGAAGTATGCCGGGAAGTACGCAAGACGCACAATATGCCAATCATCATGCTGACAGCAAAGGATGCAGAGATTGATAAGGTACTCGGTCTTGAACTTGGTGCAGATGATTACGTAACAAAACCGTTCAGTAATCGGGAAGTGATTGCACGTGTGAAAGCGAATCTCCGCAGACAGGCACAAATTCCGGAAGAAGACAGCAAGGAAAACAAAGACATCGAGATAGGGAAACTTGTTATTCATCCCGAGGCTTACACGGTCACAAATGATGGTGTGCAAGTTGAATTAACACACCGAGAGTTTGAATTGCTTCATTACTTGGCGCGTCACAGCGGACAAGTTATGACACGTGAACACTTGTTAGAAACTGTATGGGGATACGACTATTTTGGGGATGTCCGTACAGTAGACGTAACCGTTCGCCGTCTCCGCGAGAAGATAGAAGACAATCCAAGCAGTCCGCTTTGGATAATTACAAGAAGGGGTGTAGGATATTATCTTCGCAGCCCTGAACAGGAGTAATAGCAATGAATAAAATAGGCTTCTTTCGTTCCGTGAGCCTGAAATTGGTTCTTGTCTATATTTTGCTGCTGATCATCGCGCTTTTGCTGATCGGCGTCTTTTTTACAAACAGTTTAGAGAACCAGCTTATCAAAAATACCAGAGTCTCATTGGAGTCCAACATTGAATGGCTGAATCAATCGTTAGTCCAGGAATTTGAAGAGGAAAGATCTCCTACCGATCCGACTTTAGAAGAAGATATAGCCGATTTGCTCGTCAATTACTCGGACGGGGATAATACAAAGATTCAAGTAATTGATAACCAGAGACAGCTAGTAGGTACGAGTGAACCCAGCGGGCAGGATATAATAGGTGCTCGTGTAATAGAAAATAATATTATTCAGGCCATCACCAATAATGGAATTCTCCCTTCTGGAGAGCAATCGAATATTGTTATTGATGAAGATACAGGTGATCGTACGCTTCGATATTATGATGAAATAATGAGGACAGGCAGTAATGGAGAAGAAGAATTACTCGGAATTATCTATGTGCGTAAATCAATAGAAGATGTATATACTCAGTTGAAGAGTACAAATATTATCTTCTTGCAAGCAACCTTTATCGCTTTGATATTTGCTGCCATTTTAGGAATTCTCATTGCCCGGGCAATAACGAAGCCTATCAAAGAGATGCAAAAGCAAGCACGCATCATGGCTACAGGGGACTTTTCGAAACGAGTAAATGTATATGGCGAAGATGAAATCGGACAGCTTGCTCGCACTTTTAATCATATGAACGATGAACTGCGGCAGGCACATATGCGCACAGAAGGCGAGCGCAGAAAGCTGAGCTCAGTGCTTTCCCATATGTCAGATGGTGTTATCGCAACAGACAGGAACGGAGCGATCACCTTGATGAATGCGCCAGCAGAAAGTCTGATTGGGCGCAGTGCTGAAGAAGTTCGCGGACAATTTCTAATTGAAGTTTTAAACTTGAATGAAAAAATAGTAGATATAACCGAAATACAAGAGACAGGCTCGATTATAATTGATATGAGTGATGATGATCAATATTTACTGCTGCGCTGTAATTTTTCGATTGTGCAGGATGAATATGAGCAGATTAGCGGATTCATTACTGTAATCAGTGATGTGACAGAGCAAGAACAAATTGAACAGGAGCGCCGGGAATTTGTTTCAAATGTATCTCATGAGCTCCGAACACCGCTGACAACGATGAGAAGTTATTTAGAAGCATTAACAGATGGTGCATGGAAAGATGAAGGTATCGCTCCTCACTTCCTTGATGTAACGCAACAGGAGACGGACCGAATGATACGTCTTGTTAATGACTTGCTGCAGCTTTCCCGTATGGATAGCAGTAATTATACGATGGAATGGCAGCGAATTGATTTTACGGAATTCTTCCATCATGTGATTGACCGATTTGACATGAACAAGCGTGAGGATATCCACTTTGAACGCTATTTGCCGAAGGATGAGGCAATTGTTACGGTTGACCAAGATAAGATGATGCAAGTGCTGGATAATATCATCAGTAATGCGATTAAGTATTCTCCAGATGGCGGGACAATTCGTTTCCGTCTCCGTAAGGATAGCCAGAAGCTTCTCATCAGCATTTCTGACGAAGGAATGGGAATTGCACATGAAAAACTCGATAAGATATTCGAACGTTTTTACCGAACAGACAAAGCGCGTACACGTAAACTAGGCGGTACAGGACTAGGTTTAGCGATTGCGAAAGATCTTGTTGATGCGCACCACGGAGTGATTTGGGCTGAAAGCAAGGAAGGAAGAGGTACAACTGTGCTCTTCACCATTCCGCTTAATCGGAAAAGGGGTGAGCTGCGATGAAGCTGGAAACATTTAATACAATTTTACTTGTCGTTCTTGTGGCACTTAGCTTGGTATTAACAGCTTTTGTATGGACATTCCAGTCGAGCGGTTTTGAATCAGATAATCTAATTACCGAAGAGCCGCGAACCTTAGATGGAACAGAGAAGCAGATGGCAGACTTGGTAAGACCGAGCCATGTATATATTAATGAAAACAATAACCACTTTGTCTTTGCATCAAAAGACGATAAAGAACAGACCTTTGTGAATAGATTGTCCGAATGGACGCTGACTAATCTGAAACAAAGTGAATTATCGAGTATACCGGATACGAATATAGAACTCGTGTATCCAGTTACGATCTCTTATTCGCAACTGAATACCTTATTTCAGGTAGAAGGGACAAATAGTGATACAAGCAGTCTGGAAAACGGTGTCTTTACAAGAATATACCTATCCAATAATGAAGATAACACCACGAAGCTGATCTTTCTGAATGAAAATCTGGACAACCCTCTAGAAAATGTTGTGACGGCAACCGTTGTAAACAGCGTAAGTGATGTTATAAATGATAAGGAAGATTTATTAGCAGCTGTACCATTAGCTGAAAATGAAACTAATGCTTGGAATCAGGTTTATCTGCCGCAAAGTATTCAGATAGAAAACAGAGTTGTTCGCAGCGAGACAATCTCCCGAGATGTATTTTCAGATATATATTTAGATGATCCAATCACATTAGGCGATCAATACATTGACTCCAATCGCTTGGAATCTGCCAAATTCAGCAATAACGGAAACTATGGTATTTACTATACGAATCGGACTTCTTCTACGAGAGCAGCTAGCAGAGCAGAGCAGCTGCAGGCGGCAATTCATGCGATCAATTCACATAAGGGATGGACAAATAACTTTCGCTTATATGATGTTTTAGGGAAAGGAAATTATACGTTTGAGTTCCGAATGATGATAGATGGCTACCCGGTATTTCAGCAAAATAAATTATCACTTTTGTCTATTCAAATGCAATATGGTCATCCTGAGCCTGGAAGATACGAAAGAACTCTGCTTAATATAAGCTCAACGTCAGGTCGGCCAGATGGGGAAAAAACACTGACAGTCAAGGAAGTAGAGAATTGGATTTCGGATAATAATTACATTTCCCGCGATATACAAGATGTTGCAATTGGTTACCAGTTAGAAGAGTTTGATTCCGATATTTACAAATACAAGCTATCACCATATTGGTATATAGAAGTTGATGGAAGATGGATTCAAGTAGGAGACAATGCGACAGGAGGCACAGACTGATGCAATGGAATAAAATTAAGCTGACGTTTATCCTTGCCTTCCTTGTTTTGAATGTCTATCTCGTGATTCAGCTGTTTCCGCAGGAAGAGACAGAACAAATAGGACTGGAAACAGAAACGCCCGCATCTGTACTAGAAAGCGTGAAGGGGTATTCAGAGCTTTCTGATGAGGAAACGGAAACGAATCAGCAGTACGAAGCAACAAAGATGCAATTTAAAAAAAAGGAATTGGAAGAGCTTCCCGGCAATATGAACTTTGACATCAATTCAGGCACGGAGCTTGTTGCAACCTTTGAAGAACCTGAAAGATTGCCAGTTGAGCTTCCCTTTGATAAAGATACCACACAGTCTCTTGATGCCTTAAACGGTTTTATTGAGGAATATGTGCTGCATGGAGAAGATTATACGTACTGGGGCCGACAAGGAAACAAAATGCTTTTCTTTCAAGAAACCGATAAGGGACAGACTTATTTTAGTGAGGACAGTTTGCTGATGGTAACAATTAATGAAGACTATCAAGTAACTGGATACACCCAGACATATATCGAAAACTTTAAGAAGAGTGAGAATGAGAAAGGCTGGGAAGTGAATCATTACTCAGAGAAGCAGGCAGTGAAGGCGCTGACAGCAAAGCAGTACATTGAACGCGGGGACACAATTGAGGTAGAGAAAGGCTTCTATCCAATCATTGAACTCTCATCTAAGCCGAATTATACACCTGCTTACAAAATCACTGTTAATGATACGAAGCATTATTTCTATTTGATGCTTCCGGATAACAATCCCTATATACGCCAGCAAACAGAGTCAGCGTTTATAAGCAACTTAGATCTAGAGAAAGAAACAGAGACAGAAGATACACAATAAGAGGTGAAACAGCATGACATTAAGCTTTAGCGTGCTTGCTTCAGGCAGTTCTGGTAATGCATTTTTTATCGGAACGGAAAAAGAGCGTATCCTGGTGGACGCTGGTCTAACGGGCAAGGAGCTGCAGCGTTTATTAGAGGAGACGGGAATTGACCCGGCTTCTCTCACAAAGATTCTGGTCACGCACGAACATAGTGATCATATAAAAGGATTAGGTGTGGCGGCACGGAAATTTGATTTACCGATCTATGCGAATGAAAAGACTTGGAAAGCGATGGAGAATAGCATCGGGAAAATACCATTAGATCATAAATTTGTTTTCCAAATGGAAGAAACGAAAACATTTGGTGATTTGGATGTGCAGTCCTTCGGTGTTTCCCATGATGCTGCTGAACCAATGTTTTACACATTCCATCATGAAGGAAAGAAAGTAGCCTTAGTGACAGATACCGGCTATATCTCAGAACGGGTGAAAGGCATTGTGGAGAAGGCAGATGCGTATATCTTTGAAGCAAATCATGATGTGAGCATGCTGCAGATGGGGAGTTATCCTTGGAACGTAAAGCGGAGAATATTAGGCGACTTAGGCCACGTGTCGAACGAAGATAGTGCTTTGGCGCTCACCGATTTAATTGATAACAATACGAAACGTATTTATCTTGCACATTTAAGCCGCGATAATAACATGAAGGATTTGGCTCGTCTTGCAGTAGGTAACATCTTAGAGGAACGAGGCTTTGACCTTAAAAAACATATTGAACTGCATGATACAGATCCAAAAATGCCAACACCGCTCTTCCAAGTAGTTTAAATTCCCAAAACGGTGGAAAGATAAGCTATATCAAAAGATGCAGGAACGGAGGCTCATATGGATTACTTTGATGATCAACACAAAGAACCAAAAAAGTCGAAGCGCCCCAATTGGCTGCTGCCAGCTATTTTAGGAGGTATTATTGGTGCTGGTATTGTATTGCTTGTTGCTTATGGACTTGATCAAGACAGTATGAAAATGAACAATCAATCACAGTCGCAGCAAGAGGGAACTGTACAGCAGGTTTCTGACACCAATCAAGATACTGGTTTGCAGAATGTGCGTGTTGATGTTCAATCAGGTATTACCGACATTGTTGATGAAACATCTCCAGCTGTTGTAGGTGTTGTTAATCTTCAGCAAGGAGATGCGTTGTTTTCTCAGGAAGAGAGCGCTGCAGGGAGCGGTTCTGGTGTTATATATAAAAAACGAGGCAACAAAGCTTATGTGGTGACAAATCATCATGTTGTCGAAGGGGCAACGGATGTGGATGTTGTTTTGCATAATGGCGCAGAGATTTCTGCTGAATTGCTGGGCAGTGATGTTTTTACCGACTTAGCAGTGCTGGAAATTGACGCTTCCAGAGTGGAAAAGGTAATTGACATAGGGAACTCCTCTTCCGTTAAAACAGGGGAACCAGTCATTGCTATCGGTGATCCGCTTGGTTTCTCTGGTTCCGTTACACAAGGTATTATCAGCGGTATAAATCGTACTGTTCCGCAGGATTTCAATGGAGATGGCAGATCTGATTGGCAGGCAGATGTTATGCAAACAGACGCAGCCATTAATCCTGGTAACAGCGGCGGAGCACTTATAAACATGGCAGGTCAGCTAATTGGGATCAATTCCATGAAGATTGCAGAATCATCCGTTGAAGGAATTGGATTTGCTATTCCTGTTGACTCTGCGGTGCCTGTGATGGAACAGCTCGAGCAGAATGGCCAAGTAAAACGTCCATATTTAGGTGTGGAGGCCTATTCTTTGAATGAGATTCCGGCTGGAGAACGATCAGGGCATCTAGGTTTACCGGAAGATATCGAGAATGGTGTATATATTTGGAGTCTGGTACCGTCATCTCCTGCTCAGCAAGGCGGTCTGCAAGAACTGGATGTTATAACTGAACTTGATGGCCAGGCAATTAAAGATATGACAGCTTTACGAAAGCATCTTTATGAAGAAAAGCAAATTGGAGACAAAATGAAAGTAACGTATTATCGAGATGGGCAACGCGGAGAAACGACAGTCACTTTAAGTGAACAAGAGCAGTAAAAGCAGCCATTCGTGGCTGCTTTTTTAGTTATGCACAGCTTGTGGATTTAGTGAGGATAAGATACTCTATTTGGTGGCGAACAAGTATTCTTATCACTAAATAAAGTATTGCAATTGTGTATATGTGTATAAGTGTGTGGATAATTTGTTTATAGCGTGTGGAATACTGTGTATAAAGAACTTGTCCACAAGTTGTGCACAATAAAAGTGGATAACATACTGAAAGCGGATACTTCGTAAGAATCATGGTCTATCTATTGTACAGATAGGCTTTTTCTGCTATTATGAGCAAGTGAAAATGACCAAAAATCCATATCGGTCACTCGGTATTTGTGGATAAGTATATATATGAATATGGGAGGAAAAGTTATGAATATGTTGAAACAGGAGTGGCGGCATATATGGAAAGACCGTAAAATGCTGTTGGCAATATGCGGTATTCTTGTTGTGCCGCTGCTGTATAGTGTTATTTTTCTAGCAGCAAACTGGGATCCTTACAACAATACGGATCAATTGCCTGTTGCTGTTGTCAATTTAGATAAAGGGTCAACTTTTGAAGGAAAAGAGCTCCACGTTGGATCGGATTTTGTGGATAATTTGCAGGAAAATGATAAATTCAATTGGCAATTCGTTGAAGAAAAGCAGGCGATGGATGGATTAAAGACAGAGGATTATTATATGGTTGTCAAAATCCCTGAAAATTTTTCTGCTAACGCAGCAACATTACTCGATGATAATCCGAAGCAAATGGATATTAAATATTACTCAAACCCTGGTAAGAACTATCCAGCTTCCAAAATTACGGACAGTGCGATTCAGCAATTAGAAAGAGAAGTTGCTGAACAAGTGACCGAAGAATATGCACACTCTGTATTTACTAGCTTAGCGGATGTTGCAGATGGACTAAAGCAGGCAAGTGATGGTTCGAAAGAGTTGGCGGATGGCTCAAGTGAATTAAATGAAGGCGCAAAAAACTTGAACAAAAACTTAGCCAGCTTATCAACTAGCACTGCCACTTATACGGAAAAAGTCGGAGAAGCGGATCAAGGTATGCAGGAATTAAATCAAGGTATAGGAAGTCTGACTTCTCAATATCCGGAAGTTGATGACGGCATTACAGAATTAAATAAAGGCTTACAAACTTTAAATGGTAAAAGCGGTGATCTGACAAGTGGGTCGGATCAGTTAGTGACTGGCACCAATGAGTTAACCAGCGGACTAGATAAGCTGCAGCAAGCGACAGGCCAATTGGCAGGGAAATTTCCAGAATTGAATAATGGAATAGCGGCTGCTAATGAAAAAGTGCAAACTGCCGGAGAAGCAATAAAAACAAGTCTGGATGAGCTAACTGAATTTGCACAGCAGCTGCAGACGGCGCAGGAAGAGCAGACGGCTCAACTCAATCAGCTTCAAGCTACCCTGACAAATGACGATTTATCAGCGGAAGAAAAGCAGCAGCAATTGCAAGATCAGGTGCAGGAGCTTGCTGATCGGACATCTGTTCCAGAGGTTCAACTGCCAGATGTTGATCCAGAAGCTATGCAGCAGGAACTTAAAGGAATCAATAAGCAGCTTGGTCAAATTCAAAAACTAGCAGATGGTGCTGAGCAAACACAAACTGCACTGACGGGTATCGACGAGGCTGCTGGCAAATTATATAATGGGGCAGCAAAAATTCAGTCTGGTCAGTCAGAACTCAATAGCGGCATAGGTGCTTATACAGATGGTGTTAGTCAGGCTGCAAATGGAGCACCAGCTTTAGTGAGCGGTTCCCAAGCCGTGCGTGATGCTTTAGGGCAGCTGCAATCAGGCAGTTCCAAGATCACCAATGGACTTGATCAGTTGAATACCAATGGTCCGCAGTTAGCGGAAGGTGCGAGCAAGCTGACAGATGGCTCTAAAACATTATCTGATGGAACACAAAGTGTAACGGATGGAAGCAGCGAACTGTATGACCAGCTGGCCAAAGGTGCATCGGATGCAAACATCAGTACCAGTGATAAGACAGAGACGATGTTTGCCAGCCCGACAGATGTGCAGGAGGAAAAATTAAGTACAGTGCATAGCTATGGAGAAGGTCTTGCTCCGTATATCCTTTCTATTGGGCTGTTTGTCGGAGCGCTGGTATTTACTAATATTTTTCCGCTTCGTGATCCTGCAGGCAGACCAACATCTGGTTTTTCTTGGTTCTTAAGCAAATTTAGTATTGTGTGCTTTGTAAGTATATTGCAATCGTTGTTTGCGGTTATTATGCTCGTTCACGTTGTTCATCTACAAGTACACAGCGAATGGCGTCTGCTCGTTTTTGCCATTCTCTTTAGCTTAACAAGCTTCTTGTTAATTCAGCTGCTTACTGTTGCTTTAGATAATGTCGGACGTTTCCTGGGTATCATTGTATTGCTAGTCCAAATTGGGGCTGGTGCGGGAACTTATCCGGTTGCATTACTTCCGGAATTTTTCCAAGTCATTCATAAGTTTGTACCGATGACATACGCAATCAGCGGTTTTAGGGAGATTATCTCGATTGGGGATGACTGGGGATTTCTCTGGCAGCAAGCAGGTTACTTGAGTATCTTTTCTGTGCTATTCTTAGCATTGACGATTTTAGTTTACTCAGTGCAGACACGTAAATATAAAAAAGAGACAGAGGAAGATACGGCGGTCTCCATGTAAAGAAGGGGTAGAAAACAATGATTATAGATAAAAAAGAACGGATTATAGAGGCTGCTGCGACATCATTCAGCCAATTCGGATTTAAAGCGACGACCATGGCATCAGTCGCAAAAATTGCCAAGGTAGCTAAAGGTACAATCTATACGTTCTTTGACAGTAAAGAAACATTGTTTTCTACTATTCTTGATCGAACGATGAAGAATCTTCGGCAATCGGCAGAAGCAGCCTTACAAGAAGACGCGCCATTCCATGAGAATATCCAAGCGATGCTGGATGCCATTCTAAACTTCCGGGAGAACCATCAGCTGTTAATTAAGCTGGGACAAGAAGCGAAGGAATTAGGTACAGCTGAAGTGCTGGAGATTTTGACACAAGTGGAGAGGATGATTCTCGATTACATCAAGTCAGTAATCGAGAAGGAGCAAGCGAAAGGAATTAGCGCAAAGCATGATCCTGAGCTGCTGGCATTTTTAATCTATCGAACCTACATTGCGCTTATATCAGACTGGGAGCGGCAGCATGAACCGCTGCCGAAGGAAACAATTACAGAGATAATCAAATCGCAAATACATTAAGAAACCGCTGTTCAGCAGCGGTTTTTATAATTATATTAAGTATTCAAAGCGCGGATACCTTCCAAAGCCTGCTGTACACTGGCATAAAAAGATATTTTATTTTTGCGGAAATCAGCCAGATTGACGCCTGCTTTAGCTGTGCTCGGCTCAATTCCAGTCACAATGAGCTTTGCTCCCATTACATGAAGCAGCTGCTGCAAAGTCAATATACCGTTATGCACATCATCATTTAAATTTTGGATGCCTTGGAGATCCATAATAAAAATTTCTTCATCGTGATCATAAACATGAGCAGAGATACGCTCATATATTTCTTCCCAACGCTGTGTATCTATATTACCGACAAGCGGCAGAATGCAGATATTCTCAGTAATTGGGACAAATGGCGTGGACAGCAAGCAGGCTTCCTGTTTGTAGCCTGCTGTTCTTGCTTCTTCGGACTTACGGTCGGAGACATCTTTTTGAACCCCAACAAAATATAGCTTATCTTCGCTTGGCACATAGATTGGGTATAAAGAAAGCTCGTTCCAAAACATTGTCCCGTCTTTTTGGTAATTCTCCAATTCTACGACCACAGAGCGTTCTTCCTTAATTGCTTCGCGAACTTTTGCCACTTCTGTGCTAGAAGTCTTATCTCCTTGCAGAAAGCGGCAATTCTGGCCAATGATCTCTTTCGTCGGATAGCCAGAAATCTTTTCGAATGCAGAGTTCGTATAGATAATCGGATTATCTGGCAATGCAGGATCCGTAATGACAACCCCTGCGCCTACATAATCTATGACTTGGCGGAAGAACGCATCGCTAATATTCGTAGAATAATGGATTTCTTTCTCCATAGTTTTCTTTCCTTCCTTTGTTAGAGTACACTCTATAACTTCCTCATGAGGTAGTTTCTAGACGTTTCTGTTTATTGAAAGATTATTACATTTATCATATATAAATCAGAACAATCAAACAACAATAAAGTATAGTCAGCGGCATAAAACTATTGGTAAAATAAAGGAGGTTAGAAGAATCGAAGGTGAGGATTTAGAATATGTATACTCAAGAACCTATCTTCCTGGATCCTGTTTTGCAGGAGCGAATCTGGGGAGGCAACAAATTGGCGGAGGTATTTGGATACAATCTGATATCGGAGCATACTGGAGAGGCTTGGGTAATTTCGGCACATCCAAACGGACCAAGCAAAATAAAGAACGGTGTTTTAGCTGGTAAGACGTTATTAGATGCTTGGCAGTATAATCGGGAATTGTTTGGCGAACATGGCAATGAAGATTATCCTCTGCTTGTAAAGTTACTTGATGCAAAAGCGGATTTATCCGTGCAAGTGCATCCAGATGATACATATGCGCGGAAAGTCGAGAATCAACCATACGGAAAGACAGAGTGCTGGTATATTGTTGATGCAGAGCCAGGTGCTGAGATTGTATTCGGACATCATGCGCAAACAAAAGAGCAGCTGGAGCAAATGATTGACCAAGGCGAATGGGAGCAGCTGCTGCGTCGTATTCCTGTAGAAAAGGGAGATTTTGTTTATGTTCCAAGCGGTGCTATTCATGCCATTGGTGCGGGCATCGTTATCTTAGAAACACAGCAAAGTTCCGATATTACTTATCGTGTATATGATTATGACCGAAAAGATGACCAAGGTAACACGCGTGATCTGCATCTAGATTCGGCTAAGGCTGTTTCAACTGTTCCACATGAAACAACCGATACGAGAAATCCTGCTGTTATGATAGGTGATCGCAAAGAGCAGAAGCTAGTACAAAATGAATATTTTTCCGTTTATCATTGGCAAATAACAGGCGAGTCCGAGGTAAAAACCCCTGACAGCTTCGTGCAAGTTAGCATCATTGACGGTACAGGTGAAATCATCCTGGATGGACAGTCTTTCCAGCTGCATAAAGGTGATCACTTCGTTTTGCCTGTTCACATTGATCGTTATGTTATGAAAGGCAGCATGGAAGCTATTGTTTCGCATGTATAAGGCTTAAAGTGTGAGCTTATAGAGCACAAATCAAACGAACTTCTGAAAATTCTAGTGTAGGATTCTCTGTAGTTAGGTTTGTTACTTACTAGCTTGTAATCTAATCTTTTTCGACATTTTTAGGTTATTTCCTGGGAAATACATGGGTTAATCCAGCAAAGTTTTTCCATTGCTATGCTATAATTGGGGACAGCATATTGAAGAGGAAAGGTGAACTATGAAACGTCTAGCAGCCGTGTTGTTTATCGTTAGTGCGCTATTCTTGCTTTCTGCTTGTTCGGATGATCAATCAGCCAAAGATGGCTTGAATCAGTTCGTGGACAATTGGAATGCACAGGATTTTGATAAGATGTACAGTCAGTTGACGGAAGAATCGCAACAGGATATTACCAAGGAAGAGTTTGTTAAGCGCTATACAGATATTTATGAACAAACAGGCGTCACGGATTTAAAAGTGAAAGTTGGCGAAGTCTCCGAGGAAGAAGCGAAATCTGATGCAGATACCCAGCAGCTTCCTTTATCTGTCTCTATGCAGACAGTTGCTGGAGAAGTAGCTTTTGATAAGGATGCAGAGCTTGTGAAAGTGGACGGAGAAGATGGGGCAGCTTGGAAAATAAACTGGGACCCATCTTATATCTTTGCGCAGTTGAACGGAGAAGAAAGTGTGCGGATATCATCTATTGAACCGGAACGGGGCCGTATTCTTGATGTGAACGGAGAAGAGCTGGCATTTAATGCAACTGTACCATCCATCGGACTTATTCCAGGTCAGCTCGAAGGTGACGGCAAGACAAAAGATGAGACATTGAATCAAGTAGCTGAGATTCTCGAGATGGATCGGGAAGAAATTGATTCGCTATTAGAACAGAGCTGGGTGACGGATGAGGTAAATGTTCCAATCAAGACGTTGCGCCCAGATCAGCGTGATCTCGCGAAAAAAGTTACCACATTGCCTGGTGTACAAAGTACAGAAACAACTTCCAGGTTCTATCCGCTTGGGGAAGCTGCAGCACACTTGACTGGATATGTGAAGAAAGTGGATGCAGAATTCTTGGAGAAAGACGATAATGCTTCCAATTATAGTTCGACTTCTTATCTCGGCTCGACTGGATTAGAATCAGTCTTTGAGGATAAACTTCGCGGTAAAATCGGTTGGAAGATTTATACGGACTCCAGTGAAGAACAAGAAATCATTGCGGAAACCGAAGTTCAAAATGGAGAAGATGTTGAGACAACAATTGATAGTAATACACAAAAAGAGATCTATAACCAGCTGAAGGAAGATAGCGGGGCATCTGCAGCAATAGATCCGAAAACAGGAGCAACATTAGCGTTAGTAAGTACACCATCTTATGATCCGAATAACTTCATCTTCGGCTGGGATGCAGAGGAATATGAGAAGCTGTCTAATGATGAAAACAGCCCATTTACAGCGAAATTTAATAAAACATACGCACCTGGTTCTACCATCAAGCCGCTAACAGCAGCGGTTGGATTAGAGAATGGCGTTATTTCACCAGATGAAGCGAAACATATTGAAGGAAAAACATGGAACAATGATGGCAAATTCGGTGACTACAGTGTTACGCGTGTATCGAGTAGTTTGACTGATGTGGACTTGGAAAATGCCCTGATTACTTCCGATAATATTTATTTTGCTATGACAGCGGTGGATACTGGAGCAGAGAACTTCCAAAAAGGTCTGGAGTCGTTCGGATTTGATGAGGAATTGGACTACGCATTCCCGACAAAAGCATCATCTGTTTCAAATGATGGTCTAAACAGTGAAACATTGCTGGCGGACTCAGGATATGGTCAGGGCCAAGTGCTCATGTCTCCGCTGCATTTAGCCGCAGCTTATACACCATTCTTAAATGATGGGGATCTGATTAAACCTACATTGCAGAAAACAAAAGCAGCTGAACCAACAGTGTGGCATGAGGATGTTTTGCCGGCTGATGGAGCAAATGCAATTACGGAAGGTCTTCGCGGTGTCGTAGAAGATGAACGCGGATCAGCACATCAGCCTGTAGTTGGCGGTTTAACGATTGCAGGTAAGACTGGCACAGCTGAGCTGAAGCAAAGCAAAGATGATGAAAACGGAAAAGAAAATGGCTGGTTTGTAGCATATGATTATGACAAGCAAGATATGTTAATCAGTATGATGATAGAAGATGTCAAAGGTAAGGGCGGCAGTCATTACACAGTTGAAAAAGTGAAGAATATATTCAAGTAAGAAGAAGCGTGCGGTACGCCGCATGCTTTTTTCTATGACTTGGAAAATGAGCTATAACAGCAGTTCAACGGGGATAAAAAAAGGGAGGGAATTAGTTGTGGAAGAAAAACGTTATTCACCATCAGGTACATTAGCATTAGGCATTTTAGCTATTTTCCTACCTGTTATTGGTCTTATTACAGGTATCATAGCGATTATATTTGCTAACAGGAGCCTCAAGACTACAGAGGATACTGAGGCAATTAAAGCATTGTACTTAGGCGGAAGAGTATGCGCAATCATCGGTTTGTGCTATCAAGGGCTTTTCGTACTTTATTTAATTTTTATTATCGCGTTGGCTATTTCAATGCCTTATTAGTGATGAAAAAAACAGCCTCGGACATTAGTCCGGGGCTGTTTCATGATCAGGAGTTGTTAAATCAACATCCTCCAATTTATGCACTTTTGTTTTGTATTTCACTTTATAGATAATCCAGCACAGCAAGAAGATTGGAATACCAACATAGGAAGCAATAAAACCGCCCCAATCAAACCCGTTCTCTGTAAAGGATGAGACACTTTGCCCAATAATGACAAAGATACTTAAGGCGAGTGCAAATAGCGGCGCATATGGGTAAAACTTCGCTGTGTAAGGCAAGTCTTTAATGTCATACCCTTGCGCGACGTAAGCTTTACGGAAACGATAGTGACTGACAGCAATCCCAATCCAAATAATAAATCCGGTCATTCCTGACACGCTTAAAAGCCAAGTATAGACGATACCATTGCCGAAGAATGAGGTAAGAAAGGCCGCACATCCGACTGCTGCTGTTGCAAGCAAAGCGTTTACTGGTACACCATTGTTGTTAAGTTTGCCAAGAAAGCGAGGAGCTTTTCCTTCTTTTGCAAGGTTCCATAACATACGTGTGCTGGCATACATGCCGGAGTTACCAGCTGACAGTACAGCAGTCAAAATAACAGCGTTCATGACAGAGGCAGCAAAAGCAATCCCGGCTTTCTCAAACACCAATGTGAAAGGGCTGAGCCGAACATCTTCGCTTGCCAAACTATCTGTTGTATAAGGAATAAGCATACCAATAACGAAAATCGCTAGAATATAGAACAAAAGAATTCGCCAGAAAACAGAACGAATCGCTTTCGGTATGGATACTCTTGGATTATCTGCTTCTCCGGCAGCAGCTCCTAACAGTTCGGTTCCCATGAAGGAGAACCCTGCTGCCATGAACACACCAAGCAGTGCAAGAAAGCCGCCATTAAACGGAGCATCTTTTATTGTGAAATTCGAGAAACCAGGAGATTCTCCGCCAAATATGCCGATGATCATTAATACTCCGACAATAATAAATACAATGACAGTAATCACTTTAATAAGAGAGAACCAATATTCGGATTCTCCAAAGCCTTTGACGGAAATATAATTTAACAAAAACATGATGATCAGGCTGATTCCGCTCCAAATCCAAGACGGTACATCTGGGAACCAGAAATCCATAATAAGCGTGACAGCTACGAGCTCAGCCGCAATTGTAGTTGCCCAGCTGAACCAATAATTCCATCCGAGGGCAAAGCCAAGTGATTCATCGATGAACTTGGTGGCATATGTGCTAAAGCTTCCGGATACAGGCATGAAGGATGCCATTTCTGCCAAACTGGTCATCAGAAAGAACACCATACTGCCAATTAGAGCATATGCGAGCAGTGCCCCGCCGGGACCTGCTTGACTGATTGCTCCGCCGCTTGCTAGGAACAATCCTGTTCCAATTGTTCCTCCAAGGGAAATCATTCCCAAGTGACGGGCTTTGAGCTTTCTTTGAAGTCCGGGTTCCGTCTTGTTATGTTGTTTGCTCACTTCTTTCACCTCGTCTATAGTATGGGCTTGTTTTATCTGTTTACTAAAAAAAGCCGCGGCGGATACACTTGCTCTATCCGAACGGCTTATTATATACAACAGCGTCATTCTAAATAAAAAGATAGTGCCAGCTCAAAATGTGCCGAGCTTCGGCAGTTTTACGCTTGAGAGATACACACATACAAGCTGTAAATTCGCATCAATTAATGAGTGGCTATGCAAATTGATGAGTTCTTATGCAATTGAAAACCTCTATAACCTTACTATACAAGGCGGCAGATTTCAACTGTAATTTAGAATGGTTTAATTTGGAGCTATCCGGTGCTTTGTGGCACTTTCATAGCCGCAGCCGATTTCTATTAAGGTAGATTCCTCAAAAGCACCAGCAGTAAACGTAATTCCAAACGGTTCTCCAGTCTTTGTGTAACCGGCTGGAACAGTTATGGATGGATATCCTGCTTTTGCTGCAATATCACACCCATGATAGCTTGGAAAGACAATAGCATCTAAAGCAGATTCTTTCATAATCTTATCAATGCCTTCAGTTTGGGATTCATGAATATCTGCTAAACGGTCCGCTAAATAGTCACTTTGTTTTAAGGTGCCGTCTGTTTTCTCAGCTGCTTCCAACAGATCCTGACCGTATGGTAAAGCGTTGTCGGTGTGCATGCGGTTCCAGTTAATAATCTCTTTCAGTGTATGAGCGGGTAAGTACGATTCCGCAGACTGCAAGTAGCGGTTTACCCCGTGTTTAAACTCGTGAAATAAGACGCTGGAATCCCGCGTGATTTCCGGCACATATACATCAATAAGCTCAGCGCCTTGCTCACGTAAGACAGCAAATGCTCTCTCCATCAGCTCCCGTCTGTCTTGGTCTATGCACTCTAACGTGCGTCCATCAATACCAAGACGTTTGCTTTTCAGCCCCTTGTCCTTCAGAAAATCTGTATAATCCGGCGCATGGGGTGCAGAAAGTGTTGCTGGATCCAGCGCATCCGAGCCTGCTATTACTTGGAGCAATATCGCTGCATCTCGAACAGTTCTTGTCATCGGTCCCGCAGTATCCTGGCTGTGTGCAATCGGGATAATACCAGTTCGGGAGACGAGCCCGACAGTTGGTTTAATTCCGACTAATGAATTACTGCTTGCGGGGCTGAGAATAGAACCACTGGTCTCCGTACCAATACCTGCAGCGGCTAGGTTGTTGGCTATGGCAGCTCCAGTTCCAGAACTCGAACCGCCAACGTCAAAGCTTCCATATGGATTGCGTACTTGACCGCCGCGGCTGCTAAAACCATTCGGCATAGGATCGGACATAAAATTAGCCCACTCTGTCATGTTCACTTTACATAAAATAATGGCACCGGCATCACGCAGCTTTTTGACAATAAAGGCATCTGATTTGGCATAGTGGTTAGCAAGCACTAGCGTACCGGCACTAGTGTGCATACCATCTGCTGTATTAATGTTATCTTTCAAGAGAATCGGGATGCCGTGAAGCTCTCCGCGTAAGCTATGGTCTTTTCTCTCTTTGTCCATCTGTTCAGCAAGAAACAAGGCATCAGGATTGATTTCCAACACACTGTTCGTGCCGTCTTTACATGAATCTCTTTTCGCAATTCGCTCCAGATAAGTCTGAACTAAAGTCACGGAGGATACTTTACCTGATGCAAGGTCTGCTTGTAAGGATGAAATACTGATTTCTTCAATCTTAAATTTACGCATAGACTAGATTCTCCCCTATAAAATGTGTATGATTAGAAAATCTGCTGTATTTGGACAAAACGGGCATTCATATAATTATACTAAATATTCTTTCAATAGGTCTCCCGTATTTTTTCCGATATAAAGGTAAATAAGAAAGGGGTATTAATTTGGATACATCAAAAACATCAGTGAAGATTGTTACAGCTGACCCGAGTGCACTGGGATTATTCGGTCTTGCAATGGTAACGCTTGTTGCATCTTCTCAGAAGCTAGGTTTAACGGATGGACTTTCTATGATCCTTCCATGGGCATTTTTCTTAGGAGGAATCGCACAGCTGATCGCTTCTATTCAGGATTTTAAACACAATAATATTTTTGGAGCCACAGCTTTTGGCGCTTTTGGACTTTTCTGGTTCGGCGTGGGTATGAGCTGGCTTATGCAGCTTGGTACACTTGGAGAAAGCTTGCAGACAGGAGCAGACGGACATCAGTTAGGCGTAGCTTTTATTGGGTATCTTATCTTTAGTCTCTTCATGACAGTTGGAGCTATGGGTACACATAAAGTATTATTCTTTATTTTCGTAGCAATTGACTTCCTATTTATTGGTTTATCTTTAAGTTCATTTGATATAGCATATGAAGTAACGCATACAATCGCAGGGATTGCAGAGCTAATCATTTCCCTATTATCTTTCTATGGTTCTGCCGCAGCAGTACTAAATGGTCATTATGGTCACACTGTGCTGCCAATCGGTAAAGCATTTGGCCGTTTCATTAAGAAAGACTAAAACGATTTATTAGTTAGTTGGCAAGGAGCATCGACATGGCAAGAAAAGATCAAACATCGAATACTTTACACAAAGGGTTGAAGAACCGTCATGTGCAGATGATTGCACTTGGCGGGGCGATAGGGACAGGCTTATTCTACGGTTCTGCTTCTTCCATCGGGTTAGCTGGACCAGCAATCTCACTTGCGTATCTAGTCGGTGGATTTATGATCTTCCTTATTATGCGCGCATTGGGTGAGCTGTCTGTTGACTCACCTAATTCTGGCTCGATTAGTTATTATGCCCAGCAGAATATGGGCGATTACTTTGGATTCATATCAGGCTGGAATTATTGGTTCAACTATATTGCCATCAGCATGGCAGAACTGACTGTTGTCGGCATCTATGTGCAGTATTGGTTCCCGGACATTCCGACTTGGTTAACAGCATTTGGTTTTCTAGTGTTGATTACCTGTATCAACTTATTGAGTGTTAAGTTGTATGGAGAATTTGAATTCTACTTTGCGATTATAAAAGTTGCAGCAATTATCGGGATGATCATTCTCGGTTTGCTCATCATTTTCACTGGCTTTGGCAATGGCGGTGTTCCTACTGGACTTTCGAACTTGTTTGATGAAGGTGGCTTTATGCCGAATGGCTTGACTGGCGTCGTCTTGTCGCTCGTTCTTGTCATGTTCAGTTTCGGCGGAGTGGAGCTGATCGGTATTACAGCAGGTGAAGTAGAGACACCGAAAAAGACGATACCAAAAGCAATCAATCAGGTTGTTTATCGTATTTTAATTTTCTATGTTGGTGCATTACTTGTCATTATGGCGATTTTCCCATGGAATGAAGTGGATGGCAATAGCAGCCCATTTGTCCAGATTTTTGATAGTGTTGGCATACCCGCTGCCGCTGGTATTTTAAATGTCGTCGTCCTAACAGCCGCAGTTTCTGCTTATAACAGCAGTCTGTATAGTAACGGCCGTATGCTGCATTCGCTAGCCCAGCAAGGTAGTGCACCTAAGTTTCTTCAAAAGGTGGACAAGCGGACAGGCGCACCAGTACCTGCTATCTTAGTTTCCTCAGGTGCAGCTGCTATCACGGTCGTTCTCAACTTCTTATTTCCTGAGAAAGTCTTCAGTTATTTGATGTCCATTGCAACAGCATCTATCGTCATCAACTGGACAATGATTATGATTAGTCAAATTAGATTTCGGAAACGAATAGGGAAAGAAGCAGAGCAGAAGCTGTCGTTCAAACTTCCGTTCTATCCGATATCTAATTATCTTGTCATGCTATTTCTAGCTGCAATCGTTGTAATTATGGCATATATCCCAGATTATCGACTGGCACTTGTCATTTTGCCAATTTGGATTGTTATCTTGTCTATCGGTTATATAGTAAAAAGGAAATAAGAAAATGCGTATCCGTTAGCGGATACGCATTTTTCATTATTTTATATATGCTGCAGTATTCGGAAACTGCCGTTGGACAGCTGGATATTAACATCAGATTGAGCTGCAATTTGAGGGTCATGGGTAACCATAATTACACACTTATTCTCCTGGTGTGCGAGATCAATAAACAGCTTTAGAATGTCCTTGGATGTTTCGTCATCAAGGTTCCCTGTCGGTTCATCTGCTACAATCAATTCAGTATCACAGCAGAATGCACGTGTGATAGCTACTCGCTGCTGCTGTCCGCCGCTAAGAGTGAGGACACGCTGTTTTGCCTGTTCTTCAGAAATACCAACTTTTGCGAGCATTTTTAAGATGAAATCTTCTTTGTTCTCCACTTTTGTCCCAGTAATGGCCATCGCTGATGCTATATTTTGATAGGCTGTCATATAAGGGATCAAATTGTAGGATTGAAAGACAATGGAGACGTAGTCGTGACGAAATTTGCCAAGTCCCATCTTGCGAATGGATTTTCCATCGTATTCAATATCACCTTCACGCGGTTTGTCCAATCCCCCTGCTAATGACAGGAAGGTTGTTTTACCAGACCCGGAAGTTCCAGTGATGGTGTAGAATGTATCTTTATAGAAATCTATATTCACCGTTTGAAAGAGTGGATTCTCTTTATCTGTATACCAATAGCTGACATTTTTAAAAGACAGTAGAGCTGTTTTCATCGTTATACCTGCTTTCTATTCTTGTTTAGTTAAAATGTTTTTTGGCTGTAATCGAAGGATGGCAATGGACGGAATCAATGCTGAGATAATCGCAACTGCCAATCCAATACCGCCAAGCAATAGGATGTTTTCCCATGTCACGTTAATATTCAGGCTGCTGACTGCGTCTCTAGACTGGCTGAATACATCAGACACAGCTTGTCCGGGACCGCCGCCCATCTGACCACGACCGCCAGGTCCTTGCTGCATAGAAGTTGAGACATTCTCTGCTGAGGCGGTTGTTTGCTGATCTAATAGTTGATTACCCAACACGTTTGCAATCGGGTTTCCGAATAAAGAAGACAATCCAATTGCTACGATGCTAGTTACCACAATTTCTGTTACAAATTGTCCTGCGAGCTTCCATTTGCTCTCACCAATGGCCATCAAAACACCCATCTCGTACTTACGCTCTCGAATAGAAAGCATAACAATTAAGGCAAGGATAATCGCACCGGCAACTGTGACAAGGTAGACGATATTTTTAGCAAATGATGCGACGTTTTCAATTGGCCCTACCATCTGCTGGTAGAGATCATCGTTTGCATCTAATTCATATACATCAAAATCGACATCCGTCTTCTCAGCTGCGGTAAGGAATGCATCAATGTTCTCTGCATCGTCCATTTGATATGTTATCGATTCTACGGTATCCGTATAATCTTCGCCTTTCAGCGTATTTGCTGCAGTATAAGGTACGTAAACCGTGTTGTATGGGTTCAAGAACGAGAAATTCAATGCTTGGTCACTGCCTGCAGAACTAGTCTCATAAATACCGACGATTTCTAATTCTTGTGTTGTATCTTCATCATTGGAGGAACTGATTGTGATTGTATCTCCAACTGCTAAATCGTTTTCCTCAGCAAGTGTTTGCTCAATTACAGCAACATTGCTGCCAGCATCAGATGCTTCAATACCGCGGCCATCAACAATTTCTGCTTCTCCATCGCTAAAGCTGTCTGCTCCATCGCTTGTTAGTGTACCGTTGACAGTCAGGTCAGCTTGGACCATACCGCCTCGGCCTTGATCTCCGCCAGGTGCCTGTTCACTATCTGTTTCACTGTTGTCACTTTCTGTTGAGGTGCTGCTTTCTATAATATCGAAGTCTTCTGCATTTGCTGATGCTGATACAGAATAGTTGTAGCTCTTCACATGATCCAAAGCTGCAATAGACGCTGCATCATCCAAACTTATTGGTGTACTGGTAAATTGCGGCGGTCCATCTGTCTCACTTTGCTCGCTTCTTTGCTGCTCCATTGCTGCTTCTCGGTCAACCTGCAGTGTCACAGATCCTCCGAGTTCTTGTCTTGCCAATTCACTAGATGCTTTGGCAGCAGATTGAATGGTTAATCCAGATAGTACAAACACACATATGACTGTGAAGATAACCAACTGAAGCAATGTCTTACCTTTTTTTGCTTTCATACTCCAAAATGCACGTTTTATAAAATTCATTACACCGTCTCCTTTACATTTTTCATGCCTGCAATAATGCTTCTGTGTCATGCCTGCTCTGACTAGTTGCTAGTATGAAGTCTCGTGCTGAAGTGCACATGAAAGCTAGCTGAAGATTTGCTGAAAGTGAAAAAATCGAGAATCTTCAGCTGTTTTTCAGCTAGTTGTTCCATAATAAAGAAAAAAGAAAGATTGGATGACAGGATGGAAAAAATTAAAGTTTTGATCGTTGATGATGAACAAACAATTACACAGTTTTTGATGCTCGGATTACAAAATGAAGGATATATAGTAGAAAGTGCTGCGGATGGAATGCAAGCAATTGCCAAAGCAGAAAAATTCGAGCCGCATCTTATTATTTTGGATGTGATGATGCCGGGAATGGATGGTTTTGAAGTATGTCGCATGCTGAAAAAGAAAGGCAGAAAACTATCTATTATTATGCTGACTGCCAGAGATCAAGTGGATGACCGGATTAGAGGGTTGAACGACGGAGCTGATGATTACTTAGTCAAACCTTTCAGCTTTGAGGAACTGCTTGCCAGAATGCAAGCGCGCTTGCGTAATCAATTCCCGGAAGTAGGTGATTCATTGCAAGCAGGTCCTTTGCGAATTGATGACCGGCGGAAGGAAACATATTTGGAAGAAGAGGTGCTAAAGCTGTCACCAACAGAGTATGAATTGCTCAAATACTTAGTAATGAATCAAGATATTGTGCTGAGTAAGGCGCTCATTCTTGATAAAGTATGGGGATACAGTTTCAATGGAGAAGAAAACATTGTAGAAGTGTATATACGGTCTTTGCGGGAAAAGCTGCATGATAAAGATCGGAAGCTGATTCGAACGATCCGTGGAGCGGGCTATCGCCTGGATGTGAGATGAAGAAAAAATTACAGCAATTAAAACCAAAAACGCTGAATAAACAGATTGTCGCTTTATCTTGTCTGATTCTAGCCATCATTCTAATCGTAATTGGGATTCTGCAGTATATTCTAATGAAAGATTTTCTCTATCAAAATGAAGCGGATGCGATACAGTCGCAGCTGCATTCGCTTCCGCCGGCATTATTAAATGATGATGCATCAGATATACGCCAGCCATTTCTGTTTGATCGCTCTTTAGCGAAGATAGATACCTCCGGAAACTACACGGATATGTCAGATGAAACGAGTCTTTCCAGTCCCCGCCTCGAACAGGAGGAGTTTCAGGCAGCTGTAAATAACAGGGGTGATAAAGACGCGCAATATATTGTCACAGACGATGAAGAGGGGAATGAGCAGCTTGTCGTTATCATTGCGGAGGGCCGCTTCGGTGAAATAACAAGCTATTTGCAAGCAGGGACAAAAACAGCACCTCTGAACGACGTCATTAATGGACAACTGCAAGTGTTCATCCTATTAGCTGTATTGGCATTAGGAGCAGGCAGCTTACTGTATACACAAGTAATAAAAAAAGCATTAGATCCGCTGCATCGGATTATTCGAAAGGTAGAACGAACAAGTGCTGAGAACTTGTCGGAACGGTTGGAAGAAGAAACAAAACAAGTTGAGATTAAACGGCTCACACTCGCATTTAACCAAATGGTGGAACGGATTGACCGTTCGTTTCAATCGGAAAGGGAAGCGAAGGAGCAGATGCAGCGATTTATCGCAGATGCTTCTCATGAATTGCGTACGCCGCTCACCTCCATTCATGGATTTCTAGAAGTGCTGCTGCGCGGAGCCGCGAATAACCCCGACCAGCTGTATCCTGCATTGGAGAGTATGCTGAAGGAATCGCAGCGTATTAAGAAGTTAGTCGAGGATCTGCTGTTACTTACCAAGCTTGATAAATCGGAAGGGCTGCAATTACAGCAAGTGAACTTGAATCAAGTATTAGAGGAAATGCAGCCACATTTTGAAATGCTGGCTGGGAATCGGGAGCTGCTTTTTTTAATGAAGGAGCAGATTGCGGTGGAGGCTGACAGAGATAAGCTGAAACAAGTACTGCTGAACTTGTTTTATAATGCTGTCCAGCACACCAATCCCGAGCAAGGCGTCATTGAAATGCAATTGCAAACAAATCATGCTGGAGCGGAAATACGTGTCCGTGATAATGGCTCAGGTATACCTGCTGCACATGTAGCGCATATATTTGATCGGTTTTATCGCAGTGATAGCTCGCGTACACGTCAGCAAGGCGGTGCAGGACTAGGTCTATCCATTAGTCATTCTATTATAAAAGCCCATCAAGGTACAATTGAAGTAGCGAGTGAAGAAGGGAAAGGCACAATTTTCACTGTGCTGTTACCGAAAAAAAGCAGGAACCTATAACAGGTTCCTGCTTTTTCATTTAATCTTCAAGCGAGATTTCAATCTTACCAACTGAACCATCTTTGCTGTCTGCTTTCACTTCAAACTCCAATCCGTAATCCGGTACTTTACGTCCGGCATCTGGAAGTGCTTTGTTCAAGTAGTTGTTAACATCCTTGAATTTATCATAGCTCTTTGTATGGTTATCCTTGAGTGTCAAACCAGTTGTAGAACGATAATCAAGGAACATTTTTTCTGACTTGTCTTTACTAAATGCAGCGTCATGGATTTGATAGCGGCTGGAAGCAACAGATTTATCGCTCCAGTAAAGCGCTTTTTGGTCCGCATCCACTACACCTAAGAATCCTTCACCTGGATGCGTGCCTGTCCAATTATTGTCATAAGAATTATCAACGTACCATACAAGAAGACCAGTGTTGTAGCTCATTAGGCTGTCGCCTCGGCGAATATGGGCAAGACCTTCATCAACACCGTTATGGGTACGCCATTCGAGCAAGTAATAATGCTCGGATAGAGACACACCTTTATCTTGTGAAAATCCATTTAGTTCAAAGCTGCTGTCAGCTTCTGCATCGTCTGTAAGGATAGAAGTCCCGTCTGTGGATACTTGGATATCGTCGACATAGAATCCAGCGTTGTTTACCGCTACATCTGTCCAGTAATTTAATGAAAGCTCAATTTCCTGACCTGCATAAGCGCTTAAATCAAAGGTTGCATCTACCCAGCCATCAGAAGTACCAGTGATACCATTTCCTGGGTTCTGCTCATTCGGATTATCTGTAGTCGTGATGGAACCAGGAACTGTCTCTCCGTTTACTTTCACAGAAGCGTAATCCCAGTCTTGTTCAATGTCATACCATGTCTTGAAAGTAAGCTCGGCTGACGAAGCATTAGTCAAATCAACCGTTGTTGTCATATTGTTATCAAGGTCATTTCCTTTGCCGCTAAAGTACGCATAAGTACCGCTGGCAGGTTTGGTAATCTCTTTTTCCTTATCTGGCAAATTCACACGAATGACATCATTATTGGTTCCTTTTGTCGCAGCTTCATCCAACAGCAGCTCAAGGCCGTCGTCATCTAAATCTTTGACATCAATGGTTGTACCGCTAAGCCAGTTGCCGCCATGCGCATTTTGCAAGTATTCCTTTGCATAAGCACTGAATCCAGACGGCTCTGTTCCCGGAACATCACCAGCCCAGCTTCCGCTTGCCATGATGGACCAATAAGCGACAGCTTCACCTTGACCTGTATAGTTTGTGTCATACTCATCCGGCAAGCCTAAGTCATGGCCATATTCGTGTGCAAACACGCCCATTGCGCCATCTTCCGGCATCATTGTATAATCATATGCCGCCAGCTGTCCGTCAAAGCGATCACTTTCAGAGCTTCCGCCCGGAACAGCTATAAGTCCGCCAAGATTCCAACGGTGAGACCAGATTGCATCTGAGCCAAGGCTTCCGCCGCCAGCTTCCTCACCAACACCTGCATGAATAACCATCAAGTGGTCAATGATGCCGTCGGGCTCATCGTAGACGCCGTCACCATCATAGTCATTACGATCCCACTGATCGTATTCGCTAAGGTCGACATTCGGATCTTCCGCCGCTTTTGTTAAAGCTTCATAAACCAATTCCCGTGCAGCTGCATCACTGCCGTCTGGAGCAGGGTCATTTCTGCCGTAATAAGCAGCAGGATGGTCTGCTGTATACCATCCGGCAATTTCGCCATCAACTGTATAGCTTCCGCCGGATTGATTTTCATAATACTGTTTCATGGTAGTGAAATTCTGGCCATCGGGACCAGTGTAGCCATCCTCACCGAAAACCATATCTTGGTAGTGGTCGTGTGTATAATCCTCATACCACATATCTGTTTCTTCTGGTGTAATGGAACTGTTCTGGTAGTCTGGGAAGTCGATTGCCAAGACAAGTACTTTGTCTTCACGGACTTCTCCGTCATATGCTTCTTCTTTTACATTATCTACTTTCTTATTTTTCTTTTTATCTTTCCCTTTCTTCCATGAATCTTCTCGCTTAGACTGGCTCGCAGCATTATCTGCATTCCCATTCTCTTTATCTGTGTCGCTTACAACCGTTTCATCAATTTTTGCTTCCTCTAATTCTTCTGGAAGTGGTTCTTTCGCAGCTTCTGCACTTTTTTCTTCCCGCTCTTTCAAGTAGGCGTTCACTGCTTCCTGTGCTTCTGTTTCAGTAGCATCTTTACTGATCCTTCCTTCTTCTTTAAGTAATTCAATCAGCTTATCTGTATTGGCAATGGCACTGTCGAAAGGTCCGCCTTGTGTGGTTTTCGGTGAATAGGTTACAGCAGGTACTTCCTCTGCGGTTGAAGCTTCTGCTTCTTGTGCGGGCGTCAATGATAAAGTAAAAGTGCTAAATCCAATAACAGCTGCCATCGCAGAGGCCATCCATTTATTCTTCTTCAAGCATGTCACTCTCCCTTGTGCTAATAGTTTAAATAGTCGGAAAACAATAAATGTATGTAGGTAAAGTTTTCCTTATGAAATAGTATAGCTTCAAGTTTGCTAGATTCACAATGGTTCTTTAGAAGGGGGAGAGGCAGCTTGGACCTTGATTTCATGCGGTTTTCGTGAGTTATTCTCACACAATCTGACAGAATTAGAAGGAAAGTTGGGAAAGGTGACAGTAAAAATGATTACAGATAATATATAAATATGTAGAAGCATGCAGGAAGTTGGGAAAGTGGGAAACTGCTGAAAATTATGCTTATTACTCTGAAAATAAGCAGAAATACCTAGCTGGAATTTTCTATTTCGCATCATTACCTATTTGGTAGTTACAATAACTGGAATTAACATATAATAGATTGTAAGGGGGGAGCAAGTTTGTGGAGTAAAGTAGGTATTACAATGCTGATCATTGCGTTTCTGCAGTTATTCACGCTGCATCTAGCAGAACAATTCACTGTAATCTCTAAATCACTATTTTATTATCCGGCAGGAAGCGCCCTATTCGGTAGCTTTTGCATCGCATTGATGTACATAGTAAAGGAAAGAGGAAGCTAACTGGCTCCCTCTTTTTAGGTGTACAAAACGTCTTCCTTGTCATCTGATTCCTTGAAGCCTGCTTGAAGATATAATTCGAAGGTGCCTTCTTGAAAGAATAGTGGGAAGGCAGTACGAACGACATCCTGCATGGGCAGCTCCATCACTTCTGACTTTTTGAACCAAGATGGCTTCCCTTCTCGTGATTCTGTCAGTAAGTGACCGGAAAATGAGCTTGTGATATAGTAAAAAATGAGATAACGAACATTTTGTTTCTTGTTCACATAATGCTGTATACCTTTGTATTCTAAGTCCCGCACATCCAGCCCGGTCTCTTCTTTTACTTCACGAATGGCGCTGGAAGTAAGACTCTCCGGAAAATCCACTTTCCCTCCAGGCGGAATAAAACCGCTGAAATCATCATGCTGCCGATTTAATAAAAGTACGTGATCTTCTGTGTGCACCATGACCATGTTATAAAGTTTGTGGGCTATCATTTTAGTAGCCTGTTTCGACGGAAGCATTAACGATATACATCATGTCGTTTTTATCCTGTTTCTCCTCTAAGAAAATAGCGCTGGAAGTCAGCATCCCGCCGTCGATTACTTCCACTGTAACAGTACCGTATGGGATTCGAGCTTTTACTTGTTCGATATCCAGCTTGTTCTTGTCAGCAGGAACTGCGAGCCGTACATTCACCTTCATATTATGTAAATCGTTTTCAGGAAGCACACTTTTAATACCTGGCATTGAGTTTGTGTGAATGGCATTCACAACTGCGCGGACTGCAGCCTTGGTCACGTCTTGACCATGGACATCAACACCGAATCCAGTTTGGATGAACATGATTTTATCCATATAATCACTCCTTGTTCTCGTTATCTTAACTGTATCACATCGGGAACAAAGAATTCTATTAGCTGGGTGTACATTTGGTAAACTGATGAAGAGAGGAGTTATGCTTGTGAGTTATGTAGAAAATCTCCGTAAATATGTCGGGCATCAGCCGGTCATTTTAGTTGGGGCGTTATGTTTGCTTTTTGATCGTGAAAACCGTGTGCTATTGCAGCAGCGGGTTCATCCTCATGAAACGTGGGGTTTGCCAGGAGGATTGATGGAGCTCGGTGAATCAGCAGAACAAACAGCCGCAAGGGAAGTATTAGAAGAGACAGGGCTGACTGCAGAGGGTTTAGAGCTGGTCGATGTGTATTCTGGGAAAGATAACTTTGCTGTAGCTGCAAATGGTGATGCATTCTACAATGTAACCATTGTTTACCGTGCAAATGCTTACCATGGAGAGCTCATGCATGAAGAAACGGAATCAATCCAGCTGGCATTTTTCCCGCTGAAAGCATTACCGGAAAAGATGATCGGCAGTCACCGGCGTATTTTAAATGACTTTAGTGAAAAGGAGTAGCTGCTTAGGCTATTCCTTTTCATCCTCCATGCCTCATTTCTTCACGGCATGGAGGAAACAGTAATCTCAATGAGCACAGATAGTACTGCCAGCGCAATGAGCATAGAGGTAGATAGCGCTAATAACCGGCCGCTAATGTCCATCTTATCTCTGCGTTCCCATAAAAAGAACAGACCAGCGCCTAGTAACGCGGCAGCTCCCCAGATGATAAGGCCGGGCGTGTTGAAGAGCTTTTCCCATGCTGCCAGCCAAAACACTAGTATAACTAGGTGGACAGTGCAAACTGTAAAGTTAGTAAATTGTCTTGTTACCATCATATGCATTACCCCCTATGTCACTATCCTAGCACAGCAGACGAGTCTATCTATATAGAAATTCTCTGTAATACTATGTCTCTTGTGTCACAGCTCTGGCAGTTGACTGTCGCTCGGTCAGCGAGAAGGAAAGTGGTTTAGCAGTATAGGCGGCGTCTGTTAACAGGGCATGCATGCGATGAAAAGTTTCTGCTCCCATTTGCTTTAACGGGTTACACACATGCGTCAGCTCCATAAGACCAGCGATGTCACTTTGATCAGATTCAAAACCGACCAGACCCAGCTCGTCTGGAATATGAATACCTTCTTTTCGGGCTTCTGCTGCCATGCCGGCAGCGACGTAATCACTTGCATGAATGACTGCATCAGGCATTCGTTTGCTGACTAGCAGCTCTTGAAGAGCTTTACGTCCATCATCAACAGTGAACGTTTCGTTTAAGATCCACTCCTTATGAATGGGAAGGTCATGTCTTTTCAATACATCCTCAAACGCTTTCTTCCGCTCCAGACTATTTCTGCTTTCTGTTCTGCCGATTGTGCAAGCGATGCGGGTATAGCCCTTTTCAATCAAATGCTCCAGACCAAGCTGAAAGCCCGCATAATGGTTCATATAGATGGACGGTATTTTCGGATGCTGTAAAGGCTCACACGTCATGATCGGCCCGTATTTTGTATAGGTGCTGACTTTTTCCCAACTTGTTTCACAGCGCAAAATAATCAGTCCATCGAGGCGTTTTTGGCGCAGCATCTCCAATGCCTCCAGTTCCTGCTCAGGCTTTCCATTCGTTTGATAAAGTAACGTTTGATAATGGCAGGAAGCGCCTGCCTCAGCTATGCCTTGGACGATTTGCATAAAATAGTGGCTTATAGATGGAGATACAATGCCAATCGTATTTGTTTTGCCTTTTTTCAGCTGAACAGCATTGCTGTTTTGTATGTAATCCAACTCATCAATAATTTTCTGTACTTTGTTTCTTGTCTCTTCGTGAACGTGCGGGTGGTGATTGAGGACACGGGAAACAGTGCTGCGGGAAACCCCAGCCAGCTTTGCGATCTGCTTGATATTACTCATGTACATCACCTCTTTAGAAATCGCTTTCTTTCCTTTATTGTAGCGGAAAATAACCATTTTGTATGCTTTCGGTTACTCCTTTACAATTTCCTTACGAATTTGTGCTTGACCTGGGATGCATTCCAGCATATAAGCTTTATTTGCAGAGATAAACATAACCAAACAGGAGGCCGAAATCATGGGAAAATTGAAGATTGTTACAATTGGCGGAGGTTCCAGCTATACACCGGAAATTGTAGAAGGATTCATTAAGCGTTATGAGGAGCTGCCCATTACGGAGCTTTGGCTTGTCGACGTGGAAGCAGGAAAAGAGAAGCTGGAGATTGTAGGAAACATGGCAAAGCGTATGGTCAAAGAAGCAGGACTTCCAATTGATGTACATTTGACATTGGATCGCCGCGAAGCTTTGAAGGATGCCGACTTTGTAACGACACAATTCCGTGTTGGTCTATTGGATGCCCGTGCAAAAGATGAGCGTATTCCATTAAAATATAATGTTATCGGTCAGGAAACAAACGGACCAGGCGGCTTGTTCAAAGGCTTGCGGACAATTCCAGTCATTCTTGGTATCTGCAAGGATATGGAGGAGCTGTGCCCGAACGCTTGGCTCGTAAACTTCACAAATCCAGCTGGTATGGTAACAGAAGCAGTGCTTCGTTATTCCAATATCAATCGAGTTGTTGGCTTATGCAATGTGCCGATTATGATGAAAATGCAAGTAGCAGAGCTGCTCGGTGCAGATGGAGATCGCGTGCATATTGACTTTGCCGGGCTGAATCATATGGTATTTGGTTTGAATGTGTATTTGGACGGCGAGAATGTAACAGATACAGTGCTTGATAAAATGACGAGCGACGACAATAAGATGACGATGCAAAACATCAAAGCGATGAACTGGGAGCCTGGCTTTATCAAAGGCTTGAAGGCGATTCCTTGCCCATACCATCGTTATTATTATAAAACATCCAGCATGCTGGAAGCAGAGCTGGAATCAGCGGATAACGAAGGAACTCGTGCTGAGGTCGTGCAAGGCGTGGAGCGTGACTTGTTCGAGCTTTATAAAGATCCGAATTTGGCGCATAAACCAGAACAGCTGTCCAAGCGCGGCGGTGCGTACTACAGCGATGCAGCTTGCAGCTTAATTAACTCGATTTACAATGATAAACGTGATATCCAAACAGTAAACACAGTGAACAACGGTGCGATTCAAAGCATTCCGAACGATTCAGCCATTGAAATCAACAGTGTCATCACAAAAGACGGTCCAAAACCAATCGGGATCGGTGACTTGCCAGTTGCCGTACGCGGACTTGTTCAGCAAATCAAATCATTTGAGCGTGTTGGAGCAGAAGCTGCCGTAACAGGTGACTACAATACGGCGCTGCTGGCAATGACAATCAATCCGCTAGTTCCTTCTGATGAGACAGCGAAGAAAATCATGGATGAGATGCTGGAAGCACATAAAGAGCATTTACCGCAGTTCTTTAATAAAGTGGAAGCATAAAAAGAATAAAAATAACCCGCGCTAAACTGCGCGGGTTATTTACATATGTATATATTATTCTGCAACTTGCTCTTTCTGTTCTTTTCTCGCTGCATATATAGCACTTATCTGACTGATTAGTATGCGAGGTAAAACCAGTTGATGCTGCCTTCTAGAACAAGCTGATAGATAAGCTCAGCACTAGCAAAAAACCCGCTATATAGTGTAAAGTCAGCCAATTTTCCATCATACCCCACCTATTAGTAACACGAAAAATACCTATTGTATAACTATAATACCGAAATATGGGCTACTATTCAGCTGTTGGAAGCAGATTCTTTCCCTATTTTCCTCCCTATCCAAAAATTACAGCTACTATAACTGCCAGAAATCGGGTAAGCTATCCACAAGAACATTTGTTCCCTTTTGGAGGTGGAGAGAATGGATTACAGCGGATTTCAACAGCATGAGTTGCTATGTGTGGATATGCGGAGTTTTTATGCCAGTGTAGAATGTGTGAAACGCGGCTTGGATCCGATGACGACATTGCTTGCGGTAGTCGGAGATACGAAGCGGCCCGGCAGCATTGTACTGGCAGCAAGTCCTGCATTGAAGAAAAAGCATGGTGTTAGTAACGTGAGTCGTTATTTTGAACTGCCGGAAGATCCGGACATCGTGATTGCGGAAGCACATATGAAGGATTATTTAGAAGTTTCCGTAGCAATTACGGAGCTGGTTCACGAGTATGTGCCGATGGAGGCCATCCACGTCTACTCGGTTGATGAGTTTTGGGTAACACTTGATGGGACGGAACAGCTGCATGGATCAGCAGAAGAAACAGCAGCCAAGCTGCAGGCAGATATTTTGGAGCAATTTGGAGTCACAGCAGCAATCGGAATTGGAGATAATAAGTTTCTCGCTAAAGTTGTTATGGATATTCACGCAAAAAAGCAGGCTTCTGGCATAGCCGTTTGTCGGTATCAAGATGTTCCGCGCTTATTATGGCCTGTTCCGATACAAGATATTTGGGGAATAGGGCGACGGATGCAGCGAAACTTGAACAGAATGGGCATTGTGACACTCGGTCACTTGGCAAATGCTTCTTTAGAGCAGCTCAAGAAACGGTATGGTGTCATGGGAGAGCAATTGTATTGGCATGCATGGGGAATTGATGAAAGTGAAGTGCTCGGTGATTTTGTTAAACAAGAGCAAAAGAGTTATGGACATGGCATTACCTTGCTTCGCAATTATAAGGGGGAAGAAATCCCGACAATCATCTTGGAGCTGTGTGAAGAGGCTTGCAGGAGGGCAAGACGGGATAAAAAGGAAGGCAATACCGTGCACTTGTCTGTTGGATATGCGAGTCAGTACGGCGGAGGATTCAGCCGCTCTCGTTCCTTCACCAGTCCATCCAATTTGACGACGGATATGTATAAGCTGTGCATGGAGTTATTTTATGAGAATTACCAAAAAGGTCACGAAGTCAGACGTGTGTCTGTCTCCCTGACCAATTTATATGATGAAGAAGCAACGCAGCTCAGCTTGTTCGAGGACAAAAGCAAGCAAAAGGATTTGAGCAAGGCAATGGATCAAATCCGAGCTCGCTTCGGAACGACCGCTATACTGCGAGCCAGCAGTTATAAAGCTGCCGGAATGACAATCGAGCGCAGTTCAAAAATTGGCGGTCATCAAGCTTGAGGTTATGCTGCTGCCGTTTGTTTAAACAGACGGCGCAGCTTTGGTACATAAAGGATAAGAAAAACAGAGCGTCCAAGACTGAACAGCAGAAACGCGAGCCAAAGTCCATGGTTGCCCAGCGGCTGAAGCGAGAAAAGTGCAGCCAGATAAAGCAGCACTGCTAGTATCATTGAATTACGCACGAACCTTACTTCTGTCATGCCGGTGAATACACCGTAATAAACAAGACCAAGACTAGCCACAAGCGGAAACAGAACAAGCCAGTTTGCGTATGTGCTGGTTAGATCAATAATATGCTGCTGGTCCGAAAAGAGCGGGTAAATCCACTGCTTTCCTGCCAGGAAAACAAGCGCAAGTGTAATACCTATACCCAGTCCCCACTGAAAAGACAGCCGCAGTGACTGCGAGAAGAGTTTTTCATTGCGTTCGCCAAGTGCTCGGCCAGCAGCAATGCTGGAGGCATTGGCGAAGCCGTCAAAGAAGTATGCCATCATATAATGAATCTGAATAAGGATTGCATTAGCTGCTAATACGTCCTCTCCAAATGCAGCGCCATTTGCAGTAAACAGATTAAATACAACAAGCAGACAGATGGTTCGGATAAACAAATCACGATTCACTTTCATCATCTGCCACATCGGTTTAGGATCCAGTGCACGCTTGAGCAGCTGTATAAATGGCTGCTGCCAGATGCTTCCGGCATATTTTCGCAGCAGCACGAAGCCGAACACACAAGAAAAGACCTCTGCAATGAGGGTGGATGCGCCTACCCCGGCTACACCCCAATCCCACACATGAACTGCCAAGATACACAGAAGGATATTCAGCACATTCGTACTAATCTGCAGAATAAGTGTCGCTTTAATATAACTCATGCCAATCAGCCAGCCGAGAATAACATAGTTTGCAAGTGCAAAAGGTGCTCCCCAGATTCGAATGGAAAAGTAAGCTGAAGCGCTGACATTTACTGCATCACTCGCTCCCAAGAAGGAAAGGGAGTAGTGCAGAATAGGCTGCTGAATCAAAACAAACAGCAAACCGACCAAAAAAGCGACCACAAAAGGCCGCAATAGTGCCATTACATGTTCTTCTGTATCAAGACTAGTTGAAGCTTGCGCTGCAAAACCAGAGGTGCTGACCCGCAGGAAACCAAAAAGCCAGTACATGGTATTAAATATAATGGTGCCAATTGCTACTCCGCCAATATAGGAAGAATCGGAAAGCTGACCGACAACGGCAGTGTCAACAACACCGAGCAGCGGGGTTGTGATTGTCGAGAGGGTCAGCGGCAAAGCTAAGGCTAGATACTGTTTATGCTGCATATGTTCTCCTTAATAGTAGTAATTACGAATAATATAACGCAACTATTTACAGAAGTAAACGTTATTTGCTTCCAAACATAAACGTCATCGTATTCACGCGCATATTAAGGATCAGTCCAAGCGAAGCAAGTGTAATGACAAGCGCACTGCCGCCATAGCTGATCAGAGGCAATCCAAGTCCGGTAACAGGCATCAATCCAATACTCATGCCGACGTTCTGGAATATCTGAAACGTTAAAAAGCCAGCAATTCCAGCTCCGATTAGGGAACCGAAGGAATCATGATAACGCTGAGAAATCATGATGATTTTGTAAATAAGTGTGAAGTAAAGCAGCAAGACGATACTCGTGCCAAGGAAGCCAAATACACCGCCAATAACAGCGAAAATCAAGTCAGAGTATGCGTATGGCACGTGCGGTAATTGCTCATAGCCGCTCATATTCCCAGCTCCAATTGCCATAATTGATTGGTTAAGCTGATAGCCCGAAATAGCATATTTCTCCGGCTGCAGCCAGCCATAGAATCGACTTGCCTGGTAACTCGGCAGCATACCAAGTATTCGGTCAAAGAAAAAGTCGGGGGCTGCGAAATAGGTAATAGCCAACGCTAGTACAACCGTAATAGGAATCGAGAAAATCAATAGAATTGTTTTCAAACGCACACGGGAAACAATCAGCATTACGCCATAAATAGCCAAATAAACCATGGCATTTCCAAAGTCGGGAAACTTCATTACAACACCAACAGGAATCAATGTAATCAGCGTCAGTTTTCCAACAAGCAGCATCTCTTCTTTTAGCGTAGGAGATGTTTCGGTCCCTTTACTAATAACTTGAGCAAGGTACAAGATCAAACCAATCTTCATCGACTCCGCCGGCTGGAAGGAGAACCCGCCAATCGAGTACCAACCGTATGCTTCATTGATCTCTTTAGAAATACTGGATGGTGCAACGAGAATACCGATTAACAGAAACAGGAAAAATAAGTAAATAAAGAGTGAAAGACGCTTTATAATGTCTAAATCAAGGAAGAATGAGACAACAAAACAGCCTCCTAAACCAACGACATACCAGACAATTTGCTGCACAACAAAATATTCACCCTGCAGAATTTGGACTTGATATAAACTGACAAGGCTTGTCAGGCCAAGCAGTACGATAAGTGAAAAATATATATAATCGAATTTCTCAAAGTATGATTGTAGTCTTTGCATCGTTTCACCATTTCATAAAGTAATAAGATATGACTCTATCGTAACAGAAATTTCCAATGAAAAAAGCCGCATTTCGCGAAAATACGACTTTTTTTCTATTGATTAATGGTGATGGTGACTGCCGCTATCCTTTTGTTTTCTTTGTTCTTGTTCTTGCAGAATCTTTTGTTTCTCTTCCTCTGTCAATTCTCCGACTCGGAGCTGTTTTGTCGGCATCAAATGGATATTATCTACAATAACGTCTGCTTTCACATAATAGACGCCTTCTGATGGAAATGTATATTCCAGTTGATAGCCTCCGTCTTCTTTACGTGACGCTGGAATCGTTTCTGCTTCGGCTTTGTTGTCATCTTTCCAAACAAGGAAGGTAACGTCTGCTTCCTTGTCGAGGGCCTTTCCATCACTCGTCAGCAATACATCAATGCGAGGAACGGAATTAGCTTCAATTGAGTCGGGGACTTCAATGTTCACGTTCACTTCTTTCCGTTGGGAATAGTGAGCAGCTGCATCCGGATCAGCGGAGCAAGCAGCGAGCAGGAATAACATCAGTAACAAACTTGTGATGACAAGTCTTCGCATCTGCTTTCCCCCTTTCTTAAGCATTGAAAAACCGTTTTAGTGCAGGTACACGCGGGATAACGAATCGATCAAACAGCCAGACAATGATAATGGAAATTCCGACAAGCGGGAAAACGATGCCCAGGATAATTATGATGGCAATGACACCTTTCATAACCTTATCAGAAGGTGCTTTTGGAGAACCGAGCTTTCCTTTCGGCTTGCGAGAAAGCCAGAGAATGAATCCACTCACTGCGATACCGACAATTCCCAGACAAACAATCACACCGATAATTTGATTCCAAATGCCGAATTCGGTTCCTTTGTGAATGGTAATACCATACGCAATAATCTTGCCTAGCAATTGATAATTATCATATCGATAGTCTGCGAGAACAGCTCCTGTATACTGATCAATATGCATCGTCACTTCATCACGAGCATTTGGCGGGAAAGCAGACAGCGTGAACACGCCATCATGTGTTTGCGGAATCATAATATTATAGCCGGGCTTAACGCCTTCCTCATCGGCTATTTGAACGACATCATCGACAGACAGCTGTGCATACTGCTGGTTAGCAGATACTGGGACTGGCAGATTTTCAGCAGACCATGGCACATCAGCTATTTCTTTTGTTTTCACATCAGATGCCGGTGCATCACCGACCCATACGGAAGGCGGGTAGCCAATGCCGGCGTTTGTCGTTAGTGCCTGAAAATTATTACCCCATAAGCCTGACCAAGGAAGGCCGGTGAGAATGAGGAAAAGCAGTCCTAAAGAAATCCAAAACGCTGGTACAACGTGCATATCGCGTGCAAGCAGTTTCTTTCCTTTATTCAGTCGCGGAACAAGTACACCGCGGATTCGCGTCTTTGATTTAGGCCAGCCTAAGTAAACACCGGTAATAAGCAATATAAGCGCCCAGCAGGCAGCCCATTCTACGATACGATCCCCGACAGTTCCCATTAAGAGCTCACCATGGATCTTTTCTATAACATTAACAAGACGGTAGGATTCCTCCAGTTTGCCAAGTACCACGTTTGTATAAGGATCGACAAACACAGTAAATGCAGTACCATCCTGCTGTATGCCTATTTCTGCAGAACGATCTGGACTGTCGCTCGGTCGATACGACGTTACAGCTGCATCCGGATAGATCGTTTCTACCGTATCAATCTGTTCCGATGGAGTTGTGACAGTCGTCTGCGGTGTCACTTCATAGTAATCCTTATAAAGGGCAGCTTCAATTTGAGGCTTAAAGAGATAAATACCGCCAGTGACAGCCAAAATGATAAGAAATGGCATGATAATGAGACCAGCGTAGAAATGCCAGCGCCAAACGGACTGATAAAGAGAACGGCGTCGCAGTTTCTTCTTAGGTGCCGGTGGCTTTTGTTGTGCCTCCATTCATTGGACAACTCCTTTTTCTATATAAAATGGAATAATGAGCGCAATAGTACAAGCATAAGCGTAGGCCAATTTTCCCTCCAATACAAGTAGGAAAGAGCATGATATTATGACCATTTCTTGAACTTCTTCAATATAATTTGTAAAGCGCTTCCATTGCGTTGTCTTAGAGGTTAAAACGCTGATGGGACAGGCTTTTGCGCTGTGACATTCCTTGACATAGTATCCTATAGTGATAGCATAGATAACTGATAACAGAGATCGAAATATTCTAAAAGGAGCGATTAGGTATCTTAACTAACAAACGGATTATGTATGTAGGAGCAGGATCAATGGCAGAGGGAATGATTGCCGGCATGTGCGGATCAGACAGCTTGCAAAATGAGCAGATTTTCGTGACGAACCGAAGCAACGCTGCACGCCTTCGTGAGCTGCAGGAGCGTTACGGTCTCACCGCAATTTCGCAAAGTGATGTGGATTGGCACGGTATGGATGTAATCATACTCGCAATGAAACCGAAGGATCTTACTGCTGCATTGATCGAATTGCAAGACAAGGTTCAGGAACAACAGGTGCTTATATCAGTAGCAGCAGGCATCCAGAATGAACAGATCGAGCATTATCTCCCAAAAAATCAACCCGTTGTTCGTATTATGCCTAACACCTCCAGTACCATTGGCGAATCAGCTACAGCCATTGCACCAGGAAAACATGTATCAGCTGAGCAGCTTAACATGGTAACAGAACTTGTGGCGGCCTTTGGCAAGGCGTTTGTTATAAAAGAAGATCAAATGGATGTATTCACAGGCATGGCTGGCAGCGGACCTGCTTACTTTTATAAGCTTATGGAACATTTCACTGAAACAGGTGTAGCTGCAGGATTTGACCAGGACACCGCCAGTCAAATTGGCATTCAGACGATGCTTGGAGCAGCCAGAATGTTAGTGGAAACAAAAGAAGACCCAGCCTGTTTACGAAAGAAGGTTACGTCTCCAAATGGAACAACAGCAGCGGGTCTGGAAGCATTGAACGATGCAGGAGCAGGAGAAGCGATGACAAAAGCTATTCTATCCGCAGCAGAACGATCAAATGAAATTAGTGAGGATCTAAAAAAACAATTGCTGACACGCTAATGCCATTCTGGACACTCGGTCAAAATTCGAAAACTGGAGGAACTTATCATTTCTAAACCAGCAACAGAATTAAAGCGTATTGTCGTCAAGATAGGAAGCAGTTCATTAACGAGTTTACACGGAGAAATAAGCCGCAAAAAACTTGAAAAGCTAGTAGAGCAGCTAGTGAAGCTGAAGGACAATGGTTATGAAGTATTGCTAGTTTCTTCAGGTGCAGTAGCAGCCGGCTACCGCAAACTAGGCTTTCTGGAGCGTCCGAAATCACTTCCGGAAAAACAAGCTGCAGCTTCAATCGGTCAAGGGCTTCTGATGGAGGCTTATTCGGACCTTTTCCTGTCGCATGGCTATGTTGCGTCACAAATTTTGATTACCCGCGGGGACTTCTCGGATGAAACCCGCTATAATAATGTTAGAAATACAATCAATGTATTAGTAGATCGAGGTATTATCCCGATCATCAATGAAAACGATACAGTTACAGTTGACAGGCTTCGCTTTGGCGATAATGATACCCTTTCAGCAAAGGTAGCTGGCTTGGTTGGAGCAGATTTCCTTGCAGTCCTTTCTGATATAGATGGATTGTATACGGATAATCCCGCCAAAAATCCGGAAGCAACACGTATTGAGCTTGTAGAAGCAATCACAGCGGAAATAGAAGCGGCAGCAGGCGATGCTGGCAGCGCGATTGGTACCGGCGGCATGAAATCCAAGCTGGATGCCTTCAAGATAGCAATGGCTTCTGGCATTAAAGGCTTTCTCGGAGAAGCAACAGCAGAAGACATTATCTATCGCTCTGTACTTGGAGACGCGGAAGGCACTTATTTTGAGGCCAGTGAGGATATAGACTCTCTGAACCGCAAAAAACAGTGGATTGCTTTTAATTCCGGTCCCGTTGGCGAAATTATTATTAAGAATATCAATCAATCACCTATATTAATCAATTTGAGTGACATCCAAACTGTGAAAGGCAACTTCAAAAAAGGCGATGTGGTCCGAATTCAGAATGAAGCAGGAGAAAGAATTGGACTTGGCATCGTGAACCAAGATGCATCTGAGCTTTGGCAGGCATTGGCGAGTCCAGTGAAGAATATGGAAGAGACGATCGTTGATCAAGAAGCGTTTGTTTGTGAACTGGATCATACTGTACCGATTCAATAATATACAAGGAGGAAAACCGTGGAGCACACATTAAAAGGACTAACAGTTGAAGAACAGGCGATCTCTGCCAAAGCAGCTGGCAAGCAGCTGGCACTTTTAACAACAGACGAGAAGAATGAAGCACTGCTGGCGGTTGCCGATCAGTTGGCAAAGGACTACGAAGTGATTTTAGCCGCAAATGAAAAAGATATGCAGGCAGGAAAAGCGAAAGACTTTGATGCGGCATTTCTGGATCGTTTGAAGCTCACAAGAAATCGTATCGAGGATTTTGCCAACGGATTGAAGGAAGTAGTCGACCTTGACGACCCGACTGGCAAAGTTACAAGTGACTGGACGTTGGAAAATGGCTTACAAGTCAGCCGTATCACCGTACCATTGGGCGTTATCGGCATGATCTATGAAGCGCGTCCAAATGTCACTGCTGATGCAACGGGTTTGGCGCTTAAATCCGGTAATAGTATCGTTCTGAAAGGCGGTTCTTCTGCCATTCATACAAATACGGCTATTGTTGAGGTAATCAAGCGAGCGCTGGAACAAACGAAAGTGCCAGCAGAGGCAGTGCAGCTTATTCAATCAACAGATCGCAAAGAGACAGCGAAACTGTTTACAATGAAGGAGCACATCGATGTGCTTATCCCTCGCGGAGGTGCTTCATTAATTCAAGCAGTTGTTGATTCAGCAACCGTACCGGTGCTGGAAACAGGCGTAGGCAACTGTCATATGTATATTGATAAAAGCGCAGAAGTCGAAATGGCGCTGGCAACATTTTTGAATGCCAAAACAGATCGCCCTGCTGTATGCAACGCACTGGAAACCTTAATTGTTCACCGAGAGTGGCTAGAGGCGCATAAAGCGGACTTTGTAAAGGCGTTACAAGATAATGGCATCCAAACACATGGTGATGAAGTGGCTGTTCAGCTGCTCCCTGACTGCAAAACAGCTACAGAAGAAGACTGGTCCAATGAATATCTGAGCCTTGACGTTGCTGTGAAGGTTGTAGATTCAGTAGAAGAAGCGATTAAGCATATTGATCAATATGGAACAAAACATTCCGAAGCTATTATTGCTGAAGATGAAGAAGCGGTTAACGTATTTATGAAAACAGTCGACGCGGCAGCTCTTTACCATAATGCTTCCACTCGGTTCACAGATGGTCATGCATTAGGTTTTGGGGCAGAAATAGGAATTTCAACCCAAAAACTGCATGCACGCGGACCAATGGGTCTGCCGGCTTTAACGACATATAAATATGTCATGAAAGGCACTGGCCAAACAAGATAAAGTGATAGCTCATCCATTTGGATGGGCTATTTTACTATTCTAAATTTATTGACAATTATAAATTTAATATCTATAATCAATCGCTATATGAGAGGAGAGAAATAGATGAGAGAATTCTTCAGCAAATTGCTGAATGGGATGAGTATTGGTATTGTAGTTGCCTTGATTCCAAATGCGTTGTTAGGTGAACTGCTCAAGCTCGCAATTCCCTACGCACCCGTCTTGCAGGCCGTTTACGACACAACTGTTTTCGTTATGAGCTTATTGCCTATCTTAATCGGTGTTATGGTCGGAATTTCATTCAAGCTCACACCGATTCAGACAGCTAGTGTCGGTATTGCTGCAATGGTAGGCGGCGGATCAGTCCAGAAGACTGCAGATGGCCTTTTCGCTTTACAAGGTATTGGCATTGTTATTAATACTGGTATAACCGCAGCCGTAGCAGTCCTATTCGTTACTTTTATCGGTAAAAGGTTGAAAGCATACAGTATTTTGCTGCTGCCGACCTTAAGTATTTTAATTCCTGGCATGATAGGTTTAATCTTACTTCCTTACATAAGAAGCGGCACAGGTTTTATTGGAGAAGGAATTGCCTTGATGACAAATTGGCAGCCAATTTTAATGGGAGCACTGTTAGCAGTTATTTTTTGTTTTATTATTTTATCTCCTATCTCTACAGTTGGCGTGGCAACTGTGATCTCATTAGCAGGAATTGGATCAGGTGCTGCTAATCTTGGTATTGTTGCAGCGGGTATCGGCTTGGCCGTTGCCAGCTATAAAGCCAATTCCTTAGGAACGGCCTTAGCGCATGTTCTCGGTTCACCGAAGATCCAAATGCGCAACTTTTTCATGAAACCGCAAATAGCTTTTCCCATGTTCCTGACAGCTGCTGTATTAGGAGCTTTGGCAGGTGTATTAAATATTCAAGGAACACCATACAGTGCAGGCTTTGGTCTCTCCGGATTTGTTGGTCCATTGAATTATATGCGATTAGCTGAAGGAGGCTGGTCTGCGGCCAACGTCTTCATTATGGCAGGTACTTTCTTTATCCTGCCATTTATTTTAAACGTCATCTTGCTGTACGTATTTACGAAAAAGTGGAAATGGATAAATTCAGGCGACTATAAGTTACATTTTGATTAAGTAATAGGCTGCAGAACTCCTGCAGTCTATTATATATTTCTTATACTTCTCCTTTCTAAGTATTGTTGCATCATCTTTTCTATAGCTGATTACGATAAATTATCACAATTGCACGGATTGGAGTAATTGCTTTTGCTGTCCTTAGTGCCGCATATTACAAGATTCTTGAGTGGTGTGGACAACCGGCTGCTAATATCTTGTGTAACAGTTACGAAGCTATCTTTATCTGCCTATCCGATGAGAGAGTTTTATGTTCGTTTGTTAATCGTTCAACTAACGCCGACAGAACATCAGACATTGCAAAGGATGAAAATCACGCTTCTGTTGTCCCAGCAACCATGAGCCGTGCATTTCGTTATTTCTTTCATTTACACCCGTTTTTTTGTTTCCTGCTCATTATCTGCTAAAATAGGAGGAAGCGATCAAAACGGAGGGATGTCCACATGCAAGCCTTTATCCGAAACGACCAATATAACAATATCAAAGAGCAGGCGCAGCAGCTGGTGAACAGTTCGGCTGCAGTAAAAGATATAGATATGATTTACGGACTTCGCTCGTTGGCAGAAGAGAAAATCAAAGAACGTTTCGAGGATTTATCAGAAGAACAAGCAGAAATGCTAGAGCGCATTTCAACGGTACGCGATGAAATTGATGCAGAACTTTACTTGGCACAGCTTCGTCCGTCTATTAAACCTTTCCCTGCATATACAGAGCAGCAGCTGCGAGATTTATTTCCAAAGGTAAAGCAGCTGTACTTGCCGAAATTAAGTGAAGTAGACTTAGAAAAAACCTCCTATCTAGGCTGGAATGATAACGGCCAGCAGGCAAAGTACCTGGTTGCGCCGTATAAGGAAGGAACTCTGGCAGCTCGCGGTACGTTTACGCCTTCCTCACAGCCGGGAATTTGTACGATATGCAATAAATTAGAAAGTGTTGGTCTTTTTATGGCTGATCCAGTCAGCCGCAGCCACGGAACGTACGTGAAGCGCGGAAATTATGTATGCAGAGATAGTGCCAAATGCAACCGAAACCTTACAGACATTCATCGGTTTTACAGCTTTTTGTCTCATTTGCATGCCTCTTAATAAAAAAGGAGCACATGCGCCACCCTGGCCATGTGCTCTTCTTTTTAATTTGCTGGCAAATCGAACGTCAAGTCAGCTGCCAGCAGATCTTTTTCCTCTTCATCTAAAACACTGGAGATCCGCAGGGAGAACGTGTCCTCTTTTTTGAAATCCTTCTGATCCATTAAGAAAACAACATACTTAGTAGCAGTTTTACCAGGATCGATTTCCCCCGTATCTGCTTCCAGTATATTATGATTCAAGATACGGTAGGTTGACGTTTCCAGAAAGGCACCAAGCTCACTTAATGGTATCGCCTGTTCACTAGCATTCTTTACTTTCAGCTTAGCCGTAGCAGCTACAATTTTATTTGGGTCCTGAAAGCCCGTAAATGAAGACGCATAAGATGAAGCGGGTGTTAACTTCGTATATTGAATCCCCTCTAGGGTTACTTCCAAATTATCAGCAGTTTGAGATTGATCAAGGCTCTGTTCAGCCAATATTTCCTTCTCCGCTACTGCATCTCGTGTCAGGCGGTCAGGGAAAAAGGGATTATCCGCTGCCACAGCCTCTGACAAATCGGAGGGCAATGTTTTGGTGCTATTTGTATCAGCAGCTTCTGCCGTCGATGTAGACTTCTCTGCAGCTTCTTCGCCGTTACTGCATGCTGATAAAACAAGGGTGAGTGCGAATAACAATACTGCAGCCGGTGTACGGAACAGTTTCATATTTCTTTCATCCTCTCTGTTAACAGGTCTTGTCTTCTAATAATAAACAAATAAAGACATAAACATCATACCGTAACACTATATGGATTGAAATGAAAAGAGCCTAAATTCCTAGAAGAAAGTCTAGGAAGGGCTGGAAAATACGGAGCAAGGTGGTATCATTCTGCACAAGGTGCTGGTAGAATGTAGGATGATTAAGAAACATTTAACTGCCTGTGAAGCAAGAACAAAAGCTGTTACTTTTCATTGCATAATTTCCAAAATGATATATATATTTAGAAGGTATGAACAAAGACGTGAAGCGAGTATATTTAAGTGAGGAGAACGCGGAGAATGGGACAAAAAAGAGATCTGAAGGTGTTGTCCACGTATTTAGATGAAGATGAACGACTTTTTCTCTACGCACCATGTAAGCTCGAGGGGAAGAACGGCATAATTGGTGTCACGCAAAATCGAATTCTGTTTACGCATAAGCCGTTAATGAAACCTGCTTACCTGGATATGACAATTTATGAGAACATCGATTATGTCCTTTATACCGAAGGCACAGGAGAAGGAGAGTTATCGATTCATTTAAATAGCGGCGATATTAAGTATGTGACAAGTCACCAGCTGATTCATCTTAAAGGTGTAAGTGATATTGTTCGTATGTTTGTGAACAATCACCAGCGGGATCTCTTGTTCCGGAATACATTCAACCGCAAACAATTTTTGGAATAGATAAACACAGTGCACAGAAGCAGTAGGGTGGAAATCTGTCTTAGAGAACTGCCGTTATCAGCATAGGAGGGCGGGCTTGCTCGCTCGCTGAAAAAGAGTGGTACCGCAATGTCCATTGTCTCTTTAGGAGATGATGGACATTTTTTTATAATAAAGGAGGAGAAGAGATGGGGTGTATTATTTGTGATAAGTATGCAGGGCATATCCAAGTTGGCGGCGATCGAAGATGACTATTTCACTAGTGAAATAGTCATAGTAATATACGGTTGAAATAATGATGAAATGATAAATTGATTGTTATAAATTTAGAGACTATAGTAACAATTTGAATTTTATGGAAGAATTAGCTTGTTTTGGACGAGGATACTTATATAATAAAATCACAACTAGCGAAAACATTAAATAACAATTAATGGAGAGGTGAATGGAATGTCAAAGATGAAGAAGGGTTTGGCAGGAGCATTACTAGCTGGTGTTATTGTAGGCGGACTATCAGGAGGAGTATCGGCATCAAGTAGCGGGTTGACAGAAAATGGTGGTTCGGAGATTATTGAATCAAGCCAGGGAGTAACAGAAAGCTATGTAAAAGATACGCAGTCTGGATTTTCAACCAATGCAACATCCGGCGAAATATCGGGTGGTTATTGGATCCGTGGTAAGAGAGATGGAAGAGTAGTTTCTGAGTATAAGCACTATCAGAAAGAAGGACGAGCATCCGTTACGAATGGCGCTGGCTATCATGACGATGGCGGATGGAAAGCCAAAAACGTTTGGAGTAAGGCGGATTTGGACTGGTCATTCTGGGGAACGAACAAGTCCTACTACGATTATAGATAAAAAACTAGGAAATAATGCAAGGGTGTTACGCGCTCTTGCATTATTTATGAGGTGAAAAATGTGAGAATGATCTTGGGATTTCTAACTTCTCTTTTCCTTTTGATAAGCCTGTACGTTATATATGACTTATTAGAGCAATACAAATTTAATGAACTCCTTTACGAAGATCGAACAGCGGCAGCAATTAATTTCAGTAATTATGAAGGAAATCCTAATGAATTACTGAAAAATAGTGCTGATCAATACAAGTTGGAGATATCTAAATATGTATTTGTAAATGAGCGTTCAATCCGTGTATTTACTACAGACCCCACACTAGGCTCTCGTATTGATCGGTTAGATGGTGATTTCCCGCAAGAAGGTACCGAACAATTTATAACGAATCAAACGAATGATGCAAGCGATGATAAAAGTGGTTCCTTCCATTCTGGAGAAAGTAATATATCTATATCCATATGGAACCTAGCTAATCAGAAACAAGCAAGTGCAAGCGGGATTTATTACATAGATGATAATAATAGTGCAGTTTCTGCATTGCTGGATCAGTTAGAAAAAGAAGGAGTTACTTCTGAATTAATCGAGGAACGTATAGATCCCGTAGTAATAAACCAGCCATTATCCTTTCTAATCTCACCACTTATCATATTGATAACCATGATTGGTGTTATTTCTTTTTATCTGCTGAATAGAAGTAATCAGGTCATGCTTTATAAGGTGATGGGGTACGCTTATGGAAGATTATCCTTCATCTTTGTAAGAAAGCTAATCGCACCGTTATTAACAGCTGTATTGTCTAGCTTTCTGCTATATCTGCTTTTCCGTATCGTCACGAACAAAAGCATCATGAATCTATTTGAATTCACGCTTCTGTATGCAGGTCTGATACTAACACTATTTATTGGAATACTATTATATGTATTTCTGATAACACGCTTGATTTTTTCCTTTGGTAAAGAATATGAAGCGTTAAAAGGAAAAAGGCCTTATAAAACATTAATGGCATTAAGTTATGCGATGAAGATATTATTTCTCGTTGCAGCAGTGGTTGCCATGTCGCAGTTAGAGCAAACAAAAAAATCATTGGAAGACTATCAAGACAATCTGGATACATGGCATCAGACGGAGAATTTGTATCAAACAGTATTATATTCTACTGGACAAGTTGACCTAGCCACAGAGAGTGACCAAAATAACAATTTAAAGCAAGTTTATGATCAGTTGAATAGTGAACTAAATGGTTTTCTTATTAATGCAGAAAACTATGAAATCAGCTCTAATGGAAGTTACTTGTACGAAATGAATACAGATGAACAAACTGCGTCAACCTCTCCTTATGGAAAAGCAATAACGATTAATGAAAACTACTTGGATTACAACAATATCCAAGCAGATACGAAAACCATTGAAGATTCAATTATAAACGACCCGTCTGTCATGAATGTATTGGTTCCTGTATCTCTCAAAGAGAAGGAAGAAGAAATTAAAAAGAACTTCCTAGACTATTTCCATTTTCAGAAGGTTGAAGTAGGGAATATTTATAGGGAGGCAAAAGGTCAGGAACTGGATAATACTTCTAAAGACGATTTAAGGATTAATGTTATTTATGTACAAAATCACCAAGAATATTTCACCTACAACCCTTCTAACAAAGGAGAAGGGGATTACTATATTGAAGATCCAATTGCGGTTATCGATACGGGACAATTCGATACTTCCTATTACATGAGCTATTTATCCAATGCTTACTTCTTTTACTCAGATCAAGCTGAGCCAACTCAGAAATTAGAGGAGATTGCCGGAGAAAATAATGCCGCTTCACAGATAAATTCTGTTATCTCTGTATTTGACGAATATGGACAAGAAATACAAGAGTTGAAAACTGATAATTATTTATTAGTACTGGCGGTCATTCTGTTATATATCTCCATATTCACTACTAGTGTTTATTACACTGTCTGTCATTTCTATAATTATAAAATGGATGTATTGCTAAGAAACATTCACGGTTATTCCTTTTTCAAGACGAATAAAACACTCATATTCTTACAATCTATCAGTTACTGCATCCTTTTAGCAGCGTTTTTATTTATATCAGCACCGTCACTAATTTTGATTATATTCGGTGGCATAGCAGTTGATGCAATACTGGTAATCGGTTTGAGTAAGTATTTCACCGCTAACATGTATTCAAAACTCAGAAGAGAGGTGTAGAGAGATGATTCAAGCTGCTCACCTAAAGAAGACGTTTAGAGAAAAAATCATATTTGATGATTTTTCTTTAACAGTAAATGATGGCGAGTTCTTATCTATAACGGGAGAAAGCGGGAGGGGGAAAACAACTTTAATAAATTTATTGAGTTTTCTTGAAAAGCCTGATAGCGGAGACATAGAATATGATGGTCTGAAGAATCCTAATTTAAAGCAAATAATGCTGTTACGTCGAAATGAGTTTGGTTACTTATTCCAAGATTACTCGTTGATTAATAATGAAACAGTAGAGAAAAATATTCTCTTAGCTATTGCTTACAGAAAGATCAGCAATAAAAAAGAATTAATACAGAATATCCTAGCGAAAGTGGGCCTCTCTGGTTATGAAAAAAAGCGGGTCTATACGCTAAGTGGAGGACAGCAGCAGAGAGTTGCGCTTGCAAGAGTAATTGCAAAAGACTGTAAGTATATATTTGCTGATGAGCCAACAGGGAATCTTGATATAAAGAATAGGGATGCTATTTTCCAGCTTCTGCAGGATATGAATAAAGAAGGTAAAACAATAATCATGGTTACACATGATCTAGAGATAGCTAAAGCAACATCAACCCAACTCGAAATCTAGTACAACTTATTTTTTAGCTGTTGATAGCAGCTGCTTCCATTCATAATTGTGCACATAAATAATTGGTGTCCTGCAAACACTGTAGACAAGATGAACAGTGGAGGGAAACTAATGAAGAAAATTATAATTGGATTTTTGTTTCTGTGTGCCTTTTCTGTATCTGCGCATCTAGTAGGAGCAGAACCGGTTAAAAATGTCATTGTAGAAACAGAGTACTACGATGATATCGAGGAACTAAAATTCCCACAAGTTAAGCATGCAGGAACACCAAAGCTTACGAGAAAGATAAACAAAGACTTTAAGGATTATATAGAAAAAGCAGCTGCAATGCGGAAGCAAAATGAAGAAGCCGGCCGAAAATATGGGTATAAACCGGATTTTCAGACGGAGTTTGAAGTCAAATACAATACAGACGGTAAGCTGAGTATATTAATGAGCAGCTACATATTTACCGGAGGTGCGCACGGGTCTACAGTCGTCGAATCCTATAATTACGATTTAATGGAAAAACAACGCGTCTATCTGACAGATATTTTGCAAACGCCAGGACAGCAAGAAAAGGTGAAGCAATATGTTTATACTTACGCAAAAGCAAGACCAGAGATCTTTTATCCTGATTTGAAAAAAGAGGATATCCCACTGGACGAGAAGACAGCCTTTTTTTATACAGATAACGGAATTGCGCTTGTCTTCCAGCAGTATGATATTGCACCGTATGTGTCAGGCAACCAAGTAATTAAGATACCAAAGAAAGTATATAGCTAAAAAAGATGCCATGGATGAAGCTAATTCCATGGCTCTTTAGGGTATACGTATAGTACGACAAAGAGGAAATGGAGAGTGGAAAATGATTAATTGGGCAATTCTAGGGCCGGGTTCAATTGCACATCATTTTGCAGAAGCACTGAAGAAAGAGGGAGAATCCATCCATGCAGTAGGGGCGCGTAACAAAGAAAAGGCAGAAGTATTCGCAGAGCAATTTGACATCTCTCATGTATATGAAGGGTTTCAAGGCGTATTCGATAATCCAGATGTTCACGTCGTATACATAGCAACTCCGCACGCCTTCCATTATGAAACAATAAAAGAAGCCTTATTGCATGGAAAGCATGTATTAGCAGAGAAGGCGATTACAGTGAATTATCAGCAGCTTGAGGAACTAGCAGCTTTAGCAGAAGAGAAACAGCTAATCTTAGCAGAAGCAATGACTATCTATCATATGCCGATTTTTAAAGAGCTGCAACAACTAATTGATGCCGGTAAAATTGGCAAAGTACAATCTTTAAGTGTCAATTTTAACAGTATCAAGGAAAACGTACCGACAAATCGATTCTTTAACCCGGACTTAGCTGGGGGAGCCTTACTGGACATTGGTGTTTACGCTTTATCCTTTGTCCGTCTTTTTATGAAAGAACAGCCTAGTGAAATCATCAGCACCGTCACCAAGCATGAAACAGGTGTTGATCAGCAAGCGGGAATTATTCTTAAAAACGAACAAGGCCAAATAGCAACCATCACTTTATCTTTCATGGTCGAGTCGCCAGAACGTGCGACTATTATGGGCACGAATGGTTTCATTGATATCGAGAAATTCTCGCGTGCACAGAAAGCAACTGTTTGTTATGTAGAAGAAGAAAAAACGGAAACAATAGAGAATGGAGAAACAGAGAGCGCATTACGTTACGAAGTAAGAGCGATGAAAGAATTGATTGAAAGCGATGTTCCACATGTAACATTGCCGTACACAAAGGATGTTATGGGGATGATGGATCAACTGAGGCAACAGTGGGAAATAGAATTTGATTTTGAATGAAAAAAGCAGGAATCATCACGATTCCTGTTTTATTTTGCGTTCATAAAAGCTTGCCAGTGTTGTGCGGAAGTAGGGTTCGAGCCAGAACATGCCAATAAATAAAGTTAATATGGCTAGCAGACCCCATCCAATAAAACTTAAATGAAGGAAAAACAACTCACTTCTATTCCCGTGCATTTTTGCTTTACTCTCCTGAATAGCCTGTAAGGGTGAGTAATCAGGATTTTCGCGCAAAATGAACAATGTCTGAGAGTAGCTGTAGTATTTAATAATGCCAGGAACAATCAGGAGCAGCGTCCAGAAAGTGAGTAAGACGGTAAGAATTAACCCAGTCAGCATATACCGCCAGAACCGTGTAAATGGATTAAAAATAGAGCTGAATGACGGCCGGTCACCCTGAACAAAGCTTTGAAACAGCCAGGTTGTACCTATAAATAAAGGCATTAATAATATGTAATTTATGATAGTGTCTCGTATGTAACTAATAATGTCATCGCGTAAAGTGGTTTCCTCAAAGACCCCCGGTATGTTAAGCAAAGGATCTGTTAGCAGACTTAGCGCAAAAGAGATAATAGTGAAAAGAAAAACAGCTAGTACACTTTTTCCCCAATTGCCGCTCAGACTATCCAATGCATCCCGTTTAAGCGTCTGGTTTGTATTCATTAAAAATCCCCCGGTCTTTCTCTGTGATTGATATGTTTATTGCACTATCGATAATACCATAAAATTTGGGGAAATATGGTTGTAATTAGGAATTGCATATGATAACTTAATTACTATCTTGTAAAACAAAGTAGTGGCTTTCTTTTTTACCCAATTACCTTGTATAGCAAGATAGTTGAGGAGGAAATTGATTTTGTCATCTAGTCAATTACTAAAAGGGATTCTGGAAGGATGTTTGCTCGCTCTCATAGCCGAACGTGAAACGTATGGATATGAAATGGTGGAAAAACTGGCTGCTTATGAATTTACGATGGTCAGCGAGGGCAGTATTTACCCATTACTGCTGCGAATGAAAAAGGAAGGGCTCGTAACGACCACAAGTAAAGCCTTGCCGTCTGGCGGACCGAAACGGAAATATTATCAGCTAACACCAGCCGGAAAAGAAGCATTGAATGAATTTAAGACAAGGTGGTCAGCAATTTCGTCTAGCGTTGATAACATTCTAAGGAGGAATCAATCATGACACTATCCAAAGCAAGTCAGACGTTTCTTGATAACTTACGTGTCTACCTTTTTGCCAGCAATAAAAAGGAAGAAGAGGTGAAGGATCTGCTCGAGGAGCTTGAGGATCATCTGTATGAGGCAGAACAGAACGGGAAGAGTATCGAGCATATTATCGGAAACTCTCCTAAAGCCTATATGAAGGAAGTAGAGGCGGAAGTAGATAAAGATGGACGTTTCTGGATTTTGTATATGCCAATGATTATTCTGGGAGCTTTTGCTTATCTGGTGATGGATAAAGTATTAGACAATGATAGGAGTTATTCCATGTTATCGCTAATTGGGAATCCTGTTGTTTTTATAGTAAGTATACTCGGACTCTTTGGGTTGTATCGCTATAATGCAGCTAACCACGTCTCGAAGAAAATAGAGATGATAGGCTATATCTTATTCAGCATTATTCAGTTTTCCTTGTTTATTGGCTTGTTATTTGCAGATAATTATATAGAATCACCTATATTTACGATCACCCCAGCGGCAAACACTGCTTTTATTTCTATATCTTTCTTGGTCTTTGTGGGGTTAGCTATATTTTCAAAAACGTGGTTTGTAGTTGTCATGCCTATCCTATTCTTCATACCGCAGCTTATCTCTCGTTATATTCAGATAAGTGAGAATACAGAGCTTGTCTTTTTATTCTGTATACTCCTAGGGCTTGCAGCATACATGTTCTGGGAAGCAAAGAGAATGAATTAACGCATGCCTCGGCATGCGTTTTACTTTGACTAAATTGTACATATAACGTAATATATATCTTACAAATGCAATATATAATTTGCATAGGAGATGAAAATGAAAAATAATGTGAAAATCACCAGAATGGAACAGAAAATCACACAAGAGCAGCTTGCCCGGCGTGTACATGTTACAAGACAAACAATCGGTTTAATTGAAAAAGGAGTGTACAATCCAACTTTACAGCTTTGTGTAGCAATTGCAAAAGCAATGGGAAAGACATTGGATGATCTATTTTGGGAGGTAGACTGAATGGAGAACACATGGATACGTTTTTTACTGCCGGATGATGAGTATAAAAGAAGGAATATAATGAGTTACTTTGCCGAGGCTGCTATTTTGCAGCTGGGAGTGCTGGTTATTATGCTGATTCTCTCTCGTACAGGTCTTATATCAATGGATAGTGAGCTTGTGTTGTTATTGCTGCTGTTTGGTTCAGCAGCTTATATAGGGATTCGTTATATTCTTTCTGGTATGGAATATACCGACATTATGACTGAGAAAGCCTTTCGAAAAGAGCGAAAGCGAATAGCAGTGAAATCAATAACGTTCTTTCTCTTTTTTGTTGGGATATACTCCCTTTTCTACCTTTTCGGGGCAGTTTCCACATCACCTGTAGCTATTCTGGGAGTAAGTATACTAGGAGCCGTTATACTTTTTATAACAGATTATGCATCTCTCCGGAGGTCCTACCAAAAGAATAAAGAATTAATCGACTAATGAACGATATGACTCTAAAGCACTGCTTCGCACAGTGCTTTTTTCGTGTTTTTACTGCTCTGGAAGGATTTATTTCTTTTTAGCGGAAACAGTAGAGTAGACGAAGGAGGAATGTGAATGTTACGCACAGGTCTGCAGACTGCGTTTTTGGCTCTGGTATTGTTGCTAGTTTTCGTTCCGACTGAGGTGGTGGCTGTGCCAAATGAAAGTACGATGTTTGAGAAAGCGAAAACTCCAGAAGAAGCAGGTTTTACGAAAACGGGCTTAGCTAAAGTAGACCAGCTCATAGAAAATGATATTGAGAACGGGTTTCCGGGAGCTTCCTTGATCATCATAAAAGATGGGAAAATCGTCAAGGAGTCTCGTTATGGTTACCGGCAAGTATATGATGGTCTGGAAAAATTGAAGCATCCGAAGAAGTTGAAGAAGGAAACACTCTATGATTTGGCTTCGAACACAAAAATGTACGCTACAAACTTTGCATTGCAGCATTTAGTGAGTACAGGCCAAATCGCCTTAACAGATAAAGTCAGTGACTATATCCCAGAATTCAAGGATAAGACCAACGCGGACATAAAAGGGAAGGATACAATCTTGATTCAGGATCTGCTGCAGCACCAAGCTGGTTTCCCTGCAAGTATAGAGTTTCATGATCCAAGTGCAGCCGGAGTGTTTTATTCTCAGAATCGGGATCGCACTATTGAATATCTTCCACAAGTGCCGCTGGAATATGAACCTCGCACAAATCACCTATACAGTGATATAGATTATATGCTTTTAGGTGTCATTGTAGAGCGAGTAACGGGGAAACAGCTAGATGCGTTTGTGGAAGAAACTTTCTACCAGCCGCTCCAATTGAAAAATACGATGTTCAAGCCATTGGATAAAGGTGTAAAGAAGAAAGATATTGCTGCGACGGAGCGGCTGGGAAATACACGTGATGGATATATCTCCTTCCCGCATATACGCCAAGAGACAATTATCGGAGAAGTGCATGATGAAAAAAGTTATTACGCGATGGAGGGTATTGCTGGTCACGCTGGTCTTTTCTCCACAACAACAGATATGGCAGTGCTCCTGCAAGTGATGCTCAATGGCGGTGACTATGGCACGCATCACTTTTTCGACGAAGCTGTGATAGACCAATTTACGGCCGCTTCTTCCACGAATGATACCTATGGATTGGGCTGGAGACGGAATGGAAGCGGAGGGACAATGGAATGGATGTTTGGATCACTGGCAAGCGAAGCTGCTTACGGGCATACAGGCTGGACGGGCACCGTAACCATTATTGACCCTGCGTATGATTTAGGTATTGTGCTGCTGACAAATAAGAAGCATACACCGGTTGTGAATCCGGAACAAAACAGCAATCTATTTGCAGGAGATGAGTATGCTACCGGCGATTACGGACCTGTTGTTCAAGCGATATATGAGGCGATGAAATGAAGAAAACACGGTTTGCACACCGTGTTTTTCTATGTGACGACAAGAGCGCGTCTGCCCATGGCGTCATATATACGAATGAAATGCTCTCTTGCTGCTTTTACATGCGCACCGCTTTTTTCGGTTGATTCACAATCATGGAAATAGACATAGTTATCATCTGTTCCAGTTAAAACGATACAGTGAAGCGGCCGCGGCGCTGGTACAGTTTTACCGGCAGGTGTTTTCCAGAAACGTTCAATAGGCATCTCGTGGTGAATCGTAAACCAGACTAGCACAGGATGACCATCTGCCAGATGTCTTTCAATGCTGGAAAATGATTGACCATACAAAGCCAAGCTGCCAGGACGGTATGTATCTGCCAGCTGTTTCAGCGGTTTTGGGTTGATTGTAATACCATTATCAAATGGATCTCCAACAAAGCCGTCTTCGGGATCACCCCATACTTGTATTGTTCCATTAGCATCGCGTGCTACAGGGGTATGATCCATAGGCATCTCACGTGCTAACGCCAGTTTGTCGACGGCTTCTCCATAAAAGGAGAGTGCCATCGTCAGTGCCGTGACTTCACAACCGGAAGGAAGTTCAGGTCGCTGCTTTATGTACGGAACAGGTAGCAATTTCATTCATTACCCTCCAATTATTCAGGTTAACTGCTTTTCACATCTGTTTCAGTAAGATCACGTTTGATATATGCCTCATAAAAGCTTGCGCGAGTCGACTTGTAGTAAGGATATGTCCAAAGGTGACTCAGGTAAAACCAACTTGTACCGACAGGCAAAGGCATGAGTAATGTGTAAAATAGTAAGACTGAAATACATAAAGATACTAAGTTAAGATTGTTTATGTCCGTAGAATAGAGAAAAGGGATAGAAAGTATAGATAAGAAGACTATTAGAAAGCCAAACATAAGGTACAATAAAAACCCAGCTAAAACCCCTTTTCCCCACCTGAATGATAATCCAGTTAATGCCATTCCTTTCAAATCTGGTTTGCTAATCATGTTCAACCTCCACTTTAATATGTTGAAGATAAATAATGGAAAAACATGTATTATCATACCATTCAGGAAGTGTCATAATGGATACAAAAGGGAAATTTTACAAATTTGATTCCAACTGCCTAACAAATTAGTGAGTGATTGTACTTATGCAATCTGTGACAGATAAATCTGGAGACCCATTCTCCATTAATGCAAAGGCTATATCTTAAGTCTGCGTACCTTATGTCTTATTTGTGTTAGCTATATCAATACCAAAAATAGTCTCAAATCCTTTCTTCCCCGTTTCTGTAAGAAGCAGAGATCGTGAGGCAGTTTTCTTATGGCACCAATTCAATTCTAAGAAACGAATTAGCATTGCGTTCCCTAATGCCCCAGCAATATGATGCTTTCTTTCACTCCAGTCTAAGCAGCAAGGACAGAAAGATCTCCTCTTTTTCCGCGCCACTTCCAGGTCTATACCAAAATCGGAGAAAAAATGCTCCCCTTCTTTGCTTAGTAAATAATGTTCATTACTTTGTGTGATGTAATCATTTTCTATTAAGGATTCTGTAACCATTATTGCAAGTGTACCGGCCAGGTGATCATAGCAAGTCCGTGCATAACGGATAGCTTGATCTTCTCTAGCCTGTTTAAAAGAAGAGATTCGTGGTGGTGGTGAAATGGTCAGCAGCGATTCGAGTATCTTCGCAATGTCAGGACTCATTAATCCATAATAGCGATGGCGCCCTTGTCTGGTTTGATGGATTATACCGGCATCTTCTAATCTCTTCAGATGAAAGCTGGCAGTTTGCGGAGTTATCCCAGCAAATCTGGCTAGTTCTCCGGATGTGTGATATCGCCCATCCAGCATCGAAGTTAGCATAACACTTCGAGATGGATCAATCAGAAGTCTTGCAGCTTCGGCAGTGTGTTGTGGATACAATGGCTGTTCTCCTTTCCTTACATCCATATTTCGATGAGGTTCTTATCATACTTATTTTAAGCTAATAAATGGAAGGAGAGAAGATACATGGTCATAAAAAAACAAGCTATTCACCCCAAAATCTTATATTATGGCAATCCAGTGGTACTTCTGACTACTGCAAATGAGGACGGTACAACGAATATAAGTCCGATCTCCTCGTCTTGGGCTTTAGGTCATATGGTAGTCCTTGGTCTTGGTACAGATGGTAAAGCGTATGAGAATCTAGAGAGGCATGGAGAATGTGTATTAAACCTTCCAGGTCCTGATTTATGGCCTCACGTTGAAAAACTAGCGTCTTGCACAGGAAAAGAAAAGGTTCCTCTTGGAAAAGAAGCATATGGCTGTATATCAATCCAAGACAAGTTCGGATACGCAGGACTCACATGGCAACCATCTGCAAAGGTAGATGTGGAAGCAGTGGCAGAATGCCAGCTCCACATTGAAGCGCAAGTAATGCATATGAGGAGGCCGAATTACTTGGAAGGAGTTGCAATCGTCGAAGTTGAAGCTTTAGCTATTCATGCTCACAAACATATTCTGGAAGAGGGTAGTCACCATATTAACCCTAGCAAATTCAGCCCGTTAATTTATAATTTCCGTCATTATTTCCAGCTCGGAAATGAGTTAGGCAAAACAGTTCGAGCATAAATAATATCATAAAGAACAGCCTGCAGTTTTTATCTGCAGGCTGTTTTTTATTCTGTCGCCAAAGCTTCTAGCGAATCTAGTATATGGTCAATCAAACTCGGCAGATCTTCCATCTGATTTTCATTAATCTTACGGTCAAAATGGACTTCTGCTGTATTTTGGTAGTGGGCTTGCTGTTTATTATATTCATACTGTAATGTTTGCTTCGGACGGCTAGGGGGCGTCCAGATTTGATTTAGGATGGATTCTATAACAGGACATTCTGCTTGTGGGTCTTCAACAGTCATAGTAAAGAATACACGTAATGTGCAGCCTGGCTGTGTGTCTGGTGCTTCCAATATTTCATCTGCTAGATCTTTTAGAGATGCCTCTAAACAAATCTCCGCAGTAACGTCAGCGTTGTCTTGCATCGTAAAGCCCAAGCGAAATTCACGAGACAGGCTTGCCATTTCCACGCGGTCATATCGAGATACAATGTTGATTTCATTATCCAGATTGTCCAGATCATAAAGCTGATTTTCAAAAGCTACTTTCAAGTTATCAAATACAGTTGGATCAAACATCATGCAGAACCTCGCTTTATTTATATGAGAAAACTCTAGCACATGCTTCATATAGAAACAATCTTTACGATAGACGGTAGTAAAAATATGGGATATTCGTTACAATTTTATGCAAGAAGAATGGGGTGAGAACGTGTTTAAGATTTTATTGATTGAAGATGATAGAAGCTTATTCGAAGAGATTAAGACGCGCTTGACGCAATGGTCTTATGACGTACAAGGGATTGATGATTTTGGTCAGGTAATGGAGAAGTTCTCGGCGGTAAAGCCGGAGCTTGTACTTATTGATATTCAGCTGCCGAGCTATGACGGATTTCATTGGTGCCGTATGATTCGAGCTCATTCTAATGTACCGATTATCTTCTTGTCCTCTCGGGATCATCCAATGGATATGGTTATGGCAATGCAGCTGGGCGGAGATGATTTCGTACAAAAACCATTTCACTTTGAGGTGCTGATTGCTAAAATTCAAGCAATACTTCGCCGTGTTTATAATTACAGCATAGATACCGTTACATTAAAGACATGGAATGGTGCAACGGTAGATTATGAGAAAAATGAAGTTGAAAATGATACAGGAAAAGTAGAGCTGACAAAAAATGAAATGTTTATTTTGAAAATGTTAGTTGAACAGAGAAATAAAATTGTTTCACGTGAAAAACTCATTACAAGTTTATGGGACGATGAACGCTTCATTAGCGATAACACACTAACAGTGAATGTGAACAGATTGCGAAAGAAATTGGAAGCCATCGGTCTTGGTCAGCATATTGAAACAAAAGTAGGGCAAGGGTACGCTGCATTAGAGGCGGATAATCTATGATTCGTATCTATTTGCGTGATAAAGCGAGCTGGATTGGTATGTTTGTTCTGCTTTCCTGTTTACTTTTACTAGTAGCTTATGTGGATACTACCATTCCCTTTACATCAATCTTTTATCTCTTATTGCTGTTCTGGCTGCTGCTGCTTATTTTTCTATTCCTTCGTTATCATCGGGAAACTCGCTATTACCGCGGTATAAAAAATTGGGAAAAAAGTATGGATGCATCCACATTGCCGGAGCCCGATCGTCCTTATGAATATATTGTGCATGAAAGTCTTCAAGAACAAGTTCGATTCTTAAACCGAACTTCTGCTGATCGCCTGGAAGCTATGGAACAAGAGAAAGATGAGCTGCTGTCCTGGATCCACGAAGTGAAAACGCCTTTAACCGCGATGCAGCTAATCATGGAGCGGATTGAGGATATGACACTAAAGCAGCAGCTCACGTATGAATGGCTTCGTGTGCATATGCTGTTGGACACCCAAATTCATCAAAAACGAATTACGTTCATTGAAAACGACTTGTTTATAGAAGAAATCCATTTACCGGAAGTAATAAGTCAGGAAATTAGATCACTCAGGTCTTGGTGTATGCAAAAGGGAATTGGATTTGAAATAGACTTAAAGGAAACAATGGTGCTCAGTGATACAAAATGGTTCACTTTTATTTTACGGCAGCTGTTATCCAATGCTGTAAAGTATAGTGAAAACAGTGATATTCACATCATGAGTGAAATGAAGGATGGACATATACGGATACATATTCAAGATAACGGTATTGGAATAGATGCAAAAGATATGCCGCGTATATTTGAACGGGGTTTTACATCAACAGTCCAGCATGATAAAGCGGCTACTGGTATGGGGCTTTATTTGACTAAAAAGGCAGCGAAGCCGCTTCGAATCAACATTGACGTAGCATCTGACCCAGGAAAAGGCACATGCTTTACACTCACTTTCCCAAAGCGGAATGAAATGGTCGGCATGACGGGCGTGTGACAAGATTGTCACACGCTTTTGTTCGTTTGTTAGCTGAAAAGCAGGAGCATATTTCGCTGCATCCGTATACTTGGGGTAACAAATCACATAAAGAGGTGCGAATAAATGGGAATTCTACAAGCGACAAGAGTGCAGAAGAATTACGGCAATAAATTTAATAAACAGGAAGTACTGCGAGGTGTCGACCTCAGTATTGAAGCAGGTGAGTTTGTCGGCATTATGGGATCGTCGGGATCTGGTAAAACAACACTGCTGAATGTCCTTTCCTCGATTGACCGTGCAAGCGGCGGTACTATCCTCATCCAAAACAATGAAATCACAAATATGAAGGAAAAGCAGCTGGCAGAATTCCGTAAAAATCATTTGGGATTCGTTTTTCAAGAATACAATCTGCTTGATACATTAACAGTGAAAGAGAACATCCTTCTGCCTTTGTCTATCAAGAAAGTACCGAAAAAAGAAGCCAATCAAAAGTTTGAAGAAGTAGCCAATCAGCTTGGAATCTTTGATATTCAACATAAATATCCTAGCGAAATTTCCGGCGGTCAAAAGCAGCGTACATCTGCAGCACGAGCATTTATTCATGAGCCAAGCATCATATTTGCTGATGAACCGACAGGAGCACTGGATTCTAAATCAGCTTCTGATCTGCTTAATAAGCTTAGTTCGCTTAATCAGGATCGGAAAGCGACCATCGTGATGGTTACACATGATCCAGCCGCTGCAAGCTACTGCAGCCGCGTTATTTTCATTAAGGACGGCCAAATTTATACGCAGCTCAACAAAGGAAAGCAAGAAAGACAAGCCTTCTTCAAAGACATCATGTCCACGCAAGGCGTGCTCAGCGGGGTGCAAAATGAACATTAATAGCCTGATACTCCGTAATCTGAAGAAAAATCTGCGTAACTATTATTTGTATGTATTTGCGTTAATTTTTAGTTCGGGATTGTATTTTGCTTTTGTGACATTGCAGTATGATAAGTCGATGGATCCGGTGGAAGGTTCGGTAAAAGGATCTGCTGGTATTGGGGTTGCTTCTATTCTTCTTATCGCAATTGTAGCTGTCTTTCTGCTTTATGCAAATATGATCTTCATCAAGCAGCGCAGTAAGGAAATCGGTCTTTTTCAGCTGATTGGAATGACGAAGAATAGAGTATTCGGTCTGCTTAGTGCCGAGAATGCGATTCTTTATTTCGGTAGTTTAGTGATTGGAGTTGCTTTAGGTTTTGTCGGTTCAAAGCTCTTGATTATGATTCTTTTCAAGATTACAGGCGTGGAAGGAATTGCTTCTTTATCTTTCTCACCTAGAGCTTTACTTCAGACGTTCATTGTTTTTCTGTGTGTCTATATGCTGATTCTGTTAATGAATCTAATTTTTATCAAACGGCAGACGATTTTATCGTTATTCCGTGTAAAATCACAGACAGAGATGACGGCACGCAAACTGTCAGTCTTTCAAGTTGTAATTGGTATTTTCGGTATTGCCTTTATTGCCGCTGGTTATATTTTGTCAGGAAAGCTTTTTGATGGAGACTTTTCCACCATGGTGGAATTATTCGGAGCTATGATACTCATCTTGTTTTCTGTCATTCTTGGTACTTACTTGTTCTACAAAGGGTCGGTTGCCTTTTTAGTCAGTCTCATACGAAAACAAAAGGGCGGTTATCTAAATATTAAGCAAGTGCTGTCTCTTTCATCTATTATGTTTCGAATGAAATCGAATGCAGCACTGTTAACGATTATCACTACTGTTTCTGCCTTGGCTATTGGGCTATTGTCTTTAAGCTATATCACGTACTATTCAGCTGAGTCTGCAGCTTATAACCATACAGGAGGAAAGGATTTCTCCTTGCTGACAGAAAAGGATGCTGAAGCTTTCCGCCATGTATTAGATGAGGCAAATATCGCATACACAGAAAACAAAGCAGAAGTCTATACAACGATGCTGGATATTGAAGATATTTTGCAAACAGCATTGGAATTGAATTTTGACGCTTCGATGATGGAAACGGTCTTCATTAGTGAAGATGCAGCGGGCTTAGAAGTAGCGCCAGGTGAGCTAAAACTGACAGGTTATAACGAGATGCTGCAGCGCTTTATGTCTTTAAAGAGTGAAGGGGACGTCACAGTTCACGGGAAAGATTCAGAGGTGGAACTGCACTACACAGGGCTGCAGGATGAATATCCTATATCGAACTATTACACCATGGGCGGCCTGCCAACCATGGTAGTGGATGAAACGGTATTCGAGCAGTTGAAACAAGATCTTGATCCAGAGCTTGCACGGGACTACTCAATGTATTTTGGATATGAAATTGAAGATAAAAATCAATTGGATAAGGCGAATAAGCTTTTCAATAGCTTAGCCTTGGAAGCAGCTGATTTTAGTGATTCAAGAATAAATGTTACTGAAGATCAGAAGTCTTCCATTGGTTTAGTACTATTTATTGTAGGATTTCTCGGTCTGACCTTCTTGGTCACTTCAGGCTGTATTCTTTATTTCAAACAGATGGATGAAGCAGAAAGCGAGAAACCGAATTATACAATTCTGCGAAAGCTTGGCTTTACGACGGCAGATCTTCGCCGCGGTATTCAGCGTAAGCAGCTGTTTAACTTTGGTATTCCCTTAGTCATTGGTCTGTTTCACAGTTACTTTGCAGTCCAATCTGGTTGGTTCTTATTTGGTACCAGCATGTTAACGCCGATGATTATCGTTATGGTGATTTATACAGTTCTTTATTCTATCTTTGGGATTCTTTCAGTTGTGCATTACAATAAGGTTATTAAAAACTCACTTTAATGAAGAAGTGTGTGCAGTACTTTTTTAAAAAACCTTATAGATAGTAAGATTGTGTTCTCTTTATAGTACTAATAAAACAATCGTTCTAACGGATCAGCCCAGGCTGATCCGTTTTTTTGTGTTACTGCATCATTATGGAAATTTATCTTTACAAAACGTAATCGTTACGATATGATACAAAGCGTAATAATTACGGAAATAACGTATACATATATATTGGGGGAGAAAAGGCATGAGGAAACTTTGGAAACAAGCGATCGGTTTGATTGGACTAGTTCTGCTGCTGGCAGCATGTACAGATAACGCCGGTTCAGAGAAAGACGGCAAGCATTTAACTTTTGTTTATAATTTTGCGACGAACTCCTTGGATCCAAACGTGGACTCCAGCTATGTACCTTTGCGAGCAGGTTTGACAGAAACACTAGTACAGTTGAACGAAGAAACACTTACGATTGAACCTTGGCTGGCTGAAAGCTGGGAAGGGAAAAATGAAGGCAGAGAGTGGACGATTAAACTTCGGGAAGGTGTTAACTTCCAGAATGGCGAGCCGATGAATGCAGAAGCAGTTAAAGCATCATTGGAACGTTCTTTGAAAGATAATGTAGCGATTCAGAATGCATTAAAGATTGATTCCATTGAAGCAACAGATGATATGACATTACAAGTTACGAATACACAGGCATTTCCGGAATTCATTTCGGAGTTGGTTAACCCGAATGTTTCCATTATAGATGTAGAAGCAGGAGACTTTGTAAATAATCCAATTGGGACAGGCCCTTTCAAATTGGAATCATTTACGCCGGGAAGCAAGCTCGAACTAGTTCGGAATGAAGATTATTGGGATGAAAAAGCAAAACTTGATTCGGTAACGTTCTCCTTTAATGAAGATGCAAACGCGCGGTCATTAGCATTAGAGTCTGGCGATGCGGATGTTGTATTCCGTCCGGAAGTAGAAAGTATTGAAAGCCTGGAAGCAAGGGATGGCGTAAAAGTAGAATCAACAGAAACATTCCGTGTGCACCAGATGACGATGAATATGCAGCGTGAGGCTTTGCAGGATGTGAATGTCCGTAAAGCAGTAGATGCATTAATCGATCGTGATAAGATTGCTGATTCAGTCTTACTAGGATATGCACAGCCGGCAAAAGGGCCGTTCCCGGATTCATTGCCGTTCGCACCTAGCTACAGTGAGCATCAAACAGGTTCTGATCTAGCGAAAGAATATCTGGAAAAGGCGGGCTATTCCTTAGAAGACGGTAAGATGCAGAAAGACGGCAAACCACTAACGTTGACCATGCTGACTTACTCCGCTAGGGCGGATCTTCCATTGATTGCACAGATCTTCCAATCAGATGCGAAGAAGGTTGGTATTGATGTAGAGCTTCGTCAAATTGAGATTCCAGAAGAGTACATGGCAGCAAATCGCGATTGGGATTTGGCCACGTATAGCAACTTGACAGCCCCGCGCGGTGACGCTGGTTATTACTTGAATGCAACGTATCATCCGGATGGCGCTCTGAATTTCAGCGGAGCAGATGAACCGGAATTAACGAAGATTATTGATGAATTGAATGTAACTGTTGATGCGGATAAGCGTGCCGAACTGGCAGAAGCTGCAGCGGATTATGTGGATGAACATCAAATTAACTCCTTTGTTATTTATCCAGATACACTGGTAGCTTACGATGAAACGAAAGTGAAAAACTGGGTTACAACGCGAAGTGAGTACTACATGATTACAAATAAATTGGATGTGAAGTAATGTTTCGTATTATTGGGAAACGATTGGTAGAGGTTGTGCTGTTCGTTTTGTTCGTCACCTTCTGCAGTTTCCTTTTCCTGCGTCTTGCGCCTGGCGATCCGGCGCTCACCATACTGAATGTAGATGAACTGAATGTCAGCCAGGAACAAGTGGAGGCACTGCGTGAGGATATGGGCTTTCATGATCCGTTAATCGTACAGTACGGCAAATGGCTGCTGGATTTCATCCGACTTGATTTTGGCAATTCTTATATTACAAATCAGCCGGTGTCAGAAATGCTGATGACGGGTCTTCCAGCTACAATGGAGCTGACAATTGGTTCTTTGATTGTCATGCTCATCGTTGCTATTCCGTTGGGATCTTTATCGGCGCTTTATAAAGGAAGCTGGATTGATCATATCAGCCGCTATTTTTCTATTATTGGCGCAGCTGTCCCAAGTTTTTGGCTCGGACTTATTTTCATTGATATGTTTGCTGTACGGCTGAACTGGTTCCCAACGATGGGGCGTGACAGTTTGCTGTCACTTGTCCTGCCCGCAGTGACATTAGGACTCGCGATTGCAGGTGTGTATGTGCGGCTGCTTCGTTCCAGTCTTTTAGATTCACTCGGACAAGAGTTTGTGCGGGCGGCAAGAGCACGCGGAATTGCCGAAAAGCGTATTTTCTTTTCGCATGCTTTTCGCTACAGCCTGCCGCCGGTCATTACAGTGTTTGGAGTCAGTCTTGGCAGCTTGATCGGCGGTGTAGTCGTAGTAGAGGTGCTATTTGCTTATCCGGGTGTAGGGAAACTGGTTGTAGACTCCATCCGTCAGCGTGATTATCCGCTTATCCAAGGATATATTGTCCTGATGGCAGCAATTGTTTTTGTCGTGAATACATTAGTAGATTTGTCTTATCGGTACGTAAATCCAGAACTTCGATTAAAGAAAGGAAGCTAAGCTAGATGAGTGTATTGGCTCTTTCCCAAAAAAGAATAAAAAAGGCCAAGGTATGGCTGATTAGTATCATCCTGCTCATCGTACTAGCAGCTGTTGCGTATACATTTCTTTATTTGAAGCATGATGCCAACATGACAGATGTAGGAAATCGGCTTGCTTCGCCAACACAGGCACACCCGCTCGGTACAGACCATCTAGGTCGAGATGTGCTGACGAGGCTGCTGCTCGGTTTCCGTTTAACAGTTGGCTACAGCCTGATTGCTTTAGCAGCGGCTGTCATCATCGGTGTTCCATTTGGTTTAATAGCAGGACTGCGCGGCGGCTGGATTGATCGGTTATTTATGCGAATTGCCGATGGATTTCTTGCTTTCCCAGATACAGTCATTGCCATTGTCTTAAGCGGACTGCTAGGACCGGGTATTGGCAATCTATTATTTGCGATCGTACTTGTTAAATGGGTCAACTATGCCCGGATGGTGCGCAGTACAGTGCTGACGGAAGTGCGGAAAGATTACGTTACAATTGCCAGAATTAATGGCCTATCTACATTTACTATTATGCGCAAGCATCTGCTGCCGCATATTATTGGGAATGTATTAGTGCTTGCAAGCTTGGATTTCGGAAAAATCATCCTGCTTATCTCTTCACTTTCTTATATCGGCCTTGGCGCTCAGCCGCCAACACCGGAATGGGGTGCGATGCTGAATGAATCCAGACCATATTTCCAAGCGAATCCAGAAATGATGGTCTATCCTGGTCTGGCAATTGTTGCGGTCGTATTAGTGGCGAACGTACTGGGCGACTATCTGCGAGACAAATTTGATGTGAAAAAGGAGGTGCAGCCATGATTCTAGCGATAGAAGATTTAACGGTATCACACGGAGAGAAGATAATTGTTGATAAAGTCAGTCTGACAATCGATAAAGGAGAATGGTTTGCCCTCGTAGGGCAGAGCGGCAGCGGAAAAACGATGCTCTCACAAGCAGTCGGTCAGCTGCTTGGTCCTAATTTGAAAGCCTCCGGACGTGTCATGTATGAAGGTGACAACGTTTTGGAGCACCCAAAAGAAAAGATGAATCAGCTGCGCGGAAAGGCAATCAGTTATATTTTCCAAGATTATCATGGCTCGTTTACACCATTTTTGACAATTCAGCAGCATATGGAAGAATACTTGCAAACGCACAGTGTACAGAAGGCGCAGCGTAAGGAAATGATTCGGGAAGCGCTTGAATCTGTCGGTTTGGATGCTAGTTTTGCGAAGCGTTATTCATTCCAGCTGAGCGGCGGACAATTGCAGCGGGCATCTATTGCGCTAGCGCTTCTTTTGGAGCCCGATATCTTAATTGCAGATGAAGCAACCACGGCTCTTGATAGTGTATCAGCTCACCGTATTTTATCGTTGCTGCAAGAGCTGCAGCAAAAGACAGGCTGTGCGATTCTTTTCATTACACACGATTGGCGTCACGTTGTTCGCTACTCCGATAAAATTGCAGTAATGAAAGATGGCAAGATTATTGAGTCAGGAACCAAACAAAAGCTCGTCCATCAGCCAGAGCATGCTTACACAAAACAACTGATACAGGCTGCACCAACGCTTCCAATGCGCGTCATGGAGGTTAGCAAATCATGACGGTGATTGAGATTCATAATCTGAAGAAAAGCTATAACCCTGGGAAACTTGCAGTAAATGATGTTTCTTTATCTATCCAAAAGGGCGAAAGTCTCGGATTAGTAGGCGAGAGCGGCTGTGGGAAAAGTACATTGGCACACTGTTTATTGGGTGTTGAAAAGATGGATGCTGGTTCGATTGTATATAATGAGGAACCTATCGCGCATGCCAATCGAAAGCAGCTGCGAAACTACCGGAGAAATGTACAGACAGTCTTCCAAAACCCGACTGCTTCCTTAAATCCGAAGCTGAAAATCAGAGATTCACTGCTCGATCCTTATTTGCAGTTCAAAGATGATCTGCAGTTGAAGCACTTTCACTTCACATCGAAACAAGACTTTGTCCAGCAGCTGCTTGAAACGGTAGAGCTGCCAAAAGGATTAGCAGACCGCTATCCACACGAACTGAGCGGCGGACAAAAGCAGCGTGTAACAATTGCACGTGCAATCAGCATCGAACCAAAGCTAATTGTTTTGGATGAACCAACAGCAAGCCTGGATGTTCTTTCACAAGGAGCAATCCTAGAGCTTCTCGGATCCCTGCAGCAAACACTAGGGATGTCTTATCTATTCATTTCGCATGACTTGGCCGCTGTCTATCAGCTGTGTCAGCGCATTGCTGTAATGAAAGACGGAGAATTACTCGATGTGTTTAGAAAAGAAGAGATATATGATAGTAACAGACATGATTACACAAAAGAATTAATTGATATTTTTTAAGCGGATACTCTCTTGGAGCATCCGCTTTTTGTATTACAATTCAAACTGCTTCCTAACCTCCGCCAATGACATTTCTCCAAGATTTCCTTCGGGACGCTTGCGAACAGCGACTGTCTGGTTTTGCATTTCATTATCACCAACGATAAGCAAATAAGGAACTTTATGCTGGGAACCTTCTCGAATTTTCAAGCCAATCTTCTCGGCGCGATTATCAACGGAAACGCGGTAGCCAGCTTTTTGGAGCTCTTCACAAACAGATGTTGCATAATCTTTATGTGCGTCACTAATTGGCAGGATGCTTGCTTGAACTGGTGCTAACCAGAACGGGAAGTCACCTGCATAATGCTCAATCAGGATAGCCATGAAACGTTCAATTGAGCCATAAATAGCACGATGAATCATAATTGGCTGCTTTCGGCTATTTTCTTGATCCACATAGCTGCAGTCAAATTTCTCTGGCATTTGGAAATCCAGCTGGACAGTGCCGCACTGCCAGCTGCGGTCGAGGCTGTCGAGTATGTGAAAATCGATTTTAGGTCCGTAAAAAGCACCATCGCCTGCATTGACTTTATACGCAACACCTTGTCGCTTTAACACGTTTTCAAGGGATGCTTCTGCTTGATCCCAAATAGCAGGTTCGCCCATATAGTCTTCTGGCCGAGTAGATAGCTCTACTTCATAAGAAAAGCCGAATAAGCTGTAAAAGTCATCAATCAGCTGCAGCACTTGTTCGATTTCTTGTTCGATTTGGTCTTCGCGAACAAATAGGTGTGCGTCATCTTGTGTAAATGACCGGACACGGAGCAGTCCATTAAGTGAGCCGGATAGTTCATGGCGATGAACGAGCCCCAATTCTGCATAACGCAGCGGCAGATCCCGATAGCTGCGGAGTTTGCTGTTGTAGATGAGTACGGCACCTGGGCAGCTCATCGGTTTAATGGCATAGCGCTGATCATCTACTTCTGAGAAATACATGTTTTCATGATAATGATCCCAATGCCCAGACTGTTCCCACAACTGCTGCTTCATCATGATAGGTGTCTTTATCTCATCGTAACCTGCTTGTGCGTGCTTTTCCTTCCACAGCTCCTCCAATTTATTGCGCAGCACCATTCCTTTTGGCAGGAAGAAAGGCATACCTGGTGCTTCCTCCATGCTCATAAAGAGTTCGAGCTGCTGTCCAAGTTTACGGTGATTCCGTTTTTCTGCTTCTGCTTGTTTGTTCATGTGTATATCCTCCTTTGAAATAAAAAAAGACCACAATCCTCCCAAAATAGGGACGATTGCGGCCGTGGTTCCACCCTGAATTCCGCCATTACTGGCGCTCATACAAGAGATAACGGTTCTACCGATGACGGATACTATCATTTCCCCATCATAGCTTGAAGGTGGTAATCTAGATCGCTTTCCTGCAGGGCTCTCAGCCGGTGACCCTGCTTTCTGTCAGGAAAGGGATGATCTAAGATCATGTCCTTCGCATTGCTTTTATCTATAAATTTGTAAACAAAAAGACCGCACTCATTCCCCTAAAGGGACGATTGCGGTCGTGGTTCCACCCTAATTCCATCAGTAAATACTGATGCTCCAAGTTTCGATAACGGTCTTCCCGATTACGGATACTGTGATTTCCCCGTAACAGCTCCAAGGTGGTAATGCATGTGCTTATCTGCGAAGATCCCAGCAATTCCTTCGCTCTCTGTAAGATAGTGGCGTTTTGCATCTTGTCCTTATCAATGCATTTGTTTTGTTGTATGCTCATTATACAGATACTGGATATTAACGTCAAATGGAAAAGAGGAATTTTTTTGAGGGACTCACTGGAGACTGCTAAAAGATACATTGAAATGAATCACCCAGAATGTAATGGTGCTATGCTTGCTGGAAGTTGTGCAAGAGGAGAAGCCACAGCAACTTCTGATCTGGATATTATTATTCTTTACACAGGAAAAGACAGTGCCTATCGAGAATCCTTATTTTATGAAGACTGGCCTGTCGAGGTATTTGTGTATACAGGGGATGCATACCATAAATTCTTTCACAATGATGCTGCACGGGCGATACCTTCCTTGCCAAGGATGGCCAGCGAAGGGATTGTGCTGAAAGACGCTGAAGCTCTGGTGGTAAAGATGAAGGAAGAAGCGAAAGAAGTACTTGCGTAAGGACCGATGGCCTGGAATGAACGTCTAATCAATCATAATCGATACATGATTTCTAATCTGCTTGATGACTTTCTGGATAAAGAAACAGGCGGAGAAGCATATTTTTTAGCTAATAGTATTATCCATGATCTAGCCGTTTTCACGTTGCGCACAAACAAACATTGGCTTGGTTCTGGAAAATGGATGTTCCGAGAGCTAAGGAAAATGGATGCTGCGCTAGCGAATCAGTTTGAACAAAGCTTAGAAGCATTTTATCAGAGACATGACAAACAAGCTATCGCGAAATTGGCTGAGATTTGCCTGCGTCCTTATGGCGGCCGATTGTTGGAAGGCTATTACATAGGTTAAGCGAATAAAGACACGCCGTAGTGTAATCTTTCTGTACAGCATCTATGAATCTCTCATCACTGACTGCTTCTTTCTGCCAATATAACTGGAGGGAAACGATGAAAATTGGAAAAGTAATCGCCGTAATAGGAAGCTGTTTAGTGGTTCTGGGTACTGTATTCGTTTTGTTTTTCCAACAAAATGAAAAGCATAGCAACCTATCATCGCCTCATCTGGAAGTTAAAGCTAACAAAGAAGAAATTGCTGCCAAAAAGGGGGCATACTGCTGGAGTGAAAATGAGCAAAGCGTTTGTACAGACACCGAAGATCCAGCTTCAAACCTTGATCAAAGTTATGAAATACATGCGGTGTCTGATTTGGAAGCGGAGTTAGTATTTAATAATTCGCCAGAGAAGATAGAGATAGAAAGAAGAGATGAGGATGGAAGATGGGAGAAGCAGCTTATGAAGGATAATTCGTATTTCCAGCTTCCTGATAGCGAAGGCACTTATGTATACCGTGTAGCTGCGCAGTGGGAGCAGGGGAACGTCACCTATGCATTTCGGGTAGTAACGGAATAAAAAAAACTATGTTTGATTAGCAGAGGTTGTCAGAATCTCTGCTCGCAGAAAGAAACAATGCGGAATATAACGATAATTGCCGTGCGTGTATTGCTAGTTTTAGCAAATAGATAACCATAGACAGAAAACACAAAACCCCCAAATAAGTTTCCCTTATTTGGGGGTTTTGCAATTCTTGTTTTATTTTTGACTATTTAGGAGATGCAAACAGAAGTCGAGATCTTTTTCCAGATGCTGTTTCATCAGTTCTTCTGCGCGTTCTGGTCGTCGGTCTCTTATTGCATTGTAAATCTCTTCGTGTTCCTCAATTAGGAACGGACGGCTGTAAAATACAACTGTCTTGCGGAATAGATAAATGATACTCTGCATGCGGTTAATCGTATCAATTAGTCGGTCATTACCGCTAGTTTGGACAATGATTTGATGAAACCTTTCATTTGCTTCCATTATCTCTTCGTAAGACCCGTTTTTTCCGATTGCCACACATTCGGCTAATATGGCTAATTGGTCAGGTGATGAATATGTTGCAGCATAGTGCGCGCTATATCCTTCCAGAAGCATGCGAACCTGAAAGATATTTCGTAAATCTTTATCTGACGGTTTCACGACCTTTTTATCAATAATTAGTCCTTCGTATTCTAATCGTTTAATGGCATCACGAATTGGTGTCCTGCTAAAACCGAGATCAGCGGCTAATTTTTCTTCCGTCACTTTTTCTCCGCTTTGTAACTGGCCGTTTAAGATTTTGTCTCGGACCATCTCATACGATTGTTGTACGGCTTTTTTTTTGTCCGTTTTCATCCTTGCTCCACCTTAACCTTCTCGTCCCCTTTAATAAAGCTGGGTTTAATATCATCATCATATCAAATCTTACCAAAAAGACAAATACACCTATTATTAATTCATTATTTAAGATTTTGTATACAAAATCTCATTAAATTGTATACAAGATAAAACGTTTATGATTTAATAGTCATTGAAAACGTATTCATTATTTCCTGAAGGGAGAACAAGAATAGTATGAAATCCAGCATAGGTTTTATCGGACTTGGAATTATGGGGAAACCGATGGCGTTGAATTTAATTAGAGCAGGACAAAATGTAACCGCTTTTGATATTAATAAAGCTGCAGTTGAACAGGTAAAAGAGGCAGGAGCAAAGTCAGCTTTTTCCATTCAAGAAGCAGCAGAAAATAATGAAGTCATTATTACGATGCTTCCTAGTGCCAAGCATGTTAAAGAGGTTCTGTTTGGGACAGATGGGGTAGCCGCGTTTGCTAAGCCCGGCACTATTGTTATTGATATGAGCTCTCTTTCTCCTGTGGATAGCGTAGACATAGCAAATGAATTAAGGAAAAAGGATATACACATGATGGATGCGCCAGTGAGTGGCGGAGAACCAAAAGCAATAGATGGAACGTTGTCTATTATGGTAGGAGGAGGAGAATCTGAGTTTGCAGCAACCAAGCATATCTTTGACATTCTCGGATCTGAAACCGTTTTAGTGGGCGATAGTGGCAGTGGTGCAACGGCAAAACTTGCTAACCAAATAATCGTGAACTTGAATATTGCAGCTATGTCAGAAGCACTTGTTTTGGCAGCCAAAGCAGATATTGATATAGAGAAAATGTATCAAGCAATAAGAGGCGGTCTTGCTGGAAGTACAGTGCTAGATGCCAAGGTACCAATGATTTTAGATCGTAATTTTAAACCTGGCGGCCGAATCGATATTAATTTAAAAGATATTACCAATGTAATGGATACAGCACATAGTATTGGAGTTCCGCTTCCTTTAACAAGTCAGCTGCTTGAGATCTTCCATGCATTAAAAGCAGACGGAAAAGCAACGGATGACCACGGCGGTATTGTACAGTATTACGAAAAACTTGCTCATGTAGAAGTTGGGAGGAAGTAATATGCTGTCAGAACAAACAGAACGACACATAAATGAGTTAGACCATTTCGGAGCTATGGACGAATCAAAGGTTACACAGCAGCTTGAAGAGGCGCTGCAGTCATTTAATAAGAAGATTATTGTACTGGATGATGATCCTACAGGTGTACAAACCATTCATAATATTTCTGTTTATACTGATTGGACAAAAGAAAGTATCCGTTCTGGGTTTCAAGAAGCAACTAGTATGTTCTTTATTCTGACCAACTCAAGGGCCTTTACTGCCAAAGAAACAGAACAAGTACATGAAGAAATTGCATCCACAATTTCTGAAGTTGCCAAAGAGGAAGAGAAAGAATTTGTAATCGTGAGCCGTGGGGACTCTACGCTCCGAGGTCACTATCCGCTGGAAACAGAAGTGCTTAAACATACGATTGAAAAAGAAAGCGGTGACATATTTGATGGCGAAGTGGTTTTTCCTTTCTTCAAGGAGGGCGGACGCTACACCATTGATAATATTCACTATGTAAAAAATGAAGATAAATTAGTTCCGGCAGGATTAACTGAATTTGCGAAAGATCGGACGTTTGGCTTTACACATTCTCACCTTGGCAAATGGGTGGAAGAGAAGACAGCAGGTAAGTATCAGGAAGAAAATGTAACGTATCTATCACTGGATACGATCCGAGCAATGGATATAAATGCGCTCACAGACCAGCTGATGCAGGTACACAGTTTTAATAAGATTGTAATCAATGCAGCAGATTACATTGATGTGCAAGTAGCTGTAACTGCGCTGATACGTGCTATGAATGCCGGGAAAAAGTTTATGTTCCGTACCGCTGCTTCACTTACAAAGGTAATCGGCGGTGTTTCAGATCGTGCCCTTTTAACGAAAAAAGAGTTGATCACGAAAAGTGAAGATAATGGCGGTCTTATTTTGGTTGGTTCACATGTAAAGAAAAGCACCGACCAGCTTGAACAGCTAAAAACACTGGGTTCGCTTCACTTTATTGAGTTTGATACACATTTAGTTTTAGAAGAAGAAGCATTTAAGAAGGAATTTGATCGTGTACGGAAAGAAACAGAACAGCTGATCCAGCAGGGGAAAACAGTTGCTGTTTATACACGAAGAGAGCGCTTGGATCTTGGACCAGATAAAAAGGAAGAAGAACTGAAATTATCTGTGAAAATATCGCAAGCTGTTACGAATATTGTCACCTCACTAAAAAATCGTCCTAAGTTTATTGTTGCAAAGGGCGGTATTACTTCCAGTGATATTGGGGTGAACGGGTTAGCCGTTAAACGAGCTACCGTAGCTGGTCAAATTAAGCCCGGAATTCCAGTATGGGTAACTGGAGAGGAAAGTAAGTTTCCTGGGATTGCGTATGTCATCTTCCCTGGGAATGTGGGCGAAGTTAGTACACTTAGAGAAGTAGCAGAAGAACTGGATAACTAAACTACAGCAGGGCAGTGCATCCTTCTTGTATGGATGTGCTGTCTAGAATAAGGAGTTAAAACATGCCTATTGTATATATTTGTATTGGAGTGGCACTGCTCCTTTTACTTATTACAGTCTTTCGGTTAAATGCTTTCATATCTTTGGTAGTCGTTGCGCTGCTTGTAGGGATTATGGAAGGTATGCATCCTATTGAGGCCCTTGAATCAGTAAAAAATGGTATCGGTTCCACACTTGGAGACTTAGCATTGGTATTAGGTTTTGGGACTATGTTAGGGAAACTAATGGCAGATTCAGGCGGTGCCCAGCGAATAGCGGATACATTAATCGCGCGCTTTGGTCAAAATAAAGTACAAATGGCACTGGTTATTACTGCATTTATTGTAGGAATTGCTATGTTTTATGAAACCGGATTCATTGTAATCATTCCACTCGTTTTCACAGTGGCAATTGGTGCAAATTTACCGGTCTTATATATTGGAATGCCTGTTGCAGCTGCATTAATCACTGTGCATGGATTTGTGCCTCCGCATCCTGGTCCAACAGCGATTGCAGTTATCTTTGATGCAAATATTGGAATTATGCTTTTGCTAGGTCTTATTATTGCGATTCCTTCCATACTTGTCGGCGGTGTATTGTATACACGTATGTTTAAAATGGAAAGCTTGCATAGCGAAATTCCAAAGAAACTATTTAACTCGAAACGATTAACAGACGAAGAAATGCCAGGTTTTGGAATTAGTATTTTTACAGCCCTAATACCGGTTATCTTAATGTTTATCTATGCATTTATGGAAATCTTCTATCCGGATTCCAGCTTACTTGAATATGTTGGATTTATCGGAGACCCATCAATCGCATTATTAATTGCTGTAATCCTAGGTGTGTTTACCTTTGGATTGAACAATGGGCGCTCTATTGACGATGTTATGAACACAATAACAGAATCAATTGCCTCTATTGCGATGATTCTGCTGATTATTGGAGGCGGCGGAGCTTTCAAGCAGATTTTAATAGATAGTAAAGTGGACCAGTATATTGCCGGCTTTATGGAAGGGTCACCTCTTTCACCAATTATTCTGACGTGGTTGATTGCAGCAGTTCTGCGCGTATCCCTAGGTTCAGCAACAGTAGCTGGATTGACAGCGGCAGGGATTGCAGCTCCTTTAGCTGGTGCTGGCGTAAGTCCGGAATTAATGGCGCTGGCAGCAGGTGCGGGAAGCATTACATTCTCCCATGTTAACGATGCTGGTTTCTGGATTTATAAAGAGTACTTTAATTTGTCTATTGGGAAGACAATTAAAACATGGTCTGTAAGCGTTACAATTATCTCGGTTGTTGGTTTAGCATGTATTTTACTATTGGATCTATTTATGTAAAGCAATAGAGAGGAAGTGGAAATGTGTTAATAAATACAAAAGTTATGCTGCAGGATGCACAGAAAAACGGCTATGCTGTCGCAGCATTCAATGTGTACAGCTTAGAAACTGTTCAAGCTGCCATTGCAGCAGCGGAAGCGAAGCGCAGGCCAGTTATTATTGCACTGGGAGAACGGTATTTGCCGACAGTAGATATAGATGGATTTGCGGAAATGGTGAAAAGTCTAGCGCGTAAAGCTTCGATTCCAGTAAGTTTACATCTAGATCATGCTTATGAAAAAGAAACAATCATCCGGGCAATCCGAGCTGGATTTAATTCTGTAATGTATGATGGTTCAAAACATGATTTAGATACAAATATCCGATATACAAAAGAAATCGCGGAAATAGCTCATTTAGCAGGTATATCAGTTGAGGCAGAGATTGGCTCGATGGCAAAAGGAGCCTTTTCTGATGAAGAAGAAGGAACAGGATCACTAACCGACCCTGATTTGGCAGCGCAATTTGTAGAAGAAACAGGTGTCGATTTCTTGGCTGCGGCTATTGGTACTGTGCATGGTATGTACCAAGGAGAACCGAATATCGACTTGGAATTGTTAGAAACAATTCGCCAGCGTGTGGATATTCCGCTAGTACTGCACGGTGGATCGGGTACACCGCATGATACCATTCAGAAAACAATTGAATCTGGAATTTGCAAGATTAACGTGAATACAGAAGTCTCGATTGCAGCAGTAAATCGCTTGAAAAATGTGTTAGCAACAGAAGATACCATGCATTTATCGGTTGTAATGGAATCGATACAGTCAGAGATTCAGCCAGCTATGGAAAGCTTCATCCAGCTGTTTGCAAATACAAAATAATAATTTTCAATGGGAAGAGAATGCCTCAATCAGGAGCATTCTCTTTTTTAGTTTCTGAAATCATAGAAATCAATATCCAAAAAGTGGCTGAATTCGTTTAGAATTAATGGAAGATTACTAGTAAATGACATGTTTTTGATTTTAGTAGACCAAGTATTACTTTTGAGCACACTGGGATACAGATTTTCTAGATGACTGAAAAGAAGGGGAGAGACCTATGGAGATTAGAAGATTAACAGCCGCAGATGCAGAAGCATATTGGGAACTAAGGTTACAAGCTTTGCAACATCATCCGGATGCTTTTAGTACGACGTATGAGGAAGCGGCAAACCGGCCAATTGAGCAAGTGAAAGCAAATTTAACGAGTGCAACTGCAGAAACCTATGGAATATTTAATGATGGAAAGCTTGCAGGAAATGCAACATTACGATATGAGCTATTAACGAAGCTGCAGCACCGAGCGGAGTTAGTTGCCGTATACTTGGCCCCGGAAGTCAAAGGGAATGGGTATGGAAAAATGCTGATAAGACATATGGTTCAAGCAGCCCGCAAGCGAGAAGGAATAGAGAAAGTAAATTTAGTGGTTGCAGCGACCAATCATGTGGCGAAGCATGTTTATGAACAAGCTGGTTTTAAGCAATTTGCAATTGAAAAAAATGCAATGAAAATAGAAGATACATATATTACTGAAATTCATATGGCACTAATGCTGGAGGAACAAACATGAATTTTATCTTTGATTTAGACGGTACAATTTGTTTTAAAGGCAAACCGGTGACGAAAAAAATAATGGATACGCTTAAAGAACTGGAGCAAAATGGCCATCAAGTAATATTTGCCTCAGCTCGGCCGATACGTGATTTACTCCCAGTTATCGATCAGCACTTTCATTCGGCTACCTTGATAGGCGGCAACGGATCACTTATTTCCCGTAATGGAAAGATTGCTTTCTTGCGGGCATTTTCATCCGAACAAGTAGCTGCTATGAAACAAATAATAAAAATGTATAATGCGGCTTATCTGATTGATGGAGACTGGAATTATGCGTATACAGGCGATCCAATGCATCCGATAAAGGCAAATTTGGACCCGGATAATCTGGCAGAACAAGTGCAGCTGGAAAAATTAAATGAGGTAGTAAAAATACTCATTCTCCAATCTGCTGATCAAGGAAAAGTGGCTGCAGAAGCAGAAGCACTAGGGTTGCGGGTGCATCGCCACCACGGAGAGGATATTGTAGATATCAGCCCGCCAGGTATCGATAAATGGACAGCTATCCAACAAGCTGGGATCAGTGAAGGGGAATATATCGCTTTTGGCAATGATGCGAATGACATCGAGATGCTTCGCCATGCGAAGTACGCTGTTAGGATAGGTGAACAGGAAGAGTTAATAGGTTATGCACATGTGGATATCCCGCTTGACGATGCCTGTGAACAAACGATTGTGGATAGTTTAGAGGATATTGCAGCAGGAAGAGTTTTTGTACACTCCTAAAGCGCAATGCGAAGTTGCTTTTTATAAGAGAACTCAAAGAAAGCGGATAGGATATTCTATCCGCTTTACAAATCCATCTATATTACATGCGATACCGAACTTTATTTAGACTAAGAGATGCAAAGCAATCTAATATGGGGCAAGCATACTAATCTTTAAGCAATATTAGTATGCTTGCTGGAGAATCGAGTTACTCTTAGCTATAATTTCTGCTTGATTAAAATTACCAGCTAATTCGTTCCGAATAACTTCTGAAGAAAAGGATTGGATCGCATTGGCTCTTGGAAATCGTCTTGTGTAATAAGCATGTAAAGCTTGTGCTAAAGAAGAAACTTTAGAGATTTCTTGTCCTAATACACTTGCGTCTTCTAAAGCCATCGCGGCTCCTTGAGCGAGCGTTGGAGCACTGGCATGAGCTGCATCGCCTCCAATTACGACACGGTTAGTGTACCATTTCTCCTTTAATACTACTTCTTCAATGGGACTGAAAATAATCGGAGTATCTCTTGTAAAACATGTTTTTATAAAATCTCCTTTTCCGTGAAAAGGTTCGAGCATGTTACGAACAGTGTCATAACGTTTCTCTTCCTCATCCCAATAGTCTGCAGGAACAGGCGTCAGAATAAATGCATATCCATCCGTATCGGTCAGAGGGAAAACACCTAGCTTTGTCGTTCCGTCTTTCATGATAAAACCTTTTTTAGACAACGCATTTTTCTCAAAAGTGATTGGAATTCTCCATGCTCCCATTCCTAGGTATTGAGGGGAAACGGTTCTACCTAACATAATATCTCTCACGTTAGATCGTATTCCATCAAAACTTACTAACAGATCTGTTGTGATTTGCGTTTCATCATGGAAGGAGAGAGAGACATTGTGTTCATTTTCCTTATAATTAATAAGGTTTTTCTCCCATTCTGCGTTAACGCCAAGTGACAATGCTTTCGAAAGAAGAACATCCTTTAGCGTGGAGCGCCAAATAGCATTCCTTCCAGGTCCTTCTTTATCTATAAACTTTTCGTTGGCTTCAAAAAGCAGATTGCCTTCTTTGTCCAGCATCTCCATATAATCTAATTGGACTCCGCTTTTCAGGCATTCCTCATATATGTCTAAATCCTTCAGGACGCTAAATACATTTTGAGGCTGTGTAATGCCAGTTCCACCTGCGTGGTCTTTCGTATTTCTTTCATATACGGTTACGTCTAAGCCTGTTTTTCTTAATGCAATAGCAGCAGATAAACCTCCAATACCAGCTCCTATTACTGTGGCATTTTTTAATCCTTTTTGCATAGTTACACTACCCTTCTAAGTTTCATACGTGAAGAAATTGCTTGAAAAATAAAGATATCTTGTTCAGAATTAATAGCAGAGAGGTTACTTATTACTCTTTAGACGTAGTACAGTTTGTATAAAAAAATCTAGTTGTGACGTCATTTAGTAATTTAAGTTAAATCCTACATGTAATATTTTATATATCATAAAAGGAAATTTTAAGACTTTGATTCTTACAAGATTTGTGACTCGCTTAACGAATAAATGACAAGCATGTTAATAGAAGTGCAGATTTACGGCTTCTATTATCCAGAGAAGAGCATTTATCAAGGCATGAAGAATGATGGATAGGTTTTTATATAAGAAAGTAAACAGCAGTCAAAAGGTGCCGCTTGAAGAACTGCCATGAGAAGTGGTATATTGAACGTAGATAATGAATACCATAAAAAAACCAGGGTGTTGGCGCACCCTGGTTGTGTACAAGCGACCATCATGGCGCTGACTCAGAATATTTTCATGAGAAAATAGACCACCTTAGACTTGTTCAGGGCTCAAGGGGGTCTATTTTTTATTGTCTAAATAAGTCAGCAATGCGAGCAGAAACATGCCAAATGCAAACATTAATTTGCCAATCGACAGCAGGAGCTCGATTATCGCTATACGCCTCACCCCCTTTTGGGGAATGAGTCAGACCGCCCTTGAGTGAGTCGTTAACTTGTACATAACATATTATACCAAACAACACAGCTTGGCGGGAAATAAGACTGAACCTCTGCGAAGGCAGAGGTTCAGTCTTTAATTAATAAGTAAATAAAATAAGGTGCGCCGATTGCTGAGACTACCAGTCCAATCGGAATTTCTGATGGTGCCAATAGTGTTCGTGATAACGTATCAGCAGCTAGCATAATGAGTGCGCCAATTAATGCGCAAATCGGAAGCTGATGCTTGTGGTTCGGACCGACTATACGTCGTGCCAAATGCGGCGCCACAAGTCCAAGAAACGTAATGGCTCCTCCGACAGACACACAAGCTCCTGCCAAACCGACAGCTGTCAGCAGCAGCAATGTACGCTCTTTTTGTACGGGAGCTCCAACGCCTGTTGCAAGCTGGTCACCAAGTGTTAATACGTTCAGTGCTTTTGCTTTATATATAGCGAATGGCACAAGCAAAACAATCCATGGCAAAAGGGCGAGCACATAGTTCCAGCTCGTTTGCCAGATGCTGCCGTTAAGCCATACAGTGGCCTGCGTGAAATCTTTTGGTTCCATCATCAGTTGGAACACAATAATTAATCCGCCAAATGCAGCATTAATACCAATGCCGACTAGAATGAGACGTACAGGTGTTATGCCTTTCTTCCAAGCCAGCGTATAGACGAGGCCTGCTGCTAAAAAAGCTCCGGCAAAAGCGAAAATTGGCATAATGAACACTTGCAGACTGCCGCTTCCTGCTAGTTGGTCCTGCAAGAAGAAAATATAAAGAACGACAGCAAAGCCGGCACCTGCATTTATGCCGAGAATACCTGGATCAGCTAGCCCGTTTTGAGATACACCTTGAAGAATGGCACCTGCAATACCCATGCCGATACCAATCAGAAGTGCAATCACCATTCGCGGGAGGCGAAAATCAAAAAGAATCACATCATAAGAGCCGTCTCCTGTACCGAGTAAAGTTTTGATGACATCTGCAGGACCAATCGGAATGGTCCCTGTATATAAACTGATGAAGAAGATAATCAAGATAGCGGCGATGATACTAATCGCTGCGATGCTTGTCTTTTTCACGGAATGTATCATATGTTCTTACCCTCCCGGCGAGCTAAATAAATGAAAAATGGAACACCGATTAATGCTGTAAGGGCGCCGACAGGTGTCTCGAATGGCGGATTGACCATACGAGATAGAATGTCTGCAAAGTTCAGTAAAATACCGCCTAGGATAGCAGAACAAGGAATGATCCAGCGATAATCCGGTCCAACGATAAAGCGTGTGATATGGGGAATAACCAAGCCGATAAAACCGATTGTTCCGCCAACTGAAACAGCCGCCCCAGTCAAAATAAGAACAACAAGCACACCCGCAATTTTCACGGCGCTTGTTTTAAGACCAAGACCAGTCGCAACATCTTCGCCCAGGCTGAGTGTGGTAACAGATCCGCTAATGAATAGTGCTAGGATCATTCCAATAACTGCCGCAGGGAATAACAGCTTCACGGTATCCCATTGTACATTCGCTACGCCGCCCGCATACCAAAAACTCAAATCCCGAGCCACATCGAAATGGATAGCCAATGCATTGGAGAACGAACCGAGCAATGCAGTGATGGCTGTACCTGCTAAGGCTAGTTTCACAGGTGTTAATCCTGTTCGCGCCAGCAGACCGACACCAAAAACAAGCCCAAGACCAAGTCCCGCTCCAGCAAACGCAAAAAAGAGTAAGTGTACATTGGACAAGCCAGGCAGAAACACAAGTGCAATCGCAATCATGAATGTGGCCCCTGATGTAACCCCCATAATCTGAGGAGAGGCGAGCGGATTACGTGTCATGCCTTGCATAATTGCTCCAGACGCCGCCAGCATAGCACCAATCAATACTGCTGCTACTGTCCGCGGCAGCCGAAGTCGCTGAATAATTTGATGAGATGTATTTGTTGCATCATAATGGAAAATACTATTCCAGACAGTGCCGAGGGAAATGTCGGAAACACCGAAAATGATGGATAGTCCGATTGAGAAAATCAGCAGTAGCGTACCTGCGATAAGGATGATTGTGCCCAAAAGTCTGCGTACTTGCATCGTTAACCCGCTTTCTTCACTCTATGTATGCCAGATATATGAAATATGCTTGTAATTGATAATGATAATTGTTATCATTTATTGAAGATTATATCATAAACGAAGAGGTGAGTACCTTGTTCAAAAGAAAGAGTATGTCTTTACTTCTGGCAGTCTTCGCCAGTGTTGTGTTTATTATAACAGGTTGCGGCAGCAACGATTCAAGTGATAAAGCTGAAAATAATGCTTCTGATAATGCAGAGAGTAACGAAACGCGCACGATGACCGATGCGATGGATAATGAAGTGGAGATTCCGGCTAACCCGAAAAATGTGATTGCTTCTTATTTGGAAGACAACCTTGTCGCACTCGATATTACACCAGCAGCACAATGGTCTGTAAATAATGGTGACCCGCAAGGATACTTACAGGACAGCCTTAAGGATGTACCTACAATTGATTCGACGCTTCCTTTTGAAGCAGTAGCTAGTTATAAGCCGGATTTGATTATCATGGATTCAGCATCCATGGTAGAAGGCGATAAATATGAGCAGTACAACAAGATTGCTCCGACGTACGTGATGGGTACGGAAGAGAATGGCGACTGGCGCAAAGAATTGCAAACAGTCGGTGAAATCTACGGCAAAGAAGACAAAGCGGAGCAAGTACTGAAGGACTATGATGCAAAAGCCGCTGAAGCAAAAGAACAGATTCAGCAAGCCATCGGAGATGAATCCGCAGCTGCTGTCTGGCTCGTTGGCGGAAAGCTTTATATCGTAAGTGAGAATTTATCCAGCGGTGCAGTTCTTTATGGTGACTTGGGCATCACAGCTCCAGAAGGCGTGAAAGAAATCTCTAAAAACGCAGAAGCAAACTGGAATCCAGTTTCTCTTGAACAACTAGCAACGATGGATGTTGACCACCTCTTCTTAATCAATAGTGATGAAGGCGACGGCTCTGAAATTCTTGAAGATCCATTGCTTGCGAATGTACCAGCTATTAAAGAAGGCAATGTTTATAAGTATGATAAAGAAACAAGCTGGCTGTACACTGGCCCAATTGCAAACGAACAAATTGTAGACGATGCAGTTGAAAGCTTAGTGAAGTAAGGACAAGCTTCTTCCCTGTGAAAAATGGGGGAGAAGTTTTTTGATTGCAGGAAGTGTTTTACGAAAAACAAGAGAGATCAAAGATTGTGAACGTTGAAGGAGAAACACTGTTGTTACATGTCGAGTTATAAGGCAGTATGCAAAGTTTTAGGCTTAAACATGTCGTTTAAAGGTCTACTCCTGCTTTTTTGCTGTCTTGATAAGCGTCTCTATTGGAAGCAAAAGCGTCCCGATAAGAAGGGTGATGAGGAGGTAAATGCTGGGCTGATTAGTCTGGAAACTCTCTAAAACTGTATATATCGCAGTTACAAAAAGGAATGCACCGTAAAGTGAAAAGGTCGCTGTATTTTTCGAGTTCCATGTAATGATAAAGCATGGGATAACAAAGAGCATAGTGGTGTCACTTCCGGAAAATGACGTGTCAGTGAATGCCTTGTAAAGCAACCATCCAAAGACAGCAAGTATGACGAAGATACTAACTGAAGGAAAGATAAGGAGTTTTTTCAAGAGTAGACTCCTTTCAAAGGATTTACTCCCATTGTACACGAATAATATTAATAGTTGGTAAAAGGGAGGTTCATAAATGAGAAAGCTAGCGATTGTAACGGGTGTTTCGTATCCGCGCTCCATTGGAACTGCTGTGTGCCGCCGATTGGCTGAACAAGGAATGGATATCTTTTTTACATACTGGCAAGCAGGTGAAACGTGGCCGGATCACTTTACTGTTGAAATACGCGCGCTTGGTGTCAGATGTGAAGGCCTCGAAGTAGATTTAGAGGAATCTGGGGCAGCCGCATATATTCTGGAGGAAGTACAGCGGCTTGGTGTCCCGGCAGTATTGGTTAACTGCGCGGCATTTTCGGAAGACGGTACATATCATGAATTGGATGAGAGGCAGCTGGATCGGCATTACGCAGTAAATATGCGAAGTGTTTTCCTCCTTTGTACAGGTTTTGCAAAGTTGTTTGAGCAGGAGAAACCCGCGAGTTGGGGAAGTATCGTAAATCTCACTTCTGGACAAAGCAAAGGACCAATGCCGGGAGAACTGGCCTACATTGCTACAAAAGGGGCCATCACTGCATTCAGCCAATCTTTAGCAGCTGAATTGGCTTCCATTGGTATCAACGTGAATGCAGTTAATCCAGGACCGACAGACAGCACATGGATGACAGATGATATACGAAAAGCATTGCTGCCAAACTTTCCAATGGGAAGAATTGGAGAGCCTGATGATGCGGCAAGATTAATTCGTTTTCTCGTAGGAGATGATGGCTATTGGATAACGGGGCAGGAGCTGCATTCAGAAGGCGGATTTGACCGGAGGTAACTTGGATCTGGTCAGACTTGTCTTACCAAAACGCATGCATCATTTCCTGCCGTCATTTATTGCTGTTCAGCAAAGCAGCCTGCACTGCTAGTGTATCGTCTAGATATCCAAACGGAAATATATAATCAGGCAGTACATCAATGGGGTTGATAAAATAAAGCAAAGCAGCGCCAAAGATGATTATTTCATGCTTAGTTGCTAATCCGGATTGAAGTTTGGAAAACATGGTTTTCAGGTCACTCACCAATTTACCAACACTTCCAACAGACTGGATTTTTTCATTAAATTTTTCCTCAATGATTTTTTTGCCGCCTTCTGTAAGGGCAACTTCTTCATAACCAGCTAGCTGTTTCCGTACTCTTTCTGCTGTAAAGGAAGGGTCAGCCTGTTTACATAGCGCTTCCAAATGCTGTTCTGTTTGTTGTAAAGCATTTTGATCTAGAAATCCTGCAGTACGCATAAGTTCTTCGTGTGATACGTTTAGAACTTCACTAAACTTTTTAAGGTGGTTAACGGTTACTTTCCTTTTGCCATTTATAATTTTAGATATGATGGCAGCGTCGATGGCGGTGCGTCTGCTCAATTCACGAATCGATAATTTATTTTGTTGGATTAACTCACGCAGCAGGTTTCCTATCGAATTTTTTTCAACATTCATTATATCGCAGCTCCTCTTTTCAAATTCACTCCTTAACCGTACTAAGTAGTTGACAAATTGTCAACAATTAAGGTAGAAATACATAGGAAAGAGGGGGATAAAATGCAGATAAAAAGAGACCGCATGACCATCTTGCTCCTATGTGCAGTAGCGGGAGTGATTGATGTAATTGGTTATATCGGTTTATCACATGTGTTTACCGCTAACATGACAGGAAACATTGTATTATTAGGAATAGGAGTAGGTGATGCCAGAGAGGTTATTTTAAGTAATGCCGCTTTGGCGTTAATTGGTTTTATTATTGGAGTTGCAGTTGCTGTGTTTGTGAAAAAAACGAACACAATTTTATTTTGGGAAATTATCCTGCTTATACTAGTGGCAATCGTAATCCAATTTACCTCAATAGGTGGGCGAGTATCAGCAGTAGTGCTCTTCGTGCTGAGTGCAGCGATGGGAATGCAAACGATAGCAGGAAGGAACTTAAAGATTGCCGGACTTTCCTCAACAGTGTTGACAAGTACACTTGCTGCATTGATAGAAGGAATCATGCTTAGAATAAAGAAAGGCTCTCAGAAGCTGTCAACGGATGCATATCTAAGAGGAGGGGCAATTTTCCTTTACTTAGCTGGAGCATCGGCAGCCAGCTTAAGTCTAAGGTTGATCGGGCTTACAACAATCTGGTTAGGTATAGCAATTCTGGCGTTTGTATTGCTGGTCCAAAATAAAGAAGAGCTAAAACAAATGAGAAGAAGATCCGATTAGGATTTTCTTCTCATTTGCTTATACTTTTATGAACGGCGGCTATCTCATCCTCAGGTACTATCAAATAGTAAATACCATCAATCTTTGTACCTTGGCCCCTTATCTCATGCTCTTGAATAGAGTTGCGTACATTACGGTAATCTGTGAACAGATGACGCATAGAAGCGAGATTAATATTTGTTTGTACATTTTTCCCCAATACATCTAGCAAGTCGTCTATTTTACTGACAGATTTGATGTTAGCACCTTTATTAAGAATGGCTTCAATTACCTGACGCTGTCTACTGTTTCTTCCGAAATCACCATCTGGATCTAAGTGACGCATCCTTGTATATCCTAATGCTTGATCACCATTCAAGTTGATTTGGCCTTTTTTGTAATGATAGTCTTTCTTGTAAAAACCTTCATCATACCAATCTAAATCATTGTTTACGGTGACGCCGTCCACTGCATCAACTAGATCAGCAAGACCTTGCATATTGATCTCTACGAAATAATCAATATCAGTGTTCAACAATTCCTCTACTGTTTCCACGGCCATGTCTACACCACCAAAAGCATAGGCGTGATTAATCTTGTCGATTGTATGATGTCCGACAATTTCTGTTCTAGTATCACGCGGAATACTTACCAAATCCAACGATTCTGTGTTTGGGTCCAATGACATGAGCAGCATGGCATCGGATCTTCCAGAATCAAACTCTCGTTCATCAATACCAAGCAAAAGTATATTAATCCTTTCTTTATTCTTAATCTTTTCAGAGGTCACTCCTTCATCGATTACTGCTGAATCTTTCTGGATACTGTCTATTGTCTGCTTTACATCCCTAGCAGTTAGAAAGAAAAAGGAACCTGCTCCAATTAGCAGAACAAAGAGGATGAGCAGAATATATTTGCTAATTCGACGTTTTCGCTTTCTGTTTGTGTGTCGTTGTTTTTCCATAATGCACCTCCCTAACTATTACAAGGTACGCTCTTGTTGACTATTTGTCAACAATGCATAAATGTACGCAAGGAGGAAATACTAACTATATCCTTCTAACAACCAACATTTATATCCAAGCAACGAACCTGCCGATGTAAAATCGAAGGGAGGATTGTCTGCGATGAAGGAACACCCTCACAACCCAAAACAGCCAAATGATAATATGGCTCTTCTTCTAGCTCTCATCACTGTCATACCTGCCGCATGCAACCAAGTACTTGATGCTGCTCATAAAACGGTAAAACTGCTTCAACTATTTTTCTAAAACAAAGACTGCGGGGCCAGCTGCCCTGCAGTTTTTTGTAAAAAAACCTTATGCTTATTAAGCAGGCACGTGATCATCATAGCTTTGAACTGTTATGTAGTTACATAGCATAACCAGAACCGGGTATCTGTTTATTTTATTAGAATTATTTTAGGGTATATATTTCGTATACGCTGAATGAAGAGGAAAGGAGGTATAAAATGAACAACAAAGCAATCATTCTCTTTGATGGTGTGTGCAACCTTTGCAATAATAGTGTTCAATTCATCATAAAACACGATCGAAAGGCTTACTTTAAATTTGCTTCTTTGCAGAGCGATGCTGGCACGGCACTAGCTGGTGATGACCAAATTCCGGATGGCGTGGATAGTATTCTACTCGTTAAGGCAGGGAAAGTGTATACCGAATCGAGTGCGGTAGTACGTATAGCCAGACACTTAGATGGAGTGTGGAAACTAGCAGCCGCAGCGTGGGTTATTCCGCGTCCCATTAGGAATACATTATATCGTTATGTAGCCAAAAATCGTTATCGCTGGTTCGGTCGGCAAAACGAATGCATGCTGCCATCTCCTGCGCTAAAAGAGCGATTTTTATGACAATGAAGATATTGTGAAGAATAGGGTTTTCTTCTATACAAATAGCTGTATCAACTGTATCATACTAGCAGTGGCCTGAACGGCAAATTTATGTAAAGAAGAGAGTCAGCAAATGAGATTATCCATCCTGATTGCAATAGTGCTCTGCTTAATCGGTGCAGTTATCTATGCAATCACAGCAAACAACGAGAAAGAAGTGGCGGCAGTGACCATTTCAAAACAGCTATTCGTCGCAACCGACGGTGACGATGAGAATGATGGGACAAAAGAGAACCCACTGCGTACTATTCAAGCGGCAGTTGATCAAGCCAAAGCTGGAACCACAATCTATATCCGAGGCGGCACTTATTTTGGCAGTGTTGAGGTTAACCATAGCGGTAAGAAAGCTAAGCCGTTGATCATTCGTAACTATGATAACGAAAAAGTCATTATAAGCGGCCGTGATTTGGAGCCGGAAGAAGACACAGCATTACTACATATAGACAGTCAGAGCTACGTAACGATTCAAGGATTAACTGTTCAAGATCTGAAGACAAATGCTTCTGATTTGGCAGTGATGGGTATTTATGTGACAGGTAAAAGCAATCATATCACGATTATCCAGAACTATATCCAGCATATAGAAACAACTTCGGATGAAGGAAATGCACATGGTATTGCGGTGTATGGAACTGGTGAAATGAAACAAATCCAGATTATGGACAATGTTGTGGAGGAATTGACGCTTGGTGCCAGTGAGGCAGTCGTCTTAAACGGCAACATTGATGGTTTTACTATATCAGGAAACAGAGTCCGAAATAACAATAATATAGGAATTGATCTAATTGGTTATGAAGGCGTAGCAGAGGATCCGGAAGCCGACTACGTAAGAAACGGTACAGTCGAGAGCAACATGGTTCATAATAATTCTTCGTACGGAAACCCAGCATATAGCGAAGAATATGCTGCAGGCGGCATTTATATCGACGGCGCACATAATGTCACGGTCCAACATAATAGAGTGTTTCGTAATGATATAGGCATTGAAGCGACGTCCGAGCACAAAGGCCGCTATGCAGATAACATAAAGATAACAAAGAACGAGGTCTACGAAAATCATTATACAGGCATTTCAATTGGCGGATACGATAAGGGCCGAGGCGGTACGAAGAATGCTTCTATTACGTACAATGTTCTTTATCAAAACGATACGGAAGATTTATATGGCGGCCAGCTTCTTCTGCAGCATGATATTCAAGATAACACAATCTCTCATAATGTCTTTACGGCCAGTAAGACAGGATTGTTTATTGCGAACGACTACCAGACAAATACAAACACATATTTAGATCGAAACGTTTATGAGGAAGAACAGAACTTGGATGTAAGCTGGACTTGGAAGCAAGCGGAATATCATGATTTCACAAGCTATAAAGAAGCAACCGGACAGGAAACCGATTCTGTTTATATGGAAGTCCAATATACAGATGTCTCTAGCAGAGATTTTTCCTTGAAGGAAGGCACACCGGCGCGATCCGTTATAGATTAACTGAGCTGCATGCAAAAGCATGCAGTTTTTTTGTGTCCCGAGGTTGTGAGAAGACTTATGCTGCTCCTTTTATACAGTAAGATGACAGCAGCGTAAATATTCCTCTGCTTGTGTAGCTTTTTTGTAAAGGTGCCCAAAGATAGTGGAGGATTTGCTATGCTCATCTTATAAAACAGAGGGAGGAATCTATTCGTGAAGAAAGCGATGGATTGGAAAGGTCTCATTTTGGCGGTTTTACTTATCCCAGTAACGCTGTTCGGCTATGCGCAGCAAAGTGATGCTGAAACAGCAGCTGATCCGGCGCCGGAGCTGCAGCCGACAGGCGAAGCTAATGGAAAAAAGGTATTATTTGATAACACGCATGGCCAAACAGCAGGTGCATCCGATTGGGTAATCGACGGTGCATTTTCTGATTTCGGAAATGCATTAGCGAAGGAAGGCTATTATGTAAAAGAGCTGCGAAAAACGTCGCCAATTACTTACAGCGATTTAAGCGCTTATGACGTTTTTGTAATTCCGGAACCGAATATTCCGTTTAAAGCATCGGAACAGGATGCGATGCTGCGCTATACGCAGGAAGGCGGCAGTATTTTCTTCATTGGGGACCATTATAATGCGGATCGCAACTACAATCGCTGGGACTCCGGTGAGATTTTCAATGGATACCGTCGCGGTGCATTTGATGATCCTGCAAAAGGAATGACGGCGGACGAAGCAAATTCTGACCGAATGCAAGGTGTAGAAAGTTCTGACTGGCTTGGTGACAATTTTGGGATTCGATTCCGCTTCAATGCGGTAGGTGACATTGAATCTGGACAAACTGTTGTAAGTCCGGCTGATTCTTTCGGAATTACAGAGGGTATTGATGTTGTAGAATCCCATGCAGGTGCTACCCTGACAATCCTCGACCCAACAAAAGCGAAAGGTCTTATCTATTTCCCGGAAAATATCCCGGCTTGGCCGAATGCTGTTGACCAGGGAGTATATGCGGGCGGTGGAATTGATGAGGGAGCTTTTGCTGCCATCTCAAAAGTTGAGCAAGGGAAAGCGGCATTTATTGGAGATTCCTCACCAGTAGAGGATGCTACACCGAAGTACCTTCGAGAAGATAGCGGCAGCACAAAGCGTACGTATGATGGCTTCACTGGAGAAGGAAATAATGGTCAATATTTGCTGAATGTTATGAACTGGCTGAGTGAGAAAGAAACCTACGCAAGCTTCGAGGAAACTTCTATCACACTAAGTGAAGAAACACCGCTTCTCGAAACAGCAGAGATAAATGAAAATCCAGAACTGACAACTGAAACAGAAGCAGAGCCATGGAGAAATCCGCCAACGGGCTATCGCTGGTATGATCCAAGTACGTTTGCAGCTGGTTCCTATGGATCTGATGAAGTGGCATCAAATCCGACATACGACGTTGTGACACCAGCAACATTGCCGACGCAGCAGGAATTTACCGTACGCTTAGTAGTGGAAAACTTACAACCGGGTGAAACGCTGACTGATCTGCAGTTAGGCGCATATATGCCTGGCGGACAGCAAATCGGAAAGTTCAATACAACGGGAACATGGCCAAGCAGTTACGGATATAGCAGCCGTTTCTCTGTTACAGCTGATGCAACAGGGAGAGCGACAATCGAAGTTCCGGCACAGCTAAATCCTGCCACAGCAGATGGTACAGCAAACTTGCGAGTGCGGCAGGATGGTGATAATGTACTGACGAAATCAGTTCAGGTAGGCAATGTAGCGACTGAACCGCTGCCAGGCGATGAAGTGAAGCTGCCAGACACAGCAGCGATCCAGGAAGCGCGCAAAGCGGCGGACGGAGAAATAGTGACGGTGGAAGGTATCGTAACTTCTGAAACAGGCAGTTTTGGAGGCAAAGGTTTCTATATGCAAGATGACTCTGCCGGTATTTATGTTTTTCAGGACAGTGAAAGCTTCCAGCCAGGAGATCGTATTCAAATTACTGGCGTAAAAACAACCTATAATGACGAAGTAGAATTGACCGACATTATCCAGTCTGAAGTGATTGGACAAGCAGACATTCCAGCGCCGAAGCTTGTTTCAGCGATCGATGAAACAAATCAGGGGCAGCTAGTAAAACTTACAGAAGTAACAGTAACAAACGTAGAAGAGGTTAACACTTACGGTACATTTGAGTTTGACGCAAAATCAGCAGACGGTAATGTAACACGAGTGCGAGTCGATAACAGAATTGGATTAGACTACTCAACTTTCGTTTCACAGTTCCAGGAAGGAGATACAGTAAACATTACAGGCGTATCTTCCATTTTCAATGGAACGTATCAGTTAAAACCTGTGGCGCCAGATAACATTACTGAATTTGTACAAGCAGAAGAGCCTGCAGAAGAACAACCTGTTCCTGCTCCATGCAAAACAGATAACGGAAAGCATAAAGGAGCGGATAAAGGAAAAGGGAAAGGGAAAGGGAAAGGGCATGATAAAAGCTGGAAATGTGCTGCATAACATAGAGGGAAGCAGGCAGGATGATGCCTGCTTCTTTTTAATGCTTTGGCACACAGCAATTAATTTTCTAAGGTGCGGAGAAATAATGCCGCATAAGATATACGACATCCTCTATTGCCCAACTTTTGTCCTAACTTTTATTCATCTCGTTTAGAGAGGTGCAATCCGGGAATACACTAACTAAGCGTGGCCGCGCATCGTTAAGCTACTACGAAAGAGATATATTTTTCTTGAGGAGGAGATTAACATGGCAGACAATAATAACGGTAAAATGAGTTATGAAGAAGCGGGAAAAAAAGGCGGACAAGCAACATCTAAGAATCATGATAAAGAATTTTATCAAGAAATTGGCTCCAAAGGCGGAGACGCTAACGCAAGTGAGCATGATAAAGAGCATTTCCAAAATATCGGCTCCAAAGGCGGACAAGCAAACGCGGAAGAGCATAACAAAGAGCATTTCCAAAACATCGGCTCTAAAGGCGGACAATCTACTGCAGACAGCCATGGAGAAGATTTCTATGAAGATATCGGTTCCAAAGGCGGTAAAGCAAATGCAGAGTCTCATGACAAAAAGCATTTCCAAGAGATTGGCTCTAAAGGCGGCCGTTCCAACAGCGACAACAACTAATATAAACACGAAAGCAGTGTGAACCATTGAAAAAGCAAAAATGATCGCTTCCGAATGCAGTTGAGACTATATTCGGAAGCGATTTTTGCTGTTTGTAATTTTCTATGCTGCTAGTCGGTACGCATTGGTTTCCCTCTACATAGAATGGCTTGAAAAGAAAAGGAGGGGATATCATGTCTGAAGGTTACGGTGGCGGTTACGGCAGCGGTTTCGCGCTTTTAGTAGTGCTTTTCATTTTGTTGATTATCATCGGTGCTTCTTACGTTGGCGGCGGTTACTAATCAATAGGAAAGAGACCGCAGTCAGTTGCTGCGGTCTCCTTTCTTCTTTTTACTGCCATTATTCAGGAGAACTTCTGCAAGAGAAATGAAAGCCCCGAGTACAATTTCCGTGTACCACTCTACAAGAACAGGTTGATAAAGGTCATCAATCATTGAAATGATAAGCCAATTCATTATAAAGTTCATACAAAATAATAGCATGTATTCAGAGAACGTATCGGCCCTGCGCTTTCTCTTTCTAATATAGTAAATACCTTTGACAAAAAGTTCCCCGATGATACTTAAAATTAGATAGATGCCGACAAAAACAGCTAAGTGCTTTGGTGTTTCATAAAAGACATCAAGAATGCTGAAAGCACCTAGAAATCCAAAATAATACAGTACAGCTATAAACGCAAAGGTACATACCACTACTAATGTTAAAAGAGAGGTAATGAAGGTCTTTGTTTTTTTGTTTCTTTTACTCATTTATCATCACCTCATACATACACACTGCTTTATTCTACGAATAGTTCACCTGGAAGTTTCATATAGCTGTATAGTCAGTCTGCAGCAGGCTATAGAAGACCATATCCAGAAACACGCCATCCAGCTTCTCGTATTGACGTAATGTACCTTCCTGCTGAAAGCCGATTTTCTCAAGCAACATGCGTGATGCTCTGTTTCCAGGTTCCACTTTGGCTTCTATCCTGTTTAAATCTAACTGGAAAAATCCTTTTTGAAGCAAAGTTTGCAATGCTTGATTCATGTATCCATTTCTCCAATATTTCTTTCCTAATTCATAACCAATTTCACCTCGCTGATTCGCAGGGTCAATATAGTTGAAGCCGCAGGTTCCAATAATTGTATGTTCATTCAATACGATTGTGTAACGATTCGCATTATTAAGCTGGGTAATGTATGCAATCATCTCTTCTGCTTGCTCAACACGTTGCATGGGAGAAATATTCATAAAGGCTGTCACATCAGGATCAGACCAGAATTCAAAGAGATGTGCTGCATCAGAAACTGCTATAGGACGAAGGTGGACAAGTTGTTTACTAGACATTATATACGCTCCTCTAATTGTATTTTTATTAACGAAATTGTATGATTTAACTATATAAGGCGGTGGTTGTGGTGATTTCTATATTTCTGACAAACTTACTATTAGGTTTCTCTATTGCCTTGCCAGTTGGTACAGTAACGATTGAGATGACAAAGCAAGGGTTAAAGAATGGTTTCTGGCACGGATGGATGGTAGGCGTCGGCGGGATGACAGTCGATTTTCTCCTGATGGCTGCACTATTTCTTGGGCTGGCTCCCATTTTAGCTGCCCCTGCAATCCAAACAGGTATGTGGCTGTTAGGTGCAATCTTTTTAATGTATATTGCGTACGATAGTATTAAAAATGCGGACAAGCAGATCACATTAGCCGGCAAAAAAACGACAAAAAAGCTAGCTTCATCTTACAAGAATGGACTTCTTGTAGCAGTTTCCCCTAGTAATCTTGTATTTTGGATCAGTGTGTTTGGGACATTTCTATCCAGCAGTTTTGCGGAAGGGAGCGAGCTTTCCTTCATTGTAGCTGGACTTGGTGTATTGGCAGGTATTCAGGTTCATGATATTGGACTAATGAGTATCGTGGCTGGGACAAGAAAAGTAATGAATGAGACAGTTGTGAAATGGGTCTCGATTGGTGCAGGGTTGGTACTTAGCTATTTTGCGATTGTATTCTTTGTACGTTTTTTGAGCAGAATTTTTTGAATGGGTTTATTGTAGTTTACCGCTTATTTCCTGTAAAATAAAGATACAGATACGATGGAGGCGGTACATGTGGCAGAGCCGATGAAGGCGATGTATACAAAGGAATTTCTTGAACATTTCGCTTCTGTAGTGAAAGAGGAATATGAGGTATTTGCAGAGAACAAGTTTTTGGCTGAAGTGATGGATGACAGCTGGGAAGAGCTGGAGCTAAAAGCAAGAATACGTCGCATAGCACTAGTGCTGGGTTCGCTGCTGCCAGATGATTATCCGGAGGCGGTGACCATCTTGTTAGCAATTGAAGCACAATGTGAAGGATTTCCTTATTTGTTTATTCCGGACTTTGTTGAGATATTTGGACAAGATCCTGCACATGAAGAGCTTTCGCTGCATGCTTTGGAGGTGTTTACGAAAAGGTCGACGGCAGAGTTTGCAATCAGACCGTTTCTGATTAAAGCACCAGAGCGCATTATGAATAAGATGAAAGAATGGGCACAATCAAAAAATTATCACATTCGCCGTCTGGCAAGTGAAGGGTGTCGGCCAAGACTGCCATGGGGACAAGCAATCAGGCAATTCAAAGCTGATCCGCAGCCTGTTCTGGAGGTGTTGGAATTACTTAAAGCCGATCCTTCCTTGTATGTGCGGAAGAGTGTTGCCAACAATTTAAATGATATCAGCAAAGATCATCCTGAGCTTGTTATTCAAACTGCAAAACGCTGGAATGGCTATTCTAAGGAAACAGACTGGATCATTCGGCACGGCTGCCGGACACTGCTGCGAAGCGGTCAACCAGAAGTGTTGGCCTTGTTCGGATATGAAGATGTCAAAGGCGCACTGGCGGATGCTGCCATTGCAGCAGATAGACAGCGAGTGAATATCGGTGAAGCAGTTACTCTCACTTATTCTTTCCATGTGAAGCAGCAGGTAAAATTGCGTATTGAATATAGCATTGATTTTATAAAAAAACGGAAAATCACAACAAAGAAATTCCTTCTTTCTGATCGAGTATTTGCAGCAGGCGAAGATATTGCAAAGGAACGCGTACATAAATGGAGCGATTTTACGACCAGGGTTCACTATCCAGGTGTGCATCGGATTGCGTTGTTAGCAAATGGTATAGAGGTAGCGGGTACCGAGTTGGAACTAATCAAAAAGGAGTGAAGGTATGAAACGTATTGCAGTATTTTGCGGTTCTAGTGAAGGTGCATCCCCGGCTTACATGGAGGCGGCTAAAGAACTCGGAAAAACGCTTGCCGAACAGAAGCTTACGCTTGTATATGGCGGTGCAAGTGTAGGGTTAATGGGAGCAGTTGCTGATGGCGCTATGAAAGCAGGCGGTCATGTAATCGGCGTTATACCTGACTTTCTGGAAAAACGAGAGGTCGCGCATTCGCATGTATCTGAATTGATTGTTGTCTCTTCCATGCACGAGCGAAAAGCGAAGATGGCAGAGCTTGCCGATGGATTCGTTGCACTGCCGGGCGGACCAGGGACACTTGAAGAATTCTTTGAAATCTTCACTTGGGCACAGCTTGGTCTGCATAAGAAACCGCTTGGTATTTTAAATGTAGAAGGCTATTATGATTTGCTGATTAATTTATTCAATCATATGGCAGATGAACGGTTCATGCATGAGAAATACCGCGATATGACGTTATCCGATACGACCCCTGCGAGTCTCCTGGAGAAATTCCGGCAGTATGAAGCACCAGCAGTTAAAACATATATCAGAAGACCAGAGCAGACATAAAGTGTCTGCTCTTTTCTTTTTTAAAGATCTCTTCCTCTGGATAAGCATATGTCCAGTGATAAGGCTGCAGCTTCTCTAATGATATATACTGAACAGACCCTCGCTCGTGTGTCACAGCTACTTGTACATCACGACCCCAATATAGCAGTCTTTCCTGACAAATGCCGCATGGTGTAAGTATTTATATTTAGCAAAAAAAATCAAAAAAGCAGCAGGTGGCTTGATGTAAGCTGTAATCAAAGGAGGCAGATGTATGCAGGTTCATGAGGAAGCGATTCAACATGCACTCACCTATATAGAAAATAACTTACACAAATCCCTATCAGCCGACGAGGTGGCTCGCCAAGCCGGATTTTCCCAGTATCATTTTCATCGACTATTTCAAGCTACAGTCGGGTTAACCCTCACAGACTATATTCGCAGAAGACGATTGGCAGGAGCATCGGCCATGCTGCTGCATACCGAGATGGGCATATTGGATATTGCGTTTATGTATCATTTTGAATCCCAAGAAGCATTTACAAGGGCTTTTAAAAAGTATTACAAGCTGCCGCCAGGAAAATATCGACGCATGATGCATGTTATGCTGCATCAGAAGGAGGAGAACATGGTAGAAGAAAAAGTAACAGGCTGGATGTTGAGCGGGACAGATCCGCACAATTACGAAATGGGAATTGATTATAAGCACGTGCACCAAGGCAAGGCGTCAGGATACTTAAAATCAAAAACCGTGATGGGAGCGGAAGAATTCGCCACCATGATGCAGCAATTCAAAGCAGCAAAGTTTGCAGGCAAGCGCATACAGCTCACCTGCTTCCTAAAAACAGAAAATGTGCGCAGCTTTGCTGGCATGTGGATGCGGGTCGACAATTCTTCAGATGATATTATTCAATTTGATAACATGAGCAACCGTCCAATTAAAGGTACAACTAATTGGGCTAGATACCGTATTGTCTTGGATGTTCCGGAAAACAGTGCGATTATCTCATTCGGAGTAATTCTTTCTGGCAAGGGACAAGTTTGGGCCGATGGATTTCGGTTTGAAGAAGTGGATGAATCTGTTCCGACAACCAATTTGAATATGACTTATGACATACAGGAGGAGCCTGTTAATCTTTCGTTTGAGGAAGAGTTAGTGTGATGCCGGGTATGCTGATAGATAGCTTGCGGTGGCTCATTCTTTATTGGCAGCGAAATGTCTCAAGTGAGGTATTGCTGCCAGCCTGCTGCCTTTTGCTGTCTGCTGGCACTTGATTAAAAACCATCTTGGACAATTCACTTACGTAGCAATTTGGGGCATTTTCTTCACATGTTCATTGCTTGTGGTCGGTAATATAGCAGGCGGTTTTGAGCTGCCGCTATTGTTAATCATTAAATTAGGCTTCCTTTTCATCATGTTAATGGTTGCTATACCAGATTTATTACAGAAGGAGAAAATAGACGGGCATGCCAAACGGTACACGGAAGGACAGCATACGTAATATGCCTGTCCTTTTTTCTTATTCTATTTCCCTATATTACCATTTTGTGTTTTGTGGTAAAATATTCAAAAAACAGGAGGGTGAGTGATGTCTGAGTTCCAAGTAGGCAGTGTCTTTATTCATGTGAAAGATGCAAATGAAGCGGCGAATTGGTATGCGAGATTATTAGGAAAACCAGAACCTCATCCAACAACAGGGCCGGTTCAGTTCATGGAGATGAGAGACGGAAGAGGTCTCATAATTGATGATAACCGAAATAATACAGCGGGGATTCGTCCGGCATTTATGCTCGAAACAGATGATATTCATCTGGCATACAAGAAAGTGACAGCACAAGGCGGCAAGATTGTACGTGAGTTGGAAGAGGATGAAGCGGTCGCTTTTTTCAATCTCCAAGATCCTGAGGGCAATATTGTAATGATCTGCCAACAGAAGAAATGATTATTTGGCTTAACGGTGCTTTCGGTGCAGGAAAGACACAGACTGCAATCACCCTTCAGTATCGGCTTCCGCACGCTTTCCTCTATGACCCAGAACAAGCAGGGCTCTACATAAGAAAAAATCTACCGAATTCCATGCAAAAAGCAGATTTTCAGAACCATCCCTTATGGCGGTCCATTGTGCGAGAACATTTGGCTTACCTTACAACGAACACAGAGGGTATTATTCTCGTACCAATGACAATCACAGATTCGTCTAACTATGAAGAGATTATCGGACAATTGCGTAAAGATGGTCACGAGGTGCTTCACTTTGTGCTAGCTGCATCAGCTGAAACGCTTGGTAAGCGCTTGGCGAAACGGGGAAACAAGGAGAATTCATGGGCGGCCCAGCAGATTCCGCGCTGTATGAACGGCTTAGCAAATCCACTATTCGAGAATAAGCTGGTGACAGATGAATTAGCAGTAGATGAAGTGGCGGCTGCAATAGCTGAACGAGCAGGTCTTAATTTGCATAAAGATTGCCGGCCGTGGTGGAAGGTTCGCTGGATGCAAATGACATCCAGATGGAGATAAAGCGAAGTTTGTTTATACTGTCTCTTTAAAAAAAGAGAGGGGCATGATTTACCCCCCCTGTTTATAAAGACATCGTAATTCTTTCTCCATTTGCAACGATAAAAACGGAACTGCCAGAATAACTAGAAGCAAAGCTAAAATTGCCATTACTATCTGTAAAAGTAGTAGCTTCTTCCGCGTTAGTATCATTTGTTAGCGTAACTTTAACATGTTCAAGCGGATTGCCGCCGCAGGAAACATTTCCATGAACGCGTTCGTTGAATTCTTTCATAGCTTCCAGGGCTGGACATGTCAGTTCAGTTGCCTGCAGGAATTCCAAATCAGGAACACTACATCCGCAGTCTCCCATATGTTACACCACCTTTAAAAATTCTGCGTACAAGTATCACATGGTCCGCCAGTAGTTTTGAAAACAACATTATCTACAAATGCTGTACTGCCAGGTGCGACATTACCGACATTTTGGAACGTAATACAGGCCGTTGTGGCTCCTGGCGGGGCACAGACCGTTAACGTGTAATGTTGGAACACACTCTGTGGCTGGTTGGAAACTGCAATGATGTGCGGTATGTTATTTGTTAGTATCGGATTTGTTGTTACAGTTCCACCAGCTGTACCAGTATTCGTAATTAAAGGTGGACAAGGCTGCGGCGGAAAGGACACAGACGCAACGAGGATACCATTTGCACGCACATCAGCAGCAAAGGTTAGTGTGTAACAGCAGCCGGGTGATACTGAAACAATCTGGTTAACGAACCCAGGTGTTGCTACCTCTCCAACTGGAGGGTTTGAGTTTAGTCCTCGTATGCCAACGGATTGAATAACTGGGACAGTTGGACTTGCTACAAATCTTCCACTATGAGCATTCGGGAAGGTAAAGACAGTGGCATCATCGGATGTCCACCCTGCAGGAGGTGCTCCAGGCGGAGATAAGTCAAAACCTGGATTAACTAGCAAGTTGGTGCAAGGGCAGCAAACGGAAGCAGCTGGTCCAGTAGGTCCAGCTGGTCCTGTAGCACCTGTTGGTCCAGGAGGTCCCCCGGCTGGCCCGGTTGCCCCTGTAGCGCCTGTCGGTCCAGGAGGTCCCCCCGCCGGTCCGGACGGTCCTGTTGCTCCAGTTGGACCTGGAAGTCCTACTCCTGTCGGGCCTGCGGGTCCAGTAGGTCCGGCTGGTCCAGCTGGTCCAGTCACGCCGGTTCTTCCTGGTATCTCAATGATTAGAGGAGGCTGACAGCATTTGCATCTAATCTCCTTGCAATCATCACATCTTTTATCAGTCATTGCGTATCACTTCACTTCCTGTAAAAAGGGTAGAGCCTTATAGGCCACAATCCTACCGTATGCAGGAGTGAATAAGTTGGTTTGGGCTAGAGAAGAAAAGATCCTGCTTTGCATCTATCTTTGACACTGCTAAAATAAGAAATGCACCCTATACTTTACAAAAAGATAGGTTAGGAGAATAGGATTATGTCAGAAAACAAAACAACGAGAGAGATTCTCTCTTGGATAAAAGCAATTGGTATTGCTGTCATTATTGCCTTCGTTTGCCGCTACTTTTTGTTCACACCATCGACTGTGCACGGTGAATCGATGCTGCCGACATATGAGAACAGTGATCATGTCATTGTCAGCAAGATCTCTAAGATTGAACATAATGATATTGTTGTATTCAACGCACCAGATGCAGATGCCCACTATATCAAGCGGGTAATTGGGTTACCAGGTGATACGATTGAAGTGAAAGATAATGTGTTGTACGTAAATGGAGAAGTACAGGATCAATCTTATCTTCCAGAGGATATGATTACCGGCGATTTCAAATTGAAAGAACTGACTGGCGAACAAACTGTACCTGAAGGAAAGCTATTCGTTATGGGTGACAACCGTACAAACAGCAAGGACAGCAGGATTTTCGGCTTTGTATCAAAAGAAGAAGTGATCGGAGAAGTGAAGATGACCTTCTATCCATTCTCTGACTTCCATATTGGTAATTAATATGTGCCGCGTACATGGGAAAACAGTTGATGGGGAGACAAGGTGTGAACATTATCACTCTCCGCTTGATGTCATCGCAATCAAGTTTGCTTGCTGTAACAAATTCTATCCTTGCTACCAATGTCATGAAGAGACGGCTGGGCATGAAGCTGCTGTCTGGCCGAGAGAACACTTCAATGAACAAGCCATTTTATGCGGCGTGTGTAAAACAACGCTTAGCATCCATGCATACATGGATACAGAGCACTGTCCGTATTGCCATGCAGCATTCAACCCAGGGTGCCAGCTGCATCATCATTTATACTTTGAATCAACAGAAAGAGGCTGTCAGTAAGCGACAGCCTCTTTTGTTTATACTGGATTCTACCTAAGCGTTTTACGAGCTTCTTAGCTTCTTAGGAAGCTGACCGTTGTTTTCCGCTAGTCTCTGTCTTAGAAAAAATGAACTTTAGCAAAGAAGGCGTCACGAGTGTGGTTACAATTACCATAATAATGATGCTCGTATAGTATTCCGGATCAAGTAAGCCAGAGCTTAGACCTGTACCTGCAATGATAAGCGCCACCTCGCCTCTTGAAACCATCCCTGTTCCGATTGCCATTGAAGATCTGCCATTGAATCCAGTTAATCTTGCTCCAAGGGCACCGCCGAAAAGCTTCGTTGCGATTGCCATTATACTGATGAGCACGATAAACAAGAGTTGGGAACCGACCCCTTCGAAGCTGATGTTTAAGCCGATGCTGACAAAAAAGACAGGCACGAAGATACCATAAGCAATTGGTTCCAATTTGTGCTCCACGGTTTCCTTATGTTTCGTTTGAGAGATGGCAATACCAGCGGCAAACGCTCCAATAATGCCCGCAATGCCCATATATTCAGCGAAATAACTGAAGGCAAGTGCAATTATAACGCCTGCTGAAACAATTGTTTCGCTTACTTGGAAACGAGCAAACAGCTTCATCACCATTGGGATCAGCCAAATGCAGGCTGCGATTATAATGCCAAAGAAGAGCACTTTTTTACCAATTAGAGCGCCTATGCTGACTGATTCACCTGTACCAAGCACGCTCATTAATACTGCCAGCAGAACGACAACAAGTATATCGTCTACAACTGCTGCACCGAGGATTGTGGTACCTTCTCGTGAGTTCAATTTATTCATCTCTTTTAATGCTTGCACAGAAATGCTCACGCTCGTCGCACAGAAGAGCAGCGCTAAGAAGAGAGCATGACCTTGGCTCATGCCAAAAGCTAGTGCCAAGCTGTAACCACCGATAAATGGGAAAAGCACACCAAGAACGGCAACTGCAAAAGCGGACTTCCAATTTGCTTTCAGCTGTTCCAAGTCAGTCTCCAGGCCAGCGATAAACATGAGGACCAGTACGCCGATTTCGGAGAATTCATGAATGAAGGAAGTTTGCTGAATCCAGCCAAGTACAGCCGGGCCGAGGATGACACCGGCAAGAAGTTCCCCCAGAACAGATGGCTGTCCAATCTTCAATGCAAGCTGACCGGAAATTTTTGTGAACAAAAGAATTAACGCTAAGTGTAATATAAATTCCATATCTTACTCCTTTAACATGTATTTATGCAATTTCCGGGCACAAAAAAAGCATACCCCCAGGAATCCCTAAGGGTATGCTAAAAATGAACACAGAGGGGCCTAGTGTGGCAGGCTCCTCCAGAAAGTGCATATGTATGTGATTACTGCTTATTATATAGCAATTTTAAAGCGGATACAACAGTTTTATCAGTCGTTTGTCTATGGCAAAAAAGGGAAAATAAAAGACACATACCAAAACGAGAGAGGTGCCGAGACGTGAAAAATACGTTCGATTTTTATACAAGGCAAGGGCTGCTTCAGCATATTGAAGAAACACTTGTATTCTACTATCCGCAAGCATTAGACAGGAAGTATGGCGGCTATCACGAAGGCTATTACATGGACGGATCATTAACAAACGACACAACGAAACACATCGTTGGGCAAGCGCGCCATCTGTATAACTTCAGTGTTGGCTACATGCTCACAGAAAAAGAGAAATATAAAGAAGCGGCACAACATGGCATCAGCTTCTTTCAGAATAAAATGCGAGATCACGAATACGGCGGTTATTACACAGAATGGAAAGAGGGCGGTGCAGCAGATGATAAAAAGCTTACCTACGGCCATGCTTTTATCTTCCGGGCAGCCGTTGCTGCAGTGGAGGCAGAAATAGAGGGAGCGGACGAGCTGCTTGCAGATATTTATCAAGTACTGACGGAAAAATTGTATGAGCCTGCAGCCAGACTATATAAAGACGAAGCGACCCGTGATTGGTCGAGCTTCCTGGAATATCGCGGACAAAACTGTAATATGCACATGTGTGAATCGTTGATTACAGCTTATGAAGCGACTGCTCAGCGTCATTACCTGGATCAAGCACTGAGCATCGCAGACAAAGTAACCAATGAGCTCGCAGCCCAAAGCAAAGGACTCATTTGGGAGAACTACGACGAAGTGTGGATGAAGGATGAAAGTTTCAACTATGGTGAAACGAGAGATGAATTCCGGGCATACGGTTTTGTCGGGGGGCATCAGTTGGAATGGAGCAAACTCTTAGCTTGGTTAAATCTTCATCAGCCAACTAGCTGGCTATTGGAACGAGCGGAAGAATTGTATCAGATGGGCTGGAAACATTACTATGATGCAAGCAATGGCGGGATTTATTTCGCGATGAGTCCGGAAAAAGAGATTATTGATAAAGGAAAATCCTATTGGGTAATGGCAGAAGCCTTGGCTGCATCAGCACTGCTCCATCGTCAGACAGGAAATGATATCTATGGCAAACATTACGAAGAGCTATTCCGCTATGTGCAGGGTGTCTTCATCGATCCGGAGCACGGCGCATGGTATCCATGGCTGACAGCAGATAATAAAGTAGAAGGACAAGTGAAGAGCCCTTCACCGAAAACGGATTATCATCCAATCAGTGCCAGCTATCTGATTATGTCTTACCGCGGGGAGGATCTGTAGCATCATGCGCAGATCCTTTTTTATTTCGGTATAATAAGACAAAGGGGGCGAAACAGGTGTATCAGAGTGATAGATTACTAATAAGACCATTGAAGGAAACAGATACCGAACAGCTTTTAGATTTGAACGTACGTAACCGGGAGCTATTTGAATCGATTTCGCCGGTGGAACGAAACGATACCGATTATACACATAACACGTACCGAAAGAATATCGGGGCTGCTTTGAAGGATTGGCGGGAAGATAAAGGGTACGAATTCGGAATCTTCCTAAAAGAGTCCGGAAGTTTAATTGGTACTGTATCTTTATTTTTCATTGAACGGAAAACGTCGAATCGGTGCATGATTGGCTACTCGCTTGATAGAGCACATAACGGAAATGGCTATATGACAGAGGCAGTTCAGCTTGTGCTTGATTTTGCGTTTGGAGAAGCACATTTCTATCGTGTAGAAGCAGGGGTAATGCCCCGAAATAAAGGGTCTATTGCTGTGTTAGAGAAATGTGGTTTTCTGCGGGAAGGGCTGGAGCGTGATGTACTGCGGATAGATGGAAAGTTTGAAGATCATTATAAGTATTCTATTTTGGCGACAGATCCGCGTACAAAGTAAAAACAGGAGCAAAGTGTGCTCCTGGTTTTCTGATTAATGCAGCTGAGACGGCACGGCTCTTGTTTTTTGACGTGTGCGCTGCTTCTTAACAGCTGCTGGCTGCTGCGGACTGCGAACCGTAACAGCTAGGAAGAAGCTGATGACACAAAGGATGCCAATTGCTACAAATGTTGGCTGGAAACCGCCAAGAAGGGTAGCGATAAAGGATCCGCCCAAAGCGCCAATGCCAAACCCTTGATAAATGACACCGTAGTTCTTACCTTGATTTTGCAAACCGAAGTAATCTGCTACAATCGTTGGGAACACGGTGATGTTTCCGCCAAAGAAAAACGCGACGGCTGCTACACATATAAAGAATAAGGTTGTGGAAAGCTCCACCAAGCTAAGAACTGCAGCAGCACCAGCTGTAACAATCAATCCTGCAGCAACTAGGTATAATCGCTCCACTTTATCAGATAGTGCACCTAGCACGACACGGCCTGTTGTATTACAAATTGCTACGATAGCGACAGCATTTGCTGCTGTAGCAGCAGAAAGATTGGCTAGTTCCATACCAGCATCTTTCACGATACCGATTAAGTACAATCCGCTCATACATGCAGTCAAGAAGATGACGAATAGGATGTATGCTTGCTTGGTTTTCAGCATTTCTTTAATAGTAAAGTCCTTTTGAGTTATGCTTGCGCTTGTTTCTTGCGGCAATGCATCCTTCAGCAAGAAGGCGCCTCCGCTGATTAAGACAAGTGCAGCAATTCCCCAGATTAAGAATGTACCTTGTACACCTGCAGAAGCGAGCAAGAATTGGTTAATATATTTAAAAACAAGGCTTCCTGTACCGAAGGCACCTACGGAAATACCAGAAATAAGACCTTTCTTTTCTGGGAACCATTTGATCACATTAGATAGTGTCGTAATGTAAGCAATTCCGTTTGCAAAGCCAACGACCACACCTGCGAGCAGATAGATAAGCCATAGTGATGAAGCTAAGGAACTTAGCATCAAGCCGGCTCCAAGCAAGATACCTGCACAAATAACGAGCTTTTTAATACCTAATTTATCTTGCAGCTTTCCGCCGAATAAAGTAGCAATTGCTAATGCAAAGCTTGTAATAGAGAAGGTGACTGCCACTGCTGAGGCGCTCCATCCATATGCATCAGCCAATGGCTGGTTAAATAAACTCCAAGTATAAATAGTTCCAAGACCAATTTGTGTAATAATCGTACCGAGGACGATCAGCCAGCGGTTCGTTCCTGTTTTCATGAGAAACCCCTCATTTCATCTGCGTTGTTTTGATAGTTTTATAATATCCTTTGCGGATGTATTTGAAAGCGGTTTCTCATGAATTGCATATGCAGGGGAATGAATGGTCCTTAAAGGCGCATGATTTGTCGAAACTGTTTTGCCTTGCTCCGGCTGACTGGTATTTGCTCGTCCATTCCTTTCATTTTGACAAGGTACGTATTATGAAACCAAGGCAGAATTTCATGGATTCGCTCGGTGTTCACAATATAAGAGCGGTGACAGCGGAAAAATATCCCGGCTGAAAGGAGCTCCTCAAATGTACTGATAGAACCAGGATAGGTGTAGATACCATCCTTTGTATGAACTACTGTCTGTTTCTCGTCAGCTTCAGCGTATGCGATATCTTGTACGTTGATCACATAGATTTTCTCTTCTTTCCAAACATTCAATCGTTCGGTTGTTTGGCTGGGTTCTGGTGTTATGGGCTTTGGTGCTTGTACTTTTGTTTCAAGTTTCTGAAGCATCGAGGCAACACGCTCTTCACTATATGGCTTCAAAATATAATCAAAGGCCTCCAGCTCGAATGCTTTTGCAGCATGTTCCTTATAAGCAGTTGTAAACACGATAATTGGTTTTTGCTTGAAGTTGGCTAAACTTCCGGCAAGCATCATTCCATCCAACGAAGGCAGGTTGATGTCGAGGAAAAGTATATCCGTTGTGTTTTCCTGAAAATACTTGAGCACATCTAAGCCATCATCAAAGCATTTTGTTACTTCAATCGAACTATATGTCTCAATTAAATATTGCAGCTCTTCTTGAGCGGGGAATTCATCTTCTGCAATGATTGCGCGCAACGTCATAATTATTTTCCTTCCTTTACCGGTATATCAAAATAAATCTCCGTGCCAGGATCCAGACGATTAATCGTTAGACCTTTACCGTAATTTAGGCGGACCCGCTGATGTACATTTGCCAATCCAATATTTTTAACACTTGCTTCATCTTTATAAAGCTTTTCAACAATTTCTTTCTCAATGCCAGCACCTGTGTCTGATACGCTTATTCGTATAAAGTCTTTTTGCGCTGTTACAGAAAGGTAAACTGCTCCCTGCCATCTGCTTTTTCGCACGCCGTGGTGAATCGCATTTTCCACTAAAGGCTGCAGCAGGAGACTTGGTACCTTTACCTGTACAGGATCAATATCATAGACGATATGAAGCTTATCACCAAAGCGCGATTTCTCAATTTCTACATAATCACGAACCTGCTTTAGTTCTTCTTCAATAGCAATCATTTCATCGTGCAGTTCCAAGTTGTAACGCAAGTAGCCGGACAAGTTGTGAATCAGTTCACGCGCACGGTTTGGATCACGTCTCGTTGTAGAGGCAATAGCGTTAAGCGAATTAAAGAGAAAATGCGGGTTGATTTTTGATTGCAGCGCCTTTAGCTCTGCTTTATTAGCTGCTTCTTTAATCTGCTCAATCCGTGATATCTCCATAAGGTTTGAAATGATTTGTGCCAGTCCAATGCCGAGTGTTTGCAGAGAATCTGTGATTCTGTTTTTCTTCTCATAATAAATCTTCAAAGCACCTGTGACCTCGTTCCCTTCCTGAAAAGGAACAATTAGCAAACAATGCATTTGCGGCAAATGCAGGTCATCGGCTTCATTTCGAATGACAATCTCTCCGCTGGAAAGTGCCTCTTTGGTCATATCTGTTACGATGCGGGAAGTGTTTTGATAGCGTTCTGCACCTAAACCGTGATAAGCAATAACTGTTTCGGTATCTGTTATAGCTACAGCATCTGCACCTATTTCTTCTTTGATAATCTGACATATACGCTGCAAGGAAGCGGGCGTAATCGAACGGAAATATGGCAGTGTTTTATTCGCTATATCTAATGCAAGTTTTGCTTGCGCAGCCGCAATTTGTTTTTTCTCGCCTTCAATGTTGTGGACGAGCAGGACTAATAATCCAATACTCACTTCGCCTACCATCATCGGTATAACAATTTGCTCCACAATAGAAATCCCTAGCAATCTAGGTTCGCTAAGTGTGATGATTAACGTCATCGTTAGTGCCTGACACAGCACACCGGTGAGAATACCAACATACCACCAGCGATGCTTCTTAATTCTTTTATTGATAAAACCTGAAGCAAAGCCAGCTGTTATGCTAGTAATCAAGCAAGGAAGAGAAGTAATCCCGTCAATATCGATTAGATAGCGGTGTAAACCGGATACAATCCCCGTGATAATACCAACCCACGGTCCGAATAAGATTCCTCCAGAAATAATAGCCACTGTGCGGATATTAACAAGAGATCCTTCCACTTCAATTCCAGAGTAGGTGCCAAAAATAGCAAAGCTGCAGAATACGATAGTCAATACACTAAGTTCTCGAACGGAGTGATGCTTTTTCTGGAGAATCTCCTTAAACCCTTTTATTTTCGTTAGGAAGAAAAGAATAATCAGCAGTAAAGCAGCACGTTCAAATATGGAGATAATCATTTCTAAGGTCGGGTTCATCGGTGTAATCCCTTTCATCTTTGTTAGTGTTATTTTATCAGATTTTTAGACTGGAAGGGAATTGGCAAGGTGTTGATTAAGATGCCAGATAGTAGATTTATTGGATAAAGAAAACCGGTTTATAAAAAAAGGAAATAATATAACATATTTAAGGATTAGGCTGGATTTAAAGGAATGAAAGCGCTATAATACATATAATGAAACACCATACCACATAGTGGAACGATAGGGGGTATCGAGCTTTCGGTGCTTTTTATTTCAACCTAAATGTAAGGGGTTTCATAGTTGCGGAAAAGCAACGGAAATAAAGGAAGGAGATGATTGGAATGGAACTGCGTTATGCGACGCATCCAGAGCATGCAAAAACATTCACGACAGAGGAATTGCGAAAACATTATTTGGTTGAGGACCTATTTGTATCTGGAGAAACCAAACTTGTCTATAGTATGGAGGATCGTACAATCATCGGCGGTATCCAACCGGCTGGCAGTGCTATTTCCTTGGAAGGTTATGACGAAATTAAAGCAGATTACTTCCTGGAAAGACGGGAAGTCGGGATTTTTAATATTGGCGGTAGCGGCTCAATCACAGTAGATGGCGAATCATATGAAATGGCGAACAAAGATTGTATCTACATCGGCAAGGGCAAGGAGAAATTAACTTTTACAAGCAATGAGGAAGCCGTACCGGCAAAGTTCTACTTATTCTCAGCACCGGCACATACTTCTTATCCTACGAAACATGTATCATTCCAAGATGTTCCCGGTGATAGCATGGGAGCTAAGGAAAGTGCTAACGAACGTGTTATCCGCCGTATCATTCACATCGAGGGTATTCAGAGCTGTCAAATCGCGATGGGTATCACCATTCTTGAGAGTGGCAGTGTTTGGAATTCGATGCCGACTCACACCCACAATCGCCGCATGGAAGCTTATTTGTATATCGATCTGGATGAGGAAGCGCGTATGTTTCATTTAATGGGCGAGCCAACGGAAACCCGCCATCTTGTTATGAAAAATGAGCAAGCAGTAATTTCTCCGCCTTGGTCCATTCATTGCGGAAGCGCAACAAGCAATTACGCGTTCATTTGGGGGATGGCTGGTGAAAACAAGACATACACCGATATGGATAAAGTGGCGATGGATGAGCTTCGCTAAAGGAGGAGAACAATGAGCTTAACGGACTTTTCAATGGATTATTTTAATCTGGCAGGCAAGGTTGCAATCGTGACGGGCGGCAGTAAAGGACTTGGCCAAGGATACGCTGTCGCTTTGGCTAAAGCTGGGGCCGCAGTTTTCGTGGTGACACATAGAGATGACTGGGAGGAAACAAAGGAACTGATTGAACAGTCCGGCGGCAAGGCGCATTTCCATCAAGCTGATTTAACAGATAGAGAGCAAGTAAAGCAAGTAGTTGCTAGCTGCGCAGATGTATTTGGCAGAGTTGATATCTTAGTAAACAATGCGGGGACTATTATTCGGACGCCGCTGCTGGAGTATAAAGAAGAAGATTGGGATAAAGTCATGGATGTGAATCTGCACGCAGTCTATTTGTTAGGGCAGGAAGCGGCGAAAGTGATGAAAGAACAAGGCGGCGGAAAAATCATCAATGTGGCATCTATGCTGTCATTCCAAGGCGGAAAGTTTGTACCGTCATATACAGCAAGCAAACATGCAGTAGCTGGATTAACGAAGGCATTTGCGAACGAGCTGGGAGCGTACAATATCCAGACAAACGCCATCGCACCGGGGTATGTTGCCACAGCGAATACAGCACCGATTCGTGCAGATGAAAAGCGAAATGCGGAAATATTATCGCGAATTCCAAGCGGCCGCTGGGCGGATCCGTCTGATTTAATGGGTGTGGCTGTATTTTTAGCAAGCCGTGCATCCGATTATATGAATGGTCACGTACTGGCTGTTGATGGTGGCTGGCTGGCAAGGTAGGCATGCGGATGAATGGCGTCAAATCTGATTGACGGGAAAGAGAGATTGAGAGGACTGGGAAGGTGACCAAAGATCTGGAACATCTTTGTGTATGCCACCCTCTCATCCAATGATCTGGCCGATCATTATTAAAATAGCATATCACCTCGTGTGATTCAAATATCTCAATTTCTTTTGCTCGATTACCTATAAAGAAAGGTAAGGGATGCAAAATGAAAATAATGAAGACGATGGAGAGAATTCCTGGCGGGCTTATGCTCGTACCGTTATTTTTAGGGGCAATCATTAATACCTTTGCACCAAATTCAGCAGATTATTTTGGTTCGTTTACAGGCGGACTCATGACTGGTACCGTTCCTATTCTGGCTGTCTGGTTCTTCTGTATGGGAGCTGGCATTCAGTTGAAATCAACTGGTACCATTCTTCGAAAATCAGGCACGCTCGTCATCACGAAAATTGCAGTTGCATGGGTTGTAGCGATTGTTGCAGCACAGTTCCTGCCTGAAGGCGGTATTCAAACTGGCTTGTTTGCTGGATTCTCGGTGTTAACACTTGTTGCTGCGATGGATATGACCAATGGCGGTTTATATGCATCCATTATGCAGCAGTATGGATCCAAGGAAGAAGCCGGAGCATTTGTGCTTATGTCTTTGGAATCTGGTCCGCTCATGACAATGATCATTCTTGGCTCCACCGGACTTGCTGCCTTTGAACCGCAAGTGTTTGCAGGAGCGGTACTTCCATTCTTAGTCGGTTTCCTGCTAGGAAACCTTGATAGCGATCTTCGTACTTTCTTTGGCAAAGCAACACAAACAATGATTCCATTTTTCGGCTTTGCATTAGGTAATTCAATTGATCTGGGAGTCATTCTTGATACAGGTATTGCAGGTATTCTCCTTGGTGTTCTAGTTATTATTGTTACTGGTATACCGCTTATGCTTGCAGATAAGTTCATTGGAGGCGGAAACGGAACAGCTGGTATTGCAGCGTCCAGTACAGCCGGAGCGGCAGTTGCCAACCCAATGATTATTGCAACGATGATACCAGAATTCATGCCTGTTGCAGAAGCAGCTACGGCGCTTGTCGCAGCATCTGTTGTTGTTACTTCTGTTCTTGTCCCAATCATTACGGCTTATTGGGCGCAGTTTATGAAGAAGAAGGAAAAACAAAGTTCGGATAACGCTGCTATTGATTCGGACAATATTAACTCAAATACTGTATAAAACAAATGGAGAGGCATATACAGTATGTCTCTCTTTGCATAAAGGAGACGTTGAAAGATGAGAAGGATTCTTACTATTGGGGAACCGATGGCGTTATTTGTTGCGGAACAAGAAGGATTGCTGGACGATGCGGAACGCTTTTCTCGCTTTATCGCCGGAGCCGAGGTCAACTTTTCTATTGGAATGGCGCGGCTGGGGCACGATGTAACATATATCACGCAGCTTGGATTAGATCCGTTCGGCAGAAACATTCACAAATTCTTACAAAAAAATCAAATAGATACATCTTACGTCAACTATAATGCTGCTTATCTAACGGGAATGCAATGGAAGCAAAAAGTGAAAAGTGGAGACCCTGAGGTGTTCTCGGCCCGAAAAAATTCAGCAGCATCTCATATGGACAGAAAGCTGATCAAGAAGATTAAGTGGACCGACTATGATCATCTTCATCTTACTGGAATTCCGCCAGCATTATCGGCTAGCTGTCGTGAGCTTATATTCCAAATGATGAAAGAAGCGAGAGAACAAGGTTTGCAAATATCGTTCGATCCAAATATTCGTCCAGGTCTGTGGCCGGATAAAGAAGAGATGGTGCAGGTGATCAACGCTCTAGCCAGTCAGGCAGACGTTATATTCCCAGGAATTGCTGAAGGAAAACAATTAACGGGCAAGCGTGATGTACTTGATATTGCTGCATTTTATCATGCGGCGGGCGTACCTAATGTCGTGTTAAAACTGGGCGCGGAAGGAGCGTTTACAAGCTGTGCTGATGGAACGCAATTTTATACAGAAGGTTTTCCGGTGAATGAAGTTGTCGACACAGTTGGAGCTGGAGATGGTTTTGCGGTCGGTGTCGTAAGCGCAATGCTGGAAGGACTGAAGTTGTCTGATTGCATAGCTAGGGGAGCTGCAATTGGTGCACTGGCAGTTATGGCGCCTGGCGATAATGACGGTTTGCCGGACCGAGAAGAGCTGCGGCAATTTATGAAACGGGAACCAATTGGCTGACAAAAAAGACCTTCCGCTTGGAAGGTCTCCGTATTAGCCGCTATAACCTAAAGCTCGAGAAATCGCTTGGCTGCAGTTTTTCATCTTTTTGATCAACTCGTCATTCACGCGCTCCATCGTCACGCGGTTACTCGGTCCGGAAATGCTGAAGCTCGCTACGATGCGGTGTTCATGGCTGTAAATCGGGGCTGCGATACACCGGATGCCTTCTTCATTCTCGATATCGTCAAGCGCATAGCCTTGCTGCCGTACGCTTATTACTTCTTCTTTAAGTGCTTCTGTTGAAGTGATGGTGCGAGGTGTCCGTGCTGAGAATGTTGTGGCATCAGCAATCTCTTCCAATCGTCCGGGAGTCATACCGGACAAAAGCACCTTACCGACAGCGGTACAGTACATGGGTGCCCGGTTGCCGATGCGGGAGTACATGCGAATGGTCTGATTGCTTTCCAGCTTATCAATATAAACAATCTCACCTTTATCCTCCAGGCAAAGATGCACGGTCTCATTCACGTCATTGCATAGCTGCTTAAGAAATGGTTTTGCCACCGTTGCTATATTATTGTTATTCAGAACACTGCGCGCGACATACAGTGTCTGCAAGCCAACTTTGTAACGGTCGTTTTCCGGATCCTTCGCCACATAATTCAAATTAACAAGTGTAGCGAGAAGCCGATGTGTAGTGCTTTTCGATAAATCAACAAGTTTAGAAAGCTTGGCTATTGTCAGGCCGTCAGGATAATCAGAAAGCGTATTCAAAATGGTCAAAGCACGTTCGAGTGATTGCACATTAGACATAGGTATTACTCCGTTTCTATTGCGATCATTACTTATATCTTATGATACGGGAACGGTTAACGTTTGTAAAACGCCTTATATAAAATAGGAGGAATACAGATGGAAAAAGCACTTGTTCTAACCAAGCTTAGCGAGCAAGGGATTGTTGCTGTTGTTCGTGCTGATTCGCCAGAGGAGGCGATTCATATTTCAGATGCCTGTATCGAAGGTGGTATCACAGGAATTGAAGTGACGTTTACAGTCCGTGACGCAGATCAGGTGATAAAAGAGCTTTCTTCGCAATATAAAGAGAACGAAAATGTCATGATCGGAGCAGGAACAGTGCTTGATAGCACAACAGCACGTCTTGCGATGCTGGCAGGAGCGCGCTTTATCGTCAGCCCGGCCTTTGATGCCGAGACAGCCAGGATATGCAATCTCTATCAAGTCCCTTACTTGCCAGGCTGTATGACAATTGCCGAAATCAAACACGCAATGGAGGCGGGCGCAGATATTGTGAAGCTTTTCCCAGGAAGTGTTTATGGACCAAGTTTTATCAAAGCTGTCAGAGCTCCCTTGCCGCAAGTTAATGTGATGCCTACAGGAGGAGTGGACTTGGACAACATTGGACTGTGGCTGCAGAACGGGGCAGTTGCAGTAGGGGTTGGCGGGAATCTTGTAGCACCAGCAGCCACAGGTGACTTTGCCAAAATCACTTCCATAGCACGGCAATACGTTCAAAAAGTTAGAGAAGCAAGAACAGAACGTGTGAATATTTAAACATGAGTCAAGCTTTCCTTGGCATACACTGAACATTGTGAAGGGGGCTTGCACTATGACGGTAAAGAAGAAAGAAATTGTCATCATTGTTGTAAACGCAACAGCTATCTATTCATTTCTGCTTATTGATATCGCAGCGGGTTCAGGGCTTTATATGACAGCGAAATTATTGGGAGCAGGAATAATTATTGCTTCCGTTTGCAGTATGGCAGGTGTGGAGGGGATCAAAAGAGGGCCGAAGTTTGTTCGAAATGTAAGGCAAATGCGAAAGTAATAATGCAGGAAATGCGGGTCAGCACTTCCTGCTTATTTTGTTTGTACATTCTTTACCCGCAGATTTCCGACAGTAAAATAGAATGGCGCAGGGAATGGGGGCTTCTTTCCTTGCTTCAATTTGGCTCCAGCTTCGTTAATCCAATAGATAGATTTGTTGATAGCAGAAAAGAAGATCACCATTTCGCCGTTATCATCCATGCATAGACATGAACCGAATATGCCGTTTTGGTACCAATCCTCTCCCGTATCCGCCTTAATCAGCAGTTGCGGAGCCTCCGACCAATCCGCCCTGGTAAAGCTGGCAGTCTTACTTTTGAATAACCAGAGATCTTGCGGTTTATACGTATCCTCACCAAAAGCATTGCCGCAGCGGCTGACAAGTAAGTAGTACATATTGTTAATTTTCTTTGGCCGAGCATGGGTAAAAGCATCCTCCCGGGTGAAAAACAAACGTGGCTTCGACCATGTATCCAGGCCATTCTCACTTTCCGCAGCGTACACTTCATGCATGGGGATATCGCCTTTTCCTGGTTCGTGCGGTGTTGCAGCAAACCACATTTTCCATTTTCCTTCATCGTAAATCACTTTTGGAGCAAGTACACTGTCATTTCGTACTGTTCCAATCATTACTGGATCCGGGTGCCGGAACCACCTGCCGTGCCGCAATTCCAAGCAGCCGATACTGTAAGGAGATTCGTTACCCAATACATTACTGGCGCTTCGTCCTGTGTAATAAATGCGGCGGACAGGTTTTCCGTTCACTTTCCCCTCCACATAACAAGGTTCATGCAAACCATAACGATCCCAAGCAGCTTCTTTCGGCTGCGGCAGCAAGGGCTTTGCTTTATGCGATTTTCCAGGATAAGTTGAGATTTGCCATTTATTCTCTGTAGTCAGCGGTTCTCCTTTTGGGAGACTGGCGCTGAATAAGTTATTTTTAAAATTACGCTGAAATCCACCGAAAAACATCCACCATTGATCATCAATCTTCTCTACACAAGGATCACCTAACCCTAGTAAATTACGGATTGGCTTATAGCCATCCAGCATGGAATATAATAGATTTGGTTTTGCCTCCATCTTTACCACCTCACTAGCAAGCAGTATGGACGGAAGAGCAGCTAATCATACTAAGATAAAAGTGATTCACGTACAGTGCGCTTCGTATTTATGGCAGAGCCTTACTTTGGTGACTCTGTATGTTTGTTTAATCGTTTAAGAAGCAGCCAGCCGAGCAAAGCGCCAGTAATGGAGCTGGCTAAGAAACCTGGTACAAATGCTAATGCACCGGCTTCTTGCCCCATCAGCAAATTCGCTATTGGGACGGAGAGTAAAGAGCCGAAAACCCCAGTGCCGATCATCTCACCAATTGCCGCGGCACCTTTACGCTTAAAGAAACGATAAAACAGACCTGCTAGCAAGGCGCCAATTATGCCTCCTGGAAAAGCTAGTAAACTTCCAAGACCGAGCATATTACGGACAAGTCCAATAACAAAGGCGACAGCAACAGCGGGAACAGGTCCAAGCAAAACGGCAGTAATAACATTTACCGCGTGCTGGACAGGGAAAGCACGGGCAACACCTGCCGGGAACCAAATAAACTGGGCTCCAAGTACACCGATTGCGACAAGAACAGCCATAAGCGTGAGTTTTTTTGTTTGCATTAGAAGCTCCTTTGTTATGTATTCTGTTAAGCTCCTATGATGGAGAGGGGAGAGCAGGGGTTAGTGTATTGTCACTGCTACCGAAGCGACAGGATTGATTACAAAGGTCATTAAAAAGAATGACCCGGGTATAATATGGATCATCTTTTTAAAGCCTAGAAGCTTCTTGATAAACTGTTCATATTTAAGGTACAGTTCCTATTTAGCAACTCCTGCAACTCCTCTATTTTTTCTGTTCACGAATCACTTCATTTATCCGCAGCATCGTATCCGTCATTTGCTGCAGTTCTTCAATTGCGATTTTGGAATAATACTTTTCTATCAGAATATCATCCAGCTGCAGCAAACTGTTCATATACTTACGGCCGTTGGTACCAAGTGTTAGAAAATACTCCCGTTTATTAGAAGGGTTAGCTTTCTTGGAGATCATATCTCGTTTCTCTAATTTGGAAAGTACCTGACTTACCGCACTTTTGGAAATATCGAAGACATTGACAATATCATTTGCTGTGATGCGCTCATTTTTATCAATATAAGATAGGATGAATTCTTGCTGGACAGTTAGATCAAGTTCATCTAGTTTCTTTGTTTCTTGGGAAATAAGAATACCGAATTCCTCATATGCTTCATTCATTCTCCGGATTGTATCCTTATAAGAATGGCTCATGTGCATCATTCCTTCCGAATCTGCTTCTTTATTGCATAATACGCCAATTTTTTGCTTTTGCAAACACAACAATTGCAAGAAACAGCCCAGTGCTAGCGAATACGGCTAATAAGAAACGAGCTGGGAGCCCAAGGGCCATCAAGGAACTGAATAAGGTCTGTGAGATTGGGTCAAAGGCAGTAGAAGCTAAAAATACAATACTCATCACTCTCCCCATCATGGCAGGGTCGGTTTTTTCCTGAATGATGACATCAGTTGGAATATAGGTGAAAAAGCCAAAGAAGCCAATCAGTGCTGCGATAGGAATTAACCAGCCTAAACTAGGGACCTGGCTGAATAATCCAAGCGAGAGAACACTAGCAATGAGAGATATGAGCACCAATTTCCCGCGGTTTTTTCTGAGTGCAATGAAAAGCAGCAAGATCGTAGCTGATAAAGATCCAGCCGAAAAACCAGCCTCTAAGAAGCTTAAATCAAGCGCACTGCCTCCGAGTTGCTCCGCTAAAATAGGCAGACTAAGAAACATTGGACCGAAAACGAAGAAATTCACGATGATGATAATGCTAATAGCAGATATATAAACTGTGGAAGTCCGTAAGTAACGATAGCCTTCTTTAAATTCTGTTATAAAAGAGACCTTTACTTCCTGTTTTACCGGTTTCATATCCTTAATAAAGCCAGGAAAAACAAAACATGCACTGATTACTGCAGCGGCAATGCTAACAGTAAAGGTAGCACTGAAATTAAAATAATGTAAAATAGCCCCAGCTGCAATTGGGCCAATTAGAAATAGCAGCTCTTGTGAACTGTGAATGAGTGTATTGGCAGGCTGCAGTTGCTTTTGAGATACAATGCTGGGAACTAAAGATGAAAGAGCGGGGAAAAATAACCCGTCGAAGCACCCAATAAAGAAGGAAACAATTAGCAACAACCAAATAGACAGTACATCTTTGGCAAGCCCTAATAGCAAGATTCCAATTAATAGCCCTTGGATCAATCGAGTGCTAAAAAGGATTTTGGATTTTTGTATACGATCAGCCAGCACGCCGCCGATAAGCATAGTGAACATTCGCGGTATGGAGGCGGCAGCCATTATTAGACCTAGGTATTGGGGATGATGCAGCACATCTACGACATACCATGAGATTGTAATCATAAACATAGAAAAGCTCAGCACAGAAAACAGCTCGGATTGAAGGAGAAAAATAAATTGTTTATTCTTTAGTAAAGTTTTCATGTTGCACTCCTTAGTTAAGTTAACTTAACTAAACTATAAGGGCGCATGATGTTTCATGTCAATGCATATATCGTGATTTGGTATATAATGGTGTAAAACTTACGGGGGTATAAAAATGAAAGAAGTTCGCGTAGCTTATGCACTGATTCATAACGAAGGAACAAAGCAAATTCTCATGGTATTAAATAAAAAGAATGAGAGCTGGACCTTGCCGGGTGGTTTGGTGGAACCTGGTGAAACACTTGCAGAGGCTGCTGTCAGGGAAGCAAAGGAAGAAACGGGGCTAGACATCCAAGTAACAACAATCTTGGCAGTCAATGAAGCAAAAATGCTAGCTAATAAGGAGCACGCTACCTTTGTGACATTCCGTGCGGAGCAAATTAGTGAAGAAATAAAAATACAAGATACGGATAAGATAGCTGAAGCCAAATGGATGTCTTATGAGGAAGTGGATCACGTAATGACTTATTATCCGGGAGGAATCCGGAGTATCATTACTTCAGGAGTTCCATATGTAGATGAAGGTATTATCACAGTTAGTAAAAAGGGAACGACTATTAATGGCTGAAATCACTTTGGAAGTAGATAGCATACAGTTTCCAAGTTGAAATCTTTGTTGGACGTAAGCAGTGAAGGAGATCTATTAGTTCGAGTGGGCGGCTCGACTTCTTATATCCAACAAGTAACAGGGAAAGTCTCTTGTGAGAAATAGCAATAATAGGTACATATAAGTTCCTATTATTGCAGCCGATAACACTATATCTGTGTTATTATTTCTAAGGTGAAACTATATATTGTTTCTTTACGATGACGGAGGGAATACGTTATTAAGATTTCGAATCGTATCTAAGATTATGGTAAAATGAACAGATTGGACTGATTACGAGTGCATTCTGAAAAAGGAATCTCTATCATGCCGAAACCTATCCAAACAAAAACCTTACTCATCGCATATGCTTCTGTCAGCGGCAACACCGAGGAAGTTGCAGAGCTGATTGCGAAAGAACTGACACATATGGAACAAGACGTTACCCTGTACTGTGTTAGCGGCAGTGACCCATTTCCGCATGTACCGGATTTTGATGCTATGCTAATTGGAACGTATACTTGGGGTTCAGGAGATACGCCGTTTGATGTGAAGGATTTTGTGGCGGATGTCGGATATAAGCCTGAGCATGTATTTGTCTTCGGCACAGGTGATACCCAGTTCGGCGGCGAGGATATGTTTTGCATGGCAGCGGACAAGCTGGCGAAATTTTATCATTCCCCGCTTGCACCGCTCAAGATTGAGCAGTCACCAAGGGGATCACAAGAACAAGAAGTAGTGGAATGGACGAGAGGAGTAATAGAATGGCTAAATTAATGAAAGCAACGGTACTTGAACCGAAGCATCCAAATAAAGCAACTGCATTATTTAATGGAGAAGCAAGCGGTATCCTCCATTGGGATAACGTTGCATACCCGCATTTTTATGATTTGCGTAAGACCATCCGCGGTCTGTTTTGGACTGCAAATGAAGTAAACATGGTGGCAGATACGAAGCAATTTGCGAGTCTATCGAATGAAGAACGCACAGCTTTCTTGAAAATTATTGGTTTGCTTGCGACATTAGATGGTCCGCAAACAGATATCGCCTCCAAAATCGCTGCCTATTCGACAGACCCAAGTGTCAAATCAATACTGGCAACGATAGCTGACCAGGAAAGCGAGCACAACCATAGCTATACGTATGTATTAGCTTCTGTTACGAACTATGATAACCAAATCGCATCCTTTAATGAAGGACGTACGGATGAAGTACTGCTGGAGCGCAATAAACGAATCGCCGCAGTTTATAACGAATTCGCTGAAAATCCGACAATTGAGACTGTGCTGAAGGCAATGGTATATTCAGCGTTGCTAGAAGGGCTATTCTTCTATAGTGGTTTTGCATTCTTTTATAACTTAGCACGAAATCAGAAGATGGTTGGCACATCCACAATGATTTCTTATATCAATCGTGATGAGCTGCATCATGGCCGTTTTATTAGTGAATTGTTCCGCGCAACATTAGCGGAAAATCCAGAATACAATAACGAGCAATTCATCGAATGGGTATATGATGAATTCCGCCATTCTGTCGAGCAAGAGACAAAATGGAGCCGCTACGTACTAGCTGGAATTGATGGCATCGACTTAGATGACATGGAAGGCTATGTGAAGTATCGTGCGAATAAAATGCTTCGCATGCTCGGACTAAGTGAAATTTATGAAGGCTATGAAAAGAATCCGATGAAGTGGATCCGCGCTTACACAGATAACTTCAACGGCACAAAATCAGACTTCTTCGAACAAAAGTCCCGTCAGTACACGAAAACAAGTGACCTAAACGGATTTGATGATTTATAAAAACAGTAACAGAGCCAGCCGGAGACGGCTGGCTCTAACTGTTTTCTTCTTTTTTCTGAACAATTCGGTGAATATGAATCGTCAGGTAAAGCATATCCTCATCTGTAAGCTGCTCTTGGTACATCTTTTGAATATAAGACTGTACTTTCTGGGCGCATGCATAGGCCCTGCTGTAGTTGGTTTTCACCATTTCAAAGAGACTGTTATCACTATCTTTTTGTGTACGATGATTTAATATTCGTTGTGCAAAGAATTTCAGATGGGTGACAAAACGGTAATAAGCCAACGAATCTTCCTCATATTCAATGCCAAAGTGGAACTTCACAATATGAAGTACATCCTGGATAAACTTCGTAATATTAATCATAACTGGCATATCTTCATTCATTTGTGCATTCACAAGATGCAAGGCGATAAAACCAGCTTCGTCCTCTGGCAGAATGATGCCAACCTTCTCTGCGATAATAGACAAGGCGTGCTGCCCAATTCGGTATTCCTCCGGATAAAACCGCTTGGTCTCCCAAAGCAGCGCATTTTTTATAGCAATCCCTTGCTGAAATCTCTCCACAGCATAATAGATGTGGTCTGTCAGACTAACGTAGATATTGTCGTGTATTTTTTTGTTTGTATGCTTTCTGGCATATTGAATAATATCTTCGGAAACTTCTACAAACGAAAGCGGAATTTCCGCTAATAATTCCAATAACCGTTTATTCATTTCCTTATCGTCCAGCTTAAACGTTTTCTCTATCTGTGATTCATCCACATCGTCGCCAGCTTTGCGGCCAAAGGCAATGCCTCGGCCCATAATAACCAGTTCTTGGTCCTGTTCATCCAAGACGGTGATGACGTTGTTATTCAACACTTGCTTAATCTGCATCAGGATCACCTATTTCTTAAGAGGGATAAACTATCTAGGTCTATAGTATAAGAAAATGATAGCGATTACAATCAGCGTGGCTAAATAATGTGAAACTTCTATGAGCAAACTAGTTCCTAAAATCTTTTCATCAAAATTTTTCAACAAAAGTAAAAGAAGCTGGTTCACTATAATAAGTGAAACCAACTTCTTTATTTTTAAAAATGGCTTTTATTTTACCCATTCATTCACCAAATCCTGATTCTCTTCCACCCATTTTTCAGCACCTTCAATAGGTGTATTAGCACCTTCTACATATTTAATCAGCTCGCCAATTTGCTGATCATTCATCTTCCAATTCTTAAACCACTGGCTTACTTTCGGATAATCTTCTTCAAATCCTTGTCTTGTGGCATGGTGAATTTTTTCTACGCCACCGTATGTATTTTGCGGATCTTCCAAGAACTTCAAATCATATTTGGAGAAAATCCAGTGCGGACTCCAAAGTGGTGCGACGATTGGTTCTTTATCATCTACTGCTTTCTTAATTTCAGCTAACATCGCAGATTCTGAACTTTTTAGCAGTTCGTAATTCAGGTCATAATCCTTCAGCAGTTGTTCGGTGACTTCCATTGTACCTGCACCCGGGTCAAAACCAACAATTTCGCCGCTGAAAAGTTCTTTATGTTCATTTAAGTCTTCTATACTATTAACATCCTTTACGTAGGAAGGGACAACAAGTCCAACTTTGGCATTGTCATACCAAGTGGCATCCGAGAAGTTAACGGAATCCTTATATTGCTTCAAATAATTAGCATCCTGGACTGGGAGCCATATTTCTAAACTAGCATCTAAGTCGCCGCCTTTTAACGCCTTCATCGTTACGCCCATGTTCAAGTTGTTTAGCTTCACGTCGTAACCTTCGTCTTCTAGAATTACTTTCCACATATTTGTGATAGCAACATTTTCAGCCCAGTTAACTTGGCCTATCGTTATTTCTCCTGTTCCTGCATCAGCGCTGCTATTGTTTCCGCATGCGGTCAGTGCGACTACCATTAAAATTGCTGCAATAAGACTAAGTGGTTTTCTCCATTTATTCATGTAACAAAACTCCCTTTATCTATTTGTATATTAATGAAAATATATCCTAAATTAAATTTATTAAGAAAATTTTTAACAAAAACACTGAGTGATAGCATCTCTCTTTACGCAAACTGAAACACTTATATAATTGGGCAGTCTATAGCGATTGCTTTCCTATAGACCACCTATTAACTTCTTGTTATTTAGTCTTGTTGATCCTTTGGTAAGAATTCAAATATCTTACCGCTTCTAATACTTGCAACTAAATCGTCCAGCCAATGATAATACGTCTTCGATTCTTCTAATTGATCATAGTATTTCTTTGCTTCTTCAATAACTTCTGGTGTGCTGGCAGAGTCTTTTATAATATCTATAAAATCTTTTTGAGATTCCTCAATGGCTTCCATATTCATTTTTACTTCGCGTTCCCACATCTGACAATAAAAGCCCATAAAGGAACGGAAGAAGTTTTTCTCCGCTATATAAGTATGTTTCCTGGACCCGCGTGTAAATGTTCTTTTTACCATTTTTATCTCTTGAAGTCTGCGTACACTAGTACTCATGCTTGGTTTGCTCATTTCGAGTTCGGTGCGCATCTCATCAAGCGTCATCTGCTCTTTAAAGTACATCATTGCATATAAATTGGCTGTAGCTGGTGTAACCCCGTACAAATCCATCGTCTCTGCAATTGTGCCAATGACTTTATCTTTCGCTTGTTCTATTTTGCTGTTGGGTCCTTCAGTAGATTCACTCATAAGGTCGCTCCTTCAATATATAAAGTAAATCCCATTAAATATCTTTCAAATGTTATTTACGGACTATATGTTAACGTACTCAGATGAAATGTCAAATGGAGGCAGGCATTTTAATAGTTGAAAGTGGCTGCCATCCTATAAACCCTGCATTCTTAACCAATCTAATTCTTTTTTATCTTTTAATTGGCTTTGACAGTCCTTAGAAGACGTGATATTGTTTAAAACGTTAAATAAATTCTTAACAAAATTAATACTCTTTGAAACTGGAGTTGATACATATGAATCTAAAACTGCAACAATACATAAATGGCGAATGGGTGGATGCAATCTCCGGGAACACACGTGAGATTATCAATCCATTTAACCAAGAGATCATTGCCACTGTTCCAGAAGGTGATGAAGCAGATACAAAGGCAGCCATCGCGGCAGCAAGAGAAGCATTTGATAAGGGAGAATGGTCGTCACTTCCAGCAATTGAGCGAGGAAACCTGGTAAAGAAAATTGCTGATTTGATTGAAAGAGACAAAGAAGAGCTTGCTCACTTGGAATCGTTAGATACAGGAAAAACAATGGATGAAAGTCGCGGAGACATGGATGATATCGCGGGTGTGTTCCGCTACTACGGTGAGCTTATCGATAAAGATGGCGGAGAATTAATAAATTCACCAGTCCCAAACTCGATTAGTAAAGTAGTGCACGAACCTGTTGGCGTTTGCGGTCAAATTACGCCTTGGAATTATCCTTTGCTGCAAGCATCCTGGAAACTTGCCCCGGCTCTTGCGACTGGAAATACGCTAATCATGAAGCCAAGTGAGATTACACCACTGACTACGATAAAAGTGTTTGAACTAATGGAAGAGGCAGGTGTGCCTGATGGTGTTGTAAATTTAGTTCTTGGAGCTGGCGATACAGTCGGCGCTGAGCTTTCTAATAATACAGATGTAGATCTGATTTCATTTACAGGCGGCATTGCTACCGGGAAGAAAATTATGCAAGCAGCAAGCGTGAATGTGAAAAAGCTTGCCCTAGAGCTTGGCGGAAAGAATCCGAATATTATTTTTGCTGATGCAGATTTTAAAGTGGCTGTTGATCAAGCATTAAACGGAGTGTTTTTCCACGCAGGACAGATTTGTTCCGCTGGCACCAGATTGATAGTCGAAGAAAGCATACACGAAAAGTTTGTTAACGCACTCGTGGAGCGAGTGAAGCAATTCAAGCTTGGAAACGGTTTTGACGAAGATACGCAGATGGGACCGCTTATTTCAGCAGAACATCTTGCGAAAGTAGAGAAATACGTAGAAGCAGGGATAGAAGAAGGAGCTACCTTAGTGGTTGGCGGCAAACGGCCAGAAGATCCGGAACTGCAAAAAGGATTCTTCTACCTGCCTACTATCTTTACAGACTGCACAACAGACATGCGCATTGTGCAAGACGAGGCTTTTGGGCCAATTATAACGGTTGAAAAGTTCACGACAGAAGAGGAAGCAATAAAGCTTTCTAATGACTCCATCTACGGACTAGCTGGCGGTGTTTGGACCAATGATATTGCAAAAGCCGAGCGCTGTGTAGCAAAAATGCGCATGGGAACTGTTTGGATTAATGATTTTAACCTGTATTTCCCGCATGCTCCATGGGGCGGATTTAAACAGTCTGGTATCGGACGCGAGTTAGGCAGGCTAGGAATGGAAGAATATACAGAAACAAAGCATATCTTCCAAAATCTTAAACCTGAATCTATTAACTGGTTCTAAACTGATTATCTGAAAAACATTAGCTACTAACTAGAACAAAAAAATGAAGAAGGGTATGTCCCTTCCTTCCAATTCCAACTATCAAGGAGGAAACAGAAGATGAGTGAAACATATGATATTGTCATCGTAGGAGGCGGGAGTGCTGGTTCTGTACTCGGCGGCCGTTTAAGTGAAGATGGGACGAAAAGTGTGCTTGTTTTAGAGGCAGGACGCAGTGACTATGCATGGGACTTATTGATTCAAATGCCGGCAGCATTGCCATTCCCAGCGGGTAAAAGCCTTTATGATTGGAAGTATGAATCAGATCCTGAGCCATATATGAATGGACGCCGTATCAAGCATGCACGAGGAAAACTGCTCGGCGGCTCAAGCTCCATTAACGGAATGATTTATCAGCGCGGAAATCCGATGGACTATGAACGCTGGGGTGCGGATGAAGGTATGGAAACATGGAACTTTGCGCATTGTCTTCCTTATTTCAAACGCTTAGAAAATGCTTTAGGATCACCCGATGATGATCTTCGCGGTCATGATGGACCAATCAAACTAGAACGCGGACCAGCGACGAATCCATTATTCCAAGCATTCTTTACTGCAGCTGTAGAGGCTGGTTATTCAAGAACTCCTGATGTAAACGGTTTTCGTCAGGAAGGATTTGGACCGTTTGATAAGCATGTATACAAAGGACGGCGTCTATCAGCTTCCCGTGCTTATCTGCATCCGGCAATGAAACGTGAAAACTTAACAGTTAGAACACGTGCTTTTGTGAAGCATATTGATTTCGATGGTAAGAAAGCGACAGGATTAACATATGAGCGAAATGGAAAGACACATCAAGTGAAAGCGGGTGAGGTTATTCTCTCAGGCGGTGCTATTAATACACCGCAGCTGCTTCAACTGTCAGGTGTGGGAGATGCTGAACATCTTCGCTCACTTGGTATTAAGCCAGTAGCCCATCTTCCTGGCGTAGGAGAAAACCTTCAGGATCACCTGGAAGCCTATATCCAACATGCATGTCCGCTTCCTGTATCCGAACAGCCTAGTTTAAATAAAGCGCGCATGCCTTGGATTGGTTTGCAATGGCTGCTTGGACGTACAGGACCTGCTGCGACCAACCATTTTGAAGGCGGAGGGTTCGTTCGTTCCAATGAAGACGTTGATTATCCGAATCTGATGTATCACTTCCTTCCATTGGCGGTACGATATGATGGCCAAAAAGCGCCAACGGATCACGGATTCCAAGTGCATGTAGGACCAATGTACTCTGATGCTCGAGGATCATTGAAGATCCGCTCGAAAAATCCGAAAGAGTATCCAAGCATGGTCTACAACTATCTTTCTACTGAACAGGACAGACGAGAGTGGGTAGAAGCGATACGAGTGACCCGCAGAATTATGTCACAACCGGCGATGAAGCGTTACAATGCAGCAGAACTGGCACCAGGTCCTTCTGTTCAAACAGACGAAGAAATTTTAGAATGGGTAAAAGAAGATGCAGAAACAGCACTTCATCCATCTTGTACAGCGAAAATGGGACCTGCTTCAGATCCAATGGCTGTAGTTGACCCAAAAACGATGAAAGTACACGGACTGGAGAATCTGCGAGTAGTCGATGCATCGGCTATGCCTTATGTTACAAACGGTAATATCCATGCACCGGTGTTAATGCTGGCAGAAAAAGCAGCCGATCTTATCCTTGGCCGTAAGCCGCTGGATCCGATTGATGCTGACTTCTATCGCCACGGGGTGCATCCAGCCGATGCGGGAACAGTAACACAATATTGATAATGATATGCCTAAGAAGGTCTCTTTCAAGATGTATTTGCTTTAAAAGCAAAGCATCTAGATAGAGTGCCTTCTTTTTCTATGGAGAAAACAGTATATTCTCCTTCCATCCATAATGTGCAAATGCTAGAGTGTTACCGGATAAAGAAAGGAGAAATGCATTATCGCTCCAGGAGTACTGCCAATATTTATAATTGCGGGTCTGATAGAATTCGTCAGTATTTTATTTTATGTATTTTTACGAGACAGAGGCATGGAAATGGGTTCTTCATACCAGTAACGTTATTGTCGACGGTCTTATTTCTTGTAGGGATAAGACGGAATAATCATAACCGAGGGTAAGTGTGCCGCATCTCATAAAACCTATCCCTTAGCTGACGAAAGGTTGAGCGAAAGAGAATGGATAGACAAGCAGTTTGCAGCCAGGATTTACATATGAGCAGATGTGGTAAAGGTACTGAGTGAAATCAGTACCTTTTTTGTTCATCGATATGCTATAGTTTACTCTACCGTCTGGACGGTTAGGAATGGTGATGTGAATACGAAGGAAAAAATATTAAATGCTACGGCTGAACTTATATTGGAAGAAGGCGTGAGTAACTGCACATTAGCGAAAATTGCCAAGAAGGCAGCTATCAGCAAGGGTGGCCTGTTATATCACTACCATACAAAAGAAGCACTGTTTCAGGAACTTAATTTCGCTGCGATTCGTGAATTTGAAGAAGCAATGGCTCGTCATCTTGCAGAGCAGCCGAATGGCAAGGGAGCTTTTACCAAAGCGTATGCGCTCGCGACATTAGAAGATATTAAGAGAGAAGGTACCCCTCGCAGTACAGCACTTATTTCCATCTTTAGTGATCATCCGGAAATTATGACAGTATGGCAGGATGGTTATACAAGATGGCGGCAGCAGTTTGAACAAGACGGCCTGGAGTGGGAAGATGCTGCCACCATTCGCTTTGTCTGTGATGGACTTTGGTTTAACGAAGTGGCTGGTACGATGCGTGTAGCCGATTTTGCTGCCGACTTATTACACAAGCTGCTTGCACGTATAGATAAAGAAGAGGAGTGATGATGTGGGCTATCTATTCTTAGCAGCTTCTATTCTTTTTGAGGTATTGAGCTCAACGATGCTGAAATTATCGAACGGTTTTAAGCGCGTAGTTCCTGTACTTGTATTAGTTGCAGGATATGGCGTTAGCTTCTATGCACTATCCAAAACGCTGCAAGTATTGCCGCTTGGTATCGTCTATGCGACCTGGAGCGGGGTGGGGACCATACTGACGGTGATAATTGGTGTGCTGCTCTTCAAAGAAAGAATCAATAGAAAAGGTATTTTAGGGATTGCTGTATTACTTGCAGGTCTTGTATTAATGAACTTATCTAAATAAGGAGGAAGGAAAATGAGGGCAGCTCTATACTTAGCAGCAGCAATCGTATTAGAGACAATTGCTTCATCCATGCTGAAAGTGTCAGATGGATTTTCTGTTTTATTTCCATCCATCATAGTCGTCATTGGATATCTTGGAGCATTCCTCTTCCTATCGCTTACACTGAAGTCCATGTCCTTGTCCACAGCTTATGCGACATGGTCTGGTGCAGGTACAGCTTTAACAGCTATGATTGGCGTCACAATCTTCGGGGAAGCTGTGTCCCTAATGAAGTTTGGCGGACTGCTGCTTGTTATCATCGGGTTAGTGCTTTTAAATACACAACATAAAGCAGAAAAGGAAAAAGAAACTTCAGCTTCTAAATAAAAGGGGTACTGCGCAGGCTCGCGCAGTACCTCTTATTTTTTCAACAGTAAATACAGAAAATAGGGGGCGCCAATAAAGGCCACGATAATACCAGCTGGCAGCCCGTCTGCTGTTGTGATATTACGGCCAATTGTATCGGCTAGCAAAAGCAGCCACCCGCCGATTAGAGCAGCGACCGGAATCACGAGCTGGTGTCTGGCTCCGACAAGCGCCCGGGCAAGATGCGGTGCCATCAAACCAACAAAACTGATACCGCCCGCAACCGATACAGCAGCGGCGGCGATTGCTACAGCGGCTATTAATAGAATGATACGGTCCCGATTAAGCTGCACACCAATCCCTACGCCGACTTCCTCACTGAGAGCTAATACATTCAGGCGATTGGCCATATAAAGCGTGAGCGGAAGGATAATGAGAATCCAAGGAATCAAAGCAAGGATAAAGGGCCAATCCGTTCCCCAAATATTCCCCGCCAGCCACTGCGCAATAAAATCAACTTTTTGCTGCTCGGCTGAAGAAATCAACACAATCATCGCGCCAGATAACGCCATGGAGAATCCAACTCCAACTAGAACGAGCCGAACTGGCTGCAATCCGTGAAGCTTGCTGTAAGAGAACAGATAAATGAGGAGAGCTGTAACGAATGCACTGGCAAAACCAACAACCGGCAGGGCATAAGCAAAGCTTCCCGCATCAATCGGCATAAATAAGAAAAATAGTGCAATACCTAATCCAGCTCCGGCATTAATACCGATAATACCAGGGTCAGCCAAATCATTTCTCGTAATCCCCTGCAGAATGGTTCCGGCAATAGCCAATGCCATTCCCGCTAGCAATGTAATAACAATACGCGGAAGCCGCACGTCAAATAACACAAATGATTCTGGAAAAGTTCCGTTACCTACTATTGTCGGCAGCAAGCGCGTATAAGAAAGAGAGGCTGGACCAAGTCCCATGCCGATAACTATAGTTAGAATGATTAAAGCGGTCAGAGCAAATATCACAATAGCTTGTCTGCTTTTCTTAGCTGTTATCATGAGTAAGCTCGACCTCCTCGATGCACGATGAATAAGAAGAACGGCAAACCAAGTGCAGCTACAATTGCCACTAATGGAGTCTCAAACGGTGCATTGACTGTCCGTGCCGCTGTATCGGCAAGAAGCATGAAAGCACCGCCGGCAAAAAAGGATAGCGGCAAAATATAGCGATAATCCGTTCCAGCAAAAAAGCGGACAATATGCGGAATCATCAAGCCAATGAAGGTCATGTTTCCAACTAAAGCAACAGATGCTCCTGCCAGCAGGATGGTCACCAGAAATAATAACGCTTTAATCACAAAGGTTTTCTGGCCAAGCCCCACAGCAACTTCATCACTTAAGCTGAGCAGCGTCAGCTGATGGGAAAGAAATAAGGAAAGAATCGTACCTGCTAACAGAATAGGGATTACAAGCTGCAGCTGCGTCCAATTCACACCGACTAAACCGCCGGCAGTCCAGGCGGATACTTGCTTAGAAAGCTCAAAGCTCAAGCCAATCGCTTCGGAGACAGCATATAACAATGCCGAAACCGCAGCCCCCGCTAAGACCACCTTAACGGGTGACAATCCGCCAGGGCGGAGTGAACCAATACCAAAGACAAGCCCAGCTCCAATTGCTGCACCAATAAAACAAGCAATAATAATGACGGCATAGTTTGCGTTCGGAATAAACGCCATAGCGGCTGCCAGTGCTGCATTGGCACCAGCTGTTAGACCTAGCAGGCCGGGATCTGCTAACGGGTTGCGCGTTAAGCCTTGCATAATGGCACCCGCAACAGCTAAAGCAGCCCCAACAAAGAAAGCCCCTACTTCCCGCGGCAGTCTATTTTCCTGAATGATCAGCATGTTTCCATTTGTTGGACTGCTGAAAAGTGCGCCCCAAACATCACGTAAAGAAACATCTGCAGCACCGAACGATAAAGCCACAAAAAATGCGGCAAGTGATAATAAAAGACCAGCTATAAGTTTTAATGGAAACGATATGTTCTTCATCAGCCACGCATCTTTCTATGTAAGATAAGGTAAAAAGCTTCCTATTAATTTAGGAAGCTCTCATTAAATAGTAATAAAGGTTCAACTGGTGAGCATGTGCAGTGGTGTCATCAGTCTGAAGTTGAAGTTTTAATATGGATTCAATTTCAACAATTGGAATATTCCGTCCGAATGATTCACCAGCAAGGAGCGAGGATGTTATGGTACCTCTGCTGGTCAATTCATAGAATTGTTATACTGTCTCTTCTTGATGCTGTGAATCCGTCCGTTCTTTCATTAAGTATATAAATTTTTACATTATATTAGGGGGGTGCCCTGTTAGGGGGACAGGGCACTAAGGCAATACGATGAGAATGAGAATGATTATCAATCTCGCTTAATTCCATCATAAAGGCACAAAAAGAGGATGTCAACATTGATTTTCAGAAAACTTTGCGATATATTGTAGTGAGAATGATTATCACTATCGGATAGAGGAGGAATTAGTGTGCAGGAAGAGTGGCTGTATGATGTTACGATCATTGGTGGAGGTCCGGCGGGATTATATTCTGCTTTTTATAGTGGATTAAGGCAGATGAAAACGAAGGTTATTGAGTTTCAGCCTTATCTTGGCGGCAAGCTGCATGTATATCCCGAAAAAATGGTCTGGGATGTGGGCGGAATGCCACCCCTTCCAGCAGGAAAGCTAATTGATCAGCTGACAGAACAAGCGCTGACCTTTGATCCTGAAGTGGTATTGAACGAAAAGGTAACAAGTATTAAGCGAAATGACGCTGGCATATTTGAGCTGCATGCAGCAAGCGGCGTAAAGCATTACTCCAAGACAATCATCGTTGCTGTTGGCGGAGGTATCCTCAATCCGCAAAAGCTGTCCATTGAAGGCTGTGAAAAGTTCGAGGTGGCAAACCTCAATTATACAGTAAAAGATATGCAGCGCTTCAAAGACAAAACTGTCATTATTTCTGGCGGCGGCAACTCAGCTGTTGATTGGGCAAATGAGCTGGAGTTGGTTGCCAAAAAGGTTTATGTAACGTATCGAAACGAGTCACTAAAAGGGCATGAAGCATCGGTAGATCGCCTCATGTGCGGCGGAGCTAAGTGTTTCCTTTGTACCTCCATTACAAAGCTGGTAGCTTGTCCGAACCAGCATAATATTGAACGTGTTGAGCTGACAAATCATAAAACGAACGAAATTTTACAGTTGCCGATCGATGAAGTCATCGTTAACCACGGTTATGAGCATGATATGAATCTGATTGAAAACAGCGATGTAGATATTAAGCTGCTTGATAATTATTATATTGCCGGAACACCATGCGGCGAGTCGTCTGTTCCAGGATTGTTTGCGGCAGGAGATATTTTGAAACACGACGGTAAGGTCAACTTGATTGCGGGCTGTTTCCAAGATGCAGCAAATGCGGTTAACAAAGCAAAGCAGTATGTGGAACCTACAGCAGAGAAAATCGGAATGGTGTCATCTCATAACGTATTATTCCAGCAGCGTAACCGCGAGCTGTCGAAGAAGTTAGTGTAGAATAACTAAATCTCATATGAAAATTGTAAGACCAGAAGGATAACATAATTCCTTCTGGCTTTTTTATGTTAAAAACTCCTATTTAGAAACTCGATTTGTTTCCAAGTGAATAAGTAAAAGAAACAGTAGGATACGAATTGCTTAAAAATGTTCAGATATTGTACAGGCTAGAAATATATAGTAGATGCAAACATAATTCTATGCTTGAGAGGTTGGAAGAAATGATTCGTATCTTGATAGTTGATAACAATGGCGTGCTCGTTCAGGGAATCCAAGAAATTTTAAATGATGAGATGGATATGGAAGTTGTCGGAATTTCGAATCACGTTGATGAGATTGTGCAACTTATTTTAGAGAAAAAACCAGAGGTAATGTTAGTAGATACGAATAAACTTAGCTTTAATTCATTTACCACAATCGAATATATAAAATATCGATTTCCAGGTATCAAAATGGTCTTTATGCTTCCTGAAATTAATCGACATATCCTTTTAAAGGGTTGGCAATTAGGAACTTCTGGTTTTCTGTTATATGAATCAGATCCAGCCTACTTTATAGACAGCATCCGCAATATCTTTAGAGAAGAGTTAGTCTTGTCAGGAAAGTTGGCAAAGTTCCTTTTAGATGAGGTATATCGGGATGAAAGAAAGGATTATGTATATGGATATACAATCATTTAGAAAGTGTAAATAATTGATAAGAGGTAATAAAGAATAAAAGTAAAACGCTTAGCAGTGAAGCGGAGAGTACTTGAAACCCTAGGCTGGCTGCAATAGTCTAGGGTTTCTGACTTACAATTTATTAATTCCCTTCAGAATAGCTTTAGTAACATCGTCCGTTCCATACTTCCCGCCAAGATCAGGTGTCAATATTCCTGCTGCAGTCACATCCTCGATAATATCCAGCAGCTTCTCACCGAGTTCTTCCTCACCAAAATGATCCAGCATAAGTTTCGCTGTCCATATCTGACCGAGCGGATTGGCAATGCCTTTTCCGACAATATCTGGTGCAGAGCCGTGTACAGGCTCAAACATGGAAGGGTATTTACCGTTTACATTAATATTGGCTGCAGGCGCAACGCCGATACTGCCCATAATAGCAGCGCCGATATCTGTGAGAACATCCCCAAATAAATTACTCGCAACAATAACATCAAAGCGCTGCGGCTGGGTGACAAAGAAGGCGGCGAGCGCATCAATATGCTGGCTGTCTGTGTTAATAGCCGGATAATCCCGGCTAACAGACTGGAAGACTTCATCCCAGAATGGCATCGAATGAACAATACCATTTGACTTGGTAGCACTCGTCACATGTTTCTGACGCTTGGCAGCCAAGTCAAAAGCATAGCGCATCACTCTCTCTGTACCTCGTCTCGAGAATACAGCATTCTGAATCGCCACTTCATCTTCTCCGCGGAATATTCTCCCGCCGACTTCACTGTATTCTCCCTCGCTGTTCTCCCGCACGACTAACAAATCGAAGTCCTTTGGGCTTGCAAGTGGTGACGTAATTCCTTTTAGCAGCTTAGCGGGTCGAACATTAATGACCTGCTCGAATTCACGGCGTATCTTAATCAGCATACCCCACAGCGATATGTGATCCGGAACGAGTTTCTGATTTCCGACAGCACCAAGAAAGACAGCGTCGGCATCCTGCAGGCGGTCCAATGCATCGTCCGGCATCATTTGGTCATGTTCTAAAAAATATTCACAGCTCCAAGGGTAGTCCGTGAAATCAAATTGCAAACCGCCGTGCAACCTAGCAACCGCTTTCAAAACTTGCTGCGCAGCTGGAACAACCTCCTTGCCGACACCGTCTCCTGGCAAACTGGCAATCTTCAGCTTTTTCATACGTCTCCTCCTTGTTTTGCTTCAATGATTGTTTCTCGTTTTTCTTCATGGAACTCATCCTGTGTAACAGAGGTAATGTAATCAAAGGGTGTATAGCTGTTATCTGGTACTGCTTGAAGACAAAGCAGTTTATAAAGACTGAGGCCGATTAAAAGGATGATACCAAAACTAAATCCGATTGTTAGTAACAATAAAACGGGCATGTGGTCCTCCTCTGAAAAGGCTTACTTCTATTCTACCTAACTAATATAAAATTCCAAAGTCAAATAATCAGCAAATGGTGACAGGAGTTCGGGAGAAGACATGCTCTTCTAGTATTACTGAACTCTATGAACAGCGAACCGAAAGTCCTGGCGGCGGCATCCGAGGAAGTACATACGATGAAAAGAGAAAACTGGATGGAGCAGCTGCTATTGAATACGATTTTCCTTTTATAACGTTCTCCCATTTTACCAGTTGTGAAGTAAATATCCAAGATGCTTGTTATACAACTTGTGTTAAATTTGAACAACAATGCCTAATATTGTTGACAAATAACAATGATATATTTACTATAAATGTAGAAGTTATGTTCATAATGAACAAAAGGTGAGAAATTATGCAGCCAAATGAACGCAGAAATGTAATCTTAGGAAAACTAAATGAAAATGAAAAGATAGATATCGATGCATTAGCAGCGGAACTGAATGTCTCAGCGATGACAATTCGCCGTGACTTAAACTATCTGGAAGAGCAGAAACAAATCATTCGTACACTGGGTGGAGCTATTCTCAACAAGTCACTAGTAGAGGAGTCCTCTTTTTCGACGAAAGAAGGGAAACATTCCAGTGAGAAGCAGCGCATCGCGAAAAAAGCTGCTGAGTTGGTACAGGAACGCTTTACTGTATTGCTTGATTCAGGGACTACAACACTTGAGATTGCCAAACTTCTAAAGAATAGGCGGAATCTCACAGTAGTAACAAATGACATTAAGATTGCTGCTGAACTGATGGACAGTGAAGTCAAAGTGATTTTAACTGGCGGCGAAATGCAAAATAATATCGGAGCACTATTTGGTCCAATTACGGAACAAATATTACTGAACTTGCACGTAGATCTGTTTTTCTTAGGTGCCCATGCTGTGCATCACCAAGTTGGCGTGACAGCTCCAGCACTTGAGAAGGCATATATTAAAAAGCTGATGATTAAATCGGCGCAGGCTACGTGGCTGGTAGCAGATTCGAGCAAACTGGATCAAAAAGCATTTGCGAAGGTTTGTGAATTGAAAGCATTAACTGGCATCATTTCCGATAGCGGAATTGCGAACTATTATCCGCATGAATTGCCTGAGTTATTGGAGGTTGTAGCAGCAGAGGAGGAAGCCTGATGAAGATTGGGGTTATCGCCGATGATCTTACTGGAGGAAATGGTACTGGCGTCAAACTGACAAAGCTTGGCTATAACGTCGCAACGATGGTTTTTTACGACCATCTCCCATCCTCGGATCAGATTAACGGCGTTATCGTAGATACAGACAGCCGCTATGTGAAAGGGGAAGTTGCGCACCGCCGAGTGAAAGCGGTTGCGAACAACTTGAAGAAGTGGGAAACGGATGTTATATGCAAACGTATCGACAGTACAGTCCGCGGTAACATTGGTGTGGAGATTGACACACTACTGGATGAACTTGGGCCGCAAGCGATAGCTGTTATCGTTCCTGCTTATCCGGATTCAGGGAGAATCGTTTCCGGCGGCTATTTGCTCGTACATGGTGTGCCGGTTCAGCTTTCTGATGTAGGAAAGGATCCGGTTAAGCCAGTAACGGAATCACATGTTCCGCAGCTGGTAGAAAAACAGAGTAATTATGCAGTTGCCAGCATTGGTTTAGAGGTCATATTAGCAGGCAAGGAAGCAATTGAAAGGAAAATGAAGGATTCCATACAATCTGGCGCCAGGATTCTAGTACCAGATGTGATTACAAATGAAGACATAGATGCCGTTGCCGGGGCTATGGCAGAACTGGATGACTATCAAATGATCCCTGCTGACCCCGGCCCGCTGACAGCTGCATTTGTTCGGGCTTTCAGCCGGAGAAGAATGAAGGACAAGAAAATTGTCGTCACGATTGGCAGTGTTACCTCAAACAGCTCAAAGCAGCTGCAATACTTAATTGATAAAACGAATATCCGGCCTATCTACGTTGATTCTAAGAAACTGGCAACTGTAGATGGTGTGTGGGATGAAGAAGTAGACCGAGTGATTGCGTTAGCGAAGCAGGAAATGAAAGAACAGGATATCCTGCTCATCACAACAGATGCACCTGGAACAGAGATTCTCGATTTAAAAACACTAGCAGAAAACCAAGGAGTGAGTCAGGATGCACTGGCAAAGCGGATTGCTGACGGGTTGGGCAAGATTACAAGAGTAGTAGTCCAAGATAGTGAATTCGAGATCGGCGGGTGCTTTTCTAGCGGCGGAGATGTAACCGCTTCCCTTTGTTCGATATGCCGGGCAGAAGGTATTCAGTTATTGGATGAGATTCTCCCGCTAATCGCCTACGGCAAGTTCATCGGCGGCTATCTGGACAGTATTCCGATTGTAACCAAAGGCGGGACAGCCGGCGGAACAAAAGCAATTTATACAAGCATTAAATATTTGGAAGCAACATTCTAAGGGGGATACCAACATGACAGAAAGAGCTATTATCGCAATTCCGATGGGTGATCCGGCAGGTATTGGACCAGAGATTACAATGAAGTCACTGGCAAAGCAGGAAATCTATGATGTTTGCAAACCGCTTGTCATAGGAGATACAGCTGTTATAAAGAAGGCTATTGAGATTGTTGATGCGAATCTTGCAGTTAATGAAGTATCTGCCCCATCTGAAGGAAAATACGAATTAGGTACAGTCGATGTGATTAATCTGAACAATATCGATATGAAAAAGCTGGAGTATGGCCAAGTCTCTGCACAGGGCGGCCAAGGTGCTTTTGAATATATTAAAAAGTCTGTGGAACTCGCAATGGAGAACCAAGTACAAGCGCTTGCCACAACACCGATCAACAAGGAATCGTTAAAAGCAGCGAAAGTGCCGTATATCGGGCATACAGAGATGCTGGAGGATTTAGCCGGCTCGGATGATCCGCTTACCATGTTCGAAGTGAACGGGATGCGTATCTTCTTCCTTACACGCCACCTCTCCTTAAAAGATGCGATTGCGCAAATGACAAAGGAAAGAGTACAAGATTACTTGGTCCGTTGTGATAGAGCATTGCAGCGACTCGGAGTAGAAGACCGCCGTTTTGCAGTAGCAGGCTTGAACCCGCATAGCGGAGAAGGCGGCCTGTTCGGCTGGGAAGAAGTAGAGGAGATTAAGCCTGGTATCGAGCTTGCAGTCAAAGATGGTATCAATGCTGTCGGACCAGTACCAGCTGACTCGGTCTTCTTCCAAGCATTAAACGGAAAATACGATGCGGTACTTTCCTTGTATCATGACCAGGGACATATCGCAGCTAAGATGACAGACTTTCACAGAACGGTTTCCATCACGAATGGCTTGCCATTTCTCCGGACATCTGTTGATCATGGGACTGCATTTGATATCGCTGGAAAGAACATTGCTGAAAGCATCAGCATGGAAGAGTGCATTAAGGTTGCGGCCCAATATGCACCGAATTTCACACGCACGACATTATAAGCAAACAACATATGGGAGACAAGGAAGGTTTAATTTCATATCTTTCTTTTCTCTCGATTTAAATGAAAACACTTACAAACTGATTGTGGGGTATCATCATGCCATTACTAATTATCGCATTTGGTGTTATTTTATTGCTGATCTTTATTATGGGATTAAAGCTAAACACGTTTGTTTCCTTAATTATTGTTTCCTTTGTTGTCGCTCTGCTGCTCGGTATGCCAATGACTGATATTGTCAGTTCCATTGAAGCTGGTTTGGGAAGTACGCTAGGACATATCGCGCTTATATTCGGTATGGGAGCCATGCTTGGCCGATTGATTGCGGATGCCGGTGGTGCCAATCGTATTGCAAACACACTGATTGATAAATTCGGTCAAAAACGCATTCAATGGGCGATTCTATTTGCGTCGTTTATCGTTGGGATAGCATTATTCCTGGAAGTAGCAATTGTCTTGCTCATTCCGATCATCTACTCTATTGCAAAAGAGATGAAAGTATCAATTGTTTATCTTGGATTACCGATGGTGGCAGCTGCCTTAGCAACGCACGCATTTTTGCCGCCTCATCCAGGTCCAACCGCAGTTGCAGCGGAATATGGTGCCAATATAGGTTTGGTACTTCTTTATGGCATCATTATTGCAATTCCTACTGTTATTCTCTCGGGAATTCTCTTTCCGAAGCTTGCAAAAAATATTGTACCTTCAGCTTTTACTCGTGAAGGCAGCGCATCCTTTGGTGTAGCAAAATCATTTAAAGATGACGAGATGCCGGGATTTGGAATTAGTGTGTTTACAGCTCTATTCCCAGTTATCCTCATGGGAATCGGAGCTATTGTGGATATCATTAAAGTTGAACAAGTGATTCCTGATAATATGTGGACAGATATGGCTGCTTTTGTGGGTAACGCTTCAACAGCTATGGTAATTTCTCTATTAGTGGCGATATACACAATGGGGATAAGAAGAAATATCTCAATGAAAAAAATGATGGATTCTTGTGGTTCAGCCATTAACTCCATCGGGATGCTGCTTTTAATCATTGGCGGCGGCGGTGCTCTGAAGCAGGTGTTAATTGACGGAGGCGTAGGTGACTATGTTGCCAGCATCTTTGCTGGTACATCTTTATCACCAATTTTCTTTGCATGGCTGGTAGCGGCTATTCTGCGCATCTGTCTCGGTTCAGGTACAGTCGCGACACTGACGACTGCAGGTTTAGTTATCCCATCTCTTGCGACAATGCCAGATGTAAACCTAGAGCTAGTTACACTCGCAACAGGTGCCGGGAGCGCTATTGCTGCGCACGTCAATGATGCAGGCTTCTGGATGGTAAAAGAGTCTCTCGGTATGACCCTGAAAGAAGCTCTTGGTACATATACGATTCTTTCTACAGTTGTGGCAGTAGCAGGGTTGGCATTCACGATGATTCTCGATATCTTCATTTAAAAAAAATCCCGGAAAGCAGATGCTTAACCGGGATTTTTGCATACTTACAGAAGAAACAGTGTGATGATTGCTAGTAGGAAACAATAGATAGCGAAATAAATCAGTTTCCCTTTCTTCATCACGTCGATGAACCATTTCAAAGCAAAATAGCTTGCTACAAGTGAGGCGACAAATGCAAGAGCATAAGCAATTAGCATGTCACTTGAGAAATCTTGTCTAAGCATATCTGGAAGCTCCAGGACACTTGCGCCTAAGCTTACAGGTATATAAAGCAAGAAAGAGAACATAAGGGCAGTGTCACGTTTTAATCCGATCAGCATAGCAGTTACTACTGTAGCTCCTGAACGACTTACACCGGGAATTAAGGCAACAGCTTGCCCTAGGCCGACAAGCAGCGCTTCTTTCCAAGTCATTGCATGTCTGTTCTTCGTGCCTTTCAGATTCCGGATGAAGAATAGTGAGAATGCTGTAACCAAGAGAGCAATACCTACGGTGATAGTACTTTTTAGATGCTCTCCAATAAAGTCATTAAATAATAGTCCTAATAGAGCCGCAGGGATTGTACCAATAATAAGATAGACAACCAATTTAAAGTCATCTTTCGTTGATTCTTCCCTTTTACTTATGTAGCTAATAGTTGATGTAATTAACCGAATGATATCCTTCCGGTAAACTAGCATAACAGCTAGAAGGGAAGCTGTATTAACAACTACTTCGAAACTTAAGTCCTCAACTCCCAATCCGAATAAATCCTGGGCAATTATCAAATGTCCGCTGGAGCTAATCGGGATAGGTTCTGATATTCCTTGAATAAGGCCTAAAATGAAATACTTTCCGAGTAAAATCCATAAATCCATGATTTGTTTCCTCTCTTAACGTTTCCGACTTTCTTTCTACTTGCATACCATATAGAATTGTTGATTACTTGTCAATCTTTTACTAGAAATTTATCGATATCGTTGACAAAATGTCAACAGTGTCGCTATGATGATGAAAGCCGGTTTATCTTAGGCTGACGTATTATAATTGGAGATGCTCGATGTGTTAGGGAAAGTTAAAAAAATAGATAAAACCTATCTGTTTTTTATTTTATGTATTTGTCTATTTGGATTAATTATGGTGTATAGCGCTAGTTATCCGCTAGGGTCTGCTAAGTATAATGATTCTTCGTATTTCTTTCACAATCAAAGAATGTCCTTATTTATTGGGCTCTTCGCTATGACAATTGGGTTCTTTCTCCCCTATAGTCTATATCGTAAATGGAGCCCAGTTCTCGTCTTAGGCTCGATACTAATGTTAATACTTGTGCTTACACCGTGGTTTGGAGAGATGCGAAATAGTTCGCAGCGCTGGCTGCAGATTGGTCCTATTGTCCTTCAGCCAGCAGAGTTCGTTAAGCTTACAATTGTCATATATTTTGCATCGATTTTTGGCAAGAGAGGAAAGACGTTATCTAACTTTAACAAGGATGTATTACCTCCGCTATTGGTGTTAGGTGTGGTATTCTTACTCATCCTGTTGCAACCAGATTTAGGCACCGCTACTTCCATAGCGCTTCCTTGTGTTTTTATTATGCTTTGTGCAGGGATAAAAAAGCGCCATATACTTGCAATCGCTGCGTTTAGTGTTAGCGGTGTGGTTTATTTAGCTGTATCTGCTCCATATCGGTTGGCGCGTGTTCTATCTTTTCGCGACCCATTTAATGATCCAGATGGGAAGGGGTATCAGCTTATCAATGGATATGAGGCAATTTCTTCGGGCGGTGTGCTGGGAAGAGGAATAGGAGAAGGGATCCAAAAGCTTGGTTTCCTTCCTGAAGCACACACGGATTTTATTATGGCTGTCGTACTTGAAGAGTTAGGCATTCTAGGGTTGGCCGTCGTTTTTTTTCTGTATTTTGGACTGCTCTTTAAAGGTGTGTCCATTGCTTTGCGAGCAAGAGACTCTTTCGCTACCTTGCTTACCATTGGACTTTTGTTTCAGATAATGGTGCAAGCAGTTTTTAATTTGGGTGCCGTTTCGGGTCTTTTACCGATAACAGGTATCCCATTACCTTTTATTAGTTATGGCGGTTCTTCTCTTATCGTAAATCTATTTTCGATGGGAATTATCTTGCAAGTATCATGTAATTCAAAACATATCAGTATGTATAGGATAGAAAGCAGGCGTTAATTGTGCTTGGCAAAAAATTAAGACTGCATGAATTAGATAAAATGATTATTATTTTATTAGGTATTCTATGCGGTGTGAGTATACTATTTATATTCAGTACACAATCCAGCTGGCACTTTGGTGCACAGAACTTCGCGTTAAAGCAAGGCATCAATTATATAATTGGTTTTATTTTGCTGTATTTTTTTCGATTTCTAGACTTAAATCAGCTTCGTACGCTGTCATGGCCATTTTACTTTTTTACAGCACTATCTTTAGTTATCCTGGCTATTGCTCCAGAATCAATAGCCCCTAATATACTTGGTGCGAAAAGGTGGTTCAGCATCCCTCTTTTAGGATCCATTCAACCATCTGAGTTTTTCCGAATTGCTGTAATTTTAATCGTAGCTAAATTGATTTTCGAGCATAAAGAGAAGCATTTGAGCCAGTCAATACAGGGAGATTTTTTGCTTATTGGTAAGATTTTAATTGTAATTTTAATACCTAGTCTACTCGTCTACCAGCAGCCTGATACAGGGATGGTCATGCTGTACTTGTTTGCGATATTAGCAATGTTAGGGATGGTTAAGCTTCATAAAGCTGTTGTTACAATAGGCATATTAATTCCAATGCTGCTTGTCAGTACAATTGTGTTTTTGTTTCTGGTTAAACCAGAACTAATTTACGATGACATTATCCCGAAACTCAAACCTCATCAGCAGGAACGTATTATTGGCTGGCTGGATCCCAGTGGTAACAGCAACGAGTCATTTCAAAGCAGCAGATCCATTCTAGCTGTTGGTACAGGTGGGCTGACAGGAAAAGGGCTAGAAGGAGGAAATGTGTATGTACCCGAAAAGCATACAGATTTTATCTTTGCATCCATTGCGGAAGAAGGCGGGTTTCTAACCGGATCCGTTGTTATCTTGCTGTTCTTTCTATTAATTGTGAGGATTATAGACATAGGTATAAAATCAAATGATGCGTATGGTACCTATATTTGTGCGGGATTGGCTTTAAGCCTGACAATTCAAATCGTCCAGAATATTGGTATGGTTGAAGGTATGCTTCCAGTTAAAGGTATTGCGCTTCCCTTCCTGACATACGGAGGCAGTTCCTTATTTTCAAATATGATACTTTTAGGAATTGTTATGTCAGTTCGTAATACATATGGTCATCAGTTTTTTGGGAGCAGTAAAGTGTCCTGACAAAGTTTGTTCTTACTATAGAAAAAAAAGAGGGACTAATCTCAAAGGCTGAGACAAATAAAAACGTTAATCCTTATTGTAATAACGTTTTTATCCAAACGAAACAGCCAATCACCAATACAATTATCGGCAATTGGCTGTTTGAAGTTGTTGATCCCCTGTCTCAAAAACGGAAGGACAGTTCCAAGATTGCAGGTTTTTACGTTATTGTGCCAAGTAACCGCCGTCTATTACAAGTGTTTCGCCAGTTACAAAGTCATTTTCTGTTAAGAATACAATTGCATGCGCGATTTCATCGGCTTTACCGAGACGGCCGATTGGATGTTTTGCTACAAGTGAGTCATAGAAATCACCAAGCGCTTCTTTATTCATCATACCAGATTCTACAAAACCTGGATTTATAGCATTTACGCGAATACCTTTATCAGCATATTCCACAGCTAAAGATTTAGTTAGTGTATTCACTGCACCCTTACTAGCGTTATAAGCAAATGCACCAGGCTGAGCTACAAATCCTAAGATAGAAGACGTGTTGATAATAACACCGCTGCCTGATTTCAGCATATTTTTTATAGCGTATTTAGATGCTAAGAACATACCGTCCTGGTTAACCGCAATGACTTTACGATAGTCTTCATAGGACAGCTCATCAGTTGGTCCCATTTCATTACCAATGCCAGCATTGTTAACAAGAATATCAACTTGACCATAATGGGAAATTGTTTGATCGATTAAATTCTTAATTGAATCTTCGTCCGCGGCGTTGAACTCGATAAACAGTACATCAGCGCCAGTTTGTTTCAGTTTATCTGTTTCTTTTTGACCAGCTTCCGCGTTGAAATCTGCAATAACTACTTTTGCACCTTTTTTTGCATAAGCTTCCGCTGTTGCCAGTCCGATTCCGGATGCTGCACCTGTTACAATTGCCACTTTACCGTCGATTGCTGTCATAAATACTACCTCCAATGTAATGGGTCATTTATACTGCAATTCAATCATAAACTAAATTTTAGACTAATCAAATATTAGAATTGTTAACTATCATTCCTGTATTTATACACAACTGCTTCAAAAGGTCTTAATCTATCATCCTTATCCACATGTGGATAATTTCTAATCACACATTGCTTTTTATCCCAATCTTCCACACACTCCCTGGGGATATCGTACAATGCTTCTTTATCGGTCATATTAAGCAAGATAACCCATTCTTCCTTATCCAGCCGGCGAATGTAACCAATAAGTTGATCATGATCATTTAGGATAATTTCTAATTCGCCATAAACCATGATTGGATTCTCTTTTCGCATTTGAATAAGCTTCCGATAAAACTGCAATACAGAATCGGGATTATCTATACCTGCCTGAACATTAATTTCACTGTAATTCGGATTAACTGGCAGCCATGGGTCTCCGCTTGTAAAACCTGCGTGACGAGAGGTATCCCATTGCATTGGTGTTCTGGCATGATCCCGGGTGTTCTTTTTAATCCTTTCCATAATCACGGTTTTCGATGCACCTTGCTCTGTTACCTTAAGATTATAGTAGCTGCGAGCTTCTTGTTCCTGTATGGAGTCAATCGAGTCGAAGTGAGGATAATTCGTCATCCCCAACTCTTCCCCTTGAAAGATAAACGGCGTCCCGCGCAAGGTGTGCAGCAAAACAGCCAGCAGCTTTGCTGAAGGTATACGATACTTGCCATCATCTGCAAATGTAGAAACCATTCTTGGAGCATCGTGATGACTCAAATATAAGCCGAACCAGCCTTCGTTGTCACCGACGTCTTTTTGCCATTTGCGCAGTACTTCACGGAAATCAGGGACAGACCACGTTTTACTTTTATATTTATCCTTTTCTTGATTAGCAAGCTCAGCTGCCTCACTGGATAACACCATATCCAATTCTTCTCGGTCGGGCTTCGTATAGTTAAGTACATCATGATCATGTACAGCGGAAGTTTCTCCAGCTGTGAAAAATTCAAAATCCTGTTTCAGTTCACTGATCATCTCGTGCAGATTATCATGAACATAGGGACCATTCTTAAAATATTTCTCGCCTTTAGCTTGGAGTTTATCTTTATCAGAATCAGGAAAACGGCGATCTTTAGAAATAACATTCACAGCATCGATGCGGAAACCGTCTATCCCTTTTTCGAGCCAGAAACGCATAATCGCTTTCATTTCTTGACGTACCATGGGGTTGTCCCAATTCAAATCCGGTTGCTTGTCACTATATAAGTGTAAGTAGTACTCCTCTGTTTGCTCATTCCATGTCCAGGCAGAGTGACCGAGATGGGAAGTCCAATTCGATGGCGGGCTGCCGTCAGACTTTGCTTGTTGCCATATATAATAATCATGGTACGGGTTATCTTTGGATGTCTTAGCTTGCTGGAACCATTCGTGTGCTTGGGCGGTATGATTGGGAATAAAATCTAGAACAAGTTTGATATCGCGCTGGTGAAAAGCGGTCAATACAGAGTGAAAGTCTTCCATAGTTCCGTACTCGGGCTGAATTGCACGATAATTCTTCACGTCATAGCCATGGTCAATGTTAGGGGAAGCATAGATTGGCGGCAGCCAGATGGCATCAATCCCGAGGTAATCGAGGTAATCTATTTTTTCTAGAATCCCTCTTAAGTCGCCAATCCCATCGCCGTTACTATCTTTAAAACTGCGCGTATACAATTCATAAATAATGCTTTCCTTCCAATACGTTCTCTCCATTTCATCACCTATCTTCCCAGTGTCTTTTGCAGGACTATTCCCTTCCCTCCGTAAAAGCATGCAAATAAAAAAACGCCATGCTAAATAGCAAAGCGGGTCAGTTTCGGATTTTCTTGAAGATAAGGATACACGCAGCTGCTGCAATTCCTGCCGCAACATATGGAGAGATTTCTAGCTTTACTTTGATAGAAAGTTTCATTATCTTTACCTCCAGTAAAAATTACCATGCTTCTCTCTCTAAAGCTTATTGCTCAGATTGTTCTTGTGGCTTGGATTCCTTCTTTTTTACTTTGCGATATAACAGCATACCTGCTAATCCATAGATAAGCCCGAGCGCAGCAAAAGCAATACCCAAGTAGAATTTATCAGTAGCCCAAATCATAATTCCTATTCCTGCGAGAATACAGATCAGGCCGAGGAAGATAATATAAAGGGCGTTTTTCTTTAACATAAACAGCCTCCTAAACGCGTTTAAACTTGTACTATTATAACAGAAAGCTTGCGTATTTTCGGTGTTATCTAGGAATATCTCTCGCTTTTCGATAAAATAGAAAGCAATAAGAAGGCGTCAAAACTATAGACGTCATGCTTAATTCAGGATCTCAAGCAAACCTAGGTATAATTTGGTTATACAAATAAAATCCAAGCAGTACTGACGAAGGAGGAATCTGGACATGAAGGAACTTGCAGAGGCAATTGCAAAACGGGAAGCAGGTAATCATACAGAAGCTAATAAGCAATTGGTGCAATTAGCAGCAGCCAATCCAAATCATGCGGAAACGCACTATCAATGTGCATGGAGTTTTGATGTGCTGGGGCAGGAAAGAGCTGCGGTTCCTTATTATGAACGGGCAATTGCGCTAGGACTGCCAGCGGAGAAAGCAGAAGGAGCCTACCTCGGCTTAGGAAGTACGTACCGAGCACTAGGGGAATATGAGGAAGCGGAGAAAACGTTGAGGAATGCCATAACGTTATTTCCGGAAAATAATGCACTCCAGGTTTTTTATGCTATGGTGCAATATAATCGCAAGCAGCACGGAGAAGCCATGCAAATTCTCTTGAAGTTGCTGGCGGAAACAAGTTCAGATGAAGAAGTTCAGATATATCAAAAGGCAATTCGTTTTTATGCGGATAACTTGGATGCGGTTTGGTGAAAAAAAGAAAGCCCATCTCCATATTAGGAAATGAGCTGGATTCGTTATTGTGCTGTATAACCGCCATCAACAATTAAGCTGTTACCGGTCATATAAGAAGAATCATCAGAAGCTAGGAATAAGACAGCTTTCGCCATTTCTTCCGCTTTTCCAAGACGCTTCATTGGTGTCATCGTCGAAAGTGTCGCTTTGTCATCTTCCGGGATGATTGGCGTATCAATAAAGCCAGGGCATAGCGCGTTAATACGGATGTTTTTCTCTGCGTATTCCAATGCAAGCGAACGTGTCAGGTTCACAACACCGCCTTTGGCTGCGTTGTATGCTGCGGAACCAGGTGAGCCGACCCAGCCGTACATAGAAGCGGTATTCACGATTGCGCCGCTGCCATTCACGAGCATACTGCGAAGTGCTTCGCGAGCTACAAGGAAGACACCGTCCAAGTCTACATTTACTGTGTTGCGCCACTCAGCATAATCTAAATCGTGGGTTGGATGTACACGGCCAATTCCGGCATTGTTGAAGACGATATCGATTTTGCCGAATGTTTCGGCTGCTTGCTTGAATAAAGCTGTTACTTCTTCTTCTTTTGTGATGTTAGTCTTAACAAAGATTGCGTCCGTATTGTTCGCCTTTAGCTCTGCTTCAACTTCTTTACCTTTTTCCTCGTTCAAGTCAACAAGAACAAGCTTTGCACCTTCTGATGCGAAAAGGCGAGCCGTAGCGGCGCCAATTCCAGAGGCTCCTCCCGTGATTAGTGCTACTTTATTTTGTAATTTCCCCATCGTTATTTCCCCCAGTATAATTGAAATAAATCGGTTACAATTAAATTGTAATACTTTGATTAAATATCTCAATCAGTAGCTGAACAGCAAATGTCTGCTAATTAGACAGATAAATCGATATTGTTGGACGAATGGAGGATTTTTTAATGAATCACGTGCAAGATTCGACATCCAAGCGGCGCAATCGGACAAAAAAGCATTTTCGCGAAGCGTTAATTAAGCTAATTAAGAAAAAAGGGTACCAAGCAGTAACAGTGAAAGATATTGTTGAAGAAGCAGCTTATAATCGAAGTACGTTTTATTTTCACTACCAAGATAAAATTGATTTGGCAGAAGATATACTCGACCAGATGTTTTCTGGTTTAGAGCGTTCAGCTGGTGTTAATTACACGCCGGGTAAAAAGACATATACAAAAGCATTGGATGTACCTTCTTTCTCACTCATTGCATATTTTTATGAACATAAGGACTTTTTTGGGTTAATTCAATATGATGATACACTTCCAGGGATGCATACGCGTTTTCCCAGCACAATTCTCAGCATTTACGAAAAGCAATTTGAATTCAGGACAATTAATGACATGCATGTAAATATGCCGTACTTTAAAGTGTATACGGCTTATGGATTTTACGGGCTTGTACGCAACTTAATTGCGAAGGACTTTCAAATTTCCGAAGAACAATTTACTAAAGATGTGATTGAATTATCACAAACCCATATCCAGTCGTTCAAATACATTGGGGAATAATGCTTGCTGACCTTTCGCCTTTTCGATAAAGTGAAGAAGGAGAAATAGCAAACAGAGGTGTAAAGATGAGATTCAGTGAATTTAAAGTAGGTCAGCGCTATGAAACAAAATCAATCAAGCTATCGAAAGAAACGATAGTAGATTTTGCAAAAATTTATGATCCGCAATATATGCACATAGATGAAGAGAAGGCCAAGCAGGGACGTTTCGGTGATCTTATTGCGTCTGGTATGCAGACGATGAGTGTTTCCTTTAAATTGTGGGTGGAAGAAGGCATTTATGGAGAAAATGTTGTAGCAGGTACAGGCATGAACAATATCCAATTCATTAAGCCCGTTTATCCAGATGATGAACTGCGTGTAGTAGTGGAGGTAATTGAAATCCTGCCGAAACGACGCGGCAACGGTATTGTGACTATCCAGCTTAACACGTACAATCAACATGATGTGCAAGTATTTCAAGCGGAATTGAGTGCACTAATAGATAACTAAGGAAGAAGGGGGTGTCGATAGCGATGCCCCCTTGTCATTTTCTGTACTATAATTATCTGCTTTTCAGCTCATCAGGTAATTCCGCGGCAGCAGCTGAAGATCGGAACTCGTTTTGCAGCAAGCTGAAAAGGATGACATCTTGAAATGTTCCTTCCCATTTGCGTCCTTGTCGGATAATGCCTTCTTGATAGAAGCCTGCTTGCTGAACGAGTTTTTGGGAAGGGATATTATCCGCATTGACCTTTACTTCAAGTCGATTCAGCTGAATCCTGTCAAAGCCGATATGAAGCAGCTCTTGCAGGGCAGCTGTCATAAAGCCTTGGCGCCAAAAGGCGCTGCCAAGTTCGAATTCAATCTCCGCTGTTTCATGTAAAAAGTTCAAGCGCTTGAATCCACACGTTCCCATAATCGCTTTCGTTTCCTGATTCCGGATTGTGTATCGGCTTGCGTGCTTTGTTTCCTCCAGCCGTTTAATCCTTGCTTTCGTTTCTGTCATTGTTTGCAAGGTTTGATAACGGGTCCATTTTGTTACTTCACGGTCTGACCAAATCGGCAGTAACGCTTCCGCATCCTCAAGTGCAATAGGCTTTAAGAAAACTAGCTTATGAGACATATTTTCCTCCTTGTCAGGATAATTTCTGCGGCCTCTTGTTGTCGTTTTATTATATCGAATAATACGAATAAAGAAAAAAACAAGCTATCTGCTAGTACTGCAAAGATAGCTTGTAATAATAAACGGCTAATTCCTCTTGTTCAGTCTCATTAAAATATGCGGCTAGCTCACTGGCATAGGTCCGGACGTTATAGCTGTCGCCTTTGGCTTTAAAGAAGTCAATGCCTTCCATCCAGACCGCTTCAAAATTAGCAGGATCTGCATACTTTTTATGCAGCATGGCAAACTCCCATTTGTATATGTCGTCATTTTGCTCAATGCTTAACTGAAAACCTTCCTGATAAGCATCAAATGCGAGTTCCTGCTGACCAGTCTTCCAGCAGGAATCAGCCAAAAGATATAAAGTCTTCAAATAACCAGTGAATGTACGATCTTTTCTAGCTGCTGACAAGTAAGGGATTGCGGCAAGCGGCATTTGCTGTTCTGTATATAAATAGCCGATATTATGCTGAATGAGTGTTACCAGGCCGTTTCCTTGTGTGACATCTGTGTAGGCCAGCGCATCATTCAGTGCTTGCTCAGCCTGCGTGAATTCTTTTTGTTCAATAAAATTTAAACCGCGCATTAATTCACTGCGGGCTAACAGATAGCGATAATCGGGATATTTCTCAAATACTTTTACGGCATACTCTGTGTGATAAACAGACAGAGAGCTGATATCCAAATAATAATATACGGCTGCTTTCCGGAAATGAAAATCACCGTGCTCCACTTCATCATCAATAGAAGATAGATATTCCTCCGCTTTCTCGTAAGCTGCTAACGCGCAGGTATAAGATCTTTCGGCGAAGAGGCGCATTCCCTTCGCTAAATGGTAATAATAATGAATAGCCGGAACAAAGGCATGCTGATACCTGCCAGCCTCCTCATGAAATTCGATGCTCTTAGCCAAATCTGAAGTAAGCAAATGAAACCGGCAAGACAGCAGTAAGTAAACTGCATACAGTGTCTCTTGCTGCTTCAATTCCGCTTCTCGCTGTCTTAATTCCAGATACAAATCCAAAGCAGCCTGCTGCTGTCCGAGCCGAATTTGCATATACCAACTTTCTAAAGTCGTCGTTACGTCTTGATTTAATACGAGCAAACTTCTGTCCATACGCGTCCCCTTTGTAATAGTCTGTCGTTATATATTACCATTTTCGCCGATTTTTGTAGATGGAGAAGCATTGGAGATAGAATAAATATTCTCTAATTTCTGGAGAGCGTATATATTGCATATAGCGATTATTGCAATGAAAAATTCATTCATGAGTAAGATAGCTACTAAAGAACAACTGCAGCAGGAGATAGAGCAGCTAAAGACAAAGGTGGCAAAGTACGAAACAATCATTAAAGAGCTAGCCGCGCCCATGATTCCATCGATTGTTCCGAATACGATGCTTGTACCGCTGACTGGCACTTTTACGGTAGAGCGGTTCGTTGCTATACAGAATACAATCGTTAACAGCGTCGTGAAGGCGGATACAGACACGGTTGTGATTGACCTGACAGGCATTAATTACTTGGATATCAACGACAGGGGCTATCAGGAGCTAAGTGCTAACATTAACCAACCTGACAGATGCGCTGAAGTTAATGGGAATAGATACAATATTTGTTGGATTTTCAGCCAAATTAGTTCAGGAACTGGTATTATCCAACTCCGGTTTTCAAGGCTTTGAAGCCTATGCAAATTTCCGTCTTGGATTAAAAAGTCTTTTAAGGAAAAAAGGACTGGAGATAAAGGAAAGAGATAAATAGGAGTTACAGGTAAAGAGTTTTCACCAGCGTGAAAACTTTTTTTCTATCCTTTTCCATCAATATGGCAGAATTCCAACAGTTTCAGATTAGCGAGGAAAATGAAGGGCGAACTGCTTACTTGCAATCCGTATCATTTGTTATAATGCGAATAAATACAAGGAAAATAATAAAGGGTGATTATCATAAAAAAGCTGAAGAGCATCCTGTTTTTCCTGCTGGGAACCATCGCTTTAGGCTTTGGCATAGCGGGAATTGTTCTCCCCGTACTGCCAGGGGGACCATTTCTATTAATTGCATTTTTTTGTTATGCAAAAAGTTCCAAACGAATGGAAGCTTGGTTTCAAAGTACCACTTTTTATAAAAAGTACGTGCTTGCTTTAAAAGAAAACAGAGGCATGACTTTAAAGGAAAAGATCCGGATCAATATTATTGCGGATGCGTTTATTTTGTTCTCGGTATTTTATATTGATATTTTACTAGTAAAGATTGTTTTGATCGTACTTGGTCTCATTAAGCATTATTATTTTATAAAGAAAATTAAAACAATCACACCGGAGCAAGCGCAAGGACTGAAAAACCAAGCATAGTTCAGCATAGATATAGAAAAGGGCCGTTTCCTATATGGATACGGCCTTTTTTATCGTTTGCTTCCTACCGCAATCCATCTTTCATCGATATCCTCAAACACAAACAACTTATTGCCGTAATCCGTCACAACTAACGGTTGCACGATGGCAACACCCTTCTCAACAAGCTGCTGCTGCATCGCAGCTTGTTGATCCGTGATGAAATAAGCATCATACCCATACCCATACTGCTTTCGATTCGGAAAAATCCGTTTCAAAGCAGATTGTGTCAGCATCAGCTCAATCAGATCGCGATAGAGTCGTATATGAGGATCCGATCCGCTTAAATAAGGATCGGCACGAAACCCAAGTTTTTCATAATAAGCAGCTGTTTCCAGCATATTAGGACAAGGAAAAATCTGCAGCGAATGAGAAAAGGAAGGCTGCTTCATCGCGATGCACCTTTCGCGGGAAAATAATCAGGCAGTACGATAAGGATGTAACGGTAGTGGAGTAAGGTCTTCATTTTGGTTTCCCCCTTGTTTTCTCTAATACTGCCTGAAGCGTGATTTTTCCTTCTTGAGAATGAAAAAACGACGAGGATAGGGATCCTCGTCGCTTCTTTATCTTTCACAGGCATAATTATCTTTATCTCTGTCCATCTTCGCTTGGTAAGCTGGATGGGAGCTATCTACTCCGCTTGGATAAGTCTTTCTTAGCTCCGTACAATTTTGAAAGTATTCCGTACGGCTGTTAGTCGGGGGAGTAGCTACTTCAGGCTCGCTAGTTGTCTGTTTTGGCTCTGCTGTCGGAGTTGACTGTGTAGTTGCTGTCGATTCTTTCTTTTCTTCTACACAGCCGTTAAAGACTTTACTTCCGACATAATTGCTTTCCTCCCATATTGCAATACCATCATTACTTGCAGATGCTTCAGCAGCTTCGTAGTCGTCCAGGTATCTTGTATTAGGCGGATACACGTAAGCAACGCGGGCTAATCCCTCTTCTAACAATGTCTTCTGAACAGACTTGCTGTCTACATAAACATAAGCAAGCAAACGACCGTATTTATCCTTGCGTTCTCCAACATCAAACTCGAGCTCCAGCTTGCCACTGTTAACAAGTTGCCTATTTCGATTAGATGCTTCCTGACCAAATGGCTGAACACATTCGTTCGGGTGCTTCGTTTCAGGCGTATCAATAAGTAAGTATCTGACTGTCTCTTCTTTCCCGTTATAATTAACCTTAATAGTGTCGCCATCGACTGTTTTAACAAGTGTAACTTCTACGCGTTCTTTAGTTCCGCTTGTTTTAGTCGCTTTGGATGTTGTTGGCGTAACAGAAGCAGAATCCGCTGTTTCCTTTTCACTTGATTGTTCTGTTTCTGTTTTTTTCTGGTCTTCTATAGTATCAGTAGATTGTTTTATTTCTTCTTTCTCTGGATCTGAATTTTCTTCCGCTTGTTTCTTTTCATCATCTTTTGTATCAGCTTTCGTTTCTGATGTAGCTGAAGCTATCTTTTCGGAAGATGTTTCATTTTTGGATGCAGTATTTTCATCATCTGTAAGACCAAATAGATTCATAATTGCAGAGAACATGAATAAGTAGATGATAACAGCGGTAATCTTCTTCCAAGTCTTACCAGATCTAAATCCAAGTATTTTCTGATGCCATTTCCGTTCGACAGTAGTTATCTGCATTTGACATCGATTCGTTAAGAAAGCGGCTATTGCTTTTCCGTTGTTGATTACTTGAAAACGGTGTATACCTATTTGAAACTTAGAATGCATGGCAAAATGATCGACTTCACCTGTTGTTCCTTCCTGCCAAACTAACTCGGCCGTTTGTTGCAAAGAACCTGCAAAGTCCAAGTTAAATGTTAGGAGAGCACTTTCTGTAAAAACACCTAGGTCTTCTTTGCCTTCTCTTCCTGGAAGCTCCACACGCTCAATGAAATATGCCTTCGGATACGCTGACTCGACCAATCGCTGCAATCGCTTACTCTTTGATTCTTCCTTCTTCTTTTGTGTCATGCTTCTATCTCCTTCTTGTGGTTTGTACCTGGTGCACGGAGTTTGTATAAGATGAAAAAAGCTAGAATGATAGTATATTTGTGCTCTTACATTATATAACAATAGTTCCGCAATAAAACAATTATATTTAAGTTTACTAGCGTTGATATCTACCTATTAGTGAATATTACAATATAAGGATAATTCTTCTTATTCAAGAGCACAGTAAATATTATGCACAACTTGTTCATACAGAAAAGTAGTAAGAGGATATATATGGAAGCTGTTATGTTCATCATCAGCATCTTTGGTTTCTTAAACGCAGGTACCTTTATGGGAGTTTTTATTATCGGGCAGCAGCAGCGGGGAATTATCATACGGAAAAGAAGGAAGATCGCAAGCTGCGAATGAAGGTTGGTAAGATAAGTGGCGTTATTGGAGTAATAGCGCTGCTCATAGGGATGCTGTTTTATCTAATTTAAGGGGTCGTAAAGAGGAAGAACACGAACACATAGACGAAACCTCCTGACATCAGAGAGGTTTTCTTTTTAACAAATTCACATTCACTTCTTTTCATCGCTTCTCTTATAAAGTCTCCATTGTAGTAGAGCATCTCGGGCTCAGCTTTAATGATCCTTTTAAATACAGCAGAACGCACAGACAAGAAGGTCATCAGGTACTGCATGCCGATTAGCACCATAAAAGCTGTTAATTCTTCAGCTAGAGCCACCTTTTTGGTAAGTAAGATAGTGGCGGGGGTAGAGCCGAGTGCAATTGTCACAATAAAATCAAAAGAATTCATCTTAGATAGCGTACGCTTACCTGAAACCCTCAAGAAAAGTACTAATCCAATATAAGCTAGAATGCCGACTACTACTGTTCTTTCAATTGCTTGCCAGTTGTTAAATAACAAACTTACAGCTTTAAATCATCAACGTAAAAGTGTTTTCCCAGGAGGTGAAGATAATAAACGATTGTCCGTGGTGGAATGTGACAGTTTCTATTTTGGAGAAAAGACTGTTGACATGACAATTTGATATATTATATAATTATCTCGAATTAGAGATAAATGAAATGAAAAAGTGAAATTATATTTTTTTGCACGAATACCTCGAATTAGAGATAAATAGTAAGTTATTTTTTTACCTATATGTCTCTAATTCGAGATAAAAAAGGAGTGAACAGTATGACCAAACAAACACAAGGTATTCACCACATTACCGCAATTGTCGGGCATCCGCAGGAGAACGTCGATTTTTATGCTGGTGTGTTGGGACTTCGTCTCGTGAAAAAAACGGTGAATTTTGATGATCCAGGCACTTATCATCTTTACTTTGGTGATGAAAAAGGAAAACCAGGCACCATTATGACTTTCTTTCCCTGGCCAAATGCTTATCAAGGGAAAATAGGTGATGGGCAGGTTGGTGTCACTTCTTATGCAGTTCCAAAAGGTGCTTTGCCTTTCTGGGAACATCGTCTCGAAAAATTTGATATTGCCTATACGAAGACGGAACGCTTTGGCGAAACTTACTTGCAGTTTGATGATGTACACGGACTGCATTTAGAAATCGTTGAAAGAGAAGCTGGCGAACCAAATACGTGGATAGTTGGTGAAGTGACTGCTGATGTTGCGATTAAAGGCTTTGGCGGTGCAACACTTTACTCCAGAAGACCTGGAAGCACAGGCGAGCTTCTTGAAAATATGGGATTAAAAAAGGTTGGCGAGGAAGGCGGCTATGTTCGCTATCACGCAGCTGGTGAGTTTGGAAACATCATTGATATGAAACAGACAACAAGCGGACGCAGCTCCATGGGGGTAGGCACCGTTCATCATATAGCTTGGCGTGCAAGTGACAATCAAGATCAGCTGGACTGGAGCAATTATATAGCGGACTTAGGATATGGCGTGACACCCGTACAAGATCGAAACTACTTCAATGCTATTTACTTCCGTGAGCACGGTGAAATCTTGTTTGAGATTGCAACAGATCCGCCAGGTTTTGCTATTGATGAAGAGCAGCATGCAATGGGCGAGAAACTAATGCTGCCGCAGCAATACGAGCAGAACCGCGAGAAAATAGAAAAGCATGTTATACCTTTTGAAGTAAGAGAGCTAGATTAACATTATAGAAGGATATTTACCTGTATATCTCGAATTAGAGATAAGAATTCCGATAAAACTATTGAAGTCTTTTGCGGAGGTGGTTCTTATCGCGTGTTGAGCGGGTAGACTGATAGAAGGAGTGAACGTATAAATGGGATTTCTAAATAAATTATTCGGAAAAACTAAGGAGAATGAGACAATGGAAAACGTAAAAGTAGCAGTCGTATATTACAGCATGGGCGGCACTAACTATCAGATGGCAAAATGGGCAGCAGAGGCAGCCAAAGAAGCAGGTGCAGAAGCAAAAGTACTGCAAGTACAAGAAATAGCACCTCAATCTGTAATTGATGGCAATCCAGCTTGGAAAGCACAAGCAGAAGCAACGAAAGATGTACCTGTCTCATCTTCCGACGATATTGAATGGGCAGATGCCATTATTTTCAGCGTACCAACGCGCTTCGGTAACATGCCATCTCAAATGAAACAGTTCCTTGATCTGCAGGGCGGTTTATGGGCAACTGGCAAAACAGTAAACAAAGTAGTCAGCGCAATGACATCCGCTCAAAACCCGCATGGCGGACAAGAAGCAACACTACTATCTCTGTACACATCCATGATGCATTGGGGCGCTATCATCGCAACACCAGGCTACACAGATCCAGTTCTATTCGCAGCCGGCGGTAACCCGTACGGCACAAGCGTCACTGTTGGCCAAGACGGTAAAATGATCGAAGACGTAGAAGCAGCCGTGAAACATCAAGCAAAACGCACGGTTTCTGTTGCGGAATGGGTTAAAAAAGGAAATCAGTAAGAAAAGATAGGAGATTCAGAACCCTGCGTTTAAGGCGCAGGGTTTTCTTTATATACACGAGACAGCCTTGCAAGACGGACGCTTCTTGCCATAAAATGTACATGCTATACTTTAGTAGAAGTAGAAGTAGAAGTAGAAGTAGAAGTAGAAGTAGAAGTAGAAGTAGAAGTAGAAGTTGAGGTGAATCTTCTGAGTAAAATAAGACTTCTCATTGCTGCTGTCTTGTCTATTGCATTGGCAGTAATGTTTTTTAATAATGACAGAAATGTATTTGGTTATGCAATGTGTATTGTTGCTATAGCAGTTACAATTGAGTTTATCAGACAACTTAAAAAGAGTAATGCATCCGATTAGGGGATCCGTTAGCGGGTCCTTTTTTTTGTATCAAAGAGGACTTGATTTCTTGTTTGATGGAAAGATGTTGAACCAGTATACTAGATAAATAGGCTGGTTCAGGTTATCGATGAACAGTCTTAATAGAATTAGAGATGGCTTTGGCAGTATTCATTTGAAGTTTAGTCAGTTTTAGTAAGAGCTACATACACTTTTGTCATAAAGGAGAAGAAGAATTTGTTTCAATGGCGTAATATATTTAAAGGTATGGCAATGGGAGTCAGTGACCTTATTCCGGGCGTAAGCGGGGGAACCATTGCTTTATTGCTTGGGATTTATCAACAGTTTATCGCTTCTATTAACGGCGTTTTTTCGAAGCGATGGAAGCAGAGCTTGCTGTTTTTGATACCAATCGGGATTGGAATAGTGATTGCGCTTTTGCTGGTGAGCCGTTTAGTAGAATGGCTGATTGAGGTATATCCTCAGCCAACGTTTATTTTCTTCCTGGGGCTTATCATCGGGATTATCCCTACGTTGCTGAAGGAGATTGATTTTAAGCAGTCATTTACTCCAGTCCATTATGTGCTGCTTTTAATTGGGGCAGCTCTGGTTGCCAGTACTGCGTTCGTAAAAGATGATAACATGGCTGCAGTGATTGAGCATCTTAGTCAAAGTGATTACTTATTGTTATTTTTTGCTGGATGGCTTGCGAGTTCTGCCATGATTCTCCCTGGAATCAGCGGTTCTTTTGTGTTGCTGCTATTGGGTGTTTATCCAACCGTTATCAATGCGATTTCCAATCTTAACTTCGCGGTTATTCTAACAGTCGGAGCTGGTGTTTTTATTGGTGTGCTTGTTACAAGTAAGCTGATTACCATCCTTCTAGCTAAGTTTAAAGCTGGTACTTATGCGGTTATGATTGGCTTTATTGTGGGCTCCATCGTGATTATTTATCCAGGATTTCCAGGCAATGCTGTGTTAATCATCGTGAGCATCACCGCATTTATTGCAGGTGTGATATGTGCTTATCTATTAAGTGGATTAGACGTAGAGAAATAAATCAAATGCATACAACAGCCGGCCTTTCCGATAAGTGGAGAGCCGGCTGTTTTTTTGTGAAAATCCATATCCTCTCCAGAGCAGTATACAATTTCCCCAATAAGACAATATTACTACGTAACAGCGTTTAATTGCAGAGGATTAAGGCTATGTCTTAACTTAGGCTGACTATATAGGGGGACTTATTGTGAAAATCACAGCTGCAGTAACACATGCACAAGGAGAAGATTTTAAGATTGAAGAAGTGGAATTACAAGAGCCGAAAGCCAATGAAGTGTTAATTAAAGTGGTGGCTTCTGGTGTTTGTCATACGGACGCCGTGGCAAGAGACGCTGGACTGTCGCCTTTTCCGGTAGTGCTTGGACATGAGGGGTCCGGTATTATTGAAAAAGTAGGGAGCGGTGTCCGCAATTTTGAAGCTGGAGATCACGTTGTATTGTCTTTCGCATCCTGCGGAGAATGTGAGAATTGCTTATCTGCACATCCAGCCGCTTGTGTGCGATTTAATGAATTGAATTTTGATGGCAAAATGGAAGATCATACACATCGTCTGCATCAGCAGGACCAGGAGGTATCAACCTTTTTCGGTCAGTCATCATTCGGTACATTTGCTATCGTGAACGAACGTAACGTTGTGAAAGTAGACAAAGATGTTGATTTAGCGTTGCTCGGACCGCTTGGATGCGGTATTCAAACCGGCAGTGGTACGGTATTAAATAAATTAAAACCAGAATTTGGGTCATCTATTGCCATCTATGGCTGCGGAGCCGTGGGTCTTAGTGCCATTATGGCAGCTAAGATTGCAGGCTGTGAGCGTATCATTGCTGTTGATGTACATGATGCCCGTTTAGAGCTGGCCAAGGAGTTAGGCGCAACAGATGTATTTAATGGATCAAAAGTAGATGTGGTGGAGGAAATCAAAGCGATTACTAAAGTGGGTACGAACTACGCAATTGATACTACTGGGGTGCCACAAGTAGTGCGTCAATCGCTGCACGCTCTGCGTCCGCTTGGTGTAAGTGCCATTGTAGGAGTAACACCAACAATGGAATTTGATGTGCATAATGACATTATGGCTGAAGGGAAGGCAATGATTGGTGTCATCGAAGGAGATGCTGTACCTAAATTGTTCATTCCAAAACTAATCGATTACTACAAGAAGGGTGTATTTCCATTTGATAAGCTGGTGAAGTTCTATGAATTCGATCAAATCAATGAGGCATTTGCTGATTCGAAAGCAGGCGTTGCATTGAAACCGGTTCTTAAAATCAGCTAGGATCCATGCAGGTTCCATCTTATAAACGAGAACAGCTGGGAAGACAAAGTTCCCAGCTGTTTTTTGTTAGGTCTTCATTTCGGTTTTTTAGCTATTATTTAAATAAGCTAATCATTTTATCTAGAAAACCCAGTACATCTAAAAAGACAATTACAATTGCAATTGGTGTCACGTATTTCAAGAGATAATACCAAACGTTGAAGAACATTTTACCGCTCTTAGAACCGAGTGAGATCTCCTCATACAATGCACTTTTTGATATTTTCAACGGAACAAAAATCGAAATAAGCAAAGCACCTAAAGGCATTAATACATTACTGACGGTAAAATCAAACAGATCAAATATTGTTTTGTCGAACACTAGAACGTCTGATAATACTCCATACGACAGACAAGATGGAATACCGAGTACGAAGATCAGCAGTCCAAGCGTCCAAGCGCGTTTTTTGCGCTTTGTTTTGTCGTGTTTTGTCGTAGCTGCCACGAATATTTCCAGCATAGAAAAGGCGGATGTTAATGCTGCAAACAAGAACAATAGTAAAAAATTGATAAAGAAAATCACACCAAACTGCATCTGACTAAATACAGCGGGTAAGACCGCAAATATCAATACAGGTCCAGCGTCTGGTTCCATTCCAAATGAAAATACCCCTGGGAAAATCGCCAATCCAGCCAATAACGCAACCAAAATATTAATGACAATAATAGAGATGGCCGAGAAAGGCAGGTTCTGTGTTTTCGGCAAGTAAGAGGCGTATGTCACCATAACTGATACACCTAATGATAAGGTGAAGAACGCCTGACCAAGTGCCAATAAAATAGATTCCGATGTTAGTTTTGTAAAATCGGGAACAAGTAGAAACTCAATTCCTTCTATTGATTGATCTAAAGTGACTGACCGGATAACTAATATTAGAAATAAGATAAAAAGTGCAGGTATCATAATCTTACTGGCTTTTTCTATTCCCTTTTGTACACCCTTCGCCACAACAACAATCGCCATTAACATGAAGACAAGCTGTGCTAGAAGCGTTGACCAAGGCTTAGCAATCAATTCACCAAATAAAGCGCCATATTGATCCTGAGATAAACCGTTTAATCCACCTCGTATTGCTTCAAACAAGTAAATAATAATCCAGCCGCCAACTACACTATAAAAGGATAAGAGGATAAAACACGTTACAATTCCTAACTTTCCGATTAAGCTCCAAGATGAATTTGGCGCAAACTTTTTATAAGCTGTGACAGCATCGCTTTGGGCTCTGCGGCCAACAACAAATTCCCCTAACAATAGCGGGGCACCTAATAATACTGTGAAAAATAAAAAGATCAGAAAGAAAGCGCCGCCCCCCCCTGTTCCGGCTATATATGGAAACTTCCAAATAGCACCTAAGCCAATAGCAGACCCAGCTGCTGCAAAGATAAAACCGATTTTAGACTTCCATTGTTCTTGGGACATACATGACTCCTTTCTGAATGTGTAATGCAGGCATAATAAAGATATTAACATATACAACAAAGGAATAGTTCGACTTTTTAAATATTTAGTTAATTAATAGATGAGCATCTGAATTGATTTTACATATCTAGAATAAATAGGATGACTGTGTGAGTTTTCAGAAACAATAGGGAAAAGCTATCGGCCCCTATAATGCATCATTCGTTTGTACTGCTAAAGAAAAGGATATTTTGTTACAGTAAGAGAACTATGTATGAATAATCTTATCTATTGGGAGTTGGTTGCAGTGAATTATACGGTGAACAAGGAATGGCTTTATGAACAGTTACATAATCCGCAAGTCAGAATCGCAGACTGTCGATTTGCATTAAGTGCGCCTGATAAAGGAGAAAAGCTTTATAAAGAAAGCCATATCCCAGGTGCTGTTTATTTTGATTTGGACAAGCAGTTATCAGGTTCTGTAGAAAAGCATGGCGGCCGGCACCCGCTTCCAGATGTGAAACAATTTCAAGCAGCTATCGAAAAAGCCGGAATTGATAACACAACGACAGTCATTGCTTATGACGACAGTGATGGCCAGTTCGCAGCCCGCTTCTGGTGGCTGCTGACGTACGCTGGGCATGAAAAAGTGTATGTACTGGATGGAGGTTTTAAAGGCTGGACTGGAGCCGGTTACAGCACGACTAAGGAAGTACCGGAATATCAGCCAGCGATGTTTGAAGTAACGATGCAAGGTGACCTGTTAGCAACTTATGAAGAAGTAAAAGAGATTGTCGATCAAAAAAAGAAGTCTCCAGTATTAATTGATGCAAGAGACGAACGACGCTACTTAGGCGAAGTTGAACCTATTGATAGAGTAGCTGGACATATACCAGGTGCGATTAATAAATTCTGGGCAGACGGATTAGTGCACGGATTATTCAAGGGCAAGGGAGAACAGAGAAAACGATTTGCCGAGCTGAATCCAGCTGATCCTGTCATCGTGTATTGCGGATCAGGAGTAACAGCTGCGCCTAACTATATAGCTTTAAGGATGGCCGGATTTGAAAATGTGAAACTGTATGCAGGGAGTTATAGTGATTGGGTGTCTTATGAGGAAAATCCGGTGGCAAAAGGGAAAGAGTCTTAAGATTCAAATGAGGAAGAAGAACATAACCTAAGCGGTTTGTTCTTTTTCCTCATTTGAACGTCTATGCTTCTTTCTTTTTACTGTTATAAGGTAGAAAGCAACCATAACAATAGCAGACGATACGACACTCACATAGGGAGATTGTCCGGAGACGGCAAATAAAGAAGGGATATCTCCTACTACGCTGTTATCACTAACAATAAACAATACAAGAAATATGTTATTAGCAGCATGAGCTCCAATAGATAATTCCGCAGAGTTACTTTTGATTGCGATATACGTAAACATAAAGCCTATAAATACGTAATCAAAACCTATAATTATAGCTCCTTTACTCATTTCTGGATTTTCAAAGTGCAAAGAACCGAATATCAAGCCTACTATGACAGACAATAAGATAGGGTTTCTCAACCATTTTCCTGCCCACTGTAAGATAAACCCCCTGAACATCAACTCTTCACATGTAGTTTGGATGGGCACGAGTAAGACTGCAATGCATACCAGCCACATATAGTTTGAGAAATCGAACGGATGTAATGAATACGATTGTGGAAAGATGATAAATTTCACAATATTCTCTATTGCCATAAGACCACAGAAAACTAGAAATCCATATAGTGTCTTCTTCCAATTAATCTTGGAATAGGGTGTAATAAGGGTTTTTAATGATCTTTTGTGGATGACAGCAATGCTGAACCAAATACCCAGTAACCAAACAAAAAAATGTATATGGGATATAGCAAGATCTGCTATTGGTCTTCCTAAGATAAATTCTGGTGAATCTAATGCTGCTGGGTCTAATAGAAATAATGCAAGTGCATAAAAGAAACCGCTTATTAGGATAAAAAGTAAAATGGTTAGGAGAGACAGTAGATATCGCCAGAAACTATTCTTTCCTTGTTCAATTCTTGTAAATGATTTTGTCATCACAATATTCCTTTCATGTCATTAGGGTTATTACTTGCAGGACTAATATTCTTTACAGTATGTATTGCTTTCTCTCTATAGCTGCTCATTCTCCAATCCAGGGAGCGCGCGTCTTTAAATTCTACCTTTTATTTCCACTTTAAACAATTAGATTTTCCAATTCAATGCAATATTCTCCGCCTTGCAGCTAAATAAGCAATGCAGAATTTTTGATGCTATTACAACAAAGATAAATAAGAATAAATAACAGATATTGAAAAGCATGCTTGTTTACAAAAAGCTTACATTACAGTTATTAAAGACTCGTCATATCTATAATAAAAGGAGCTAATAAGATGGATCCGAAATTACAGAAGAAAATCAATAAATTAAATAGTATAGAGAGAGTGCCGGCAGAAGAAATGTTCGAGTTATTGTCTATAAAGGAAAGTGATAACATATTAGACCTAGGAGCCGGTACGGGGTATATTTCGCTTGCTATTGCGAAGCTGGTGAACACGGTATATGCATTCGATATGGATGAAAATATACTTGCTTACTTGGGGACACAAGCAAAAGACAGAGGTATATCAAATGTTCAAACAATTGCAGGGGATTTCCGTGAGATACCATTAGATGATAAGTTAGTAAATATCGCGTTTGCTTCTATTTCTTTGCATGAAGTGCAGCCCCTTTCCACAGCATTGAAGGAGATCAACAGAGTCTTAGAAGACAAAGGCTTGCTTTTATGTATTGATTTTGAGGAGACAGCGTCCACTTCAGGACGCAGAGTGTCATCGAAAGATATGGCAGCTGAGATGCAGAATGCGGGCTTTACGATTGTTGATAAGATTCTCCCAACAACTAAAATCATGAATCAGCCTGTGTACATAATTCTTGCTCAAAACTAACAAAAAAGCCTTGTGCCAATCCATTTGGCACAAGGCTTCTATTTTACTTCGTTGCTTTCGGTTTTGGTCTTCTAATTTGACCGATTCCTAATTCTTTTGCTTCTTTATTTAATGATTTGAGTAAGCTAATTACCATCAAGCCCATTATCACCGAGAACGGGAGGGCTACGATAATCATCGTGTTTTGCAAGGCCTGCAATCCACCTGAATAAAGCAAAGCAAGTGCCGTAATGGCTAGGAACGCGCCCCAAATTACTTTGATTTGGGTACTTGGGTTTTGAGAACCGTTTGTTGTCATCATACCCAGCACAAAAGTACCGGAGTCAGCAGAAGTAACAAAGAACGTTACGATTATTAGGATAGCTAGAATAGATAGTGCTAAGCTCATTGGGAAACCTTCTAGTACGCCGAATAGTGATTGCTCATTTGATAGTGACGAAATAGAGACCATTCCAGCTAATTCTGCTTTGATTGCTGCACCACCCATAGTTGTGAACCATAGGAAACTTATGAGAGATGGAACAATTAAAACATACGTAACAAATTCACGAATTGTTCTGCCTTTCGATACGCGAGCGATAAAGATACCAACAAATGGTGACCAAGCAATCCACCATGACCAATAGAAGATTGTCCAGCCGTTAATCCAGCTGCGGGATTCTTCGCTTAGTGGAGCAATTCGTAAACTCATATCAACAAATTGCTGCACGTAACCGCCTAAAGTATCAATAAACAAGTTAAGCGTAAAGATTGTTGAGCCAAAGAAGAATACCATGATGAATAGCAGAGCGGTAAGGCCCATATTCAGGTTACTCAAGATTTTAATTCCTTTGCTCAAACCAGTTAAAGCGGAGATCATAAATAGAATGGTAACAGTAACAACAATAATCGTCTGCGTCGTCATATTGCTCGGAACATCGAACAAATAAGACAGTCCGCCATTTATTTGTGCTGCACCGAACCCTAGTGTAGTGGCAACCCCAATAACAGTAGAAATAACTGCAATTGTATCAATTATCTTACCAAACAGACCTTCTGCATGCTTACCAATTAGAGGTCGTAAAGTTCTGCTGATTAAAGCACGCTCACCTTTTCTAAAAGTAAAGTAACCAAGCACTAAAGCAACAGTTCCGTAAATCGCCCATGCATGAATTCCCCAGTGGAAGAATGTAAAACGCATGGCATCTTTAATACCTTGATCCGTTCCAAGCTCTCCCGTAGGTGAACTAATTGCATAGTGACTGATTGGTTCAGCCGTACCGTAGAAAATCAAACCAATTCCCACACCAGCGCTAAATAGCATGGCAAGCCACGTTGGCTTAGAGAATTCAGGCTTATCATCTGGTTTACCAAGTTTGATACGTCCAACTGGACTTACTAATAAATAGAAACATACTAATACAAACACAGCTACTATACCTAAGTAATACCAGCCAAAGGTATCCGTAATAAAAGCTTGTGTGTTCGTTGTGGCACTCTCTAGCGTGTCTGGAATGGTGACCCCCATGATCACAAGAGCTGCCACAATTGCTATTGATGCATAAAACACTGATGAGGCATTCTTCATATGTGATGTAATACTCCTATCGTTGTATTTTTCGTGGTTTTTTCTTTATTTAATGGAGAACATATAGAAATGAAAAACCAATTAAATGAATTGCACGGAAGCAATTGCAATCATCCATAAATACTCTGCTTACAACTAACAATAATTAGAAGAGGTATCAAATTTTTTAACTCTAGCCCCGCTAAGCTACAGATAAAAAATCTGGTAAGAAGTATGGATACTAAAATAATGGGACTTTTTGGGGTGCTTATCTAGCTTAACAAAGAGCAAACTATAAAGCACATGCGATATACACGATTTATTTGAGTTCTAGAGCCATTAGTCAGTGTTAGAGTAATCTGACCGTATTAATACTCCATAATGCTCAAGATTATGGACTATATGACATACAAGACCGTCTTATTTCACGAAATAAGCTATTTAATAGATATATTATTACCGGGGAGAGAAGTAATGATACTACTTTTATAACAACTTAACATTACTTTGTGGTGACAGAAGACAGTGATAATAAATTTTATTTCTCCCAAAATACATCCGTTTTGAAGCAGTGTGAATTGAGGGAATATTCTAACTATAAGTGTACTGCCATGAAAAAAATGGGAGGCCTCTTTAAAAGGGTACCTCTCTTTTTTGTTTTTGTCGATTCTGGAGGGAAAATTATCTTAGTCAGTTGAGAAAAGAGCAAGATTCGGCAGCAATTTACAAAAGACTTACGAGTATTATCAATATTAATTTTTGTTTAATAAATTTTAACAATAAACAAACAGCTATAGCAGCTAATGTTTGCTACATTTTATATAGAGTGGAGGTTTGCGGATTGCCAAATCATTCAGAGGAATAAGAAGCGGATAACTGTCCTAAGCGAGCCAATCGGCTGCCTGCTGCAGAGCAGCAGGGGAAAGGAGTGAGCCTGCAACGCTTATAACACGTTTGGTCTTCGTTAAACCGAAAAATAGTTACTAATATAGGAAATGAAGCCAGGAGAAACAACTAGACTGTCAGGCTATTAATCTGAGATATGAGGTGCGTCATGGTCAGAGATACGTTAGAGGTTTTGAGTCACTTTATTTTCTATATAGGCATTTTATTTACACTGTTATTTGTATATAAGATGATTTATGTAGTTGTTGCGTTTAAGGCAAGAAGAGGGGAATCTCCAAAGGACCAAGACGTTCCTCTTTCTAAGTACGCTTTCTTGATACCGGCACGAAATGAAGAGCTGGTAATCGGTCAGCTGATCCAAAGCATAAAGGACCAAAATTACCCCAAAGAGCTATATGACATCTTCGTCGTGGCCGATAACTGTACGGATAATACTGCTAAGATTGCCAGAGAAGCAGGAGCAATTGTTACAGAACGCTTCAATGAGAATCAAATTGGAAAAGGATATGCGCTTAAGCATGTACTGAACGTTATAGATGCGGATTGTGCTGCTAGATACGATGGATACTTTGTCTTTGATGCGGACAATCTTCTTGATAAGAACTATATCGCGGAAATGAATAAAACCTTTAATCAGGGATACAGAATCGTAACTAGTTATCGAAATTCCAAAAATCACGATGAGAATTGGATTACCTCTGGTTATGCACTTTGGTTTCTGTATGAAGCGGAATTCCTTAACCGCCCAAGAATGTTCCTCAAGACAAGTTGTGCTGTTTCGGGAACAGGTTTCTTAATCCATTCCGATGTAATAAAAGAGAACGGAGGCTGGGTGCATCATCTGCTCACAGAGGACATTGAATTCACCGTCTCTCAAATTATTCAAGGTGATAAAATTGGCTACTGCGGCAGCGCCGTGTTTTATGACGAACAGCCCTCTACATTCAGTCAATCCTGGAAGCAGCGGCTACGCTGGGCAAAAGGATTTTACCAAGTGTTTATGAATTACGGAAAAGAGCTGTCCCATGGGGTGGTTCGAGGTAAAGGAAATAAGCTATCTTGCTTTGATATGATGATGACAGTTATGCCAATTATGATTCTAACTGTACTCAGTCTGCTCGCTAATATATTGATCCTGGTACTTGTGGCCATTGAAGGCAAGGGACTTGCCGAGACCTACACGACAGGAGTAACTATTGGAGTTCTATCTATTTATGGTTCACTGTTTCTGCTGGGACTAATTACAACCATTGCTGAATGGAATAAGATTCGCTGTCCGAACTGGAAAAAGATCTTTTATCTATTCACATTTCCGCTCTTTATGTTTACATATCTGCCTATATCCTTGTTTGCTCTATTCAAGAGAATTGAATGGAAACCAATCAGGCATACAGTCGTCAAATCCCTTGATGATCTGCGGGAGAGTTAAATAGGATAGTTTTCAAAAAGCAGGTAAAAGGAAGAGCCTCATAAATGAGAGTGAAGGGAAACGCCTTTCGCTCTTATTTTTAGTGGGAGAACTCCCTATGGCCCCATGCTGCAGAGGGCGTACACGTTTATTTGCCGAGCAAAGAAAGAATAAAGAGAATGCCCCTCCATCATTCTTCATAAAACTCCGTGTAAACTCTCCCAAACCGCTATATAATGACAGATAGATACAAAACTGGACGGAAAGAAGGCAGACACATGAAAATTACCATCATCAGCGTCGGTAAACTAAAAGAAAAATACCTCAAGCAAGGCATCGAAGAATACACCAAACGTCTCGGTGCTTACGCTAAAGTAGATCTAATCGAAGTCCCAGACGAAAAAGCCCCTGAAAACTTAAGCGAAGCCGACATGCAAATCGTTAAACAAAAAGAAGGCGACCGTATCTTGTCGAAAATTGGCCCCGATAATCACGTCATTTCCCTGGAAATAAAAGGCCAAATGATCACATCCGAACAACTCGCGTCGAAAATTGACAGTCTAGCGACATATGGCAAAAGTAAAATTGTCTTTGTTATAGGCGGATCTTTAGGATTGAGTGAAGAAGTGATGCAGCGGAGTGATTATGCGCTGTCATTCTCAAAAATGACATTCCCGCATCAGTTGATGAAGCTGGTATTGGTGGAGCAGGTTTATCGAGCGTTTCGGATTATTAAGGGGGAACCGTACCATAAATAAGTGAGGTATGATGAAAGAACAGCTCAACATCATTAATGTTGAGCTTCTTTTAAAGCCTTTATTTAATCTTGTGAATAGAACTAATTGAGTCTGCTTAGAGAACCTGTTCATAAACGTAATCACACTAACCTGCTTGGTGCTTTACGTTATGCATTAACTGCCTCTTAAACTTTAAAAAGACTAATAGTTCCCAACAACTTTCCCTCTACTGACAGTTACAGCTAATTGAAAAACATCTGCTATAATGTATGAGCATAACTTATGAAGAAATATATGAGAAAAGCAGCTAAAGCTAAGGGGTATATCTACTATCGTGTAATAGAATCTCTACATTACTTTGTACATAAGAACATAGTCAGCAGTTAGGGGTTAGTAGGTATGATTATTGGTATATTAATTTGTGTCATTGGGTTACTGCCATTGTTTTTAGCATTGAGCATAAGCAAGGTATACAATGATACAAAGCTGTCTACAGGCATGGTTATATACATGATTCTGATTACAATTTGGCAGTTGGATATCGGAGTTCTTTATTTTAAGAATGTTTTGTCAGAGGATACTGTTCTATTTCTGTTTAAACTATTTCGTATAGGCCCAACTTTCGGTCTCCCAATTGTATTATATGTAGCTTACTGGATTATCAAAGACCAGCCATCTGAGGTGAAAAGGGAGCGTTGGCTGACGAATGTTTCGTATGCTTTCTTCACTAAAAAAGCACTTATTGGCTTCACTTTATGGAGTGCTATCGTATATGTGATAAATTGGACGGACTTAGGAATTAAAGGATTGACTGTTACCCATGAAAGGTTTACTGGTGTTTATTATTTTCCTGATTATGGGCCGCTATTTTGGTTGTACTTTTTGCACATGGCTATCGTTGTCCTTTTCTTAGTCGTTCTACCTGTATTGTCAATGAGAATACGGAACTCATACTTTAAGAACTTCCTTATGGGTTTTTCACTAAATGCGCTGCTGCTGGTCATACCAGGGATCTTAAATTTCTTTCCTTTAACTGGCGTTCTTACTAGCAGCATTGGTGTCATTTTATTTTCGGTGGCAAACATGCACATTTTTGTGAAGTTGAATGTAGAATTGAAGGTTCATTCTTTTGAATTAATGCAAAAACAGAAAAAACTAGATTACACCGGCCATCTGACTGGCAGTTTGATTCATGAAGTAAAAAACACAAACTCTATTATTAAAGGTTTCTCCAGCTTGATGGACAGAAAGGGTTCCTTTGATGAAGGAGATAAACGAAAACTGAATATGATAAGGAATGCATCGGATCATTTAGAGGAGCTGACAGATAATTATAGTGCGTACATGAAGTCGTCTGCAGTGACTTATAAAACAGATGATCTGGTGAGGATCATTCAAGAGTCTATTGAATTTACAGTCGGGATGCTCGAAGAAAACAAGGTTGAGCTGGAATTCACAAATATATATTCACCGCTCAATGTGTATCTGAATAAGACAAACTTGAAACAAGTGTTTATAAATTTAATTAAAAATAGTGTGGAAGCAATGCCTGAAAACAGGACGGAGAAGAAGATAACAATCAGCACAGAGATTGATGATAGGAATATAATCATACACTTTATCGACACGGGGGAGGGCATACTCCCTGAAAACTGGGTGAGTGTATTCGATCCCTTTGTGTCAGAGGGAAATAAAAAGCAAGGAATGGGGTTGGGTCTAGCCTTTGTGAAGAAGATGATGATTGAACACCTGGGAGATATAAATATAGTCGGCAGTTCACTGAATGGCACCCATTTCAAGCTGGAATTACCACAGGAAGGAATGCTGAATGGCGGTAGCAATATAAGTTGATTCGGTAAGTAGAAGCACAAATACAATTACCTTTAACTTTCTAGCAGAAGCGGATCAACATTTGCCTAATGGTAACTTCATAAGTAAGGTGGCTATAAAATGCTTAAAGAAATTTGTGTAGAAAATTTCACGAAGGTTCGTGAAGTGATTGCTAATGGAGCTGGCAGGATTGAGCTTTGTGACAACCTTACAGCGGGCGGGACAACAGTAAGCCATGGTGCAGCCGAAGTAACGATTAACTATTGCCGCAGTAAAGATGTTCAGGTAATGACGATGATAAGGCCAAGGGGCGGCGGTTTTGTTTACTGTAAAGAAGAAATAGAGATAATGAAGCAGGATCTTGTTCATCTAAAGAAATTAGGAACAGACGGTGTGGTGTTAGGTTGTTTAGATGCCGCTGGCTGGATTGATGAAGACGCTATGACAAGCTTACTAGATTTAGCCAAAGGACTAGAGGTCACCTTTCACATGGCTTTTGATGAGATACGGCCTGAGAACCAGTTTAAAGCGATAGATTGGCTGGCGGAACGTGGCGTGGATCGAATCCTAACACATGGAGGTCCTCTAGCTACTAAGATTGAACAGAATCTGGTCAGGCTCAAGGAACTTATTGAATATGCAAGTGACAGAATCATTATCCTCCCCGGCGGAGGAATTACAACAAAGAATCTTACATCAATCGCATCTGCCTTAAATATCCGAGAAGTTCATGGGACAAGAATCGTTGATTGAAAGAGCTATTGCATCTATGCTTAGCCATTAATGAAACTTTAACTCCCTATGTTTTGAGAGGTCTCTCTTGTGGTAAGTATAACAAGCAGCTTTTACATACAGTTTAATGGGTGCTAGATTTATAGCAGCATGATAGGATACAAGTTTATTTGTTGGATTAACTATGAAATACGCATACATACAACAGGTGGGATAATTTGAAAAAAATAATAGGAACAGGAGCGATCCTGGCAGTCATGTTAGCTGGCTGTTCACAGAGCGCAGATTCACAACCAGATCAAATTGAAAAATCGGAAAAGACCTTTACGGAGGAGCATTATGAAGAGGAGCAAATAGCTAGTTCGCCAAGATTTGCGGAAGCAAACTATCAAGCTATTGCACCGTCGGATTCAGCAGAGAAGCTTGAAACGCATTATACGGAGAAGCAGCTGGCTGAAATGCCAAGTTCAGAGGCGCACGGCGATGATACGGATAGAAGTGTTCCGTTAGGTCAGACTTTGGAAAAAGGGGCGGAAGATCAAACGGATGGACCGCTGCTGGATCATCGAATCGTTTCCTATTATGGTCACCCGCATTCAGAGAATATGGGGATTTTAGGAGAGTACAGCCCTGAAGTGTTAATGGATAAACTGAAAACCCAGACGAAGGCTTATTCTGAATTGGATCCGGAAAGACCTGCCATTCCTGCAATTGAGTTAATCACCACGGTTGCGCAGCGAAGTCCTGGAGAAGAAGGGCATTATGTGCATGCAACACCGGATGAGGAAATTGAAAAATACGCAAAATTAGCGAAAGAAAATAATGCGCTGCTGATTTTGGATATTCAATTGGGTCAGGACACAATCATGAATCAAGTGAAATCAATAGAGAAATACCTGAAGCTGCCATATGTCCATTTAGCGATAGATACAGAGTTTCATGTCCAAGAAGGGCAAGTGCCGGGAGAGAATTTGGGGCGTGTTGATGGTAAAAATGTTCAAAAAGCGATCGACTATGTATCGAATTTGACGGAAGAAAATGGACTTCCGGACAAGATAGTTATCGTCCATCAATTTGCCGATATCATATTGACCAACAAAGATGGCATCCACCCGACATCAAACGTAGAAGTGGTGTTAAACAATGATGGCCACGGAATTGCCGCGTTAAAACGATCAGGCTATCATCAATTAGTACATAATCAACCTATTCAGTACGGTGGGTTTAAGGTATTTTACAAGAAAGACGAACCTGTCATGACACCGAAGGACGTTTTAGAACTAGACCCTGCACCGGCTTTTGTGAATTACCAATAAGCAGCAATAGAACCTGACGCATAAGAAAAAGTGCCAAAATCAACTTTTGGCACTTTTTTTATGCAGAACGGTTATTAAACGTCTTGTGCAATTGATGTAGTGATTTCTTTTGCACATTGCTGAACTAAGTTTGCGTGATAGTCGTCTTTCTCTGTGGAGATGCGGACAGAAGGACCGGTCAAAGCAACAGCTGCAATGACTTTATTGTTTTTCCAGATTGGAGCAGCAATACAGCGGACGCCTAGTTCTCCTTCTTCATCATCAACACTATAGCCAACTTCTCGAATTTTCTGCAGTTCTTTCGCAAATGCTTCTTTGGTGACAATGGTATTCTCCGTATACATTTCTAAGGATAGCGCGTTTATGATTCTATCTCTGCTCGTTTCTTCGAGATGAGCTAAGATGCATTTGCCGATGGCGTTATGATGAATAGGGCTGTTAGCTCCGATTTCCATATGCGTTCTTGTTGTATATTGTCCGTTAATTACCTGCGTAATCACAACTTCCAAATCCATTAACATGCCTGTATAGATTGTTTCCTTTGTTTGCTGCCCCAGCTTTTTCATGGCCGGAACGGCTTTCCAGTCTAATTCGTAGGAAGGTATGTTTTCATTTTGTAAAATCATGGATGTTAAGGCGTTGGATAGCTGATACCGGTTATTATCTGTTCGTACAATAAATTGATTTTGTTCTAATGTGTTAACAAGTCTATATGTCGTACTTTTGTTGATTCCCAGCGCATTCATGATTTCCAGTACGGTAAGGTTAGGTTGTTTTAGTATCAACAAAAAAATGTCTAACCCTTTTTTTAAGGTGCCGACTTCATTCATAACTGACATACTCCTTCTAAAACCAAGTGTTTACGTAGAGACCGCTAAGCAGAGGCACACACATATACGATGTTATTAACCCGACGCGGAAAAGCTCTCCCTCGTACCGGATAGATTATGCTAACAAAATCCTTTCATCTCTATGAAAGTTCTAGAAACCACATTTCTCAAGAGAGGAATGTGGTTTCCAGGGGTATTCATTAGGAACGAACGATTTCTTCTTTATGAAAATAATTTGTACTGTCTAATCCAGTTATAGTGACAGAAATATTGTTTTGTTCGAATTTCTCTTTTACTTTATTTAATCCTTCAACAGCGGAATTGTCCCATATAATCGCATTGGTGAAATCAATATCAACGGATTCTACCGTATCCTCATAATCGAATTCTTCCACAAGAGCCGGTGAAGTGACAAAGAATAGCTGACCGCGAACAAAATACGTTTTCTTTGTTCCGTTTTGACTTAATTCTGTTGTCGTTTTTATTTTTGAGAAATTGGATACTTTCAGCACGAAGAAGAAAGCACTCAAAATAACACCTGCTAAAACGCCTATTGCCAAGTTATGGGTATAGACAACCAATGCAACCGTAATAATCATGGTGAATGCATCTGCTTTGGATACTTTATGAATCGTACGGACAGATCTCCAATCCATCGTGCTGATTGCAACCATAAGCATGATACCGACAATTGCTGCCATCGGAATTTGGTTAACAACATCCGTAAACAGCAGGATAAGGATCATTAAAAATCCGCCTGCTACAAGCGTAGAAAGACGACCGCGTGCCCCCAGCGATACATTAATAACTGATTGTCCAATCATGGCACAGCCTGGCAGTCCGCCGAAAAAGCCTGCAGTAATGTTTGCTATACCTTGGCCGCGACTTTCCATGTTCTTATTGCTGTATGTGTTTGTTGTCTCATCAAGAATCGTGGCTGTTAATAACGATTCAAGCAATCCAACAATCATCATCGCAAGAGAGTAAGGAAGAATGATCAAGAATGTCTCCATTGTCAACGGAATCTGAGGGAATAGAAACGTTGGTAATGTCTGAGAAAGACTGCCCATATCTCCTACAGTATTAACATCTGCATGCAGATAAATGGATACGGCTGTCACAATAATGATAGCAACTAGCGGTGATGGCACTGCTTTCGTGATGCGCGGAAAAATGTAAATAATAGCGAGTGTTAGCGCCACAAAGGCATACATAATCCATGTTGCACCTTCAAAGTGTTCAATCTGTGAAATGAAATAAAGAATAGCTAAAGCATTAACAAAACCTGTCACAACCGAACTGGAAATGAACTTCAAAAACCGAGAGAGCTTAAAAATACCAAAGAGAATTTGGAATATCCCAGCTAAAATCGTTGCTGCTAGTAAATACTGCAGGCCGTGATCTGCCACTAAGCCAACAATCAGCAAAGCCTGCGCTCCCGTGGCAGCAGATATCATTCCTGGTCGGCCGCCTACTAATGAAATCATAATTGCGATACAAACTGATCCATACATACCGACCATTGGGTCCACCCCAGCGATAACGGAGAATGCAATAGATTCAGGGATAAGTGCGAGAGCAATCACGATACCGGAAAGAACTTCTGTCTTAATACTGTTTCCAAACCATGATTGTCTCCATGTTTGTGCTTTCAAATAAAAAACTCCTTTTAATAGAATATAAAGTTATATAAATTAACCTCACTTTTTTATTGCTATCTAATATTTGGAACACGTCTTATAGACAATATATTATAAGAGATTGTTTCACATCGCGTCAATTATAGATAAAAATATTTAACAAATTCTCTATATTAGGGAATAGGTAGTCGTGAAGCGATACACATATGTACGCGCTTCATTAAATAGTATATTCCTGATGATTCTTATGAAGTAAGATAAATGCAGAATAAGACTGTTCTATGGATTGGTGCAAAGGAATTTATATCTAGGTTTTTTGCTTAAAGCAGCAATCCGTGTATAATAATTATCAATAAAGAAAGAAATGGGGGAAACCACATGGTTCAATCAATCAACACAAAAGTGGACTTCGTGATTGATGCAACTTCACATACAGGTATTTCGGCTTATGGGAAGATTATGGTTGGAGATAAAGGGTTTGAGTTCTTCAATAATCGTGATGCACGCAAGTTTATTCAAATTCCTTGGGAGGAAGTGGATCACGTGGTCGCTTCGGTACTGTTTAAAGGGAAGTGGATTCCGCGTTATGCAATTCAGACAAAGCGGAATGGGACATATTCATTCTCTTCTAAAGATCCGAAAGGGGTTTTACGTGCGATTCGTGAATATGTGGAACCGAACCGGCTGGTCCAATCATTGGGGTTTGTTGATGTACTCAAACGTGGATTCAAACGTAAATCTGCCAAGTAACCTTTTATGGGAGACAAGCAGGAATTTGTCTTATTTTGCAGGCCATATGCTGCGCTGGTCAACGATAGACTGTTACCGAGGTGGAATAAGCTTAGAAAATTCCCGCTTGTAAGGGAAAAAGTAGTGTGATAAAATACTCATGGAAGCTCATAAAGTAATTTAGGCGCTTATTTTTTTGAATGTTAATTAAAGCGCTTGCATAATAAATTTAATAGCTATCGCAATTATTTTTACGTGTTACTGATTCGATCAGGCATGAGTAAAAAGCGGTTAAATCGAGGCAAAAAGGTCCTTCTATACCTCTGTCTTCTTTTAATCTGCTTTTAGCTCATGCCTTTTTTATTGTCGGAAATGTAACCGGTTTATAGGAGCTGAAAAATTGCTTTAGGAGCTGGCCATGTATAGTTAAGCTTTACCAATTATTTTAATAGGAGGTAAAAGGATGGTAGGAATTATTATTGCCACGCACGGCGAATTTGCTGAGGGTATCTTGCAATCTGGGGAGATGATCTTTGGAAAACAAGAGAATGTAAAAGCTGTTACATTAATGCCGAGCGAAGGACCGGCAGATGTGAAGCTGAAAATGGAGAAAGCAGTTGCCGATTTCGACAATCCAGAAGAAGTATTGTTTCTAGTCGATCTGTGGGGCGGGACGCCGTTCAACCAAGCTAGCAGCTTGCTTGAAGCACACAAAGATACATGGGCAATTGCTGCTGGTTTGAACTTGGCCATGTTGATTGAAGCCTTTGCATCGCGACTATCCATGGAAACAGCGCATGAAATTGCAGCACATATTCTAGACACAGCGAAAGATGCGGTAAAAGTAAAACCGGAGGAATTAGAACCAGCAACAGCACCAGCTGTCGCTAGTGCTGCGCCATCAAACACGGCAGGAGCGCCTGGTACATTTAAATACGTGTTAGCGCGGATTGATACGCGTTTACTTCACGGTCAAGTAGCAACAGCTTGGACCAAGACGACACAGCCGACACGAATCATCGTTGTATCGGATGAAGTGGCGAAGGATGAGCTGCGTAAGAAATTGATCCAACAGGCTGCTCCTTCCGGTGTACATGCTCATGTTGTGCCTATCCATAAAATGATCGACCTTGCAAAAGATGATCAGCACTTCGGCGGCCAGCGCGCGTTACTTCTATTCGAAAACCCGCGAGATGTACTTCGAGCAGTGGAGGGCGGCGTTCCATTGGAAACCATTAACGTTGGTTCCATGTCTCATTCACCTGGCAAGGTGCAGCCGAACAAGGTGTTGGCTTTTGATCAAGATGATATTGATACATTCGCTAAGTTAAAAGAAAAAGGCCTGAAGTTCGATGTGCGTAAAGTGCCCGGTGATTCGAAAGGCAACATGGATGACATTCTGAAAAGAGCGCAAGCAGAGTTAAACAAACAGAGATAAACCGAATTAGCAGATAAAAGGAGGATGAATAACCATGGATTTAACTATGATTCAGATAATATTAGTTGTTCTCGTGGCATTTTTGGCCGGTGTAGAAGGCATCTTGGATGAATTCCACTTCCATCAGCCAATCATTGCTTGTACATTAATCGGCTTGGTTACAGGCGAAGTAGTACCTTGTCTCATCTTAGGCGGTACGCTGCAATTGATCGCGTTAGGCTGGGCAAACATCGGGGCTGCTGTAGCACCGGATGCTGCTTTAGCATCGGTCGCATCTGCCATTATTTTAGTATTAGGCGGGCAAGGCGAAGCTGGTGTAACCTCTGCAATCGCCATTGCAGTTCCGCTTGCGGTAGCAGGTTTGCTTTTGACCATTATCGTCCGCACGCTCGCAACAGGCTTGGTACATTTAATGGATGCTGCAGCGAGAGAAGGAAACTTCAAGAAAGTTGAAATGTGGCATATTATCGCAATCATCATGCAAGGGCTGCGTATTGCCATTCCAGCGGCACTGATTGTGGCAATTGGTGCTGCTCCGGTAAGAGATTTGCTTACAGCAATGCCAAGCTGGCTGACAGACGGTCTGGCAGTTGGAGGCGGAATGGTTGTAGCGGTTGGTTATGCGATGGTTATTAACATGATGGCGACAAAAGAAGTTTGGCCATTCTTTGCGATTGGTTTTGTATTAGCGACGATTCCTTCCATCACACTTTTGGGACTGGGCGGTATCGGTGTCGCGCTGGCACTTATTTATCTAGCGCTTACGAAGCAAGGTGGTTCCGGCGGTAACGGCGGAAATGGAAACACAGGAGATCCGTTAGGCGATATTATCGATAACTATTAATCAGAGGAGGAGGACAAAAAAATGGCACAAGAATTGAAATTAACAAAAAAAGATCGCGTAGCTATTTGGTGGCGTTCCACTTTCATTCAAGGTTCTTGGAACTATGAACGGATGCAAAACGGCGGCTGGGCATTTTCTATGATTCCTGCAATCAAAAGATTATATAAATCAAAAGAAGATCGTGCAGCAGCACTAAAACGTCACTTAGAATTCTTTAACACACACCCATATGTAGCGTCACCGATTATTGGAGTAACGTTAGCACTGGAAGAAGAACGTGCGAACGGTGCGCCAGTTGACGATAAAGCAATTCAAGGCGTGAAGGTCGGGATGATGGGACCGTTAGCAGGTATCGGGGATCCGGTATTCTGGTTTACGTTAAAACCAATCCTTGGTGCATTAGCAGCATCACTTGCTTTAACAGGTAACATACTTGGACCAATTCTTTACTTTGTATTATGGAACTTATCTCGTATGGGCTTTACATGGTATACGCAAGAACTCGGCTACAAAGCTGGTTCCAAAATCACAGAAGATTTATCTGGCGGCGTGCTTCGGGATATAACCAAGGGCGCCTCGATACTCGGGATGTTCATCCTCGGTGCCTTAGTTAACCGGTGGGTATCGGTCGCCTTTACACCAACCGTATCCGAAGTAGAGCTTGATGAAGGTGCTTATATTGATTGGGATAACCTGCCCGCTGGTTCAGAAGGAGTGCGCACAGCATTAGAACAGCAAGCCGCCGGCCGCTCATTAAGCGAAACGAATGTAACGACTTTACAAGACAACTTAGACAGCTTAATTCCTGGTTTAGCTGGATTGCTGATCACACTTCTTGCGATGTGGCTGCTTAGAAAGAAAGTATCGCCAATTGTGATGATCCTTGGATTGTTCGTGGTAGGTATTGTCTTCCACGTCATTGGCTTAATGTAAGATGAAGAAGTGCCTTCTGGTTTGATGAACCTATCAATCTCAGAAGGTGCTTTTCTTTACGCAGAAAATACATTTTAGGAGGCTGCTGGATGCTTACTATCGGTTACATAGGAAATGGAAAAAGCACGAACAGATATCATCTGCCGTTCGTCTTGCAAAGAGACAATATAAAGGTGAAAACGATCTACCGGAGAAGTCCGGAACGTGACAGCTGGAGCAAGATTGCAGGAGTAACTTACACATCTGATTTAGATGAATTATTACATGATCCCGACATTCAGCTTATTGTTATCTGCACAAAACATGACAGCCATTACGACTACGCAAAACAAGTACTGGCGCATAACAAGCACTGTTTAGTTGAAAAGCCGTTTATGGAAACATCTGACCAAGCAAAAGAGATATTTGCATTGGCAAAAGAAAAAGGATTACTCGTGCAGGCATACCAAAACAGGCGTTTTGACAGCGACTTCTTAACTGTTCAAAAAGTCATCGAAGAAGGGAAGCTCGGGGACTTGCTGGAGGTAGAAATGCATTATGATTATTACCGCCCCGAAGTGCCGGAGTCTGCGCAATCATTTGACCCTGCAGAATCCTATTTGTACGGCCACGGCTGCCATACGCTGGATCAAGTGATCAGCTATTTCGGAAAGCCGGATCACATCCACTATGATGTGCGGCAATTATTAGGCCAAGGCAAAATGAATGATTATTTTGATCTGGATTTGTATTACGGCCCGCTGAAAGTATCAGTAAAATCCAGTTACTTCCGTTTGAAAGAAAGACCAAGCTTTGTTGTTTATGGCAAAAAGGGAAGCTTTGTGAAAGAAACAAAAGATCGTCAGGAAGAGCACTTGAAGTTATTTTATATGCCGGATAATAAAGACTTTGGTATCGATACAATACAGCATTACGGTGTGCTGACTTATGTAGATGAAGAAGGGACCGTTCATGAAGAAACAGTGAAATCGGTCGATGGTGATTATGGACGCGTGTATGATGATTTGTATGAAGCGATTATAAATGGGAAAGAGAAGACCATCACGGATGAGCAGACCGTGCTGCAGATGGAGATGTTGGAGACTGGGGTTAGAGACTTGAAATAAAGGTGATAATCCTAAGTTGCATTCTGATTAAAAAAGAATCCTCCTCATTTTTAGTGAGGGGGATTCTAGTGTTTCCTATTTAATTGCCTTGCTAACTCTTAATTTCTTTCCTTTAATCGTTGTATTCTCCATCGCTTGTAAAACGATAGAGCCTTTTCCGTTTAGGATATCAACGTAAGACATCATATCCTGGATGTTGATAATGCCGATATCTTCAGCTGTGACGCCAGGGATTTTTGCGATTGTCCCCACAAAGTCAACAGCGCGGATTTTTTTCTTTTTACCGCCGTTGAAATGCAGCTTCATAATATCTTGATTGATTCGGGCTGTTTTATTATTTTTTACAATGCGCTTACTGCTCAGTTTTTCTTCAAATGCAGCTTTTGCGCCAGCTACTTCAGCTTGGCTCGGAGCTTCTTCGGCAGGGATGTCAAAGCCGATATATCTTTCGATTGCTTTCAGGAACTTCCCTTCATAAGGCGTCGAGAATGTGATGGCTTGTCCTTTGTTACCAGCACGGCCCGTTCTACCCGTACGGTGCACGTAGCTTTCTTTTTCCATTGGCACATCATAGTTGATCACAAGGTTTACGTTATCAATATCAATACCTCTGGCAGCGACATCAGTCGCCACAAGATAGCGGAATTTGCCCATTTTGAAGCCTTCCATAACAGCAAATCGTTCATCTTGCTCTAGTCCGCCATGCAGCCGTTCAACAGGATAGCCTGCTTCATCTAGTTCGCTATACACCGTATCGACGTTTTCTTTCGTGCGGCAGAAAATCATGCAGCTGTCTGGATTCTCTACAACCGTAACATCTTTTAGCAGTGAGATTTTGCCTTCGTCTTTCACTTCTATTAAAGCATGTTCAATCGTATCAGCTGTTACTCCGGTAGACTCGATTTCAACGTGAGCAGGATCCTTCATATATTTATGGCAAAGGTTTTCAACATCCTTTGGCAAAGTAGCAGAAAAGACCATCGTCACACGGTCAGCAGGCAACGCTTTAATGATTGCCTCCACTTCATCAATAAAACCTCTATTAAGCATTTCATCGGCTTCATCGATAACAAGATATTTGATTTGATCCAAATCAAGTGTTTCGCGGTCGATATGGTCCATAACACGTCCAGGTGTACCCACAACCACATGCGTTTGCTGCTTTAATTCATCTTTTTGTTTCTTAAACGGCTCTTTTCCGTAAACAGCAACAGCTTTAATACGTTTGAATCTGCCGATATTCTTTATATCTTCCTGGACTTGAACCGCTAGCTCCCGCGTTGGCGTAAGGATCAGAGCCTGTGGTTTCTTCTCTTCCCACACAATCATATCGTTCACAGGAATACCAAAAGAAGCCGTCTTGCCGCTGCCGGTTTGTGCTTTTACAACAAGATCTTGCTTCTCCATTGCTAGTGGTATTACTTTGCTTTGCACTTCTGTTGGCGTTTCGTATCGCAGCACATCGAGTGCTTTTTTAATTTCGTCGCTTACCTGATAATCCGCAAAACTTATTTTAGTCATTTTGTACCTCGTTTTTTTGTTTTTTCATCATATGGATAGAATTCTCACCGAGAAAGATTATATGCATTATCTGAATTAGGTTTATTATACTTGAAAAGTACGGTATAAAACGTTCTTTATTTAAATATCACAGATAGATGGTTTCTTAACCTACATAAGAAATGCGGTATTAATAATGTTAATCGACTGCTTGAAAGGTGCTCATATTGACCGAACCGCCGAATTAGTATATGGTAATTTGTGGATAGATAAAATATATTTGGCAAACCTATTGAAAAATAGGGACGCAAAGCTACGAGTCTAAGGTAAAGTAATTTGCTATGATTGTCGGGTTGCGCATAGGACTGAAGTTATTTTAAGCAAATAGCTAAGGTTATTTTGTTATGCCGCCTAATGACAATAGCTCATTAGGTCTTTTTTATATTTCAGGGCATATTCCAACGTGCAAGGAGGTGGAGAATCGTCTGTGTCTCTGCGCATAGTCACTGATAGCAAGCTTACGGTTTTGAACTACTAAAAGGAGGAAATTCGATGAAAAGAACAGTAACAAAAGTGTTTAGTCACATTGTATTATTTTCTAGTATTCTATTTTTAGTAATGGGCGGATTCCTAAATCAGCCAGTTCATGCGGCTGGTTTTTCTATATCCAATAGCGGAGCCGGATTTGAAAGCGCATATATAGAGTGGTCTCCTGTCAATCATGCAGAGCGGTACAATGTGTATGTGAAACCTTCAAATGCTCCGGATTCGCAATATGAACAAATTGATAGCGAACTGATTCGGGAATATAAATCATTTTGGAGAGCTGACGCGTTAGGTCTTGCTGCTGGTAATTATGTTATGAAAATAGATGCATTACTAGCAAATGGATCTAAGGTAAGTACTGTTTCCAAAACACTTTCAGTAAAGGAACATGATCGATCTGGATTTGCTTTTGCTAAGGATTCACCATACGGTACAGGCTCAGGTGCTTATAATGAGGATGGAACATTGAAGGGTGAAGCTCAAGTTATTTACGTAACCTCGGAGACTGCCAGAACTGTCAGGCATGATGTAATCGTCAATGGCTCTGGTGATACAGAGACTGGTGTTGGCATAGGAGAAATCATGTCATTAAGGAAAAAAGGATATGATAAGACACCACTTGCAATTCGATTTATTGGAAAGATTACGGATGAAGATATGGAAGGGCAACTGAATAGTAATGGTTATCTGGAAGTGAAGGGTAAATCCAGTTATTCTGAATCCAATATAACATTAGAAGGTATTGGAGAAGATACTTATGCCTACGGGTGGGGAATACTGGTAAGGTATAGCGGTAATGTGGAAATTAGAAACTTAGGTGTAGCTTTATTCCCTGACGATGCTATTTCACTTGATACAGCTAATGTGAATGTTTGGGTTCATAATAATGATCTTTTTTATGGTACTGCAGGTTCAGATTCTGACCAAGCAAAAGGCGATGGTTCAACAGATTTAAAAAAAGGAACTACGTACATTACTTTATCTTATAATCATTACTGGGATTCAGGGAAATCTTCGTTAAGCGGATTAAGTGAATCAGAAGAGTACTTCGTAACCTATCATCACAATTGGTTTGATCATTCTGACTCACGCCATCCACGTGTAAGAGTTGGATCAGTGCATGTATATAATAACTATTTTGATGGAATCTCAAAGTATGGTGTCGGTGTGACAACAGGCAGTTCAGCGTTCGTAGAATCCAATTACTTTAGACATGCGAAAAATCCTATGATGAGTTCGTTACAAGGAACTGACAGTTTAGGGAGCGGAACGTTTTCGGATGAAGACGGAGGGATGATTAAAGCGCACAATAATAGGATTACGGATGCTGCAAGTCTGATTTATGCTAATTCAAATGCTGGAACAGATCCAGCTAATAAGAAATCCTTTGATGCATACCTAGCTGCGTCAAGAGACGAAACAGTACCAAGTACGTACAAAACATTAGTCGGTGGAACAACTTATAATAACTTTGACACGAAGAAAGACATCGGTGTAAACGTCACTGATATTGATGAATTAAATAATGTTGAGAAGTTTGTTACATCAGGAGCTGGACGTCTTAACAGCGGAGATTTCACATGGGAATTTAATGACGCAGTTGATGATCATTCATATAAGCTCAACACAGAACTTATGGAAAAAATCAAAAACTACAAAACAAACCTAGTCTCTGTAGGGGGCAACTCAATAGAAGTGCCAACAGAATCAGAGCCTGATCCGGAACCGAATCCAACGGAGCCTGCAACAGGAGAGAAGGTTCATAATTTTACTGCAGATGGGAAGGCAAGCGAGTTCTTTACTATCGAAGGAAATCTATCAAACAGTAAAGGAACTATCCACTACAAAGGATTAACTCTAACGGATTGTTTGAAAATAGAGAGTGCTACTAGAATTGGGTTTACTACTACAGAAACTTCCACACTAACACTCGTGTTTAATACAGAGGATGGAAAAGGTATTAATATCGACGGAGCAAGTTATCCAATTACTAATGGCACTGTTACAGTCACACTTGACCCTGGAACACATCTTATTACCAAAGATGACGTGGCAAATCTGTTTTATGTCGAACTGAATAATTAGTGTGATATCCGTTTGCTGTATTTCTTATAGGTGATTGTGCAAGCTGCATCATACAGGAATGTGAATAAACCATAATAAAAAAACATTGAAATAGGGGAGTGCCTCAATTTCAATGTTTTTTTATATAGAAAACCCTGTTAGCCATCATTTCTTCTAATAGTACGGAAGCGAGGGTGTTCAGCGAGTATAGATTCTCGTAATCTTTGTACGGCTGGGTGTTTGGAAGAGAAGAACTCGTCTTTTGACTCATATTGTTCGATGAGTTCTCCTTTTTCCAGTACGCCTATGCTGTCTGAGATAGAAAAGGCTGATTTTATGTCGTGAGTGATAAACAAATAGGATAAAGAGAAGTCTCTCTTTAGTTGGTTGAGCAATTGCAGGATAAGACTTTGTGTGACCATGTCTAAGCTGCTTACTGATTCGTCCAGGACGATTAGCTTTGGTTTTACGGCGATGGCTCGTGCAATGTTGATGCGCTGGAGCTGCCCGCCGCTAAATTGGTATGGATATTTTTTTAAATCCTGCTCGCTTAGGCCGACTCTTTCTAATAACTCAATTACGGTATTCCTTTTTTCACTCACGGACAGCTTTTCGTAGTTTTCCAGAGGCTCGCTGATAATTGCTTCCGCTGTCATGCGTGGGTTGACGGCAGAGTAAGAATCTTGAAACACAACCTGGAGCTCTCTGCGCATTTTTTGCCGTGTGTGCTTATCTGACCTGTACAGGTCGTTCCCCTGAAATAAGATCTGCCCTTGCTGCGGTCGCTGTATGCCGAGAATGGCTTTTCCTAACGTGCTTTTTCCTGCTCCGCTTGTACCTATTAAGCCTAAGCATGTACCTTCTTCAATAGAGAAGGAGATATCCTTCAATACTTTCACATCTTTCCGGCCTTTGAAGAGCTTTGTTGATGGATAACTCAGCTCGATGTGGTTTACTTCTAATAAGCTCAATGGTTTTCACTCCCAGGCTTTGTCTACATCATATAAGGGTAAGGCTGTTTTTTTGAATACAGGCTCGGCCTTGTCCGCAGCAGCTTTTTTGTGTATGCATGCTGTGGGTGATCGAATAATTGTAAAACGTTTGCGCTTTCTGTTATTTGACCATTTTGCATTACGATAACGTGGTCTGCCATTTCTGAAATAACACCAAGGTCGTGTGAAATAAGCAAAATAGAGGTGCCATATTTGGAACGGATATCCTCCAGTAAACGCAGCACAAGTAATTGACTATGAAGATCAAGGGCTGTCGTGGGTTCATCAGCGATGATGACAGCAGGCTGCATACATGCTGCCATGGCGATCATTACCCGCTGAAGCATCCCGCCGCTTAACTGGAAGGGAAATCGTTTTAACAGCTTTGCTGGCTCTGGCAGGTTGATGCTCGCCATCATTTCGATGGCAAGCTCCTTCGCCTGTTTCTTAGAAAAAGAGGTATGAACTTGAATCGTTTCAATAAACTGGTGTCCAATCGTAAAAACTGGAGTGAAAGCATTCATCGGATTTTGCATGATAAAAGCAATATCCTTGCCTCTGATCATCCGCATCTGTTTATCTTGCAGCCCAATTAGTTCTCTGTCGTGCAGGGTTACACTTCCTGATACACACATGTTCTGTCTGTTGAGCAATTGAAGGATGGCCATGCTTGTGGCGGTCTTACCGCATCCGCTTTCGCCGACAAGACCCAGGACCTCGCCTTTTTTTATTCCGAAGCTAATATCTTGGATAAGAGGAGAGGTTGCATTCTTGGTATTTATGTCCACTTGCAAATTACGTACATTTAAAATATAGCTGTTTTCTGCTGTCATTCAAACCAACCCTTTTTATTAACGGCGTTTAATCCCAAAACGTTCGGACAGGGATTCACCTAATAAGTTAAAGACAATAACTACAACCATAATGCATATACCAGGGTACAGCATCAGTGCTGGATTTGTACGAATATAGGATTTTCCTTCAAGAATCATAGCGCCCCATTCCGGTGTAGGCGGCTGAACACCTAAGCCTAAGAAGGACATAGACGATAGATTCATAATGGCCCAGCCCATTTCTAAGGTACCCATGACCGCTAGAGATGAAATCACATTTGGAGCTACATGCTTCTTGATTACTTTCCAAGAAGAAGACCCGCTGATTCGAGCTGCTGTAATGTATTGCTCTTCTTTCAAGCTTATTACCATACCACGTATGACTCTAGCGTAAAAGACCCACTGCACCAGTATCAGTCCTAAGACAACCTGTTTTAGCCCAGCTCCCCAGATACCGACAAATCCGATTACAAATAATAGGCTTGGTATCGCAATGAGGCCGTCACCGATACGCATCAATACGTAATCGACCCAGCCGCCTAGATAGCCGGCTAAAACACCGACGACCAGACCGATGCCTAGGGCTGCCATGCATATTAACGCTGCGTATCCGAGCGATATCCTTGCCCCATATAAAAGACGAGATAATATACATCGGCCCAAATGGTCTGTTCCGAATGGGTATGCTGCGGAAGGGGGCTGCAGTTTTTGAGCTAGATTGACCATGATTGGATCATTTGGAGCTAGCCACGGAGCAAGTATCGTCACTATACATATCGCTGCTAACAGAAGCGAACATAAAATAATTACTTTCCGGTTGTTTAGTTTCTTTTGAAGTGCTTTAATCATGGAAGCTGCCTGCCTTTACGAGAAATACGCGGATCAATGTAAAGCTGGATCAAATCTACGATTAAGTTGCCTAAAAGAAAGGCACCTGCTGCTAGAAGTACATAGGCTTGAATGACCGGTACATCTCGGTTAAATATCGCGTCAATAAAAAAACGGCCGAGACCAGGCCAAGAGAAGACGGCTTCGACAATGATGGTGCCTGTCAGCAAGTGTCCTAGGTTCATCCCCAAACCGGTAATCATAGGAGAGATAGCAATGCGCAAGACATGCTTTCCCATAATACTGTACTCTCGAATGCCTCTTGTCCTTGCGAAAAGGACATAAGTCTCCTGCAAGTTTTCCATGACACTTGTCCGAAGCAGACGTGTATACAAAGCGATTAATGGAAAAGCCAGCGTAATTGAAGGTAAGACAAGGTGTTTCCAGGTACCTGTTCCTTCGACTGGGAAAAGATCCAATTTAACAGAAAAGAAAAAGATGAGCAGGTACCCCAGCCAAAAGGAGGGGATAGATGCGCCTATGAAAGAGAGAAATCGACTCGCATGGTCCATTACACCATTTCTCTTAATACCGGCTAAAAATCCTAAAGGCACACTGACTATAATGGCAATAAGCAGACTGCACAGCGCCAATTGAATGGTTGCCGGCATTCGTGTGGCAATCTCATCCCAAACAGGTTTATTTGTTACATAAGAAGTGCCAAAATCGAATTGGCTAATGTTTAGAACGGTATCGATATATTGAAGCAGGAAAGGCTGATCTAAGCCTAACTCCTGTCTCTTTTGTTCCAGTAATTGATCGGTTGCTTGTACATGTGCAGCAGTAAAGTACGCCTCAGCTGGGTCCACTGGCGATAGATGAATCATCCCAAATGTTATCAGTATGGCTATGAGGTATATTGGTACAATGGTAATGATTCGCTTGATGATAAAAGTAACCATAAGGGCCCCCCTGTTGCTTACTGCTCCTTGCGAATACCGGTGAACGGATGTTCATCACGGTTTGCAGGGAAGGTGAAATCAGCTATACCGTTTTGGTAGACAGCAATCTTCTTAATATAAGAAATCGGTACAATCGCGCCTTGTTCCTGCAAAGAACCGAGGATTTCGGTATAGAGCTGCTGGCGCTCTTTTTCGTCCGTGGTTTGTGTTACTTTTGTGATCTTATCTAGCAATTCTTGTTTATTTGGATAAGCTGAGATCGCTTCGTTGAATCCGAACCCTTCCGTAGCCACGATATTGACGAAAGTATGCGGATCATATGGTGCGCCATAGTTGCTGAAGAAATTCAAATCAAAATCATTTGCTTTGAATCGTTCTACTTGTGTAGTAAGCTCCACGCCAACTATATCCAATTGTACACCAATTTGAGCCCACTCTGACTGCAATGTTTCCGCCATTGTCTTTTGGACGGATTCTGCTGAATCGTACATCAGCTCAATTTTTAATGGCTTACCGTCTTTTTGACGAACCGTTTCTCCTTTTGGAATCTTCCAGCCTGCTTCATCCAGCAGCTGTTCTGCCTTGTTCACGTTATACTCTATTTCCGTCGCATCAATAGCGGACGTGTAAGGCAGGTTTGTCGGTAAAATATAGTCTGCTTTCTCTTCCAGACCAGCAGTGACTCCTTCAACCATTGCTTCTTTATTGAAACCGTAATGCAGTGCCTGGCGCACACGCTCATCCGACAGCTGCTTTTTATTCGTATTCATAACAAGCTGCCTTGTCGCAATCGGCTCTGACACGCTTGTCTCATAGGAACCGGACGCTTTTAGCTGGTTGAAGGCATCGATACTGATAATTCCCTCCCCATAAAGCAAATCCAAATCTCCTTTTTCAAAAGCGAGGAGGCGGGTTTCCGCATCAGGGATGACCTTCACTTTGATTTTCTCTGCGTTAGGCACATCACCCCAATAATTCTCATTCCGTTTGAACACAGCATATTCATCCGTTTTATGCTCATCCAGAATCCACGGCCCTGTTCCGACTGCTTTCTCGACACCCTTAGAAGTATCTCCATCCTTTGGGAAACCAGCTTCTCCAAGGAAGCGTACAGGACGAACAACCGCTAACTCCTGAATTGTTGGGTAATAAGGCTCCGTGAGTGTAAGCTTAAACGTATTCGTATCCACTGCCTCTGTTTGATCTATTTTTGAAAGGAAGCCTAACCAGCCGTTTAAATCCATATTATCTTGAATTGTATCGAAGTTCTTCTTCACAACTGCTGCATTAAATTCCGTCCCATCTGTGAACTTTACACCTTCGCGTAAGTGGAAAACATATTCCTTCCCATCTTCTGAAATATCCCAGGATTCAGCTAAGTGAGGCTTGAGCTCACCATTCTCCCCATAGCTTACCAACGGTTCATATACCATGGATTGCGCAAATAACTGAGAAGGATTATAAGCATGCGGATTCATATCCCCTATATCTCTAGGCCACGCAAAAGTAACCATATCCTTATTATCTTCCGTCTCAGAACCATTCCCAGATCCATTGGTACAACCAAATAAAGTAATAGATATAATAAGGAACATAGCTGAAAGCAGCCATTTCCTTTTACACGATAAGTTGAACATCCTGCACGCCCCTTAAAAATGATAATGATAACCATTTTCAATTGTAGAATGAGATTATCATATCGTCAACTTCATTTCGAATTGTTAGAATATTTGTGCGGATAATAGAGACGAAGTGCATAGCAGCGGTAATAGTGGAAGTATCAGGCAGGAAGATTCTTATATAGAGCAAATACAGTTTTCTTACAAACGAAAAGCCCGTTCTGCATTTTAGTACAGAAGAGCTCTTATTTAAAGATGGAAATTATTGATATAAAAAGACACGGAGCTTATCATTTTTATCAATTGTCGCAAACAGCACGTTTTTAACTTCCGTCTGATAACTGCTGGATAAGCGCGACACAACCCACTCTTCGTCCTTTGCGGTCTCCCGTAGCTCTTTCTGAAGAATCCTCCCATCTTTTATAATTGTCTGCGGCATATGAAAAGGCTGCGTTCCTATCTGCATGAGCTCTGGAGTAACAGCTTCATATTTCGGATCAAGAAAGAATGATACCCTTCCTTCCGCTTCCCAAAGTGCTAAAGCCACTTTTGTAACGTCCGCCACTTTCCCTTTTCGCAATTCTTCTAATAACACATCGATTGATATTCTGGCGTGCCGCAAGCCTTCAAAAAGAATCTTCCCATCTCGGACTATCGGAATCGGCTTATGGTTTATTAAATTCCGGAACCAAGGCCATCTTAAAATGAGAAAAATTCCCCCAAGGTATAAGAGAACCAGTACAACTGTTGTAATGAGCGAGCCTTTCAAGCCCAAGTCTTCGTCGGATAAAGGGTGGGCAATAATATTCCCAACAACTAAAGCAATAACAAAATCCAGAAGTCTCAGCTGCGAAATAGAACGCTGCCCCAGCACCTTAGCAACAATTAATAAAAAGATAAATGAGACAACTGCTCGAAGTATCCATTGCATTGTAGTGAGTGTTTCTTGGCTGTGGAAGAAATCCAAATAAGACACATCCTTTTTTCTTAGGAAATCGTTTGGTATGTTTATTATTTCCCGGCAAGCCATGCATATCCAATGGAATGGAGAGCCAATAAGTGGTCGTGGGATATTTACATATTTCAGAAGGAGTTGCTGAACTTCGGAACTTTTTACATAAAAGTTCGGTTATATTAATGTGGAGCTCTGTTGTAGTTACTGGAGGATAGGTTATGCTTAAACATTTTAATTGTGAGGGGGAAGAAAAGAGTATGAAAAGGGTTTTGTGCTGTATCTTTGTTCTATTTACATTAAGTGCTTGCTCCCAAGCTCAGGAAGAAACGATAGACACGACAGAAGAAGAAGTTATGTCCACGCAGGATGTTGAAATTCCTAGTACTATTTTTAGCTCTGAAAAACAAACGCGTATCATTGAAGAAGAAGAGATGAAATTAAGCATAAAAACATATCTAGATAGCAATGAAGCATTAACGAATGCGAGTTATCCATTTTTAGATGTTATTGATGGAGGAGGGGAATTAAAGCGTGATGAATTAGAGAAATTTGATGAAATAAGAAGGCTTACAGAAGAAAATGATAAGAATTTCTCTAGCTATATCGTAAATAATACGCTGCCTGAAAGTTATCAAGAGGAGTCTAAACGAATTAGCCAGTATATTACAGTCTCCAATGAGATGATGTATGGATTGGATGAAGCAATCAGTACTTTTACAGATAATCTAAGCGAAGGAAAAATGCCAAAAGTAGACATCGGATCAATAAAGGATGCAACGGATGGTGTGAATGGAAGAGAACAGAAAAAAATAGAGGACTTTCTGGATAGGGAAGGTATTGATACGATTGCTTTTGGAAGAGCAGATAAAGGAAAAGGTGAATAATAGGAATCCCCATTTACGCACGGCTATTCTTTAAGCAGCTGCTCAGACAGACCAGAAAGGACACAAAATAAAAAGTGCAGGGATAATTCCTGCACTTTCATCTTTTATCATATCCCTTCAATAATAACTCGAACCGCTTCTTCCAAGTCCGTTATCGACCACGATGGCAGCTTGGGATTCGTCATTGCTAATTCGTGATGTGCTGGTATGTGCACGAATCCAGAGACAATATCCAGCTTGTTAGTTTCTATATAATGCCTTGCAGTGTACATAATTTGGTTACATAAATAGGTGCCGGCCGTGTTAGAGATAGTCGCAGGCAGGTTATGCGCTTGCAGTCTTGTGACCATTTCTTTAATAGGCAGTGTTGAAAAATAGGCATCAGGTGTACCCTCTATTATTTTTTGACCGTTGTACTGATTGCCCGCATTATCTGCTTCGCCATCCATACAGTTTATCGCGACGCGCTCAGGTGTGATTCTATTTCTGCCGGCAGCTAATCCTAAAGATATAACAGCTGCAGGCTGATAAGCTTTTATATGTTCTAAAAGGATGCCAGCTGATGTTGTGAAATCCACCGGAAGCACCTTTCCGATTATTTGTTTTCCGCCTATTGTAACGCCGTCTAACTGACGGACAATCACTTCTGTTGGATTAGAGGCCATTCCCAGAAAAGCTTCAAATCCAGTGAGTAAAATCTTCAAATCCATTACCTCTCTTTATTTTAAGTACTGATCAAACCAGTTGGTCATCTCGTTCAGGCGAACGATTCGCAGGCCAGGATCTCCGCTTCGAGACAGCTCATGATTGGAATCAGGGAAACGGACAAAACGTGTTGGTTTCTTTTGCTGCTTTAAGGCGACATATAGTTGCTCGCCTTGTTCGATTGGACAGCGATAGTCGTTTTCACTATGCAGAATCAGCAGTGGTGTTTGGACATGCTTTACGTAACGAAGCGGCGAAATTCTCCATAGCTCATCGGGGTCCTCCATCATGGTCGTCTTATGCTCCCATTCGGTAAAGAAGTAGCCAATATCACTAACGCCATAGAAGCTAACCCAGTTACTGATAGAGCGTTGGGTAACAGCTGCTTTAAACGTGTTTGTATGGCCGACAATCCAATTCGTCATAAATCCGCCATAGCTTCCGCCCGTAACACCTAAACGCAATGGGTCAATCCAATCGTACGTTTCCAGTGCATAATCAAGAGCGGTCATCACATCGTCATAGTCTATGCCCCCATAGTTTCCGCGCACGGCATCGACAAACTGCTGGCCATAGCCATGACTTCCTCTTGGGTTCATAAACAGGACACCATATCCTTTATTAGCGAGAACTTGAAACTCGTGCATGAACGCGTGGCTGTACATGGCGTGCGGTCCGCCATGAATCTCTAACACAAGTGGATAAGATTCGCCTTCTTTCAATCCGACGGGCTTGATAATCCAGCCTTGCAAGTCAGTTCCGTCTTTTGCCTTAAAAAAGAAATCTTCGGGAATAGCTAGATCCTTCGTCTGCAGCAAGTGCCTGTTGGCTGCTGTTAAACGCTGCTCTTCATCCCCTGAGAATGTGGATACAAATAGGTCACCCGGAATATCATACTGGCTGACTGCATACACAAGTCGCGTTTGATCCTTGTTTGTACTAAATGCATAAACTTGCCTTTTCCCACTAAGCACTTTGGTGACTCGTTTGTCGAGCGTCACTCGATATAAGTTCGCTGCTCCTTGTTCACTTGCTAAAAAGTAAAGCGCATCATTTGTCTTGTGCCAAATGGCTCCCACATCTCCTGTACTCGTACCCATATCATTAATTGCCATATCACTGCACTCCACGTCCCAATCACTCGTCAAGCAAGTTAAATCGCTGGTTGCCAGATCGAGCGACCAAACTCTAGTAAGGGTGGAGCCTGCAAAAGCTAAATCATCTCCTAATAATGAGAGCTTTGTCCCATCGGGAGAATATTGCGGTGCACGAAATCTTTTGTCGCTGCTCGTCAGCTTCTCTGTATCTTTCGTCGCTAGATTCAGCTGATAAATATCCGAGAAAAATGTTTGTTCAGGATCTTCTGAACGGTTGGCGGTATAAGCCAGATGTGTTCCATCTGGTGAGAAGACAGGAGAATGATGATCATACGCTCCATCTGTTAACAAGGTCTCTGTGTCAGTTTCTAAATCGATTAAGACGAGGTGCTGGAATGTTTCATCAGAAAAACCACTCGCGTCGGACTTGTAATGCAGTTTTGTTGTGATATAAGGTTGTAGTTTTTCTTCTGTCGCTTCCTGCTTTGTTTCCTTTTCTTCTAAGCTATCTGATTTCGTGAGCGGCACTGTGACAATCAGCTGTTTGCCATCGGGAGAACAAACTGGCTGAGAGGCACCTCTTTTGAACGAAGTGACCTGCACTGCTTCACCGCCGTTAAAAGCAATACGCCAAATTTGCGGCCTGCCCGAGCGATTGGAGGTGAAGAATATATCTTTTCCGTTAGCTGACCATCTTGGCTGCGTGTCGGAGAAATTACCTTGGGTAAACGGAGTGACTTCCTTCGAAGCAACATGTAAAACAAATAAATTCGATTGGTATTTCTCCTCTTCATTTATAACGCGCTTTATAAAAACAACCCAACTGCCATCCGGTGATAGCTGCGGATCAGATAAGAATGAAAATTCAAATAAATCATGTGCTGATACGCCGTTGCTTGTCATGGTAAACTGCCTCCTGTACTATCCGAATATTTATTTTTGGTATTTTGTTATAGAACAAGTCTCCTGATTTACTGCCACACAATCGTAAGGCAGACCAGGAGACAAGACAGGCATGATTTATACTAATTCACCGTTGATATAGGTTTGTAAGACTTTATTTCTTAGATCAAATGGATTGCCATCCCAGAGAACAAAATCTGCATCCTTGCCGACTTCTGCGGAACCGACTCGATCGTCTACGCCTAGATGTTTCGCTGCATGCAGTGTAATAGCTTTTAATGCTTCTTCTTCTGGCAGACCGTACTTAACAGCTAAAATTGCACTCGTCATTAAATGCTCAATAGCAATTACGGGATGATCAGTCGTAATAGAGAATGGAACAGATGCGTCTGCTAGTGCTAGCAAGGTATTCCAGCCTTTATCAGCAAGTTCAATTTTAGAACGTGGTGTCATTGTCGGTCCCACAGAGACAGAAATATCGTGTTTGGCGATAAATGGTGCAATTTGGTGGCCTTCTGTACAATGCTCAATGGTTAGATCAATATCAAACTCTCTTTTTAAGCGTAAGACAGTGACAATGTCATCGGCGCGGTGGGCATGAACACGAAGTGGAATTTCTTTATTTAATACTTTCCCAATATGTTCTAATCCCAGGTTTCTCGCCGTTTTTCCGGTTCTGTGCTCTTCCATATAGGTTTGTGCTGCTATTAGTTGTTCACGAAGAATGGCGGCTACTCCCATTCTTGTTGTTGGCATTCTTCCTTTATCGCCATGGAATCGTTTTGGATTTTCACCTGTTGCCGCTTTTAACCCAGATGGATTCCGAATGACCATCTCATCTGCAATTGTGCCAGTTGTCTTCAATACACACATTTCGCCGCCGATTACATTCGCACTTCCAGGCATCACTTGTACAGTGGTGACACCTGCTCGTCGGGCATCCGCAAAACCCTGATCTTTAGGGTTAATTCCGTCAATTGCCCGTACTTGCGGCGTAACAGCTGCACTCGTTTCATTGAAATCATGACCTTCTTTACCGATTCCTTCTTCATGTACGCCTAAGTGGGTATGCACATCGATTAATCCCGGTGTAAAATATTTCCCCGTTGCATCAATAACTTCATAGCCATTGGGAATACTGGCTGTTTCTTCTATCGAAGTGAATCTTCCATCCTTTATTAAAATTGTTGTATTGCGTAAGGCCTTACCAGTTCCGTCTACACCAGATACATTCGTGATGGCTTTCATCGTATAACCTCCAATAAAATCCGAATTATCATTGATTTCTGAAAATTTAACTTGTATAATACCCTCTATACCTGATTCCTTATAACGATAGTAAATCAATAAATTAGGAATGTAAATGTTAATTTATCTGACAATATGTATCTATAAGGGTAATTTAATTGTAAAAAAGTCCGAAAGTAGGAAGTGTAATGGAGTATCAAATTGATGAGTTAGACCGCGGTATAATCCGAATGTTATCAAAGGATGGCCGCTTGCCATTTTCTGAAATAGCAAATGCGTTAGATGTGACAGAGAAAACAATCAGACTTCGGTACAAAAATCTGGTTCAAAATAAAATTATCGAAGTTGTAGGTGTTGTGAATCCAATCGCGCTTGGTTTAAAAGCTGGAGCAATTATTCAAATAAAGACAGAACAACGGATGATGGCGAAAGTGAAGGAAGAACTTAGCACCTTGAAAGAAGTTCGCTATATTACGATGACATCAGGGGATTATCCGCTGCTTATTCAAATTAACGTAAGAAGCCAAGAAGATATTAGAGACTGTGTACTCAATCTGGACCGCATCGAAGGAATTACAGCCATTAATACAATCATTCAATTAGAAAATTATAAGAATACGTTCGAGTATCTATAGAAAGGAGTTTGCGCAGCTTGATTGATTTACTAAGGACGTTAACTAGCCTGCATGGTCCAAGTGGTTATGAGCAAGAAGTGAGTTATTTTCTAAGAGACTATTTAAAGGATAAAGCAGACCAAGTTGAGATAGACCCAATTGGTAATGTCATCGCTAAGAAAAAAGGAGCAAAACCAGGACCTGCTATACTGTTAACAGCCCACATGGATGAAGTGGGCTTTATCATCAAGAAGATTGAGGCAAACGGATTACTGCGATTTGAAAAGCTTGGCGGCAATGATGATCGAAACCTAGTCGCACAGCCGGTAAGACTGTTAGGGGAAAAAGGCCATATCAATGGAGTGATTGGAACGCTTTCTGCACATTTTGCTAAGTTTGATGACGCACAAAAGGTGAGAAAGCACAGCCAGTTGTACATAGACGTTGGAGCAAGCTCGCATGAAGAAGTAATCGACATGGGCATCGAGGTTGGGACACCAGTTACTTGGGGGACTGACCTCCAAACCCTTGGAACAGCAGCACCAAAAGTACGTGCTAAGTCACTGGATGACCGGGCAGGTTGTGCTGTTATCCTGCAAGTTTTAGAAGAGCTGGCAGATGACTTTGCTGGCGAGCTCATTTGTTTATTCACGGTTCAGGAAGAGGTCGGGTTAAGAGGGGCGAAAACAGCGTCCGAATATATAGAAGCTGATGCAGCGATTGCAATTGATACAACAGCAGGAAGTGACACACTCGAGCAAACGATGGACCAAACCCTCCGCTTAGGCAAAGGGACAGGGATTAAGGTGATGGATGCAAGTTTAATTGTTCCCAAGACAATGAAACAGCAGCTTATCAAGCTAGCCAAGCATCACCACATTCCCTATCAGCTGGAAGTGTTTACCGGGATTGGAACCGACGGCGGGGCAGTGACTTACGCAAACAAAGGTATCCCGACAGGTGTGTTATCCATTCCTTCCCGGTATACACATTCAGCGATTGAGCTTGTAGACGTAGGTGATCTTCTCGCGACGAAGGACTTAGTAAAAGCATTCGTAAAGAGTGTGACGCCAGATTCGCGTTTTCCATTCTAGAAGAAATTTTTTAAGTGAATTAGTTTGAAAATTTACAATAATTAATCAGAGGTGATGGCGATGAAAATATTTATTTCAGCAGATATGGAAGGTATTTCAGGAGTAGCAACCAACCAGCAGCTAAAAACCAACTCTGAATATCAGCGATTCAGAAAGCTCATGACAGCAGATGTAAATGCCGCTATTGAGGGAGCTTTCGAAGGCGGGGCAACAGAGGTGGTTGTAGCGGATGGGCATGGCAATATGTCCAACATACTAGTAGAAGACTTAGATGCTCGCGCAAGACTCGTGTCTGGTAATAACCGCGTCATGTGTCAGCTAGAAGGATTAGATGGTACGTTCGACGCTATTATGTTTGTTGGCCATCACGGACGTGAAGCAGGATCAGAACGCACGGTCATTAGTCACACGTTAGCAGGTATTTGCGTAAATGAAATAAAAATCAATGGCAAAGTCGTTGGGGAAACAGAAATGAACGCGCTTGTTGCAGGCAGCTTTCATGTTCCAGCCATTTTCATCAGTGGGGATGATGCTTATGTAAAAGAAGTACATGAAACATTACCAGATGTAAAAGCGGCTGTCACCAAGCGTGCTGTAGATCGCTTCGCGGCTGAGTTGATTCATCCGGAAGCTGCTCAAAAAGAAATTCGTGAAAAGGCGGAGGAAGCAGTGAAGGATACAAAATCCTATAAGCCGCTACGAACAGAAGGTCCTGTCACGTTCGACATGGAGCTGAAGGGGCCGCAGCAAGCAATGATGACGACTACGCTGCCTACAGTAACCTTAACTGGTCCAAGAAGCATACGTTTCACGTGTGACGATATGGTAACCGCCTACAAACATATGTGGGGCTGCGTAATTATTGCTATGACAGCTGCAAATGGTGTACTTGGCAGCGTGAATGCTTAAAGAGGATTAAGTAAAACAATAGCGGAGGTGAATCTGCATGTATATTGTAAAACGATTACTTACCATGCTGCTTACGATATGGGTCATAGCGAGTCTGACATTTTTGATTATGAAGTTTATCCCTGGCGATCCGTTTGCTTCGGATGCCGATGTGCTGCCAGAAGAAGTGCTGCAAAATATGCGAGCGAAGTATAACTTAGATGAGCCAATCGCTATGCAATACGTCTTATATATGAAGGACTTAGTGACATTTGATTTAGGATACTCCATTCAATCCGAAACAAGATCGGTTAATTCGATTATTGCCGATGGTGCACCAGCTTCTGCGCTGCTCGGGTTGCAGGCAATGGTCGTTGCATTGATTTTCGGACTGCTGCTGGGGATTGTCGCAGCGCTGAATCAAAACAAAGCACTGGATTATGTATCTATGTTTATCGCCATTATCGGTATCTCTGTCCCTAGTTTTATCCTGGCTCCGCTGTTAATCAAGTACTTTGCCGTTGAATGGGGGATGTTACCGGTCGCCTCGTGGGGAACTTGGCAGCATTCCATTCTGCCAACACTCGCACTAGCTGCAACACCGCTGGCTGTTATTGCGCGGTTTATGCGATCTAGCATGCTCGAAGTAACAAATCAGAACTACATCAAGACAGCAGATGCCAAAGGGCTATCCAAATCAAAGCTCGTCATCAGACATGGCATCCGAAATGCGATTTTACCGGTCATTTCTTTTATTGGACCACTCTTTGTATCGTTAATTACCGGAACCTTCGTTATTGAGAAGATATTCGCTATTCCAGGTATCGGCCGTTATTTTGTAGACAGTATTTTTAACCGCGATTATCCGGTCATTATGGGTACTACCATCTTTTTCAGTACCTTGCTCGTGCTGACGTTATTCATCATTGATATATCTTACCGTTACATTGACCCAAGGATAAAACTAACGAGTGGAGGGGAGTAAGATGGAAGAAAGACGCGTTGAAGTTGATGATTCCCTTTTTCGCCCCTTATCACCAGAAAACAGGGGCCATGATCCGATCCAGCGCCCGAGCATGAGCGTGTGGAAAGAAACCATTCTTAATGTTGTTAAAAATAAGATGGCTGTACTTGGGTTTACCTTGTTAGTCGTCATTGCCTTTTTTGCCATAGCTGGTCCGCATATGGTACCGTTCGATCCTGCTAAACAAGATTTGGTTAACACAAACGTTGCGCCAAACAGTGAGCATTGGTTCGGTTCCGATGATTTAGGCAGAGATGTTTGGTCTAGAACGTGGTACGGAGCTAGAGTATCGCTGACAATTGGTCTCGTTGCCGCGGCGATTGATATTATCATCGGGGTTACAGTTGGCGGTATCTCTGGTTATATGGCTGGCCGCAGTAAGTTTGGTGATCGAATTGATGGCATCTTAATGCGTATCGTTGAGATTTTATACGGCATTCCGTACCTCTTAATCGTTATTCTGCTGATGGTAATTATGGAGCCAGGTGTAACCTCGATTATTATCGCCTTATCTGTCACCGGCTGGGTAGGAATGGCCAGGATCATTCGGGGCCAGATCTTGCAGCTGAAATCACAGGAATATGTATTGGCTGCGCAAAAAATGGGGACCTCCCACGGGAAAATCATTTGGCGGCATTTGATTCCGAATACAGCCGGCATCATTATCGTCAATTTGACTTTTACCATACCGCAAGCAATCTTTGCTGAATCATTTCTCAGCTTTCTCGGCTTAGGGGTGCAAGCGCCGTTTGCCAGCTGGGGAACGATGGCGAACGATTCCTTAGGCGTTATTTTAAGCGGGCAGTGGTGGCGACTCTTTTTCCCAGGCTTTATGATTGCCCTCACCATGTTTGCCTTTAATGCATTCGGTGACGGTCTGCAAGACGCACTTGATCCGAAAGCAAATAAATAGGAGGTGGGATGTTGGAACACTTACTAGAAGTGAACAATCTGGAAGTTCGGTTTAAAACATATGGAGGAGAAGTGCAAGCCGTTCGGGATGTTTCCTTCCATGTGGATAAAGGAGAAATCTTAGCGATAGTTGGAGAGAGCGGCAGCGGAAAAAGTGTTACTGTGCAGTCCATCATGGGCCTCATCCCAACTCCGCCAGGCAAAATAAAGAATGGAGAAGTACTCCTGGAAGGACAGGATCTGTTAAAGCTGTCCAAACGAGAGATGCAAAAAGTAAAAGGTTCAAAGATTAGTATGGTCTTTCAAGATCCTATGACGTCCTTGAATCCTACCATGAAGGTCGGCAAACAAATTACAGAAAGCATTACAGCACACCAAGATATAAAAGGGCAAGAAGCGAAAGAACGCGCAATTGACATGATTCGCCTTGTTGGTATTTCGAATCCTGCTGAGCGATATAATCAGTACCCGCATGAATTCAGCGGGGGAATGCGGCAGCGGATTATGATTGCCATCGCACTTGCTTGTCACCCGCAAGTTCTATTAGCTGATGAACCTACAACAGCATTAGATGTTACTATCCAAGCACAAGTCTTGGACTTGATGAAGAACCTCCGAGATGAACTAGATACTTCCATTATATTAATTACCCATGACCTTGGCGTTGTAGCCGAGACAGCAGAAAGAGTTGCGGTTATGTACGGCGGCATGATTGTCGAAACAGCGCCAGTAAATGAACTATTCAACAATCCGAAGCATCCTTATACATGGGGACTGCTAGAGTCGATTCCAGATATCCATGCAGCAGATAAGAAGCGATTAGTGCCAATTGACGGCGCACCACCCGATTTGTTCTCACCACCGAAAGGCTGTCCTTTTGCCCCGCGCTGCAAATACGCGATGGACGTTTGTGTCGAAGCAATGCCGCCTGCGTTTTCCATCGAGCAAGGGCACGAGGCGAAGTGCTGGCTGAACGATTCGAGAACTCCAGCTCTGCAAGAATTGGCAGCCGGGAGGGAGCAGCTATGACGGAAACAATCATTCAAATTGATCAAATGAAAAAATACTATCCAATCGGCAAAGAATTAACCGTGAAATCGGTTGATGATATCTCGATTGAAATCAAGCGCGGCGAAACATTTGGTCTAGTAGGAGAAAGCGGCAGCGGAAAATCGACACTAGGCAAAACGATCGTTGGCTTGGAAAATCCGACGTCCGGCAAAATCGTCTACAATGGTCTGGATCTAAGTGAATTAAATAAAAAGCAAAAGAAACAGATTAACCGAGAGATTCAAGTCATTTTCCAAGACCCGCATGCTTCGTTAAATCCGCGGATGCGCGTTGGCGACATTATTGCAGAAGGAATTGATGCGCATAAGCTAGCGAAAGGTAACAGCCGCCAGGAACGCGTCTATGAACTGTTAGAAAGAGTTGGGCTGCAGCCAGGGCATGCTAAACGCTACCCGCATGAGTTCAGTGGCGGGCAGCGGCAGCGAATCGGTATCGCTCGCGCTCTGGCGGTCGAACCGAAGTTTATTGTAGCGGATGAACCGATATCCGCACTGGATGTATCAATCCAAGCACAGGTTATTAATCTATTAGAAGACTTGAAGGAACAAGAAGATCTTACGTACTTATTTATTGCTCATGATTTAGGTATGGTTAAGCACATTAGTGACCGAATTGGTGTCATGTACTTAGGAAAGATGATGGAACTTGCCGACAGCGAGGAGCTGTTTCAAGATCCGCTCCATCCGTATACAAAAGCGTTATTATCAGCCATTCCAGTCACAAATCCGGAAGCACAGAAACGTGAAAGACTTGTGTTAGATGGTGATCCGCCAAGCCCAGTTGACCCGCCAAGCGGCTGCCGATTCCGTACACGATGTCCATTTGCAATGGATGTTTGTGCGCAATCGGTACCTGAGTGGAGAGAAGTAAAAGACAATCACTGGACGGCTTGTCATCTTTACAATAGTTAAAAATCTGAAGGGGGTATTATGATGAAAAAATGGCTAAAGAGTCTAGTATTGCTGGCAGCTGTCGCTGTATTTGTCGCAGGTTGTAGTGGAGGAACGTCAGGAAGCGGAGATATAGCGCAGGAAATTACCATAAATGCTATGAGTGAGCCGCCAGATCTTGATCCAGCACTAGCTACCGATACGACATCAGGCTGGGTTTTAGATCACGTGTTTGAAGGACTTTATACAAAAGATGAAAATGGAAATCCAGTGCTAGGGGCTGCTAGTAACGCAGAAGTATCCGAAGACGGCAAAACGTACACCTTTACCATTCGTGATGATGCAAAATGGTCAGATGGATCAAATGTGACAGCTGGTGACTTCGAATATGCGTGGAAACGTACGCTGAATCCGGATACCGGTAGCTCCTTTGCCTTCTACTTGTACTATCTTAAAGGCGGGGAAGCTTATAACAAAGGGGAAGGTTCCGTAGAAGACGTTGGCGTAACGGCAGAAGATGACAAGACGCTCGTCGTGGAATTAGAAGCACCACTTGGATACTTTGATGAGCTATTAACAATGTGGTCATTTTATCCGGTGAAACAAGATGTTGTAGAAGAAAATGAAAAATGGTCTGCAGAAGCAGAGACGTATGTAAGTAACGGCCCATTTAAGCTTACAAAATGGGAACATGATAGTGAAGTAGTTATTGAGAAGAGTGAGAACTACTGGGATAGTGACGTCGTAAAACTCGACAAAGTAACATACAAAATGGTGAACGATGCCACTACGTACTATCAAATGTTTAAGACAGATGAGCTTGATCTTATTCAGACATTGCCATCTGATGTGATCGATCAAGAAAAGGATTCTGAGGAGTATAGTGAAGTGCCATACTTTGGTACGTACATGTATATGTTTAACGTCGACAAAGAGCCATTCACTAATGCGAAAGTTAGGAAAGCATTCAACCTAGCGGTAGATCGTGAGACACTAACAACAAATGTAACCAAAGCAGGCGAAACGCCAGCACATGCATTTGTACCAGAAGGTGTAGAAACGCCAGATGGTGACTTCCGTGAAGCTGGCGGTGCATACTTTGAAGATGATGCCGCAGAAGCGAAGAAACTGCTAGAAGAAGGTATGAAAGAAGAAGGCTGGACCGAGCTTCCAGAAGTAACACTGCTTTATAATACGTCTGAGAATCACAAGAAAATTGCCGAAGCTGTGCAAGCCATGTATAAAGAGAACCTTGGTGTGGATGTGAAATTAGAAAACCAAGAGTGGAAGACGTACCTTGATACAACAAAACAAGGCAACTTCCAAATGGCTCGTATGGGCTGGATCGGCGTGCTGGTAGATCCAGTGGTAATCCTTGATTACTATCTAGGCGACAGCCCGAACAACCGCACCAACTGGGTAAATGAAGAATACGATCAGCTGATGGCTGACGCCAAAGTAGAACAAGACCCAGAAAAACGTTACGAACTATTGCATCAAGCAGAAGCAGTATTAATGGAAGAACTGCCGTTCAACCCAATCTACCATTATACAAACAACTACTTAACATCCCAGGACTTTGATAACATTGTCTATCCGGTAAACCGTTACCCTTACCTGAAATGGGCAGAAAAAGTTTCTGAATAAGAAAAACCTAAATGATTGGAAAGCGGGATCTCATGTAGGTCCCGCTTTCCATTACATAAGGAAGGGGCTTGCAAATCATATGAAATGGAAATTATCTTTATTCTTTCTCACCATCCTTGGCTGGTACATAGCAACATTAGCTGTTCCTTTTACAAAAGCATCTCTCTCCAATGCCGCATTTCTAATTGGCCTTTTCCTATTAATCATTGCAAGCATCGCAATTATCTTTAAAACAGGCTTCCTTACTCCAGTTACAGAAGGGTTCAGGATAATCGGAGAACGAATGATTCGCAAATCACGAGCTATGGAGAGAGCAGATAAGCAAATAAAGAATGATCATACGATTCAATCCTTTAAAACAAACCTGGGTGCTTTTATTACCCAAAGCACTTTCATTGTTGGTGCGGGCTCTATTCTTATTTCTGTGATTAGTATAGTGATGCTTTGAGAGACCTTTCTGCAGGGGCAGGAAGGTCTTTCTTAGCTGCGTAAACTTCAATTCCATTTAATAATTTCAAGCTAAAAGATATTATTTTTATATAGGGGTTGAGTAATTTCATCTTCTCTGAAACCTTTATCGTCATCGAACCCCTTGCCACACTATGGCCGACACTCGGATTCTACAATTCAAATCCTAGGAGGAAGAATGAATGTTAAAAAAGAGTAATTTGCTATTCGGCACATTCCTCTTAGCTGCTTGTTCACAAGACAAACAAAATACTGCAAATACAAAGACACTAGCTTAAATGGATTCCGAAGAAACAGCAAGTGCAGAAGAGAAAGGGGAAAACATAGAGTAATAAAATCCGAAAACCACTGAAGCAATAGGGGAAGCTTATCCAATCAACGGGGTAATTGATTAATTATTAGACCATTCAAAAAAACTACAAATATATTTTATTTTCATGTACGCTTATAGATGTAAATCTATTTTATGGGGGGAATAAGATGATACAACCTGAACCACAAAGTACAGGGCTATCGTCACTGCTAAATGATATTGAAAGTGGCAGAATAAAAATACCGCAATTTCAAAGGCAATATGTATGGGAAAGAAAAGCAGCGGCACAACTATTAGATAGTATTGCCAAAGGCTTCCCGATAGGTACCTTTATTTTATGGGAAACACAAGAAGAATTGCGATCTATAAGAAATATTGGAAATCATAATTTACCTGAGACGCCAACAGGACACGTAGCACAATATATTCTCGATGGACAGCAAAGGATCACAAGTTTATATACTTGTTTTAAAGGACTTAAGATTTCAAGAAATAGTAAGGTAGAAGATTTTGCTCAAATATATGTGGATTTAGAAGCAAGTGAAGATGAAGATATTGTTACGTTAAACTACGAGGAAGAGAACCCTAAAAGATATGTGGCTATAACTGACTTATTGTATGGCAAGATGAGTGTTTTAGTAAGGCAGTATTCAGAGGAAGGACTAGATAAGATAGATTTGTACAAAGAAAGGTTTAAATCATATCAGTTCTCTTTAGTAATACTAAAAAACGCTTCTTTGGATGTGGCAACTGATGTTTTTACGCGTCTTAATGTTGGTGGAAAGACATTAACACTGTTCGAAGTAATGGTGGCAAAAACATATGATTCGAGTCAGGATTTTGATTTATCGGAGAAATTTGATCAATTAATAGAAGAAATAGGTGAAGATTTTAAGACGATTTCAAGCTCCACTATCCTACAAGTTATTTCTCTGATATTAAAGAAGGATTGTACTAGAAAGCAAATTCTAAGATTAGAAAAACAAATGTTTATTGATACATGGGAATCCGTTACAGTAGCAATAAAAAAAGCTATAGATTATTTTAAAAATTACTACGGCATACCTGTATCTAAGATACTCCCTTATGATGCATTAATTGTACCGTTTGCTTATTTCTTTTATTATCACCCTGATAGACCACTGGATCAAAAGAGAGAATATTTACAAGATTTCTTTTGGAGAGTATCTTTAACAGAAAGATATTCAAGTGGAGTAGAGACTAAGTTGGGAAAAGATATTAGAAGAATTGAAACTATTCTAAATGGTGATTTACCTAGTTATGATTTTGAAGTGAACATCTCTACAGATCGAATAATAGATCAGGGTTGGTTTAGTATTAGTAGGAGCTTTATTAAGGCTATATTGTGCTTATATGCATCTAAAGGACCTAGATCATTTGCAGATAATAGCAGAGTCCATATAGATAACGCTTGGTTACAAATAGCAACTAGCAAGAATTATCATCATTTCTTTCCAAAAGCATATCTAAAATCAAGAAACGAAGACGAGTTTTATATTAACCATATTCTTAATATTACGATCGTCGATGACTATTTAAATAAGAGGGTTATTAGAGCGAAGGCACCATCTATTTATATGAGTGACTTTAAAAAGAAAAATAGTAACCTTGATGAAACGATGTCAACACATTTTATTGACCCAGATACTTTTGGTGTATGGGACGATGATTATGATTTGTTTTTCAGTAAAAGAGCAGAAACTATAAGTGACGAGCTAAGAGGTAAATTAATAATTAAAGAAAAAACTCACCCAGAAAAAGCTTAGAATTAATGCAGCTCTAATTTCATAACTAGAGCACCACATCAAATCGATGTTTTACAACACTTTTAATACTTTGAATGTAAGTTTGGTTTTTTCTAACTAAAAGGCGTGGATAGCTTTAAGGTAAGTCAATTTAATGGAATAAAAGAAAGTATGAGAATAAGGGAGATATTATGAAAAAGACCATAAACGTAGTAGGCGCAGTAATCAAACAAAACAACAAAATATTATGCGCCCAAAGAGGAACAGAAAAGTCTCTACCTCTAAAATGGGAGTTCCCAGGCGGTAAAATAGAAAAAGGTGAGACACCTCAGGAAGCACTAAAAAGAGAGCTTACTGAAGAGATGCACTGTACGATTTCTATCGGAGATGCTATTGAAGATACAACTTATGAATATGACTTTGGGATAGTTAACCTTAATACATATTATTGCGAATTAGTAGAAGGAGAACCAACCCTAACAGAGCATGTAGCAATCAGATGGTTAGCCCCAGAAGAGTTACACATCCTGGACTGGGCACCGGCAGACATTCCAGCTATTGAAAAGATCCAATTAGACCATAAATAAGCACATTTTACTAATTATCCATTTACCCCATAGATAAAAAACATTACAATTAAGCTATTAATTGGTAATGAATGGTGGAGTAAATGGATAATTTTATTAGCAGCTTAAAGGATTCATTGCATAACGGATTTATTGATCATACATATAGTAATCAAAAAAATTTTAATCCTCAGTTATTGGTGAACAATCACCAAGAGAATACGACAGTATTGCAATCACTATTGGAGGAATTAGAAGTTTGTCAAAGTTTTATATTCTCGGTGGCTTTTATTACAGAGAGTGGATTAGCTACATTGAAGACGGTTCTTTATGATTTGGCGCAACGGGGGATAAAGGGGCGTATTTTAACGTCTACTTTCTTGCAGTTTAATTCGCCCAAGGCTTTTCGTGAGTTATTAAAGATTCCAAATGTAGATGTTAAACTGACGGATTTGCCTGGTTTCCATGCAAAAGGTTATATTTTTCACCACGAGACACATCATACATTGGTTATTGGCAGTTCTAACCTTACTGCCCAAGCACTTCAAGTGAATTACGAATGGAATGTGAAGCTTACTTCGCACCAAGATGGGGAGATTATTAAGCATTTCTCTAATCAATTTGATGATGTCTGGGCTAAGGCTTTTCCGCTTACAGAAGAGTGGATAGAGAAGTATGCAGTTGCCTATGAGGATAGTAAAGAGAAGCGAGCAGTTGAGAAAGTAATAGAGTTACCTGCTGATTATCGGATCAATACGATTCAGGATGCTTTAAGTATTGAACCAAATAAAATGCAGGAAGCTGCTTTAGCGCAAATCCAAGCAGTAAGAGATGCGGGCCATAATAAGGGGTTAATTATTTCGGCGACTGGAACAGGGAAAACGTTTTTGTCGGCGTTTGATGTACGCAGCGTGCAGCCAGAACGCATGCTTTTTATCGTGCACCGTGAACAGATTTTGCAAAAAGCAATGAGCGACTATAAAAAGATTCTCGGTGGGCAAGATGAGCAGTTTGGTATCTTTTCTGGATCTTCTAGAGAGATAGATAGAAAGTATGTATTTGCTACGATTCAGACATTGTCCAAGAAGGATAATCTCGATTTATTTGAGAGAGAAGCATTTGACTATGTGCTGATTGATGAGGTTCATAAGGCCGGAGCCAAATCCTATCAAAGAGTAATCGACTATTTTGAGCCTACGTTCATGTTAGGCATGACGGCGACGCCAGAGCGTATGGATGACTTTAATATATATGAATTGTTTGACTATAATATTGCCTATGAGATTCGCTTGCAGGAAGCTTTAGAGGAGGATATGCTTTCTCCTTTCCATTATTACGGGGTTACAGATATTGAGTACAATGGCGAGCTGATTAGTGAAACGGCTATACTCGCTCATCTAGTTACCGATGAACGAATCAACCATATTATTGAGAAGGTAAATTATTATGGTTATTCTGGTGAATCGGTGAAAGGACTTATCTTCTGTAGTAGGAAAGAAGAAACGCATCAGCTAGCAAATGCACTAAATGAAAGAGGCTATCGAACATGTGCTTTAACAGGTGATGATTCACAAGAGGTGCGTATAAGTAGGGTCGAGCAGCTTGAAAATGGGGAACTGGATTACATCTTGACGGTAGATATCTTTAACGAAGGAATCGATATACCGTCGATTAACCAAGTTGTGATGTTGCGACAAACCTCATCTAGTATTATCTTTATCCAGCAGCTAGGACGAGGTTTACGTAAGCATAATTCAAAGGAATACGTGACCATTATTGATTTTATCGGTAACTATAAAAATAACTACTTAATCCCAGTAGCTCTGTCTGGTGAAAGCTCCCAAAATAAAGATGCAATTCGACGCCGCATGAAGAACACGGATTATATTAAGGGAATCTCTACAGTTAACTTTGAGGAAATAGCGAAGAAACAAATCTATAAGTCTATTAGTGACAGTAAGCTGACGGCGATGAGGATATTAAAAGATGCTTATACAGCTTTAAGAAATCGTTTGGGTAGAGTTCCGTATTTGCATGACTTTATTCTAAATCATTCGATTGATCCTGAAGTACTCGTTAAATCTAAAGATAATTATCATCTATTCCTCACTGCGGTAAAAGAGGAAGTACCCGCAATCTCAGACTACGAGAATAGAGTTCTGACAATGGTTTCGCAGGAACTGCTTAATGGGAAACGCCTGCATGAAATTGTGTTGTTAGAGATGCTAAGCGAGCATGCAGAAATCTCTTATGAAGAATATAGACGCACATTAGCGGATAGAGAGCTATCGTATGATGACAAAACGTTAGCATCTGTACTCCGTATAGTTGATCTATCCTTCTTCAGTCAAACGAACCGGAGAAAGTATGGGGATTGGCCGCTTGTTTTTGTCGAGAACCATACATTGAAGTTGAGACAGGAACTAAAGGAGAGTATCACTAATAATGATACTTTTGCGTATCTCCTGAAGGATGTACTTGCAACCTCTAAGGAAAAGAATAAACGATACGGCAACAACATTCTTACTCGCTATGAGAAATACACACGAAAAGACGCCTGCCGACTATTAAATTGGGACAGCGATGAAAGCTCTACTATTTATGGTTATAAGACAAAGCATCAAACGTGTCCAATCTTTGTCACATACCACAAAGATGAAGATGTAGAATCTAGCGTGGCTTATGATGATACTTTCTTGAATGAACAAACATTCAAGTGGTACACCAGAAGCAAACGAACCGTCGCGTCAAAAGAAGTAGCGGAGATCATTGATGCAGATCAAAACGACATCGACGTTCACTTATTTGTAAAGAAAGATGATGATGAAGGTATTGGTTTCTACTATCTTGGTCAGGTGCATCCCGATAAACAAACTGTTCAGCAGGAAGAGATGAGAAATGGGGAAGATAAAGTCATTCCTGTTGTGACGATGAATATGGTTTTGGAAGAACCTGTTGATAAGAAGATTTATCGGTATATTGTGGAGTAATTGATACTGTACTTAGGTTTATGTACCCCAACCAACTGCTTGGTTGGGGTTTTCTTCAAATCATTTGACCCCATAAAGGGGAGAAGGGGTTATAACTTGTGGCTTACACTGTACCAGAATCAATAAGAACCACAGCAACCGCAGGAGAGCGGTTACTCTTTTCTACATTTAAGAACTATTTACCGGATGATTACATTGTGTATTTTGAACCTGATATTCATGGCAGAAGACCAGATTTCGTTATCGTTGGTCCAGATCTAGGGTTACTAGTTTTAGAAGTGAAGGATTACACGAAGAATACACTTTTCCAGCTGAATCAAGATGAATGGACAATTGTAACTTCAGCTGGTGAACAGACGAAGGTAAAGAGCCCACTAGTACAAGCTCGGGAGAATATGTTTCACTTGGTTAACACATTGAAGAAGGACAAGAACCTTCTTCAGCTTGAAGGGAAATATGCTTACAGCTTGAAGTTCCCTTATGGTTCTGGGGCAGTTTTCACAAGGTTAACACAAAAGGATTTTATCCAGCATGACTTGTATGCGGTTGTGGAGCCTTCTCTTTGCTTAACACGGGATGAAATTAACCCGGACGATGAGGCGTTTTCTGAAGAGATACTGATTGAGAAAATCTTGAATATGTTTACTGTGCCATATCGTTTGCGGGAGCCATTAAGTAAGGCTGATATTGATGCCATTCGTTATCACTTATTTCCGGAAGTTCGAATTAGTGCAGAATTTAAGCAACCTTCTCCGTATCAAGATCAGTTGTTATTGTCACTGCACAACATTAAAGCAATGGATCTACATCAAGAGAATTTGGCGAAGCAAATTGGAGATAAGAATCGTTTGATTCGAGGCGTGGCAGGTAGTGGTAAAACATTGATCTTAGCTAGCAGAGCGAAGTTACTAGCGAAGGAGAATCCAGATTGGAATATCTTGATTCTTTGCTATAACATCTCTCTTGCACGCTTTATTGAACAGATGGTTTCACAAATGATGCTGCAGCCTGATAATTTATTTGATTTTGATGAACAACATGATAACTCAAAGCATGGTATCGAGGTACGCAATTTTCATGGGTGGTTGAAACATGATTTAAAATGCTCGGACCAATCGATCCCGAATATGCTCGAAAAACTTCGGAATAAGGAAGCCATTTTGCCGAAATATGATGCTATTCTCATTGATGAAGGACAAGACTTTGAATCTGAATGGTTTGAGCTAGTAAGTGAGTTACTTAACGAGAATACAAAATCTCTGCTGCTTGTAGAAGATCGTGCTCAATCAATTTATAAGCGTAAACGCTCCTACGTGCAGGATACGGGCTTAGACTTCCGCGGGCGGTCTAAGGTACTCAATATTAACTATCGAAACACCGCTCAAATCGTTAAGTTCGCCTGGGACTTTTACCAAGCGCACTCGAAACTTAAAAATAAGGTAGTGACGAAAGAGACAGAGGGCGAGATTATTGCTCCGCAAAGTACAAGAAGAAAGGGCTTTGAACCCGCAATCGTAAAAGCAGAGTCCTTTGCAAAGGAAGCAAAGATCGTCGCCAAACAAATGAAGAAGTTACATGAACAAAAGAAAGTCCCGTATTCAGAAATGCTCATTCTGTACCGCGTAAAAGGAACCTACAAGATGAGTTACATAGATACACTAATACGTGCATTAAAAGAAGAAGGAATTTCGTACTACTGGCTCACCGAGAATAGCCAGTCCAAACGCAACTTCCAAAAAGATGACGAATCCGTAAAAATCAGCACAATTGACAGTAGTAAAGGACTCGATTTCCAAGCAGTATTCATTGTAAACGCAGATAACATTCCATATGCTTTGCAGGATGATGAAGAAAGGGAAGCTTCCTTACTTTACATAGGCATGACAAGAGCAAAAGATTATTTGTGTATTTCTTATTCTGGAGAATCTGTTTTTACGCGTTATTTTGATCAGGTGTTGGAGGAGAGGAAACGAGACTTAGAAGATGAAAATGGTTTTAAGAGTGTATGAATTTTGAAATAAAAGCTTACTTTATTTTTTCTTTAAAACTTAATATATGGAAAGTGAGATTAACAATGATGAAACACTATAACGAAACTATCCCTGAGAAGTGTCCACTTACCAGGGATAGTTCCATCCTGTGTATGGCATGATTAAAAGATAAAGAATGGAATAACGCTACTTTGTAGTTTCAGAGTCATTTAGCCAATTCCTCGTTATAAAAAAATCATTAAAAACTTAGTAGTTATTCCCGTGTAGAGAGATATTTTTCTAAATGCTTTTTTCCAGAATTACTTTTGGGGATAATACCTAGATGCTCATATTTCCAGATAGTTTTCCTTTCATGAGGGTCTATACTTGTAAGATCATCATAATTAAAGTCAATTCTAAACTTTCCCGCCTTATCAAAGAACATAGTGAAATTTGTCCAAGTCTCTTGACCATTATTCTTAAATGCTCTCCAAAGTTCTTGAGTTAAATCAACTAATTCATTCCACTTTTTGATATATTCTTGTTCGGTAACTGAAAATAATTCAGTTACTTCATGACTGTATACAGGCTTATCGCTACGTTCTGGATAATAATAAAAGTAAGCAGTCTGTGATCCTTCCAGAACCTCACCGTATAAATATACCTTAGACCACTCTTCTGGAATGGTTTCTACAACAACTCCAGCTACCTGTTGATATAATTGTTCCAATCTTTCTTCATTCATCTAACTGTCTCCCTCCCGGTACATTATCGAATCTTCTAATTTCCCAGTCATCATCACCAATTTTATACTTAATATTAAAACTCTCTGGACGTTGTGAATTAGCCTTGTAGTTTGGGGTTATCTTCACTTTTACCTCGTCACCATATTTAAGTGCATCTGCCCATTTTTTCTCAAGTTTTTTCCATTCGCCTTTATTTAAATTTCCGTTCATTGGAACAAGATTATCAAGGTTTCCGGAACCTTTGAAAACACTCGCAATTAGGTGACCACCTTCATCATCAGCTTTTCTATCTTCTCTTCGTGCTATCTTTTGAGCATAGTTATTTCTTTTTCCATCTCCTAATTTTAATGTTCCTTCAGCACTATTTATCCGACCATGAGCGTCTGTTTTATAATTGTATCCTTCTTTACTTGTATACTCGACATTTGGTTTTAATACTTTTTTGCGGCCAACCTTAGTATATTGGTCACCATATTTAACTCTTGTAGTGCCTGTAACCGAACCTTTATTAATTTCAATCTTCTGCGGATTCGCATTCGGAAGCCCCTTACCTTTAGCAAGTTCATCAACACGTTAAAGATGACCGCTTCGAATGGAACGGAAATTATCTTACCTTAGATGATGGTCGTATTAATAGAGCCTATTATGATCCACACTCTAACGGCTCTCTATCTAGGCCATCCTATGAATTTGTTTCGCACATACCTGAAGAACGAGAAGTAATGACGGAGTATAAGCAAGAGAATGCCACGAAAGTAGTGATAGACGGTACAGTAGGTCTTTATAATTATTTCTTTGGGGATTTGCATACCCTTGCAGATTCAGATGCTTCCCTTGGTGAATATACTATGGCCTCTCTATTTACAGTTGGTAAACCCTTAAAAGCCGGAAAAGATGTAGGTAAGTTTACATTTTCCTCTTTTTCAGAGCGGCGGTTTTGCCCTTTGAATTTATCGTTCAGAGTTGTAATGCCGTTTATGGCTTGCTTGACTTGTTCGACGCCTTCTTTTGTTTTATTGATGAATTTCTTTGTACTGTCGACTTGCTGCTGGATGTCTTGTACATCTAAGTTTTTAATTGCTTTCACCACCTAATTTTCCGTTAACAGTCTCCTAATAGATAATTATAATAAAGGAAAAATATGGTGAAAGGGTTTGTGAGAAAAACACAACTATATTCCATAATTAAACAGTTATAATTATAGAAAAAAGAGTCGGAAGTCATAGGAAATGGATGTAGTAGTGGGATTAGGGGGAATGGTTGCTTTTATATGGACAAGCTATAAAGTAGGGAACATTGTGTGATGTTAACTGTCACAGGAAAATGCAGCCACTCTAATATAGAGGAGGGCTAATGTTACCAATATACCTGCTGTTTAGAAGTTACTTCAGAAGGCAATTATTGAGGGGAGTTAGTCTAGTAATCGATCCAGTTTTAGAAAGTGAGCGATATTGATGAAGTATATAGCTACAGTAACAGATCTTAACCCTCATATTGAGGAAGAAGTTACCCTTAAAATTAATCAGACAGAATTTACAGCTTTTGCTTTTGTTTGTCCTTATCCAATTGAATTAGGGGAAAGTTACCCTGTCACAATTGGATTTACAATTCTTGATGATTTGAATATACATGAAATAATCGAGAACAGAAAAGAAATAATCTGTCTTGATTCAAGCTATGCTTACCTTATAAAAGGTCTGTTGAGTAAGGATTCAATAGATGCTGGAATAACCATTAGTGATGAAGATGGATATTTTTTAAATTACCCAAAGTTAATAGGAAAACATGTTGAGGTGAGAGTCGACAGAATAAGTGCAGAATTTTTACCAAGAGATTAATTAGCATACAGAGGATCACTTCGAGGTAAGCAGTTGACTGAAGGGAGATCTTTTATAGAGGAATAGGGGCTTCTATGCGGTGGATAAGCGGAGGTTTAAAGAAAGATGCTCAGTTCAGTCACAGGTCTTCTGGAATTCGAGTATTTGCCAATCAAGGGTTTTCAGAGGTATTGCTACCAACCATCACATTCAAAATTTTAAAGTATGGATTATATAAATCATCTCTTGGGTGATAAAAAACTAAAAAACCCGAATGAGGCACTTTTATAGGGATACTTCATTCGGGGTATAGATCACTTCTCACTTAGGAGTGATATTTATTTTTCTGATTCTGAATTCTTGCTACGCTTAATATATTCTTCAATTATCTTAATATCTCTTTGATTTCTATGGTTCGGCTTAATGTTCAATTTTTCGTATTCCCAAATTACTTGCTGTTCGTAACTATCCTCATTTTGTATATCATTGTAGCGGTAATCAATGTTTAGTTTTCCTGTTGATAATAATTCGAGTGTTAAGTTGGTCCATTTTTCTTGATTTTGATTTTCAAACTCGTTCCATAAATCTCTAAGATAGTTATATAGTTCATGTAACTGTTCATTTATTTCCTCTTCAACTACATTCTCCTTATCTTCGATATCTAAGCTGAAAATAGGAGTATTTCTTTTGGTTGGGAAGTAATAGAAATATGTTCTGTTACTAAATTCGCTTACCGCAGAATACAGTATTACTCGATCCCAGTCTTCCGGAATAATTATATTTAACTGTTGACCAATTTCTTGGTAAATTTCTTCCATTCTTTCAGTGTCCATTTACTTACCTCCATATACATTTTCTAGAACTTCAACAAACTTTCTTCCGTCAATTTTATATTTTATTTCAAATCTAGTTGGACGTTCTAACTTATCAGCAAAAACAGGTTTAATATCTACAGTTACCTTCTGACCGTGCCTCAAAGCGTTAGCCCAAGTATTTTCGAGTTTTTTGTACGAACTAACATTTACATTACCATTCATTGCAACTATATTATCAATTAATGGAGAGCCATTAAATTGTGTGCCTATTAAGTGGCCACCGTGATCCCCTCGTGTACTAGGGGCGATAATTCTATCATCATTGCCAGCTGCTAACTGATGCTTTGAATTACGTGTCCCTTTCTGGAGTTTTAATTCTCCTTGCGCTCTAGATATCCTTCCAAGTTCGTCGGTCTGATATCGGTAGCCATTTGACTCATATTTCACGTTTGGCTTCAATTTCAATTCATCTAGAAAGTGACTGCCATCTTTAATTACAATATCAACATTATTGTGTACCTCGGCTTGTGCTTCTGTTTTATTTGTATCCTTAATCTTCTTATTTTTAATTCCCTTACTCTCAGCAAGATCATCAATATTTTTTTTACCAGTACTTAAAAAAGGCAAGGCTTTATCTGCTACTTTAGCTGGCTTTACAAATAAGAATAAGGCAGCCCAGGCTCTTTCCTCTACGGTCGCGTCTTGACCAAATAAAGTGAGGGCGTCTCCTAAGAAGAAATTAGCTGTTCCCTTTACGGCACTAGTAATTATTCTTTTGCCATCTTCTTGCGCATACTCCTTCATTACTTCTCGTTCTTCAGGTATATGCGAGACAAATTCATAGGATGGTCTGGATAGCGAGTTGTTAGAGTGTGGATCATAATAGGCTCTAATAATACGACCATCATCTAAGGTAAGATAATTTCCGTTCCATTCGAAGCGGTCATCTTTAACGGTCTTACTTTCTACAATTTTATCATGTAGAGCATTAAATTCCTTTTCTGTGAGAGGAACGGGTTCATTACTTATCAGCGCTTTTCGGCCGTCTGCCTGCAGTTTGAATTCCTTGTAGAATTCCTGCTTTGTTAGCTGATCGGAATTGTAATCTGCAATTGTAATATTATTTTTATCGATCACGTTTCGGAGCTTCGACATGTAGGTGTTCATTTGATCAATATCTTGCATTGGCTTATCTAGCTTTTTCGTTGCTTGAGAATCCATATCCTGCATGTTATCAACGGTCGTCTTAATCTTTTCTTTAGCATTCGAAATCGAATCCAGAAAATCAGAATCGTTGATGTGTGAGACAGATGCTAGATCACTTACGCTGCTAAGCTTGGCATTAATAGCATCACTTGTCGCGGTCAAACTAGCTTTGGATTTCTCCATCTTATTCGTCAGTTCGCCTTCCAGAAATTCTTGGCGGATAAATCCGCTTTCACTAGATTCAAAAGAACGAACTTCCTCCGTGAGGGAACTCAGTGCCTCTTCATATTGTACCAAAAAGCTCTCCATGAATTCGAGGAAGGGCTTGTGGGCTTCCTCGTAAAACGAGCGGATGGAATCGGCAGTTTTGCCTTTGAATCCATCATTCAGGGTTGTGATACCGTTTATGGCTTGCTTGACTTGTTCGACGCCTTCTTTTGTTTTGTTGATGAATTTCTTTGTACTGTCGACTTGATGCTGGATGTCTTGTACATCTAAGTTCTTAATTGCTTTCACCACCTAATTATCCCGTTAACGGTCTCCTAATAAGTAATTATAATAAAGGAAAAATATGGTGAAAGTGTTTATGGTGAAAACAGATCTATATTACCAGTATTAAACAGTCTTATTTTAAGAAAAACGAGTCGGAAGTCATAGGAAGTGGATGCTGAGTAGTTTTTCGGAAGATTTATCATGCTGTCGTGAACTTAGTAAGAGACCATTACTAGATATAGACAAAGCTAGAAAGAGAGACAAGGAGGAGGCTGCTTTAGAAAGAGAAAGTAAAAAAATAGCCACCCTTAACACAAGGATGGCTATTCTAACTAAGATATCTGCTGCTTAGGAGCTTCTTCCTTCTTACCATTATCCATCTTCGCATAAATATTAGCCAAAATAGACCCTGAGATATTATGCCAAACACTAAAGATAGCGCTCGGAACAGCTGCGAGAGGGGAGAAGTGCGCTGTGGCTAGCTGTGCACCTAATCCAGAATTCTGCATGCCAATCTCGATAGAGGCTGTCTTACTTTTTGGCAAATCCATGCGCAACAGCTTAGCAAATCCGAAACCGATCAGGTAGCCGAGTACGTTATGAAGCACGACGACACCGAAGATCGCCAAGCCGGTTTGTGCAATTTGTTGTTGGCTATTGGATACGACTGCTCCTACAATGCCGATGATGGCGACGGCTGACACAAGCGGCAGTACTTTTACGCTTGCTGTGGCTTGTCGGTTGAAGAAGCGCTTTACTAACAGACCTAAAGCGATTGGTATAATAACGACTTTTACAATGGAGACAAATAAGGAGACAGGACTAATTTCAATCCACTGGCTCGCGAATAATAGAATGAGTGCAGGCGTTACAATTGGTGCAAGAACAGTAGTAACTGCTGTAGCGGTTACAGATAAGGCAACATCACCTTTGGCTAGGAAGGTCATAACATTAGATGATGTCCCGCCTGGGCAGCATCCGACTAGGATAACACCGACAGCTACTTCTGGAGGTAATTGCAGTCCTTTAGCCAGTGCAAAGGCAAGCAGCGGCATGATTAGAAATTGCCCGGCGACGACTGCAAACACTTCAAAAGGACGCTTTACCACCCCTTTAAAATCATTGGCAGACAATGTTAAGCCCATTCCGAACATAATAATTCCTAATAATGGTGTTATGTAAGGCACAATCCACGTGAATCCAGATGGCAGCAAGAAAGCCGCTACCGCAAATAAAATAACCCAAAAAGCAAACGTACTTCCGACAAACTGACTAAATCGTTCTAAAGATTTCATCATCCACCTCTTCTTTGACTGTTTGTCAGATTGTATAACACATCTGAATAAAATTCAATATTGTTATTTTTCAGATATATTTAAATGCACTATTTATGTTTAGGAAATAACACTCAAAAATCTGCTGTGCCTAATCCTTTTTTACAGCAAGATGGAAGGTGGTATTTTCTTCACCCCACTCACTGTAATTAATTGCAGTAATTCTTCATACATCTGATATAATTTGTAGGTAAAAGTTAGCGGCTGTTTAAATCACGACATGGTGAAAAAGACATGTATATACATAAAAATATAATCCAAAAGTGGGTTTTTAGCAGTTAGGGGTTAGTCGGTATGGTTACTGGTATATTAATATGTGCCATTGGCTTACTGCCATTGTTTTTAGCATTGAGCATAAGCAAAGTTTATAATGAAACAAAGTTGTCTGTCGGAATGGTCATATCTATGATTTTAATTACCATATGGCAGTTGGATATCGGGGTTCTTTATTTACAGGATGTCTTGTCAGAAGGTTTGGTGCTATTTTTATTTAAATTATTTCGTATAGGGCCGACTTTCAGCCTTCCGATTGTACTATATGTGGCTTACTGGATTATAAAAAATCAACCGTCCGTGATAAAGAAAGTTAATGGTTTGACGAAAATCAAGTATGCTCTTTTCACAAAGAAAGCGTTGATTGGCTTTGCAATATGGAGCACAATCGTTTATATCATAAGCTGGACTAGCTTAGGAATAAAAGGATTAGTCGTTACGGAAGAGAGTATTGCTTCTAATCACTACTTACCTGATTATGGTCCGTTAGTTTGGGTTTATATCTTTCACATGGGTATCATTGTATTTTTCTTGTTCGTTGTATGTGTATTGTCAGGGAGGATTCGGAACTCACACTTTAAAAACTTCCTGAGGGGTTTTTCATTTAACGCATTGTTTCTCATCTTGCCAGGCATTCTAAACTTCCTTCCTTTAACTGGCGTTCTTACTAGCAGTATAGGTGTCATTCTATTTTCGGTGGCAAGTATGCACATTTTTGTTAAGTTCAATGTAGACTTAAAAAGTTACAATCACGAATTAATGGAAAAGCAGAAGAAACTGGATTATACAGGTCAGCTGACTGGCAGTTTGATCCATGAAGTGAAGAACACGAATGTCATCATTAAGAGTTTCTCGAGTATGTTGGAGAAAAGTGATGCTTTAATTGAAAGAGATAAGCGAACATTGGAGATGATCGGTAAATCATCCGAACATCTAGAGCAGCTGGCTGATAACTATCGTGCATATATGAAGTCCTCTGCTATGACTTTTAAGACAGATGATCTTGCGGAAATCGTCCAAGCGTCAATTGATTTTTCTGCTGGGATGCTTCAAGAAAACAATGTTAAGCTGGAATTTATAAATATTTACTCGCCGCTGAATGTTTATCTTAACAAAGCCAACTTACAACAAGTCTTCATTAATCTGATCAAGAACAGTGTGGAAGCTATGCCGGAAAACAGGGCGAACAAGAAGATTACAATTCGTACTGAAATTGATGACAAAAACATCATCATACATTTTAAGGACAATGGAAAGGGCATCTGTCCGGAGAACTGGGTAAGTGTATTTGATCCGTTCATCTCATTAGGAAATAAGAAACGCGGTATGGGGCTGGGCCTTCCTTTTGTGAAAAAAATGATGATTGAACACTTAGGAGATATCCATATAGTCGAGAGTTCATCAAATGGAACGCATTTTAAGCTTGAAATACCACAAGAAGGTATGCTGCGTGGAGGCAACTACCAAAAACCGCCCCAATAAGCAGTACAGTTTACTATTACAACTCTATTAATGCGCAATTTGACAAAAGATCTAACAAACATTAAAATAATCTACATTCAACAGAATCTAATAAACTTAATAAATAAAGCTATGAATGCTATGGGTCGTACTATAGCAGGAGCAGCTTCTGGAGAGACCGCGGTAAGTGCGGCGCCGAAGGGTTCACAATCTCAGGCAAAAGGACAGAAGAGTATCAATATCTATTTGGGTTGTGCTGCGCATGCATAATCAATAGTATTTGTTATTCTTGTGATCAAGAGATTGGAGAGCCTCCAATCTCTTTTTTTATTGGTTTGATTAAGGGGGAGTTAGAGTTGGCACAACAAGAATTAAAGAGAGATTTATCAAATAGACATGTACAGCTGATTGCCATTGGCGGAACCATCGGTACGGGCTTATTTTTAGGGTCGGGGAAAGCGATACAGCTGGCTGGTCCTTCTATCATCTTTGCTTATTTAATTGTCGGTATCGCCTTGTTTTTCGTGATGCGTGCGCTGGGAGAGCTGCTGCTGTCAAAAGCAGGCTATTCATCGATAACAGATATTGCGGAAGATTATCTTGGCTCATGGGCATCTTTTGTAACCGGGTGGACGTACTGGTTCTGCTGGATTATGACAGCGATGGCGGATGTGATTGCTGTTGGGGTGTATGTGAACTATTGGTTTGATATCCCGCAATGGATTCCTGCACTTATTTGCGTCATTGTTTTATTAGGACTGAATCTGCTGACAGTGAAGCTATTCGGCGAATTGGAATTTTGGTTTGCATTGATTAAAGTTGTAACGATATTAGCGCTGATCGGTATTGGAATTGTCTTAGTGGTTATCGGCTTCCAAACAGATTCCGGCACTGTGTCGGTCACAAATCTGTGGGAACATGGGGGACTGTTCCCGAATGGTATTTCCGGCTTCTTGCTTGCTTTCCAAATGGTTGTTTTCGCATATGTCGGCGTGGAGCTGATTGGTGTATCGGCTGCTGAAACTGCTGATCCTGCTAAAAACATCCCGTCAGCGATTAATAAAATACCATTACGGATTTTATTCTTTTATGTAGGTGCACTGCTTGTTCTGTTAATGATAAACCCTTGGACAGAGCTGAACGCAGCGGAAAGTCCGTTCGTGAAGACATTTACTTTAGTCGGGATCCCGATTGCTGCAGGTATCATTAACTTTGTTGTGTTAACATCTGCTGCATCTGCCGGGAATAGCGGCATGTTCTCTACAAGCCGGACTTTATATAATCTTGGCAAGCAAGACCAAGGTCCAGCGCGGCTTGCCAAACTGAACGAAAAGCACGTTCCGGGAAATGCGCTATGGCTATCTGCCATTGTTATCTCAATCGGAGCACTTCTAAGCAAACTCATCCCTGACCAAGCTTTCAGTATTGTAACGACAATCAGTGCAATTTGCTTTATCTGGGTATGGAGCATCATCCTGATTTGTCATATCAAATACAAAAAAACACGCAAAGACCTGCATGCGAAGTCAACATTCAAAGCACCGCTCACACCATTTGTGAATTACATCGTGCTGGCTTTGTTTGCTGGAGTTTTGGTGATTATGCTAGTTGCAGATGAGACGCGTCCGGCGCTGCTGCTGACACCGTTGTGGTTTATCTTATTATTTGGATTGTATTGGGGCAGAAACAGAAAAGGTTCTTATTAAAAGTAAGAAAGCAGACTTGTGATTGGTAGTTAAAAAATGAAAGGGAGCAGCCTCCAGGAGACGGAGGCTGTTTCGTTTATATACCATTAATTTTTCTTAATCGATACAGATTACTTTGTTTGCCAAGGCACCTAAAGATATCCTGATCCAACTAATGCGTATAAGGATTTGAAGATAAGGTCTCCTGAAAATGATTATATCCATTAAAAACACATACAGGTCTTTTTTAATCTGGCAGATTTCCTCAATCAGTTGGTTATAAGAGAACGTTTATATTCTTAAGCTGTTTTGTTAAGGCCTCGGGTTTTACTTTTCCATTTGTCTGCCGACTTGCTGGATATCCGAAAGAAGACATTAACTTAGCGCCATCGTCAATCCACTGTTTTCTGTATAACTTGTGTGTATCTTCTCTTTCCATATAGGCGTCATTTTTTATTTCTGCATCATCATCCACGCCAAATTGAAAGAAACAGCAGGAGCAAATCTCAAACGATGCTTCATTGTATTCGTTGTAAGCAGGTTCGGGTAATCCCTCAAACCCACAGACTGGACAAACATAACACATTAGATCACCTCTTTTTGATTTTCACTTATAATAAGTTACAACTCTACTGTGTCTTTCGTGTGTTGTTTGTTATATCCTGACAAGTAGCTATTCTCTTAATAGGGTATGACGTGAAAGTCTGCTAGCATGCTAACTAAATAGCTTGTTTTTCTTTTCTCTTTATAAATAAATGTACTTAATTGGACGGAAGGCAGGTAAAGAGACGTGCAATTTTTAACTTATGAATTGGCGCAGGAAATAGTGGAGCGCACGATGAAGATATTACATCAAAATATAAATGTAATGAATGACGAAGGAATCATTATAGGATCTGGTGATAAGGAGAGAATCAATCAGTTTCATGCAGGTGCACTTGTTGTCCTTGAGCAAGGAGAGAGTGTGGAGATAGACGATGCTAGTGTGGGGAATGTAGAGGGAGCAAAGTCCGGGATTAATTTGCCCATCCAGTTCAATAACCAAATTGTGGGTGTGGTTGGTATTACAGGGGAGCCTGAGCAAATCCGGAATTATGCAGAGCTTGTGAAGATGGCGGCAGAGTTAGTGTTAGAGCAGTCTGTATTATTGGAAAGGGTGCAATGGAGACAAAGACTTCAAAGCGAGATTGTAAATCAGCTTATCTCAGAAGACGTTCGGAATGAAGTGTTACTAATAGAGCGGGCGGAATTCCTGGGGATTAATCTGGAACATCCTAGAACTGCTATTTTTATTACAAAATCAGATCACACTGCCATCTCAACGCAAAATTTAATTCGGTCGATCCAATATGAAATCGGAAAGAATGATTTAATTGGTGCTACGTTTAATGATGAAATTGTTATTCTTAAAGCGATGAACGAATCCAGAGCAGAATTCGCCTCTTTCTTGAAGCGACTGTCAAAAGTGACAGGCAGCGGCGTTCTCATTGGATGTGGGGACTTGGCAAAAAACGTACAAGCATATAAAAGCTCTTACGATCGAGCAAAAAGAGCAACTAATATAGGGAGTAAGCTGCATCCTAAAAGAAGCTTCTACAGCTATGAGGATTACCAGTTTGAAATAATGCTGACAAAAAATGTGGTTAATGAGGATTTACATGTGTTTACCTATTATCAGCTGCTATTAAATCAAGATAAGAAAGGGGAACTGGTTCAAACTCTTGAGGCATATATTCGAGAGGGTGGTGAATTGAATAAAATTGCGGAAACTCTTTTTATCCATCGGAATACGTTGAGGTACCGTCTTGAGAAAATAACAGAGCTAACAGGAAAAGACCCGCGACATGCAAAAGATTTGATGGAGCTATACTTGGCCAAGCTTGTGTATGATACCTATTGATTGTGCAAATGCACAAATGCCAGATAAATTATACCTGTAATATCTATCTGTATTTACAATGTGTTCCTTTTAGAAAACGCTTACAATAGATATACATAGAAAAAGCAATCTAGGGGGAAATCATCATGGATATCACTGTAAGCGCTTTAGGAGCTGTTAGTGCCTTAATTATTGCAATTGTACTCATCTTGAAAAAAGTACCGCCAGCATACGGCATGGTTGCTGGAGCTTTAATCGGCGGGCTCATTGGCGGCGTAAATATTACCGATACCGTTACGCTAATGATGGAAGGTGCACAAGATATTATTCCGGCAGTGCTGCGAATTTTGGCCGCGGGGGTTTTAGCTGGGGTTCTTATAGAATCAGGAGCTGCATCCTCGATTGCCGAGACAATCGTCAAAAAAATGGGCGAAACACGTGCGCTTTTGGCTTTAGCTATTGCCGCGATGATACTGACAACGGTTGGGGTGTTCGTTGATGTAGCTGTTATTACGGTATCACCGATTGCTTTGGCAATTGCCAAGCGTGCTAACTTATCCAAAACAGCTATCTTGCTGGCGATGGTTGGTGGAGGTAAGGCCGGAAACATTATGTCTCCAAATCCGAATGCAATTGCCGCTTCTGATGCTTTTGGTGTACCGCTTACTTCTGTAATGGCTGCCGGAATAATACCAGCTATATTCGGCTTGGCAGTTACGTATCTGCTAGCGAAGAAGCTTGTCAGCAAAGGCTCTGCAGTAGTAAGTCAGGATGTTGAAATGACGGACAATACAAAATTGCCGATATTTATAACAGCGTTGATTGCACCGTTAGTTACAATCATCTTACTCGCATTGCGGCCGTTATTTGATATCAATATTGATCCGATGATTGCACTGCCTGTTGGAGGAATCATCGGTGCCATTGCAATGAAGAAGACAAAGAAAATAAATGAGTATGCTATCTCGGGATTAAGCAAGATGTCTGGAGTAGCCATTATGTTGTTGGGCACCGGAACATTAGCCGGAATCATTGCCAATTCGGGCTTAAAAGATGTACTGATTAATACATTAAACGCTTCAGGTATGCCTGCATACTTATTAGCACCTATGTCAGGGATTTTCATGTCAGCGGCAACTGCTTCTACCACAGCTGGTACAGCCGTAGCTAGCAGTGTTTTCAGCAGCGCCATTTTAGGATTAGGTGTATCCGCGCTGGGCGGAGCTGCGATGATTCATGCTGGCGCAACTGTATTAGATCACATGCCGCACGGTAGCTTTTTCCACGCAACAGCTGGAAGTGTCAATATGGGTATCAAGGAACGATTGAAGCTAATGCCATATGAATCAATAGTCGGGTTAACACTGGCTGTTGTTTCGACACTTATTTTTGGTGTCTTGCAGCTATTTGGTTAAAAAGCTGGTATCAGTGCTTTTATGGAAGATTTAAATCTTAATAGAAGGTAGGCGGTAAACGATGAAAATCGTAATTGCTCCAGACTCTTATAAAGAAAGTTTATCTGCGCTTGATGCTGCCAATGCAATTGAACGAGGTTTTAAACAGGTGCTTCCAGATGCTGTTTACCACAAGATGCCGATGGCGGATGGCGGCGAAGGAACAGTTCAGTCACTTGTAGATGCGACAAACGGTAAAGTGGTGGAACACGCTGTAACAGGTCCTTTAGGTGATCCTGTTAAAGCATTCTTTGGATTAATGGGAGATGGGAAAACAGCTGTTATTGAAATGGCTGCCGCGTCAGGATTACATCTCGTACCTGTGGAACACAGAAATCCGCTTGTTACTTCTACAAGAGGAACGGGGGAATTAATAGTAGCTGCGCTTGATTTGGGTGTAGAGCATATTATCATTGGTATCGGCGGCAGTGCGACAAATGATGCTGGAGCCGGAATGGTGCAGGCTTTAGGTGGAAAGCTGCTCGACGAAAATGGTAATGATATTGGTTACGGAGGCGGAGCACTAGCTAAAATTGCTACTATAAATTTGGATAGTCTTGATGATCGATTACAAGATGTACAAATTGAAGTAGCTTGTGACGTGGATAATCCATTAACAGGACCAAGAGGTGCTTCGGCGATATTTGGTCCTCAAAAGGGTGCTACTCCTGAAATGGTTGAATTGCTGGATAAAAATCTCGCTTACTTTGCTGATATTGCAGAAAAGACAGTAGGGACAGCTTTCCGAGATAGAGAAGGTGCCGGTGCAGCTGGAGGTTTAGGTGCAAGTCTGCTGGCATTTCTTCATGCGGATTTAAAAAGAGGAATTGAAATTGTCCTGGAAGCTGTAAACTTTGAAGATGCAGTCAAAGATGCAGACCTAGTAATTACAGGTGAGGGTCGAATTGATAGCCAAACGATTTATGGAAAAACGCCAATTGGTGTGGCCAAAGCAGCCAAAAAATACGGTGTGCCTGTAATTGGGCTTGCTGGCTCACTATCTGAAGATGCGGATATCGTACACGCCCATGGCATTGATGCACTTTTCAGCATTGTGCCAGGGGTTGTAACCTTGCCGGATGCATTTGAACATGCTGCAGTGTACATGGAGAGAACAGCAAGGAACATTGCAGCATCTATGAAAACTGTGAAGTATGGGAGTATGATTAAGTAATAACGGAAACTTTATCCATTAAGGATTGTTTGAAATATAATCAATCCTTTTGAACAATCCTAATAGTAGTAGAAGTTCTGCCTCTTTTTCAAGCAAGCATGGAGCTTTATTAGACCTGGAATAGTTTCAATGAGTAAACCAGCTAATAAATTGTTTATTTCGTGTGGCGAAAGGGTACGTATTATGTAAACAGTGCTAAGTATTAATTGTTTTTAAAAGTTTAAGTGCTGTTTTAAATTTATGTTTTGTTACGTCACTTTGCTTGAAAAAGTTTTCGGTATAAATAATTTCTATTTTATTAAGGAGTGTTCTTATGGAAAGTGACACGGGAAAAAGGACGATTAAAAAACCGTCGTTTAAGTATGCATTATCAATGCTATCCGTTGTAGTCCTTATCATTTCAGTTGGCCTTCTGGTATTTGATGCTTCGATTCAAATGCTGATGTTTATTAGTATACTTGCGATTATTCCGTTCATGATGGGGTTAGGTTTTAATTATAAACAAGTAGAAAAATCGATGACAAAATCAATGAGCAGGGCGCTTCAGCCAGGTCTGATTTTGTTGACCGTAGGTATTTTAATCGGTGCGTGGATTGCGTCTGGTACAGTGCCGACGCTTGTATATTACGGTATTGAGTCTATTTCTCCGCGTTTCTTCTTACTTACAACCTTAATATTTAGTTCGCTAGTTGCACTAGCTATCGGTAGTTCATGGGGTGCCATTGGTACTGCAGGAATTGCACTGATGGGTGTTGGTGCTACGATTGGTGTACCCGCTGGAATTACTGCTGGTGCAGTCATCAGCGGAGCTTTCTTCGGTGATAAAATGTCACCACTTTCGGATACCACGAATTTAACGCCAACGATAACTGGCGGTGATCTGTTCACGCATATTAAGCATATGCTTTGGACAACTGTACCATCTTATATCATTACAGCGATCATTTTTACAGTGATTGGACTGCAGTACAAATCGCCGTCTATGGAAGCAGAGAGTGTTAATCAGCTGACAGGCTACTTATCAACTAACTTTAATTTAGGGATTATCCCAATGATTCCCATCGCAGTACTTGTCACGCTGCTGATGATGAAGAAACCTGCACTTCCAGCGATCTTTATCGGTACAGCTGTTGGTGGCCTTATTGCTGTTGTATATCAAGGTTTCTCTTTTAGTGAAACAATCAGCTTCTTCTATAGCGGTTATTCCGTAGAGTCTGGAATTGGAGTAGTCGATGAACTGCTAGTACGAGGCGGCTTAACTAGCATGACAGCGCTGATTCTGTTATTCTTATTCGCCTTAGGCCTTGGCGGTATGTTAGCAGATGCTGGTGTACTGGAAGCGATTATTGATTCATTTGCAGAGAAGATTCAAAGCACCGGAGTATTCGTTTTTGTAACCATTATTGTTGGTTATGTTACGTTAGCAATCGGAGGTTCTATCTATTTCTCCTCCGTTATGACGGGAACCCTGATGCGTCCAATTTCCGAGCGGCTGAATCTTAAACCGGAGAATCTCTCCAGGGTAATTGAGGATTCAAGTACGCAAGGCGGTGCACTCGTACCTTGGACAGGAGCTGGTATCTTCGCTGCCGGTGCGCTCGGTGTATCAGCTGGAACATACATTCCATTCTGTTTCTTGGCATTTATAACCCCAGTCGTTTCCATGTTCTACGGAATCACAGGGCTGACGATGACTAAGAATAAAGAGGGGAAACAGGTTAACAAAACCATGCCTGCAACCGCAAGCGGGAAAAAGAAACCAACCAAAAGATCCCTGCCTATTCTTTAAATTGTAAACCTCTATCCACGATGGATAGGGGTTTTTTTGTTTACTTAATCAGCTTCTTACGCAATGAATTATGATATATTTTGTTGGACGGATTGTACATAATTTTAGATAGAAGCAAAAATAAGAGGAGAAATCCTTTGTTCCCGAATATTTTATGCTGGTGAAAATAGCGTGTTGAGGTCCTTAATAAGAAGATGAATTTGTAATAAGGCAGGAGATTTTAAATCAAAGGGGAAGGACTATGTGTAAATAGTCCTTCATGTACACTTACTTTAATTCAAATCTAACAGGATCCATTTCGATTGGTTGGTTTAAGCTTAATGTTCCGAATGGGACCATGAGCGAGTAGTTGGCGATGTCAGTATTATTTGAATTGCTAAGGGTGAATACGGATTGGAAATGATAGTTTTCGTCTACTGCTGTTGTTTTCGTGCTGCGGATTTGATCGCTAATTATATGATTCATATCCAGCTGGCCGTCATCATCTTCTATGATATTTTCTGATTTTATTAGCATAATGAAATCAGCAAAGTTTTGGATAATGTCGTCTCTAAGTTCTGCAGAGTTTATATTTTGCACGTGATAGTCTATTATAATCTGGTTCTTGTCGTGCTCGATTGAGTTCACTTTTATTTTATAGTCAAATCGACTGCTTTCCACCGTGAAAGGTGCGCTCTGATCTAAAGAACTTACAGTTTGCTGCTCGTCTTTCCTTAACTCGGGTTGTATAGTTAAGTACTGTGCATCTTCCGAGATCTTGGACGTAAATAACTCTCGTGTATCATGTAACAATACGCCATTATGCTGCTCTGTGGCTAGTACCTCCGCATGACTTTTTGATAATCGATTCCCCAAGTTATCAAATACCGTGATGTTAATCTCATCATTCTCACCGTCAGCAGGTTTGGTTGTTTTATAATTAAGGAAAGTAGTGGCTTTTCCTTTCGTTACAGATTCTATCTCTATTGCATAATTTGTCTCGTGGGCAGAAATAATTTTCTCTTTAGCAGCGATTGTTTGGGATGGAATTTGCGTGACTGGTATATCAAATTTCCATTTGCCCTTTACTCCTGTGATAGAGGTAAAGGTTAAAGGAAGTGTGTAGTTCTTTGGTAAGTCAGCGCTTTCGTTATGAAACTCCATTGCACCAACATAACCATCGTCTGCTTTTTCCAAACTTGCCATACTTCCTGCCCATTGCTTTTGCTCATCTCCATCAAAAAGGTAAGAACTATAACCAACTTCTGGTCCTCTCTCCTCCATTTTATCTAAAGAGATTCTATCTCCTTTTGCTAGAAATGTTAAACCGATAACATTTCCATCGTAATAAGCACTTGTAATGGTCACGTCTATCGCATTGCTGCTTGCTGTTTGATTTAGTTGTGTAACAAGCTTGCTTTCAAACAATTCATACCCAATCTGCATGCTAAATCTATCATATATGGAACCAATAATTGGAACAGAAGCAAGTACATTGGTTATTGGTGCAAACAGTAGTCCAGATGCCAGGAAGGCAGATGCAGCAATGGATGAAGTGATTGCAAGTTTTCTTACTCTAACTCTTTTCTTTCGTTCAGTATCTTTTTTGCCTTTTTTAATACCGTTTTTTATTGTGTTCATCACTTCCTGCTCCGGAAAATCTATCTTATCCAACTCCTCATTGATACGCTGTTTGTTCATACGCTATCCCACCCAATTGTTTTTTTAATTCCATCTTTGCGCGACGAAGATTTGTTTTAACCGTATTCTCGGACATTTCAAGCGTGTTACCAATTGATTGTATAGAGAGATCATGATAATAAAATAAGATTATGACAGTTTGATAAGTTTTGCTTAATGCAGATATTGCTGCTAGTAAGTCTAACTTTTCTTCCATATTAGACGTATCTTCTGAAGCTTGGTGCTTCAAAAAGTCTTCATCTAAGACAAGTTTGTTCTTCTTGTCCAGAAAATCATAAGAAGTACGAATCAGGATCCTTGTAAGCCAGGTTGTAAAGAATTCTGGTTGTTTTACTTGTTCAATTGATACAAAAGCCTTGTAAATAGTTTCCTGCAGTACATCTAGTGCATCCTCTTTATTCTTTACATATAGAAAAGCGGTTTTATATAATTTTTCACTTTCGTTCTTTATAAGCTGTTCAAAGGCTCTTTCACTACCCTTTACGGCTTTCTTTACAAGCTTTACTTTATCTTTCAAATCATGGCCTCCTTTCTAAATGTTAGAGACGTAATACAGTGATAAAGTTTCAAGATATTTATCAAAGATTCAACGCGGCACCGTATAACGGCAATACAGGATGTTGACTTTTCTCACTAATATTGCAATAATAACTGTAATTTGAATACTGGTACCTTTAATTCAGTCCCGTGAGGCTGACAAGGACATTCGGAAACGTTGCAGATGAACAGGGGAAGTCTACCCTTTTATCTGCATGTTAAGAGAGGCTTCCTGTCAGTGATGGCAGGAAGCCTCTTTTTTTACTCCTCTGGTACCAGTTTTAGTCTAAATAAAACAGGGGGAATAGCAATGGAACAGAAACGAATCGATCATGATTTTTCTTTGCAGGCAGTGCCGCAATCACATCGGAATGGTTTTTGGAAGATGCTGATGCTCATGCTTGGGTTTACTTTCTTCTCGGCGAGTATGGTGGCAGGAGGAACATTAGGGTTAGGGTTAAGTATGATGCAGTTCATCGGAATTGTGCTAGCGGGTAATTTGATATTAGGAGCTTATACAGGAACACTTGCTTATATCTCAGCGAAAACTGGACTTTCTACACACCTATTAACACGTTACGCATTTGGCGAAAAAGGTTCTTATCTTTCTTCCTTCCTGCTGAGCGCTACACAAATTGGCTGGTTCGGCGTTGGGGTGGCGATGTTCGCGGTGCCCGTGCAAAAGGTAACCGGCATGGATACGACCGTATTAATTCTTATCTTCGGGATTTTGATGACAGCGACAGCTTTCTTCGGAATGAAAGCACTGACGATATTAAGTTTTGTCGCAGTACCAGCAATTATTGCGCTTGGCGGATTTTCTGCCTTGGAAGCAGTGGATGGACTTGGCGGTCTTGACGGTTTCATGCAGTATCAGCCAACCGAAACGCTTGGAGCAGCGGCGGCATTAACCATTGGTGTAGGATCGTTCATTAGCGGCGGTACGTTAACACCTGATTTCACACGATTCGCGAAAAGCCCGAAAGTTGGCGTATCAACGACAGTCATCGCATTCCTTATCGGTAACTCGCTCATGTTCGCGTTCGGAGCGATTGGCGCCATTGTCACAGGTCAATCCGATATTTCGGAAGTGATGTTTGTACAGGGGCTTATCATTCCGGCAATTATTGTCTTGGGACTAAACATTTGGACGACAAATGATAATGCCATCTATGCAGCTAGTCTAGGTATCTCGAACATTACGAAAATCAAGAAAAATAAAGTTGTAATTATCAACGGTATTATCGGAACAATCTTTGCGATGTGGCTTTACAACAATTTCGTCGGCTTTCTTACAACGCTTGGCTCGGTGCTGCCGCCAATTGGAGCTATTCTGATTGCAGATTATTTCATCGTACGTCGCGGCAAGTATCCGGCGTTTGAGAAGATGACATTCAAAGCGGTGAACTGGAATGCAATCGCTGCATGGGTTCTCGGTGCAGGAGCGGCGAAATTTTTACCAGGGATTCCACCGCTTAACGGACTGATTGGAGCGGCAGTTGTTTATGTCGTACTTTCCATTATTGCTGCCAAGGCAGCAGAAGCGAACTTAAATCTAGAAGCAGAAAAGGTGACAGAATTATGATTATACGAAATGCAAAACTCAGAAATAGAGAAGGCCTTTGGCAAATTCTAATTCATGAAGGAAAGATTGAAAAGATTGCTCCAACGATTGAAGTTACTGCGGAACAAGACATGATGGATGTACAGGGAAACCTCGTTCTGCCGCCTTTCGTTGAGCCGCATATTCACTTGGATACAACGCTGACAGCTGGCGAGCCGCACTGGAATGAAAGCGGAACGTTATTTGAAGGGATTCAGCGCTGGTCGGAAAGAAAAGAGTCGCTTACCTTGGAAGACGTTAAAACACGTGCCAAAACGGCGTTAAAATGGCAAATTGCACAAGGCATTCAGCATGTTCGGACGCACGTTGACGTTACCGATCCGGATTTAACGGCATTAAAAGCTTTGCTGGAAGTGAAAGAAGAAATGGCACCATTCGTAGACTTGCAGCTCGTGGCTTTTCCGCAAGAAGGGATTCTCTCTTATCCGAACGGCGAGGAGCTGCTGGAAGAAGCGCTGCGCATGGGGGCAGATGTTGTCGGCGGTATTCCGCATTATGAGTTTACAAGAGAATACGGCGTTGATTCGCTTAAAACGGCCTTTAAGCTGGCAGAGAAATACGACCGGCTCGTAGATATCCACTGTGATGAAATTGATGATGAGCAATCTCGTTTTGTGGAAGTAGTAGCTGCGGAAGCCCACCGACTTGGCATGGGAGAGCGTGTTACCGCAAGCCACACGACAGCGATGGGATCTTATAATGATGCGTATACGTCTAAGCTGTTCCGCTTGCTGAAGCTATCCAATATTAATATGGTGGCAAATCCGCTCGTCAATATTCATCTGCAAGGACGTTTCGACACCTATCCCAAACGCAGAGGAGTTACACGAGTAAAAGAACTGCAAGAAGCAGGAATCAATGTTGCTTTTGGACATGACGATATTTTTGATCCATGGTACCCGCTAGGTACTGGTAACATGCTGCAAGTGCTGCACATGGGCATTCATGTGACACAATTAATGGGTTATGATCAAATCGTAAATTCGATTGATCTGATTACAACAAATAGCGCCAAAACGCTGCACATTGAAGACAAATACGGTATGGAAGAAGGCAAGCCGGCTAACCTGATTGTGCTAGACGCAGAGAATGAATACGAAGCAATTCGTAAACAGGCCAGCGTTCTGTACTCTATACGAAACGGAAATATCGTTGCCGAGACAAAGCCGAGAGAAACAATGGTAAAGCTTGGTGAGACTTTCGAGAATATTACGTTCACAAAGTAAGTTCATACCAAAAGTGTACAGCCTCCTCTGCAAAGTCAGGGGAGGCTTTTTTACATGTCGCTAGATATTATTCCAAAATTAAACAAAACACCCATTACTATTTACCGTATACTATTCATAGAACATATGGATACTGGATGAAAGAAGTGAGCGGCTGAAGCGAGAGGTTATACCGTATTTTCGGCATTTGATGGGAAAGCCGCATTGAATTTGTTTGCTCAAGAATCTGTTGATCTGGTTACCTTGGATTTGATGCTGCCTGAATACAATGGGTTGGATATTATGCAGCTGATCAGACGGGATAACATGCTGCCAATTTTGATTATGTCTGCCAAGGATAGTGATGTGGACAAGGCATTGGGGCTTGGGTTTGGAGCAGATGACTATATCTGCAAGCCGTCTCGCTGATTGAGCTGACGGTTAGGGTAAAAGCAGCACTGCGGCGGTCAACGCAATACAGTCAGCAGAAAGAAGATACCGAACAGGTTGTGGATGTACAAGATTTACATATAGATTTAAAAAACTTCTCTGTCAGTAGAGAGGAGAGACGCTTTATTTAACGGTGAAGGAATTCGAGATTTTACGCGTGTTAGCTGCGAATCCGAATCAAGTATTTACCAAAGGACAGCTGTACGAAAAGTGTATGGAAAGAAGCTTATTACGGTGATGATAATGTTATTAATGTTCACGTTCGAAGACTGCGAGGCAAAATTGAAGATGATGCGTCTGCTCCATCTTATATAAAAACAATTTGGGGAATTTATCCAGAAAGGGAACGGTGATATTGCTTTCAAAGGAGATGCCCCTGTATCTATAAGATAATAATCCTCGTCAAAATTCTATACCTTATATTTCCTCTTAACCTTCTGATTCCTCCATAAATTGATACATACACCTCGCATAAGTCATAGGGTATTAAAAGAAGCAATGCCTTCTATTATCCCCTTAATAGAATCTAGGTGTAACAAATATAGCACCAAGATAAATGAAAAATCTTGATGCTTTGTCTGTTGTTTATTTCAATGGGCCACTTACAACCCCTTTTTGAATTTCATTTTCATCAAGCCATTGTTTATACAAGGAATGGAATCGATCCTCGTCACTATCTTTGAATCCTTCAAAAATCACTTCATCAATATTCTCTTCATTAAAGTAAAGGACACTATCCGCGACCAATCCTTGTGGATAAACACAAGCAGAGTAATCAAACATTTTTTGTTCTCCGTCTAGCTCTATGATAGGGCCGCGGTTGAGAATCATTAATTTACTTGTTCCTTCTTTAAGGTAGACTATTGATCCGATAGGTAACATATATTTCCTCCTAGTTTGTCTATTTAATTATTACTTTTAGTGTATTCTTTCCTTGCGGGACAGTCGCTATATTAAAGAATATCAACATGAAAAAGAATACAATGTAGCAAATTAATATGAAAGTATTGCCAGAAATTATAAAACCATACATAGCTCCTGCAGCAAATGCTCCTATGAATATCATTAAAAAGGTAAGACTAATCCAACTCTTTATTGACTTTGGGAAAACCCATATATTTAAAGAGTTAGTGGTAAAGTTACTATCCAATTTTATCTGTTTAGAAATAGACCTCTTATTACGTAAACTGATTTGAAATCTAAAATAGATTAGAATTACTGTAATCAAAAAAACAATTGAGCTGGCCAATACAGGTGATATTGGAATAAGAAAATAGTCTAGTGTAGGCTCAATTAGATTAGCAAGTAATAAAGAAATACCGACTCCAAACATACTCAATTTGGCACTCTTTATATCTTTATTCGGTACAGTTTGCAGAATACTAGCAGACTCTTCACTAATCTGTACAACTTTTTTAGGGAAATACCAATATATAAATGGAAATAGAAAAGTGAACACAAATGGCTTGTCTTTGTCAATAATGTAAAAGTTATTATCTATTTTAATAAGTTGGTATCTAAAATTCTTTAATATAATAAAAGCTTCCGTACTCATATATTAATTCCATCCCCAATTCATTGGATTGAGTGATTCTATTCCTGATTTAATTGCTTCACCAGTTTGATCAATCGTATTATTCACACTGGATCCTAAATCACTAAACTTGTCACCTACGTAACTTACACCCTCACCTATCTTGTTTCCAACGTAATCCAAACCGTCTTGTAACCCTAAAATATTCTCGTCATACGCCCAATTAAAGAACGTAGATGCAAAAGCACCAACAGCTATTGACCCTAGAACTGCCCAACCTGCTGGATTAGAAACACCTAGGGCTGTCAATGCTATAGTTGTAAGCCCTGAACCGGCAGCTCCTCCTGCCATCCCTGCAAGTAAAGAGGCGCCATTGTGAGTAAAAGCCTCTCCATGTGTTTTATCCTTTTTAGTTACATCTTCATACCAGCCCCACCCAGCACTTCCGAATGCTAAAAATTTTCCTAACACTTTGCCGCTAGATTCTATCCTATTGCCATATTTATTCCATGTATGAGCTAACTTTGCGCCCTTTGAATCGAGCATTACAAAACCATTAGGTCCTGGTGGTCCGACAATACCTCTCTTATATGCTTGTTTTTGAAGGAATTTACCTATACGTTTTCCTTCCAACCCTATTTGTTGGACGCTGTTGTGAAGTACATCTTTAGAAACATCTTGGGTAATTTTATCAACGTTTTTCTCAATATACTCTATTAAAGTATCAGTCTTATCTTTCTCAGACTCTTTTTTTAAGTCCCTGTTCTTTTTAGTAGCTATAGAAACGATTGAATGATAGTCTTTTCGTGTTATATTCCCTTTCTCCAAATCCTTGTATGCATGGCTTATGATTACACGCATACCTTTATCTAACCCTTTTTCCGTGTTTTTCCTGGCAGCAGCAATCGCTGCCAAAGGCAGATACTGAATATTTTCTTCAGTTATCTCAATACTCCCGTTTCCATAACTCTTCTGGATTACACTTTGGTAGCTATCCATTCCCTTCAGAGATGCTACATCGAATTCACTTACTGATATTGTGCCGTTGCTTAACCCAGTGGTCATTTCAGATAAATACTTTTTCAATGTTTGCAAGTCGCTTTGTGTTTCTTCGAGTTTTGCTGCGTGTTTGCTGTCAAGGTCGTTCAGATTGTTCACGACAGTGGCTATCTGGCGGTTGCCTTTGTCTATACCAGATTCGAAATCTGATTGATTAATACTTTTGACAGATACAATATCCGCCACGCTGGATAGGGTTTGATTTACTTTATCTGTGACAATTCCGGCTTTTAATTTCGCATTGTCCAATCCAAGTGTTAGCTCGTCTCTTAGGAAGATTTCACTTATAAATCCTTGATGGCTGGATTCAAAGGATTGTACGTCGTTCTTCATGTCTTCCAGTCTGCCTTTGTAATCTTCCATCGATTGCAGCAGGAAAGTGAGGAAGGGGGTATGTATTTCGTTGTAAAAGGAGCGAATTGCTTTACCGGTTTTGCCTTTTAAAGCATCCTCCATATTGTTAAAGTTGCGGACTTTTTGTTGTAGGGTAGATAGCTGTTCAAAAAAAGTATCTAAATCTATTTTGGATGTTTCGGTACCTTTGTGAATTTCTTTTACCGCGAGTTCCTTCAATATATTTCCTCCTTCCTATTTATTGCAATGATATCTGATTGCCTAAAGCTTGATCTAATTCAACCAGCTCTTGTACTGCTGCTTCTGTTGCTGTTATATTGTCTTGGAATAGTGCAATGAACTGGTTGAGGACTGCTTCGTATTCGGCTTTGATTTCATTGTATGCATCACTCATTTTTATTCCGTGGTTACCGTCCATTGTTTCGCCGATTTCTTTTTTTAATGCTTGCACTGCTGCGCTCATCTCTTGAATGCCTTTTTGTGCTTCAGCTTGTTTAATCTTAATTTCTCCGCTCATCTATGGGGGACTCCTTTCCATAAAAGTTGCTTATTCTACCCTAACGAAACCCTTTTCCATTTTGTAGAGTATTAAGTACCTTTTTCCTCATCTTTTGAGTTCTGCATCTAGGGAAATAGTTTTATATGCTTATTTTTCATCTTGGAACGCTTACCTATTACCCTTTTTGTTGGATTATTATTACATATAATTACATAATTTTGATTTTAATTGTTATTTGAAAGGGAATAGTTTTGTAACTGTAGATTTTTTGCTAATCATATAAACTCTAACTTTTGTCTGCTGTACTTCAACTGGAGGAGGAACACTTTATGAAATTTAGATACACAGAACCAATAATAAAAGAAGCCTTCCGAGAATTAGTTTTGCATAATTCCGACGACACCTCAGGGCCAATACCAGACTTTGAAATGACACACCCTGTGATGGGAATTATAAGAAAGGCAGACGGAGAAAAATCATCAGTAAACTGTGTGATGGACATAGAAGAAGATGGATTATTAGTCGTGCTAATGCATTTATTTAGAGCAGACAAAGCAATAGCGGCTTGGTACTTCGGTTTTTCAGGTGTAGAGCACCTCAAGTTAAAAGATGGATGGCTAAACGCTACGATCACTTTGAAGAGTGAAGGGAATGATGGTGATTATGTTTTTCAAATAAGGAAACGAAGCCCTAAAAATCTGCCTAACCAAGAGCAAAATCTAAACTATTTAACAGAAGGTTTAGCAGAAAGGCTGAACAACGTGTTGGAATAGAGTCTTGTAGGAATCCACAACCTTTTTACCATTACTATTCAGTCACATTATGGAAAAACAAGGCAGAAGTCTTACAGATTTTCTGTGATAAATCCTTTACTGTAATAGTAATGAAGTTTTAGGGCGGTATGAATCAATGTAAGGAGTGGTGGAAATGTCGTTAGCTTCTATTAATAGTCAAATCAGAAACACCGAGCAGTCAATCAGCAACTTGCACACGCAGGTAGGATTGAAGCAGGATGAAATTGATCGGCTTAACCGTGCGATTGCGGAGATTGAGAGTTTGCAGGGAGATTATGAGGAGAGCAGAAGACACTGGCAGGATGTACAGTTGTCGGCGGGCACATGGAAAGGGGAGTTGGCTGACAAGTTTGAGGCTTTTCGGGACGGTGAGCTGGCTGCCAGTTTTCGAGATGTTTCGGAAGCAGAGGTAGAGCGCGTGCTGGATGAATTGCAGCAGGCGAAGAGTCTTCTTGTGGCAGAAGTTGATAACTGTCAGATGCAAATCGCTTACAAACAAAGTTCATTGGATAGACTGCATGCGGATAAAAGGCAGGAAATGAAGTCATGAGTGAAATTAAATTACAAGCTAGTCTTGTTCAGCAGAAGCTGGCAGATCTTAAAGCAGCCCTAGCTGATTTCCAAGCAGGCAACCCAGATTCAGGCAGCGGTCAAGAGATGCTGGATGTTCAAGCAAAAATAAACGATTTGAATGACTCTTTGAATAACCTAATTCAAGATTATCAGCAAATGGCACTGCAGCATACAGAAGCAGGCCGTGATGCAGTGGATTCTTTGGAGAATTTAGAACGAACAGTGGCCAATATGATAATTGGACTTAAATAGGATGAGGAGCAAGAGAATATGGGTGTAAGTGTTAAGCGTAATACAGGTATGATGGGCGGTTTAGCAAAGATTGCTGTAGTTGTGGATAATGAGCATGTAGTGAAGTTGGGAAATAGCGAGGAAACAACTGTCGGTTCTGGTGATGCTCCGGTTAAGCTGCAGGCAAGGCAGTGGTTTTTTGGGAGCAAGAAGCTGGAAGCAGCCCCAGGTTCCCGTGTTGAGGTGCGTATTAATTCAACGGCCATGATTCTTTTTCTTGCTGCATTTATCTGTCTGATTTTCAGTGTTGTAATTAGTCCGCTTATTTCAGCTGCGGCGCTCGTGCTGTTTATTCTGGTTATTGTGTACGGAATGAATAATTGGTTCCAGTTAGATGAATTAGATGAAAAGTAAATTTATGAAACCTATCGTACAAATGGCGCGTATATATCCTAATAATAATTTTAGGAGCGATGAAAGTGGAATACGCGATAGATAATCAAAAGACAATCATGCAAAAGGTGCTGCAGACCTTCTTGATGACGCTGTTAATAGCGACCATCGGAATTTATGCAGGTCATTTTGTACCGCCGGTGCTCATGCTGCCGTTGATTATAGTGGAATTGGGAATGCTGATTGCAGCGTTTTGGCTTAGAAGGAAGAAGGCTGTCAGCTACACATTCATCTATATATTTGCTGCTATCTCTGGTATTACGACATACCCGGCAGTAGCTTATTATGCGTCGACGTCAGGTGCAAATGTCGTACTGTATGCATTCACGACGACATTTGTTATCTTCGGTGCAATGGCGCTGGTAGGAGTTAAATCGAAAAAGGATTTCTCTTTCCTTGGCGGATTCTTATTGATTGCTTTAATTGCATTAATTATTACCGGTTTAATCGGAATCTTTGTACCATACAGTGACGCAACAATGCTGGGGATCTCGGGAATAGGCTCTGTCGTATTCTCTCTCTATATTCTGTATGATTTCAACCAAATGGCTAGAAATCATGTGACAGAAGAGATGATTCCGCTAATGGCGCTGAACTTATACTTAGATTTCATTAACTTATTCTTGAATATCTTGAGATTCCTCGGCATCTTGTCGAAGGACTAAGATAAAATGCCAGAGTGCTTAGAAGCCTCTGGCATTTTTGTTATTTACTTATCGATCCATCACGAAACTTGTTTTCGATTGCTGGTTTTCGCTTAACCAGCCATTTTCCGCTAGAGCTTCTGCCCATTCCGCTTGAATGTCTTCTGCTTCCGCTTTATTATCTGTCTTGGCAGAAATCTCAGCAATCGTTTCCCCTTTGTAATTCCAAATCTCCAGATCAGCATCTAAATTCTCATACTCGCCTGCGTATTTAGAGACCGCAGCAGGTCCATAAGGGATAGCTTCTTCGAGTGTATCGTAATACCAGTCTTGGTCATCCCAATTGCGATATTTCTTAGGTGCTTCTACCTGCAATAAATCAAGTGCATATGCAGTATCTATGCCTTTGTCGTAGCTCAAGCGCTCGTCTTGTTCAAATTTCTCCTTCCGGCTAATGGAAAAAGAGTCCTTCCCTGGCTTTTTATCTACCTCAAACTTGTAATTGGACATGTCACCATGAAAATCGTGTGCGTGAGCTTCTGCAATCGCTTCTTCTATTGTTTGATCTGGAAACGTCTTTTTGTAAGTGATGTTCGTTTTCTTGTCCCCGTCATAGACTCGCAAGCGATGGATGTAATGAAGCTTGCGGAAGATTTGGTCGGGTGTATCAAAGTAATAAACTTTCAAATCTTCATCGTGGCTGGCTTGAAAGGCATTCACAATATCATCCTGTGTTGCAAATTGACTTACATCAAGCATGAATTTCACTTCGTATCCGGGGTCGATTTCATGCTCTTCAGCGAGCGGAGATATAGGAAGTACAGTTACAAGCAGCAGGGCAAGTAGAACAACAATCGAATACTTTCTCATTTATAAACGCCTCCATTTAAGGTGAGTTCTTTTGGCATATATGCTATCAGCTTTGAGAAGTCCTGTGGTTTGCTGTGGAAAAAGACGAGTCGTTCGGCTTGTATGCTTTGCAGCAGCTTTTCCACATCTTTTTGGTCTGGGTGCGCTTTGTAAAAGAGTTCTGGGTGGGCGGCGGAATCAACTGGTATAAACTTTGTGCCGCATATTTTATTCGCTGTAAAGTAAATACCTGCTTCGCTAGCATGGTCAGTTGTTAAAATAGTGACGCGCTCATCACGCAACAGGTTTTCTAGCCGCTCTTTCATACCAATATTCAAGTTAGCGGCGTAAGATAAACAGTCAGCTAGATGGTTCCGAACTGCCTGATCCAGGAAGAGCCGGCGACCTGGGAGCTGTTTGTAAATGGTTAGAATCAGATCGCATGCTTTACCAGATAAAGAGACTGGAATTTGGTAGCTTACTTCTGAATCGTTCAGTGCTTTTAATAATGTTTGTTCGCTTGTTGTGCGTGAGGTCACTTGTCCGCCGTGCCCGGAGTCAATAATAGCTAGTTGAAAAGCAGACTGAGCAGGTGGTTCTGTCTGAAAAGTAATAGAATCAAGCACCATATCACCAGAATAAAAAAGCGATTCTTCTCCGATTCGGAAGATGTACCAAACACTTCCCAACATATGGCCGCTGTGTCCCCATTCAAAGGATAGGTGTTCTGATAAAACGATACTTTGCCCTTTTGATTCAGGTGAAAAAGGGGTGAAGCGCAGTTTGTCGGCTGCGGTGATTTGATAAGGTGCACTATTTTTTTGTTTCCAGTGTTGTTGAATAGGGTCTAGCTGGGCGAAGCTTGCTTGGCTTAACCAAACCGCGCCTTCATAACCCATATCCGCCAGAAGAGGCAAAGCACCAATATGGTCATTGTGCACATGCGACAGGAAGACGGCATCCAATGATTGAGCAATCTCCGGTGTAAGGGGGGGATACACCTCGGGCTGGCCATTCTGGACACCGCAATCGAGCATAATGCGTGTGTCTGTTTCTTCGTGTTCAATGAGGAAGCAATTCCTCCCGTATTCCTGGAATCCTCCCAGGATGTGCAAGTTAATCATGAATGTGTCAGTGCCTTTCTTTGTATCCAATTCATTATGGTAATAAATAAAATTGTAACGAATACCGTAATGACGGCCATGGACATTCCTGCTCCAGCGTCGCCTTGTTCAAACTGACTATAGATGAACGTAGCGCTTGTGGAGACAGAAGGTGGGAGAATTAATAAGGATCCAACGAGCTCTCGCATAGAGATGATAAATGTCATAATCCAGCCTGCTAGAATTCCTTGTGCTAGTAATGGCAGCCAAATACGTATGAAGATGGTCAGTTTGCTCGTACCATATACAGCATTGGAAGCGTGAATGGATTGATGAAGCTGACTTATTGACCCTTTTGTATACTGCACAGCATATGGCAGAAACAGCACGATGTAGGTTACAATCGGCATCCATTTTGTGTTATAGATGGTTGCCGGAAGCCAGCGGGCATTCCAGAATATGATGAGCCCAACAACGAATACAATGCCAGGGATAATGTTCGGCATCATGCTGGTAAGATCCATCAATTTCTGTGGTTTATTAGATGCGTCTTTGATAGAAAGAGCGGTGAAGAGCCCGATGACAGCTGCAGCCGTTGCTGCAACAAGTGCAAATCCAAAACTGTTCATTAAAGCATAAAATCCCTCAGAATGCAGACTGAATAATTCTATATAATGAGAGAACGTGATATTATCCCACTGCAAACCATCACCCCGCACTTTTAATAAAGATGTGGCGACAATGGAAAAGTAAGGGACACCGATGGAAAGCAGCAAAATGACAGTTACATAGAACCAAGAAATGATCCGTACAGCTTGGCTGTCCTTTTTCGGTGCTGGGATACTTGATCGCCCGGAATGGATTCCATAGGCGTATCGCCGGCTTATGATGTTTTGCAAATACCAGATCACCATGCAAACACTAAGCAAAATTAACGATAGGGAAGTAGCGGCTGAAATATTCACCGGCCAGCGAGACAAGTATTGATGTATTTCGGTTGTAAACACATAAAATCCGATTTGCTTTCCAAAAGTGGCTGGTGTTCCGAATTCTGCCAATGTTTTAATGAAAATCAGCAGGGAAGCCATCGCATAAGTAGACAGCAGCAGCGGCAAGACAATGCGGATCCAATTCATAAATGGGCTGCGGCCATAGATATCAGCTGCATCTTGAAAAGAGCCGTTAATCCGTATAAGCGTGTTCCGCAGCATCAAATATAAAAATGGATACAAATGCATACTCATGATGAATACCATTCCTGCCAAACTGAAGAAGGAAGCAGGTGCAGGGACAGTGAAGATGCTTTCGTAGTAGCCGTTATGCTGCATAAACTGCATCCATCCCATGGAGCCGATATAAGGCGGTGTCATGAAAGGAATGGTAAAGACAATATCGAGCCAGTTTTTATTTGCGAATTGCGTTTTCGTTCGGATGATGGCAAGCGGCAAAGCAATAATCGTTGTGCCGAGAATGACGAGTAGTCCGAGAACGAAAGAATGCTCCATCGTGGAGAGGATACGTTCATTGTGTAGTGCTTCTGAAAAAGCGGTAAAAGATAAGGTGCCTTCTTCGGTAAATGTGTAACCGAGCACCGCCAGAAGTGGTGCTGCAGCTAATAATCCCAGCAAGGCAAACAGCATCCAAAAGGGGATATGTTTGCTAATAAACATCTGTCATTCCTCCAAACTTACTGCACTAACTCTGTAAATTCTTTTAGTGTATCCTCTTGTTTCTTATCTGCTCCGTTCCAAGTCACTGGAATAGTAGGGATATCGCTCAGCTTCGCACGATTTTCCAGTGGTATATCTGCGTTACTAGGAAGCAGATAAGCATCAGCAACGAGTTCCTGTGCTTCATCAGATGTTAGGAAATCAATGAATTCTTCGGCGCCTTCTTTGTTTTGGGCATCCTTCAGAATGGCGGCAGCACGAGGGCTTACAACTGTTCCGCTTTCTGGGTAATAGATATCGATTGGTTCACCTTTGTCTTTTGCTTTATAAGCCATATAGTCAACAGCAGACACAACAACATCCTTACTGCCAGTGATTACAGATTCCAAAGCTGCTTTATTTGCGCCGGCAACAAGCAAGTCATTATCCTTCCAGCTCTCGATTGTATCCCAGCCATCTTCTTCTGTAGTCGTCAGCCCATACAAGAAATCGACTGCTGAACCAGAAGCAGTGGGGTCTGGCATGGTGACGCGGTTTTTCCACTCTTTATCACCAAATTCCTTCCAATCAGCATCCAGTTCGGATACATTGTCGGTGTTATAAGCGACGCCTAACACTGATGCGCTGTAAGCGGAATAATAATGTTCTGGATCGCTCCAATCTTTATTCATGCTTGCGTCATTCTCCGATTCATAGGGCTGCAGCTGATCATCTGCTTTCAGTCCTTCCATTGATGGAACGGAGGCGAGGACGACAACGTCTGCGACTGGGTTATTTGCTTCGGCTTCCAATCTGGAAAGTACTTTTCCGGTGGTGCCTTGAAACATCTCCACTTTTATACCTGTCTCTTCCTCAAATTTGGCTGTGACTTCATCAGCTAATCCTTTAGGTCCTGCAGTATAGACGGTAATTGTATCGTTCGATCCTTCTGAGGAGCTTGCTTGACCGTTAGAGTCGGAGCTGCATGCACTCAAGAATAGGGCGGAAGTGACAAGGCCGGCGATTACGATACTAACAGTTTTTTTCATCGTTTATACCTCCTGTTTATAAAGGGAATGTGTCGTATTTTCTTGCACGTACAGTTTTACAATGGAATGGGCTTTGTGTGGGCGTGAGTCGTAAAATTTCCAGAGCTGCCCTTTTACTTCAGCGTGGATGACGTATCTGTCCCCTTCAAAGAGACTTTTACGCACAATGCCAGTAACGGCTGGTCCAGCTGACTTTGACTGCAGGTGTATGTACTCCGGACGAATCAAGACATCGTTGTCTGTCCAATTGGCTCGGCCGATTAAATTGGCAACGTAAGCATCGGTTGGTTCATGGTAAATCTGTTCTGGCGGGCCGCTTTGAATGACCTTGCCAGCTTCCATGATGATCATACAATCTGACATTGCCATTGCTTCTGTCTGATCATGGGTAACAAATATAGCTTGTGCGTTGATTGTTTGGACAATTGATAGAATCTCCTCCCGCATTTGCTCCCGAAGAATGGAATCTAAAGCGCTAAGAGCTTCGTCAAATAAAATAAGACGTGGATCCACGGCAATGGCTCTTGCTAACGCAACCCGCTGCTGCTGTCCGCCGGAAAGCTCGCCAGGCTTCCGTTTCGCTTTATCTTCAAGCTGTACTTTCTGCAACGCATCCATGACGATATGACGGCGTTCTGCTTTAGACTTTTCTCCGCGAAGACCGAATGCAATATTGTCGAAGACACTCATATGCGGCCAAAGACCAAAATCTTGAAACACCATACCGATTCCGCGTTTACTAGGCTTCACATTCGTTTTCTCTTTCGATGAGAACATAACTTGATCATCGAACAGAAGTTCCCCAGCAGAGGGTTCGGTTAGGCCGGCTAACATCTTTAGCAACGTTGTCTTTCCGCATCCTGACTGACCTAATATCGTGACAAACTGATCGGTAATGGTCAGATTTGTCTGGCCCACTGCTTGTACAGCTCCAAAGCGTTTTTCGATTCCATTTAGTGTAATGCGCATCATATCCTCTCCTTGTTTTCTAGTATAGAAAGTAAATGTATGGAAAATATTAACGTGCTGTTAACGTTGAATTAAAAAAAGTATGCGAAAATTAACTATATATAAGAAGTTATCTAATATCCTTTAGGGTGATAAAGTGAATATCCAAAAACTATCAATCTTTATAACACTGGTAGAAACACGAAAGATGACAGAGGCAGCTGCTAGATTACAATTGACGGTTCCTACGGTATCGTTCCATATACGTTCCTTGGAGAAGGAATTTAATATGCGGCTTTTCCGAACCAATGCAGGGGGCTACCGCCTGACTCCTGGTGGTGAGGTACTTTATCATTATGCGAAGCAGCTTATTCAAACAAACCAGGCAATGGAGAGATCCATGAAGGCTATTAGAGAAGGAATGGCGGGTTCTATTCGTTTAGGGGCAAGCGGCGTTCCAGCTCAGCTTTATATGCCCGATTTAATTCATCGGCTAACCGAACATTATCCGCGTGTGAAGGTATCTTTAGATGTCAAAACCGCTCCTGAGATAGAAGCTAGGCTGTTAACCCAGGAGCTTGACTTCGGTTTGGTAATGGAAACAGAGCATAAACATGAAGCATTACTATACGAAGAAGTAACAAGAGATAAACTTGTTCTAGCGTTCAGCAAAGAGCATCATTTAACAGCGAAAGCAGCGTGGAAGATTCAAGACTTGCATCAAGAGACATTGCTGGTACACAATCTATCAAGTTCAACTGGGCACTTTTCCCGAACATGGCTGCTAGAGAAGGACATGGAGATGGAAAAGATAGAACTAGACTCTGTCTCGACGATTACGAAGATGCTCTCATTTGGAAAGTCTGTTGCCCTTATTTCAAAGCGTCTGATTGAGAAGGAAGTTAATCTTACTTATAAAGAACTCCATGATTCGAGCTTGGAGCGGAGAATATTCTTTGTTTATCATCGTGATTTGTGGATTAGTGAGCCATTTCGTCATTTTCAAAGGTTGGTGGAGGAGATGGCAGAGGCATTGGAGGTGACATAATAAAGGCGAGCTTCCATTGAGGAAGTTCGCCTTTTTCTCTTACTTCTTATTCACTGATGCATCATAAATCGTATCAACAGCATCTTTCAGTGCGGCATCAAATTCTTCCTTAGACTGGCTTGCGTTCAAGTCAGCAGAAAGCGCTCTGGAGAAGCTGGCGATCAGGCCTTCATTCTCTCTCAGTTTTTCATTTGCTTCTTCACGGGAGTAGCCGCCGGATAAGACGACAACGCGTACGACGCGAGGGTGTTCTGTGAGTTCCTTATACAGATTTGCTTGTGTTGGAATTGAGAGCTTCAGCATGACATTTTCTTCCTCAGAAAGGTCGTTCAGGTGGCGGAAGATCTCATCACGAAGGATTTCTTCACATTTCGGTTTTTCTTCGCTGTGAATATTCACTTCGGGCTCAATGATTGGTACAAGACCTGCCGCGATGATGCTTTTTCCAATTTCAAATTGCTGGTCAACCACTGCTTTAATACCGCTGACATTCGGCTCCTTAATAACGGAACGCATTTTTGTACCGAAGATATTGCGTTCGGTTGCGCGCCCGAGTGTTTCATTCAGATCTTCAATTGGTTTCATAAGCTGGACGCCATCTTTTTCCTCGTCTAGTCCTTTATCTACTTTAAGAAATGGGACGATACCTTTTTCTTCCCATAGATAATCTGCGGTATATTTCCCCTCAATATCGCGATCCATTGTTTGTTCGAAAAGAATCGCGCCTAAAATCTGATCAGATGTAAAGGCGGGGGAAGTGATGATGCGTGTACGCATATCGTGTACAAGCTTGAACATGTCGTCTTCATTCTGGTAGGAATCCTCTGGTACACCGTATTCCGCCAGTGCTTTCGGTGTGCTGCCGCCGCTTTGATCCAGTGCGGCGATGAAGCCTTTACCGTTTTTAATAAGATCGAGTTGCTTGTTATTCATGTGGTGCCACTCCTTTAATCTTTTTATTATCAAATATGTTCCACGTTCACTTTTCCCTTTTATCCATGTTTTTAACATCAAATCTTGATAGAGATTCTGTTTAAGGATTTCTGTTAACCTCTGCGTCGGCTGTTCTTCCTGTCGTGAAAATATGGTTTTTTGTTGGAACTAAAGTTGGATTGACTGCGATTATGGCATGGTATAGGGTTAGTTTGACCAAGTGAAGGACGGAACGGAAGGAAGAGGCACAATGAGTATTCGTAATCGCTTATTCATCATGCTGCTCGTGATGATCATTTTGCCATATTTTCTTTCAGTTATTTTTATTTATGAAAATAGCAAATCAGCAATTGAAGAACGGGACTTGGCAAAAAGTCGAGAAGAGTTGCGGGAAAGTGGGAAAAATCTGGAACATTATATCGAAGGGATGGTCCAGCTTCCGTACAGTCTGTTTAATATGCCTGAGGTGCAGAGAGTACTGGAAAATGGATTGCTTACAGAAAGTACAAATCATATGCAGGCTTTCGAAAATAGAGTCGAGACGTATGCTGCTACGCGGCCGGATATTCGGCAGCTGCGGTTTTACTTTGAGAAGGATCAACAGTCTTTAACTGTTTATAAAGCAAATGTCAGTGCACCTAAGCCGGCACCGGATTATATGGAGAACCCAACATTCCGTTCTCTGTATAGTGCACAAAATGCTTACACGCTTGGCGTGCCGCATGTGCTCAAAAATGAGGATAATGTAGCAATAGTACCAGCATCGGAGGACACGATGGTATTGCCGATGAACCATAAAATAACAGATGTTCTTAGCGGAGATTTTTTAGGCTTTCTTTCAACCGACGTAGAATTGTCATCGCTTGCTCCGCTTCTGGATGCTATTACGAAAGAGGCAGGAACACAAGTTCTTTTAGTCAATGACAGCGGAAGGATTATGTACAGTGAGGAGAAGAAACTGCTAGGCAAAAGATTGCAAGAGGAGCAGCTGAAATCCGTTGAAAAAAACCTTGTTTTAAAGGAAGAATTAGGAGAACCCTTAACGGGCTGGAGGCTAATTAAGATAACGTCAAAGGATGTATTATTCCGTGATGCAAGAGATGCAGCTTGGACGAGCGTGCTGCTCGGATTCGGCGTTGTGGCATTGGGAATTGTGTTGGTGATTGTTGTTTCGCGTGTATTTACAAAACCTATCATCCAATTGAGTGAGAAAGTGCGTTCTATCGAAGGCGGACAAATGCATGTAGAGCTCAGAACCGATCGGCAGGATGAAATTGGCCATTTGGCAGCGCATATGCAGGATATGTTAAATCGGGTGGATTCTCATATCGAGCGTGAATATAAGCTGGAGCTGGAAGTAAGAGAAAGTCAGCTGCGTATGCTCAAATCACAAGTCAATCCGCATTTCCTTTTTAATGCGATTCAATCCATTGGCGCTGTCGCGCTTCGCTCGGGTGATCGTGATGTATACAAACTGCTCGTTTCATTGTCAAAAATGATGCGCTATGCACTCCAAGCCGATCAACTTGTACCTGTGCGGGAGGAGCTGGCTTATATAAATTCTTATGTCATGCTGCAGCGAGAGCGTTTCGGATCTGGCATGCACGTTGCAGTCGAGGTAGAAGAGAAAATCCAGGACTGCCGTATACCGAGTATGCTGCTGCAGCCGCTTGTGGAAAATTATTTTAAGCATAGTTTTGAGCATGCCCAGCAAGCTGGCAGATTTGTCTTGAAGGGATCGGAGTCTAACGGAGAAATGGTTTTCCAGGCAAGAAGTTATGGTGTGCCAGTTAACATAGAACGGCTGCAGTTGCTCCGAAAGCAAGAAGCGGGCGGGACAGGCTTACGTAATATAGCCGAACGACTGCGCCTGCACTACGATGGAGAGGCAGCATTTCATTTGGATAATTTGAATGGAGAAGGATTTGAGGTAACGATACACATTCCACATAGAGATTAGGAGGTTGACAGCATGAAGGCGCTGCTTGTGGATGATGAAAGAAATGGGCGTGATGTGCTGCGGATGCTCGGAGACTGGGAGGAGAACGGCATAACCAAGCTCTTAGAGGCGAGCAATGGAGAAGAGGCGCTGCAATTGATTGCAGCAGAGCAGCCAGAGATTGTTTTTACAGATATCAAAATGCCTCGCATGGATGGCATTCAATTAATGGAACGGCTATATGCAGCTGGGGATAGAGCAAAATGTATTCTGGTGACAGGGTATGATGATTATCAATTTATGAGAAAAGCGATTCAATTCAACAGCTTCGATTATCTTTTGAAACCAATAGAACCGGATAGCTTTGCAAAAGTACTGGAGAAAGTGTCGCAAGTCGTGCAATCTGATAGGAATACGCACACAGAGGAAGCGGTCATGCTGGAAGATGCCAAGCGACTGCGGCTTGAGCAGCTAGTGACGGCACTTTGTAAAAATGAAACGAATGATTTGTCTCTTTTAAAGGAGGCGCTGCCGCAAGTGGAGCAACTTGACCTGACATTACTTTCTTTTTATCACATGCATCAGCCTGCAGCATGCATGGATAGATTAGGTGATGAACTCCAGCGGACAGCATGTGGAGATGTATTCCGTGTGCAATCTGATGAACACCTGTATATCGTGCTGTCAGCGGCAGGGCATTGGCTGGAGATTGAAAATTGGCTGCGACAGCATCTTCCTATACCAGTCCGGCTGGTACAGCAGCAGCTGCCGGAACTGGATGGTATAGCAAGTGCATTCTGCCGGCTTAGGAGTGAGCTGGCTGCTCATCATTATCGTACAATCAGGCGACTTGACGAGCTCGAATCGGAGCAGAGAGGTCAAGATATTGTCGCTTATGTGAAGGATTACTATATGGAGGACGTAAGCTTGGAGCGTCTTTCCAAGCTTTTTTTCCTGACAAAAGAGCATATCTCACGTAAATTCAAACAAGAAACCGGGATGACGCTTTCCAAGTTTGTAACTAACTGCCGGATGAAGCAGGCGAGGGAGTGGCTGGAGCAATCTGATAAAACCTCATACGACATTGCACGATTGCTTGGCTATCAAGATGAAAAGTATTTCTCTAAGCTTTTTAAGAAAGAAGCAGGCCTTACGCCTTCTGCTTATCGGTCGAAAAAGAAGAACCAGGAGGCAACGTAATGGCCAAGCAATTCATTCTGTTTCTTCTCTTACTGGGCTTGTCAGCCAGCTGTCACCCCATGCAAAAGACCGTTAAAAACGATACGGAGAAAATTATTACGATCACAGTCCGAAACCCAAAAGTTGAAATAGCAGGTCAATTTGAAAACATGGCATCGTTATACGAGAAGTCGCACCCGCTAGTTCGTATTCAAACAGAGACAGTTGGCGGAATTTCAGATGACTTCTCTGACTTAAAGACACAAATGGCAATAGGCCAAGGACCGGACATCTTTACAAATGTCGGTTATGCTGCCACAGGTGAGTGGCTGGATTATTTGGTGGACTTGAGTGAAGAATCGTGGGTAGGGGATGCGCGGCCAGATACACTTGCTCCTGTTACGGTGGAAGGAAAGGTATATGGTATGCCGATGAATATTGAGGGTTTTGGAGTTATTTATAATAAAGAGCTGTTCAGAAAAGCTGGTGTTGATCAGCCTCCAAAAACGTTTAAAGAACTGGAGGCAGCTGCACAGAAGCTAAATCAGTACGGAGTAACGCCATTTGCTAATGGCTATTATGAAGAATGGAAGCTGGGTCACCATCTGACGAGTTTAGCATTTGCTGAACAATCCAATCCAGAGGCTTTTATAGAAAGTCTATCTGACAATCGGACAAGCTTTACGGATAGTGACAGTTTTCGTAATTTGTTACGGTTTGTTGATTTGACACTCACTTACGGTAACCCGCATGCGGCAACTGCGGATTATTACACAGAAATGGATGCATTTCGAAGCGGGGAAGCGGCAATGGTTGTTCAAGGGAATTGGGTCGAGCCGCTGCTTGAGAATCAAGTGCCAAAGCTGGAAGTGGGAATGTTCCCGATACCGCTTGATAACGATGGAGATGCGCAGCTTGTCACAGGTGTGCCGAGTTATTGGGTCGTAAATAAGCAATCTGGAGAAGCAGAGATACGGGAAGCAAAGCGTTTCCTGCGCTGGATGGCTGAATCTGCAGAGGGTCGAAGATTTCAAACAGAGCGGCTGCATTTTATACCGGCATTCCAAACTATTGATCCGCCTAAAACAGGACTAAGCGGGAGTGTATGGAAACAATATAAACAGCAAGAACGACAAAGTTTTAACTGGTCTTCTTATTCTCCGCCACTTAAAGAAGCATTTGGACAAGTTTTCAAGCGGTATGTAAACGAAGAAAAATCCAAACGTGATACGTTACAGGACTTAGATCATGCTTGGAGGCAGCACGTTTCTTCAAAGTAGTGTAGAAGTCCCCCGGAGGTGAGGGACTATTATAATAAATATCAATTTTAGACGAAAAGGAGATCAAAACAAGCCATCCCCGTTTTTTCGCTTCTGTCCTATACTGAGCTTATAACGGACTTGCCAAGGCATGTCTTATATAGGATTAGCATTTATTAATAGGAGGAATACGGGATGAAATTTCAGAAACGAGCGTTAAAAGCTAGTGTTGTTTCATTAAGTGCAGCATTGATACTGGGAAGCAGTCTGACAGTTGCTTCAGCAAAAACACATGAAGGCGGGGATGTAAAACCGTTTAAAGAGACGTACGGTGCATCACCAATCACTCGTCAGGACATGGAGCAAATGATTGGGCAGCATGGGGATAAACAGTTTACTGTTCCTAGTTTTGATGCCTCTTCCATTAAAAATATCAAATCAGCTACGAAGATTGATGAAAACGGTAATGAAATTAAAATGGATGTTTGGGATACATGGCCGCTGCAAAATACAGACGGTACAGTAGCAGAGTACAACGGCTATCACCTTGTATTCGGTCTCGCTGGTGACCCGAAAGATGCAAGTGATACATTCATTTACCTCTTCTATAAGAAAGCAGACGATACCTCTGTTGATGCATGGAAAAATGCAGGGCGTGTCTTCGAGGATGAAGATAAGTACAAAGGTGATAAAACGTTAGCTGGTCAGCAAGAAGAATGGTCTGGTTCTGCTACCTTCACTGAAGACGGAGAAGTACGTTTATTCTACACAAACCGTGGCGGATGGAATGATGCAGAAGGTATCTTCGGCAGACAGTCTCTTACAACAGCACAAGTAAATGTATCGGAAAAAAGCCAAGGTACATTGCAGGTTGATGGAGTAGAAGATCATAAAACCATCTACAGCGGCGGCGATAGCGAGACATATGAGAATATGGAGAAAGCCTTTGAAGATCGCAACTTTGCTAACAACCATACACTCCGTGACCCGCATTACATCGAAGATAAAGGGAAGAAATATCTAGTCTTCGAAGCAAATACAGGTACAGAATATGGCTACTCTGGTGAGGAATCTTTATACAACCGTGCGTACTACGGGAATGGCATGAATTACTTCCGTGAAGAATTCAGTCAGCTTCAGAACAGCGGAAAGAAAGACACAGCAGAACTGGCGAATGGTGCAATCGGTATTATTGAAATTAATGACGATTACACGATCAAGAAAGAAATGAAACCACTAATCGTTTCCAATACAGTAACAGATGAAATTGAGCGTCCGAACATCTTCAAGAAAGATGGAAAGTTCTACTTGTTCACGAGCACACGTGGTTCTAAAATGACAATCGATGGAATTGATAATCAGGATATTTATATGCTTGGCTATGTTGCCAACAATCTAACTGGTCCATATAAGCCGATGAACAAGACAGGTATTGTACTTCATCAGGATCTAGATCCAAATGATTTGACTTGGACATACGCGCATTATGTGATTCCGCAGAAAGAATCAGATAAGTTTGTAGTAACAAGCTATATGACAAACCGTGGGTTCTTCCAGGATCACAAATCTACATTTGCTCCTTCATTCTTGCTTGATATCGATGGCAAGCGTTCTTCCGTCGTTGAAGATGGCATCTTAGATCAAGGACAAATCACGTACGAAGAAGAATAAAAATGAACTAGAAAAGGAAATGTCAGGGTAATGGCATTTCCTTTTCATTCATTTTAGTAAAGTGTGGTGTAGATAAATTGAGAAAGATTGTGCACGCAAAGTGGAAGATGCTTGCTATCCTCGTAGTGGTCACTTTGGCCGTAGTTGCAGTGTTGCTAGTATTAAACCAGAAATCACCAGAAAAACATAAACCCGGGAAGGCACAAGCAGTTTCTTATCGTCCTGTTTTCCACTTTAGCTCACCTGATAAGTGGAAAAATGATCCGCAGAAGCCGATTTATTATCAAGGAAAATACCACTATTATTATCTCTACAATAAGGATTACCCCAATGGAAATGGCACAGAATGGCGGCATGCAACTTCAGAGGACTTAACTCATTGGGAGGACCATGGCGTTAGCATTCCTAAATACACGACGGAAAATGGTGATCCTTGGTCAGGTTCAGTTGTGCATGATCAAAACAATACAGCAGGGTTTGGTGAGGATGCGCTTATTGCGATTGTCACGCAGCCGACAGGTTCGACAGGTCAGCAAGAGCAGTATCTGTGGTTCAGCACGGATGGTGGCAATACATTTCAGGTAGGAAGTGAGGACCCTGTACTTGCTAATCCAGGGACACCTGACTTTCGAGATCCAAAAATAATTTGGGATGAAGCGTATAACAAATGGATGATGTTACTGGCAGAAGGCGAAAAAATAGGTTTTTATGAATCAAACGATTTGAAAAGCTGGACCTTTGTTAGTGATTTTAAAACGAAAGGCATTGGTGTACTGGAATGCCCGGATTTATTCGAGCTGCGTGCACCTGATGGCACCGTCAAATATGTGCTTGGGGTAAGTGCAAACGGAGAGAATAATGGAGAACCGAAGACATATGCGTATTGGACTGGTGACTTCAATGGCACAGCTTTCAGTCCGGATGATGAACAGCCTGAATGGCTGGATTATGGCTTTGACTGGTATGGCGGTGTAACTTTTGAAGATGGTTTAGCTGAAGATAAAAAAACAAAACGGTATGCGCTGGCTTGGATGAACAATTGGTCGTACGCGGATGAGACACCTTCCATGGAAACAGATGGATTCAATGGCATGGACTCAGTTGTGAGAGAAATTACCTTGCAGCAAGGGAAGGGTAGTTACTATCTTGCTTCTGCGCCGGTTTCTGCACTAGATCAGCTTGTTCAAAATACGGAAACTGTAAAAGATATCACGTTGCGCGATGCTTCTGAAAGCTTGAATGTAGAGGCTGAAACGTACCGATTAGACGCAGACATCTTCTGGACGGACAGCCCGAATGTTGGCTTACGACTTAGAGAATCATCGGATGGCTCCCGTCACCTGGATGTAGGTATTGCTGCAGATGAAGGTTATTCTTATGTGAATAGGGGGCTTGCAGCTAATCCTAATCAAGATGGGGTATATCAAGAAAGCCGAGCACCTTTTGATACTGAGAAGAAGCAAGTGCACTTAACCGTTCTTATTGACAAAATGAGTGTTGAGATGTTTGTCGATGACGGTAAAGTCGTCCATAGCAACTTGGCATTTCCCTTGGAAGCAGACAAAGGAATTAGTTTGTTTGCAGAAGGTGGAGAGGCAACGTTTACGAACGTAACAGTCAGAAGTATGCAGTAGAGAGGATCTATGACAGATCCTCTCTTTTTATATTGCCAACTTTTAATGTTAGGTTAACTCACATATTGTGTTAATATTGTTTCGTGCGTTATAATTATTATTATTTATTAAATGTGATAATGTAAGGGAAGAAGTACATACTACAAACGATTTGTAAGAATCGTTACATAAGGGGGATTTATATGGCATCAAGAGAGAAAGACTTACAACAGAAGCAGTCTTCTTCTAAAGGGAAATTGGGAGTTTTGTTAGGAGCAGCATTTTTGATGGGTTCATCAGCAGTCGGTCCGGGTTTCCTGACACAGACGGCGGTCTTTACAGAGCAATTATTAGCCAGTTTCGGCTTTGTTATTCTTATGTCAATTATTTTAGATGTTGGCGTACAGATGAATATATGGCGCATTATCGCTGTGTCAAGAATGCGCGGGCAGGATATTGCAAATAAAGTAATGCCTGGCCTTGGTTACTTTTTGGCTTTCGCTGTTGCATTAGGCGGCTTGGCATTTAATATCGGAAATGTCGGCGGTGCTGGTCTTGGTTTAAATGTTATTTTTGGTATGGATGCGCGAATTGGTGCCGTTATTACTGGGGTTATCGCAATTGGTATTTTTCTTTCCAGAGAAGCAGGCGCAGCGATGGACCAGATTGCGCGTATTCTTGGTATTATTATGATTGCGCTCACCATATATGTAGCCTTCCAAAGTGATCCGCCACTCGGACAAGCTGCAGTGCGTACATTTGCACCAACTGAGCTGGATGTATTTGCTATCATTACACTTGTGGGTGGTACAGTCGGCGGTTATATTACATTTGCTGGGGGACACCGTTTATTGGATGCGGGAATATCCGGAAAAGAAAATCTTCGGCACGTGACACGAAGCTCGGTTACTGGAATCTTAATTGCTTCTATTATGCGTATATTCTTGTTCCTTGCCGTATTAGGTGTTGTCGTAACTGGTGTGAAATTGGATGCGAATAACCCAGCTGCTTCTGTTTTCTTGGAAGCTGCCGGAACAATTGGATATAAAATGTTCGGCCTTATCCTTTGGGCTGCCGGTATCACGTCTGTTATTGGGGCGGCTTACACATCTGTATCCTTCCTAAAAACACTATCAAAAAGTATTGAGCGGCACCAGAAGCTGGTGACAATTGGTTTTATCGTTGTTTCAACAATCATCATGGTTTTAGTCGGACAGCCCGCAACATTGCTTGTACTTGCCGGGGCAGTGAATGGTTTAATTTTACCAGTTGCTTTAGGTGTCTTGCTAATTGGAGCTTACAAAAAGTCTGTTGTTGGCGACGACTACAAGCATCCGCTATGGCTGACAATATTCGGTGCGATTGTCTTCCTTGCTACTGCTTACTTGGCGATTGTTACACTAATAGATAAAGTACCGCAATTGTTCTAAATCGAGAAGGAGGTCCACAAAATGACGCTTACTTATCATCCTTTAGGAGATACAGGCATTCAGCTCGTTTTCGGACAGACAATCTCAGAGGAAACGAATCAGCATATCCGGCTGTTTGCTGCGCGCCTTAAGGCAGAGCAAATAGAGGGCATTATGGAATGGGTACCGGCTTATACGACCTTATCCATTTTCTACCGACCTGAGAAAATACGCTACCAAGCGCTCAAAGAGCGATTGGAGCAGCTATATGATAGGATTCAAGGAGGAGTGGCGGATGCTGCTTCTCTTGTTTATGAGATTCCCACCTATTATGGCGGGGAGACAGGTACTGATCTTGCTTTTGTTGCCGAGCATAATGGTCTGTCAGAAGAGGAAGTAATCCGAATTCATTCGGGTCAAGATTATTTGATTTATATGATGGGATTTGTTCCAGGTTTTCCGTATTTAGGCGGTATGCCGGAAGCAATCGCCACACCGCGCCGGGAAAATCCGCGTGCGAAAATAGAGGCAGGTTCTGTTGGAATAGCCGCTTCGCAAACAGGTATTTATTCGCTCGAGTCACCTGGCGGATGGCAGATTATTGGAAAGGCGCCGGTGAAATTGTATGACCCAGAAAGCCAAAAGCCAATTTTGCTGTCTTCTGGACATTATTTACGTTTTGTGTCTGTTTCTAAAAGTGAGTACGATGCGATTGCAGAAGCAGTACGAGCTGGGGAATATAAGATAAACTCTAAGGAAAAGTAAGGAGGAAGGATATGCAGACAATTGACTTGAATAGTGATTTAGGCGAAAGCTTTGGCGCTTATACAATTGGAAACGATGCAGCAGTCTTGAAATACATATCATCCGCCAATATTGCTTGCGGATTTCATGCTGGTGACCCCAATGTCATGGTGGAAACTGTTAAAACAGCAGCGGAGCTGGGGGTGGGAATTGGTGCGCATCCGGGCTTTCCTGATCTGGCAGGCTTTGGTCGTCGTAATATGAATCTCTCGCCTAAGGAGATTTATCATATGGTTGTATACCAGGTTGGCGCTATACAAGGTGCAGCGAAAGCTTGCGGAACGCATGTTCAGCATGTGAAGCCGCATGGTGCACTTTACAATATGGCATCTAAGGATGCGGCGATGGCGGAAGCGATTGCTGAAGCTGTACATGCAGTTGATCCAGAGCTAGTACTGTTCGGTTTGGCAGGCAGTGAGCTTGTTCGTGCGGGAGAGAAAATGGGCTTACGTGTGGCGCAAGAAGTCTTTGCGGATAGAACCTATCAGCCTGACGGCGCACTAACGCCCCGCACCCAATCGAATGCGATGATTCATGATGTGACGGTTGCGGTAAATCGTGTTGTTCGCATGATTCAGGAAGAAAAAGTAACGGCAGTTGATGGGACAGATATTGCCATTCAAGCAGACACGATTTGTGTGCATGGCGATGAACCGGAGGCACTGCGTTTTGTCCAGCAGCTGCGTGAGCGACTGCGGACAGAAAACATTACTATCAAAAATTTCGGAGCGAATCATCATGAGTAGACCGTTGTTTCAAGTGATCAAGCCGGGATTGCTGACAACTTTCCAGGATCTCGGCCGAACGGGCTATCAGGAGTATGGAGTTGTCGTGGCTGGTGCAATGGATGACTATTCACTGCAGATTGCCAACCTGCTTGTCGGCAACCAGCGGAATGAAGCGGCATTAGAAGTAACGATGATGGGGCCTACGCTTAAAGTCATAGAAGATACCGTTATCAGCATTTGTGGCGGGAATCTCTCTCCTCGAGTAAATGGGAAACCGGTACCGATGTGGAAAAGTATTGCTGTGAAAGAAGGCCAGCTGATTGAATTTGGCCAGCCATTAGAAGGCATTCGTTCTTATATAAGTGTGGCAGGCGGCTTTGATTTGCCGGTTGTTATGGGAAGCAAGTCCACCTTCCTCAAAGCAAAATTAGGCGGTCTGAACGGACGTGCACTCGAGAAGGAAGACATGCTGTATGGATCGGAGCAGGTGCACACAATAGCGGGCCGTTCACTTCATTACGATGCCATTCCAGAATATAAGAAGGAGATCACGGTTCGTGTCATCCTTGGTCCGCATCAAAATGCATTTACCAAAGAGGCGCTTGATACCTTCTTATCATCTGCTTATAAGATTACGCCTCAATCAGATCGCATGGGATACCGCCTGAACGGTCCAGAACTAAAGCATAAAACCTCGGCAGACATTATCTCAGAAGCCATTCCGCTCGGAGGTATTCAAGTACCAGCCAATGGCCAGCCGATTATCTTGATGGCTGACCGACAGACAACTGGCGGTTATACACGAATTGCAACAGTAATTGCTGCGGATATGCCAAAGTTAGCACAGGCCACACCGGGAGCTGTAGTTCGATTTGAAGAGATTAGTGTGGATGAGGCGCAAGAGCTTTATCTGAGAAAAGAGAAAATAGTTAGCGTGTTAGAGAAGATAGTACTTTAACGATGAGAGGATGTTTCTGGACATCTTCTTTTTTGTGAGTGCATATTGTTACAACTATTTTTTAAGATGTGTGTCTTTAGAAAATAAAAAAGCGTGCAGCCACATATGTAGCTGCACGCTTTGCTTTAATTACGGATTAAATAATCAAATGCACCAAGTGATGCAGTCGCACCAGATCCCATCGAAACGATGATCTGTTTGTACGCTGAATCGGTACAGTCACCAGCTGCGAATAGGCCAGGAATGTTTGATTGACCGTGTTTGTCAACGATGATTTCACCCATCGGTGTACGTTCTACCACGTCCGCTAGGAACTCTGTGTTTGGTACAAGTCCGATTTGGACGAACACACCTTGCAAGGCAACATGTTTCTCTTCACCTGTGTCGCGCTCGAGGTAAGAGATGCCGTTAACGTTTTCGTCACCAGTGATTTCTGTTGTTTGCGCATTGGTAATGATTGTTACGTTTGGCAGGCTGTAGGCACGCTTTTGCAGTACCTCATCTGCTTTTAGTGTTGCGTTGAACTCAAGAACAGTAACGTGATTTACGATACCTGCTAAGTCAATCGCTGCTTCGATTCCGGAGTTGCCGCCGCCGATAACAGCAACGTCTTTTCCTTCGAATAGCGGACCATCACAGTGTGCGCAGTACGCAACACCTTTGTTTTTGAACTCTTGCTCACCAGGTACGTTGACATTACGCCAGCGTGCACCTGTGGAAATGATTACGCTCTTACTTTTCAGTGTAGCGCCGTTTTCCAGTTCCAGCTCGAATAAATCGTTTTTCGCGATCTTCGTTGCTTTCTGCAGGTTCATTACATCAATATCGTATTCTTTTACGTGCTCTTCCAGGCTTGCAACAAGCTTCGGACCTTCTGTTTCCTTAACGGTAATGAAGTTCTCGATGCTCATTGTATCCAATACCTGACCGCCGAAGCGCTCAGCTACGATACCAGTACGAATTCCTTTACGGGCAGCATAGATCGCTGCACTGGAACCAGCTGGGCCGCCGCCGACAACAAGCACATCATACGGATCTTTGTTATCGAACTCAGACGCATCCGCGCCAGCGCCCATTTTGGCAAGCATCTCGTCCATTGTCATCCGGCCGCTGCCGAAGTTTTCGCCGTTCAAGTAAACGGTAGGGACTGCCATGATGTTTTTGCGTTCTACTTCCTCTTTGAAAGCCGCGCCGTCAATCATTGTATGCGTGATGTTCGGGTTAAGCACGCTCATCACGTTTAATGCTTGTACAACATCTGGGCAGTTATGACACGTAAGGCTGATGTAAGATTCAAAGTGGAATTCCCCTTTGATGTTTTTAATCTGTTTGATCAGATTTTCATCAACCTTTGGAGCACGACCGCTTACTTGCAAGAGAGCAAGAACAAGGGAAGTGAACTCATGACCAAGCGGAATACCAGCGAAAGCAACGCCAGTATCTTCGCCGACACGGTTTACTGTGAAGCTTGGTGTGCGAGTCAGTTCTGCTTTTTCGATTGTGATCTTAGGTGACATGGAAGCAAGTTCTTCTACAAGAGCAAGCATGTCTTTGGACACGTCGTCTGCAGCCGTGCTTACTTTAAGAACGATTTGGTTCTCCATCATCGCCATATATTGGTTTAATTGTGCTTTGATCGTTGCATCAAGTACCATAAGTCAAATGCACTCCTTAGATTTTACCTACAAGGTCCAAGCTAGGTGTTAGGGTTTCGCCGCCTTCTTCCCATTTCGCCGGGCAAACTTCACCTGGATTTTGGCGTACATACTGTGCTGCTTTGATTTTGTTTACTAGTGTGCTTGCGTCACGGCCGATACCGCCAGCATTGATTTCAACAGTTTGAATAACACCGTCTGGGTCGATGATGAATGTACCGCGGTCAGCAAGACCGGATTCTTCATCCAATACATCAAATTGACGAGTGATCGCCTGAGATGGATCACCGATCATTGCGTACGTGATTTTGCCGATTTTCTCAGAGCTGTCGTGCCAGCCCTTATGTACGAAGTGTGTATCAGTTGATACAGAAAATACTTCTACACCTAGTTCTTGAAGTGCGCTGTACTGATTTTGAAGGTCTTCTAGTTCAGTTGGGCAAACAAAGCTGAAATCTGCAGGGTAGAAGCAAACAACGCTCCAGTTACCTTTGAAATTCTGTTCTGTTACTTCGATGAAATCACCGTTTTTGTAAGCTTGTGCTGTGAATGGTTGTACTTCTTTGCCGATAAGTGACATAAATTAAATAGCCTCCTAAAATATATTAATAACTAGAAACTTAGAATTACTTAAACATAATCATTCTAAGTTTATATTTATTAGTAAGGTTAGAATATTCACGGAGCAATGTCAAGCAATTATGTGAAGCTTGTCACATGAAAAATGCGATGTATATGCTATTCTTTGCAGGTTTTAAGAGATAGTTAAATTTATGTGAAAGCCAGAGTCGGCTTGAAGCTGCTGTTTTCGCTATCCTGTGAACCTATTATCAATTGGTACTGATTCTTTGAGAATCTTGGAAAACTGTCTTAATGGAAGAAAATATCTGTAAATAGGTGGCTGGCAGGAGAGATTTCAAGGGAGTAGACGAAGTTCAAATTATAAATCAAAAGCAACTCGAGAAAGAGTCGATTTTCTTGTAGAAGCTGAATTTATAACACAAATGATTCTATTTGGATAAAAATTAACTATATCTGGTAACTTATTGATATCTATATTGATGTAGTCTTAATGATAGAAGGGTTAGGTAATTTGTACTAATGACCAGGAAACCTAAACAAAATTCAACGGCTGACAGATTACTATATAGATTGAGTTACTCCTAAAACATTGCACAATACTTATTACAACAGTATTTTCTGCGATTTGAGAACTCTTTCCTTATCAAAGATTTCTTTCTACAATTAACGATAGCTTTATAACCTCTTAATACCCTATTAACAATTCGCCTTTACAATTACTCTCGTAGACGAACTAATTCTATTAACTTTCTTGGTGTATTAATCTTTGTTTTTCATAAATATTGGATGGAGGAATGCGAAATGAAACTGAGCAAAAAAATACTTGGTGTTACATTAGCGGGAACGCTGGCAGTTGGATCTTTCGGTTTAACTAATTTAGATCGGGAAGAAGCAGAGGCGAAGAAAGGTGCTAAGGTAAAAAATGTTATCGTCCTAGTGAAGGACGGCGTCAGCTCTTCCACGACGACTTTATCCAGATGGTATAAAGGCAGTGACTTGGCATTGGATGAAATGGCTGCGGGAGGCGTGCGTACATATTCAGCTGATTCGGCAATAACGGATTCAGCACCAGCGGGAACAGCAATGGCCACTGGTAACAAATCAAATGATAAGTTTGTCGGCGTCTTGCCGGAAAAGGTAACGTCACCTGGAGTAGATGAGGAACTTGCCGATGATCCATATCGTCCAGTAACGAATGTCCTCGAAGGTGCGAAGACGAAAGGAAAAGCAACAGGTCTAATTTCTACGTCAGAAATTCAGCATGCGACGCCAGCGGCATTTTCTTCCCACGCTGAGCACCGTAAGCAATACGACAATATTGCGGAGCAGCAAGTGTATCAGAATATTGATGTTGTCCTTGGCGGGGGGAAAGAAACACTCGAAAGCGGCAATCGTGAGGATGGCGAGAATTTACTGGAAGTAATTGATAACAAAGGCTATGATTTCGTGGAAACACGGGATGACTTACTCAATTCCAAATCAAAGAAAATTTGGGGCTCTTTCGCACCAGCTGCTCTAGCGTATGACCTGGATAGGGAAGTAACACAGCCGGAGGAACCTACGCTGGCTGAGATGACGAAAAAAGGTATCCAGACATTGTCTAAAGATAAAGATGGATTCTTTCTCTTTGTAGAAGGCAGCAAGCCGGACTGGGCAGCCCATGCAAATGATCCTGTCGGTATGGTTAGTGATACGCTGGCTTTCGATGATGCGGTGAAAGAGGCGCTTGATTTTGCTAAGAAAGATAAACATACCATGGTCATTGCTGTGTCTGATCACGGAAATAGCGGGATTTCTATCGGAAATGAAAATACAGATGGCACCTATCCCTCTACGCCGGTATCTGCATATGTGGACCCTCTGAAACAAGCGAAGATGACATTAGAAGGCGCTTTGTCTCAGCTGAACGAGGATGGCTCGAACAAGTTGGAAGTAGCAGCTCTTTATGGTATTACCAACCCGACGGAACAAGAGAAGACAGCTATCAATAAAGCGGAGGACCTTGGAGGTACATTGGTAGATCTGCTTGCGCAGCGGGCGAACCTTGGCTTTACAACTGGCGGACATACGGGCGAGGATGTTTTCCTTTATTCTTATGGACCTGGAAAGCCAACGGGAATGATTGAGAACACAGACATCGCGCATCGTGCAGCGGACGCAATGGGCTTTAAGCTTGATAAGCTGAGCCGTAATATGTTCATGGAAGCAGAAGAAGCATTTGGAAATTGGGGTGAAGTAAGCATTGATACTTCTAATGAAGCCAATCCAGTGCTTGTTGTAGACAAAGGAAGTAAGAAAGTTGAATTCCCGGTGAATAAAAATATTGCTATTGTGAATGACCGTGAGTACGAACTTGATAGTGTTACAGTTCAGAGCGGCGGCAAGTTTTATGTATCCAAGGAAGCTGTTAAGATAGTTAAAAAAGCAAAATAAACATTTCCCCTGGCGTCAGCGTCAGGGGTCTTCTATCTGGGAAAATTAGATAAATTATACTTTTTATAATAAAATTTAGTAAAAGTGTAGTTATAATGAATTATATCTGGTAATATAGTGAAGTATTTTTACCTATTTTTTATACATATATACGAGGAGGAAGTCATATGGAACAACAACAACATACAGTGGTTGTAACTAGACCAGAAGGCAACGGGTTGGCAGTTACAGCTCTTGTTTTAGGACTTATCGCATTGGTTCTATGCTGGGTGCCGTTCATGCCATATCCACTAGCAATTCTAGCTATTATATTCGGGGCTATAGGGGCAAAGAAGAAAATCAAAAAAGGTCTTGGCATCACGGGAGTTGTTACTGGTATCATAACAATATTATTTAAAATAACTTTTTGGGTAGTGCTAATAAGTGCAGGCGCTAGTGCTGCATAATTCTTTTATAGAACTGTCATTCTTAACTTGAATGGCGGTTTTATTTTGGTTTTGGGGAGAAAGTACTTAATTAATGTCATATGACTCAAAAAAAAAGAAGCAGAAATAAATACTCCTTCCATATATCAAACAAATTAATTTAAGAGAGCTTATTGAGGAATAGGAGTTAGATAAATGAAGAAATTTGTTTTACCAATTTTATTATTAGCTGTTCTAGTAATTGCAGGTTGCAGCAGCAGTCAATCTAGCAGTGCAAAAACTGAGAAAGAAAGTTCTGTACAAAAAGAAGAAGATAAAGTCACGCCAATTACATATAAGCTGTTTTTTCCAAGTGAACAGCATTTTCAAGATTTTAAGCAGGCTGTAAAAGATGGGGACTTGGAGTTTGCTTTTATTCAGGCAGAACCTCAGCTTGATTATGCGTATTTCGGGAAGAAAACAATCTATCCAGAAGAGAAATTTGAAGTAAAGAGTCTTACAAAATATAAGTCTGATGTATACGACACAAATTATCCAATTGCAGTGGACGGTCAACATGATTTTTATTTTGATCGAAAGAGCACGGACGAACAATTCTATGAGGTTACGAAGGAAGAATTGAAGATTGCGGAGAAACTCGTCAAAATTCAGTCTCATGAACCTGTAGGTGCGCGTAATCCGGATAATATTGATGCTGATTTTGCATCAACAGAAGAGAACTTTGAAGGCTATGAAGGCGTATATGATATATACGGTAGTGTACTTTCAATGTATCATGGCGTATATGAAGGTTATTCGGGGGCGTACATGGATTTAGAAAATCGTATAGTACCAAGTGCTGGCGTCCACAACACGTTGAATATTGAACTTGCAGATAGTATTTATGATAAGCGTGAAAATATTGAAGGATTAGTCGTTATTAATAATACTGATGAGGAAGCGTTTGATAAGCTAGAGGTCATGGAAGCTATTGTAGGTCTCCAGGATCGGAAACAAGCATTAGAAGATGCAAGGAATAATGCTATTTATGAGCGAGATTCTTTTGAAAAGATCTATGATTTTTATAAAGCTCTTGCTGAGTACAAGGGAGAATCTAATGAATTTCAATATGAGAGACCTTTGGATACAGCTTACTTGAAAGAATATAAAGATGGTTACAATACTTACTTGGAGAAAGTAGAAAAAGAACAGAAGCGCCTAGAATCCCTTATAGATGAAGTGAAAAAGAGTAAATTCAGCTTTTTGTTAGAAGAATAAAGGATAAAGATATGTCGTTAAATGCACCTCGAATTGCGAGGTGCATTTCTTTTAGGATTAAGTCAATTGCTTGCGGAAGCGCTGATATAAGGTACCGGTGAGAAGTAAACAAACAACGAACCCTGTCATGCTGTAAAGCCAGTAAACTGTATCAAAATTACCTGTCCTCATATAAGCTTTTGTTACCCAAAAAGCAGGGAGAAAGCCGCTGATATACTGTAGCTGAGAAGGGACAAAATAGGCAATAACAGGTGCGATAACGGTGATGCCGGCCATTTTAGATAAAGCTAAGCCTTCTACTTTGTTCGCCGCAAATACACCTAAAAAAAGCGTGACGATTGGTGCCTGTAACGACGTAAGAATAACGATCGAGACTGCTGGCCAAAAACCAGGCTGTGCAATTCCGCTGCCTAAGAGAAGGAGGCTGCTGCAGCATAGCGTAATGCAAAACGGAATGCTGATGCGGTAAAGCAGATAGCCATTCCGTGTTAATGGTGTAATAGAGAAGTAGCTGATTAGCTCTTCATCCCGTTCATCCAGCAGCAGAAACCCGGTAAGCATTCCGATCATCAAAGGGCATAAGATAATCGCAAAACTCATGATTAAAATATCGTAATCATACAGGTCGATGTCAAACCGTTGCAGCATAATGCGCTGGATGGGCGGCAATACATAACGAATAAGCAGAGTAAGGATAATGGGAGACAGAATCGACATGATAAGCATCGGATCTCGCAAGATGTTTTTGGCGTCTCCCTGTAAGAGAAAAGCTATTTTCTTCATGTGTTAATCTCCTATCTTTAATACGATATGCTTTTTGAATGAGTGATACGCTATCCAATATGCCAGCCCGATACTAATTAGCAGTATGCAGGTGCTATATAGAAAACGAACATAATCGATGACATGGAACCCGCCATTTATTAATAGCAAGGAACCAGTTGTCGGCAGCAAGCAGAATAACCAATGCTCTGCCAAATTGACAGCAGGCAGTATCGGAAGGAAAAGCCACGTTGTATAGATGGTGGCTAGCAAAAAGAAATGGTTTAAAGATTGTGAGATTGCTGCAATAGCAATGCCGATAAGTGAGAATAACAGCGATGTCAGTATGACGCCAATCAGCATTATAAATGTCAGATTCGAAAACCCAAAAACGACTCCTTTTATTACGCAGCTGGATGCAATCGAAAGCAGGCATAACGAGCCTATCTTTGAACAAATATACCGGTGTATGGACAACGGTGTGATAAATAAGGGGTTAAATATGTGCTGGTCCTTCTCAAGCAGTAACAAACCGCCCATAAAGAAGAAACCTAAAGTAGATGGATCGGAAAAGATAATGAGAGATGCTATTTTTTCTAAATAGCGCTCGGGTAAGTAGACGAGCAAAAAAATATAAAAGCAGCTGATAAGTGTATAGGCAAGGTAGAAGCCATGTCGAAACTGAAACTTAATATCCTGCAAAAGTAAACCCTTCACACGAGCCGCCTCCCTGTTACTTTTGTAAAGATATCTTCCAAGCTAGCTTCTTGTGTGTGAATTGTCTCAATGCTTTTCGTTTCTAGCAATCTTTGAAAGGCGGCATTGCTATGCAGGTCGGTTAATGGGAAGTCAGTATCCTCGATACCATTATCCGTTCGGTATGTAATGTTCACGATCTTTTTACCGTGCTGGAGATTCAGGCGGTACGGGGAGTCAATTACCGGAATGGTACCGTCTACTACAAATGCTACACGGTCGCAAATAGCTTCTGCCAGCTGCATATTATGCGTGTTGATGACAATTGTTTTTCCTTTGCTTTTCTCTCGGAGGATAATATCCCTTACCGTCTTGGCATTCGTCGGGTCCAAACCAGAAGTTGGTTCATCAAGGAAGAGAATATCCGGATCATGCAGCAACGCTCTGCAAAAATTGAGGCGCATTTTCATTCCTTTAGAAAACTCACTTACCCGCTTGCTGCGATGCGCTTCCAGACCGAGTTCTTCTAGTAATGGAGTAGGGTCCGGAGCGGAAGCAGAATAGAGACTTGAGAAAAAACGTAAGTTCTCCTCAGCAGTGAATTTGCTGTAAAAGTTAGGTTGTTCAAAAGCAACACCGATTCGCTCGTAAAAGGATTTGTCTTCTGTTTTCATTTCATTGCCAAATAAACGTACAGAACCGGCATAGTTTTTTGCGACTCCAATTAGAATCTTTAAGGTCGTGCTTTTTCCTGCGCCTGAGGGACCTAGAAATCCGAATATCTCTCCATCTCCAACCTCAAATGAGATGCCTTTCAGCGTATCAGCTGCTGCTCGTGGGTAACGGTAGGTAAGTTTATCCGCTATAATCATATTAGCCTCCTTGAATTAAACCATCAGCAATCATTTCAGCATGAAGTGCAATCGTCTCTTCAAAAATATCCTCACCTATCGTTTGTTGGTGGAGGAAAGATAAGATAAAGGAACGAATAATGCCGCTGATGATCCTAGGGTCTTTCTTTATCATGATATTCTGTTGCTGTAAGTGTTCAATCATCGGTCTCAGACTCTCTGTATCCACCTTTATATGTTTCTCCATACGTTCTGGCGGTAGTTTGTTTAAGAGATACTGCATATGCTCTTTATCAAACAGGCTGCGGATAATTGGATTTTGCTGAATCAATTCCAGGCTTTTTAAAAGGAACTTTTTAAATAAGTGTTTTGTCATTGGTTCTTCTTGCAGAAGGTGAAATAGTTCTTCTTTTATTCGCCCTTCCTCCACCTCAACCAGTTCGAAAAATAATTCTTCTTTAGATGAGAAATAGGCATAAAAGGAACCTTGTGCGATGCCTACTGCTTTGGTAAGTTCCGCAATGCTTGTCTTTTTAAGCCCGTAAACCCTGAATAACTCGCGCGCTGACAGAAGCAGACGCTTCTTAATGAGAAGATGTTTTGGACTCTGCGAGTGGTTCATTTCTAAGATACTTCTCCTCCTTTGAATAAATGAATATTTTTATTTTTTATTCATTTTACTGCTTATGGTTAATATTGTAAATGTTATTTCATTAAAAGGCATAAAAAAACAGCAGGCAAAGTTAGCGCTTTGCCTGCTGCTTTACTTTAATCAGGCTGCAATCGCATTCCAATAGGAGGTTGATTCATGTCCTAAAGCATACACAGATAAGCCGGCAATATCGTATTGATTGGTTAGGTCACTTTTTTGTGTTAAAGAATTGGTATCTTCATACCAAATGACGTGTTCTGCGTTTCATCATCTGTATAGGTGAAATATGCGGATGCTGTTTGTTCATCGGATACAGGATCAGATTTCTCGGCTTCCATGATAGAATGGATAGCATCCCATTCGATTAATTTATTTTGTTCTGGATTGGATAGATTCCAATTCTTGTAGATAAAGATTTAATAAAGGAGGTCAGTATGTCCACAAAGAACTTATACAAATTGCTGCTCTTATTTATTGGCACTTATATTCTCTATACCTTTGCAGATAATTACATTCTGGATCATCGCGCTTCCTTTTTTCTCGAACAGAAGTTAGATTTACGTGATTCTTTCCGCTTGCCTATTTGGCTTGATGTAATGTATATCCATGTGTTTGTCGCTTGTCTGGCAACATGGAGCGGTGCAGTGAATTTCTCCAGAGGTCTGGCATGGCATCAACGTAAATTTCACCGTATCAATGGTTATGTGTACGCTATTTCTGTCTTGCTTGTATCGTTAACATCAGGTTACTTGGCTCCTTATGCAACAGGCGGCAAGCTGGTTAGTATCCCGTTCAATATGGTAAATCTTTTTTGGCCAATTATGGTTATTGCTGCGATAGTCCACGCCAGAAAAGGGAGGCTGGAGAAACATCAAAACTGGATGATTCGAAGTTATTTGTTTTGTTTTACGAATCTCTTTATTCATCTGATTTCTGATGTATTGTATAAATTAGGTATGGATTATACGCTAAGTTATACAATTGGGGTTTACGGCTCTGTTGTGTTGAATTTAATGATAGCTGAAGGCATTATCTTCTATTTACGGACAAGAAATAAAGAGACTTAATGTGTCTTTGGTTACGGGTAAAGGTGGAAAGGAAAGGAAGGAGGAACACAAATGGCCGCTAGACTGGCTCCGTTATTTGTTTTGTTTGCTGCGATGCTGTGGGGAACAACCGGAACGGCTCAAACTTTTGCGCCAGCTGCTGCCCACCCCATTGCAGTCGGTGCCGCGAGACTGGCGATAGGCGGTATATGTCTGCTGGCGGTTTTACTGATATTTGGCCAGTTTAATCGTACAGGCTGGCCTGTCGGTCTGACGCTGCTTGCTGCTTTTTGCATGGCATGTTATCAGCCGCTGTTCTTTTCTGCGGTGCAGCAGACAGGTGTAGCGGTAGGTACGGTGATTGGTATTGGCAGCGCGCCGATTTTGTCTGGATTTTTAGAAGCGGTATTCTTAAAGAAGCGCCCTGCACTTGTATGGTGGGCAGCTACCTTATTGTCCATCTTTGGTTGTTTGCTGCTGTTTTTGACTGGTGATGCTGTAACGATACAACCATTGGGCATTGTGCTGGCGCTGGGGGCAGGTTTAGCATTTGCGGGTTATACCCTGCTGAGCAGCAAAATTGTACAAAATAAAAGCTCGCTTGAAGCAACCGCTGTAATCTTTATTCTTGGAGGGATTTTTCTCGTTCCGTTTCTATTCTTCTTTGATATGAGTTGGATCCTGCAAACTAGCGGAATAGTCGTGAGTTTGCATTTAGGACTCATCACAACAGCAATTGCATACTTCTTGTTTTCAAACGGACTCAAGAAGGTGCCGGCATCTTCTGCTGTTACCCTTTCATTAGCTGAACCGCTTACTGCTGCTGTGCTAGGTGTGGTGCTAGTTGGCGAGGAATTAACTATTGTCTCTTGGGCGGGGATTGCGCTTCTTTTAGCCGGCATTATCTTGATCGCTTTTTCATCCCGAAAGAGTTAGGTTTATACCACTAGAATGAGAGAGTCCAAACGGAGCAGAAAATGACTTTCGTTTGGACTTCTATTTAATTGCAAACGATTTGTCTTACCTTTATAAGTTACAATAACTATCATAAATGTAAAAATAATCAATAAACGAACTGCGAGATTTATCGAATCTACAAGAAATTTACGAAAATAAGAAAGTAGAGATTTACTCGGTTTGTTACGAAGACGGACTTCAATTACATAGAAACAGATTTTGGTCCAGTATACCAACTGATGTGCAAGTAGCGAAAGAAGATAAAATTATTACATTATCTACAAGTAATGAGTTGCTTGACGCGGAAGATGGCAGATTCGTTGTGCATGGGATGCTGATGCAAACCCTTACTTTTGCATGTTCTTTCGATAGTCGCTCGGTGCCATGCCGTACGCCTGTTTAAAGCAGGTCGAGAAATATCCTTGTCTCGAAAAGCCAACTTCCTCGGCAACCTTCTGCAACGGCCAATCTGTTTTCAGCAAAAGCAAGCGTGCTTGATGCATTCGGTAAGCTGCTAAGTAGGTGAGCGGCGTACAATGAAATGCTTGCTTCATGCATCTTGCTAAATAATTTTCATGTACATGGAAGTGGGAAGCGAGCGTCGTATTCGTGATGTGCTCCATATAATGCTGCTTTATATACATCTCCACACGTTCCGCCAGCTGCAAGGAAGCCTGTTGTGGTAGTGGCGAATAGGAGAGATGCTGTAACACTTGCAGAAACAGCTGCTGTGTTTCCCAAAAGGCAAAGGATCGCGCTTGGGTCGTTGATTGTAACAAGCGCTGAATGGTTTGATACAGTTCTTTTGGATGGGAAATATGCTGCTGTTTTGGTAAATGAATGGTCGTATTGCTCGTGTGATACTGAAGCGATGAATTATGCTGATCTGTATGGATTGGTTCACACAATTCTTGTTCCCGCCATGTGGCAGGAGTTTGCATGTGCAGCCAATAAAACGTGGTATCTTCTTCACATGCAGCAGTAGGGTAATGAAACTTTGCTGGCTCCAGGATGAGTGCTTCCCCGGCGCCTATCTGCCAGCACGCTGTCTCTTCTCCAATATATAGCGTGCCTTCTTTTATGACTAGCACATCAAAGAAACCGAGCTGTTTCCGAGCGGGATGCCGTTGTCCTTTGCGGAAAATAGTCAGATTTCCTTCTAAAAAATAAGGAAGGGGAGGCGTAAGCATAGATAAGAAGGAAGTACTTTTCATAACAGCGCCACCTTTTGGTTGAAATAGTGAAAATACAGGTTGAATTCTGTAGTATATAGCTTTTATTTTAGATGATAAGCTAACTTTTGAAAACGCTTAAATAATAGTGATGAGTGATTTTGAAGGGGGATGCCAATCTTGAGTGAACCGATACAGGCAGGTGTGGAAAAGTCGAACAACGTAACGGTGACAGATGTTTTTTGGCAAACGTATAAGCGAATCGTGGCCGAGCAGGTCATTCCGTATCAATGGAAAGCATTGAATGATGCATTGCCGGATACTGTTCCGAGTCATGCAATCGAGAATTTCCGGATTGCGGCTGGAGAGGCAGAAGGAGAATTTTTTGGAGCGGTATTTCAGGATAGTGATGTAGCGAAATGGCTGGAGACAGTTGCGTACAGCTTGCGAAGCTTTCCGGATGCAGAGCTGGAGAAGACAGCCGATGATGTAATTGCTTTACTGGGAAGAGCGCAGGCTGAAGATGGTTATCTGAATACGTATTATATGCTTGTCGAACCAGATTACCGGTGGTCTAACTTGCGTGATAACCATGAGTTGTATTGCGCGGGTCACTTGATTGAGGCAGCCGTTGCTTATTATCAAACAACTGGCAAGCGTGCCTTTTTAGATGTGATGGAAAAGAACGTGCAGCTCATTCAGCAAGTATTCGGAAATGAAGACAACAAGCTGCAAGGCTATCCAGGGCATCCAGAATTGGAGCTGGCGCTGCTTCGGCTATATGATGTTACGGGTAAGCAGGAGCATCTTGATTTAGCAGTTTACTTTATTGAGCAGAGAGGACAGCAGCCGCATTACTTTGATATCGAAAAGGAAAAGCGGCAAACGTTAAATCGGCCCAAAACATGGAATGATGAACATACGAATTTCGGTCTGGGGTATGCCTATATGCAGGCGCATAAGCCGGTCCGGGAACAGGAAGAAGCTGTCGGTCATGTTGTGCGGGCGATGTATTTATATACAGCAATGGCTGATTTAGCCCAACGAACAGAGGATAAACAGCTGCAGAAAATCTGTGACAAGCTGTGGGAGGATGTTACAAGGCGGAAGCTGTACATTACGGCTGGACTTGGATCGGCTGTGAATGGAGAAGCATTTACAAATGCATATGATCTGCCTAATGACAGCATGTACTGCGAAACATGCGCATCGATTGGTCTTGTTTTCTGGGCGAAGAAAATGCTGGAGCTTTCGCCAGACCGCAAGTATGCCGATGTACTGGAGCGAGCGATATATAATGGAACCATCAGCGGCATGGACTTGGACGGGAAGCGCTTTTTCTACGTGAATCCATTGGAAGTAAATATGTATCAGGCAGGGCGTAAAGATCAGGAGCATGTAAAGCAAGAGCGACAGAAATGGTATGCATGCGCTTGCTGTCCGCCGAATTTAGCACGAATGATTGCATCTATTGAAGATTATGCTTACACAACGACCGGGGACACACTTTATACCCATCTGTATATGGCAGGAAGTGTAAAAGCAAACATTGGGAAAGTGCCGGTAAAGCTGACGCAGACACATCAGTATCCGTGGGATGGCAAGATAACCATTACTGTAGAAACAGAAGGAGTCTTTAATCTGGCGTTTCGTATTCCAGAGTGGAGCCGCGAAGCAGCTGCTTCTGTGAATGATGAAGCGATTTATGTCAATGACTTGCAAAATGGATACCTGGTGTTGAATCGAGCATGGAAAGCAGGGGATCAGATTGAATTGCTGTTTCCGATGCCTGTAGAACGAGTTTATAGCAATCCAAAAGCAGGGATGAATCAAGGGCAGGTGGCACTGCAGCGCGGTCCGGTTGTGTATTGTTTAGAAGAAACAGACAATGGAGCAAATCTGGCTGGCATTCGTCTCCCGCGCCAAGCTGCTTTCCAGACAATATACGACAGAGACTTCCTGAACGGCGTTGTTACACTAGAAGCAGAAGCGCTTCGTATTACGGGGACGGAGAACCTTTATCAGACGGATGTACCTAAGACAACGCCAAGAACTATCCGAGCTATTCCGTATTTTGCTTGGGGCAATCGAGGACTTGGTGAGATGCGAATATGGGTGCATGAGGGTGTGGAATAATGAAAAATGCTGTCCATCGCGGACAGCATTTTGTTATCTCTGAGGAAATTTTAGATCCAGTTCACTGATGTTTTCCAACACACGCTGAAATGAGAACGCACTGGGCTGTTTAGGCAGTTCACTATATTCGTATGGTTCTCCAAGAAGGCGGAAGAATTGCTCAAATAAACCAGACGCAAGAAATCCGATGAACTTTGTGTAAGGACTGTCCAGCTTGAAAGAATGCTCTGTGTTAGCTGGGACGTGAAGAAAGTCGCCCTTCTCCAAATGAAATTCTTCATCGCCTGCCCACATTGTCATCCGCCCTTCGAGACAGAGAAAGCATTCGGTGTGCTTTTCGTGGTAATGCGGAGGAATGGCCTCGCCAGCGTACCCTTCTGTTGTCAGAGCAAGAAACTGTTCGTCAGTAGTTGCTTGTGTCGCAAGAAATGTGAACAGCTGATCAGCAGCTAGCATACCTTCTCCAGCGCCGGCTTCGATTACATAAGGAGTAGTGGTATCCGGCAAGCCTCCGGGCTCTTGCAGCAGAATAGCTTGCGGTCCTTGTGAAGTTTCGTTGACAATACGGATATCAAAATTATCTAGCTTGTCTAATTCCTGCTCTGTAATAGTAGGAGCAGCAGTTCCAATTAAAGGTTCCATGTAAGCATGTGTTTCCCCAAGTTCACGATATAGGTCTGCATTAAGCCCTCCGGTGGTGAAGGAGTAGAACTTAGTTCGATTTCTTAATAGAACATACTGGTGTACTGTGCCTGCAGGGAGATGGGCATAATCACCTGAAGCAAGCATATGCTTTTTGTTATTAATTGTTAGTTCGAGTAATCCATCCGTTACATATATTGCCTCATGCTGCGTGTTATGCAGGTGGAGAGGTGATCCTTCGCCCTTACTGCCTGTAATCTGCACCAGTCCGAAAAGGTTTCCCGTACTTTTGGCGTCAGCGAGAATTTTAATAACTTGTTTGTTAATTATGTGACGTTCCCCATTGCTATCGTGTAATAAATAGGCTTGTTTTTGATTTGGAACAGCCTGCTTTTGTATCGTAGTCATTATACTTCCTCCAGTCGCTAGCAATTTCACCTTAGGGGATTAGTATAAGAAATACCCCTTTTTCTAACAAGAGGATAAAGTTGTGCTTCAATACGGTGACTCCCCGTACAAGTAATGATGTAAGACGAAAAAAGACCTGTATCCTTTGATACAGGCTGATTAACTGTTATAAAATTTATAGCTGCCTTTACCGTTTAGCTTCACTTCATACATCGCCTGATCTGCACTGTTCATTAACTCACTTATCGTCAAACCGTCTTGCGGATGTATCGCTACGCCAATACTTGGCATGTTATAGAGAATATGTCCGTCCACGATGTGTTTCTCTCGAAGTGCTGCTAATATATCCGCTGCCATGTTGTCCGCTTCTTCCGGTGATTTTAGCGGCTGCAGCAAAATAGTGAATTCATCACCGCCATTACGGGCAACGATGTCACTTTCCCGGACGCATGCTTTTAATCTGTCTGCAACGGACATGAGCAGCTTGTCTCCAATCCTATGTCCTGCTGTATCGTTCACTTTTTTGAAATCATCCAAATCCAAAAACATGAGTGCGAAAGACTGGGCTTGATCTGTAATTGCTTTTTTTAATGATGCTTCGAAAAGAGAGCGATTTGCCAGCCCGGTTAAGGGGTCATGGTAGGCAAGATAATGTATCTTTTCTTCATTTTGCTTATTGAGGGTAATATCTTTACCGATTCCGAATATACCGACAAGTTTGTTTCTGACCAGGATGGGGATATTGGTCATACTGATGTAATGGTAACTGCCCGATTTACTGTGCACCCCAAATTCATAGGATAATGGTACGCCTTCCTTCATCTGTGCAATATGTTTTCTAACTGTCGTTTTATGTGCAGGTTCTGCAAATGTATCGCTTGTTGCCCCAATCAATTCCTCCTGAGAATATCCTAGTAAATCTACCCCGGCTTCATTCGTATCCTCAATACGGCCATTTAAATCAAGCGAAAAAACAGAATCAGGATGATGTTTAAATAAGGACTTGTACCGTTGTTCATTCGTTTCAATTGCTTCCGCTTTTACGGATATCTCTTGAACGAGTTTCTGGTTTTCTCTAATAATGATAAGCTGGCGGCTAATTACTAATAAGATAGAGAGCCCAGATCCAACTGTGATAGCGTCGAATTTAGAAGAATGCTGCATCATAAAAGCAAAAAGGATTGTAACACTTATATAAGGATATAATAAGTGCGACCAATTTTTCTGTGTAATATAATTTTCAGTTTTAGAATGGTGTTGAAGCGTGTTTTGTCTGTGCAGAAGACCTGCATAGCCAATAAGCAAGTTGGCTAGCATAATCAATGGATCAATCCAGTTTCCGGAATAATAACTATCATTGGAAACGAGATATAAGTAAAGAGTGTCACTAATAACTTGAATCTGTAACCCAACAAAGATGATAGTTATTACATGTCTGGATCCGATTTGCTGAGGGCTGTAAAACAAAACAAACGCACCAAACAAAAGAGCCAAATCTCCTACAGGATAAATAAGAGAAACACCGAGAGCCAAAGAAGATACATCACCAGTTGTAAGCATAGGCACAATTAAAAAGTGCCAACTAAAGGTTGAGGCCACAGTTAAAATGATTAATACGTCAAACAAGAAAGATGTAGAATGGTTATTCTTTCTATCAATCATAATTTTATAAAAAAAAGCAGCTAAATATAACAGATATTGAAGTATATAGAAAATATCTGGCAAACCAGGAACGGGAATTGCTTTTCCTAATATATTCTCGATAATCATCCATACAAACTCTGCTAGAAAGGCACAATACATAGCTGCTGTTAGAAGCAGCCAAAACAACCGCAACGTTTTATCGGTTTCTGATAGTGCAGTTTTCTGCAGCCAGAAAGCCGCAACAAAGCAGGCGATTAGGCAAAGCAGGTTGCCACCCCACGTCAGCCACACATCATGATGCTGGAATAATGTAATCCACGTATAATAGACAAGCATATAACTAAAGATGAAGACGAACGGAAGTTGTTTATAACTAGGGTGAAGCATCTGCGTTACTCCTTCAATTAAACTGTTTTCTGTAATCATACCCAGTTTTACCAGTGTTCGTAAAGATAAAAACGTGAGCAATTATTTTTGTGTAGTTTTACCGCTATGCTAAGATTATTTTATTGTGAAAAGGGGTGTCCGAATGAAAATAGAAGTATGGTCAGATTTTGTCTGTCCTTTTTGTTATATAGGGAAACAAAAACTTGAGCTTGCGCTGGATAAATTCGAGCATAAAGGTCAAGTGGAAGTAGTATTTAAAGCCTTTGAGCTGGATCCGAATGCTGGTGTCTACAATGGAAAGAGCATTCATGAGGCGCTCGCGGAGAAATACGGCATGACAATTGAACAGGCTAAAAGGAACAATGAACAAATTGGAGAGCATGCTGCCGAGGTGGGCCTAACATTTAATTTTGAAGAAATGAAGCCAACGAATACACTCCAAGCCCACCGCTTGGCAAAGTTTGCCGAAACACAAGGGAAAGAAAAAGACATTACAGATAATTTGCTTTATGCGTATTTTACGGAATCGAAGAATCTTAGTGAGAAAGAAACGCTTCTTGCTATCGCGGAAGCTTCTGGATTAGACCGAGATGCTGCTGCGGAAGTGCTCGACAATGAGTCACGTCACTTAGACGAAGTACGAGCAGATGAAAGATTGGCGCAGCAATATGGGATATCTGGTGTACCTTTCTTCATCTTTAATGACAAATACACCATCTCTGGTGCGCAGCCGATGGAAACATTTATTGGTGCGATTAATCAAGTATGGAAAGAAGAGAACGAACAGCCAAAATTCCAAAACTTTGGATCCGCTGATACCGGTGTATGCAAAGATGATAACTGTTCTATATAAGAAAGTGCCCTGCAGCAGCCGCTCCAGGGCATTTTTCATTTCCAAAAAAGGTGAACATGCCTCCTATAGGGATGATAGTGTACTATAACGGCGAATATCTAAGAATGACATAGATTACATAACAACCTGGAGGGATTAGTCAACATAATCCCGTTTATACCAGTATTATGGCATTTTCCATTAAAATCAAAGTCCTGTAACATTTTAAGAGTAAGTTTGAGAAATGACTGAGCGGGAATATGAGCATAGTTGTGCTTAGAAAATAAGCTCGTTCAGTAAAAAAAAAACACAATCTCAAGGGAGTGGTTTGTTGGAAACCGATATTAGAAAACCGTCGTTTCTGTACGCAATGATGATGATTTTATCTGTTGTAGCAGTAGTATCCGCAGGAATTTTGGCTTTTGATGCACCGATTCAAATACTGATGTTCATCAGCATGCTGGTCATTATCCCATACATGCTAAAACTTGGATTTACGTATAAACAAATCGAAAAATCCATGGCAAAAGCAATGGGAAGAGCATTGATGCCCGGTGTTATTCTTTTGACCGTCGGCATTTTAATCGGTGCATGGATCGCCTCCGGGACTGTGCCAACATTGATCTATTACGGTGTACAGGCAATTACACCGCAGTTTTTCTTAGTAACAACACTATTGTTCTGTTCGCTTGTCTCTGTCTCTACAGGTACTAGCTGGGGAACGGTAGGTACAGCGGGTGTTGCGATGATGGGTGTCGGTGCGGCGCTTGGTATTCCGGTAGGACTGACAGGCGGAGCAATTGTCAGCGGAGCTTTCTTCGGTGATAAAATGTCTCCTTTATCTGATACAACAAATTTAGCTCCTGCTGTAACAGGCGGGGATTTATTCAAGCATATCAAGCACTTGCTATGGACGACTGTACCATCTTACCTCATTACAGCTGGTATCTTCTTGTTTATCGGCTTGCGTTATAACGGAGCAGGAGCGGACTCAGCGAGTGTTAATCAGCTGACAGCTTATTTGGCTGAGCACTTCCACTTAGGTCTCGTGCCATTGCTTCCGATTGTCGTGCTAATTACTTTGCTAATAATGAAAAAGCCAGCTATTCCATCTATCTTTGCTGGGGCAGCAGTTGGCGGTTTGATTGCAGTCTTCTATCAAGGATTTGGTTTTGCTGAGACACTTACAACGTTTTATAGCGGGTATGCGGTAGAATCAGGCATTCCAGTTGTCGATACGCTTCTGATGCGCGGCGGATTGACCAGTATGCTGGAATTGATTGCACTCTTCCTATTCGCACTTGGATTAGGTGGTCTGTTAGCAGATGCTGGTGTACTGGAAGCATTGATTGCATCATTTGCTTCTAAGATTAAACATACTGGTGTTCTGACAGTTGTAACACTAGCGGTAAGTTATTTGACGCTCATTTTGGGTGGTACCGTGTATTTCTCTACTGTAATGGGCGGAACGCTAATGCGTCCGATATTCGAACGACTGGATTTGGAGCCGGAAAACTTGTCACGTATACTGGAAGATACCGGAACGCTTAGTTCACCATTAGTACCTTGGACTGGCGGAGGAATTTACGCTGCTGGTGCACTTGGTATCACAACAGTCACATACTTGCCATTCTGTTTCCTCGCTTTCATAACACCAATGTTCACCTTAATGTATGGTATAACAGGCTGGACAATGAAAAAGAAGAAAGATGCAGTAAAACAAAAGAAACCGAAGATGAAAATTGCAGAAGCATAATATGTAAGGGAGAGCACTACCTTGACAGGGTAATGCTCATTTTTATGTGCTTGAGAAATAAGAGGAGGAAATCGCTTATCTTTTGTGTAATTTAATGCTTTACAGGTGGAATTCTCCGGGTGTGCTCCTTCAGGCTTACATGCACTTCCAGGTCAGAAGAAATGGATGCATAAAAAACTTGGTTCAATCCGATGATTCCTCTGTCTGCCAGCTGGGTGCGAAGCCAAATCTCATCCAATTGAAGGTAATCGAGGACTTCTTGTTCAATCTTTCCTTCTACAATAGCAGAATACGTCATTATTGGGTTGCGCTGCTTCTCATTGGAGACTTTTAGGACACTGATGGTCCCATTCGGCTCGACAATGGCGAGCTGCACGTCGCTAATATCGAAGACATCTTTTTGGCGGAGCATGAATAAAACGTTATCAATAGAGTATTGGATTTTCTTCATATTTTCATAAATAAAAACCCCATCTTCTATTACAACCGTAGGGTTAAAGGTGAGCAATCGTCCGACTGTGCGATTGGAGATCTTCCACTTGCCAATCGCCTTTTGGAAAATACCAATGGCTGCTATAGCTACCGCTGTAGGCAGATGGTGAATCGCAGGATCTGCAATATCAGCACCGACAACCGCGCCTAATATAACGACAATCAGGAAATCAAATACAGGCATTTCTCCAATTGCGCGTTTTCCCATATACAAGGTCACGAAAAGCATTAACGGAATAATAGTGGCTATCCGGACAAGGACAATTATATTATCGTGTATATAATCTGGCATCATGCAGCTCCTTTCATCTAACAGCATCTCCAGTCAGCCCTGATTTCAAAACGAGACTATAAATATAAATGGAATAAAAGGAACTGTATGTAATAGAAAGAAGAGGTGATATGTATGCACAAGCAAGAAATATTATTCGATATGCACAAACTCCAGAAACAAGCAGCATACCTGACGTTTGGATTGATGGCAGCAGCCAGTTTTGTTTATTTTATGATTCATGGAATGGAGATTTATATAACGTTAACTGGATGTACTGTATTCTTGCTGCTTACTGGCCTGGGGATTATCCTGCATGAGTTTCTGCACGGTATCGGATTCATCTGTTTTGGTAAGGTCCGGCTGAACGAGGTGAAATACGGTATTCTGTGGAAGCAAGGGGTTGCTTATGCACACTGCCAAGTACCGATTAAATTGCGCGCGTATCGTATCGCGCTGCTGCTGCCGGTAATGCTGACAGGACTAATTCCGCTTCTGATAGCCTATATAATTGGGAATGGCATGCTGCTCACTGTTTCGGTCATCTTAACAGCTGGCGGTATAGGAGATTGGCTTGTATTCCGCAGCTTAATGAAATACGACGCCAATCAGCAGGTATTGGACCACCCGACCAAGGTGGGGTACTTTATTTATACAAATACATCGAAATCGGAAGAGAAAGAGAAAACAACATAACCTTTTACATATACAATGGTAAAAATTGAAACTCCTATTTGGCATAAAATCTTTTGATTTGGGGAATGGAGTAATAACAAAAGAAGTTGCTAGGAGGGTATAAGTTATGACTATACAACCAATTGATATAAATAATTTGACCAAAGGCATCGGGCCGAATGTTTCCCCAGAGGCATTCACAAATGATAAACGCAAGATATTCTTGTTCGGTTCACCAAGCTATACAAATATAGGAGACCAAGCAATTGCATACAGCATTGAACAGTTCATCACAAGCCGTTTCCCTTATTATGAATACATTGAAATCATGGACTATGCGACAGATGAGGGAATTGAATTTGTTAAGAAGATCATTCATGAAGATGATATTGTGATGTTTACTGGCGGAGGGAATCTTGGAAGTCTGTACTTGGATATAGAAGAAGATCGCCGCAAAGTCTTCGCTGCATTCAAGGATTATAAATCCATTTCCATGCCGCAGTCTGTATTCTTCGAGAATAACGAGCATGGCGAGCAGGAGAAGAAGAAAACGCAGGATGCGTATCATCAAAATAAAAATCTGACGATTGCGGCCAGAGAGAATCAAACGCTCGATATTGTCAGACAGACATTTGATTCAAATGTGATTTATACACCGGATATGGTTATGTCTCTCGATTATGTACCTCGTCAAAAAGAACGCGAAGGCGTTATGTTCTTCCTTCGAGCGGATAAAGAAAAGGTGATGGAGGAAGACTTTGTTGCCGAGTTAATGGAGTGGACGAAGAAATACGGCTCTGTAGATCGCGCAGATACCGTTTTAGATGAGAAAGTCGTGCCAACAATTGATTACGCAGATCGTGAAAAGCATTTCCTTGAAATGCTGGATCTTATTAGTTCTAAGAAGCTGATTGTCACGGATCGCCTGCATGCCATGATTTTCTCTATTCTCACAAAAACTCCTTGCTTGGTCTTCGGCAACAGCTACGGAAAAGCGAAGCACTCTTATCAAGACTGGCTAAGTTCCATTCGATTTGTTGAATATACAGATTCAAAAGATGTAGAGCTGCTAGAACAGTTAGCAGACAAATTAATGCAGGAAGAACCAAATGAAGTAGATCTGCGTAAAGACTATCAGCCATTAGTTGATTTCTTCCGCAGCTGAAAGGAAAGCTAGAATCTTAGGATTCTAGCTTTTTCGTATGTGTTCACGTAATTAATCCAAAAGAATATGAATATAAGGTTGTATTATTATGAGTGTAGTTGTATATTTATTAAACAATATACAAACATGATTCATTCTAACAAGGGAGTACAACCAGATGAACAGTTTACAAGAATTGCAGCAGCAGCCTGCTCAAAAAAAGAAACCAAAACAATTTAATGTCTACGTGATGATTTTTGCATTCATCATTGTATCTGCATTATTAACTTATATCATACCAGGCGGAGCTTACGACCGTGTGGATCAGGATGGCCGCAGTGTTATCCTGCCGGAAACATTCCATTATATCGATGGAGAGAATGTTGGTTTGCTGGGGATATTCAATAGTATTCATGCCGGTATGGTAAACGGTGCGAATATTATCTTTTTCGTCCTTATTGTTGGCGGTGCGTTTGGTATTTTTACCGCAACAGGAGCTTTAGATGCTTTCATTCATATGCTCTCCAGAAAAATGGCGAAGAAAGAGATGCTTTTGATTCCTGTTTTGATGCTGTTCTTTGCAGCGGCAGGAGCTTTAATGGGGATGTCAGATGAAACAATTGTGTATGTTGCCATTCTGGCACCGATGACAATTGCACTGGGATTTGATGCATTAACAGGGTTTGCAATTGTTGTACTTGGAGCTGGCGTTGGCTTTACAGCTGCTGTCATGAATCCATTTACAGTCGGAATTGCTCAAGGTATTTCGGAATTGCCAACATTCTCGGGCATCGGCTTTCGAATTGTTATTTTTGTCATCTTATATCTGGCAGCCGTATTTTATGTGATGCGTCATGCTAGGAAGGTGAAAAAGAATCCGGAACTTGGTGTATACGGGAAATTCGGGAGAAAAGCAAATGCTTCTGCATTAAAAAATACTAGCAAAATGACTACTCGTCATAAACTCGTGTTAGCAGCATTCTTGGTCAACTATGTAGTATTGATTATCGGCGTGTTGAAATATGGCTGGTATATTACCGAAATTGCTGGGTTGTTCCTATTGTTCGGCGTGTTCATGGGTATTCTTGGAGGTATTTCACCTTCAGGTATTGCAGATAACTTTATTCTCGGTGCGAAGGATCTGCTTGGCGGAGCCTTAATCATTGGATTTGCACAGGCAATTCTCGTTATCTTCAATACATCCGGTATGATGGATACATTCTTGTATCATGCTGCCAATGCACTGGGAACAATTCCGGCCGCTTTATCTGCTGCAGGCATGCTGTTTTTGCAGATGGGAATCAATTTCTTTGTACCATCTGGAAGCGGACAAGCAGCACTCACCATGCCTTTAATGGCGCCGTTATCTGATATGATCGGCGTAACAAGACAAACAGCAGTATTGGCTTATCAATTTGGTGATGGAATCTCAAATATGATCTTGCCAACTGGTAATATCATTGCACTGCTGGCGATTGCCGGCATTGGTTATGGCAGATGGGTGAAGTGGTTTTTACCGTTTTTCTTTATTCAAATAGGTATTGCTCTTATCGCTTTGATTGTGGCACAAGCAATCCAATACGGACCGTTTTAATAGAAGGAGTCAATTGTTATGGTATCTGAAAGATTAATCGAACAGGCGATTCAGGATCGCCGTCATTTTCACCAATATCCAGAGCTTTCTGGAGAAGAATATGAGACAGGAGAGTATGTCCAAGCTAGACTTGAAAAGCTTGGCATTGAGATACTGGATTATCAGCCGCCAAGCGTGGTTGGATACGTAAAAGGCACAAAGGGAGATAAAACTATTGCGCTTCGTGCGGATATGGATGCCCTCCCGATTGTCGAGGAAGGCGGCAAACCTTATATTTCTAAACATCATGGTATTTCTCATATGTGCGGCCATGATGGACATACAGCTATTCTGCTGGCAGTAGCAGAGTGGATTACGCTGCATCGCGAGAAAGTAGAGCATAATATTGTATTGCTGTTCCAATCTTCTGAAGAGGCTTCCCCAAGCGGGGCCGATAAACTGATTGGAGAAGGTGTACTGGAAGGTGTGGACAGTATCTATGGTATCCATGTTGATGCCGGTTTGGCGAAAGGTCAATTTGGTACGCGTCCTGGTGCGATGATGGCTTCTGTAGACGACTTTGAGATTAAAATTCAAGGTTCCGGCGGCCATGCGTCAACACCGCATTTGACGATAGACCCAATCTATATTGCAACACATGTTATCCAAGCTTTGCAAAGCATCATCAGCCGTAAGCTCAATCCAATGGGAGCGAGCGTCATCTCTGTCGGAAAAATAGAAGCAGGCAACACATACAACGTGATCCCGGACTCAGCTAAAATCATCGGGACGATGCGCTCCTTTTCTACAGAAGCGGTGCAAACAATCCAAGAGCAGATTACCAAGCTGACGAAAGGCATCTGTGAATCATTCGGCGCCACAGCAGAAGTTGACTTCATCGTTGGTACACCACCGCTCATCAATGACGAACAAGAAGCAGCATTTGCAGAAAAAGTACTGCAAGATACATTTGGTGCAGAACGATACGAAGAGCTCGAGCCGGTAATGGGATCGGAAGATTTTTCTTATTACTTACAGAAAATCCCGGGGGTATTCATCAAGGTCGGTATGCAAGGAGAGAAAAGTCAATATCCGCACCATCATCCGAAATTTGATATAGATGAAGATGTGTTTGGCGATGCAATTGAGGTATTTTTAAAACTGATTCAACAGAGCTGACAAAATAAGCTAGAGAGGGAGTTCTCCTTTCTGGCTTTTTGATATTTGCTAGCTTTAAAGTATAGTTATAATAGAGAAAAGAAGTCGTGCAAACCAGATAAACAACCTTAAATAGGAGGTCTCAGCTCATGCCTATCTATAACAAATTAGTCCGTGATCATATCCCTCAGATCATAGAACAAGCTGGCAAGGTTCCCAAGGTGAAAATACTTGATCAGGCAAGTTACACAGAAGAACTGAAATTAAAACTTCTCGAGGAAGCAAATGAACTACGAACTGCAGAAGAAAAAACAGAAATAGTAGAAGAAGCGGCAGATTTAGTAGAAGTAGTATATATGATGCTGGAGAACCAGGGTATTACGCATGAAGAGGTAGAGCAAGTGCGCCAGCAGAAGAAGCTGGAACGAGGCGGGTTTAAGGAAAGGCTGTTTTTAGTGGAGGTGCATGATTGAGTCATAAGTTGAGCGTCGGAGAACTTCAGGAAGGTTATTTTTTAACGGATGAAAACATATGACGCATATTCACAACCTTGCTATCATCAAAAGTATAGCAAGAAGGAACTCACCGTCCATTTGAAAGATTACTAATGAGCAGCACAGCAAGCTTTATAAAAACGGCTTTGGTTCATTTTGGTACCGAAGAAACCAGGTTCTTTTATGTGAACCTGGTTTTCTTTAGTCAGGTACAACCACCGCTTCATCTAATCTCTTCAGCTTTACCTCAGCTTTGCCTCAAAACCTCAGCAAATAGTTCATCCATACTTACCGGCGTGTTGGTAAAGGTGTAAGTTTATATCGCTTGGAAGTTTATTAACTTGGTTCGGTTGCACATACATAAAAAATAGGCAATTTGTTTTCTCTTGGGGAAACCACTAGTGCAGATGTTAGTCAAATATACCCCCTTTATTAATTGAGGATCTAAGGAAAAAGGCTTGCGGTAAATATTGATAAACCTTAACATAGTAAAAGTGTGAAATTATTACATAATTAGTTATTGGAGAGATTGCAATGAAGAGAACTTTAATGGGCATGCTTCTTTTAATCGTCATCGTTTTAGCAGCATGTGGAAAACCGAATATTGAAGGAACATGGAAAGGTGAAGATCCATATGGTGACGCTATCACTTTTATGTTTTTTGATGATGGAACAGCAACTGTGATAGATAATTATGATGATGAAATGAATATGGAATACAGCATTAATGATGAAGGAAATGAACTTACACTTACCTACCAAGGAGAAGGCGCATCTCTGGGATTTGAGCAAAAAAGCAAGGATGTAATTAGATTAACCAATCCTGAGGATGCTGATGATGATCCAATTACGCTAACGAAACAATAAGAAAAAGCTGACCGGATGGTCAGCTTTTTTTATGCGGTTTAAGCACCGTTTAACCCCTTGCGTGGGGGACATAAACGTAAAAGCTAGTTTTATATGAACAGAAGATCATAGGCACAAACATTTTAACAGACGTGATGTTTTCGATCTTTATAAAGGTAAGCCATAGCTATCTATCACGTGCTGAGGTCTTCAAACGTATTGTTTCATCCATGAAGTGACCTGTTCCAGCAGATCAACTCTGTAAGAAGGCTTGCCGCTTTTCAGCAAGGTGTGATTAGATGCTGGATAATGGATTAGTTTTGTTGTTTTGTTCCAGCGCTTCAATGCGGTGTAGAGCTCATCTGCTTGGCTGACAGGGCAGCGTAAGTCTGCTACTCCGTGGATGAGGAGCAGCGGTGTTTCCACGTCTTGTACGTGTGCGATGGGAGAGCGCTCCCATAGTCTGTCAGTGTTCTCCCAGATGTTGCCGCCAACCATTCCTTCTGTGTATGCAATGCCGATATCACTTGTGTTGTAAAAGGAGACCCAGTTAGAGATACAGCGCTGTGATACAGCGGCTTTGAATTTATTTGTTTGACCGATAATCCAATTGGTCATTAGTCCGCCGTAACTTCCGCCTGTAGCACCGAGACGGGATGAATCTGCGAATGGATAAGTGTTAAGGGCATGCGCAAGTCCAGTCATGATATCGCGGTAATCGCCATTTCCGAAGTCGCCGCGGCAAGCTTGCGTTACGGATTGGCCATAGCCGACACTGCCTCTTGGATTAAGGAAAAGTACTGCATAACCTTGTGCAGTGAGAGATTGCATTTCATAACTGTACATATTGGTGTAAGCAGAGTGCGGTCCGCCATGAATTTGCAGAATGAGCGGGACTTTTCCAAGCGTGATCTCAGCTGGCGGCATTATCCATCCCTGCAGCTTAGTGCCATCAAAGGAGGTGAACCAAAATTCTTCTGGGATGCTTTGCCATGTAGTTTCATGAAATGCGGTATGGCAATTTGTAAGCTGTTCTTCTGTCATCGTTTCCAAGTCCAGTCGATAAATCTCACTAAGGCTGGTCGGTGTGAGCGCTGCATAAATAAGATAACGTCCATCTGCACTTATTACTGCGTCATAAATATCTTTCTCTCCTGGTGTCACTTGAAGCGGCGCATCCCCAGCAAAGCGGTAGATATGTACTTGGCCCAGTTTGGTAACAAGTGTATAAATGGCCTTGCTGACAGGGTGAACAAGCGGAGCTGTATAATCATCTGAAAACTTTGCGTCGTTGAGAGAAGCACTTCCTACATGAATATCTTCTGTATGATGTAATACTGGAATACCATTTGTTCCGAGACGGTAAAGCCGATCAGAGTACCGCTTCCGAATGCTTGATCATTTGCAATGAGCATAAAGGTTTGTTCGTCAGCATTGTAAGTGAACTTTTTAATCGACAAGCTCGAATCTGACTGTTTTGTAATAGTACGATCTTGAATTGCAACGGTATAAACATCTTGTATCTGCTTTTCCTGACGATGCTGTTATCTGCCAAACGGAACAAAAATAGATGGTTGTAAGCACCAGAGTAAGAACCTGTGCCTTCTTGTTTAAAATAGACTTGTTCATACACATGTCCACGCTGGTCGGTGTTCAGCTGCTTCTTATGATCGGCATGAATAGATGCAGTAAATAACAAATGTGAACCATCGGGTGACCACTGATAGGATAGAATGGATGCCGGGTAATCAACTAACTGTGCCGCGTTTCCCTGCACATCCAGCATCCAGATGGCTTTTTTCTCTTTTCCGCGCAGGAAGGTGAGGCTGCCTTCAGGTGACCAAGATGGTAGTGAATCAAAGCCTTCACCAGGTATTGTTTCGCTGATGGAATTGCTGATTGTTTTGATAGCTGTGTGATAGCTGTTTGTTTCTCTATCGATACTGCGATCCACATAGGCGATTGTACTGTCAGAATGAACAGTTAAACCGGATAGCCAATGGTGATCGAGCAAATCTTCCGGGATGAAATAACGCTTTGCCATTGTTGAAACGCCTCCCTGTCTATTTATCATTAATTGTATCGAAATAAAGGGAGATGGGACAATATAAACTCCTATGGCAAAGAGTATTCAGCTAGTATTCTAGCTGAATGCTTCCATCGTTAAATCACTGTTCACTCCTACTGCGGCGAGGGATCCGTTTGCCGCAGCGAGGATGAGCTGAGAAGGGCCCGCAATAGTAGAATCGCCTGCAGCATAAACACCAGGAATAGAAGTTCTGCCTAAATTATCGATTTTAATTCCGCCTTTATCGTCCGTATCATAACCAAGCGAAGAGGCGAAATTATGCGGCTGTGAGAGTTCTGTTATTACAAATCCTCCAGTGCGCTCCAATTCTTTTCCGTTTTCCAAGATAACCTTTTTTAATATCCCAACAGATCCCGCCAGTTTAGCTATCTTTTCTTCTACGACGCGAATGTCATGTTTTTGAAGCATTGCTTTTTCTTCATCGGGAATAATGGCCAGCCCATTTGTACAAACAATTAAATCCTTACTCCATTGCGAGATTATCTTTGCCATGTGTGTGCTATGTTTGTGTTCTGCGATTAACACCAACGGTTGATCACGTAGTTCCCAGCCATCGCAATAAGGACAGCTGAACAGACTCTTCCCATACATATCGTAAATGCCTGGTACATTCGGTAAATTCTCCTTTAGTCCTGTTGCGAGGATGACTTTTTTGGCGGAAAATGTGTCACCGCACTGTGTTTGGAGCTGATATGCGGATTCACTGTTTTTTTCAATCGACACAACCTCCATATTATGAATGGTAATAGAAGGGTACTTACGCAAGTCATTGTGTGCCAAGCTGCGAAACTCACTTGGAGAAACTCCATCTCTCGTAATAAAACCATGTGATTCGTGCGTCACAGCATTTCTCGGCTTGCCATGATCAAATAACACAATATTTCTTCTGGCTCTCCCTAAAACAAGTGCAGCATTTAATCCAGCTGGACCTCCGCCTATAATGGCACAATCTAACATGTTCATGCCTCCCGTGGATATTATGGATAGTTATTGTCTTTAATTGGTGTAAAGAAAAAATCAACCCGCTTCGGATTGAAGAAATGCAGAAGCTCGGCGGTCGATTTTTTCTAGTACCTGTTCAATCGTTTGTGATTGCAAGTGTTCTTCCATTTTTCTTTCCGCATCGTTCATCACGCTTTGAATAAAACAATTTTCGTTTTCGTGCGCGTGCGATTCCAGGCCGCATTGGAACAAAGGATTCTGACCTTCTACGGCTTGGATGACATCCCAGAAAGAAATGTCTTGGACTTGCTTCATCAATTTGTAACCGCCTTTTACGCCAGTTGCAGATGAGATTAACCCAGCTTTTACAAGCGTTGTCAGCACTTTTGACAGATAAGTGGGTGATACTTTCTGCAATTCAGCTAAAGGCTTCACACCGACAGACTTCCCAGACGGAAGCAAACCAAGAAAAGCAATAGAGTGGAGTGCGTAGTTGGTAGCTTTGGAATATTTCATGACGTTAACCTCTTTATTGTAGATTCCATGTGTCTATAATATCTTCTGTATTTAACAAAGTCAATGTGAATGCCTTGTATTTACTTGGATCTATCCTCGATGCGCCATGCTGTAATAGCATGCAGCTTTCCTTCTAATTCATGAAAATAACTCGACAGGAAATGCTGGAACTGTTTTGCAATCGGGCTGAGAAATCTTCTGGAAGACCACGCCACGCCGATTGTTCGTTGGCAAACAGGTTCTTTTATGCGAACGACGGGCAGATGTTCGACTTTGCTTCCAGTCAGGGAGACAGCCGGGATAAAAGCGATACCCAAGCCATTACGAACAAGATCGCCAATAACCCCCGGTTCATCGCCTTCAAAAGCAATATGCGGCTGAAAACCAGCAAGCTGACAATATTTATCCGTCAGACTGCGAATGCCATGGCCTTCGTTCATGCTGACAAAGGCTTCCTCTCGAAGTTCCGCTAACGCAACAGTGTGCTTTGTCTCAAGCCAGTGTCCAGGCGGAGCGATGAGCAAGATTTCTTCTGTAATAAGTGGCTTCCATTCAATGTCTTCTCCTTCAAGGGGGACCGAAGATATACAGAAATCAAGATCCCCACTGCGCAGCTTATCCGTCATTGTTGAGACAGAATGCACGTATTGTTTGAAGTGAACCGCAGGCTGTTTCTGCAGAAAATTGCTAATTAAATCAGGCAGTACTCTTGGGATAGTAACAGACAGTTTAAGGCTGTTATCGGCCTCTTCATTTGCGGCGTTCAGCTCTCTTCTAGCTTCCTGCAGCTCATGCAGTACCGCATCAACGCGTTTGAGAAACATCTTCCCATTACTATTTAACTTGATTTGGCGATTAAAGCGCTCAAAGAGTTTTACACCTATATCTTCTTCCAGTCTGCTGATGGCCTTGCTGAGAGAAGGCTGGGCGATATTCAGTGCTTCGGCAGCATGTGTCATATGTTCTAGCTCCGCTACCTTTTTGAAATAGTAAAGTTGCAGCAGTTCCATAATCGGCCTTCTTTCAGATAGCTTTAAAGCTATTATTTATAACGATATATATATTATACATTATATAACATAGCCGGTATGCTATTTAGATGTTCTATATAGATGTTCAATATTTCACAAAGGTAAAGGTGAGGAAATTATGAAAGGATTAAAACTAGGCTTATTTGATATAAAGCGGATGTGGCAGCATAAGCATGGACGAATTGCACTTCTATTTCTACTGATTATTCCAGTTATCTATGCGTCGCTGTTTCTTGGTGGTTACTGGGATCCGTACGGCCATATAGAAGATCTGCCTGTGGCTGTTGTTAACCAGGATGAAGGTGCCAGCATGGATGGAGAAGAAATGCATGCTGGGGATGACTTTATAAAAGAATTGAAAAAGAGCAAGTCACTCGACTTTGCTTTTGTCTCCAATGACAAGGCAGAAGAAGGATTGGATGACGGAAAGTATTATATGAAAGTAACAATCCCAAATGACTTCTCTGAAAACGTCACAACCTTGATGGACGATGAGCCACAGCAAGCGGAGCTGACGTATGAAATAAATCCAGGGAAAAACTTTGTAGCATCACAAATCAGTTCCTCTGCTATGGAAAAAATGAAAGCAAAGCTGGCGAGCAGCATTACAAAATCATATGCTGACAGTGTGTTTACAAGTTTCCATGAAGTAGCTGCCGGCTTGCAAGATGCAGGTGATGGCGCAGGAGATTTGCATACAGGAATTACAGATGAGCAAAGTGGTCTGAAGGATTTGCAAACCGGCATTGGCGACGTGCATAGCGGTGCAGCAGATTTAGCAAATGGCGCAGACAAGCTGGCGGGTGCGCAAGGTAAATTGTCTGATGGTATCGGCAGCTTGAACACAGGTGCTAGCGATTTAGCAGACGGGCTAGGGCAGCTGAATGACGGTGCTGACTCACTAGCTGTAAATAGTGAAAAAATAGCAGCTGGCTTGACTGATTGGCAGAAACAAAGCGAAAAGCTATCTGAAAATCAACAAGCATTCACATCTGGTTCAGAAGACTTGAGTAAGCTGATTGCATCATATATGAAAGAACATCCAGAACTTGAGGATGATCAAGCATTCCAGCAAATAGCTGCGATATCTGATAAAATGGCAGATTCCTCTGCGGAATTAGCTGACGGGCAGCAGAAGCTAGGGGAAGGTGCCGACCAACTTGCAAGCAGTGAACAAAAACTTACAGATGGAGTGGATACCTTCCGCGAGAAACTTAACTCAGCTGTTAGCGGTGCGGATAAAGTAGCTAGCGGGGCAGCAGATTTGAATAGTGGATTTGCTGATTACACGAAAGGTTTCGTTTCCTTGCAAACTGGTGCTGCGCTGCTTGCTTCCGGTACAGGTGATCTTTCCGATGGCGCAACAAAACTTAACGATGGTATCAATAAGCTTTCCGATGGTTCGGATGAGCTTGCGGCTAGCTTGCAGGATGCTGCGGCCAAAACAAGTGATATTCAGTCAAGTGATGCTTTGACTACAATGTTTGCTGACCCAATTAAACTGACAGAAAAACAACTGTCCGATGTACCGAATTATGGCGTGGGTATTGCACCGTACTTCTTGTCATTGGCATTGTTTGTGGGTGGTTTGATGGCAGCCAATATCCTGCCGCTTGGCAGAAGACAGGACATGCAAGTGTCAGGCACCGTACAATTCTTCAGTAAGCTGACACTTATTTATATCGTAGCAATTGTACAGGCGGTGATCCTTGATCTGATTTTCTTATTCGGATTCCAAGTAGATGTACAAAGCGTGCCGCTATTGTTCTTGTCTAGTATCATAGTATCTATGACGGTTATGACAATTATTCTAGCCCTGGTGACGATATTCGGTAACTTAGGGAAATTACTTGCCATTGTCCTGCTGGTTATTCAGCTGGCATCCTGCGGCGGTACCTTCCCGAGTGAACTAACTGTATCCGGGTTGGCTGCTGTAGGTAAATACTTGCCAATGGCGCATTCCTTGCACAGCTTGCAAGAAGCCATTACGCTAGGCGACTGGTCTGTACTAAGTCATCAGCTGATCGATTTAATCATTTATCTAGTAGTAGTCGGTGTTATCGGCTGGGTGGTTTCCCACTTGCAGCACCGTCCGAAAAAAGATATAGAGCAACAAGCAGCATAAAGAAAAGCTCGCCGATTAGGCGGGCTTTTTTCGTTGACATATTATGATAGACTTTAAGCATCACATAAAAAGGATACGTGTTATGCAAATTGATAAACCAAAACTACCAAATAACTTACCTGAAAAAAGAATGCACGATATTTTCTTTGAAGAAGAACCTGAATTAGAGAATGGTCAAGTACTGCAAGCTGATTTTGAGAATGAGTCAGTCGATCGGCTCCGTTTGTCAAAGGTGGTCATCCGCAACAGCCGCTTCAACCATACGGATTTTACAGGAATGGATTTACTGGATGTGCGTTTTGAGAATTGTGATTTTTCGAATGTGCAAATGAGCAAATCCTCCATTCACCGCGTGGAGTTCCACGGCTGTAAGCTGCTTGGTGCAGACTTAACGGAATCTAGTTTAGGAAATGTCTCCTTTACAGATTCACTCGTAAACCTTGTTTCATTCGGACGATCTAAATTAGAGAAAATTATATTTTCCTCCTGCGGCTTGCAAGGAGCAGATTTCTACGCTTGCCGAATGAAAAAACTAGAATTTGCTGCCTGTGACTTGAATGAAGCAAACTTCGAGCAAACATCGTTAAAAGGAATAGATCTCAGCACAAGCAGCTTTAAGCAGCTTACTGTTTCGATTGATAACTTAAAAGGCTGTATCGTATCACCGAACCAAGCAATTCAGTTTGCAGCTTTAATAGGACTGGTTATTAAGTGAAAAAGCTTCCCGTGGTGGGAAGCTTTTTTTAAGCGGCTGTTTTTAAGGCGCTCTTTGCAGTGACGAGACGCAGGATATACAGCATAACAATTACAGCGTATAGAAGCAGCCAGATATTCAAGATGCCATGGATAAGGGCCATACCGAGGAAACCAGCGGCAAGCACATAATAGGACATGGGAAGAATGGCTTTCCGGATGAGTGCGCCTTCCTTGCCAACTAACCCGACTGTAGCGGAGGCAGCAACGATGTTGTGGACACAAATCATATTACCGGCAGCACCTCCAACAGCTTGCAATGCGACAACTGTTCCAGATTGATGTACATTCAAGCCGATATTGCCGGCAGCGCCAAATTGGAACAAAGAAAACATCATATTGCTGAAGGTGTTGCTGCCTGCGATAAAGGCACCAAGTGCGCCGACTGTCGGTGCAACAATTGGCCAGAAACTGGCGGTTAAGATGGCAACAGACTCTGCGAGAATTAGCGGCATATTTTGCCCGGTGAGCGCTTCTGTTGCAGCATTGACTTTGTCAGCTGCCAAGGAAGTGTTGAGGAAAATCTTAATCATAGGTACCGCGAACAAAAGTGCTGCACCAGCGCTGAGGGCTGTTTTAAAAGAATTCTCCCAAGCACTTTTGTATGCTGGCAGCTTCATCCTGTGCAGGAAGAAAGTTAGGATAGAAACAATGACAAATAGAAATCCAGGTAAATAAAGCGGTGTAGAAGTAGTAGTTATGCCGGAACCAAATGTATCTGGGAAGACAAGCTTCCAAGATTCAAGCAACTGTTTAAATGAATCAACGGAACGGGACAAGACAAGTATCCCTGCAATCAATACGTAAGGCAGCCAAGACATCCAAGCAGAGATAGAGCGAGCAGCTTTTTCTTCCGCAGGAGCTTGATTTAGTTTGCCAATCCAGTCGGCTTCCCATTGACTTCTGTCTGGGAAATCAAACGTTTTATCTTTAGGCATAAACCACCCTTGCCTTGCAGCAGGTACTACAATTAGAAGGGCAATGAGTGCACCTAGCAAGGAAGGGAATTCAGGTCCTAGCAAAATGCCGATTAAGTAGTAAGGGATAGTAAAGGCAATCCCGGCAAATAAAGCAAATTTCCAAGCTCGAAGTCCTTCCAAGAAAGATTTATTCGGCCCAAAGAAGCGGGTAAGCATAGCGGATACAAACAGCGGAATGATGGACCCTACGATGCCATGGACAAGGACCACATCAGAAGTGATACGAAGCAAATAATCAAAATAACCCATGTTAGTTTGCTGCAGACCGGACATAACAGCTTGCTGATCTGTCAGTCCCGTATTAACGCCAATCAAGATGGGTGTCCCTACTGCTCCGAAGGAAACCGGCGTGCTTTGAATGATCAAGGAAACGAGCACGGCAGCCATGGCTGGGAACCCGACAGCTACAAGCAGCGGGGCAGCAATCGCAGCAGCTGTGCCGTAGCCTGCTGCACCTTCAATGAAGGAACCGAACAGCCAGGCAATTAGAATAGCTTGAATACGCCGGTCGGGTGAAATAGTCATAAAGCCGCGGCGAATGGTGTGAATTGCACCAGATTCCTTTACTGTGTTCAGCAGCAGGACAGCGCCGAATACAATAAAGATAACCTCCAGTGCAGTTACGAGACCATTAAAGGCAGCAGCAGCTACAACATTTGTTTTCGTTCCCCAAACGAAAACGGCGGTTAGTGCAGTAACAACAAGTGCGACCGGCATTGCTTTACTGGCTGGCCAGTTTAAAATAACTAAGAATAGCAATATCGTTACGATTGGTACTACAGCGATTAAAGATAATGCAAGTAAACTCATCTTCCGCTCCATCCCCTTTAGTAAGCGTTTACATACCAATGGTAAAATAAGGTCATCTGATGACCTGTTTATATTATAGAATGCTATTTTTTGAAAAAGCAATGAAATTTTGGAAAATTTCCGTTTATAATGAGGGGGAGGTGAGAACCCAATGAAATACAAACAAATCAAACCAAAAAAGATATATGAACAGGTAGCAGATGAGCTGCTTGCGATGATACGAGACGGTAATCTTCAGCCAGGAGAGAAGCTGGATAGTGTGACACAGCTTGCCGAGAACTTTCAAGTGGGACGTTCAGCGATTCGTGAAGCGCTGGCTACACTTCGGGCGATGGGTCTGGTGGAAATGAAGCAGGGGGAAGGGACATATGTGAAGGCATTCGAGCCGGAAGAAATTGTTTACCCGCTGCAGCATGCCTTGCTTATGAGTATGGAAGATCGAGCAGAGCTTATGGAGGTTCGTAACATACTGGAGACGGGAATTGCAGCTTCAGCAGCCCGAAATAGATCAGAGGAGGATCTAGCGCAGATGGAACAAGCGCTCACGGAGATGAAGCAATATGAAGGCGACCCGGAAAATGGCGAGAAAGCAGACCTTGCCTTTCACATGACTATTGCGCATGCAGCCAAAAATAAATTACTGCTTCGCTTGATGCATCATGTGTCAGATTTAACAGCAGAATCGATGAAAGAAACGAGACAGATCTGTTTGTTTGGGACAGAAACTGCGCCAGAGGAATTAAACAAACAGCACGAAGCAATCCTCCAAGCTATCCGCCTGCAGCAGCCGGAACAAGCACGAAAGGCCATGGTTTCACATCTGGAATATGTAGAAGATGTATTACGCACTTATATGGAATAGAGAGAAGCTGCCCGATAAGGGTTGGCTTTTTTTGTATAGGCAGTACTTGGAAAATGTAAGCGTTTGTAGTATGCTGAAAGCAGACAATAGAACAGGTCATCTGATGACCTTATCTGTGGGGTGAGAGCATGAAGGTTACTTTATTTGCGACGTGTATTGTTGATATGTTTCAATCCGACGTTGGGATAGCAACCGTTGAGGTACTGGAAAGACTGGGCTGTGAGATTGCGTTTCCGACTGGACAGGTCTGCTGCGGGCAGCCTGCCTTCAATTCTGGGTATGTAGAAGATGCGAAAAAAGCAATGAAGAAAATGATTGCCACGTTTGAGGATGCGGAGGTAATTGTGACACCGTCCGGGTCTTGTGCCACGATGTTTAAAGAATACCAGCAAGTATTCAAAGATGATCCGGTTTGGCGTCCGCGGGCAGAGCGCTTGGCAGAAAAAACGTATGAACTGACGCAGTTTATTGTAGATGTATTAAAAGTGGAGGATGTTGGTGCCAAGTTAGATGGCATTGCCACCTATCATCCTTCTTGCCATATGACACGGCTGCTCGGTGTGAAAGACGCACCAATGAAGCTGTTGTCTCATGTAGAGGGCTTAGAAATGCAACCGCTTCCGAATGCGCAGAACTGCTGTGGTTTCGGCGGAACATTTGCTGTAAAGATGGGAAATATCTCTGAACAAATGGTTGATGAGAAAGTGAATTCAGTATCCGAAACAAAAGCGAGCTATCTGATTGGGGCAGATGGCGGCTGTTTGATGAATATCGGGGGAAGAATGCAGCGGCGCGGCAAACCAGTGAAAGTGATGCACATTGCCGAAGTATTAAACAGCAGATAAAGGGGGCGGAACAGACATGGCGATGAAAATTGGGAATGAGAAGTTTAAGGATAACGTTAATAAGCAGATGGAAGACACGTTCATGCGCGGAGCTGTTGCTGGAGCGCAAGAGCGGCTTCGCACGAGAAGGCTGGATGCAGCCGAGGAGCTCGGCAACTGGGAAGAATGGCGATCTCATGGGGAAGAGATACGTCAGCATACGTTAGACAATCTTGACTATTATTTACAAGAGCTTTCAGAGAACCTGCAAAAGCGCGGGGGGCATGTATGCTTTGCAGCTACAGCTGAAGAAGCCAATGATTATGTAAGAGGCATCGTAAAAGAGAAGCGTGCGAAGAAAATCTTGAAGGCTAAATCGATGGTTACCGAAGAAATCGGTTTAAACGATGTTCTGCAGCAAGAAGGCTGTGAAGTGATTGAAACAGACCTTGGCGAATATATTCTGCAGCTGGATGATCACGATCCGCCATCTCATATCGTTACACCTGCACTTCATAAAAATAAAGAGCAGATCAAGGACGTTTTTACCGAGAAGCTGGAATACAAATTGACGTCCAAACCAGAAGAGCTTGCGCTGCATGCTAGGGAAAAGCTTCGCCAAGAATTTCTGCAAGCGGATATTGGTATCACAGGCTGCAACTTTGCGATTGCAGAGTCCGGTTCTGTGGGCTTAGTAACGAATGAAGGAAATGCCGGTATGGTATCTGATTTACCAGATACGCAAGTTTGTGTGATGGGGATGGAGCGGATTGTTCCCACTTTTGAGGAATTTGAGGTGCTTGTAGGGCTGTTAACGCGGAGTGCTGTCGGCCAGAAGCTAACGAGCTACATTACTGCTTTAACAGGCCCCCGGACAGCGGAAGAAGTTGATGGTCCATCTGAATTCCATCTTGTTATCGTGGACAATGGCCGCTCCGGTATCTTAGGCACTGAGTTCCAATCGGTGTTGCAATGTATCCGGTGCGCAGCATGTATTAATGTTTGCCCGGTCTACCGGCATATTGGCGGACATTCGTATAACTCTATTTATCCAGGGCCGATTGGTGCTGTGCTTACGCCGCTGTTAGGCGGCTACGATGATTTCAAAGAATTACCGTACGCGTCAACACTTTGTGGAGCTTGCACCGATGCCTGCCCGGTTAAGATTCCGCTGCATACGCTGCTGCACCGCCATCGCCAAGTAATTGTCGAGCGGGAAGGACGTGCCCCTATATCAGAAAAGCTGGCGATGAAAGCATTCGGACTTGGAGCGTCCTCAAATCCGCTTTACGCAGCAGGGTCGAAAATGGCCAATACTGTGATGAAACCTTTTACAAAGGATGAAACAATATCAAAAGGACCTGGTCCGTTGAAAGCATGGACAGAGATTCGTGACTTCCCTGCACCAAATAAAGAACGTTTCCGCGATTGGTTCAAGCAGCATGACAAGGAGCGTGATAATGCATGATACAAAATCGGGAGAGGTTTCTAGCGAACGTCGCCAGCCGTCTTAGCCGGACAGCAGTACAAACAGAAAGACCAGTTCGTAATTGGAAGTTCCGGCCGCAAGATAAAACACTGACAAATAAAACGCCGGATGAACTGGTCAGCATTCTCCGAGATCAATGCCGTCTCATCCATACTGATCTGATAGAAACCAATGCACAGGATTTGCCAAGCGTGCTGGAGGAGACAGTCGCAGCTTATGATGGCGGTCCGCTAGTAATATGGCAGGATCCTCGTTACGAAGAATTTGGGCTGCAAAAACAGCTGGAGAAGTGGCCGGCGCAAGGGATTGCTGTGCACGAATGGGATGCAAGTCTTGGCTGCGATAATGTCGCCATTGCAGAAAAAGCCAATATTGGTATTACCTTCAGCGATATTACGCTCGCTGAGTCAGGTACGGTTGTGCTTTTTTCTGGGGAAGGAAAAGGCCGCTCCGTCAGCCTGCTTCCGCATAAATATATTGCACTCATACCAAAAAGCACTATCGTTCCGCGCATGACCCAGGCAGCACAGCAAATCTCAAAACAAGTGCAAGAAGGAAAAACGATTGCTTCTTGTATTAACTTTATTACGGGGCCAAGCAACTCTGCGGATATTGAAATGAACTTGGTTGTAGGCGTTCATGGGCCCGTGAAAGCGGCTTATATTGTTATTGAAGATAGATAAGGGGGAAGAAGGCTATTCTTAGAATTGCCTTCTGCTTTTTTATCTTGAATGATAGCGCTTTCTTTGCTAGGCTTAGCTTGTTAGAAAAGATACTTGGATGGTGAAACGAAAACAGCTATAAACGTCAGACTAATTTATTTATAAATCCTGAGGGGGTACTAATTTAATGGGGATTCAATTCGATGAGAAACACCGTATGTTTCACCTGCAGGGTAAGGCGACTAGTTATGTCATACAGCTGGAGCGGGATGGTTATGTCACGCACCAGTATTGGGGGAGAAAAATACGGCAGTTTCGAAATAGCAATCGGCAGCAGTACATAGATCGTTCCTTTTCCCCGAACCCTTATTATCGTGATCGAACGTTTTCTTTAGATAACCTGCCTCAGGAATATCCGCAGTATGGTAATTCTGATTTTCGGAAGCCGGCTTATCATATTCAACTGGAAAATGGATCAACTGTAACTGATTTACGTTATAAGTCACATCGTATGTATAGCGGCAAACCAAAGCTTACAGGACTGCCAGCGACCTATGCGGGCCAAGCAGATGCTGAAACGCTGGAGCTTGTGATGCAGGATGAATATTTAGACTTGGAAGTGCAGTTATTGTATACCGTCTTCAGCAACTATGATGTGGTAACAAGGTCAGTTCAGTTCCGCAACAAAGGCAAACAAAAGCTGAAACTGCTGCAGGCCTCCAGTGTGAGTGTTGATTTTCGGCGATCTGACTTTGATATGCTGACGTTTCCTGGTGCGTGGGGGAAAGAGCGTCATATGGAAAAACGTCCCTTGCAGTCAGGTATACAATCTGCCGAAAGTACGCGTGGAGCAAGCAGCCACCAGCAGCATCCATTCATCGGTTTAATGGAAAAGCACACAACAGAAGATCACGGGGAAGTGTTCGGCTTTCACCTGGTTTACAGCGGCAACTTTCTTGCGCAGGCAGAGGTTGATCAATTTGCAGCAACGCGGGTAACATTAGGGATTAATCCATTTGATTTTTCATGGCTGCTGGAACCTGGAGAAATATTTCAAACACCTGAAGCTGTCCTTGTATATTCCTCAAATGGCCTTGGCGGTATGTCTGGCACACTGCACCGCTTTTATCAGCAGCATCTTGTAAGAGGGGAACACAAAGATAAGAAACGGCCAATTCTTATTAATAACTGGGAAGCAACGTATTTTGATTTTGATGCCGGTAAAATTGAACAAATCGCGAGAGCGGGCAGCAAATTAGGAATTGAATTGTTCGTTCTGGATGACGGCTGGTTTCAGAACCGAAACTCTGATTCTACTTCTTTAGGAGACTGGTTTGTTGATAAAAAGAAGCTGCCGAATGGGCTGGAAGACGTGGCGAAGCGGATTAACGAGTTCGGAATGCAGTTTGGTCTTTGGCTAGAACCAGAGATGGTATCAGTAGATAGTGAGCTGTACCGGGAGTATCCGGATTGGTGTTTGCATGTTCCGGACCGCTACCGAACAGAAAGCCGTGATCAGCTAGTCCTTGATTTTTCCCGGGAGGATGTTCGCAAGGAAATCATCAAGCGTATATCCGCTATCCTTGGCAGCGCACCAATTGCTTACGTGAAGTGGGATATGAACCGTCATTTATCAGAAGTAGGATCAGCTTCTCTTCCTGCCGAACGGCAGCGTGAGACAGCACATCGACACATGCTTGGTGTTTATGAGGTGATGGAGACGCTCACTTCTCGTTTTCCGCATATTTTGTTTGAAAGCTGTTCCGGTGGCGGCGGGCGTTATGATCCGGGGGTCCTGTATTACATGCCGCAAACGTGGACGAGTGATAATACCGATGCGGTATCCCGGCTTAAAATCCAATATGCTACCAGTCTGCTGTATCCAGTTGCATCGATGGCAGCCCACGTATCCGATGTACCAAATCACCAGGTACACCGCTTTACTTCTTTGGCGATGCGCGGCGATGTTGCGATGGCTGGCAATCTCGGCTACGAATTGGATCTCACCAAACTTAGTGAAGAGGAGAAGCAAGTCGTCAGCCAGCAAATAGAATTTTATAAGGAAATTCGGAGTCTTGTACAATTTGGAAACTTTTATCGCTTGAAAAGTCCTTTTGAGGGAAATGAGACAGCTTGGATGTTTGTGACTGAAGATAAAACGGAGGCTTATGTTTGTTATTACCGTGTGCTGGCAGAGCCAGCCGCCCCGCTTGCTGCGCTGCGAATGAAAGGACTGGATTTAGCAAAGGATTATTATGTGCAGGGAACAGACGAAGTGTATAGCGGCGAAGAGCTGGAGTATAGCGGAATCAGAATACCAACAGCACTGCAAGGGGACTTTGTAAGTCATACATGGCATTTAAAATCAGAATAAGAGAAAAGTCGCCTTGTGAAGGCGGCTTTTTTGCTGAAGTATATAAAATCTATGCAGGTTATCGTATACTTTAACTATTCTTTTTTATCAAGGAGAGAAGTTATAGTTGGCAAGAAAAAGAGATGGAAACTACTTTGTGTATGCAACTTTAATTGCTGTATTTTTAATAGCTTATGCTATTTTTTTGCTTCTTTTTGCGTCATCAAACGTGCTTGCAGCCGGATCAGCTATCTTCCAAGTGATTGGAACCGCCTTTCCTGCCTATTGGACTTTTCAGGCATATAAAACTTCTAACACGGCATTGAGATTATTTTGGTTTTACTTATCTATTGCAATAACAGGCTACTTAATCGCAACTATCCTTTGGAATAGCCACTATTTTTTTATGGAAGTGAGTTCCCTTCTCACTTTTACAGCAGATATAGTTTGGAATCTTATGATGATTTTCTATTTGCTGGCTTTCTTACAATTAATTCGGAAGAGGTCAATAGAAGTTACCTTTTATCAAATGGTATATGACGCGGTTATTATCATTATTGCTGCAGCCAGCCTAAGCTGGGAGTTCTTGCTGCAGCCGCTATGGGACGGGGCAAATGAATTAGGATTGCTTTCGCAGATAATTGGATTGAGTTATCCAGTTGGAGATCTTATTATCTTATTTTTTGTGGTAAGCATGTTTAATGCGCTAAGCCTTCAATATTTCTCGAAAGCATTGCTTCTCATATGCGCAGGTTTTATCATTTTTCTAATCGCTGATACAAGTTACTTGTACCTTCTTTCAAAGCAATCCTATTTTGAGGGACATCTGATAGATTTGTTATGGATTGCCGGTTTGGTTTTAGTCGGAAGTGCAGCAATGTATACAAAGAAATTAGATGAAGATGTTTTCCATAAAGAACCGGCGGTTGCTGTTAGTAAATCATTATTTTCCTTTCGTTTGTGGTTCTCTACTATCAGCGTACTTCTTATGCTTGCAGTTATTGTAGTGAGAAAAGATGGCTTTGATTTAATCGTGCTTGGTTGTATAGCTTCTATCTTGCTGATTATGTTTCGTCAGATGTATACAATGTTTGAAAATCGAACGCTGGTGCTGGAGCTAGAAAAGAAGGTGTTACACCGGACAGAAGAATTGCTGCAAAAGAACAAAGAACTCGAAAGCTCCACGGAAAAAGCAAAGTTCTTGGCAGGACATGACCCTTTAACAGGACTGCCTAACCGTCGTGAGTTTGACAGAGTGGCCGCCGAATGGGCCGCAAAAAGCAAAAGATTTGCTTTGCTGTTTATAGATATGGACCGATTCAAGTGGGTAAATGACACAATGAATCACGGAGTCGGGGATTTGCTGCTCAGGCAGGTGGCAGAACGTTTACAAACGAGTATCAAGTTAGAAGGGGAAGTTTTTCGCCAGGGTGGAGATGAGTTTCTGATTTTGCTGCCATCTACGGATGTACGTAAGATTGAAACAGCTGTAGATGAGCTAGTACAAGCGCTTGAACAAGTGTTTCATTTGCATGGAAAAGAAGTATTTGTGTCAGCGAGTATCGGAATTAGTTCATACCCAAAGGACGCCAAAGACGTAGAGCTGCTGAAAATAAAAGCAGACATTGCGATGTACGCAGCAAAAAAGAGTCCTGGAAAGCGCTGGCTATTTTATGATGAATCGCTTCATCCTGTAGAACAATCCAAGCTTGAGATGGAGAAAGAAATGCGCTACGGGCTGGAACGAGGGGAGTTCCTTCTTCACTTTCAGCCGTTGTATCGCTTGGAAACAGAAACAGTTGCAGGAGCGGAGGCGCTGATGCGCTGGAATCACCCGAAGCAAGGTCTGCTGCCGCCGAATCAATTTATTCCGTTAGCTGAAGAATCCCGGTTCATTATACCTCTAGGGAAATGGCTGATTCGCGAGGTATGCAGGCAGTGGCGTGACTGGAAAGAACAAGGATACGAGCCTATAAGTTTGGCTGTAAACATATCTGTTAATCAATTTATTCATCCTGAATTTGTGCGAGAGCTGGAGGGAGCTCTGCGTGAATTTGAGATGGATCCAGCTTATCTGGAGCTTGAGATTACAGAAAATATTCCGTTTAGTGACGCCCATGCTATTGCTGTACTCGCACATATTAATCAGCTTGGTGTACGAATGAGCATTGATGATTTTGGGACAGGGTACAGCTCCCTGCAGTATATTCAGCGCCTGCCTGTACATACGCTGAAAATTGATCGGGCATTTGTTTACGATATGATGCAGAATCGGAATAACAGAGTGCTCGTCGAAACGATTTTGGTTATGGCCAATCAGTTGGAGCTGGATGTTATTGCAGAGGGCGTAGAAGAACAGGATCAACTCGATTTTCTAAAAGAGAAGGGCTGTACGTTTGTGCAGGGCTACCTAATAGGAAAGCCAATTTCAGCAGAGGAATTTCAGTTGAAATGGTTAGGATAAATTGTATGGCGATATAAGGAAGTGTGATATCTAGGGAATCAGAAGGAAGCATATGAATAAAACAAACTTTATTTGTATGGGAAAAAAGAAGAGGAGATGTCACATTGATAGCTGCTGAAAAAGGTTTTGATGCTGCATCGGAATCAGAAAGATTGATAGTGAGACCACTGCAGCCAAATGACTATAAGAATTGGCTTGAGCAATTCAATGGCAGCATAAACACGATCCTGGAAGAATTGATATGAGTGAATGTACAGAAGGATGGTTCCTTGATCTAGTAGAACAGCACCAGAAGAAGGCAGTGAGTGATATTGCACATGTATTCGGTCTTTTTCATAAGTCAGAAGGAACACATCTGGGAATGGTGGATTTCTCTACTTTAGCCAGAATGCATTTTCAATGGGCTAGAATAGGTTATACCATTCACAATCAGCATTGGGGAAACGGATATGGCAAGGAAGCAGTGAAGGAAGCACTTAAAATTGCCTTTAACGACTTAGGTTTCCATTGCATTGAAGCGCATATAGCTATTGATAATGACGTTTCATACAATTTAGCAAAGTGTGTCGGAATGACATATGAATGCACAAGAAAAGGATTTATTCTAGAAGAAGATCAGTGGGTTGACCATCTCGTGTATTATATAAATGCTGATTCTCGTTCAACTATATGAATCGTGAAAAAAGCCTGTATCGATGATTACTTGCTCATCTAACATACAGGCTTTTTCTATTAGCTACGTATTCTTCTGGCATTCGGTCTCATCTTGCCTCTAGGGGCTCAAAATGTATTTTTATTCAATCAAGGGATTATTCAAAAGCGTTCTATGTATACTTTACCGACTGTTATTACAGCAGGTATGGCAGATACAATAATGATCTTCATAGCAGTCAGCGGAATTTCTGTACTCGTATGGGGTGTTCCGTGGATTCAAGTTGTACGATACGGAGCAGGAGCTTGTTTTCTTCTTTATATTGGATATAGCTTATGGAAGGCAGCTCCGAACAATACACAAGCGGGAGAAGAACGCTTTCCACCTCGTAAACAGATCGCTTTTGCCGCATCTGTCTCCTTATTAAATCCGCATGCTATTTTAGATATTGTTGGTGTTATTGGGACAAGCTCGTTGACATATACCGGGACGGAAAAATGGGCGTTCACCATTGCCTGTATCCTTGTTTCGTGGATCTGGTTCATCGGATTAGCAGCCGCGGGAAGGCTGGTAGGGAGATTAGATACACAAGGTAAGATAATAGTTGTACTCAATCGCGTATCAGCAGGACTTATATGGATAATGGCTATTCTGATGCTTGTGAGGTTTATAAATGCGTTATAAAAGAAAGTGAAACAATGACGATTTATTCACGAAAATCCGAGTGATTCTGAGGTAAATTCCAGAATCGTTCGGCTTTTCATTCGACTTTAGATTTCAGTAATTTGGTTTATAATTCATTCCATGTCTTCGGCTTATGGGAGAAGACACAGCGTACTATAGGTTAGAAGAACAGGAAATTGACCATACTGTTTTTATAAAAAACTAGTTAGACTGGCAAAGAATTGTTTAGCAGACAGCTTATCCTTGTTATGCATAAATATAATAGGGTGAATGTTTTGCAGAAAATTCCTTAAAAAAACTCCTTGAATGTTGCCTAATTCAGTATTATACTAACTTCTATTGTGTCAGAAAATATGACAAAAGTCAGTCTTTTACTGCGTTATTTATCAGACTTTTCGAAAAGTTAGTTGGAGGTTTTGGTGTGTCACAGAAAGTACCAGGTAAATTTACGATTATGCTTGGCTTGATGCTTTTTGCTTTATTCTTTGGAGCAGGAAATTTAATTTTTCCGCCGATGCTAGGGCAGCAAGCTGGTGAAAATATTTGGGGAGCAAATGCAGGGTTTCTTGTAACAGGTGTTGGACTGCCTTTAATCGGTATCATTGCTTTTGTTTTCTCCGGTGAGAAAGATCTTATGTCATTATCCAGCAGAGTTCATCCGGTTTTTGGAATTGTTTACACAGTTCTTTTGTATCTTGCGATCGGACCGTTCTTCGCCATTCCGCGTGCGGGGAATGTATCTTATGAGATTGGCTTGAAGCAGCCATTTTTGTCTGCAGATCCAGGTCCGCTTCCATTGATTGTTTTCTCGGTTATTTTCTTTTTAATCACGTGTTTATTGTCATTAAATCCGACGAAGATCATTGATATAATTGGGAAATTCTTAACGCCAATCAAGCTTACGTTTATTGGCTTGCTTGTACTAGTTGCAATACTATATCCAATCGGAAAAATGAAGGAACCGACAAATGAGTATAGAAGCAATGCTTTCTTTAATGGATTCCAAGAAGGCTACTTAACACTTGATGCGCTGGTAGCATGTGTGTTCGGAATCATCATTGTGAACGCTATTAAAGGGAAGGGAATAACTAAAAAAGCGACAGTCATGAAGGTGTGCTTACTAGCAACTGGTCTTGCAGCAGTTGTTTTAGGTGTGATTTATACATCACTTGCTTTTATGGGAGCTTCTAGTGTCAGTGAACTTGGTTATTTGAATAATGGAGCTGAAATTTTGGCTGATGTTTCAAACCATTATTTCGGTGCTTGGGGTGAAATATTCCTTGGTTTAATGATTACAGTCGCGTGCCTGACAACAAGTGTGGGTTTAATCACATCCTGTTCAGCTTTCTTTCATGAATTAATGCCGCGCATATCTTATAGGACTTTCGCAGTTATCCTGGCTATCTTTAGTGCGATTGTATCAACTGTTGGGCTTACACAACTGATTTCCATTTCTGTTCCGGTATTGATGGCAATCTATCCGATTACGATCAGTCTTGTGTTCCTGACATTCCTTCATTCGCTATTTAAAGGGAGAAGAGGAGTATACATCGGCAGTCTTGCACTGACATTCTGTGTGAGTATTTTTGATGGTTTAAACGAGGCTGGACTGCAAGTTGCAGCAGTCAATGATCTTTACACAAAGATTTTGCCTTTTCACGAAGTTGGTCTTGGGTGGCTAGTACCTTCCATATTAGGAGGCTTGCTGGGTCTGTTTGTGTCCCATCTTAGAAAATAAGAAGAAGAAGAGAAATCTCCTCCTGATCGGGAGGAGATTTTCTTATGCAGGTTGGCCTTTTAGCTTCCCGCCGGCAATAAACAATAAGATAGGGACAATAATGGTTATTAAAGATAGAATTGCTGCGCTAAATAAAGTGAAGCGAGCTGCACGCGGTTTCTTGGAGATTAACAAGAAGCCGATCAATACAATTAAACAAATAATTGCGATATAAACCGTAGGGATGATGAGAAAAATTTGCAGCACAGATAGTGTCTCAGCTGCCATGTCACTGAGTGAAATAGAAGAGGCTTCGTCCGCTTCCAGCTGTCGCTGATATTTCGGATCATTTTCCAAGAACGTCGTCACGGCTTGTTCCAAAGAATCGTTCTGCGGCAGTGTGACGGTGAATACGAGACTTCCGATTAAAATTAGAACCATTAATGTAAGTGCGATACTTGTTAAGACTTTAGAAGTTCTCAAGATTATTCACCTCCTTTCCAGTATAAACGCAGCTGGCGATTGATGGTATAGAACCAAAGACGTATCTGTCAATTACTTGTCAAAATTCGATAAGTGGAAGGACGGGAAATGTGGTATTATTAGCAGGATAAAATGGAATTGAGGCGAGCATATGTCGTGGGTTTTTATTGTTATATTGATTGTTGCTAGTCTGTTTAAGATTTTAGCTGCTTCTGCCCCCAGTGCTGTCGTTGATAAGGTAGGTAAAAGATTTCAGCTTCACCCATCCTTATCATATGATGTCTCTGTAAAGAAAGATGGAGAAGTCTTATCAGATGAGGAGAAACAGCGTCTGGTAGATGCTTTTAATGCGTCTAATTTTCTCGAAAAGTATTACTATCCGCCAGCTCCTGAAGGAACTCCATATGAAATCGAAACAATCAATGAGCGTTATTATCTTTATCCCTATGGAGACAGAGTAGATGTTTTTAAATATAAAAAGAAAAAAGTTTATGCTTACAGTTTACGTTCTGAGTCCATGCAAAGAAAGGTGCACACTGATTGAAGCTTCCTTTATAATGGATAGAAAAAGGAAACGGATGTGAGCCTGCATGACAAGGAAGACCTTAACAATAGATTCTCCGCTAATTGTTTCGGCAGCAGCTTTCTACCAAGAAGCATGGCAAGTGGAGGACGCAACGATTGCCCCTCGTTTTGTGCGCCATAGTACGTATCCGGGATATTGCGGACTCGTACAGCTAGACGAAAAAGGCAATATAGTGGGGTTGGTATACGGATATATCTCGAAACAGGGACAATATTATCATGACTTATTGCATTCAGCGCTGCAGGAGAATGGTAAATCCTCTTGGCTCGAAGATTGCTTTGAAATAGTAGAATTAGCAGTGTCACCAACAATGCGCGGAAAAGGAATCGGAACGTCGCTGCTAACGCAAGTACTTGCCGCTGTTCCTAATCAAACAGCTATCCTGACAACTCGAGAAAAAAATACGGGGGCGATTCGTCTATATGAACGGAATGGCTGGGAGTTGCTGAAAGACTCCTTTTATCCGGATGATAAAGCATATCGAATATACGGGAAAAAGCTGTTATAGCCCGATTCACCACCTGGTGGATCTTTTTTGATGCTAACTCCTAAACATTACCGTTAACCAACCGATGGTTCCTATGAATAGAAGGAGGGTGAGCCGATGCACCAGACAGATTTGAAACAAACAGAAATGTTTACATTGCTGCTTGATAATTTGTATGAAAATATCAAGTCGGAGCAGATAAAAGCTGCTGAGCATGTCCGATTTAAGATAGCTGAACAGGAAATGGTTATTCGTGACGAGAAACTGCTTGCAAGGAGTATGCTGTACGAGGCCCGCTTGGAAACGCTGAAAGGGAACTTGGAAAAGGGTGGGCAACTTTTGGAAGGCGTTACTGATGCATTTGCGCTCACCAGCGAAAATCTTTATTATTACCATTTCTTTAAAGGATTGTTACTTTACCGACAGTCCAAGCTTCAAGAAGCAATTATTGAATACGAACGTGCGGAGTCATTTTTAACAGGGCAAATTGATCATCGGGAAGTATCTGATTTTTATTATAAATTGGCGAATACGTACTATCATATGAATATGACTGCCTTCTCGATCTTGAATGCAGATAAAGCAATTGAATCGGCGTTACGCTATAAGCAAGATCTGCAGGTTGCGAAGTGCCGTTTGCTCCAAGGGTTGAATTACATGGAAGCAGCTAACTTCCGCAAAGCAGAAGAACTGTTCCAAGCAGCATTAGAACATGATGCATCACAGTCAGAATTAAAGCTGCCGTTATATGTGCATCATAACCTGGGTGTGCTTTATTTCAAGAAGAATCAATTGGAGAAGGCCATTTTTCATATGGAACAATCGATGGGGTACAAGCATCCCGACTATTATATAAAAAGTCTTTATTATGTAACCGAATGCAGTTTTCGCCTTGGTTTGAAAGAACGCGCGATGCAGTATTTTGCAGAAGGTTTTACGCTGAGCAAAGAACGTGACGATGATGCTTACAAATGGATGTTTGCCATGCTTCATAAGCAATACGTGGACCAGGACAGCCTGGAAGGCGTTTGGCGGGAAGGGATTGAGTATTTCCAATCCATTCAAGACAGCAATAAAGTACGTCATTTTGCAGAGCGGTTTGCGAAGTACTATACAGACCATCGGGATTTTGAAAAAGCATCCCGCTATTATTTGCTGGCTTTGAAATAGACTTATTTTTGTTTGATAAAGGACATGCCATGCTGGAAAAAGGAGATTGCTTGAAAGCAACCTCCTTTTTCCTTATTAAGATAGTTTCCAAGCTGGAATTAAGCTGTGAAATTGGAAGAAGTAGCTCATTGGAATGTGCATGACGGTGTATAAAGCGAGTGTTGTTGCATAGGTGAGGAACCAATTGGGGACTGGGACTTGCAGGAATAAATATAATAGCAGCATCCCAACCGGAAAAGGGAGCAATACAATGAGCCAAATAGGTGCACCGAGCGCCTCCGTTAGTGCCCCCAGACTGACGACAGAGAAACCGATGATTAGGGCTTGCCAGATTGGCAATCCATGCCGGAAAAATAAGCTGCCTATGTAGTAAGACAATCCCGTTAGTGTTATAGCTAAAATAAAATCGAAAATATACTTCAATTAATTTCCCCTCCTCTTTTACTGATTATACAATTATACGGGAAGATAAGTGTGAATATTATGTAAAAAAAGACTGCTTCGTGAGCAGCCTTTTAACTCGCATAATTTTTTATACCATCTGCAATAGAGTTTGCAACTTTGTCTTGATAGCCTGTGTCCTTGAGTAGAACAGCATCAGTCGGATTAGAGGTGAATCCAGTTTCTACAAGTACGGCTGGCATGGATGTGTGTCGTAATACGTAGAAATCAGAACTGCGTGTTCCGCGGTCTCCATTGTCAGTATTAGCTGCTAGAGCTGTTTGAATACTGGAAGCTAGCTGCTTCCCGCTGCTGCTGGATCCATAATAGTATGATTCCAGTCCTTGTGCTGCGGAAGTGGTTGCGCTATTAGCATGTACGCTGACAAAAATATCTGCTCCCCAGTTATTTGATATGCTGGCGCGGTCTGCTAATGGAATAAAGATATCTTCACTGCGTGTCATTTTTACATCAAACCCGTTATGAAGCAATTGGTTCTGCAGTCTTTTGGAGATAGATAACGCTACCGATTTCTCTACTGTATCGTTTCCAATGGCTCCAGGGTCCTTCCCGCCGTGTCCTGGATCAATAATAATCTTCCGGATAGGGTGGTGAGCTGGTTCTGATGGTTCTTCCGGAGCAGGTGCTGCCTGCATTTGTACAGAAGTTACATAATCCAAGCTGACAAATCCCGTTTGACTATGAATTGTAATCTGCCCCCACCCATCGCCTCTATCAATATATTGAAATTGTGTACCTGCCGGGAATTTTCCGAGAATAGCAGCGTCGGTCGTAGGAGCGGCTCTAATATTTAGATTTGCTGTTGTCTGTCCTGTTTGGGAGGTGCTAGCGTCTGCTTGGGTTGGCAAGATGAATAAAATGGCAACGAGTATAAAAAGAATAGGTAGTGCAACTTTCATGGCGGTATGCATCGTGATTCTCCTTTGCGATATAATAGAAACAGTATGGACATCGTTTAAGAGTTTTATAACATTAGAAACATAATCTGTGAGAATAATAGAGAGAGGAGAGCAAAATGAAGACAGAACGAGAAAAGATGGTTGCTGGTGAGCTTTACCGGCCCTCTGATAAGGAATTAGCTGACAGACGTATGGAAGTTCGGGAGCTGGTTAGGCGTTACAATAACTCGACGAGCTATGAACATGCGGAACGAGCGGATTTGCTCGGACTGATTCTTGGCTCTTCGGATGGCTGTGCTTACATTGAACCTACCTTTCGTTGTGATTACGGATACAACATTCATCTCGGGAAGAACTTTTATGCGAACTTTGACTGTGTGATGCTGGATATTTGTGAGATCAAAATCGGTGATAATTGTATGCTTGCTCCAGGTGTGCACATTTACACAGCAACGCACCCGCTTCATCCTGCGGAGCGTAATTCCGGGTACGAGCTGGGGAAGCCGGTAACCATTGGGGATAATGTCTGGATTGGCGGACGTGCCATTATTAATCCTGGCGTGACGATTGGGGATAACGCAGTCATTGGATCAGGAGCAGTTGTGACGAAGGATGTACCTGCCAATACAGTTGTGGGCGGGAACCCAGCAAGCGCTATAAAAGTAATCCAAGTCTGAGATTTTCTTGAGAAGCTGGCGTCAGTGTAAACATGCTATACTCGGAGTATCAAAAAAGTGGAGCGGTTCATATGCAGCGTGGTACATTTCAGTTAATGAAAACAGTAAATAGATCACTAATATTGAATAAGATTCGATTAGCGGCCCCCATATCAAGGGCTGATATTGCCAAGGAGACAGGGTTGACACCTCCAACTGTAAGTACAATCGTCAAGGAATTGATAGAACAAGGACTAGTGGTGGAGAGTACGCTTGGATCTTCCAGCGGCGGGCGGAAACCGAAGATGCTCCGTATTCGAACAGAAGGATTGTTTGTCATTGGGGTGGATGCCGGGCCGGAAACAGTTGATTGTATATTGACGACGCTTACTGGTGAGGTGATTGGTACTATTTCCCGTAATCTTCAAGTATATACTAATCGCGAATTTCTAAAGCAGCTGTCTCAAGCTGTAGATTATTTACTGGAAAGTTATTCGGTGAAGAGAGAGCATATCTTGGGAATTGGCATCGCCATGCACGGAGTAGTTGACGCAGAAGCTGGTATAGGACAGGTGGCCCCGATTTTAAAGCTGCATAATATACCGATTAAGCAAGAAATGGAAAGTGCGTTTGGTGTACCTGTTAAAGTGGAGAATGATGCGCGCGCCATGGCACTTGGTGAAGCATGGTTTGGCAAGTACGATACATATGAAACAATCGTTGCAGTTAATATAGGAAGCGGAATTGGCGCTGGTATTATCATTCAAGGCAGGCTGCTTCACGGGGCAGCAGGACTTGCTGGCGAATTCGGTCATATGTCTATAGATTTGAATGGAGAAATATGTGCATGTGGAAATCGCGGCTGCTTACAGACTTTTGCCAGCGGGCCGGCTATTGCCAAGCGAGCTGGAATGATAAGCGGAGAAGCTGTCTACCAGGCAGCTGTTAGGGGCGAGGAGACAGCAAGAAACATTTTGCAAGAAACCGGCAGAACACTAGGCATCGGACTGATTAATTTGATTCATCTCTTGAATCCGGACCGTATTATATTGGGCGGCGGTGTAATGCAAAGTGCGGCCTATCTTCTTCCGTCGCTGAAAGAAGAGATAAAAGCAAGAGCGCTCACGGATAAAGCAGCGAAGACAGAGATTCATATTAGTGAACTGGAAGAGCGGGCGACAGCACTTGGTGCAGTGGCCTTATTATTAGAAGAATTATTTGCTCCAGTTTAAAGAGCACAGCGGCTGGCTGTGCTCTTATTTTGGTTTTGCGCAGATCAAATAACGTTCTCTCAGAGATCCGATATGGGGTAAAGCATCACTTAACGGAAAAAGAGAAGATGGTTTCTTTCCGATATGTTTCCTTTGGCTGTAAAATGATATTTGGAAAGCCGCTGTGATGCAAGCCGGCTGGAAAAGCTTGCGTTTCAAAGCATATTCCTAAATATTTCTCCGACTGGCGTTCTTTTAATTCTAATGTATCATCAAGCCCATTGCTCGTGTACAAAACAAGACCTGGTTGATTCGAATCCATTGTCATTAATCGGCCGCTTGCCGGATCATATAAGCCAGCTTTCGGCTTCTCATTGTTAGAGAACAGAAAATAATGATCAATTCCTTCTCCTGCAAGCCGAAGCTGTTCATGAGGTGCACTGAAAATATCAGCTAGCGTTCTGAATGATTGCAGATTGAAGGGTGTGCCTGCCGTATCCAGCAGCTTTCCTGTAGAGATGAGCTCTTCATCTAGCTCCGTGAAATGGCTGCTGGCAACCATTGCTTGCTGCTCTGCAATTGATCTTTTTAAGCCGCCGCTCAAGTTGAAATAGGTATGGTTGGTTAGTGCGACAGGTGTAGCTTGATTAGTAGTTGCTTCATAAAGAATGGCGAACTTATTATCCTCAGTCAATGTGTATGTGACGACTACGTTTAATTTACCAGGGTAGCCTCCTTCACCATCTGTGCTTGTGTAGGAAAGTCGGAGGCCATTCGTTCGGCCGTGCTCGAATGTCTCTACATCCCATAGGACTTGATGAAAGCCTTCCGGTCCGCCATGCAGATGGTGGTTGCCTTCGTTTGCCGGCAAAGGATAGACCTTGCCATTTAACTCAAATTGGGCATCTTCTATACGACCAGCTACTCGCCCGATAATCGCGCCAAAATAGTTCGGATTAGCTTTGTAATCTTCCAAATTGCGGTAACCCAGCACGATATTCTCCAGTTTGCCATTCTTATCTGGAACTTCTAATGAAGTAATAATACCTCCGAAGTTTAGCACTTCAAGCTTCATGCCGTTAGAATTGGTAACTGTGTACAACATCCAATCATCTTGTAATGGAGTTTTTTCGATCAATTCGACACCACTTTCTGATTTAGTTTTGTGATAAAGCGCTGAAAGGTTTCATCGTCTTTAAAAACACCTGCATCCTCAAGTACTCGGACGAATTTCTCTCCTAATTCTTTGCGAACTACTTCTTCGGCATATTGCTGGTTGTGCAGAAAACCATGCTTATCGCGCAGTTCTTGCGCCCAGTCCTGCTGGGCAGGATCTACATTATCCACTTCCCCGGATAAAAATTTATAAATGGTCTCCAGCTCTTCCTTCAGCCGGGGAGGAAGCACCGCTAGTCCCATCACTTCAATTAGGCCGATGTTCTCTTTTTTGATGTGATGAACATCTGCATGCGGATGAAAGATACCTAGCGGATGCGTAGCGGATGTGCGGTTGTTGCGTAAAACCAAATCAAGTTCATACATATCATCACGCTTTCTTGCAATTGGTGTGATCGTGTTATGGCGTGTTTTATCTGTATAAGCCTGAATTTCTGCATCGGGATCATCATAGTTATACCAGAACGAGTGTATACTTTCGGCAGCTTCTGTTAGTTTTTCTTTATCACTCGCTTGCAGGCGAATGACAGAGAGCGGCCAATTGAGTACAGCAGCTTTGACATCAGGGTGGGCGTGTATAGGAAACGTATACTGTTCTTCTGCATTTGTCATAGCAAATGTATATCGTCCAGCTTGATAGTGATCATGCGATAAAATAGAGCCCCCTACAATGGGCAAATCTGCGTTGGAGCCAATAAAGTAGTGGGGGAATTGCTCTACAAATTCGAGCAATCTGGCAAATGCTTCTTTATTTATTTTCATATCGCGGTGTTCCTCTGACAGTACAATGCTGTGTTCCTCATAGTACACATAAGGAGAGTACTGGAGATACCATGTTTCATCTTGCAAGGAAAGCTGAATGAGTCTGTGGTTAGAGCGTGCAGGATAACCAATCCTCCCGGCATAGCCCTCATTCTCCTTGCAAAGCACACAAGCAGGATAAGAAACATCTTGCTTTATCATTCGCTCGCGTTTGATTTGTTCCGGGTCTTTTTCAGGTTTAGACAGATTGATGGTTATATCCATCTCCCCGTATTTTGTTTGCGCTTTATAAGAAATATTTTTCTTGATCCGATTCATTTGAATGTAGTTGCTGTTCTTACTTAGATTGTAGAAATAGTCGGTTGCTTTTTCAGGTGATTCGTCATAATAATAATCGAATAGTGTCTGTACAGTGGAAGGACGAGGCATAAAGCAATCCATTAAAGATGCAGCAAGCATCTCCTTTTCATCTAACACATTATCAATGATTTCTTCATTAACAGCGTAGTCTATTATTCGATCGACTAAATCTGGTATAGAGCCTTCACTTGTCAGGATTTTATGCATCGGGTAATTGTTCATCCCAAGCAAGTGGATTACTTGATTTCGTACATACGTTTTATCTCGTTCCTTGATTAAGCCTTCCTGACATGTTTGTTCCAATAAAGCTTCAATATCTGAATAAATCATCTGTCCCACATCCCTTATGCTAATTCTTTCGCGCCGTCACCGATTGTAGCTGTATAGAAAGTTGCTTTATATCCGATTTCTTCTTCATAGCGCTGCTGAATCCCTGCCTGAATAGCTTCTGCTTTGTCTTTTTCAACAAGCGCAATGGCACAGCCGCCAAATCCAGCACCTGTCATGCGGGCTCCAAGAACACCCGGTTGTGACCATGCAGCTTCAACAAGTACATCCAGCTCCTTGCCAGTCACTTCATAATCGTCACGCAGTGAACAGTGCGATTCATTCATCAATTCCCCGAAAGCAATTAAGTCATGCTTCTGCAGCTGCTTCAAAGCCTCGATTGTTCGATTATTTTCATAGACAGCATGGCGGGCGCGCTTTATGTTGATTGGATTGCTAATCAGTGTACAATGCTGTTCAAATGCTTCTGGTGTAAGTTCTCCGAGACTTTGAATAGGCAAGTGCTGTTGTAAATCCCGCAGTGCTGTTTCGCACTGGGAGCGGCGTTCGTTATATTTCGAACCCGATAGCGCACGCTGTTTATTCGTATTCGCTATTAAGATGACGTGCTCGGTCAAATCTAGAGGGGCGTGCTGGTAATTTAACGATTGGCAGTCAAGCAGTATAGCGTGCCCCTGTTTGCCCATGCCGACTGCGAATTGATCCATTATCCCGCTATTCACGCCGATATATTCGTTTTCTACACGCTGCCCAATCTGAACTAATGGAATTCGGTCAATTCCAATGTCATACATTTGATCCGCCAAGACGCCAGTTACAAGTTCAATAGAAGCAGAAGAGGAGAGGCCTGCGCCGTTTGGTATATTTCCGTAAAAAAGAATATCCATGCCAGCATTCATTTTGTCAGCGTATTGCTGTAAGTAAAGTAGCATGCCTTTTGGATAGTTCGCCCAGCCATCTTCGTCGCGATAGCTGAGATCTTCCAAAGAAGAATTAATGATACCGCTTTCATTAAGGTTGATACTATAAAATCGCAGTAAGTTATCCTGGCGTTTAGCTGCTAAAGCATACGTACCATAGGAGATGGCTGCGGGGAAGACGTGACCGCCATTGTAATCTGTATGTTCTCCAATCAGGTTGATCCTGCCGGGAGCGAAGAAGCGGCGAGGTAATTCTGCTGTTTGAAAAATTTTCTGGAACTCAGCTGTCAAATTAGGAATGCGAGTCATGATTATAGAGCCTCCTTAACTTTATTAATTAAATTTATTAAGTTACGGTTAGTGTACTATATGCGGAAGGGGGGAGCAAGGAATACTTCTTTTAAGAAGGAGAATAGAGATGATTGGCGTATCATATATTGTAAACGCTTACTAAGTGCGGGAGGAAACGGGGATGACCAACAAAAAACGTAACATAAACGCATCATTTCTGCTTCATGGCGGAGACTATAATCCAGATCAATGGCTGAAATATCCTGATGTCTTAAAAGAGGATATTCAACTCATGCTAGCAGCAAACACGAATACATTTTCTGTCGGTATATTTGCGTGGAGTGCTTTAGAACCGGAGGAAGGTGTATACACCTTCGAATGGCTTGATAAGGTTTTTGATGATATTCATGCTTTTGGGGGGAAGGTAATTCTGGCTACCCCAAGCGGAGCGCGTCCTGCTTGGTTATCGCAAAAGTATCCAGATGTTCTTCGGGTTAACGCAGCTCGAGTCAAACAGCTGCATGGAGGCAGGCATAATCATTGCTTCACCTCTCCTGCTTATTTAGAGAAGACACAAAACATGAACCGTAAACTAGCAGAAAGATACGGCGGGCATCCAGCGCTGCTGTTATGGCATATTTCCAATGAATACAGCGGTGATTGTCATTGTGATCGGTGTCAGACTGCTTTTCGTGAGTGGTTAAAAGAGCGCTACGATGGCAGTTTGGATACGTTAAATGATGCATGGTGGGGGCCGTTCTGGAGCCATACATTCACAGATTGGGAACAGGTAGAATCTCCATCACCGAATGGTGAGGATGGTGTTCATGGTTTGCGCTTGGATTGGCGGCGGTTCGTGACAGATCAGACTGTGCGATTCATGGAAAATGAGATGGTTCCCATTCGTGAGCTTACACCGGATATCCCGGTAACGACGAATTTTATGGCAGACACCCCAGACTTAATACCTTTCCGCGGTCTGGATTATCAGCGATTTGCAGAAAAAATTGATGTGATCAGCTGGGATGCGTATCCGACTTGGCATAACGATTGGGAAACAACAGCCGAACTGGCGATGAAAGTTGGGTTTATCGATGACCTGTACCGTACAATGAAAGATCAGCCGTTTCTTTTAATGGAGAACACACCGAGTATGGTCAACTGGCATCCGGTGAACAAAGCAAAGCGGCCTGGTATGCATATACTCTCCTCGATGCAAATGATTGCGCACGGGTCGGATAGCATTTTATATTTCCAGTGGCGAAAATCACGCGGGTCAACGGAAAAGTTCCATGGAGCTGTTGTCGATCATGATCGTTCGCCGGATAACCGCGTCTTCCGAGAAGTGGCAGCACTCGGCGCAAACATGGAAAAACTGGCGGGCTTAGCAGGTGCACATCGGACGGCGGAAGTGGCTTTGCTTTATGATTGGGAGAATGATTGGGCGCTGGAGGATGCGCAAGGTTATGGGTTGGAGTCCAAACAGTATATCAAGACAATGCATGCGCATTACCGGCCATTTTGGAAACGTGATATTCCGGTTGATGTGATTGGGAAAACGCATGATTTCCAAAAGTATAAGCTTTTGGTTGTGCCTATGCTTTACATGATGGAAAACAAAACCGCAGAAAAGCTAGAGAAGTTTGTGCAAGCGGGCGGACGACTCGTGATGACCTATATTAGCGGTGTGGCAGATGAGCATGACTTAGTGCACCCTGGAGCTTGGCAGGAGAAACTGGCGAATATCTTTGGGTTGTGTCCTGCCGAAACAGACACACTGTACCCGGCGGATCGCAACAGTGTACAGTACAAAGGGAAGCAGTATGAATTAAAAGACTACGCCACTGTACTGGAGCTTCATGGAGCAAAGGCGATTGGCAGCTATGAAAAAGATTTTTATGCAGGAACACCTGCCGTTACCGAACATGATTATGGGGAGGGCAGTGCTTATTATATTGGCGGCAGGCTGGAAGATGCATTTCAAGAGGAATTCTACGAGGAACTGCTGATAAAAGAGCAAATTGTCGCGCCTGTTCGTATTAAAAAAGAAGAAGGTGTTTCTATCCAAGCCCGTTTCCATGCCCACACCACTTATGTGTTCATCATGAACTTCAGTGAAAGTGAAAAAGCCATTGAATTGGATCAAACATATCAGGATGTGCTCCAAGGAGGCTTCTTGGAAGGGCTTTACCTATTAAAACCATATGAAGCAAAAGTGCTGCAGTTCTAAAAGATTTTATTTACTTTTTTGACAGCTAATGATATTGTAAATGCAATTCCATAATCTTATCCAGAGAAGCAGAGGGACTGGCCCGATGAAGCTTCAGCAACAGGTCGCAATGATACTGTGCTAATTCCAGCGGGTGGTTGCCACCTGATAGATGAGACGTTCGCAGATTATTTGTCAGTTCAGCACATCCTCATGGATGTGCTTTTTTTGTTGACAAAATACTTGATTGATAGAAATGAGGCTGTAATATGACATCGAAACGAAATTTTAAACGACACATGCAGGCGCGTCATCTTATTATGCTTTCACTTGGCGGTGTAATTGGGACAGGGTTGTTTCTAAGCTCGGGTTACACGATCCAGCAAGCTGGTCCGTTTGGGACGGTGCTTGCCTATTTAATTGGGGCGTTAGTTGTTTACCTCGTCATGCTTTGTTTAGGCGAGCTTGCAGTGCATATGCCGGAAACAGGAGCATTTCATAGCTATGCACATAAATACATAGGACCAGCAACAGGATATGTTGTTGCTTGGCTGTACTGGCTGACATGGACAGTAGCTTTAGGCTCAGAGTTTACAGCTGCCGGACTGCTTATGCAGCGCTGGTTTCCGCAAATCAATGTATGGATTTGGAGTGCACTGTTTGCTGGTTTAGTATTCTTCTTAAATAGTGTTGCTGTTCGGTTCTTTGCCGAATCAGAGTTTTGGTTTTCATTCGTAAAAGTAGCTGCTATTATTCTTTTTATCTTAATTGGAACTGCTGCCATTTTCGGAATGATCCCGATGCAAGAAACAGAAACTGCACCGTTGTTTACGAACTTCACTGATGCTGGATTGCTGCCTAATGGTGCTTTTGCCATTCTTTTGACAATGCTTGCAGTTAATTTTGCTTTTTCCGGCACCGAGTTAATTGGTATTGCATCAGGAGAGACAGAAGATCCGCAGAAAACTGTGCCAAAAGCAATTCGTACTACAGTCATCAGGCTGGTTATCTTCTTTGTCGGGACCATTATTGTGCTATCAGCCTTGCTCCCTTTCCAAGAAGCCGGGGTACTCGAAAGCCCCTTTGTAACGGTACTGTCACGGATTGGAATACCATATGCTGCGGATGTGATGAACTTTGTTATTCTGACAGCAATTCTTTCAGCTGCGAATTCAGGGCTGTATGCTTCGAGCAGAATGCTGTGGTCATTAGGAGATAAAAAGCTTATTCCGCAATACTTTGCCAAGCTTTCTAAACAGGGTATCCCGCTGCGGGCGACTGTCTGGAGCATGGGAGGGGGAGCACTTGCTTTACTATCGAGTATAATTGCGCCGGAAACTATTTATCTTGTTTTAGTATCTGTTTCCGGTCTTGCGGTTGTAGCGGTATGGATGAGCATTGCTTTATCCCAATTTTTCTTCCGGCGCCGTTTTCGTGGATTGGGTCACGCCGATAAAGAACTTGGCTACCGAACGCCATGGTATCCAGTTGTGCCGATTACAGCTTTCTTGTTATGTCTGGCATCTGTTATTGGTATCGCATTTGATCCGACCCAGGTAATTGCCTTGTATTGTACCATTCCATTCGTCGTATTTTGCTACGCTGCTTATTATATTACCGAATATACAAAAAAGAGGAGACAACGTCATGCCAAGAAATCCAATTCAACATCTGCTAAGCAAGCATAAAGTAATGATTCTTGATGGTGCATTAGGAACAGAATTAGAAAGACAAGGATGCAATCTGGAGGACCCATTATGGTCAGCGCGCATTCTTTTGGAGCAGCCAGAATTGATCCGCCAAACACACTTGAATTATTTCCGAGCTGGTGCCGATTGTACCATCACTTCCAGCTACCAAGCTTCTGTTGAGGGTTTCCAGTCTCGGGGGCTAGAGGAGAAAGAAGCGCTGAACTTGATTGGAAAAACAGTTAAGTTAGCAGCAGAAGCAAGAGAGATTTATAGGCAAGAAGCAAAATTCCCTAATCAAGTGTTACCGCTCGTTGCAGGATCTGTGGGCCCATATGGTGCCTTTTTGGCCGACGGTTCGGAATATCGGGGGGACTATCAAGTATCTGACGAGGTACTTAAAGATTTTCACAGACCTCGTATTCAAGCTTTGCTGGAAGCTGGCGCAGATCTTCTGGCTTTTGAAACAATTCCATCGTTACGAGAAGCTGAAGTCTTAATCGACCTGTTAAAAGAGTTTCCCGATTCTTCAGCGTGGCTTACGTTTACGCTTCGGGATGCAAATAGTATTAGTGACGGAACTCCGCTTGGCCGCTGTGCAGAACTGGCAGCTAGCAGTGAGCAGATTGCGGCGATTGGCTTAAACTGTGCACCTATTTCTGTGGTGACAGATGCTGTAAAGGAACTAAAAAAACATACATCAAAACCTATCATTGTTTATCCGAACTCTGGTGAACAGTACGATGCGGTGTCTAAAACATGGTCAGGTACAGAGGGATTGGAAACGCTCGCTGGCTGCTCTCCGGAATGGTATGAAGCTGGTGCGCATATTATTGGCGGGTGCTGCCGCACGACGCCGCAGCAGATTCAGCACTTGGCCAAGCGATGGCGCTAGGGTGCAATTGACGTTTTGTTTTGGGGAAATAGAGGAAAAGTAATGTATCAATTATTAAAACAAAGGAGCGTTTCCCCATGAAACCAAAAGATATGATGAATGGTCAGACAAGTACCCACCAGCAGGATCGTCAACCCGGTATTGAAGCAAAGATGGAGCCATTGCCGCATCAGCCGCTCGACTATAAAGGGGTGGGCAGATTGGAAGGAAAAGCAGCCCTTATTACTGGCGGAGATTCCGGCATCGGCCGTGCAGTAGCGGTATTATATGCTAAGGAAGGTGCAGATGTCGCCATTTCCTACCTCGATGAAACAGAAGATGCAGAGGAAACGAAGCGTCTTGTCGAAGCAGAAGGAAAACGCTGCTTGCTGCTGCCAGGAGATATTAAAGATGAAGAGCATTGCATCAACTTAGTCGAAAAGACAGTTGAGGAATTTGGTAAACTAAATATTCTCGTCAACAATGCAGCAATTCAATATGTGAGAGAGGATGTTTTGGAGATTTCTTCAGAGCAATTTGAGGAGGTGTTCCAAGTCAATTTCTTCTCCCAATTTTATTTAACGAAAGCAGCCGTGCGCCACATGGAAGCAGGCGACTCCATTATAAGTACTTCTTCTATTAATGCTTATCGCGGGAACCCAATGTTCATGGACTACTCTGCGACAAAAGGTGCGATTACAGCCTGGACACGCAGTATCGCACAAAGTCTTATTAAGAAAGGGATTCGTGCCAATTCGGTTGCGCCTGGACCGGTTTGGACACCGCTCATTCCAGCAACAATCGGCGAAGATAAGATTGAGCAGTTCGGACAAGATAGCTTAATGGGCCGACCAGGCCAGCCATCGGAACATGCGTGGCCTTATGTGATGCTGGCTTCAGATGAGGCATCTTATATGACAGGGCAAGCCATTCATATTAACGGCGGTACTTACACATCATCTTGATTACTTTGTCCCTGTCGTCTTCCGGCAGGGCCTTTTTTTGTTTAACGCGGACAGGATAGGGAACAACAATTTTATTAGGTGATAAGCAGAACGGACGGGAGGAGGGGGAAACGTGTATATTAAATTCCGTGATGAAAATCATGAAATCAAATACCAAAACTTGCGAGCGGGCATCGGAAATGCAGAGTTCCTGGAGAATAAAGGTTGTCTGGCTGTTTTATATTTAATGGCAGGAGACAGCAGGCTGGAAAAATTATTTAAACCATACTTTCAAGTTGATGGCTGCCAATTTGCGTATGAGCAGATGTTTAAGGATTATGAATTGGACAATGACTTGCTGCGACTAGCGAAGCTTGGAGCTCATCTATTTGACGGCCATATCGGAATGACACCGATGCTGCTTGATGAGATACACGAAGACCGAGATTGGTTCCTAGCCTGGAATGCCGTAATGATGAGACGCTTTGGTACCGTAACTGGCTATGAAGTTCCGTCAAATAAGTTTTACCAAAGTTTTATTTCAGAAGATTTTAGTGTGTAAATGATAGAATATCAATTGAAAACACCGAACTTAAGTGCATTCTCTCTTATGAGGATGCACCTGAATTCGGTGTTTTTCAGTAACTTGGAAACTTTAACATTACCATAGATAGAAAGTATTTAACTCTAATAGTATGCTATAGCCGCATCTATACACAAAAAAAAGTATCCAACGAATAAAACGTCGAATACAGTTTAAGTAAAAAATTAAGTTAAGGGGGTTGCATTAATTATGCCCTCTGCGCAGAAAGTCAAACCTATAAAAGGAAAATTTTTTTAGATAAATATACAGCAGAAGCAACAGGGACATTAAAAAGAAGCAGCTGTATTGCAGACGCTGCTTCTTTTGCTTTATTCGCTATCGGATTCTTCTTCATTCATTTCAAACAGATGATCTAAGTATGGTTCTAGCTCGAATGAATCGTCCTCGGCATAGGTAGTGAAAACGTCTTTGGTTAATGAACTCATGAGTTGAATCCTCCTTGTGATTGGGTTTGTATTAATAAGATACCCAATCTAGCAAACTGGTAATCATCCAATTTCTGGTTAGGCGGATTTTTTTAATCCTTGGAAGTTTCGTTTAACCGAAAACACCTGCATGACAATCATGAGCAGATTGACAGCAATCAGGACAAAGACAGAGTACGAGAAGCTTCCTGTCCTATCATTTACCGCGCCTAAAATTATCGGACCGAATGAACCAATAATATAACCAATTGCCTGCACCATCGCTGACCAAGAAGCAGCTGCTTGATGTGTGGTGGTGACGTCAATGGGAAGAAGCATGTTCATCGCGAACAATCCGCCAGCACCGAGTCCGATAAAGCATGCTGCCAGCCAAGGCAGAAAGGAGAATAAAATCATGCCAAAGCCGATCATTTCAAAAATAGCGGCCAGTACAAGCCAGAACAAACGGCTCGGAATTCTGTTTAGTAAATAAGGTACTGCTAGATTAGCAGGAACCTGCAGAATCATGAAAATAACGAGCAGATTGGCTGCATAGGTCTTGCTGTACCCCATATTCTCAACAATAGGTGGCAGCCAGGCGGTCAAAGAATAAAAGATAAAAGCCATACCGCCGAAAGAAAAGGTGAGCAGCCATGCATTCCACTGATTCCAAGGTAACTTCTCGGCTCCGCCGAAAGTCTGGGCAGCACGATCTTTCTTTTTCTGAGGCAGTACAACCAGAACCCAGATTACAATAGCAAGCAATGCCAGTATGGACCAAGATGCTAACGCAATTTGCCAAGAATCAAAAAGATGCTGAATAGGTGCTACGCCGCCGGATGCAACCCCTGCGCCAACTGCCAAAGCTGCTGTATAAATGCTGATCATAAATGCGCTGTTGTGAGGGAAGTATTTCTTTATATAACCGGAAAGAAGCGGGCCAGCCGCAGCTATACCTACTCCTGCTAAAAAAGCTGTGATGAGCAGGAAAAAGGAAGTATGGGAGAAAAAGCGGATAATCGTACCAATACCAATAATACCTAAAGACCAGGCAATCACATACTCAAGTGAGAAACGATTCGCCAGCTTTGCTGCCACAGGTGAGAAGACGCCCATACACAAAACAGGTATCGAGGTGAGCAGGCTTGCGCTGGATGCGTTCATATGTAACTCTGTCTGAATGGTTTCAATGAGTGGAGAAATGGAGTTAATAGCAGGCCGTAGATTTAAAGCCGCTGCAAACAATGCAATGCCTAACCAAATGTATGTTGATTTTTTCACGTGCTGTACCCCCATCCTTATCAATTCATTTATTGTAAACCTTCTCGAAGACTGCCGCAATGCAACTGTGTTTAAATAGTAGGGGAATAGTGGAAAATATTTTAGTATGAAGGAAAGGGAAGGAGTTTGAACAATGGGATTAAATCCAAAAATTAAAGCATTTCTGGAAGAGGTAAATGCGCAGCCAATATCGCTGGAAAACGTGTCACCTGAACAGTTTCGGAGTCAGGCGAGGATGCAAAGCGATACACTAAAACAAGAAGTGGCTAAGGTAGAAGATCGTACAATAGACTTAGAAGACAGGTCAGTGCCGATCCGAATTTATCGGTCAGCGGATAAGACGCAGCCCGCTCTTGTTTTTTATCATGGTGGCGGATGGGTTGTCGGCAGTATTGAATCACATGATGCAACATGTCGTGAGCTGGCAAACTCGGCAGCGTGCACCGTTATCTCTGTTGACTACCGGCTGGCGCCCGAACATCGTTTCCCGGCAGCAGTAGAAGATGCGTATGATGCGTTCCAATGGATAGCAGAGCATGCAGATAGGCTGGGAGTTGAGGGCAGCGAGCTTGCTGTAGGCGGTGACAGTGCAGGCGGAAACTTAGCAACTGTTGTTTGTCTGATGGCAGAGGAAAGAGGCGGACAGAAGCCAGTTTTCCAACTGCTGTTATATCCTTCTACTGGGTACATCGGTGAGGAACCGGCTTCGCTAAATGAAAATGCAGAAGGATATTTATTATCCAAGAACTTAATGACCTGGTTCCGATCACATTATTACCGAACGGATGCAGATCGTCTTCATCCGCATGCAGCACCGATTCATTCTGAGCTGCTGCATACATTGCCGCCAGCAGCAATCTTGACTGCTCAGTTTGATCCGCTTCGTGATGAAGCACAAGCTTTTGCAGCCAAGCTGCAGCAAGAGGGTGTTGATGTGTTTGTTAGGAATTATGAAGGTTTAATTCACGGGTTTGCCGGATTCTCAGCGCATGTAGAAGAAGCGCGTGAAGCAATGGAAGAAGGAGCTGCTAAGCTAAAACAAGCTTTGCATCCTAATGTATAGGCACATCTAAGCAGAGCCTTATGTATGTCAATTACTGCAAAGTATAATCGGAGGAAGAATTGTCGTCGATCACCTGGTAACGGCTACCGTGACATTCTTATCGATGCGAAGCCGGATTATATCACAGTTAAAATGGGTAATTCCGTTTTTTATATTAGAACCATGCAACTTATCTCTGTAATGCCGGATTAAAAATTTATCATGTAAGCGTTGACAAGTATACGCTTACATGATAAATTATGAGTGTAATAAAAAACAACAGCATACAACTATCCTTTAGGATTGTTACTGATAAGCAGGCAAAACCTAAATTATATTCCTTAAGCAAAGGCGACTTTGTGCACAGGGTGTAATTTGGGTTTTTTTGTGTACCAAATAGGGCTTATCAGCGAAAAAAGGAAAAGGCGGCACCCTTTATCCTCATCACACTATCCCAGAATGGAGGGTCTAACATGAACCATCGTAAAACAGCTGAAGAGATTTTGCAATTAGTAGGCGGAGAGTCAAATGTTCAAAGTGTTATTCATTGTATGACGCGTCTTCGTTTTAATCTTTATGACAACAGCAAAGCAGATCGGCAGGCTTTGGAACAAGTGGATGGCGTACTCGGCTCTAATATCAGCGGAAGTCAATTCCAGCTGATTATCGGGAATGAAGTACCAAAAGTATACAAAGAAATCATTGCGAGCAGCGGGTTAAGTGAATCAAGTAATACACAAGGTGGATCGAAAGAAAAGAAAAACGTCATTAGTTCTATCTTTGATGTTATCTCTGGTGTATTTACACCGATACTTCCAGCGATCGCTGGAGCGGGGATGATCAAAGGGATCACAGCGCTATTATTAACACTTGGTGTGCTGCAGGATACATCACAAACGTATCAAATTCTAACAGTAATTGGTGATGGTGCGTTTTACTTCCTGCCAATTTTACTCGCAATTAGTGCAGCGCGTAAATTCGGCTCTAATCCATATATAGCTGCCGCAATAGCTGCAGCCATGCTCCATCCGACACTAACTGCGATGTTTGCAGAAGGAGGAGACATCTCCTTTGCTGGATTGCCGGTGACGATTGCAACGTATTCATCTACTGTTATTCCAATCTTGCTCGCTATATGGATTGCTTCCTATGTAGAGAAGTGGATTGATCGCATCACACATGCGTCATTAAAGCTGATTGTCGTACCAACTATAACTTTGCTGGTGGTAGTCCCAGTCACATTAATTACAGTTGGGCCTCTAGGTGCCATTCTTGGTGACTATCTATCTACTGGCATGAGTTTTATGTTTGAGCATGCAGGTATCTTTGCTACCATTCTGCTGGCGGGTACATTCTCGCTAATTATCATGACTGGGATGCATTATGCGTTTACGCCAATCGTAATTAATAACATTGCAGTAAATGGCTATGATTACATTATTCCAGCAATGTTTCTTGCCAATTTTGGCCAAGCAGGAGCAGCTTTTGCTGTTGCGCTTAAATCGAAGAATAAAAAGTTTAAATCATTGTCCTATACAACAGCAATAACAGCAGTAATGGGTGTTACAGAACCAGCTATGTACGGCGTAAACATGAAGTTGAAGAAGCCATTTGTAGCCGCGTTGATTGGTGCTGCAATAGGTGGAGCACTGTATGGAATTGCAGATGTGAAAGCTTATATCATTGCAGGTATTGTTGGCCTTCCGGGTATTCCTGTCTTGATTGGACCTGAATTTGTCTTTGCACTTTTTGGTCTTTTGTTAGCGTTCGTTTCTGCAGCAGTGGTAACGTGGATTCTTGGTTTCGAAGATGTCCTATCACCTGCTGAAGAAACAACAACTGCCGATCAAAATACGGAAAAAGAAGCAATCGTAACAGAAAAAACTTCAGAAGTTCTTGCAAGCCCAATTGCAGGAGAAACTCGACCGCTTGCAGAAGTAAGTGACCCGACATTCGCCCAGGAAATTATGGGCAAAGGAACAGCTATTTTTCCATCCGTAGGTGAAGTTGTTTCGCCAATTGACGGAGAAGTGGTTACGGTGTTTGCAACCAAGCATGCGATTGGCTTGAAGAGTTCAAATGGCGCGGAAGTGCTGATTCATGTAGGTATTGATACAGTCAAGTTGAATGGGGAACATTTCACAGCACATATTGAATCAGGTGTTAAAGTGCACAAAGGTCAAAAGCTGCTGTCCTTTGATAAAGAAGCAATCCAGGCTGCTGGATATGATTTGATTACACCAGTCATTATTACCAATACGGCGGAGTACGAAGATATTACTGCGCTAGCTGAAGGGACTGTCAGCACGGGAGAAGCACTATTAGATTTAGCAGTACCACACGCAGCATCAAAAGAAGCATCTTAATTTGCGAAGGAGAGAGAAACGATGACAAACACAACAGTATTTCCAAAAGACTTTCTTTGGGGCGGCGCTACTGCCGCTAACCAAATGGAGGGTGGCTTCCATGAAGGGAATAAGGGCTTAAATATTGCAGATGTCCTGCCAGGTGGTAAGCAGCGCCTGCGCATATTGGCTGAACCTGGCTTTAATTTTGATATTGATACAGATAAGTACACGTATCCAAACCATGAAGCAATTGATTTCTATCATCGCTATAAAGAAGATATTGCGTTGTTTGCCGAAATGGGCTTCAAGGTATTCAGGATGTCAATTGCTTGGACACGTATTTTCCCGCAAGGTAATGAGCTGGAGCCGAATGAAGAGGGTCTGGCATTTTATGACCGTGTATTTGATGAACTGCATAAGCATGGTATCGAGCCAGTTGTTACGATTTCACACTATGAGATGCCGGTTAACTTAGTAAAGGAATATGGCGGCTGGAAGAGCCGTGAAGTTATCACATTCTTTGAACGCTACGCAAAAGCTGTGCTGGATCGTTATAAAGATAAAGTGAAATATTGGATGACATTCAACGAAATTAACAGCGGACTGGTGATGCCTATTATGAGCCTTGGATTCTCCATCCAGCCTGGTGAGCATAAGTATCAGTCTGTTGCACAAGGGCTTCATCATCAGTTTGTAGCTAGTGCAAAAGCAGTGGAGTATTGCCACGAAGTGAATCCAGAAGCTCAGATTGGCTGCATGATTATCTATGCACCTGTGTATGCCTTTGACAGCAACCCGGAGAATGTCTTTTATGCCAATCAGGAAGCACGCCTGTTCAATAACTATTGCGGTGATGTGATGGTACGCGGTGCTTACCCAGCCTTTGCTAAGCGTTTCCTGAAGGAGCAAGGAGTAGAGCTTGAGATAGAAGAAGGTGACTTGGAAACAATTCAAAAAGGAAAAGTAGATTACATCGGTTTCAGCTACTACATGTCCCGTACCGAAAAAGCGGAAAAAACCGAGGAAGAAAAGGCGCAGGGGAATATGATGTCCGGCGTGAAAAATCCATTCCTTCAAGCGAGTGATTGGGGCTGGGAAATTGATCCGCTAGGTCTGCGTATTGCAATGAATGATATGTATGATCGATATCAAGTGCCATTGTTCATTGTTGAGAATGGTCTTGGTGCGTATGACAAAGTAGAAGCAGACGGCAGTGTTAATGATGACTATCGTATTGAATACTTGCGTAATCATATTCAAGCGATGGGAGAAGCGATAGAAGACGGCGTTGATTTAATGGGCTATACAAGCTGGGGCTGCATCGATTTGGTGAGTGCATCTACTGGGGAGTATTCGAAGCGTTACGGCTTCATTTATGTAGATAAGCATGATGATGGTAGCGGTACACTAGAGCGAAGCAGGAAGAAATCCTTCCATTGGTATAAAAAAGTAATTGCATCTGATGGAGCGGACTTGTCCTAATATAAAGCGAAAAGGCATGTGTCACTAGACACATGCCTTTTGCTTATTCCATTTTAAATTGGAGGAATAACTCATTAATACGACCCAGTTTTTCCGGTCCGAGGTTCTCATAAACTTCTAGTCGTTCGGTTTGTTCGGGTGATGGGTAAAAACGTTTGTCATTCACCATTTCTTCTGGCATATATTGTAATGCTTCCTCATTCGGTGTGGAATAGCTTACATACTCCGTGTTCTTTGCTGCAACTTTCGGATCGAGCATGTAATTCATGAATTTATGTGCGGCATCGACATTCTTGGCCGTTTTCGGAATGACCATGTTATCGAACCAAAGATTGGATCCTTCTTCTGGAAGCACATAATCTAAATCTTCATTTTCCGACATGATTTCCGATGCATCACCTGACCATACGACGCCGATAGATGCTTCACCGGATGCCAGCAGCATTTTGTTCTCATCGCCAAGCAGTGCTTTTACATTCGGTTTTAAAGAGACTAGCTTATCATAAGCCTCTTGCAAATGATGAGGATCTGTATCATTCAACGAATAGCCAAGGCTGTTTAGTCCCATACCTATAATTTCACGTGGACTGTCTGTGAAGATAATTTCATTCTTTAATGTTGGATTCCAGAGATCGTCCCAGCTGTTTATTTTCATACCGTTAAGTTGTTTACTGTTATAAACAATCCCAACCGTTCCCCAGAAGTATGGGATTGAATACTTGTTGTCCGGGTCAAACGATAAATCTAAAAATCGCTCATCAATATTTTTCAAGTTCGGAATCTTGCTGTGGTCAATCGGCAGCAGCAAATCTTCTTCCTTCAGCTTTTCAATCATATACTCAGAAGGAACGGCAATATCATAGCTTGTACCGCCTTGCTGAATTTTTGTCATCATCGCTTCATTGGTATCGAATGTCTCATAAATGACCGTGATGCCGGTTTCCTCTTCAAAGCTGTCCAACACTTCGGGGTCGATATAATCTCCCCAATTGTACACAGTGAGTGTATTGTTGCCCGAGTAGCCTTGCGAGGCATTCAAGCGTGAAATTGTGAAGAGCAGGATACCGCAGACTGCCAGAATTACGACAGCCAAACGAACAAGTTGTTTCATTTGAACACCTCCATATCAGGTGCTTTCTTGGTTCGGTTTGTAATTAGGTAATAAATGACCACAATTACCATCGTTATAAGAAAGATAATAGTGGAAAGTGCATTTATATCTAATGAAATACCACGTCTTGCTAACGAATAAATCTCTACTGACAATGTTGTAAAACCATTTCCGGTAACAAAGAACGTAACGGCAAAGTCATCCAGTGAATAAGTTAAAGCCATAAAGAAGCCGGCGAATATTCCGGGAGTGATGTAAGGTATAACTACCTTGGTCATGACTTCCCAGCGAGAAGCGCCTAAGTCTCTTGCTGCATCCAGCAGAGATGGACTCATCTCCGAAATCTTTGGCAGTACCATCAGCACGACAATTGGAATGCTAAAAGCTATGTGCGAAAGCAATACCGAATAAAAGCCGAGCTTTAATCCTGCTATTGTGAACAAAATCAGAAAAGAGGCGCCGATAATAACATCCGGACTGACGATGAGTATATTGTTCAAGGACAACAGACTGTCTCTCGCCCGGCGAGAACGTACCTTATTAATCATCATGGCACCCAGCACACCTATAATAGTTGAGATCAAAGCAGACAGCAGCGCAATAACAACTGTATTTAACACAATAATAAGCAGTCTGGTGTTCTGAAACAGCTCTCGATACCTATCGAGCGTAAAGCTTTCAAATCCGTACATTTTTCCGCCGCTGTTAAAGGAATAAAAGATTAAATAAAAGATTGGTAAGTATAGCAGTGCAAACATGACAATCAAAAATATCCGTGACAGGGGAGAAATCCTCTTATCCACGTGCTCTCCTCCTTTTCGTTCCAGTTGCAAACATAACAATGAACATAAAGATGATCAGGAAGACGGCAATTGTTGATCCCATGCCCCAATCCTGCGTGACAAGGAACTGCTGCTCGATTGCGGTGCCGAGTGTAATAACTTGGCTGCCTGCAATAAGGCGAGTCAGCATAAACAAGGACAATGCAGGAATGAACGTAATTTGACATCCTGCTTTCACACCATCAATTGTTAGCGGAAAGACAATTCGGCGGAATGTCGTCCAGCGGGAAGCACCTAAATCGTTTGCCGCATCCAAATAGGTTGCATTCAGCTTGTCCAACGAATTAAAGATAGGCAGAATCATAAACGGAATGAAAATATAAACAGCTACGAACACAAAGCTGAAATCCGTGAATAACAGCTGTTTTGATCCCATGCCGATTGCTTCCAGCAATTTATTTGCCATCCCGTAGGTGCCGAAAATTCCCAGGAAAGCATAAGCTTTCAACAACAAATTGATCCAGCTTGGCACGATAATTAATAGGAGCCAGAGCTGCTTGTGTTTTAATTTTGTCAGCAGGTAAGCTGTTGGATAAGCAAAGAGCAGCGTAACTAGTGTAATCAGAAACGCATACCAAAAAGAACTTAAAGTCATCTCCAAATAGATTGGAGTGAAGAAATTTTGATAATTCGTTAACGAAAAATTCCCATTCAAGTCTTGGAAAGAATAATACAGCACGAGCAGAATTGGTGCGATAACGAAGAAAGCAATCCAGATTACATAAGGAATCATATACAGACTGCGAGTTGACTTATTCTCCATCGCTGTATGCCTCTAATCGTTTATCGAATTCTTCTTCTGTTTCATTCAGTCGCATAACGTGAATGGCCTCCGGCTCGAAGGCAAGGCCGATTTCTTCGCCGACAACCGCTTTCTTCGTTGAATGGACAAGCCATTCGTTTCCGGCTTCATCATAGCTGGAAATTTCATAGTGAACGCCGCGGAACAGCTGGGAATCCACTTTGACGCGCAAATTACCGGAATCTGCGCTTGTTATATGCAAATCCTCGGGTCTGATGACAATTTCAATAGGTTCATTCGGCTGTAAACCTTGGTCTACACAAGCAAATCGCTTGCCGGTGAACTCTACTTCATAATCCCGGATCATCCGTCCATCAACAATGTTAGATTCTCCGATAAAGTCTGCCACAAAGCGGTTGATTGGCTCATCATATATATCTGTTGGTGTGCCGCTTTGTTCAATTTTTCCGTTATTCAGGACAAAAATCTCATCTGAAAGTGCCAGTGCTTCTTCTTGGTCATGTGTGACGAAGATAAAGGTGATGCCGAGGCGCTGCTGCATCTCACGTAACTCGTATTGCATCTCCGTACGCAATTTTAAATCAAGTGCGGATAATGGCTCATCCAGAAGGATTACTTCGGGTTCATTGACCACTGCTCGAGCAATCGCAACACGCTGGCGCTGACCGCCGGACATTTCGCTGATCTCTCGTTTTTCGTAGCCAGCAAGATTAACGAAGCGCAAAGCTTCTGTTACCTTCTTGTCAATCTGCTTTTGCGGCATTTTCTTAATGCGCAAACCGAAAGCAACGTTCTCAAAAACGTTTAAATGCGGAAACAGAGCATAATCCTGGAATACCGTATTAACGGAGCGCTTATTGGCAGGTATTTTGTTTAGTGGTTTCCCATCAAACAGCATGTCGCCAGAAGTTGGTTCTGTAAAACCGGCAATCAAACGGAGTATCGTGGTTTTGCCGCAGCCCGAGGGACCTAAAAGGGTATAAAATTTACCCCGCTCAATCTCGAAACTGACGCTGTCTAAGATGGTGGCTTCTTTATCGTATTGCTTTATGACATTGTTGAATTGAATGATCGGATTCTTTGTCATTGTCATCTCCCTTGTTTCTAAAAAATGTATTTTATAAAACTAGACGTACCATTATACGACAGAATATGCTAGATGAATAGAACTTTTTCCGTATGAAACAATTTCCTGTATGATACGTATATGTAAGTAATTGAGTATGTGCATAGAGAGGCGGAATAGAATGTCTGCAGTGAGAATGATGAAATTGATTACTGGAATTATGGAAGCAGTTTTGGCAATCCCTGTTCTAGGTGCAATTATTATTGTATCGAATGGCTGGATGCCGTTAGTTATCATGCTTGTTTTGCATATTATTACACTCCTGCTGGCTGTCCGAGTTCAAGGGCCGCTCGCCGGCAGTATTGTAGGGATTATTGCTTCTTGTCTGGGTTGGATTCCATTTGTCGGCTGGCTGCTTCATGCCGCAGCAGCGATAGTACTGCTGGTCGAGTCCTTCTCGAGACGGCTTCAGCAATAAACTTAACATGACCTAAAACAATGAAAAAGACTGCCATCTTTCTTGGCAGTCTTTTTCGAATTATGCTGCCATTGTACGGCAAGCATCTGCACAAGCAAAGCACGCATCCGCGCAATCTTGGCAATGTTTTGCTTCATGCTGGCGGCAGATTTCGCCGCAAGCTTGGCATACTTCTGCACAAAGGGTGCACACTTGCTCGGCAAATGGACTGTTTCGCTGCATTGATTGAACAGCAAACGCACACATATCCGCACACTCTCGGTCCATCCGAATGCAATCTGCCATCATTTTAACGTTATCTTCCAGTAAGCACGCATCATAGCAGCTATTACAGGCTTCCAAGCATTCGAAACAGGCTTGGATACACTTCTCATAGTTAGGGTTCATTATGGTACCTCCTCTGTTATTACGGTTCCTGTTTACCCTGCCTGAATCGCTTCCTAACATGAAAAAGTATGTAGAAAACGGCATCTTATACAGATGCCGTTAGCTATTTATTAATATGGGAATGGCGGGGAAGGAGGTGTCAGGAATGACGCTCCCCATCGTGTGCCGCCTTCGCACTTGTGATCGCATTTCTCCTCACACTCACACTCGTGTTCCTCTTCTTTTTCGCAGCATTCTTCTTTCTTGCATATATATTTGCGTCTAGGCTTTTGATTGCAGTCTGGCCAGTAGTAACCCATGTAGTTCACCACCTCTCTTCCATATAATATGAAAATATCGGCATAACAGACAGGGCTATTAGAAAAGAGGACAAGCAAAAATTGCTCATTCTCTTAAAAATTACTCGGCAAACGCAATTCCGTTCAAGCTTTCTGGACCTACCCGAACAGTACCAAGTAAGTTTGACGATACGAAAGCTGTATACGTCAGTTGTCCGCTTGGTGGTGCAGGTACGTTGTAATCTGATCCGACGAAAGAAAAGGATTGGGGACCGAGAATTTCCAAATCTAAGTTGGAAGTAGCTGAGAAAACAACTGGATCTGTAGGAGCTGTGCCTCGAACAATTGTAACTGTAATACTAGTCAGTGCAGGAAGCAAGGGAAGCTGCAGCGTAATGATACCACTCAGTTGCACTCGGATTGGCGTTGTTGCTTCTGTTACTACTAAACCGATTTGGCCAAACAAAACTGGTGTACCAACTAAAATCGGTGAGGCAATGGAACCTGCCGTACTAGCATTCTGGGATGTTCTTGCATCAAGAAGTATAGTCATGATAAAGTCCTCCTCTCTTAATGAAGATATCATATTGTATGATTCGTGCTTCATTGTGAAAGGGACAGCCAACCCATGGCAGATGAATCTATTTTCATGTTCAATCTGGTAGCCCGAGTGCTTTCTTGTATAAACTGAAGGTATTGTTTCCCATGTTTATTAGCGACCATTGCTGTTCAGCCCATTGTTTTGCTTGATTGCCCAGCTGCTGGCGGAACGGGGCATCCTGAAGCAAGCGAGCCAGCTGCTGTGCCAGACTTTCTGGATTAGCTGTCTCTGTGAGCAATCCTGTTAGACCCTCTTGCACCATTTCGGGTAAGCCGCCAGCATCGCTTACTACAACAGGAAGACCGCTGAGCTGTGCTTCGATGACAGAATACGGCTGTGTATCCTGCAGACTTGGCGATACAAAGATATCAGCAGTATCGAGGAAGCCTTTTACGTTCGGTACGGAACCAAAGAGTTTAATGTTTTCTGTAAGGTCTGCATTTTTTATTTGATTTTTAATAGCCTTCACGCCATCTCCAGTGCCAAGAATCCAGCATTCCCAATCTGTAGAAATTGTTTTTAGCTGGCGCAAAGCCTCTACGAGAATGTGCACACCTTTCACTTGGACGATTCTTCCTGCAAATAAAATAACCGGCTTCTTTTTAGCTGGTATAAGTTCTAATTGCTGTGGACTATTGCGAAAGGCTTCTATATCTATTCCATAAGGAAAATGGTCAAATCTTGCTTCCGGAATACTGTGCTGTTCTATAAGATTTACTTTTGTGATAGTAGCTGGTGTGTGGATTAACTCACTAACATGACAGCCTATATGTTCCAAGTGCAAGTTGTATTGGTATTCGAAACTCTCATAAAGTTCTTCTGTTGTTATATCGGGGTGGCGCCCTTGGATTGATAATGCTATTTCCTTTGAAAGATAGCCGTGGATACTTGTTACTATAGGAATGTGAGCAGGCTTAATCCGGTCGATAGCCGCTGCTGCAATTACATCCTGCGCATGGATGATATCGTATTTAGATAGATCTAGTGCGAGTCCGGTTAGTTCTAAGGTGTATTTTAAGACCTCTGTTAAATAAATGGAGGTAAAGGGTTCCAGCTTCGGGAAGGTAACTTGCATTTCTTCTTCAATAAAAGGTTCTACGTCTGATACTTGAAAAGGAGCTTTCTGTCCAAGTATTCGATACTCGGTCAGCGATTCATTCTGCGCTAAGATATCTACTTCATGGCCTGTTCTTGTCAATTCATTACGTAGATTGCTTACAACTGTCCACAACCCTCCAACATACGGGAGTGGATAGTAGGAAACGATTAAGATTTTCATTTACACCAGGCCTCCTAGTTTGTTTTGCCGTATCGTGTCATAAACGGAAGGAGGCGTTTATCTGGTATCTGATAGCCAGCAGGTGCGCGCTTAATTAATGATGCTATCTGCTTCTTTTTCATAAGATAAACTCCTTCTTTAATAGAATGTAGGGTGGTTTTGCAAGTATTCTTCTAAAATCGGACGATAGTGTGTTTCAATTGTGTTCATTTCGTGAATGATTTGCGGCTGAAATCTAGACGTTCCAGACCCCTCATGTGAACGGAAGTGGATGAGTGGCTGGTCAATGTAATGCATGCGAAAACCGCTCAGCAGGATTCTGAACCACAAATCATAATCATGTGTATATAAAAATCCTGGGTTGAAGGCTCCGGTTGTATCTAAGACATCTTTACGGATTACAATAGTGCACCCGTTGACGGGATTTACTGTCAGGAAAGTTTCATAAACTTCTCTTAAATTATTCGTAGGAGAAAAGCGTTTGCCGCACCAAGGAATGAAAACTTCATTATCTTTATCCATCAGATGATAGTTGGAAAAGCTGACTGGCGCATTATTGGCTAGCATATAGTCCATTTGCACTTGAATCTTATGCGGTAAAAACATATCGTCAGAGCTTAGCCACGCTATATATTCCCCGGTGCTATGCTGAATACCGTAGTTAAGGGCAGTGGCTGTGCCGCCATTTTCTTTTCGTATATAAGTGATTTGCTCCATATAAGGCTGAATTTTATCAACCTCTTCCGTAGACCCATCGTCTACTACAATTACTTCTGTATTCGGGTACGTTTGATCCAAAGCACTTTGAATGGCGATAGGAACATATTTATCATTGTAAAAAGGGATAATAATCGTTACTTTCGGCAGCATTGCTGCGTCCTCCTAAATATCATATTTTTTCTGCCTCCAGCATAAGCATGAAATGGATATTGTACGCCTAGTAAAGGAGGCAGAACATGAAGGTGTTATTTGTATTTTACGTTCCGAGCGGTGGCGTAGAGACACTTAATCGGCAGAGAAGAGCTGCGCTGGAATTGGAAGGCATCTCTGCTCACTTTTTGTATTATGAAAAACGTCGTGAACTCGTAAATGACCACGGAGCACCGGTGTATATAACGAACGAAGATGCAGACATCAAGCAGATTTTCGATGCCAATAATTTTGATGCGGCAGTTGTTACATCCGATTTCTTGAGCTTTGCCCGTTTTCGAAGGCTAGGGTTTACAGGCAAGCTTATTTTGGAATCACAAGGTTTTGGACCAAAAGAAGTTGCTTATTCGCAACTCGAACTGGCAGTGCCGCTTGTTAACAATTATGCCAACGGTTTGCTGCACCCAATGACAGAACATATTGCAGCTATTTACCGGCATTTTTATCCGACGACACCGACGTTTGGGTTTGATATATGCTTCGATACAGACAGCTTTGCGTACATGGCTGGTACAGCTGCAGAAAACCCAATTATCGCTTGGGTGGGCAGATTAGAAGATAATAAAAACTGGCGGGAGTTTCTCCAGATCGCTCATAAAATGCTGACTGAATATCGCCAGGATTTGCAGTTTTATATGTTCCATGATCCGTCGCTGGCGGCACAAAGTGAGAATGACGCCTTTGAACAAATGCTGGACAGTTTGCAGCTGCGTGCACATGTGTCAATTTTTCCGGATGTCCCGCATACCGATATGCCGTATTACTTCTCCTTAATAGGTGATTCGGGCGGCTTCTTATTATCAACATCCAAGGTAGAAAGCGCAGGGTATGCAGTTATAGAAGCCATCAGCTGCAGCTGCCCAGTACTAACGACAGATTCAGATGGCGTTCGCCGTGCAGTGATTCATAATCAAACTGGGAAATATTACGATATAGGTGATCCAGATTCAGCGCTTCGAGAAGCGAAAGAATTAATAGTCAATATAGATCAGCGCACTTATATTCGCGAGAACGGCCTTCGGCATGTGAAGGAAAGGTTTAGTTATCGTTCTTACGCGAGCTCGTTTAAGCAAATGCTGCTGGACTTAGGTATTCAGGATACGAGTAACGGATAAATTTGCTTTTGTTCCTCCAGCATCTCACGAAAGCTTGGCACAGCATATGCAGGTGATTTTCTTGTGTTTACAATGGTTCGATCCAAGACATGAGCGGCGTCCGGGATAATCTGGATGTCGTTTTTTTGATAGACCTCTTTGAAAAGCTGCAAGAGGTCGTGTTTGCTTATTTTATTATCAGGACAAAGGTGGAATAACCCGCTCGTTTGCTGCTGAATGAAAAAGTCGGTTGCTTTCGCCAATTCAAGTGTTGTGACGCCATTCCAATAAACTTTCTCAAACCCTTTAATCTGTCCGCTTTGATTCATAAACCAATGAAACAGTCCGATACCGTCTTTCTTAAGCTCAGGTCCGATAATGGAAGTTCGAATAGTTAGATGCGGTGCTGCTGTAACCTCACCAAGCTGCTTAGATTGTGCATAAACGGAATCTCCATCGCGGAAGTCTGTTTCTTTGTATTTCCCAGTTGTACCTGAGAAAACACAGTCGGTGCTGATCTGAATCAAGCGGCCTTGTTTTCTATCCATAAAAGCAGCAAGCTGATGAGGCAGCAGGCTGTTTACTCGGAAAGCTAAAAGCGGGTTTTTCTCTGCAGCCTCATTCAAGATCCCGGTACAGTTAACAACAATCGCTGGTTCTAATGAATTAATCAGCTGTTCCACTGCAAGCGTATCAACTGCATCCAAGTAAATACTATTCTTATCCGTTCGATCGCGGGAAGTATAATACACATCGTAATCCGGCTTCTTGCGCAGGTAACTGTACATTACATGCCCCGCCATTCCCTTTCCGCCGAGGATAAGTATCTTCATTAAATAAAACCACCTTTTGCAAGCATGCTTTGGATTTCCTTAAGTGAAAGCAGGTTCTGGCTGGAATTGTAATCGGTAATCTCCACTTTTTTATAGCCTTTATATTGGTTTTTAATGGCTTCTGTTTTAATATCTGGCAGGATAACGAAGTAGCGATCATCATACACAATGGCGGAGTTGCTTTCATTAATCGTTAATAACAACTCATGAATTTTCTCGCCAGGACGGATGCCTAATGTTTCAAACTCAATATCCTTTGTGCCGGAGGCTTCCATCAGTACCTTTGCAAGATCTGTTATTTTGATGGCCGGCATCTTCATGATGAAGATTTCCCCGCCGACAGCTTCAAAGGTTGCTTTAAATACAAGTTTGATAGCGTCCTCTACAGTTAAGAAGAAACGGGTCATTTCTGGATCTGTGATACCGATTTTTCCATTTTGGCGAATCGCTTTCTTGAAGACATGAATGACACTCCCGTTTGTTCCAAGTACATTACCGCCGCGGATACATACGAATGTTGTGTTTGCATGTAGTGTATTCGCGTGTGTAATCAGCCTTTCTCCCATTGCTTTGGAAAGACCATAGAAGTTAGCAGGATCGGATGCTTTGTCAGTCGAGATGTAAATGACTTTATCGATTTTATGGTGGATGGCTGCATCTATGACATGCTGTGTTCCTAATACATTGGTTTTGAGCGCTTCCAGCGGCTGATCTTCACAAACTGGTACGTGTTTAAGTGCTGCAAGATGGAATAAATAATCCACGCCTTCAGTTGCTTCGATTAATGCTTCGCGGTCGCGGATATCGCCGATTTTAAAGTGCAGCTTCGGATTGTTGTCAAACTCTTGCTTCATTGTAAACTGATGGGATTCATTACGGGAGAAGATACGTATCTCTTTCGGGCGGTGAAGCAGCAGCTGTTTAACAAGCTCATATCCCCACGAGCCAGTTCCTCCAGTAATAAAAATTGTTTTATCTTTAAACAATCTCCAAACCTCCTAAAATAATTTTGGTGACCTTATCCGATACATTTGGGTCAGTATATCCTTTTGGAAACTCCCAATCTTTCGCGGCAGCGGCCATAATGATGGCGGACCGTTCAATCGCAGCGGCGTCAATGCCAGAGACGATATTGCTGCCGCAAGCAACAGTTTCAGGACGTTCCGTCGTTTTGCGTACTGTGACTGTTGGGACGTGGAACAGGCAGCATTCTTCTTGTACCGTTCCGCTGTCGGTCATTGCCAACAGTGCATGTTTTTCGAGTGTGACAAAATCAAAAAAACCAAACGGCTGGTGGAATTCAACAAGCGGACTCAATGTCACATCTTTTAACTGACTGATTTTTGATTGGGTCCGTGGATGGATGCTGCAAATCATGCGCTTATTTAGTTTCTCAGCAGCAGCACTTAACCCATTGATAATCGTCCGCAGTTTATCTGGATGATCTACGTTTTCTGCCCGGTGTATGGTTGTCAGCAAGTAGGATTGTTTCTTCAGCTTGAGTTCTTTTAGAATCCGGCTTTTTTGGATACTGGCTGTGTATTGCTCGAGCACTTCATAGATTGGATTTCCTGATACGACGATGCGATTTGCCGGAAGACCTTCGCGCAGCAAATTTTCTCTGCTGCCCGGTGTGTAAGGCAGGTTGAGACTGGAGATTGCATCGATGACACGTCTGTTCTTCTCCTCTGGTACTTCCAAATCAAAACAACGGTTGCCTGCTTCCATATGGACAACAGGTATGTGCATCCGTTCTGCGAGTATAGCGCTAAGAGCGCTGTTGGTGTCTCCTAGCACAAGTACTTTATCCGGTACCTCCTTTTCCAGAATGACTTCCAGCTCCTTATACATCGTTGCCAGCTGTTCGCCTAATGTCTGCTGACTTTGTGACAAGATGTAATCAGGCTTTCGGATGTGCATTTCATCAAAAAATACATCACTTAAATTGGAGGTATAGTTTTGACCGGTGTGAACAAGTACGTGCGATTCTGCCAGCAAATCTAGTTTTTTGATTATGATAGATAGCCGGATAATTTCAGGGCGCGTTCCTAAGACAGTTAAAACCTTCACAAGTAACCTCCTTTAAAACCGCTATCCACAAGCGTATTTTCGTTGATTAGTATATGGATAGATTTAGAAAGGGATTGGATAGATACACAGGGCTGACGTTTTTTTTCTTGCTAGGAATAACAATGGCGCAGGATGTTCATATACTGGCTGTGGAAAGGATGATAAAAGTGCCGAATAAAATACCTACGCGATTATATGGCAGAAGAGCAATGGGTCCTTCCGCAGGTGGAACCATCTGGGGAGGAGCGTTTTCACCTACGAGAGGCTTTCCTGCAACACTTTCTTCCGCAGTTCCGCAAGCAGCAGAACAAGCAGAAGAGGTTCCATCACTTGAAGTTGCATCTCCAATCACGGACAGTGTAATTGTTCCAGAGCAACTCACGCCACCGCCCGTCGAGACAGTGGACACACCTGTGGAAAGCACAGCACTTGGGGAGGTAACTGTAACAGAACCACAGGGAGCAGCTGCACCAAATTTCGTGCCAGCAACTCCTGTGCCATACCAGCCAGAACAGATAAACGGATTTAAAACGGAGCAGAACGCGGACGGAACTAGGTCAATTTTTATTAACAACAGCCGGATTACCATACCCGATCTGGACATTTTAGCTGCCATTCCTGATTGATTGTGCTTCCTGCTGAGGCAGGAAGCCTTTTTTGTGCCAGGCACGTGCTTCCATTTGCACCATATACTGTTAAAGGTTTATCAATGGGCGTTTTTATTTGTATGGGAGGTAATAGAATGAAAATCTTGTTAGCAACATATTGGTCCATTCCGCATTTGGGCGGGGTATGGAATTATCTATCCCAGCTGAAAAGCAGACTGGTGGATCTGGGCCATACTGTCGATATTATGGGTTATGGCGGAGAGAACACGTATATTCAAGTCTCTGGGCGTGAGAAGACCATACCAAAGGAACGTTGGTCAGCCTATGTGTATAGCACCCTCCAGAAAAACAGTTTCCCAAAAATTTATTCGAATCATCTAGTCGAATACACAGAAGTACAGCGGTACACGTATGAACTAGCAGCTGCAGAATTCGGGCTTGCTGATTATGACATCATTCATACGCACGATGTCATTTCCACGGTGGCACTGGATCGAGCACGTCCTGAAGGCGTTCCGCTTATTGCCACGCTGCACGGATTAGTGTCGCATGAAATACGCCACCAGCTTACAACAATTCATAAATCCCCAACATCCAATCTTGCACGTGCTTATTTTGATGAGATTGAAAGATTAGGAGCTTCTAGTGCAGATGTGACGATTACAGCTAATGAGTGGCTGCAGAAAATATTGATGGAAGAATTCAGAGTACCTGAAGATAAATTTGAAAAACTGCATTATGGGTTCTCGGTGGAACGTTTCCAAGAAGAGCAAGCCAAACCGACAACGATGCAGACACCGCCAGGGAAGAAAGTGATTATTTATGCGGGCAGACTTATTGAACTCAAAGGTGTCCATTATCTCATTGACGCGTTAGCAGCCTTGAAAGAACGTGATGATTGGGTATGCTGGATTGTCGGAGACGGCAATCGGAAGCAGCATTTGCAAGCCCAAGTGGCGAGTTTAGGTTTGGGCGATAAGGTGCTTTTCCTTGGCAAGAGAGAGGACGTTCCAGTTCTATTGAAGCTAGCGGATATTAGTGTGCTTCCAAGTTTGATGGATAACCAGCCTCTTAGTGTTATTGAATCGCAGGTAAGCAGCAAACCTGTAATTGTGACAGACGCGGGCGGGCTGCCGGAAATGGTTGAGCATGACGTAACAGGATTAATCGTACCTAAAGGGGATGCGCCAGCTTTACAAGGGGCAATTGAAACATTGCTGGAAGATGATGACTACCGAAGTAAGCTTGGAGAACAAGCGCGAGAATGGGGCCTGCAGCATTGGTCAATGGATGTAGGCGTGGAACGGCTCTTGGAAATTTATAAGCGCTTTGCACCAGACAGCTGATTAGGAGGTCCATCATGAAAATAATCGTGACTGGCGGAGCAGGATTTATCGGTTCTCACCTTGTGAAGACATTACAAGGTGAGGATCATGAGGTGGTCATTTTGGATGATCTCTCAGCTGGAAATGCTGATATTCCGCAGGATGTAAAGTTATATCAATTTGATGTTAAAAGTGCAGATGCATATCGTGCCGTCATTGAAGAGCAGCCAGACATACTATTCCATTTAGCAGCACAGGCAGATGTGACGAAAAGCATATTAAACCCCGTGCAGGATGCAGATGTAAATATTGGCGGTACGATTAATATGCTGGAAGCAAGCCGTACTGCAGGGGTAAAGAAATTTATTTTTGCGTCCACATCTGCTGTCTATGGTGACATTCAGAAGATACTGATTCAGGAAGAAGATATAGCAAACCCCATCTCTTATTATGGCTTATCCAAATTATCTGCTGAGAAGTACATTCAGCTATTTCATCAATTTTATCAGCTTCCATACACAATTCTTCGTTACGGAAATGTGTACGGACCGGGTCAGAAGCCGAAGGGGGAAGGCGGCGTTGTAGCCGTGTTTTTAGAAAAGCTGAAGCGGAAAGAACCAATCACGATCCACGGAGATGGCACCCAATCAAGAGACTTTATCTTTGTGAATGATATTGTTACAGCTAATATTGCCGCAATGCAAAAGCAAGAAAGCGGTATTTACCACGCAAGTACGGGTACCAGCACGTCGATTCTTGATTTAGTGGAATGTTTCAAACAGATACATCCTTCCTTAGATATGCAATTCACTACCAGTCGTTCTGGAGACATTTCGCACAGCTGCCTTAGTAATGATAAAGCTGTTGCGCACCTAAAATGGCTTCCATCTACTTCTCTTACAGACGGTATAAAAAAGGCATGGCACCAGATGTGATTTTCTCTAAAATGGACTGTTTGCTCTTTCAAGAAACGAGATGAGCGAATCTAATAGATAGAGGAGATTGCAAAAAGGAGGGATATGTGTGGGAAACGATTTGCTAAAAGGCGGCTATGATGCAGTGTATAGCCTTGGAGATCTTTGTCTTGGAGCCATACAAATGAAGAAAAATAATCTTCGGCCATTTTCAGGGCCGCTTGATTGGATGGGCACACCGCTGTTACCTAATGTGATACAGCTGTTTGAGAAGCGTTTTGCCGATTTCATGCTGTATGAAAATCTGCGCATTGTCGGTCATGCGACACCAGACATGCTGCTTGTTTCAGATGACAGAAATTTTGTTATGTCGAATCATGACTTTCATACAGCGGAGAACAGCCTGACACAGCTGACGACGTACCCGCAGGTGAAGGAGAAGCTGGATCGCCGCGTGAACCGGCTGCTGGAAAAACTCCTTACAGCACAGCGTATTTTATTTATTCGAACCAATGCAACACTGGAGGATACGGCAGAACTTCAGCGTGTGCTGCGTTCCATTATTGAACATGATTTCCGGATTCTTGTAGTGAACCATGGTCCGGTTTCTGGGATTGTTGAAAAGCACTGGCCTATAGATAACGTTTATAGCGTAGAGCTGCCAGACAATGAGATTTGGGAAGGCAATAATGCACTTTGGAAACAGTTATTTCAAGATGTGCATCTGATGTAACAGGAGGTAGGTATGGAAAAGCGGATCCTAATTACAGGGGCAAGCGGTTTTACCGGTCGTCATACAGTAAAGCATTTTCTGGAAAAAGGGTATGCTGTCAATGCGGTGACAAGGAAAACGAAGCTTGATGACATTGGAGAGAAGCTAACAATTCATACACTTGATCTGACGGAAAGGGCTGCCGTACATGCGCTATTGGAAAATATAAGACCGGATTATATTCTTCATCTTGCAGGAGAGAACAGTGTACCTGCATCTTGGGAGACACCGTTAAAAAGCTGGCAGGCAAATGTGGAATCGACACTTCATATAGTGGAAGCAATCCGAACAATGGAAATTCCAGCTCGTTTGGTCGTTGCTGGAAGTGTGCTGCAAGATGACGCCGCCAGCTTAGTATCGCCTAAGCATCCATATAGTCTAACGAAAACATTGCAGACAACGGTAGGCCTCGCCTGGCATAATCTGTTCGGTGCAGACGTTATGATTGCCAAACCTTCTAATATCATTGGACCGGGCAAATCAAATGGTGTATGTACATTATTTGCAGAACAAATCCGTCAGCTAAAGGAAACAGGTGAAGTTCAATTTCAAGTTGGCGATGTCACGGTAACAAGAGATTTTATTGATGTGAGAGACTTGGCAGTTGCTTACGAAGTGTTGTTTCTGCATGGTAAAGCTGGAGAAACGTATGAAATCACCTCGGGACGATGGGTTTCATTGGGAGAAGTTTTGTCGGTACTTCGACAAGTGAGCAATTACAATTTCTCGATACATGCGAAAACAGAGGCATCAATCGAAGCGAAGCTGTCAATGACAGCCGAAAAAATTCGCGCACTTGGCTGGGAACCGACGCATACACTTGCTGCTTCGTTAGCAGATGTATGGGAATATACAGCGAAGAGTTAGTTTGTTCACACTTTCTTTACACGCTATTCAAGGTGTAAGCGTTGTATTTCGTACAGCCATGCCATATAGTGAACCCATAGGAGGTGTTTATATGGGGATTTTTGATTCCTTTAAGGAACTTATCGGTAACAAGATAAGTGATATTGCACCAGAAGGACTTGCTAATAAAGCAGGGGAACTGCTGAATGGAGAGCAAGTATCCGAACAAGCGCAGCAAACTGTTGATTCTGTGACAGAAGCAGCAGGTGTTGATAATCTAACTGATCAGGCGAGCGATTTGGCACAGCAGGGCACAGTGCTCGGACAAGAGGCTATGGATCAAGGAACAGAGGCGTTACAAGGTGCTGCGGATCAAGGAGAAGAAGCAGTACAACAGGTAACTGAACAAGCCAATGAAGCGACAGGAAACTTAACTGAGAAAGCACAAGGTTTGCTTTCAAACTTCACAGATAAATGGAAATAATAAAGAGGCTGAGACAATAGTGTTTCAGCTATGCTATGTAGGTAGCCAAACAATACTGCAGTTGATAGCAGTATTGTTTGGTTTTTTTATTAGTATCAGTGAGGAAGCACACTCCGCTTTCCTGCAGGCGGCTGGTGAGCCCCCTTGTGCTTATCTGAGTTAACACTTAGCGCAGGCAGAATGCGGAACCTCTCGAATTTCTTCGTCCGATGCACGACTTCATTAGAGCATGAGAAGACTCAGCTAGTGATTGTTCGCTTATAGAATTAACTAATCTGGTTGTCCCAGCCGCTTCTAATTATTCTCTTTAGCTAAAACATCAGTCAATGAAACATCACCGCCGAATAAGTCAAGTGCACTACCGATTGTATAACACATGTTATTATTTGTTAGTTTCCGGAAAAGGTCGATATCTTCCAAGGACCGTATTCCCCCGGCATATGTCGCTGTTACTGGCATGTGCGCGGCCAAATGGCGGACAAGCTCTTCTTGGATGCCATTCCGTTTTCCTTCTACATCCACAGCGTGAATGAGGAATTCATCGCAATAAGCAGCAAGCTCTGCCAAATTTGCAGCGTTAACTTCAAAATTGCTCCGCTTCGTCCACCGATCTGTGGCAACGACCCATTTTCCATCATGGTACGTACAGCTCAAATCAATAACAAGCCGTTCTTTGCCGACTGTTTCCGTTATTTTTCGCAGTCTGTTTTCATCCAGAATACCGTCATGAAAAATGTAAGAGGTGACAATAACGTGGCTTGCGCCAACTTCCAGATAAGCTGCTGCATTTTCAGAATTGATGCCGCCGCCGATTTGCAATCCGCCGGGATAAGCTTGAAGCGCTTGCTTTGCTGCTTGCTCATTACCAGGTCCGAGCATGATAACATGCCCTCCAGAAACTTGCTTTTCTTTAAATAGGGCGGCATAGTGTGCGGCGTTATAGGAAGATACAAAGTTCTCTACTACTTTGTCATTTTCTGATGTAATGGAAGAACCGACGATTTGCTTCACTTGTCCGTTATGTAAATCAATACAAGGTCGAAATAACAAGGCGATCCCCTTCTTTCTGTCTATTGCTCCAAGTATAAAGCAAAAAAGCCGCCAAATGGAAGGGCGGCCTGTTTCCGTTATGCTTGATGTCTGCCTCGAAGTGTCCAAATCTGATAAAGCATAATGAGAGACATAAAGATGGTCAAGCCAGTCAAACCAATCCATCCTGCCATCAAGTATGGACTCGTCGCTGCTTGGACTGCTTCGCTCGTCAGGTAATCGCGGAAATAGTAGCAAGCAAAGATGACAAGACTAACGACTAACAGCAAAGCAAGTACACCTTGAACGAGCTTGCTTTTCGTTTTACCAGCTTCTGCCTGATATTGGTTTGCCCAGCCATCTTTTTTGTCATTGGATAGTTTTTCGGCCCATACTTGAGCGAAAGTCATTAGATTTACCCATAGGTAGATTTCGGGACTTATGAGCAAAAAGGCGAGTATCACATCGATTGGCCGGTGCATCGGTGTCTTTAATGCCAGAATGGTATTTAGTATCGAAGCAAGACCAATTGGTATTACCCATATCCATGACCACTGAAATTGATCGGTTGCAACTGCTGCACCGAGCATTAGTACAAAAACAACACGGATGAGCAAATCCAATAATGATTTCATTTGAGAACGCCACAAGTGACCGGTATGTCTTGTTTTCAACATCAAATCACGGTCGGTAAGCAAGCTGACAGTACCAGAACTCCATTTTACGCGCTGATTACGGAATGTATGATAAGAGCGCATTGCATCAACAAAACAGCGAGCACGTGGACTAACCAGTGTTTTCCAGCCATTTTTCTGCAGCTGCCATGTAAGCAGCATGTCTTCTACATCAGAGTCATTTTGCCAAGGACCATCCAGTTTGTTGCTTTGCATCACTTCATATAGTGCCTCAGGTCTGAACAGTGTCGCCTGGCCGCCAAGCACATACGTACTGCCGCCTCGGTATTGCAGACTGAGGAGCCAGCTTGCCATATCTTGCTTCTGTTGATGTGTCCACCATCTAGCCATTGGTCCGCCATACTCGCCGCTGTAAAGCTTCTCTTCATAGTAAGGATCGTCTTTAGAGAGAAGACCTTTTTTCTTTGGCATTCGCATTGTATATTTAGCCATTACACCGCCAATATTACGCGCGCTCATTAATCCGTCCCATAAATACTGAAGTGCTCGGGGGGCTAAACGGCTGTCGGCATCCATGCCGAGTATTCCTTTCACAGAACGCTGGTAGGCTATCTCGTAATCTGTTCGTTCCATTTCAAAAATATCCATATTATCGCCGTAGATATTCTTCCAGACAGCATTCAGCGCGCCAACTTTTCGCTGTTTGTTATTTTCTGTTACGATAATATTAATAGACAATCCGAGTTCGACGCCTGCTTCCCGGGCAATTTCTTCCGTGCGATCTGTGCAATTATCTGCTACAACAAATACGTCAAGTTCTACACCGCTAGGCAGTACCTGCTCTTTCAATCCCATCAAGCAGTCGTGAATGGCCTTTTCTTCATTGTGGGCTGGGATGAAGGCGACAATCCGCGGACGCATATATGTGCGCTTGATTTTAGATAAAGTACGTGTTTCCGTGCTGCCTGGAACAGTGATCATTTTACTTGCTTCCTCCTTTTGAATTTAAGCGAGCAGGCTTATAGGAAGTTAACGCATGTTGTAAAAAGGTACACAAAATGAATCTGCTCGTCCTTATTTACTGGTTCTTAAGTCACATAATAGCATAGGAGAACACTGTTGGTTGACAGAACCGTTAGTCAAATACAGGGGTTATTCGCTAACTATAGGTCAACTCTTGTTGAATATTATGAAATTTATTTACAGTGCTTTTGTTCTACTATAAAAGGAGGTATAGGTACATGGATATAAACATACAAGAAATAGAACAGCATATGCTGGAAAACAAACGAATGGATACACTTGTTTTTGGGATGGGATGTTTCTGGAGTCCGGATGCGAATTTCGGACAGCTGCCAGGAGTTCTTCGTACACGGGTTGGTTTTGCGGGCGGAACGAATTCAAACCCGACATACCGCCAATTGGGAGACCATACGGAAACAGTGGAAGTAACGTTTGATTTGGACAAGATATCGCTTGAGCAGCTGCTGCGTAAGTTTTGGCAAAATCACAATCCAAATCGACCTGCGTATAAAGAAAGACAGTATATTAGTCTTTTGCTTTATCGTAATGCCAGTCAGAAACGCGTGATGGAAATGGTAAAACGGCATTTGGAAACAGAACAAGATAATACGATATATACAGAAATAGCGCCGCTGCATCAATTCACCGAAGCGGAGCCGCATCATCAAAAGTACTATTTAAAACGGTTTAAAAGAGCGACGGAACAGCTGATGAGTTGTTTTCCTGATGAAGCTAGCTTTCACCATTCCACAGTCGTGGCAAGGCTGAATGGGTTTGTAAAAGAGTACGGCACCCTAGCAGCTATTAAGCAGGAAGTCACGCAGTGGGAAATCTCAGAAGAAGAGATACTGCAGCTTCAGCAGCTGCTGGATCGATTGAAATGGTAGGTGCCCGTGATCATTTCAGTACAGTATATTTCCTAGCCGAATTGAGATAGAACAAATTGATAAATCTTTGATTGTTCAGGAACTTTGCGGTGTGCTTGAAAAAGCAAATGCAGAGATAAACCAACATCCTGCTATTCATGCTCGAGTTAGTGTATATACAGAGGATGAAAGTTATGACACTTTTCACAGCATGCTGCTCGATTATGAATATGACCTGTTCGCAGAAAAATATGTCTATCAGAAACAGCTGCGGATGAGCAAACACTTCCTTCTTATTATCGTTGGGAAGCTGTCGGAAGAGGGGAAACTACTGAAAACAAATTTTTGGAAGTATGGGAAGCGTGTATGACAGACTCGGCTAATCAAGCATCCACCCACCATGCGGATATGCAGCTTCTAGATGTTAAAGCTCTTTTGGGGGATGCTTGGCAGTCCAGCTGCCGTATTATTTATCAAGAGGACCTCCCAATTGCTATGACGATCCCCCATTTGGAACCAGGCAAGAATGGGGAAGGGCGCATCTATTATATTGGCAGTTTGCCAAGTGTACGCGGACAAGGAGTAGGACAGCTTGTTCATGCGGCCAGTTTATTTATGCTTCAAGAGATGGGAGCTGCCGTATACAAAGGCAGCACGCATGCTGCAAATATACCGATGCAGCGTGTTTTCAGGAAGAATGGCTGTATAGAAGGAAAGCGAATCGCAACGTATTACAAAGGAATTTGACACCTAAACTTGTCCTATTTCGGTATACTAAAAGAGAAATACATAGGGCAGCTATTTGAGGGGGAAAAGGGATATGTATAAACTTGTTGCAATTGATATGGATGGCACGCTGTTAAATGATCAGCACGAAGTAACAATGGAGGTGCATGAAGCACTTCAGGAAGCCAAAAAACAAGGTGTAAAGATTGTGCTTTGCACAGGACGTCCGATTAATGGGGTGTATCGTTATTTGGAGGAATTGGTTTTAAATGAAGATGGGGACTTTGTTATCGCATTTAATGGGGCGCTTGTTCAAAATGCGCACACGAATGAAGTAGTCTCGCAGTTATCTTTAACGCATGATGATTTTATTGATTTGCATCAGCTTAGCATGAAACTCGATACACCAATGCATTATTTCGACGCAGAAAACTTATATACATCCAATCGGGACATTAGCAACTATACGGTTCTGGAATCTTACATGACGAAGATGCCGCTTCATTACCGGACAGTAGATGAAATTCCGCGCGATGTGCTAATTCCTAAAATGATGTACATAGATGAACCGGCACGCCTGAATGAGACAATCAGCAAGGTGCCGGAAGAATGGAAAAACCGATATACAATGGTACAAAGTGCACCGTATTTCTATGAGATTCTGCATCCAGAAGCAAGCAAAGGGAATGCTGTGAAGCAGCTAGCCGAGCAGCTCGGGATTCAACAAGAGGAAGTAATGGCAATCGGTGATAATGGCAATGACTTGTCGATGATTCAGTACGCAGGCTGCGGTGTTGCAATGGAAAATGCGATTCCAGCAATCAAGGAAGCAGCCGATTATATAACGACCTCTAATAACGCGCATGGAGTAGCAGAAGCAATTCGCCAAAAGATATTGAAGGTGAAAGAAGCATGATTTGTATGGAGAATGATTTGCTGAAGGTGGAAGTAGCTGAATTAGGTGCAGAAGTTCGCAGTGTTGTACATAAGGATACAAAGATCTCGTATATGTGGAGCGGAGACACTGCCTATTGGGGCCGAGTGTCTCCCGTCTTATTCCCGATTGTCGGACGATTGAAGGATAATCAATATACAGCAGAAGGCAATACATACGAGCTTTCACAGCACGGCTTTCTGCGTGATGCAACGTTTCAAGTGTCGCACGCTGATAAATCAGCTGTTACATTCAACTTGGAATCCAATGGCAGCTACAAGGAGATTTATCCTTATGAATTCCGTGTCGAGATTGCTTATCAGCTGGATCATGATAAGCTTTCCGTGGAGTGGAAAGTAACCAATCTGGAACAAGCGGAAACAATGTATTTCTCTATTGGTGCGCATCCAGCATTTCGGCTTCCGCTTTTATCGGGCGAAGAAACAGCAGACTACAAGCTCCGAATAAAACCTGTGCAGGGCAAACAAGTAACTGCTTATGAACTAGTTGACGGCTTAATTCGGGAAAATGGCCAGCCAACCGTATTGCCGGCGGTGTCTGTAAAAGCAGATCTTTTTGAAAACGATGCGCTTGTTTACGACCATATTGAAGAAGTACATCTTCAATCAGAAGGAGGTAATGGCGTAACTGTTACGATGTTCGATTTTCCGTTTGTCGGTATCTGGTCAAAATACGACAAAGCAGCAAGAACGATGGCACCTTTTATCTGTATTGAGCCATGGTTCGGAATTGCTGATACAGTGGAGTCGACGGGAGAGCTTTCAGAGAAGGCAGGAGTTCAGCAGCTTCTGCCGAAAAGTGATTTCCGTTCTGTTTACACGATGACGTTCTATTAAATAAGAGATCGCTGCTCTAGACAGCGGTCTCTCTTTGTTGTGAAAAGAGATGTATACATAAATCGTGAACAGTAAGACTAATAGAAGCGCAATAAGCTTTGGAAAAGGAATGTAACGAAGAACTGTTTAACTTCTTTCGGACAAGCTTGTTTTCTCCCTATTATCCTTGTACACTAGGAGATACAAGTTAGAATATTTACAATAAATTTATTTTTTATATGATGCTACGTATTGACTAATTAATATGGCATAATAGGACTCGTTGTGAAAAAAATGTTTTACTTTGATGAGTAATGTCGTCTAAAGCTTACAGCGAAAGGCGCGAAAGGGGAGCATCATGAGTTACATTATCGGTATCATTGGTTTATTCGTGTTTATGGGATTAGCATGGATTGCTAGTTCAAATAGAAAAATGGTGAAGATTCGCCCGATTATTATCATGCTTGTGCTGCAGCTTGTATTCGGTTACATCCTCTTGAATACAGGAGCAGGAAACGTGTTTGTAGGAAGTATATCTAAAGGATTTAACCAGCTGCTCGTTTATGCAGCAGAAGGAATCACCTTTGTTTTTGGCGGACTTGTGAATCCTGAAGAATCTACTTTCTTCATGAATGTGCTGCTTCCAATTGTTTTCATTTCAGCGTTAATCGGTATTCTGCAATACTGGCGCATTCTGCCTTTCCTTATTAAGTATATCGGAATTGCACTTAGTAAGGTGAACGGACTGGGGAAGCTCGAGTCTTATAACGCAGTGGCATCAGCAGTACTTGGACAATCCGAAGTATTTATATCTCTGAAAAAACAGCTTGGCTTACTGCCGCGTCATCGTTTGTACACACTTTGTGCATCTGCAATGTCTACTGTGTCGATGTCGATTGTCGGCTCTTATATGACAATGCTTGAACCACGTTATGTTGTAACAGCGCTTGTATTGAACTTATTTGGCGGATTTATCATTGCCTTACTTATTAATCCGTATGATGTAGATCCAGAACAAGACATGATTGAAGAAGAAAAAGGTGAAAAACAATCCTTCTTCGAAATGCTTGGTGAATATATTATGGATGGTTTCAAAGTCGCTGTAGTCGTTGCAGCAATGCTAATCGGTTTTGTTGCTTTAATTGCCATGATTAACGGCGTTTTCGATGCTGTATTCGGTATCAACTTCCAAGAGTTGCTTGGATACGTCTTTGCACCATTTGCCTTCTTAATGGGTGTTCCTTGGTCACAAGCAATTGATGCAGGAAGCATTATGGCAACAAAAATGGTATCAAATGAATTTGTCGCAATGCAGACATTAGATAGCGGCGTTTATCAGTTAAGCGATCGCGTTACTGCAATTGTTTCTGTATTCCTCGTTTCCTTCGCGAATTTCTCTTCTATCGGTATTATTGCCGGAGCGGTAAAAGGTTTGAACGAGAAACAAGGAAATACAGTAGCGAAGTTCGGTTTGAAACTTCTATACGGCGCAACGCTTGTCAGCTTTTTATCTGCAACAATCGTCGGTTTGTTGTATTGAAATGGAAAAGAACATCACGGAAACGTGGTGTTCTTTTTTGTTACTTGACGTTGATGGCTTTCTAAAATATACTTACTTACATTAAGTAAGTGATTGAGGGGGAGCTTTTATCTTTTATCAACAACCGCCGCAAACCTATGTTGGCCAAGTGAAATTACGTGTAACAGATCTCAATCGATCTATCGACTATTATACAAAAGTAATCGGCTTACAAGTAATGGAAGAGGAAAACGGAAAAGCTGCGCTTGGTTCAGGTACTGATATTTTGTTATATCTTGAAGAGGGCAAAGACCTAAAGCAGAAGCCAGATCGGCATGCTGGTTTATATCATTTTGCATTGCTGCTGCCATCAAGAAAAAATTTGGCAGATGTAGTTAAATTCTATGTGCTGCACCGGGTAGCATTCGGAGCGTCAGATCATGGCGTTAGTGAAGCAATATATCTAAATGACCCTGATGGAAATGGCATCGAAATATACGCAGATAAGACAGACACAAGCTGGAAGTGGGTAAACGGGGAGATCCAAATGACAACCGATCCGCTTGATGGGGAGGATTTGCTGAAAGAATCTTCCGATGCGGAATGGACAGGTCTTCCGGCAGGTACTGTGATTGGTCATATTCACTTGTATGTGCGGCATATCGGTGAAGCAGCAGCGTTCTATAATAATGTATTAGGCTTCGAGACGGTTGTTTCAAGCTATCCAGGTGCTTTATTTGTCTCCACGGGTCGTTATCATCATCATATCGGACTCAATACGTGGCATGGATCAAATGCGCCTTCTATTAGTATAGATGAAGCTGGCATGGATTGGTTTACGATCGTCTACCCAAATGAGGACACTCGTAGGATAGCAATAGAAAAGGCAAAAGCGGCGGGTTTGGAAGTGAAACAGGAACATAACAGGTACTCACTCCAGGATCCGGTTGGTTCTACGGTAAAACTTACAGTACAGTAAAATGAAAAGGCGCACGACAGCACCGGCTGTTGTGCGCCTTTTTATTTTTGTGCCATAATGTTAGCAATAAAGCAGAAGATAAAGGAGTTAACTTATGAAAGACCTAATAGATAATTTAAAACAATTTCTTCCTCCTTTCATACAGGTTGAGGAAGCAGGGAACATGCTGCTTCTTTTAACAGAGAATAGAGAACAGTGCGGCATCGTTGACTTGGATAGTGAGGGCCAGTTAATTGGATTCGATTTGAGTGTGGAGCTGCCAGCAGCAGAAGGAACTGAACCGGAATTGGCGGCAAGCCAGTTTGCATCAGCTTTCTATCCGGAAGCGAACCAGACGGTCCAGATAGAGGCATACGAGGATTACACAGTTATTCGGTTGGCTGAATCTGATTCCAAGTACCAATTGCCAATTCCAAGTGCTGGGCTGACCGCAGAAGTGCATCGTTCTGGCTATATCACGGCAGCACAATTATACAAGCATACGTATACTCTGCTTGATAGTAAGAAGCCAGTGTCCGTCTCAGCTGCCATGGAGAATTTGCTTGAGGAGTCACCAATTGTCCTGACAGTGGCAGACGGGGCTGCTGCTTATCAGCTTTACGACCAAGCAATTGGTGTGCGTGCGGATGGAACTGTGCTGTACAGCGAATTGCCGCCTGTTTTGATGGATATAGAAGAACCGGAAGTGAGTGGAGATTGGGCGGCCTTAATGGGACTGAATGAGTTATTTGTTAACTATTACCAAGAAGAAGGTTTGCAGCTGTGGGCAGAGAAAGAGCTGGTTGAAGCGCATAGCATAGAAGATATACCAGATCAGGTTGCTGTTCGTAAAAATGAGGAAGTTATTTTCTATTCAGGCTCTACGCCGTGGCAGAAAGGCGAATTGTTAACGAAAGAGGAACTGCAGCTGCAAGCATTGCGATTTTTATCACTTGTTGCTGAGGGAGAGAAACCGTGGGGCCAATGGAAGTTGGCTGGTGCAGAAATGGCTGCCGATGCGGCAATTGAGGACGAATTAGAGCCAACCTATATTTTTCAATTTCAGTATGTATGGAACGGTTATTCCATCGATGCGGTTGCGGCAAGCATTCATGTAGGTATGTATACAGGGCTTATTAGAGAGTGCATCATCGACAGATTACCTCGTGCTATAACAGATGTGAACATACTGCTTCCTGTTGAGCATGCAAAAGAACAGATTCGTGATGCGCTGCAGCTGCAGTTAGCTTGGATAGCGTTACAAGATGAGAATACTTATGAGCTGGTGTATGTTCGAGCAGCATCAGATGAAGTGAAAATAAATTTATAAAAACAGGTTTCCCAATGCCGGAAAACGGTTACTTAATAGATGCCTAGATAGTTTCCAGGTTAATCTTCTACATAAAGGGTGATCAAATGTTCAGTATTGGTGAAATTATCTTTATCCTGGCAACTTGTGCTATCTTCATGGCATTAGTGGCAGGGGTATCATATTACATGACAAAGGGAAATGTCGGTACAGCTGATGAATACTTCTTAGCTGGACGCGGTTTAACTGGTGTGTTCATTGCTGGATCGCTCGTGTTAACCAACCTGTCGGCCGAGCAGCTGATTGGTTTAAACGGCCAGAGCTTTGCAAATGACATGTCAGGGATGGCGTGGGAAGTAACAGCTGGGCTGGCTGCCATCATCATGGCTATTTTCCTGCTGCCGAAATTTCTGGGGATTGGTATTTCGACAGTACCGGAATTTCTGAGCAAGCGTTATGATGAAACAGTCCGTCGTATGACAGTCATTCTTTTCCTTCTAGGCTATATGTGTGTAACTATCCCCTCTATGCTCTATTCAGGTGGTGTAGCCGTCCTTCAATTATTTGATCTTCCTGAACTCCTTAATATTACATATACGCAGGCATTGTGGCTGACAATCTGGTTCGTAGGTATTATTGGAGCAATTTATGCTATTTTCGGCGGATTACGTGCTGTTGCAGTATCCGATACGCTGAATGGAATTGGACTTGTTATCATCGGTTTTCTTGTTCCGATACTTGGCTTTATCATGCTGGGCGATGGGAGCCTGGTTCAAGGAATGAAGCATATTGTCCATAATAGTCCGGAGAAACTGAATGCCATCGGCAGCAGTGATGATAATGTGCCTTTCTTTTCTATCTTTACAGGGATCATATTTGCTAACTTGTTCTACTGGGCGCTGAATCAATACGTTATCCAGCGTGCGTTAGGTGCAAAGAATCTCGCAGAAGGACAAAAGGGAGTCCTGTTCACTGGTTATCTGAAACTGCTAGTACCAATTTTTATGCTGCTTCCCGGTCTGATTGCCTTCCATATGTACGGTGATTCTATTAGAGATAGTGATTTGAGTTATCCGACATTAGTAAGTGACGTGCTGCCGATTTGGATGCTTGGATTCTTCCTTGCCGTACTATTTGGCGCAGTATTGAGCAGTTTCAACTCGATACTTAACAGTGTGGCAACGCTGCTTGTACTGGACATTTACAAGCCAGTCTTCAATCCGGAAGCCTCTGACGATAAACTCATCAAGGTCAGCAAGATACTCGGCATCCTGATTGCGCTCGTATCCTTCTTTGTTGCACCATTCCTGATGTATGCACCTAATGGATTATGGAATTTAATCCGACAATTTACAGGATTCTTTAATATTCCAATTCTTGTCATTGTTTTAATGGGCATGCTTTTCAAGCGAATTCCTTCTATGGCTGCCAAAGTGGTTATTGGATTCCATGTTCTCGCATATTACATGATGGTCTGGGGATTCCGACAGATTTTCGATTGGGATCCAGGAATCAATTATATCCATGTTTACGGCATCTTGCTGGGAATCGAAGTGGTCTTTATGCTAATTATGGCAAAAGCGAAACCACTTCAAACAATTAAACCGGTCTTTTACGCTGAAAATGGGGAAGATCATCTAGTCCCTTGGAAGCATGCTATTCCTGCTTCCATCACACTAATCATGGCAATCTTATTCGTGTACGTTGTCTTCTCTCCAATTGGATTGGCTTATGAGAATGCTGCAGTGTCGAACTGGTTCTGGCCGTCAGTTGCTGTCCTGGTTGTGGCTACTATTATTCTCTATATTGTTTCCCTAAAGTTTTGGCATAAAAAATACAGCAATTATGTAGAAAAGCAGACAGAAGCCGCGAGAGAATCGCGGATTAGCGAAGATTAACAAGAATAGAAAGCAAAAAAGCCACTCAAAAGAGTGGCTTTTTGCATGCTGCTGAGCACACAGCAGCAAACAAACAGAAATATTTGGGGGTATCCTGTTTGTAAGATATTCTAACAGAAAAGCTGACCTAATGCAAAATAATTGTTAAGTCTTTGTAAATTTCGATGTGCCTATTGGATGTATTTGCTCCAATTTAGAATCGATTGAATACAGAGGGCGTTTTTTTACTTCTGCAAAAATAGTACCAATATATTCACCAATAATCCCGATAGCCATTAGTTGGAGCCCCCCAAGAAGCCAGATAGAGATAATTAAAGATGTCCAGCCTGCATCGGGATCACCGAATAACTTCTGAAAAGCAGCATAACAAGCAGCGAGCATACTGACTAAAAACAGCGTGAAGCCAATTGCGGCTATCAATCGAATTGGTGCGACACTGAAAGACGTAATCCCTTCAAATGCAAAGCTAAGCATTTTCTTGAGCGGGTATTTTGTTTCGCCGGCCAGTCGCCGTTTTCTTTCATAGGGAACGATATCGGATTTGAATCCGATCTGCGGAATGATGCCGCGCAGAAATAGCTTAGATTCCCCATAACGGCTTAGCTCATCTAGCGCCCGCTTGTTCAGCAGCCGGTAGTCAGCATGATTTGAGATTAACCGGATGCCAAGCGTATCCATGAACCTATAGAAGAGGGCGGCTGTATTCCGCTTAAAACTAGTATCCGAGGTTCGATCATTCCGGACTCCGTAAACAATTTCAAATCCTTCAAGATAACGCAATACAAATGTCCGGATAACGGAAATATCATCTTGCAGATCAGCATCCAGTGTGATGACACAGTCTGAATAATGCTTGGCATGCATCATCCCGGCAAGAAGTGCCCGCTGGTGGCCAGCGTTAGCCGCAAGCTTGATTCCGGTAACAAGCCGGTTGGCTAGGTGTTCGATTTTAATCAGCTGCCACGTATGATCCTTGCTGCCGTCATCTACGAAGAGCATCGTGCTCGCTGGAGAGATGAGCTGTTCTACCATTAGGGAAGCCAATGTAGAACTAAGCTTCGCGCAAGTATCAGTCAAAATTGCTTCTTCGTTATAGCAAGGAATTACTAAAGTTAGTACAGGTAATGAAGAAGTCAATGCATTCCCTCCTTTGATTGCACCCGATACAGATGGATGCGCCAAGCTGAATCAGGATGATCGAAACTCCGCTCGAATTTCAGGTGGTTGGCTGCAGCATTCTCAATCGGAACGGAAGATAGGATAAAGTTACCGCCTAGCTCATGTAATGCTCGTGTGTTTAATTCAAGGTTCTGGATAGTCTTGCTAGTATGCTTACGGAAGTCATAATGCTTTCCTAATTCCGCAGAAAAGACATATAAGCGGCTGCCCCATTCATCAAAATAACGTTTTAGCTGTTTGTCTTTTGCAAGTTCATCAGCAATTACTTCACGGAATTGGTGCTTGTACGCGAGCGGAATAATGTTATTGTATGTATCTACTGTATAAAACCCGTTATACTGCGCAATGGCAGGATGCAGGCCAATACTAGCTACCTTATAGGAGTTTTGCGGCATTCCTATATAATCGCGTATCTCTTGAAACTGATCGACGGCATAAAATTCTCCAACTGAAGGAGTTTGCTTATAATAGCGGTAAACAATCTCTTCATTTGATAAAGCCAATACGACTAGCTGAAGGCAAAGAAATACATAAACTAATCCGCGTATACTCCGTCTGCCAAGCTGCCATAACAAATAACAAGCTAAGCCGAAACTAACGTAGATAACGAGTGGGCGCAGGAAATGGAAGCGAGCAAAATTGAATGCAGATAACAAATCGAGATGTTCTTTAGGCAACTTCCATATCTTGTTGAACCAAAGAGCATACCAAAAGGATAGCAGCAGGTTTAATCCTGTCAGGCCAAGATAAATATACATTGGTCTCGTTCGTCTTTTTGTGAAAAGAACGAGCAGCAGCGTAATTGCGAGCACAGGAAGGATGACAAGCGTATGAAGCGTCATCACATGATTGTGTCCTAGCAAAAAGTTTTTCTGAAACAAACGAAGTGTCTGGGAAAACTCTTGTCTGGAAGAGACAAACTCAACCCGGTGCATCGTCTCGGACCCTGCGATTATCGTGTAGACGAGTCGATAATCCGTCGCGAGAAAGACAGCTGTCATCCATACAATGCTGAATAAGAAGACAAAATTGAAACGACGATAACGAATGACATCCACTAGCCAGACGATTCCCATTAAAGCGAGGAAAAAGAAAAAGCCAAGTACGAAACTCGCATAGAAGGGAAGCAATGTAATAGCGATCCAATGTTTCCAGGTTGCTTTCTGAGCACGTATAGACAGGAAAGCCCACAGCGCTAACGGATGTCCCATTGTACTGAGCATTCCTGACGGCCAGAAAGGTGTAAGCGCAAAAGCAAGCGATACGAGAGCAACAATCCAATGTGCTTTTTCATTCCGTATTATGTGCGTACGAAGCAGCAAATACATACCTAGAAATGCAATCAGTCTTGTAAGCAGCTGGCTGATGCCATAAGCCGTCATTGTCGGAAACCAGGTGTGCAGCCAAACGATGAGCGTCCATTCTGTACCAAGAGCGTCTCTTGGCAAACCGCCGATTATCTGAGGGATAACGGCATGAACTCCGCCAAATAACTGGCCGCTTTCAGCGAGTACCTTATACCATGCTAAGTTAGAGTCAAGATTATCGTGGACGCGGATATGAGCTTGATCTCCAAGTAAAAACAGGGGGGAGACAAAGATAAGTATCGCTGCCATACAAAGCAGGATTGCTTTTCTGTTTGCATATGTCCGCACAAATTCCACTCCTCTTAGGGTATTGGCTATTAGTATGCGGGAACAAGCAAATGCTTATACAAAAATACCCGAAGGCTTAATGCCCAGCGGGTATTTGTTCAATATAGGAAGCTTCGAAGTCAGCTTGCGGGAGCGGCTTGGAAAATAGATAGCCTTGCACCTCTGTGCAGCCAAGCGAACGGATCTTTTGAAGCTGTTCTTCCGTTTCGACTCCTTCAGCAATAGTGTGAAGCTGTAAGTTATCAGCCAATGATTGAATAGCGGCAACAATCGTCTGGTTGTGCTGGATATGCTGGATAAACGTTTGATCAATTTTGAGAATATCAACTTTGAGTTTATCCAAATAACTCAAGGAGCTGTAGCCGGTACCAAAATCATCAATACTAATTCGGACACCTGTCTCCCGCAGCTGCTGCAAAATCATATTAATTTTCGTTTCATTTTGCATGACAACACGTTCGGTAATCTCAAGTTCCAGTAAACAGCCTGAAATATTGTAATGCTGCAGCCGGTCACAGAAGAAGGCGGAGAAATCATCCTGCAGGAAAGTACTGACTGATACGTTAATGGAAATACGGGGAATTGCACTCTCTGCTGCATGATCCCAATCTGCCAAACAAGCCATAACACGTTCAATGACACTTCGTTCTATTTCAACAATTAGGCCGCTCTCTTCGGCGATGGGAATAAAGACATTTGGCGGTATAAATCCTCGCTCCGGGTGGTTCCAGCGTAGCAGCACTTCAGCACCTGTTATGTTTCGTTTGAAACTATGAAACTTCGGCTGAAAGTACAAGTCGAATGCTTGCGTTTCAATCGCTTTCTGTAATTCGTGTTCAATCTCAAAACGAAGTACTTGTTTTTCTGCCATTTCTTGCTGAAAGACTGTATAGCTATTGCCGCCATTTTCTTTTGTTTGGTACATCGCGATATCGGCATATTTATATAGATTATCCATATCCTCTGCATCTGCCGGATAGGAAGCAATTCCAATACTAGCCTGCAAAACGAGTTCGTATTCTTGGATACGCATTGGCTGCTGGAATTTCTTAACGATTGATTGCGCGATTTGAGTAGCCGGCTTTCCCGGAATGATCAGCAGGAATTCATCACCGCCGACCCGGTGGACAGTGCCGCTGCCATCAAGAATTCTTGTCAGTCGATCGGCCGTTTCCATTAGAACTTCATCGCCAAAGGAATGTCCAAAAATATCATTTATACGTTTGAAAAGGTCATAATCAATGAGCATTATACTGAACGGCTTGTGCTTCTTTGTATATCGCTGCATGGTCTGCTGCATTAAGCGGCGATTCGGCAGTCTGGTTAAATCATCATGGTAAGCAAGAAATTGAATTTGTTTCGCAGTTTCTTTTGTTTGAGAAGTATCGTTCATTACTAGAAAGTAACCGACAACCTGCTTCCTAATAATTGTTGGTATACCGGTGACATGCACATCAATTTGCTCACCTGAACGCTGGACGAGCTTGGTATCCCATTGCTGCGGGCTGCCGCTTTTGAGAAGTGCAAGGTTCTTCTGAAAGGTTTCCTTATCAGGAAACAAAGATGCGGCATCCAAGCATGGAATAGAATCGTTATCAAAGCCCGTTAAATGCGCACTTTTCTTGTTTGCATGCTGAATTGTATTGTCTGCTTCGACAGCGAATACGGCATAAGGGTTGTCATCAAATAAGGATTGATAGAGCTGATGCATCGTCAGCAACGTCCGATTCCTGTAAAACAGTGGTATAACGGTTAGGAATATATTGATAAACAAAACGATACCTACAGGCAGCAGAAATAGCAGCCTTTCATCTTCAGCAGATGGAGATGAAACAAAGGCAGCGAAAATACTGTAACCTAACCCGACAATACCGACACCGGTCATGAAGCTGCCTGCTAACAAAGTGAATTTACTCCATTTTATTTGCCTTCTATGTGTATACATGTTCAAAAATCGGAACATAGAGAAGACGGTGGATTGTGTCAGTGCAATCGTGACAATTACTTCGGCTGGATTGATATGAATCCGATCTGCATACAAGGCGAACGGTGTGAATATATGGAGCGCATAGATAATGAAGGCTAATAAAATACTGAGCAGCAAGTTATATTGTGTATTTTCAATTGGAATCCGAATCATTCGCAATGTGATCGCGCCGCCCATCGTGCTTACGAGGAAAATGCTGAGAAAAAACAGCGCTGAAGCCTGCTTTAGTTGATTGGCGTCAATTGATAAGATAAATAAGAAGGTTGCCAATGTACCGCTCACACCTGCCAAGGAAGACACCATGACTACCTTTCGGGCAGTTACTACTGTCCGCATCATATGCTGACTCACATATAACACGACCGAAGTAAGGACACTCAGCAGCAGAACGCTGAAAATAGTATAGATAAGGTGGATACCAGGAATGTCGATAAACGAGAACACATTTTTCCTCCTAGAATTACAGTTGCGGATTACCTGTTTTGTACAGACATGGTAACATAAGCATATCAGATAAAGTCGAATTATGGCTGCAAAATTTTCAGGAGGCGATCAGATGTTTCAAACGAAAAAAATGCTCTTGCTTGGATCTGGAGAATTAGGAAAAGAAGTTGTAATGGAAGCACAGCGGCTCGGACTTGAGACGATTGCAGTGGACCGATACGACGGAGCACCAGCAATGGCTGTTGCTGATCGAAGTTATGTGATCGATATGCTGGATGCCAGTAAGCTAAGACAAATCCTCGAATGGGAAAAAGCAGATTTTATCGTTCCGGAAATTGAAGCTATCGCTACAGATGAATTAATGGAGTTAGAGAAAGAAGGATACCATGTCGTGCCGACGGCCAAAGCAGCACAATTGACGATGGACCGAGAAGGTATTCGCCGATTTGCTGCGGAAACATTAGATGTGCCAACTGCTGCCTACCAATTTGCTGATACATATGAAGAATTCCAAGCAGCAGTAGAAGAAATCGGGTTTCCATGTGTTATTAAACCGTTGATGAGTTCATCAGGCAAAGGACAGAGCGTTTGCCGCAGCAAAGAAGATATCGAGAAAAGCTGGCAAATGGCGATGGAAGGGGGCAGAGTGCAGAAACCGCGTGTCATTGTGGAAGAATTTATTCATTTTGATGCAGAAATCACACTGTTAACAGTTAGAGCTGTGAACGGAACTTACTTCTGTGCACCGATTGGGCATGAGCAGGAGAATGGCGACTATATAGCTTCCTGGCAGCCGCATCCGCTGACAGATTCACAGCTGGAAGAGGCGCAGGAAATAGCTGAACGGGTGACAGCAGGACTAGGTGGATATGGGTTGTTTGGCGTAGAGCTCTTTCTTGCTGATGACAAAGTATACTTTAGTGAAGTTTCGCCGCGGCCGCATGATACAGGTATGGTGACAATGGCGACACAACAGCTGTCTCAATTTGCTTTGCATATTCGCGCAATTATGGGATTACCAATCACAGAGATAAAATTGATGCAGCCTGGTGCCACAAGCCCATTGAAGGCGGAAGCAGCATTTGATTCCTACCATATTTCCGGAATGGTGGAAGCGCTGCAAGAGCAAGAAACGCAACTTCGGGTGTTCCGCAAACCGACCACAACTGTCGGTCGTCGTGTAGCAGTTGTATTATCAGCTGCCGACACAGTTGAGGAAGCGAAAGAACGCGCGGAGCGGGCAAGGAAGCGGCTAAGAGTGGAGAGTGAAAAATGAATTATCATAATCTGACATTCCGAGCTGTTGCTAATTCGGACAACGGAGAAGTATCCAGTCAAACGACTTTTCATTACCGACAGGATGGTCAAATCCTTACCGCGGCCTATAGAGGTGGTTCAATCTTGGAAGGGAGATTAATCGGTTTGGTAGAGTCAGATGGTAAACTCCGATTTCGTTATCATCATATTAATGAACAAGGTGAACTGCGCAGCGGGCAATGCTTGTCGACGCCGGAGATTTTGCCGGACGGCCGAATTCGATTACATGAGCAGTGGGAATGGATGTATGATGACGAGTCGCGCGGACATTCGATTGTAGAGCAAGTGGCTGAGTAAACAGTCAACTACTGCCTGCTTTTAATGCGGGTTTGCGAGGACAGAGAGGTGAGGAGTCGTGCCGATGAAAAAAAGAGTTGTGTATTTGATCTTGGGCATCATTTGTTTTTTAGCTGGGTGCAGTACGAATAGTGCATCGGATGAACCATCAAATACTGAGAAAGTGGGTAAAGAAACGGAGACAAAGACAGTTGATATGGATACACTCAGCAATTTGAGCACGGAAGGCACATTGCCAGATCTGAAGAAGCAGCCAGCCGGCCGTGTTACTGCATCTATTTCTGAAGATACAGCAGATGCAGATAAGGGAGTATCTGAGGATGCCGTTGATGCAGCGATACCGTACTTGAAAGACGTGATAAAGGAAGATAATAATCCAGATATTTTACATAGAGCTCTGATTGCTTCTCTGGGAAGTCCTTCTTATAAAGAAACAATTGAAGCAGCTGAAGCATTGAACCCTTCCTTTGAGGATCCTTATTTGCCGCGGCCAGAAGCAGCAAATAAGGAAGCAGATCCTGCAGTTGAGAATAGTATCATTTTGCTGGATGCCAGCTCAAGTATGCTGCTGGAAGTAGATGGGGAGCAGAAAATGCGGATAGCGAAAGATGCGGTGGAAAGTTTTGCGAAGACGCTTGGAAGTTCCAGTAATATCTCACTGATAGTATACGGCCATAAAGGATCGGAATCAGATTCGGATATGGAATTATCTTGTAAAGGCATTGAAGAAGTGTACCCCTCCGGTGCTTATGATGCAGAGAAGTTTACAGAAGCAGCAGATGCAATTGACGCAACAGGGTGGACGCCGCTCGCAGGTGCAATAGAATTTGCAGCTGAGAAAAGCAGTTCCTTAGAAGGAGCAACAGCAATTTATATTGTAAGTGATGGTAAAGATACGTGCGGCGGAGATCCCATTAAGGCGGCGGAGCAGGCAGCAAGCGAGGAATCAGGGATTGTAAATGTTATTGGTTTTAATGTCGACGAAGAATCCGAAGACCAGCTGGCTAAAGTAGCAGAAGCAGGAACAGGCGAATATTACAGCGCGAATAGTGCAGAAGATTTGCAGACAACAATCGAATATGAATGGCTGCCATCCACAATTGACCTTGTGTGGGCGCCGGTTAATATTCCGCCGAATAGCTGGGAAGTACTTGATGAATATAAACGGCAGCGCAAAGAGCTCGACAAGGTAGCGAATATCATGCGAAATGAAGAGGAGCGGTATGAAGCTGCGCTTGCCAAACTGACAGAAGATGAGATTATTTCTGAAAAGCTGCAGGATGAAGTAACGCAATTAATCCAAGAACGCTTTAATGCCGCTCGGGAAGAACTAAGCGAGTTGGAGCAGAATAAAATTGATGGGGTAGATGCACGTCAGAAAGAGATTCGGGAAGAAGTCGAGATTTGGGTGGAAGAGATGAAAAAGCTAAAAGAGAAATCTGCATAAAAAGAAACGGAAACAATATCAACATTGTTTCCGTTTCTTTTTACATACTGTGCTTTATACCTTTACGCACCATAATCCAATTGACTGGATAGCTTGTGACAAAGCCGATAATCATAGCGATCTGCATCATAAACCAGAAGAGGAAGCTGTTTGGGTGCAAACCGTTGAAGATGAGGGTGTGTGCAACGTACATAAAACCAAACATACCTATTTCAAATGCAATTAAAGAAAGCGCATCTGTCTTGACTGCATCCGAAATATGACTGTCTTTTTTCTTGTTCATTCCCATACCGAAGTATTGAAAAAGAATACCAAATAGGAAGGCAAGGATAAACTCCACTGCATAATCCGCATACAGCGTACTTCCCGCAATTGTAAACCCTGTCCAAAATACGATTGGAGCGCCAATCATGTCACCTAATGCACAACCGCCGCTGCAGTGCGTTGTGGAAACAAATACTTGCTGCCAAAATGGCTTGTCAGCATGATGCATGTCGCCATCCATATCCTGCCCTTTTGCCATACTATCTTCACGGCCAATTTTATAATAAGCCCAAATACCGATAAACGGAAAGTAAACACCAATTAAGGGCCAAACGATATACATAATTTTCATCATCTGACGATGTGTGCGGAAATCAAACAGTATGAGCATTGCTTGGAGTACGCCTATTAAGATAACAATCACTGCGATAGACTGTAAGTACATTTATATCACCCTTATAAGAATTAATCTCTTACTAATCTACCCGTCTTACTTCCTTTAGAAACGACCGGCAAAGAGGGCAGGTAAGCAGTTTATAGAGACACAGCAAGTTCCGGGTGGAAGAGCTGTTAATTTTTTGTAAAATAACACTTGGGTGTTCTAGCTTACGGTATAGTGGAAGAAAAAGGAGGATTCTCATGGAAGGTAAACGAGATGTGCAGTCAGCAAAGCGAGCTGGCGGACTTGGTTTTCTGCTTTCGCTTCCAATTTTATCTTGGGCGTTATACGATTTTGCCAATACAATCTTTTCTTCTAATATTACAACCGTCTTTTTTCCCTTCTATGTGACGGACGCAATCGGAAATACAGAGGAAATGCAGCAGCTCGGCAATACATTAATAGCCTATGCGAATGCATTAGCCAGTTTCTTTCTGGTCATCTTCTCACCTTTGTTCGGCGTTTGGATAGATCAAACAGGACGCAAGCAGCGCTATATTGTACGGTTTGCAGGAATCTCAATTGTCTGCACAATTTTTATGGGCGTGTTTGCGGGCTGGGAATCAGATAGACTGCTGTTCGGACTGCCAATTCCGTTTATAGCCACTGTGCTGGTTTTTGTACTGGCTAAATTTTTCTATAACAGCAGTCTTGTATTTTATGATGCGAAGATAAGTGATTTGGTACCGAGGGAACGATTATCGACTTTATCTGGGTTTGGAGTAGCGGTAGGGTATATTGGTACACTTGTCGGACTGCTCGTTTATTTTCTGATGGATTATGGCTACGCATATGTATTCTTGGCCACGGCCGGGCTGTACCTCATTTTCAGCTTACCTTTATTTTTTTTCCTCAAAGACAAGCAGCCAAAACAGAAATGTACTCGGGTTAGTATATGGAGAGGTTACAAAGAAATCATTACTACATTTAAAGAAATCAGCAAACACCGCTCGATATTCCGTTTCATGATGGCTTATTTCTTTGTCAATGATGCAATTGCTACGACGATAGCGGTTATGAGTGTATATGCAGTTTCTGTAGTTGGTTTCAGTTCGGGTCAATTTATCTTGCTTTATCTTGTATCTACAGTAACTGCAATTATTGGTTCGTTCTGTTTTGGACAAATTGCAAATAAAATTGGTGCACATCGATCGTTTTCAGTCGTTGCCTTAGTAATGATTATTGCTTTAACAATTGGTGCATTGGCAACTGCGCAGTGGATGTTTTGGATTGCTGGAGGACTTTTCGGAATTGCTCTGGGATCTATTTGGGTAACATCAAGAACACTTATTGTGGATTTGTCTCCGGCAGAGAAGCAAGGGCAGTTTTTTGGGTTGTTTGCCTTTTCGGGGAAGGTGTCGTCCATTATAGGACCTGTCATTTATGGAAGTATTACGCTGGTGCTGAAGGATTTTGGGGACCTGGCAAGCAGACTGGCTCTTACCTCACTTATATTACTTACCATCATAGGCTTAGTCGTACACGTAACGACAAAGCAGCGTACAGATTGGACGGAGGCGCGTTAACGCGCCTTCCATTCATCTAGTGAGTCTACGAAAGCGCCAGAAAAATGGACGCTTCTAGCAATATTAAAAAGCTGAACCTTCGCTAGGATGGAAATTGGATTGATGATGACAATGTTCTTGAATCCGAGCTCGTCATATAATTCGAAAGCATCCGCAATCTTATAAACCAAATCCTGTTTTACCACATCTAAATTGCTAACATCGACGATTAGGTCATAGTCGGTAGCTTGAACCAATCCGAATGCCTCATATAGCTTTTCCATGAAAGCTTCGGATTCATCATTCTTAAAGAAACCCTCTGCCGTAATAAGAAGGACCTTCTTTTTGTCATCAATCTCAAATTTATACATACTTTATTACTCCCCAAACGTCATTCCTTAACGGGACTTAGCGTACTAGCTTTGCTGATTTATGTCAATTAACCAAGCAGCCTCTGTTATGCCATGATTATATAGCATACTCAGTTAAAAATATAGGTATATTATACCAGTTATTTTCAACTAAATGCTTCTAGCGCTGATATTCTCTAGATTAGCGAGGCTAGTTCATTTGCTTGTTTATAGTAAATTTTAAGCATCCTGCTTTAAGGTATAAAGTTCTTCTATAACCTCTTTTACACGTTCTTTTCCTTCCTTGCCTTGATCATTCTGCTGGTGTCCAATTGTCTCAGCGAATGTTTTTGCCCACATCTCCTCACCATAGGGAGTAAATTCAATCATTGCTCATGATGCCTCAGCTGCTGCTAAAACTGCTTTGTTATCTAGAGCTTGGGTTGATTCTTTTATCATGTTTTCCATTCATTATCTCCCTCCTGTTTATAAGAATATAAGTAGTTCTTCTATATTGTTTAGTAATATTTTTCAAGTTAGATAAGAAATATTACCCAAAATAGAAAGAAAAAAAACATCTAATGGTAAATAAAGAATAAAGCGTATCCTAGTTCCTGAAGGTTAATAAGGAGAAATAATAAGGTTCTATTTTCAGCGGGCTCTTAGAAGGGAAGTAGGCTATTTAAAGTAAGCGTATTATTATCATTTAGTGAAAGAGAAATGAGATAAAGAAATGATTATGAGAGGTCAAGAATGCTTATTTCAACAGCCGCTGCTCTTTGATATACTATCTTTTATAGAGAAACGGAACGGATAAGACAGAGAGGGGGGGCATAGTGGAAGCGGTAGGGAAGGCACGAGAGAAAGTCCGATTAGATTTTAAGCAGGGAGTTAAGGATTGTATCCCTACTTTGCTAGGATACATTAGTATTGGGATTGCAGCAGGTGTAGTCGGTGTTGCAGCTGGAATGAGTGCATTGGAAGTGGCATTGCTGGCTGTTCTCGTTTACGCGGGTTCTGCTCAATTCATTTTTGCAGCATTATTTCTGGATGGGAGTCCAGCTGCGGCTATTATTCTGACGACGTTTATCGTAAATCTGCGCCATTTTCTGATGAGTGCTACACTAGCACCTCATTTTACGTTTTATTCTGTCAGACGCAACATTGGGATTGGCATTCTGCTGACGGATGAGACATTTGGTGTGGCTGCTGGTAAATTACAGCAAAAGCAGCCTATGTCGGTGAGCTGGATGAATGGATTAAATATGACGGCGTATCTATGCTGGATTATGGCTTGTACAGCGGGTGCATTATTCGGCAACTGGATTGCTGAACCGGAAATGTTTGGTCTTGATTTTGCACTAACAGCGATGTTCCTTGCGTTGCTCGTACTGCAGCTGGATGCTATCGAATCAGAAAAAATAAAGCACTATATCAAGCTTGTCCTCTGTATTGCTATTCTGATGCTGATACTGTCCTGTTTCATGAGTTCGCATGTGGCGGTGCTGCTGGCAACGGTAATCGGAGCGACAATTGGAGTGATAACAGAAAAATGAGTATTTCCTTGCCCATGCTATTGCTGATAGCCGCTTGTGCTGCTGTGACAGCATTACCGCGGATATTACCTTTTCTAATCATCCGAAACTTAAAACTGCCTGTATCAGTAATGAAATGGCTATCCTATATACCTATCTGCATCTTAACCGCATTGGTTGTATCCAATATAATAGAAGAAGGAAATCCAATTTCATTGGATTGGCAAACAATCACTGTCATGATTCCCACGTTACTAGTCGCACTATGGACAAAAAGCTTGCTGCTCACGGTGCTGTTTGGTGTTGTATTGATGGCGGTTTTGCGCTTTATTCTAGTACTAGTCTAACTATCAAACAGTCGGAAAAAGGATTTAATTAGCAGGTTCATCCAATCGTTTTGCATAGACCGCGGACAAGCTAAATGTGATGCCAGTTACAGTCAGAATGATCATTAGTGTATGAAAGCCAGCCAGTGAAAGATCCGTGCCAAAAACAATAGCTAATACAACGGAAGAGAGAATTGACCCAATATACCGGCAAGTTTGGAAGAGACCAGAGCTTGTTCCTGTAAGGTGGTCAGGTGAAGCGTCCAGCATGGCGGCTTGTAAGGTAACATTTCCAATTCCGTAGCTGATACCAAGGAATATGAGGAGAACAGCCAGATTTATGAGTGTAAGATGCTGTGAAATGAAAACAAGAACAGCAGGTCCCCCGAACATAAGGATGCCCCCAACAATTGTAGGTACGCTTGTACCAGCACGGTCAATCCAGCGCCCCATTAGGAAGGCGACAAGTGTGCTTGCCCCGGAAAGAAACATCATCATTAGTCCGCTTGTTTTGAGACTAAATTGCATCACATCCTGGAAGAAGCTCGGTAAGCCAAAAAAGAGGCTGTAGTTGAATATATTCAATAAGATAAATTGAATATAGACAAGTGTAAGGCGTCGGTTAGTTCGCAGTAACCTTACATCGATAAATGGATGAGCTGCTTTCAATTCCCTCACAAAAAAGGCTGCAAGCGATACCATTCCTACGCCAAGCGGAACCCAATGCAAACCATGTTCAAAGGAAAGCAGAAAATAAAGCAAAAAGCTCATCCCGATAGCAAAGAAGCCAATGCCAATGCTGTCCAGCTGCTTCCAAAAGGCCCGGAAGGTGTAATGTGTGGTTTCTGGATCCTTAGGAACAGCGAACCATGTTAATAGGAAACTTAGCAAAATAAATGGAGCATTCACAGTGAAAATTGCCGGCCAGCCGCCAAAGTCAATCAGAAAACCGCCTGCTGTTGGGCCAAATGCCAGCATGGAAGACGTGAAAATCGACAAAATGGCTAAAGCAGATGCTTGCTTTTCATGGATATGTTTTCGAACAAGCGCCATGCCGGCCGGATAAATGGCGCTGCTGCCAACTGCTTGAAACAAGCGCATTCCCAGCAGTACCATAAATGTTCCTGCAAAAGGTGCACCGACTGCAGAAACAGCAACTAGCAAGAGACCGATCAGCAGCATTTTGCGCCTCCCGATCAAATCACCGACTTTGCCGGCGATTGGAACCACGATAGCACTGGCAAGATAATAAGTGGAAATTAGCCACGAAACAGTTGCAAAGCTTAGAGAAAATTCATGCTGAATACTGTGCAATGCTAACGATATCATAGAAGAATTCAGCGGATTAAGCATCGTGCCGGTCGCAATAGCTGTCAGGAAGAGTCCTCGCTGCTTTTTATTCATTTGATCATCTCAAAGCATACTCTTGCCGTTGGAGATAATCTAATCCAAAGAAAGACAAGCTGATGCGTTATTTGATGAGTTTTTTGGGTAACACTAGCTGTAGCTTTCGTATTTTCAGCTTGTTTTGTATGCAGTATAAATATTGATTGATTAGTGCCGGTTGAATAGCGCATGTTTAATACCTCCAGAGTTTCTCTGCTGTTTAATGTGACCAGTTGATGGATGAAATACACATGCTTCTTGTTCGTATATGCTGCATTTTTTGATTGGTAAACGCTGTAACGAATACACAACAACAAATTCATGCTTATATGACATGCTCTGCCAGCTGATTGGGTACAAGGAAAAGAGAATAAAACAGATAGAAAAAGTAATATTTTGCGTCCTGGACAGTTGTTAAATAAGTCTGCATGACTGCTCATTAATGCGTTTATACTAACAAGAAGAGCACATGTACAATCCTGATTAAAATACTCAGACTTATTTCTTTACTTTTCCTGATGTTGGCCTTACACTGTTGAAAGTTAAAATTTATAGAAAAGGGCGTTTTGCACATGAAAAAAGCACTATTAGGTTTGTTATTTTTGTCGATATTCGCAATTCTTGCTGCTTGTGGAAACGGAGATGACTCTGCATCGGATCCCAAAGACAACGGCAACCTATGGCAAGAAGTGAAAGATGAAGGAGTCATTACAGTTGGAACGGAAGGCACATACGCTCCGTTCACTTTCCATAACGATAATGGTGAATTGACTGGCTATGATGTAGATGTCATGAAAGAAATCGGCGAGCACCTTGGCTTGGATGTGAAGTTTGAGGAAACGCAATGGGATTCCATGTTCTCTGGTTTGAACAGTGAACGTTTTGATGTTATTGCGAACCAAGTAGGTAAAGGAGAAAATAACGAACGAGTAGACCAATATGACTTCTCTGATCCTTACACGCAGTCTCAATCTGTTGTTGTAACGGCTGCAGATAACAACGACATTACTTCTATTGAAGATGTAGAAGGTAAAACATCTGCGCAGTCATTGACAAGCAATTACAATACCCGTGCAGAAGAGGCAGGAGCAAAAATTGAAGGTGTAGAAGGTTTAGCGCAATCCATTCAGCTGATTGAACAGGGCCGCGTTGATCTGACATTCAATGATAAGCTGGCAGTACTTGATTATCTGAACAATACAGAGAAAGATGCACCAGTAAAGATTGCCTTTGAGGCTGGAGAATCAACAGAAACTTACTTCACTTTCCGTAAAGGCAGCGGTGAAATAGTTGAGCAGTTCAATAAGGCACTTGATGAAATGCGTGAAGATGGTACGTTAGCAGAAATTTCAACGAAATGGTTTGGCGAAGATGTTAACAAATAATATGGTACTCGGCGGGATTGTCATCCCTTGGGAGCTCATGCAGCAGTCATTCTGGCCGATACTGATTGAGGGGATCAAGGTAACGATCCCCTTGACCCTTATTTCATTCTTTATTGGTATGATTATCGCACTTATTACAGCTTTAGTTAGAATCTCGAAGATTAAGCCTTTAAAGTGGATTTTTAATATCTATGTCTCTGCTATCCGAGGAACGCCGCTGCTCGTGCAGTTATTCATAATCTTTTATTTGCTTCCAGAATTAAATGTAACACTTGATCCCTATCCGACAGCGATCATTGCCTTTTCTCTAAACGTCGGGGCATATGCATCAGAGATTATCCGAGCGTCCATCCTTTCCGTACCAAAAGGACAGTGGGAAGCAGGCTATACAATCGGGATGTCTTACCGGAAAACGTTATTCCGCGTTATACTTCCGCAGGCATTACGTGTCTCGGTCCCGCCATTGTCTAATAGCTTTATCGGTTTAGTAAAAGAAACATCTTTGGCATCACAAATCCTCGTAACCGAACTGTTTCGTAAATCACAGCAGATTGGTGCGACAAACTTAGATCAGATTGTATATATATATATTTTGGCTGCCTTCATTTATTGGATTATCTGCTTCATTTTATCACTGGCACAGCATCAGCTTGAACGCAGATTAGACCGCTACACAGTAAGGTGAGGAGGGGTAGCTATGTTTGCAGTAAAAGGTCTGAAGAAAACATTCGGAAATAATACCGTACTAAAATCCATTGATATGCAAGTGGATAAAGGAAAAGTAATCGCCATCCTTGGCCCATCTGGCTCGGGTAAAACAACTTTGTTACGCTGCTTAAATGCGCTGGAAATTCCAGATGAAGGCATTGTCGGTTTTGAAGATCATCAAGTGGATTTCAGTCAAAAAGTGAAGCAGCAATCGTTAATCCAGCTTCGCCGTAAATCTGGAATGGTGTTTCAATCCTATAACTTGTTTCCGCATCGGACAGTACTGGAGAACATTATGGAAGGACCAGTACAAGTACAGAAACGCGACAAAAAAACAGTTAGAGAAGAAGCGATTGAGCTGCTTGATAAAGTAGGGCTGAAAGATAAAAAGGATTTGTATCCATACCAGCTTTCAGGCGGACAGCAGCAGCGAGTCGGCATTGCCCGAGCACTTGCCATTAAGCCTGAACTCATGCTTTTTGATGAACCAACATCAGCACTTGACCCGGAATTAATCGGAGAAGTGCTGCGTGTCATGCGAGATCTAGCTGATGAAGGCTGGACAATGGTTGTTGTAACACATGAGATTAAATTCGCGCAGGAAATTGCCGATGAAGTTATCTTTATCGATGGTGGTGTCATTGTGGAGCAAGGAGCACCAGCAGAAGTGCTCTCGAACCCGAAAGAAGAACGCACCCAGCGCTTCCTGCACCGTATATTGAATCCCACAGATTAAACGAGATAGTAACGAATTGTCTTGGTCATAATAAGAAACCGAACTTATGGAATTTCTTTGTTAAGAATTCTATGAGTTCGGTTTTTTATGTAAGCAATCTATTTAGAGTGAATGTGATGTTACTGTAAATTCAAGCAATTATATTGAAAAAAGTAACTTAGTTACGGATAATAAGTGTAAAGTTACATACTCTGAAAGGGGATCTGAACATGGAATTCAACAATAAAGTCGTACTTATAACTGGGGCAGCAGGCGGTATTGGTATCGCAGCAGCTAAGAAATTTGCAGCAGAAGGAGCTAAATTGGCGCTCGTAGATCTCTCTCAAGAAGCACTGGAAAAAGCAGCAGCATCTATTGATGGAGAAAAAATATTGCTGACAGCTAACGTTGCAAAAGAAGAAGAAGTAGCAAATTATGTTCAAAAAACAAAAGAGCATTTCGGCCATATTGATGTTTTCGTTAATAATGCAGGTATCAACGGCGAATTTGGAAATATTGTAGATTCCTCAGTTGAGAATCTTGAAAAAGTATTAAGTGTAAATGTAGTAGGTGCTTACCTGGGATTGAAGCATGTGCTGAAGGTCATGACAGAACAGAAGAGCGGTGCTGTTGTAAATACAGCTTCTAATGGCGGATTACTTGGCGCACCTGGTATGAGTGCTTACATCGCATCAAAACATGCGTTAATTGGTATCAATAAAACAGCTGCATTGGAAGTGGCTGACTATGGCGTACGCGTGAATGCTGTAGCGCCGTCTGGTGTAGACACAGCGATGATGCGTTCAATTGAAACAAATGCAGCTAAAGGACATGAAGAAGAAGCAAGAAAAGGCTTTGAAGCCAGCGTTCCAATGAACCGCTATGCAACAGCTGAAGAGATTGCTGACCTGATGCTCTTCCTGGCATCTGATAAAGCATCATTCATTACTGGTTCTTATTATCGAATCGACGGCGGACAAGGAACTACATCTGCATAATAAGCACAGGGCAAGGACAATAGTGTTTTCTTACACAAAGGGGAGCACAGGATGCTGCATTGTAAAGACACGCAGCAAGCTTGTTCAGTCCAAAGGTCTATGGGATTTAAACAAACGTTTATTTAAACAAGAAAAAGCGGATGCTGCTGCATCCGCTTTATTTCTTATCGGAAGATATTGCTGATTGTTTCTATATCTTGATCAGTCAATTTCACGTCTAATGTTTTCAGGTTGTTTATTACTTGGTCCGGACGTTTTGCTCCGGGTATGATGGAGTCAATGCTGTCATGTGTCAGGTACCAAGCCAGAACAATGTGTGCTATTTCTGCATCTTTTTTTGCTGCGATGTCGCGAAGCTGATCAACTTTTTTCAGGTTTTGCTTAAATACATCTCCTTGGAAAAGTGGATCTTTTGCACGCAAGTCATCGAAAGTTGTATTCTCATCATACTTACCGCCAAGCAATCCGGAAGCGAGCGGGAAATAAGGGACGAAAGAGATATTGTTTTCTGCTGTATATGGTAGCAGGTCCTGCTCTGCACCACGCTTGAATAGGTTGTATTCAGCTTGCAGTACATCTACATAGCCATCCACGTTTGCCTCTTTTAGCTGCTCTATAGAGAAGTTGGACACGCCGATAGCGCGTATCTTTCCTTGATCCTTTAGTTCCTTCAACGCGCCGACGGCTTCTGCTTTAGGCGTTTCTTCATCAGGGAAATGGATATAGAACAAGTCAATGTAATCTGTCTGCAAACGTTTTAAAGCACTTTCTACAGAGTCTTTCAAGAATTTCGGTGAATTGTCCATGACAGTGTCGTCACCAATAATCTTATGTGCTGCTTTTGTTGCGATAACGAGATCCTCGCGTCTACCGCTTTCCTTCACAACTTGCCCAACAAGCTCTTCTGAACGTTCTGGTCCGTAAATATAAGCTGTGTCAAAGAAATTCATATCGTTTTCAATGGCTTGGCGAACCACATCTTTCCCGCGTTCCTCATCAAGATTCGGGTAAAGATTGTGGCCTCCAACTGCATTTGTACCAAGACCAATTGGATTTACATACAAACCGGATTTACCTAATTTCACACGTTCTGGCATTTCTCACTCAGCTCCTTTTATATGTCTATATCTACTGTAGCAAAAGGAGACAAGCTAATGGAAAGGATTTGCTTGCAGAAATAACCAGCTTGTTATTTAGCCGTGTGCTTTTTGTTTATTTTCTTCTGTTTGCTCCATCCGTTTCTTCCATGGCCAGAATGCCCATTTGCCAAGAATAGCTGTGATGGCAGGAACTAGGAATGGACGGACTAGGAAGGTGTCGAGCAGAACACCGATTGCGGTAATTGTTCCAAAATGTACAAGAATTTGAATTGGCAAAGTCGTTAATACAGCAAAAGTTGCCGCTAGAATTAAACCAGCAGATGTAATAACGCCGCCAGTATGAGCAACGCCATCGGCTATGGCTTGTTTAATCGGCATGGTCTTACTGCGCTTCCAGATGCTTGAAATCATGAAGATATTATAATCTTCTCCAAGTGCCACTATGAACACGAAAGCATAAAGCGGGATAAAGCCTTGGATTGCGTCAACACCGAATCCGTAATGCAAGATGAGCCAGCCCAGTCCCAAAGCACTGAAAAAGGACAGCAGAACGGTTGCGACAAGATAAATCGTAGCCGTAACAGAACGCAAGTAGGTTAGCAGCAACAAAGTAATAAAGCCGATAACAATTGGGATAATCCATTTTTCATCATGCTTGGTAACTTGCTGCGTGTCATATTGTTCAGCAGTCTGACCGCCAATCCAGACAGTGTTAGAGCTGCCAGTTACATCAGCGACAGCTTTACGAATGGCTGGTATGTGCGCCATTGCGTCATTCGAATAAGGATTTTCTTCTAGTTCCAGCTGGATGCGAATCAATTGATTGTCTGTTTCTGCTTGTTCCGGCTCCATCACAGCAGCTGCATAAGGCAAGTCAGCTAAAGTGGTGCGTACAGCTTCTGGGTCATCTGTTTTTGCGATAACCGACACAGGAGCCAATTCACCAGCATTCATATGTTCTGTTAAGATGCCGAAGCCTTCTTTGGACGGCATATCATCTGGGAAGGAAGAGAGTGTATCATATGTGTACGTAATACGAGACGCCATACCGGCCAAAATGCCAAGTACTATTACTGTCGCAATAGCAATTTTCCACGGATGACGGATGACCATATTCCCGATGCTTTTGCCAAACTTATTGTGCGGTTTCTTCGTGCGAACCGGCTTTCCTTTTTTCTGTGCGCGTTTTTCCTGCATCTCTTCCGTTCTAGGGATAAATGGGAAGAAGGAGGCGCGGCCAATGATCGTCAATAATGCTGGTACTAGCGTAAGGCTTGCCAGCAGCATGATGAAGATGGCAATTGCAAACGGGATAGCGAACCGATTGATAGATCCGTAATTAGCAACTAGCAAAACGAGCATGGCAGCGATGACAGTTAGCCCGCTCATTGCAATAGCGCCGCCCGCAGAGGTAAGCGAGCGAACAATTGCGGTCTTCCTGCTTTTTATTTCCCACAGATTTTCTCGGAAGCGATTAATTAAGAATAGGCAGTAGTCAGTACCTGCACCAAATAACAGTACTGTCATGATGGCAAGACCTTGTGAATCAAAAGAAATTAATTCTGCTTTTCCTAATGCTCCCAGGATAGGACTGATAACTAAATAGGCAAACCCCACTCCAACTAAAGGTATTAAAGCAAGAATAGGAGAACGATAGATTACCAGCAAAAAGATTAAAACAATGAAGACGGTGCCGAACAAGAGCGTTGTATCTCCCTGTGAAAAGAGACTAACCGCATCCACTGCGATACCAGCAGGGCCTGTTGCGCGAACAAGTAAATCGCTGCTGTTCAACTTCTGTTTGAATGGATTTTGCTCGAATATCTCATTTGCTGTATCTTCGACTTCCGCCAGCCCTGCTTCTACAGTTTCCGTTGCTGTGCCGCTTTCAAAGACAATCGGCATAACGAGTGTTGTCCCATCATCGGAAAGCTGTTCCTTCAAAGCAGGAAGCGGTATATCTTGAAGCGGTGTTACAGTTGCAGCTTCAATATCTGCATCTTGCAGCTTTGCACTGAATTGCTGAATTGTCTTCAAATCTTGATCAGATAATCCATTTTCTTGGTGCCACGTTAATAAAGCGGGCAGTCCGCTGTTAGTTGAGAACTCCTCCTCAATAATACGAGCTGCTTCTTCACTATTTGTGTCGTTTAAGAATGTTTCTGCTTGTGCATCTTCTTGGGAATTTGCATGTGGCAAAGTGAGATTTAATACAAGTGCAAGTACAATCCAGACCGCAACAATGACCCAGCGGCCATATTTTCCACTAATCAAACTGCCGAACTTTTTCAAATCTCATTCCTCCTGACTAATTTATCAACTGATAAGTTATACTCAAAAAATAAAAGATTATGCATATAATCTTTTATTTTTTGCGAATCCCGTCAAACAGGATGTCGACTAGCATAGTTGATTTCTTTTCGGCAAATTCGCGACGTGCTTCATAATCCTGCTTCGATGGAGGCAGGAAGGACTTCATCATTTCCAGCACAAAGAAGGAGAGCTCCATCGGCGGTGCGGATGGAAGCGACATGACATCCCCTTTGGCAATTCCTTCTGTCAGTGTCTGCATGACGGGGTTAAAGTAGCTGCGCATCCACCAGTCCTGAATCGTTTGGCGATGCTCCTCATCAATTTCATATTGCAGATCGTGAAACATCTGTGTCATATCGCCTTGATGGTTCATAATCATAAAGTACGCAATACGCTGGATGCGCTCTCTGCTGTTAGCATAATCTTGGAGAACATCCGTCATCGCTCGCTCTGTTTGCACCATAATCGTGCGGACGACCTCTAAGTAGATGGCTTGCTTGTTCGGAAAATGATGGTATAAAGCTGGCTGGGTAATGCCGCATTCTTCTGCAATCCGCCGAGTCGAGATTGCTCGGTACCCGTGCGACATAAAGAGACGTTCAGCTGTCGCAATAATGGTGCGCTGTGTTTGTTCAGCGGATACTTCTTTTTTTCTAGCCATAATAACTGCCCTCTTTAATAACTTATCACTTGATAAGTTAACTCATTTTGTTTTAAAAAGCAACGATTAGTTATACTTATTGTAAAATAGAATACAAAAAGGGGGTAGTAATATGGGGAGAAAAGGATTACTTCTTTCTGCTGCGTGTTTGGTGACAGGCTATTCAGCAGTTGTTACCGCGCTTGTAAACAGGGAGCTGCGCCGGATGAAACCTTTCACTGAAGAAGAAACAATAAAGCGAGAGGCGGAGGCAGGGCGCTTTAATCAAGCTGCTTATGATGCATTGCAAAAAGAGGAATTCAGTGTGGACTCCACTTGTGGACATATTTATGGTACCCATTACATAGCTGACCCCGATTCTCGCTATGTGATGGTTATTTCACACGGAGTAGCAGTGAATAAATATAACTCTGTGAAGTACATGGATATCTTTCTGGATATGGGCTATAATGTCGTTCTTTATGATCAGCGTATGCATGGACAATCTGATGGAAACAGCATCACTTACGGCTATCATGAACGAGATGATCTTGCGCAAGTAATCAAATGGACGAAAGAACGGTACGATTATGATTTGAAGCTTGGTGTACATGGTGAGTCAATGGGAGCGGCTACAACACTTTTATATGCCGGAACTGTTGAGGATGGCGCTGATTTCTACATTGCCGACTGCCCGTATAGTGACTTTGCTGAGCAGGTCGCCTACCGGCTGAAGGTACAATTCCACCTGCCGCGTCAGCTGTTTCTGCCAGCTGCAGAATTTGTAGTCCAGCGTACGGACGGTTATCGCTTTCGAGATGTTTCACCGATACATTCTGTAGCGAATATTGAAAAGCCAGTCTTATTCCTAAGCAGTCTGCCGGATGCTTATATACCAGTTCAGATGACAAAGGATTTATATGCAAGAAAAGAGAATGGCTATAAACAGCTGCATCTATTCCCACAAGGAGATCACGCCATGTCCTTAGCTGAAAACAAACAGGAATATATACAGGTTGTGCAGGAATTTTTAGATAAGATCGGAATGGAAGCTCAGCCAGTCGGCTGAGCTTTTCTATGTCGAAATTTAGCGGACAATTCTTCTAGGCTCTTCGTTGCTATCTAGAGGGAAAGGGTGCTACTATAGCACATGTAAGCGGTACCCATAAGACTTATCTCGCATCACGACGCTTAGACAAAATTAGAAACTATTCTGAGGAGGATTCTATGAGTCAATTAGCAGCAGGTATGCACGAGAAAGTGGAGCGTTTTCTAAATGGGTCAAAGAAGCTGTACATTAATGGGGAGTTTGTCACGAGTGCTTCGGAAAAAACGTTTGAATCGTTTAACCCGGCAACGGGCGAAGTATTAGCAACTGTTTATGAGGCAGGAGCAGAGGATATTAATCGTGCTGTAAAAGCTGCGCGTGAGGCATTTGATGAAGGACCTTGGACGACAATGACAGCTGCAGAGCGCAGCCGAATTATGTACAAGCTGGCAGACTTAATGGAGGAGCATGCAGATGCACTTGCCCAGCTGGAAACGCTGGACAATGGGAAGCCGATTAGAGAAACGACAAACGCGGACATTCCGCTGGCAATTGAACACATGCGCTATTACGCAGGCTGGACAACAAAAATTGTTGGACAGACAATCCCCGTAAATGGTCCATATTTTAACTATACAAGACATGAAGCGCTTGGTGTGGTAGGGCAAATTATACCGTGGAATTTTCCGCTCCTGATGGCAATGTGGAAGCTTGGTGCAGCTTTAGCAGCCGGTTGTACGGTCGTATTAAAGCCTGCTGAACAAACACCGTTATCCGCCTTATACTTAGCAGAATTAGCACAAGAAGCAGGGTTTCCTCCAGGAGTACTCAATATTGTGCCTGGATTCGGAGAAACAGCTGGACAGCCGCTAGTGGATCATCCACATGTGGATAAGATTGCTTTCACTGGCTCTACGAGTGTAGGAAAACAAATCATGGCAAATGCTTCAAAGACACTTAAACGGGTGACATTGGAGCTTGGAGGCAAGTCACCGAATATTGTCCTGCCAGATGCTGACCTGACAAAAGCGATCCCTGGTACACTGAACGGAGTTATGTTTAACCAAGGGCAAGTGTGCTGTGCAGGATCTCGTGTCTTTATTCAAAAGAAACAATTTGATAATGTCATTTCCGATATGGCAGCGCACGCAGAGAAAATTAAACAAGGAGCAGGAATTCATGCCGATACAGAAATCGGACCACTTGTTTCGCTGGAGCAGCAGGAGCGTGTATTAGGATATATTGAAAAAGGCAGAAATGAAGGTGCTGAGCTCGTTACTGGCGGCGCAAAGCCGCAGGAGCAAGGATATTTCGTTTCGCCAACGATTTTTGCAGACGTACATGATGATATGACGATAGCGAAGGAAGAAATCTTCGGACCGGTCATATCGGCCATGCCATATGATGACCTGGATGATTTAATTCGACGTGCCAATAACAGTGAATACGGATTAGCTGCTGGCGTTTGGACACAAGATGTAACCAAAGCGCATTACATTGCCAATAAGCTTCGTGCCGGAACAGTATGGGTGAACTGCTATAACGCTTTTGACGCAGCTTCTCCATTTGGCGGCTATAAGCAATCCGGCATTGGCAGGGAAATGGGCTCGTATGCATTGGACAACTATACAGAAGTAAAGAGTGTTTGGATTGGGATGGATTAAAGAAGAAGAGCCTGCGCTAAATAGCGCAGGCTCTGTTTATTTGTGGGCAATTTTCCGAGCAGAGATGCAAGACTCAGCTGGATGTATTAACGCGCTGCCTGGCTGTCTTTACTATTGATGCTATTCCGCTTATAAAAATACCGATACCTAGCAGCAGATAAAGCAGTGATCTGTCCATTTCCTTCCATCCAATTATGGAAGAGCAGATAACTGCTAAAGCAAATAAAGCGATAATAGAGTTAAAGATTAGTGAGAATCTCTTATATGATTTGTTCATATTTATTCTCCTTCCTAGACGAGGTATTTCTCTGAAGTGTTCGGATGAATAAATCCGATTTCCTTTACATACCAATATACCACATTTTGGTATGCAGCCGCTAGTTATTCCCATAAACAAAAGCATACGCCTCAGGCGTATACTTAAAAGTGTTTCCGATACCAAGCTGCGGCAGCTTGAACTTCTGTCTGAGTTAGGCTGTGACCGTTATTTTCCCAGTGGATAGCTGTATCTGCACCTGCATCTTTCAGCATCTGTTCTAGGTCAGTTGCTTCTGATTTTGGACAAATGGGATCATTCGTACCTGCTGTAATCAGTACAGGAGTTCCTTGCTGCTGCGCCAATGTGATATTCCGTCTAGGGACCATTGGATGATGGAGGATGGCTCCTTTTAGCGGATTGGAATAATGATATAACAGACTGGCAGCAATGTTAGCGCCATTTGAATAACCTGCTGCGATAATATTATTTCGATCAAAGTTATACTTCTCTGCGGCTTCATCAAGAAAACTGCGTAATTCTTTTGTGCGAGCAATTAAATCTTCTTCATCGAATACGCCTTCAGCTAATCTTCTGAAAAAGCGAGGCATGCCGTTTTCGGAGACATTTCCACGTACACTTAATATGCCCGCCTCCGGATCTATTATATCAGCGAGCGGCAGCAAATCCTGCTCGGTACCACCTGTACCGTGGAGCAGGAGAAATACAGGTTTGTCTGCTTGTTTGGCAGGTTTGAAAATATGCTTCATACGTAACTCCTCCTTTTACTTGTCTGCTGAAGTGCCCTCAGCATGGAAGCCTAGTGTTTTAATTTGTTCAATAACTTGTGCTTTTTCTTTGTCATCCAGACCGGACAAAATACTATGAATCGCTTGTTCATGCTTCGGAAAGTAATCTGCCATAAAAGTATGTCCTTTTTCCGTTAGTGTGGCAAAGGTGATGCGTCTGTCATCTGGACATGGACGTCTTCTGATCATTTCCTTCTGGACAAGGCGATCTACCACATAGGAGATACTGCTGCTGGATAAAAGTACTTTACTGCCAATTTTCTGTATTGGCTGGTCGCCTTTGTGGAAAAGTAATTCTAAAACAGCAAATTCCGTTAAATTAATTCCTTGTTTCTTGATATCTTCTTCAATACGTTTCTTAATAGACTGAAGAGCCCTTGTCAAAACTACAAATAGCTTTAAAGATAAGCCTACGTTGTCAGTAGCCATAGTCGTCTCGCTTCCTTTATCTCGAATTCGAGATAATTATATAAAAGAATGTGCTTGTTGTCAATAAAGGGAAAGAGGGCATGGGACAAAACAAGATGAATACATCTTAAATGCAAACGATTAAAACATCTCTGCTTTTTTAATGCAGTCCTCCGACGGCTGCTGCTTTTCTACCTATCACTGACAATTGCTTCTGAAGAAAGACACCGACAAGAAAATCGCTTCTTATTTTCGAGGAGTCTTCATATTTTTCCTACACTAATGAAGGTTTCTCATAACACAAATCAGCGGAGTGTACTTCCGAAGCAATGCTTTCATCTCCTATGCAAAAAACAAACAATACTGCATTTAACGCAGTATTGTTTGTTTTTATATAGTTTAAAAAGTTTTGTTCCAGCCTCCATGTTAGTTTGCTTGTTCTTCAAACAGCTTTGCAATCTCAATGATAACATTTGTTGCTTTTTCCATATTATCAACAGAAATATATTCAAACTTTCCGTGGTAGTTCTCGCCTCCAGTGAAAACGTTTGGAGTAGGCAAACCTTTATACGAGATTTGGGATCCGTCGGTTGCTCCGCGAATTGGTTTGATGACCGGCGCAATGTCTAAGCGTTTCATCGCATCTGATGCAATATCGACTATTTCCATAACAGGTTCAATCTTCTCTCGCATGTTATAGTACTGATCGTGCATATCAAGTTCAATACTTTTTTCACCATACTCTGCTTGGATTTCTTTTGTGATTTCTTCGAATAAAGCTTTCTTCGTTTCAAACTTATCACGATCATGGTCGCGTAAAATATACTGCAATTTTGTTTGTTCCACATCTCCTTGGATGGAGAGTAAGTGGAAGAAGCCTTCGCGTCCTTCGGTGAATTCTGGTGCCTCATCTTCTGGGATTTTTCCGTTGAATTCCATGGCGATTTTCATGCTGTTCACCATTTTATTTTTAGCTGTGCCCGGATGCACATTGTTTCCGTTAAAGGTAACCTTTGCAGCCGCTCCGTTGAAGTTCTCATATTCTAATTCACCTAACGGACCGCCATCCATTGTGTAAGCATAAGTTGCCCCAAACGCGTCCACATCAAATTTGTGCGGGCCGCGGCCAATTTCCTCATCAGGTGTGAAAGCTACGCGAATTTTTCCGTGCTTGATTTCTGGGTGTTGGATCAAGTACTCCATTGCTGTCATGATTTCTGCAATTCCCGCCTTGTTATCCGCACCAAGAAGTGTTGTTCCATCTGTTGTCATCAGCGTGTGTCCTTTATAGCTTGGCAGTTCAGGAAAATCTGCGGCTGATAGGACAACATCCAGTTCTTTATTAAGGGTAATGTCGTTTCCATCGAAATTCTCAATTACTTGCGGATTTACATCCTTACCAGTGAAGTCCGTTGCTGTGTCCACATGGGCCATGAAGCCGATTACGGGTACGTCTTTTTCGGTTGTAGCTGGGAGTGTTGCCATGACGTAGCCGTTATCGTCAATTGTGACTTCCTCCATGCCAATTTGCTTTAGTTCTCCTACCAGCATATTCGCCAGTACAAGCTGACCGGGTGTGGAGGGAGTTGTTTCTATATCCTCATTAGATTGTGTATCCACTTTTGCGTATGTAGTAAGACGGTCGATCAATGTTTGCTTCATCATCTTCATCTCCTTTGGTTTATATTGCTAGTGTAGCACGAAAGGCATTCTCTGAAACAGCTGGCAGAACCGTGTATAATAGGTGGAAAAGATAAAGTGGGGGAAACGTCATGCGTATTGTAGTTGTTGGCGGCGGCATTGCCGGAGCGAGTACCGCCTACCATCTTGCACGATCAGGAGCAGAAGTGGTTCTAGTTGATTCCAAAGCGAAAGGGCAGGCAACAGCTGCCGGGGCAGGAATCATTTCCCCATGGCTGTCCAAACGAGTGCGGATCAAGGCCTATTACATACTGGCAAAAGCAGGAGCTATTTATTATCCAAAATTGCTGGAGATGCTGAAAGAAGATGGGCAAGCGGATGTCAGCTACAAGCAAGTCGGAGCGTTATATGTTAGTGCCAGTAAAAAACGCTTGGATGAATTAGAGAAGCTTGCATATAAACAACGATTGGAAACACCGGAAATCGGGGAAATAAAACGATTAGACCCAGAGGGAGCAAGAGAGAAATTCCCGCCGCTCCGAGAAGATATGACAGCTCTGTATCTGGAAGGTGCAGCACGAGTTGATGGACGGCAGCTGCTTCAAGCATTGCTTGCAGCAGGAGAGCGTCATGGTGTCCGCTATGTGCAAGGGCATGCAAGCTTGCTGCATGAAGGGACAGATAAAGTAACGGGTGTACGAATCAATGGAGAAACAATAACTGCAGATCGTGTTGTTGCAGCTGCCGGGGCTTGGATAAATCAATTTTTGGAGCCAGTTGGTGTTAAGCTGCCGATTGAACCGCAAAAAGGTCAGATTATGCATATGCATGTTGATGCTGACACAAGCGAATGGCCTGTTATCATGCCAAAGAGCAGCCATTATATGCTCGGATTTGATGGCGGAAAAGTAGTAGCCGGTGCCACGAGGGAAGTTCATTCAGGCTATGATACGAAACAAACAGCCGCCGGCATGCAAGAGGTACTCCGGGAAGCATTAAAAGTAGCACCTGGTCTTGCACAGGCAGAAGTAACCGAGTTTCGTGTCGGTCTTCGTCCGGCCGGACCGAACCCTTATCCAATCTTAGGATCTGTGAAAAAGGTGGCCGGACTGCATCTGGCAGCTGGATTTGGCCCAGCTGGACTTAATCTGGCGCCTTACGCTGGCAAGATGGTTGCAGCAGAAATACTAGGTAAACCAGATAATGTAGAGATAACGCCTTACTTATATTAAATGAAGCGGCAACAGTATTAAAACGAAGGGAGGGAAGAGATTGTATGCGGCGAAGAAAAAAGATATGGATTACCGGGATTGCTATAGCGGCAGTCGGTTTCTTAATTCTTATTGGCAGTCTCTTTTCCCCGGAGATAAGAGCTTTTATGGATGCGGATCAAAGTGATAAACAACCGGAAATACCTTATCCGGATAATGTGGCTGCGGTGAAAGATGTTGTCTATCCGACGGAGAACTACGATGGCCGTTTGGATTTTTATTATCCGAAAGATGCGGAAGGAACGCTGCCGATAGTTATTTATATTCATGGTGGCGGCTGGGTCGGCGGGGACAAAGCCTCACAAAATCCTTTCACAATGTGGATTGCCTCCAAAGGCTATCTCGTTGTTAATGTAAACTATGGATTGGCGCCTGAATATAACTTTCCAGCACAGCTGTATCAGTTAAATGATGCAATCAGCTTCGCGCTAAGGGAAGCCCCAAACTATCAAGGCGATACAAAGCAAATTTTTGTCGGCGGTGGTTCAGCAGGAGCGAACTTGGCTGGTATGGTGGCAGGTATGGCTACCAATCCGACGACGGAGTCAGTTATAGAGGAGAATTCCGCTCTGCAGCCGGATCAGCTGCAAGGAGTGCTGCTTTATAATGGGGTTTTGAATTTGGAGGAGGCGCAGCAGACAGGCTTCCATAATATGACGACATTCCTCTGGTCCTATACGGGTAATAAAGATTACATGCATGATCCAAGACTGCGTGATATGTCACCGGTTTACCAGATTAATCCAGATTATCCGCCGACGTTCATCTCATCCGGCGAGGTCGACAAACTGCACCCGCAAAGTGTAGAAATGGCAAGTAAATTAGAACAGGCAGGAGTGGAAGTAAACAGGATGTTCTTTGATAATTCCCATCCTGCCGCAGGTCACGAGTATCAGCGAAAATTATATTTGGAAGAAGCTCAATACAGTTTCGAGAAGATGATCGACTTTCTTGAAGCGCATTCGGAATAACCTCAGACCACGAGCTGAGGTTATTTTTTTTCTTCACTTGTGGAATTATCTGTAAGTTATCTATATAATTAGAAAATATAGAAAAGGGGGAATACAATGCGTTTTAGGGATTTCCATCCGAATATAAAAATACGACTTGGAGAATCATTCGTGTCCAGCTTAATCGGCAGTATGGTGATGCCGTTTATGACCATTTACTTAGCGATGCATTTCGGAGCAAAAGTGGCGGGTATTCTGCTGCTTGTTAATGTGTTTCTTGGCATTGGGATGTCTTTGTTAGGCGGGTACTTCAGCGACGTATTCGGACGGCGCAAAATCATGCTGCTGGCAGAGTCACTTCGCCTAGTGGCCTTTTTAACGATGATGCTGAGCAATTCACCATGGTTTGAATCACCAGCTATTACATACAGCATGATTATGCTGAACAGTTTGTGCTGGGGATTGGCCGGACCAGCTAACGATGCCATGCTGATAGATGTCAGTACACCTGATCAGCGCCGCTTAATTTATTCAATCGGCTACTGGGCTAGCAACTTATCGGTTGCATTAGGCGGTATTGCCGGTGCGTTTATGTTTGAGAACTATTTATTTGAATTATTCATGGCACTGTCAATCGCTGCTGCTGCGACATTATTCATTGTTTACTTTTTCATTTCAGAAACGCATTTCCCAGCGAAAGCCGAGATTAGACCGCTGCAGCATATCACGCAAATCTTTGGTACCTACCGAAATGTGATGCAGGATCGGCTGTTCGTGTGGTTTATAGCAGGAGGCATACTTGTTTTAAGTATGGAGTTTCAGCTGACAAGCTATATCGGCATTCGCCTGTCTGAAGAGATGCCGACGCAGCAGTTCCTGTTTTGGGAAGTAGATGGCGTTAAGATGATGGGCTTCTTGCGAAGTGAAAATACCATTCTTGTCGTCCTGCTGGCACTGTTTACTGCCAAATTGATTACAGGGATGAAAGATAGGTTCGTACTCGTTACGAGCTGCCTTGTATTTACAATGGGTTATGCAGCGCTTACGTTCTCGACAAATATTTGGGTGTTGTTCATTATGATGGCTGTGCTGACGGTGGGCGAGGTATTTCGGGTACCTGTTGAACAGTCTTATATGGCTGCCATTCCGCCGGATGATAAGCGCAGTGCCTATATGGCTTTTGGGGGATTGCAGTATAACCTAGCTATGCTGATTGTTTCCTTAACTGTAACACTGAGCGGTTACCTGTCTTCCGTTATCATGGGCATATTACTCACATTGATTGGTTTGTTTGGAACCTTTATCTTATTCGGAATTACACCTAACCTAGATAGAAGGAAACTGGAAGCTGAACAAAGAGCGGGTTGATGTCGGCAGGTACGTACACAATCAGACAAAAAGATACATGCATAATATAAAATAGAAAGGAGCAGAACGATAAGAGAGGGGTAGGCACATTGGTACCCGGCAAGAACAATAATCAAATCTCACGTGCGGAGCTGTTAGAAATGCAATTGAAAGTTCGGGAGGACTTTCAAGAGGAAATCGATGCTATCAAGGAGGATTTGGTTACGATTAATGAACGGCTGCTGCCAGTGGGGAAATGGCTGGAACACATCGAAAGTCATACAGCAAAAGTGGCCGAGACACTTGAAAAGCAAAGTGACGCGCAGAATCAGGTTATGGAGAAACTGTATGAGCAAGAGATGAAAATACAGGAGATACAATCGAATAACAGCTTTAAAAAAGAAAAGCTGCGCGTCAAAGGTGCTGTGTTGATAAGTGTCATTTCTTTATTTGGTGCTGGATCCGGCATTGGCATGGTAGTTGGCAAACGCCTGACAGAACTGTTATTCGGCAATTAGACAGACGTCCTGCTCCTTTCTGCAAGAACAAAAAGACGAGGAAAAAATCCTCGTCTTTTCTAATGAGCATGGGTATGCGAATGAGATTCTGCATCATGCTGACACATGAGAGATTCCTCGTGCGTGTGTGAAGCTGTTTCCATTTGGATGGTTACGTGTCCAATACCTAGATGCTCCAAATCATGCTCAATGTTTCGGAGCATATGCTGGCTTTCTTCGACTAGTAAATTACCTTGAACAACGGCATGGCAGGAAAGAGCATTCTGTCCGCTAGTGATGCTCCATACATGCAAGTCATGAATGGAAATAATACCAGGTGCCTTTTCCATACAATCAATGATTTTAGACATTTCCACGTTCCGTGGCGTGCCTTCCATTAACACGTGAATGGCATCCTTTGTAACGCGCCACCCGCTTGTGATAACGAGAGCAGCAACAATGACACTGGCAACTGGATCAGCCCAGCTCCACCCGAAAAGAAGTATCAGCAAACCGGCAGCGATTGCGCCTACTGAACCGAGCAAATCGCCTAGTACATGAAGGAAAGCTGCTCGGATATTCAAGTTCTCGCTTGTATCGCCGCGCATGAGGATCCAAGCAACGACTATATTTACAAGAAAACCAATTACAGCAATCGTCAGCATGCCGCCTGAAGCAATGTCAGCAGGTTCTTGAAACCGTTGAATCGCTTCATAAAAGATATATAGCGATACTAGTATCAACGTAACACCATTGAATAGTGCCGCTAAAATTTCAAATCGCTTATACCCGTATGTTTTGCTGTAATTCGCAACGCGCTCACCGAGTATGAAGGCAAACAAACCGACGCCTAGAGATACAGCGTCACTCAGCATATGGCCGGCATCGGACAGCAATGCAAGGCTGTTCGTTAGAAAGCCTCCAATTGCTTCCAGAAGCATGAACCCGGCTGTCAGGATAAAACTAATCAATAAAGCTTTTTTATTAGCATTGTTTCCGTGATGATGACCATGTGCATGATCGTGTGCATGTCCGTGTCCCATACATATTCCTCCGATAGATTAATTATGGCAAGCGTGATTAATAGCTTCTGTTAGTAAATCGATGACGTGCTTGTCATCATGTGAATAATAAATCGTTGTACCTTCCCGTCTGGACTTTACAAGACGGATTTTTTTCATCGTGCTTAGCTGATGCGAAACAGTAGATTGATGCAGTTCCAGTTTCTCTGCGATTTCATTGACGCTGTATTCTTGATCAAGAAGAAAATGCAAAATTCGAATTCTAGTCGGATCGCCAAGTGCTTTAAATATTTGTGAAACGTGTGTTAGTTGCGCTTCTGTCAATTCCGGCTCCGTATTATACTTCATGGACAGTCGCTCCTCTTATTTGCTTATATGCGTATATTAGCATATATGAATATTCTAAGCAAATTCTAATCTTATTCTTATATATAAATTTATTATTAAAACAGCAAGGAAATTAGGAGGAGGCCGCTTGGAAAAATAAACGTAAATGCACAGGCGGAAGGAGGTAGGAAGAAAGCACCGGAAATACAAAAAACCTACAATTATTTTACGAGAATTATACAATTACCTCTGTGCTGAAAGGATTCATGAAGCGCAGCTTCTATCAGAGCAGGAGGATAGTTCGCTTTAAAAAACTAAAGAAAATGCTGATCATTTATGAGAATAATAGAATCTATAGACAATGGTATGATATACAATTTTTTTATTTTCACGAATACTTGGTTTACCAGTTAAGTGAGAGGAGGCGGCAGTCAGCTTTTCTGCAATGTATGCCAACGGAAAGACAAGGTGACAACAAAAACGAAAGGCAGTGATGAAATGAAGAGACTTGGAAGATACAGCGGTTATAATCTGCAAGCGCTGCGGCGGGATATTATTGCCGGAATTGTCGTCGGTATCGTTGCTATTCCACTTGGCATGTCCTTCGCCATAGCATCAGGAGTCAACCCGGAATATGGTCTGTATACAGTCATTATCGGCGGTCTGCTTATTTCATTACTAGGCGGATCAAGGTTCCAGATTGGAGGGCCGACCGGAGCTTTTGTTCCGATTCTGCTGGGAGTTGTTATCCAATTTGGATATCAGGATCTTTTGCTGGCAGGCATGATGGCCGGAATGTTGCTCGTTTTATTCGGATTGCTGAAGCTCGGCAGTCTAATTAAGTTCATTCCGCGCCCTGTTGTTATTGGATTTACTGCAGGAATTGCTGTCATTATTTTCACAGGACAGATTGGGAATTTCACAGGTATCGAAGCAGAGCAGGAAGAGGGATTTGTGCAAAAGATGCAAGCTCTCACAGCAGCTGCAGACACGATTAATCTATATAGTTTAATTGTGGCAAGTGTATCATTAGCAGCAATACTGCTAACTCCGAGAATTCTCCCTAAAGTACCTGGAGCGCTAGTGGGACTAATTTTATCAACACTCGCAGCAGTCTTATTCTTTCCAGGAAATGTCGCGACGATTGGCAGTGTTTACGGAGATATACCAAGTCAGCTGCCACATTTGCAATTCCCGGCTGTTACATTGGACAAGATCATCTACTTGCTGCCATCAGCTATTGCAATTGCCTTATTAGGCGGAGTGGAATCACTTTTGTCGGCCACAGTAGCAGATAATATGGCTAAAACGAAGCATCACAGCAACCGGGAGCTCGTCGGTCAAGGTATAGCAAATATTGCTGTTCCGCTTTTTGGCGGTATTCCAGCAACAGGTGCAATTGCACGAACGGCAACGAATATTCGGAATAAAGCTTTCTCACCTGTATCAGGTGTCGTGCATTGTATTTTCGTATTGCTCATTTTGCTCCTGCTAGCACCTTATGCTTCTGCCATTCCTTTAGCCAGTATGGCACCGATTCTTATGGTAGTTGCATGGAATATGAGTGAACGGAAAGAGGTAATCCATATTATCCGCATGCGCACATTCGATTCGTTTATCCTCGCAGTTACCTTTGTGCTTACTGTTCTGGCTGATTTGACAGTTGGCGTCGGGTGCGGTTTGCTGTTAGCGTTTGTCGTTTTTGTCAAACGAATGAGTGCAGTCCTGTTTGTAAAAGATGAACAAATCCTCGTTAAAGAAACAGATGGTTTACGGATATGCCAGTTTGAAGGACCTTTGTTCTTTGGATCTACCGATATTTTAGAAAATGTGGTGGAAAAGGCGATGCACGAAGAACCAGATTCGCTTGTTCTTGATTTGCAGAAAGTCTCCTATATGGATACATCCGCCGAAGCTGCACTGCATAAACTTGTAGATCACTATAAAAAAGCCAGCAAACAGCTGTTGTTACTCGGTGTCCATGGACAGCCAGAGCGGCTGCTGAAAAAGACCGGATTACTCGCAAAGGTCGGAAAAGAACATACAGTAAATAAACGGGAGGAAGCTGTTCGCATATGTACTTCCTAACCCTAAAAACGAGCAGCTCTTTCTAGGAGAGAGTTGCTTTTTTTTGCAAAAGAGTGCTCATTTGTCGTCTTTTGTTATAAGAATCTAGTAGAAATTGTTTCTAGTAAAAATAATATGTACATATATAAACTTTGGTTAACCTTTGCCGCTATATGCCGATATAAAGAGCATGACTTTATTCGGGAAAGGGATTTTTATAAATGAAAAAGCCATTAGCGAAGCAATTGGCATTCGCTTCTTTATTAACATGTTCAATTTTATTGCTGCCGGTCGAAAATGCAGATGCCCAGGAACAAGCTCAAGTAATCGTTGTCTATGAAAACGAACAAGGAGAACAGGATGTTAAAAATAGCGGAGCCGTTGTAAAGGAGCAATATGACCAGCTTTCGGCTGCGACGGTTTCGGCAGATACGGACTCTATTGAGAAATTAAAGCGTGATCCAGATATTAAATTTGTGGAGAATGATGTTACATTCCGTATCGCAGAAAATGGAGAGACGCCATTTCAAGTAATAGAACAATGGAATCTTGCATCCATCCATGCTGCTTCTGCCTGGGAAACAGGTTTAACAGGAAAAGGTGTGAAAGTAGCAGTGATGGATAGCGGAATCTCTCCGCATCCTGAACTCGCAATTGCTGGGGGCTATGCAGCTGTTGATTATACAACTTCTTATGCAGATGATAAAGGTCATGGCACACACGTAGCCGGTATTATTGGTGCAAAGCATGACCAGCAGGGTATAGATGGAATTGCTCCAGATGCAGCATTATTTGCAGTCAAAGTTCTTGATGAGAAAGGCGAAGGAACACTCTCTGATTTATTAGAAGGAATTGATTGGGCAATCGCCAATGACATGGACATTGTTAACCTGAGTATAGGCTCTGCTGATACCAGGCAAGCCATGGAAGACGCAATGGAGAAAGCTTACCAAGCTGGTATTTTGCTAGTAAGTGCGAGTGGAAATGAAGGTGCTGGACATCCGGTCGAGTATCCTGCCGCTTATGATGCTGTAATTGGTGTATCTGCAACCGATGTGCATAACAACATTGCAGCTTTTTCCACCGTGGGCAGAGAGGTGGAATTTGCAGCTCCGGGGAAAGACATCGCCAGTACTTATCTTGATTCTGAGTATAAGCTGATGAGCGGCACATCGCAAGCTACATCCCATGTAACTGCTATGCTTGCTCTTCTGAAGCAGCAGTATCCGAGTGATACAAACGTACAGCTGCGGCAACGCTTGCGGCAGTACACCGCTGATCTGGGACAAGCAGGACGAGATCCGCTTTACGGCTACGGGTTCGTTCAATATCCGCAACCTGAATCTCAAGAAGTAAGGGAGCCTGATGAGGCAGAAATAGCAAAAGAACAAGATGCTGCTAAACAAGAAGTGCAGCATGATGCAATAGAGAATAGCGAGACAAATGAAGGGCAGAAAGAAGAGCAAAACGAAGAGGCAGAAGCAGCGTTACAGCAGCTAGTGAATGATCTCGGTATGACGGAGAAACAGTTAGCAGAATTATTCGCAAAGTATGATTTTGATTTGTACAGTTATCTGAAATTGGAAGCTATAAAAGACATAATCTATCAAGATGTGAATGGCGTATCTGTTCATTTCGTTTTGGAAGAAGCAGGCTTGCGTCAGGAGGAATTGGAAGAACTGCTGGCAGCTAACGATCAGACACTAGCTGACTTTACAAGTTTGCAAGAATTAAAGGATTATATTTCTTCCGAAACTGTTAAGCGTGATGAAAAAGCTGCAGCGCCTTTGTCGGAAGTGAAACAGGAAGAGGAAGAAAAAGAATCAAATACGATGCCAGCATCGGTTGAACCTAAGTTGAAGGCAGAACCAGTTACAACAAAAGAAACCCCTGAAAAAGAGGACGAAGAGATTGTGCTTTCCTATAATGCGGCTGAGCGTGACGAGTTAGAAGATAAAACAAAAGGTCAGCAATTGCCGGACACCGCTTCCTCTTTCGGTAATGTAATAGCTGCAGGGGTTGCTGCTGTTTCCGTCGGGGCGCTCCTTTATGTGGCCGGGAGAAGAAGAAACAAATATTGAGATTGTTAAGCTGCAGTGTATAAAATTGTCTTTTGCTGTGTGAATTCATGTTTCGAGCTGATAAATAGTAATAGAATTTTATGGAGAGGAATAACACACACCTAATGAATTTTTCAGCGAAGATTGTATACCTCGTTTCGTTGTTGCTGACCCTGGTCTTCTGCAACAGACACTGCTAGTGAAAGAAGCGAAGTACAAAGTCGGCCAGTCAGAAAAAAGTAAGACAAAAAAGAACGTGGACACTGCGCAAAAAGCTATTCATTCAGTGGCAAAAGGCAAAGACAGGACCAGCTTGCAAACGCGTCTTAACAAGGTGAAGCAATCACAGCTCCATGCAGCAAAAGCTGCCGTAAAGGCAGCAGAGAGGTCGCCCGCTGAGGAGAATCTTAAAAAAGCACAAAGTACCATAAACGAACTGCAAGCTGGAAAAGATAAAGATAGTTTGCAAAAGCGCTTGGAAAGGTTAAAGAAAAAAGCAGCAGATACAAAAAACTATCGGATGCAAAATACAAAGTGAAGAAGGCAGAGAAGGAGAGAACAAAGAAAGCGAAGCAAGCCGCCCAATCTGCAGTAAATAAAGTAAGTTCCTCTAAAGATAAGAAGACCTTACAGACAAGGATAAATAAAATAAAAGTAAGAAGATGAATAACAGGCATTCCGTCCTTGGAATGCCTGTTCGCTTTATATCTCCACCGTTGCTTCTCCGATTCGTTTTGCCCCGCGAATGCGGGAAACATCTTCAGCTAGCTGCAAGGCTGCTTTGTCTTTTTGCTTCGCCTCGATCATAAAATCTACATCCCGTCCGATTGCTTTCAATTGCTTAATCAATGGCATTAGAAATTCCACATCAACATAGTCGGCATGACTGCGGTACGCCTTCTCCGATTTAGGGGAAGAGGTATGGATTTTCGGCACATGCTTTCGATTTCTCCATGTATCCATGAAGCGAGGGAGAATCTCTTCTAACGGCTCCTCCTCTGTATGGTTCGCCATATAGTGATGAATATCAAACATCATCGGAACCTGATGTCTTTCACACACTTCCAATGTTTCGCTGGTCGTATAGGTTTTATCATCATTCTCCAATGTCATTTGAGCTTTTATTGGCTCTGGAAGCTGCTTAATATTATCATGGAACCGTTCCAATGCAAGCTCTTTATTGCCATATGCACCGCCGACATGAATATTAATATATGCTTCGTCTTCTAAACCCATCGCTGTCAGCATATTGTAATGATACTGCATATCCTTGACTGCATTTCGGGTGATATGGGGTTTATCACTGGTAAACAGGGTAAACTGATTCGGATGAAAGCTTGAGCGTATACCGTATTCCCGAACGAGCCGCCCAATCTCTTCATATAAGTCCGTGAAAGGTGAAATATAGTCCCACTCTACTTCTTCATGCGTTGCCAGTGGTGCCAGCGAGGAAGAGAAGCGGTAAAGTTTAATTTGATGGGCGATATTATAGTGAAGAATACGGATCGTTCGCTCTAGGTTTTCTCTCGTAATTGCATGCAGCAGAGCTGACCTTTCTTTTTTTTCCAGTTTGGACCAACGTGCATAGGTCATGGTTTTTGCTGGTGATGCTTCATATAAATTCAAGGCTGTTGATACGTAGCCGAAACGGATGTTCATACAACTTCTCCTTTGTGGCAATCTGATAGTATTTTCCCCTTCTTTCTGTCTTGGTAATCCTGTTTTTAGATAGCTAGTCCATGCAACTGGCTGTGCAGACCTGTATAATTAGAGAAGAACAAGAAAAAAGTTTGAAACTTTCTGTATCCTGATGCGTATAGAAGGTACAAGATATAAGGATGGTGAAAGGTTTTGGGTATTCTTTCCCGCTTATTTAAGAAAAAAGCTCCTGATCGTCCTGCTGTGAGAGAACGTAATGCGCTCTCCATTCAAGTGGGTGACATTGTTGAATATGATTTGGTCACCTACGAAGTAGTCGGTAAGATCACTTCCAGACAAGGGAACTATGAGTGGTTCGACTACCAGCTGGTGGAGGGAGACACGATATTATGGCTCTCTGCGGAAATGGATGATGAGCTGGAGCTGGGTATATACAAAAAAGTTCCGCTTTCCGTTTCAAAACCGTATCCGAAGGAGCTGACATACGAAGGCAGGAAATATTTCCTTGATGAACAAGGAGAAGCCAGAGTTGTCGGCGAAGGAAGAAGTCGGAATGTAAATGGTGCAACTGTCCATTTCGCGGATTATTATGATGAAGAGGAAGAGCATTTTCTTGGGCTTGAAGGCTGGGGAAGTGAGATTGAAGTTAGTTATGGTTACGAAATTAACACGCGTGAAATCAAAATCATTGCGGGTTCCAATTAAGACTACTAAAGGAGAGATTTTATATGTTTAAGTTTTTTAACAGAATGAAGACAGTTGTGAGTTCAGAATTGAATGCGATGTTAGATAAAGCGGAAGATCCGGTAAAAATGCTGGATCAATTTATGCGTGACATGGAAGCGGATATCCGGGAAGCAGAAACAGCAGTAGCGAAACAGATTGCTAACGAAAAAATGTTAAAACGAAAATATGATGATGCGAAGGCAATGGCTGATAAACGCCAGCAGCAAGCAGAGACAGCAATTGAAGCTGGTAATGATGACCTTGCGCGCCGTGCTCTAGAAGATAAAAAGACACATCAAGAAACAGCTGATACGCTTCATGCTTCTTGGGAACGTGCAGCAAGTGATGTAGCATCTATCCGTCAGAAACTGGATGAGATGAAGAAAGAATATGCTGAAATGAAGTTGAAGAAAGATTCCTTGAAAGCTCGAGCTGAATCTGCAAAAACACGTACGAAGATGAATCGCACAATGTCGGGTATCGGCAGTGATGAATCACGCGGCGGCTTTGAGCGCATGGAAGAAAAAGTGCTGCAGTATGAAGCAGAGGCAGAAACAAGTGAGGATATGTCTAAATCCAACCGTTCACTGGATGATGAATTCGCTGCATTGGATAAAGGCGGAGTGGACGATGAGCTTGCTGCTTTGAAAAAGAAAATGGGCAAAGAATAAGCAGCCAGCACGTTCGGCGGGCTGACCCTTGCTGATGCAAGGGTTTTCGTCTGTCGGCTTTACATATGGATTATAGGAGAAGGGAGGAGCCTTCATGAAATATTGGCTGGCGGGTGTTTGCTTACTATTTGTTCTTGTTTTGGCTGGATGTGGTGATTCGAATAATAACGACGCTGTTTCACTAAGTGACATTCCAGACGAGCCGGAAAAAGAAACTGTTACTTCAAAATTTGAAAACAGTGCTGGGGAATCGATTGAAACATTAATCGATAACAACTTCCACTTACTAGATGTCGTTTCTGGAGAAAGAAGCGGACATGCAAATGTTTACGCGACACGTCTGTATACAGTCGAAGAACTAATTGAGTTATTCAAACAGACAGAAGGGCCGGATGAAATCAGCGAGAAAAAGAATGGACAGCAAATTATCATTTATGATGATGTATTCATAACAGTGAAGCCGAGTGAAGAAGACAGCGATGTTACCTTAATTGAAGTGGCAGACAGGACATTTGTGCGTGAAAACTACTCCCCGAACTACTTGAATACTTTCTTTACATTTGCTTTGTTGAATTCTCTTTTCGGTAATAACTGGAGCCAGAGCAGAATGAATACATGTCAGAATGGCGGCTGTTATGGCGGTTATACATCATCATATCGTGGTAACGATGGCGGCTCAGGCGGTGTCAGTCGCGGCAACTCGAACTATCGCGGCGGCGGTCCGAGTGCGGGTAAATAAATAAAAACCAAGGAGGCAATGTCTTATGAACCCATTCTTATCGACTTTTCTGTACTTTATCATTGCAGTTGTGATTGTCATCATCGGTCTTATTATCTTTGAATTGATCACACACAAATACAAGGATTGGGAAGAGATTGAACAAGGCAATACAGCAGTAGCACTATCAATTGGCGGTAAGGTGATTGGAATTTGCTTAGTGCTCTCATTTTCTATTTATCACAGCAGTGAACTTTGGGAGACGCTCATTTGGGGCGCTTATGGAGTGCTCTTGCAGATGATTGCTTACTTCGTGTTTGAAGGTGTGACGCGAAGTTTTTCCGTTCAAGCCAAGCTAAAAGAAAATAATGTGGCTGTCGGAATTGTCTCGCTGGCAGTTTCAGTAGGACTTGGATTTGTTATCGGTGCGTCTATTACGTAAGCTTAAAGGTTCGGAGATGAAATGAGATGCAGCAAAAAGTAATGAATAAAACCTCGCTCATTTACTGGGCTTCCGGTATTGTATCAATCTGCGGTATCGTATTTGAAGTTTTGTTTGGAGCGCTAGGGTCATATATTCTCGGAGATGGTGTGAAGCAATACACGCTCACCATCTCTTTGTTTTTGACAGGTATGGGGATTGGCGCAAGTATCAGTGAACGTGTAACGAAGAATTTAATATTAGCATTTATCTACATAGAATTTTTCGTAGCATTGATTGGCGGTTTCTCAAGCTTCACGATGTTTGGAATAACGGCTTACACGCCAGAAGGAACAGATGCGTTTTATTTATATTTTGTCACGCTGATTGTTGGCACGCTAACGGGCGTGGAGCTGCCGATACTAATTCGTAAGGCCAACGAAATTGGAGAGTCGCTGAATCGCAGTACGGCACGTGTGCTGTTCAGTGATTATGCTGGAGGGTTACTTGGAGGATTGCTGTTTGCTTTCCTGCTTCGTCCGCAATTCGGTATCGTTAAGTCTGCCTTTTTAGTAGGGTTGATCAACTTAGCGGTAGCATTGATTGTCCTCTGGCTGTTTCGCTCAGAAGTAAAACGCTTAGCGATACATGCTCTGGTCGGATCAGTCATCGGTATTCTGCTGATTTTGGGTGTCTTTTTCGGGGAGGAAACAGCGTTCTCCTTCGAGCAGAAGCTGTATCAGGATCCGATTATCCATATGGAACAAAGTCAGTACCAAAAGGTCATTCTTACACAAGACAGGGAGGATCTGCGCCTATACTTGAATGGAGGCTTGCAGTTTAGTTCTATTGATCAGCATCGCTATCATGATGTGCTTATTCATCCAGTCATGTCTCAAACGAAGCAGCATGACCATGTGCTGATATTAGGCGGAGGCGACGGTCTGGCTGCGAACGAAATTTTAAAATATGATGATGTCCGGGATATCACATTGGTTGATCTTGATCCTGCTGTGACCGATTTAGCTAAAACAGAGCCGAAGCTGCTCGATTTAAATAATCGTTCTTTGCACAACGATAAAGTGACAATAAAAAACGAAGATGCGTTTAATTATTTAAAAGCATCAGATCAGGTGTACGATGTTATCATTGTCGATCTGCCCGATCCGAATGACGAGAGTTTAAACAAGCTGTATACAGAAGAATTTTACTCTTTAGTCCGCAACCATATGCACCCGGAGGGAGCTATGATTGTCCAAGCTACCAGCCCGGTTTTTGCTACGAAAACTTACTGGACAATCGATGAAACAATCCGCGGAACCGGCTTAGAGACGGAGAACTTCCATTTGGATGTTCCGAGCTTCGGCAACTGGGGTTTTGTCATGGCCAGCAGAAATCCGATTGAAGCGGATAAACTGGAGGTAACAGTACCGACGCAGTATTTGAAATCATCCATGATTCCAGGGATGACGGAATTCGGCAAAGATGAAGATAGAGAAATCACCAATGCTGACGGAGAAAAGGTTGAACTTCGGCCGAATACACTCGTCGATCCGCATTTAATTGAGATTTATCAGTCAGAATGGAAGCACTACTAATCTTCTCTCGGCAGCAATGCCCGATAAGCAACAGGAGAAGTGAGTACAGTAGAGGTATTGAATGTCCCGTAAGGTATGAGTCGATCAATCAGTTCCCGCATGCCATTCATATCGGGCACAGCTGCTTTCAGCAAGTAATTGATCGGTCCTGTCACACGGTGGCATTCCAATACTGCTTCTTCGTTTGCAATTAAATGCTCAAATTCCAAATGAGGAATCTTTAATTCACTCACCTGGATAAACAGCAGGATGTCCAGTCCTACTTTTGCATGTGCCACACGAGCTGTATAATGCTCAATTACACCTCGCTCTTCTAATCTTGCCATACGCTCCGATACACTCGGTCTGCTTAAGGCAAGCCGCTTCGATAACTCACTTATGGTAATACGGCCATCATGCTGCAGTAATTCCAGCATAGTACGGTCAATATGATCCATCGTATACGCTTCCTTTCACATTGCAGGTGATTCCTGCATATTATTTTCAATATGAACCTCAATTGAAGGTATTGCCTGCAAATATCTATTCATTTCTGATGTTATTTATTCTAACATAGAAAGTGAGTAAAAAGGATTTCGGCCATACTTACTGCATCTAGGTTAACATAATGGATTTATTAGAGAGGAGCATGTCGTTTTGCTGCAAAAATATATTAAAATCGTACTAGGCTGTTTCCTGGCCAGCATCGGTCTGTATATGCTGAAGAGCGCAGAGCTGGTAACAGGCGGAACAGCGGGACTTTCATTAGGATTTTCCTATTTGCTATCTCTGCCATTTGGAATTGTATTCTTCCTTGTTAATATTCCATTTTATATCTTCTCCTTCGTCAGAATGGGATGGCGTTTTACGGTCACTACTATTGCTGCTGTATCCGTTCTGACTTTGTTTACCTTTCTCCATCCGCTATATCCAGCTATTGCTCTGCCTGGCATCATTGCCAGTGTTGCTGGAGGATTAATCATTGGTTTTGGTTTGATTCTTTTGTTCGCGAACCAAGCATCTTTAGGAGGAGCAAATATTCTTGCTTTGTTTCTGCAGAAGCGCTTCGGTACGAACCCAGGAACGGTTAACTTTATTTTTGATTTCTGTGTCGTTATGCTAAGTCTTTATTCTGTAGGGCTTGTAAAAGGTTTTTATTCCATTGTATCAATAGCAGTGACTTCATTTGTTATTAGTTATTTCAAAGAGAAGTTCGCCAAACCAACGCCAAAACCACAACCAAATCCAGCACCAGCTGCTCAAGCGGCCAAGTAGACGAAGGAGAAATCCTTCGTTTTTTAGTGGTATAATTTGGCTGCAGAGGGGGCGGAGAATGGAACGAGATGTTTTGAAACGAAGACTTGAACACTTGGCTGCCGACAGCAGTCATATAAATAATGAGGAAATAAATGATTTGGTTCCCTTTATGCTGCAGTACATTGGGGATCCTGATTCAGTCTTACGGGATAGACTTGTTTATGGATTCGGCAGTTCTTGGATTGTGGAAGGGTTGGTATCTACTGAGATTATGAAACAAATGTTAGAAGAGATCCTCACTCATGCATATCTTTTCCACAAAGCTAAATATACAAGATGCTTCTCGACCTTATGGGTTGCGGCATTTCTTTACCGCCATTGGCAAGAGGCTTTCTTGTCTGCTGCAATGGTTCGACGGGTTTATGACGCAATGTACTGTTATATCCAGCAAGAAACCAATGGAGAAGGCTATGATGAGGAATATGGATGGATTCACACTTTGGCACATACGGCCGATGCTTTGAACGAACTGATTGTGCTGCCAGAAGTAACAGCAGATCAACGCTTCCAGCTCGTAAAGGAAATGGTTAACAAAATGGCATTTCCCTTCTGTGCTCTAGCGCATGAAGAGGACGAACGAATGGCTGTAGCTGTTCACTCTTCTCTGCAAGCCGGAGTTGATCCAGAGAAACTCGCTGATGTTATAGGGGGGAAAGCGGAACAAGTGCTTGCGTTATGGCCGGAAAGTACAACCGCTAATCTGCTGATGAGGTCAAACTTTAAGCAATTTATAAGAAGTCTCTATTTCTGTCTAACCGCTTATCCTTCTTTACAAGCAAGGCTATATGAATATGAACAGTTATTTTCTGGAATCTATCATAAAACCAGCCTTACTGATTGTTGAGTGGTGCATTTTGTTATATGATATTCCGGGAAGTCCGTTTTAAAACTAATATAGAAGAGTGATGCTAAAAATGGAACAACAATTCACATATACAATGCCTCCCGAATGGGAGGAGCATGAGCGTACGCTGATTAGCTGGCCTGTAAAGGAATCGCTCGTTTATCCAGAAGATTGGAAATCTGTTTGTGCCGGGTATGCCGAGCTGATTCTGGCAATTGCAGAGTTCGAACCAATTACTGTCTTGGTGAATGCCAAGGAGCAAGATACAGCGGTTGCTTACGTAGGAAACAACGATAATGTTACACTGCTGGAGATTTCTCATAATGACGCGTGGCTGCGTGACAACGGTCCAACGTTTGTCCGTGACGACAAAGGTAACTTGGCAGGGGTGAACTGGCGATTTAATGCATGGGGAGAAAAGTATTTCCCATGGGACTTAGATGATGCCGTAGCTCCAGCTGTTCTAGAACACTTAGATGTAAAGAAATTAGATGCACCACTTGTACTGGAAGGCGGCTCTATACATGTGGACGGTGAAGGGACACTTATTACGACAGAAGAGTGCCTCTTGAATTCGAACCGTAATCCGGATCTTTCTAAAGAGGAGATAGAGGCATACTTGCGCCAATACCTTGGTATTGAGAAGGTGATTTGGCTGAAGCGCGGAGTCTCTGGTGACGAAACAGATGGACATGTTGATAATGTTGCCAGCTTCTTAGCGCCAGGCAAATTACTGCTGCAGGTGACAAATGATCCTGACGATGAAAACTATGAGATTACACAAGAGAATTTGCGGATACTTGATGAAACAAAGGATGCAAGAGGCCGCCAAATTGAAGTTGTCGCTGTTCAGCAGCCACCAAAGATTAGCTGGAATGACACGCGTTTAACACTTAGTTATATCAACTTTTACTTTGTGAACGGAGGCATCATCCTGCCGGTATTCGGTAATACTGCAGCCGGGACAGATGAGCGGGCAATAAGGCTGCTGCAGGCGCAGTTCCCGGAACGCCGTATTCGGACAATCGATGGATTGGCGATTATTAAAGAGGGCGGCAATGTACATTGCACAACACAACAAATGCCAGCAATAAAAGGAGGAAGACAGTGAGAAAAGTAACCGTAGCAGCTACACAAATGGCTTGCACTGGTATTGTGGAAGAAAATATTGCTAACGCAGAGAAGCTCGTTCGCCAAGCAGCAATCAAAGGTGCGAATGTCATTCTGTTACAGGAGTTATTTGAAACGCCTTATTTCTGTCAAAAAGAAAAGCCTGCATATTATACGTATGCAACCGAGCTGGAGCAGAACAAAGCTGTGCAGCATTTCAGGGGAGTTGCCAAAGAGCTTGGCGTTGTACTGCCAATCAGTTTCTACGAAAAGAAGAACAATGCAAATTATAATACGGTAGCCATGATTGATGCCGATGGCACCGTACTGGGCATTTACCGCAAAACGCATATTCCAGACGGCCCAGGTTATGAGGAGAAATACTATTTCTCACCTGGTGATACAGGGTTTCAAGTATGGGAAACAGCATATGGCAAGATAGGCGTAGGAATTTGCTGGGATCAATGGTTCCCGGAAGCAGCTCGAAGCATGGCGCTTCAAGGTGCAGAAATATTGCTGTATCCGACTGCCATCGGTTCTGAGCCAGAAGACCCTAGCATTGATTCTAAAGATCATTGGCAAATGTGTATGCGAGGGCATGCAGCTGCTAATCTGATGCCTGTGGTAGCATCCAATCGAATCGGTGTGGAAGCAGATGAAGATTCGTCTATCACATTTTATGGATCCTCGTTCATTGCTGGGCCGCAAGGGAACTTACTGGCTGAAGCAGGGCGTACGAAAGAAGAGATAATTACTGCTGCATTTGATCTGGACGAGCTGTCCATGCAGCGTACGGAATGGGGATTATTCCGCGATCGTCGTCCGTCCATGTACCGCAATATTTTAAGCTCTGACGGTTCTACAATTGTATAAAAACGAGACAAATAGCTGCCAGCTTTGCATGGCAGCTATTTTAATGCCGTGGTGCTAAAAGCATAACGGCAACTCCAGCTATACATAAAGATGCCCCAATCCAATCGTATAAATCAAGTGTCTTTTTATCGATAAACCAGCCCCATAACAAGGACAATACTATGAACACACCGCCATACGCGGCATATACACGTGCGAATGAAGGGAAGGTCTGGAAGGTAGCAATTATGCCATAAAGTATCAAGGCAATGCCGCCTAGAAACCCGAGATAACTAGGTTTTCCTTCGCGCAGCCGGAGCTAAATTAGATATCCCACGCCAATCTCGGCAATACCTGCTAGTAAAAAAATTGCTATAGATAGAAACATATTAAATCTTTTTCTTATGTCATGCACACTTATAATATCGTAAGCTAAACGAAAAAACGACCCTAGCAAGGGCCGTTTTTGTCAGTCTTTGAGCAAGTTATTCTCTTCAAGAAAATCCTTTGCTACGCGTTCTACACTCTTTTGTTCTATGTCTACCTGATAATTGAGCTCTTGCAGTGTGTCCTTCGTCAGTGCCTTCTGCAGCGGCTCCAGTAGTTCCGGTAACTCTGGATATTTATCCAATGTTTCTTGGTTGATAGAAGCAGCTAAGTTATAAGAAGGGAAAAATTTTCGATCATCTTCAAGAATTCTCAAGTTGAGTTCTTTTATTTGGGGATCGAAAGCAAATCCTTGCGTTACATCAATTTCTCCATTATCTATAGCAGTATAGAAGAGTCCAAATTCCATTTCTTTAATATTAGAGTCAGGAACGTCAAAATCATAGTATTCTTCTAAACCAGGCATTCCATCATCGCGGTTTGCAAATTCAGTTTCCATACCAAAACGCAGTTCATTTGGGTTTTCGTTTTCATATGCTGCTAAATCACTTAACGTTTCAATGCCAAGTTCAGCAGCCTGTTCTTCTTTCATCGCAAGGACATACGTATTATTGGCTTCTAAAAGGTTTGTCCAAGCTACACCGTTCTTCTTATCTTCTCTTTGAAGTGTCTCCATTGCTTTATCTTTATCAACAATAGGCTCTTCTCCAAGATAAGTCACCAAAGCTGTTCCAACGTATTCCCACGTCAAATCTACTTGCTGTGTTTCGATTGCTTGGCGAATTGCCGATGAACCTAAGTTCTGGATTTCTTCTACGTTGTATCCATTATCTTCTAGGATAAATGTAGTCATCTTGGCAAAAACCAGCTGTTCAGTAAAGGTTTTGGCTCCAACAGTAATATTCTTTCCGCCAGGGCCACACGAACTTAGAACAAGCAGCATTGCTGTTAATAATGCAAACAGGGATAATCGTCTTTTCATGTTATTGGTATCCTTTCATTACGAATTTTGTGCTTTTCTGGCTAAACGGAGTCCTTTAGGTACCAAGGCAAACTGCAGCCATTTGAACAAGTAGTCAATTAGGATGGCTAACAGGGTAACAGGGACAGCTCCGGACATCAGGAAGGCATTATCAAATAGACGGATACCAGTGAAAATCCATACTCCTAAACCGCCTGCACCAACCAGGTAAGCAAGTGCAGCAGTACCAATATTAATAACTAGCGCTGTTCTAACTCCTGCTATAATCGAAGTGAGTGCATTTGGCAATTCTATTTTCCAAAGGATTTGAGAATTCGTCAGCCCCATTCCTTTGGCAGCATCGATCATGTCATCGTCAACAGAATCGATACCGGCAATTGTGTTTTGGATGATTGGCAACAGCGAGTAGACGAAGAGAGCAACAATTGCTGCGCTGATTCCAATACCGAGAAAGCCCATAGCTAATGCAAGTACAGCTAAACTTGGCACAGTTTGACCAAGGTTAGCAATACCGATAATCAGCCATTCTGACTTGCGGAATTTGGGTCGTGTAACGAAAATACCAAGCGGTACAGCGAGCAGGACAGCTGCTGCCCCGGAAAGTAAGACAATCGTGACATGTTCACCTAGCAGGCGAAAGAAAGTGTCCGGCTGTTCTACAATAGTACTGAACATACTATTGGTAAACGCCCATACAAAGAAGGCAGCGAGAAGTCCCCAAAAGATGAGCTTAATGATCAGAGCGATGGTTTTGTTTGTCCGTTCCATATCTACAGTCCCCCTCAAACGCTCTCCTTGATCTCACGATGAAGGAACTGCTCGATCAAGTCTAAAGTGATGCTGCCTTTATTCGTACCATTGTTATTTTCTACAATTAACTGATCCGCTTCCTGGTTTAACAGCTTCGATATAGCTACGCGCAAGGAAAGGTTTTCGTTAATATTTTGAGCTTCGAGAGATTCAGAGACAGGCTTTAATGTTAGCGCGGTTGCTAAATCTTTCACAGTGTAGAGACTCATACTTTTCAGGACACGATCTTGCCCAACAAATTCAGCTACAAAGCTGTTTGCTGGCTTGTTTAACATTTTGGCAGGTTCTGCGTATTGCATCATTTGACCGCCTTTAAGAAGGGCGATTTTGTCTGCCATTTTGACAGCTTCATCAATATCGTGGCTGACAAAAAGAATCGTTTTCTTTAATTCTTTCTGAATCTGCAGGAATTCCTCTTGAAGATGCGTACGGATAATTGGATCCAACGCACCAAACGGCTCATCCATTAGCATGACAGGTGGATCAGCAGCCAAAGCACGGGCAACCCCGACACGCTGCTGCTGACCTCCGGAAAGCTCATGCGGAAATCGTTTACGATATTGGTCGGGATTTAAGCCGACTAATTCCATCAGTGTGTTAAAGCGATCACGCATTTTCTTTCGGTCCCAGCCAAGCAAGTTGGGGACGATCATTGCGTTATCCTCAATATTCATATTCGGGAATAGACCATTTGATTGAATAACATAGCCGATATTTCGGCGCATCTCAATTTTATTAGAATGTTTAACGCTTTTCCCATTTAGCATGATATCGCCATCCGTAATACTTTCCAGTTGGTTTACCATGCGCAATAAAGTCGTTTTTCCGCAGCCGGATGGACCGAGCATAATTACTAATTCGCCATCCTCCACGTTAAAGTTCATATTTTCAATAGCTTTTACATTGCCATTATATACCTTGGTTACATCATTAAAATGAATCATATTGTCACCCTTATCATTTTTTTACACCTTTTGGTGTGAATAGGTTTTCGATTAGGCGTAAGAACAAATCAGCAATTAATGCTAAAACGGCCACAGAAAGAGCGCCTGCTAGTATCATCGTTGTATTGTTACGAAGAATACCTTGATAGATAATTCCGCCCAGACCGCCAGCTCCAATTAAGGTAGCAATGGCGCCTACACCGATATTGAGTACTGTCGCTGTGCGTACACCGGCCATAATTAATGGTATTGCATTCGGAAGTTCTACTTTATATAGTCGTTGGAATGTAGTCAGACCAATCCCATTTGCAGCATCCCGTATATCAGGATCGACGTTATTAATAGCTGTGTACGTATTCCGGATAATCGGCAGCTGTGAATAAAGCACAAGTGCGATTACTGCAGGTAACGTACCAATTCCTTCATTTATAAGAGAAAGAATAGGTATCATGATTCCAAATAGAGCAAGACTTGGGATAGTCATCATGATTGAAGCAATTTGGAGAATAGTTGAGGCAGCGTATTTATTAACGGAGCAATAAATACCTAATGGGACACCAATTACGATAGCGATAATAATAGCTGAACCGACAAGCTTGATGTGATCCCAGGTATATCCTAGTACAAACGTAAAATTACTGGTGAAATAGTCAATTAAATCCGAAATGAGTGGGCACCTCCTGAATTTTCCTGCAAAGGTCCTAGACAGACTATTGCTTTTTTTGTTATACCCAAATAAGGCAATATTTTAACATGAAATAATAACCATATCAAATGGCAGGATGTTTTACTAGGCTGAGTATGTTGGAGTATATGGGAGCATTGGACTCCTTAGATGCAGCAGAATACCTGATTTAGAATGATATCCGACTCGACAAGCTAGTGCAGATAATCCTTTCAAAAAAAAGAAAGTAGACTGAAAAATTCATATAATTGCAAAAACATATTTACTTTAATCTAAAAATGATGGTAGTATATCTAAATACTATTATGCACTTATTAAATATTTACTATCCGGTATGGAGTCACGCCCATTATTGGAGGAAGAGAGAAAAAAAGCTTAATAGTCAGAATAAAACAACTATTAAAGCGAAGAGGGAGCAAGAATAATGAAGGAATACGTAATTGACCGAATGTATAAAGCATCACAAGGAATGGCTAATGCAGTTCTCGTGACCCTCGGTATTGGTTTGTTAATGGAAACCTTTGGTGAATTTTTAAATTGGCCTACTTTAACAGCAGTTGGTACTGTAGCAAAGGCTTTACTAGCGCCGGCATTAGGAGCTGGAATTGCTGTCCAGCTTGGCGGGAACACGTTAGTTATCTTCAGTGCTATGATTAGTGCGACAGTCGGCGGAGCAGCCATGACAGTGGGCGCCGATGGATTATTGACTTCTATGGTATCAGGTCAGCCAATTAGTGCAGTGCTGGCGGCCTTGGTAGCAACGTTTGTCGGGAAACGAGTGGCAGGAAAGACGCCGCTGGATATGATGGCAATCCCATTTGCTGCCGTATTTGCAGGCGGGATAGCTGGAGCGGGTCTTGCAGCAGTAACGACACCATTACTAACTTGGATCAGTGCACAGATTGCTAATTCCGTTACAGGTTCCCCGTTGCTTGCATCAATTGTCATTTCCTTAGTGTTTAGTGTTTTACTGATGACACCTGCATCTTCTGCGGCGCTAGCAATCGCCTTACAGCTGGATCCAGTATCCAGTGCGGCGGCTTTAATTGGCTGCACAGCTCAATTTGTTGGCTTTACATTTATGAGTATTCGTCAAAACGATTTGGGTGGTTTTCTGGCACAGTTTGTTGTGACGCCGAAAGTCCAGTTCCCTAACTTAATCAAGAATCCAGCACTTGTGATTCCGCCGTTTATAGCAGCGGTTGTATGTGCGCCGATTGCAACAGTGCTGTTTGATTTTACCACAAGCTACGAGCTTGCAGGATTAGGCTTAAATTCCTTTATTGCACCGCTTAACATTCTTGCAAGCCAAGGTGTTAATGCATTCATCATTTATGTAGCAATCGGTGTAGTGCTTCCGCTAATCATTTCAGTAGGTCTTTATCATGTTATTAAATCAATCGGCTGGGCCAAAGTCGGCGATTTGAGAATGGAAATTCAGTAAACGAGAAACGCTGCGATATCTGCAGCGTTTTTTTTATTCATATCAACACTATTTTTATTGATATACTGAAAGGAGAAACAAAAAAGAAAGGGACGGATACCTTTCCATGATCAATAAAGTACTTACAAAATACATGCCATTCTTGACCCCGACTAGTGTGCTGCTAGGCTTTTTGCTGGCTGACATGCTGCACCACGGGGAAGCACTTGTGCCTTGGATCTTTGCTTGTATGACATTTGCAGGAAGTTTATCAGCTAGTTTTAAAAGCTTGCTGCACGCAGTTAAAAATCCAGGTCCAATGCTGCTTTCATTAGCCATTCTTCACGTGATGATGCCACTAATTGCACTTGGCTTAGGGCATTTGTTTTTTCCAGGAGATCTTTTCACAATAACGGGACTTGTCCTGCTGACTGCTATCCCAACGGGCATTACCGCTTTTGTTTGGGTTGCCATGCAGGAAGGAGATATCGGGCTTACTTTATCTACAATTCTGGTAGGTACGCTGCTGTCGCCCATTTTAGTGCCCTTCATCCTGCATCTGCTAGTAGGCGGAGAAGTTCAAATGGAAATCCTTCCAATGATGGAAGGATTGCTGTGGATGATTGTTGTTCCTTCACTGGCAGGGATGGTTGTTCACCAATTCTGCAGCAAGGAAATTACCAGTAAACTAAGCACCAATTTAGCTCCATTCTCGAAATTAGGGCTCATCTGTGTTGTTTCGATCAATAGCTCTCTAGTAGCTCCGCACTTGCATGAGTTTGAGGTATCTATTCTTGTTAAAGTCGTACTTGTATTTTGTTTATCATTTTGCGGATATCTCTTAAGCTGGCTGCTTGGAAAACTATTCCGCTACCAAAGAAGAGAAATCGTCAGTATTACGTTCATCGGAGGAATGCGGAATATCAGTGCGGGTGTCGTGCTTGCCGTCAGCTTCTTTCCAGCTCCCGTCGCTATACCTGTTGTCATTGGTATGCTTTTTCAGCAAGTACTAGCCGCTGTCTTCTCCAGTTTGCTAAAGAAAATGGAAGTTCAGAAAGCTGCTGCATGAAAAGGGCAGGAGACCGTCATTGGACGGTCTTTTTTTACGTGAAAAAGCTTCACCTAGGTTTAATTTCTATATATTATGGCAATGGCTCTACATGATAAAGAAAGGAAGATGGATATGTGGGAAGCTATTTTATGGGGGGCAGTTGCAGGATCGGCCAGTTTAATTGGAGCTGCACTGCTCATGCTCGTACCTGTCAAGAAACGGATTATTGGTCTCATTATGGCATTAGGGACAGGTGCCTTAATCGGCTCTACATCTTACGAGCTTTTAGAAGAGGCTTACGAGATTAGCGGCGGTATACAAGAAGAAGCGATTGGTTTTCTTGGCGGAGCAGTAGTCTTTACCATTCTGAACGCTATTATTTCGCGTAATGGCGGGAAACATCGGAAAAGAGCCGACCTTCATGAAATACATAAGGAGGAGAAGAAAGGTTCAAGTTCAGGGCTGGCAATCTTTGCTGGAACCGTAATGGATGCTATACCAGAATCGGCAATGATAGGTTTGAGCTTAGCAACCGGAGGAGGAGCCAGTACCGCTTTAATCGTTTCCATATTTATCAGTAACTTTCCCGAAGGGCTTTCCAGTACTGCCGGGATGCAAAGCGGTGGCTATTCTCGAAAGAAGATCCTTTTTATGTGGGTTGCCGTTTTGATCATATCCGCTCTCAGCGCTTTGGCAGGAGCAGTACTTTTACAGGATACAAGTGCAAGTACGAAAGCTATCCTCAATTCATTCGCCGGGGGAGCAATCATTGCAATGGTAGCCTCCACAATGGCCCCAGAAGCATATAAAGAAGGCGGATCTATTGTAGGCATTGTGACTGCACTTGGGATGTTCATCGCGTTCTCATTGGCGCATGTTTGAGACAAGGAAGAGAAGGGCATATACAACTAAAAGAGTGGAGGCGATTCAATATGAAAAACCTTATTCGAAAAGCAATTAAATATGGTCCCGTAGTCTATCCTATTGTGAAAAAGTTTATGAATAAACGAAAACAGAAACGAACCAGTAAGGCGAGCTATTAAAAAAACGTGAGAGCAATTGCTCTCACGTTTCTTTGTTATCTGCTGCGGCTTCCTTTTTCGAGTACAGTGTCAACTTCTGCAGCTGCTTTATCCAAAGCTTCTTTCGGATCGGTACCTTGGTAAAGACTTTCCATACCAGTTACAATTTGCTGGCGTGCTTCTGGGAAGATAGAGATAAGCGCACCTTGTGTAGCTGGGCTAGATACGGTGTCATGAAGCTGATCGACAGTCACTTTCAGCTGCGGGTATTCCTCCCATTCCTGCTTTACAAGATCTTCTTTGTAAGCGGCAGGGTTGATAGCAAAGTATCCAGATTCGACATGCCATTTTGCTTGTACTTCAGGTGTGGAAAGATACTTCATGAAATCCCAAGAAGCCTGTTCCTGCTTTTCACTGATATCTTTTGCCATCCAAAGTGAAGCCCCTCCGATAACAACACCTTGCGGATCAACACCATCTGGATGAGGCAGATAAGCAACACCAACTTCAAAATCTGCATTATCCACAAGTCCTTTTACACCCGCTGATGAATCAAGCATCATTGTAATCGTTTCGGATTGGAAGGCTGCTCGCATATCATCCCAAGTCTGACCAACATTGTAGAAAGTGCCAGCTTCATGCATGTCACTAATTAATTCAAACACTTTTTGACCTTTTTCATCGTTGAACGCAGCTTTCGTTGCTTCACCAGAACGGCCATTTTCATTATCTACGTACATGCCGCCTTGTGTAGCAAGCAATTCCTCGAAGAACCAGCCATAGTTTAGGATAGACAAACCATATTGTGATGTTTGGTCGCCTTCTTTAATCGTCAGCTTCTCAGCCGCATCCTTCAGCTCACTGTAAGTGCGAGGTGCATTCTCGGGATCCAATCCTGCTTTCTCAAATGCATCTTTATTATAAACGAGCACCGGAGTAGAGGAGTTAAACGGCATGGAGTATTGTTCGCCATCAACTTGATAATAGGAGGAAATATTTTCTTCCCATTGAGATGTATCGTAATTCTCCTCATCAATAAATTTCTGTACAGGCTGTACGTTACCGCTGTCGATCATCTGCTTCGTACCAGCTTCAAAAATCTGCGTTACTGCCGGCGCATCTTCGGTACCGGCGACAGTTTTTAGTTTTGTCAGGGACTCTTCATAAGAACCTTGGTAGACCGGTTTAACTGTATATTTGTCTTGTGACTTGTTGTAATTATCCACTATTTCGTTGACACTCGCTTCTAATTCTCCTCCCATTGCATGCCAGAAGATGATTTCCGTCTTGCCATCCTCTGTTGTTCCGCTTGCAGACTCTGTTCCTGAACAAGCTGTTAGAAAAAGTACAAATAAAACAGATAGACCAATTAGTAGTTTTTTCATGATCCAACCTCTTTCGTTTTTATTTGAGTGCACCTTGCGTAAGACCTTTTTGCAATTTTTTCTGCCCGGCGAATAATAGTATCAAAGTAGGCAGTATGACGATAACAACACCAGCCATTACGACGCCCCAATCAGATGCAATCTCTTGTGTTTGCAGCTGTTTAAGTCCGATTTGGACCGTCCGCGCCGATTCTGTGTTGGTGACGAGAAGCGGCCATAAATACATGTTCCAGTTTGTCAAAAAACTATAAATACCCAAAGTAACTAGACTTGATCTGCTGACTGGCAGAATAACGTTCCAAAAGAAGCGGAACCTGGAAATACCAGCGACTTGAGAAGCTTCATAAAGCTCCTTCGGTATTGTTTTAAAATGCTGGCGCAGCAGGAACGTACCGAATGCAAGTGCGAAGAATGGAATGGTCAAACCGACATAATTATTCGTCCATCCAAGACTTTGGACTGTCATGAAGTTCGGAACCATTGTTGCTTCCCAAGGGATCATCATCGTCGAGATAAACAGAAAGAATACAAAATCCCTGCCCTTGAATTTCATAAAAACGAAAGCAAATGCTGCTAAACTGCTCACGAGCAGCTGGCCAATCATTACAATTGCTGATGTTGCAAAACTGTTAATCAAATAGGTGAGCAGCGGAACCTTCTCAAATACCTCCGCATAGTTCGTTAACGAAAAGCTGCTAGGCAGCAGCTGCCCATCCAGCACTTCCTCGCCATCCATAAATGAAATACTGAAAGCGTAGAAAATCGGAAACATCATGACAGCGGTGCAGATAATCAGGACAGCATACAGGCTGATGCGTTTTGTGCTGGTCATTGATAGTGCACCTTCCTTTCGCCTAACTTAAACTGCAGTACTGTTAGCGCTAGAACACAGAAAAACAGGATAACAGCCTGTGCGCTTGCAGATCCGACGTCGTTATTGATAAAGGCATCCTTATAGATGGAATAGACAATTACATTCGTTGATTCCACAGGTCCGCCTTTCGTTAGAATGTCAATTTGGCCGAATGTCTGGAATGCATTAATGAACGAAACGGTTACGATAAAGAACAAAGTTGGTGACAGCATAGGCAGCGTGATGCGGCGCAGCTGATAAAAATAACTAACCCCCGCAACTCTCGCATTCTCATACAGATGGGGATCAATATTTTGCAGACCGCCCAATATGATTAGATAAGCGAAACCAGTGCTCATCCAGATGGTGGAAAGAGAGACTGCCAGCAAAGCGTAATCTGGGTTTTGCAGCCATTGGATAACCGGTAAACCAAGCCACTCGGCAACCTTGCTGAACACCCCGATTGAAGGGTTGTACATGAACATCCAGATAACACTGGATGCTGCTACACTCATCCCCATTGTCGAAGAAAAGAAAGTCCGGAAAATGCCTATACCCATAATCTTCTCACTGGTCAGCAACGCTAAGAAAAGGGCGAGTATGATGGTTGCTGGAACTGTGAATAAAACAAACAGAACTGTAGCTTTTATGCTGCTTTGAAAACTATCAGAGCTAAGAATATAGTGATAGTTTTCCAGACCGGCAAATTCAAATGGACCAATCTGATCTGCTAGAAAAAAGCTTAAATATATGGTACGAAACATTGGATAAAAAACAAAGACACCGAACAGTACGATAGAAGGCAATAAATAGAGCCAGCCTTCTAAAAATGCAAATCGACTCTTACTTGGCTGCTGTTCCTCTGCGGGAACAGACTGCAGTTCACGGGCGGCATTCATCTGAGCACCTCTCTGGCTGTCTGATTCGGCTCATCTTCATTAGATGTCCAAAGCAGTCGTCCCTTGTCTTTGGAAAAGAGATGAATGGAATCCATATCAAAACGAATCGGAATTTGATCTCCAACTGAAAATTGCCATTGCCCGTTCCAACGGGCAATCCATTGCTTCTTCGGATCGTCCATAATAAATGTAATAAGCGTTTCCGTGCCGAGAATCTCTGTATTGACGACTTCAACAACAGCATCCGCTTGTTCGGGTGCAGAAAAAAGAATATGTTCGGGCCGAATGCCGAACAGTATCTGCTTGCTGGCTTCTTTATTGCTGCTTTTCATCGGGTTAGGCAGCGTGCATTGCGGTGACAGATGGATGCCGGCTGGATTTATTTTCGCATCCATCACATTCATGGCAGGAGATCCAATAAAGGTTGCTGTAAAAGCATTGGCTGGATGATTGTAGATTTCAAGCGGTTTGCCGATTTGCATGGCCTGGCCTTCATGGAGAATCATCATGCGGTCTGCCATTGTCATTGCTTCTGTTTGATCGTGTGTAACATAAATCATTGTGATTCCTAACTTACGCTGAATTTGTCTTATTTCTGAACGCATTCGAGCGCGAAGCTTGGCATCTAAATTTGACAGCGGTTCGTCCATAAGGCAAAGAGGCGACTGTGTCACAATTGCTCTTGCCAAGGCGACACGCTGTCTCTGACCGCCTGACAACTCGCGAGGCTTTCGTTTTAAATAGTCGGCTAATCCAAGCATTTCAGCTGCTTCTGCACATCGGTGCTGTTGTTCTTCACGTGATATCTTCTTTGTATGTAAGCCAAACATAATATTCTGTTCCACATTCAAATGCGGATATAGTGCATAATTTTGAAAGACCATGGAAAGATTTCGTTTATTTGGAGGTGCATGATTCATTCGTGTTCCATTAACGAATAAGCTGCCATCTGTAATTGGCTCTAGTCCAGCTATCATACGGAGGATGGTGCTCTTCCCGCAGCCAGAAGGTCCAACCAGCACGAAAAATTCACCTTGCTCCAGTTTTAAATCGACTTGCTCAATGACGTTTTTCTTGCCGTCATAGGACTTCTTTAATCCGGCTAGCTCTACATGTGTCATAATCTGCTCCTTCCTGAAAGTCATGATTTAGAACAATTACACTATAACTGGTGAAAATTGAGCACTCGTGAAGGATTTGTGAAAAATGATTTACATGTAGGATTGATTTGTGGATTAATTTTACATACTTTGAACAATGTCGACAAAAAAAGTCTTGTAGGCAGTATAGCCTACAAGACTTCTAACTTACGGTTATTTTTTACGTACCGCTCTTAATATCAAGCTTAGTACAAAGACTAAGATGATTGCTCCGATTAAAGCTGGGATGATTGCAATGCCAGCTAAGTCAGGGCCGAAATCTCCGAAAATCAAACCGCCGAGCCATGCGCCGACGATACCAGCAATAATATTACCAATGATTCCGCCTGGTACGTCGCGGCCAAGAATTAATCCGGCAAGCCAGCCGATAATACCGCCAACGATAAGGTATAAGATAAAGCTCATTATAACTACCTCCAGTGTAATTAGTTTTCTTCTGTAACTAGTCATAGTATTCCCGACAAAAATGATTCGCAAACCTATTTTTGTTTTTGCTATCAAGGAGTATGCCTTGATGATTTACAGTTTTTTAAAAATAGCTCCATCATTCTACACAGCAGCTCAACATCGCCTTAATAATAAGTCGTTATAGTAAAGGTACAAGAAATCATTCTATATGAAAGTAATGATTACAATCCAGATACCTACAGGGAGATGATCTGAATGACAAATCAGTTTAATCCGTCGTATGAGTCAGTAGCTACAAGGTCACTTGCTAATCCGTCGTTACAAAAGGGCAGCCTGCCTGTCATCGCACATCGCGGAGCTTCCGGATTTGCACCAGAGAACACGATTGCAGCCTTTGATCTGGCTGTCGAGATGCATGCTGATTATATTGAGTTGGATGTGCAGATGACAAAAGATGGTCAGCTCGTTGTCATTCACGATACTTCCATTAATCGCACTAGCGCAAATGCGCCGGATGAAACTGTATATGTGAGGGATTTGTCGTTTGCTTCGCTGCACTATTACGATGTCGGTGCTGCTTACGATTCCGTGTATGAAGGAGAGCGTGTACCGCTGCTGGAGGATGTAATCAAGAGATATAAAGGGAAAACAAAGTTCCTAATTGAGCTGAAGTCTCCCGAACTGTATGATGGCATCGAAGAAGCGATAGCGGAGATGCTGGAGAGAAATGAACTGGCTAATGTGCTGCATGCAGAAGTAATCTTACAATCTTTTAATTTCGGGTCAGTCGCTTACTTGTCGCAGCTTCTGCCGCATGTCCCGCTCGGTGTGCTGACATCACGAAGTGCGGATCTTACAAATCGGAAACTGGATAAGATATGTTCGTACGCTGATTATGTAAATGCACATTATACTAACGTGACACAGGACGATACACTGGTTGGCAGAATTCATGCGCGTGGCATGCGTATCATGCCGTGGACTGTCAGAGCACCTGGTGAAGTGCAGCCGCTTATACGCGCGGGTGTAGATGGTATCATTACAGATTATCCTAACTATGTGAAATAAGAAAAGGAGGCCTTAATCGCGAAGGTCTCCTTTTCTTTATTATCTATTTTGAACGAGTCGAAGCAATTCAAATGCTCTTTCTCCGGCTAATGCTGCAAGATCTTCCCAGTACTCGTCACGTTTTAATCGAGTTCAACAATTTGTTTGGCTAAATCCAGGGCCTCCTGATCATCTGCCACCTGTTATGTGCTCCCTTCTGTGAGTTCCTTCTTCATATAAATTCAGTATATAAATAATCGAATCCAAATGCATTAAACATGTCAGTGAAGTTAACGAAGTTTTTTGTTGTTTGTTAGGTTTCCTTACACAACACTAGGAGTATTTACAAATTACGGTATAATGAGCTGTAACAGCACATGATGATGAGGTGAACAGATGAGTAACGAGCCTTCTTATAAGAACAGGAAAGTAATCACAATAGGTATTGTGAGCGAGCTGACTGGTCTTACAGAGCGTAAGATTCGTTATTATGAAGAACGCAAGCTCATTTTTCCAGAACGTTCAGCGAAGGGAAACCGCAAGTACTCTTTTTCAGATGTAGAGCAGCTGATTGATATCGCCAACAAAAGAGAAGAGGGTGTGCAAACTTTCGAAATTCGTCAGCAGATGCTAAGAGATAAGAGGAAGGAAGCGGAAAGAGAAAGCCGCCAGCAAATGCTTCGCGGACAAATCAACGCCCGCTTTGGGATACAGAGAGAATAGATGTGTACGTATGTGTTGGGAGGCCTTGTACACAGTAAAGCCGGATGATGTTCATTCGGCTTTTATTGCTGTTTTAACAGAGCCAAAGCTCGTTCTCTTTGTGGTTTAAGGTCCGTAATCGACGCGGGATAATCTGTTCCAATGACATAGTGATATTGCGCTTGCTGTGCATTACGCACTTTAACAGGGTTATGAATATATGCTGCAGGAACATCTTTCAAGATTGTCCGCTGCTTATCAAGGCGTTCCGATTGTCATTCTGGATAAGGGGTGTTATCCGATTTGAGGATGCTAGCGGCATGATGGATGTGATCATCAAGATGGGCGCACACGTTTATGGTCTTTTGCTTCAAGCAGGAGATGACATAATCGTCTCGCTTCCGGCCGAATCCTGTTTCATCATAAATAAAAATTTACACGTTCTAAATCATTGCATGTGTTTATCAACGATTCCCCAGCAGTTCTATTCGGGACAGTGATGAAGTTGTACAGGATGCCTTTTATTTTCACAGCAGATGACAAATTCCTTTAATGTCTGATAATAATAGTCGTACCGATGAGAAAATCCTGTATTTAAATGGGGATCTAGATGGAATAAGAACAGTATCTTGTCGTCTTCTGCAGCTTGATCAATCGCTTGTTTTAAAGCGGTGTTATCGTGTACCGCAAATTTTTACGGAACCATACAGCTAGTGTTGTCAAATGTCTCCGTGCTTTCGTATCTTGCTAGCTATTATCTCTTACACTAGTATATCAAACGTGTGTGATTTTTCGCTAAATTGTAAATTCTTATTGACAATCTATTGTTTGGAAGGTAAAGTAACAAACAGATCAACACAAAAGTATAATGAAATTCTTATCAAGAGTGGCGGAGGAACAGGTCCTGTGAAGCCCAGCAACCAGATCGGATGATCTAGGTGCTAATTCCTGCAGCCGGTAGGCAATACCGGACTGAGAGATAAGAGAATCGCTGCATACGTATACGGTGCGCCTCTCTTATTTTAGAGAGGCGCTTTTTTAATGTAGTTGATAACAGCTAAGAAAAGGGGAGATAAACATGAAAAAAATCTTAAGCTTCGGACTTATTGGACTATTAGCATTATTTTTAGCAGCTTGCGGCAATGACACTTCTGGTGCACTAGCAGAGGACAAAATCTTGGTAGGAGCTACTGGCGGACCGCATGAGCAAGTGATGGAAAAGGTAAAAGAACTTGCAGCTGATGAAGGAATTGAAGTAGAAATTAAAACGTTTAACGACTACAATACGCCAAACAGTGCATTAGATGAAGGAAGTCTGGATGCCAACAGTTACCAGACGTTGACCTTCCTGGAAGATCAGAAAGAAAATAAAGGCTATGAACTAACAGAAGTATTCAAAACACTAACGTTTCCAATGGGTATCTACTCTGAAAAGGTTAAAGACATTTCAGAACTAAAAGAAGGCGATAAAATTGCTGTACCGAATGACCCGGCGAACGAATACCGCGCACTGAAATTATTTGAACAAGCTGGTGTGTTAAAAGTTGATCCGGAAGCAACGAATACGGCAACTGCAAAAGATGTAGTGGAGAATCCGCTTAATCTGGAAATCGTAGAATTGGATGCGGCACAATTGCCAGCGCAATTGGGAGAAGTTCAAGCAGCAACAATTAATACAAACTTTGCAATGGGTGCAGGATTAACAATTAAGGATGATGCCATCTTTGCTGAAGATACAGAGAACAATCCATGGTCTAACTACTTTGTTGTTCGAACAGCTAATAAAGATGATGAGATTGTAGGCAAGCTGAAAGATATCTATCAATCTGATGAAATGAAACAATTTGTAGAAGAAGAATTCAGCGGATCTGTCGTTCCAAGCTGGTAAGGGGGAAGTGAATTGATCGAATTAATGAATGTAACCAAAACCTTTACCACTGGCAAGAAAACTGTGGAGGCATTGAAAGATGTCTCCCTAAGAATTAAAAAAGGTGAGATCTATGGCGTGATCGGATTCAGCGGAGCAGGTAAAAGTACCCTGATCCGCTGTACTAACTTACTGGAACGTCCGACCGAAGGAGAAGTACTGATAGACGGAGTAGATCTTACGAAGCTAAAAAAAGGGCAGCTGCGCAAAGAGAGAAGCAAAATCGGTATGATCTTCCAGCATTTTAATTTGCTTTCGACAGCCACTGTATACGAGAATGTAGCTCGTCCGCTGAAGCTTAGTAAAGTTCCCAAACACGAAATCAACGAGCGCGTGGAGAAGTATTTGAAAATTGTCGGACTGGAAGAAAAGCAACATGTATATCCAGCTCAATTATCTGGCGGACAGAAGCAGCGGGTAGCAATTGCTAGAGCGCTTGCTCAGGAACCAGAGGTCTTGTTAAGTGATGAAGCAACTAGTGCGCTAGATCCAAATACGACTTCCTCGATTTTAGAACTGCTGCTGCGTGTGAATAAAGAATTGGGGATCACGATCTTCTTGATTACCCATGAATTGGATGTTATTCAGCGCATTTGTGATCGTGTAGGTGTTATGCATCAAGGAGAGTTAGTGGAAGAAGGCTCGGTGATTGATGTGTTCACAAAGCCGCAGCACCCGCAGACAAAGGACTTTGTCTTTGACGATGCTAACTTCAAAGTTCCGGATAGCATCAAGAAAGGACTTAGCGCAACAGGTCGGATTATTTCGCTTACCTTCATTGGTAGTTCTTCCAGTGAGCCTTTTCTTGCAGCGATTACAAAGAAATACGAGGTCGTTCCAAGTATATTAGCAGGCGGAATTGATCAGCTGAAAGCAAACTCCGTTGGGAAACTGCTCATTCATCTGCAAGGTGATACTGCTGAAGTTGAGAAAGCTATCTCTTACCTAGAGGAACGTGAGATAACGGTTGAGGAGGTGGCGTCATGATAGCGGAATTCTGGACAGAGTGGGGTGCTGATATTACGCAAGCGCTATGGGAAACCATCTTGATGACAGCCATCCCATTGGCAATATCAATTGTAGTTGGACTTCCTTTAGGTATTCTGCTCGTAATGACACGTAAAGGCGGCCAGGCAGAAAATCGGGCATTTTATTCGATTGCGAATGCTATTATAAATGTTATTCGTTCGATACCGTTCATTATCCTTCTGTTTCTATTAATTCCGGTAACGCGGTTTGTAGCTGGAACAACAATTGGGGTGGAGGGAGTTATTCTGCCTCTTGTTGTTTATACAGCACCTTATATTGCTCGTTTAATGGAATCGGCGCTGCTGGAAGTGAACAAAGGCGTTATAGAAGCGTATGAATCGATGGGCATCCCTACAATAAAAATAATCTGGAGTGTTATTGTCAGAGAAGCACGCTCTACCATTATCCTTGGTTTGACAATTGCTACAATTGGTTTAATTGGAGCTACAGCAATGGCGGGACTTGTTGGTGCCGGAGGACTTGGTGATTTGGCTTATCAATATGGACATTTACGTTTTGAGCCTGTCGTAATGTATGTGGTTATTATTGTCCTGATTGTACTGGTACAAGCGATGCAAACAGTGGGTAATATTTGGGCAAGGAATTTGCGTAAAGATTAATAGGCTAAGAAAAAAGCACGCTTGGCTGGTCCAAGCGTGCACTTCTTTTTAGAAGAAAATATTCAAGATGGCATACATTAATGCTCCTAAGCTAGCCGTAATTGGTAACGTGATAACCCACGTAATAACCATACGCTTGGCAGTCCCCCAGTTAACTCCTTTACGACGGTGTGCAGATCCTACCCCCATGATAGAAGAGGAAATAACATGCGTCGTACTTACTGGCAAGTGGATAAAGGTTGCACCAAAGATAATGAATGCTCCAGTTAAATCGGCAGCTACACCGTTTACTGGACGAATTTTCATGATTTTACCGCCAACTGTTTTAATAATCTTCCAGCCGCCGATAGAAGTACCAAGTCCCATTGCAGTCGCACAGGATGCTTGCACCCAAAGCGGAATATCGCTTGATGTATGAAGCCCAGCAGTAATCAAGGCCATCGTAATGATTCCCATCGCTTTCTGCGCGTCATTCGTACCGTGGGTAAACGACTGAAGTGCAGCAGTCAAGATCTGTACCCGGCGGAAGTTTTTGTTTGTTTTCGGCAGGTTTTTCTCCCGGAAGATCAGTTTAATGATGTTATATAAAATAAAACCTACAACAAAAGCAAGGATTGGAGAAAGAATCAATGCTTGCAAAATCTTTATAAACCCGCTGCCGTTTAAAGTAGCAAAACCGCTGGAAGCAATGACTGCTCCGGCTAAAGCACCAATGATAGCGTGAGAGGAACTGCTTGGTATACCGTAATACCAAGTAATTAAGTTCCATGCAATCCCGGCTATTAGAGCTGCTAAAATTACGACAGATCCATTTACAATATTATCAGGATTGGCGATATCACTTGTAATCGTCTTTGCAACTCCAGTAAAAGTCATTGCACCGACGAAATTCATGATAGCTGCCATAATGATTGCATGTTTTGGTTTTAAAGCCTTGGTAGAAACAGATGTTGCAATCGCATTGGCTGTGTCATGAAATCCGTTGATAAAGTCGAAAGCAAGAGCAAATATGACAGTTAGAATGGTGATTAGTAATAATACATCCATTAGTTATTCCTCACGCATTCTTCATGATAATGGTTTCAAGATTGTTTGCTACAGATTGGCAGCTATCCGCAATCTCTTCCAGGATATAGTAAAGCTCTTTGTATTGAATAACCTTAATCGGGTCTTTTTCATTTTGGAAAAGCTGCTTTAAAGACTTACGGAAAATTGTATCGCAATTTTGCTCATGCTCTTTAATCTTAATAGCATGTGCTTGAATGTCTTTTAGTTTATTTAGGGAAAGCAATTCAATTGTTGTCATAATTTCTTTAGCGCAAGAGCGAATTTCACCTGAGAATTGATCAATATAACTGTCGGAAGAATAAATGCCATAAGTATCCATCATCCCAGAGAATTCTTCCATCCCATCAAGGACATCGTCTAAGCTATTTGTCAGCTGCAAGATATCTTCTCGTTCGATAGGTGTGATAAAGGCATGGTTCAGTTCTTTAATAATTGTATGTACAAGCTGGTCACCTTTTGTTTCATATTCCTTCAGCTTATTTGAGAACTCAGAAAGGGTAGATTCGTCCTTCACTTTATACGTAACAAAGTAATCTGCAGTATTATCAATATTCTTTGCGATATCGGTAAGCAGCAAAGAAAACTTGTCTTGTTTCTTCTTGAACATTACTTAACCTCCGAATGGTGTTTGAATAAGTTACTTTCAGGGAATAGTAAATATTATTTTTTTGTAAACTACCCCTAAAAGATTGTAAACTTTTTATTAATAATTATCAACGACTTCGTTTGATTTTTGTCGAATGAGGTACATGCTGTCACTATTTGTTATAGTTGTATAAAGGGGTGAAATTATGCAAATATCTATTACTAAACCAGCTTCAAACTGGTTTATTCAAGAAATGGACCTTGAACCCGGCAGTGCAGTACGTTTTTATGTGCGTTATGGCGGATTTGGAGGCATTAAAGAAGGTTTTTCACTTGGCATATCTGCAGAGCAGCCAAATGATCCGATTTCGAGTGTGGAAGTACAAGGTATTACATACTTTGTTGAGCGGTCGGATGCATGGTATTTTGAAGGTGTCGACTTGAGTGTGAAATATTCACGTAAATGGGACGATATTCAGTACGATTATCCTTCGCATGCCTAAAAAATAGCAAAAGCCGTGCTGGCTTTTGCTTATTTTTTTCTCGGACTGGAAGTAAAGGATGCACTTTATCTTTTTACCGGTCTTCCCTAGCAGAACTAAAAGGATTCACTGCGGACCGTAAAAAGCGTCTGTTTGATCATAAAACTGTTCTGATGTATGATGTCCGCCGCTATTTCCGCCACCGCCGAGTGCGAGAGGGTACATTCGCATCTGTACTGAGCGGTTCCTCCATTGTAACTTCTATACGAAGAAAGTCAGCAGCGCGCAGGGCAATTTGGCGAATTGGAGCATCTTCAGCCTGACTCCCAGCTGGTCTGTCTCCGACAAGTTCTGCTGAAACAGTGATACTGCCTGGCTGCACGCAGGCTTCAATTTCCTTTCGAGCTGCATTGTGAATAAGTACTAATCCTCCAACTCCGTAAGTGGTTGGCTGGAAATAGAAAACGTAAATCAAGCTGAAAGTCTGCATCTGAAGTAATTGTATTAATTAATGTGCCGCCATGGATTGTTCCTGCATTATAAGTTGTTTTCGGATTCTGAGGTACAGTCATAGATGCCAATGCAGCAATAGCGCGTCCTGCTGCATGGATAGCACTTGAGTTGCCAAATTCTCCGAAGCTATGTCCGCTCTTGGCTGCCCACGCCGCAATAAATCAAGTCACCAGGAGCTCCCGGCTTACAGAGATAAGCCATCCACATTTGTAGAACCTCTTCATTCCGCGTAGATCGTCTAAATCTTCTTCTCCAACATCTGCAAGAAAAATAATATTATCTTCATCGAATGACCGCAATAAGGGAAGAAGTACAGCCAAGCCGCGGCCATCGTCTCCATTGCCGGTGCATAAACGATACCATCCTCCACCCGGGCGGCTGCATTGGTCCCAGCAGGGAAGACAGTATACAGGTGGGCAGCGATAATAACAGACGGTCCATTCCCTGTGCCTTTACGAATACCGTATACATTTCTACGCTATCCGTTTTTAGGTTATCCAAGCTGAAAGCCGCCAGTTTGTCTTTGAAAAAAGCAGCTTGATTCGCTTCATGAAAAGGAGGAGATTCCACTTCAGTTACTTCCATCTGATCTTTCGTTGTTGCCTCATTATCCTGTTTAAGGAAGAAAAGCGCTTCTCGGAATTGCTGCAAATCCAAGAGCTGTTCAAATTCCTTGGCGAATATGGAATGAGGTGGGTGCATAGGTATCCCTTGCTTTCCTTTATATACATGCACTGTATCATAAAATCATAATTTACTGATAATTTAAACGTGGAAAATAATTAAAAAGAAACGATTAGTTCTATTTTTATATTTACAAGACATAAGATGTTATGTAGAATAAATGCATAGAAATGAATAATTATAGATTTTAATGCAAGTTTACTAAATAGATAGAAAAGGGAGATAGACAATGAAAACAGTTAAGAAGCTTATGCTAGTTACTGGACTTTTTAGTGTTATATTTTTAAGCGCATGTGTATCTAATAATGAATCAAGCGGTTCAGGCAAGGAGACGCTTACTTTCGGTACAGAAGCAACATTTGCTCCTTTTGAATCGATGGAAGGTGACAAGGTTGTCGGATTTGATGCCGATTTGCTCGATGCTGTTATGAAAGAAGCTGGGCTTGATTATGAATTTAAAAATACGGGCTGGGATCCAATGCTTGTTGGTGTAAAAGATGAATCACTGGCTGGAGGCGCAGCTGGTATCACAATCACGGATGAGCGTAAAGAAACGTATGATTTCTCTGCCCCTTATTTTGAAGCAATGCAAACTATTGCAACGACAGAAGGCACAGATATTCAATCAGCTGAGGATATTAAAGGCATGAAAATCGGTGTGCAGAATGGTACAACAGGTGACAGCGCCGCACAGCAGCTTGTTGGCGAGAACAGCACAGACATTTCCAAATATGAGTCTTCGGCAGCTACAATGATGGCATTGCAGAATGGCGACGTTGAAGTGGTCATAACGGATAACGGTGTTGCACAGCATTATGTGAAAAACAATCCGGATGCCAATCTTACATTAATAGATGATAAAGATAGCTTTGAGCAGGAATATTACGGCATCCTGCTTCCAAAGGGCAGTGAACATAAAGAAGCAATAGATGAAGCAATGCAAACGATTATGGAAAACGGGACATACGAAGAAATATATTCAGAATGGTTTGAAGGCACACCTGATATCGAGGCGTTAGAAAGTGCACAGCCATAACTAGTTCCCTTATAGCGTAACGATGATATCCGTTACGCTATATTTACGTTTTGTTTTATAAGTTATACTGAGGTGAGAGAAATGGATTTCAAATGGGAAATTGTTATTGAATATTTGCCTTTCTTTATGAGAGGACTTGGGTATACAATCCTTGCATCGCTGATAGGATTCGTAGTTGGGGCTATCATCGGTTTAGTAATTGGGATGGGAAAGAGTTTATCCAATCCGATACTTAGATTGCCGTTCATTTGGTATGTGAATGTTTTCAGAGGTACACCGCTGCTCGTACAAATCTTCTTAATTCATTTTGCAGTTATGCCTATTTTCATAAAACCGCCAGAACCATTGATATCACTTATTGTCGCATTGGCGCTTAATTCAGCCGCATATATCGCGGAGATTTTCCGTGCCGGTATTAATTCCATTGATAAGGGACAGCGGGAGGCAGCCTACAGCTTAGGTATGAGTCATGCACAAGTGCTGCGTCACGTTATACTGCCTCAGGCTTTTAAACGAATGATTCCGCCGCTTGGAAACGAATTTATTGTGCTTGTGAAAGATTCTTCGCTAGGAGCCGTTATTGCAGCTCCGGAATTGTTCTATTGGGGGAAAGTTGCAGTCGGATCTTATTCCAGAGTTTGGGAGCCTTACTTGTCTGTTGCTGTTTTATATTTTGTTGTTTGTTTAGTATTATCATATGTACAGAGCTTTTTAGAAAGGAAGTATGCAACAGATGATCAGCGTAAAAAATCTAAAAAAGTCGTTCGGCGAGCTCGAGGTGCTGAAGGACATTAACGTCGAAATACAAGAAAAAGAAGTTGTTGTTGTAATTGGGCCATCTGGTTCCGGCAAATCTACCTTCATTCGCTGTCTCAATCGCATCGAAGATATAACAGATGGCCACGTTTATATAGAAGGAACAGATATATCAAACAAAAAAGTGAACATCAACAAAGTACGGACGGATGTCGGCATGGTATTCCAGCAGTTTAATTTGTTCCCGCATAAGACGGTATTGCAAAATATTATGCTGTCACCAATGGTTGTCCGTAAATGGAAGAAGAAAGAAGCAGAAAACAAAGCGCTGGCATTACTGCGTAAAGTAGGATTAGAAGACAAAGCGCATGTATATCCGGATTCGCTTTCCGGCGGACAGAAGCAGCGTGTCGCAATTGCCCGTGCATTATGCATGGAACCAAAAGTCATGCTGTTTGATGAACCAACCTCCGCACTCGATCCGGAGATGGTCGGTGAAGTTTTAGAAGTGATGAAGCAGCTAGCCCAAGAAGGAATGACGATGATTGTCGTTACACATGAAATGGGCTTCGCCCGGGAAGTGGGAGACCGTGTCCTGTTCATGGATGGCGGTTACATCGTTGAAGAAGCTAAGCCGGAAGAAATCTTCAGCAATCCAAAAGAAGAACGGACACAGGCATTCTTGAGCAAAGTTTTGTAATTAATATTCGTATAGAATCAATAGGGAAAAGCGAATCCGGACTTACACATGAACGATGAGTAATGTGTGAGTCTGGATTCTTTTGTGGAAGGATAGCTGTCGCGGCAGTCATTCTAGAGCTTTTTCTCCTTCTTAAAAAAGGTCGTCACATAATCTTACAAGTTTGCTGTCATGCAAGATTCCCTATGGTAAAGTTACATTAAGATTTTCGGGTAACAACGATGGTAACCAACAGGCAGCTTTCGTCATGTTCTCGGTTAATCCCTCTCATTTGCAAGCAGGATGCATTGTTCGGCTTGTTCTATAGCTTGTACAGGTGATGTGTTGCGTGGCATATCTGACTGTGCAGGCTTTTTTTTTTATGCTTTTTGCAGAAAATAAGAAACTTGTGCTGGACATGCTGTGAATTTGTCATCATTTACCGGGCGTTTGCGTATGATGGATTTATAGAAATGACAGGAGTGGCGCTATGTATAAATTAAAAGTCGTAGAAGCTAGCAAGATATTTAGACGTGACGGCCAGGAAGTAGTGGCTTTGCAGGAAACTACGATGCAAATCCCAGCGGGGCGTTTTGTCAGTATTATTGGCCCAAGTGGCTGCGGCAAATCGACACTCTTCAATATGATTGCTGGACTTATCAAACCGACTACTGGCGAGATTCTTTTAGACGACAAAAATATTGTCGGCAAGAGCGGATACGTTGGTTATATGCTGCAAAAAGACTTGCTGCTGCCATGGCGGACGATTTTAGATAATATCATTCTTGGCCTGGAGATTAAAGGAGTGTCAAAGCGAGATGCAAGGCAAAGAGCATTGCCGCTTCTAAAAAGATATGGTTTGGAAGGGTTTGAGGATAACTATCCGCCTGAGTTGTCCGGGGGGATGCGCCAGCGGGCGGCTTTGCTTAGAACGCTGTTGTATGACCAGGATATTATTTTGCTGGATGAACCATTTGGAGCACTGGATGCGCAGACAAGGTTGCAAATGCAGAGCTGGCTGTTGAAGATTTGGGAAGATTTTCAGAAGACGATTTTGTTTGTGACGCATGACATCGATGAAGCGATCTTTTTATCTGATGACATTTACGTGCTTTCCCAGCGTCCAGGTAAGTTGAAGGCGAAGGTTCACGTGGAGCTGGAGCGGCCGCGAGGAGAGGGGACGCTGCTGTCGAATGAATTTATCACACTAAAGCAAACATTGCTGGATTTGCTTAGAGAGGAACCAGATGAGAATGACACAGCCTGAGAAGAATCGGTATATCGAAGATGAGAAAAAACGCCGGCAGCGGATGAAGCGGATTGTTATAGCGGGGCAGCTTAGTATAGGTATTCTAGTAATTGTTTTATGGGAAGTTCTTACTCGTATAGGGGTCATGGATTCTTATTATTGGAGCAGTCCGAGCACAATCTATGAAACTGCTAAAGTTGCACTCCTGAAGGGAACGCTTTGGAGTGATTTGGTTTATACATCACTTGCAACACTAGCTGGCTTTGCTTCAGGTACATTTTTCGGTTCGCTGATTGGATTGTCTTTTTGGTGGTCTGCCTATTATTCCAGAATTTCAGAACCTTACTTGATTGCATTCAATGCCATACCCAAAATAGCACTTGGACCTGTTATCGTCATCTTATTCGGCATCGGCTTCTTTTCAAAAGTGATGCTGGCCTTCTTGATGACCGTCATTGTTACTGCACTTGCTGCTCATAGCGGAATTAAAGCAGTAGATGAAGATTTGGAGAAGCTGCTGTATTCCTTGGGAGCAAAGCGCAGACATGTATTTACCAAAGTAGTTGTGCCGACTGCGATGCCGTGGATTGTAAGCAGTTTGCGAATCAATATCGCTTTGGCGCTGGCGGGTACGATTGTCGGAGAATTTATTAGTTCCCGCCAAGGAATCGGACGAATGATTTTGTATGCAGGCCAAATATTGGATATTGACCTTGTGTGGGTCGGTGTTTGTGTGTTATCTATTTTATCGCTGCTTATGTACGCCGGGACAGTTAGTCTCGAGAAGCTGCTGCTTCGCGGGCAGGAACCAAAACAATAGGAGGTGTCTGCATGAAAAAGATCCGGTTACTAGGCATTCTGTGTTTGGCTGTTTTGCTGGGTATTGCAGGGTGTACAGGAGGAGAGAAAGAAGAAAAGTTAAAAAAGCTGACGATTGCAGAACCGGTGCATTTGACGGGCTATCTGCCTCTGTACACGGCAATTCATGAAGGATATTTTGAAGAAGAAGGTCTGGATGTAGAAGTCGTTACAGCAACTGGCGGAGCACATGTAACAACAGTTGTGAGCGGAGATGCCTGGGGCAATATAGCTGGTCCCGATTCAAATGCTTTAGCGAATATAGACAGCAAGGATCCAATCGTCTCTGTTGTCAATGTTGTTAACCGGGCCAATGTCTATTTGATGGCCGGCGGCGAATCGCCTCCTGCAGGCGCTTCTGATGAAGAGCTGGCTGCTTTTCTGCAAGGAAAAACAATTGCTGCAGGCCGCTTTGGAGGCAGTCCCAACCTCCTTACACGCTATTTAATCATGGAACTTGGCTTAGAGCCAGGGAAGGATGTTCTGCTAGAGGAACCCGCAGATGCAAGTGCTGTTGTCTCTTTAGTGGAAAACGGGCAAGCAGATATTGCAAATGGAGCAGAGCCGCAAATCTATGAAGGTATTGAAAAAGGCGTTTGGGGGGAACCTTTCTATGGATTCCCTAGCTTGGGTGATTACCCATACTCTGTTATTAGTGTGAAGCAGTCTACAATTGATGAAGATCCGGAAACAGTACAGAAATTTGTTAAAGCAATGACGAAAGCTTTAAAAACTGTCAACGAAGATGAAGAAGTCGGAATGCGGGTATTGAAGGAAGAATTCCCCACAACAGATGAAGCAAGTCTTCAAGCTTCCTTAGATCGGGCATACGCAGATAAGCTTTGGAGTGAGGATGGTTATATTACCGAAGAAGCTACCGATAAAACGATGGATGTTGTGACAAAGACAGGGGTTTATAAGGGAGACTATAAGTACGAAGAGCTAGTCAATATGGAGTTTGTCGAAACACTGAAATGACAAAGGCTGGCAACGAGATTGCCAGCTATTTTTTTGGAAACTTCCTAGATGCTTCACCATATAGTAGGAAGGGAAGAAGGGTTGTAATACTGCTTAAAAGTTTCTACTGTGAAACTTTATTGATATAGTGCATAATAAAAGAAACAGATGGACAGCAGAACGAGGAGGGCAATGATGGACGAAAATGTTTTACTGGCTCTAGGTTTAACACTGATGGCTGGCCTCGCCACTGGCATAGGCAGCTTGATGGGATTTTTTACTTCTACAACAAATACGAAATTCCTATCACTCAGTCTCGGTTTTTCGGCTGGTGTAATGATTTATGTCTCGATGGTGGAGATTTTCGTTAAAGCAAAGGATGCCTTGACGGGTGCGATTGGCGCACAAGCAGGCAACTGGGCGACAGTTGGTGGATTCTTCGGCGGAATGCTTCTTATCGCTCTAATTGATAAATTGATTCCTAATCAATCCAATCCGCATGAAGGCAAAAAAGTGGAAGACATGGACAATCAAGCGCACAACCAGGCCTTGCTAAAGATGGGAACTTTTACGGCACTCGCAATTGCTATTCATAATTTCCCGGAAGGTATCGCTACTTTTACGTCTGCGTTACAAGACCCATCACTGGGAGTAGCGATTGCCATTGCAATTGCCATCCATAACATACCAGAGGGGATTGCTGTTGCGGTTCCGGTATATTTTGCCACCAACAACAAAAAGAAAGCGTTCGGCCTTTCCTTCTTGTCTGGCCTTTCAGAGCCTGTAGGTGCTGTGCTGGCTTACCTTGTTCTTATGCCATTCTTAAACGACGTCATGTTCGGTGTGATTTTCGCAGCGGTAGCAGGTATTATGGTCTTTATTTCACTAGATGGTTTGCTGCCAGCGGCAAAGAAATACGATGAAGGACACACATCCATTTACGGATTAATCAGCGGTATGATGGTAATGGCTGTGAGTTTACTTTTATTTATCTAATTTTGAAAATCGTCTGCTTAATCAGGCGGTTTTCTTTGTGTATAATAGGAAGAAACAAGAGGAGGTGCCTTCATGGGGAGTAAGTTAGTGGAGAATAGCAAGAATGTACTGCGCAGCAGTTTGGCACTGAAAAAAGAGGAAACATTGCTTATTGTGACGGATGACAGCAAGAAAGAGCTGGCAGAAGCATTGTACGCAGCCGGCAGATCAATTGGAGCAGAAACGCTCATGCTTGTGATACAGGACAGAGAGAAGTCAGGAGAAGAGCCTCCAAGCGGCGTGGCAGAAGCAATGAAACATTGTGATGTAGCGGTCTGTATTACGGAGCATTCTTTAACACATACGACAGCCAAGAAAGATGCAGCAGCAGCGGGTGTCCGCGTCGCAACGATGCCAGGCATTACATATGATATGTTTCTGGAGGGAGCTATCAGCGCTGATTACGATACAGTAGAAAAACTGACATATAATGTTTCTCAAAAACTGGACCAAGCCCAAAAGGTTACCGTATCAAAAGGTGGAGAAGTGCTAACCTTTTCTATTCAAGGACGTAATGGTGTAGCTAGCACAGGCGTCTACCGTGAAAATGGGCAATCGGGTAATCTGCCTTCTGGAGAGGCATATATTGCACCGCTGGAAGGGACAGCATCTGGCCGAATTTGGATCGACGGCTCTATTTCCGGCCTGGGAAAAGCAGAAGAGCCAGTACTTCTTACAATCGAGGAAGGACTTTTGACAGCTGCCAGCGGACGGCAAGGAGAGAGACTGCTTCATATGCTTGGGGAAGGAGAAGGACGCTGTGTAGCTGAGTTTGGCGTTGGTACCAATGAAAAAGCGCGAATTACCGGTAACGTATTGGAAGACGAAAAAGTATACGGAACCATCCACATTGCATTTGGCAGCAACAACACATTCGGCGGAACAATTGCGGCAGGCGTCCATATTGACTGCGTCGTAAAAGCACCAACTGTCCATCTGGATGATACGCTTCTGCTTGAAGAAGGCAATATGGTGAAGCGGGGACAATAGTCTTTTTAGCTAATAAATATGGTAAGCATCGCTTCAAAAATACACTCCGCTATCTTAAAGGCTGCTCGCGTTTAAAACTAGTTCGTAATTTTCTATAGCCTCTTGTGTAGGAGGGAGTTCAACCAACTCAGGAAAAATGTGGAGATTCGGCGGGCAGCGCGAGTTAAGTGCCTAACAGCGGTGAAATTTCGGCGAGAGCTGAGGCTGTGCCCGCATAAAGCGGAGTATTGCCGAAGTGGTAGTTCTTACACTGCATGTTTCTTATTAACCATATTTGTTTTTAACATTCCGCACAATAAAAGCGCTTACATTTTGTGCAACTGCCAAATAGCAATTACAGGAGAAACACGGTAAAGTAAGAGTATACAATAAAGGAGGCGCTTACATTGGCAAAGCTACAGTTGAACGGTATCCAGAAGGTCTACGACAAGAATGTTACGGCGGTTGAAGATTTTAACCTAGAGATAGATGATAAAGAATTCATCGTGTTCGTCGGTCCCTCCGGTTGCGGAAAATCAACCACATTACGAATGATTGCCGGCCTGGAAGAAATCTCTGGCGGTGACTTCTATATAGACGGAGAACGTATGAATGATGTCCCGCCGAAAGACCGGGATATTGCAATGGTATTCCAGAACTATGCGTTGTATCCGCATATGAATGTATACAATAACATGGCATTCGGCTTGAAATTGCGTAAATACAAAAAAGATGAGATAGACAGACGTGTACAGGAAGCAAGCCGTATTCTTGGGCTGACAGATTACTTAAACCGAAAACCGAAAGCGCTTTCCGGCGGTCAGCGCCAGCGTGTTGCGCTTGGTCGCGCGATTGTCCGAGACGCAAAAGTTTTCCTTATGGATGAGCCGCTTTCCAACTTAGATGCCAAACTCCGTGTACAGATGCGAGCAGAAATCCAAAAGCTGCATCAGCGCCTTCAGACGACCACAATTTATGTTACACATGACCAAACGGAAGCGATGACAATGGCAAGCAGACTAGTTGTGATGAAAGATGGGATCATCCAGCAAGTAGGGGCACCAAAGGATGTTTACGACAACCCTAACAATATGTTCGTTGGCGGTTTTATTGGTTCTCCATCTATGAACTTCCTCAACGTTACTATTCAGGAAGGCAAGGCCAAGCTTGGCAATGTGACGTTCCAGCTTCCGCCGGCAAAAAGAAAAATGCTGCAGGATGCAGGCTACGGCAACGGAGAGATTGTGATGGGAATCAGACCAGAACATATCCACGATGCTGACTACGAGGAAAGTCTTGCACATGCACATGAAGTAGAAGCAACGATTGATGTAGTTGAATTAATGGGTGCGGAGAGCTTCCTGTATGCAAGTGTTGAAGGAGAAGAATTTGTAGCACGTGTTGATGCCCGCTCGGATATTAAAGGCAAAGATAAGCGCACATTACTATTTGATATGGAACAAGTGCATTTCTTCGATAAAGAAACAGAAGGCCGGATTACAGCACCCAATGCTGCTTCGCAAGTATCCTGACTTAAAAAAAGACTGTACCTACTCGGTACGGTCTTTTTTCTGTTAAAATTAGTTAAAAGAGCGGGGAGGTAATCAGATGGACAGAAGACATCCGATTGGGCAGTTTCGTGTAGAGGGAGATAGTTCAGCATCACAGACAAAACAATGGATAGAAGAAATAGATCAGCTTCCAAAACAGGTGTGCGAGCTGGTAAACAAGCTTTCAGAACTCGAGCTTCAACGTACCTACCGAGAACGAGGATGGAATATTAGGCAGCTTGTGCATCATTTGGCTGATAGTCATCTGAATTCCTTTGTACGTTTCAAACTGGCGTTAACAGAAGAAAAACCTGTTATAAAACCATACGATGAGGCGAGCTGGGCACAGCTGCCTGATTATGAAATGCCTGTGCAGTCCGCCCTGGACTTGCTTGCTTCCATTCACCGTAAATGGGTTGTTCTGCTGCGCACGCTCACCCCGGCGCAGCTTCAGCGAACATTTATTCATCCGGGGACAAGAGAGGAAGTCAGCCTGAAAGAGAATATAGGTATCTATGCTTGGCATGGCAAACATCATTTGGCACATATTCATTTAGCTTTAAAAGATTAACGACATGGAGTGTATCTCAGCAGATACACTCTTTTTTTATACAGAAAGGGTTTTACTTCATAGAGAGTAAGGAAATAACTAGTAGATACATAAAGGAGTGGATGACGGGATGGAAGCATCGCTGGATGGAAAAGTGGCAATTGTGACCGGAGCAGGCTCAGGTATTGGAAGAGCCGCGGCAGCCATGCTGGCGGCCAAAGGTGTGCGTGTAGGTCTTTTTGACATGGATGAAGACACTGTAAAGGATGCGGCTGCTGATATCGAGGCTGCAGGCGGATCAGCAATTGCATCAACAGTAGATGTTACTGACAGCCAGCAGCTGAAACAGATGTTTAAACAAACGATTGATCAATTTGGGCAGCTGGATATTGTGTTTGCTAATGCAGGTATTAATGGGACACTTTCCCCGATTGAGCATTTGCCGGAAGAAGACTGGGACCAGACGCTTGGTACAAATGCGAAGGGTACCTTTCTGACACTAAAGAACGCCATTCCTTACATGAAAGAAAAAGGCGGCAGTGTCATCATTACCAGTTCAATAAATGGTAATCGTACGTTTTCAGGCTTTGGTATGAGTGCTTATAGTGCCTCCAAAGCAGCGCAGACAGCTTTCGGGAAAATGGCTGCGCTTGAGCTGTCGGCATATGGTATTCGGGTGAATGTCGTATGTCCGGGAGGCATTGAGACGAACATTGAAGAGAGAACAGAAAAGGATACAGCGCATTTAGCGGAGATAGAAATTCCGAAAGTTTTCCCTAAAGGGCAGCATCCGCTGAAAGGAAAACCTGGAAAACCGGAAGATGTAGCGTCCATTGTCTGCTTTCTAGCGTCAGACGCAGCCGGTCATATGTCAGGAAGTGTTCTATATGCTGACGGAGCGGAAACACTGCTGTAGAGTGTGCAATGAAAGGATTAATAGGAGGGGTGCAAGTATATGCATGATGTAATTATAATAGGCGGCGGAATCGCAGGAGTTCAAGCTGCCATCCAATTTGGCCGATATAAGCGAGATGTCCTGCTGCTGGATAAACGAAATGATGGCAGATCACATTGGTGTCAAAGCTACCATAACTTAATTGGCTGGCCGGATGGTGTATCAGGAAATCATCTGCTGAAACTTGGGCGAAAACAAATAGATACTTATGGCGGTATTCGTGTCGAGCAGCAGGAGGCAGTGGAAGTGGAAAAGTGGAAACACGGCTTCACAGTCAAAACTGCTGATGGGCAATCCCATGATGCAGCATTGCTTTTGTTTGCTACTGGAATAACAGATCGGATCCCGGTTAAAGGTTTGTATCCATTGCTTGGAACAGATGTATATGTTTGTCCGGATTGTGATGGGTATGAGATAAGCGGCAAGCGAACGGTGGTCGCAGGTACTGGTGAAGCGGGAGCGGGATTAGCAGTGATGCTGACATACTGGTCTGATGATGTTATTTTCATCAATCATGAAAAAGAACCTGTGAGTGAGGAAACATTTGAAAAGCTGAAGCTGCATTCCATTGAATATTATGAACAGTCTATTGAAGAGGCAGTGCTAGATGAAAGTGGCGGCTTAGAAGGATTTCGCCTGACAGATGGAGAGAAGCTGTGGGCAGAGAAAGCTTTTGTGGCATTTGGGAAGAATCGGGTGAACAGTAATTTGGCAGCGTCTTTAGGTGTGGAGCTTCATAAAAACAATCATATTGAAAACAACCCCCGTACGAAAGAAACGAACGTAGAAGGTGTGTGGGCGGCCGGTGATGTAACCGTGCATTCTGAGCAAGTCAGCATTGCTATGGGAGATGGGATGCAGGCAGCGATTTGGATGCAAAAGCGGCTGCTGAAAATGAAGTGAAGAGAAAAGACAGAGCGTTTAGACTCTGTCTTTTTGCTGTTCATATTTCTTTATCGCTTGCTGTACAAGCGCACTGTCTTGGGTTTGCCCGCTAATGCTGGCTAACGTTGAAGCAGCACCTTCTGACTTAATGCGCTCCTGTAATTCAGCTGCTTCCTCATCATCAGCTGGATTGAAATGTAAGGCATAAGCAATGGTAGTCAGCAATGCATCAGCAGTTTTCCCTTGCTCCAATAAAGCTTGAGTCGGATACACGAGTCTGTCTTTCGGACCAAGCTTACGGATTGGCCCGCGTCCTACACGCGTGACGAGATCGGAAATGTATGGATTTTGGTAACGCTGCAGGATTTTTGTGATATAGTGATTCAAATCGTCTTCCTGGAAGTTCCATTTATCTTTCAGTAGTGCGCTAGTTTCTTCTAAAGCATGCTTAGCTAATGTTAGAATTTCTTCATCTTGGATAGCCTCGATAATTGTGCTATAGCCTTTGGCATATCCTGCATAGGCTATAGCGGCATGTCCTGTATTAACAGTGAGCAGCTTTCTTTCAATATAAGGATCCAGATTATCGACAAAAGTAATTGCTTCGATAGCAGGAAGCGCACCTTGCCAATTTTTCTTCTCTACAACCCACTCAAAGTAAGGCTCAACTTGTACTGTCAGCAAATCCTGCTGTTCTTGGATCGGAACAATCCGGTCGACTGCTGCGTCACAGAACGCTGTATAGCTTTCAACTTGTTCCTTGTCCTGTTCATCAATATGCGGCATAACGAATTCACGTAATTGGCTGGAACCGCGAATCATATTTTCACAAGCAATTACATGAACTGGCTTTGGCTGCTTCGCATGTTGAACAAGTCCTTTTGCTATAACTGGGGCCACATGAGGCAAGATGGACGGACCAACAGCAGTCGTAATAAGATCGGCTTCAGCAATTGCTTTGACGACAGCTTCTTCTTCGGTAGTACTGTTTAAAGCCGTAACCCCGGTAATCGTTTCGGAATGCGCTTCTTCCTGGGCATAAACAACTTCATATTGCTGCCTTTCCTTCAGGGCAGAAATGATATCTGCATTGACATCAGCAAAAGTTACATGGATATCTGCATGAGAGAGAAGGGCGCCGATAAAGCCTCGTCCGATATTGCCTGCTCCGATGTGTACGCTTTTCATTATGCATCCACCTCAGAGAACATATCTATAATCTCTTGTTTGCTTGTCGCGCTAACAAGCTTATCGATGTTTTCCTCCTCTGAGCAGACAATAGCAATCTGCGAAAGAATATCTAAATGTTCATTGTTTTTCCCGGCAATACCGAAGACAAGTTTTACTTCATTTCCTTCAAATGTCACACCCTCTGGTGCTTGAATGACAGAGATTCCGGAAGCAATCACTTCATCTTTGGCATCTTCTGTACCATGCGGAATGGCAACAAAATTACCCATATACGTGGAAGTCAATGCTTCACGTTCGATCATTTTATCCACATAGGTTGCGTTAACATAACCATTATCCACAAGAATCTGACCGGCTTTGCGAATGGCATCTTCCTGATCTGTTAATTTTGTGTTCATTAGAATATTTGCTTCTTGTAATACTTGCATGATTACCCTCCTAAGTGATCTGTGAATTGCTGGATGTGGGCAGTGAGCAGCTGCGCCAATTCCTTGCTGAGTGCCTTTTGATCCGCTGAACGAATCAGTGGCTGGATATGCTCTTCTAATATAAAACTTGAGATTTTACTGAACAGCTCATAACAGCTCAAAGGCAAATTGTCCGGTGCAGCAAGGATGAACAGGCGGTCTGCCTTCATCACCCGGTTGTCCATCCCCTTAATTGAAATAGGGGAGGATAGCGCCATCATCCAAAATGCAGGCTGTGCTATATCATTGTTTCGGCTGTGATACAGCGCCATCCGTGTGTCAGGAATACCCATACCGCCAAGCTCTTCACGATTGTGCAGAAGCTCAGCGAGCGTTCCTTTTGCTTTAATAATCGACTGTTCAGCAGCCTGCTGTTCTATATATGCAAATAAATCAGTCTGACTTTGATAAGCGTTATCGATGAAAAAGCGCTTCCACAGTATGCGCGATACTGCTGCCAGTGTTTGAAGCTCTGCCAGTTTTGGCTCAAAAGCAGCTGTTTCCGGCTTCATAGATGATGCTGTTCTGGCAGGTGTTATCTGCTTTCGTTTCGTATAAATGGTTGGCAGCTCCTGCTGAATGAAAGCGTCCATCCGTTTCACATCCGGGGAAGGCAGCAGCGGATTGACAAGCAAGTAGGGCTTGTTGAATTGATCAAGGCTAATCGTCGATACGAGCAAGTCAAATTTGTCTGGCTCTATGTCTTTTAGTTCTAAATAAGACGATAATGTGACCTGTGTGATCTCCGGGAATTCATTCTGCAATCTGCTAGCCAGCATTTTTGAAGTGCCAATTCCGCTTGCGCAAACAACTAAAGCGTGTAGTCGTTGCCTGCTGCGCTGCCGCTCCTTTGCAGAAGCAAAGTGCAGCGCCAAAAAGGCAACTTCTCCTTGTCCGAAATGAAAGGCAGGAAAGACAGCTTCCAAAGCCTCACGGACTGCTGCAACAACTTCCTTGTAATCGTGTTCAATTTTCTCAGTGAGCGGATTATAAGTCTGAATGCCTTCTCGCGCCCGGCTGATGGCTGGTTCGATATGGGTGAGCAAGCTGTCGGTAAATGCTTCATCCTTTTCAAGCTGCGGCAGCTTGATGGCAGCGGCAACGAGCTGAATGAATGCTTGAACTTGCAGTTCGAACAGCGGGTCAGAACGATGCATGGTTTCGTTCCGTTTAGCACCTTGAATTTGAACAGCAATGCAGCCGATTTCGGACGTGGAAAAGCTAAGGGACAAGCTAGTTTCCAATTCCCTGCTAAGTGCAGCAGCAATCGTATATTCTTCTGTTTTTTGTAAAGATTTCAGCAGCGGAGGGGAGAGGCTGACGAACCGCCCCTGTTTGATCCGCTGAATGGTAATGCTGATATAGGTGATTAGCGCGACATAAGCATTATCTGCGATCGAGTAAGACAGTTTTGCGACATGCTCCATGACATATTTCTCGACTAACGTCATCTGCTGTTCTTTGATAAATTGCTGCAGAAACTGGTGCAAGTTTCGTTCTTCATAATCATTTGTAAATGTATATATAGATGCTTGATCCAGCTGTTCCATCGTAAGCTGAACAAGTGCTTTTCGTTTTTCGTTCTCTTCGCCTTCCAACTCAACGCCGACACCGCGGCGCCTGGTGATGGTTAGCATGTACACCGCCAGTTTTGCCTCCAATGCATCTAAATAGAGGGAGACAGCTGTTTTTGACAGCTGTACTTTGTTTGCCAAAAAAGCGGCCTTAACCGGCTCCGAAGCTCCTACTAACAGAAAGAGTAAGTGGAGCAGCCTTTCTTCTTGGGTCGTGTCTACCTCAACCGCTTCATGCAACTGCTTCTGTAAGGTTTCCATCTGATCAGAATCTCCTTCTACGCGAATACCAGAACCAGTGACACGAAGTAAAGATAGTTCATACTCGGCAAGTGTCCGTTCCACCTGTTTCAATTCCCGATGAATAGTTCGAGAGCTGACATGTAATAACTCTGCCAGCTCTCGAATGGAGATGAATTGGTGTCTGGAACGCAGCAATTGCAGGATGATTCTTCTCTCTCTGCTGCTAACCAATTCCAAATCAAATCACTCCCTGCTTATTGGTGCTTCTTTAAATTCTCAATCAGTTCAGCGTATTTCGGACTGTTCAAGAAGTTTTCTACAGAGATGTGCTCCGCACCTGGTCGTTTATTACGTGCGCGGTCTGTTAAGTTCTTTTGTGTGATCACAATGTCTGCATCGTCTTGGATGTTAGAGATAGCAGCATTGTCTACATGAACATCCAATCCAGCATCTTTCATTTTCTTACGAAGTAGGGAAGCGCCCATTGCGCTGGAGCCCATTCCGGCATCACAAGCAAAAGTAATCTTGTTTACATTGCTGTAATTGAAAGCCTCCCTGCTATTGTCTGCATGTTCTGGAGCTGTATCCAAATTCTCAGCAGCATCATCTGCTGCACCGCCAGATTGATTAATACCCACGGCAGCTGCAGGCTTCGTACCTTTCATTTCTTTTGATTTCGCAGTTGCTTCCTCGATATCTGTTTCTGCATTTTTACTGCTCTTCATGATTACAGCAGAGATTGCGAAGGATACAGCTGCTGCACCAAGAATACCTAGTGCCAAGCCAAGATAGTCACTTGGATTACCCATTAGGAAAATCGCGATAACACTACCAGGTGAAGCTGCCGCACGAAGACCAACATCCATCAGGGAGAAAATAAGTGTTCCAGTTACTCCGCCGCCAATAGCTGCAATAATCAAGAATGGCTTCATCAGAATATAAGGGAAGTAGATTTCATGTATACCACCCAAGAAGTGGATGATTGCTGCACCTGGTGCAGACGCTCTTGCACTTCCTTTTCCAAATACTATAAAAGCGAGCAGGATACCTAGTCCTGGACCAGGATTCGCTTCTAATAAAAATAGGATGGATTTACCGACTTCTGCCGATTGTTCCAGACCAAGGGGGGTGAAAATACTATGGTTGATTGCATTGTTTAGGAACAATACTTTTGCTGGTTCGATCAAGACATTGACAAGTGGCAGAAGACCGAGTCCTACAAGCCAGTCAACGCCAGATGACAATACATTTGTCAATCCTTCAAGAAGCGGACCAACGAAATAGATAGCACCAATTGCTAAAGCACCGCCGATAATACCGGCAGAGAAGTTATTAACGAGCATTTCGAACCCGGAACGTACTTTAGATCCAACATATTGGTCAAATAACTTAATGGCATACCCGCCAAGCGGACCCATTGCCATTGCGCCTAAAAACATTGGCGTATCCGGAGAACCAACGATCGCTCCCATGGTAACGATTGCGCCGACAACCCCGCCTCGAATATCGTGTACAAGACGGCCGCCCGTGAAACCAATTAACAGTGGCAAAAGATAAGTGATAGAGGGACTTACGATAGCTGCGATTGTTTCGTTAGGAAAATATCCATCAGGAATAAATAAAGCTGTAATAAGACCCCAAGCAATAAATGCGCCGATGTTCGGCATAACCATGCTGCTTAGATAGGAGCCGAACTTCTGAACGCGAGCGCGGACACTGGTTTTTTCCTGTGCCATGCTGTTTCCTCCTTTTATAAAAACAAATTAATTTGTAAGTGCTTACTTTTATCTTACGTCCTATGTATGCGATTTCACAACAGAAACAAACACCACCTTTGTCACATGTATTCCTGCCAATGGTGTCTAATGTTATGTATTTGCTTAGGTAGAAGGACGCACCTTATACTGTCGAATAGAAATATGACACTTCTGTTACTATTAGCCTTCTCAACTGGAAAAGAAACGTAAAGTTTATTAAAAAAGATACAGATTTCTGGAATGTATCCGATATAAGGAGTAATCAAACTAATTTAGGAGAATGGAAATATGGATAAATCTTCACTAATTGGTGTCATATTAGGTCTGGTTGCGGTTGGTGTCGGAATGGTATTGAAGGGTGTCAGTCCTGCTGCGCTTATTAATCCTGCTGCCATCCTGATCATTCTAGTCGGTACGGCTGCATCCGTAACACTAGCTTTTCCAGGGAACGAATTAAAACGATTTCCTAAGTTGCTCGGAGTTGTATTTAAAAGCAAACAGCAATTTGATACGAAAGAACTTGTCAGCATGTTTTCTGAATGGTCTCAGATCAGCAGAAAAGAAGGATTGCTGGCATTAGAAAACAGTACGCGTGATATAGAGGATGACTTTCTTCGAAACGGCTTAAGCATGGCTGTCGATGGAGAATCACCAGAATATATCCGTAATGTGCTGAATGAAGAAGTAGATGCCTTGGAAGACCGTCATGCAATTGGAGCTGCTATCTTTACTCAGGCAGGTACTTATGCACCTTCACTAGGCGTACTAGGCGCTGTTATTGGACTAATTGCAGCACTTGGCGATATATCAGATATTGATAAGTTAAGCCACGCTATTGCAGCGGCCTTCGTTGCCACGTTGATGGGAATTTTCATGGGGTATGTTATTTGTCACCCTATTGCCAACAAGCTGAAACGAAAAACACAGCAAGAAGTGCAGCATAAGCTGTTGATGGTAGAAGGGATTCTTTCCATTTTGGAAGGGGAAACACCGCGAATGCTTGAGCAGAAGCTGCTCGCTTACCTGCCGAGCAAAGAAAAAGCGGAGTTTGGCGATGCAGAAGAGGAAGTAGCGGTATGAGCAGGAAGCGCAAGCACAAAAAACACGAAGAACATGTCGACGAATCCTGGCTTCTTCCTTATGCGGATCTTCTGACCCTGCTGCTGGCGCTTTTTATTGTCTTGTTTGCAACAAGTTCCATCGACGCGCAGAAATTCAATAAAATATCCGATAGCTTCAGCAGTGTGCTGCATGGCGGAGAAGGATTATTGGAGTCAAATACGAGCATGACGTCTGGAAATGAGACAAGTTCTACAGTTACTGACCCGATTAACGAGGAAGAAAAGAAAGAAGAGACAATAGAGGCTGCTGTTACACCAGAGGTCAGTGAAGAAGAAAAGAACAAAGCTGCTCTCGAAGCGGCAGAGCGGGAAGAACTGCAGCAGATTCAAGAAAAAATCGAAACATACATTAAAGATAAAGATTTGAGTAATAAGTTTTCCGCGGATTTGACAGATGAGGGACTGCTGTTAACGATTAACGATAACGTCTTATTTAATTCCGGCAGCAGTGAAGTGAGTGTAAATGACGAAGAAATTGCCAGGGAGATTTCCGATCTGCTTGTGATGGATCCGCCTCGAGAAGTAATCATTAGCGGACACACCGATAACGTCCCGATTAGTACATCTTCCTATCATTCTAACTGGGAACTCAGTGTCATGCGCTCCGTTAATTTCATGAAGGTTGTATTAGAAAATGACAAGCTTGACCCGCGTTGGTTTAGCGCCAAAGGCTATGGAGAGTTCAAACCAATTGCCTCAAACGATACAGCTGAAGGCAAAGAGAAAAACCGTCGCGTGGAAGTATTAATTCTTCCGCGAACAGCAAAGACCGAATAACAGTCCTGACGGGCTGTTATTTTTTTAATTCTATGTCATGAAAATGCTTACACTGGAATAGTGGAATAAGGTAGGATTGAGATAGGGTGATTTGTGAAATAATAGGTAATGAGCAGGAAAGAACGGAGGAAATCAGATGATTACGAAAGAATCTTTACCGCAGCCGGTGACAGAGGCGTCTGAGCGTAATCGGCAGCAGCAGGATGAACGTATGGACTTATGTCCCGCAGTTTATAAGGAGAATAAAATACCGGTGCATTATTATTTTATTTATATGCCCAGTAATGATCGATTGCTAGTCGCAGAGGACGGCAGAGTGCCGGCAGAGCATGAAGTAGAAGAAATGGCAGGTCGGTACTATCGATATATGACGAGCGTACAGACTATTCAGCGTTTGACTTCTGATAATGGGGTCAGGCTGACAGATAAACGTTACCATACGTTTCAGGACTTATTGGAGAATGTTGAAAAAAACGTCATGCATTTAGCGACAGAAATGATTCAGCAATCGTTTTCCCGGTTCTCTGATTTATTGAATACAATTCGGGACCAGCAGCTAATCATATTGAAGCATACTGACGAAGCAGAAAAGCTAATGAACGATACCCTTGAAAAAGGTACGTTTACAACAGAAGAGCTGGAATTAATGGAGAAGCATGTGAATCAAATTATACAAGCGCAATACACAATTGCGCAGAAGAAACAGGAGACGATGGACAGTCAAGCAGAAGTATTTGAATTCTTTAAAGAAGAAATGTGGCTTGATTTGAAGCTGATGACGTATTATGTTCGACTTCGCCACTTACGAAAAGAACTTTGGAGGGAAGATGAAGCTGTCATGAAAAATCCTGACCGTCCAGCATTGCTGCCGTCCAGCCAGGATGATCAATTTGTTGCGTTTATTAAACATAAACTGCGAAATGAGAGAAAAATTTAGCTTAAAGGCACAGCTTTCGGCTTGCGGTTTTCAAATTGGTGAATATGAGTAAAACCGCATTGCCGCGCAATTTGCGCGGCTTCTTTTATTCCAGCGCCGACTGTTTCTGCTTTATGAGAATCCGAACCCAGAGTCAAGATTCTGCCGCCTAAGTCGTGATAAAGCGATACAATTTGCGGAGTCGGCATCGCTTCACCAAGTGAGCTGCGCATGCCGGATGTATTAATTTCTATCCCAATACTGCGCTGAATCGCTTTCTCCAGAATGGCAGCGATTTGATCTTTGTGCTGCTCAAAAGAATAGATATCATGACCTTCTTGGACAGCATACCGCTTCATCAGATCAATATGTGCCAAAACATCGATATCTGCATCTGATACAAGCTTGTACATCTCTGCAAAATAGTCTTGATAAAATGTCTCTGGATTAGCGCGCAGATGCAGACGCAGCTTTTGGTTGCCGATATTATGCACAGAACCCATGATGAAATCGAAAGGAACAGGCTGAAGCGCTTTTTCATAAACATCCATCATCAAATGCGGTTCGCACAGCTCGATTCCCATTTTGATGGACAGCTGATCGCCAAATTGTTCCCGTGATGCAGCAATGTCTGCTTGGTATTTAGTAAAATCCATATGACCATAAGTAGGCGCCAAAGGATTGACAGAGTAATGTTCGGTAAAGCAAATTTCTTTAATTCCTTTGCTGATTGCTTCCTTGCAGACATCTTGCATGACTGCTTTAGAATCAATCGAGTTGTTCGTGTGATGATGGTAATCCATATACATGTCGCTAATCTGCCTTCTTTCCGTTTCATGCGTTTTAAGTTATCCACTTGTGGATAACAGCCACGGAATAGTATAACAAATTTCTTGTATATGTGCGATACCAATTATATGTTTAAGCCCTCATTAAGTCTAGAATGTAAGAGAAGAACGCATCATGATCCACATCATAGACCAATTTAATTCTTTTCCCGTCTTGATTTTCATATGTACGACCTTGTGATGGTCCATGTGCTTCCACACTTACAGACACGGACTTCTTCTTGACTAATGCTTCTTTTCCGACGGATGCAGTTGTCAGCACATCCCACAAATAGTAAGTGGAATTCGTCTCAAAGTGAACGAGCGGAGGGACAGCGGCATAGCTTTGGCCGACAAAATCCACACCTTCATGCTTGCGGTTTTTCGCCCAGTTGTTTCGGATATCCACAGTTAGAGGTACTTGATTCGTACTTTCCAGAGCGACCATGTCAATTAGTATGTCACTTTTCCAAACAACGTCCATGGCTTCCGGATCCCAGAAGGCATTCCATTCCGCTGTTCCATCATGCTCAGGTTCTTCCACGTTGCCATTCGGCAGCAAGGTGCCGCCCATCCAGACAAGCTTCTCAATATGCTGTTCAATAGAAGCATCCACCTCTAACGCTCGAGCTAAATCTGTCAGCGGTCCAATGAAGATGAGTGTTGTTTTCTCTTTTTGTGCTTTGAGCTTATCAATTAAATCTAAATGTGCAGGTTTTTCAGCCACCTTTGTTTGCACAGGAAGCTGTTCATTCAGAATTGGCAGCGCATCAACGAAGAAAGCGTGCATACGCCAATCTTTCGGAAAAGGATTTTTGCCTCGCGAAGTAGATGCAGCTATTTCCAATGTTTCCGGATCACCGAATTTGTCGTTAATTTTACGACTGGCTGATAATGCTGGTTCCAAATAGCAATCAGCTGGAATAACGGAACAGCCAATTAGATTTACATTTTCCATTTTCAGCAGCAGGTATAGCGAAATTAAATCATCTACACCGCCATCATGATTCAAGTAAACATTTTTCATTCTAAGACTCCCTTTCTTCTATGCTGTCTGACTTTCTTACTATATCATAGAAGAGAGAGTTAATTTCGAGTATTCAAACAATGAAGGGGGAACAGCATAATGAAGCTAGTAACCTATAAAGCTGGAAAAGAGCTGCATCCATATCGAATTGGAAGCAGTGTCGAGGGACGTGTCGTTGATCTGCAAGAGGCATATCGGCATTTTCTTCTGTCAGAGGGAGAAGTGGATTTAGCTATGTCGGTAGCGAGCCTGCTTCCCGCAGATCCGCATGTATTTTACCAAATGGGCCCCCAAGCACTGAAACGTGCTTGCCGAGCGGAGGCATTTGCACGCAGTGAGGGTCTTAACACAGTACAATACAGAGCAGAAGAAGTGAAATTAGGACCGCCAGTACCAAAGCCAGGCAAGATTATTTGTGTAGGGTTGAATTATAAGGATCATATAGAAGAGATGGGCAGGGAAATGCCGGAATATCCAGTTCTTTTCGGTAAATTTGCTAATGCAGTTTGTGCACATGACCAAGGCGTATACCACTCGAAGCTGACCGAAAAGCTGGATTATGAAGGGGAGCTTGCGGTTGTTATCGGCAGGAGAGCGCAAGAAGTACCGGAGAAAGAGGCAATGCAATACATAGCTGGCTACACAATTGCCAACGATGTGACAGCACGTGATCTGCAGCGGCGGACTCCCCAGTTCCTGCAGGGGAAAACGCTGGACAGAAGTGCGCCAATGGGGCCGTATCTTGTCACTGCTGACGAAATCGAAGATGTTTCCAATCTTTCTATTCGGACGTTTGTGAACGGGGAGAAGCGCCAGGACTCTAATACCGGACAGCTTATTTTCTCCGTTCCGTATCTTGTTTCATTCATTTCTGAGATTATGACGCTGGAGCCGGGAGATGTGATTATGACCGGCACTCCGAACGGTGTTGGTTTTGCCATGAATCCGCCGCAGTTTTTGAAAGATGGGGATGTAGTGGAGATAGAAATCGAGGATCTTGGCCAGCTTCGGAATCACATCATTCCAAAAGCCTCACGATTTTAATAAAAGACAGCTCACCGTTTCGGCGGAGCTGTCTTTTATTGGGTTTATTTTTCACTAATTTCAACAGGCAGTCCGTTACTTAAGAACACATCCCGCATTGCTCTTTTCGCTTCTTCCGCATCCTCGCCGTATATTTCCAAACGGAAAAAGTGAGAAGTAAGCACGGAATTAGAAAGACCGAGCATGCTTTTCGCATCTACTACTTTATTATCCATTACAAGTACAATGCTTGATTTGAATTGATTTGCAGTCTGATTAATATCTACAGCAACATGAATAAGCGTCTTTTTAGATCGCATCATCATTCTCCTCCTACTAGCATTTTGCCAAATCAAATTTTACAGCAGCGGGAAAGTGCAAGTGTATAATTTGTTAGCGCTTACAAGCTATTTGATTGCAGTATAACATATTTTTTTGGTAGTGCAACGATTTTCATGAAGCAATACAAAAAGCGCACGAGCAGTGCGCTTTTGATTCAGAAAAACTCGAAATTTTTCTCGCTTTGACGAAAGCTTACTTCGAATTTCCATCTCTTCGAATTAACGTAGTACACATTTACGTCCAGGGGTTCATCAGCTGCCGTATAAGATGTTCTAGTTACCTTGATTAAGGGAGTGTGTGCATCATCCAGCTGGAGGACATCCTTTAAGTAATCATCTGCCATAATAGCCTCGATCTCCTCATCCGCTCGTGCCACCTTCACTTGGAACTCTTCATTTAAGATTTCTGCAATAGAAAAGAAATTTTCATTTGATTGCAGTGATTCAACTGGGAAACGAGGATGCAGATAATGCTGCAAATAGATGATAGGATCGCCTTCATAAAAACGGATGCGAGTCATCTTGGTCAGCAGCGCACTGTCACCATCCGTTAACTTCAGCAGCGGTGAAATCGCAGCCGGTGCAGGTACTTTCTCAACATCGATTGTACGTGAAGTGATCTTTTCCCATTCGCTTAAGTAATAATTGGTGAACCCAGTCATTCTTGTCCATAGCTGTTTTGGACGATTATCAGATACAAAGGATCCGCGCCCTTGCAGCCGATAGATAAACCCGTCACTTTCCAGTTTGGATAAAGCCTGTCTCACAGGTGTTCTGCTGGCGTGATAAAGCTGGTCCAGTTCTTTTTCAGATGGAAGCTTTTGGCCTTCTTTATAGTATCCGCTCATGATCTTGCTGACAAGATCATCGTAGATGGTCTTATACAAAGACTTAATTTTCACATCGTCTCATCCTTTTAAATAGAATAGCTGAACCTAATGATAGGAAGGTTCCCCGGGAAAGTCAACGTTATGACGGGAAAAAACAGGTTTGCCGCTATTATCCTGGCAAACCTGTCTTTCGTTTTAAAGATTCATACTTTCTTCTTTCAGTGGAGCATTGTCACGCTGTTTAGTAAGTTTGCTTACAACAAGTAATACAAGTGTTGAAACAACTAAGCCTGGGATAATCTCGTATAAATACGCATCCAAGCCTAAACCTTTCCAGATTACCGTCACAAGAGAACCAGTAATCATACTGGAGAAGGCACCCCATTTAGTAGCGATATTCGAGTATAGACTGAATATAAGAACCGGCGCAAAGCTTGCTGCCAATCCAGCCCATGCATATTGAACAAGTGCAAAGACAGATTGTAAATTGAGCAGTGCTATACCAATAGCGAGCAGCGTCAGCACTACCATAGCTGTACGGCTGATAACAAGAGACTGTTTGCTCGAATATTCCTTTTTCGAAACGGATTTCCAAATATCACTTGCAATTGCCTGTGTAGTAACCATCAGCTGGGAAGAGAATGTTGACTGAATGGCGGCAAAGATAGCACCTACGATAACACCGGCAATAATAGGGTGCGATACCTCCATCGCAACAGTTGGGAATACATATTCTGGATCCTCCAAGTTAGGAAGCAAGACGCGGCCGATTAATCCAAGCAGGTTAGCTCCTGTCATAGAGATAATAATCCATGCCATTGCAATAATGGATCCCTGCTTGATGGTGCTGTTATCTTTAGCGGACAAAAAGCGCTGCGATATATGCGGCTGACCTGGTACACCAAAACCAAATGCAATATGACCGATAATTATACCGACTGCGAGCGAACCAATATTACCTGCTGCTGGAGAGGCGAGCAATGGATCAATACTTCTCACAGTGTCAAAGAAAGTGCCAAAACCGCCAAGCTGGAACAAAATCATATAGAGCGGGAAACCAGCTAGTACAAGTAACATCATAACCCCTTGCGTCACGTCGGTAACCATAACCGAACGATATCCGCCGAGAATGGAATAGCCTAAAACGAAGATACCGCTAAGTATAAGACCTGTATTGAAATCAAAGTCAATGACGGCATCTAATGTTTTACCTGCAGCCGATAGCTGAGACCCCATATAAGCAACAAAGAAAATAATGATGATGACGCTCGAGGTGATTTTTAATAAGTGCGATTTATCATTGAAGCGTTTTTCGAAGAAGTCAGACATACTCAGTGCCTCCGATTTCTCGGAAAACTTACGTAATCGAGGAGCAACGATAAACCAGTTCACGAAATAACCAATCAGGAATCCTGGCAGCATCCACATAGTGGAGATACCCGCAAGATATGCTTGGCCGGCAGCTCCGATGAATATCCATCCGCTGGAGTCAGTCGCTCCTGCACTAATAGCGGTAGAAAAGGCTCCGAAATTCCGGTCTCCTAGATAAAATCCTTCTTCCCCTTTTGATATAAATTTTTCAGCGGTGTATCCAATAATGAATACCGCAGCCAAGTAAATGATAAACGTGGCAATCATTCGTTATCTTCCCCTTCCTCTTTCATGCGGCTTGCTTGAATGAATGCGGCTAGCATTCCTAGTACCGGGACGATGACATATAAGAACCATATAAGCGGTGTCATGCAAGAACCTCCTCCATAGTTTTTTAGACAATAGGGACACTTCTCTTAACTTCTACCGTTGTTACATCATTTAATTGTGTTAGTCCGTGATGAAAACAATACACTAATTGTACATAGTATTATAAGTTGAGTCAAGAAGTGCAAAATCATGCTGAACTATAATTTCTTTATTCAGAACTATTGAATAAAAATACATACTAAAGTATAATTACTAATCAATTCGAACTTGTTCAGAGGAGGATGCAGTCTTGAAAGTAGCAATAATTGGCGGTACAGGTTATGGAGCGGTAGAATTGCTGCGTTTCTTGCATATACATCCATATGCAGAAGTAAAAACAATTATCTCCCATTCCAGTGCGGGAAAATCATTGACGGACTTTTATCCGCATACAGATGGGTTTATAACCGGAAGCTTAGAAACCTTTGATGTTAAAGCATTAAGTGAGCAGGTGGACTTTGCATTTTTTGCAGCTCCGCCGGGTGTAAGCAGAGATCTGCTCCCTAGACTTACAGAAGCAGGAATTCGCTGTGTCGACTTAGCAGGTGACTTTCGATTAAAGGAAGCTGCTGTTTATAAAGAATGGTATCAGCAGGATGCAGCTTCAGAAGAACTATTAGAGAAAGCTGTATATGGACTTCCAGAGCTGAACGCGGAGCAGATTAGCAAGGCTGATTTCGTCGCAAATCCCGGCTGTTATCCGACAGCAACGCTTCTTGGACTGCTGCCAGCAGTACATAACGGGCTCATTAACCCAGCCTCCATTATTATTGATGCCAAATCAGGACTCTCCGGAGCTGGCAAGACACCAACAGCCATTTCGCACTACAGCGAAATAAACGAAAATATAAAAGCGTATAAGCTAGGTTCCCACAAACATATTCCTGAGATTGAACAAGCGTTAGCTGGCATATCAGGTTCTCAGCATCCAGTCAGCCTTACTACACAGCTCGTTCCAATGACGCGCGGCATTATGGCAACGATGTATGCGGACCTTACAACCGATAAAACAGCATCAGAATTATTGGAATCATATGAAAATTATTATGAAACTCATCCATTTGTTCGCCTTAGGTCATTAGGCGAGTGGCCGGCAACGAAGGAAGTGGCAGCTAGTAATTTCTGTGATATAGGGCTTCACTTGGACGAACGCACGAATAGACTGACGATCGTATCTGTTATCGATAATTTGGTTAAGGGAGCAGCAGGGCAAGCCATTCAAAATATGAATATGATGCAGGGCTGGGAGCAGACAGCAGGTTTATGGACGCTGCCGGTTTATCCATAAAGGAGAGAATGAAATGATAAAGACAAAACAGGCGGCATATACAATCTTAGAAGATGGAAATGTCAGCAGTCCTGGCGGCTTCCAGGCTGGCGGAGCTGCTATCGGTTTACGAAAAGGAAATAAACTGGACCTTGGCTGGATCTACTCGGAAGTACCGGCATCTGCTGCTGGTGTGTATACATTAAATAGCTTTCGTGCTGCACCGCTTCTTGTGACGGAAGAAAGCATTCGTCAAGAAGGGAAGCTGCAAGGAATTGTTGTCAACAGCGCGAACGCCAATGCCTGTACGGGAGAAGAAGGGCTGATAAATGCTTATACTATGCGTCAGACATTTGCTGATCAGCTTGGGATTCCGACAGCGTATGCAGCGGTAGCATCAACAGGTTTAATCGGTGTCCAGCTGCCGATGGATAAAGTGATTGATGGTATTCATTCAATAGAGCTGCAAGGTCAGGCGGATGATTTCGCCCACGCCATTTTGACAACAGACACATGCACAAAGCAGGTTGCTGTCACAGTCTCTATTGATGGCGTGCCAGTTACAATCGGCGGCGCAGCGAAAGGTTCAGGGATGATCCATCCGAACATGGCAACGATGCTTGCCTTTGTTACGACAGATGCCGCCATCCCTGCTGATGTGCTGGAGCAGCTGCTTAAGCAATCGACCGATCAGTCTTATAATATGATCACGATAGATGGAGATACGAGCACCAATGATATGGTACTTGTGCTTGCAAACGGAAAAGCCGGCAATAAGGAGCTGCATCCAGGCCACGCGGATTGGGAGAAGTTTTATGCAGCGTTCCATTATGTGTCACAAGAGCTAGCGAAAAAGATTGCCCGCGACGGGGAAGGGGCAACGAAGCTTGTGGAAGTGCGTGTACAGCATGCAGCAACGGCAGAGGAAGCTGGTGCGATCGGGAAGACAATCGTTGCTTCTAGTCTTGTAAAAACAGCCATTTATGGGGCGGATCCAAACTGGGGCAGAATCATCATGGCTGCTGGAAACAGCGGCGCAACGTTTAACCCGAATAATATTTCTGTTTGGCTAGGTGACGTGCAGGTTGTCCAAGCAGGGAAACCAGCTGCATTTGATGAGCAATCGGCTAGTAAACAATTGAAGCAGCAAACAGTAGTAATCACGATTGATCTGCAGGAAGGATCCGAAGAAGCAACTGCCTGGGGCTGTGATTTATCTTATGACTACGTCAAAATTAATGCTTCCTACCGGACGTGAGGGGGCTGTCTGATGAAATTCTTAATTATTAAATGCGGCGGCAGCATCATTGATAAACTGCCGGACAATTTTTATGACAATATCGCTGCGATTCAAAAGCAAGGAGACTGGAAACCGATCATTGTGCATGGAGGCGGGAAGCTGATCAATGAACTGCTGCAGCAAACGGGAGTAAAAGCAGAATTTATAGATGGGCTCCGTGTCACAACGGAAGAAGTGCTTGATGTGGTGGAGATGGCATTAAGCGGAGCGATGAATAAATTTCTCGTCCGGAAACTGATGTCCAGAACGAGCGCGTACGGAATCAGCGGACTTGACGGAAAGCTGCTTTATGCAGAGCCTGTAGCCAATGCAGCAAAGCTTGGGCTGGTAGGAACGGTAACAAAAGTGAACACCGCGCTGATTGAGCAGATTGTTGAACAAGATAATATTCCTGTCATTTCACCGCTTGCTGGCGGAGAAGATGATGCGAGGTTCAATATAAACGCTGACCTGGCAGCATCTGCTATTGCACGGGCGCTTCAAGCAGAATTATGCTTTATCAGTGATATACCAGGCATTTATCGTCAAGTTGACGGTGAGAAGCAAATGCTGACCAATGTAACCGATGATGAATTAAAGCAGATGATTCAGCAAGGTTTGATTAAAGACGGCATGATTCCGAAAGTCCAAGCAGCTTTAGAAGCACTCAAACAAGGTGCGGAAAAAGTTACGATCGTCAATGGGCTAGCTGAAAATAGCTTGCTTCAGCTTGTAGATGGAAATGTCGAAGGAACGACTATTACTTTATCAGAGGAGGCTTACCATGTCTGAAACGAATGCAGCAGTGTCATCGGTCATGCCAACGTACAGCCGATTTCCTATTTCCATTACGAAAGGGGAAGGCAGTTATGTTTGGGACGAAAACGGAAAGCAATATTTGGACTACACAGCTGGTATTGCTACATGTAATCTAGGTCATGCACCAGCTTCTGTTAAAGGGGCTGTTAAAGAACAGCTCGATACGTTATGGCATTGTTCGAATTTATACCATATTCCTATTCAAGAGCAGCTGGCAAATCTGCTTACCGCGAACACATTCGCTGATCAAGTATTTTTCGCAAATAGCGGAGCAGAAGCGAACGAAGCAGCAATAAAACTAGCCCGAAGCTATGCGCAAAAGGTGAAAGCAACGTCAGCTTATGAAGTGGTCACGTTTAGCCAGTCTTTCCACGGCCGAACGTTAGCGACACTCGCTGCAACTGGACAGGAAAAAATTCAAAAGCATTTTGCACCGCTTGCAAAAGGTTTTCGCTATCTTCCATATAATGATAACCAAGCATTGGAAGAATTGATTGGACCAAATACATGTGGTGTGCTGCTGGAGCTTGTGCAAGGAGAAGGTGGTGTGATTCCAGCTGATCCTGCTTGGGTGAAAGAAGTAGAACGTCTTTGTAAAGAGCACGATGTCTTGCTTATGCTGGATGAAGTGCAAACAGGTGTCGGCCGAACAGGCACACTTTACGCATATGAGCAATATGGTGTCCAGCCGGATGTGATGACAACAGCAAAGGGGCTTGGTTCTGGTATTCCGATTGGCGCTATGCTGGCAACGGAAAAGGCAGCGGCCGCTTTTGAGGCCGGCAGCCACGGCAGTACTTTCGGCGGCAATCCAGTAGCCGCAGCAGCTGGAAAAGCAACGCTTGATGTAATCGCCCATACAGAATTCCTGGCAGAAGTGCAGGAGATAGCCGATTATTTCCGGGAAGAACTGCAAACGCTTGTTACGCAGTCTTCTGCTTTTACGGATGTACGCGGAAAAGGCTTGCTGCTCGGCCTTGGAACAAGTGGGAAGGCAATTGAACTCGTTCATCAAGCGCGAGAGCTCGGGTTACTCGTACTTGTAGCTGGTGAGCATGTGCTGCGAATTCTTCCTCCTCTTAATACGAGCAAAGCAGAAATTGAATTCTGTCTGGAGACACTCAAGCAAATTACTATTGTATAAAAGAGTTAGCAGCTCACACAATACATACGATTCCGGTCAGTTGGAATCGTATTTTTTTGTTTCTCATCCCTGTTGTGGAAATAGGGTACAATCGTTAAGATAAAAGAATTAAGATATAGGAAAGTATATTAGGAGGATAATCATGGCCGTGCATTTTCTTGAAAAAATCAAAGCATTTCAGCAGCAAAATGAAAACAGATATCGAATTGTCATTTCTTGTCCCGATCAGCCGGGGATTGTGGCTGCAGTATCCGAATTTCTTTATAAGCAAAAAGCAAATATTATGGAGTCCAACCAATATACAACCGATCCAGACGGCGGCAGCTTTTTCTTGCGCATAGAATTTGAATGTCAGCGAGAAAGTGATACCCATCAGCTGGAGGAAGACTTTCAATCTATCGCAGCACATTTTCAAATGGATTGGCAGCTTGTGCGCGTTCGCGATTTAAAAAAATTGGCGGTTTTCGTTTCGAAAGAACTGCATTGCTTACAGGAGATTCTTTGGGAATACCAAAGCGGCAATCTGATGGCGGATCTGGCGGTGATTGTCAGCAATCATGAAGATGCCCGTGATCTAGCGGAAGCGTACGGTATACCGTTTCACCATATTCCGGCTAATAAAGATATTCGCCAGGAAGCAGAGCGCCAGCAGCTTTCTGTGTTGAAACAGTATCAAATTGATACGGTAATCTTAGCAAGATATATGCAGATATTAACGCCGGCTTTCCTGGAAAACTATAAAAATAAAATCATCAACATCCACCATAGCTTCCTGCCGGCCTTCATTGGTGCTAAACCATATGAACGCGCATTTGAGCGGGGGGTTAAGCTGATCGGAGCGACAAGTCACTATGTCACATCTGATTTGGACGAAGGACCAATCATTGAACAGGATATTCATCGGGTCAATCATAAAGATAAAGCAGCAGACTTAAAACGCGTAGGCCGTCTAGTAGAGCGCAGTGTGCTGATGCGGGCAATGAAATGGCATGTGGATGACCGTGTGATCGTGTTCGGCAATAAAACGATCATCTTCTAAAGGGGGACTAGCTATGCTGAAAAAGCCGAAACTTACAGTAATCGGGAGTTTGAATATGGATTTGACGGCAACAGCAGCGAAACGGCCGGCAGCTGGTGAAACGATACTCGGCGAGCGTTTTGAAACCTTTCCAGGGGGCAAAGGAGCCAATCAAGCTGTTGCAGCCGCACGGCTTGGGGCAGATGTCAGCTTGATTGGGATGGTCGGACAAGATGCTTTCGGCGATGAATTGGTACACGTCCTGGAGCAGGAAAATGTTCGTACAAACCATATTGGCAGAGCGGCAGCATCTTCTGGAGTCGCTGTTATCCAAGTGGTAGAGGGAGACAACAGCATCACTGTGATCCCGGGGGCAAACTTTCAGTTAACACCAGCGTCTATTAAGGAAAAAAAGGATGTTATCGAATCGAGTGATATTGTCCTCATCCAGCTAGAAATCCCAATAGAAACAGTTGCCGCCGTCGCTGCATATTGTCAGGAAGTGAAAGTCCCTTACATACTGAATCCTGCACCAGCTCAAGCGCTGCCTGAGGCAATTATTCAGCAAGCAAGCTACATCACACCAAATGAATCAGAAGCTGCTATCTTGTTTGAAGATACAAACAAGGCGCTTCAGGAATTTCCCGACAAGCTTGTGATTACAAAGGGAGAGAAAGGCGTTGTCTATAGCGGAGGAACCATAGCTGCTTATCCTGCCGAAGCAATTGATACAACGGGAGCTGGTGATACATTTAACGCTGCGCTCGCTGTAAGACTGGCTTCTGGCAGTCAGCTGGCTGACGCTTGTCGCTACGCAAATGCGGCAGCTGCTTTGCAAATCGAAACACCTGGAGCACAAGCTGGCATGCCGACAGAACAAGACGTGACGACCTTCATGAGACAAAACGGAGAAAATCCTTTATAATAAAAAACGCTTGTGCAATATAGCAACAGCAAGGAGGAAATACAATGGCAGGAAGAAATCCAGAAGAAATGGAAGACGTAACATTGCTAGGCAACCAAAACAATGTCTACGATTTCGATTATAAACCTGAGGTTCTTGAAACCTTTGATAATAAACACGTATACCGCGATTATTTCGTGAAATTCAATTGTCCGGAATTCACAACACTGTGCCCAATCACGAACCAGCCCGATTTTGGTACCGTGTATATCAGCTACATTCCAGATGAAAAGATGGTCGAAAGTAAATCATTGAAGCTGTATCTATTCAGCTTCCGCAACCACGGTGATTTTCACGAAGATTGCATCAACATCATCTTGAACGACCTGAAAGAACTAATGAACCCGCGCTACATCGAAGTATGGGGCAAGTTCACACCACGCGGCGGAATCTCCATCGATCCATACGTCAACTACGGCCGTCCAGGCACGAAGTATGAGCAAATGGCAGATCATCGTATGATGAATCATGATTTGTATCCGGAGAAAGTGGATAATAGATAATTAGAAAAAAGCTAGTGAGCCAATCGGCATCACTAGCTTTTTTGTTATTCCGCTTCCGCTACTTTCACCAATTGCTTCCCTAAATTCTCACCTTTGAACAATCCAAGAAATGCATCTGGTACGTTTTCAAAACCGTCTACAACGTTTTCTTCGAAGGTTAGCTTGTCTTGTTTGAACCATTCAGACAGCTGTTTTTTACCTTCAGTGAAGCGTTCGCTATAGTCAGCTACGATAAAGCCTTGCATTTTAGCTTTAGATTTTACAAGGTAGCCGTGAATGCGCGGGCCTTGGTCTTCTTTTTTATTGTAAGAAGAGATGCTGCCGCAGAGCGGGATGCGGGCATGGGCATTCAATAATGGATACACTGCGTCAGATACAGGGCCGCCGACGTTGTCGAAGTAAACGTCTACGCCATCTGGGCAGGCTTTCTCTAATGCTTTTGCTACATCTTCTTCTTTGTAGTTGATTACTTCATCAGCGCCTAATGTGTTTTTCACGTAATCGAGTTTCTTTGGTGACCCGGCAATGCCGACAACGCGTGCGCCGAGAATTTTGGCGATTTGTACAACGGTGGAGCCAACTGCACCGGCAGCACCGGAAACAACGACTGTTTCACCAGACTTCGGTTCACCGATATCTGTTAGGCCGAAATAAGCGGTAAGACCAGGCATGCCGAGCACTCCTAATGCAGTGGAAACTGGTCCGAGCTCAGGATCGACCTTTTGCAGTGTTTCTGCATTTACTGCGCTGTAGCGCGCCCAAGGCAGATTGCCTAGCACATAGTCGCCTTTTTGGAATTTATCAGATTGTGATTCTGTTACTTGTCCGACAACGCCTCCGGAAATCGGAGCATCTACTTCATAAGGAGCAACATAGGATTTTGCATCGCTCATTCTGCCGCGCATATAAGGATCTACACTAATATAAATACTCTTAACTAGCACCTGTCCTTCTTCAAGTTCCGGGACTTCTGTTTCGACAAAGCGGAAATTCTCCTCTGTTGGCATGCCTTCCGGTCGTTTGGCTAATTGTATTTCTTCATTTGCTGCCATAGGGCATCATCTCCTTTTTGGTAATAGAGCAATTGTAAAGCGGGACATTCCTATATACAACTCTTTTGCTTCCGGTGTTTTACCAGAGGAAGATAGGGAATAATACATATACGAAAACAAGCAAAGGAGTTTTTAGCATGCCTTGGACAATGGACGACTATCCTGCTTCACTGAAAAACTTGGACAAACCAGTCAAAAAGAAAGCAATTGACATTGCGAACGCGATGCTGGACGAAGGCTATGAGGAAGGCAGAGCAATTCCGATTGCTACTAGTCAGGCGAAAGAGTGGCATGACAATGCTTCGGAAAAAGAAGTGAAAGACTTTATGAAAAATGGTGATCCAACCGAACGAGATGATGATGCTTCTCACAGTAACCCAGATTTAATGGATAACGCCGAAGAAGTTGTACCGCACGATGGCGGCTGGGCAGTGCAGGCAAAAGATGCGAAACGACCTTCAAAGGTATTTGATAACAAACAGGATGCAATCAACCGAGCAAAAGAGATTGCCGATAATAAAGGAACAGAGACAATCATTCATAAAAAAGACGGATCTGTTCAGAAACGTTCTTAGTGGAAAGCTGCATCACAATAGTGCAGCTTTTTTATATTGTCTTTTTTGGCGGTCTAAGATATAGCTTTATTTATTTCATGAAAAGTTTATAATGAGAAAGCAAGACCATTTTGAAGAAAAGGTGGAATATTTTCCATGAGTTGGTTAACAAAATGCATGGCGGCTTGTGTTGCATTTGCCCTGGTGCTTAGCTTTGCCTTTTCCGATGTTGTATCCGCAAATACTGGAAAGAACACGGATAGTATTAATGAAAAATTCGGCTTGCCGATTGTCGTTGTTGGAGATTCGCTGTCAGATGCACAAAAACAGCAAGTTAGAGAAGATCTTGGCGTAACAAATACAAATAATGTAGAGGAAATTGCAGTTACAGCAGATGATATCGTGAAGTACATAAATGGAGATGCCAATTCCAGAATGTATTCTTCCGCAATGATTACGAGAGAAGATGAAGGACATGGTCTGGAAATAGAAATTGTGACACCAGATAATATTACAGAAGTAACTGTGGACATGTACAAAAATGCTCTGCTTACTGCAGGAATTGAAAATGCAACAGTAGAAGTTGCATCTCCAGTGAAGGTGAGCGGCCATTCAGCGCTGACAGGTATATACAAAGCGTATGACACAGCAGATGGCAACTTGGATCCGGAGCGGACAGAAGTTGCCAATGATGAATTGGATCTGACGACAGATCTAGCGCAGCAAGAAGGGCTGGATAATGAAAAAGTAACCCAGCTCATGACAGATATTAAACAGGATATTGCCGAACAAAACCCTGCCACACGGGAAGAAGTGGAGCAGATCGTATCCGATCAGCTGAGTAAGCTGGAGATTAGTTTAAGTGAAGAAGACAGACAACTGTTGATAGATCTGTTTGATAAAATGCGTCAGTTGGATATTGACTTTGATAGCGTTAAAAACCAATTGGAGGATATCGCTAGCACGATTCAAGGTAAGATTGACGAAGTTGCCAACAATGATGGTTTTTGGCAGGGCGTGAAGGATTTCTTCAAGTCTATTGGGGATTTCTTTAAAAATCTATTTTAATTAGGAGAGAGACATATGCGTAATATCATTCAAACAGATAAAGCACCACAGGCAATCGGACCATATTCACAAGCGATTGAAACTGCTGGTACGGTATATATTTCCGGACAAATTCCTTTGAACCCGGAAACAGGAGAGATGGCGGAGTCAATTACAGAGCAGACAGAGCAGGTAATGAAAAACTTGACTGCTATTTTGGATGAAGCTGGTTTATCATTTGACCAAGTTGTTAAAACAACCATCTTCCTGACATCTCTGGATGACTTTGCTGCTGTAAATGAAGTGTACGGACGTCATCTATCCGAGCCTTATCCGGCACGTGCAACAGTAGAAATTTCTAAGCTGCCGAAAGGTGCCAACGTAGAAATCGAAGCAGTAGCTGTGCGCAGCTTTAATATGTAATCAAAAAGGATTGCCGAAATAAATCGGCAATCCTTTTTAAATCGAGTGAGCTCGTGTGCTGCTGCGGCCGTTCTTGATATGTGCCGTGAGCAATGTGACACCGCATATAATAAGCAATGCACTTGTCATATAGAAGACGGCGGAGAAGCCGAAATAACCAGCCATTATGCCGCCCATGATGGGACCGATAAAATTCCCGAGGAAGCGTAAGCTGTTATTGTAGCCGAGCACTTCCCCTTGCATGCTGATAGGAGCAGCTTGGCGGATGTAAGCTACGCGCAGCGGGATGATTCCGCCAATTGCCATGCCTAGAAACAGCCGTATTACAGCAAGTTCCCATACCGAATTCACCAGGGCGCCCGGAATATAGACAATTCCGGCAGCGAAGATGAGGCCAATCAGTATCTTAACATAACCAATGCGGTCGCCCAGTTTACCCCACGTTCTCGTCATCAGCAAGTTGCCCAGCCCGGCAGCAGAAAAGGCAATTCCAGAATAAAAGGCGATGTTTTCTGGTCCGTGCAGTTCTTGTACATAAAGAGATAGGATAGGCTGCACACTGAAGTTAGCAATCTGAATTAAGGAACTTAAAATCAGAACGACTAACAAAATTGGATCTCGTAAAATATGCGCCAGCACTTCTTTGGAGGTATAATGTGATTTTTCACCTTTTTGGATCTTAACGAGATATTCTTTTGTCCCGCATGTTACTAACAGCGCAGAAGTGAAAACGCTTAACGAAACAAGGAAGAATGTACCGTGGAACCCGATGCTGTCAGCAAGAATTCCGCCAAGCAGAGGGCCGAAAAGCATGCCGGTAATGCTTCCAGTCTGTAAGGTGCCGAGCACACGTCCAGCGATGTGACTTGGTGTTTGTGTCGAGATAAACGCTTGGGATATCCCGATAAAACCAGTGAAAATTCCCATAAACAATCGCAGCATAAACAGCTGCCATACATTTTCGGTGAAACCAAGCAGGAGAATCGAGATCCCCATGCCGAAGGAAGTTATAATTAAAATCAATTTCCGGCCGTAACGGTCACCTAGCTTTCCCCAAAATGGAGAGCAGATAAAGGCAGTAACAAAAGTCACGCCAAAAATGATGCCGGACCAGCTTTGCACTTCTCGTTCTGATAAAGTGCCGAAAGATGAAATATATAAAGATAGAAATGGCATAATCATACTTAGGCTCGCCGAAATGAAAAAGTTGGCGAACCACATGATAAACAGGTTGCGTTTTGCGAGCTGTTCGTCCGTCATTAGATGGATAACACTTCTTTCGCGTTAATATTTCGATACCCTAACTAATTATATACAAGGATAGAAAGGATATGCAATGAGATAGCTTGGAAACAGGCGGGATAGGGAAGAATTGCAGGGGGACAATGAACATGGTAAAATAAAGGATGTTCTGCTATATAACATAATTTAGCAAACCATATAAAATTATACATTATTTATATATAAATGTCAATTGTTTTGGAGGGACGTCGGTATGTCAGAAGAGGAAAAAGATTTGCAGGGTGAACAAGCCCGTGTTGCCCGTGTCCAAGAGACAATAGAAGCAAAAAGAGAAAAAACAGCAGGACTTATTCAAGGTCTTCGAGAGAAGGTTATTGATCTTCGGAAGAATTTTTGGGAAGACGTAACGGTCAACTTAGATGAGCCGGATGATGTGAATGAGACGCAGGCCAGCTTAAAACAGCAAGCGGAGCTGTTAGGAGAACGAGAACGAACGCATCAGCAGATTCACAATGAAGTGAAGACACTTGACCGCTTGCAGCGTAATCCTTATTTCGGCCGAATTGATTTCCGTGAAAATGGTGCAGATCATGAGGAGGAAATTTATGTAGGGCTGGCTAGTTTAATGGATGAGAAGGAAGAAGATTTTCTCATTTATGATTGGCGTGCACCGATTTCCAGTATGTATTATGATTTTTCACCAGGAGATGCTTTCTATGAAACAATTGAAGGCACGATTGAAGGAGAAGTTACACTAAAGCGCCAGTTCATTATCCGAAATGGCAAGCTTGTGGCGCTGTTTGATACGGGTGTAACGATTGGCGACAGTCTGCTTCAATATGTACTAGGCGGCAATGCCAGCACGGAAATGAAAAGCATCGTTGCGACCATCCAGAAGGAGCAGAATCAAATCATCCGGAACGAATCAGCGGCCAATTTGATCGTACAAGGAGCGGCTGGAAGCGGAAAAACATCGGCCGCGCTTCAGCGGGTTGCTTATTTGCTGTACCATTATCGCGATCGTATTACGGCAGAGAATATAGTTTTACTTTCGCCTAACCCGCTGTTCAACAGCTATGTGTCCAATGTTCTCCCAGAGCTTGGCGAGGATAATATGAAGCAAGCAACTTTTTATGCGCATATGCACGGGCAGCTAAAAGGAAAAGAAACGATTGAGACACCGTTTGAACAGATGGAATATATGCTGCTTGCTTCTGGCGGAGAAAAAGAGAAGCGGCTGGCAGGAATTCAATATAAAGCGAGTCTTGATTTCAAGAACTATATTGATGACAAACTAGAAGAGTTCAAGCGTGCCGGTCTCATTTTCAAGGATGTCAGCTTCCGTAAACAGCGCATCGTGAGCAAGCAAGAAATTCAGTCGCATTTCTACGGCCTTTCCAATACGCTGCCCCTTGCTAATCGAACGGAACTGACAGCGGCATGGATTGTTGAGAAGCTTCGAGCATGGGGAGATTGGGAAACACGAAAAGATTGGGTGCGGGAAGAAGTCGAGCTGATGGAGAAAGAAGACTATGTGGAGGCTTTCTCAGAGCTGCAGAAAAAAGACCGCTCCGAAACAAGTGACTTTGAAGAGAATAAGCAAGAAGAAGAGATTCTCAGAAAGTGGGTTGTGGAACGAAAGCTTCGCCCGCTGATTGAAAAAGTCCTGAAGCATGCCTTTATTAATGTGAAGAAATCGTATTTGCGAATGCTTACTGCAGAAAGACGGCCAGAGATGCCGGCTTCATGGCCTGCATTAATCGAAGCGACCAAACAGAACCTCATGCAGAAGTATATGAGCTGGGAAGATGTAACGCCATTTGTTTACTTCCGTGACAAGGTGCTGGGAGATCGTTCCGATAAAACCATTCGTTATGTATTGATTGATGAAGCGCAGGATTATTCTGCCTTCCAGTTTGCTTACTTGCAGCAGGCATTTCCTAATGCACGGATGACGTTGCTGGGAGATATCAACCAAGCGATTCAAGCGCATTCTCTTACTGGCGAAAATGTGCTGTCTGGTAATACTGCTGACAGTCATCGGATTGAGCTATGGAGAAGCTACCGGTCCACAAGACAGATCGTCGACTTTACGAAAGAGCTGTTGGAACATGCAAAGCATATCCAGCCGTTCAACCGTGATGGCGATTTGCCGACAGTAGCGAAAGTGAAAGATGAATCCGAACGACGCAGCATGATTTCAGAGAGAATCCGAGCTTTGCAAGCAGCTGGTTACGAAACGATTGCAGTAATCGCTAAGACGAGCAAAGAAAGCAGAGCAGCTTATGACTGGATTAAAGAAGAAATGGAAGCAGATTTAATAACAGAAACGACGTCCCAATACAAAAAAGGGCTCTCTGTCATTCCTGCTTATTTAGCTAAAGGAATTGAATTTGATGCCGTTATTTTATATGATGTATCGGATATGGCATACGGTCATGAATCAGAGCGCACACTGCTGTATACAGCATGCACACGTGCGATGCACGAATTGCATATGTACAGCAATGGTAACTTAAGTCCATTTATTGAGACAGCAGCAGAAACAACGTATAAAAGCCTATAAAAAACAGGAATCCGAGCAGGATTCCTGTTTTTTGCTTTACCATAGACCAATGATTTTCCACCAGACGCCGCCAATGCCGATCCAGACAATCAAATGGATAATGGAGATGATGAAACCGAGTCCCCACCATTTTTGCTGGGAGACAAAGCCTGCACCGAAGAATACTGGAGCAGGACCGCTGCCGTAATGTGTCAAACATCCGAACAAGTTACTGAAGAATGCTAATAAGAGAGCTGACAATAACGGCGGTGCGCCAGCCGCTACAACAACGGACAGAAAGGCAGCATACATCGCACTCACATGTGCAGTATTACTAGCAAAGAAGTAGTGCGAGTAGAAATATACGATTGCCAGACATAGCAATGCTACCGGCCAGGACAGCGTACTCACGACATCACTCATAATATCACTGAACCATGGTACTAATCCGAGTTCATTTAAGTAATTTGCCATCATAACAAGAACAGCGAACCAGACAAGTGTGTCCCAAGCGCCTTGCTCTTGCTTGATGTCAGACCAAGTCAGCACTTCTGTCAGCAAGAGAACAACTAAGCCGATAAATGCGGCAGTTGTTGAGCCAATACCAAAGCTTCCGCCGAAAATCCAAAGGATGAGCAGCAAGAAGAATACAGCAATCATGAACCACTCAGAACGCTTCAGTTTTCCCATGCTTTGCAGTTTCTCTGTAGCCATTTCGGTTGCTTTTGGTGTTTCTTTGATTTCAGGCGGGTACAGCTTGAAAATGACAAATGGAATGACAATCAAGCTAATAATACCAGGAACAATAGAAGCAAGAATCCAGCTGCCCCAGGAAATGGATTGTCCAGTGACACTCTCTGCAGCACTCGCTGCCAGCGGGTTTGCTGCCATTGCTGTTAGGAACATCGCGGAAGTGATTCCATTACCTTGATAAGACGCTGTAGTCAGGAAAGCCCCAATTTTGCGTTCCGTACCGTCTCCGCTTCTGGAACCGTAAGAATTCGATAAAGATTGGATGATTGGAAAGATAATCCCGCCTGCACGTGCTGTGTTCGATGGCATCGCTGGCGAAAGAATTAAATCACTTCCGATTAAGGAATAAGACAATCCTAATGTCTTTTTACCGAATAAGCGGACAAATAGATACGCAATCCTAGAACCAAGGCCAGTCTTGATAAAACCTCTCGAGATGAAGAATGCGATAACAATCAGCCAAATTGTGCTGTTTTGAAATCCGCTAAGTGCTTCCTCTAATCCAAGTGTGCGTGTCAATACGATAGCTGTTAAAGATAAGATGGCGACACTTCCCATCGGCATTGGCTTGATAATCAATCCGATGATGGTTGCTACAAAAATAGCCAATAAATGCCAAGCTTCTTCTTTAACACCATCAGGTGAGGGAATGAACCAAAGAATTACTCCGATTAAAACTGTAACTAGGAGCGGAATCCATTTGACTTCCCGTTTTGGTTTGTTAGATGAATCAGCCATAACGAAGACCCCTTTAGTAAAGTAAATTATTAATTGCATATATTATATTAGCACAAAAATATTGATATAAAAGGATTCAGCTAAGTAGAGATATATTTCTATTTGATTAAAAAAACTTATTAAATTAAACATTTTAAAATAATTCTAATGTAGTGAAAATATGAAAAAAAATACCTCACACGAAATAAGTATCTTTGTTTCCGTACCCCTTAATTCCCGGTAGTATGCCAATGTTAATTACAAAAAATAATTGAGAATCAAAAAAGAATCCGAAAAAATCGGATCCTTTATCTTTTTTATGCATCATTTTATGTTAATCACGTGCCAATAGCGCGTATACAGCTGCAACATCTTTTTTGCCGTAGCCATTCTTTTTCGCAAGAGCATACAATTCCTTCACACTATTTGTCATCGGCAGAGGAGCTCCTGCTTCATAAGCTGTTTCAGAGATTTGCTGCAAATCTTTGTAAGCATGCTCGAGCGGGAATTGCGGGTCAAAGTTCTGCTGCAGAATGGTGTCTCGTTTTCCTGCTTGAATATCACTTGTTACTGGAAGATCCAGCAGCACGTCCATCAAGTGCTCGGCATGGAGACCGACTGCTTCCCCAAAGCTTATGGCTTCCGATAAGCCAGTGAGAGACTGTACAAGCAGCATATTTACTGCTAATTTTGTCGCGGAACCGTTCCCGTTTTCCCCCATGTGCTGAATGCTTTGTCCCATTTTCTCAAGCAAAGGTGTAATTTGTATTACATCTTGTGCATCACCGCCAACAAGAAAGTGCAGTTTTCCTTGCTGTGCAGGTGCTTTTGAACCGGAAACAGGTGCATCGACGAAACGAATTTGATGTTTCTTAGCTGCTGCGGCCATTTCCTTCGTGAATGCTGGCTTCACGGTACTAACATCAACCCATAAACTATCTTCCTTCATTCCGCTGAACAGCCCTTCTTCTCCGAGGACAACAGCTTTCACAGCGCTTGGATCAGTGAGCATCGTGAATACGATATCAGCCTGTTCGCCCACTTTTTGAGGTGAATCGGCCCAGACAGCACCATTATCTAACAGATGTTGTGGTTTTGCTTTTGTTCGGTTATAAACAACTAATTGCTCTCCTTTTTCGAGCAGATTAGCTGCCATATTTTCTCCCATAATTCCTAATCCAATAAATCCGATCACGAAACCAGCCTCCCTTATTGTACTGACGTTACTAGCATACAGAAAAACGGAATGTTTTTAAAAGTCTTTCGCACCGGCTATGATAGATACAGGGAGTGAAGGATATGAAGCTTAGTATATTGGATCAATCTCGTCTTAAAGAAGACGGCAATGCGGCTGAAGCACTGCAGGAGACAGTTCGTTTAGCAGAGCTGGCTGATCAGCTTGGGTACGAGCGCTTCTGGGTATCAGAACATCATGGCGCAAGCTTAGGGCATAGCAGTCCTGAAGTCATGATGGCGCATCTGGCAAACAGAACATCACGAATAAGAATCGGATCCGGGGGTGTCATGCTGTCGCACTATAGTGCCTATAAAGTAGCAGAAAATGCAAGATTGCTTGAGGCGCTTCATCCAGGAAGAATTGACATCGGAATTGGACGTGCTCCAGGCGGCATGCCAGCAGCTAAACGAGCACTGCAGGAGCATAAGATCGTACCGGGGGATTGGTATGACCGCCAGATACGTGATTTGCTTCATTACTTGAATATAAGGAATGAGGAAAAGCATCGCTTTGGAGAATTAAAAGCAATGCCAGACATTAAGACAGCACCTGCTGTCTGGCTGTTGGGCGGCAGTGCTGGCAGTGCTGGTCTTGCTGCTTATCACGGCATGGGATTTGCTTATGCGCAGTTTATCCGCGGAGAAAAAGATGCAGCGGTGATGGATATGTACCGACAATCTTTCCGGCAGGAAGCAGGGAAGCCGCAAGCGTTAATCAGCTTGTTTTTATTCTGTGCTGCGACGCATGAACAAGCAGAAGCATTAGCCAAAAGTCATGAAGTGGCATCGCTTTTGCAAGAACAGGGAAGACCTGTTAAAGGGATGCTGCGTCCTGACACAGCTGCAGCGTACAAATTATCTCCTTTTGAAAAAGAACGGCTGCAAGACAACAGAGCAACAATGGTCATTGGCACCCCGGCTGAAGTGCTTCAACAGCTGGAGGAGCTGCAGGAATATTACGGCAGCGAAGTGGAATTCATGCTGACAAGTCCCGTTTATGATGAGCAAGCCAGGCAGGATGGCTTTCAGCTTTTAATGGAGACTTACCAGCAGCGGGGTTTTTCTGTTTGAATCAGCTGCTGTAATTCTGGTATAGTAGTAGAGACAATTCATAAGAAATCTTATAACGAGTGGCGGAGGGAAAGGCCCGATGAAGCCCGGCAACCCACTGCAGGAGGGCAGTCCTGCAGGAAGGTGCTACGACCTGCAGCTTTATTTAAGCTGCGTGATAAGATAACGACGGCTGCAAGTAACGAGCTTCTTCTTATCGAAGAAGCTTTTTTAGTAGAATCGATGTGTCGTTCGGTAGGATTTCCTATGTGCAAAAGGAGTAATAGACATGAAGTATGCGTATTGGCAGCCAGTAACAAACAGCTGGCTGCGGCATGTGGAGGATGAGGCATCTCTTAGCTTGTTATGTGTGAAGAAAACAGCGCGCATGGCAGAGCGCAGTGGTTTTGATGCTGTATTTCTTCCTGATACCTACCTATACCAAGGGAAGAATGCAGATCAGCAGCTGGATTTTTGGGAAACAGCTAGTGCTGTAGCAGAGGCAACAAATAAACTGCATATCATGGCAGCAGTCCGGCCGAGTATTGATCAGCCAGTGGAAGCTGCCAAGCAGGCGGTGATGATTGATCAGATTAGCAACAGTCGTTTTTCACTCGCGGTTGTATCTTTTCTTCGGGAAGAAGAACAAAAGCGAGAAGCTGGAGATGTAGCCGGAACTGAGGAATTTTATTTGCAGACTGAGGAATTCTTTGAAGTACTGCGTGGTGTCTGGACAGCGGGAAGTTACACGTATGATGGATTATATTATCAAGTCCAGCATATCGATTATCTCCCCGCTGCGAACAAAAAAGAAATATCGCCTTTGTATGCTGGCGGAGAGAGCGACTATTTGCGGCAGACAATTGCGGAAACATGTGATGCTTACGTGATGAAAGGCGGTACGGTACAGGAAACAGCCAGTATGGTCGCCGACATGCAAATTCGCCGGGAAGCTGCTGGCAAGCAGCCTTTTACCGAGTTTGGTATGACTGCTTATGTCATCTGCCGTGAGACAGAGGAAGAGGCCTATCAAGAATGGGAACGCATTACCGGCGTCGACTACGAAGCATATGTAACAGCGGAAGAATTAGCGCAAAAAAGTATCATCAGTGATGATGCTGTTGCTGCAAGGGGGCTGCGTCCTAATCTAGTTGGAACACCAATGCAAATCGCACAGCGGATTCTTGCTTATGAACATGCAGGTGTTAGTTTGCTATTGCTGCAATTTTCGCCTCAGCTGCGGGAGATGGAACGTTTTGCAAACGACGTGATACCGCTGGTGGAGGAAATGCGCGAAAACTCCATTTAATTGGGAATGTGTGTGTAGACAACGCGCAGGCAGTCGCTTACATTAAAGATGAAGAGTAAGAGTAGAGTATGGGGGCCTAACATGGAGCTATTGACGATTTTTGATAACCAGCACCGAGAGATAGGCGTGAAGGAAAGGCAAGACGTGCATCGGGACGGAGATTGGCATGAAACGTTTCATTGCTGGTTCGTCGAACATGATGGTACAGATCTATACATTTATCTACAGCAGCGCGCCTTCAATAAAAGCGAATTTCCCGGGAAATACGACATTACCGCAGCAGGTCATTTGGAAAGTGGCGAAACGCCTGTAACCGGCGGCCTGCGTGAAGTACAAGAAGAGTTAGGGGTCACACTTGAAGAGAGCGATTTGTTTTATAAGGGTGTTATCCAAGAGGAACTATTCGCTGCAAACTTAATAGATAGGGAATTTTGTCACCAATTCTTCTACTATCTGGAGGAGCTGCCGGTAATTCTGCTAAATGATGAAGTTGTACAAATTATTCGGATGCGAGTGAATGACTTGGAGAGCTTGATTGAAGGAGAACATACGAAGGTGGAAGCAGAAATTGTAGCTGGAGCCCCGCGTCAGCGAATTGATGTAACACGCGATGCGTTATGCCCGCACCAGCTCGAGTATTATCGAGAAGTAATTGCGATATGCCGTACATAAAGAAAAGGAGCAGCGAATTTGCTGCTCCTTTTCTTTATGTTAAAAAGCCCAGTTGCCGTTATCAAAGATTGGTTCCACTTTACCGTCTGGTGTTTCGCCAGTAATTGAAAGTTCACCAGAACCAACCATGAAATCAACATGCGTTAAGCTGTAGTTAAAGCCCATTGCCGCTAATTCTTCTTTTGACTTGTTTTGTGCATCCTTCACGCAAAATCCGATAGCTTGTCCAAGCGCTAAGTGACAGGAAGCATTTTCATCAAATAACGTGTTGTTAAAGACAATGCCTGACTGGGAGATAGGGGATTGGTGCGGGACAAGTGCGACCTCGCCCAGGAATCTTGCTCCATCATCTGTATCCAGTAAATTCTTTAATGTTTCATAGCCCTTCTCGGCAGTGAAGTCTACTACTTTCCCTTTTTCGAAAGTAAGAGAGAAGTTCTCCAACAACGTACCGCCATAATTCAAAGGCTTTGTACTGCTGATCGTCCCGTTTACGCCATCCTTTACAGGAATAGTAAATACTTCTTCAGTAGGAAGATTCGGGATGTATGTACTGCCGTCTTCTTTTTTAAACTCCGCACATGTCCACATTGCTTCCGGGTGCAGCTCGATTGTTAAGTCCGTTCCTGGACCTGTATAGTGCAGTTTTCGGTAATCTCTTGCATTAAGGTGATCCGCATTCTTTTTCATTTCTGTTACATGCTGTTCCCAAAGCTCTACTGTATTTTCCTGATCAGAGCGAGTAGTGAAGAAAATGCTGTCCCATAACTTATCAACAGCTGCTTGACCGGTTAAGTCAGGAAAAACAGATTCGGCCCATTCTACTGTCGGAACAGAAGCAATCAGCCAGTTAATACGTCCATTTGTTTTGTAAGCTTGGTACCCTTGTCTGGCAGCGCCTACCGCTTTTGTATAACGAGCAACTCTGGTAGGATCAATCCCATCAAACAGAGAAGGGTTTGGTGTTTTGATTTCCAAAAATGCTGTATCAGCTGCTGCCAGCTCTTCATAAACGCGGCCGCGGAAAGGAGTGAAGAAATCAAGATCTTCCTCTTTCGCATAGCTGATTTTTGCTTTTGTTATATTGTCATCCTGGTAATCGACAACGACATCGCGCATACCAGCTTCATATGCTTTTTGTGCAACAACTTTCGTAAATGGTGCAGCGGACAAATCTGCCGAAATCATTAAATCTTGTCCTTCTTTCACACGTAAGCCGATATGCAGCAATAATTCCGCGTATTTTTCTAATTTCTGTTCAAAATGCATGTTCATTCCCCCTTCAATACGATCCATCTTATTTTACCAGAAAATTGTGACTAGAGTCGGTACTCGAGAGAGAATTTAGCAATGGGGTTAAAGTGAGAAGACCGCTTAATATGGCGGGGAAATATCCAGCGTTTAGATAGCTTTACTGTGGCGGCGCTCAAATCAATACCGCAGCCGGAAGAGAAAGCTTGCCAAACGAACTTCGTGCAATAATTCCAATTTGTATCTGCTAATGTCCGGTTAAATCGATAGCCTTTCATAGACCCGATATGCTGCGCTGCCCATGCGGCTGCTTCTGCTGGGTCAGTTTTTGGGCGGAGAAGTGTAAGCGTTCCGCCGTAACGATGCCGCGACAAATAAGCAGGCAGAGATTCTGCTATACCTCCTGATGGATGTGCGTGGTATATATTGCCATCTTGTCCGACTATTCCAGCATGGCTGAAAAAGAAAGTTGAGGGACCAATGGAGCTGTACAGTACATCTCCGGCGCGCAGCTGCGCATACATGACAGCTGCAGTCTGGTATAGTTTCTCAAATTCTGCTTTGGATTTCTTCTTCATGAAACACCACTCCTGACGTAATTGTCATAAAATCGCAAACGAAAACATGTTTCTTTCCCTTTGCATGTATTATGATAGAGAAAGATTCTAGATTTGTGGAGGTTTATGCATGCACGCGTTAAAAGAACAAGGCTACAGCCGATATGATTTACAGAAAGAGCTTGCTTATGACGGATTGGAGAAAGACTTAGCTGAGCTGCAAGCTGTCTTTGATACATTGCCGACAGATAGCTATGCACCCGAATTGAACCGCTACCGCCGCTATTCACGGGCAATCATCTTTGATAAAGATGAGCGTATGGAATGGCTGCCGGGTATTGAGCGGGAAAATGGCAGTATGGCACAGTATTTCCAAGGCCGCTTCAACCCTGAATATGTGGACTCTTACAGAGAATTTCCATCCCTTCCGGATCACATTTTGGAAAATAAATTACTGCAGAAGATCATCATGCATGATTATAAAGAAACCTTTTGGCGTCAGGAAGACTTGATATTGCCAGTTCATGCTGGTATTCATTTCGTGAAACTGGAAGTGACAGAAGACGGGCAGGAAGGTGTATCATCTCCTAACCTTATTCACCAGGATGGTGAGCCATTCACATTTGCACATCTGATGAAGCGGGATAACGTTATTGGCGGTCTGAACATTATCGCAACGCCTGCTTGTGCAGGAAAACTGCCGAAGGATGCGGATGAAAAACAGTTCCATGAAAGCTTCGAGATTCATCGGCCATTAGAATCGTATGGTGTTCATGATGAGGCAGTAAGCCATTACGTCAGCCCTATCCAAAAAGGCGAAGCAGACCGGCCAGGCGTACGTTCTATTCTTTTAATTGATTTCCAGCCAACCGTACTAGCGTAAAAAGGAGCGAAAAGGATGACCGTATCTATTCGAAAAGCATGTCTAGCTGATTGCCGCCGTATTGGAGAAATCAGCGCACGGAGTTGGCAGTATGCATATAAAGATATCTTGCCGGCTGCTTATTTGGCGGCTATTCAACCTGAAGACAGGGCAGAACGGTTTGAAAAAGTACTATCATCAGGATCGCTCCTGCTAGTGGCAGAGTCAGAAGGAACCATTTCCGGATTTATCAGCGGCGGAAGATGCCGCGATAAGCTGCATCCGGAGTATGATGGAGAAGTATATGCCATTTACGTTGATCCAGCGTCTGTCAAACAAGGTGTTGGTACAAAACTGATGCGCGCATTAGAAGAACATCTTGCGGCTGAAGGGATGACAGGAATTGTAGCCTGGATGCTTGCAGGAAATGAGGCGAAGTACTTTTATGAAGGACTAGGCGGGCGAAAAATCGGTGAAGATCAATTCGACATTGAAGGGATTGCTTATCCCGAAATAGCATATGGATGGAAAATAGCGGACAGATGATGTCCGCTATTTTTGGATACAGAGATGCTCTGCTCCTATGTATTGCTGGCTGTCGAACGTTAGCTTCCAGACAGCAGGCATAGCCAGCTGCTTCCAAAAAGTATAATGGAATTGAGTATCATAATGTCCCATTGCCAGCGTCATCAAATTGCCGTGTGTTCCAATAGCGACACGTTTTCCAGGGTAGGAGGCAAGTATGTCTTGGAAGGCAGCAACGCCCCTTGCACTGGCAGTTTTGTTTGATTCACCGCCTGGAAAGTGAAATTCTTCCTGCATCCATAATTGCTGAATGGCATCTTTAAAGTTTTTCGCTGGATTGTCAGCAATTTGACGTTCACGCAGCCGTTCATCCACTATCACCAGGTTAGCATCAGCTGCGATCGTTTCCCATGCTCGCCGATATGGGCTTGTTATTTTGACCTCAACTTGTTCAGCAGCTAATACCTGCTGAACAAGCTTGGCATCCAGATAGCCTGTTTCAGATAAAGGCCTGTTCCGTTCATCGGGTGTATAAATACTATGTGCGTGACGCACAACATAAAGTGTTGTCAGCAAATCCACTTCTCCTCCGTTCCCTCTATTCTACCAACCGCAGGGAAAGTATTTGCAATTTATGAATTTATGGATTACATTTTGTAAGTAACTAATAAAAAGTACGTTAAGGAGGCGAAGCAGATGATGGAACTTCACGGTATTCACCACGTTTCCGCCATAACAGCCAATGCAGCGAATAACTATGCATTCTACACAAAAGTATTAGGAATGCGCCTTGTCAAAAAAACCGTCAACCAAGATGACACATCGATGTACCATTTATTTTATGCAGACAAGCTCGGCAGTCCGGGAACAGATTTAACGTTCTTTGAAATTCATCGGGCTGGCCGAACGTATACAGGAAACAACAGCATTTCGCTCACTTCTTTGCGTGTTTCCTCTGATAAAGCAATTGCTTATTGGAAAGAGCGTTTAGAATCATTCGACATAGCAGCACAGCAAGTTGAATTGCAAGGACGGCAGGTGCTTTTCTTTGAAGATCCGGAAAAGCAGCGGCTTATGCTGGTGTCTGATCAAGAGAATAAAGGCGTGCATGCAGGCATTCCATGGGAAGAAACCGATGTGCCAGCTCCGTTTGCTATTATTGGTTTAGGACCAGTAAAACTGACGGTTCCAGAGCTGGAGCCGACAGAGCGTGTACTGATGGATTTGATGGGATTTCGAAAAAAAGCGAATGCCCAGCTCGCTGATGGAACTGATTTATATATTTACGAAGTAGGGGAAGGCGGAACAGGAGCTGAAGTGATGCTGGAAGTGATGCCAGCGTTGCAAAAAGAGCGTCCTGGACGGGGAAGTGTGCACCATGTTGCTTTTCGTGTGAAAGATAAAGAAGAACTGGAACGTGCGAAAAAGATTCTGTATGCAGCCCATCTGCCGAATTCCGGATTAGTAGATCGCTATTATTTCCAATCGCTCTATTTCAGGGAGCCAAATGGTATTCTTTTCGAGCTTGCAACAGACGGACCTGGATTTGCCACGGATGAAGATCCAGACAGACTAGGAGAAACACTAGCTTTACCGCCGTTTCTGGAAGACGAAAGAGAAAAAATAGAAGCAAAACTAACGCCGCTTGATACCAAAAAGAAGTAATAACAAGAACCGCCTCCAGGGGCGGTTTTTATGTTTTACAGGTTGACGCAAACCGTCATATTATGATTTTATAGATAGAAATATATGCGTAAAAGAGGCATTCTTGGGCAGTGTTTCAAAGCGTGGGATTTTTTTGCAGTGTAATGGACATAACGTATAAGGATAATAGGAGCTGAGGCACAGTGGGAAAAAGAACGAAACAATATGAGGCAGCAAAACGTTTAGGTGAGGTTGCGTTAGGAAAGCGTCCCGCTGATTTGATTATCCGAGATGGCGTCCTTGTTAATGTATTTACCGGAGAACTGCTGGAGCATACAGATGTTGTCATTTCAGACGACCGAATTGCGCTAGTCGGAAAAGCAATTTCGGAACATGAAGGACCAGATACGAAGATTGTAGAAGCGAACGGACGTTACCTTGTGCCCGGTCTGATTGATGGTCATATGCACGTGGAGAGCACGATGCTATCAGTTACGGAGTTTTCCAAAGCCGCGCTTGCGAAAGGTACAACAACTGTATTCATGGACCCGCATGAAATTGCGAATGTATTTGGTGCAGAAGGCGTTCGTTATATGCATGAGGAAGGGCAGCAGCTGCCGTTGAAAGTATATACGACGTTCCCATCTTGTGTGCCGGCGACGGATGATTTAGAAGATGCAGGCGCTAGTCTGACAGTTGCCGATATACAGGAAGGACTCAGCTGGGATAACGTGCAAGGTCTTGGTGAAGTAATGAACTTCCCGGGTGTTGTACATGGCGATGCAAAGATGCTTGGCGAAATAACTGAAACAATGAAAGCAAACAAAACGGTAACCGGTCATTTCCCTTCAGAAGATCCGTATGCATTAGAAGCGTATATCGCAGCGGGTGTAACGTCTGATCACGAAACGATTGCGAAAGAAGACGCATTACATAAGCTTCGCGCAGGTTTGCATGTGCAAATTCGAGAAGGGTCCGCATGGCGCGATGTGAAGGAAGTAATCAAAGTAATTACGGAATATAATGTAGACACACGCAATATCTCATTAGTGACAGATGATGTTTATCCGGAAACTTTAATTACAAAAGGACATATGAATCATGTTGTTCGCCGCGCCATTGAAGAAGGTCTTCATCCAGTAACAGCAATCCAATTGGCGACAATCAACTCGGCTCGGTATTTCCATATGGAAAACGATATTGGCAGTATCAGTGCTGGTAAATTTGCAGACCTGCTCATTGTGGAAGATTTGAACAAAATGGAAGCATCTGCTGTCATAGCAGACGGTCGTATGCAGTACGAAAATGGAGAACTGCAGCAGCACTTCCCGACTTATACATATCCAGAAACAGTACGAAGCTCTGTGCATCTAGCCCGTGACATGCAGGCAGATGATTTCCTTCATATAACAGATCGCCCAGACGGTGACGTGCACGTGCATGTTGTCAAAGCAATTGAAGGAAGTGCGCGTACAGAGAAAATGACAGCGACACTGCAAGTGGAAAATGGCGCAGTACAGATTGATAAAAACCAAGACATCATTCATTTGTCTTGTATTGACCGGCATAAAGGCACTGGCCAAATCTCGAATGTGTTCGTGCACGGCTTCCAGTTCCAGCAAGGTGCAGTAGCGTCAACGGTGGCGCACGACAGCCATAACCTGCTTGTTATGGGAGTTAACCGAGAGGATATGGCCATTGCTGCCAACAGACTCGCTGAAATTGGCGGCGGTTTGGTTGCTGTAAGGGACGGTGAGATTCTAGCTGAACTGCCAATGCCAATCGCAGGTCTCATGTCAGATCAGCCGTTAGAAACAGTCGTCAGCCAAGTAAGCGACCTAGTTAAAGCATGGGAAAAACTCGGCTGCAGCATGACAGACCCAATTATGACATTCTCTCTAATCGCACTGCCTGTAATTCCAGAAATCCGAATTACAAACCGCGGCCTCGCCGACGTCACAACATTCAAGCTGATTGATGTAATTATTTCAGAATAGCATAGCTCGATTTAGACAAGGATATTTTCATCAAACAAAATCCGAACTAAGTATAGAATTCAGAAAATGAATTCGCATTAGTTCGGATTTTTTTATATGTACAGTATGTAACCAGAAATTGATCTTATCATTCTCTGTTATGAGCTAGATGGTAGGAGAAGTTATGTTATTGATTTGTCTAAGTCTAGTCAGTCTTTGTTTGATGATAATTTATGTCTCTTCTCTAGCGGAGTGTATTTACGGAGCGGCTGCATTAGCATTATTCTGTTATTTAACTAATGATAATGTGATTGACAAAAAGCTGGATTATCTGTTATTGTACTTTAATACTTTACCATAATAAAGCGATGGAGGAATTTGAAGTGAACGCAGTAGTGGTTGGCGTTATTTTAGTACTTATTTTAAGTTTATTACGAGTCAATGTAGTTTTTTCTCTTATATGCGGTGCGCTTGCAGGCGGCTTGGTCGGCGGTCTTGGCACAGATGGCACTTTAACTGCTTTCACAGACGGAGTTGGCGGAGGAGCTGAAGTTGCCCTTAGCTATGCGATGCTTGGCGGATTTGCTGTGGCAATTGCGAGTACTGGCTTACCAGAAGCAATGGTTCGCGGCATCATTTCTATTAGCGGAAAAAAAGAAACAGCATATTCTAAGAAACGCTCCCGGGCACTCGTGCTAATTTTAATCTTACTTATGGCATGTTTATCCCAGAATGCGATTCCCGTGCATATTGCATTTATTCCATTACTCATTCCGCCATTGCTGAGCATTCTGAACGACCTGCAGATTGACCGGCGATTAACAGCAACTATCCTGACATTCGGTCTCGTGACGCCTTACATGTCCTTGCCAGTCGGTTACGGCGAAATATTCCAAGGGCTTGTGGCAAGCAACATCACGTCAAACGGTTTGGTAGTTACTGCTAATCAAGTTACCAAAGCAATGATCTTTCCAGCATGCGGTATGATAATTGGATTGTTAATTGCACTCTTTACTTATCGAAAGCCTCGGGTTTATGAAGACAGAGAGCTGCCCGTTCCAGAAGAAGTGAAAAAGGAAAACAGTCAATTTAAAGTGCGAACATTGATTTTTTCCATACTTGCTATCATTGCGGCATTGTCTGTTCAAATTTGGGCGGATTCCATGATCTTCGGTGCACTTGCCGGGATTGTTGTCTTGTATGTAACAGGCACTGTGAAATGGAAGGAAGCGGATAGCATCCTGACTAACGGGATGCGGCTTATGGCATTTATCGGTTTCGTTATGATTGCAGCTTCCGGGTTTGCAAATGTTATTGGAGAAACGGGCGATGTCGAAGGCTTAGTGGAAAGTGCGGCAAACGCTATAAACGGCAGCCAAGCATTAGGTGCACTATTAATGCTAGTAGTGGGGCTTCTCGTAACGATGGGAATTGGCTCGTCATTCTCAACGATTCCTGTTATCGCAACCATTTTTGTTCCATTAGCAACCGAATTGGGATTCAGTCCTCTCGCAGTGATTGCTTTAGTTGGAACCGCTGGAGCGCTTGGAGATGCAGGATCTCCAGCATCAGATTCCACACTTGGACCAACTGCAGGCTTGAATGCAGACGGTCAGCACAATCATATTTGGGACAGTGTTGTTCCAACCTTCTTGCATTATAACTTGCCAGTCATCGCCCTTGGCTGGATTGCTGCAATGGTTCTCTGAGGTTGAATGAGAAACAAGCTAGCGTTATGATACATGTAGATGCAGAGATAATGAAGGGGCGATAGATGTGGAAGGCAAATCAGTACGAGAACTAGTGACAGCAATTAAAAATAAGGAAATCTCTCCTGTTGAGGTTGCTTCCTATTATATGGAGCAGACGGAAAAATTGAACGGAGACATCAATGCTTTCGTTACCATGAACGATAATTTGCTTGCTGATGCGAAGGAAGCGGAAGCAGCCGTGATGCGTGGTGATCGTACAGGTTTGCTGCATGGCATACCAGTCGGCATTAAAGATTTGACACCAGTAAAAGGGATGCGGACTACTTTTGGGTCACCAGCTGCTAAAGACTTTATCGCTGATCGAGACGCAACGATTGTGAAGCGGCTTCGCCAGGCAGGTGCACTCATTATGGGCAAAACGAATACACCTGAATTTGGCCATAAAGGGACGACAGATAACTTAGTGTTTGGCGCTACGGTAAATCCTTGGGATTACACGAAAACAGCCGGAGGCTCCAGTGGCGGATCTGCTGCTGCTGTAGCTGCAGGCATGGTACCGCTGGCAGAAGGTAGCGATGGCGGAGGATCCATTCGTATACCTGCTAGTCTTTGCGGTATTTTCGGCTTTAAGCCAACATATGGCCGTATCCCAATGGATAATAATTTGAACAATGTTTTTGGATCTAGTGCTCCTTTCGTCAATCACGGACCGCTCTCCAAGAAACCAGATGACAGTGCTATGTTCTTAGAAGCGGTACAAGGACCGTCTGCAACTGACCCGTTCAGCCTGCCGTTATTGGACAAGCATATTGGTTCTTCCTATTTAGAGGAACAAGCAGAAGGTCTTCGCATTGCATACACACCGGATTTCGGCATGTATGCAGTTGATCCGGAAGTGCAAAAGGCAGTCGAGGCAACCTTCGATCACTGGCGGACTCTCGGAATGTCGGTTGAAGTTGTTGACCTTAACTTCGACATGGATCGCCATCAGTTTAACGGATTCTTTACCAGCATGTGGTATGCAGCCTCCGCAGCAGGCAGTGCGAAGCTGCTTGAAGAACATCCTGAATGGGTATCCGATTCCTATCGCGAAATGATTGAAAAAGGAAAGCCGTTAATGGCTTCTGAATACCGCGCTTATGAACGCAATCGGACTACGGTTTGGAACCGGCTCCAAACTGTGCTTCAAGACTATGATTTGGTGCTTTCGCCGACGCTAGCTGTACCGGCATTTGATTATCACTTACTCGGACCATCTGTAATTGACGGTCAAGTTGTGAAGGAAGATGCAGATTGGATGATGACGCACGCGTATAACGTAACAGGTCTTCCATCCGCTTCGCTTCCCGCTGGCTTGTCTCAGAACGGTTTGCCTATCGGCATGCAGATCGCCGCGAACAGATTTGAGGATGCCCGTGTCCTGCGCGCCGCGCAAGCCTATATGGATGCCTACCCACTTACTTAAAAGCAGCTTTGGCTGCTTTTTTTTTGTCTGAGAGCAGAAGCGCTATTTACAGAATCTTTACTAGAATCTAAACTTTCCTCCTATATCAGACAGCCGAATTTCTCGATATTATAGTAGATGACGGAGTTTGGGAGATTTTGCTGAACTTACTACTATTTTGGGGGAATCATGTAGATGGGCAAAAAGGCAGTATCTATTTTTGCAGTAGCTGCACTTATTTTTTCAGGAGTTTTACCAAGCTTTGCTACCGATGTTCAAGCAGCAGCGTCTCGGAAGTCACCGATTTTATCGGAGTATGTCGAAGGAAGCTCGTATAACAAAGCTATAGAGCTTTATAACCCGACGAATGAAGCAATTGACTTGAGCGCATTCGAACTCGCTGGTTATTTTAATGGAAATACAGAGGCGTCAGCGCAGATGACGCTATCGGGTACATTAGCACCGGGAGATACATATGTAATTGCTAATCCGCGTGCGAGTGAGGCATTGCTTGCCAAAGCAGACTCGACCAATGGCAGTGTTATTAATTTTAATGGTAATGATGCTGTTGCACTGCAGCAGAATGATGATGTACTAGACGTGGTCGGTGAAATTGGCAATGACCAGAATACAGCTAAAGATACAGGCCTGATTCGATCCGCTAGTGTGACAGAAGGCAGCACAGTCTTTGTGTCAGAACAGTGGCAAACAACTGGTATAGATACATTTGAAACAATCGGTTCGCACGGTCAAGAGCAGCCGGGAGAAGAGCCAGAAGAAGAACCGGAAGCTGGTACTGTTCAGCCAATTGCCGATGTGAAAAATAAAACAGGTGAAATTGTAACTATAGAAGGAATTGTAACAGCTGATAATACAAGTATCGGCGGCGGTAAATTATCCACGTTTGTGCAGGATGAATCAGCTGGTATTAATATTTATCATAGCGAGGCCGCTGCTTTTCCTGACATAAAAGAAGGCGACCGCATCCAAGTTACAGGAGAAATTACTAGCTATAAAGGGCTGACAGAGATAAGCCCGGAAGCAGACGGAGTAACAATTGTTTCTGATAGTAATGAAGTGCCGGCAGCTGAAGAGATGACAATCAGTCAGCTCCAAGCTGAAGATACAGCTGAACCAGCTGAAGGCAAGCTTGTCCAAGTATCAGGCTATATCAAGGATATTCCTGAAAGCCCAGCTGGCGGCGGATACAATATGAAGTTCTTGAATGAAAACTATGAATCTATTACAGTTCGCGTAATGGAATCTGCGTTAGATACTAGTACTGTGGAAGAAGGAAAGTGGTATACCGTTACTGGTATTCTAAGTCAATATGACAGCTATCAAATTCTGCCGCGCAAAGCTGAGGACTTCCAGTTGGCTGCAGAACAGCCAGAAGCGCCAGAAACAGCTGGTACGTACCAAGCTGTTGTAGAATCAGTTACAGATGGGGATACGATTCGTTTGCAGGAGCCTGTGTTGGGGTCTGACCGTGTCCGCTTCGTAAATGCGGATACACCGGAAACATTCCATTCTGTCAAAAATGAATTGGATCAAAATCAGCTGGATCACGGGAAAGCAGCTTCTAATTTCCTGAAATCTAAGCTGTCAGCAGGGGAAGAAATTACACTTAAAGTGGGCGAAGAGCCAACTGATAACTACGGCCGCCTGCTAGCACAAGTTATTACAGCTGATGGCGAAAATATGAATCTGGAATTGGTGAAAGAAGGCTTTGCAGTTACGTATTTCATTTCACCAATTGGCAGTCCGGATGAATATGCCAGCTTCCAGCAAGCTGTCGCGCAAGCAAAAGCACAAGAAAAAGGCATTTGGAATCCAGAATCACCGCTAGAAGAGCTGCCGTTCGAGTTCCGTGCACGATATGATGGCGGCGGACTTGATAAATACGTTGGCAATTCCGATACGCATGAATATGTAACTCCAGAACAATGGGAATCGGTTCCGGTAGAAAAACGTATTTTCTTCTGGACAGAGCAAGATGCCATTGAGGCAGGCTTCACATCAGCAGATGGAACAGAACCGCCAGCAGAAAGTGATAATTTGGCTGTCCAGCTGCTTGGCATGAACGACCTGCACGGTAAAATTGATCAGCAATACGGATTGGATATGAATGATGATAAGGTGACAGACGGAACATTTGGGCGAATGGATTATACAGCTTCGGCAATAAAAGCGCGAGAAGCAGAAAATCCGAATAGCTTGCTCGTTCATGCAGGAGACATGATCGGCGGCAGCTCACCGGTATCAGCATTGTTACAGGATGAACCAACAATTGAGATTATGGAAGCGATGGGCTTTGATGTCGGAACTATCGGCAACCATGAGCTGGATGAAGGAACAGATGAATTGCTTCGAATCATTGATGGCGGGGAGCACCCGAATGGGACACCAGGTTATGATGGAACAGATTTTGCAACACTATGTGCAAACTGTGTGGATAAAGACAGTGGGGAAACGATTCTGCCTCCTTACAGTGTCCAAGAAGTAGATGGTGAGAAGATAGGCTTTATCGGGGTCAATACGACAGCATCACTCGGTATGGTAATGCCAGAAGGAATTCAGGATATTACGATTACGGATGAAACAGAAGCGGTGAACAAAGCGACTGCTGAACTAAAAGCACAAGGCGTGAAAGCGATTGTTGTACTGGCGCATATGCCGGCCACCCAGAGTGGTGACAGTGCAACAGGTGATGCTGCTGATATGGCAAATGCAGTGGATGATGAAGTTGATGTTATCTTTGCTGCCCATAATCATGCAGTTGTGAATGCAACGGTTGATAACAAACTGATCGTTCAAGCTTCTGAATACGGAAAAGCGTTTTCTGATGTCGATTTGGAAATTGACCGTACAACAGGAGATATCGTTTCGAAGCAGGCAGAGATTGTTTGGGTAAACCAAGCTGAACATACACCTGACCCGGCTGTAGGATCTATCTTGGCTAAATATGCCGAAGAAGTAGCGCCAATTATGAATGAAGTTGTAGGTGTGGCGGATCGTACCATGACTGGCGGCTATGCAGTCAAAGGTGAAGTAGGGGATAATGCACTTGGCAACTTGATTGCTGATGGCATGAACGAAGCAATGAACAGTGATTTTGCTATGATGAATGGCGGCGGAATAAGAGATGACTTGCTCGAAGGTGAAATTACTTGGGGCGAACTGTTTAATATCCAGCCATTCAATAATACGCTTATGACATTTGAAATTGATGGAGCAGATCTAAAAACGATTTTAAATGCACAAATAACGTCATACGGTCCAGATTACAGTATTAGCGGTTTCAGTTATACATGGAATGGAGAAACGAATCAGGTTGTCGATATCAAGCTGCCTGACGGTGCGCCTATCAATGAAGAAGAAGTGTATACACTGACAGTCAATAACTTTATGGGCACGTCACTAGGCGATAAATACCGCCCAATCAGTGAGCTTGGCCGTAATCCGGTAATGGGGCCAGAAGATTTGGAAGCGACCGTGTCATTTGTAAGAAGTTTCAATATGGAGCCGATTGCTTATGAAGCGGAAGGCCGCATTTCGGAAGTGAGCGGTGATACACCGACAGATCCGCCAACCAATCCAGAAGATCCTCCAGCAGATCCTGATGAGCCAGAAGAGGATGAGCAGCCAAACCATCCAATTGCGGACCTGGTTAAAGGAATTGTTGATAAAGTATGGAACTGGGTAAAGAACCTGTTTTGGCGCTGGTAATGAAAAACACCTTCAAGCAATCATTGCTTGAAGGTGTTTTTTAGCTTTTCTGTGCATTTTCTCCGTTTGTATACCAAATGAACTTACCTGTATAGCCATAAATAATGGCTAATGCAATTGCGACAAAGCTTAACCACATGAAAGGCAAATAAGAGAATGTGGAAACGCCAAGGATGCCGGCCATATAAATACCGTTATCCGTCCAAGGCACCATCCCAGAAGTTAACGTACCGCCAACTTCTGTGTTACGAGATAGAACGCGGCGATCAAGGTGCTGCCGGTCATATGTTTTTTCCATCATTTTCGGAGTTAGTATCAAAGCAACATACATGGCACAGCCAAGGACGTTCCCGAGGAAAGCAACAATCAAGGTTGCTACAGTCGTGTTACCTGCAGATACAAGCTTACTTTCAAATGTAGAAACAATTACTTGCAATACGCCAAGCTTTTCAAGTAAACCGCCAAAACCGAGACCGAAAACAATGACCATTAATGTATCGAGCATACCCAATACACCGCCTCGATTCAGAATGCCATCAATGAAGTTGACACCTGTTTCGATCGAGAAGCCATTGTAGGCTGTCTGAAGAGCCGCAGGAAAGTCCATACCTTGGAATATGGAAGCCCAGATAGCACCAAGCAGTGCCCCCGCCACGATAACGGGCATGGACGGCTTCTTCAGCGCAAGCAGTACGAGGACAAACAGTGCTGGAATCAGCATGATGATTCCGATGTCGAAGTTGTCTTGTAATGCTCCTTTCAAAGACTCAACACGCGCTTGGTCAATATCGTCGCCCCCATATAAGAATCCGGCAACGGTAAATAAAATGGCCGAAATGACGAAAGCTGGTACAGAAAGGAACAGCATCGCGCGAACGTGCTCGAGTACGTCAACCTTGGAGAGCGAGGAAGACAGCACCGTACTATCAGATAACGGAGACAGTTTATCCCCGAAGTACGCTCCGGAAAGAACAGCACCCGCAACAAGCGGCAGCGGCATACCTAATCCTTCTCCGATTGCCATCATGGCGATACCAGCTGTACCAGCTGTACCCCATGAAGTTCCGGTAGCAATGGACATTACCGAACAGATAATCAGCGTGGCAAGCAAAAAGATACTCGGATGAATAAACTCCAGTCCATAATAGATGATGGTAGGGACGACGCCGCCGGCAATCCATGTCCCAATCAGCGTTCCAACCGAAACGAGGATCAGTACAGCCTCGAGACCATTCGATATACCGTTAATAATAGACTTCTGCAAATCTTGGAATGCATGTCCGAGACGTATGCCAAGTATAATGACGACAAACCAGGATATGAAAAGCGCCAGTTGAATCGGCAAGTCAAGATAGACTGTAAATGACAAAACGAGTGCTAGAAAGATTCCTAGTATGATAATAATCTCTGTTATTGTTGGTAATCTTGCTTCTTTCACTTCCAGTCCTCCTCAAAGATGTGTTAACCGCTTACAATCAGAAGCGGAAAAGACATGCGCAAGTGCTTCCGATTTTTTAAATCGAAATACACGCGCATTTGTCTATTATCTATCAAAAAGTTCCTCGCCCGCAATACCTGGTTTAGTCATTTCGTATGGATTTAAGATAACATCTAACTCTTCTTCGGATAACACGTCGTATTGTAAGCAAAGTTCACGGATAGATTTTCCAGTAAGAATTGCTTCGCGAGCAATGCGCGCTGCAACTTCATAACCTAAATGCGGGTTTACTGCAGTTAGCAAGCCAACACTTTTATCCACATATTCTTTCATCAAATCCTCATTTGCTTCAATACCAATCAAACAGTTATCAGTGAACGAACGGAAGCCATTATTCATGATGCTGATTGACTGCAGCAAGTTGAAGACAAGCACTGGCTCCATCACATTCAATTCCAGCTGTCCTGCTTCAGAAGCTAAGCAGATTGTATTATCATTCCCGATGACTTGGAAGGCGATCTGGTTAATCATTTCGGCCATAACTGGATTTACTTTACCTGGCATGATAGAGGAGCCCGGCTGTCTTGCTGGCAAGTTGATTTCATTCAAACCTGCTCTTGGACCGGAAGCCATTAAACGCAGGTCATTGGCAATCTTGGACATATTCATCATACATACTTTCAGCGTGGCGGAAACTTCCGTATAAGCGTCTGTGTTTTGCGTAGCATCAACAAGATGAACTGCCGAAACGAGTGGAAGTCCGCTAATTTCAGCTAAGTGCTCTGTTACACGCTCGATGTATTTCGGGTTTGCATTTAATCCAGTACCTACTGCAGTAGCGCCCATATTCACTTCATATAAGTGCTGGCGGGATTGTTTGATACGCTTTATATCTCTTTCCAGTACACGGCTGTATGCTTCGAATTCTTGTCCTAACCGAATCGGCACCGCATCCTGCAAATGCGTACGGCCCATTTTGATGACAGAATCGAATGCTGCAGCTTTTTTCTTGAACTCACCGTGCATATATTCCATTGTTTCCAGCAATTTCTCCAGCATGTTCAATGTTGAGATGTGGATTGCTGTTGGAAATACATCATTTGTTGATTGAGACATATTTACATGTGTATTCGGGCTTAACTGCTGGTAATTGCCTTTTTCATGTCCAAGAATTTCGAGTGCGCGGTTGGTGATTACTTCATTCGCATTCATATTAATGGATGTACCAGCACCGCCTTGGATTGGATCGACGATGAATTGGTCATGCCACTGTCCATCGATTACTTCATCTGCTGCTTGCACGATAGCGTTTCCTAATCCTTCATACAATCGTTTTACATCCATGTTCGCAAGTGCAGCAGATTTTTTTACTATACCAAGTGCCTTAATCATTTCTTCGTGGATACGATACCCCGTAATTGGGAAGTTTTCTGACGCACGCAGCGTCTGGATGCCGTAATAAGCATTTTTTTGAATTTGTTTCTCTCCTAGAAAGTCTTTCTCTGTCCGATAATTTTCTTGTAAGTCTGCCATGACCTGAACCTTCCTTTTCATTTATTTAAGAGGGCCATATGGTAATATCATCAGCTATTGGTGTTTCCATCATACGTTTGACTTCCTTTGGCTCAGCGGACCTGCCTAGCGCCCACATGAGCTTAGGAACAATCGCTTCTGTGTTCATATTACTGGAACGGGTGATCAGTTCTTGGTTGATGCGGCGCCCAACTTCGTAAATCGTCATGTCTTCGCCTTCTTCCAAGCACTGTGTTGTAATAACGACAACAACACCTTTTTCCACCAATTCATTAATTTTCTGCAGAAGGTCACGTCTTTCAAATGGAATACCGCCGCTGCCATAGCTCTCAATTACGACGCCTTTGTACATGTTTGCTAATACATCAAATACTTCGGGCTTGAGCCCCGGATATAGCCTTAATAAGAGTACATCAGTACAGAGGGAAGTATCAACGGTAAACGAATCAATTTGTGATTGAATTTTTTTGTTATATTCGATTCTGTCTTCATGGATGAACGCAATGTATGGATAATTGATGCTCTCAAATGCATCATAGCTCTTTGTGCGCAATTTAATCGCTCTTGTGCCTTGTATGACGCGACCGTCAAATACAACATATACGCCGCCAATCTCCTCACAAGCAAAACGAATAGCATCCGTAATATTTCGTTTGGCATCTGTCTTCTGAAAGGTAATCGGAATTTGTGAGCCGGTAATGACAATTGGCTTGCTGGCATTTTGCAGCATATAAGACAGTGCTGCAGCTGTATAAGCCATTGTATCGGTCCCGTGGGTAATGACAAATCCATCGTACGCATCATAATGATGCTGGACTGCTTCCGCCATTGTAACCCAATCTTCAGGCTGCATATTGGTGCTGTCCAAATTCATGAGTGAAAGTGTTTCCATTGTATAGCCATTGTTCATATCAGAAACATAATTCAACAATTCATTGGCATTAACAGCTGGTGCCAGACCGTGTTCGCCCTCAACTGACGCAATGGTGCCCCCGGTAGTTATCATTAATAGCTTTTTCATTCCCTGCACCTCTTCTATCTATCTAGTGTTAAGTAGTTATTCGCATATTGCGTACCTTCCATCTTATTATAGAGAAAATGTAAGCGATAAGCAATGCAGTATTATTCACTTCGCGTACAGCATGGTTTATTTTATGCTATAATGATAGGAAGTAAAAAGAGCGGAGGACGTGTAAGATGAATCTGGATAGGTTATCAGAATTGAGGAAGAAAAAGAATTGGTCACTGCAGTATACTGCTGATCGTCTTGGTATTGCTAAAAGTACGTATGCGGGCTACGAATCTGGGTATCGGCGTCCATCCTTCGAAGCGTTGCTAATGCTGGCAGATTTGTTTGAAACAACGTGTGATGAATTACTTGGACGTTCTTTCAATACTACGATAGAAATAACTAATGCAGGGAATGTACAGTTATCTGTTGATCAAACAGAATTGACAGAACAGGAACGGATTGGGACAATTGCCTTTATTCGGGCAACGAGAGAATTGCAATAAAAAAACGCTTTGCAGATTGTCTGTCTGCAAAGCGTTTTCTTATGCGAGTGTTTTCTCCATCATATGTTCCTCTGAGAGAGAAGCACTTCCAAGAATATTATATGGCAAGCAAAGCGGAACGCCAGTACGAGGATCAAGAATAACATCTGCTTCAATGTTAAACACTTCACGTAAGTTGTCCGCTGTTACAGTATCAGCAGGGGAGCCTTCACAAATGACGCGGCCTTTTCTAATAGCAATCATATGGTCAGCATAACGAGTAGCATGATTCAAATCGTGGACGACCATTACGATGGTGCGACTTTCCTCACGGTTCAGTTTTTGAAGCAGCATAAGCACTTCCAGCTGATGTGCCATATCTAGGAAAGTTGTTGGCTCATCAAGGAAGAGCGTCTCTGTTTCCTGAGCCAATGCCATTGCAATCCAAGCACGCTGACGCTGTCCGCCCGAAAGCTGATCGACCGCACGCTGTTCAAAATCTGTCATACCAGTTACTTCAATTGCCCATGCAATTACTTCCTTATCATAAGGAGTAAGTGTGCCAAAGCCTTTCTGGTGCGGATAGCGGCCATAAGCGACCAGTTCTGAGACTGTCAAACCTTCTGGTGCTACAGGATTTTGCGGCAAAATCGCAAGCTGTTTCGCGACAGCCTTCGTTGATTGCTTATGAATGCTTTTTCCGTCCAATAGGACCATGCCATTTTTCGGCTTCATAACACGCGCCATTGTTTTAAGTATAGTAGACTTGCCAGAACCGTTTGCTCCGACTAAAGCTGTAATTTTTCCTTTTGGTATTTCTATTGTCAAATCTTTTACGATTGATTTATCTCCATAGGCTACTTCAAGTAATTCCGTTTGCAAACGTCCCATTACCGGTGTACCCCTTTCGTCTTCTCTTTTGTATGAGAATGAGAATCGTTATTAACTATATTGTCACAAATCAGAAAGCTATTCAAGCGTTATCAAGGAAACTTCATAAAAAAGTAAGATTATTTCCAAGTTGTCCCTGCGTTGACATAGTGCTGAATAGTCGGCTATGATAATGATAATGATTTTCAATTAAAAGATCGGTATAAAAAAGGGGAGGACATCAAATGCAATTAGAGCAGTTGATTAAAAACAGAAGATCAATTACAAATTATGATACTAGTAAAAATATTTCATTTGAGGAAATTCAAGCATTACTAGATATTGCTGTATGGGTTCCAAACCATAAGATGACACAGCCGTGGCGCTTTATCCTGATCGATGGAGAAACGAAGAAGCAGCTTGGCGAGCTTCATGGAAAAACAGGAGCAAAGGCTGCTGCAACGCCGGAAGAGAAGGAAAAGAAGGCGGAAGCATTGAAGAACAAGATTACAGAAGTACCGCTTTGGATTGCAGTGGTGGTAGAAGAACATCCGCAAATGAAATTCCGGGAAGAAGATTATGCTTCTGCCAGCATGGTAATACAAAACTTTAGTTTACTTGCTTGGGAGAAGGGTATCGGAACGATTTGGAAGACGAATGCTTTACTTGAAAACCTGGAAGCGAGAGAGCTATTGCAAATTCAGCCAGGGGAGCGAAATATTGCGCTTCTGCAAGTTGGGTATATTGGAAAAGAGCCGAAAGCGAAGCGGAGAATTCCTGCTAGTGACCGGATAACGATCTTGAAATAAAAACAGCGATTCTGCGAGAGAGCAGAATCGCTGTTTTTATTTAGACGATTTTCTTCCGGAAGTATCCGGAGATTAAGTCAATTAAGGATACGAGCAGAATGATACCGAGTAAGATAACCCCGACTCGCGGCCAGTTTCGAGATTGCAGTGCAAAGATAAGCGGTGCACCGATACCACCAGCACCAATGATACCTAAAATGGATGCTCCCCTGACGTTCAGTTCAAAACGATAAAGCGTATAAGAAATGAAGCCAGGCAGTACTTGTGGCAAAACAGAGTAGACAAGCACTTGAAGACGGTTAGCTCCGGTAGCAATCAATGCTTCTTTTGGTCCATGGTCGATTGCTTCTACTTCCTCAGCAAATAACTTGCCAAGCATTCCAATAGAATGAAGCCCTAAAGCTAGCACTCCTGCAAAGGAACCTGGTCCAACAGCTTTAATGAAGATAATTGCCAGGACAACTTCTGGGAAAACGCGAATGAAACTAAGAACAAACCGACCAATACCCGTAACGAAAAATCCTGATTTATCGCGGCGAGTTGCAGCCCAGAAGCCAAACGGGATGGTAAGAACAGCCGAAATAAACGTTCCAAGAATAGAGATGGCCAGTGTATCGATCAGGCCGTAAATCAGTCCCTCGGCACCCGGAACAAAATCCCAGTCAGGCTGGATAATTCCGTTTAAAATGGCTTTTGATATCTGTCCGGCAGTTTCTTTGATTTCGAACGTTTCGACACCCGCAAAAGCCCAAATATAAATTGCAGCTAGAATAACTAAAATTAACACACGATTGAACATGCGTTTACCGCGACCTGTTGGTTTAGCGACAGTTTGTGTGGAAAGTTGGCTCATAGTAATTTCTCCCGAAGTTTATTACTCACAAAGTCAATGATTAACACAACCACAAGTGTTGCGATAATTAACGTATTAACTCGCGGATAATTAAAGAAGCCAAGGTTGCTGTCGTAATACAGCCCAATACCGCCGGCTCCTACAAGACCTAGTATAGCAGCAGCTCGAATATTCACCTCAAATGTATAAAGCACATAGGAGACAAAATAAGCAGCGGCCTGTGGAATGATAGAAAAGGCAATCCATTGAAACTTGTTAGCACCAACTGCAGTCATCGCTTCTAATGGACCTTTATCAATCCCTTCGACTGATTCATAAGTTAGTTTGGCAATAATACCGACAGAGAAAATGGTTAAAGCGAAAATACCTGGAATCATACCTAAACCGAAAATTGCTACAAAGATTGCCGCCAGTAGCAATTCCGGAATTGTACGAATTAAGTTCAGTACAAAGCGAGCTGGATACGAAATCCACGGGATACGGTTAACATTATTCGCACATAGCAGAATAACAGGAATGGAAATAATGGCACCGAACGTCGTGCCGATGACAGCCATGCGAATTGTTTCCAGCATTGGCTCGATAATATCCTTAAAATAAGCCCAATCTGGCGGGAACATGTCGACAATAAGGCTGCCCATCTGATCACGGTTGTTGAATAAATCCATAATACTTGAGCCTGTTCGCTGATAACTGAGTACAAGCAGAATAAGGATAATTGCTGCCGTTAGGTAATGCTTCAGCTTAGAGGGGGGTCTCGGAACCGTCTTTTTCGGAGTCTGGCTCTGGCTCATTCCGCTCCAGCTCCAATCCCGCGCTTCTGTTCTTCCTCCAGCTGCTGTCCGTAAATCTCTCTGAATTTCTCATCAGTAGCTTCTTCGACAGGACCATCAAACACGACTTCTCCAGCATTTAATCCAATAATACGTGTTGCATACTGACGTGCAATATCAATGAAGTGGAGGTTAACTACGGTGGTGATGCCAAGCTCCTGATTGATTTTTTTCAGGTCATCCATTACTTGTTTAGTAGTCAGTGGATCAAGAGAGGCTACTGGTTCATCGGCAAGAATAATTTTCGCTTCTTGCGCTAACGCGCGGGCAATGGAAACGCGCTGCTGCTGTCCACCCGATAGCTGGTCAGAACGCGTATAAGCCTTATCCGCTATGTTAACTCGATCTAACGCATTAAGAGCTAGATTTACATCTTGTTTAGGGAATAATCCGAAAATAGTTCGTAAGGTGGAATGGTAGGCAACGCGCCCTGAAAGTACATTCCGCAGGACAGAAGACCGCTTTACAAGGTTGAAACTTTGGAAAATCATGCCGATATCTCGTCTGATCATGCGCAGATTTTTACCTTTCGCTGCGGTGATGGAGGCATTATCAATCATAATTTCCCCTTCAGAGATTTCGTGTAATCTATTAATCGAGCGCAGCAAAGTGGACTTACCAGCTCCAGAAAGACCGACAATGACAATAAACTCGCCTTTTTCGATAGTTAAGTTGATGTTCTTTAAACCTTTGACGCCATTAGGATATGTTTTCGAAACATTGCGAAATTCTATCACTTTCTATACCAACCTTTTTATGTAGTTTAATAGTTAAAGATAATAAAGAATACTGTTCGGAAAAAATATACATACAGACAAAAGCCCAGCCAGTCTAAGGAAAATCTCAGGCTGGCTGGATTGATTGATAAACTATGAAAGAAACTGGATTATTGTTCTGCGAATTTTTGATAGTCACGTACGATATCAAAGTTGCTGTCTTCAGACTCTACATAACCTTCGTGTGAGTAAACTTCACGGATGATTTCCAAACCTTCCGGATCTTTACCGATGTTGATGAAAGCATCGGTGATTTTTTCTTTCCACTCGTCACTCATATCCGGAGTAACAGCAATTGTATCATTTGGAATCTTTTCTGTAGTTGCAATAACTTTTGTATCTTCGAATACGCTCGGATAGTCACCTTTAACAACGTTACGTGCATCCTGGAAAGTAACAGCTGCATCTGTATCGCCATTCAATACGCTGACGATACCGGCATCGTGGCCTTTAACAATAGTAGGAGTCAAGTCAGACTGGATGTCCAAACCAGCGTCATCAAGTGCACCAGCCGGCCACACATAGCCTGCAGATGAAGTTACATCCTGTACAGCGATGCTCTTACCTTTAAGATCTTCAAGAGATTCAATGTCGGAATCCTTCTTCACGACAAACTGTGCTAGATAAAAGTCTACTAGTTCATCAGTTGGAGAACCGTCTTCCGGATTAACGCCATAACGCTGAGACTGTAAAATGACATCAGCTGCACCTTTATCATGCGCCAAAGCGTATGCTGTAGGCGGAAGGAAACCAACGTCTACTTGATCAGAAGCCATTGCTTCAACGATTGTATTGTAGTTAGTAGATACACTTACATCAACTGGAATACCAAGCTCTTCCTTAAGAAGTCCTTCAAGCGGCTCTGCTTTTGCTTCCAAAGTCTCTGCGTTCTGAGAAGGAACAAATTGTACGCGAAGTTCTTTTAGGTCTTCGTTATTTTTACTGTCGCTTCCGCTGCCTTCTGCACTAGAATCATCCGATCCGCATGCACTAAGCAAGCCTGCTGCTAGAAATAGAGTTGCGCCAACACCTGCAATTTTCTTAAACATGATATACCCCCAAAGTTTGTTTAATTTGCACTGCATGAACAACTATATCACGTCTTGTTCCAGTTTATGTTAACTTACTGTAATAAGAATGTAAAGATAGATTTAGCATGTTATGATAGATAATAGCAAATACTGTTTTAATTCAGAAAACGATGCAGGAGGAATGGCCTGAATGAGCGAAAAAACGACAAATATTACCTTGCTTGTAACGAGTGATGTACATGGTAATATCTTTCCGACTACCTATCGTGATAGAGAACCGGCGCCGCTTGGATTGGCACGTGTGGCTAATCTAATCAAACAGATACGGCAGAATAAAGAACATGTTCTGCTTCTTGATAATGGCGATATGATACAAGGAACACCACTGACATATCATCATGCAAAATACGGGGCACCCAAAGATAATCCAATGATCCGCTGCATGAATGAATTGCAATATGATGCTGCCGTAATCGGAAATCATGAGTTCAATTACGGCATATCTTACTTGCAGGCGGCTATCCAATCAGCTGATTTTCCGTATCTTTGCGGTAACATATTGGATGAGACAAAGAAGGAACCTGTCTTTGGAAAGCCATACAAAATTCAAATGGTAGATGGAGTAAAACTAGCTATCGTTGGTGTTACCACGCATTTCATTCCAAACTGGGAAGATCCCAATCATATTGAAGGTCTGGCCTTTGAGCATGTGCTGGAATCGACAAGAAGATGGGTAAAGAAAGTCCGAGACGAAGAACAGCCGGATGTACTTGTCGTTGCTTATCACGGTGGTTTCGAACGTGATTTGGAGACAGGCAGTCCAACTGAATCTCTTACTGGGGAAAACGTGGGCTATGAGATGTGCCATTCTATAGAAGGAATTGATGTTTTGGTAACAGGACATCAGCATCGAACACTAGCGGAAAAGGTAAATGGAGTCACAGTGATACAGCCAGGTTCTACTGGTGCATTTCTTGGTGAAGTTACCATTGATGTTGAGCAGCTGCATAATAAGAAGAAAAGCGTCACAACAGAATCAAAAATACATCCTATTACAAACGACATTGACCCGGATGAACGGCTTTTGACCCTAGTTTCTTCCTATGAAAAGGAAACACAGGAATGGCTTGATCAGCCAATCGGAAAAATTGATGGCGATATGATCATCCATGATGCTTTTGAAACGAGATTGAAGGAGACAGCTTTCATTGAATTTATTAACAAAGTACAAATGGATGCAGCTGCTGTAGATATATCCAGTACCGCCTTGTTCCACAATGCTTCTCCGGGTTTCCCGGAAAACATTACGATGCGGGATATTGTTTCTAACTATATTTATCCAAACACATTAAAGGTTATAGAGATTACAGGCGCTGATATGAAACAGGCACTCGAACTATCAGCAACTTATTTCTCCTTAAATGAAGATGCAGAGCTTGAGGTCAGCCAGTCCTTTCTGGAACCAAAACCGCAGCATTATAATTACGATATGTGGGAAGGTATCGATTACACATTGGATATTAGCCGAGAGATCGGAGACAGGGTTCAAGAGTTGTCGATAAAAGGGAAGCCTGTTTCGGCAGATGAGTCATATCATGTAGTGATGAATAATTATCGGGCAGCTGGCGGGGGAGATTATGTCATGTTCAAAGGTAAACCGGTGGTCCGTGAGATTACAACGGACATGACAGAATTGATCGCGGATTATATTAGCCAACGAGAAGTAATTGAAGCAACTTGCAACCATAATTGGCAAGTTCAAAAGTGAGAAGCAGGGGTATTAGCTCCTGTTTTTCGTTTGAATTTGGGAAATAAAGGTATTTAGGAGTTGTCTTTTGTAACATTTGTCCTAAAAACACTGGAAAAACGACAGAAAATGATGCGATAAAAACAAAATTAAGCCTAGTCAATAAAAAAATGCACTTTTTTATATTCCATTTTTTAGGTCAAAAACGCGGGTTTTTATTACAAAAATACCTGATAAAGCTTGGTTATGCTTCCGTTTATTACGAAAAGGTTACAATGTAACATCAATATTGCGGAGAAGAGATGCTGTAATATAACCTTAAACTTCTTGTAACCCACTGGGTTAAGCCCATGTGATAGCATAAGTCTTGTTAGAAATTTAAGGAGGTAGACGACGTATGAAAAAAACAGTCGTATCTTTAGCTACAGGACTAGTGGTCGCGGGGGCATTCAGTACAACAGCATCAGCTGCTGAATATAACGTTCAAACAGGGGATACCCTTTGGGATATCGCGCACAAATACGAAGTAAGTGTTGATCAGCTTAAAGAGCTTAACCAACTTGATTCTGACCTAATTCTTCCTAATCAAAAGTTAAATATAGATAAAGAAACAACAAACACAACAGATTCATATACAGTAGTAAAAGGCGATACTATATCTAAGATCGCAGGGAAGTTCAACGTATCGGTTGGCGACATTAAAGCATGGAACAGCCTGAATTCCGATTTGATTGTAATAGGTCAGCAACTTGCAGTGACTGGCAGCGAAACAGCAGCGGCAGCACCAGTGAAACAAGAAGCGGCTAAAGCGGAAGCTCCGAAACAGGAAGCTCCAGCACAAGAAGCAGCACCGAAGCAAGAAGCTCCAAAACAAGAAACAGAGCCTAAACAAGAAGCGCCAGCACAACAGGAGTCTAAACAAGAAGCAGCTCCTGCCAAAGAAGAAACAGCAGCTGCAAGCACAAACCAAGAAGCTACAAAAGAATTGACAGTATCAGCAACAGCATATACTGGACAATGTAATGGTTGTTCTGGTGTAACAGCTACTGGTATTGATTTGAATGCAAATCCAGATGCTAAAGTCATTGCCGTAGATCCAAGTGTTATTCCTCTAGGATCTCGCGTATGGGTTGAGGGCTATGGAGAAGCAGTCGCTGGCGATACTGGCGGTGCGATTAAAGGTAACAAGATTGATGTACACGTACCTGACAAAGGCACAGCGCTTAGCTGGGGACGTAAATCTGTAACTGTAAAGGTTCTAGACTAATACAAATAGATGCAGCAGGTAGAGCAAATGGCGGTTTGCTCTGCCTGTTTTTTATTTATATATTATATTTTACCCGCTGGGGTGCAGGATAAACGCTAATTATTTTAAATTTACTGACGATTTTCTCGTCTCATTTGTTTGCTTCATTTGTCCTTCATCTTGCAAACCGATGATGCTGAAACTAATGATCAGCAGAACGAAGATGCCGATCAGCCATTTATGCATATAATTTCCCCCTTATTACGTGTATACTGATATCTTACAAACTTTTTGCGGGTACATCTAGAATAACTTCACATAATAATACTGGAAAATGTATGAAAGAAGGAATAGAATGAATCATTTCAGCGATTTAAACTTACAAGACAGCAGATTAGAACTGTTACATAAATCAGGGATATCAGAACCGACTCCTGTCCAGCAGCAAGCTATACCGGAGATTTTGGCTGGAAAAGATGTGATTGCGAAAGCACAAACAGGTACCGGCAAGACGCTTGCTTTCTTGCTGCCAATACTTGAAATGCTTGATGCACAGAGTAAAGGAATACAAGCGCTTATTCTTAGCCCGACGAGAGAATTGGCGATTCAAATTTACGATGAACTTGCCAAGCTGGTTCATCCAGAAGAAGAAATAGGCATCCTCGCTGTTTACGGGGGACAAGATATTGTGAAGCAGCTGAAGCGATTGGAAGGAAGAATAGATATCGTTGTGGCAACTCCGGGGCGGCTTCTGGATCACATGCGACGCGGCACAGTTGATTTGGCGCATGTTCGTACCTTTGTTTTGGATGAAGCAGATCAGATGCTTCATATGGGATTTTGGCATGATGTAAAAGATGTAGCGAATGCTTTGCCTAAGACAAAACAGACGTTATTGTTCTCTGCGACGATGCCAAAAGAAATCCGTCAGCTGGCAGGTACGCAAATGCAGCGCCCGAAGGAAATCACTATCGAAACAAACAATGTCACATTACAGGAAATTAAACAGATTGTGCTGGAAATGTCAGATAGAGAAAAGCGCAATACACTTAAAACACTATTGCAAATGTATCGGCCATTTGCCGCAATTATCTTCTGCCGAACAAAAAGACGTGCATCTGAGCTGCATGGCTATTTGCGTGGACTAGGTCTCGAATCGGACGAGTTGCATGGCGATCTTTCACAAGCAAAACGGGAAAGAGCAATGAAAAATTTCCGTGAGTACAAAACCCAGTTCCTCGTTGCAACAGATGTAGCAGCTCGCGGATTAGATGTGGAAGGTGTCACGCATGTATTTAACTATGACTTGCCGGAGGATACAGAAAGCTATATTCACCGCATTGGACGTACCGGCAGAGCAGGAAGTACAGGCTTGACGGTCGCGTTTGTAACACCGCGTGACCATCATCAAATTAAGCAAATTGAAAAAGAAACAAAACAGCGCTTGCCTCGAAAACAGCTAGTCTTTGGTGACAACGGCAAACCAGATTTACAGGATGCTTGAAAAGAAACCTCTTGACATGTGTTTACAAGGGGTCTACAATGAATCCAAGCAAAACAGATACGGTAGCGATGACGAAGAGTAGTAGCTGATGTGATCACTTTTAGAGAGCCGGTGGCTGGTGGGAACCGGTGTGATGCATGAGTGAATGGACTTCTGAGCACCATGGCTGAAATAGATAGTAGGCTGTGGCGGCATCTCCCCCGATAAAAGGAGTAAAGTGAGCTAGTTCGCTGGCTAACAAAGGTGGTACCACGGGTAATCTCGTCCTTTATTGGAGAGATTGCCCTTTTTTTATACACAAAATCGTTGACGAAGAGGAGTACATGCTGCAGGATTTGTACAGAGAGCCGGTGATGGTGGGATTCCGGTCAAATCAGCAGCATGGAATGGGCTTCAGAGAGATTCCTTGAATGCAAGTAGGGGAATCCGGTTTCCCCCGTTACCGGGATAGGATATTAAGCAAGCGCTGCGTATCCGAATGAGCGGAAAGTGAAAGCTTTCAATAGAGGTGGCACCGCGGTGAAGAACCGTCCCCTATGCACATGACCAAATCATGTGCATAGGGGACGGTTTTTTTATTACCAAAAGCAAAGGAGCGAGAAGAATGAATGTTACGCAAACGATAAATTTTGAAAAGAAGCAGCTGAACGGAGATACACTGACACCAGTCATCATATATAAACGATTACATGGGCAAAAAAAGTTCTTGCTGGAAAGCTCGGTACATCATACAGGGAAAGGACGCTACTCCATCATTGGTGCTAATCCATATAAGGAATTGACAGGAACTGGGCAGCAAACAATAGTTTTCGAAAAAGGGCAGGAAGAAAGGTTAGAGGAAAAGCCGCTGGAAGTTTTGAAGCAGCATATAAGCGGCGTGCAGCTGCCGCTTGATTTTCCTTTCTATGGCGGAGCGGTCGGCTACATGGCTTATGATACGATTCGGCAATATGAAGCACTTGGAGAGGTGCCAGCAGACCCAATCGGCATGCCGGAAGTTCATTTCATGTTTTATCAAGACATCATCGTTTACGACCACAAGCATGAGCAAGTTACGCTGCTGGCGGTTGATGGGTCTGGTAATAGGTCAGCAGAAGCCTTGCAAGAGCGTCTGGAGGAGATGGAGAAAGAGATTACCACGCATCAGGATATACCAGATGCAAGCTTACCTGCTGTCCATTTCCATCCAGAAATCGATCAGGCAGCCTTTATGAAAATGGTGGAGGATGCCAAAGCTTATATCAAAGCAGGGGATGTCTTTCAAATCGTGCTTTCGCAGCGGCTGACAGCAGATTTTGATGGAGATGCATTTAGTTTTTACCGAAAGCTGCGAGCGAGCAACCCTTCTCCGTATATGTTTTATCTTGATTTTGAAGACTATACGGTACTGGGAGCTTCACCGGAGAGCTTGATTAAAGCAAGTGAGGGCATAGTAACAGCAAATCCTATTGCCGGATCACGGCCGCGGGGCAAAACAACGGAACAAGATGAGCAATTAACAACAGAGCTATTAGCAGACGAAAAAGAGTTGGCGGAGCATCGGATGCTCGTTGACTTGAGTCGGAATGACCTGGGACGTGTATGTAAAGTGGGTACGATTGAACTGACAAAGTATATGACGGTGGAAAAATATCAGCATGTGATGCACATCGTATCTGAGGTGCAAGGAGACTTGGCGGAAGGAATGACTGGATTGGATGCGCTCATAGCAGCACTGCCGGCAGGCACCGTATCTGGAGCGCCGAAGATACGGGCAATGCAGCTAATCAATCAATTTGAGAAGAAAAAACGAGGTCTCTATGCAGGAGCGATCGGCTACATCAACATGAATGGCGATCTTGATCTGGCGTTGGCAATCCGGACCATGGTTGTCAAAGACAAAAAAGCTTATGTGCAGGCTGGTGCTGGACTTGTATATGATTCGGATCCTGAGACAGAGTACCACGAGACACTTCATAAGGCGAAATCACTAACGGAGGTAGGTTTGACATGATTCTGTTAATCGATAATTACGATTCTTTTACGTATAACTTATTTCAGTACACAGCGGAGCTTGGAGAAGAGGTAACAGTAGTCCGCAATGATGAATTAACCATTCAGGACATCGAAAGCATGCAGCCAGAAGCAATCATCGTGTCACCAGGACCAGGTAGACCGGAGGACGCAGGCATTTGCGTGAAGGCAATACAGCACTTTGCTGGCAAGACGCCTATTCTCGGTATTTGTCTTGGTCACCAGGCAATCGGAACAGCTTTTGGAGCTGAAGTCAGTCGAGCAGGTCAAATCAAACATGGTAAAACATCTACGCTGCGCTATGAAGGCGAACATGATATAGCCCTGATTATCAAGGACTTGCCAATCATGCGTTATCATTCGCTCGTCATTAATAAGCAGACTGTTCCGGAAGAATTAGAAGTGACGGCATATGCAGAAGATGACGAGGAAATTATGGCTGTCCAGCATCGCCAATATCCAGTCTATGGCCTGCAGTTCCATCCGGAATCAATTGGAACCGAAGCTGGTAAGGAGATTGTGAAATATTACATTGAACTTATGAAGGAAGGGAAAAGGTATGGAACCGTTATTGGCTAAGCTTACGAATACAGCATCCTTGAATTATGCAGAAGCATTGCACGCATCAAGAGAATTGTTGAATGGCAATATGCCAGATGCCGTCGCAGGAGCATTCCTATCGATGCTGCAAACCCGCGGAGAAACAGCTGATGAAGTAGCAGGAATGGTAGCCGCCATCCGGGAGAAAGCGCAAACCATTCCGTTTCAAGCAGTCGATGTGATGGATAACTGCGGTACGGGGGGAGACGGATCGCAAAGCTTTAATATCAGCACCACTGCAGCTTTTGTCATCGCAGGAGCCGGCATAACCATCGCTAAGCATGGCAACCGCAGCGTCTCCAGCAGAACCGGCAGTGCCGATGTTCTCGAAAAGCTCGGTGTGCCATTATCCTTGCCAGCAGCAGAGACAACACACTTGCTAAAAGATAATAAAATTGCATTTCTGTTCGCGCCGCATGTTCATCCTGGATTAAAACAGGTGATGCAGCTCCGGAAAATACTGCGGATCCCAACGATTTTCAATCTAATCGGCCCACTAACAAATCCAGTGCCGCTTGATTCACAGCTGCTCGGAATTTACCGCCGCGATATGCTTGGTATGATGGCCGAAGCGCTGCATAAGCTGGGGCGAAAGCGAGCAATCGTTGTAAACGGTGCAGGTCACATGGATGAAGCTTCCTTAGCAGGCGACAATCATCTAGTGCTGCTGGAAGAAGGCAAACAGACAGCCTTCACACTTCATCCTGAAGAAGTTGGATTATCAGTTTATCCGCTGGAGGCAATTAAGGGCGGCGATGCAGCGGACAATGCACAAATTTTGCTGCGCGTATTGAACGGAGAAGCAGGTGTCCATCGCGATACGGTTGTACTGAACGCCGGTCTCGGTATCTATGCAAATGGAAAGACAAACTCCATTCACAAAGGCATTAAAATGGCACAAGAAAGTATTGATAGCGGAGCAGCCAAAGCGAAGCTGCAATACTTGATTGATTACAAGCAAAAGGAAGTGACGTCATGACATTTTTGGAAAGAATACTAAAGGAAAAGCGAACGGAAGTTGCAACACTAAAGCAAACGTACCGACATACAGCGGCACAGCGTAAACCTATCTCTTTATACGAACGTTTTCAGCAGAAAGAACAGCTGCAAATTATCGCTGAAATCAAGCGTGCTTCTCCATCAAAAGGGGTAATTAACCCAGATGTTGTGCCAGCAGACCAAGCCAGAATCTATGAAACTGCAGGAGCAGGAGCTGTGTCTGTATTGACGGATACGCCATTCTTTAAAGGTACAATGGATGACTTAGCGGCTGTGAGGGAAGCGGTAGATCTGCCTGTTTTAAATAAAGACTTTATCTTAGACGAAATACAAATTGACAGGGCAGCTGATTACGGTGCTGATGTGATTCTGCTAATCGTCGCGGCACTTGAGAATGACCGCTTGCAAAATTTATATCAATATGCAAAATCTAAAGAATTGGATGTACTGGTAGAAGTGCATAACGAAGAAGAACTGGAGCAAGCCCAAGCGCTTGGTGCGAATATTATCGGCATCAATAATCGGAATCTTAAGACTTTTGAGGTGGATCTTGGTGTAACAGAACGGCTGATAAAGAAAATAAATACAACAAACACACTGGTGATTAGTGAGAGCGGCATGGCTGTACCAGCAAATGCAGAGCGTGTAGCGAGAGTCGGAGCAAAAGGAATTTTAGTTGGTGAAACACTTATGCGCGCTTCTGATATCGCCACTGCATTGCAGTCACTTCAAGTGTCTGTAGGAGCAGAGCGGTGATGATTGTAAAGATATGCGGTATCCAGTCCGTTGACGCCGGCCTGGCAGCTGCAGAAGCAGGTGCTGACATGATTGGTTTTGTTTTCGCCGAGAGCACCAGACAAGTAACGGCTGACCAAGCAGCCCAGATTGGCAAAAAGCTGCCGTCGCATGTCAAAAAAGTTGGTGTGTTCGTGAACGAGCCAATCGACAGTCTCTTAAACATTGCAGACACTGCTGCATTAGATTACATTCAGCTGCACGGGGATGAAACACCTGCATATGTAAAAGAATTGAATAAGCCAGTTATGAAAGCTTTCTCTGTTTCGTCAGAGTCTGACCTAAAGCGGCTCACTGCTTATGCTTGCGATTACTATTTGCTGGATAGTCCGGCTGAAGCTTACCGCGGCGGTAATGGCACACCATTTGACTGGTCGCTAGCAAGTTCAAAGACGCTGCCGAGGGAGAAGCTATTCCTGGCTGGCGGGCTGCACGCTGACAATGTACAGCAAGCAATCAGCGAAGTAAGCCCTGCTGGAGTTGATGTAAGCAGCGGTGTGGAGACAAACAAACAAAAAGATTCTCTTAAAATAAAGCAATTTATTGCAGCGGCAAGGAAAGGACAGTGAAAAACATGGAAGCATACCCGACAGAAACTGGGCACTATGGAGACTTTGGCGGCCGTTTTGTACCAGAAACATTGATGCCAGCTATTCTGGAACTAGAAAAAGCGTTTAAAGAAGCGAAAGAGGACGAAGGTTTTCAGGAAGAAATGCGCTATTATTTAAAACAATATGTCGGACGGGAAACACCACTTTATTATGCAGAACGTCTTACCAAGCATCTGGGTGGCCCGAGAATTTATCTAAAGCGAGAAGATTTAAACCATACAGGTGCGCATAAGATCAACAATACAATCGGCCAAGCTTTGCTGACGCAGCGAATGGGGAAGAAAAAGGTTGTAGCGGAAACAGGAGCTGGTCAGCATGGAGTGGCGACAGCAACCGTTAGTGCTTTGCTTGGACTAGAATGCATCATTTTCATGGGAAAAGAAGATGTCAGACGCCAAGCTTTGAATGTTTACCGCATGGAGCTGCTTGGCGCCCAAGTTGTATCCGTCGACCAAGGCAACGGAACATTGAAAGATGCAGTAAATGAAGCGATGCGCTACTGGACTGCGAACGTTGAGGATACGCATTATATCTTTGGTACTGCGGCTGGTCCGCATCCGTTTCCGCAACTTGTGCGAGACTTCCAGCGTATTATTGGAGACGAGACACGAAAACAAATTATCGAAGCAGAAGGCAAGCTGCCAGAAGCAGTGATTGCCTGTGTTGGCGGCGGAAGCAATGCCATCGGTATGTTTTATCCGTTTGTAGAGGACCGAGATGTGAAAATGTACGGTATAGAAGCCGGAGGTAAAGGATTATTATCCGGGATGCACGCAGCCTCGCTTACAGAAGGAAAAGCTGGTATTTTACATGGATCGTTATCTTATCTGCTGCAAAATGAAGACGGCCAGGTACAAGAGCCACATTCGATCTCGGCTGGTTTAGATTACCCAGGTGTCGGCCCAGAACATAGTTATTTAAAAGATGCCGGACGTGTTACGTATGATGCTATCACAGATGAAGAAGCGTTGGAGGCTGTTCGGCTGCTTTCCAGAACAGAAGGAATTATCCCTGCTTTGGAAAGTGCGCATGCCGTCGCTTACTGCAAAAAACTGGCGCCGAAGATGAACAAAGATGATGTTTTGGTTGTATGCCTGTCTGGGCGCGGCGATAAAGATGTGAACACAATTAGAGAGGCGCATGAAACAGGAGGTGAGCTGCATGAGTAAAGCAAAGCTGGATACTGTATTTCAAACGGTAGAGGAAGCCGGAGAAAAAGCGTTTGTGCCGTATATCATGGCTGGTGATGGCGGTTTGGAAAATCTGAACGGACGCATCCGTTTTCTTGCAGAAAGCGGAGCAACAGCGATTGAACTTGGAATACCGTTTTCAGATCCTGTCGCAGACGGTCCGACCATTCAAGCTGCAGGCATCCGAGCCTTGGAAGCCGGGACGACTGTACAAGCTGTTTTGGATGAAGTCGCAAAAGAGAAAGATAACCGCTCAGTACCTCTGGTGATCATGACGTATCTGAATCCAATCTTTGCTTATGGCGTAGAAGCTTTTGCATCAGCCTGTGAAACAGCAGGAATTTCCGGCCTCATTTTGCCGGATTTGCCGCTTGAAGAAGAAGGGCTTGTTGTGAAGTCACTGAAGAAGCATGATATCGCGCTCATTCGTTTGGTCGCTTTGACGAGCACACCAGAAAGAATCCGTGCACTTGCCGAACGCTCAGAAGGCTTCCTTTACGCGGTAACAGTCGCAGGCACGACGGGAGAGCGAGCTAGCTTTGTTGATCAAATTGGCACGCACTTGCAAGCATTGAAGGCAATCAGTAAAGCACCGGTACTTGCCGGATTTGGAGTCTCTACACCCGAACACGTGAAAGAGCTTAGTCAGTATTGTGATGGTGTCGTAGTAGGAAGTAGGATTGTGGATGCGCTCTATCGAGGGGACAAACAGCAAGTGGCTGATTTAATTGCGTCGAGGAAGTACTGACAAAATAGAGAGTGCAGAAGAATCATAGATTCCTCTGCACTCTTTTTTACTTGCTTTTCACAAATAAATGCTTACTTCTGAAAACAACTATACTAACTGCAGCCAGCAGTATCCCGGAAATCGCGAAGACAACCCGAATTCCAAGCAAGTCTGCCATTAACCCCATAACTAGTGAACCAACTCCAAAAATTCCTGTCCCAATAGCTCCTAACGATGTATAGACCGTAGACAGCTGCTCTTTTGGAACGCTAGTTTGGATAACAGATTGCTGCGGAATGTTTTTAATTTGCCCAAACAGTCCGACACAAAGCGATAACAGCAAGGAAACGATTGGAAAACTGTTTAGGCTAAACAGTAAGGTAACGATGGCACTTAATAAGGAACCGGTAAAAATTAAGCTTCCTAATCTTCTTTCCATCACTGCAGCGTACTTCATGCAATATACACTTCCTGCGATTAACCCTAAAAAGAATGCGCCATTGATAAATCCCCACCACTTTTCATCAACATGCAGTGCATCACTGACAAATGCATATAGAATGGCGGCTATCCAAACGGTTCCGGCAATCGTTTCTAAAAAATCAATCCAAGCAATTCTTTTTAATACTGGAGTAGAAGATAAGGTTACCCAGCCTGCTTTTATTTGTTCAAATTTCCCTTTAGACGCTGTTGTTGTGTGTTTAACGCTTTCTAACTGACAAAGCAAGAAACTGGAAATGATGAACAAAGCCCCGACGAACCAAACCAGCTGTTGAGCACTCACCACAATTAGAAACAAACTTCCTGCAAACCACATGGCTGCCTGTATAGCCTGTGTTACAGTTTCGGCAGTTCCATTTGCCTGCATTAACTGGTCTGGTTTTACATAGTGCGGAATCAATGTCTGTCTTATCGGATTGGCGCAACCATCCAAAAATGCAATCAGCCCTATTAGTAAGAAGATGACGTAGTAATTAGATGCGGTGGTTACCATTAAAAGAAAACCTAGTATAAAAAGCAAAATAGTTTTTCCAATCTGTGATCCGGTCAGCAGCCATTTAAGATTCACCTTTCCCACCATAAGAGGTGTTAACAGACTGGATATAAACATAGTAGTAGTAATGGTAAATGGTACAAATGCTGATGCAGCTGCAGAACCTGTTAACATATAAATCGAACTTATCACGCTAACCATATATAATACATCACCAATATTAGCAATGGATTGACCCCATAGTAAGAAAGAGAAATTTTTATTCAATATCATCTTCATCCCCCAATTATTGAATGGAATGTTGTTTTGTTGAATTGGGAAATTTTAAATTGGACTGTTCACTAGGCGTTTACTCCTTTCGTATGGAGGATAAATCTGGGGGATTAGATTTATCCAAGTTTGTGGCACGATATACCAATTACATGAATTTTAGCACAATTGGATAACTTTATGACAATATCCTTATAAAATTTGTGGGGAATGAATGCATGGCAATTTATTTTGGAAAAAACATAGGTCATTTTTAGTGCGAAAGTGAAACATTTCCAGGGCTTATCCGTATATCTACTGATAGAAGCAGGAAAGGGTGAAGTTAGTGCTTCAACTAAAAGAAGTAACAAAAAGATTTGGTAGTTTTACTGCAGTTGATCAGCTGACGCTGTCGATACCAGAAGGAGAGATGTTTGGTTTCCTAGGATCAAACGGAGCTGGTAAAACAACTACCTTCCGAATGATTCTGAACTTATTGGAAAGTACAGATGGGGAAATAACTTGGCGTGGCAAGAAGATTACATATGCTGACAGTGATGAGATTGGCTATCTTCCCGAAGAGAGAGGATTGTATCCCAAACTGAGTGTAAAAGAGCAGCTCGTTTACTTAGCTAAGCTGAGAGGCATGGCAAAAGCAGATAGTGTCAAAGCACTCAAAACATGGCTGGAACGGTTTAACATAACCGAGTATGAAAACAAAAAAGTAGAAGAGCTGTCCAAAGGAAATCAGCAGAAGATCCAATTTATATCCGCTGTATTACATAACCCGCGGCTGCTTATACTGGATGAGCCATTCTCTGGCCTGGACCCTGTGAATGTGGAAATGCTCAAACAAGCAGTCATTGACTTAAAGAATGCTGGAACTTCTATTATATTTTCCTCCCATCGAATGGAGCATGTAGAGGAATTATGCCGTTTTCTTTGTATTATGAAACAAGGAAAACCGGTTGTAGAGGGTGATTTGGTAGAAATCAAGCGTTCTTTCCGTAAGAAAAATATAACCATTGCAGCAGACTATGATTTGCGTTTTTTAAAAGAAACTGCAGGCGTAATCAAATACCAGGAAACACAGCAAGGCTGCCGGCTGCAAATTGCATCAGCAGAAGATGCGCCGACTGTATGGAAACAGCTGACCGATAAAGGATTTGTCAGCAAGTTTGAAGTAGAAGAACCTACATTGAATGATATCTTTATTGAAAAGGCGGGGGAGTCCTATGCGTAAGTTTTGGATTGTATTTTCCCATACCTATCTATCCAGAGTAAAAGCAAAAGGCTTTATTATTACAAGTGCAATCTTTCTATTATTAATCTGCGGACTTTTTTATTTACCAGACATTATAGAGCGTTTTTCAGGTAACGATGAAGATCCAGTTGTTGCCGTTATAGATGAAACAGAGAACGAGCAGCTTTACGAAGCTTTGCATGCTTCTGCCGACGGTTATCAGCCTGAATTGTTTGAAGGAACAGAAGAAGCGGCAAAGCAAGCAGTTGAGGAGGAAGATTATGAAGGCTTGCTCGTGCTGCGTCAATCGGAGCAAAATCTGCCAGAAGCTGCTTTTTATAGTATGCAGCTGACCAACGAAGTGAGTGATGATATCGAGTCCCAGCTGCAGCAAGTGAAGGTGGCACAGGCGGCTTCGCAGGCTGGTATCGATGAAGCAACGATTCAGGAAATTTATACACCAGTCTCTTTCGAAAGGGAAGCGCTGGATGAGGAAGCAAAAACGGAAGAAGAGCTGGCAGGATCACAAGGTCTTGTTTACATTCTGGTTTTCGGGCTTTACATGAGTGTTATCATCTATGGCATGATGATTGCTACAGATATTAGTAATGAGAAATCTTCCAGAGTGATGGAGATATTGATTTCCAGTTCATCTCCTGTCAGTCAAATGTTCGCCAAAATTTTAGCGATTGGATTGGTTGGTCTTACACAAGTAGCATTAATAGCAGCTGCTGTCTATACGATGGTCCAAGTCCGAGGAAGTGAGCTGGACGGCGGTTTTATTGAGTTTGCAGGCATTGCCAATGCATCACCGATTACGCTGTGGTTTGCGCTGATTTTCTTTATCCTTGGCTATTTCTTGTATGCAACAATTTGTGCAGGTCTCGGATCGGTTGTAAGCAGAATGGAGGATGTGCAGCAGCTTGTAAGTCCAGTTATCTTTTTAGTAGTTGCTGCGTTTATTCTTTCCATGTACGGACTAGGTTCCCCTGATTCACCGGTAATTGTTGTAACTTCTTATATTCCATTCTTCACACCGATGATTATGTTCTTACGAATTGGGGTGCTAGGTGTGCCTGCATGGGAGGCAGCTCTCGGCATTGCCATTCTAGTAGCGACAATTCTAGTGATTGCTTGGATTTCCGCTAAAGTGTATCGCGGCGGTGTACTAATGTACGGCAAAGGTGGTTCATTCAGTCAGTTGAAGCAAGCGCTGAAGCTTTCTGGAGATATTAAGAATAAGGAAAAATAAAAAGTGCAGAGAAAACGATACGTTTTCTCTGCACTTTTTTTATTTGAAAGAAAGGGGAGCTTCTGCAGCAGCGAGAGCTCTCCTTTACATGAGATTTATACCGAGTCTTGTAACTTGAAGAGAAAAGGCTGCCAATCTCTCGGCAGCCTGCGTGTGTTACTGTGCTTCACTTATTGTAGAAACTTGCCAAGTTACACCAAACTTGTCTTTCACCTGGCCGTAAAGCGGACTCCAAAAGGTTTGCTGCAGTTCCATTATTATATGACCATCCGCAGATAGACTGTCAAATACTGTTTTTGTTTTTTCGGGTGTGCTGATTATGACGGCAATTCCCACTTGATTGCCAAGTGTGTAGGGAGTTCCCGGAAAGTTATCTGATAACATAAGCTCGTTCGCTCCGATTTTCATATGTGCGTGCAAAACATAATTTTTAGCTTCGGAAGGGATAGGGAAATCAGGACTTTCTGGCAGATCGCCAAATGTTTGCAGACTTATAACCTGTGCATCTAGTGCTTCCTCGTAGAATTTGACTGCTTCCTGTCCATTACCGTTCGTTACGATATAAGCATTAATACCTTTCACCATAAATCCTCATCCTTCTCTGTCGTTTATTTATCTTCTATACGTTTCGCTGTTTGCTGCAAAATTCCTTTCAAAAAATAAATAGAGTTATCCTGGCAATTTGGACTGCCAGGATAACTCTATTATCTCCCGAAGTTTGTGAAGACACCGCCGATATAATCTGTCACATTTTCGAGCTTTACATTTTCTATTTCTTTACGAAAGTCCTCAGGGTTGTCTTGTGGAGCATAACCGATTAATGCTGCATCACGATTGTCAAAGTAATTATTGTACAACGAAGAAACACCGTAATACACATCGGTACTGATTTCGTCTGCTTCGAGGCAGCAGACGATCAGCTGGTTCATGTCACGGACACTAATCCATGTGTTCAGATTGCGGTGTTCGGATGGCTTCTCCAGATAGCTGCCAATGCGCAGGCTGGCTGTTTCAATCGCATGTTTCTGGTAATACATGTTCGCTAGATTCTCTCCGAAAGCTTTGCTGGCCCCATAAAAAGTGTCTGGCATATGCAGCGCATCTGGCCCGATCGATTGATTGATAGGCTGGAAGCCGACAGCATGGTTGCTGCTAGCGAAAACAATTCGCTTGATACCGTGTTTTCGTGCTGCTTCGTAGATGTGATAAGTGCCATTGAAATTACTTCTGTTAATCAACTCATACGTACTTTCTGTTGCAATACCGCCTAAATGGACAATGGCATCCACATTCTTTGCCAGCTCATCTACTTGTTCAGGCACAGCCAAGTCTGCGTGCTGAAAGTGACCAAATTGCTTTAGTTCATCATCCTGCTTGATATCTGTCAAAACGAGCTCGTATTTTTGATGGATAGCTTTTACAAGGTTTTTGCCGATATGTCCGGCAGCTCCTGTTACAAGTACTTTCATCACATTATCTGCTCCTTTGCTGTTCAAATTTCAAAAGCCATTCTTTCCGCCACGCTTCCCAGCGATAACCTGTGAGGCTGCCGTTTCTGCCGATAACACGATGGCAGGGGACAACAATGGCAAAGGTGTTCCGTCCAATTGCATTCGCTGCAGCTCGGACAGCGCGTACATTGCCGCTACTTTCTGCAACAGCACTATAATTGCTGGCGCTGCCGTATGGAATTTGATTTACCTGTTCCCAAATGCGCTGCTGAAACAAGGTGCCGCTTACAGCTAATGGCAGCTGAAATGAGGTGCTGTTACCGGAAAAATAAGCGTGCAGCTGGGTTTGAGCCAGCTGTGTGAGTTCGTTTGTACAGACAGGCAGCTCCTCCCCGAAAGCAATACTTGTGATAGCTTGATCGGTGGCGGTGATCTGGATGTTGCCAACAGGGGTTTTGACATTATCAGTGTAAGACATCATTTCCTCCTATAAAAACAAGCTCCAAAGCGGAAGGCCTTGGAGCTCTTAGGTGTATTAGCTGTACATTGCTGCGATTTCTTTTTGTAATTTCTTATCAGAAACATATTCATCATATGTCATTTCTTTATCAACAATACCAGTCGGAGTAATCTCGATCAGGCGGTTTGCGATACTGTTAACAAACTGTTGGTCATGAGAAGTGAACAACAATGCACCTTTGAATTTAATCAAGCCTTCGTTCAAGGATTGAATGGATTCTAAATCCAAGTGGTTTGTTGGTTCATCCATAACCAAGACATTGGACTTGCTAAGCATCATCTTCGAAAGCATACAACGAACTTTTTCACCACCGGAAAGTACATCTGCTTCTTTCAAAGCATCTTCTCCGCTGAATAACATACGGCCAAGGAAGCCGCGCAAGAACGTTTCTGTCTGATCTTCCGGAGAATATTGGCGAAGCCATTCTACCAATGTCAGTTTTACGCCATCAAAGTACTTGGAGTTATCTTTCGGGAAGTAAGACTGAGAAGTCGTGACGCCCCATTTGTACTCGCCGGAATCTGGCTCCATTTCACCCATGATGATTTTAAGCAATGTTGTTTTCGCAATTTCATCACGGCCGACTAGCGCTAGTTTATCTTCACGGTTCATTGTGAAGCTGACATTATCAAGAACTTTTACACCATCAATCGTTTTGGAAATATCTTTAACCGTAAGCACGTCGTTACCAATTTCACGCTCCATTTGGAAGCCAACATACGGGTAGCGGCGGGAAGAAGGTTTGATATCTTCCAATGTGATGTTATCGAGCATTTTCTTACGGGAAGTTGCTTGCTTCGATTTAGAAGCATTGGCACTGAATCGTGCAACAAAGGCTTGAAGCTCTTTAATTTTTTCTTCTTTTTTCTTGTTTTCATCCTGTGCCATTTGTGTTGCCAGCTGGCTGGACTCATACCAGAAATCATAATTACCGATATAAAGCTGGATTTTCCCGAAATCAACATCTGCAATATGTGTACAAATTTTGTTTAAGAAGTGACGGTCGTGAGAGACAACAATAACTGTGTTCTCGAAGTTGATCAAGAATTCTTCCAGCCATTGAATAGCCTGCAAGTCTAGTCCGTTGGTAGGCTCATCCAGCAAAAGAATATCCGGGTTGCCGAATAATGCTTGTGCTAAAAGAACTTTCACTTTTTCAGAACCTGTCAGTTCCGCCATTTTTTTATCGTGCAAGTTCTCAGAAATTCCGATACCTTTCAATAATACAGCAGCATCAGATTCTGCTTCCCAACCGTTCAATTCAGCAAATTCGCCTTCCAGCTCAGCAGCACGCATACCGTCTGCTTCAGAGAAATCAGCTTTTGCGTATAGTGCGTCTTTTTCTTCAATAATCTTGAAAAGACGTTCGTGTCCCATCATGACAGTTTGCAGTACTTCGTGCTCTTCATAGCCAAAGTGGTTCTGCTTCAAGATAGCGAGGCGTTCGCCATCAGAGATAGACACGTTTCCTGTTTGCGGCTCAACTTCACCAGAAAGAACTTTTAAGAAAGTTGATTTTCCGGCTCCGTTTGCACCAATTACTCCATAGCAGTTTCCAGGAGTAAATTTTATATTAACTTCTTCGAATAGCTTTTTATCGCCATATTGTAGTCCTACATTATTTACCGTTATCATGTATACCTTTTCCTCCATGATCAAAAATGTCACGCATGCCTTAAGCTTAAGGGATTTGGGTGTGTAAGTCAATGTTCTTACTAGTAGAAGAATGGAAACGGCACGAATTATGTTTGTAATACTTTGAGCGGTGAAACTTTTTTTGATATGTGTGGTTAATATCAGTATGCAGCGGTAACAAATGGCAGCTGGAATACGCATTTAAGGGGGGTAAAATGAGGAAAACATCCATAGCGCTCGCTTTTGCAGTTATCATGTTGCTTGTCTATCTTATCGTGGATAACATCTATGCTAAACGGGAAGTAGAAGCAGTTGCGTTCGAACTGGAAAATCTAATTCGCTTTACCCAAGAGCCGGCGGAAGTATATGAGCCTGCTTCTGATACAGCTAGACAATTTATTTGGAGTTACTTAGGTTATGAAGGAGTCCAAGGAAAAAACGGGATAGCCGAACGTGTTACAAAGAAGGTGGCAGATCAACTGGCTTTGTCTGATAAATTCAAACGAAAAGCTGCCTGTGGATGGACATGATGGAGTGATTAAGTCAGAAGTCAAAGGTTTAGAAATTTATTACGCGTCATCAAACAAGAAACAAGAGATATAGAACCGGCTCCTATCTTGAAGCCGTTAGCTCCCGCATCAAGCCGCCATGTGCTAAAATAGTAGGAAGTGTGATTCGAGAAAGGATGTTTTCATGGGTAAAACGGTTGTACTGGCAGAGAAACCTTCTGTCGGCCGCGATATAGCACGTGTTCTTGGATGTACGAAGAAGACGAACAGCTATATGGAAGGAAAAGATTATATTGTGACGTGGGCGCTTGGTCATCTGGTGACACTAGCAGATCCAGAGACATATGACGATAAATATAAAACATGGAAAATAGAAGATCTGCCAATGCTGCCTGAGAAGCTGAAGCTTGTTGTAATCAAGCAGACTGGCAGACAATTCAGCACGGTGAAAACGCAGCTGAACCGAAGCGATGTGAGCGATATTGTTATTGCGACAGATGCTGGACGTGAAGGCGAGCTTGTTGCACGCTGGATTTTAGAAAAAGCTCGTGTGAACAAGCCGGTAAAACGTTTGTGGATTTCCTCGGTAACAGACAAGGCGATTAAAGATGGCTTTAAAAACCTTAGAAGCGGCAAAGAATTTGAGAATCTATACAAATCTGCTGTAGCTCGGTCGGAAGCAGACTGGTATGTTGGGCTGAATGCAACACGCGCGTTAACAACGAAATTTAATGCGCAGCTATCCAGCGGACGCGTGCAGACGCCAACACTGGCGATGGTTCATCATCGTGAAGAAGAAATCAAAAACTTTAAACCGGAAGCTTTCTACGGTATCGAAGCAAAGACACAAAAAGGCTTGCGTCTTGTGTGGAAGGATCAAAAGCATAACAGCACACGTACTTTCGCCAAAGACAAAGCAGAACAAGTACTGCAAAAACTGAAGCAGGCAAAAGGGAAAGTCACCAATGTGGAGAAAAAGCTTAAGAAAAGCTATGCACCGCAGTTGTATGACTTAACGGAACTGCAGCGTGATGCCAACCGATTGTTTGGTTTCGGCGGTAAAGAAACGCTGAATATCATGCAGCATCTATACGAACGGCATAAGCTATTAACATATCCGCGGACAGATTCTCGTTATTTGTCATCTGATATTGTGCCAACATTGAAAGACCGTGTGAAAGCAGCAGGTGTAGGCAGCTATGGACGTATTGCTACGAAAATTGCGAACGCGCCTATCAAAGCAACAAAAGCATTTGTGGATGATAACAAGGTGTCCGATCACCATGCCATCATTCCAACAGATCAAAACGCATATGGCGCGGACCTTTCCGATAAAGAACGTAAAATTTATGACTTGGTTATCAAGCGCTTCTTCGCGGTGCTGTTCCCAGCATTTGAGTATGAACAAACAACTTTAACAGTCGAAGCTGCTGGCGAAAACTTCACAGCTAAAGGAAAAATCGTGAAGAAACAAGGTTGGAAAGAAGTGTATGCAAACCGATACGATGACGAAGAAGAAGATGACCAAACCTTGCCGAATGTGGAAAAAGGCGAGGAATGGACGCTTTCGTATCGAATGACGACAGGTGAAACGAAACCGCCGGAGCGATTTACAGAAGGTACATTGCTGCATGCGATGGAGAATCCTGTGCGTTTTATGGCTGGTGAGGATAAGGACCTTATCAAAACAATCGGACAGACGGGCGGTCTTGGTACCGTAGCAACACGTGCTGATATTATTGAGAAGCTGTTCAATACCTTCTATATTGAGAAGCAAGGCAAATATTTGAAGATGACTTCTAAAGGAAGACAGCTGCTGGAGCTTGTTCCGGAAGAATTGAAATCTCCTGCACTGACAGCAGAGTGGGAAATGAAGCTAAGTGCAATTGCAGAAGGAAAGCTGAAGCAGCAGCAGTATATTTCCGAAATGAAGCAATATGCGAAAAAAGTTGTAAACGAAATTAAGAACAGTGAGCATAAGTATAAACACGATAATATAACGGGCACAAACTGTCCGGATTGCGGCAAGCTGATGCTTGAAGTGAATGGTAAACGCGGTCGTATGCTCGTCTGCCAGGACCGGGAATGCGGACATAAGAAGAATATTGCGAAAACAACCAATGCTCGCTGTCCAAACTGTCATAAGCGTTTGGAACTGCGCGGTGAGGGAGAAGGCCAGATGTTCTTCTGTAAGTGCGGACATCGCGAAAAACTAAGTACATTCAACGAGCGTCGCAAAAAAGAGAAAAATAACAAAGTGAGCAAGCGTGATGTACAAAAGTATTTAAAGAAAAATAATGAAGACGATGGTTTTGCGAATACTGCTTTAGCAGATGCACTAGCGAAACTGAAGAAAAAGTAAACGGGGAAGACCTGCCAACACACATTGGCAGGTCTTTTTTTTAGCGTAAACGCACTGTTTTTTCTAGGAAAGACAGCTTCTGTATCGCGTCCTCCCAAATAATTTTACCGCCATAGAGAAGAAAGGAAAACCCAAACAAAACATCCAAGTATGCTTGAAATCGCATAACGAATCTGCGTATACGTTTCATGCCGACTAGCAGCACTGTACCTATATACCAGCTGCTGTTGCCGAGCAGGAAGCAGATAAGAAAGACTAGCGGATGATGCAGCTGTTCGGTACTGGCAAACTGCGGAAAGATGCTCAAAAAGAACAAGCTGACTTTCGGATTCAAGAAGTTGCTCAAAAACCCCATTCGGAAAGCCTGCATTTCCGAAAGCTTACGCGTTTCCTTCTCATTATCGCACTTTTGTGTGCGAATAAGCTGCAAGATCTTTTTGATGCCAAGGTAAATCAAATAACAAGCCCCAAGCAGGCGGATAATGGTGAACAGAACTACAGACTGCTGCAGAATGTAAGATAAGCCGAGTAAGGCGAAGCTGATATGAATCAGCAGGCTGCAGCGGTTGCCGAGCAAGGTGAGGAAGCCAAACCGCTTTCCTTGCGATAACGTATTTCGTGTCATTAATAAAAAATCCGGTCCAGGTGCTGCTGCCAAAGCGAGTCCTAATAAAACGATAGCAAGCATACGATCGCCTCCTTTGGCAAAATTCTAACACTGCGGCCAGCGTAAGAGAATACGTATAGAAATTCTTTATAACAGCAGGTGCAGACTCACTTTTTATGGAATTGAGAAAGAGGAGGAGATAAACATGCCACCAAAGCATATCGTGTCCGCAGCAGTAATTGTACAAAATGAAGCAGGTCATATTTTATTGATTAAAGGACCAAAGCGCGGCTGGGAAATGCCGGGAGGTCAAGTAGAAGAAGGCGAAGCGCTGGATAGACAGCCGTTCGGGAAGTAAAAGAAGAAAGCGGCATTGACATCGAAGTGACCCAGTTCTGTGGGATTTATCAAAACACAGAGATGTGTATCTGTCATACACTTTTCCTCGGTAAACCAGTTGCAGGTGTGTGTACACCGTCTGAGGAAAGTTTGGAAGTAGGTTATTTTCCAATCGAACAGGTGCGCGAGATGGTTACATGGGGAAATTACTTAAAACGAATCGAGCATTGCCTGAGTGATGCATCCCATCCGTTCTATGTTGCCTTCTAATACATAGGAAACACCTTGTTTAGTGAAAATAAGCAAGGTGTTTTGTTTTCGGCTTTATTTAGAAGGGAAAAGGCTAGTAAAAAAAGGAAGGATGAGATCGTATGAGTGAAACTTCCATGCCAAAGGAAGAAGGGCTGGATCACAGTCTGGCATTTTTACGGGAAGGCTATGAATTTATTTTGCATCGAAGAAAGAGCTTTCAATCCAATATATTTGAAACAACACTGCTTGGTAAAAAGGCAATTTGCATAGGCGGCAGAAAAGGTGCAGAGCTGTTTTATGATCCAGATAAATTTATTCGCGCTGGCGCTGCGCCAAATCGCTTGGTTAAAACACTTTTTGGTGAAGGGGCTGTCCAGACGTTAGATGGAGAGCGGCATCGAAACCGCAAAGGGATGTTCATGTCAATTATGACAAGAACACAGCTGCAAAAATTGGATCAGCTGATCCAAAGAGAATGGGAGAAGGCAAGTAAACAGTGGGAACAAGCTGATCAAATCAACCTTTACGAGGAATCGCAATATATCTTGATGAGAGCAGCTTGTGCATGGGCAGGAGTGCCGCTGGATGATGAACAGAAGCGAACAGAGCAAATGCGTCATTTGTTTGAATCGCCAGCGGCACTCGGTCCAGACTACTGGCAAGGCCGAACTTCCCGCTCTGGAGCGGATCAATGGATTGCAGATCTTGTCCAGCAAGTCAGAAATGGTGAGTTGCATCCAGTACGTGAAGGTGCATTGTACGTCTTCTCTTGGCATCGCGACAGTGATGGAGAACTTCTTCCTGAAAAGGTTGCTGCTGTGGAAGTGCTGAATATTATCCGGCCGATTGTCGCCATTAGTATTTTTATAGCCTTTTCTGCGTTAGCACTTCATCAATTTCCACAAGAGAAGGGCAGACTGCAAAAGGGAGATGGCAGTATTCATCGCTTTGTGCAGGAAGTTCGCCGCTTCTACCCATTTTTCCCAGCTGCGATAGCGAAAGTGAAAGAGGACTTTCATTGGGAAGGATATCGATTTCAAGAAGGCATGTTAACCTTGCTGGACATATATGGCAATAATCATGACCCGCATCTATGGGAGCAGCCTGACCTCTTCCAACCAGACCGATTTCTCGACTGGGATGAGAGCCCATTTGATTTTATCCCTCAAGGCGGCGGAGATTTCCATATGGGACACAGATGCGCAGGAGAATGGGTGACGATTCAAGTAATGGAAGTGAGCGTCGACTTTCTCGTAAATCGTTTGCAGTATAAGGTCCCAAATCAAGATTTAAGCTACAGCCATACCTCCATGCCGACCATGCCGAAAAGCCAAATGATACTGACAGATATACAGAAAGTAATTAGCTGACGCTAACAGAATATGCTTTATAAGAGAGAGCAGGAGATCATGGGAATCCTGCTCTCTTTTTGCATTCATAAAGAAACTGACATTACTTGCAAGCTGATTTAAAGGTCTGTGGGAAATTTATGTCTACCGCTACTTTAGCAACTGCTGAATTTCACTTAAAATGCATTTCCTAACAAATGTATTATATTATTGAGGTAGAGGAGGTTGGTTATAATGGAAATCGGGTTCTTTCTTATCGCTTTTACCTTACATAATGTAGAAGAAGCTTTGTATTTGCCTGCTTGGTCTAAGGAAAGCAAATTTCAGAAGACAGTGGAGCCTGATGTGTTTCTTTTTGCTGTAACAATCGTGACGCTGACAGCCTATATGACTGGAATACTGTACCTCCTTTGGCCGGCAAGTTTGTGGATGCAATATCTTCAGACTGGTTTGATAGGTGCGATACTAGTAAATGTGATTATGCCTCATGCTGTTGCTACCGCTGTCGAAAGAAAATATTCACCAGGTCTTGTTACCGGAGTTCTTCTGCTTATCCCGTCCGGAAGCTTGGCCATTGTGCATATCTTCCAATCTGCAGAATTGCGTATTTTGGATATAGTGATAGCAACAGTTGGGGCAGGCATCCTGCTTATCGCGCTTATTCTGTTGTTATTTGCTTTGGGTGAACGTATCTTTAAAAAAACCTGACGCAGCTAAAAAAAGTGAATCTCTTAATTATTCGTAAAGAATACATAGACAACTTAGACCACTTAAAATTTTAAATAGAAAAATTAGAACAGCATTAGCGCCAGAACACAAGGTGCTAATTTTTTTATTTTGTTCTTCTCTTGGGAGAGACGAAGAAATTGTTTGGTTAAACTGTACATATGTTACCGTAAATAGGATGCATTGTAGTACAATTTAACAACAATGATACAGAAGCGTGTTTATCAGCCCTTACAACGGTTATAAAACGTATAGGGTATAGTTTACATAAAGCTGCTCTGTAAGTAGAAACACGGCAAACATAAGCTTACCAGATATAAAAAAAAGCAAGTATCAAAGGATGATTTTTGTATGAAAACAGATTGGTACAAACTAGATAGTGCTGGGAAACTGTATGCATCAACTGTTACATCCAGAGTTTCTACCGTTTTTCGTCTTTCAGTCAATCTGTATATAAGTATTGATGGAGAATTGCTTCAAGAAGCATTGGAAGAAACATTAGAAGAAGTGGCTTCATTCAAAGTCGTTGTAAAAAGAGGTGTGTTTTGGTACTACTTTGAAAAGACAACATCTCTTCCTGTGGTGACGAAAGAATATTATTATCCCTGTTCGAATCTATTTTTCAGAGGACGAAATACATTTCCGTACAGAGTGCTTTATTATAATAAAAAGATTTCGTTAGAACTATCTCATATGCTGACGGACGGTACGGGCGGAATTGAATTTTTAAAGCTTCTCGTCAAGAATTATCTGCGAAAAGAAGGATTGGTGTCTGAATCGGTAAGCGAAGACAAAAAAGACTACAATCTTGATAATGCTTTTTTCCAGCATTACGAGAAAGTGGTACCAAGCTATCAGGAAACGTTGGACAAAGCGTATAAGATACCTATCCGCCTGGACAAACGCGGCGTGTATCATGTCACAACCGGAAATGTAAAAACACAAGCTATTAAGAATCTGGCCAAACAGCACCAGACATCGATTACCACCTACTTGCTCGCTTTATATGCGGAAACACTAATCGAAATTCAACGGATGAATTCGGATAAGAAAAGACCGATTTCCATTAATGTTCCTGTGAACTTGCGCAGTTTCTTTGACAGTGACACGCTGCAAAATTTCTTTGTCAGTGTGCCAATTACGATTGATCCTCGATTAGGTACGTACAGCTTTCAAGATATAATTGAAGCCATCAGTATCGATTTAAAACGGTTCGTAAATGAAAAGCAGCTCAAAACGTTAATTGCTCGCAGCGTTAGAGGAGAACGTAATATGCTGCTTCGTTCGCTGCCGTTATTTGTGAAAGATTGGATCTCGCCAATGGTGCATGCTAGGTTCGGCGAAAATTACTATACGAGCTCTATTTCTAACTTAGGTCTTATAGCACTGGAGCAAGAAGTAGAAGAGCACATTGAACGATTTGAATTTTACCCGCCGCCTAGTATCGGAAATAAGATAAAAGTAGGGTTAATTAGTCACAAAGCGAACATGTATATTACATTTGGCAGTTTATCGAATGACAGCCTTGTAGAAAGAATGTTCTTCCGAAAATTAGTTAGAGAAGGCATTCACGTGAAAATAGAGACAAATAGGAGTGCATATTAATGGCCTACTGTCCAAAATGCGGTGTCAGTGTAGAAAAGGATCAAATACCTTGTCCGCTATGTTATACATATATACCAAAAGTGCTCAGTGATGAAGAACTGTCAGATGCGAATGGTTTTCCTGCTTATTACAGTTTGTATGAGAATTTGCTGCATTTCTTCATACGCAGTGTATATCGCGTGCTCTGTGTACTATTGATTCTTGGATTTCTAGTCCCGACAATTGTAGACCTATCTTTGAACGGCGAGTTAACGTGGTCTTTATACAGCAGTTTATCCGTATTGATGAGTTGGAGTTTTCTTCATGTATTCTTCGGCTATGTAAAGCGAATGCGAAACAAACTTACAGTCTTAATTGCTGCAGCCAGTATAGGGCTTATCGGTTTTGATAGCATCGATGGATATGCGGGCTGGTCTGTCGAAATAGCCATACCCATAGTGGTGCTGACTGTACTCTTATTTTTAGCAAATATTGCTATTTACAGAGTAAATGTAAGCTGGCTGCGTCAAAGTGGGTATATTATTTTTTCTCTGCTCATCCTTTGTATCGGAATAGAGTTTATTTTGCGGATCTATTTACATGAAGAAGATGTATTTATTCAATCTGCCGGAGATGTAATCCTGTCCATTATAATAGGAGCCGTCTTGCTGCTTGCATCCTACACAGTTCCAGAGAAATGGAAGGAAAAGCTGAAGCGTAAATTTCATATTTAGTGTTGGTTTTTATTGCGAAACATTCATTCGTTTATTTATAAACGGACGAATGTTTTTCTTTTTTGTGGAAAACTGGGATCCCTTGCTTACCGCTTCGTACCTAAACGGTTTCTTTCGCTTTTCGTGATGTCTAGCTCCAAAGACCAGAAACTGCGCCGGAAGCGATAAATCCCTGCGGAAGGAAAAGCGCCTGCCTCCGGGCTTTCTCGCTTCCTTCTCCGTTTCTAAACGGTCTTTTCCGCTTTTCGTACGACCAAAGTCTTATCTAACTTACCTCTCCGGGTCGTTATGGGGGAGTGGGGTTAAAGGTAGACTAGGGGTATGAAAGGAGTTGTTGGTTGATGAAGAAGGTGCTGTTGATTATTGGTGTGGTTGTTGCGGTGGCTGTGCTGTTGGCGAATCTCGGGTCGCTGATTGTATTAGCGATTAGTGTGGCTGTTGGTTATTACGGATTGAGAAGGTTCGTTATGACTGATTCTGTTGGCGCCAAGATTGGCTGGGGTGTCGTGATTGGGATTGGGGTTTGTATCTCTCTTTCCAATCTGCCAGCGCTGATTGGTTTAGCTGCTCTGGCTGCTCTTTATTACTTGTACAAAGCATGGAAAAAAGATAAAGAAGCAGAGAAATTTGACTTTACTCTCTAATTTCAAGGAGGAGTATAGTGGACGATTAAATGGAACAACGTGTACGAGTGTTGGAATTAGAAATAGAAGAATTAAAAAAACAGCAGAAACCAGGCTGGAAGGATAACGCATGGATTTGGGCAGTCATTCCGATATTGGCTTTGCTTATCCCAGTGATGGCCCTTATTCGAGACATATTTTAACCAAAAAAAGGAGAGGTACACATGGAAAATATCTTTACACGAATCAAACAGGCGGTTGCAGCAGATTTTCACGAGATTTTGGATAAGAAGGAAGAAAAGAATCCGACGGTCCAGTTGAGTCAGTATATTCGTCAATGTGAACAGCAGGCGAAGAAAATCCGCGAACTGATTGAGAAGCAGTACCAGCTGAAACATGACTTTACGAAAGAGTATCATGCTGCACAGGCAATGGCTGATAAAAGAGAACGTCAGGCGAAGTTAGCGGCAGAACAAGAAGAAGCAGAACTTGCAGAGCAAGCACAAGACGAACGGATGCAATACCAAGAGCGAGCAGACAAAATCAAAGCAATGATGGATAAAGCGAACGCGGATTTGCAAGAGTTAGAGAAAAAATACGTTCAAATGAAACACAAGCTGAAGGATCTTTATGTAAAGAAAATGGAGTTTGCAGAGCGGGAAAACGTCGCGAAAGCACATCGCGGCATGAATGAAGTGTTAAAGAATAAGCCGGAATTTGAATTCGTTTCCAGCAAGTTCAATGATTTAGAAGGATATATCGACCGTCTGGAAAGAAAAGTCAATGATGATTATCGCAAACAGACGCTTGATGCAAAGCTTGCGGATCTGGAAAGGAAATCTAGTTAAAATAGGAGAGACATGGTAATCTAGGAAGGACACAGGTGGCTGTGTGCCTTCCTTGTTTACACTTGCTGCATGAAAGGGGTGCCCTAAGGTGAAACCAAGTGAGATGGTTCGCTGGCTGCTGATTACTGCTGCAGTCGTTTTCCTTGCTGAAATATTAATTTCCGGCACAGGTGTACTGATTAGCATCGGGATTGGCATCTTTATTATTTATCTGGGAAAACGGAGGCTTGCCGCCGGTAAAAGGCCGATACTGCTTTGGATAGGAATAGCTATTGTGGCTTTAAGTTTATTGCAATCATTCGCTTTTTATCTTGTTTTAACTGCTGGTATTATCTATTACTTTTCTAAAATTCATGATAATACAGCAGATAAGCCACAAGTTTACCATCCATCCTTTGATCAGACAGAATCGGCAGAGGAGCAAGTATTCGAACAAAAATCGCTGTTCCAAAATAGCTTGTTTGGTGCACAATCTGCTGGAAGCAGCGTGTATGAGTGGAAGGATGCAAACATTCAATCTTTTCTCGGTGATACGAACATCGATTTAAATTATACCGTGCTGCCAAGAGAAGAGGCGGTACTGATGGTACGAAAAGTACTTGGAAATGTCCGGATTGTTGTTCCATATGATATTGAGGTGGATGTGCATCATTCGGTGGTATATGGCTCCGTCGCAATCTTTGATCATAAAGTGAAGAACAGCTGGAATAAAGTGGTTCATCTGCGCACAAAAGGTTACCAGCAATCCAGCCAGCGTATCAAAATTGTCACGAGTGTAGTGGCGGGCAAGCTGGAGGTGGTGCGCGTATGAGTAATATCGTCAAACGGCATGTCGCTTTCGGAATACTGTATAGTGTCTTAATGCTGGCGGGCTTAGTCGTCCTGTATGTACTTGATTATCCCATAGATAATTGGCGGATAGTTTTACACATACATGACAGTTCGGTACCTTTTATCATTGCAGCGCCGATATTTGTGCTGTTTTCCGGTGCTTTACTTGGTCTGTTTTCAGGTCTTTATTGGCGCAAGCGCTGGCACCAAGCCGCACAGGAATTAGAAGGTATCCGAGAAGGACAGCAGCCAATGAAGAAACGCAGCTTTAGCATATCCGAACTGCAGCATACGTGGACTGCGCTAGAGCGGCTGCAGCTTTATATGAATGAACAAGCGAAAATCGCACAAAAGCTGACCAACGAACGGGTAATTGATCGTGAGGAAGAAGTGCAGCGAATCGTTTCCGAAGAAAGAAATCGTTTGGCGCGGGAACTGCATGACTCGGTCAGCCAGGAGTTATTTGCCGCGTCTATGCTGATTTCTGCTCTCACCGAATCAGAAGAAGAAAATGCACCTATGCTTATTGCGTTAAAACAGCTGGAGTCAATGGTGCAGCAATCACAGCTTGAGATGCGGGCATTGCTGCTCCACCTTAGACCTGCGGCATTAAAAGGAAAGACACTGCAAGAAGGTATGGAGCTGCTGCTTGTTGATCTTCAAGCAAAAGTACCGCTCTCGATTGCCTGGGAGCTGGATGAATTTCCGGTAGAAAAGGGCATTGAGGATCAGCTGTTTCGGATTGTACAGGAATCCGTTTCAAACACGCTTCGTCACGCAAAAGCAGAAAGCTTGTCGATCAAGCTGCTTCAGCGTGATGGCTTTATCATTCTGCTTGTTACAGATGATGGAATTGGGTTTGAAATGGACACAGAACAATTAGGAGCTTACGGTTTGCAAAATATGAAGGAGCGGTCCGCGGAAATCGGCGCCCATTTGCGGGTGGTCAGTGTACCGAAACAAGGTACACGGTTGGAAGTACGCGTACCAATGCTTGACAGAGAGGAAGAAGAAGCGTGATCAGAGTACTTTTTGTAGACGATCATGAAATGGTCCGAATCGGTGTGTCTGCATACCTGGCCACCCAAGCAGATATTGAAGTAATAGGAGAAGCTGATAACGGAGAAGATGCAGTGAAGCTTGCGCTCGATTTGCGCCCTGATATTATTCTGATGGATTTAGTAATGGATAAGATGGACGGTATTGAAGCAACTAAGCTAATTGTCAGTACGTGGCCTGAGGCGAAGGTAATCGTCGTGACCAGCTTCCTGGATGATGATAAAGTGTATCCAGCCTTGGAAGCGGGTGCTGCCAGCTATCTCCTGAAAACATCCAAAGCATCTGAAATTGCCAAAGCCATCCGAGCTACATATAACGGTTCTGCTGTCTTTGAACCAGAAGTGACGAATAAAGTGATGAAGCGAATGCGAAAGAACCAGGCGCCAGCACTGCATGAGACGCTGACAGTCCGCGAGCAGGAAGTGCTTCATTTAATCGCAAAAGGAAGATCAAATCAAGAGATCGCCTCCGAGCTGTTTATTGCGTTAAAAACAGTAAAAGTGCACGTAAGCAACATCCTAAGCAAACTCGAAGTACAAGACCGCACCCAAGCCGCCATTTATGTCCATGAAAATGGAATGCTCAAGTGAAATGAACAGGCGGGTACAAAAAAAGCCATTAAAAAAACCGAGCAATTCTGTTTGGCATTAGACAGAATTGCTTGGTTTTTTTCTAATAAATATGAGGTGAGCGGCCGCATCGAACTGGGTTGGTTTGCGATAACCATGCGTCAAATCAGAAAAATCCAACTAGCGAAGTATTCTGCCGGAGCAGCAGTCAAAGCAAAGCACATATTTTATCTATACTCGAGTTATCTTCCAGCACGTTTCTATAAGCCAATCGTGTCATTTGGAACATACAGCTTAAAGCTGAGATTATCGTTCGGTAAGTCAAATTCCTCTACTTCTACATGAAGATCATTTTGTAATTCCATTTGGGTGACAGCTACATAGATGGTTTCTTCGTCCGGATTGATCGAAACCCATTCTGGCATGTTGTAGTATTTGTCAATGTACTTGAGCACTTTGTCATTAGGCAAGGAAAGACTGCCGAGCGAAATCTCCTTGTTTTCTAGTATTAAATCCCCATTTTCCTGCACACGAGGCTCTAGCGTCATTTTCAACGGGATTCGGATGCCGAAAGCGGTAATGCCTCCGCTAAGTTCAACAGCATCATCTCCAAGTACAACAGCATAGTTATCGGAGTTATCGTTCAGTTCTTTATCGATATAAGCATTAATCAATTCGTTCACATTTGCTTTTGTAGAGCTGATCGTAAACTCAGAGGAATCAGAACTGTCGAATTGTGCTTCTTTTGGCGGCTCTGGCGCCGGACTGAAAGCTGGCAGAAAAATGAGCAGCAGAAGCAGCAGCAAGACAATACCGTTAGCAATAGCTAATACTTTAAAATATTTTTTCCAGTTGCGCGTCTTCCGTTCGGGCGGTTGGTTATTTTGATTCTCCATTTCTTTCACCTGCCTATTCTTCGTCTTCCTCTTCTTCCTGTATCACGGGTTTGATACTTTCCAATACCCGTTCTGCTACTTTTCCATACCCAATTTCGTTAGGGTGGAAATAGTCATCAGATAATAGGTCTGCTGTTTCATTCTGGAATAAGTCTGCTGTTTCGATGTAATGCTGCTCTTCATCCTGTGCTATTTTCTCTCCAATGCTGTTATACTCCTTGATAATCGTACCAAGCTGATCTTTTAGCTCGGGGAAGTTTTCTTCAAAGGGATTATAGAATCCAATCAGATATACTTCAGCATCTGGATTTAGCGAGTCGATTTTTTGGAAGATTTCCTTCACCCGCTCTTCGTAGGCTGGCATGGCCTTACTATAATCCTCGTAGTCCAAGTTAGTGAAGTGATCTTTCGTTACTTTCATAATATCATTAGCACCAATTGTAATTAAGACAACATCGGCATTTTCCAGGGAAGCGGAGATGACGGGATCTTCCATGCGTTTCAGCAGCTGGTCGGTTCGATTGCCTCGTTTGCCAAAGTTATCAATCTTCACACGGTCCTCTGTTTGTTCAAATGTCCGCTGAAGGATGCCGACATAGCCGCCCTTATCCGTCTTGTCGCCCACACCTTGCGTCAAGGAATCTCCGATTGCTGTAATATGAAGATCTTCCTTAATAAAGAGTCCAATCGTGTCATTAAACAAACGCTGAAAGGCATCTTTAATTTCGGAGGATGTATCCGTATCCTCTGATTTACCCAAAATATCTTCCGTACTTTCAGTGGCTGAATCTTCAATTGGGACAACTTCTGAAGGGGCGTTAGTGACGGTCGCTCTCTTATCGGAGACAGCAAATATCATCCCAGCTCCGATGACGATGGCAAGCAGAAACGATGCAATAATCAAATAAACTTTTCTTTGTTGCAAGCATCATCAACCTCGTTTTAAAAAATATAGTTTCGTATCCAGTTGTAAAACTTTGAAACTGGCGGACACGGAAAAGATAAATTGTAAATTAGACGTAAAACTATATTTTACTAGATTTCGACAAGGTTGGATAGAGGGAAGAGATGGTTCTGTATGTTTCAAGAAAGATGCAGTCGGGAAAAACGAACAAGACGAAAGTAAGAAGAAGATGCAAGATCAAAGAATACAGTGTAGTCCTAAATAAGGATGTAACAGGCTGATACGTGAAGATTGAAGACGCAGCACCCACCGAATATCACAGCTCAAGAGATGAAGCTGTTTTGGAAGCTGAAAGTATGGCTAAGGATAATGCGCCTAGTAAAGCAATTATCTATGATGCACATCAAGAGGTAGAAGAACAGCGGCAGTTTTAAAATTACCGGCAATTTATGCCGGTAATTTTTAACCTTTTGGGCTGCTCCTGAATAAGCTGAAAAGAGGAGGTGCAGGCATGGATTTTTCCTTACTGCTGTTAGCTTTTTCAGGAATTGCGTTGATTAGCATTGGTGTGCTCCGTCATTTCACGAAGGATCCATTTGTTTTATTCATTCCAGCTGCTGTAACGGCATTGCTTTTGCTTGTCACCAGTTTTTTTTCCTTCCTGTTTCAGGAGGAGCTGATTAAAGGAACGTTATACATCTTTGCTACTATCTTATGTGGATTATTTGTATTATTGCTTTTCTTGCCACCTTTTCGTAAGTAAAGGTGGCTTATTTAGCCGATTCTGCGTTCAGCTGCCGGGCTGTCAGGCGTTTCAACCGAATTCCGGAGATAGTGTAAAGTACCAAAGCTCCCCAAATACATGAAAAGGCAATCAGATGCGCATGCGTGAATGCTTCGCCGAATAAAGTGACACCTAAGAGCAGCATAAGTGTTGGAGCTATATATTGGAGCAGGCCGATTTGCGTTAGCGTAAGCCGGCGTGCTCCATGTGCGAAAAGCAATAGCGGTGCAGCAGTGGCAGCACCTGATAAAAATAAGACAACAGCTGTACCAGTCGAGATAGAGGTTCCTTCTGCAGCTGGCACGAATAGCAGATAAAGAACGGCAAACGGTGTAACGAACATGGTTTCAATTGTAAGCCCGAACATAGGCGGGATTGTAACTACTTTCTTCAGCAGCCCATATACAGCAAAGCTGATTGCCAGCAGTAAAGATACCCAAGGGAATACGCCGTAGCTTACGGTTAGATAAATGACGCCAAACGCAGCCAAAAGAAAGCTTATGATCTGCAAACGTGTACTTTTTTCTTTCAGAAAAATCATAGCCAGCAGTATGCTGATTAGCGGGTTAATATAATACCCTAAGCTGGATTGCAAAACATGTCCTGCGTTTACGGCCCAGATGAAAACGAGCCAATTGACACTCACTGTCAGAGAAGCTGCGAATAACCCCCAAAACGCGCGCTTATTCAAGAAAAGGTCCTTTAATTGATGAATGAAAGGACGGATTTTTCCTAAAACCAGCACAATAAAAATCATTGTAACAAAGGACCATACGATACGATGGGCCAATAAATGGCCGGCATCAATTTCCTCTAATAAATTCCAGAATAAAGGCAGGATACCCCACATCACATATGCAAGTGCTGCATAAATGACACCGGACTTAGATGATTGCGATTGCATGTTGGCATGCACCTCTCTTTCTATCTCTGTTTGAGTTAAGTGTACGGCTGGGTTTGACGCTTTTCAATACTTTTGCATCTTTTTAGGATTCTGGTAAGTTGGCGATGTCAGATATGATACTATATATTAGTATGGGCAATTATAAATATGCTACATATGAAGGGAGTAGCGGTGTGCATATATTTGCGTATTTATTAGGATTATCAACTATTATAAATATACTACTCGCATTGGCGATTGTCTTCTTGGAAAGGCGGGATGCGAGTGTTACATGGGCTTGGCTGCTCGTGCTTGTTTTTATACCTGTAGCGGGTTTTGTCGTTTACTTACTTTTCGGCCGCAAGCTCTCAGGTAAAATATTCACTTGGGATACAAAATCGAGACTTGGTGTTAAAAGCCAAGTGCAAGCCCAATTGCGCGCTATCGAGGAAGATACATTTTCTTACAGGCAGCCTGCTGTTGAGGAGTACAAAGGCCTTGCCTACATGCATCTGCGTAACGATGATGCTATTTTGACTCAAAGCAATGATGTGGAAGTGTTTACCGATGGGAACAAAAAATTCGATGCGCTTCTACATGATTTAGAACAAGCGGAGGATCATATTCATCTCTTGTATTACATTGTTCGCAGTGACAAATTAGGGGAACGACTTGCAGATGTACTGATAAGGAAAGCACAGGAAGGCGTAATAGTGCGTTTCCTGTACGATGATATGGGTTCCAGAAGTATCAAGAAGAGTTATGTGCGCAAGCTGAAAGAAGCTGGAGTTGAGATCGAAGCTTTCTTTCCGTCCTTCATCCCTAAGATCAACTTGAAGCTCAATCATCGGAACCATCGAAAGCTGGCGATTATAGATGGCCAGGTAGGATACATTGGCGGGTTTAATATCGGTGATGAGTACTTAGGTGAAGATCAGAAATTCGGGTATTGGCGTGATACACATCTGCGAATTACTGGTGAAGCAGTAAGAGCCATGCAGACACGTTTCATTTTGGATTGGAACCAAGCTTCCCGGCATGATATTGAATACGAAGATCGCTATTATCTGTCAGAGCCAGTTGGCAATGTCGGAATGCAAATTGTCTCCAGTGGACCAGATTCGGAATGGGAACAGATTAAGCATGGCTATATCAAAATGATTCTTTCAGCTAAAAAATACGTGTATATCCAAACGCCGTATTTTATTCCGGATGAAAGTTTGGCAGACGCCTTGAAAGTTGCTGTACTGTCAGGAGTTGATGTTCGGATAATGATTCCCAGCAAGCCCGATCATCCATTCGTTTATTGGGCAACATATTCGAATGTTGGGGAGCTGCTTAAGGCGGGTGCGCAAGTTTATATTTATCAAAATGGCTTCCTGCATGCCAAGACGATTGTAGTCGATGACAAGATTGCTTCTGTCGGTACAGCCAATATTGATGTCCGAAGCTTCCGGCTTAATTTTGAAGTAAATGCATTTTTATATGATCAAAATACAGCTGGGGTATTGAAAGAAAAATTCGAAGAGGATATCCTATTATCAACACAGCTTTCACATAAACTGTATATGAAGAGATCAAACTGGATTCGATTTAAAGAATCTATCGCGCGTTTGATCTCCCCGATCTTGTAGCCGAAGTTTGGCAGAAAGAAGGAAAATCAAGTGAAATCAAAACCATGTATCGCATCTTTAACAGTGAAAACATCCCATGTACTTCCTCCTGATACAAATACACACGGTACATTGTTCGGAGGAACGCTGATGGCTCATATTGATGATGTTGCTGCAATTGCTGCCTACCGTCATGCCAGACAGCTTGTGGTAACAGCTTCAACCGATAGCGTCGATTTTCTTGCGCCTGTAAAAGTAGGAGATACAATTTGCGTAGAGGCATTTGTTACGTGGACGAGCAACACTTCCATGGAAGTGTTCGTCAAAGCAGTAACAGAAGACTTGCGTACAGGAGACAGAAAAGTATCAGCAACAGCTTTCGTAACCATGGTTGCACTCGATGATAACAAACAGCCAATCGAGGTGCCGGAAGTATTTCCAGAAAGCCCAGAAGAGAAGTGGCTGTACGACGGCGCACCGCAGCGAGCTGCATATCGGAAAGAACGCTTGAAACGATCCAAAGAGATGGCAGTAGCATTCGGAACAGATTATCCATGGTTCCGCAATGACGGCCGTAATTTCGACGAATAAAAAACAAGACGAGCTTGCTTTAAAGCAAGCTCGTCTTTCTTTATGTCAGGATATTTTTTTCGGCATATTCACGAAGATCAGTGGCAGTCTTCGTCAGTTTTTCAATTTCAGTCATGAATTCTGTAACAAGTGCTGCTTCCTCTTGGGAGGAGCTAGCAATTTCACGAAAATCAGTCTCCATCCTGTTGATTGAATCTTTGATCGCACGCAAGGTCTCTTCAATGCTGACTGTGGCATTCTTTGACTCAATGCTCAGTTTGCGGACCTCACTAGCTACTACACCAAATCCTGCACCAGCACTCCCAACACGTGCTGCTTCAATAGCAGCATTGAGTCCCAGTAAGTTTGTTTGTTCACTGATACCTTTGATTGTGCCTGCAATATCCGTTATTTTTGCGGAGTGAGCCACCGTGTTACGAGTATTTTCTGAGATTTGTTCGGTCGTAGCAGATAATTCTTCAGAATGTGCAGCTATATGCTGTATCTTTCCAAGTAAAGCATCCGTAACACTTTCCATACTGCTGATGATTTCCTTGAATAAATCCTGCTTAGCTGTGGACACAGCGCAGTTCATTCCGCCGATCATATTCCCGGCGTCATCTTTAATGGGAATCGAGATACTATCAAAAGGCACTCCAAATTCCTCTTTCGGTACTTTCACGACTGTTACACCGTGAGGATTAACCTGCTTAAAGTACTTGTAATCCTCAGGAAGTGGGTCGCCCGCCTTATGATGGAAATTCAAATCCGCACTCGGAGAGTAATATACATATTGCTCAGCATCAAAGATGGTAATCATCGCTTCCTCTCTTAGGATAGCTTTCATATATGGTACTGCTGTAATAATTGCTTCTAACTTAGTTTCCATTGTTATCCCCCTTACATTTACCCTCTGTTTATCGGAAGGTTTCATGGAAAGTTTAATGTTTACGGAAACATCAAAACAAAAGTGCCTACAATAGAAAAAATCCCAAACAACTCTGTGACCTTAATGGAATAATCAACAGTATTATTTGGAATTTTTATTTTCATGACAAAGTGGAAAGTTGCGCACCTCTGTCAATGTATTCTCTGTAATGGAGTGAGTAATGGTGTGAGGCCTGTCGGATTAATGGATTAAGCTTCTCCCGTAATGTTATAACTAACCCCATTTTCATCCTCACAAGGTCGAATCAATGCATTGAATACATCATTCAGCATTTGAAGATGATGCGTCTTCTCGCGGTTATCTCCATCATGGATGATCAAATATTCAAGTCGTCCGTAGATGTCCAGAATTTCTTGCTTTTGTTCTTCAGTTAATGCCTGGACATCCAGTACAAGTGATGTATTCACATCTTTTGCTTCTAATTTCTTCAGATCTTTCCCGTATTCTTTATGCGGATTAGCCATCAGCTCTTGCGCTCTGTCACTGAGGAAGTAAGCCATAAAAAGATCAATATCTTGTTCGTACTCTTCATAAAAGTAAATACCGATCAGCTGGTCGAGATGACGTACATTTGTTTTATTTCGGACAATCTGTATGCTCTTCCGGTTAAACACACTTACTAAAATTGGTGCGGGATCTAAAACAGGGAATCGATACCAAGGTATTCTGGAACGGATTGTATGGCGCTGGTCAACTCGATGAGCTTTCCCGTCCGCTAAATACTGCATCACTGCATGGTCCTGCTCTTGCGTATCATCAACATGGAGCAAAAGCATTTGCTCATCTTTCCGCACAAGACGCTTGTAATCAATGTAAGTGAAGAAAAAATCCTTCAGCTGACTTGACTTCGAAAGTGCAGGCAGGAAGTGCTGCTGCCCAATTTGCCATTGCTTCACTTTGCTGTTATTAAAACAGAAATATTGATTCGATCCGGTCTTGATGCCGTGTTTTGCAGCAGCAAAATGGTTGAGCGGCTGTACATTCGTAAAACGTTTTTGATTTTCTTGATAAAAATGCAGACGCCACTTACTAGCAGGATTAAGATCTTGAAGCCGTCTTACAATTCCAATCGGTTTTTCCCGGCTGGACGTTATATAAGCGGCAGCCTGCTCCAACTCACTATCGGACTGCGAACGGATAAATTCAATTGTATCTGTCTTTCTCGATTTGTCGAATAAAAGCAGAGAGCTTGTTGTTGCTGCACCCTTAAACCATCCCATTTGAATATCAGTGTTAATAATCATCGACAAGCTGCGGTCTAAGAGAAGGTATTCTTTTATCTTTGTGCCATATCTGGCATTTAAGAAGTCGGAAGGAACGATAAAGGCAGCCCGTCCGTTCTCGTTTAATTGGTGCAATGCCTTCAGCAGGAATAAACCGTAAAAATTCGTATATGTAGAAAGTGTAATGTCCATTCGCTGTCGGAATAGATTTAAGTAGATTTCTCTCTCATCTTCATTACGAAACGGGATGTACGGCGGGTTGCAAAGGATACCATCATACTTTGTATCCCATCCTTCTGAAAGAAAATCCCGTTCATGCAGCTCGACGGCTGATTGTGAAGTGAAGAAATTACGATTTGCGTCCAGGATGACTGAATCCTCTTCATATGCATCAATTTTATAGGTGCTTGGTATATTCTTTATTAATTTTCCAAGACCGACGGCTGGATCGAGCAAACGCTCGCCTCCCAAATTGTGAAGCACCCACTTTTTCATCATGTCTGCAATTGCATCCGGGGTAAAATACTGGCCATAGTGCCGACGATGGAGTGCGGAACTAGTATTTAAATATGACTCTTCCAATCTATGTTCTTCCACAGGCACACCTCCAATAAGAAAAATAGGAAAAAACAACTAGATTTATTGTATTACAAAATCAACATAGTTTTCCAGTAAAAGGAGACGTATTTCGCGAAAAATCAACAATAAAGCCGAACGTTTAGAAAGTTAACCCTTTCTGCTTACGCGCATTCGCGTTGGTTGATAGACAGGAAGGAATAGGAGTATAATACAATCAGCTATTAAAATTGACAGCAGATGCAAAGGGGTTGCAACATATGAAAAAAGCTTTAACAATCGCAGGGTCAGATTCCTCGGGCGGAGCGGGTATTCAAGCAGACCTAAAAACAATGCAGGAATTCGGCGTATACGGTATGTCAGCTGTAACGACAATCGTTGCGATGGACCCTTATAATAATTGGCACCATAATGTATTTCCGGTTGATGTAAATACAGTCAAAGAGCAGTTGAATACAATTGTAGTAGGTGCAGGTGTTGATGCAGTGAAGACTGGAATGCTCGGTTCTCCTGAAATCATAGAATTGGCTGCAGCTATGATCAAAGAAAATAATATTCCGAATGTCGTTATTGATCCGGTAATGGTATGTAAAGGTGCAGATGAAGAACTGCAGCCTGAAAATACCGTGAGTTTACGTGAAAAGCTGGTTCCGCTTGCAACAGTGATTACGCCTAATTTATTTGAAGCTGCTAAGCTTGCGCAAATGCCGTTGATTCACTCGGTAGAAGAAATGAAAGAAGCAGCAAAGAAAATTCATGAGCTCGGTGCAAAGTATGTGCTCGTTAAAGGCGGCAGCAAGCTGGAAACAGATAAAGCAATTGACGTGCTTTATGATGGAGAAACGTTCGAAATCCTCGAAAATGAAAATGTTGATACAACGTATACACACGGTGCAGGCTGTACAAGTTCTGCGGCAATCTGTGCATTACTTGCCAATGGCAGCAGTGTGAAAGAAGCTATATATGAATCGAAAACGTTCATTACAGAAGCGATTCGCGGAGGCTTCAAACTGAATGAATATGTTGGCCCTGTCAATCACGGTGCCAGAAAGTCCATGCCACAGCAATAAGCAGGTCTGGATAAGGAAAAGCCGCCTGAAACGGGCGGCTTTTCTCTGTTCGGGAAGGAGAGAGATTGTATGCGAATTTTTAGTGTGGAGAACCTGACAAAGACGTATGGAGACAAGCAGCTTTTTGACCGTATTGCTTTTCATATAGAAAGTCGTGAACGAATCGGACTTGTCGGGGTAAACGGAACCGGAAAGTCGACGCTGCTAAAAGTATTAGCTGGTATAGAAGGTGCTGATAGCGGGGATATTGACCATAGCAAAACGTTCCAGATGGCTTATTTAGCGCAGGAACCTGAACTTACAGCAGGAAAGACAGTATTAGAAGAGGTATTTAGTGGTACCAGCCCTATTCTGGAGACGATTCGTACATACGAAGAGGCCATCGCTGCATTGGAGAAAAATCCGGAAGACACGAAGACGCAGAACCGGTTATTCCAGCTGCAAGCAAAGATGGATGCAGAAGACGCCTGGGATGCAAGCACGCAGGCGAAGACGATACTGACCAAACTGGGCGTCGATTATTATAGCAGCTCTGTCGATACACTGTCTGGCGGACAGCGAAAACGAGTAGCGTTAGCGAAAGCACTCATACAGCCAGCTGACTTATTACTTCTGGATGAGCCGACCAACCATCTGGATAATGAAACAATAGAATGGCTCGAAAGTTATTTGCCTAACTACCCTGGAGCCCTTTTGTTAGTCACGCACGATCGTTATTTCTTGAATAGAATTACCAGTCATATATTCGAGCTGGAGCTGGGAAGTCTGTATCGGTACGATGGAAACTATGAGACATACTTGACGAAAAAAGCGGAGCGGAAAGCGCAAACCCTACTCGATCAGGAGAAACATCAAAACACGCTGCGCCGAGAGCTTGCTTGGCTTCGCCGTGGTGCTAAAGCGCGGACGACGAAACAAAAAGCAAGAATTCAGCGTGTGGAAGAGATGAAGGAGACCAAGTTTCAGACCCAAGATAATGAACTGAATCTTCAGGTTGGGGCTGCGCGGTTGGGTAAGAGAGTATTAGAAGCAAAAGATTTGACGGTTCAATTTGGTGAAAAACCTTTATTCAGTCATTTTGATTTTCTATTCAAACCAGGTGATCGAATTGGTATCATCGGGCCAAATGGGAGCGGGAAAACATCACTATTGAATACACTTGCCGGCAGAATCCTGCCAACAGCAGGAGAGGTTGAAACTGGAGAAACGGTTAAGCTTGGGTATTATACACAGCTCCAGCAAGATATGGACCAGCAGCTCCGTATCATTGACTATATTAAGGAAGTTGCAGAGGTTATAACTACTGCAGATGGAGATGTTATAACGGCAGAGCAGATGCTCGAGCAATTTCTCTTCCCGCGAAGCCATCAATATACGTATATTCATCGGCTTTCCGGCGGAGAGCGAAAACGATTGTACTTGCTTCGTGTTCTGATGGAAGAGCCAAACGTTCTCTTTCTTGATGAGCCGACCAATGACTTAGACACAGAGACATTGGGCATTCTTGAGGATTACTTGGATGGTTATCCTGGCGTTGTTATCACTGTTTCCCACGACCGATACTTTTTAGATCGTGTTGTAGATCAGCTTATTGTCTTTGAAGGAGCAGGAGCTGTTTCCACATTTTACGGCAATTACAGTGAGCATAGAGAAAAGATGTTGCAGCAGCCGAAAGTGCAGCAGCAAAAAGCAGCACCCGCACCTGAACGCAAAGAAAAGAAAAAGCAAAAACTGTCGTATAAGGAACAGCAAGAGTGGAATACGATTGAAGATGAAATCGCCGAGCTGGAAGAACGGATAGAAGCTTGCGCGACAGGGATAACAGAAGCAGGCAGCGACAGCGAGCGCGTTCAACAGCTGTTTACAGAACAGCAGGAGCTGGAGCAGCAGTTAGAGAAGAAAATGGAGCGATGGGAAGCATTATCTCTCGTTGTGGAAGAAATTGAAAGCCAGAAGCATTAAGGCATATTTCGTGCCATATTGCTCATACTTTACTAGAATGGAAGAATAGTCTGAATTTAGTAACGGGAAGGATTGATTCCAATGCCAGCGAAAGAAATGTTAGAAAAATATGCTGATGTCGCCTTGCGTACAGGCGTTAATATTCAAAAAGACCAGCCGCTGTTCATCATGGCGCCAATCAGCGGGGCGGATTTTGTCCGTATGATCGCAAAACGCGCTTACGAACTAGGTGCCAGTGATGTACATATCAACTGGACAGATGATACATTGACGCTCTTGAAGTATATACATCAATCAGAAGAAGAATTGACAGATATTCCGGATTGGATAATTGAGCAGCGCGCTTATTACATGAAAAAAGGAGCTGCCTTGCTGCAAATTCGTTCCACTGATCCGGATCTTCTAAAAGAGGTTGATGGCAATAAGGTGGCACAGGCAACGAGAGCAACAGCACAAGCATTGCAGCACCTTCGCAAATACACGATGAATGACATTATTCCATGGACAATCATTACAATTCCAACAGATGCCTGGGCACAGAAAATCTTCCCGGGGAAATCTGCAGAAGAAGCAACACAGCTTCTGTGGGATTCTATCTTTAAGATTGTCCGTGTCGATCAGGATGATCCTGTGCAAGCATGGAAAGAACATAATGCAACGCTGCATCACGCTCGTGATGTACTAAACGAAAAGCGCTACAAAAAGCTTCATTTCCAATCTGAAGGCACGGATTTAACAATCGGCTTGCCAGAAGGTCATATATGGAAAGGCGGCTCTTCGACAACAGAAGGCGGTACGGAATTCAATCCAAATATGCCGACAGAAGAAGTGTTCACAATGCCACATAAATATGAAGTAGAAGGAACAGTTACAAGTAAGAAACCACTGATATACGATGGCAATACAATTGATAACTTTACGCTTACTTTTAAAGATGGCAAAGTTGTTGACTATAAAGCAGAAACAGGCGAAGAAACACTGAAGCACTTGCTGGAAACTGATGAGGGTGCTTTGCATCTTGGTGAGGTGGCGTTGGTGCCGCATGAATCACCCATTTCCCAATCCGGTCTGATTTTCTACAACACATTGTATGATGAAAATGCTTCCTGTCACATTGCTTTAGGAAAAGCCTATCCAACAACATTGGAAGGCGGTTCATCCATGAATGAAGAAGAATTAGATAAGCATGGCGTTAATGACAGCTTAACGCATACGGACTTTATGATTGGATCAGCTGACCTCGCAATTGATGGTATTTTCGCAGATGGATCATCTGAACCTGTTTTCCGTAACGGAAGCTGGGCAATCAAATTTGATTAACTAAAAAAAGGATTACGGCTTTGCAGCCAGTAATCCTTTTTCTTATTCTAATATGCCGTTATGCACCAGCACAGCGCGAATAGCATGGTAGTCACAAGGCACGTCCATTTGTTCCTTGATTTCCCGCAGCCTGGGAAGTTCGTCATGCTGCTTCAGCACATCCAATACTGCTGTCTCTTGTTCTTCTGAAAAGAACTGCTCTAAATCAAGTGCTTTTCCGTCAGCATATGCTTTAAATAAATGATTGCTCACTGTCAGCGGAGTCAGATCTCTGTCTTTTGCAATATCATCCAAAGAGCTTCCTCGTTCAAATGCCTCATAGCTGATCAAATGACTTGGTGTATCTTGCTTTTCTTGCAGCAAAGGCTTTTTCGTTTGTACTGGAACTGTCTGTGATTGTTCGTATTGAACAAGTACCTGGAGGAATTGCTCGCCATACTGTTCCATCCGTCTCTCTCCAATCCCCTTAATCTCCAGCATTTCCTGCTCACTATGCGGTACAAACCGGCATAGCTCCTTTAGTGCGGCATCCGAGAAAATGACGTATGGCGGCAGACCTTCTGCTAGAGCGAGCTCCTTGCGCAATTGCCGCAGTTCCTCGAACAGTGTCTCATCGTAATCTGCTTCCGCAGTATCCGTAGCTTTGACGATCTGCATCATCACTTTCTTTTCACCTTTCAGAATGCGTACCGCCTCATCTGTTAGAGTTAATACCGGATACTTATCATCCGTCGGAGCAAGAATCATTTCAGCTGAAAGATAATGAATGAATTGGGTAATGTCCTTTTCGGTGCGGTTTTTCATAATCCCATACGTAGAAAGGGTTTCGAGACCAAACTGTTTGATGCGTTTGTCTTTCGATCCTTTTAACACTTTAGCTACGAGCACGGCACCAAAGCGCTCGTTCATACGTTTCACACAAGATAGAACCATCTGTGCTTCCTTCGTCATATCTGTTTTCTCAAACTCATTCAGGCAGTTGCTGCAGCGGCCGCAATCCTCTGGAATATGAGGGTCTTTAAAGTAATTCAGCATATATGTTTGCAGGCAGGACTGTGTATGACAGTAATTCATCATTTGCTGGAGCTTCTGATATTCGGCTTGCGTATCGGAAGCTGAATTCTCAATTAAGAACTTCAGCAAATGAACGTCTTGGCCAGAGAAGAGAAGCACACAATCACTTGGCTCACCATCACGGCCGGCACGGCCGGCTTCTTGATAATAAGCTTCCATGTTCATCGGCAGCGCATAGTGCAGCACATAGCGCACGTTACTTTTATCAATGCCCATTCCAAATGCGTTTGTTGCTACCATAACACTTACTTCATCTTGAATGAAGGAGGATTGTGCTGCCTGACGATCGGCTTCACTCATACCGGCGTGGTATTTAGCAGTCTTTACACCTTGGCGGTTGAGAAATTGAAAAAGCCGATCAACCAGTTTTCTAGTTGGCGCATAAATAATACCCGTTTCGTGCTTTCGTTTCTGAATGAAATCAAAGATATATCGTTCTTTATCTGCTCCTTTTACTACTTGAAAACGCAGATTCTCTCGCGCGAACCCGGTACGCACAGTGTGATCCTCATCGATTTGCAGAAGTCTTTTAATATCGTCTGCAACTTGGGGTGTTGCTGTTGCAGTGAGGGCCATAACCGGAGGCCTCTCTGGCAGCTTATCTAGAATAGAAACCGCAGAGCGGTAGCTTGGCCGAAAATCATGCCCCCACTGCGAAATACAATGGGCTTCATCGAATGCAACCAAGCTGATCGAGAGGTGGCGTATCGTTTGCAGAAAGCGCGGATTTTCCAAACGCTCCGGCGCTACATAAAGAAACGTAAATGCGCCGTGTTCCGCTTGCTGCATCGTCCATTCCATTTCGGCAGCTTCTAGCGTGCTGTTAACATAAGCAGCGGGTATATTCATGGCTGTCAGCGCGTCAACTTGATCCTTCATCAAGGAAATAAGGGGGGAGATAATTAAAGCAGTCCCTTGGTTTAATAAAGCCGGCACTTGATAGCAGATTGATTTACCTCCGCCGGTTGGCATAATTGCTAACGTATTATGATGCTGCATAACATATTCAATTACATCTGCTTGTCCGGTCCGAAAGGTGTCATAGCCATAATAATCTTTTAATATTTGCTGGGCTGTAGCTTCCACGTTCAAAATCCTTTCTTCATTCCTCGTTATGTATAGCATAACATGATTACAGACGAGTCCGCTTTTTAGTTGGAAAATTAAAAAACTGCCCAAATGGAACAGGCAGTTTCGTGTATTATACAGTCGCCTCTGTTGTCGGGCGCTTTAGTTCTATTTTAATTTTCTCCAAGCGATTGTCGCGGACAGATTCGACGGTGAAGAGCATATTTTCATATTCTACTACTGTATCTGCATCCTCATCTGGAATTGATCCGACACGGTCGAGTATGAAACCTGCAATCGTATCAAAGTTTGGCACATCGATATCTGTATCGAAGAAATCGTTAAATTCATCAATCTGAAGCGAGCCATTCGCTAAATACGTATTTTCATCAATACGTGTTAACTCGCCTTCAATCTCATCATACTCATCATCAATATCTCCGACAATCTCTTCAATCATATCTTCCATTGTAACAATTCCGGAGAAGCCGCCGTACTCGTCGATTAAGATTGCCAGGTGATTATGAGTTTGCTGCAATTCCTTCAGCAGATCATCAATGTACTTCGTCTCAGGAACAAAATGTGCTTCCCGTAATATCGATTCAAGCCGGACACCGTCAAATCCATGCTCCCGGACTGCTTTGAAATAATCCTTAATGTTCAGTATACCAACGATCGTATCGCTGTCTGTCTGATAGACTGGTATCCTGGAGTACTTTTGTTCAAGCAGAATATCCGCTAATTCATCCGGCGGGGTATCAATGCTGAGTGTAAATGTATCTGTGCGCGGAGTCATAATTTCACGGGCGATTTTATCGTCAAGGTCAAATACACCTTTAATCATTCCAAATTCATCCGCATTCAAAATTCCTTCTTCCTGACCCGTCTGCGCTAGAAGCTTAATCTCTTCACGGGAGACTTTCTCAGCTTCCGCATTGTTTCCTACTCGTGTTATTTTAACGAGCATATTCGTGGAAAAGGATAGGAATTTCACGAACGGCATTGCGAGCCTGCTAATAAATAGTATCGGTGTAACAGAGAATCGAGCTATCTTCTCCGCGTTTTGAAGGGCAACCCTTTTAGGGAACAACTCACCAAATACAAGTGTCACATATGACAGCAATATTGTAATGACTACAACACTGATTTGCTGTGCATAAGGTATATCTCCCAGCACCCCAGCAAACCGATCGGCCAGACCAGTAGCGGCAGAGGCACTGGAGAAGAACCCTGCCAGTGTAATACCAACCTGAATCGTCGCAATGAACTTGCTTGGATCCGCGATTAGTTTCTCTAGCATTGCTGCTTTTTTGTCGCCATTATCCGCTTGCTGTGAGATGCGGTTTTTATTCAGTGATACCAGAGCAATTTCTGCTGCTGCAAAAAATGCATTCAGTGCAGTTAAGATACCAATCAATACAAGCTGGAGTATAACTGGACTCCCAGGATCATCCGGACTATTCATGTTTAAAATCTCTCCCTTTAATAAACGCAAAAAATGCGTATCTATAATATAGATTATACGCTTTTTCTAATAACAATCCAAAACCTTTGCATGTATTGTAGTATATCCGTCAAATTGGGAATTATTCCAAGCTTCGCAGCTGCTGCCGAAGGGTTTTGATCTCCTTTTCCATCTGCTCTAACTGCTTTTCCATATGTGATGCACCGGCTCCGCTTGCAGACAGCTTATCAGCATCTGCTGAAACACTGCTGTATGTCATTTTTAGTTCGGCTAATCTTGCTTCCAAATCATGTTTGTTCATATGATCACCTCTACACTAACAATAGGAATAATAATCCAATGCGTCAAGCGGGAGGGGAGACAATGCGTTTTATTCAAGAACACGATGCAAGTCGCCTGTTAGCAGCAGTCGAATCTCAGTTCGTACAGCACGAGGCAGAAAACAATTTACTGCTAGGGCTTTTGAGCAGAATAGGAGATGGGGAGGATATGGGAGCATCTTTTGGATATGGAGAACAAGATGGAGAAATTAGGACAGTTTTTCTGCATACGAAGGGCGAGCGTCTCATTCTTTCGCACGGATGGTTGTGGCAAGAAACCGATGCAGAGCGGCTGGCGCAATTTGTTCAAACTTTATCGCCAGATCTTCCGGGTGTCATTGGTCCAATCGTACAAGCCAAACAATTTGCACGTGCTTGGCAGCAGCTGAGCGGGAAACAGACAGAGCTGCATATGAACCAGTTTATTTATCAGCTGGAATATGTAAAGGATACAGGAAATGCAAAAGGAAAAATACAAGCAGCACGTCCTGCTGACTTCAGCCTGTTGCGTGATTGGCTCTTACAATTTGGTAAAGAATTGGGTGAAAAGGGAATAGAAGAGCGAGCAGATAGGATAATTGGCAGACTGATTTCACAGCAGAAGATGTACATGTGGACGGTAGATGGCCAAACTGTCAGCATGGCTGGATGTTCCAGAGAAAGCAGGAATGGTAGTGTGATCAATGCGGTCTATACACCTCGAAAATATCGGCAGAAAGGGTACGCACAAGCACTAGTCGGACAATTGTCAGCTAAATTGCTCCAAGATGGAAAGCGTTTCTGCTGTTTGTTTACTGATGCCGAGAATGATGGTCCGAATAAGCTCTATCAAAGAATCGGATATAAGCGGGTGGCAGAAAGCTGCGCAATCGATTTTAAATAAACAAGGACCGTCCCAAATTGGTGACGGTCCCTGCTGTTTTAAATCTTGCCTTGGAAGCTGGCAAGCTCATTATAGAATGTGTCGAATGTTGGAAGATCCATTTGCTGTCCTGCATCAGATAGCGCAGCAGCTGGATTCGGATGTACTTCTGCCATGACACCGTCTGCTCCAACAGCTAAAGCTGCTTTTGCACAAGGCAGCATGATGTCTTTTCTGCCAGTAGAGTGCGTGACATCGACCATGACAGGAAGATGTGTCTCTTGCTTCAGAATCGGAACAGCAGAGATGTCAAGCGTATTGCGTGTTGCTGTCTCATATGTGCGGATACCGCGTTCGCAAAGGATAATCTGTCCGTTTCCTTCTGAATTTACATATTCAGCAGCAGCGATAAATTCTGCAATTGTTCCGGATAATGCGCGTTTGAGCAGAACTGGTTTGTTCGTACGACCCGCTTCTTTCAGCAATTCAAAGTTTTGGGCGTTGCGAGCACCGATTTGAATGACATCGACGTAATCAAGTGCTTTTTCGATATCATGCGGCGTTACAATTTCACTAATAACGGCCAGGTCGTATTCATTTGCTGCACGCTTTAGAATCTCCAAGCCATCCACGCCTAATCCTTGGAAGTCGTATGGAGATGTACGTGGCTTGAAGGCCCCGCCGCGAAGCAATTTCAGTCCTTTATTTTTTAAGGATTCTGCTACAGTGGCTACCTGGTCGTAGCTTTCGACAGAACAAGGGCCGAAAACAAAGCTGGCTTTACCAGTTCCGATTTTTTCACCTTTCAAATCAATAACGGTGTCTTCATTCTTATAAGCGCGGGAAACGAGCATTGGCCGCTTGCTTGCCTCTTCTTCATCTTTGGTTTTTGCCTGCATAACTGCCTTAAAGATAGCGTCCATCGCAGCATCTCCAAGCATGCCAGATTCATTCTGTGCTTTCAGTTCTGCAAGCAGCAGTTTTTCTGTTTCGCTGCGCTCACTCTCGGGAAGATCCTTCAGCTGCTGCCTCAAGCTTGCTTGTTCGTTCAACAATTTCAACAGCTCAAAATGTGTTTGTTCATACTGCTTCTTCAGCTCCAAAACATTTGTTGTCTGCATAAATAGATCCTCCTTATAAGTATAAAATAGCCTAAACTGACTTTCATTAGCCCATCCAGTCAGAACCAGTTATCATGCCTGCATTGTATTCCAATTTCCCGAAGAATTTGTTGCAAACTGCTTTCGTACTGATACGGGTTAATGAAAAACTTGAGCATCAACATTGTTAACTGGAATTGAATCAATGTTGAAAATATTATCCCTATACTACATGCTTTTATAAATAAATACAAATGAAAGCCCAAAGTATGCAGAAAAAAGGACGATAATACCAGATACCCTTTTATTAATACTTATAGAAAGTTACAGCATAATATTTATGTTTTTTTTACATGAAGTTTCTGCTTATCCCTGCGCCGTTTGGCGAGGTAATCCAGCAGCGTAAACAGGAATACCATTAAAAACAGGAAACTCGACAGTTGGAACAAAGTAGCTGTCGAAACATACTGATGAAAGATACCGAGAATAACAGCGCTTAATCCAATGCCAAAATCAATAGATGAATAGTACATGCCATTTGCAATACCGCTTCTTTCCACATCCGTCTTTGAAATCGTCCAAGCCTGCAGGGCGGGAATCATTGACCCATAGCCAATTCCAAATAAAGCTCCGGATAAAATGAAGTACCAATTGGCTGTTGCCATACTAAGAATCCACATTGCGATAAAGGCAACGATGGCACAACCCATGATCAACAGCCAAGGACCTTTTGCGTCGAATAAGCGTCCTGTAAACGGTCTGCTGATTGTCGCACATAATGCATTAGTCAAATAAAAGAGGAATGTTCCGGTAAGCTGCTGTTCTTCTCCGAATAAGACAAGATACGTAACGATAGAACCGTACCCGAAAGATGTGAAGAATGTGATGAGTACAGGATAAGCGCTTTTCTTCTCAATGAGAGAATGAAAGAAAGAAAATGCTGGCGGCTGCGCTTGGTTGCGGGCTAGAGTATCAGGTTCTGCGTATCGGGTAAGCGCCAAAAACAGAAAAGCAACAATGCCAAGCAAGATAGATACAGTAATAAGCGTGCGGAAGCTGTAATTTTGATATAGGTAAATACCGATACTTGGCGCTATAATCATTCCAATCGTGATGGAAAGGCCAAAGTACCCCATTCCTTCACCGACTCGTTTTCTTGGTATCAAGTCGACAGCAGCGGTTCCATTGGTTGTAGTACTCCATCCCCAGGCTGCGCCATGCAGAAAGCGAAAGATTAACAGAAGTGTGACAATTTGAGTGAAAGGATAAAGAATTGTACAAACGAGGAGCAGGAAGGAGCCGATTAAAATCAGCATCTTCCGTTTCTTCGTTAGTAAGACATGCCCAATAAAAGGGCGAATCAAGATGGCTGCAATGGAAAATGTTGTGGTTACCAGCCCGACCTGTAAACTGCTGCCGCCGATGGAAGCAATATAAGGCGGCAAATTTGGCAGCAGCATTTGAAAACTCATAAAAGTGAACAGATTGCCAAGTAAGAGGAAAATGAAAGCCTTCGTCCATAAAGGAGGCTGCGTTGGCATGTGGTGTCCTCCTATTCTGCCTGAGCAGATTCTTTATTCATTCTAGAATTGACCCATTCATTATAGAAGTGAGTAATAATCGTCTTGCAAACGGCGTAAAAAGGAATAACAAACAACAGACCGAGGAAGCCGGCGACACTTCCTGCAGCTAATATAAGTGTGATGACAGTTAATGGATGAATGCTAAGCGCTTTACCCATGACATTTGGAGAAATTAAGTTTCCTTCAATTTGCTGCGCAATCAGCATAACAATAGCTGCTAGAATTGCCAGTTTTGGTTCTTGGAAGAAAGCGACCAGAATCGCTGGTACAGCTGCTAAATAAGGCCCGAGAAACGGAATGACATTGAACACGAGACCGATAACGGCGAGTGTCAACGCATACTCTAAGCCAATAATCCAATAGCCAATGAAGAGCATGGTGCCTACACATAAACTAACAATTAGCTGGCCTTGAATGAATGATGCCAGCGTGTGATTGATTTCTTCTAACAGTTTCTTTACACTTGCTCCTTTTTTCTTATCAAAGAATTTTGTTACAAATGGAATCAATTTATCCCCATCTTTAAGCATAAAGAATAAGAAAAAGGGTACAAGAACCAGGGTGAACAAGAAGCTCACCAGGCTAGAAATAAAGCCAATCAGATAACCGGGAATATCCTGTAATTTGGATTGCAAATCACTGGCATAGTTCTGAATCGAGTTATCCACTTCATCTGGCAAAGAAGAGTGGTTGTTCTGCCAATAATCAACTAGTTCTGTAAGTTGGTTCGTAATGGCGGGAATGTTGTTTACAAGTGACTGGTATTGATTCTGAACAATCGAGCCTGCATATTCGTAGACAAGATAACCCAAACCAATGAGCAGCAGGAATATTGTCAGGATGGCCACCCACTTAGGGAAGCGGATTTTCTCTAGCAGGAGCACGAGCGGCTTTGTAATGTAAAAAAGCAGGCCAGCTGCGATCATAGGAAATGCAATTGCGCTTATGTAAGTAAATAGCGGCTGAAAAATAAAATTGACTTTCGCAATTAAGAGAATAAGTGTGAAAGTCAGAACCGCGGCGACTAAGCCTTGAAACCATTTTTTCTGTGTCAATGTAAATCAGTACCTTTCCGTGTTTAGTGATATAGCTTAGCATAGCATAGCAGGGCCGTATCGTAACCATTTACACAAAGGATTTGTTAAATTTCCAGTAAGGTGGGATTACGCGCCAATTCCAAGGCGGAATGTGGTAGGATATGACTATACTTATTTTCAGGAGGAAGCATATATGGTATGGCAAGATACATACAAGAAGTGGAGTACCTTTGAATCACTTGATCCAAAATATAAAGAGGAGCTTGAAAATCTCGCAAATGATGAAACTGCTTTAGAAGATGCGTTCTATAAAGAGCTTACATTTGGTACAGGCGGTATGCGCGGTGTGTTAGGAGCAGGCACGAACCGCATGAATATCTATACTGTCCGCAAAGCCGTGGAAGGTTTGGCTGTCTATTTAGAAGACAATATTACAGATTATAAAGACCGCGGTGTAGCAGTTGCTTATGATTCTCGTTACATGTCAGCAGAATTTGCAGACGAAACTGCTCGTGTGCTCGGCGCGCACGGAATTCGTGCTCATGTGTTTGAATCTTTACGTCCGACACCGCTATTATCTTTCGCTGTTCGCCATCTGAAGGCAGCTGCAGGTATAATGATTACAGCCAGTCACAATCCGCCGGAATATAACGGTTTTAAAGTGTATAACGAAGATGGGGGTCAGATTCCTCCTGAACAAGCCGAAGCAATCATTGGCGAAATAGCAAAAGTAGAAGATGAACTAGCAGTGGAAGCAGCTGATTTAGAGACAATCCGCAGTAATGGACTGCTGCATGTAATCGGAGAAGATGTGGACAACGCTTATTTAAAAGAATTGAAAACAATCTCCAACATGTCGGATTCTGCAGAAGAGCAGTTGGACAAACTGCAAATTGTTTTCACGCCTTTACATGGTACATCGCATGATTCTGTTCTTCGGGGATTGGACCAGTTAGGGTTCCAGCATGTTCATGTGGTCAAAGAACAAGCGCAGCCGGATCCGGAGTTCTCCACTGTGGAATCGCCAAATCCGGAGGAACACCAAGCCTTCGCTCTTGCGATGGAACAAGGTAAAGAAATTGGTGCTGATGTGCTCATCGGAACAGATCCAGATGCGGATCGTCTAGGTGTGGCAGTTCAAGATGGAAAAGGTGCTTATCAGGTGCTGACAGGTAATCAGCTCGGTACACTAATGCTTGATTATGTGCTTACCAATGCATCCGAAGAGGACTTGCGTAATGGGAAACTAGTGAAGACGATTGTAACAACGGAAATGGGCCGCGCGGTAGCAGCGTCTTACGGTGTTGATACAATTGACACGCTTACTGGTTTCAAATACATTGGAGAAAAGATCAAGCAGTTTGAATCAACATCCGATAAATTCCTATTTGGTTATGAAGAAAGCTACGGCTATTTAATCGGTGACTTTGTTCGTGACAAAGATGCAGTGCAAGCAGCAATGATCGCTTGTGAAATGACTGCCCATTGGCGTGCCCAAGGCAAGACACTTCTAGAAGCGCTGCATGTCTTATATGAGAAGCATGGTTTCTTCCTGGAAGATCTGCATTCGATTACGTTAAAAGGAAAAGACGGAGCGGCTAAGATTGCCGGCATGATGGATGCTGTTCGTGCTGATACACCAAAAGAGTTAGGCGGCTTGAAGGTGCTTGCAGTAGAAGACTATGCAACACAAACACGTCATAATCTTGATTTCGGCAGCGATGAGAAGCTGACACTGCCGAAAGAAAATGTAATCAAGCTATTCCTTGAAAAAGAGAGCTGGGTATGTCTGCGTCCATCTGGAACGGAACCGAAAATTAAGAGCTATTATGGCGTCAGCAGCACAAGCTATGACAGCAGCTTAGAACTGCTGGAGCAGCTTAAAGCAGACCTTTCGAAGTACTTGCAGTAATAGTTGACTTTAATGGAGATTTCAACTACACTGAATTTGTGATAAGCGCAATTTGCTTTTAAAGGGGAGTAGCTACACAATAAAGTCGTCATTCCGAGAGAAATCTCCGGCTTTATTGGCAACTCAGACGTTGTTAGCGAGACCTTTACCTTCTTGGTAAAGGTCTCGCTTTTTTTTATGAAAAAGTGTTAAGCCTTTGTCAAGAAGGGGTATGATTGCAAGGAATATCGCATACTAAACTAAAAGGAGCTTAACTACATGGATGCACAATTACTTTTTGAGTATGGATGGGTGCTGATTGTCCTTGTCGGACTGGAAGGGATTCTTGCCGCGGATAACGCATTAGTACTCGCGATCATGGTAAGGCATTTACCGGAAGATCAACGAAAAAAAGCGCTATTTTATGGACTAGTAGGGGCGTTCATTCTTCGCTTCGCTTCTCTGTTTGTCATTTCCTTCCTTGTCGATGTATGGCAGGTACAAGCGATTGGTGCAGCGTATCTGTTATTTATTTCTATCAAGAACTTGTATGATAAATTTAGTGCGAAAAATGATGATGTTGCGAATAAGAAGCCAAAGAAGGAAAGTGGCTTCTGGATGACTGTTTTTAAAGTAGAACTTGCTGACTTAGCATTCGCTGTCGATTCCATTCTAGCAGCTGTGGCACTTGCAGTAGCACTTCCTCCAACAGGGTGGGGAAATGTCGGCAGCTTGGATACCGGACAGTTTGCTGTTGTTTTAGCGGGTGGTATGATTGGTATCATTATTATGCGTTTTGCAGCGAATGTGTTTGTGGACCTGCTTCATACACGACCAGCTTTGGAAGTTGCCGCATTTATCATCGTCGGATGGGTAGGTGTGAAGTTAGTCGTTAGTACACTAGCCCACGATGCCTTAGGCGTATTGCCGCATGACTTCGCGCACTCCACTACATGGAAGCTCATCTTCTACGGCGTGCTTGTTGCGATTGCAGTTATCGGCTGGATTGTCTCCGGCAAGAACAAAGTGGAGCATAAGCAAGAAGATTCCACGGAAGGAACAGAATAATGCAACGAAAGACCCTTCTGCTATTATGGCAGAAGGGTTTTTTTAATCAGACATTTTGTCTTTCTACCACAGAAGCGTTAAAATAAAAGAAAGATATGATAAAGAAAGGGATGCAGACCATGTCAGAACATCATTTTCATTTAGCAGCAGCTTGGCCAGGAGGAAGAAACAGCTCTGGTACAATAGAAGCAGGAAATCTAAAGACGGAAATTAGTATTCCGCCTGAGATGGGTGGTCCTGGCATTGGTACAAATCCGGATGAAATGCTGCTCGGTGCAGCAGCCACTTGCTATATCATTACCTTGGCAGCGATGATAGAACGAGCGGATCTGCCGCTTTCTTCCATGAAGCTGGAGTCAGAGGGCATTGTTGACGAAACAAATGGTGTTATAACATATAAACAGATTATTCATAGACCGACTGTCTATTTAAAGGCAGAAGCCACAGATAAGCAATTTCAGATGCTGGAAAGACTGGCCGTGAAAGCAGAAGAAAGCTGTATGATTACAAGGGCAATTAAAGGAAATGTGGAAGTGAGTCTGGAAGCTGATTTAAACATCGAGCAAACTTCCTGACAAAGCTTTACTTTACAATAAAGGACGGAAAGCGTATGAATAGTGAACGTGCGATGCATATTCTGAAAGAGAATGGCTTTAAACAGACAAAGCAGCGCGAAAAACTGTTGGATATATTTCAAGAGCGGTCCCAGTACTCCGCGGTAAACGATCTTTGGAAGGACTTTCGAGAAGATTTTCCAAGTGCCAGTTACGACACCGTATACCGCAATCTATATACGATGGCTGAGCTCGGTATTTTGGAGATGACAACAATTAATGGAGATAAGCATTTCCGTTACCACTGCAATGTAGAAGGCCATCATCACCACTTTATCTGTAAGCAGTGCGGTATAACAAAAGCAATTGATGTTTGTCCGATAGCTGATGTGCAGACCGAACTGCCGGGTGGTTATACGATAGAAAATCATAGTTTCGAAGTGTATGGTGTATGTCCTGCCTGTCAATAATCTATTGATAGGCAGTTTTTTTTGAAACAAACGTAACCATTACTGTTTACAAATAGTAATGGTTACGATATAATCTCGAATAGAGTTTATCACGCAACGGGAGGATTATTATGTTAAAGAAATCATTATTTGCTATTAGTACCGCTCTCGTGCTTGTTTTACTTGCAGCTTGCTCGGATAGCGGCAGTCAAGACAGCGCAGAAGAAGGTAAGATGAAGATTTATACGACTATCTATCCAATTCAATATTTTACGGAGCAGATCGGCGGTGACCAAGTTGAAGTGGAATCTGTGCTTCCCCCTGGAAGTGATGCACACAGCTTCGAACCAACATCCAATCAGCTTGTCAACATCGCAAAAGCTAATGCATTTCTTTATTCCAGTGACGAACTGGAAACATATGCCGGAACAATAGCTGATGCAATTGGTGATGAAGATGTGACCATTAAGCAATTGGCAGGAGACATTAGTCTGCTTCCATTTGACGAAGAGCACGATCACAGCCATGAAGAAGCAGCAGAAGAAGAGCACGACCACAGCCATGAAGAAGCAACAGAAGAAGAGCATGATCACAGCCATGAAGAAGCAGCAGAAGAAGAGCACGACCACAGCCATGAAGAAGCAGCAGAAGAAGCACACAACCATGGCAGCGTCGACCCGCACTACTGGCTAGATCCAGAGCGCGCAAAACAAATGGCCGAGAATATAAAAGATACACTTGTTGAGTTGGATTCTGACAACAAAGCTGCTTACGAAGAGAACTATACAGAGGTAGCTCAAAAACTGGACAAACTTAATGAGAAGTTCCAGCAAACTGTCGAAGGCAAGGAAAATAAGAAAATCATCGTTTCTCATGCTGCTTACGGATATTGGGAAGACCGTTATGGTATTGAACAGATCGCCATCACTGGTTTGTCTCCTACCAATGAACCTTCTCAGCAGGAATTAGAAAATATTATTCATACAGCAGAAGATAACAAGTTGAATTACGTTTTATTTGAGCAAAATGTATCGCCGAAAGTAGCAACTATCGTACAAGATGAGATTAATGCGGATGTTTTGCGTATTCATAACTTGGAAACAATCACGGACGAGGAAGTTAATGACGGAGAAGATTATTTCAGTCTGATGAATAATAATATAGAGACACTGGAGCAAGCATTGACAAATAAATAAACCTGAATGCTAGTAGCTTATAAAAAATCTGAACGATGAAGAGAATAAATGAATTCTCTTAAGTTCAGATTTTTTTTCCTCTATAAAAAGAACCGAATATCCGAGCAGGACGTAAACCGCTTTAGTTTTATGTTTCGTGAATATTCTAATTTTAAGGTATACTAGTGAAATAGATGTTATTGGAGGGGTACATATGAAGAAATTTGAAGAACAATTGCAGCAATTTGCTGAGCTGGCTATCCAAACTGGAGTCAATTTGCAAAAAGGACAAGGCTTGCTGCTTGTTGCACCGATAGAAGCCGTTCGATTCGTCCGGATGGTATCCGAAGAAGCGTACAAGGCAGGAGCTAAAGATGTACATACAGAATGGATTGATGAAGAGCTAGTCGTACAGCGCTATACACATGCTCCGCTAGAAGCGCTTGAAAATGTGCCAGCTTGGAAATTCCACGGCCGCAATGAAATGGTGAAAGATAATTATGCTGTTTTGAACATTATAGGAGAAAATCCGGATCTTTTGGAAAAAGTGGATGGAGAAAAGGTTTCTGCCTACATGAAGTCAGCGGGTAAAGGCCTGACGCCATATCGTGAATTTATGATGAAAGACAAAATGCAGTGGTCCATTGTTGCTTACCCAACTGTAGCTTGGTCCAAAAAAGTATTTCCGGATAAACCGGTTGAAGAAGCACAAGAAGCCATGATGGAAGAAATTTTACGAATCAGCCGTGTGACAGGAAACGAAGACCCGAATGCAGCTTGGAAGGCACACAACGCACAGCTTCATATAGCAGCGGAATATCTAAATAAACAGCAGTTTTCAAAGCTGATTTATAAAGCAAAAGGAACGGACTTGTCAATTGAGCTTCCGAAAGGCCATATTTGGAGCGGCGGTTCGGGTCCAACTGAAGCAGGTGTTGATTTTAATGCCAACATCCCGACAGAAGAAGTCTTTACAATGCCGCACAAAAATGGCGTGAATGGCACTGTATCCAGTACACTTCCATACAATTTTAACGGCCAGCTGATTGAGGATTTCGAGCTGACTTTTAAAGACGGTGAAGTGGTGGATTACAAAGCGAAAAAAGGCCAAGAAGCACTGAAAAACCTTCTCGAAGCGGATGCTGGTGCAAAGCGTCTTGGTGAAGTGGCATTAGTACCGCATAAATCACCTGTTTCACAATCAGGGTTAATCTTCTACAATACACTGTTTGATGAGAATGCGTCCTGCCACCTTGCTTTAGGAAAGGCTTATCCGACTTGTATTAAAGGCGGCAATGACATGACAGCAGCTGAGTTAGATGCTGCAGGAGTGAATGACAGCATCATGCACGAAGACTTCATGATCGGATCTGCTGATCTGGACATTGACGGCGTGAAGGAAGATGGAACAGTTGTAGCAGTCTTTCGTAAAGGTGCCTGGGCATTCGAATTTAAATAATCACACCAGCTGCAAAATAGAATCCAGCTTTTGGCTGTTCCGCACTTCTCCATAAGAAGTGAAGGGACAGCCTTTTTGCCGTATCCGCTCCTGAACAGTATCAATAGTAAAGTGTTGCAGGGATAAACCATCTTTCACCTCTTCCCAAAATAAAGGGGCGCTAACGGTTCCGGCGCTGCGCTTTCTGGCAGTGTATGGCACAGGAAGTGTTTTTCCTTTTCCAAATTGTACATAATCAATATACAAACGCTCATGACGGTTCTTTTTCATTCTTTCAATAGTAAAAAGATCAGGATGCTGCTGTACGAGCAATCTGGCTAGTGCTTCGGTAAAGGTACCTGCCTGCTCATAGGTGAGCTGGTTTTCAGGCAGCGGAATAAACAGCTGCAGGCCGCTGCTGCCTGACGTTTTGATAAACGTATGCAGCTCCATCTGATCAAGCCACTCTTTCAGCAAATTGGCAGCTTTAATAGCCAGCGGAAGTGCATCATCTGTAGGTGGGTCTAAGTCGATTGCGATCTCACACGGATAGTCATTGCCGATATAATGGAAAGGTGCATGAAATTCAATGCTGCCGTGATTGGCGAACCAAATTAAGCTCTGCAAATCAGGGCACTGCAGTGTTTTTGTTTCAGGAATGAAGTCTGGTGCGTAATCCGGCCTGTGCTTTTGATAAAAAAATTCTGCCTCTACACCATCTGGGCAGCGGATAACGGTCAGTTCTCGATTTACCATATGGGGAAGCATGAAAGGAGCAACCGTTCGGATATACAAAAGGTAACGCAGCTTCTCAATGTTTGCTTGTTCCCAATAAAGCTTATCCAGCTTGCTCAATTCCACCGACTTTGGAAACTGTGCCAGGTCTAAATTTGCTTGCTGAACGGTACACTCAGAAGCAGCTGTTTGCGGAGACAAACCTTGAAAACGAGGCTCACGCAGTTCGTCATCTGCCTGTCCTAAACAATGAATTTTTGCGCAGATCGCTGGCGGAAGCGTGAGGAGATTATTTGCTGTTTTTCCATTTTCTTTGAAAAACGCGGTTAGTGTGTTCCGCTCTTTATCTTCGAGTCCGTGCTTACATTTACCAATCGGTACAAATTTCCCTTCATCATCAGACAGCTGGGCATGGAAATAGTCATTCTCTGTATCATAAGCTGTCAATACGGCTGAAATGGTCCGCCAATTTTTGATTTTGTACCAGTCATGATGTTGTTTTCCAGCTTTGTACGTACTCACAGACCGTTTCGCTATCATGCCTTCTCCTTGATGCAGCACAACATCGTGAAATAATGCTTCCGGATTAAGTGAAGAGTCAACAAAACGGATAGCGGCTGGCTGCACACGGAAACGTTCTATTAGTTCCCGAAGTGCTTGTTTCCGCGCAGACAGTCGGCGCTTCTCTTGTTTTTTTCCGCTGTCGATTAGTAAATCAAATGCCATTAAAACGGCAGGCCGTTTGGATGCAGTTTGCTGGATGCGATCTGCCGCTTTCATTCTTCCGCGTGTCTGCAGCAAACTGAAATCTCCACTAAGTTTGTTTTTCGGTATAATTAATTCCCCATCAATGGAGAAGGGAATATGTTTTTGAACTAGCTGTTTTTGCTTCTCACAGTACAAAATCACCTCTGGAAATTGTGCAGCTAAGTCAACACCATTTTTACTTGTCAGTCGGATGTGATCATCTGTTACCGTTAACACGGCTCGAAACCCATCATACTTCACTTCATAAATCCATTCCTCGCCAACAGGATAGGCGTCCCGGTAAATCGGCTTCATCACCTGCATCGTATCGCGCTCCTTTTGTTCTAGTTTGAGAACATTGCCTCAGAATTAAACATGCTTCTATCGCACAAACTAGCCAAAAAAGGAGGAAACAGATCATGCATACGATGTGGAAAGGAACAATCAGCTTCGGGCTAGTAAATATTCCTGTCAAAATGCATGCTGCTACGGAAAATAAAGATGTGAAACTGCGGCAGCTGCATAAAGCGTGTAAGACGCCGGTCAAATATGAAAAAGTCTGTCCGCATTGCGAGAAAGAACTGGAAACAGACGATATTGTGAAAGCTTACGAATACACGAAAAATAAATTTGTTGTGCTGGATGAAGACGAACTTAAGGCTTTGCAAAAAGAGCAGGAAGATAAGGCAGTGGAGATTGTTGACTTTGTCAGTCTAGAGGAAATTGATCCCATTTATTTTGAACGCTGCTATTATTTATCACCAAATGAAGGCGGAGCGAAAGCGTACAGCTTACTCCGTAAAGCGCTGGAGGAGACAGGAAGAATTGGGGTTGCCTCGATGGTCATACGCTCCAAACAACAGCTGGCTGTTATCCGCGTGTACAAAAATGTACTAGTTGTAGAGACAATCCATTATCCAGATGAAGTCCGCAATGTAGCAGATGTACCGAATATTCCTGCTGAAGATGCGGTTGCTGATAAAGAGCTGAAAACAGCCAAGCTGCTCATTGACCAACTGACCGCAACTTTTGATCCTGAGAAATACAACGATGATTATCGCGAAGCTTTGCTTGATTTGATTCAATCTAAGCGAGACCATGAAGAAGTTCACATCCCAACGACGAAAAAGCAGCCGAGCAATGTAACAAATTTGATGGATGCGCTGCAAGCTTCATTGGATAAAGCGAAAAAAGATAAACCCGCAGCGAAAAAGACGACCAAGAAAAAAACGACAACCAGAGCAAAGAAGAAGCCAGAGGCTGGATAATTCTTCCCCTTTCATTACACACAGGTTGCGGGTATGACAGCGGTTTAACAGCTTGCTTACAAGTGGATGAAGAATCAGTATAGGTGCTTTCATTCCTGACTTTTGCTCCGTATGATGAAACCATACAAGCAGGAAAAAGGAAGCGATAAGTATGGAACGTGACGTATATTTTGATAATGCAAGATGGCTTATGATTACGTTAGTCGTATTCGGACACTTGATTCAGCCATATCAGAATATGATAGTTCTGCAAACAAGCTATACATGGATTTACACCTTTCATATGCCTGTTTTCATATTTCTGGCTGGATTCTTTGCCAAAGGAATGGGACACAAAGCAGCAATTGAGAAGCTTGTAAAAAAACTGCTGCTGCCATACTTGTTTTTCCAAGTCATTTATACAATGTTTTATTATGCAATTGGCAAAGAAGGCTGGCTGCAGTCCGTACTGATTCCGCAATGGGCACTGTGGTTCTTGCTCAGCTTATTTTGCTGGCACATGCTGCTGATTCCATTCAAGTATATAAGACCGCTCACAGGCATTCCGCTGGCTGTCTTAATCGGTGTGGCGGCAGGTTATGTTGATACAATTGGATCAGAATTCAGTCTATCCCGCACCTTCGTGTTCTTTCCGTTTTTCTTAATCGGCTATTGGGCGACAAAAGACCAGCTCGCAGTCCTCCGACGTATGCCGATTCGGTTTGGAGCTGGTTTTGTCCTAATTTCAACAGCTATCGTCTTGTATCACTTTCCTAATTTGTCGACAGGGTGGCTGCTAGGCTCAAAATCATTTGCAGAAATAGGTGCCGATGAATCAGGAGGTTTGATTCGCATACTTATTTATGTCATATCAGCAGTGATGATGGCAAGTGTGCTGTCCCTAATTCCAGCAAAAGAAACACCTTTTTCAAAGTACGGACAGCGTACCTTATACGTCTATCTATTGCATGGCTTTGCTATTCAATATATCCGTGCAGAAGACATATTCGAAGTCAGCAACACACTTGATATCTTAGGACTTCTATTCGTCACTTTCAGCATCGTATGGGTCCTTTCTCAGCGTTGGATTCTCCGTATTTGGAAGCCGTTAATTGAACTGAAGAGCCCATGAGGCAGCGAAAGATATGGGAACCAATAAAAAAGTCCGAACTATAATCAAACTCTAAAGCAGAATTTGACTTAGTTCGGACTTTTTTATTCAGCTTGGGCGTGCATCTCTGAATTGTTTCGGCGTCATTGATGTATAAAACTTAAACTGTGCAGTGAAATAGCTTTGATTGCAGAAGTTGAATTTCTTCGCCAAATCTGCGATGGACTGACTCGTATGGAGAAGGAAATATTTTGCTTCCTCAATCTTCTTCTGATTAATAAACTGGACAGTAGATACACCCACTTCTTTCTTAAACAGATGAGAAAGATAACTTGGATTCACATTGCAATGAGAACTGATTGCTTGCAAACTAAGATCCTCGAGGATGTGTGACTGGATATACGCAATCGCTTCATTGATGATATTGGAATACTGTGTGGCTCTGCTTCTGTGCAGTCCTTCAATAAAACGAACGAGCATATCATACTCTAATTCGGAGAGTTCCTCTTCGGTCTGGCAGTTTTCAATTTCCAGCATATAGGTCATGTTTAAATTGGAGGCAACTTCCTGTGATGCACCTCCTCTGAGAATAGCTCGTGTGTATAACGTGCAGATACTGATCAATTGGTTTTTAGCAGAACGTAACGGCTGAAAGGCATACTTCGGGCGCTCTGAAGTGGATAAGCTTTCAATTATGGATAATGCCTCCGTAAGATTACCGTCGGATACCGCCTCCATCAGCTGATTTTCAAGCAAGTATGAAGGGTACAGATATTGCTTTGTTGACTTCACATCTTCCGCGGGACGTCTTTCGGGCAGAACAGCATTTTTAGATATGCTAGACATACTATACCTCCGTTAAGGTTTATTGGATTTATCATCAGTCGTATATATCAACATTGTAAGCGTTTTCCGTGAAAAAATAAACTGTTTTAATAAAAAATATTTATAAAACTTTAATTATTAGGTTTTATGAGACATTGCGTGGTTAATAGACAATTAAGGAAAAGAGTCGCTATAATAGTAAGAAAGAAGGCAATTGTCAGAAAAGGAGGTGTGCCATGCGTGTCAGATCCACCCGACGTATTTTAAGTATCGTATGGATGGTAATCCGTTTTATGCTTCAGATTTATAAATTTTACCTGCTGCACAGCCGGGTGTGGGATGAACAAGACAAACAGGAATGGGAAGCATTACTGACGAAACAGGCAAAAGAATATCGAAAGAATGCAGAAAAGATGGGAGGCTTACTCGTTAAGCTCGGTCAGTTCCTGAGCTCGCGTGCCGATTTGCTGCCCAAGGTTTTTATTCGGGAGATGGAAGGACTGGTCGACCGAGTGAAAGCAACACCATTTACATATTCGGAAGCTATATTGCGAAAGGAACTGGGCAGCCGTTATGAATTGGAAATTCAGCATCTCAATCCGCATGCTGTTGCTTCCGCTTCCATAGGGGAAGTATACGAAGCTTATTTAAAGAATGGCAAGAAAATAGCTGTTAAAGTACAGCGTCACAATGTAAGAGAAATCTTTCACCAGGACTTTAAGGCATTGCGTATTGTTTTCTTTCTGCTTCGTAAGTTAACAAGTATCGGCAAGAAGTCGGATTTGAAGGCGCTCTACACGGAAGTGGTCACAATCATCAGCAGGGAATTGGATTTTCGGAAAGAATTAGAGCATGCAAATTATTTTAGGAAAAGACTGCAAGATAATCCGGATATCATAGTGCCCACATACTATCCAGAGTTTTGTACAGGAAGAGTACTGGTTATGGATTGGGTGGAAGGACGGAAAGTGACAGATACGGATTATTTGGATGCACAGAAGATTTCCCGTGAACAAGTTGCGCAAAAGTTATTTACTTTCTTTTCAGATCAATTCTTGAACAGCGGTACGTTTCATGCAGATCCTCATGCCGGTAACATTATGATACAGCCTGACGGGAAGATTGTGCTGCTTGATTTCGGTATGGTAGGAGAAATCAAGTCCTCCGATACAGACTATTTACGAGAGGCAATTCAAGGGATTGTGCTTGATGACTATGATGCTGTTATTCAAGCGCTTTACAAAATGGAGTTCTTGCTACCGTCAGCTGATACAGATAAAGTAAAGCGAATCATTCGCAAGACAGTTGAGTTATACAAAGGCGGGCAGCTGGATGTAGGAGATACGGATTCTTTCCTGCAGCTGATGGAAGAATTGCAAACGGTTGTGAAGGAACAGCCAATCCAATTGCCGGCAGATTTTGCGTTCTTAGGCAGAGCGGTCTCTTTAGCCATTGGTCTAGTCGCCGTCATACACCCTCAAGCAGACCTCGTAGAATGGGGAAAGCCCGTTATTCTGCGCTGGATGCGCGGATCAAAACGGCATCGATCTATTTATACTGGTATTCTCGCCAATTCTCTCCGCCCATTTTTGTCGATGCCCAGAGCAGTTGTCGACTGGCTGACGGATGGAGAAAAGCAGCGGAGCTGGGAGCGGGATAAGCAAAAGAATCAATTGCTGCACCAATTCTATTTCTTCTATACGGTTCTGCTTCTAGCCTTGACTGCTGGATCCGTATACACAGGTATTCAAGGGATTATACATCATACGCTATGGCTGCTGCTCGTTGGATTTATCCTTACATTCATTTTCTTTGGATTGTGGCTGATTTTATTTATCAAGCATGTTCTGATGCTTCGTTCCATAAATAAGACTAGGAGGTTATAAATATGGCAGATTTATTACGAAAAGGGTTTCTTTTAGGTGTGGGTGCGGCGTTAACTGGGAAAGAAGTTCTCGATTCTAAATTGAAGGAGCTTGTATCAAAAGGAGAGATATCTCCTCAGCAAGCGAAGGATTTGATACAGCGCTTTGTCGAAAAAGGGGAAGCGAAATCCAGTGAGTGGAGCGAGAAGAATCAGGAGAATATGCAAAAGAAAGTGAATGAACTAGGTTTAGCGACAAAAGCGGAGGTAGATGAATTAAAGCAGCGGATTAGTCATTTGGAGCTCCGTTTGCAAAATACCGAAGATTAACAAGATATTTGGCGAATGTTAATTTGTCGTGAATATTTCGAAAACTTGTTGTCAAGCATAGCTTTGTCCTTTAGTATGGAATACAGAGGCTATAACCAGAGGAGGTAATTAGCAATGATTAGCTTTTTATCTTTTGTCGACCAAGTGGAGGAGGAACTTAAGCGCCCTTCCACAGCCACAGAATACGACTTTCTCAAATGGATGCATGAACAATACGTTGCCGAACGGTCCGATATACTGAAACAAGCCCTTTAATAACAAGAAGGTTCGCCATTATGGCGGACTTTTTTTGTTACAAGACAGATGGGGTAAAAAAATGCCGTTTAATTGTGCTGATTTCGTCATTTAATTTTTCATGACCGAATCTGTTATAATGCATATTGAAGTAGACGATGGAGGTGGACGGTTTGTTAAGTGAAAAGGCAGTGCTGCGGCAGATGAAAGAGGAGCTGGAGCGAGCGCTGCAGATGGATGAAGTCCAGAAACAGCGGGAGCATGTACGTGCAGTCCGTTCTATGTGTGATCTGTTTATGCAAGGTGACGCACCAGCTAAAGTACAGATGCCTGAACCTAAACGGTCAGAACCTTCTGACGAGCCCTCAGCAGCAGAGTGGGCAGCGATGACAGGAGAGTGGCCGGTTCAGCAGCCGAAAAAAACATTCGAAGACGATGATGAGGAATCAAACGGCAAGTCATTGTTTGATTTTTAATAAAGGAGCAGAATGATGAAAGCTTTATTACTAGTAGGAGCTATCAGCGGATTTATTACTGTGGCACTTGGCGCATTTGGCGCACATGGTCTGGAAGGCAGATTGTCTGAGAAAGCCATTGCTACATGGGAAAAAGCGGTCCAATATCAAATGTTTCACACGATAGCGATAATTGGTGTCGCGTTATTGCTGCAGAAAATCCAAGCAGGCACGCTGACAACTGCAGGCGGTTTCTTCATAGCAGGTATTTTGCTGTTTTCAGGAACGCTGTACATATACGCTGTCAGCGGAATGACGCTGTTTGCCTTGATCACACCAGTTGGCGGTGTCGCATTCTTAATCGGCTGGATTCTGCTCGGTTATACTGCGATAAAACACTTATAAAGAAAACCCTCTGCCGCGCCGGCAGAGGGTTTTTCTCATCGTGGAGGATATGTCGCAATATTGCCTTGGTTGGCGTATGGATACTCGTAATTAAGCGGCTCGTCGAAAGTTACATAATCAAGATAGATCATTAACAGTAAGTAGCGGCGGTTATTTTCCGGGTCGCGCAGGATAAGGTGATCACGTCCGGCAGCTTCAATAACACCTTTAAAAATCTTCGCATTCCAGCGGTCATTATTTTCAAAAGTCATATAAACAGTAGCTAGTTTGTTACGGTTAAGACGTAAAATGTTTTCGATGTACGATTGTTCAACGGGCAGTCCAGTTCCTCCAACACCTTGCTGGAATCCCATATTTCCGCCTGCTGTTGTAGGCGGGACGGGCTGTTGCTGCTGCTGTGGATAATACGGCTGATTCTGCTGGCGATACGGATAGCTGAAGTTAGGAACTTGCGGGTACGAATAAGCCTGGTTTTGTTCCTGGAATTGCGGAGTGCTCGGAGTTTGGTTCTCTTGGTTTTGATTCTTGCTCATTTTTTCAATCCCCTTTCCATATCCTCTTTAATCAAAGGGGCACGGATGAACTGATACAGCAGATCATCCGCTTGCCCCTTTTGTCAGATAAACTCATGCCTGTTCTCTTACAAGGTATGTAGGCGCAACGGGGAGTAGAACATGTGCAAATAAAAAAGCCAGACCTGTTGGTCCGGCTTGCCATTAAATATGGAAGTAGTTTGCTGCGGCGTCTTTTTCCAGGATATTACCGAAGTAAAAATCTCCGAATTCGCCGTAACGCGCACTCACTTCATCAAAACGCATTTCATATACAAGTTTCTTGATTGGCAGCGGATCATGTGCGAACAGCGTAACGCCCCATTCCCAGTCATCGAATCCGAATGAGCCTGTAATAATCTGCTTAATTTGACCAGCATATTTACGTCCGGTTTTACTATGTTCGTACATGAGTTTTGAACGCGCATCTTTCTCTAGAGAATACCAGTTATCATCGTTCATTCGACGTTTATCCATCGGGTAGAAGCACATGTAATCCCAGCGAGGCAGGATTGGTTTCAGACGTGCCTGTACCTCCGGTTTGTGTTCAATATCAACACCTGGTTTGCTCATATATTTAGAAAGCTCCACAACGGATAAATAAGAGAAGCTCTTCGTCATGAAAGAGGCAATCTTCGTCTTATCAAAAGCTGTCTCGATTTCTTGCAGCTCATCCATTGTCGGACGCAAAATCATAAACATAATGTCAGCCTTGTGACCAATAATTTTGTAGACTAATTGGCTGCCGTTATTTGCTTCCTCCACTTGTTCCATATCAGACATCCAATTTTGGAATTCCTCGATTGCTGCTTGGCGATTTTCCTCAGATGCTAGTTTCCAGCTTGTCCAATCCATTACACGGAAATCATGCAGGCAATACCAGCCGTCCATGGTTTCTACTGCTTCTGCCATGCCTAAACACTCCTTTTTCGTACACATTTTCAATTTAGTGTAACACAAACTGCATTGCTGCATCCCTGTCTGTGCTCACTTGTTCTATCGCTATTATACCAAGAGTGAACGCAGTCAAACGTGTATACTTTGACAAAAAAGGGAACATCTATAGAGGCGGTTATTTTAATTAAAAAAATCAACAGTGGTTTATATGACTTTAAAAGTAAAACAAAAAGATTTACTATAGAAAAGCAGACATATTCTAGGAGGGTTTTTAGATGAGTGATTTATTTCAAACATTGCGGGAAAAAGTGACAGGACAAAATAAAAAGATCGTCTTGCCAGAGGGCTTAGACGAACGTATTTTGGAAGCAGCTGCAAAGCTTGCAGAAGAGGGCATTATTGCACCGATTCTAATTGGCAATAAAGAGCAAGTGGAGAGCAAGGCAAAAGAATTGTCTATCAACCTGCATGATGCAACAATCATCGACCCAGATACTTACGAGAAATTCGATGAACTAGTCGCAGCGTTTGTAGAACGCCGCAAAGGTAAAGCAACGGAAGAAGATGCAAAGAAAATGCTAAAAGATGAGAATTATTTCGGTACAATGCTTGTTTACACAGGCGAAGCAGATGGTCTTGTCAGCGGAGCGGCTCATTCTACAGCTGATACAGTTCGCCCAGCACTACAAATTATCAAAACGAAGCCAGGTTACAAGAAAACATCTGGTGCCTTCGTCATGGTAAGAGACGATGAGCGTTATGTATTTGGTGATTGTGCTATCAACATTGCACCTGACAGCCAAGATATCGCTGAGATTGCTGTAGCTAGCGCTGAAACAGCAGCTATGTTCGACATCGATCCTAAAGTTGCGCTTCTAAGCTTCTCTACAAAAGGTTCCGCGAAATCTCCGGAAACAGAGAAAGTATCCGATGCACTAGCAATTGCTAAAGAGAAAAACCCTGATCTTGTTGTAGACGGAGAATTCCAATTCGATGCTGCCTTCGTTCCATCTGTAGCTGCGAAAAAAGCTCCAGACGCAGTACTAAAAGGTGACGCGAATGTATTTGTATTCCCTAGCTTGGAAGCAGGAAACATTGGCTACAAAATTGCACAGCGTCTTGGTAACTTTGACGCAGTAGGTCCAATTCTGCAAGGCCTTAACGCCCCAGTAAACGACCTATCCCGCGGCTGTAACGCAGAAGACGTGTACAAGCTTACACTAATCACTGCTGCACAATCTGTACAATAAGCACTGCTAACTAATAAGTACTCTAAAAATCCAAACGATGATGAATTTCGGTGGAAATTCACATATGTTTGGATTTTTTAATTGTGCTTGCTTGATCGACATTAGATACTATCTTTTGTATTTTATGGTTAACTATAGTAAAATGGCGTTGTTTACATGGTTAAAGGAGTGAGTGTGTTGGTTAAGGATTTCCGCTATTCATCCGAAGTAACTGATCAATTTGTAAAACATGCTATCGATTACGTAGGTGCAGGAGTGGTAATCACAGACCCTTCACTACCTGATAATCCGATTATTTATACGAATAGAGGCTTTGAAGAGCTGACTGGTTATACTTCCGAGGAGATTATCGGCCATAACTGCCGTTTTCTGCAAGGTGACGATACAAGTAAAAACGATGTGAAAATCATTCGCAATGCTATAAAACAAGAAGATCCAGTTGTTGTGGAATTAAAAAATTACCGCAAAGAAGGCGAGATGTTTTGGAATGAGCTGGAGATTTATCCAATTTATCTAGACGATGAAAAAAAGACATTTTTCGTTGGGGTACAAAAGGATATAACCGAGCGAAAACTCAATGAAGAGCTTGTTGCGCATTATTTAGAGGAAGTAGCAAGGCTGTCAACGCCAATCGTACCAATTACGGATACAACATCGATTTTGCCATTGATTGGTGATGTTGATGACCGCAGACTCAATCAGATACTGGAGAGAGTCGGGGAGCATGTGCAGCAGACCGGAGAGCAAAACTTCATTATTGATCTGCAAGGAATCAGCCGCTTTCACAGTGGTGTCCATGATGGTGTGCTTCGCCTGCATCAGCTTCTTGAATTAATGGGTACTCGCTTGATTGTGACAGGTTTTCATCCGAAGATGGCGATGGAAAGTGTGCGAAAAGTAGATTTCCATGAACAGAACATCCCGTTCTATTCCACAGTAAAACATGCATTAAGCTTTCTTGAGAAAGAGAAAAACCGCTGACCGGCGAACGGTTTAGCGGTTTTTTTGCTGGAAATTTTCGTTTCGTTTAAGCATGAGCTTCATACGTTCTTGCTGCCACTGCATTTCCTGCTCCGTCATCTTGCCGGAAGGATCGATGCGTGTGATGGAGGCAAGGCCCTCGACAATTCGTTTACATACTTGCTCACTTGTTATCGGAACATGAAGCAGTTCTTCTAGGGATGCCATCGTTTCTGGCACTACTTCTGGAAACGTGAAGCGAGTTTCAGCATGTTGTTTTGCTCGGTCATAAAATGCTCGAACAACTTCGGCACGTGCAGCACCGCTGCCATTCACACATAAGTAGATTTGCACGGCAGACCCTTCTTTAACCCGGCGCTGTGAGATACCTGCAAACTTGCGGCCATCTATACTTAAGTCATAGGTGCCCGGACAGTAAGAACCTTCTACTTCATATGCTTCAATTTTTTTCGTTAAATCCAGGAAAATGTATTGAATAAAGGATACCATTGCCTGATAGCCATCATGGATACCGATATGCTTTGCATCAGGGAAGATGAAAGATAAATTGACAACGCCTTTATCTAAAAGAACAGCTAGTCCGCCTGAATTTCGAACCACTGCTTTGTAGCCTTGTTCCTCTAAATAAGCCACGCCTTCTTCTATATGTGGCAGCCGGGAATCGGGAATACCGAGCATAATCGTTCTGTCATGAATCCATAATCTTGCTGTTGGTACAGCTAATTCTTCCCCAACAGATATTGCGAGTGCATCATCAATGGCAAAAGAAGCCATTGCCTGGTCGGGACCGTCCTCCTGAGAATGGTCGATGATACGGAATTCTGGTGATTCAAATAATGAATGCAACACGTCATACGCGCTCCTTTTCAACAAAATGGCATGAAAACGCCAATACATAGTATAGCAAAAAACGGGGCAGACAAGAAACGAGTAAAAATTACTTTAAGTTATTTACGTAACCAGCAATATTCTATAAACTAAGTCTATTGGACAAAAATAATCGAGATTCAATGACATAAAGTGAGGCAGAGGATATGGCGTATCGAGATGAAAAGCTAGAGGAAGAGAAAGTTTTCAAAGATCCTGTGCATCGTTATGTACATGTCCGCGACCGGGTGATATGGGATTTAATCGCAACACCTGAGTTCCAGCGGCTGCGCCGGATTAAGCAGCTTGGCACCTCTTATATGACGTTTCATGGTGCTGAACACAGCCGTTTTAACCACTCTCTGGGCGTTTATGAGATCGTCAGACGGATTGTCAGCAATTTCGAAAACCGTTTGAATTGGAAAAAGGAACAACGCCTGCTTGTGCTTTGTGCTGCGTTGCTTCACGACTTAGGGCACGGACCTTACTCCCATTCTTTTGAGAAGGTATTCGGGCTGGATCACGAGGAATTCACCCGTAAGATTATTCTTGGAAATACGGGTGTGAATCATGTACTGCGTAAAGTAAGTGCCAGCTTTCCGAAAAAGGTAGCCGAAGTTATAAATAAGACATATGGCGATAAATTGATAGTCAGCATTATCTCAAGCCAAATTGATGCTGACAGAATGGACTACTTGCAGCGGGATGCTTATTTTACCGGCGTAAGCTACGGTCATTTTGATATGGAGCGCATACTCCGGGTCATGCGGCCGCGTGAAGATCAGGTTGTTATTAAAGAATCCGGTATGCACGCAGTCGAAGATTATATAATGAGCCGGTATCAGATGTATTGGCAAGTATATTTCCATCCTGTTACACGCAGCGCGGAGGTTATCCTGACAAAAATACTGCACCGTGCCAAAGCGCTCTATTTGAGTGATTACACATTTAAATTGCGTCCGGAGCATTTTATTTCTCTGTTCGACGGAGATATAACACTGGATGATTATACTCGTCTTGATGAGAATATTACTGGATTTTATTTCCAATCTTGGCTGGAGGAAGAAGATGATATACTTAGGGACTTATGTGAAAGATTCCTGAATCGCAGATTGTTCAAATATGTCGAATTCAATCCGCTCTTGCATGTAAAGGAAATGGTAGAGTTATCGAAACTTTTCTATGAAGTCGGCATTGATCCTGAATATTACTTGATTGATGATTCTTCATCTGATTTGCCGTATGATTTCTACCGTCCTGGAGAAGAAGAGGAGCGGCTTCCCATTCATTTGCAGCTTCCAAATGGAAAACTGAAGGAATTATCCCGCCAATCGGATATAGTCGAGGCAATTTCGGGTAAGAAACGAACAGACCATAAATTATACTTTCCACAAGATATACTAGAAGCCTTGCCGGATGACAGCAGACAGAAGCAGCGGATTTTTGAGATTTTATTTCAATAAGGAGGAGCAGCTATGCTAGCCAATCATGCGAATCTCCTGCAGTTCTTTTCTTCCGCAGAAGAAGTAGTAGGCAGGAAGAAACTGCAAAAGATGATCTACATACTGAAGAAGAATGGGGTTCCGTTCGGAGAGAAATATGAATTCCATTTGTTCGGACCGTATTCAGAAGAATTATCTTTGCGTGTAGATGAATTGAGCAATCTTGGATTACTCCAGGAGACAAAAGAAGATAAAAGCAGTTATATTCAGTATCGTTATACAATGACAGAAGAGGGGCAGCAGTTCCTCACCCATTATGATAATCACTTTCCTGATTACCAAGAGGCAGTTCACCTGTTAAAAGAAAAAAGCTCCCGCTTTCTCGAACTCGTTTCGACGATGTTATATTTTGAAGAGCTTCAGCAAGAGGAAGTGGAAGAGAAGGTACGGACAGTCAAGAAGAAGCAAAACTATACAGACGAAGAGATGATTCAAGCATGGGAATTCATCGATTCGATGAAAAAGCTAAGACAATAATAAAAATCCAAATGATGCTCCGTTAACAGGAGGTCGTTTGGATTTTTTTTATTGGATAGAGAGCTCCGCAGAAAAGATCTCAGTGGGTTTACACAGTTCATATGGGCTAGTTGACTATCTTGGGTTCCCCACTGATGTATGTCTTAACGATTCTGCTATGTGGCTTGGTTATCGGTTTTGGCCGGGGATTGGTTTGGGCTTTAATTAGAACAGAGCAGCGTTGGCATAGCAGCACCAAAAACGAAATCCGCATTATCAGAAACTGGCAGGACACAGCCCAGCTGCTGCGGCAGGCAGTGCGCTGCCGGACGGCTGTTTTCATTACCATGCTAAAACAATTGAATTGAAGTAATAATCTATCGCATGCTACTATAGAAGCAAAAGTCGAGGGAGCGGTAAATGTGGAAAAGAAGAAAAATAATGCTTTCACGATTATGAAGGATGACTCAACAGATGGGCATGGCGGTTATGGCGTCGGTGCTATTAGTCTGGAGAACATGAGCCCAGTCATCGTGGATCCGCATGAGAAGACGGCCTACGTAGATATGGCTGCTATGCATGCGCGCAGCCAGGTAGAAAGGCGTGTGCGTTTTCAGAATGATAAAGATAAAGTGCAAGACGGCAAACGGTATTGGATTGTTTGGGTAACGGTGCAAAATAGCAAAGAAGGTCCATACTATCTTGGTGCAGCTGCCAGCGAAATTATCGTTGACCGTCCAAATCGAATTGCGTACAAGTCCATGCCAGAACACGTGAAACACATGGAGCAATCGATGAAAGGCATGTACGTACTGGAACATATGGATGATTTGTCAAAAGAATTGCTGCTTGAATTCTTCAAGACATACAAACCCGAATTCTGGGAAAGAACATCAAAAGACCTGGGAAACCAGCTTCAATAACCTATAAAGCCGCTGTCTGCTATCGACAGCGGCTCTTTTCTTTTAGGCTCTGTTAGAGTTTAATGTTGATATTTAGCTTTATTGTCATTTAACTAATGCACCCGTTCGTTAAATAAGAAATGTAAAGATACAACGGTTTCTTTTCTTAGGATAAAGTAATAAATATACATAATATAAAAGCAATACTTGATAATGGTGTCATAATAAACCTTTCTTTCTTATTTCGAGATATCAGGTTTGCTATTGTATTTAAACCGAGAAATATGGTAATTACCCATACTAATATGTTTGTAGGTAAAAAATTAAAACCATATAGAACATCAGTATGCTGCAGAAAAACGAAGCCCATGAATAAGAGAATAATGGCATTTATTACACTCACATGCGTAATTTTTTAGGTAAAACCTTATAATAGCCGCCCATTGCATATTCACCTAATGGATAACCAAGTGAAAGTAATACCTGAAAGACTGATATGGACACAAACATAACAGCCACAACAATTAATGATATAAAGACCAACCCGAATTCCACATATTACCTCCTGATTCTCTTTAATTTCTCATATACTTAAAGTAACTGAAGACGTTGTATCTATCCTTTCAGTCTTCGGTGGTAGTTATTGACGTTCTGGATGTGATGTAGACCCTTGGTGCGAATTTTACCGTCATATTTAAACTGGTAAATAGATATATTCTCAGCGGCATAGGTTTTAAAGACACGCCAAGTATCGGTGCATAACACATTCTCATTGGAAAGTTTATGCCCGATGACTTTGTCTAAATGTTCTTTTGTTAATCGTCCGATACCTGACGTCTGTGAATAGGGCACCTTGTCACGGTCTCTTGTGACCGTACGGTTCCTGTTGAGGCTGACGCAGTAAGAGCGCCTAATAAATACTTACGTAAACGATGCTTTTCCACTGGATTAAGCTTTTTTAAGAATATCGGCTGCTCTCACAGTCATTACCAAACTTAAATTTGATGACTGCATTACAGAACATTTGCTCTGTTTAAGCAATCATCAACAGCCAAGCCAACTTTAACAGAAACTTCTTTTAGAATAACCAGTCAAACCAGCGCTTCCGTCTGGCAGGAGCTTCTTCATCCGGTTGCAGCGGGTCCCTGTCTATGTCAGCGTGACAATGCTGCTTTGGTTCTGTTCCTTTCACAAAATAGGTAAAACGGCGCTTCTCGCAAGAAGGTGAAGATAAAAGACCAGAATCGGGGTCGATAAAAACACCTCGCACGCCGGCGGGCGGCTGGAATGCTTCAATCGGCTGTCCTTTATGTGCATTCTCCATAAAACCGGCCCAAATTTGTTTGCTGTAAGTAAGTTCTTTTACTTTTTCCATCGAGCGGTTATCATCATAGCCAGTCCAAACAGCTGTCACCAAATTAGGACTAAATCCAACCATCCAGCTATCAGAGCTGGTTGTGCCGGATTTTCCTGCATAAGGACGGCTCAGCTGATCTTTAATGGTAGCTCCTGTTACACGCATATAGCTGCTAAGCGTATCGTCAAATATGCCTGTCATTAAGTTGGTGAGAACAAATAGTCTTTTCGCATCCAGGCGGCTTTTCTGCTTGGTCGGTTTATGCGTATAAACCGTTTTACCTTGCTGGTCAACGACTTTTTCAATTGTATAGCTTTCTACTGGTTTACCGCCATTGGCAATCCGGCTGTAAGCAACGCTCATTTCCTCAACAGTCACCGGCGAGGTTCCAAGCGCGAGGGAAGGAACAGCTTGCAAGTCACTCATTATCCCAAGCTTTTTGGCATCAGCTGCCACATTCTGTGCTCCAACCATCATATTTGTTTTGACAGCATAAATATTATCTGACATCGCAATGGCTTCTTCCATCGTAATCTCTTCGTTGGCATAATAGCCATGGTAATTGCCAGGAGCGTACACTTCGCCGTTTGGCAGATCGAAAGTTGTTTCCTCGCTTTGCAGCTTCGTCGTAGGCGTAAATCCATGTTTTAGCGCTGTGTAATAGACAAAAGGTTTAAAGGCGGAACCAGGCATCCGCTTGGACGAAGTGGCTCGGTTATATGTACTTGTATTGTAATCCGTTCCCCCAACCATAGCCGCGATAGCACCCGTTTTTGGATTCATTGCGACAGCCCCCGTTTGCACATCTGCAGAAGATGGAATGGTATCTGCCACTTGATGTTCAAGCTGCTGCTGAAGCTCGGGATCCATCGTTGTATAGACGCGATAACCTGCATCGGAAACCTCGTTTTCATCCATATCCAACACTTCGGCAAGTTCATCTGTTATATGGTCTTGAAAGTAACCTGCGCGTTTAATCGTTTCGCGTTCTTGCTCCGTCGATAAGGATACAGCAGGCAGCGTTTCTGGTTCTGTAATATAACCTTCCTTTTGCAGCAGTCCATAAATATAAGCTTGACGTTCGTTAGCAAGTTTTTTGTTCTGGAACGGCGAGTAATAGGATGGGCCTTTAGGTATACCGGCAATCAGTGCAGCTTCTGCAGCTGTCAGAGAACCTGGGTCTTTGTCCACATAATAATCACTGGCAGCTTGAATGCCATACATGCCGTGCCCGTAATAGATGCTATTTAAGTAACCTTCTAAAATTTCATCCTTGGAATAAAACATTTCCAAGCGTATAGTGTAAATCGCTTCTTTAAGTTTTCGAGTCCACGTTTTATCATTGGTAAGATACAAGTTTTTCGCGTACTGCTGCGTAATGGTGCTGGCACCTTCTACTTTGGCACCGGCCTGGAGATCCTTTAAAGCGGCAGCAAATATACGTTTCCAGGCAAAACCGTGATGGTTGTAGAAATGCTTGTCTTCTGCCAAAATGGTAGCATGAATTAAATGAGGAGATACTTCCTCTAATGATTTCCAGCGTTTTGGTGTATTGCCATAGTGCTCTCCAAGAATGGTGTCGTCATTTGCATAAAATGTCGTACTCCACTTGCTTGTCATTGGCGGCGGTCCCATCAAATAGCAGATGAGAAGCAGTCCGGTGATTGCCGTAATGATACTTCCGAGTCCGAGCAAGAGCAGTCTCTTTGGCCGGAGCCACTTGTGCCAACGTCGTATGGGAATGCGAATCAAATCTATCGCCTGCTTCCTTCAAGGTGTCTAGAACAGTATCGGCATCATGCAGGATAATAAACATTCCAAAGGGTTGCTTTTTTTCGGATTTTCACTATAATTTGATTGTTTAAAGCTATAAAAATGACCAACACTAGTTGCGAGATGATATAGAATTCTACACACAGAGGAGTTTTAACAGCTAATGGAACTTTGGTATACAGAAAAACAGACAGACAGCTTTGGCATTACAGCGAAAGTGAAGCGCTCTTTGCATAGTGAACAGACTGATTTTCAAAAGTTAGACATGCTGGAAACAGAAGAATGGGGAAATATGCTGACTTTGGATGGCATGGTTATGACGACAGAGCGTGATGAGTTTGTTTACCATGAGATGGTAGCTCATGTACCTTTGTTCACACATCCGAACCCAGAAAATGTACTTATTGTAGGCGGTGGCGATGGCGGCGTTATTCGCGAAGTGCTAAAGCATGACAAAGTAAAGAAAGTGGTGCTTGTGGATATTGATGGTAAGGTAATTGAATACTCCAAGAAATTCTTACCTGCTATCGCCGGTATGATGGATGACCCGCGAGCGGATGTGCGTGTAGGAGATGGTTTCATGCACATTGCGGAAAGTGAAAATATCTATGATGTAATTATGGTTGACTCAACCGAACCTGTAGGACCGGCAGTGAACCTTTTCAGCAAAGGATTTTATGCTGGTATTGCAAAAGCGCTTAAGGAAGATGGCTTGTTTGTAGCACAGACGGATAATCCGTGGTTCAAGTCGGATTTGATTGCACAAGTCAACAAAGATGTGAAAGAAATTTTCCCTGTAACAGCGCTTTATACGGCGAATATTCCAACTTATCCAAGTGGTTTGTGGACATTTACGATGGGAAGTAAGGTATACCATCCGAAAGAAGTGGACGCATCGCTTCTTCCGCACATAGAGACGAAATACTACACGCCTGAACTGCATCACGCGGCTTTCGTACTGCCGAAATTTGTACAAGATTTATTAAAATAAAAAAGAGAGGCGCTTCCTAACAGGGAGCGTTTTTCTTGCTGCAAGGGGGAAACTGCATGAGTCAGACGAAAATTCCAGTATGGATTGAGATGGATACGGCAATAACAGATGAAGAAGATACGGAGCGCACAACTTTACAAGCAGCGGGTACGTATTCCGCAAATGGCGGACTGACAGTTGTCCGTTTTACAGAGAAATCGGAAGAAGTTGAAGATACCAATACGATGATAACCATCACTGCAGATAAGGTGAGTATCAAACGTACTGGCGGCTTTGAGATGAAGCAAGTTTTTGTAAGAAATCAGCCGACAGAGAACGTATACCGGCATCCTTATGGTACAATGCATATGGAAACAAGCACCCACGCGATGCAGTTCTCGCCGCTGGCTGCTGACAGCCCGGCAGAGCTTACAATAAGCTATACGGTAACACTCAATCAAGTGCAGACACGAAAGCATGCATTGACGTTGCGTGTGCAGGAGGAGAGTAACGGATGAACATCGTACAACAAACGGAACAAAAATTAAAAGCGGCAATTCAAGACGCCGTTTATACAGCAGGTCTGGCTGATGAACAGTCTATTCCAGCAATCATTTTGGAGCAGCCTAAGGATAAAGCGCATGGCGACTATGCGACAAATATTGCGATGCAGCTTGCACGCGTTGCAAAAAAAGCACCGCGCGCGATAGCAGAAGACCTGCAAAATCACTTCAATTATGAAAATGCTCCAGTTGAGAAAATTGAAATTGCTGGTCCAGGATTTATTAATTTCTTTATGAGAAATGATTATCTTGGGGAGCTTGTATCAACAATCTTAAATGCAGGAGACGATTTTGGCCGCACGAATACAGGGCAAGGCGAAAAAGTACAAGTTGAGTTTGTTTCTGCAAACCCGACAGGTGATTTACACCTTGGACATGCCCGCGGGGCAGCTGTAGGAGATGCCCTTAGCAATATTCTTGATGCAGCCGGATATGAGGTTGGCCGCGAATATTATATTAATGATGCAGGGAATCAGATCGACAATCTTGCACGCAGCGTGCAGGCGCGTTACCTGCAAGCACTAGGACAAGCTGCTGAGATGCCGGAAGATGGCTACCACGGTAAAGACATTATCGGGATTGGACAAGAGCTGGCCAAGGAGCATGGAGACAGCTTGACTGAAAAACCGGAAGAAGAACGTCTTGCATTCTTCCGTCAGTATGGTCTGACATATGAACTGAAAAAGCTTGAAAAGGATCTTGCTGATTTCCGCGTTCCTTTTGATGTATGGTATTCAGAGACTTCTTTATACCAAGATGGAAAAATTGATACAGCATTAGCGACACTTCGTGAGAATGGCTATGTCTTTGAAAAAGACGGAGCTGTTTGGTTCCGCTCAACTGATTTTGGTGACGATAAAGATCGTGTGCTGATTAAACAAGATGGCAGTTACACTTACTTAACACCGGATATTGCGTACCATAAATCAAAACTTGATCGCGGATTCTCCAAACTGATTAACGTATGGGGTGCTGATCACCACGGTTATATCCCGCGTATGCGTGCAGCTATTCAAGCGTTAGGTAATAACGCTGATACGCTGGAAGTAACCATCATCCAAATGGTTAACTTGTTCGAGAACGGCGAAAAAGTGAAGATGAGTAAGCGTACTGGTAAAGCTGTAACACTGCGTGAATTGATGGATGAGGTAGGCATTGACGCAATGCGTTACTTCTTCGTTATGCGTTCTAGTGATACACACTTGGATTTCGACATGGATTTGGCTAAATCTCAATCCAACGAAAACCCAGTGTATTATGTACAATATGCTTATGCACGAATTAGCACGATGCTGGCGCAGGCTGCAGAGAAAGGTTTCCTAACGGATGATACTTTTGACGCTAGTCTTCTGACTGCAGAGAAAGAACTGGATCTCTTGAAACGCCTTGGTGAATTCCCGCAAGTTGTCGCAGATGCAGCGGAAAAACGGATGCCGCACCGTATGACACAATATGCGTTTGACCTTGCCAGCGCACTTCACAGCTTCTACAACGCCGAGAAAGTACTAAACCCGGAAAATGAAGCTTTAACAAAAGCGCGTATCGCATTAATGAAAGCAGTTCGAATTACCATAAAAAATACATTGAAACTTATCAGTGTAGAAGCACCAGAGAAAATGTAAAACGAATTGAGGCTAGTACATTAGTGCCTTAGCTAAATTAAAAATCCAAACGAGTCTGTGATTAGCAGCAGCTTCGTTTGGATTTTTTTCATGTATCAAAAACTGGGGAGAGCTTCGGAAATACATTAGCGATTTTCTTCGTGCGATGTTCTGCTGCCGTTTTACAATTGATTACCTTTGCCTAGTCATTTACAGATAGTGACGCAGCGGCTGGAAAAGAAAGCCGGTTAGCTTGGCTAGTAATCGGCGCTTTTGCAAGACGGCGATTGATGCTGAAACGCTGGCCTGTTCATCTATCTTCCAAAGTTCTAGCAGCTGGGCATAAAAAAGTTCATTTTGGCGGATAGTGAGTGTAAGTTCCTTATTAATTAGCAGACTCCGACCATCAAGGTTTGCAGAACCTACCGCACATCTTTCCCCGTCACTCAGCAGGATTTTAGCGTGATAAAAACCATTGTGATATAAGTTTACACTTATCCCATAATGCAGCAGCCGCCGTGCAAAGTGAAAAGATACTTGGTTAACGATATAGTGGTCAACTTTGTAAGGTAAGAGCAGCCGAACATCCACACCGCGATCAGACGCCCGTTTGAGCGCTGCTTCTATGCGTTTTGTCGGAACGCAGTAAGGTGTCCCGATATAAAGATACTTCTTCGCTTGGTGAATTTGATGCAGCAGCCAATCTTCATAACCATCCGCTTCCGTTATGACAATTTCCACTTGTGCGCCGTCAAGTGCAGGAGCTTCTTTCGGAAACGTAGGGAAATGGTCACCCCAGTCGGAGGCGAATACTTGGACGAAGGTGTACACCGCTTCGCCTTCCAGTTTGACGACGGCATCCCGCCAAAAACCAAAGCGCGGTTCTTTGCTCAAATATTCTTTCCCAATATTAAATCCTCCGACATAAACGGTCTGTTGGTCGATAATGGTCACTTTTCGGTGATTGCGAAAGTTAAGGTTATACAGAAGGTAAGGAAAGCGCGGTATATTGGCGAACCGCAGCATAACGCCGGCCTGACGCAGAAGTCTGCGCTCTTTGCGCGGCAGCCGATAGCCGCCGATTCGGTCCAGTAAGAAACGGATCTCAATGCCTTCCTGTGCGCGCTGCTTTAAAAGTTCCGTCAGCTGTTGTGTTGGTTCATCCCATTTCACAAGAAAGAATTGAATGTCTACCGAATGCTTGGCAGCTTTTATATCACGAATGAGTGCATTATAAAAGCTGATACCATCACCAAATAGGGAAACAAAGGCTTGCTTATGGCCAATCAGCCGATTGACTGCCATTCTTTTGCTCTGCTTTTTGCCAAGTAACAGATCCGCCCATATCAGCACGGCAAAGAGAAGGAAAAGTGCCACCACAAGAAAGAAAATCGACATATACCGTACTCCTTTCTTTACGTAATAATAGGCTTTACAAATATAGCCAATCTCATGTATGATAAGAACAAATCAACGCGATTCGGCAATAGCCGGGTGCAGAAAGGGATGATGTTTATGTTGACACGTACGATTGAATTACAGTTGTCCGTCGCGATGCACATCCCTTCTGCCTGGCTGAATTAACAGGATATCCCTGTATTTTTCTAGCTTCTAGTGGAAGGGCTGTGCAAACAGTCCTTTTTATTATGCTTAAAAAAGCTAACACTAGGAGGAAAACATGAACAAAGCATGGAATCTATTAGGATGGAATGATCAGTTAGAAGCAGCACGGCAGGAGTATACGGACGACTGGACCCCTGCGCGTATTGTATTAGAGCATAAGCACATGTACAGAGTATTAGATAATCACGGTGAACTCCTTGCAACACCATCAGGAAGGTTTCGGCAGAGCGGAGAATATCCAGCGGTCGGTGATTGGGTATTAGTTGACGCTCGTTATGAGGAAGGAAAGGCGACAATTCATCGCTTACTGCCGCGGAAGAGCAAGTTCTCCAGGAAGGAAGCAGGCGGTGTGACGAAGGAGCAGATTGTAGCTGCAAATGCGGATTATGTGTTTCTCGTCATGGCACTGAATCAGGATTACAATGTCCGCCGGCTGGAGCGCTATTTATTAGCTGCTTATGATAGCGGAGCAATGCCTGTTATTGTATTAAGTAAAGGAGACTTGTGCGAAGACATTGCGGAGAAGCTGGTGGAAGTTGAAGCAATCGCTCCAGGTGTGGCAATTCATATTACAAGTGCTGTCGATAAGCGAGGTGTCAATGCTATTCAAGAACAGCTTCAGCCAGGTGTAACGGCTGCTTTTCTCGGTTCCTCAGGTGCAGGGAAGTCGACACTCGTTAATATGCTGTACGGGAAAGAAGTGCAGCTGGCTGGTAACATTCGGGATGCAGACGGTAAGGGCAAGCACACTACGACGCATCGGGAGCTTGTACAGCTTCCGAGCGGCGGGATGATTATTGATACGCCTGGTATGCGCGAGCTGCAGTTATGGAATCAGCAGCAGGATGGTGTGTCGGCTGCATTTGCGGATATCGAACAGCTCGGAGAACATTGCCGCTTTCGGGACTGTACACACAAAAACGAGCCGGGCTGCCAAGTACAACATGCAATACAAGCTGGAGAGTTAGATGCAGAACGTCTGCGAAGCTATTTTAAACTGCAGCGCGAACTGAAATATCTTGACGGAAAGACGTCTGCTAAAGCACAGCAAGAGCAGCGCAAACAATTTAAGCAGTTGTCTAAACATGTCAAACAGAGCAAAAAAAGCCGCTGAATTTAAGAAATATTGCATTTTGACAGGCCTGGCAATATAATGTAAGGTATGGTTCAAAAACGGAAGACGTGAACATAACCAACTTATTGACAAAGGGAGTGCTGTGACAGTGGGTTTGAAAGAATACAGCCAAGAAGAGCTTGCTGACTTTTCCCTCGTGGAATTGACGAACTTAATTCTTGAGGATGAAAACAAAGCAACCGATTATAGAGATATATTCAACAAGATTGCAGAAATCAAGCAATTCAGTGCAGATCAACGTGATGACGAATTACTGCGGTTTTATACAGATTTAAACGTAGATGGACGCTTCATGACTGGAGGATCCAATCTTTGGGGACTGAAAAGCTGGTATTCAGTGGATCAGTTTGATGAGGATGTTACAGTCGAACCAACGAAGAAAAGAAAGAAACGTGCAGCTGACGTTGATGAAGATCTTGATGATCTGGAAGAAGACTTCACATTGGATGAAGAAGTCTTTGATGAAGATTTCGGTGACGAAGAAGATGATATTGACGGCGATGAAGTTGCAGAGGACGATTACGAAGGTGATTACCAAAGTGATGATACCGACGAAGGAACTCGCGAAGTTGTCGACGAAGATATGAAGCTTACTGGAGACGAAGACGAAGATGATGACGAGGAAGACCGCTAAGCTAATAATCGCTGAATGTTATTGACTTTGACGCAAAGAATCAGTAATATTTTATGTGGGCTCTTTAATTGTCCAAAGACGCGTTCCCTTACAAAGGGAGCGCTTTTTATTTTTTATATAACTTTTTTACGGACATGGGTATTCTATAAATAAATGCTAGAAATGAGGGATTACGATGACAAAGTACATCTTTGTTACAGGAGGAGTTGTATCTTCTCTAGGGAAGGGTATCACAGCGGCTTCTCTGGGCCGTTTGCTTAAAAATAGAGGTTTTCAAGTGACAATCCAGAAATTTGATCCATATATTAATGTTGATCCAGGGACAATGAGCCCTTATCAGCATGGTGAAGTTTTCGTAACAGAAGACGGCGCTGAGACTGACTTAGACCTTGGTCATTATGAGCGTTTCATCGATATCGATTTGAACAAGTACAGCAACGTAACAACAGGGAAAATTTATTCTACTGTGCTGAAAAAAGAACGTCGCGGCGATTATTTGGGCGGAACAGTTCAGGTTATTCCGCATATTACGAATGAAATTAAAGATAAAGTATTCCGTGCCGGCAAACAGACAAACGCAGATATCGTTATTACTGAAATCGGCGGAACTGTTGGAGACATCGAATCTTTGCCATTCTTAGAGGCAATTCGCCAAATTAAATCCGATATCGGTCGTGAAAAAGTGATGTATTTACATTGTACACTCGTTCCATTTATTAAAGCGGCGGGTGAACTTAAAACTAAACCAACACAGCATAGCGTAAAAGAGCTGCGCTCACTTGGTATCCAGCCAGACGTTATCGTTCTTCGTGCTGAAATGCCGATCGGCCAGGACATGAAAGAAAAAATCGCGGCTTCTTGTGATTTGGATATTAATGCAGTTGTAGAAGCGAAAGACGAAGAAACACTTTACGACGTACCGCTTGCATTGCAGCGCCAAAACCTTGATCAGTACGTATGCGATCATTTCCAGCTGGAAAGTTCTGCTGCTGATATGACAGAATGGTCTGCTATGGCTGCGAAAGTAACTAATTTGCAGAAGACAGTTCGCATTGCACTAGTTGGTAAATATGTGGAGCTGCAGGATGCTTACATTTCTGTAGTGGAATCGCTCAAGCATGCAGGTTATCCATATGATACGGATATTGAAGTGAAGTGGATTAATTCCGAAGAAGTTACATCTGATAACGTAGAAGAATTACTTGGTAATGCAGATGGTATTCTTGTACCAGGAGGCTTCGGTGACCGCGGTATTCACGGGAAACTGGAAGCAATTCATTATGCACGAACAAGAAAGATTCCGTTCCTTGGTATCTGCCTTGGTATGCAGCTGGCTACGATCGAATTTGCTCGTAATGTTCTGCAGCTTGAAGGAGCTCATTCAAGCGAGATCGATCCGCTAACACCGCATCCAGTTATTGACTTGCTGCCGGAACAGAAGGATATATCTGACCTTGGAGGCACATTGCGTCTAGGTGTTTATCCTTGCCGTCTGCAGGATGGAACGAAGACAAAAGAAGCTTACGGAAATGAAGACGTGATTTACGAGCGTCACCGCCATCGCTTCGAATTTAATAATCAGTATCGTGCACAAATGGAGGAAGAAGGTTTTGTGTTCTCTGGTACAAGCCCAGATGGACGTTTGATCGAAACGATTGAATTAGCAGACCATCCTTGGTTTATCGCTTCTCAGTACCACCCAGAGTTCAAGAGCCGTCCAAACCGTCCGCATGCTCTATTCCATGGCTTTGTAGGTGCTTCTTTACAGAACAAAGAAGGTAAATGATAGAAGCGGATACAATATTTCACGGGAAAAGCAGGAATTTAGAGCTTTTTACTAGAAAAAAGTGTCATTGCGTCAAAGCAGTGAACATTATGTCGAAGCAAGCGGCTGCTTGCTTCGTTTTCTAGGGGGATTACTGATGGATAAACGCGTGCTAATAGTGGATGACCAGCCAGGCATACGGATTTTACTGGAGGAAGTCATACGGGATGAAGGATATGAGGCCGTTTCTGTCTGTACAGGAGCAAAAGCGCTTGATCAGATTAAAAAACAGGTTCCAGATCTTTTGCTTATTGACTATAAGCTTCCCGTATTAGATGGACCAGCAGTATTAGATAGATTGCAGGAACAAGGTCTGGCAATTCCGACAATCATGATGAGCGGATTGGCAGAGGAGATAGAAACATTTCGTCAGAAGTATGACTTCTTAATTGATGTGCTTCCCAAGCCTTTTGATATCTTAAAAGTGCGGAATATGGTCAATCAAGCAGTAAATCAAGGTACAAATCAAGTATAAACGACGAGAATTGTTGCACCATGACCGGTGACTTGGTATTCTAGTATGGAAGCGATTTAACACGACTAGATATACATAGTAGCTGACCGTCGTGCAAACTTTGAAGGAGGAATTTTGTTATGCCTTTAGTCTCAATGAAAGAAATGCTAGAAGTAGCGAAAAAAGATAACTATGCGGTAGGACAATTTAACATCAACAACCTTGAGTTCACACAAGCAATTCTGCAAGCAGCACAGGAAGAAAACTCTCCTGTCATCCTTGGTGTATCCGAGGGTGCAGCTAAATATATTGGCGGCTTCAAAACAGTTGTCTTAATGGTAGAAGGTTTGTTAGAGGACTACAGCATAACTGTACCTGTTGCGATTCACCTTGACCACGGTTCCAGCTTTGATACTTGTGCGAAAGCAATTCATGCTGGTTTCACATCTGTAATGATTGATGGTTCTCATCATCCATTGGAAGAAAACATCGCACTTACGAAAAAAGTTGTTGAGCTGGCTCACTTGCATGGTGTATCTGTTGAAGCTGAGCTTGGCCGCATCGGCGGACAGGAAGATGATCTTGTAGTAAGTGATGCAGAAGCTGCATATGCAATTCCTTCCGAATGTAAACAGCTTGTTGAAGAAACTGGCGTTGATTGCTTTGCACCAGCACTAGGTTCTGTACACGGACCTTACAAAGGGGAACCAAACCTTGGTTTCGACCGTATGGAAGAAATCTTCAACACTACAGATCTTCCATTAGTATTGCACGGCGGTACTGGAATCCCAACAAAGGATATCCAAAAAGCTATTACCCTTGGTACTTCTAAAATAAACGTAAACACAGAGAACCAAATTGCCTCTGCTGCACGCGTTCGTGAAGTACTGGCAGAAAAACCTAACGAATATGATCCGCGTAAATACCTAGGACCAGCTCGTGAAGCGATTAAAGAAACAGTAATCGGCAAAATGCGTGAATTCGGTTCTTCAGGTAAAGCATAAGCAGCACTAACTAAGACATATATGTCTTAGTCCAAAGAAAATCCGAACTATGATGAAAATTCTTTTTACAGAATGAACATCGGTTCGGATTTTTCTGTTGTGTTAGAAAATAATGATGCATATTCCTTACGCATAAGTGCTTTAACTGAATAACACGTGCTCTTTCCAGCATTTCAGCAGCCCGAAATAATTGATATTATAGGAAAGTTGTGCAATCCTATGCCATATAAAGAAAATCTGCATAAACTATATCGGAGCGCTTAAGGAGAGGGAAAATGAAATTCTTTTTGGATACTGCGAACTTGGAGGAAATCAAGCTTGCTAACGCGCTTGGTGTGTTGGAAGGAGTGACAACCAACCCTACGCTGGTGGCAAAAGAAGGTGCGTCATTTCATGATAGGCTCCGCGAAATAACGGAAATAGTTCCTGGCTCTGTCAGTGCAGAAGTCATTTCAGAGCAAGCCAATGATATGGTAGAAGAAGGAAAAGAGCTCGCTAAAATAGCGCCGAACATTACGGTGAAGATTCCGATGACACTTGAAGGCCTTAAGGCAGTTAAGTCCCTCTCTGAGTTGAACATTAAAACAAATATGACATTAATTTTTAATGCGAATCAAGCATTACTTGCGGCGCGTGCAGGGGCTACATATGTATCGCCATTTATTGGGCGGCTGGATGACATCGGCCATAGCGGGATGGAGCTGATTGGTACAATTGCAGCGATTTTTGATCAGCATACAATTGAGACAAAAATCATTGCTGCTTCCATCCGCCATCCGATGCATATCACCGAAGCTGCACAGCAAGGAGCGCATATTGCTACAGTTCCTTTCGATATTTTGAGAAAATTGGTAGAGCATCCGCTGACTGATGCTGGAATCAAACGATTTCTTGCAGACTGGAACAGTCGTATATAGTATAATAATGGTAAAATAGCGAAAACTAACGTTGCTGTTATCCTAAATGTGAGGAGTTCCTTATGCAGAAAATATTAGTAGAGGGCGGAAACCTTTTAAAAGGACGAGTGAAAATCAGCGGGGCGAAGAACAGTGCAGTAGCACTGCTGCCAGCTGCAATTCTAGCTGAATCTCCTGTAACGATAGAAGGGCTGCCCGATATATCAGACGTTGAGACATTGAGTCATTTGCTTGAAGAGATTGGCGGTGTAGTAACGAAGGAAGACGATCAAGGTCTAACAATCGATCCTGCCAATATGACATCCATGCCTCTGCCGAACGGAAAAGTGAAGAAACTCCGGGCATCTTATTATTTTATGGGTGCAATGCTCGGACGATTCAAACAGGCAGTTATCGGTTTGCCAGGCGGCTGCTATTTAGGCCCTCGACCTATTGACCAGCATATCAAGGGCTTTGAAGCGTTAGGAGCACAAGTGACGAATGAGCAAGGTGCGATTTACTTGCGAGCGGATGAGCTCCGCGGTGCCCGGATTTATCTGGATGTTGTGAGTGTTGGTGCTACAATCAATATCATGCTTGCGGCAGTACGTGCCAAAGGCAAGACAGTAATCGAAAATGCAGCTAAAGAACCGGAAATTATTGATGTGGCTACATTGCTGACGAGCATGGGCGCGAAAATCAAAGGAGCAGGTACAGATGTCATACGAATCGAGGGTGTTGATCAGCTGTACGGCTGTCAGCACACGATTATACCGGATCGAATTGAAGCTGGTACGTACACGATTTTAGCAGCATCCCAAGGCGAAGAAGTAGTGATTGATAACGTCATTCCACAGCATTTGGAATCGTTATTAGCCAAACTGCGTGAAATGGGCGTAGAAATCATCGAGGGAGAAGAGCAGCTCACGGTAAGGACGCGGGAGAAACTGAAAAGTGTGGATGTAAAAACACTTGTCTATCCTGGATTTCCGACTGATCTGCAGCAGCCTTTCACAGCACTTTTGACAAAAGCACAAGGTACTGGCGTTGTAACGGACACGATTTACCAGGCTCGCTTCAAGCATATTGACGAGCTTCGCCGCATGAACGCGCAGGTCAAGGTGGAAGGTGGTGCTTCCATTGTCACTGGCGCTGTCCAGCTGGAGGGAGCAAAAGTAAAAGCAAGCGATCTCCGGGCGGGCGCAGCATTAATTATCGCAGCATTGATGGCAGACGGTATCACAGAAATCACTGGCGTAGAACATATCGACCGAGGCTACGAACGCATCACAGAAAAACTGCTTGCACTCGGAGCCAACATCTGGCGAGAAGAGATGAGCGAACAAGAAGTCGAGCAATTCCAGAATTCTTGATACGGAATAGGTGTTTGGGAGAGAGCTCCGAACTGCGGTGGAATTCTTAAAATCGAATTCCCGTAAGTTCGGAGTTTCTCGTCATCTGTTGTAGCAGCGTGTTCATATGGAATAAGCATCTATACCTGAAGCAGAGTCAGAACTTCATTTGAGTCTTTACCCTAAGCGCGCTTTGTTGCATAAGACACGGAGACTCTCCAAAGAAAGCGGCGTATATTTCCGAAGTGGCAATGCATAGCACTAACGTAAAATCATTCTCCGTTACCTTTATCAGCCTCATACAGCAAAGAAAAATCCGCCTTTCCGCCAAAAATACTGTTGAATATTACAGACTGAAAATGTATGATTAGTTATGCTAAAAAACGCAGCAATGATAAAGTGGTTTAAAAAAGCTGTATTGTGGTAAAAAATGATAGTTATAATCTTCTATTCTAGTTATACACTACCATCCTTCCTTTTCTTCTAGAGACATGCATGGATGCCAGTAGCTTCCCTTGCACCTCTTCGGCCAAGACTGATGGCCAGCAGCTTAATTAGATTCCAACAGTTTAGAGTAAGAATGTTAGGATATTACATCCAACAGCCAAACAGATAAGGACAAGTCCTTAAATACAATAGGTGTGGTGATTTTGTGGCTGAACTATCGATTTCTCATCTAGAAACATTAACATTAAAAGATTTATACGCGATGGCTCGCGAATACCGCGTTTCCTATTATGCAAAGTTAACGAAACGTGAACTGATTTTTGCGATTTTGAAAGCGCAGGCAGAGAAGGATGGATTCCTTTTCATGGACGGTATTTTAGAAATCATTCCTTCCGAAGGCTTCGGATTCCTAAGACCGATTAATTATGCGCCAAGTGCTGAAGATATTTATATTAGTGCCTCGCAAATCCGCCGTTTTGATTTACGTAACGGAGACAAGGTTTCCGGTAAAGTTCGTCCGCCGAAAGAAAACGAACGTTACTATGGCCTCCTCCATGTTGATGCAGTAAACAATGAAGATCCGGAAGTAGCGAAGGAACGTGTGCATTTTCCAGCATTGACAGCACTATATCCGGATAAACATATGAAGCTGGAAACCGAAACACGTAAAGTTTCCACGCGGATTATTGATTTGATGACACCAGTAGGTTTTGGGCAGCGTGGTTTGATTGTTGCACCGCCAAAAGCAGGGAAAACGATGCTTTTGAAACAGATCGCCAACAGTATCACTACCAACCATCCAGATGCCAAGTTAATTATCCTGCTCGTAGATGAGCGCCCGGAGGAAGTAACGGATATCGAACGATCCGTACACCCGGATGTTGATGTAGTTAGCTCCACTTTTGATGAAGTGCCGGAAAATCATATTAAAGTATCAGAGCTTGTACTCGAACGCGCGATGCGTCTAGTGGAGCATAAGAAAGACGTTATTGTACTTATGGACAGTATTACACGATTAGCACGTGCTTATAACTTAGTAATTCCACCAAGCGGACGTACACTGTCCGGCGGTATCGATCCTGCTGCATTCCACCGTCCGAAACGGTTCTTCGGAGCTGCTCGTAACATTGAAGAAGGCGGAAGCTTTACTATCTTGGCGACAGCACTTGTTGATACAGGCTCACGTATGGATGATGTTATCTATGAGGAATTTAAAGGAACAGGAAATATGGAGCTGCATCTGGACCGTTCTCTGGCAGAGCGACGTATCTTCCCGGCAATTGACATGGTTCGCTCAGGTACGAGAAAAGAAGAGCTGCTCGTGCCAAAAGGGCAGCTGGATAAGATGTGGGCGATTCGCAAAACCATGCAGGATTCCCATGACTTTGCTGACCGCTTCCTGCGCCGTCTGAAGCAATCGAAAAATAACGAGGAATTTCTCGCAAATATGGAAGAAGATATGAAGCGAAAAGGCACGAACAAGCGCGCCTGATTATAGTGATTTCCTCTTGCAATGGGATTATCGTACTGTTATAATCACGTTATGTGAGCTTTCACGACAGTTATCGGTCTCTCACAATAAACTCTGTTTCCAAAGGATTCAGGGCAAAAAGGAGTGCTTAACGTATGAAAGAACAAATCCATCCGAAATATAACAAAGTTGTATTTCTAGATACTAGTTCTGACTACAAATTCTTGACAGGTTCTACTCAGTCTTCCGACGAAACAATTGAATGGGAAGATGGCAACACTTACCCATTGATTCGTGTAGAAATCAGCTCAGCTTCTCACCCGTTCTATACTGGTAAACAAAAAGCTGACAAAGCTGGCGGCCGCGTAGATCGCTTCAAGAAGAAATACAACTTGGGCTAATAGCTTAAGATATGACGAAAACAGGCAAACACCCTTTGCCTGTTTTTTCTGCTTTATAACCAATTTAAATAGCCTTATATGTACACTGACCATCCAGATTTACATAAATGGTTTGATATAGTTTAGATCAAGATAGTGTGCAGCTGCACTATCTTTTTTATTTGACAAGGAGAAATGACATGGCACAACTATTTTTCAAGTATGGCGCGATGAACAGTGGGAAATCGATTGAAATATTAAAAGTAGCCAATAATTACGAAGAGCAGAATAAGTCCGTACTTATTTTCACTTCGGGTATCGATACAAGAGATGAAGTCGGCTATGTTTCCAGCCGAATCGGATTGCGCCGCAAAGCAATTCCGATATTTGAAGGGACAAATATCCTGCAGTACGTCAAAGACCAGGAGCCCACGCCGCATTGTGTATTGATTGATGAAGTACAATTCCTGAATAAAGAGCATGTGCTTCAGCTTGCAGAAATTGTAGATACATTTGATATCCCTGTCATGGGTTTTGGGCTTAAAAATGATTTTCAGAATGAATTGTTCGAGGGCAGCCGCTATATGCTGATTTATGCGGATAAGATTGAAGAAATGAAGACAATTTGCTGGTTCTGTGCACGTAAAGCAACAATGAATCTGCGGGTGGATGGTAGTGGTAAACCCGTGTACACAGGCGATCAGATTCAGATCGGCGGCAACGATTCATATTATCCAGTCTGCCGCAGATGCCACAGCAATCCGCCGCTATGACAATGCTAGTCTCTCGGCGATTGCTAGGCTCCGGGTGAGAAGCTATAATAAAGCAAAGAAAGAGGTGTCGATATGCTAGACCGTTTACAGGCATTAGTAGACCGTTACGATAAACTGAACGAATTGCTAAGCGATCCTGATGTGATCAGTGATACAAATAAATTGCGTGAGTTTTCGAAAGAGCAAGCAAGCTTGACGGATGTTGTACAAGCTTATCGCGAGTACAAAGATATTAGTGAGCAAGTTGAGGATGCGAAAACAATGCTTGCCGAAGAGAAAGATCCAGACATTTTGGAAATGGCCAAAGCTGAAATTTCCGAGCTATCTCCTCGTCTTCCGGAATTAGAAGAGCAAATGCGGATTTTAATGCTGCCGAAGGATCCGAATGATGATAAAAACGTTATCATGGAAATTCGCGGAGCAGCAGGCGGGGATGAAGCAGCGCTGTTCGCAGGCGATCTTTATCGTATGTACAGCCGATACGCAGAAGCGCAAGGCTGGAAGACAGAGATGATGGAAGCAACATCTACTGGGGTAGGCGGCTATAAAGAGATCATCTTCATGATCAACGGTGCAAATGCTTACTCCAACTTAAAATATGAAAACGGTGCCCATCGCGTACAGCGTGTACCAGAAACAGAATCTGGCGGCCGAATTCATACGTCGACAGCAACGGTGGTTGTTATGCCAGAAGCAGAAGAAGTGGAAGTAGATATCCACGATAAAGATATCCGCGTTGATACGTTCACTTCCAGCGGACCTGGAGGACAGAGTGTTAACACGACAATGTCTGCGGTTCGATTAACACATATGCCTACTGGTATCGTTGTGTCTATGCAGGATGAGAAATCTCAGATCAAGAACAAAGAAAAAGCGATGAAAATCTTGCGCGCCCGTATTTATGATAAGTTTCAGCAGGAAGCACAAGCTGAATACGATGATGCGAGAAAATCCGCTGTCGGTTCTGGTGACCGTTCTGAACGTATCCGAACGTACAACTTCCCGCAAAACCGTGTAACAGATCACCGAATCGGTCTTACAATCCAAAAGCTGGACCAGATTCTAGAAGGAAAGCTCCATGAAGTGATTGATGCTTTGATAATGGAAGAGCAGGCGAAGAAGCTTGAGCAAATTGGAGAATAACAACCAAACACCTACTATCATGGAGGCGTTAAAGGAAGCGGCTGCCTTCTTGCAAACCCATCAGCGTGAAGAGCGAGTAGCAGAGCTGTTACTGCTGTATCACTTAGGTATCAAAAAAACGGAGCTTCTGATGAAATTGCGGGAAACAGTGGATCCAGTTCTTTATGCTGCTTTTCAAAAGGATTTGGAAGAGCATGTGAACACAGGAATTCCGCTGCAGCATCTTACCGGAGAAGAAGAATTCCTTGGCCGGCGTTATTATGTGAATCGTGATGTGCTGATTCCAAGACCCGAAACAGAGGAACTCGTTCTGGGCATGGAAAAAATGATACAAGAGCGACTTGCCGGGAAGCAGCTGGCAATCGCTGATATCGGCACAGGCAGCGGTATTATTGCAACTTCTTTAAAGTTAGCCTTTCCTGCTGCTCATGTTATCGCAACCGATATATCTGAACGTGCTTTACTCGTTGCTAAGAGCAATAGCAAGACACTCGGTGCCTCCATCACTTTGAAGCAGGGAACATACTTGGTACCCATTCACCAGCTAGATCAAAAGGTAAATGTACTCGTTTCCAACCCTCCTTACATTGATGAAGCGGATAAAGCACAGATGGCAGATACAGTGAAGGATTTTGACCCTACAATTGCCTTATTTGCTGATGATAATGGGCTGGCTGCTTATAAGGAGATCATTCATGGTTTGCCGGATGTGCTTAATCTTCCAGCTGTTGTCGGCTTTGAAATTGGCTGGCAGCAAGGAGAAGCAGTCCAAACGCTATTGCAGGACAAATTCCCGGCTGCAGAAGTGGAAGTACGAAAAGATATTAATGGCAAAGACCGGATGGTGTTTGCTTGGATAGAGCAATAAAAAGGAATTGTGCAAAAGCACAGTTCCTTTTTTTATGCCGAAAAACTAGATTCATAGGTTTAAAACTATCTAGCTTGTTCATACTGTTACCAACAACCAAAAGAAAAGAGGTTACCGTATGAAGAAGCTTTTATTATCCCTATTCGCAATCGTCCTTTTATTTTTATATATCTTTTATCCGGGAACAAATACGGAAGCGCAGGTAAGCAATAATTCGCAGGCAGTAAAGCAAATTCCGGATGAAGCAATCCGGCTTCGTATTTTGGCCAATAGTGATTCAGAAGCAGATCAGCAGCTGAAGCGTTTGATTCGGGATGAAGTCAACAAACAAATTAACGAGTGGGTACAGGATATTTCGGATATTGAAGAAGCACGGAAAATAATTGAAGATCAACTTCCAGAGATTAAGAAAACCGTCGCACACGTGCTGAATGAGCAAGGAAAGAGCCAGGAATTTAACGTGAAATATAGTGAGAATATATCATTTCCAGCGAAGCTTTACGGATCTTACTTGTACCCGGCAGGGCAGTATGAAGCTGTCTTGATTACACTCGGGGAAGGTGAAGGGGAGAACTGGTGGTGTGTATTGTTTCCGCCGTTGTGTTTCTTAGATTTTTCCAGCGGGACGAGTGTGGCAGAAGCAGAGACAAATGCTGATGCAGAACCAATCGATATTGCAGCAGAAGAACCGCCAAAAGAGGAAAAACCAAAAGTGAAGTTCTTTCTATTGGAATGGTTCAGCTAGAATCATATCTTGTTCCTCCTGGTCATATAATCTATTAACTAGAATCTGACAGGAGGAATGAGCATGCAGTTGATACCGGCTCAAGCATTCGAGCTGACGGAATTGGAAGCTTTTTTTGGAGACAGTCTGCCGCGCTGGGAACAAGAGCAGCAGAAATTATATGAAGAAGGTTACGTTTTGGAAACGAATGATGGGTGGCGTGCTTTTTTCTGTTTGGAACAAGATGAACAGGCATTGCGTGTCCATTCCATGTATGTAAAGCCGCCGGCAAACGGCACCGTCATATTAGCGTGTATGGAACTTGCTAGTATGGAAGCAAGACGCCGTGATGCAAGCCATCTGCGGCTTATCAGCCATCATGAAACGCTGGATCAGCTCATTTCGCTGTATGGTTTTGAAGCGAAGCAAGGCTGGTGGGAGAAGACGCTCTGACATTGGGGAATCACTTTCTCTGTGGTATCATAGCTCATAGTGATATACATGAGAAGGAGTATCTGATCCATGATGGAAACGAAGCATTGGACTGTGTCAGAGCAGTCTTTGAATAAACAAGCAATGAGCGAAGCTGCCGTTCTTCTTAAACAAGGGGAAGCTGTCGCTTTCCCAACCGAGACTGTGTATGGTCTTGGGGCAGACGCAACAAACGAAAAAGCTGTCAGGAAGATATTCGAAGCCAAAGGACGGCCTTCCGATAATCCGCTTATCGTTCATGTGGCGAATACAAATCAGCTGGAGGATCTTGTTGAAGAGGTTCCAGATGTGGCACATAAACTTTTGGAGGCATTCAGCCCTGGTCCGCTGACACTTATCTTAAAAAGTAAAGGAACTGTGGCACCAAATGTCAGTGCCGGTCTTGATTCAATTGGTATTCGCATACCGAGCCATCCAGTAGGGTTGCGACTGTTAGAGGAAGCGGCTATTCCGATTGCTGCTCCAAGTGCGAATATATCGGGGCGGCCGAGCCCAACCAGAGCAGAGCATGTTGTGCACGACCTGGATGGACGTATTGCCGGCATTATGGATGGCGGACCAACAGGCATTGGCTTAGAGTCTACCGTATTAGATTGTACCGAGGCTGTACCAGTCATTTTACGGCCAGGCGGTGTTACGGCAGAAGCAATCCAAAGAGTAATCGGGACAGTGATGATTGACCCAGGCCTGGCGGGGGAGCAGAAGGAAAAACCCAAAGCGCCAGGTATGAAATATACGCATTATGCCCCGGAAGCGCCGCTGTACTTAGTGAAAGAAAATATGCAGCAGCAAGCGGACAAGCTTGCAGAAGCCGGAGAAAAGGTCGGCATCATTGCCACAGAAGAACTGGCAGCAACGCTGGACAGTGAGCGGATTCAAATTTGCGGCACGAGGAAGAATCTCGCTACTGTAGCAGAGCATTTATATGATGCATTGCGACATTTCAAAAAATCAGATGTATCCGTCATTTTATGTGAAAGCTTTTCAAAGCAAGATGTCGGAGCTGCCATCATGAACCGGCTGGAAAAGGCAGCGACAGGCGTTATGTAAGCAGGGAGACGTATCAATTAGGTACGTCTCTTTTTTATTACCAAGTATAAATTCAGACAGATTCACTTGTTAGACAAGTTGCATATATCGAAGCATGTAAGATTGTCTTTCCTGTTGTATACTAATGCTAGCACCATTTTAAAAGCAAGGAGAATTCTCGATGAAATTACTATTCGTTTGTACCGGCAACACATGCAGAAGCCCAATGGCTGAAGCGCTTGTGCGGAAGCGGCTTCCGCAGGTGGAAGTACAATCTGCGGGGATTTTTGCCAGCGACGGTTCAGCTGCTTCTCACCAGGCGGTAACTGTTATGGAAGAAGCCGGCGTTTTGTTCGCTCACCAATCCAAGCCTGTTACAAAAGAGCGAGTGGAGTGGGCTGATTTGATTCTGACAATGACAGAACAACATAAACAGCTGCTGCTGGAACAATACCCACACACTGCTGGCAAGCTTTATACGTTGCCTGAATTCACTGCAGAGGATGCAGGTGCATCCTGGAAGCTGCTGCAAGAAGCATATGCGGATTTAGAAACAAAGCGCGTCCGCTTTGCAAGCGGCTATCAAGGTGATCCGAACCGATTCCAAAGCGAATTTATGCAAGCGCATGAGCGAGAAGTCGCACATATCCGGGAGCTGGAAGCTGCAATGCCCGCTACAGATATTATGGACCCATTTGGTCGCTCGGTTGATGTGTATCGAGAAACCTTGAAGGAATTGGAATTCTATGTTGATAAATTGGCAGAAAAGATTCACAATGAGAAGTAGGTAAAAAGACTCTCATACCAAAATATCAGCATGGAGGCTGGATTATGTCATGAAAAGCTTTAGCTTGCGTTTCAAACTGGCGATTTTCGCTACAGTTCTTGCACTGGTCACGTATAGCGTGAGTGCCCTATTCATTTATATTGTACACCCCTTTGTGCAGCAGTATTGGAATGTCGATGCAGCCGTACTTGTACTTCTCACGCTATTACTAGGTGTGTTGTGGACCGGGATTCTAGCTTTTACTGCAGCCCGTTTCATTACAAAACCGTTAAAAGATTTAGAGGCTGTCGCGACCAAAGCGGCTGATGGCAGCTTGGAAGGCGAATGGGAAGCAGTTCCTTCCAATGATGAGATTGGAGCACTTTCACGCGCTTTCCAACAAATGATGCACAATCTCAAATCAATGATCAGTGATATAGATGCAAATGCAAAAGCAAATGACCAGTACGCCAAAGAAATCCAGGCCGAGACAATGACGGCATCGGAAAAAGTGATTGAGATTGACGGGATTATGCAGACAATGGCCGAAGGAGCGCAATCAACCTCAGGCGCTGTCGGCAAGATCGTCCGGTCGCTCGATAACGCAACAGCTATGTCAGAAGAAGTTCGCAGAAAGACAGATCAAGCGCAGAATCTTTCCAATGGCATGGTTGGCAAATTGCACAGTTCCCAATCCGTTGTGATGGAACTAGTAGAAGGTATGCAGCGTATTTCAGAAAAACAGGAGCATTCAATTGGGAATGTAAAGCAGCTCGAAAAGAATGCTTCAGAAATTGAACAAATCATCCGTCTCGTCAGCGACATAGCGGAACAGACGAACCTGTTAGCGCTCAATGCTTCGATTGAAGCAGCTCGAGCTGGAGAACAGGGAAAAGGTTTTGCGGTAGTAGCCGACGAAGTACGGAAGCTTGCTGATGAAAGCAGACAGGCTGCCCAAGATATTACAGTGAACATCAAGGAAATTCAGTCAAACATCGGTCAAGTTGTAACGGAAATTGACGAACAGCAGGCGCAGGCGCGAAACGAAGCAGAAAAAGGTTCTGAGAGCAGTGTTGTCATGGAAGAGATGACAGCTGCTATTGGACAAGTTGTTTCTTCGATCGAGGAAATTGGCAAGCTCACACAGCAGCAAAAAGAAGAAATTGCTTCAGTAACAGGTCAGTCTAAAGATGTAGCAGAGCTTGCGGAAGAGGCATCAGCCGGTGCGCAGGAAGTAAGTGCGTCTGTACAGGAGCAAGCGTCTGTTATGCATAATCTGGAGAACTTGGCCGCATCACTTGAAGAACAAGCGGGTACGCTCAGAAAACAGTTAAAGCAATTCCAATTTACACAACAAACTTCCGTGCATCATGCGGAATTCGGAAGGAAGGATGAAAAAAATGAAAGTAATTCTAACATCAGACCACGGTGGAGTAAATCTTCGTAAAGAAATTGCAGATCTTCTGACAGAACTAGGTGTGGAGTTTATCGATACAGGCTGTGATTGTGAAGGTTCCGTTGATTACCCGGATTACGGCATTCCAGCTGCTGAGAGAGTAGCTAATGGCGAATTCGATCGCGCTATTCTAATTTGCGGTACAGGTATTGGTATGAGTATTTCGGCAAATAAAGTACCTGGTATTCGTGCAGCGCTTGTACATGATGTATTCAGTGCTAAAGCAACACGGGAGCACAATGATTCAAATGTGTTGGCAATGGGAGAACGTGTTATTGGAGCTGGTTTGGCTCGCGAAATCGTTCAAACGTGGATTGGCACAGACTTTACAGCTGGGCGTCATCAAAACCGAGTAAACAAAATTACAGATTACGAAAACAAGTAAGAAAAGAAGGGTGTACATGAAAGCAATTGCAGATCATATGAAATCCGTTGTTCAGGAGCTGGCCTCTTGTGGACACTTGCACGCTGGAGATTTGTTTTTGATTGGCTGTTCAACAAGCGAAGTGGCTGGAGAAAGAATCGGCAGCGCCGGGAATATGGAAATTGCCAATCTTCTTTTCCAGCAGCTGGAATGGCTCGGAAAAGAAACAAATATAAATCTCGTATTTCAGTGCTGTGAACACTTAAATCGTGCTATTGTAGTAGAGAAGCAAATCAGTCGGCAATACGGTTTGACCGAAGTTTCCGCGATACCTGTTGCAAAAGCCGGAGGTTCTATGGCTGCGTACGCCTACGAGCAGTTCCAGGATCCGGTGTTGGTTGAAGACATCCAGGCACATGCCGGAATTGATATCGGAGAGACGATGATTGGAATGCATTTGAAGTCTGTTGCAGTGCCTTTTCGATTACAGCAGCGATTCATTGGCGGTGCCCGGGTCAATACAGCTTACACAAGACCTAAACTGATCGGCGGCGTAAGAGCTGTGTACCCTGACTAACACCGGCTACGACATACATCAACCATACACGAGGAGGCATGTTTCGATGAAACATATTCAAGCGAATGATCCAGAACTATTTAAAGCTATGGAAGACGAAAGAGGGCGCCAGCACGATAAAATCGAGCTGATCGCATCTGAAAACTTCGTATCACAGGCTGTGATGGAAGCGCAAGGCTCCGTACTAACGAACAAATACGCGGAAGGCTATCCGGGCCGCCGGTACTATGGCGGTTGTGAATATGTTGATGTAGCAGAAAATTTGGCAATCAGCCGAGCGAAGGAAATTTTCGGAGCAGAGCATGTCAACGTACAGCCGCACTCTGGTGCACAAGCAAACATGGCTGTTTATTTCGCCTTTTTGGAACCAGGCGATACAGTACTTGGCATGAACCTCAGTCACGGCGGTCATCTGACACACGGCAGCCCGGTGAACTTCAGCGGTAAGCTGTATAACTTCACTGAGTACGGTGTAGATCAGGAAACAGAGCAGCTGGACTACGAAGCAGTTCGCGCTAAAGCACTTGAAGTAAAGCCAAAAATGATTGTAGCTGGCGCAAGTGCTTATCCGCGTGCAATTGATTTTGCGAAATTCCGTGAGATTGCAGATGAAGTCGGTGCCTACCTTATGGTTGATATGGCACATATCGCGGGTCTAGTTGCTGCTGGTGCGCACGCAACACCAGTTCCTTATGCAGATGTTGTAACGACAACAACACATAAGACATTGCGCGGACCTCGCGGCGGTATGATCCTTACAAAAGAGAAATACGCGAAGCAAATCGACAAAGCTGTCTTCCCAGCTATGCAGGGCGGTCCATTGATGCATGTTATCGCAGCAAAAGCGGTGAGCTTTAAAGAAATCCTCGACAACGATTTTGAAGCATATGCACAGCAAATCGTTGAAAATGCGCAGCGTCTTGCGGAAGGTTTAACAAAAGAAGGCGTGCGTCTTGTTTCTGGCGGAACAGATAATCACTTGCTTCTTTTGGATGTTAGCAAACTTGGTCTTACTGGCAAAGATGCAGAGCATGCCTTAGATGAAGTGGGCGTCACAACGAACAAAAACACGATTCCATTTGACCAAGAAGGACCATTCATTACAAGCGGTGTCCGCATCGGGACAGCAGCAGTTACGACACGCGGCTTTAAGCTTGAAGAAATGGATGAGCTCGCCAGCATTATTGCAGATACATTAAAACACCATGAAGATGCTGCAAAACTAGAAGAAGTAAAAGACCGTGTCAAAACATTGGCCGATCGCTTCCCGCTTTATAAGTAAGATAAGAATAGACTGAAGCAGCAGTCTTATCTGCACTAATTAATACCATCTAAGAGCATCCAAAAAGTTAGCGTAATACTTAACTTTTTGGATGTTTTTTTATGATTCTAAAGCTGAAGTTTGAAAAGATATATGAGAGGATGCTTTTGCTAGTTAAGAGAGCTAAACAAAGCTCGGACTTTTTAGTCTGGTCTAAAACTGCATTAGAATCGGAAGCATTGACTAGCGTAGGCGGAATACGGGAGAATAACCGTTCTCTCATCTGTCTTTCTTATCTATTAAACAGTTTCTTCTGCTTTACTTTGTCCCTCTTTTCTTTTGCTTTTATCTTCTGTATACTAGTAAAGATTTGAATATTTTTAGAGGGAGTGTTCGGGAATGAGTAATGTTTTTGTTTTAGACCATCCATTAATTCAGCATAAGCTTACGTACATACGTGATAAGAATACAGGTACGAAGGAATTCCGTGAATTGGTTGATGAGGTCGCGGCGCTAATGGCGTTTGAGATTACAAGGGATCTGCCGATGGAAGAAACAACAATCCAGACACCTGTCGTAGAAACGAAAACGAAAGTACTTGCTGGGAAAAAGATTGGACTTGTGCCTATCTTGCGTGCTGGTCTAGGTATGACAGAAGGTATCCTGCGTCTAATTCCTGCAGCGCGTGTTGGCCATGTCGGCATGTACCGTGATCCAGAGACGATGCAGCCGGTGGAGTACTACATCAAGCTCCCTTCTGATATTGAAGAACGTGAATTGATTGTCATTGATCCAATGCTTGCGACAGGCGGATCTGCGAATGATGCAATTCATTCCTTGAAAAAGCGCGGTGCGAAACAAATTCGCTTGATGTGCCTGATTGCTGCACCTGAGGGTGTAGAAGTGATTCAGAAAGAACATCCAGATGTAGATATTTATTTGGCTGCTATGGATGAGAAGCTTGATGATCATGGCTATATCGTTCCAGGTCTAGGAGATGCTGGGGACCGTTTGTATGGTACCAAATAAAAAGAAAGTGATGCTCGTCTTCGGGACACGTCCTGAAGCGGTCAAGATGGCGCCGCTCGTGCTGGAGCTGCAAAAACGGACGGAGCAATTCGACACAATTGTCACGGTTACGGCGCAGCAGCGAGAGATGCTCGATCAAGTACTTACTATATTCGGCATTACACCTGATTATGATTTGAATATTATGAAAGCCCGTCAGAGCCTCACGCATATCACAACAAAAGTGATGGCAGGATTGGATGAGCTTTATCAGGAGGTTAAGCCGGATATCGTGCTCGTCCATGGTGATACAACGACAAGTTTTGCAGCTTCGCTTGCGGCATACTATAACCAGATTCCGGTTGGACATGTGGAAGCAGGGTTGCGTACGTGGAATAAGTATTCGCCGTTCCCTGAAGAGCTCAACCGGCAGCTGACAGGTGTCATCGCTGATTTGCACTTTTCACCAACTGACCAGGCGCGTCAGAATCTGCTTGATGAAGGTAAGAAAACAGAATCAATAACTGTGACAGGGAATACAGCAATTGATGCTATGTCGACGACTGTAGATGCTCGTTATGAGCATCCAATTTTGGAACAAGCTGCTGGAAAGCGTTTAGTGCTTGTAACGGCACACCGGCGAGAAAATCTTGGCGACAACATGGAGCATATGTTTACTGCCATCAGACGAATCGCAGATGCACATCCGGATACAATGATTGTTTATCCTGTTCATCTTAATCCAGCCGTTCGTGATATAGCGAATCGAATCTTAGGTAATCATGAACGGATTCAGCTGATTGAACCACTCGGGTTAATTGATTTTCATAATTTTGCTTCCCGTTCTTACTTGATATTAACGGACTCGGGCGGCGTCCAAGAAGAAGCTCCTTCTTTAGGAGTGCCTGTTCTGGTGCTGCGTGATACAACAGAGCGGCCGGAAGGTATCCAGGCAGGGACATTGAAACTTGCCGGAACCGATGAAGATAATATCTTTAAAATGGCAGATCACCTGCTGCGTGATGGGGAAGCACACGAAGCGATGGCGAAAGCATCAAACCCATACGGAGATGGACATGCTTCCGTTCGCATTGCAGTGTATCTTCAATATTATTTCGGATTCCAGACGGAACCGCCTGCTTTTTTTAAACCAGCTGATTAATGTCAGCTGGTTTTTTGTATAGGGGATTCTTTCTCGTGCATGCTAATGGCACAAAGGGGGAGAGCCTGTGAAACGTTTGTTCATTTTATTTTTGTCATCATTTTTTATCATCAGCTTTCAGGTGCCAGCACAGGCAGCAGAACAGCAGACAGTCATCGTAGAATTGGATGGCAATGCTGCTGATTACCGTGATTATGTAGAAATGCACTACCCATTTATAGAAGTGGTGGGAGAATTTGATACGCTGTTTCACGGGCTGGCGCTTCGTGCGACCGATGATCAATTACATGCATTGTCACAGCAAAGCCATTTACTGAACATACATCAAGTACATACGTATAAAGCGACAGCTAAGAAAGTCGATATACCTTTTGTCACAGAAGATTTTCTGGGCACCAAAACTGCAGGTGTGACTGGTAAGGGAATCAAAGTTGGCATAATTGACACTGGAATTGATTATAATCATCCTGATTTGAAAACCAACTTTAAAGGCGGTTTTGATGTGGTAGACTGGGATGAGGATCCGATGGAAACGCCGTCAGAAGAAGAAGGAGCTACCATTCACGGTACACATGTAGCTGGCATTATTGGAGCTAACGGGAATATGAAGGGAATTGCGCCTGATGCCGACATATATAGTTACCGGGCGCTAGGACCTGGAGGGACAGGTACATCGGTTCAAGTAATCGCTGCAATTGAAAAAGCAGTTGAAGATAAGATGGATATTATTAATCTTTCGCTTGGGAGTTCCGTAAATGGTCCTGATTGGCCAACAAGTTTAGCCGTAAATAAAGCAGTGGAGCTAGGTGTCAGTGTTGTAACCGCAAATGGCAATGAAGGACCAGCCAATTGGACAGTTGGGTCCCCAGCTACCGCTACAAAGGCCTTATCCGTAGGTGCAGTCACAACACCGCAAAAAACCGCTGTGTTATATGAACGCTTTTACAAAAAAATGATTCCGATTCAGCCGCTTCAAGGAACAATTCCCTGGAAGCAGCGTCGCACGCTGCCTGTAATAGATGCTGGTACAGGTGAGCATAAGCTAAAGGATGCCTCCGGAAGCATCGTGCTGTTCAAACGCGGAAAGATACCTTTTGCGCAAAAAGCTCGCTTGGCTGAGCGTGCGAACGCTGCTGCGGTTTTAATTTACAACGACCAGCCAGGACCATTGAATGCTTCGCTTGAAGATGGGGGGGACCCGATTACCATTCCTGTAGCTGCAGTTACCAAACAGGATGGGCAGTGGCTTTTGGAAAACCAAAAAACAGTGCAGTTAGCTGCAAAGCAAATAGAGCTGCAAAATCAAATGGCCGCATTCAGCTCCAGAGGCCCTGTTACGCGTAACTGGGCAATCAAGCCCGAGATTGCTGCTCCTGGCGCCCCGGTTTGGAGTACGGTGCCCGATTCCAGCTACCAGGCACTGCAAGGAACTAGTATGGCAGCACCATATGTAGCAGGAGCACTGGCGCTTGTTAAAGAAGCACATCCAGAATGGACGAACGAACAGCAAATTGGCGCACTGCTTACGACGGCACAGCCTTTGCTGCAGCCGGACGGAAGTCTTTATAAACCTATTGAACAAGGGATGGGCAAGATGCAGCCGGCGAAAGCAATCAAAGCCCCCGTTATTATTGAGAATCCACTGCTTCGCTTTGGGAAGATAGATACAAAGCAAAGATCCGAATATGAGCTGACAGTTTATAATGCAAGCAGCAAAAGACAGGCCGTTCGTTTTGACCAGCCGAAAGCGTCTGCCGGAATACGCTGGGAGCTGCCAATGCCGCGAGAATTAGCTCCGCAAGAGACGAAACGAATAAGAGTCGGCATTTCTGTCAATCCTGATATTCAGACATCAGGTGTTCACCAAGGATATGTAACTGCTCATATTGGCGAACAAAATATAAAGCTGCCGTATTTATTTGTAGTAAAGCAAGCGGACAACCCGAAAGCAATGGGCTTAGAGATGGAATGGAAGCCATTGTCCAGACGAGGAGAATACCGTTATCAAATTTACCTGCCTGAAGGAGCGGCTTCTCTGCAAATCGACTTGTATGATCCGAATACGCTGATCTACCAGAGGCGGCTGTTAACAGCGAAACAAGCAGAGCCAGGACTGCTGAAGGGGACAATGACGAAACAGAAAGCAGGCAGAGAAGGCGAGTACCTGGCATTAATCCAGCTTCGTACATTAGATGGAGAGCTAGTAAGTGCAGAACTGCCATTTTATTTGTCAGAGCAGATGCGGGTGAAATAGTACAGCCGAGTGAAGCATGTGTCACAAAATTGTCATATATAAAGTGTGGAATATCAGATATAATGATAGGGAAAGGCCTATGCGTTTAATACGGGTAGACCTTTCCTTAACCACTTCTGTGGAAGCGTATCCAACGTTGTCGTGTAAGGTTTTTGTTAACTTTGTAAGTTATTTCACAATCTTGTATTGACACTGTGAATAAGCCTATTGTATTCTATAACTTGCACATGGTAGATAATCTGCTTCAAGTGTGTGGCGTGGTTTGCGCGCAGCGCCCAGACAGAGCAGTATATGTACCGATGCAGAAGACTATAATGGTGGACAAGCAATTATATGTACTTTGTGGTTTGCAGGTCGATCCAAGAGCTTCACGAATTTACCGCTTTCCATACATAAGTATAAGCAGTAAATGTACGTCTTACACGCATGGGAGTAATGAATATGCAGCAAGTCAATAAGATGATACATGCACGACAATGCAAATGGATGCTATATTTACTGGCACTTTTGATGCTTGGAGCGGGTTTCACCCCGTACCAGCGCATTTTCCTCGGCTTGTTTCTTGGAGCTTCAGTCAGTTTTTTCTCCATGTGGCTTCTCCAACGGAAAGTCAGACAGTTCACTGAAGCTGTTGCATCACATGGCAGAATGCCTGCCTTAGGCACCTTTTCCCGCATGGCGGCGTCTGTGCTTGCAGTTATGCTCGCACTGCGTTTTGACGCTTATTTCCATCTTATCGCAGTAGTTATTGGTTTGGCTGCTGGCTACATCATTATCTTTATAGATAGTTTCTTCACGAGTTTAAAAGACTAGTAAGGAAAGAGGTGAAATTAATTGAATCACGGATCACCAATGTGGAATAATGCATTCGGTATCGAATGGCTCGACTTTAACTTGTCGACATCTTTGATGACCATCATCTCCTCTATTATCGTCTTTATCATTTGTGTATTGGGCAGCAGGAATCTGCAGCGCAGACCTCGTGCTTTCCAGAACGTGATGGAGATGCTAGTTGACTTCGTAAAGAAAGTAATAGGCGACGCAATGGACTGGAAAACAGGTAAGCAATTCCTGCCATTGGGTTTGACGCTCTTTATGTACATCTTTATCAGTAACATGCTTGGTGTCATGATCATGGTTGTTGTAGGTCACGATCTTTGGTGGAAATCACCGACATCCGATGCAGCATCCACACTCACATTATCAGTGATGGTCATCTTGCTCACCAACTTCTATGGTGTCAAGATACTTGGCGGAAAAGAATATCTGAAGGGCTACATCCGGCCGGTGCCGTTCCTGCTTCCTTTGAATTTAATCGAAGAAGCGGCGAATACACTTACTCTCGGACTTCGTCTTTTCGGTAACATTTTCGCAGGAGAAGTATTGTTATCTCTGATTGGGGAGTCTCTGGCTGGCGTCAATCCGCCATTCACAACGATTGCGGCATTCGTGCCGATGATCGCATGGCAGGGCTTCAGTTTATTCATCGGGACAATTCAGTCTTATATATTCCTAGTGCTGACAATGGTTTACATGTCGCACAAAGTTTCAAAAGCACATTAATCAGTTTTTAAATACAAGGAGGAAATTTAACATGAGTTCATTAGCAGCTGCAATTGCAATTGGTTTAGCCGCACTAGGCGCAGGTATTGGTAACGGTCTAATCGTTAGCCGCACAGTAGAAGGGATCGCTAGACAGCCAGAACTTGCTGGAAGACTTCAAACGACAATGTACATCGGGGTTGCACTAGTAGAGGTTATCCCTATCTTCGCCCTAGTTATCGCGTTCATGGTAATGTAATTCACCTATCGCAAGTACTCTCTATAATTTGAATGAATGGCGAAATTCTATGTCTTGAATATTCGCCATTCTTTTTGTAAAGCCCGAATGATTGGGAAAATGACAGTTCAGCTCGAAAGGAGTGGCACAGTTGCAAACACTTACGATTGGTGCTGCAGTAGGTGGATTACCTATCGGTAGCATGTTAGTCCAACTAATCAGCTTTATCATCTTGCTTTTGCTTTTGAAAAAGTTCGCATGGAAACCATTACTGAAAGTCATGCAGGACCGTCAGGAGTACATATCGAACGAAATCGATATGGCAGAAGCAAGCCGCAAGGAAGCTGAAACAGCAGCAAAAACAGCTGCAGAAGAATTGAAACAAACACGTGCTGAAGCACAAGCTATTATAGAAGAAGCAAGAAAAGCCGGGCAGCAGCAGGAAGAAAATATTATTGCTGCAGCACGCCGTGAATCAGAGCGCCTGAAAGAGGCCGCTGTGGAAGATATCGCAAATGAAAAAGAAAAAGCAATGCAAGCGTTGCAAGCACAAGTGGCAAGCCTTTCCGTTCAGATTGCAAGCAAGATCATCGAGAAGGAGATCTCTTCAGAAGATCAAGACAAGCTTATCAGTGAATATGTGAAAGAATTGGGGCGATAAGCCATGCGTGATGTGACAATTGTAAAACGATACGCAGAAGCACTGTTCGAAGTGGCAGTAAATCGTGATATCGTCGAGAGCGTGCGATCCGAATTGCACACAGCGAAGCAAGTGGCACAGAACGATGCTGCTTTTGTCCGTTTCCTTTCAGAGCCGAAGATTGGCTTAGATAAGAAGAAGGCATTGATTGAAACAAGCTTCGCTGCTGGAAGCATCGAAGTGCGCAATACATTAAAGCTGTTATTGGATGCTGGACGAATCGATAGTATTCCCCAAGTTGCAGACAGCTTTCAAGCTTTGTATGACGAAAGCCAAGGCACTGCCCAGGCAACAGTTTATTCAGTACGTGAACTTTCTGATATGGAGAAACAGACAGTAGCTGAGACATTTGCCCAAAAACTCGGCAAGAAATCTGTTTCTATAGATAACAAAGTTGATCCGACACTGCTAGGCGGTTTAAAAGTACGGATTGGCAATACAATCTACGACAGCACGATTAAAAACAAGCTGACACGTATCGAACGTAATTTAGTAAATGTGAGCAAATAAGGATAGAGGTGAGACCGCATGAGCATGAAAGCTGAAGAAATCAGTGCATTGATTAAACAGCAAATCGAGAATTATGACACTGAAATAGAAGTAAGTGATGTAGGTACTGTTATTCAAGTTGGTGACGGTATCGCACGTGTCCATGGCCTGGATAATGTTATGTCCGGAGAACTTATCGAGTTCTCAAATGGTGTCATGGGACTTGCACAAAACTTGGAAGAATCAAACGTCGGTGTTGTTATTCTAGGTGAATACAGAGGCATCCGTGAAGGTGACGAAGTACGTCGTACAGGTCGTATTATGCAGGTTCCTGTAGGTGATGAATTAATCGGCCGCGTCGTTAACCCACTAGGACAGCCAATCGATGGCAAAGGTCCAATCGAAACAAGCAAAACTCGTCCAATCGAAGCACCAGCTCCTGGTGTAATGGACCGTAAATCAGTAGATGAGCCGCTTCAGACTGGTATTAAAGCAATCGATGCACTTGTGCCAATCGGCCGCGGGCAGCGTGAGCTGATCATCGGTGACCGTCAGACTGGTAAAACATCTGTTGCAATCGATGCGATTCTAAACCAGCACGATCAAGATATGATCTGTATCTACGTTGCAATTGGTCAGAAAGAATCAACAATCCGCGGTACAGTAGAAACACTACGTAAGCATGGCGCACTTGATTATACAATCGTCGTTGCTGCGGGTGCATCTGATCCAGCACCATTGCTTTACTTGTCACCTTATTCTGGTGTTGCAATGGGTGAGGAGTTCATGTACAACGGCAAGCACGTCCTAATCGTGTATGATGACCTTTCTAAACAGGCAGCAGCATACCGTGAGCTTTCCTTGCTTCTTCGTCGTCCTCCAGGTCGTGAAGCATTCCCAGGGGATGTATTCTACTTGCACTCCCGTCTATTGGAGCGTGCAGCGAAGCTTAGTGATGCAAAAGGCGGCGGTTCTATTACTGCATTGCCATTCGTTGAAACACAAGCAGGCGATATTTCTGCTTATATCCCAACAAACGTTATCTCAATCACAGACGGACAGATCTTCTTGCAATCTGACCTGTTCTTCTCCGGTGTACGTCCTGCGATTAACCCAGGTCTATCGGTATCTCGTGTAGGTGGTTCTGCACAAATCAAGGCAATGAAGAAGGTTGCCGGAACATTGCGTCTTGATTTGGCTGCATTCCGTGAACTGGAATCCTTTGCCCAATTCGGATCTGACTTGGATGCTTCTACACAAGCTCGCTTAAACCGCGGTGCTCGTACAGTAGAAGTACTGAAACAAGGCTTACATCAGCCGCTTTCAGTAGAGAAGCAGGTTACAATCATTTATGCATTGGTTAACGGATTCTTAGATGATATCCCTGTAGAACAAGTCGTGAGCTTCGAGAATGAATTCCATACATGGTTCGCTGCAAATCAAGCAGAATTGCTGAAAGGCATCCGCGAAACTGGTAAGCCAGCAGATTCTGACAAGCTTAACAGTGCGATCGAGGAATTCAAGAAAACTTTCGTCGTAAAATAATGCTTTATAAATAACGGAATGCTGCACGTATTCCTTAGCGAAGGGAGGCTGCATGCGCCTTGGCATCCTTAAGAGATATTCAAAGTAAAATTAACTCTACAAAAAAGACTAAACAGATTACGAATGCAATGCAGATGGTATCCGCTTCTAAGTTGACACGAGCGGAGCAGAATGCGAAAGCTTTCGTGCCATATAGTGAAAAGATGCAAGAGGTTGTGTCACAAATCGCTGCTTCAGGTGATGCCACACATCCAATGCTGCAAACGCGGGCTGTCAAGAAGACGGGTTACCTTGTTATCACTGCCGATCGCGGATTGGCTGGCGGATACAACAACAACGTCATTCGAGAAGTTTACCGCACAATTCAGCACCAGCACACGTCAACGGATGAATACACGGTGATTGCTGCAGGTCGTTTCGGCCGGGACTTCTTCAAAAAGAACAACCTGCCGATCGCTAAAGAAATCATCGGTCTGCCTGATCAGCCGGATTTTGCTGATATCAAGCAGATTGCATCCGAAGCTGTAGAAATGTTCCTGGAAGAAGAGATCGATGAATTGGTCTTATTCTACAATCATTTCAACAGCGCTATTTCCCAGGAGGTTACTTCTCAGAAGCTGCTTCCATTAACAGATATTACGCCGGAAAGCGGACGTTCTGTACAAAGTATGTACGAGTTCGAACCGGATGCAGAAGGTATTCTTAAAGTATTGCTGCCTCAGTACGCGGAGAGCTTGATCTACGGCGCCCTGCTCGATGCGAAAGCAAGTGAGCACGCAGCACGTATGACGGCAATGAGAGCAGCGACAGATAATGCAAACGAACGAATTGATGATCTGACGCTAACCTTCAACCGCGCACGACAAGCAGCTATTACACAAGAGATCAGTGAGATTGTCGGCGGAGCGGCAGCGCTGCAATCATAAGGATTAAGATAGGAGGGTTCCAGATGAGCAATGGTATCATTACACAGGTTACGGGACCGGTTGTGGACGTACGTTTCCCAAACGGCCACCTGCCTGCCATCTATAATGCACTTGTTGTCCAAATAAATGAAACGTCTACCCTCACATTGGAGGTAGCACTTCATCTTGGTGATGACAGTGTTCGTACAATCGCGATGTCTTCCACAGAAGGCTTACAGCGCGGAAAAGAAGTAGTGGATACAGGAGCAGCAATCAGTGTGCCTGTAGGCGAAGCTACACTAGGACGTATTTTCAACGTATTAGGTGAAACAATTGATTTGGACGAGCCTATGCAAGGCGAAATCAAAAGAGATCCAATTCACCGCGAAGCACCAGAATTTGAGAATCTTGCAACAGAAACACAAATTCTGGAAACGGGTATTAAAGTTGTTGACTTGCTTGCTCCTTACATCAAGGGTGGTAAGATCGGACTCTTCGGTGGTGCCGGAGTAGGTAAAACGGTACTAATTCAGGAATTGATCAACAACATCGCACAAGAGCACGGCGGTATTTCCGTATTCGCTGGTGTTGGAGAGCGTACACGTGAAGGTAACGACTTGTACTTCGAGATGAAGGATTCTGGTGTTATTACAAAAACAGCAATGGTATTCGGTCAGATGAACGAGCCGCCAGGGGCGCGTATGCGTGTTGCCTTGACTGGTTTGACAATGGCAGAGCACTTCCGTGACCAAGAAGGTCAGGACGTACTTCTGTTCATCGATAACATCTTCCGTTTCACACAAGCAGGTTCTGAGGTTTCCGCATTGCTTGGCCGTATGCCATCAGCAGTAGGTTATCAGCCGACACTTGCAACAGAGATGGGTCAGCTGCAAGAACGTATTACATCAACAAACGTAGGTTCTGTAACATCGATCCAAGCAGTATATGTACCAGCGGATGACTATACAGACCCGGCTCCGGCAACAACTTTCGCACACCTTGATGCGACGACGAACTTGGATCGTAAGCTTTCTGAGCAAGGTATTTACCCTGCGGTAGATCCGCTTGCTTCCACTTCTCGCGCATTAGATCCTGCAATTGTTGGAGAAGAGCATTACCAAGTAGCACGACAAGTGCAGCAAACGTTGCAGCGCTACCGTGAACTGCAGGATATCATTGCTATCCTCGGTATGGATGAGCTGAGTGAAGAAGATAAACTTGTCGTTTCTCGTGCACGTCGTGTGCAGTTCTTCCTTTCACAGAACTTCCACGTTGCCGAGCAATTCACAGACCAAAAAGGTTCTTATGTACCTGTTAAAGAAACAGTTGCAGGCTTCAAAGGAATTCTTGAAGGCAAATACGACAATGTACCGGAAGATGCTTTCCGTCTTGTTGGGCGTATTGAAGAAGTGCTTGAAAAAGCTGGCGTTAACTAATAAGCAGCAATCATGTAATAGTAGGATAGGAGGGGCTCCGGATGAGTACCGTAACAACCAGTATTGTTACTCCTGATGGCCCTGTTCTGGAAGCAGACTATGAAATGGTTAGCTGTACAGCGGAGAATGGTGAACTTGGTATTTTGCCAGGACACATTCCGCTTGTAGCGCCATTGAAGGTTAGTTCGGTTCGTCTACAGATTAAAGGCCGCACGGATTATGTTGCTGTCAGCGGCGGATTTCTTGAAGTCCGTCCAGACAGGATCACAATTCTTGCTCAGACTGCCGAAAGCGCAGCTGATATTGATGTGGACCGTGCAGAACAGGCGAAGAAACGCGCTGAGAAACGTCTGCAGGACAAGCAGGCTAACTTAGACCAAATCCGCGCTGAACAGGCGCTTAACCGGGCAATCAACCGACTTGAGGTCGCGTCACATTCCCGATAATGAAAAAACAGCATTCCGACAAGGGATGCTGTTTTTTTATCCTAAGGTCTATTTCCTGGGCAATAATTATAGCAAATCAGGAAGATTACCGGTATAATTTGATGAAACGTGTTTAAAAGTACGGAAATTAGGATAACTAGGTATTATGTGACAAGAAAGTCAGCATATTTCTGCTTATCCGCTAAGGAGTGTAGCATATGTTTGCTGTATTAGGCCAGGATGCGATGCTTGGGATTGCTTCCCACATTGCTTTTATGGCACTTACATGGCGTATATTGATGGGGGTCAATGTAGACGCATTAATAAAAAAAGGAAAAGTGTTTGAAGCGAGAATGCTAATTATCTTTTTGACTATTGTTATAGGTACAACGGTCAGCAATGTATTTCTTCAATTAGTAAGTTGGACGAAGCAGCTTCAGTACTTATTCTAGCAGGCTAGACCGAGCAGATCCAGAACGATACTAGTAAGTAAGGTCAAACATCACTCCTATTCATTCTATTAATCTAGCAGGCTCTGTATATGTAATCGTATTTGTGTTCATACTGTTCCTAACAAGACAGGGACAGGGGAGAAACAAAAATGAAACATTACCTCGCATTAATCGTAATTATATGTATGCTTATCGGTTATGGTATAGAGTCATATGCAGCAGAAACAGTGCAAGTTACAAAGGATGTTAATCGGATGTACGATGTTTTGAAAAGTGAAGGAGCGGACCTGCTTCAGTATGAGGTTACGGTCCGAGAAGCTGTTTCACAGCACGAAATACAAGATGTTTTGACATTAATAGAGAAGCATGGACATATTTCCAAGGAAATTTCGGAAAATGCTGCAAAATTTGTGGTACATACCCCCCATAAACAATTTGCTGCTGTCGAACGTATATTGCTAGTAGTACCGACTGATAAGACGTATCAAGCGGAAATTGTTTATACTGTTTCCGGTTCAGAATGGACGGATAAGGCGCAAGCATTTGTCCAAGACTTGACAGCTGAGGCAGAATCCCGATATTTCACGAGTAATGCAAAAAAATTCGCTTGTCTGAAAGCGGGTTTCGGTGATAAAATAAGCGAGGATATTTTGTTTCAGAATGTCATGAAAAAATTAGATGTTCAACAACTCACGAATATGAAAGATAATGTCTACACGACTACAACAGGGTATACAACACAATTGAAAGCCAGCCGTTCCTTAGCAGACAACATGAATGTCCAGCTTGCATTACATGAAGGGAATGGGCAATCAACAGTAACTGTAGGAACGCCTATCATAACGACTGAATATTAATATAGTGAAATTGGACGCGGAGGAGAATGAAACTTGGAAAAAATCATCGTCCGTGGTGGAAGGCAGCTGAAGGGATCTGTCAAGGTCGAAGGTGCGAAAAATGCCGTACTGCCTGTCATCGCAGCAAGTATAGTTGCAAGTAGAGGGAAAAGTGTTATTCACAATGTTCCGGCTTTAGCCGATGTTTATACGATTAATGAAGTGCTGCGCAGCATGAATGCTGAGGTTAATTTCAGCGATGGTACAATCACTGTTGATGCAGCCAAGCCAATGACGACAGAAGCGCCTTTCGAGTATGTTCGGAAGATGCGTGCATCTGTGTTGGTACTCGGACCATTGCTGGCTCGTTTTGGTCATGCGAAAGTTGCATTGCCAGGCGGATGCGCAATTGGATCCAGACCTATCGATCAGCACCTGAAAGGGTTCGAAGCGATGGGAGCAAAAGTGCAAGTAGGAAATGGCTATGTAGAATTACGTACAAAAGGCCGCCTGCAAGGTGCTAAAATCTATTTGGATGTACCAAGTGTCGGTGCGACAGAGAACATCATTATGGCTGCCGCATTGGCTGAAGGAACGACGATTCTGGAGAATTGCGCGAAAGAACCGGAGATTGTCGATTTGGCTAACTACTTGAATAAGATGGGTGCCAAGATTGTCGGTGCCGGTACGGAAACAATCCGGATCGAAGGTGTCGAAGAATTAGTTGGTGCTGAGCATACAATGATTGGTGACCGCATTGAAGCGGGAACATTCATGGTTGCCGCAGCGATTACCAAGGGTGATGTCCTGATTGAAGGCGTGGAGATGGAGCATGTAAGTGCGCTTGCTGCCAAAATGGAAGAGATGGGTGTATCCATTAAAGAGAAAGCGAATGGAATTCATGTCATCGGTCCTGAAAAATTAACAGCAACGGATGTTAAAACATTGCCACACCCAGGATTCCCGACTGACATGCAATCGCAGATGATGGCATTGATGCTTTGTGCAGAAGGCACTAGCATTATTACAGAAACTGTTTTCGAGAATCGTTTCATGCACGTGGAAGAATTCCGCCGCATGAATGCAAATATTAAGATTGAAGGTCGCAGCGTGATCATGGAAGGCCCGACCAATCTGCAAGGTGCTGAAGTTGCCGCAACAGACCTTCGTGCTGGAGCAGCTCTAATTCTAGCAGGATTAATTTCCGATGGTTATACACGCGTCACGGAACTGAAGCATTTGGATCGCGGATATGTCAATTTCCACGGAAAGCTTGCTATGCTGGGTGCGGAGATTGAGCGCGTTAATGACGAAGTTTTCGAAGAAGCAGCAGCAGCTGTAGAAGAAACAACATATTAAAGGAAAATAGCAGTAAGCCTCTTAAAAAGGGGCTTATTTTTTTGGCTTTTGTAAGATAACCTTCCGCACAATAACGGAAACTGCCTTCCTAACCTAGATAGGCTGTGCTATAATAATTAGAAAATTCACCAAATGCTGAAATTTAATGGAAGGGGGGTACATTCGGCAGCACATGCCAAGCATCCCAGCGTTATTAGATTATACATATGGCTGCAACCCTAGGCATACTAGTTGCAAACAGGGCGATTCTTGCTTGATGCGCGATTAGCAGTCAGATACACAGATTCAAAGGAAAATAACAAAGTTACATGAAGAGGCTTATTTACTAGTAAAGATAAGTGAAAACGCTTCCAATTAGAACTACATGATGAGAAATTTCATGTTTCTGTGGTCAAAGCAACGAAATCAATCAAGAGATGGAAAGCAGGTTCCGCTTCCATCTAATACGCTGATGCAGCTAGATTTAAATCGTAAAAGAATAATTAAAGCAGCTTGCGTGCTTTGAGCAGATTGGCGCTCGCTGCATACGATCTTCCGTGAGGAGTGAGGAGCTTATGGCGATTTATCTAATTCGCCGATTTCTGATTATGATTGCAACAATCTTCGTAATTGCGACCATGACCTTCATCTTGATGCACAGTATACCTGGTAATCCATTCACAACGCAGGATCGAAGTACGAGCGAAGCTGTCCAGGAAAACTTGAACGCCCATTATCACCTCGATGAACCGATGCTCACTCAATACGGTATTTGGCTCAAATCGTTGGTGACATTTGATTTTGGTCCATCTATCAAACAGCCGACCGAAACGGTAAATGATCTCCTGAGCAGAGGGTTTCCAATTTCAGCCGAGCTTGGGATGTGGACAATTATGATTGCACTATTATCTGGTATCACGTTAGGTGTGCTGGCAGCACTAAAGCATAATGGCATGATTGATTATATAGCGATGACACTAGCTGTGCTTGGTATCTCGGTGCCGAACTTTATTTTGGCTACCTTATTAATTCAGCAGCTTGCTGTTAATCTGCAGCTATTGCCCGCCGCGACTTGGTCTTCCCCTATGCATATGATTATGCCGATTATTGCGCTGGCAACTGGTCCTACCGCGATTATTGCAAGACTGACAAGGTCCAGCATGCTGGAGGTATTAACACAAGACTATATCAAAACGGCCCGTGCCAAAGGACTGTCACCAGCAAAGATTGTTATCAAGCATGCACTGCGCAATGCGCTAATGCCTGTTGTGACGATATTGGGAACGCTTGTAGCGGCTATTCTTACAGGTACATTTGTAATTGAGCGGATTTTTGCGATTCCAGGAATGGGAAAGTATTTCGTAGAAAGCATCAATAACCGCGATTACCCGGTCATTATGGGTACGACTGTATTTTACAGTGCTTTTCTTATCTTCATGCTGTTCTTAGTTGACATCGTTTACAGCATCCTGGATCCGCGTATTAAGCTGCACAAGAAAGGAGGCAGCTAACGATGGAACGACTTAATCGCCCAATCGAAACAGCAGTACAGCAAATACCAGATGAATGGTTTCAGCCAATCGAGAAGGATTTAAACAAAGCGGAAGAAGTTTCTCGACCTAGTCTGTCCTTTTATAAAGATGCGTGGATTCGTCTGAAGAAAAATCGATTGGCTGTAACGGGTTTATTCTTTTTAATCGTATTAATCCTTGCCGCAATATTCGCGCCAATTCTTTCGCCATATTCCATTTCAGAAGGAGCTTTGCGAAACCAAAACCTGGCACCTACAGCAGCGCATTGGTTCGGTACAGACAGTTTAGGGCGTGATGTGTTTACCCGCTTATGGTATGGGGCGCGTGTGTCGTTGTTTGTGGGGATAGCTGCCGCTTTAATCGATTTCTTTATTGGTATCATTTACGGCGGCATTGCGGGCTACAAAGGCGGTCGTATCGACAGTACAATGATGCGCATTATTGAGGTGCTTTACGGACTGCCGCATTTGCTTGTTGTCATTTTGTTGCTTGTCGTAATGGGACCGAGCTTGTTTACGATTATCATTGCTTTAACAATTACGGGCTGGATCGGAATGGCGAGAATTGTACGGGGTCAGGTGATGCAGCTGCGAAATTATGAATATGTGCTTGCTTCCAAAACACTTGGAGCCAGTACAGCTCGAATCATCCGAAGAAATCTTTTGCCGAATACAATGGGGCCAATTATCGTACAAATTACATTGACTGTTCCGTCCGCCATATTCGCGGAAGCATTCCTCAGCTTCCTTGGCTTGGGAATCCAAGCGCCGAATGCCAGTTGGGGATCGATGGCCAATGATGGCTTGTCTGCCATTCTTTCTGGAGATTGGTGGCTGTTATTTTTCCCAGCGCTATTCATCAGTTTGACGATGTTCGCCTTCAACGTACTTGGTGATGGCTTGCGGGATGCATTCGACCCAAAGCTGAGGAGATGACAACATGGAAAAGATACTTGAAATTGAAGATTTGCACGTACATTTCACGACATACGGCGGAACCGTGCAGGCTGTCCGAGGCGTGAGTCTGTATTTGAACAAAGGAGAAACACTTGCCATTGTCGGAGAATCCGGCAGCGGAAAGAGTGTGACGAGCAATAGCATCATGCAGCTGATACCGTCGCCGCCGGGCAAAATTGTAAAAGGATCCATCCAATTCAAAGGCAGAGATTTAGTACAAACGTCAAAAAAGGAGATGCGTGCGATCCGCGGTGTAGATATCTCGATGATTTTCCAAGACCCGATGACAGCACTTAATCCGACATTAACTGTTGGTGATCAGCTGACAGAAGGGTTAAAACAGCATACATCGATAAGCGCCGATAGCGCAAAGCAAAAAGCGATGGATATGCTCCGCCTTGTAGGAATAGCTGAACCGGATAACAGATTCAAGCAGTATCCGCATCAATTCAGCGGTGGGATGCGGCAGCGCATTGTAATCGCGATGGCACTTATTTGTGAACCAGATCTTTTAATTGCAGATGAACCAACAACAGCACTTGATGTGACCATCCAAGCGCAAATCATGGAGCTGTTCAGTGAGATTCAGGAAAAAACAGGTGTATCTATTATTCTTGTAACACATGATTTAGGGGTTGTGGCCCGAGTAGCGGACCGGGTTGCTGTCATGTATGGCGGCAAGATTGTAGAAACCGGCGACAAAGACGCTATCTTTTATAATCCACAGCATCCGTACACAATTGGCTTACTGCATTCTGTCCCGCGGCTTGATATGCAAGAAGCAGTACTCCAGCCGATTGATGGTACACCGCCAGATTTGTTCGCACCGCCACAAGGCTGTCCATTTACCGCTCGATGCGCCCATGCGATGCAAGTGTGCGCGAACGTGTATCCGCCTGCAACCAATTTATCAGCCTCACATCAAGTAGAATGCTGGCTGCAGGATGCACGAGCCACTAGAGCAGCCAGTCTGATGAAACGCTAAAGGGGGAAAAGAGATGAAAAGAAACTGGAAAATGTCCATTATTGCTTGTTTGGCTGCATGTGTTCTTTTGCTAGCTGCTTGTACCGCGAATAACAATACTGGCGGAAGCGGCGGCGAAGGAGATGGGGAGGAGAAGAAGGTATTGCGTCTCAACAATGGGCAGGAACCTACTTCCCTTGATCCTCCAGAAGGTTTCGATAGTGTTTCTTGGGTTATGGTGAACAACTTAATGGAAGGCCTGACACGTCTGGATGAAAATCATCAGCCGCAGGCGGCCATGGCGGAAAACTGGGATGTTAGTGAAGACGGCAAAGTGTATACATTCTATTTACGTGACGATGCCAAATGGTCCAATGGCGAAAGTGTAACAGCAAATGACTTCGTTTATGCATGGAAGCATATGCTCGATCCGGAGCAAGCTTATCAGCCCGCATTTTTAGCGTATGTTATTGAAGGAGCAGAAGCATATAACAGCGGTGAAGGTCGTGCTGATGATGTCGCCATCAAGGCAGTGGACGACAAAACATTTGAAGTAACGCTGACATCACCGACTGGCTACTTCCTGAATTTGCTCACTAATCCGGCATTCTTCCCGGTAAATGAAAAGGCGGCGAAGGAAAACCCAGAATGGTTTGCTGAAGCGGAAAGCTATGTGAGCAATGGGCCTTTTAAAATTGACAGCTGGTCGCATGACAAAGAGCTTATCATGGCTAAAAATCCAGAATACTGGGATGCGGATACGGTAAAACTCGATCAAGTGAACTGGGCAATGGTAGCAGATACGAATACGGAGTATCAAATGTATCAAAGCGGAGACTTGGATCGTTCGTCAATTCCAGCTGACAATGCCAAAGATTTAATGGACAGCGAAGAGCTGGTGACAGAGGTACAGGCGGGCGATCAATTCTTACGATTCAACGTTCAAAAAGAACCATTCACCAATGAAAAGATTCGCAAAGCGTTTGCGATGGCAATGAACCGTGATGATATTGCGGAGTTTATTCGCGGTATTGGGGAACAGCCGGCTCGCGGGTTCGTACCGTATGGCTTTGAAACACCAAGCGGCGGTGATTTCCGTGAAGAAAATGGCGACTTAGTTCAAGATGATCCGGAAGAAGCGAAAAAATTGCTTGCAGAAGGAATGGATGAAGAAGGCTGGGGTGAGCTGCCGGCCGTCACCTTAACGTACGGAACAAATACAGCCAATGAACGCTTGGCGGAAGGAATCCAAAGTATGCTGTCAGACAACTTAGGTGTTGATGTGGAGCTGCAGACTGTCGAATCGAGTGTGTTCAGCGAAGAGCAGACCAAGCTTGTGTACCAGCTTTTCCGCGGCTCTTTCTTGGCGGATTACGGGGATCCTGTCAACTTCCTGGAAAGCTTTACGACCGAATCTTCTTCGAACCGTACAGGCTGGTCCAATGAACAGTATGATAAGTTAATTGCAGATTCCAAGACAGAGAGTGATGAAACGAAGCGCTTTGAGATGCTGATGGAAGCTGAAAAGATCTTGTTGGATGAAATGCCGATTATGCCATTGCATTTTTACCAGCATGTGTACCTGCAAAAACCACATGTAAAAAATGTCGTGATGCACCCGGTCGGTTATTTAGAGTTGAAGTGGGCTGATATCGAATAGGGCAGACGCGGAAGAAGTGGTGAAAACCACTTCTTTTCCGTCTGTCACCCCATACATATAAATGGAGGAGGAGATGCGCGCATGAAGCCGTCTGCATGGAAAAAAGGAAATACAATTGGAATCGTTGCCCCAGCAGGTCCTGTTAAACAAGAGGAACTGTTGCGAGGGCTTGAGATAGTGGAATCACTTGGTGTTACTGTTAAGCTAGGAAAACATGTGTATGACAAATATGGTTATCTGGCCGGCAGTGATGCTGATCGTGCAGCTGACCTGAATCGGATGTTCCAAGATGATGAGGTCAAAGGCATTATCTGTGCTCGGGGCGGATATGGGAGCGGAAGAATCGCCGACTTGGTAGACTATCAACTTATTAAACAAAAGCCGAAAGTGCTGCTTGGATACAGCGATATTACGTATTTACATACGAGCATACGGCAGCGGACTGGTCTGGTTACTTTCCATGGACCAATGGTTGCTTCTGACATGGGCGAATCTGATTTCGCCAAACTAAGTTATGATTTGCTCCAGCAGTTTTTCACTCCAACAGATGTTGTTTATACGTCAGCAATCTCTCCGCTTGAAGCAATTGTCCATGGCAAAGCTGCCGGACCGCTGGTTGGCGGCAATTTGTCTTTGCTGATCAGTACACTCGGCACGCCGGATGAAATTGATACCGCCGGAAAGCTGCTTCTGTTAGAGGATATTGAGGAGCCGCCTTATCGAGTTGACAGCATGCTGAATCAATTGAAGCAGGCAGGCAAGCTGGATAGTGCCAATGGTATTATCATCGGTGATTTTAGAACTAGCATCCCGGAAGACCCAGAGAACTTGCTCTCTTATGATCAAGTTTTTGTTGATTATTTGACCGAATTGCAAAAGCCAGTTATGAAAGGGTTCCGGATTGGCCATTGCAATCCGAATATTACAGTTCCGCTTGGAACAGAAGCAACAATGGATACAGAAGCAAAAGTATTGCGTGTAAAGGCAGGGGTATCAGCGTGAAAGTCGAGCGAATCGATTTGTTTCAGACGCGCGTTCCGCTAAAGAAACTGTTTAAGACAGCACTCCGCACTGTGACGGAAGCAGAAGCAATTGTGGTAAAGGTGACGACAGATGATGGGATTGTCGGTTGGGGGGAGGCTCCGCCAACACATGTTATTACCGGTGACAGCTTGGCGAGTATCCGTTACAGCATTGAAGCGGTTATCAAGCCAAGCATAATTGGAATGTCGCTGTTGGAGCGTGACACATTGTTTGGAAAACTGCAGTCTTGCATCATCGGCAATACAAGTGCAAAAGCGGCAGTCGATATTGCACTGCATGATTGCATTGCCCAATATAGCGGGATGCCGCTTTTTCAGCTGCTTGGCGGGGCGCGTCAGACGCTGGAGACAGACTACACAGTGAGTGTAAACGAGCCGACAGAAATGGCTATAGACGCAGCGGCATATGTGAAAGAAGGATTTCATACTTTAAAGGTTAAGGTTGGCAAAGATGATATAGATTCGGATATCAAACGGCTCCAAGCCATACGGGAAACAGTAGGAAAAGACGTCGTACTTCGGCTAGATGCCAATCAAGGCTGGGACAGCAAAACAGCCGTCCGCGCAATCAGCCGAATGGAGGAGATTGGATTAGATATCGAGCTGGTAGAACAGCCCGTCCAAGCAGCAGACCTGCGAGGCTTACAATATGTGACCCAGCATGTGCAAACACCGATTATGGCAGATGAAAGTTTGTTTTCTCCCCAAGATGCATGCACATTACTGGAAATGCGGGCAGTTGATTTGCTAAATATCAAGTTAATGAAAGCAGGCGGTCTGCAGCCGAGCTTAGACATCGCCCGCATCGCCCGGACATATGGCGTGGAATGCATGGTTGGCTGTATGATTGAATCTCGTATCGGGATCAGCGCGGCCGCTCACCTGGCTGCCAGTCAGCTGCATGTCACACGAGTCGATTTTGATGCGCCGCTCATGCTGCAGAAGGATATCGTAACAGGTGGTGTGCAGTATGAAGGAAGCAAGCTGATACTCAACGAAACGCCAGGACTTGGTATTATATCTGTAAATACACTAGCGGAGATTGTGACATGAAAGAATATACCGTGGCAGTAGCTGTCGCTAATCTGTGGACAAATCCGGCTGCTCCCCGACAAGGAGATGCCCCTATTATTGCTAACCCCGCTGATCCATCAGCATGGGTGCATCAGCTCTCGCATACAGACCGTTTAGAGCTGCATGAGAATAATCTGGTTCAATCACAGCTTCTTTTCGGAACGTCAGTATGGCAAGTGGACCGAAGAGAAGATTGGGTGAAAGTGGTCGTTCCGTCTCAAGCAACACCAAAAGATGCAAACGGCTATCCTGGCTGGATACCAGCGCATCAGCTCGCATCACCGCTTCCGAAAACAGAACGGCAGATTGAGGTGCGGGCGAAGCAGACGAATCTCTTCCTGGAAAAAAAACGTGAAATTGTCCCGCTCAGCTTTTTGACCAGATTGCCTTATATAGAAGATACGCCATTAGCTTATAAAGTTCTAACCTCATACGGTCCGGGAATCATCTCGAAATCAGCGAGCAGCTTCTGGACACAACGAGCTGCCAGTGGAATGGAGTTGCTCAAGTACGGAGAGCAATTTTTAGGTTTGGATTATATATGGGGCGGCATGAGCAGCTGGGGCTACGATTGCTCAGGGTTCACCTACAATATGCATCTTGCTGGCGGCTACACCATTCCGCGTGATGCAAGTGCGCAATGTTTGCAAGGCAATTCCATTCCTTTGAATCAGGCAGAGCCTGGCGACTTATTATTTTTTGCTTATGAGAAAGGGGAAGGTCGTGTACATCATGTTGGCTTTTATTATGGGGATGGGCAGATGCTGCATGCGCCGAAGACAGGCAGGCGAATTGAAGTTTTGAACTTGGCAGGTACGGTGTATGAAACCGAGCTTTGTGCGGTTAGAAGATATTGGAGCTGATAGAGTGCATGGAGCACTCTATTTTTTTAGGCGCAAATGTTCTAGCATTCCCTGTCAGTTACATAGAGTAAAGAGTAGACCAGTCAGATAAGGAGGTCCTCTATGTCCAAAAAAAGCAGATCGAAACGCCGCCTGAAGTCACATATTCTCATCAGCATGCTCATTGCCTGTTTGTTTGCTGTCATTGTGGCACTCCCTACGTTAATTGTAGTACCATTTATAGACCCTGGCGGCAGTGAGAGGACGGCGACAGCAATGGAACAAGAAAAGCAAGTGAAGGAAACAGCTAATGTGGCAGTCGAGGTGAGCCGGACAGCGAGCAATACGGTAGAAACCGTGCCTTTGGAAACCTATGTGATGCGCGTTGTGGCATCTGAAATGCCGGCTGATTTCGAACTGGAAGCACTCAAAGCACAAGCAGTTGCAGCGCGAACCTTTGTTGTACGTCATATGGAAGATCATCAGGCAGAAGAGCCAGAAGCAATTGAAGTATCTGACACAGTCAGTCATCAAGTATATAAAAATGATGAAGAGCTCAGGCGGACATGGGGCAAAGAATACGATAAGAAAATGGAGAAGCTGACTAAAGCGGTGGAAGCAACCAGCGGAGAGATACTTACCTATCAAGGGGAACCAATCACCCCGTCTTTCTTCTCCACAAGTAATGGCTTTACCGAAAATGCAGAAGATTATTGGGAAAATGCTCTGCCGTATTTAAAATCAGTCGCAAGTCCATGGGATAAGCAATCTCCTAAATTTGCTGACCAAAAGATATTTGAGATAACGGAAGTGGAGAAACTGCTAGGAGTGACAATCAATCCAAATGAGCCGCCAGGTAATTTGAAGCGTACGGACAGCCAGCGCGTTGCGGAAGTAGAAATTGGCGGCAAGCAGTTCACTGGCAGAGACGTCCGGCAAAAGCTGGAACTCAAATCGACAGATTTCACCATATCAATGAAAGATGGTCATCTTATTTTTGAGACGAAAGGATACGGCCACGGTGTTGGGATGAGTCAATATGGTGCCAATGGTATGGCGGGTGAGGGCAAGTCTTATCAAGATATCCTGACACACTACTATACGGATACGGAGATTAGTAAACTGCCGGCAAATGGAGCGAAATTAGTATCTAAATAAGTATTGGAATTTTTTTCTGCATAGAAGGTATAGGAATCTAGCTTTGTGACCACAATGGTTGCAGAGGTGATGATCTATGAAGGAAAAAAATAACGTTTCAAAATCCAAATGGAAACGTCTTTTCCGTAAAAAATGGTTTTTCCCAGCATTGTATCTTGGTATTTCCGCTTTGCTTCTGACCGCGGTATTGTGGTATCAAAGCGGCACGAATGACGCTGATCAGGCAGAAGAAGACAAAGGTATCTTCGACTCTCTATCTTTCGATGATAATGAGGAAGCAACTCCTGTAGCAGAACAGGATGAAGTTGTGAAGTCGCCTGTAGCAGAAGATGCAGAAGCAACAGTCGTAACGAAGTTCTATGACCACAACGCAGACAGCGAATCCCAAGAGAATGCACTCGTACTCTACGACAACAAATACTACCAAAGCACCGGAGTGGATTACGCTGCAGCCGATGGCGGTTCGTTTGAAGTTCTCGCAGCATTAAGCGGGACTGTCACAGAAGTAAAAGAAGACGCTTTGCACGGCAATGTTGTGCAGCTAGAGCATAAGAATGGTGTTACAACGTATTATGCCAGCTTGGAAGATGTAAAAGTTGAAGCAGGTCAAGAAGTGAAGCAAGGCGATGTATTAGCAGCAGCTGGACAAAGCTTGTTTGCTAAAGATAAAGCAACGCACGTACACTTTGAAGTTCGTAACGGTGATACAGCCGTGAATCCAGAAACATTCCTAAATCAGCCTGTAAGCAAGCTTCAAGAAGCAAAAGCTGAATCAGTACAAGAAGATGCAGCAGATACAGCTGGTCAGACGGAACAACAGCAAGCAGATACAGAAGCACCAGCTGATGAAAACACGGATGCAGAAGCAGAAGCGCCAGCAGATGAGAACGCAGATGCAGAGGCAGCACCTTCTGAAGATGAAGAAGAGCCAAAGCCTGACGCTGGTGAAGAAGAAGCACCTAAGCAAGATGACGAGAAGCAGCCAGAAGAAGATGCAACATCTTCTCGCTCTTCCGCACAAACTTGATTTGAAGCAAGTAAAATGAACTAAAAAAAACCGAACTGCTAGGTGAATCCGCAACAGGATTTACAGGAGTTCGGTTTTTTTCTGTCTCTTAATCAACGATACATTGCTTTTTAATTATCTGGGAGTTTTTGTGTATTTGCTATTTTATCTACACGTACTATTCGACGTTTTAGGCAAAAAGCCGCCCTGCAAAATGAATAGGAAAAGCAGTAATTTGTCGAACGAATCAAACTTGAAAGAGGTTGTAATTATCTGAAAAGATGGAATAATGTAAAGGTGTCATGCATAAATCAAAAGTCGAAGTCAAGTGACTTTGTGGGGGTAATATTGGGAAATGTGAGAGGAGAAAAGTAAGTTGAATCAATCTAGTGCATGTAAAGAAGCGATTGACTTGGGCAAGTTATCTGCGGCATCTGGCCGGATGACAGACCTATGGTCGTTTATCCAGCTGGCAGAGCCGAGCCATGAGGTGAAGCAGACTGCCGACTTAGCCGCCAGATTTTGTTTACAATCCGCTTCCGCTGACGTACAGCTGGCGGGAATAGATTTCCTGGGGATGAATTTCTATGAAAAAGAACTGCAGCTGCTAATTGACAAAAATAAACAATCCTCACACGCGCGCAATAAATCATATGCCCAATTATATGAGTTGATTATTCAGTACCAAATATACAAACTGCCAGGGGACGAATATGAACGACAAACGAGCCGAGTTTGTGCTGACTATCCAGAGGCAAAGGCACTTATACTAATCGGCAAGATTTATCAGCACTTCTATTGGTCTGATTACTATATTCTCGGTCATTATCTCGACGATCTTCAGGAGACAATCCTGCATATTAAAGATTATATGCTGCAGCATATGATGAAGGTTCGATTAGAAAAACTGCTATTCCAATATCATTGGAAGCGAAACGAGTTAATCATTGCCCGAAAGCACAGCAGCAATGTTTTAGATCATACATATTTGCCAGGCCAGCGAGCGATGCAGCATTATAAGATGGGATTGACATTCCTCTTTGATGACAAGATTGCGAGCTTTTCACATCTAGCTGAAGGAAGTAAGTTAGCTAAACAATACGATATTACGTTTCTTGCCCCGCTTCTTGAGAGGCAAGTGCTGCCGATTGTAGCTGCTCACTTTGATCTGCCGCACAGGTTCGTGACAGATGATCCGTATGCACTCGCTTATATCGAGTTCCAGCTTGGACAGACAGGCAACGCTAGAAAACGCTACCCTGTGTGGAAGCCTGAAAAACAGACTGCATTTTATAAATACTTCTACGGCCTCATTTATCAAAAGAAAGATTTTCTTGTTGACTCCTATCATCAATTCATCCGACAACATAAAGACTTCTATTTTTCCCGCTTGCCGATGTATGCTATTCAAGATATGGATAACCGCAGACCTTCTCCGCGCTGAGAAGGTCTTTTTTGTGGCATAAAAGATAGAAGCAGCTAATAAGATGTTACAAACCAATGCAAATGATTGAAGGGAACGAGTGTGAAGCGCTCAACGCCGCGGACACGCCATCATCTTTAGACTCCTCATAAAATCGTACATATATGATTCACGTCTGCTTCTCATCTTGTCTCACGAACATCAAGAACCGTCAACTTAAGGAGGCATGAGCTGTGCATGATTATATTAAAGAGCGCACGGTGCGCATAGGCAAGCACATTGTGGAGACGAAGAAAACAGTACGTGTAATTGCGAAAGAATTTGGTGTATCTAAAAGTACGGTGCATAAGGATTTGACAGAAAGGCTGCCTGAAATCAACCCAGATCTTGCTAATGAAGTAAAAGAAATCCTTGATTATCATAAAGCAATTCGCCATTTACGGGGCGGAGAAGCTACTAAATTGAAATATAGTGTCGAAACAAATACCGAATCGCCTGCCTGAAACTTAATTTAAATCCTGTAAGTGAACATCCATTCTCTTCCTGACATTGCTACTTTTATCCTTATTTTCTTTCATAATTTGCTACTATTCTCCATGTTTTATGCTAGAATATATACTAAGTAGCATTATGTTCTCGAACGGATGCGACAAAGTTTCTATCTTACAGGGAGGATCTGAGGATATTGGCACGAGATATAGGAATTGACCTTGGTACGGCAAACGTACTAATACATGTAAAAGGAAAAGGAATCGTTCTCAACGAACCATCCGTTGTCGCGATGGACAGGAATACAGGGAATGTACTGGAAGTTGGGGAAGAAGCACGACGCATGGTAGGCAGAACACCTGGCAATATTGAGGCGATTCGTCCGTTGAAAGACGGCGTAATCGCTGATTTTGATGTAACAGAAGCAATGCTTCGCTATTTCATCAACAAGATCAATGTAAAAGGTTTTCTTTCCAAACCGCGCATGCTGATCTGCTGCCCGACAAACATCACGAAGGTTGAACAAAAAGCAATTAAAGAGGCAGCGGAAAAATCAGGCGGTAAGAAAGTATACTTGGAAGAAGAACCGAAAATCGCTGCAATTGGCGCTGGAATGGATATCTTCCAGCCAAGCGGTAATATGGTTGTTGACATTGGCGGCGGTACAACAGACGTAGCAGTCCTATCAATGGGTGATATTGTCACTGCACAATCAATCCGAATGGCCGGTGATAAGTTTGATGCAGAAATCCTGCAATATATCAAACGAAAATACAAACTGTTAATCGGGGAACGTACAGCAGAGAATATCAAGATTGAGATTGCAACTGTATTCCAAGGTTCACGTCAGGAATCAATTGATATTAGAGGACGAGACATGGTAAGCGGCCTTCCGCGTACTATTACAGTCTATTCAGAAGAAATCGAAGAAGCACTTCGTGAATCAGTAGCATTGATTGTACAAGCGGCGCGAATCGTGCTGGAACAGACACCTCCTGAGCTGTCTGCAGATATTATTGACCGCGGTATTATCTTGACTGGCGGCGGTGCGATGCTGCACGGCATTGATCAGCTGCTTGCAGAGCAGTTGAAGGTTCCTGTCTTCATTGCAGAAGAACCAATGGACTGCGTAGCAAAAGGTACTGGTATTATGCTGGAGAACATTGACAAGCTGGAAAAACGCAAAGCAGTTTAAAAATTGACCTCTTCTGTTTGCAGAAGGGGTTTAATTTATTTAGCGTTCAGCCGATATATAGGGAAGAGAAACAGATTAACATTGTAATGAACCTAGGAGGATTTACGCTTTGCTAAAAGGATTATATACAGCAGCATCCGGTATGCTTGCCCAGCAGCGCCGACAAGAAGTTCTGTCCAACAACTTAGCCAATGTGAATACGAATGGATACAAAGCGGACCAAGGACAGCTGCGTGCTTTTCCTGAGATGCTTATGAAGTCCATGGAAAGTAAACCGACTTCCATGAACGGATCAGGTTTTATCACCACATCTAAGGAAATCGGCAGCATTAATTCGGGAGTATACGTACAAGAAACAATTCCGAATTTCGTGCAGGGTGATTTGCGGGAGACTGGTATTAGTACAGATACCGCACTTGTAGACGGCAATGTTCCAGATGAAAATGGCTCTATTTTCTTCACTGTACAAACAGCTGCAGGAGAAGCTTATACACGGAACGGTAATTTTACGATTGATGCAGATGGTTTTTTGACAAACGATCAAGGCAGCTATGTACTGGATACAGAAGGTAATGCAATCCAGACAAACAATCAAACGTATAAGCTGACAGCGGATGGAACGATGCAGTTTGCTGACGGCCGTAATATACAGCTTGGCTTATCGTATGTACAAGATAGCAATCTGCTGGACAAGCAAGGAGAAAATGTATATAGTGCGAGCAATGAAGCACAAGTGGCAGATGCTCGAGCGATGGACGGAGTTACATACAATATTGTCCAAGGTGCAGTAGAAGGATCAAATGTTAACTTGCAGCAAACGATGGCCGACATGATGCAGGCTTACCGGACATTTGAAATGAACCAAAAAGTGATGAAAGCTTACGATGAGAGTTTAGGAAAAGCAGTTAATGAAGTTGGGAAGCTGTAAGGGAGGAAGAGCAACATGAGCAGAATGATGACACAAGCAGCAGTCACGATGGGGCAGCTGCAGAATCGATTGGACCTTATTGCGAATAATATGGCGAACACGAATACAACAGGCTATAAGACACAAAACGCGAATTTCTCTTCCTTACTTTTTCAGCAGATGAACAATCCGCCCGCTGACGAAGCGAATGAGCAAAATCGCGCCACAAGTGACGGAATCCGAATCGGAGCTGGTTCTTATCTAAGCAGTACCAATCCACTTATGACCATGGGTACCATCAAAACCACAGACCGTATCTTAGATGCTGCACTTGTGAATGACAACCAATTTTTCACGATTACAGCGGAAGATGGTCAGGAACAATATACGCGCGCTGGAAACTTCTATCTGCAGCCGCAAGATAATGGAACAGTTGCCTTAACGACTGCGGATGGAGATTTTGTGAACAGTGCCGAAGGTCCTATTGCATTGCAAGCTGATTTTGATAGTATTACAATCAATGACCGCGGAGAGATTGTGGTAGATCGTAACGGGGTAAATGCTGTGGAAGCGAATTTAGCAATAACAGCCATTGATAATCCCCGTGTTTTGACACGCACAGGAGACAATAATTTTACATTGGCTGACCCAGCACTCGCCCGAGCAATAGGGCAAGATGAAGTAGAGCTGCAGGCAGGCAGTCTGGAAGGATCGAACGTTGATCTGAGCCAGCAGATGACAGCAATGATAAATACACAGCGAGCGTATCAGTTTAATGCTCGCTCTATCTCCATGAGTGATCAAATGAGCGGTCTTATCAATCAGATTAGATAATAGTAAGGAGCCAGTACGTTATGCCGGATAATGCATCCAAACTTCAAACAAAAGAAGAGCACGACAAAAAGAAGCAGGCGGAAGGAAAGAAAGCGCCAAAAAAACAACGCAGAAGAGCCTTCCCAATTTGGCTTCGATTACTTGTCGTGCCGGTCATTCTGATCATTTTCCTTCTGCTTGGTATGCTCTTCGGATATGGCGTACTGGGCGACGGCAATGCCTTTGACGTCCTGAAACGAGATACATGGACACATATTTATAACTTGGTTAATGAGAAATCATAAAAAAAGCTGGTTCCGGAATCCGGACCAGCTTTTTTCTATCGCTTACCCCTGCTCTTCTTAATGGCATAAATAACAAACATAATAACCGCAATGATGAGGAGAATATGAATTATTCCTCCAAGAATATTAAAAATGACACCAAGAAGCCAGAAAGCAACAACGATGATGCCGATCCATAGTAATAAATTTAGCATTTGGCTACCTCCTTACAACTGTTTTATAAAAACATACCCTGTATGAGAGACAAGCTAAACATACAGGCTTTGTTTTTGTTATAATACCTTAGGAAAGACAACCATTCAGGAGGCTCACCATATTATGTATAATGTACAACAAATCAAAGAAATAATCCCGCACCGCTATCCATTTTTACTTGTGGATCAAATAACAGAGATTGAAGAAGGCAAACGCGCTGTTGCGAAGAAGAACGTGACCATCAATGAACCATTCTTCCAAGGCCATTTCCCAGATCATCCTGTAATGCCAGGCGTACTGATTATAGAAGCGCTAGCGCAAACTGGTGCGTTTGCGATGCTAATGAAAGAAGAAAACAAAGGAAAAATCGGTTTCCTTGCAGGTGTTGATAAATGCCGCTTTAAACGCCAAGTAGTTCCTGGTGATACATTGAAGCTTGAGGTGGAGATTATCCGTCTGAAAGGGCCTATCGGCAAAGGTAAAGCAACGGCAACGGTAGACGGCGAGCTAGCTTGTGAAGCAGAAATTACATTTGCAATTAAATAAACGAACGAAGCGACATGCTTCGTTCTTTTTTACTATTTTTTACAATCATTTTACGGTTTGGCAACCTCCTTTATAGTAATATAGTCTTGTACAAGCGATTACTGAAGGAGGACACCATGCACACAGAAACAAGGGAACAGTATATAATCACACGAAATACCATAGCCATTATTCGTCTGTATGATCCAATTTATCAATCCCGCGTTTTGGAAGCAGACAAGGAAATTTTAGTTGAACAATCACCTCTTTCCATTATCGACCATAGCTGCATGCAGTATGGTTCCTCCTATGAAGGCAGGGTACATGCAATCGGCAGACTTTTGCGGACAGATAAGAAGGTGCCGATTCCAGTGCATCCAGCACATGGCGTTTTTATGCTCCCAACATCCTCACCTACGAATACACATTGCGTCTGGCTATCCTTCTATCACATCCAAACTTATAAAGAAACCAAAAGCCGCACGCAAGTAGGCTTTTATAATGGTACTGCTTTATTTGTCGAAACATCTGAGCGTTCCTTTGACCAGCAATACAAACGCACTGGAACTGTGATTGCGTTACTGAATAATGAACATTTTTTTGCTGGGCAAAGCTTGTCTTAAGGCTGTCGCATTGCTTCTTCTTCCTGAGCTGGATATGTTATCATGTAAACTATCAGTAGTAGCTTAGAAGTGGAGGAGGACAACTGTCTTATGCGCGACACATACACCGAAGCGGGACTTTTAGAGCAGCTGCAGCTGCACAAAGGACAGCTTTTGACATCTATCAGCCAAGACGACATCGCGCTTGACGCGTATTTACGCCGGGAGGCTAGAAAAAACGAACACCACTCGGTATTCCGATACGTGTTAAAGCATTACATAGGTTTAGTAAATCCCAATTTGACCGAGGAATTCGAACAGACCTTTTACCATTTGTTTCAAGAGGCTGCCAGAAATCCGGACAAGCGTGGTATTGTCGAGTTAACAGAAACACTGTATGAAGTGAAGAACCGACGTGGTAATCCTTCTATGCAGTTTCCGCAAGTAACACATCTTTTGCATTTGCTGAATGTACATTACCCAATATTCGATCCGGCGCGAGCTGCGTTTTTCGGTATGCCATCAGCAAATCATTTGGCCGGATTTGAGAAGAAGATGAAACGCTATATCGAGCAATACAGCCGGCTATATGAATGGAACCAAGCTATTTTACAAGATAGCCGCTTCGATGAACTGTCTGATTTATTTGATGAATATTTCATACAGCCAGGATGCAAAACACCGAGTCGTGCAAAGAAACTGGATCTTTATCTAAAAGCATTAGTAAATGCCCATTAAGTGCTTACAAAAGTAAGTGCTTTTTTTTATGGAAAAAATAAGGTCTAGTGGATAGAGTTTGTAATCATATTGCACCTAGATTGTATTGTCATTACAGTTCTGTTAAAAGCCTTGTTGGCGAGGGAACGGGGGTATATAAAGAAGAAAGGACGGATAATATTCTGTAGAACAAAGAAAGCAGGTAGATGCACATGACGAGAAATTACTCCATCGACTTCTTTAAATGCCTGGCCATTTTCGGTGTCGTTTGTATTCATACACACACGTTCCGTGATACGGCTGTCCCATTCGGTAACGGGGAAACATGGGCATTCATCATTGACACACTCGCACGATTCTCTGTGCCGTTTTTCTTTGCTGCATCCGGCTATTTATTTGCTATGAAACTGGAACGAACGGAAGATACATTTGCTTATTTCAAGCGCTATACCGGCAAGCTGATTGGACTTTTGGCAGCATGGTTCACATTTTATTGGATATATGACCTTATTAAAATAATTACCACTTCAGCTGGAACGATGAGTGAGCAAAAAGCAGCCCTCACAGCTTATCTCCAAGATACATTCCAATGGCGCACATTGCTGGACGGTATATCTTATACGCAATACCAGCTGTGGTTTATGTTCGCTTTAATCTTTTCCATTATTATCATTTACGCAGCATATCGATTGCACCTGCTTAAACTGACATTACTGGCAGGTCTTTTACTCAATTTAATCGGATTGATGGGCCAATCATATGGACCGCTTTTCCATGTTACGATGGAGGAAACGACGCGGAATGGAATTTACTTCGGATTGTTTTATACAGCGCTTGGAGCATGTTTTGGTTTGTATGAAAAGCAGCTTGTGCAAGCGATGCAAAATATAAAGGCAAGAACGGTTGGGATGCTTGCAGTATCCGGCTTCGCACTGCATTTGATCGAGCGTTTCATTCTTCATTACAACATGGATTTGCCGCAAGGAGAGTACTTAATTAGTACGATTCCGTTAACCGTTTTACTGCTGCTGTTCACCTTGAAAACGCGGAATATCGGAAAGCATCGTTATGTAGGTATTGTCGCTAAAAATGTAGTAGGTATCTATTTGATCCACACATTATGGCGCAGCATCTTGGATCAGGCTTTGGATCAATCACCATTTATTCATACATTTGCTTGGGGACTCCTTTATGCACCAATCTTATACGGACTATCGCTTGTTACTTATATGCTGCTGCAATATGTGAAAGCAAAATTAAGCAGTCCGGTGGTACCTCGTCAGGCAAAAACAAACAGAGCACTCAGACCGAGCAACACATTCGCCAAATAGACTGGTATTTCGCCAGTCTATTTTTTTATTGTAAATAATGTGCAAATTTTAAGAAATTAAGTTAATCTTTTACTATATACATAGAAAAAGGATGGCCGAACATGACATATCATACAAATCCTTTCCGCCTTTTGACGAGTCCGAAAGAAACATTATTCAAGCTGCGGGAAGCGGAAACTCTGCGAGGACATTGGCTATGGACGACTTTGCTCCTAATTGCTTTTTGCACCGTTTATGCGGCTCTTGGATGGATCGGGGCCGGGACAGAGACATTGAATCAATTGAGAGCCGACTATGCTGGATCTGACTATGAATACGCCAAACTTTGGTTTGTGATTGGACGGTTAGTGTTTGGGTTAGTCATAGGGCTCCTCGTTCTCTTTGTCGTTTCACTAGTATTCTATTTATTTTATGAAATTCCGTATCAAAAGCTGGTGGTGATGCAGCTAAGCGTCGGTATCGTCTTCTTATTTGAAGCGCTCACCTGGCTGCTTTTATTACCGGCTGCCGGATTGGAATGGAATCGGTCGCCATTTTCACTCGGTGTGCTTGCAGACCTGTTTACAGATAAACCATGGGTGATTAGTTTATTTGGTGCTGTGTCTATATTCCAGCTGTTCGTTTTATATTTTCAGACCCGTTGCTTGCTTGTCTTGTTTCCAGCAAAACGTTGGCATGTATGGATTATCGTCAGCGTGTTGTATCTTTGCTATGTGCTGTTACTTACATTGCTTGGCGGTATCGGAAATAAGCTTGTAGCATTCATCTTTGCATAGGAGGGCTTAAGGGTGATTAAGAAAATTTTTCTGCCAGCAGCAGTCGTCTTTGTGCTACTTAATATAGGTCTTCTGTTCTGGGACGATGAAGGTCGAATCGGACGAACGAATTTTATTCAAGACTGGGAGCAGGTGATGGCCCAAGATGTGGAAGAGACGTTATCTGCTCCTGCTGTACTCACTTCCGCAGATGAAATTCCAGTGTACCTCCAAGCAGCTTCTGGTTCTTTATCGGAAATGTTTGTGGAAAAAGGGGATGCAGTTGAGGAGGGCGATGATCTCTTTACTTATCAAGTTACTGATTATACGAAAACGCACCGAGATCTATCAGCATCTATTGCAACGTTAGAGGAGCAGACAGCTGCTGTCGAACAGGCAATGAACCAATTAGACGAGACGGACGTTGCTGCAGGTGCACTCCCAACTGATATCACTATTCCAGAAACTTTTGAGAATACAGAGGTAGCAAAAGAAAGTGCCGGCGTTGAAGCAATAAGTGAAGCATTGCAAGTGGCCGCGGAAGAACAGACAGCTCAAAGACAGGAGCATTATCGTATCAGTCTGGAAAAAGAGCTTGCCGAAAAACGAGCGGCACTGTCAGCTGCAGAAGATCAGCTGTCAGCGTTAGAAGATACAGGTGAATATGTCACGGTTACAAGTCCAGCTGCCGGCACAATCAAAGACATTGCTGCGCCTGGAGAAGCGCCTGTCATTACAATTAATAGCAGCGACTTGGTTATTTCCGGCGAGCTGAAAGAAGCAGAACGAAAACAAGTGCAAAGCGGCATGACAGTAAAAGCAGCAGTAGCAGACAATGGTCCTATTTTAGAAGGGGAAATTACAGAGCTGGCGGATCAGCCTACATCCATCAAGGATAAGACAAGCTTATATACCTTTGAAGCATCCTATCAATTAGAGGAGGAACAAGCGGACAAGCTAGTGGCAGGTTATCATCTCAAAACAGATATTCTGCTTGCTTATGCAAGTCAAGCTCCTGCAGTAAAACCTCAGCAAATTAAAAATGGAAAGATTTGGACGATGGCTAACGGACAGGCTTTTACAACGAATGTCAAAGTCGGAGCTAAGAACGACAAGCAAGCAGCTATTACCACAGGAATGGAATCGGGCACAACGATACCGGCTCGAGCAGGTGATTATTATGACAATGAACCGTTTGTGACACCGTGGAAACCGCAGCGAATCAAGTGGTCAGACTTTCGAGAATCGTTTACAAGCTATGAATTTCTGCTAGGGTTGTTAGATTATTGATTGTTAGATTATTGATTGTTAGATTATTGATTGTAAATTGTTTTTAAAGATATCTCCAATCATACTGCAACAATTGGTGAATAAGCGTACAATTTGTTTACAATCACGTACGTAAGGGGCTCATTTATGAAAGTTCATTTAATCGCAAACATGTATCCAAGCAAAGAACATCCCAACTATGGTGTGTTCGTCGAAAATACAGAAAAGATACTGGCCCAGGCAGGTGCGACTTTTGATCGCACCGTCGTTACGAAACAGTCCAGTTCCATCGGAAAGCTGCTGGCATACGGAAGTCATTTCTTCCGCATAATCGGCAAGTCTATCTTTCGGAAATATGATGTTACTTATGTTCACTATGCCACGCATAATTCCATTCCCGTGTTAATAGCAAAAAAACTGAATAAAAATTTGGTTATTTATACAAATGTGCATGGCAGTGATGTGGTGCCTGAATTCAAGAAAAGGGAGAAATATCAGCCTTATGTAAAGCGGCTGTTGGAGGTATCCGACACCGTTATTACGCCAAGCGCGTATTACAAGCAGCTAGTACTGAAAAAATACGGGCTGACTAATCGGATTGAAATCTTCCCTTCAGGCGGCATTAATAAGGAAACCTTCTATGAAAAGGATCCGCAGCATGCTTACCAAGAATTAAATTTGGATACTTCCTACAAATATATCGGATTTGTTGGCCGCATTGATCGAGGTAAAGGCTGGGATGTGTATCTGAAGGCTGCAAATATCTTGAAGCAGGAAGGCAGATTGAACAATCACAAATTATTGTTTATCGGCGACGGTTTAGAAAAAGAAGCATTTGATGAAATGGTAGACAGTTACGGCCTTCGGGAAGTGCTTGTTCATTTTCCGCTGCTGTCCCAGCAAAAGCTGAACAGTGTCTACAATAGTATGGAAATCTTCTGCTTTCCCACCATGCGGGAAGGAGAAAGCCTTGGCCTAGTTGGATTGGAAGCGATGGCCTGCGGAACACCGGTAATTGGCAGCCGCATGGCTGGATTGCTTGATTATATGGAGAATGGAAGAAATGGCTTTTTCTTTGAACCAGGTTCAGCGGAAGAGCTGGCTGGCAGCATCATCACCTATATGGACCTTTCGGAAGAAGCCAAGCAGGTGATAAAAGCGGGTGCCCAAAAAACCGCAGCCTCCTATGAGGTGGATGCAATCAAGCCACGTCTAACAAAGATATTTTCAGTTTAATACGAACGAAAAGTCCAACGATTAGTTGGACTTTTTTTGTAAACTGAATGTAAAACCGTATGATAGAATGTTAAGTTTTGTCTTTGTGTCTAGTAAAATCCACCTGCTCTTTCTATAGTGAAAAAGAAGCAGTTACATATTTCGACAGAAACCTTTGTACTGCGAATCTATGAAAAGAAAGAGGGTAACAGGTGGAAAAGAACAGATCGACGTTGGCGATTGTCCTTTTTGCAGGTCTAATTCTCGCTTGCTTAGCGGTAATTCGGCCGTTAGATGTCCAAGCAGAAGAGAGCTTTTATGCTTTTGCAGCGGGTACAGACTCCGTGCAATTATCAGATGGAAAAGTAGCTAAGGTTACGAACAAGGAGAATGGCTCGTTACAAATTACTGGGGATGCAGGGGAACTTTATACGTCCACTATCCCGGATACAGATGTTGCTTCCATTATAGAAACGACCATTAAGAGTGAATCTTATTTGATCGTTGAGTACCGAACTCACGGTACTGCTCAGGCGCTGCAGTTCGACATTTTACATGTCACAGCAGAAAACCTGGACCGCATTTATCAATCTGATTTATTTGAAGGAGCTAGGCTGACAGTAAATGAGGAAAAAGCAACAGTTGAAGTCAGCTATCCTAAGATAGAACAAAATGTCCCGTTGGCAGCCCCAACGGAAGTATATATTGAGGCATTTGCAGTTACACCGCAGCAAGTACAGCAAGAAGGAAAGCATACCGAAGCAGCGGATCAGGGTGTGAAGCGGAGTATGTTCCGTGCAAGTTCTGCGAATCATGCAAATCCAAGCTATGCTGAAATAAGCAAGAAGCTGACGGATGCTGCCAATGCGTACAATGTGCCGCCTGAGATTGTGAAGTCAATCGCCTTTCGCGAAAGCGGCTGGAAGCAGTACTGGACGGGCAGCACGCCTTCTTATCAGCAGTCATGCTCGATTGCAGATGGTTCGAATGTCGTAATAGGCTATGATTGTATTGGAATCGGTATTATGCAGGTTTCTGATTATAATCGCGGCGATAAAGAAGAGATAGAACGTCTGATGCACGACATCGATTATAACATTGAGCGCGGTATGAAGATTCTGAAGGATAAGTGGAACGAAGCTAATGCAAAAGCTGAATCCAGCTTACCTTATAATTTGATACCGGTAGTAAACGATGGAAATCCAGATAAACTGGAAAACTGGTATTTTGCTATCCTAGCTTATAACGGCAGATTAGAGCGAAATGATCCGATTGCAAACCCGCAGACAGCTTATCAGGAGCTTGTTTATAAGGAGATGGAGAATCAGTCGTTGGTATCCGCGACACCATTCCCGACGCACTTACTGACTCCTGGAAGAATCACAGGGAAACTTGGGACGTACTTTTCGTTCCAAACAGATCATGTAACTACTCCAGGGCCATTACATGAAAGCACCCAGAACTTTCAGAAAGGCAGCACAGCTTATGTCACGGCTAACAGCCTGACATTCCGCAGCAGCCCAAATGGCTCCTCTATCGGATCACTGCTTAGAGGAGAGAAACTAACAATAACAGGAAACTACAAAGCAAATGATTCAAATGTGAATCACTATGTTTGGTATCCTGTTCAAACAAGCAGTGGGAAAAACGGTTATGTTGCCAGTGGGTACTTAAGCAAAGCACCTGTTGTTGTGCATAATTTAGAAGGTGCCCGTCGTAATGCAACGAGCGCAAGTATTTCCAATTATGGCTGGCACTTAGAGTCTCCGAAAGCGGTCGTGCTGGGACGCAGTGATTTGCCGATTGATGCATTTACTGGAAGCGTCTTAGCAGCACAGCTCGATTCGCCGCTTTTACTGACAGATCAAGATCGGCTGGAACAAGTGACAATTACGGAAATTGACAGATTAAATCCGTCAACAATTTATATTGTCGGTGCGGAACCAGCTATTTCGAAAAATGTGGAAAGCGAGCTGCGTAAATATTTCCCGGGGAGCGGCATTAAGCGTGTTGCTGGCTCGCACAGGTACGCAACAGCTGTCGAGGTAGCAGAAGAAGTGACGGAGGTGGCTAGTAAGCCTTCTGAGATTTTCTTGGCTGTCGGAGATGAAAACTCACCAGATGCGCTGACAATTGGGCCGCATGCCGGTAAAGAAGGGATCCCAATCTTGCTGACAAGAACGGGCACGCTGCATGATGACGTGAAGAGCTATATAAGAAATAATGCTATTAGAAAAGTAACTATTATCGGCAGTGAAACAGTCGTATCAAAAAATGTTGTAAACCAAATTAAGCAGCTGGGTGCTTCTGTGGAACGCGTTTATGGGCCTGACCGCTACGCAACGAATACGGCTGTTATAACGAAGTACTACGGATCTAATCCGGATCAAGTATTCTTTGCTAACGGCCAGACGACAGTAGATAGTCTGTCCGGTGCACCGCTGGGAGCAAAGTATGATGCTCCTATCGTGTTAACGAGACCTAACGCAGTGACGAAGCCAACACGAGCATTCTTAAGCCAGATTGGCAAGCAGCCAGAGATATTCTATCTCGGATCTGAAGCAGCAATAGCAGATCAAACGCGCAATGAGCTTCAGCGTATTTTGCAGTAACAGAAAGGAGCATGAACATAGCAATGTTTGTGCTCTTTTTTTCAGTCATAAGATTTTCAATAATTAGAAAAATATAGTATAGTAAATCTATCACAGTAAAGGAGGCGTTTTCATGAAAAGCACTGGAATTACAAGACGCGTGGACCATCTTGGCCGTGTTGTTGTGCCAAAAGAAATTAGAAGAGAGTTCGGCATTGAGGAAAAAGATCCAGTGGAAATCTTTGTTGAAGGTGATAAGATCATCTTCCGAAAATATCAGCCTGGTTTTACTTGTGCGATAACCGGAGAGATTACGTCTGAGAATAAGCAGTACGCAGATAATTTATACCTTAGTCCGGAAGGTGCGCGTATTCTTTACGATAGATTGAAAGATGAATTAGAGTCCAAATAAAAAAGACGAGACTGACAATCTATGTCGCTCGTCTTTCTTTTTTTATGCGGAAGTGGTCCCTTGTCCGCCGTCAATGCGGAAATAGGAACCGGTAATAAAGCTAGCTTTATTGGAAGCAAGAAAGAGCATTACATCGGTTATTTCTTTCACTTTTGCATAACGATTCTTCGGTACACTTGCTTCAAACCCGCGGCGCGCTGCTTCTTCGTGGCCGCTGGCGGCTTTTGTTTCAATTGCATCCATCCACTCTGTATCAGCCGCCGAAGGACATACCGCGTTCACACGTATTCCCTGCTCCGCTACCTCTAAAGCGGCAGTTTTATTCAAGCCAAGCAGAGCATGCTTGGAAGCTACATACGTACTCATGCCAGGGCCGCCCAGCAAGCTCCCAGCACAAGCAGTGTTAACTACAGCACCGCCTTTTTGGTGTATCATAACACGCAGCACATGCTTTAATCCAAGAAAAGTGCCGACAACATTGACTTGGAGCACATCTTGAAGGCTTTCCGCTGTTTGTTCCGTTATTGGAAGAAAATCACCACTAACGCCAGCGTGATTAATAAACACATCAATACGTCCAAAACGGTTGATGGTTTCTTGAACGTAGCGTTCTGTATCTTGTTCCCTCGTCACATCAGCCGGCAGCAGAAGCTTTTCTGTATCAATAGAAGCAGCTGCTTCTTCTAAAGCTGTTAGTGATAGATCAACTAAAGCGAGCTTTGCACCTGCTTCTGCAAAAGCTATGGCTGCAGCTGATCCGATACCGCCCGCAGCACCAGTGATTAATACGACCTTATTATGGAATTCCTTCACTGTGCCAGCCTCCTAAAATTCGAACAAAAAAATCGATATATACCTTGTTATAGTAATCTTAGCGCATTGACAGGGAAGTAACAATACGCAATAATCTGGGGAATGTAACCTAATCAACACTCGTATAAAAATAATACAGCAGAGTAATAATAAACGACAAAAGGGACTGTTTTGTTGATGAATGGGAAGACAGATCGTCGCAGCAGGAGGAGCATAAACGCATTCAAGCGAGCATATGTTGACTTGGTTTTAGCAGAGGAAGAGAAACGAATCAGTATTCAGCAAATTGCTGATGAAGCGGATTATAATCGCGGTACTTTTTACAAGCACTTTGCCGATAAGGAGAGCTTGAAAGAAAGAATTTTGCAGGACTTTTTGGATGGCATTGCAATAGCATTGCTGGAGCCGTATAAACATAGAGCGTATGTTAATTTACAAGAGCAGGCCCCGTCAACGATGCGGATTTTTACGCATATCTATGAGGAGAGACGCGTATTACAGGCGCTGCGAATTTTGTATTCAGATATACATGACAAGATGCTGAACGTTTTTGTGGAATGCTTATCTGGTGATATATATATGGAAACGGAGGAACAGAGTATCCCCGTGGATTATGATTTGATGATTCACTTTCAAATGGCAGCTACTGTTGGTTTCATCATGCGGTGGGCGGATACAGACTTTAAGTTTTCCACTTTACATGTATCACAGCAATTCACAGAGCTAGTGAGGGTTCGTCCTTACAGGCTAATTAATAAGGATATAACAGAAGAAAAAGACTCCGATTCATGATGTATGAATCGGAGTCTTTTTTTAAAGAACAAGGCATGCGGCACCGGCAACAAGCAGTCCGACACCGATTGTCTGCCGCAGTTTGATATGTTCTTTCAAGAAATAATACGATAGTAAGAGTGTCCACACATACGTAATCGCCGTCAGCGGGAATACGATCGAGTATGGAAGGAGCGTCAATACATAGATATTGATTAATGCTGCCGAACCGTAACAGGCAAGGCCGATAATTAAAGCGCGGTACGTCTTTACTAGCGGATCGCTTGCGCGTTTGAAGAAGAATCCGCCAAAAGCTCCGAGCAGTGTACATGACAGTAATAAAACCCAGCTAATTGTCACCGCCCCCAATCAAGATGGCGCCGACAATAATTAAAGCAGTGCCACCGATATGCATGAGTGAAATATGTTCTTCTAAGAAAAACGCTCCCATGAATAATGCAAACACATAACCCAAGCTTAGCAATGGGTGCAGTACGCTTAGCTTGCCAAATCGAAACGCCGTAATCATCGTTATCGCCCCTGCACCATAACAAACGCAGCCGATCAGTAGAGGAAGGTTGATCTCTCCATCCGCAATTTTCCATAATAACTGTCCGACACTTGTGAATGCGGCAGACAGCAGAATGAACACAAGGCCAAGCTTCGGGTTATGCTGCGGTTTACTTTCGAGCTGCATGGACTCCATAAGCGGGTTCCTTTCCTTTCTTATACAGACTAGCAAAGAGCAGGAAGAAGATACTTACCATTGCATTGCTTACAAGGTATCGATAATCCTGTGCCGGCAAGCCGACAAAGATTGTCGCTGTATTAAAAAGAACCGGTAAGATCGGCAGCCAAGCTACTGCTCCTAACTTACGTGAAGCAATTAAGGTGAAAAAGATGATGAAAATACTGAATACCGCTGGGCGCCAGAACAGCTCTTCTGTATGGTAGCGAGATGTTTCCAGCAAATATTCTACCCCATCGTACAATGTTTGGCTGACCGGTTTCGTTTCCAGTCCCATTTCATTCGGGTCCACATCAATTGTGTAAGGATTTGTGTATCCGTCAACTGGCTTATTAATCTGCCATACTAATGACGTTTGTTTTAAGTAAGCCTCTGTTACCAAGGCAGGATTTTGCTTCACAATATCGAACCATACGGATAAATAGTTACCCATATCTTCTACGATGACTTCATCATGAAAGTTGTCGTGGAATTTGATTCGATCTGTCAAATACGGGTTATAAGCATTCCAGTCATTTATTGGCAAAATAGAATCCAAATAAGCAAGCTGTTCCTCAGTCAGCTCTCCGTCTTGAGAGACAACAGCAGCTATTTGCTGTGTTGGGATGCTCATGGATTCGTTCGGATTGGCTGATTGAATGTTATAAGCTGTAAACACTGGTCCCGTCACAATCACATAAAGCGCTGAGACGAGCACAAGCGGTGTCAGCAGCTGCTTCCAAATGCGGCGGTAAGCGATAAGCATGCCAATTGCAGTCATAATGGCAATCGGCAATCCGTTATTTCGGAAAAATGCTATGCCTAATAGCACAACGGTAAAGGTAGCGATACCGCTCCATGTGCGCAGATTTTTCCCTTCTTGCAATACAGTCTTCATTACAAAGATAGTCAGGAAAACGATAAACGTACTATAAACAACGTCCTTCCAGAGAATGGTGGAGAAGATGCCGTTGATTGGCAGTACCGCCCAAAGGATAGCCGCTGCCCAAGCAATCTTCTTTCCAAGTCCATATTGGCGGAAGGAATAAAGTCCGTAAGCATAAACAAAAGACAACAGCAGCATTTGGAAAATAACGATAACAGCCGGTGAATCCCAAATTTGTGTCAGCGCAAGGATGACCATTGTATAAGCAAACGGGTGCCAGTTGTTGAATTCCATGTTTTCCACTTGTCGCCAATGGTTTAAGGAATCCGGACTCATATTTCCGGGGAAGAAGGCCAGCAAGTAAAACATCCAGACAAAAATCATCGGCAGCATATACCACACAATCGTCCACTTGCTTATTTCAGATCGCTGCCATACATACCCCCCTCTCAATAAAAGAAAGGCGATAAAGGAAAAGAAACAGAAAATCGCTGCCAGTGAAATGAAATCAACAATCACCGTCTCATACCAAGGCCGATTAAGAAACAGCGGCCAGTCAATTAAGCTGATCAGCGTAAACACAGAGAGGATCGTAATACCAGCTAATATGTAACGACGTTCCAGAATCGCATGCGTAACTCCTCTGCGAAACGTCAAGAAAGCAAAAAAGAAACAAATGCTAATCGCAGTAAGAACAGCATACTTCAAAAGGGAGGTATCCTGTCTTTCCTGCATAACAGCTAATACAGAAATAGTGGCTGCAAAACCTGCAGCCACACTCATCAAAAGATTCCGGAATTGCAGCATTACTTAGAGCCTCCAGTTCTGGTCATACCTTGGACAGGTTTTGGTTTCGTTTCAGCTTGGATCCGATTCAATTCCAATTCGTACTGCTTGCGCTGATTGGAAGCTACAGTATCCAGTATCGCACCGCATCCGAAGCTCAAAACCGATAGGACGACCAAGCCGACAGCCAGAATGGCAGAAGGTACACGAGTGATAAACTGCGTATTAAAGTATTCAACAATCACGGGTATTCCCACAATTAAACCAAGCACCAGAAACAGCATGGACCATGCTGTGAAAAATAGCATCGGTTTATACTCCTTGAATAGCGTGAAGATCTTATACAAAACTTTGCGTCCGTCTGCTAATGTATTCAGTTTTGAATAACTGCCTTCTGGACGGTCCCGATACAGAATCGGCACTTCGACAATTGACAGCCGCTTATCTAACGCATGGATTGTCATTTCTGTTTCAATCTCAAAACCAGGACTCATAATCGGCATTGTTTTAACAAACAGGCGGTCAAAAGCGCGGTAGCCGGTCATAATGTCGCTAAGCTTCTTTTTATAAAGAAAGTTGATACAGTTCTTTACCATCGTATTGCCAAGGTTATGGAACTTACGTTTATTTTCTTTTACATACGTACCATTGGAAAGTCGGTCACCAATGACCATATTTGCTCGTCCTTCTTGGATTGGCGCGATCAGATCATGGACAAATTCTGCTGGATACGTGTTGTCTCCATCCACCATCACATAACAGTCAGCATCAATATTGCGGAACATGGAACGAACAACATGTCCTTTCCCTTGCTGGAATTCTTGGCGGACAATCGCACCATGCTTTCGTGCTACTTCACTTGTTTTGTCCTTTGAATTATTGTCGAATACATATATATCTGCATTCGGCAGCTGTTTCCTGAAAGCTTCAATAACGTCTCCGATAGTCTGTTCCTCGTTGTAGCATGGAATCAATACAGCTATTTTCAATACGTACACTCCATTCCTTTTCTAGGATATGTCGAACCAAGTCTAGCAAAGGATTATTGTGGAACTGTTAATAAATAGTGAAGTAATTGTAAATAGTCTGTTTTTGCGAATATATTGTAAAGAAATCCCCGAGATCAATAGCGTAAAGGGTTCAGGCATCTTGAGCATGCCGGAAAACGTTAAGTTACTGTAAATTGCCTTGAAACGGCTTTCGTTTCAGCCTTATAATTTACCCAGCAATACGCATCTCATCAGCTGCATGCTGTATGGGCATATAGAGAGAGGTCCTATCATGAAGTCGAAACTTCGCATCGCCAGTTTGCTGCTGTTAGTGGTGACGCTCTTACTGAAGGTATCAGGTTTGATCCGTGATCAGCTGATTACCTTTTACTTCGGAGCAACCAGTGAAGCAGATGCTTACTATGCGGCATTTGCATTACCAAATATGTTCATTCTGTTCCTGACAACAGGAATGAAGAGCGCATTTGTACCTAGTTTCATTAAATATGAGGAAAAGAATAAAGGGTTGTCTCATCTTCAAAATGTATGGAAAGGCACGCTGCTGTTCAGTTTGCTGATATCCATTCTGTTCATTGTTATTGCACCTGTTTATATCCAGCTTCTGTTCCCCAACTTAACAGGTGACACAGCGCAGATGGCGACAATCATGACGATTATATTTCTTTCTTCGTTATTATTCGTCGGAGTCAATGCAGTGCTGGAGGCCTACTTTGATGCAGAGAATAAATATTACTTATCTGTCTTAGCCCAAGCAATTGTCTTGTTAGGAACGATTGGGAGTGCTTTACTCTTTGCTGATCAAATTGGTGCTTATGCTTTTGCTTTCGGTAATTTAGCAGGTGTCATTCTGAGCTTGCTCTTTAAATTAATACTGCTGGTGCCAAAACGCAACCTTCGATTAGAAGGCAAGATTAATTGGGCAGAGAATAAGCGCTTTTTCCACATTTTCATACCTGTAGCACTTACTGCCATGATTGGACAGATTACATTAACCATTGATACATCGTTTGCTAACAGGCTTGGAGACAGCTTTGTTACATATCTGAATATCGCCAAGAATTTGACACAATTTCCGCAGAATATTGTCGGCGTTACAATAGGAACGATTGTATTTCCGCTCCTGGCAGCCGCATACACAAAAGGAGATATGCCTGGGTTTAAGGCGAATATTACGCGCGGTTTACAAATTATGTACTTCGTGCTTCTGCCAGTACTGACAGGTATGATGCTGCTCATGCCCGAGATTGTTTCTATATTATTTGAAAATGGTAAATTCACGGCACAGCATACAGAAGAGACGAGCATAGCAGCGTATTATTATTTTGGAACGATCCTGTTCTACAGCTTGGTTATTATCGTAAACAATGGCTTTTATACCATGGAAAAAGGGCATTATATGATGCGGCTTGGGTTTCTGTCGATTGCTTTGAAACTCTTGCTTAACTACATATTTACAGAAAGTTTCGGTTTTATTGGCATTCCGCTGTCATCATCGGTGACAGGCTTTATTTATGCGCTGACCTGTTTCCTTTTGTTCCGCAAATTGATGGGTGAGCTGCCTATTAAAGGAATGCTCCTGGATGTTGCGAAAACAACAATCAGTGTACTCATTATGGGAATTGCTGTTTACCTGCTGAAAGAAGCAGTTGATCAGCTGCAGCCGATAATCACGATCCTGCTTTGTTCAGTTAGCGGAGTCATCGTATTTCTGCTCTGCGTATTCCTGATGAAAATACAATCATTTTATATCCTATTGGGAAGAGGCGGCTCCGCTGCTAAGTAAATTGGCAAGAGTGGCACGAAGGAGGACATTCAGTTGCAAGCGTTGATGCAAAGACTTAAGGATAATCATCATACATTAGAAAAACTATTCATCTTCTTTATACTAACCCAGCCTTTTCTTGATTTGCTGGCGTATTTCTCCATACCGGTTTCGAATCCGATACGACTTCTCGTAATTCCGATTGGCATGCTGTACATGCTTAGTTACCCGGATAGACGGTGGGGCAGAAATGCGTTCATTTACATGGCTGTTCTAGCTGTTTATTTTGCAGCCAGTTTTGCTGTCAATATGATATGGAAAGATCCGGTTTCGGCTGTAGGAGAGCTGACATTCATTCTGAAGACTTTCTTCTTCATTACAGCGCTGCTCGTCTATGTCATGCTATTCCGTCATCTGGATGAGAATCGTGATTGGAAGGTCACGGTGCCAAAATATCTGTTCATCAATACAAGTGTTGTCAGCGTTGTTATGCTGATTGCTGAGGTAACTGGAACAGGCAAGCGTAGCTACGACTACTTGGCTAAACAAGGTCATTCCGGCTGGTTCTTTTCCGGCAATGAAATCAGTGCCATTTTAGGAATGGGTTTCTGCGGAGCAATCATCTACTATCTGTTCGTTAAGAAAGGGATGCTCGCACAAATTAGCTGTACAGCACTCGTAGGAGTCATGATATGGGCAATGCTGACGATTGGAACGAAGGTTGCATTTGGAGCAGCTTTAGTTGTTTTAGGATTTGCGCTCGTTCTGCTGCTCATACAAGCCATTGTGAAGCGAAATAACATCATTCAGGCAGGGGTTGTGCTTGTATTATTGGCTATCACCATACTTGTTACGCCGGAAATGCCAATTGGCAATAACCTCGGTTTATCCGTTGAAATGGCTAATGAAAAAGCGCAGAAGCAGGAAGAAGAGTTAGGAATAGCGCCGCTTCCAGAAGAGGAAGAAGGAGAAGTCCCGCCTCCGGGAAGTGTCAGACAGTGGAGTTCCTGGCAGCTCATGGCTTTAAACGGCCGAGAGGAGTACTTCGGTACAGTTCTTTACTATTATGAACATGCACCGGTCATCCAAAAAGTCTTTGGAATGGGTATTGGCGGGAACTACACAGGAGAGAAACCACGCATTATTGAGATGGATATTCTTGATTGGTTCTTTGGCTTCGGCTATTTAGGTACAATCATTCTCATACTTCCTTTACTGTTTGTTATCGGCAGTATTATTGTATTTATTTTCAAGCAGCGTTTCCGGACTTTACATGCCACGGCATTATTTACAGGCGCCGGCGCTTGCATCGGACTCGGTGCAGCATTCATTGCTGGTCATATCCTGTCATCTCCGGCATCCGGATTTTATTTGGCACTGCTCCTCGGGTTCCTATATGGATTACTCAGACAGAAGCCGGAGAAGTTCTTTCAATAGCATCTAACCATAACGGAATGGAGCGAACTCTTGATGAAAAAGAAAAAACTGCTTCTGATCTCATCCATCGGCGGGCATTTAACTCAGCTTTTGCAGCTGGAGCCATTGTTCAAGGAATATGACTATCATATCGTGACGGAAAAATCCGAAATTACGGAACAGCTGAAAGGGAAGCACCCGATGAGCTTTCTTGTCTACGGGGCACGCAATTATCCTTTTCGCTATATTTTCAAATTCAGTTACAACATCATCAAGTCAATCTTTTTATTCCTGAAACATCGTCCGGATGTCGTCATCTCCACAGGTGCGCATACATCCGTTCCGATGTGCTATATCGCCAAGCTTTTTGGGAAAAGAGTTATCTTTATCGAAAGCTTTGCAAAGTCCACGTCGCCAACTCTATCAGGGAAGATGATATATCCTATTGCTGATTTATTCATCGTGCAATGGGAAACAATGAAGCAAATCTACCCGAAAGCGGTCTACGGGGGGTCTATCTATTGATACTCGTTGTGTTAGGTACCCATGAACTTCCCTTTACACGGCTTCTAGAGGAAGTAGAACGGCTGAAAAAGGAAGGCATTATAAAGGAAGAAGTCATTGTGCAAGCTGGTCATACAAAGTATGAAAGTGATGTGCTGGATATCAAACCTTTCGTTAACTACGAAGTAATGGATGAGCTAATGGAAGATGCCAGTGTTGTAATCACACATGCTGGTACGGGGTCTGTTATTTCTGCTTTAAAAAAGGGTAAGAAAGTTATTGCGGCAGCGCGGCTGAAAAAGTATGGCGAACATAATGATGATCACCAGCTTCAGCTTTTATCTATTTTCCTGGAACAAAAGCATATTTTAAGCTGGGGAGAAGGCGAAGATCTTGGTAAGGTGATGGAAAAGACAGCAAGCTTTGAGCCAGTCCCGTTCAAATCTGGTAAAGAGCAAATGTTCTCCATTTTAAACGACTTCCTAAAAGAAGCATAAGGAATATTAAGAGAATGTAAACTGCTGACACAAGCTCGTCATACAAACTTTACAATGGATGTAATTGAGTTTTGCCGGCAGAAACATTATAATAGTACAGAACATGCATAGAATACTGTCGAAATCTAGTAGCTTATAATACTCGGAAAATAAAAAAATACTCATTTACGTTTGCAAGCAAGCTATTTTAGGAGGATACGAATGGTACACATAACGCCTTTGATCATAGCGTTGGCAGCATGCTTCGTTTTATCGCTAGTGCTGACACCTATGGTGAAAAAGCTGGCATTCGCAATCGGAGCAACGGATAAACCAAACGCTAGAAAAGTACACCAGAAAATTATGCCGCGGCTTGGCGGACTGGCCATTTACATCAGTTTCATCCTTGGTTATCTGATTTTCATGCCAAATGATTCGAATACTGCACCGATCTTAATTGGTGCAACAATGATTACATTAATTGGAATGCTTGACGATAAATTTATCTTATCAGCAAAAATAAAGCTTATCGGTCAGATTGCAGCAGCGACTATAACAGTCCTAGGCGGCATTCAGATTGACTTTGTAACACTGCCTTTCACTGGCCGAATTGAATTTGGCGCGTGGGCAATCCCAATTACGATTCTTTGGATTGTCGGTATCACAAACGCAATCAACTTAATTGATGGATTGGATGGATTAGCAGCAGGTGTTTCCGCTATCGCGTTGTTCACAATTTCCATGATCGCGATCAGCATGGGGAATCCGCTATCCGCAATGATGGGTGTGCTGTTATTGGGAAGCACGCTTGGTTTCCTAGTATTTAACTTCCACCCAGCGAAGATATTCATGGGAGATACAGGAGCATTATTTCTTGGTTATATGATAGCTGTATTATCTGTCAGCGGATTGTTCAAGAACGTCGCTTTGTTCTCCTTGATTGTGCCGATTATCATTCTAGGAGTTCCAATCTTGGATACGACGTTTGCAATCATCCGCCGGATCGTGCAAAGGAAACCATTGTCTGCGCCGGATAAGTTTCACCTGCATCATTGTCTGTTGAATCTAGGATTCTCTCATCGTCAAACTGTTATCGTTATTTATGCAATTAGCGGCATCTTCAGTATTACAGGAGTTTTGTATACAGAAGCAACGATGTGGGGTTCAGCTATCCTAATTATTTCGCTGGCAATACTCATTGAACTAATTGTTGAAATTACGGGATTGATTAGCGAACGCTATCGTCCGTTGCTCAACATGATCGGTTTCACAAAAGAACCAGATGAAGAAAAGCGTAAACGACAGCATCAATAAAGTGAGGAACCCTTCTCCAATCGGAGAAGGGTTCTTTTTGTACAAAAAAACACGCTGATTTATATCAGCGTGTTGTCTGTGCAGACGGCTTTACTGTTGCAGCAACAGCCGTATGTGACGAATACATAGCTTGGACGAGCTGGTCGCTCGCGTGGCCATTGGAATACTGGTTCCATTGTTTAGCGAAAGCTTGCACCTTTTCTAATTGGAACGCATTTTGTTTAATCACTTTAATAATTGACTTTGTATCTCTGACCATTGGTCCAGGAAGCGACTCGAGATATTCATCCGACACACCGCGATTTTTCTGGTAATCCTCCAGGTCATAATTAAAGAAGATAATCGGGCGGTTAAGCAGAGAGTACTCAAATGGGATAGAAGAATAATCAGTAATTAGAATATCAGTCACCAGTAAAAGCGGGTTGATATTTTTATAATGTGTAACATCAATTACAAAGTTTGGGAATATGTTAGCCAAATCCCATGTTACCGCTGGATGGAGGCGCAGGAAAAGTACATATTCCTGTCCCAGTTCCCGGTATAATCGCTCAATATCAAGTGCTATATTCGGTTTGGCTAGTTCGTTGTCACGGTAAGTTGGTGCATACAAAATAACTTTTCGTTTTTTTATAATGGGATATTGTTCGGTAATATCCTTTTCAATTTGCTCTATTTGCTCTTCGTCAAAGAAGAAATCTGTCCTTGGCATACCAGTCCGCAGTATGTTGTTATTTGAAAGTCCAAAGCTTTTCTGGAAAATCGAAGCCATCTTTTCGGAGCCGACAGTCACATAGGTAAAGCGGCTGTACACTTGCTTGAACCGTTCTTGTGCCTTCGTGCTTCTTGTTTCAACGGAAGGGTCTTCTAAGCCGAATCTCTTCATGGCGCCAGCTGCATGCCATAACTGAACAACAGAAACGTTTGGTTTAAAGTCGGTAACAGCAAGAAAGCCGAAATAGTTATCTACCATCACGACGCGCGAAGTAGCGAGGTGATAGATCCCTTTCATAAAACTACTCATGTTTGTCATGGCAAAAGGCACAATCTCTGCTTCGAGATCAGCAAAATCTTCCCGGCAGGAAGTTGTCTTTAATATAACTATTTCTCCCGTATTCCATTTTTCAAGCGATTTAGCCGTATACAAAACATTATCCCCAAAAGAGGAAACCAATGTGGTTTTGTTCTTTTGGGGAAACAGCCTGAAAAATATGAATATAGTTTTAAAGAATACTAGATAGAGAGAAATAGCAAACTCTCTAACCATTATTCACTTCTAAAAGATCACCTTTGATCTTAGAAGTGGAGATACCTACTGTACGTGGGAGATAAACGACTTCACAATGATCTTTCAAGAAATCGAATTTACCTTCCCAGTCGCTGCCCATGACAAAAACATCGATATTGTGGTCTACAACATCGTGAATTTTCTGATCCCAGCTTTCTTCCGCAATAACTTCGTCTACATAACGAATTGCTTCAAGAATCATCTTACGGTTTTCAAAGCTGTGATAAGACTTCTTATCTTTTAGCTTATTAAACTCATCGGAAGAGATTGCTACAACCAAATAATCGCCCATTTCCTTCGCACGGCGAAGTAAGTTCACATGACCCCAGTGCAACAAATCAAATGTACCGTAAGTAATTACTTTTTTCATTGTTGTGCCTCATTTCCTTTATAATTTGGTATTTCATATATAAAAGTTGTCTGCATCTTCATTGTCACAGTGTAATTATAACTTATGATATTTACACTTGATTAACATTATATTTACATTTTAATTAAATATCAAGTCTGCTATGATAATAGAATACAATTATAAAATAAATTGTCGAAAATAGATACGAAATCTTTCGTATTTCCTACATTTGGAGCGAAAAATGCATAATTAATCCAGCATGATGCATGCTAATGGAGAATAAGAGCAGATTTATAAATACAAAGAATACGTAAAGAACTTTACAAATGATTTGTTGAATTACCTACATATGAAATTTATAATAAAGAATGGATTTGCAAGTCGAGAGGAGCAAGAATTGCATGGAAAACGTCAGCCTTCGCAATAGGAGAGCAATATCGGTCCGAATTGATTCGGAAATATTCTATATGGAGATCCCGATAAAAGACTCCTACATCGCTGATTATGAGAACTATCGGTTCTTATTAGTAAACCGTTATACAAATGAAGAATTATATGTAAACTTTGAAGAAGACCACACTGTGGATGACTATATAATCTGTAAAGTAGTGATTAATCCTGCAGAGCATACAGAGCTGCTGCTGGAAGGCGTTATGTGGGATTTGTACGTAGAGCGTATAAATGAGGGAGAAACAAAGCGCGCGCGTATATCCAATCCCCCGGAGCATTTGCAATATCATTCTTACTTTATACCAGGAACAGATAAAGTGTTTTATCCTTACCGAACAGGAAAAGGGAATATTTCCTTCCGAGTGAATGATTATGTATTTTTTGCGAATTTAGAAGAAGTGCATCTGAATAAATCAGGAAAAGTACACTTTTCTGGTTCCTTTAACTATGCTCCACTGTACCAAAGTGACAGCTATAAACTAGAAGAATTAAAACTCATTGTAACGAACAACTTGGACGAAGCTGAAGAGCTTATCTTACCGCTTCAGTTCAAAGAGCGCGAAGATTTAGCAGATAAATATGATGGAAATGAACTGCTGCGACATTCTGGCTTCGAAGGTGAGTTCGATATAATTCCGCACATGGATTTGGAGAATAAGAAATTCTTTAAATTCTATACGGAACTTACGTATACCGAAAACGGGCAGCGTCACACAATTCGCAGTATCCGAATGCGCCATCTGAAGAAAGATAGGGCATTACCTGCATCTGTGAAAACTGCGATAAATGGTAAGAAATATAAACTAACTGCAAAGCTGACGAAAAAATCAAAATATCTTTCCGTTCAGAGTGCAGAGTATCTCTTTATCCGAGAAAGTCTTTCCAGAGCGAAACGGAAATGGGTCAGCATTCGAAGAGGAAAGTTATTGAAAAACAGCTACCAGCGTGTATTTAAATTATTCGGTGCCATCCTTCCGGTAGATAAGAAGCTGATGGTTTTCGAGAGTTTCCTCGGAAAGCAATATAGCGATAATCCTCGAGCAATTTACGAGTATATGACTGAACATTATCCAGATTATAAAATGTATTGGAGTTCGGATCGCCGGGCTGTACCTTATTTCGAAACAAAGGGTGTTCCTTATGTGCGCAGATTTTCGGTTCGCTGGCTGTTTCTTATGACAAGAGCGCGTTACTGGGTATCCAATAGCCGTTTGCCTTTATGGATACCAAAACCTGACCACACTGTGTACTTGCAGACATGGCACGGAACGCCTTTGAAACGTCTCGCAGCCGATATGGACGAGGTGCATATGCCTGGAACAAACACAGAGGCATACAAGCGCAACTTCTTATATGAAGCATCAAAATGGGATTACCTTGTATCACCAAATGCATATTCTAGTGAGATATTCGCTCGAGCATTTGGGTTCGACAAGGCAATGCTCGAGACAGGATATCCGAGAAATGATTTTCTTTATACGCATAATACACCAGAAACAATCGAAGCTCTTAAGAAAAACATCGGCTTGTCAGAAGACAAGAAAATCATCCTCTATGCACCGACATGGCGGGATAATCAGTTCTATCAAAAAGGGAAATACAAATTTGATCTGGAATTAGATTTGGAAAGAATGCGTCAGGAATTAGGCGATGACTATATTGTAGTGCTGCGCCTCCATTACTTGGTTGCAGAAAACCTAGACCTCTCCAGTTTTGAAGGGTTTGCTTATGATTTCTCCAAGCATGAAGATATTCGGGAACTTTATTTAATGGCTGATATGCTAATAACCGATTATTCTTCGGTATTTTTCGACTATGCCAATCTGCGCCGTCCAATGATGTTCTTTGTATATGACTTGGATGACTACCGGGACAACCTTCGCGGCTTCTATTTTGATTTTGAAGAAAAAGCGCCAGGTCCTTTATTCAAGCAAACAGAGCAAATTATTCAGGAAGTGAAACGAATCGATCGAGAAGGCTATACGCCAGATGAACGATTTGAAGCGTTCTACAACAGGTTCTGTTATTTAGAGGATGGACGAGCTTCTGAACGTGTAGTAAAGCAGGTTATTAAGTAAAGCAGCGAAAACCACCATTGATTATCAATGGTGGTTTTTTGTTATTATTTTAAGCTAATATCTTAAAAAAAAGGTCTTTTTACAATTTGTGTAAAAATTTAAATCTTTAGACTCATTTTAAAAGTAAACTTATTGATAATTTAATATAAGATTGTAAAGTTTTGTTTAGTTTTGTAGAATTATAGATAAATAGGTAATTTGTTGCCTATTACATACCATTGTTGTCTATTCGTAGTAAAAATGGAGGAGTGATGAATAAGAGAATTGATTCTTTCAGACAAGTTGCAGTAGTTGAACATTGAAAATTGAATAACTTGGAGGGCGAAATGAAGAAACTCACGTATGCATTAATCTTTCTGCTCCTGTTCAGTATATTGGCTCCGGCTAATTATGTATCTGCGGAAGAAACACAATCCGATCAGCAGGTCGACAAGACCCAAACTGAGCAGTCAGAAACTGTAGTCTCAGAAGAAAAAGCTGAAAAAGCCGATGAATCAGAGGGAGTATCTGTTCAGAAACCTCAAGAGGTAGAGAAGGATGCAGCTGTCGATAATCAAACAGCAGACACAGTGAAGCCGGAAGAAGAAATTACTTCAGCAGTAGAGGAATCTTCTGCAACTGAAGATAGTTCCGTAACAAAAGAGGACACTTCTAAAACGGAGGAAGATACCGTAACAAAGGAGGAATCCTCCCAATCTGAGGAAGAAGAATCTGCCACAGAGAAGGAACAAACAATGCGTGCGTCTTCTGCAGAGGAAGCACCTGTAGAGACTTCGATTAATCGAATAGGTCACCTGCATGCGGATGCGATTATCTATCCCGATCTTAAGAATATGGATAATTTCAAGCAAGCTGTTTCTGGCGGTTATACAGACATTGTTTACTATATTAAAAAGCAGGCAAAGTGGAACAATGAAACGTATTACTTGATTAGTACTCAAGCGAGCAGTACAGCTGGAGTTGCAGGCTGGGTAAAAGCTTCAGAAATGAGCACTCATACACATGACGTTGTAAATAATAAGCAGCAGACTTTTATTATCAAAGGATCTGGAAGTGCCTTCAGCAAACCATGGGGCGGATCTAAAGATAAAGTTTACAATCTTAGCCAGTATAAAGGACAGCAGTTCCAAGTTACCGGTGAAGAAAAGGTTGGCGGGAATGTTTGGTACAAAGGGACTTTAGCAGGTAAGACAGTTTATATTCATTCTGCTTATGTAGACGTATATGTACCAGTACAGATCAAGGATGAAAAGCATACAAGCCGCTTAGGTCATTTGCGCGGCGGAGCTGTCATTTACCCTGATATGAATAATCCTTCCACTGCACTTGATGCAGTCAAAGATGGATACACAGATACTGTGTACTATATTAAAAAGCAGGGGAATATTGACGGTGAGCTTTATTACCTGATCAGCAAAGAACCGAGCAGTACAAACGGTGTTGTAGGCTGGGTAAAAGCCTCAGACATGTCTACACATGCTCATACAACAATCTCTCATGAGAAGAAGACTTTCACTGTTAAAGGAAATGGACAAGCTTTTGCAAAGGCATGGGGGGGACCAAAGGATGTTGTCTACAACCTTAATGACCTGGAAGGGCAGACCTTCCTCGTAAACTTAACGGAGACTGTCGGCAGCAATACTTGGTACAGAGGCATGCTTAATGGGAAGCAAATATTTATTCATTCTGCCTATCTGACAGCATATGATCCAGAGATAGCAGAGCAGAGAACGAGCAAGTTAGGTCATCTGCATGCAGATGCAGTCATTGTACCGGATTTGAAAAATCCTTCTTCTTCACTTTCTGCTGTAGATGCCGGCTATACAGATGCCGTATACTACATCAAAAAAGAAGGAACAATTGCGGGGGAACTTTACTATTTAATTAGTAAAGAACCAAGCGCTGTAAATGGAGTAGTTGGTTGGGTAAGAGCTTCTCAAATGTCAACACATACTCATACGACCATCAGCAAGGAAGAAAAGAAATTCCTTGTAAAAGGATCAGGCGAAGCATTTACAAAAGCATGGGGCGGTACAAAAGACCGTGTTTATAATCTAGCAAATCACAAGAATGAAGTGTTCAGAGTAGATTTAACAGAAACAGTTGGAAATAATACTTGGTATCGCGGTATGCTCGGCGATAAGAAAGTATTTATCCACAGTGCGTTTGTCGAACCGGTTAATGAGTCTCGAATAAGCCGTCTAGGCCACCTGAAAGGTGATGCAATCGTTTATAGCGATTGGGCTGATTCTGCTAGCGGAAGAGATGCTGCAGACACAGGTCTGACAGATGCGGTATATTATATTAAAGCGCAAGTAGAAGTAAACGGATCAACATTTTACAAGATCAGCAAAGAGCCAAGCAGTACAAATGGTGTCGTTGGCTGGGTGAAGTCCTCACAGATGTCAACCCACGAGCATGTGACGATTGATCGTGCTGCTAAAGCATTTTATGTGAATGGTTCTGGAAGCTCTTATGCGAAAGCATGGGGCGGTGCAAAAGACTTGGTCATCCGTGACATGTCTTCGTACGAAGGTTCACAGTTCCGTGTTAACCTGACTGAAAAAGTCGGTAGCAATATTTGGTACCGCGGTGTGATGGATGGAAAAGAAATGTGGCTGCATCAAGCTTTTGTAACAGAAAGCCATGAAGCGAAGACACAGTACGATTTGACATTGGATGAAGCACTAAAAATTCAGCAGACTGCTTCTGCGCAGACAGATAGTGAATATAACACCTATGTCTCTGCGGATTACATCAATAGCAGCAGCCAGGTATCAGCTGACCTCTTGAATGTTCGCGGCGGCCCAAGTACAAACTACTGGGTTGTGGGTACGTTGAGCAAAGGTGCTAAAGTAAATATTATTCGGCAAGTTGGAAATTGGTATCAGATTGAATTCACTAACTCTCGTCAGTGGGTAAATGCGAGTCCTTCTGATATTAAATACTATCTGGATCCGAACAATTTCCTGCAAGATGAGAAGCAGCGCTTCCAATTCCTTGATTTAACGAGAGCGAGCGATGCATCAGAGGCCGCACTCAATAAGTACCTAAATGGTAAAGGTACGTTGTCAGGTCAAGGGAAAGCATTCATTGATGCTGCAAGACTTTATGGCGTTAACGATGTATATTTAGTGTCCCATGCCACGCTTGAGACAGGGAATGGTACATCGACACTGGCGCAAGGAGTCAACTATAACGGTAAAACAGTATATAACATGTATGGTGTTGGCGCTTACGATAGTTGTCCGATTGAATGTGGCGCAAAACGAGCATATGATGAAGGCTGGACTTCTCCATATCTGGCAATTGTCGGGGGAGCACAGTATATCGGCGCAGGCTACATCAATTCTGGTCAAAATACGCTATATAAGATGCGCTGGAATCCAGCTGCAATGGCGGCAACGGGTACGTTTGGTAAGCAGTATGCCACTGACATTGGCTGGGCCTCCAAACAAGTATCTACCATGTACAATCTGTATCAGAACATGGGTATTTATACCTTATACCTTGATATACCACATTATCGATAAAAGAAAAAGCACATTATCCAAAGCGGATAATGTGCTTTTTTTGTAAATTACTATTTATACTTGTAAATTTTTGTCGATATATTAGGTGGAAAGGTTTGAGCAAATAATTTACACTTCGTTTACTTCCTAATTCAAGATGCCTAGAAAGGAGCAGGTTATTTATACGGCAGCTTTAACCATTTCTAATAAGGATAATAGAGGGTAAATATGAATAAAATTATCAGTTTGATCGTCGTTGTGATGTTGTGTTTTAGTATCATGCCATTTGCATCCTTAGCAGAAGAGCGGGAGGATACAGAGAGTAAAGCCGACCCATCCGTTGATCCTGAAGTGTCCTTACCAGAAGCTGCGTCTGAAGAAGAAAAGACAGAAACATCAGCGCAGCCTGAAGAAGAGCAGCAAGATGAGCAGGAGATGGCAGAACAGCCCGCTGCAGTGGATCAAAACGAATCAAAAAGTGAAGTTGAAGAGCAAGTAGAAGAACAGTCTGAAATTTTACAGACAAATCCAGATCAAGTGACAGAAGAGAAATCTGTTAAAGAGATAGAGGAAGAACCAGAAACAAATCAGGGACCAGAAAAAGAGCAGACCAAAGAAGCACAGCCAAAGTATAACGAGCTTGGAATCAAGGAAGGTACAACCGTTTACGGTATTGATATTAGTAAACTATCAGCTGATGAGCTGAAGTACATTCCAGTTGATTGGCGAGATGGTATGGGAGAAGAAGAAAGTGAATCTCCTTCAGAACCGCGATTATCAGCTAAGTCCAGTTATCCTAATGTGAATAATTGGATCAAAAACAATACTTCTTCCGCAGTCTCTATTCGATACGAGCATAAAACTCAGTTTCCGAGATTTAACTACCGATTTGGTAGAGGATCGGTTGAGGGAGTGGTAGCTCATGAGACGGCAAACCCGAATTCTACTATTCGAAGTGAAATAAATTATATGACTAGAAATTATAATAATGCATTTGTTCATGCGTTTGTCGATCATGGCAATATCATTGAAATCCATCCGACTGATAATGCGGCTTGGGGGGGCGGTTATTACGCTAACCAGCGTTTTGTTCATGTTGAATTAGTAAGAGAAGATAACTTTGCGGATTTTGCAAGATCGATAAATAACTATGCCGATTACATTGCTACTATCTTAGCAAAATATAATCTTGGCGTAACTAGTGCAGAAGCAAACGGCAGGGGAACATTATGGTCGCATAAAGCAGTCAGTCGATTCCTTGGCGGTACGAACCATGTTGATCCGCACGGCTACTTTGCCCAGTATGGATACAGCTGGTATGAATTTGTTGAATTGGTTACCGAACGCTATAATCAAAAAGCAATCAAGTACAGCAAAACTAGCAAACTAGGACATATCCGATCGACAAGTGCGAGGATCTATCCAAACCTTTCGAACCGTTCCAGCAGTACACAGGCGGGTACTTCGAGAACAGACCAGGTCTATTACATCAAAAAGCAAGCTAATGTCAGTGGTACCATCTACTACTTGCTAAGTACAAAGCCAAGCGCCTCTTCGGGTACAATTGGCTGGATGAAAGCTCGCGATGTAAAGGAGTATGCGCATAAGACAATCAGCCATGATAAGTCCATGTACACCATTAAAGGTGTTGGAAAAGCTTATACCAAAGCATGGGGCGGATCGAAGGACCAAGTATATAATCTAGCTTCCTTGAAGGGGAAAGTTATCACCTCTAATCTTGTTGAAACAGTTGGGAATAATACATGGATTCGGGGGACGCTTAACGGGAAAGAAGTATGGGTGCATTCCAGCTTCGTCACCGATAAAAGGAAAGAAAGCAAAACAAGTAAGCTAGGACATTTGCGTGGCGGCGCTAAGATTTACAAAGATGCAAATAACAAAGCGCAATATCGCAATGCAGCCACTACTGATTATAATCAAGTCTATTACATCAAGAAGCAGATAGAAAGAGATGGACAATTATTCTATCTGATCAGTTATGCACCAAGCAGTACGAAGGAGCTAGTTGGCTGGGTGAAAGCAGAGCAGCTCAAAACATACAGCCACAAAGGCTACAGTAAGAAACACCAGACACTTTATTTGACCGGTTCTGGGAAATCGTACAATAAAGCATGGGGCGGAGGCAAGAATCTTGTAGCTAGTAATTTGTCTGGCTCTAAAGGAAAACCGTTTTATGTACATCTCACAGAAAAAATCGGCAATAATATCTGGTACCGAGGAACGCTTGATGGGAAACAGATGTGGCTTCACAGTGCTTATGTAACGGAGAAAAATGAAAGTAAAACAAGTAAGCTTGGTCACTTGCGTGCAGATGCAGAGATTCTATCTGCTCCTGGTATAACAGCAAATGCTAAGAAAGCAATCAATGGTTACACAGATGAAGTATATTATATAAAGAAGCAAGGGGTCTTCGATAAGAAGACCTACTACCTTATCAGTTACAATCCAAGCAGTGTTAGTGGTACTGTCGGTTGGGTAGAAGCAGGACAAATGAATATACACTCCCACAAAGGCTACAGCAAGAAACAAGTGACACTTTATCTCACAGGTTCAGGGAAGTCATATAATAAAGCATGGGGCGGCAGAAAGAATCTCGTTAGCAGTAATTTAACTGCCTATAAGGGGAAAGCCTTCCATGTAAACCTTACAGAAAAAGTCGGCAATAACATCTGGTATCGCGGTACGCTTAATGGGAAACAGATGTGGCTGCATAATGCTTTTGTATCGAGCAATGTTAGAAAGTAGGCAAGAAAGCGGATATCCCTTGCTATACACATACCGCAATGCCAAGCAAATATTTGTTACTACATAGAGCAGCAAACTGTTTTCGGCAACACATAGAACAATCCATCCAAAAGCAAAGATCACACCACGTGAGGCAGTACGTGGTGTGATTTTTTGTTACATTTTGCAGGAATAAGATGTAAAATAGAATTAGTGTAAATTTAATGTAAAATAGCGGAGGAAAGAATGAAGTTTACAATCGCAATACCAGTATATAATGACGAGAATACAATTAAGCAGTGTTTAGATAGTGTAATCAAGCAGACAATCGGGAAAGACAAGCTAGAGATTATCTGTGTGAATGATGGCTCGACTGACCAAAGTCCGGCTATCTTGGAGGAGTACAGCAATACATATCATTTTGTTCGAGTTGTTCATCAAGAGAATAGCGGCTCACCAAGCGGACCGCGCAATAAGGCAATTGAGATTGCTACAGGTGATTATATCTTCTTTGTTGACGGCGACGATTATCTTGGAGAAGAAGCATTAGAGAGAATGGAGGAGAAAGTGCTTCAGTATGACAGCGACATTGTTGTTGGAAAATATGTAGGTATTAATAGGGGTGTCCCTGCTGCTATATTCCGTAATCCGGATAATTTCAGTTTTTATGGATCCAATGCCATGTATACGGTTAGTGTACAGAAATTATTTCGAGTCAGCTTACTGCGGGAACATAACATCCGCTTCCCAGAGCATTATTCTTTAGGGGAAGATCAGCCGTTTATTATTCAGGCCTACGCTTATTCTAATTCCATCTCCATCGTGAATGACTACCCTTGTTACTATCTAACCAATAACTTGACTGTGGGCAGAGAGCAGCTTACGAAGAAACCGATAACAGGCCGTCTTTATATGCATCAATTTGAAGAGACACTAGCAGCGATACAAAGTTTAAACCTGCCGAGAGAGAAGAAACTTCGCACGTATTACCAATACTTAACGCGGGTTTTAAATATTGAATTGCGAACTACCATCGTGCGTTCCTTCCAAATGGAAGACAAACACTTTATTTTTGATTCATTGAAGGCTTTAATAAAACAGCACAATTATTTAGATATTTATCCAAACTTTAATACGAGAGAAAAACTGCTCCTGCGTATTATTGAACAAGGGGAACTGGAAGATCTTATTAATTTCTGGTACGCTGAGCGTCATCCTGGGAATATGCAAGTATTTCATGGATTGGTGTATCCGAAAACAGAAAAGGCTTATGAACTAGCAAAAGCCGAATCGTTATCGTTTCACCGTTCCAACAAGTTAACTGCGGCGGTGACTCGTGTTCAGAAAGCAGCAGCAGGATTATTGATAGAGGGGTATCATTACCATTCGCTAGTAGATGCATCGGATGAACAGCTATATGTAAAATTAAGCGATAGAGACAGTGATCGTGTCATATCCCTTGCAGTCCAGAAGGGTGCTTATCAAATAGACAGTCCTATACCAGTTAATCCCGAGGTAATGCAAGAACAGATTGTTTCCCAGTTCCATGTGGTTATCCCTGCTTCTGTGTTAGAGGAGCTGGAAGCTACTAAGGGAATTGTCGATATGCACCTCGTCAGCAGAATCGAAAATTATACAGCTATAGCTCGTATATTGGGTGAGTTTACCCATCACCTAACAGCTAAGCACGTATCATCGAGGAAGAAAAGTAGAGAGTTAACTATCACAACCTACAATACAAAGCATGGTAACCTGTCCTTAAAGCTGCAGGATACAGCAAAAAAGAAACCGAAACAACTTAGTCGGAAACAGCGTATCTCCAACAAAATCAAGCGAATGCTAAAAGCATAACCGGGTTATTGTTTTGAAAATGTTTGTCGTTATGCTATCTTAAGTAAACAATTATTCCGCTTAGGAGGATACAACAATGAAAACACCTGTATTTGTGTTTAACTCATTAAACGTTAAACGCGGTGGGTTAACAAAAGCGGTATTAAAGCGTGCCAACCTCTTGGTCAACTATTGTCCGGAGGTTGTCTTCTTTACACTTGCGTATCAACAAGACCATCTGAATATTATTGAAAAGCTATATGAGTCCGGACAAATGGACAGACGTATTAAAGTAAGGAACTTTTACACAGATATGCTCGGTGTGGAGCACGTAAAGGAGCCGACTGTTATGCCGGTGGAGTTGGAAGGCTACAGTCATATTCTTGATAAGAAGAGTAATTTACCTGCGTATCGTTACTATAACAATGGATTATATGAGCAATATCGACGTTTTCAAGAAGACGGTTCCTTAAAATTAATTGATTATATGGATGAAAGCCGTACAAGGCAGCGCAGGGAAGAATATTTGCGTAATAACCGCCTAATTAGAGTAAGTCATATGGACATCACAAATAACAAAGCAAAGCTGCATCGCTATTACCACACAGATGGCACTTGTAAAATCGCGGTTTGGCTGGACGAACCTGATGTTGAAGGAAGAACAATCTTATTTGACGGGGAAGCTAAAGAATTTGCCAAGATTGATCACGCCTATGCATATTGGATTGAAAAAGCAGTGGCAGCTTATGAGTCACCAGTCTTGTTATCGGACTCCAGGAAGACTGATGAAACAGTTTTACAGGTCAAAGGCGATTTCGAGAAGATAGGGGTAGCACACAGCTCCCATATTGCAGCACCATATAAAGATGATTCAGATACGAAGGCCACCTGGCACACTTTCTTTGACGGAATGGATGATTTCAGCAAAGTTGTTGTCCTGACGGAACACCAGAAAAAGGACGTTATCTCCAGGTATCATATTGACTCTGAAAGACTGCAGGTTATTCCGCATGCAGCACCCGAAAACGTACAAGCTTCATATGAAAATGCAGATCCGCATCTTGCAGTTGCTCTTTCGCGGTACTCAGAAGAAAAAGCAGTAGATGAGGGCATACGTGCATTCCGTCACGTTGTGGATAAGCTGCCAGATGCACGTTACCTAATATATGGTTTTGGTCCGATGGAGTCGCAATTGAAGAAGCTTATCAACGAACTCGGATTGCAGGATAATGTGAAGCTTATGGGCTTCACTGATAATCCTTCGGCCGTCTATCAGTCTGCAGCTTGTTCCATTCTGACCTCCAATTATGAAGGTTTTGGCATGGTGCTGACAGAAAGCATGGCTGCAGGTACACCAGCTATTTCATACGATATAAAGTATGGACCAAGAGAAATTATCCGTGACGGTGTTGATGGCTTTATTGTAGAACCGGGAAATCAGAAATTACTTGCTGAAAAGATACTTTCAATTATGGAAGATCAACAGCTGCGTCAAAGTATGGCAGAAAGAGCAGTGGAAATATCTGATCGATACAGTGAAGAGAAATACAACCAATCCTGGATCGCTTTATTTAAAAATCAATCCGTACAAGCGAACAATAAGAAGAAATCTTTATTCGGTTTTATGAGAAAAGATAATTGAGACTACCGAGGCATTGTTACACGAGACAGCTAGAGAGTATCCCGATAGGAGGGAAATACAATGAAAACACCTATATTCGTCTTTAATTCACTAAACGTAGAGCGAGGCGGTCTAACGAAAGCGGTGATGAAACGAGCAAACTTACTCGTGAACCATTATGAGAAGGTTGTATTCTTCACACTGGCTTTTCAGCAAGACCATAAAAATATAATAGAAAAGCTGTATCAATCCGGACAGCTAGACAGAAGAGTAGAAGTAAGAAACTATTATACAGACTTGTTGCATGTGAAAAAGGTTGATAATCCGAAAAAAGCATCAGCAGAGGTTGATGGGATGCATGCAATAAAAGATAAGAAGAGCAAACAGCCTGCTTATCGCTATTATAAAGATGGGCTGTATAAAGAATACCGCCGTTTTAACGGAGATGGTTCTTTAAAACTGATTGATTATATGGATGATAGCAGAACACGTCTGCGCAGAGCAGAATATCTGCGGGATGGCCGTATAATCCGGACAAGCCATATGGACAAGCTTACGAATAAACCTAAACTGCATCGTTATTTGCTTGAAGATGGAAGATGCCGAATGACGGTTTGGGTCAATCCTTCTGGCAGTGAAGGCAGAGTCATTCTCTTCGGTAAGAAAGATGTGGAATATGATTCAATCAACCATGCATATGCGGCTTGGATTGATCAAGCTGCCCAGGACTATGCAGAGCCAGTGCTGCTGTCTGATTCCAGGAAGACGGATGAGACCGTTCTGCTTGTACAGACGGAGGCGGAAAAGATAGCTGTTGCACATAATAACCACTTTGAGTCTCCCTACGATGAATCGGCTAAGACGAAACGTACTTGGAAGCACTTCGTGGAAGGCATCAATTCCTTTGATCATGTAGTATTTCTTACACAAGAACAAGAAAAAGACATTGCCTCGCGTTATGATGTGACGACAAATGTGCATGTTATTCCGCATGCTGCACCGGAAACAGTTCCTGCACAGCAAGCATATCAGCCGAAGGTGGCGGTCACGCTTGCTCGCTTTGAAGGACAAAAACGTCTTGATGAAGGGATTGCTGCATTCAAGCATGTAGTCGAGGAAATTCCAGATGCTGAATATCATATCTATGGTTTCGGTCCTCTGGAAGATGAGCTGAAGAAGCAAATCAAGCAGCTTGGTTTAGAGAGGAATGTGAAACTATTAGGTTTCTCTTCAAATGCAGCAGCATCTTATCAATCAGCTGCTTGTACCATTCTCACGTCCGATTTTGAAGGCTTCGGTATGATTCTTACGGAAACACTTGCAGCTGGTACGCCAGCTGTTGCTTATGATATCAAGTACGGTCCAAAGGATATTATAAGAAATGACGTAGATGGTTATCTTGTCAAAAAAGGTGACCAAAAGGCTCTCGCTGACAAAGTGGTTGACATTATGCGTGATACGAAACTGCGTGATCGGTTATCGGAACGGGCTGTTGAAGTGACAGATCGATTTAGTGAAGAGAGCTTCCGCAAAGATTGGATAGAAATGTTTGGACAGACTTATACACCAGACGAAAACAACCAGCATAAAGAAAAGAAACGCTCGTTTTTCGGTTTCGGCCGTAAATAAACAGAAACAGCCGGTATATTACCGGCTGTTTTCTATTTGTGTAAATTCTATGTGAATAATTGTAAAGTTTTTATTTTCGTGGCATAATGGGTAAGTCTATCAAACGAAGATTCCAACCTGATGGTTTGATCTTGAAAGGTTGTTACAAGCGTGTCAAATCAAGAAATCGTAGAAATAATGGATATTCCTTTCAATAAATTAACAGAAAACGAACTATTGCAGCAACATCTTTATCCGCGTATAAATGCGAACAAACGAACATATATCGTGACAGCTAACCCTGAAATTGTCATGCAGACGAGAGTAGATGCAATATATAAAAAGAGCGTGAAGAGCGCTGACTATATTATCCCAGACGGAGCAGGCATCGTTAAAGCTTCAAAGATTCTCGGTAATCCAATTGAAGAGCGCGTGACAGGGTTTGATCTCATGTTTAAGCTGCTTAGCTACGCTGAGAAGCATAACTTGAGCTGCTACTTTCTTGGCGCACAGCAAGAGGCGAATGATCGGGCTGTAAGCCGTGTTCGTAATTCATACCCCGGTATTCGGATTGCGGGAAGTCATCATGGATATTTTAACAATGATGAAGAAATAGCAAAACAAGTTGCAGCAGCGAAACCCGATCTTATCTTTGTGGCAATGGGATTCCCAAGACAGGAAAACTTTATCGCCGCACATCTTCATCTGTTTGAAAAGGGTGTATTTATGGGAGTAGGCGGTGTGTTTGACATACTAGCTGGAGAAGTAAAACGAGCTCCAAGAGCATGGATTAAACTTAATTTGGAATGGCTTTATCGCTTAATTAAGCAGCCATTTCGCTGGAAACGAATTCTAAAAGCATTCGAGTTTATGTTCCGTATTATGATTCGAAAATAAAAAGATCGAAAGGCAATGACTGCCTTTCGATCTTTTTTAGTTAGCTGAGCCGGAAATAGCACGTTCACGGTATGCTTCTTTTTCTTGCTTCGACATCTTCTTAAATTCGTTTAAAAACTGATCGTACTTCGGAATTACCTCATCAATCGAGCCATACTCCCGCACCTGTCCATATTCCAGCCAAAGAATCTTATCGCAGAATTGTTTCATTTGTCCAAGAGAGTGACTGACAAAAACCATTGTCTTGCCTCGATCTTTGAATTCATGCATTTTAGCAAGACTTTTCTCAGCGAAAGCTTTGTCTCCAACAGAGAGAGCTTCATCAATGATTAAGATGTCAGGATCAATATTGACGGAAATAGAGAAACCAAGTCGCGATTTCATCCCGCTGGAATAATTCTTCACTGGCTGGTCAATAAACTTCTCCAGCTCGGCGAATTCGATAATCTTTGGTTCAAGCTCTGCAATTTCTTTCTTATTAAGCCCAAGCATGAGGCACTTCAGTTCGATGTTTTGTCTCCCTGTTAAGTCGCCTTTCAAACCGGCAGAAACAGCGATAAGCGCTGCTTCACCGTTTAAGGTAACGGAACCATTCGTTTCCGGAACAATACCTGCAATGATATTGGAAAGCGTGGATTTACCGGAGCCATTAATCCCGATAAATCCAACAACGTCCCCTTTTTCAGCTGTAAAGCTAACGTTACGCAAGGCATAAAAATCTTCCCCGTATTCTTTTGGGAAGATGATATCCTTAATGCGGTCAGAGCCTTTGCTATATAGTTTATATTTTTTACTTACATTTTCAACAATAATTGATTTATCCATAAAAATCCCTTTCTAATTAGAGAAAGTCGATAAAATGTCTTCTGAAACGGATATGAAGGGCAGAACCAATCATAAACAAGATCGCAGTAACAACCCAGAAATAAATCGTATATTCCCACGATTCAACGATGTACCAGCCATGCTGTCCCATTAAGGCTGCGCGATAGCCTTCTACAAGATAGTAAAGCGGATTTAGTTTCATAATTAACATCAAGAAATCAGGGAGTTTCTGTGAAATCCACAAAATTGGTGTTAAGTACAACACCATTCGTAGCGTTGCTTGCAGCAATAATTGAATATCTCGTATAAGCGTAGTTAAGGTTGTCATTAACAATACAAATGCATACGTAAATGCGAGCGTAGCTATAATAAAATATGGTAGCTGAATGATATAGATACTAATAGGATATCCCGTTATTTGCATAAGTACAATTGTCAAAACGACAAGAATTAAATGCGGATATAGTTTCGAAAAAATAGTGATATTCGGGATAACACTCATTGGAAAATTCATTTTTGACAGCAAGCGCAGTCTTGAATAAATCGATTTAGCACCTTGCGTTGCGGCCGGCTGGAAAAACATCCAAATAATTAAACCGGAAACAAGCCAAGGGAAAAATTGAAGATCTTTACCGCCAGATGGATTTGGTATTTGTCGTCCATCACCGCCGCTTATCAAATAACCAAAAACAAGCCAATAAATCGCAATTTGAATGAGCGGACTGATAATCTCCCAAGCCAATCCAAGATAGTTAGCACTATTGTTATTTCTTAATTCATAAAGTGAAATGCGTCGAATGAGATTAAAATGCTTGAGTTGTTCTTTTAGAACAGTAATTGCTGATTTCATAAAAGCGTCCTTCCTGCTAGGATGTTCTTTTTGTTCAGACCTCTTAAATTATACTAGCAACAATGCTAGAAAACAATTTTATTTTACATTGCCTTTACATTTGAAGCTGACGGACAAAAGGAACTGCCACCCAGAATGAGGTGGCAGTTTTATTAGTTTATGGGGTTGTCGTGCTTTCTGACGTGCCATATGGTTGACTCGTGCTATCGTAAGAACTGGAAGAGTCAGTGCTGTCATAAGTTGAGCCGGTTTCGGTGCTGCTCTCTGTGTACCCAGCAGACCCATTGGTTTCGGAGGAGTCGGTAGTGCCTGTACTGCCATAAGTCGAGTTGGTTTCTGTACTGCTCTCCGTATATTCATCAGAACTGCTGCTTCCAGTAGAGTCGGTCGTACCAGTACTGTCATAAGTTGAATCAGTTTCTGTGCTGCTCTCCGTGTATCCAGCAGAACCGTTGCTTCCAGTAGAGTCAGTCGTCCCTGTACTGTCATAAACACCGCTGCTGTCCGTTTCGACGCTATCTGTGTCTATTTCTGCCGATAAACCAAGATGTTCCCGCAGCTCTTTCTGTGCATCAGCTAGAGATGTCGGGTCGACTTGGTAATACCAAATGCCATCGGAGAGCTTGCCGCCAGTACCATCAAGATTCAGCGTATTAATTGTCAATTCGTTACTTGTCCCATATGAGATAAAGCTCTTAATTTGATCGAATGTTAAGCTCGTTGTTAGGTTGTCCCCAACATCTTGAATTAAATCATCATATTTAAAGATAGAACTTGCCGAGGAGGCTTTGCTGATCATTGCTTTAATGATCTCCTGCTGACGTTTTCCGCGTTCGATGTCATTGTCGTAGTGGCGGGTACGTGCAAGCGCGAGTGCTTCTTCGCCATTGAGTTCCTGTAATCCTTCCTCTAAGTGGATGGCATTTTTCTGGTCTTTTGAGTTTTGCTCGTACAGCTCATAAGGTACTTCTACTTCAATTCCGCCAAGTGTATCAATGATGTCCATAAAGGCATTGAAGTTAATTTCGGCATAATAATCGACCGGAACATTAAGGAAGTTTTCTACTGTTTCAACGCTGGCTTGTGCGCCGCCATAAGCGTGTGCATGCGTGATTTTCGTCTTTCTGTCCACTTCTGGGACGTACACGTACGAGTCGCGCGGAATGCTTAGCAAGTCTACACTATGCTCATCTTTGTTGAAGGTAGCCAGAATCATGGCGTCCGAACGAGCATTAGACTGATCTCTTGTGTCGCTGTCGTCCACTCCCATAAATAAAATCGAAACATTATCTTCAACAGGGTCGACTGCTGCGTCACGTAAGTTGGATTTTTCCCGAGCATCGGCGACATGCGATTTTTCAATGGCATTGGCAGCAGAATTGTACAAGTGTGTCGCATAAGCTGCGCCGCCAGCTCCCAGAATTAAAATCGGGAGGAGTATGAGCATTAGAATTCGCTTTTTTTTGAGTTTCTTCTTTACTTTTCGCCTGGGAGGCTGAGATTGATAGGGTGACCTTCTTGACATAATTAAGCTCCTTTATTGAATGTATCTGTATATTTATTCGTTTTCTGTTATTGGAAAATGGTGCCTAAAGTCATATACGCTATCCCTTATTGTACTATGAAAGCCAATCGACGTAAAATTACTATTAGATTACAAGCAGAGCCTGCCCTCATGCGGATTCTGCAGCTATTCCAGTCATTTTTCTAAACTTTTTCCACACTTTTTTATCGGGATTGCCGATTATAGGGGTGAAAGGAGGCGAGAGACATGGCAGTTACATCATCCCATACGAAAACGCGACTCAGCATCGTGCTAAACGATGGAGTAGATGCGGAAACAGGCAAAGACAAATATAAAACAAAATCTTTTAACAACGTTCGTTTGGATGCAACACCAGAGGAGCTGTACGCATTCACTGGGGCTTTAGTGCCGCTGCAGCAGCGTGAATTGTATACAGTTGAGAAAAACGATCAATCCACTTTGCGTAATACGTAATTCGACAAATGAAGGAGGCAGGAAAGTATGAAGAAACTGGACTTGCAGTTTTTGAATGAGATGGGCAGAACGGTAACAATCAGCTTAGAGCAGCCGGTAGAACCAGCGGATGAAGCACTCATCAATGAGGCAATGGACACGATTTTAGCCCAAAATGTCATCACATCAAGCGGTGGGTTATTGGTTTCGAAAAAGGGCGCCCGCATCGTTGATCGCACTGTCCAAGAAATATTCTGATACGAAGGGGTGCAGCTTTTGGAAGCTGCACCCCTTTTCTAATAAGGAGAGGAGGCGGTTCTGATGGAACCATGGCTTGCAATCATAAAAGAATTTGGCTTTCCGGCGGCAGTGACCTTTTATCTGATGCACCGGATTGAAAATAAATTAAATACGCTGATTGCTTCCATCCACAGTTTACCGGAGAAATTGAAATGAAGAGAAGACCAGCTTCCCTGCAATCAGGGCTGCTGGTCTTCGTTGTTTTTTCTAGGTATCGGAAGGCGAATTTGAATCGTTGTGCCTGCCCCTTCCTCACTGCATACTAGCAATCCAGCTCCATTCATTTTTTGCAGACGTGTATGTGTATTAAGCAAGCCAATACTATCTTTTTGTTCACTGGCTACAGATAAATGCTGCAGTTTAGCAGAAGGTATTCCAACGCCGTCGTCTTTAATGAAGATAACCGCTGTTGAATTCTCTTTAAAAATCTCGATGAAAATGGTGCCTCCATCCTCTTTTGTTTGCAGTCCATGAATTACGGCGTTTTCCACTAAAGGCTGCAGCGTGAGAGGAGGAATACGGAATTGCACATGTCGATCGATATGCCACTTCACTTGAAGTCGTCTGCCAAAACGTTCTTGCTGGATATACAGATAGGAGCGGACTAAGTCCAGTTCTTCTTCTAATGGAATACAGCTGGATATATTCTTTCCATTAAAGCTGGACTGCAAGTAATTGCCGAATTCCTGAATCAGTCGCAGCATACGGTCTGTATCAATTGTGCTTAATGACGCGATTGTATTTAACGTATTAAAAAGGAAGTGCGGATGAATCTGGGCTTGCAGCCATGCCGCTTCCATACGCAAGCGATCTTCGATGGAGCCTTTTAGCTCCAACAAGGAGTTGATTCGAGTCTTCAGTTCTAACATGTCAATCGGTTTGGTAACGTACTCATTGGCACCAGCACGAAAACCTGCATACGCATCCGTCGCTTGAGAGCGAGCTGTGAGCAGTAAAATTGGCAATTCTGTCAGACTGTATGTTTGCCGAACGATTTCTGTCAATCGGAAACCAGACATCTTTGGCATCATCACATCAATGATCAGCAGATCATACTGTTCTTTTGTTAAGCACTCCAAAAATGCTGTTGGAGAGGAAACCGTGTGAATATGATAGCCATTTGGTTCCAATGCTTGTTTTAAGACCATCAAGTTAACCGCATCATCATCTATTGCTAAAATACGGCGGCCAGCTGTTCTTGCTAAATCTGGTTCTATTCTTTCTGCAGCCGCAGAGGCAGCTTCCTCATAGGCCGTCCTACTGGAGGTAGAGCTGACTGTCTGATCAGCCGCCAATGGCAGAGACAATGTAAAGACAGAACCTTTATTTAACTCGGATTCGACGGTCAGAGTTCCGCCATGCATTTCAGCCAGCTGTTTACTAATACCGAGACCAAGACCGATGCCTTCACTCTCCGAAATTACATTATCTCCCTTTTCATAAGGAATAAAAATACGTGCTTGCTTATGCTTATCTATCCCAATTCCCGTATCAATCACTTTTACATAAAGCTGTTTCTCATCCGCTGAGACAACCAAACGAATGCTGCCTTCTGGTGTAAATTTTAAGGCATTGTGAAGCATATTAGTCACAATTTGTGTAACACGGTGTTCGTCAGCATAAACACAAGGAAGTGACTCTGGCATGTCTACATGAATCTCCACGTGTTTTTCCTCAGCCATGAAACGAAGCATGTCTACAGTTCCAATAAGAAGAGGCTCAATTTGCATAGCTGCAGGTACTAGACGCAGCTGATTTTGCTTCATCTGGGTTACATCAATTAAATCATTCAAAAGATAAGACATCTTCCGGCTGATTGTCTGAATCAGCTGCAGCTTGTATTTGCTTTGTTTGTTCAGCTTACTTTCCTGGTCGATTACACTTTGGGCCATGTTCATCATTCCATGAAGCGGTGTTCGCAACTCATGCGACGTGTTCGCCAGGAACTGGTCTTTCCGCTTTTGTTCCAATTCCAGTTGTTCAATATATCGTTCGTTTTCTGTTTCTGTCTGGAAAAAACGGATGAACCAAAAGCTGCAGAAACAAACGAAAGCAACGGTAATATCGAATGGATAGAAGCCGCTTTTAATTGCTGCTTGCAATGCGTTATCAATGAAAGGAAGGTTTGCGACAAAAACGCTCCAAGCTACGTGTGAGACAGCGGCAGCACCTGCTAGAAACAGAGGCAGCGCTCTTTCCCCGGTAGTAATAACCGTTCGGAGCAGAATCCAGCATACAATGGAGAAAGCGATCACTAAAGAAATACCGATACCGAGCACATATCGTACAAGATCGATTGGTGCCGAAAGGATATAGACTAGGTAAGCCGCATACAACAAAGAAAGTATGCGGAATGGCCACTTGTTTGCCGCGTTCGTGAACGTGACTACGGCAAACAGCAAAAAGAAGAAACTCAACCCAATATAACTAAAATAGACAATCCGCACATGCCAGTTGTGAGACAAATTGATTACATATCCGAATGCATTGTAATCAGAAGCAACAACAGCTATACCGGTCAATAGAACAGCAATGGAGAAATATAACGTGCCTATTTTCTTTGGTCTCATCAAATAAAGGACAAAGGCATAGACAGCATGGATAAACAGAATTGCACCAACAAAAAATTGGACACCTGCAGCTAAAAATGTTTCTTTCTGGATTTGCTTGCTGGAACCAAATTTTGTATCAATCATTGCTTTCGCATGGTCATTTCCATGAAATGCATGGAACCGCACATGCAGCCGTATATATCCGTCTTTATCTGCTTCCAAATCGGTAATAGCGATAGGAGTAGCGGGTCCTTGATGGAAATTGGGTGTTTGATAGACGAGCTTGTCATTAGCAAACACTGTAACGTCAGCGTAAAGTGCCCGTATGGAGAGGGCGTATTGTGCTGCGCTGTCTCCTGTTTGTATGGCTAATTCATAAGCACCGATTGCACGCGATTCCATGTATGCTGGGAGCTGGCCATATGTGCCGGAAGCTCCCGCATCTGTTATTTTCCAATCGCCATTCAATTCAATTGAATGGCTGGTGGAGAAATCAATTTTTCGTGCATCCAACTGTCCTTCTGCTGCCGTCGGCTGTATGGCCGGTGTCTGAAAGTGATACCAGACAAATCTGCCCAAAGTCAGCAGGATGGCAAAAGATAAAATAATGAGCAGCTTTGTTCTCCTTCTCATATTATTCCTCCTGTATGCTGCTACATATGCTGCATTCTCCATGATTCATACCATTCTGTTATGTCTGAATCGGGATTGACTCCGTATTCCTCGGCCAGCATGATTTTTAGTCGTTCATATTGATTCATTACTTCACCGCACTCCCCTAATGCACTATACAGATGCAATATGCGGTGATAACTATGTGAAATATACGGGAAATGTGCTTGCATGATTAAGTATAGAGAAAGCGCATCCTCAATCATCTGCAGTTCCTCGAGACATTTTCCTGTTTGAGCAGCGGTCTTATACCAGGACTCCCGTAAATATCTTTGTTTCGTTTCCGCCCATTCATAACCCTCGGTAGCGAAGTAATCGCCTTTGTACTCTCGCAGAAATGCTTGGTAGCTAGGCAGAGAATCCTGCTGCAAAGGCGGCAATTGATGCAATTGATTCTCCCATACTTCTGCATCAATTTTTGTATCTCCTATATGAAGCTGGTAGCACTGATCCTTGCTGGTTAAGGACAAAGAAGGCAGCGATGCGGCTAATGTTTTCCGGATTACATAGATGGTGGAATACAGCTGGGTAGTTGATTTAACTAGTTCCGACTCTCCCCAAAATTCATCGATAAGAATATCCTTACGCACAGGCTTTCCTGCATGATGAAGCAAATAACAGAATATTTCTTTTGCCTTGGACGTCCGCCAGTGGACAGGTATCGACGCGTTATTCTGAATGAACTGTAAAGTAGGCATGCACATAATTTGAATAGGTGCCTCGGATGTATTTTCGTTTATTTCATCCTGTCGCAACCGTTGGATTGTTTTGATTAATCTATCTTTTTGTATCGGCTTCACAATATAATCCAGCGCATTTAACTCGAATGCTTGAACAGCGTATTCATGAAACCCCGTTACAAAGACAATCGGAAGGTCCGGTTTCACTTCTTGTATCGTGGATGCCAGCTCGACACCATTTACTGCGCCAATCTTTATATCTAAAAAAAGCAGCTCTGGCTGCTTCTCTATAATTTTTTTTGTTAGTCCCCGCGTGGAGTCATAAGCACCAACAATCGTAAAGTCCCCAATGCTATGTAACTGTGATTCTAAAAATTGCAGTGCCAGCGGCTCATCATCAACTAACATCACTTTCATAATCAAGCCTCCCGCATGTAGTTTTCCTAGCTGTATTATAACAATTTTTACTATATAAGCGTCCTAATTTTGGAAGATTTTTTGCCGTTCGACAATCTTTGCAGGTCTATTTCCGTGCATTTCTGGATAAAATGTACAGTTTTTGTTCAGAAAGCTTTGCTAATGTGAGGAAAGCTTTGAGTTCAGGATTCAAAGACTAGAAAAGCGCAAAGGAGAACGATGCAGTGAAGAAAAAAATTTCTGTAATGTTGCTGATTATGATTCTGCTTATGCAAACGGTGTTATCCGGTTCGCTCGGAACAGCTCAGGTTTTTGCAGAAGGAACAGATGCTGAGCCATTTCAAGCAGAAATTGAGTTGACTGATCATGAGGACAGCAAGAACAGTCCAGATCACCGCGCAGACAGAGATGCGAAACTGAAACTGAAAGTGAATTGGAACAAAACCCAGCACACATCAGATGAAGATACATACCAGATTACATTGCCAGAACAGCTGGATTTTGAGACAGTGGATTCTTCCATTCTAGTAAATGAAGCGAACAAAGAAGTAGGAAGGTATAGCCTGAAGGATGGCGTTTTATCTTTCCAATTTACGAATGAGGAGCAAGAACCTGCTAAAGGTACAGTAGAAATTCCATTTAGCAGCAATCAAGCAGTACAAGAAAGCGAAGAAGATCAAGTAGAACTAACTTTCGTTGTCGGAAGTAACGTGCAGCTTGTGCCATTTTATTTGACGGTACCAGCTGAGAAAGAGCAAACGCCAACGGAACCAGCAACGGAAGAAGAACAAACAGAAGAAACACCTGCAGATGATGTATCGGCAGAAAAACCTGCTGATCCAGAACAAACAGGTGAAGAGAATACAGCGGGAGGAAAACCAGTTGATGGTGAACCTCCAACGGGAGAAGAAGAACAACCAGTTGATGAGACAGAAGAAATAAAAGAGCCTGCGAAAGAAGAAACACCTAAAGCAGGAGAAGAGAAAACTGACGAGGTAACAGAAGCGAAAAAAGAAGAAACAGATGAAGAGAAAGCAGAAGAACTAGCACCAGAAGAGGCGGAACGCAAAACTGGTGAAATTGAAGAAAACATCATTACAAGTATTGTCTTGAAAGACGAAGATGGGAATATCATTGATGCCAATGAAAACCCCGATAACCAGCCAGCATTAGGAGAAGCAGTCACGATTGATATGGAATGGGCATTGCAAAATGGCCATTCATATGGGGAAGGGTCCACATTTACCTTCAACCTGCCGGATTACTTCAAACTTCATAATGATGTTGACGGTCAGCTAGTATTTGGAAACGATAGTGTCGGGTCTTATATCATGAAAATGGATGGCACGGTCGTGATGACTTTCAATGACAACATCAGTAAGCTGTCCAATGTAAAAGGGACACTGCATTTGTGGACAGAATTCAAGGAAGAGATTGAGGGAAGTGTTGAACAGGAAATTATCTTTAACATAAAAGAAGAAGATGTGGAAGTCATTCCTGTAAAATTTGCACCGAAGCCAGGTAATGCAATTGATAAAGCCGGCAAAACCGACCGCGGCTATAATGCCAAAGAAATTACATGGACGGTAGATTTCAATAAACAGTTGGAGTCAATTGAGGATGCAGTGCTGAATGATCCGCTTCAAGAAAACCAGCAGCTGCAGCCGGATACCATTAAGGTGTATAAACTCGACGTCCAGCTTGATGGAACGGTTAAGCAAGGAGAACTTGTAGATCCATCCAATTACCAGGTGCAAGAAGAACCATTCAGCATTCATTTTGGCCAGCTGAAAGATGCTTATCGCGTTGAATTTACATCAGACATTACGGACGCGGAAGGCACTAGCTATTCAAACACTGCTGTACTAACAGGTTCCAATATAGAGGACTTGTCTGCTCAAGCTTCTGTTGGCGTTACCCGCGGCAAGCCGCTGGAGAAGCGCAGCACCCATTATGATGCAGCAAAGCAGATTATTACTTGGGAAGTGAAATACAACTATAACGAAAAAACGATCCAGCAGCAGGATGCTCTGTTGACTGATTTGTTTGATGAAAGTCAGTCGTTGATTTCTGACTCTGTGAAAGTAGAAAGAATTACGATTGGAGAGAACGGAGAAGAAGTTAATGCAGAAGAGGTTCATAACTATCTTGTAGAAGATGCGCCAGCCGCTGATAAAAAGCACGGCTTCCAACTTCAATTTAGAGAAGACATTCAAAACGCCTATAAGATTACGTATCAAACGAAAGCAGATGGACGCGTATTAGATGACGGTAATATCAACAATACCGTAACAACTGGGGATTACGAAGAGGGCGCAGATCGGGGAGTCAGTCAGCAAGTGCTGTCCAAGGGTGTTCCTAACGTAAACTACCAGAACAAAACAAGTAACTGGGTTATTGACTTTAATAAAGATTCACATGTAATGAAAAATGTGGTCATTACGGACACGTATCCAAATAAGGGACTTACGATGCAAGAGGATACGTTTAAAATCGTGGATACTGCCAGCGGCACCGTGTTATCCAAAGGGGAAGATTATGAACTAACCGTAACACCAGATGGATTTACAGTTAAATTCAACAATCAGATTGAGACACCTTATAAAATCACGTATACAACTGATTTTGATTATGACAGCTTAGGAGAACAGAAAGTATTTAAAAATAATGTACTGCTAGACTGGACGGACGAATGGAACAAGGAGCAGACAAAAGAAGCTTCCGCACAATTTAGTCCGGATAACTATACAAAAAATAACGGCTTCAAGAATGGGTCTTACAATGCTGTAACGAAAGAAATTACATGGAATGTCGGTGTCAATTACGACTTAAAAGATTTAAAGAACATCATCGTAACCGACTATATCCAAGGCCAGCAAAACCTTGTAGAAGGCTCGCTAAAAGTGTATGACATGGAGCTTTTCGGCTGGTGGGATGGCGTTAAAAAGGGTGAAACGCCATTAGAAGAAGGAAAAGATTATGTTGTTGAGACGGTTGCCAATGAAAAAGGTGAGCCCGGATTCAAAGTGAGATTCTTAGAAGACAGCAACAAACCATACTGGATTGAATACAAGACCAGTCTTGCTGGAGAATTGATCGAGAACCGCTACAATAACACTGCAACGCTGACAAGCGATGGTCTGGAGCCTATCAACTTGGATGCACATGTTTCCGTTCATAATGGGGGCAGCTATAACGTAAAAAGTGGGTCTCAAAACGGGAATGTAATTAATTGGAAGATTGATATTAATAAAGGGCAATCCCATGTGACCGAAGCAAAAATAACAGATGAACAGCAAGCAAACCAAATACTGTTAGAAGACAGCTTCAAGCTTTACGCTACGAATGTTGCAGAAAATGGCAACCTTACAAAAGGAGAAGAAGTTTCAAAAGAAGACTACAAGCTGGATATTCAGACTGCTGAAGATGGAAGCCAAACGTTCGTATTATCTTTCCTAAAAGATATCGATCGTGCTTACATGTTGGAATACCAATCGTATATCAATGCAGCAAATGGTGAATCTATCAGCAATAAAGCTACTTTCTCAGGCAAGAATATTACAACGGAACAAGTAGAGTCAGGTAAGACTATTATTGTACGTAAGAGCGGAGGCAGTGGTTCTGGATCAGGCGAATACGGCAGTTTGGAAGTTTCCAAAGTGGATGCAGCTACAGGTGATCCGCTAGCGGGTGCAACCTTCACGTTGTACGATAGCGCAGGTGAAATTGCAATTCGCAGTGTGACAACAGGCGAAGATGGCAAAGCCGTTTTCAAAAACCTTTTATACGATGACTATCTGTTAAAAGAAGATAAAGCGCCAGAAGGTTATGTAGTAGGTATCCAGGATACACAAAAAGTAACCGTAGACGGCGAATCCAAAGTTACGATTGAAAATAAAGAAATGACGCGCGATGCACAAATAACGAAAAAAGATGCTGAAACAGGCAAACCTATCGCAGGTGCTGTATTTGAACTTCAGCAGCAAATCGATGGAGAATGGCAGCAAAGCCAAAAAGATCTCACAACAAATGAAGACGGAATTATTTCTGTCAAAGATTTGGAGGCTGGCGAATATCGCTGGATTGAAACAGCAGCACCAGATTTGTATGAATTGAATGCAGATCCTGTGTATTTCAATATCCAGGAAAATCAAACGTGGGTGACGGAGGTTACCAAGGACAACACAATTAAAAGAGGCAGCGTTAAACTGCAAAAGACAGATCAGGCGGGCGATCCGCTGCAAGGTGCAGTCTTTGCGGTAAAAGATGCTGATGGAAACGCAGTAAGAGAAGGCATCACAAGCGACGAGAATGGTTTGGTAGAAGTGACAGACCTTCGTCCAGGCACCTATACAATCGTCGAAACAAAAGCACCAGAATTTTATCAGCTAGATCAAACAGTGCATAAGTTTACAATTGATCCAAATAAGGAAGCGCAAGTCGATTTAGGTACGATTGAAAACAAATTAATAACGGGCAGCATTAAACTAACCAAAGTGGATGCTAATCAGAAAGAGAGTCTACTGGAAGGCGCAGTCTTTGAACTGCAAACAGCAGACGGAGAGACACTACGAGAAGGCCTGACAACCAATGCTGCAGGTGTACTGCTAGTTGACCAGCTAGCACCGGGCAACTACCAACTTGTTGAAACAGCGGCACCAAACGGTTACCAAGTAGATGCTGCACCAATACAGTTTACGATTGAAAAAAGCAATGAAGAAAAAATTCAAGTAGAACGTGAAATCAGCAATAAGCTAACACCAGGAGAAGTAATCCTGACAAAAGTCGATGACAAGGACGGCACAGTCTTGGCTGAAGCAGAATTTGCGCTTTATCATGAGAATGGTGACCTAGTTAAAGAAGGTCTTAAAACAGATGCAGACGGTAAACTGATTGTTGCTGACTTGCATCCAGGTAAATATTATTTCCAAGAAACAAAAGCACCAGCAAATTATGAGCTGCATGATGAAAAACTTCCATTCACGATCGAACGCGGACAACTCGCTGCTGAAGAAGTAACAGCAACGAACACATTGACGCCAGGAGCAGTCTCGTTGGTTAAGACGGACGAAGATGATGACAGCGTGAAGCTGGCTGGAGCAGAGTTCAAGCTGCTGGATGCGAAAGGTGACGTAGTAAAAGAGAAACTGGTTACAAATGAAGCAGGGCAAATTGTAGTGGAGGATTTAGCTCCAGGAACGTACACCTTTGTAGAAACAAAAGCACCTGAACACTATCAGCTTGACGACACGCCAATAGAAGTAACAGTGGAAAAAGGACAGAAGGCAGCAGCTGTCGTGACAGCGACAAATGCGCTCATCCCAGGAAGTGTTGTTTTAGAGAAAGTGGACAGCGCTGATCACAGCATCAAACTGGAAGGAGCAGTCTTCCAGCTTGTAAACAGCAAAGGCGACGTTATCGAGAAAGAATTGAAAACTGGCAATGACGGACGCATTGTAGTAGAAAATCTGAAGCCAGGCAACTATCAATTTATTGAAGTAACAGCTCCAAAAGATTACGAATTAGACAAAGAACCAATTAACTTTACGGTAGACAAGAGTCAGAAAGAAGCACTTGTCATCCAGCAGACAAACACGTTAACGCCAGGTTCAGCGGAACTGAAGAAAGTGAACAAACACAATTCAGAAGAAGCTTTAGCGGGTGCAGTGTACGTGCTGAAGGATGCAGCAGGCACTATCGTAAGAGACAATCTGATTACAGATGAAGATGGCAAAATAGCTGTAAAAGATTTGGCGCCAGGTACGTATCAATTTGAAGAGGTAAAAGCACCAGAACACTTTGTTTTGGATAGCACACCAATTATAGTCGAAGTGGCGCGCAGCCAGGAAAAAACAGTGGCTGTAACAGCGACGAATGAATTAAAACGAGGCGCTGCAGAAATTAAGAAGGTTGGAGAAGATGACACAGCGAAAGGCTTGGAAGGAGCAGAATACGAGCTTCGCACACCTGACGGGGTAACCGTTGAGTCTGGCAAGACAGATGAAACAGGAACTCTTCGTTTTAACAATCTGCTGCCAGGTGAGTATGTGATCGTGGAAACGAAAGCACCTTTCGGCTATGACGTGGATAGTACACCGATTCCAGTTACAGTAGAACGCAGCCAAAAAGAAACAGTAACAAAACAGCAAGTCGACGAACTGACAACAGGATCTATTCTATTGAAGAAAGTCGACAGTGAAGAAAACACAATTGGCTTAACAGGAGCAGAATTTACGCTGCAAGATGAGAACGGAAAAGTTCTTCAAACCGGTTTAACAACAAACGAAGCTGGTGAGCTGGCAATCGCAAACTTGAAGCCAGGCGATTATCAGCTAGTAGAAACAAAAGCACCAGCAGATTACGTGCTGAATGACACGCCAATCATCTTTACAATTGACAAAGGACAGCAAGTGATTTCGACAGTGGAAGTGGAAAATACACTTACACCAGGTGCTGTATCCTTGATTAAAGTAGACAAAGACAATGAAGGTGTGCCGCTGGCAGGAGCGGAATACAAATTAGTCGATGCAGCAGGTACAACGATACAAGAAAAGCTGGTTACCGATTTGGATGGTCGCATTATCGTTTCGAACCTGGCACCAGGAAAGTATCAATTCATCGAAACAAAAGCACCAGAAAACTATGTGCTAGATGAAACACCAATTGACGTTGAAGTAACGCGCAGTCAAAAGGAAGCAGCTATTGTGCGTGCCGAGAATGAGCTGATTCCGGGAAGTGTCGTTTTGGAGAAGAAAGATAGTGTGGATGAAACAATCACACTAGCAGGCGCTGTATTCAAACTAGTAGACAGTAAAGGCAACACGGTTGAAGAAAAGCTGACAACAGATGAGAACGGCAGAATTGTTGTTGAAGACCTGAAACCAGGAGCCTATCAGTTTATCGAAACACAAGCACCAGCCGATTATGTGCTCAACGAAAAGCCAATCGACTTTGAAATTAGCAAGAACCAGCAAGAGCAGCTCGTTGTGTCTGCAGCAAACAAACTAATTCCAGGTAGTGTGGAATTAACGAAAATCAATGGGCATGATAGTGGAGAGAAGCTGGCAGGAGCTGTTTTCGAACTGCAAGATCAGGATGGCAAAGTAATCCAAGCAGACTTGAAGACAGACGAATCAGGCAGCATTACGGTTGATAATCTGGCACCAGGAAACTATCAATTTGTTGAGACCGCAGCACCGGCAGACTTTGTAACAGATCAAACACCAATCCGGTTTGTAATTGAAAGAAGTCAGCAAGAAAAAGTAACACTTACAGCGGAAAATGATCTGAAAAAAGGATCTTTGGAAATTGTTAAGCTCGACAGCGCCGATGAGAAGCTAGGCCTTGAAGGAGCTTCATTCGACTTACTGACAGCTGAAGGAGAAAAGGTTGCGTCTGGTACAACAAATAAAGAAGGAAAACTTGTTTTCAAAGATCTAGTTCCAGGCAACTATCTAATCAAAGAAACAAAAGCTCCATTTGGCTACGATCTAGACCCGGCAGCAAAACCAGTAACAATTGAACGCAGCCAGCAAGAAACAGCAGTCGTCCAGCTTCAAAACGAGCTTTCTACGGGAGCAGTTCAGTTGAAGAAAGTCGACAGCGTGGATAACAATGTGAAACTTGCAAATGCAGTCTTCCGTTTAGTAGACGGCAACGGTGACACATTGCAAGAAGGATTAACAACGAACAGTGATGGTCTGCTGACCATTACCGACTTGAAACCAGGTAACTACCAGTTAATCGAAACAAGCGCACCAGAGAATTATGTGCTGGATAACACACCAATTGCTATCACGATTGAAAAAGGACAGCAAACAGCCCTTACTGTCACTGCAGAAAATACACTGCAGCCAGGTATCGTATCACTGATTAAGGTAGACAAAGACAATCCGGAGATTCATCTGGAAAATGCAGAATTTAAATTGTTAGATGAGAAAGGAAATACAGTAAAAGAGCAGCTGCACACAGATGGAGAAGGGCGTATTATCGTGGAAGATTTAGCTCCAGGCTCTTACACATTTGTGGAAACAAAAGCACCAGCAGGGTATGAGTTGGATGACAAAGCTATTAACGTCACGGTAGAAAAAGGGCAAAAAGAAGCTGCAGTAGTGACAGCTGTTAATGAACTGACAACAGGAAGTGTCGTACTTGAAAAAGTCGATGCAGACAACGATGAACAGAAATTGAAAGGTGCAGTATTCAAGCTGGTTAATGCTAAAGGTGACGTAGTAAATGAAAAGCTCATCACAGATGAGCAAGGTCAGATTAAGGTTGATGGCTTGAAGCCAGGAAACTATCAGTTTATCGAAACAAAAGCGCCAGCTGGCTACCAACTAGATGATACACCGATCATGTTTACCATTGAGACAGCACAAAAAGAGCCAGCAGTCGTCACGGCAACGAACGTGTTAGAGCCGGCTCCAGATAAACCGGAAGAACCAAAAGAACCAGAGCAGCCAACAAACAGTGAAACACCAAAAGATCCGGAGCAGCCTGTAAACAACGAAACACCTACTGGTACAGTTACAGAAAATCCGACGTCAGGACCATCTGTAACACCTGCTGCAGGTATAACACCGAGCAGCGGAACAAACGCTCGTCCGGCAGCGAATAACCAGCAAGGATTGCCTGCTAGCTTGCCGCAAACAGGAGAACAGCTGCTTTCCATGCTTTGGTTGGCTGGTATCCTTTCTGTCGGTATAGGCGGAACATTCATTTGGAATGCTTTCCGTACGCAGACAGTCAGAAAGAGGAAGTAAGATGAAAAAAGGAAAACTGATCACAGGGATTGTCTTTTTGCTGATTGGAGTGGCACTTGTTGCCACTCCCCTCACCATGGAAAAGATGCATGCCAAAGAAGTGACGGAATTGGAGAAAGCTTTTGCGAGTATCGAGGCCGGTGACGCCCCTCAAGCAGAGGGGGAGAGCAGTAAGAAATGGTCAGAAGAAGAATTAAAAGAAACAATGAAGCTGGAAATTCCTTCGATTGATTTAGAGCAATACGTGCTCAATGAAACAACAGAAGACAATTTAGCTGTTGCCTTAACGCAAATCAAAACAGACCAAGACCCTGCGAAGGATAATTTCACCATCGCTGGTCATCGCGGCTACCGCGACGGTCGATTCTTCCGGCAGCTTCCTGACGTGAAGCCAGGAGCAGAAATTAAGCTGCAAGATCAAGATGCAACTTATGTTTACGAAGTGGACAGCGTAGAAATCGTCAACCCGGAAGCAGTCGACATTCTGGATAATAAAGACAAACCAGAAATTACGTTGGTTACTTGTACACTCTCTGGTCAGCAGCGGGTAGCAGTAACGGGGAAATTAACCGAAGTTGTTCAAAACAGTTAAACCATGATATTAACTAAGCAGTATGTTGGTTTATGGGATACAGGTTTCGTAAGCATTTTGATATGCAGGATTACTGCGTGTGTATTGGCCGCTTTGCTTTTTTCTGCATTAAGAAAGTTCGGGCTCAAGGTACACCAGCGATAATCAGTCTTTCCCGCTTGTCCTTCCGTGGGGTGGGGAGATGAGCGGATAGAGTGAGAGAATAACAGGAATAGCGACAAGGGATGCCATAAAATGGCATCCCTTTTTGTTTTCTCCTGCGATATTACAAGATATTTAGACAAAGTTAACAGTAACTTCAAGGCAGTTCGCTATGATGAGTTCTATACATAATACATAGAGGTGGCATTGATGAAAATGAATAGATGGAAGAAGATGACGGCCATGTCCCTGGCGGCAGCGACTTTGGCTATACCAGCTGCCGGGCATGCAGCAGATGATTTGAAAGTGTACAGCCAAGATCCCGGACAAGCGCTTCAGGTTGAGCAAATCGGCCGTTATACGAGTGGTGCAGCAGCTGGGGAAGGTGGTACGGAGATTGTAGCGTACGATGCAAACACGAAACGTGCTTTTTCTGTTAATGGCGCGGCTAAATCATTAGATATTCTTGATTTGAATGGATTAAAAGATGGGAAGTCAGAAATTCCGCTGTTAAAGCGTGTATCATTGGAGTCTTTTAACGTTAGTGCTTCTGATGTTACAAGCGTAGCCATTCATCCTGATGGCAGCTATATTGCGGTAGCTGTGCCGAGTCAAGTGAAAACAGACCCAGGGCATGTGGTGCTGCTTGATACAGACGGAAACACATTGGCTAGTGTAGAAGTGGGCGCTTTACCCGATATGGTAACGTTCACGCCGGACGGATCCAAGATACTTGCTGCTAATGAAGGAGAACCTTCCAGCGATTATACGGTCAATCCAGAAGGCTCTGTCAGCATTATCACTGTTGCCAATGGCACGGATAATTTATCAGCAGAAACCGCAAAATTTACTGATGACATAGTGGATCCTGATGTACGGAAAGTAAATCCGGATCCGGAAAACTCCTCTTATGCAGAGAACTTAGAGCCAGAATACATTACGGTTGATAAAAACAATCGTTATGCATATGTTGCAATCCAGGAAAGCAATGCAATTGCCAAGCTGGATCTAGAAACAAACAGTTTTACGACGGTAAAAAGCTTAGGGTATAAAGACTTCTCGCGAGAAGGGGCAGGACTTGATCCTTCCAATAAAGATGATGGTATTGCTATCGGCAATTGGCCAGTACTGAGCATGTACATGCCAGATGGAATGACAAGCTTCACTTCTGGCGGGAAGACCTACATTCTTACTGCCAACGAAGGAGACAGCCAGGATTGGGATGGCTTCTCAGAAGAAACGCGTGCAGCTGATTTGGCAGCAGAAGGTGCTTATCAATTGAATGCAGATCTTTACCAAGGTTATACGCAAGAGCAGCTGAATGCGCTTGTCCAAAACGGTTTGTTCGAAGACGAGCAGCTAGGCCGTCTCAAGACAAGCATTGTCGCTCCGAAAAACGAGGAAGGCAAGTACGAAGCAGTATACGCTTATGGCGGACGCGGTTTCTCAGTTTGGGATGCAGATTCCTTAGAGCAAGTGTACGATAGCGGCTCGGATTTTGAGCAGATCACAGCCGTCGCAATTCCTGACTATTTCAATACAACGAATGATGAAGATAAGCTGGACAACCGCAGTGACGATAAAGGGCCAGAGCCGGAGACCGTTATTACCGGTGATGTAGACGGCAAAAAGTATGCGTTTATCGGTTTGGAGCGTACAGGCGGCATCATGGCTTATGATGTATCGAATCCTACTAGTCCAACATTTGCTACTTATTTCACAAGCCGGAATTACCAAGGAGATGAAGCGGCAGTCGATAGCGCGAGCGGCGATGTCGCACCAGAAGGCCTGACATATATCGCAGGAGACGAAAGCCCGACAGGTCAGCCACTCCTTCTAGCAGCACATGAAGTGTCTGGTACAATTGTTGCTTATGCACTTGGCGAAGAGCCAGAAGTACAGCCAGATCCGGAGGAAGAGACAGAGCAGCCAGTAACAGAACCAAAGGACCCTGCTCAAGAGGATCCTAAGCCGGAAGACACGAAAGAAGAAACAGCAGAAACGCCTGAGCAGGCAGAGGAAGAAACAGCGAGTGAAGAACAAGTAGCTGGTGAGACCGAACAAAAGCCAGAACAAACAGAAGAAGTAAATACAGAGACAAATACGGAAACGACGACCGACGAGACAGAAGCAGCTGAGCAAGAGACTGTGCCAACAGCTGCGGCAGCAACAGATGCAGGGGAAGATCCGCAAGGACAGCACCTGCCGAACACTAGTACAAATGTGTTCAACTGGATGCTAGCGGGAGCTGGCGCTATTGCTGCAGGTGTTATATTCTTTGTAATCAACAAGCTTCGGAAACGTGCTTAATGCAAGTAGCCGCCATTTGGCGGCTGCTTTTTTAAAATGATTTTATAGAGATTTAAATAAGATAGCAGTATAATACAGATGAATCCGCTTTCAGAAGAGGAGGGGACTTATGGCTGTATTATCGCTTATTTTCTTGGAAGTAATCGCGCCTTTATTGCTGCTGCTTGGCGTTGGTGTCATCTTACAGCGAAAATTCTCATTACATCTGGGGACCTTGTCCAAGCTGCTGACATATTGCTTTCTGCCGGTGAACGGTTTTATCAATATGTATCAAAGCAGTATGCCGATAGCAGTGTTTGGGCAAATCATTTTATTTTTGCTCATCTTTACGATGTTTTCCATCAGCTTCACAGAGATCACAAGCAGGCTGCTGAAACTGGATCGCGGGATTGCAGCCACTTATAAAAATAGTGTGGTACTGATGAACTCTGGCAACTACGGTATTCCTGTTAGTCAGCTTGTATTCCAATCAAATCCGCTCGGCGTATCCATCCAGCTTATTGTTATGGTATTTCAAAATCTGCTCACCTTTACATACGGGCTTTATAATATGGTGAGCGTCAAAAGCCAGGGCAATGCCATTTTAAAGGAACTCATTCGCCTGCCAATGATCTATGCGATTATCTTGGGAGTGCTTTGTGCAGCGTTACATGTTAAGATTCCCAATCTTCTTTGGAATCCGATCCAATCAATCGCAGATGCTTTCCTGGCCGTCGCTTTGATTACGCTGGGTGCGCAAGTTGCACAGATCAAGCTGGTAAAACCGCATGTAGTGCTTTATTTAAGTACAGCTTCCCGTCTACTTATTGGACCGTCTGCCGCATTGGGAATCATTTTTCTGCTAGGACTTGATGGGACAGTCGCGCAGTCACTGTTTATCGCCAGTTCATTCCCTACTTCCCGTAATAGCTCGATATTTGCACTGGAATATAACAATAATCCCGACTTAGCAGCACAGACAGTTCTCGTAACAACAATCATTAGCAGTATCACAGTTACTATTGTCGTATACGTGGCGGGAGTTTTGTTTGGGTGACAAATATTTTAATAGAGGAACAAAATATTTGTAAGGTAACAACTAATAGGTTTTATTAAAAGATGATAATGAGGAGGGTACAATAGTATAACTTATTTAATATGAATGAGTTATACTGTACAAGCTGATTAGGAAGCTGAAAACAAATATACATAGGTGGTTATACCTGTTTTTTAAAGGGAGATTACTGGAATGGAGCCATTGTGTCTCACTGGCCCTTTTTCTTACTTAAAAAAGTAATAAAACTATTGAAATTATTTTTGAAAGCGCATACAATAGATGTAACATAGTATACATGGCTGCTTAGGGTTTGGGGGAAGTGTTACAGGAGACGATGAGGGGGATTTGAGCATGTTAGCAATAATGGGTTTTTTGATGGTTTTTCTATTCATGTACTTAATTATGACTAAAAAGCTTTCTGCGCTCATTGCGTTGATGATCATTCCGGCTGTTTTTGCTGTTCTGACCGGGCATGCCGGTGACTTAGGGGAGATGTCACTGGAAGGGATTACAAGTTTAGCGCCAACAGGGATTATGTTATTATTCGCAATCCTATATTTCGGTATTATGATTGATGCTGGCTTGTTTGATCCAATTGTAAATCGCATTTTGAAAGCGGTTAAAGGGGACCCGACAAAAATTGTCATGGGTACAGCTGCCTTGGCGCTTGTTGTATCGCTCGATGGAGATGGAACGACAAGTTATATGATCACCGTGTCTGCATTCTTTCCATTGTATCAGCGTCTAAAGATTAATCCGCTCATTTTACCAGCTATTGCCGTTATGAGTGTAAGTTTAACGAACATGGTGCCTTGGGGCGGGCCGACTGCGCGGGCGGCAGCGGCACTTAATGTAGACGTTGGCGATGTATTCGTACCGCTTATTCCGACGATGATCGGCGGAGCAATCTGGATTTTCTTCACGGCTTTCATTATGGGCCGCAGAGAAAAGAAACGTCTTGGTGTTGTGACATTTGATGATGCCGAACAGCGCACACTGCAGCAGCAAGCTGCCACAGTAGATGCCTCCTTGAAGCGTCCGAGACTTTTGTGGGTCAACTTTGCGCTTACAGTTTTGCTAATGTTCGGACTAATTAAGGGGATTATGCCGCTTCCCGTATTGTTCATGCTTGCCTTCGCTGTGGCAATTACAATCAACTATCCTAACTTGAAGCAGCAGAAAGAACGGATTGCGGATCATGCGGGGAACGTCCTGGCAGTTGTGTCACTTGTATTCGCAGCAGGTATCTTTACCGGGATTTTGTCGGGTACAAAAATGGTCGATGCGATGGCGAACAGCCTCATCTCGGTTATTCCGGATGCATGGGGCCCAGCTTTCAGTATCATCGTAGCTGTTACGAGTCTTCCATTCACCTTCTTTATGTCCAATGACGCTTATTACTTCGGTGTTCTGCCAATTCTAGCAGAAGCGGCAGCCAGCTACGGTTTCTCAGCTACAGAGATAGCGCGTGCTTCCTTGCTTGGGCAGCCTGTCCACTTGCTGAGCCCGCTTGTTCCGGCTACATACTTACTGGTCGGAATGTCGAAAGTTGACTTCGGAGAATTCCAGCGCTTCACCATTTTGTGGGCGACCGGAACCGCATTTGCCGTCATCGCAGTAGCGATTGTTACAGGTATCATATTTTAAACAGCAAAAAATACCGTCCAGGCTGGACGGTATTTTTATGCAATATTATTTCGCTTTAAAATGCGCAACAGCACTATAAAACCGACGGCCGTTATCATCTACATGCATATTGTGTGAGACGTGATGCAGTTCCAGCAGAATCGCTTTGTTGTGCTGGATTTGTTCATTGATTTTTTTCTCCAGTGTGGATAAGTCGTTTGCTTCAAAGAATTCGACTTTATCCTTCAGCATTTCTAAATCTAGCATAAGCTTTCGTCCCTTTCTGTCACAGCTTCTTGTCTATTATATTACGCATGAGACAATTCTGGGAACTGAAAGTCAGCGGGCAGAAGCTCTGGTTTGTTCACAAAAAGGGCATCACGATCGGTGTGCTGATGAACGAATGGTTCGAGATCCGGGAAAGTCGGCGTAAAATGGAAAATGACTTCTGTGATGCCTGGCTGCGTGACATAGCTTTTAATTTGCTGCCAGGAAATCCTGCTCTGGCTGATTACCTCGTAGAGATGCATCGTTTGACCGATTTTTTTATAAAGAAGCAAGGCATTTGGCTCCAACAATTCAATGATTTCCAGGTCTGGATCATACAGCATATGAAAGCCAAGTATATGCTGCCCATCGGACACATCAAGCAAATGGGACTGCGGATAGCGTTTTCCATACCGGTCCAGCAGCACGACCATGTCTTGTGGATTGGCTGCTGGTGTTAGTTTGCGGAAATCAGGAACAGGGCGCTGTTTTTGCGAAACTGGGATAGAGAATAGCTTTTCTTCCACTGCTGTCAGTCCGATTTTATCGTAAAACCTTTCTGTTCCGGGGCGAGCGAATAAGTAAATCAAATCTGTTTCGGCTTCATATTGCTTGATCACACGCTGCATGAGCTGTGTAGCAAGTCCTTGGTGCTGGTAAGCAGGATCTGTCATGACAGTGCCAATTTGTATCGCCCGTCTTTTTACCTTTTCAATATGTACTGTGATGGCGCTTACAGAAACGTTTGCGACAATTTGTGAATCATCAGCAAAAGCATGCGTGTGGTAGCGCTCATTCCATAAGCCACTCTTATATAAGGCTTCGAAGTCAAAGCCGAACGACTTTTTTGCCAATTGGTTAAAACTCTTACGTAAATCTTGTTTGTGTGCAAATGCAGTCACTGCCTGCAGAGCAGTCATCATGCATCCCCCTTTTCTTCTAAACGAGTCGTGTTTACAAGATTATTAGAAACAATTTATATTTCTATATTATAACAAATTTAGTGCTTGTATAGGGTGTGCTTTTTATTGACGGAGAAAAGGAAAACTTACATAGTAGATATATAGAGACAAATGAGGTGAGAAACATGCGACTTGGGGCAATTGAAGCAGGCGGAACAAAATTTGTCTGTGCTGTTGGTAATGAGCACGGTCATGTAGAAGAAAAAGCGTCCTTCCCAACGACCAATCCGGAAGAAACGCTGCAGCTCGTGCTCAGCTTTTTTCAAGATAAAAGAATAAAAGCACTTGGTATCGGTGCATTCGGACCGGTGGATGTAAAAGCAGACAGTCCGACTTACGGCACGATTGGCAATACACCGAAATTGCAGTGGAAAGACTATGCTCTGCTAGCTGTATTAAAAGAAAAGCTCGGCGTACCCGTCAAGCTCGATACCGATGTGAATGCAGCTGCTTTAGGGGAGTATATGCACGGAGCTGCAAAACATGCAGGAAGCTGCTTGTATATGACTGTCGGTACGGGTATCGGAGCTGGAGCTATTGTAAACGGAGAAACTGTGCAGGGCTATTCGCATCCGGAAATGGGGCATCTGCTCATCCGACGTCATCCAAACGATGCCTATCCAGGAAAATGCCCGTATCACAGCGATTGTTTAGAAGGACTTGCTGCTGGCCCAGCTATTGAAGCGCGCTGGGGCGAGCAAGCACAAAAGCTGTACCAGCAAGAAGAGGTGTGGCGAATGGAAGCACATTACCTGGCGCAAGCAATCATGACGTATACATTGGTGCTAAGTCCAGAGAAAATCATCATGGGCGGCGGCGTCATGAAAAAAGAGGGTCTGCATAACATGGTGCAGCAGGAGTTAGAAAACCTTATGCAGCACTATGTTCCGCTGCCAGACAATTACTTGGCAGCACCAGGCTTAGCAGACAATGCAGGTATTGTTGGTGCGCTCATGCTTGCGAAAGATGCACATTAAAACGGAGGAGAATGAACATGAAATATTACGCGGCATTTATCAAAATGGAAAAGCCCGAGCTGAATCAGCAATATCGCCAAGCGCATTTGGATTATTTAGCAGATTTAGATGAGAAAGGATTTATCTTTGCCAGAGGCCCATTAGCGAATGAAGTAGGTGGTCTGGTTATCTACCAGGCAGACAATGAGGAAGAAGCGAGAGCGTTGGCAGAGCAGGATCCTTATGTAGTGAACGGTGTACGCAGTCTGCACTTGCATGAATGGAATAAGGTTTAAAAATTACCATTTTTATAGAAGTAAGCATGTTATAATAAGTGACGATAATATAAGAGAATCGAGGGACAATCGATGAAAGTACTCGTTACAGGCGGTGCCGGTTATATCGGCTCCCATGCAGCAGCCATGCTGCTGGAAAAAGGCCATCAAGCTGTTATTGTTGATAATATACTTACTGGACACTTAGATGCGGTTAATAAAAATGCGGTATTTTATGAGGGAGATTTGCGAGATGCAGCCTTCTTGGATGACGTATTTGCGAAAGAGAAAGTGGATGCGATTGTCCACTTTGCGGCAAGTTCCCTCGTTGGAGAATCAGTTGAAGATCCACTAAAATACTTTGGCAATAATGTCTACGGCATGCAAGTGCTGCTTGAGGCAATGCACAAGCATGAAGTGAAACGTATCGTTTTCTCTTCTACTGCTGCTACATACGGCGATACAAATGTCGTCCCACTAACGGAAGATCTGGACACGAACCCCGAAAGTCCTTATGGCGAATCCAAGCTGATGATGGAAAAAATGATGAAGTGGTGTGATCAGGCGTATGGCATCAAGTTTGTATCGCTTCGCTACTTCAACGTTGGCGGTGCACATCCGGATGGTCAGATCGGCGAGGACCATCAGCCAGAAACACACCTGATACCAATCATTTTGCAGACAGCACTTGGTCAGCGTGACCACATCAGTATCTTCGGTGAAGATTATCCAACAGAAGATGGCACATGCATTCGTGATTATATCCATGTCATGGACTTAATTGACGCGCACGTATTGGCGCTCGAGTATCTGGAGAAAGGCGGCCAGAGTGATATCTTCAATCTTGGCTCCAGTCAAGGTTTCTCTGTGAAAGAGATGATTGACGTTGCACGTGAAGTAACTGGTAAAGAGATTCCAGCCCAAGTCGGCCCGCGACGAGCAGGCGACCCAGCTGTTTTGATTGCAAGCTCCGCCAAAGCGAAGGACGTACTAGGCTGGAACCCGACGCGCACCGATATGAAAGACATCATTGGCGATGCTTGGAGATGGCATCAAAACCGCCCGAACGGATATGATGCGTAAGTTCTACCCCCTTCTAATTAGGAAGGGGTTTTTTCTTTAGAATAGACGAGCACTTCCTTCTCATGCCGCTCGATACTTTTCCAAACACGCATACCTAATTTATCCGCAACTCTGCAAGAAGCAAGATTTTCGGAATATATCAAAGCGATAATGCGAGCCACATGCAAATGCTCAAAAGCCAGGTCTTTGAAAGCTAACGCAGCCTCTGTTGCATAGCCCTTTCCCCAATACGCTGGGGCAATCCAATAGCCGACTTCCAGCTCTGTCTCACCCTCTACTTCTTGCGGAACTAACCCAGCATGCCCAATCTTTTCACCTGTTTCTTTCTCAATCAGCACTTGCAGCCCGAGCTGCTCGTTGTCCTTTCTGTGCGTTAAGTTCCAATTGAAAAATAATTGAGCGCCTTCTTTCGTTCGAGGTTTTCCATTTCCAATGTAACGGACGACGCGAGGGTCTGAGACGAGGCTTCCCAAGAACGGCAGATCTTCATTGGTGTATGGCCGAATGAACAGACGGTCTGTTTCCATCAAAGACTTTCCTCCTTTTTTTAGCGATTGACGCTTTATTAGTGGTAATTCAGGTAATAGTTAGTCATATAGTGTTATTATTACTATAACAGTTTGTACATACACAGAGGAGTGGAGAAGATGGCAGAAGCGAAATTATTCCTGGATACAAAGCATAGTCTTGCCGAGGGTCCGTTTTGGCGGGAGGAGACAGAAGAGCTGTATTGGGTTGATATTAACGGGCAATCCATCCACATTTATAATACTAAAACAGAAGAGAAGCGGGAGATTCCAGTTGACCAAAAGATCGGTGCGGTTATTCTAAAGAAAGACGGCGGATTGATTATGGCGATGGAAGATGGCATTTATGAAACAGACAGTGATGTTAAAGCAAAAGTACTGCTTCACAGTCCTGAACAAGACAGACCTTCCAACCGTTTTAATGACGGAAAAGCTGACCCCTACGGCAGATTATGGGCAGGAACGATGCCCGAAAAAGGCAGCGATGACAAAGGTGCTTTTTATCGTATGGAAGTAGATCGTACATTAACAAAGATCATTGATGGTATTGGAAACTCGAATGGACTTGCTTGGAGTCCTGATCACAAGTATTTTTATTATATTGATACACCTACAGGTGAAGTGCAGCGCTTTGATTATGATGGGGAAAAAGGCGAAATCACGAACCCGCATAAAGTTATTTCCATCAAGGACGGCAGACCGGATGGCATGACAATTGATGAAGAAGGTAAGCTATGGATTGCCCACTATGGCGGAGCTAAAGTATCCCGCTGGAATCCGGAAACTGGAGAGCGGCTGGAAGAGGTCCATTTGCCAGTCAGCTCCGTGACTAGCTGTACATTCGGAGGTCCGGAACGGAAGACACTTTACATCACAACAGCGAGACAGAATCTAACAGAAGAAGAACTGAAGAAAGAACCGCTTTCCGGTGGTATTTTTGTTTATGAAACAGATGTAGCAGGAGCACGAAGCTATAAGTATGGGAAATAAGAAAAACCGGTGCAGTTCACTGCGCCGGTTTTTTGCTGCTTAAGTATTAGAAATCAGTAAGTACAGGTGCGTTAGGTAGGTGTCCTTTTATTGCTTGATCAGAGAATGAAATACCTGCTACAGAACTAAGGATAGTTGCAAGTACTAGAAATGCTGCAATGCGTTTCTTCGTCATTGTTATCACCTCCTTGAATGGAACATTACAATATTATTTTGATATCCTAATGCTAATCGGTAATAATGATTTGCTCTTTCAAAGTTTTTCTCGTTGCTGTAATAGGTTGCCATTTCATCAGCGTATTTTTGCAATTCGTACATTCGGTTGTGCTTCTTGAAGTAGTCAATAGCATTTTTTAACGTAGTAGTGTAACGGCTTGCGTCCATCTTTGCTGTGTATAATATTTGAAGATGCCAGTAGAAGTCTTGGTCACTCTCATTTCCTAATCGTTTAAAAGCTATCTCACAAAGCTGTTTTCCTTTCTCACACTGTTCTTCAGCGAAAGCTATCTTAGCTAACAGATATAAAGTTGGTACATAGTTTTCAAAAGACTCGTATTCCAATATCTTTTCCAAATACCGCTTAGCAGCAGAATAAAGACCTTTATTCTCATATAGCAATCCAAGATTATGATAGATACTCATTTGAACCGCTACATTTTGTTTTGTGTTCGTATCTTGCAACGCGGAATGCAAGTACTCTTCTGCCAAATCATACTCACCCATATCAATATAGTTAAGAGCAATTAGATTTTTCATTCTCGTCAGCTTTTTCTCATATGTAGGATACAGCTGATAAATATAAATCGCTTTTTCCGCATAGATAGCTGAACGATTGGTGTAGTCCAAGTAATAGAGAGCGGATGCAAACAGGTCGAAGAATTCCGCTTTCTCGATTTCATCTTGTATGTAGCCGAGATAAGGTTCGACTTGGCCGTATTCCTCGATGGCATTGTAATAGTTCTTTGTCGAATAAAGGTACATGCCTTTGAATAAATGCAGGTAGTAGAGATGTTCTTCCTTGAGATAAGGAGAAAAGCCTTCTACCTGGCGGATGAGCTTGTCCGCTTCTGGATAGTTTTTGCAGAGAATTTGGTGTCGGCTATGAATCAGAAGTGCAAGCTTGACGACGTCGTCAGTCGCTTCTCCTTTAGCGAGCTGATCGGATACTTCTGTTTTCAGCTTGTCCGCTGCTTGAACCTTCTTCAATTTGATGTTCATATACCACAAATTGAGCAGTTCCTTTAGCTCTTCTGAGTTGAACGTGACGTCAGAACGCATCTTTACACTCCTTAAGTCTGTAAGTTTTTGCCTGTCTCTAGCATAGCATGACTCTGCTCTATTTTTTATTGGGAAAGTAGACCGAATTTTATGACTTTATTTATCGTTTTTCGCCAGAACTCCACTCATTTAGGAAAGTTAGTAAGGTTACTTAAATAAATAAGCTCCCGTCGAAATAACGGAAGCTGGCATGAATCTTATGAGATATGTTGTTTGTCTTCTCTGTTCGAATGACGCATCCGAATTCTTCCTAAAAATAATAAAGAAAGTATAGAAGAAGATTTGAATAAATAACCTATTAGTGAAGGGATGCATATGCCAATTACAGTGTAAATCACGAAATTATACGGATAACCGATTAACAATATGACGAGCATATTAAGAGGTACATGCATATACATGATGGTTGCAGTGTTTTCTCCCAGTTTGATTATCCAATTAATGTGTGAAAATTCAGCCAGATAATAGCAAAGAGTTAGAACGACAAGAATAATAGAAAGCGGGATAAGCAAATCCAACAGCATGTGCTCGAAAATTCTGTATTTCAAATCAAGTGTATAGCGAAGTGTGTTACGAACATCTAACACAATGAGAGTTGAGCAAATCAACAGGCAGACCAGAAGTATTCTTTTACTAGTAATCCATTTAGTGATGATACCCTTCATGTAATAGCCAATTGCAAAATATGCAACAGTAACAAGTGCTACATCCGCATTAAAAGGGAAGGATATATGTGGATAGTAACTAGCTAAAAGATGGGAAAGTATATAACCGCAGCCTATAGTGATTAACTGGATAGATAATGCGTAACGAAGCAGGAACCCAAAAAGCAGCCTTGTTAATAGAAGGCAGGTAATAAACCAGAAAACAGTATGTGCACCTTCCAGAACCATTCCGCCATAAAGGAAATCGGAAGCCGAATCAATCAAATAGCCATTAGTCGGATCAACAGCAAAAAATAGGAGAATAAATAGGATGCCGTAAGACAGGTAAGGAATCATCAGCTGTCTTATTTGTATCCTGCTCCAACTCCAGTAATCTTCCTTTTCATTCACTTTAAAAATAAGTCCGCTTACAAAAAAGAAAAAAGGCATGCGGAACCAAGCTAGAAAATGATTCATTTCCAAGTGGCCTGAATGCCCAATCACTACTAAGATAATGCTTAACCCTTTTGCTATATCGATCCATCGCTTTCGTGTCATTGTCATTTCTCCCAGTTTTAAGCTATAAGAGAAATATACAATACATCGCTTCAAAAGATGTCCCATTACAGTGAGATTTTAAACAGCCGCTTGCTTTTCCTTCCGCTGAATAAACCGCAGCCGCAAAAAGAATCCAATCGCAGCACATGTCAGCCCTAATGTGATACCAACCCAGAAACCATATGGCTCAAGTGCGGTGTAACGGGCCAGCAGATAGCCGCTCGGCAAACCAACTATCCAGTACGAGATAAACGCAATAATAAATGGAACGGTCACATCCTTATAGCCGCGCAAGACGCCTTGCAAGGAAGCTTGGGCTGCGTCAGAGAACTGATACATAATTGCAAACAGCATGAATTGCATCGCCAGCAGCACAACGGTGCGATCAGAGGTGTACAAGTAGCTGATTTGCTCCCGGAAGATGAATAGAAATAAGCTCAATATACCAATGATGACCAATGCGGAGCTAACGCCCAGAATGGCATATTGCTTCGCGTGCTCCATACGGCGGGCGCCAACTTCATAGGAAACGACAATTGTCATGCCGATCGAGATGCTGAGCGGCACCATGAACATAAGTGTCGTAAAGTTTAAAGCTGTTTGATGGGCGGCAATGACGTTTGTGTCGAACAAAGACCCCATCAATAAGGTGACGACACTAAATATACTTGCCTCGAAGAATGTGCTGAGGCCCATTGGTACACCGATCCTCAATTGCTCCTTCCAAGCTTGCAACGATACTTTATACCAGCGTACAAACAGATAATGACTGCGCAATTCCTTCACTTGGAATGTCAGAAACACACTGACCCCCAAAATGAACCAATACGTGATCGCTGTCGCGTAGCCAGCACCAGCACCGCCAAGCTCAGGAAAGCCGAAGTTTCCGAAGATGAGCAGATAATTGAGCAGTGCATTAACAGGTAATGCCAGAAGTAAAATGATCATAGTCACACGTGTATAGCCTTGCGCATCAAAAAAGTTACGCAGTACGGCACTGGCAAATAGCGGAATAATGCCTATAGCGAGGCCGTGTAAATAATCAGTAGCAACAGTATGTACGTCAGTGCTCAAGTCCATAATCCCTAACACCGGCTGCAATGCGAAGAAACCAACAGCCAGCACTATAAGAGAAATTAAAATGGCTAAATAAAAGCCTTGTGTAACGGTGCGGCCGACATCACTGCGTTTGTTATTGCCAATCAGCTGTCCGACAATCGGTGTTATCGCAAGCATAATCCCAGTCAGCCCTGTATAAACAGGCATCCAAAGACTGGAGCCAACCGCAACGCCAGCTAAATCATCTGTACCAGCACGGCCGGACATCATTGTATCAATAACGGTCATGAGGTTATAGCTAATTTGTGTAATAAGAATCGGCCATAATATATGAAAGAATAAGGTCGATTTTTCACGTAGTGTATTCGTCGGGTACATAGCATTCCTCCATTGTCGAAAAATGTGAAATCATAAAACTTAGTGTACCACAAAGCCCTGGTTTAAAGCACAGTGGCTTCGTTACAAAAGCTGCATAAACCTGTGGATAAGTGGTTTATTTTTCCGGTTCAAGGGTAATTAATAAGTAGCAAGCACAACTTAGAAGAGCTATGCTTCTGCTCAAGCAGGGAAGGAGTGGTAAGAAATGGCTTGCCCTTCATTGACAATAAGTGTGCAGGATTTTGTCAAAAAAACAAAGAGAGGTTCGTCCATCAACGATAATTACTTTCTCGTTTTCAATCACAAGCCAATTGTGGCGAAGATATATATAGGAAATCATCATATTGAAATACCTGACCTCCATGATATTGTCTTGGAGAAAGGGAAGGATGGTAAAAACAGTCTATTCTTTATGCCGCAATCATTTATTTATGAAAACCCAAAAGCGAAACGAACATTGGATGACATGCCGCGTATCATCCTTGAAGGAGAAGAATTGTCGATGTCGATGGAACAAAATGACGAAGCTTACACCATGACGATTAAAATCCGTTAGTGTAGGCTTTTTTTTATTCAAATTGTGAGGGGAATACAGTACAATATAAAAGAAACTAAAACGGAAAAAGGTACAAGATAATGGAGATAAGAGATCAGCAGAGAGTTTTATCCGGTTTCACAGCAAGACTTTTGCGTAAACACTTCGGCAAGGGGCCTGAAAGTGTCTTCGTTTCAGTAGGGGACGGTATTATATGTATTTATTTACGAGAACTGCAGACTCCTGTTGAGAAGGTGCTGATTGAGAACGACCAGTACAGCTTGCTCTATGAAACACGAGACAGCTTGATGGCAAAATGCTTGCCTGAATTGAGAGAGCAAATTCAAGAAGAAACGGGTCAGCACTTGCCCTATTTTTATTACGATTGGAACATGGAGACCAATGGCGGTGTTATCGTAGCTGCTACAGAAGAATTCGGCAGTCTGCCAAAAGATCCGGATTTGCAGGAAGTCGATGAAATCGTTGCAAATGTTACAAAGAAAACAGAGAGATTGCCGGACAAGGTAAAATCTGTTAGACTTAATAATAGAACCTTAGTCATCTATCGTCAGGGAATACTTGTCAATATTGAGAAGGAAATAATCCGTGTCGGAGAAACGAAGGTATTGCGTCGGGCAAAGAGAAGTTTGGAGAGGCGGGCATTGCGAGAGGCGTTTGATAAAAACATTCAATTGCTGCAAGGTGCTGCGCAGGAAGTTTTTGTAGATTGGGCTTTCGAAGCGGATCGAAGTATGATCGTTGTTATTATCGATCCGAAGAAAATGAAATAAATTATATTGGCCAACATTAGCTGGGCATAGAACTAGCGATAAGCCAAAGCGAGGACAGCATTCCTGTTCTTGCTTTGGCTTTTTTTAATGGTTTAACCAAATAAAGGAGACCTGAATATTCATATTAGTAAGCTACAAACAGCGTCAGCTCCTGATAAGGGGAAGGTGTCTGAATTGCAGATAAGAAGTGAAAAGGATATCGTCACCAGCAGATCACAAGGCAGGAAGCTAGCAGCAGAACTCGGATTCAGTGCTGTCGAACAAGCTCGAATCACAGCTGCTATCTCCGAGCTGGCCCGTAATATTTACAAGTACGCCGGCAGCGGAACGATTTGCATACACAGTGAACAAGATATAAGAAGAATCGGCATCTTCATCACCGCTAAAGACGACGGCCCTGGCATTGAGAACTTACAGGAAGCACTGCAAGATGGCTACACAACAGGCGGCGGATTAGGAAGAGGACTACCTGGCGTCAAACGGCTTATGGATAACTTCGACATCACATCTTCTCCGCAAGAAGGAACATGTGTTAAAGTGGCGAAATATCGAATTGTAAAAACAACAAGCGTATTCCGAATATAGGGGTGCGTTTTTTTGTATGGGAAGATATAACTACTTATAAAGGATAAGGTGCATTTTTTTTTATAATGATATAGATTGGAAAAGTAAGGGAAACCAAATGGAGTGGAGATGAAAAGAGTGAAAATGCAAATAGAAGTCTTACCAAATTACCGAGTAGCTTACATACGTCGAGTAGGTGCTTATGGAGCGGCTAATTACCAAACGATGGAACAATTGAAGAAATGGGCTGCAGAAAAGGATCTGTTAACCGGAACATCTATTATACTCGGTATTTCACACGACGACCCTACAGCGACTCCGCCTGAACAATGCAGATATGATGCGGCTATTGTCGTTGCAGATAATCCAGAAAAGGACACTTCTGTTGACGCTGGAGTAACAAGAGGAGGAAAGTATGCTTGTTTTCTAGTGGAGCATACAACAGCTGCCATTCAACAGGCATGGTCAACCATAGCTGAGGAGCTGTTACAGCATGGGCTTGAACCAGACAATCGTCCGATAGCGGAAAGATACAGAGAAGAATTAGTAAGCAGGCATTATTGCGAAATATGCATACCGATAAAATAGGCATAAAAATAACGTATGAAAACGAAACCAAATCGTCTGCTCATTCGTCTTACTACATAACAACACAAAAGAGAGGCGAAACAAATGGTTCAGATGGTCTTCTATATTCTAGGCGTTCTCGTCATGCTGTTTCTAGTAGTTGCGGCAGCCCGCCAGCTTACCGATTTGCGTCAGCTGATCACAGCCGAAAGCAAACAAAAAAAGCCTGAGACAGAAAGTACTGTCCCAAGCTCTTGGAATCAATAGAAACGCTTGTAGCTATCGAAGTGTTTAGCATAATATGAGTTGCTTGTACTTGTAATACGTACGCCGTCGTTATCCGCGTGGATGAACTGACCGCCGCCAAGGTAGATACCCATATGAGAAATACCAGCTTTATAAGTTCCTTTAAAGAAGATTAAATCTCCTGGCTGCGGGGAACTTACATAATAAGAACGGTTGAAGTAACCCTCTGCCGATGTACGGGACATGTCATAACCAGCGTTTTTAAATGCATAGTAGATGAAACCGCTGCAGTCAAATCCACCTGGTGTAGAACCGCCCCAAACGTACGGATCACCCAACTGGGATTTCGCAACGCTGATCAGCTTACTCACACTTTTAGAAGAAGAAGTCTGTGCAGATTCTACTTTTGTATTTGTTGCAGGCTTTGTAGAAGAAGAGGAACCGCTGCTTGCTTTGCCATTGATCTTCAACGTTTGGCCAACATAGATAATGTCAGATGATAGGTTGTTCCATGATTTCAGATTTGAAACAGAAACACCGTTATTTTTAGCAATTTTCCATAGAGAGTCACCAGACTTCACTTTATAAGAAGAAGAGCTGGAACTAGAGCTGCTGCTGTTGGATGAGCTGCTAGATGTTGAGGAAGAGCTGTTCGACGATGAAGAAGAACCTCCTGCAGAAACCTTCAGCTTATCACCAGGATAAATTAAGTATCCGGAGATATTATTCCATTTCTTTAAGTTGTTCAAAGAAATATTATGTTTATGTGCAATACCACTTAACGTATCACCAGATTTAACAGTATATGTAGATGCACTGCTAGAAGATGATGAATTTGTCTTTGTAGTAGATTTGCTTGTTGATTTAGATGATCCAGAAGTCTGCAACACTTGATTTGGGAAAATCAAGCTGCTATTCAAGTTGTTAATTTTCTTCAATTCGGAAACGGACGTGTTGTATTTGCTAGCAATCTTCCAAAGCGAGTCACCACTCTGTACTTTATATGATGCAGCGTCAACTGTTGTGGCATAAGAGCTAGCGATAACCGCAGAGGCAGCAAGTGTAACAATCGTCTTTTTCATTCTAGTAATGTGCTCCTTTATTTTCATATTCCAAGAAATTAATCATACTATAGCATAATTTGTCACCTAATTTACCAGAATTTACGTCATTGTAATGCAATTGTAACATTAAGAGCATATAATGTAGGGAAATGTCGAACAGAGTATATTGAGTGAATTATATTAATATGTTACTATTTTTACAGATTCAGTAAACGGATGAGGACTTTCGTATGAGTTGTTGTGCAATATCCTAATTAATGTTTCAACTTTTATATTCTGGGAAGTATAATTCTTACGAAACACTCTACACGTAATTACATACAATACATAAAGAGGTGCAGAACGTATGAAAATTAAAAAGGCCATTATCCCCGCTGCAGGTTTAGGTACACGTTTCCTGCCAGCTACAAAAGCACAGCCAAAAGAAATGCTTCCTATTGTTGATAAACCAACAATTCAGTACATTGTCGAAGAAGCGGTTAAATCCGGAATCGAAGACATCATCATTGTCAGCGGTCGCGGTAAGCGTGCTATTGAAGACCATTTCGACAAATCTTATGAGCTGGAAGATCAGTTGATTAAGAAGGATAAAATGAAGATGCTTGAAGAAATTCAGGACATCTCAAACTTAGCTGATATCCACTACATTCGTCAGAAAGAAGCAAAAGGACTTGGACACGCTATCTCTGTTGCAAAGAAATTCATCGGAGACGAGCCATTTGCAGTATTGCTTGGTGATGACATTGTAAAAACAGAAGGCACGCCAGCATTAAAACAACTGACAGATGCTTTTGAGAAGTATCGCGGTTCTGTTGTAGGTGTACAGCAAGTACCGGAATCTGAAGTATCGAAATATGGTGTGGTTGCTCCTCAAGGATCTACAAGTGAACCTAACCTATTACAGGTTAGTGACTTAGTAGAGAAGCCGAAGAAAGAAGAAGCACCTTCTAACTACGCCATTATGGGTCGTTATGTATTAACACCTGAAATCTTTGACATTCTCGAAACCCTTCCTCCTGGTGCAGGCGGAGAGATTCAATTAACAGATGCGATTAAAGAATTGAATAAGAAGCAAGCTGTTTACGCTTGTGAGTTTTCTGGTGATCGTTATGATGTTGGTGATAAGTTCGGATTCATTAAAGCAACAATTGAATTCGCATTAGATCGCCCCGATTTGAAGGATCAACTGCAAGAGTACTTAAATCAAGCTGTAACGACAGAGAGTAAATAATAATACCCAAAAAACGAGCCTACTATAGTTAGGCTCGTTTTTTATTATATTTTGGTAAATCTATGTTCTGACTGGGAATTGTGTGGTATACTCTACTTTGTTTTTACAAGCTAACTGAGAAATTTGGACTATATAATTTTTTCTTGTTTTCAGAGAAATGCAGGCTCTGATATGTTTTGTAATAATATTCGACAAAATCAGACATTGCATGGCCTTTGAAACCCGATATAATAATATAAGTACTCATATTTTAAAGTTAGTATAGTATTTTGTCTTTGGACTTATCACTATTATGCATACTCATCGGAGGGACATGAATGGAAGAGACAATCTCTTTAAAGGAAATTTTTGCAGTGTTAAGAAAACGAATGATAATGATCTTATCACTGATTATAGCTTTTGCAGCTATTGCACTGTTAGTCAGTTATTTTTTGATTACCCCGACCTATAAGGCTAGTGCCTCCGTAGTTGTCAACCAGGAAGAAAACGTGGATGTCTCAAGCTTAAATAATGCGATTCAATCCAATATTAGTTTGATAAATACATATAAGATTGTAATGACAAGCCCAGTTATTCTAGATAAAGTGGCGAAAGAAATGAATCTTTCTCTTTCTGCTGACGAACTAGCAGAGAAACTGGAAGTTGCTTCGGAAGCAGATACACAAATTATTACGGTTACTGCAACAGATACTAGTCAGGAAGCAGCAGCTGAGCTTGCTAATACAACAGTTGAAGTTTTCCAAAAAGAGATTCCAGAGTTAATGAACCTGGAGAACGTTAAAACGTTATCACTTGCTGAAACTGTAGAGAACCCGTCACCTGCTAGTCCGAATATTCTTTTAAATACTTTAATTGCTCTTGTTTTAGGTGCGATGGTTGGTATTGGGTTAGCTTTCCTATTGGAATACTTAGACAATACTGTCAAAACCGAAGCCGATATAGAGAAACGTATAGGCGTCCCAGTCATTGGGGTTATCAGCCATATGACTGAGGAAGATATGCGAACAAACAATCACTACAATCCAAATGTAGAACGCAGACAAGTTAGGAGAGATTACAATGGCCAAAAGAAAAAAACAGTTTAAAACAAATGTCCGGTCTCTCATAACGAAGTTCAATCCAAAATCACCAATCTCTGAGCAGTATCGTACAATCAGAACAAATGTTGAATTTGCATCAGTTGATCAAAAGTTGAGTACCTTGCTTGTAACTTCATCTGGACCGTCTGAAGGGAAGTCTTCTACCACTGCAAATCTATCTGTTGTTTTTGCACAGCAAGGAAAAAGAGTTCTTTTAATAGATGGAGACTTGAGAAAGCCAACAGTGCACTATACATTCAAGCTTGATAATAGAATTGGTCTTAGTACTGTATTAGTTGGTGAGAAAGCAATAGAAGAAACAGTAAAAGAGACGGATGTTCCTAATTTAGACATATTAACTTGCGGTCCTATTCCACCTAACCCATCTGAACTTTTAGGGTCTAAAGCGATGAAGCAAATGCTTCAATTAGCACAGGAAACGTATGATGTAATTGTTTTTGATACACCGCCTGTATTAGCCGTTACAGATGCCCAAATTTTAGCAAATATATGTGATGGTTCTATTATAGTCGCCAGAAGTGAGCAGACAGAATATGAAGCTATTCAGAAGGCGAAGGAGCTTTTGGAACCAGCTCATGCAAAGCTGCTTGGTATAGTTTTGAATGATGTTGCGCAGAAAAAATCAAACTCCTATTACTATTATGGAAGTTAACATTTTAAGAAACATATCCTCGTCACTCGAGGATATATTTTCGCAGTCTTCATAGGAAAAAGGTCACTGACATTTTCCTTCTTAATGGAAGAAGAAAGGTGAGGATAATATGATTGATATTCATTGTCATATACTACCAGGAATGGATGATGGGGCTCGAACTTTAGAAGATAGCATTGAAATGGCAAAAGGAGCAGTGGCACAAGGGATTCATACGATTGTTGCTACTCCTCATCATCGGAATAATCAATTTGATAATTATTACCAAGATATTATAGCTCAAGTAAATGATTTAAATCAAAAGTTACAGGAAGCAAACGTAGCAGTAGAAATATTACCCGGGCAGGAGACTAGAATATATGGAGAACTTTCAGAAGGATTGTTGTTAGGAGAAATTCTACCTGTAAATATTGATACTCATTATATCTTAGTAGAATTCCCTACCACAACAGTCCCTAAATTCTCAAAAAAACTTCTCTATGATCTTCAAGTAGACGGTTATATCCCAGTGATTGTTCATCCAGAGCGAAATAGTGAATTGTTGTCTAATCCACATATGCTATATGAATTAGTTAAAGGTGGAGTGTTAACTCAGGTTACGGCTGCTAGTCTAGTGGGGAAGTTTGGAAAGAAAATCAAGAGCTTTAGCCATGAAATTATACAATCTAATCTTACACACTTTATTGCTTCAGATGCCCATAATATACATAATAGAGGATTTATGTTAGGCGAGGCAATGCAAGAGATAGAAAATATTTACGGGAAAGAAATTGTATACAATTATCAAGAAAATGCTGAATTAATGATTGCAGGAAAGTCAATTGTAGGAGACATGCCAAATAAGATAGAAAGAAAAAAATTTTTAGGTATTTTCTGATTGGAGGGACAACAATTCAATGGCGGAGTCAAAGCAACAGCAACTTTACAAAATGAATGAAACCAATAGAGTGATAACCAGTGAAAAGAAAGCCTATCTCTACCTTAAAAGACTAATAGATATTGTATTTTCCCTCATAGGTCTTATTTTACTTCTCCCAGTCTTTCTAGTCCTTGCAATTATAATAAAGTTAGAAGACAAGAAAGGGACTGTTTTTTTTAGCCAAGAAAGAGTTGGGAAAGACGGTAAAATATTCCGTATGTATAAATTTCGTTCAATGGTCTCAAACGCAGAAGAGTTATTGGATAATCTATTGAAAAATAATGAAGCAAGTGGACCGATGTTCAAAATGAAAGAAGATCCCAGAATTACCAATATTGGTAAAATTATACGTAAGACGAGCTTAGATGAATTACCGCAATTATTTAATGTTCTAAAGGGTGACATGTCACTTGTGGGTCCACGACCTGCTCTTCCGCGTGAAGTAGAACAATATTCTTTTTACCATAATAACAGATTGATTGTACTACCTGGCCTCACTTGTATCTGGCAAGTTTCAGGAAGGAGCAATATTGGCTTTGAAGAGCAAGTAGAATTAGATATAGAATACATAAAGAAACAGAGTATCCTCTTCGACTTAAAATTGATAGTAAGGACTGTCTTTGTCTTATTTGGGTCAAAGGATGCTTACTAGGCCCATTCTAGAAATTAGAAGGAAGCGATATAAAATGAGAATATTATTAATCTCAAATATGTATCCAGATAAAAAACACCCAGGGTTTGGTGTCTTTGTAAAGCATTCTGCAAATATGTTGAGTGCCAATGGATATACACTAGAAAAGGTTGTAAGAATAAAAAAGAATAATAGACTTATTAAATTGATTGATTATGTGCTCTTCTATTTTAGAATCTTCTTTAAAGTACTGACAACTAAAAGTGAAATTATATATGTTCATTTTGCCGCACATCCTTCAATACCAATCTTACTATCAATCTTTTTCCGTAAAAACCTTAAGGTAGTGACCAATGTTCACGGTACAGATGTTGTTCCAGAAAATGTTATCCATAAGCTTTTTCAACCTTTTGTTAAAATGTTATTACAGAAATCGAACATAATTATAAGCCCTTCTAATTACTTTAAGGAGCTTGTTAGAGAGCGGTATGGAATAGAGGATAAAAAGATCAAAGTATTTCCTTCTGGAGGTATAAATAAAGAAATATTCTATCCAATTAATGAACAAAGTAAAAGATATGACGAGTTTGATTTAAATAAAAGAGAGCAATACTTAGGGTTTGTTGGAAGAATAGAGTACGGAAAGGGATGGAAAACGCTATTATCGGCATTTAGGATACTAAAAGAGGAAAGAAATTTGTCTGGATGGAAAATAATTTTTGTTGGATATGGAGATGAAGCTGAGATCTTCAAGGAAACGGTAAGAGAGTATAACCTTGATAATGATATTGTTTATTTTCAGTATCTACAACAAGAGGAGTTAAACCATATCTATAACATTATTGATTATTTTTGTTTCCCGACTGAAAGGAAAGGAGAGAGCTTAGGTCTAGTTGGAATTGAAGCTATGGCCACTGGTACCCCTGTTATTGGAAGCAATATTGCAGGACTAAAAAGTTACATAAGTGATGGAAAAAACGGTTTCTTATTTGACGCGGGCAATGTAGACGATTTAGCTGATGTTATAGAAGATGCTCTTACTAAGAGTGCCAGTCCGGAAAAAAATAACGCAATCAGGAGCAATGCTCTCAAAACATCGAACAGATATGAAGTGAACAATATAAAGAGCATATTAATAGATATATTTGAGGATTTGAATCAGGAGGAATTAGATTGAAGCATATCTTTATAATAGGGTCCAAAGGTATACCGGCTAAGTACGGTGGGTTTGAAACTTTTGTAGATGAGTTAGTGTCAAGGAAGCAAAGTAGTGATATTAGTTACCATGTCTCATGTCTTGCTGATAATAGTGATGAGTTTACTTATAAAGGAACTAGATGCTTTAATGTTACCGTGAAAGATATAGGTAATGCAAAAGCGATTACATATGATATAGCAAGTTTAAATAGGTGTATTGAATATATAAAAAAAAATAATATAAAGGATGCAATTATTTACATATTGGCAAGTAGGATAGGACCATTCTTACAGTGGAAAAGAAGAACTTTATCAAAGTTGGGAGTTAGAGTCTTCTTAAATCCCGATGGAATAGAATGGAAGAGAAGCAAATGGAGTTATCCGGTCAGGAAATATTGGAAGTTTTCAGAGAGATATATGGTGAAATCTGCTGATCTAGTTATTTGCGATTCTAAAAATATAGAAAAGTATATAAGAGATGAATATACAAATTTTAATCCTAAAACAATTTTTATTCCTTATGGAGCTGAAATATTAGAAAATGAACTAGATTCATCAGATTGGTTCGAAAAACATAAAGTTAAAAAGAATATGTACTATCTCATGGTAGGGCGCTTTGTACCTGAAAATAACTATGAATTAGTTATAAGAGAATTTATGAATAGTAACAGTACTAAAGACTTAGTGATAATAACGAATCATTTAGGAACAGATTTGTTTGAGAAGTTAAGTAATAAATTAAGGATGGGTAATGATAAAAGAATAAAGTTTGTAGGAACTGTATATGACTCCCAGTTGCTAAATAAAATTAGACAGGATTCATTCGCTTATATTCATGGTCATTCAGTAGGTGGAACTAACCCTTCTTTACTAGAAGCTTTGTCAATAACTAAGTTAAATTTACTTTATGATGTTAGCTTCAATAGAGAAGTTGGGGAGGAAGCTGGTATTTATTTTACCAGTACTGAAGGGTCTTTACGTAATAGAATTAGTGAAGTAGAGGAATTAAGCGAGGAACAACAAGATATTTTTGGTAGGAAGGCCAAGCAAAGAATATCAGATGATTATTCTTGGGGGAATATTGTAGCAGATTATGAAAATGAATTCTTAAAGGAGGACTTATAATGAAAGGCATTATATTAGCTGGTGGTAGTGGAACCCGGCTGTACCCTTTAACTCAGGTAACAAGTAAGCAACTGTTGCCCATCTATGATAAACCTATGATTTATTATCCTTTATCGACACTTATGTTAGCAGGAATAAGGGATATACTTATAATCTCTACACCAGAAGATTTACCGAGATTCCAAAACTTGTTGGGATCAGGGGAGAAATTTGGTATTAAATTATCTTATGAGATTCAGTATAAACCCGAGGGTCTAGCTCAAGCCTTCATAATCGGAGAAGAATTTATAGGTAATGATTCAGTAGCAATGATACTTGGAGACAATATATACTATGGTAATGGCTTAAGAACAATGCTCAAAGAAGCTATTAAAAACAACATTGGTGCCACTGTTTTTGGTTTTCATGTTAAAGATCCTGAAAGATTTGGTGTTGTAGAATTTGATAATAATGGGAAAGTTCTAAGCATTATAGAAAAGCCTGACTCACCTAAGTCTAATTACGCGGTTACAGGACTATATATTTATAACAATGATGTGGTTGAATATGCTAAAAATGTTGTTCCTTCCCAAAGAGGTGAGTTGGAAATCACTTCTTTAAACGACATGTATTTACAATCAAACAGGCTTCAAGTAAGGCTTTTAGGTAGAGGTTATACGTGGCTAGATACAGGCACTCACGAGAGTTTAAATGAAGCAACAAATTTTGTGAGGACCATTGAATCTCACCAAGGAATTAAAATTTCAGCCCCTGAAGAGATAGCATATTTAAACAAGTGGATTTCAAACAGCGCTCTTGATGAAGCTAGTAAACTCATGGCAAAAACAGAATATGGAAAGTATTTAGGCGAAGTAGCAAACAATAAAATAAGATACTAGGAGTTAATAATGAATTCATTTAATACTGACTTAGACGGAGTAAAAGTTATCGAGAACAAGGTTTTTGGTGATGAAAGAGGTTGGTTTACTGAATCATACAATCATAATATGTATAAAGAGAATGGTATATATACCAAATTCATCCAAGATAATCATTCTTTTTCAAAGTACAAAGGTACTCTTAGGGGGTTACATTTACAACTATATCCAAAAGCACAAACCAAGTTAGTTAGATGCACTAGAGGGTCTATCTTTGATGTTGCTATAGACTTAAGACCAGAAAGCAAAACTTTCAAACAATCATATGGTATTATCCTGTCGGAAACTAATCAAAAACAATTGTTAATACCAAAAGGTTTTGCACATGGATTTATTACATTAGAAGATAAAACTGAAGTACAGTACAAAGTTGACGAGCATTATTCAAAGGAACACGATAGATCAATAGCTTGGAACGATAGAATATTGGGAATTGACTGGCCAACTGAGGTTAATGTTATCTCGGATAAAGATAGAGTGGCACCAACTTTAGATACTTTTCTAGAAAGAGAATATAAGTAATGAAGATACTTGTTACAGGACATACAGGCCAATTAGGATATGATGTTGTAGAAGTTTTTAAATATGAAGGCTATGAGGTTAAAGGGGTCAGTACAAAAGACTTTAATTTAACTAACTTTAACGAAGTTAACAACTTTGTTGAGAGCTTTAATCCTGACTGTATAGTCCATTGTGCAGCTTACACAAAGGTTGATCAAGCAGAAATAGATACTGAAATATGCTGGGAAGTTAATGTAGAAGGGTCTGTAAATCTTATTGAAGCTGCTAAGAAGATTAATTCTAAAATTATATTTATTAGTAGTGATTATGTATTTAGTGGGACAGGAAATTTTCCTTATAATGAATATGATAAAACACAACCTATAAATTATTATGGCCTGACAAAAGAAAAAATAGAAAAATATCTAGCTCAGAATATGGAAGATTACTGCATTGTAAGAATCTCTTGGGTGTTCGGAAAAAACGGTAGTAATTTTGTAGACACTATGATTAAGCTGAGTCAATCTAAAGATGAATTAAGAGTTGTAGACGATCAAATTGGTTCACCCACATATACTGTAGATGCAGCACGTTTTTTATTATCTCTATTTAAGTCTAATAAAAGTGGGATATATCACGCTACGAATACGGGATATTGCAGTTGGGCAGACTTTGCAACTGAGATTTTTAAGCAAAAATCAATCAATACTGTGATTAATAGGGTGACAAGCGATGAATTCAAAACATTGGCAGTGAGGCCTAAGAATAGCAGGTTAAGTAATAGTGGCGAAGTTTATCAAATGCCCACATGGCAAGATGCCTTGTCACGATACCTAGATAAAGGATGATGATTTATGAATAGAACGAAGATCTTAGTAACGGGCGGCGCCGGTTTTATCGGAGGAAACTATGTACACTACCTATTAAATAATGATCCAGACGCTTTAGTATATAATCTAGACAGTTTAACCTATGCTGGAGAACTTAATAAACATGAAAGATGTGCTTCAAATCCTAATTATAAGTTTATAGAGGCAGATATCAGAGATAAAGAACAAATTACCAATATATTTGAAGAATATAAATTTGACTATGTGGTTCATTTTGCTGCTGAAAGTCATGTTGATAGATCGATTCATTCTCCAGATGTCTTCTTGGAAACTAACGTATTAGGTACTCACAATCTACTCAATGCTAGTTTGAAAACCAATATTAAAAAGTTCTTACACGTTTCTACAGATGAGGTATATGGAGAATTAGATTTCACTCCAAATACATATTTTAATGAGGATACGCCTTTGGATCCAAGCAGTCCTTATAGCTCAAGTAAAGCATCATCTGATCTTATTGTCTTAGCTTACTCAAAGACATATGGTCTGCCTGTTAACATAACACGTTGTTCAAATAACTACGGTCCGTTTCATTTTCCAGAAAAGCTAATTCCCTTAGCAATTACAAATGTGTTAAGAAATAGAAAAGTACCTGTTTATGGAACAGGAGAAAATATTCGAGATTGGTTGCATGTAGAAGATCATTGTTCCGCTATTGATTTAGTTCTTCGTAGAGGAGAGAATGGTCAAGTATATAATATTGGCGGCCATAATGAAAAGACGAACTTAGAAGTCGTGTCAGATATCTTATCGTATTTTGGTAAAAGCTTAGATTGTATAGAATATGTTAAGGACAGAAAAGGTCATGACAAGAGATATGCTATCAATCCGAGTAAGATTAGTGAATTAGGTTGGAAACCTAACTATCAATTTAAGGATGGTCTAAAGCAAACTATAGAATGGTACGTAAACAATAGAAGTTGGTGGGAACGTTTACTTACTGAGGATAAATAAGGGAGTAAAAAATGAAAAAAAAAGTTGGATTACTAACTATTAACGACTACGGAAATTATGGAAACAGGTTACAGAATTTTGCATTACAAGAGGTAATAAAAGGATTGGGATTTGAGGTTGAAACAGTTGTAAATAATTCTAACACATTACCTAGCGATGGAAGTATTATTAAAAAGTTAAAAGGAAAAAACATTAAAGATATATTTAATAAGGTCAATGAAAGAGCAATCCATAAGAGATATTCTAATAACACGCATAATAGAATTAAGGCTTTTAAATCCTTTACAAAACTTCATATTAAAGAAACAGATTTTGTCATTAACAAGAACCATATACCAGAAGATTTAAATAGTAAATTTGATTATTTTATTACTGGTAGTGATCAAGTGTGGAATCCAATTATTGATCACAGATCATCAATTGATTTTCTAACGTTTGCTGAGTTTCATAAAAGGATATCTTATGCTCCGAGTTTTGGAGTATCTAATGTACCTTCCGAAAGAGAAGAAGAATATAAAACATGGTTAAACGGTGTTAATCATATATCTGTTAGGGAGGATGCAGGTGCGTCTATAATAAAACAACTAACAGGAAAAGAAGCTAGTGTATTAATAGATCCTACGCTATTGTTAGATGAATCATCATGGGATATGCTCATAAACTCAAGTAATATAGACCAGCAGGGCAAAAAGGGAACACTGGTTACATATTTTTTAGGAGATATACCTAAAGAATATAGTCTAATGATTAATGATATCGCTCTTAAATATAACCTAGATGTTATAAATTTAGGAAATATTAAAGACGCTGATACGTACACTAAAGATCCTGCTCAATTCTTAAGATTAATTGAACAGTCAGAATTAGTATGTACTGACTCGTTCCATGGATCTGTATTTTCTATTGTTTTGGAAAAACCATTTATTGTTTTTGATAGAAATGGTAGTTTACCGTCTATGAATTCTAGAATTGAAACACTGCTTAATACTTTTAAACTAGAAGATAGATACTATAAAGCGATTCAACCAAATAATGTATTTAATCTTGATTTCAAAGAGTCCAAAAAAATACTTCAAATTGAAAGAGAAAAAGCTCTTAATTTCTTAAAGAAAGCATTAAATGTTTAGAGAGTCGTTGTATTGATGAGTAAATTAAAATTAGGAGCTATATTATCTTATATTAGTCTATTTGTTAATTTATCAATAGCTTTGCTTTATACACCGTTTCTGTTAAGGACACTAACGCAACAAGAATATGGCCTATACACATTAATAGGCCCTATTCTTGCTTATTTTAATGTCTTTGATATGGGGCTGGGGAACGCCGTTGTTCGTTATGTATCTAGAAACAGAGCTATCGGCGATAAAAATCAAGAAGCAAGAATAAATACCATTTTTTTACTGTTGTATATACTAATTGGAATTGTGGTTGCTACAATTGGAATTATAATGAATAGTTATGTTGATCGTATCTTTGGCGATAGCTTTAGTGAGAAAGAACTATCAATTCTTAAGGGTATGATTACTCTTTTAATAATGAATTTCGCTGTATCTTTTCCTTTGGCTATCTTTAGTTCCATTATGCAAGCATATGAGAAGTTTGCCTATCTTAAAACCCTTTCTATCATTAGGTATTTAGCACTACCATTGTTTACAGTACCTGGACTTCTATTGGGTTATGGACCTTTATTTGTTGTAACAGCAACCGTAGTTATAAATATAGTTTGTCTATCTATAGTTTCAATTTACTGTTTTAAATTCCTCCAAACTAGATTTATATTAGGAAAACTTAACTTTAAGTTAACTGGTGAAATTACAATCTTTTCGCTCTTCATTTTCTTGAATGTAATTGTCGACTTAATATATTGGAATTCAGGACAATTTGTGTTAGGAAGTGTAAGTAGTACAATGGCTGTAGCAATTTTTGGAGTTTCAATACAGTTTGTAAAACTATATATGATGTTTTCATCTTCGATTAGTGGTTTATTCCTACCGAGAATTTCTATGATGATAGCTAATAAAGTGTCTGAAAAAGATCTGAGTAAGTTAATGACTAAGATTGGTCGACTACAGTTTTATATTCTAGGATTCTTGTTATCCGGGTTTCTTCTTTATGGTAGTTCATTTATCAAGGTATGGGCTGGTCAAGAGTACACTGAAGCATATATATTGGCCATTATAATAATGATTCCATTAACTGCACCACTAATACAGAATGTTGGTATTGTAATATTACAAGCTAAAAATTTGCATTCTTTTCGTGCAATTGTAACATTATTGACAGCATTTTTTTGTATTCTAGGAGCGTACTTGTTATCTTCAAAGTATGGAGCAATTGGTATCTCAATTGCTTTAGGAGTTACTTTGCTAATAGGAAATACAATTATAATGAATCTATACTACAATATTAAGTTGAAATTAAACATGGTATTATTTTGGAAAAATATTATGAAGATCAGTTTTATAATAGTAGTTAATATGATAATACCAACTCTACTTCTTTTCTCAATGGAAGAGAGCATTATTAGTATTTTATTACAGATAACCTTATTCTCATTATCATATATCTTAATGATATACTTTTTTGCTTTTAATAGTTTTGAAAAAGGATTAATTAGAAATGTAATCAACAAATTACCATTTATGTAAAGGAGGAAATGAGATTGAATAATCAAGTGAAGGAATTAATGGAGACCGTTGTCTCTAATGATTATTGTGTTGGGTGTGGTATATGTGCTGCGCTTGATAATTCTCCATTAACAATGGTTCTAGATGAAAACGGTCAGTACAAACCAGTGTACAATCCACAGGAACAAATTGACAAGATGGAAGTTGATGTACTTAAGGTATGCCCATTTTCAAATGATAGTAAAGATGAATCAGAACTAGGTGAAGAATTATATGGAGCTATACCTAGCATAAAACATAACGAATATGAGGGCTATTTTGTAAATAACTATGCTGCTTATGTTAAGTCAGGTGATTATAGAAGTAAAGGGTCATCTGGGGGAATGGGTAATTGGATTGCTTCAAAGTTACTTGAGACCAATATGGTAGATGGAGTTATTCATGTAAAGGATAGGGAAGATAAGGAAAACTCAGATATCTTGTTCGAGTATAAGGTGTCATTTAATAGGAGCGAATTAGAACAAGGAGCAAAATCAAAATATTATCCTATAGAGTTATCTAACATATTAAATATGGTGAAAGATAGTGATAAAAAGTATGCCATTATAGGGGTTCCATGTTTCTTAAAATCAGTTCGACTTCTTGCAAGTGAAGACGCAAGGATAAAAGAACGGATTAAATTTTATGTTGGTTTGGTATGTGGACATTTGAAAAGTGACATGTTTGCCAAATCTATGGGGTGGCAAATGGGTATTAACCCTGAACATCTTGAAACTATAGATTTTAGAAAGAAACTTGAGAATAAAGCAGCAAATAATTATGGTGTGCAAGCCACTGGATATGTCGATGACAAATTAGAAACTAAGATTTCGGCTACAAAAGATCTATATACAACAAACTGGGGGCAGGGATTCTTTAGATACAATGCCTGTGAATTTTGTGATGATGTATTAGCAGAAACTGCGGACGTAACTGTCGGTGATGCTTGGCTACCGAAATACTCAAATGATAGTCAAGGTACAAACATTGTAATAGTAAGAAATCCATTACTTAATAGTTTAATTTTAGATAATAAGAATGAGTTATTCTTAGAAGAACTTAGTGAAGAAAAAATCTATCAATCTCAAGCAAGTGGATTGAAACATAGGAGAGAAGGGCTTTCCTATCGCCTTTACCTAAAAGATAGAGAGGGAGTTTGGCGTCCTAAGAAGCGGGTCAACCCCTCAAACAAGATAAGCAAAAAAAGGAAAGAAATATATGTCAAAAGAATGCGTATTTCACAAGAAAGTTTTAAAGCATTTAGAGTAGCTCAAAAGAGTAACGATTTCAATGTCTTTAGAGAAGAAATGAAACCATTAATTAATGATTATGAAAAGATTGCTGGTACGTCGCTGTTAAGAAAAACACTAAGAAAAGTAAAGCGAGGTATTTACGAAATTAAGAATAGATAGATTATAGGTAACCAGTTTGGTCATAGTTGGTTGGATATTTAAGATAGATATGTAGTATGTGGAGATGAATCTTTAATAAATTTCGTGTAAAGAGGTGATACACTCAACATCCTTAACAAAAATCTAAAATTATACGTTAAACAGGATGTAAAGTAATTATTAGGTACCTCTAATTTTCTGGTTATTAGTATGGATAAGTGGAGGAAAGGGCAAAGGTAATTGCGTATTAAAGATTATTATTTCATAATAGGGAAAAGTAAAAGAAAAATGGTGATAATTAATGATACAGAATCCTTCTTTAACAAGATCTTTTAATGATAAGGGACTAGATCTCTTTTCATCTATCCTTTTTGGACTTTTTTTAAGTATAGTAATGATGTCGGCAATTGCCTTTCATTCAACTTTTAACATTATTTTTTACCTTTTAAGTTTAATGGTGTATATTTACATTCTGGTATATGAACTACAAATGGTAGAAAGAAGAGAGTTTTCTTTTTATATAACTATACCAATTTTAATATCAGCAACTCAGAATCTGTATTTGAGTTTTGTGTCACCGTATGCAGATGCTTCTCAAATTCAACTAATGGTAATTACTAACTTTTTATATTCAGCCATATTGATTGGCGTAATTTATATAAAAACCCCATATCGCTTTAATAAAGCTTTATATCAAAAAATGTTAATTTTATTCATAGTCCTTGTTCTTTATTCATTAGCAACAATTATAATTTTTAATGCTCACATTACTTCAGCATTAGCATCATTGAGAAATGTTATGACGCCTATGTTATTTATTTTAATTGGACTGATTGCTTCTAGTAATGTGATCTTATCGAGATATTTAAGATACTTATCTTACATCGTTATATTTGTTGTAATATTCGGTTTTGCTGAAAGGTTTTTAATTAAAGATATTTGGCATATAATTCATTTACCGGACTTATGGACCAAGAAGGGCCTTCCTTTAAATGCTTTTACAGGACTGCCTGGAAATTTTTATTCTTCGGAGATGGTGGGCGGACAGCAACTGAGAAGAATGGTATCATCATTTGCTGACCCTGTTAATTTAGGGACATTCTTGTTTTTTGGATTCATGGTAGCATGGTATTTAAGAAATAAATTTCTAGCAATTCTATTGATTATATCCATTGGTTTGGCTGTAAGTAAAGGTGCAATTCTTGGATTACTTATTTTTTCTGTAGTATGGGCATATCATAAGTTTTCTAAAGCCATATTTATTCTAGTAATGATAGGTACTTGTGCAGCTGGAGGGGCATTTGTAGTTTATTCCATGATGAACTCGACCATGAGTATGTTATTGCACATTACAGGGTTCTTTGCTGCATTTCCGGAACTAGTAAATCATCCATTAGGACGAGGTTTAGGAAATATAGGAGTGTTGGCCGGATTGTACTCCAGTGGAGCTCAAACTGAAATAACCGAGAGTGGACTAGGAATGATAATAGGACAATTGGGTATCTTGGGGTTGATTTTATATGTTTATTTTTTTACTTTTATTCTGAAACAGAGTCATACTATTCAAGTAAGAAAAGATAAAATTTTACTTCAAACACTGACTCTTGGAATCCTAGCTAACATAACGTTTAATGAGGTAGCTTTAAGCCCAAACTCTTCAGCAGTATATTTCATAACAATTGGTATTATTTTAGGGCAGTGGCATGCAAAGACAAAGGATGTTGGTGTTAAAAAAAAGAAAAATAGAATTAGATTTGTTTGGTGAAAAATGTCCTGCACTGCCTCCTGGTAAGTGGACAGATGAGATAAAGATGGGAAAAAGGCTTTATCCCTATAATTAAAGGGGATAAGCCTTCTCTTTTTTTGTATTTTGATATGGAAGATATGAATGTAGCTGCGTAATGAACAATATTTATTTAGATGACATCTCACAGTTGAGAGTACTCGAAAAGACTCTATTTCGTCTGAAAAATTCTATTAGAAATTCGACTTTAACTCCTAAAGTACATCGTTTTTATAGACTACAAACAAAAGGTAATTTCGAACGGTTTATCAGTTATGAATGATGGTTGGCTGTACAGTCGTTAAAAGAATTCAATCATATTCTTCTGAGGTGGGTGGGGGATACCGCAAAAACCGGATTCACTCTATAAAAGAAGGAAAACCTGTAGAGATTTGGCTGAAAGGATAACTTAATCCTCTATCATCTAAAGTATGGGGTGAATATTCTCACCTATCGGATGATAGACCGAGATGGTGTTTTGAAACATCATTTCAAGTAGATTTTCATGCGTTCAATATTCAGGACAAGAAGTCATAATTAATGAGTCATTAGATGGGCAAATAAATGTTTATTATTACGAGGGAGAAATAATTTTATAATATACATGAGATTATCAGGTATTACTTCGTTCCGAGCAATTAGAAGAAAGCATTGTTCAAAGGCGGCACCTTTCAAACTGCATCAGACATCAAGGTCGCGGTTCGCCCACTAACCGTTTACAGTATAATTCTTTCTGCATTGGTTAGTAAGAAGTACTCAATGTGTTGGCTAAAACTAATTAATATTACTATACGTAGCGAATGAATATGGAAAATAAACTTTGCAAATTATAGAACACACCTTGTTATGAAGTATAAAAGCTATACTTCGCCAACACATTTCATGCTATTATCTTTAGTAAGTATTCCTAAGAAAGGCGGATCAACGTGACCCTACAACGTCAGACGCGCAAGAAGAAAAAAGTGCGCAAATTCAGAGTGTTTATGGTGGTATTTCTCATTGCTTTTATAGCAATTGGATCTTATGCAGGACTTCAATTTTATAATGCTTCGCGCGCTGCAAATGCGGACAACAATCTTAGTGACGACGTGGAATTCAATGGTTCAGATGGAAATGTCGATAACGTGAATGTGCTTGTACTTGGAAGTGATTCTCGTGGAGGAGATAGTGCTCGGTCGGATACCATTATGATTGCTAATTACAGCTCCGATACAAAGGAGCCGAAACTTATCTCGATCATGAGAGACACCTATGTGAATATTCCTGGCTACGGATATAACAAGATTAATGCTGCTTATTCCCTAGGTGGACCAGAACTAATGCGAAAAACAGTTACAGAAAACTTTGGTATAGATATTAGTTATTACGCTGAAATTGATTTTAAAGGCTTTGAAAAGCTAGTCGATGCTGTAGCGCCAAATGGGATTGAAGTGACGGTAACCCCAGAGATGACAACAGACCAAAAAGCTTTAGGTGTTCAGTTGACGGAAGGTACACAAAAGCTGCAAGGTAAGGAGCTATTAGCTTATAGTCGTTTTCGCCATGATGCGAATGGTGACTATGGGCGAGTACAGCGTCAGCAGGAAGTATTAACGAAGCTGAAAGAGGAAGTGGCGAGTGTCACGACGGTTGCCAAGCTGCCGAAGATGATTGGTATTGCAAATGGTTATGTGAGCACAAATGTACGGAATGGCTTGCTACTGTCAATGGGTACTGATGTACTGCGCGGCAAAACAGAAGATATGCAAACGATGCGTATTCCGGTGGATGGCAGCTATCATGATGCCCGTTATGATGTCGGGGCTGTGCTGGAATTTAATGTTGGCGGCTTGGAACAAAACACTCAGGAAGCTCAGACTTTTTTGAATCAATAAAGTGAGTAGAAAGTAATAGAAACCTCTTCTTTTTTTGAAAGATTTAACAAAAAGAAGAGGTTTTTTATGATATAATCAGATTTCCAGTGGTAACAGAATAAGGGGGATATGGTTTTGGGCAGGAAAGAGAAGCGTGAGAAGAAACGAACTTGGCTGAAAGTAATGTTAAGCATAGTTGCAATTCTAGTAATTGCCGTGGCAGTTACCGGTTTCTATGCTACCAATAAAGCAAAAACAACAGTTAATACAATGCAGAAAGATACAACAGCTATTGATAAGAAGCAATCAACAACGAAAGTAAAAGAAAAAGAAAAAATAAATATCTTGCTCCTTGGTGTCGATCAGCGTGAGGGTGACGCAGGCCGCTCGGATGCGCTGATGGTCATGTCGCTCGATCCAGCAAATGCTGCCATGAAAATCATTAGTATCCCGCGTGATTCGCGTACAGAAATTGTAGGACATGGAACTGTCGATAAAATTAATCACGCGTACGCGTTTGGCGGCATTGATATGTCGGTTGCTACGGTGGAGAACTTCTTGGATATGGATGTGGATTATTTCGCTGAAATGAACATGGAGGGTCTATCTGATTTCGTTGATGCTGTTGGCGGCATTACAGTTAATAATCAGCTTGATTGGATTGATGAAGGGTACTACAAGAAAGGCTACCACTATGCACAAGGTGATATCCAGTTAGATGGACCAAAAGCAATGGGCTATGTTCGTATGCGCCACTTAGATCCAGATGGTGACTTCGGTCGTAATGCTCGTCAGCGTCAGGTTATCCAAGCCGTTATCGATAAAGGTGCAAGCATCAAATCAGTTAACAAAGTTGATGATATCTTGGGTGCGCTAGGTAATAATGTGAAAACAAACATGGATTTCTCAACCATGACAGATTTGTTTAAGAACTATCGTAACGTGCGGCAAAACGCGGAAAATTACCAGATGCAAGGTACTGGTACAAAAATAGATGGCGTTTATTACTATGAAATTCAACAGAATGAACGAGATAAAGTGCATGATATGATTTCCTAAATAAAAGAGCTCCTGGTCATTTGCCAGGAGCTCTTTTTGTTTTAATTATTCACTCTATGCATATGCTTCGATTCCCCAAGCACTGCTTCAGCAATATTCACTGCATGGTCCCCGATACGTTCTAGGTTACTGATCATATCAATAAAGATAATACCGGATTGGCCGCTGCAGGAGCCTTCTGTTAGGCGCTGGATGTGCTGCTTGCGCAGTTTGCGTTCCATTGCGTCAATTTTATGTTCTTGCTGGATAACGAGTTTTGCTTGCTCTTTATCACTGTCTTGCAAGGAAAGCATCGCATCTCTTACGGTGTCCGTTGTAAGCAGGAACATCTCTGTTAAATCTTCCATTGCAGAGCTGGAGATTTTTACTTTGTTTGACTGCTGATATTCAACAAGCTCCACCATGTTTTCGAAATGATCACCAATACGTTCGATATCGCTCACCGCGTCAAGCAGAGCGCCATGTTCCTCTGATTCCTGTACAGAGAGCGACTCAGCGGAGATTTGGACTAGATAGTCTACAATCTTGCGGTCAAAGTTGTTAATCGCTTGTTCCAGCTGATACGCATTATCAGCGTGTTTGACTGACTTGGTTTGTAGATATTGATTGGTTGCTTCCAAACCTTGGACCGCGACATCACCCATGCGGATAACTTCTTGTTTTGCATTTCCCAGTGCTACGGAAGGGGATTGCTGAATCATAACAGGATCCAATTTGTTGGTGTTTAATTCAGCTAGCTTGTCTTTTCCAGGGATCAGCTTCGTTACGATCCAGGCGAGTACTGCAACAAATGGCAGCTGAATGAGCGTGTTCGTAATATTAAACGTTCCGTGTGCAAATGCGATTGTCATGCTTTCATTTAAATCCCATGTTGATTGCATCCACTGAACGAGTGCCGTATATGGAAGAAGTAAGATTAAGAAAATCACCGAACCTAGAACGTTAAACAATACATGTGTGAAAGCAGCTCGTCTCGCTGCAACGGATGCACCGATAGAAGCTAGCACAGCTGTAATTGTTGTTCCTAAGTTATCTCCGAAAAGAATCGGCAATGCTGCCTGCAAGTCAACAAGTCCTTCTGAATAAAGTCCTTGCAAAATTCCAATTGTTGCACTGGAGCTTTGTACGACAACAGTGAACAGTGTACCTGCTACTGTTGCTAAAATAGGATTGTCACTCATTTGTACGGTGAAATCATGAAAAGCATCCATGCCGCGGAGTGGTTTCATCGCACCGCTCATTAGCTCTAGTCCGTAGAACAAAGCACCAAAGCCAAAGAAGATTTGTCCTAAGTTGTTGATTTTCTTGTTTTTAAAGAAGAATAGTAATAATGCGCCTGCTGCAAGGATCGGCAGTGCATAAGCGCCAACATCAAGACCGATAATGAAGGCAGTGATCGTTGTACCGATATTGGCACCCATAATAACGCCGATTGCTTGGCGAAGTGTCATAAATCCGGCACTAACCAAACTTACTGTTATAACGGTAGTACCTGAACTGCTTTGAATCAAGACGGTCACAAGAATACCAGCGAGTACGCCCATAAGCGGGTTAGTTGTTAATTTATCCAAAATGTCACGTAATTTGTCGCCTGCAGACCGTTGCAGTCCGTCTCCCATTGACTTTATCCCAAAAAGGAATATACCTAATCCCCCGATAAACGAGAAGATCAGTTCTTGTACGTTAATTTCCACTATCGTCACCCCTGAGGTTTATTATCTGTCGCAAACACGCCTATTATGTCTAATTGTGAAGGTTATGTAAAGGTAATTTTGATAGTATTTACAAAAGCTTTACAAAAGTAGGGCTTTCTATAAGAAAGTGACCAATTAATAGGAAAAGATTGGAGAAGAGCAGTAAAAAAAGAGCTGTCCTTAGCGGCAGCTCTCTACATTCCAAGAAGATCTCTGTATCCGTTAAACACGATATATATCGTACCAATCATCATTACAGCGAGTAAAAATAACATAGAATAGAAAAAGGCTTTTTTTCCTTTAGACGGCATCGTGATGCTCCTTTTGCATAAATAGAATAATCTTATCTTACCACGCCTGTCTTACATAATTCCATCATTCCCTCCTCATACTAACGAAACAAGGAGGGAACGGTTTGAAAAAGCATCCAGGTAATAAAGGACAAGGCAAAACATCTAATTCAGGTAATATGAAGTGGTGGCAGCTGTCATTGATTGGGATTGGCTGTACCATTGGGACGGGATACTTTCTCGGGTCGGTAATCGGTATTCACTTGACTGGGTCATCGATTGTTATTTCGTTTGCATTGGCAGCGGCTGGTACGCTGATTGTTTTTCTATCTCTGGCAAAAATGACCGCTAGCGATCCGCAGGAAGGATCTTTTTGTTATTACGCAGGCAAAGCCTTTGGAGGCTGGGCAGCCTTAAGCTGCGGCTGGAGCTATTGGTGCTCGAATATCCTTATTATGGGCAGCCAGCTGACGGCGATATCTCTTCTGAGTAAGTTTTGGTTTGAGAATATCCCATTGTGGGTGTTTTCCGCTATTTACGCTGCGCTGGCTATTATAGTTGTTCTTGCTGGTGCAAAAGGTTTTAATAAGATGGAAAATATATTTGCGGTCGTCAAGACAGCTGCCATCACGATGTTTATTATCTTGGCTCTGCTTGTCTTATTCGGCGGTATTTCGACAGAGTCCACGTACAAACCGTTTCAGGAATCGTTTCTTCATGATGGATTCAAAGGCTTGTGGGCTTCTTTGATTTACGCGTTTTATGCGTTTGGCGGAATCGAGGTTATCGGACTGATGGCGATGCAGCTGAAGAAAAAAGAAGAAGCAGCCAAGGCTGGGACCGTTATGCTGATAGGTCTAGCTATTGTATACATTATTTCCCTGCTCCTGGCGTGCAGTTTAGTCGGCACACACGGGTTTCACACGAATGAAAGCCCGTTTGTTACGGCACTTGAAAAAACACCGCTCGGTTTCTTTCCGCATGTGTTTAACGCTGCGGTTATAATTGCGGGTTTCTCCACACTTTGTGCAGCTCTATTCGCTGTCACCAATTTATTAGTGACGTTAGCGAAAGACAAAGACGCGCCCCAACTCTTCGCGAAGAAATTGAAATATAAAGACTTGCCCTTAGCGAGTATGCTGCTTGCTGCGGTCGGGCTTCTGGCCAGTATTATTACGGCTTTGTTATTGCCCGGGAAAATATATGAGTACATTACCACGGCTGCTGGTTTGCTGCTGCTGTACAACTGGCTGTTCATTCTGGCATCAGCTTGGAAAAATGAGGATTATAAAATTGGTAATAAAGTGGTGTCTGTCATCGGTGCTGTCTTGCTGCTTGCTGGTATTAGCGGAACAGCCGTTGAAGCAGAAGTCCGACCGGGCTTATATGCAAGCGGCGGAGCTATTGTTTTGATCTTACTTATTGGTATTTGGGTGAAACGCAAGAAATCACAAAACACTGAGCACGCCTAAATAGCCGAAATAGATGCCAAAGCCTAGTAAAGACAAACCGGATACGAGTGTTATTCCTTGCAGCAGTTTATCACTGAGGAAGCGGCGCAAACTGCTGGAAAGCAGGGCGATGATATTGTCCCAGAGAAACACACCGACGAAAATGCTGATTGTATACAATAATAAATGGTTTCCTTCGCCGTGCTCGACGATCTTGGCTAATACAGAGCCGTATACGCCGACCCAGAACATAATGCTAATTGGATTGACGAGTGCAAGCAAAAATCCATAGCGAAGCCCTTGAAGCGGTGCGACGGTTGTCATACTGGCACGTGTCAATGTACGGGTCTTCAGCACACTTTCCACACCTAAATAAAGGAAGACAAAGCTTCCGAAGAAATAGAGGAAGGACTGCACAATGGGGATCATGATAACATGATAAAACCCGAGATACACAAGCAGCATATAAAGGATATCTGCCAGCATTGCTCCAACGCCGACAGACAGACTTTGAAGATAACCGCCTCGAATGCCTTTTTCCATCTGAGCGGCGTTAACTGGACCGACTGGTGCTGAAAGACTGATTCCTAACAAGATATAATTAAAGATACTTCCCATGCTTGGCCTCCTTTTGGCTGACTTATACAGCTTATTCAGCAACCAGGAGAGCTAGTCCAAGTTTTTATTTTACAAAATATTAATATGCACGCGAAAACACGCCTTTCTTAATGGAAAACGCGTGTTTTCTTTTTGTTTCTCTTTCAGGCGACAAATCCTGCAGTTAAGAAACTGTAAAAACCCCCTGTTTTTGCTTCATGATGTCGAAAGAAGTAAACTCGCCCTTTTATTGCAAAAAAATCGATTATAAGACAGAATAGCTGTGGATGAACAAAAAGTCCTAAATTAAGGAAAAGGAGGGACGACATTCATAAGCTGTTTTACCTAATGAAAATTAAAGGAGTGGATGAAAGAATGGATATTCGCAGTAAAGACTTTGACGCAATTCTTGATCAGTATAAAAACATGATTCACTACCACATCCACCGAATGCGAGTTCGAGATCCGCATGATGAGTTTCTATCAGAAGGTATTATGGCTTTATTCCTCGCCTGTAAAGGATATGATGAGACGAAAGGCAATTTTGACTCCTATGTAAGCAGAATGATCCGCTATCGATTGATTGACTACCTCAGAAAAATCATCCGCGAACAAGAAAAGACAGACCTCATTATTAATGAAGCCCACACACAAGCAGCCATTCAGCAAGAATTGGATTTTCTGGAGAAAGAGGAATTTTGGCAAAACGTCAAACGTACTTTAACAGATAAGCAGTATAAATATGTATACTGGCGCTTCGAACGCAAGCTGCCAATAAAAGAGATTGCTCGTATCGAGAATGCGACTGTCGATGCAGTTAAAAATTGGGGACGTGAAGTGAGACGCAAACTCAAGGAGCAGCCATTTATACTAGAATGTAAGAAAAACAGTTGATACAAATGAGCACCTCTCGTAACAAGGAGAGGTGCTCCGTTTTGTAAAGGGAATTTAAAGTTTGCTAAGAAAGTCTTAAGACTATGTAAATGTCCTTTTTTATCTGTGTTTGGGTGCTAGAATTCTTTTAACAAACATACTTTATTTAAAATAGGATGTGACATCAGTGGGAAAGAAAATCGCAGTTATCGGAACTGGTTATGTAGGACTGGTTACAGGAGTGGCGCTTTCTGATATTGGGCATCATGTATATTGTTTGGATGTAGATCCAACTAAAATAGATAAATTAAACCGCGGTATTTCTCCAATTTATGAACCTGAATTAGAAGAGTTGATTCAAAAGAATATGCAAGCAGACAGGCTGCATTTCACAACAGACCACAGCATCGCTTTCCAAAATGCAGAGGCTATCTATATTGCCGTAGGCACGCCAGAACGAGCAGACGGTTCTGCTAATCTTGACTTTGTACAGCAAGTAGCAAGAGATATTGCTGCCAATGTATCGGATCAAGGAGCAGTTGTCGTTACGAAGAGTACGGTGCCTGTCGGAACCAATAAGCTTGTAAAGCATTGGATTACCGAAGCGCTTGATCGTGATGTTGCAATTGAAGTCGTATCGAATCCAGAATTCCTTCGTGAAGGTTCTGCTGTCTACGATACATATAACGGTGACCGTATCGTAATCGGAGCGGAATCTGAAGAAGCAGCTAAACTAATTGAGGCAATCAACAAACCATTCGGCGTACCTGTTTTCCGTACGGATATCGAGAGTGCGGAGATGATTAAATATGCTTCTAATGCCTTCTTGGCAGCGAAGATCAGCTTTATCAATGAAATCGGCACAATCTGCGGTAAGCTTGGTGCGAATATTGAAGATGTTGCTGCGGGAATGGGAATGGACAAACGAATTGGCGATAAGTTTCTCAATGCAGGAATTGGTTACGGCGGTTCTTGTTTCCCGAAAGATACAAAAGCACTGATCCAGATTGCCGGCGGTGTGAATCACAAATTTGATTTGCTGGAGTCTGTAATCAATGTAAACAACAAGCAGCAGCAGCTTCCGCTCGATATTGCACAAATGGTCGTACGCGGCGGTTTGGAAGGCAAGAAAGTGGCGATGCTTGGTTTAGCATTTAAACCGAACACAGATGATATGCGCGAATCAGCAAGTATCGTTCTGGCGCACAAATTGGCAGACCTTGGCGCAAACATTACAGCATTTGATCCGATCGCCATGGACAATGCAAAACGTCTGCTTCCGGAATCTGTTCATTATGCAGCATCCACTGAAGAAGCACTGCAAGATGCAGATGTAGCTTTCATCGTAACGGAGTGGGATGAATTCAAGGACCTTCCGCTAACTGTTTTCGAACAAAAAATGAAGCAGCCGATCGTCATTGACGGCCGCAACTGCTACCCGCTCAGCTATGTAGAAACAGCGAATATCGATTATTATTCTATTGGACGTCCGTCTGTCATTCGTGCGGGCAAGTCCAATCAGCCAGCTAACTAAAATTGTAAATCCGACAGCTCCTGCTGTCGGATTTTTTTATGTTTTCTCTCAGTACTGCCGAGGTGTAAGGCCGGTATGTTTTAGCGGATGGCGTCGATTTAATCGGTGGGGACCAATTGACCTAGTCAGCGCCTCGAAGGCGGAGTTAAATAAACGGTATGGCTTTATCTGCGCCGATCGAGATAATGAAGGAAATGGCTCGCTGGAACGAAACAAAAAGAAGAGTTTTGATTGATATGAGCGCGTTATAGTGATGAATGGACAAGTTTTATCGTAAATAGAACATCTGCCGCTGGCGGCAATGTGACTTTTTTGATTTTAATGGTAATGCATCCAATATACTATTAATATTTGTAATTACAGATACAGAAATGCTAGATTATACCGCAAAATTCTACAATTTTTGCTATAATCAATGTAACTATGATGAAGAAGGTTGATGGCGATGAGGGAACGAAAACTTACTTTGGATCAATTGGCACATACAGGCACTATCGGACGGATGGAAATTGAGCGTATTAAGCCTGACAGTGTATGGGCCAATCTCGAAACTTGTAAGCTGACAACGGTGACGGCTCCTTCCGGATATGGGAAGACAACAATCTTAAAAGAATGGGCGGCGAAAACCAATCTGGAAGTTGGTTGGATCAGTTTAGGAGAAGAAGATATTCAGCGCGTCTCCTTTTGGAAGAAAGTGATTGTACATATGCCGGGTTTGCCGGAACAGGAACGCATTAACTTGCTGGATATTCTCCAGAGTACGTCCTTTTCGCCAACCCATTTCATTGCTACGCTTTGTACGTGTCTTCGTACGTATCAAGTGAGTGGTGCGTTAATCATTGATGACTTTCATATGATGATGGATTCTCCAGAGTTAGGAGAATTGATTACCTGGATTGAAGAAATGCCGGATACATATCATATCATCATCTCGGGTCAGTCTTTTACTGGGGTATCACTCAAGCGGCTGCTGCGTCATCAGCAAGTGCTGCAGATTACCAAACAAGACCTTATTTTGACAGTAGAAGAATTGCAGCAATATGTCGCAACGTATCTTCATAGAGAGCCGTCTGAAGAAGTAATAGCGAACATTATGCAGCAGACAAAAGGCTGGCCGGCAGGATTGCGGCTTGTTCATATGTATGAACAACTGCGCGAGGACTACGCCGATTTACAATTTTCAAATGTGACGGTAGCGCGCCAGCTTATTCAGGAAATTGTATATAGTTTATCGGAAAGCGAGCAGCATTATTTGCTTTGTTCGGCCGTACTAAATACAATGCATATTCGATTATGTGATCACCTTGCTGGGACAAGGCGCGGGCGTGTCATTATTAGACGATTGAAAACACAAGGTCTTCTCGTTGAGGGGCAAGAAGAATCGGGTTGGTTTTCCTTAAATCGACATCTTCGCAATTATTTAAGAGAGATGCTTGATATGCAAGCAGAAATAGATGTCAAGGAACTGTACAAACGGGCAAGTGACTGGTACGAAACGCAGCAGACGCTCGTCATGGCCATTCACTATGCATCAAAAGCTGGTGATCAGGAACGGCTGAAACGGCTAATCATAAAAGCTGCGCCCGCTCTTCTGGAGGAAGGACGTGTAGCGCAGCTGCAAGAATGGATAAGCATGCTGCCGCGCAAGTATATGTACCAGCTGGAGCTTGGCATCATTTACGGATGGGTCGTCTGCTTCCGCTTTCAGCCAGAGCTTGCCGAGCGGCAAGCTCATATGTTGGAGGAGCAGCTGCTCCGTCGGGAACTGCAGCTGACCGAAGAGGAAGAAAAGCGGTATTTCACCGATGTGTATACGTTGAAGACGTTCATATCCATATTGCAGGATGACGCAAAGAGCACACTCGATCATGCCAACAAGTCACTGGTGTACAGTCCGATTACAAGCAGCTATTTCTCCCACTCATTCGATTACAATCGTCACGACGCGACGATTATGCATTCTACGATTGGCGGTGGCGGTGACTTGCGTTCTGTTCACCGACTATATGAACGCTTAGCCCCGAAAATTACGAAAGAATCTGTGTTCAGCGGGTACTATCACATCTGCTTAGCAGAAATTGCGTATGAATGGGGACAGTCTGGAAAAGCGAAGCGCCACTTGGATGTAGCGCTCATGATTGCAGATTTGTTTGGCCTTCCAGGTTTGCTCGTGCCTGTCTATCTTTTAAAGGCACGTCTGGAGATAGAGCAGCAGGGAAATGCACAAGCAGCAAAAGCAACGCTGCACGCACTGAAGGATATGCTCACAACGAGCAACGCGCCGTCTGATTGGTTTAAAAAAGCAGAAGCTGCTCGCGTCCATATTGCCATTCAGCAAAACGATACAGATCGTATAAGAAATTGGCTTTCGTTATTTGTACTCCAGGAACCGCCGATTCAGCAGAAAAGCTTGTTTGAATATGTCACCCTTGTCCATGCTTATGCAGCATTAAATGAGCGGGAAACTGCGCTTAGTTACATTAAGAAGTTAATGCCCTTCGTCAAATTCGGAGGTCGGATAAGTGCGGAAATTGACCTTTTTGTTACGCAGGCAGTGTTGTTATATAACGATGATACAGATGCGGCATTAGCATCACTCAAACAAGCACTGCGACTCAGTGCGGATTCTAAATACATGCGTACATACTGGCTGGGCGGGGAGACGGTACGAAACATGGTCGAAGAGCTGATCCAATTAGAAGAAGTACCAAAGAAGCAAATCAAATACGTCGAACAAATCCTTGCCTACTGGTCAGAAGATACCCATGATCAACGCTTGCAGAGCAAGCTGACAAAACGAGAATTGCAGCTTGTTTATCAGCTGCAGTTAGGCAAACGTAACATTGAGATAGCACAAGAGCTGGCATTATCACTTGGTACTGTGAAAGTTTATTTCCATCGTATTTACGAAAAACTCGGTGTTAAAAATCGCAAACAAGCAAAGGAAATTGCAGCAGGTTTAGATTATTCCGAGATATTGTAAAGCTGCGCATATCTTTTGCAGAATATGCTGATTAGAGGAAGTTTTTGTAGTAGAATGGAAGAAATGGTAATGTCGGAAGGAGGCAGCGCTGTGCTGCAAGCTGTGCATCATATTGCAATTATTTGTTCGGATTATGCAGAATCCAAACGATTTTATACAGAGATATTAGGGTTGGAAACTATCAGAGAAACTTATCGGAAAGAAAGAGATTCTTATAAATTGGACCTCGCTCTAGGAGATACCTATGTAATTGAGTTATTTTCCTTCCCCAATCCGCCCGCTCGTCCAAGCTATCCGGAAGCTGCTGGTCTCAGACATCTAGCTTTTACCGTTCATGATGTCGAGCAGGAGACTGCGCGTTTAGAAGCGATGGGTGTAAAAACAGAGCCGGTGCGTATGGATCCTTTCACGGAAAGAGCATTTACCTTTTTCCGGGATCCAGATGGACTTCCAATTGAACTGTACGAAGAGGGAGGAGAAGCGAAGTGAAGAAAGAAACGCTGTTAATCGGTACGTTCATTCTCTTTCTTGGCGTTGCAGTCTCCGCTTTCTTTTACGTACAAAATAAATCTGTTACGAGCAGCTCGTTAAAAGCGAATGAACAGAAAGAGCAGTCTTTTGCGGCGAAAGCCCAGCTATCAACAGCTCCAAAAGAAGTGAAGATCGAACATATCGAAGGTGAATTTGCCCTTCAAAAAGAAATGATTGCAGATGAGGAAGAATCTGAATCGCTTGAAGAAGAGGCTGACACGGAAGAAGAAGATATGTTAACAACGGAAGAGATGGCTGAGACAGAAGAAACAGGAGACGACACATCCAGCTCTGATTCTGATGATGAGACGCAAACATATGATGACACAGCGCCTGCGAGAAGTTCTACTGGCACCAGCTCCTCCAGCTATAGCGATAACAGCAGTTCAGCAAGTTATAGGGGAAGCAGCTATTCTGGCAGCACGAGCGGCGGATCTTCATCCAGCAAGAAGGGTGAAACGGATGAGCCCGAAGAAGAGCCAAAGGTAAAAGAGCCCGAAGAAGAGAAACCAGTAAAGAAACCGAAACCAGAATCGAAACCAGAAGAACAAAAGGAAGAACAGGAACCAGTGAAGGAAGAGAAACCTGATTCTGAGGCAGAACCTGATAAGCCGGCGTATGAATCGGATCAAGATAAAAAAGAAGAAACAGAAGAAGAGACAAAAGAAATTAAGGCAGTAGGGTAATGCCTGCCAGTCGCACAAGTACAAATGTGCGGCTTTTCTTTTAGGCAAAATGTTATGACACGCTTACTTTGGGTAATATGGAGAAAAAGGCTGAAGATGTGAGGGGATTTGGAATGAAAACGAAGTATTATGCGATTATTGATATCGGTTCAAACACGATGCGACTCGTCGTGTATGTACGGGATAAGAGCGGTCGCATTAAAGAAAGAGAAAATGTGAAGGTTGTCGCACGCCTGCGCAACTATCTTAATACAGATGGTGTGCTGGATGAGAACGGAATCAAGACATTAATTAAGACATTGCAGAGCTTCCAAGAAGTGACGCGCTTTTATGAGTTGGAGACGACAACATGTGTAGCGACAGCGACTGTGCGTCACGCGAAAAACCAGCAAGAGATATTAGATTTAGTAGAGCAGAAGACGGATTTCCATATCAAGGTATTGTCTGATTATGAAGAAGCTTATCTTGGCTATTTGGCAGTAACGAACAGCACACCATTCCGCGATGGAATCACAATCGATATCGGTGGCGGCAGCACGGAATTAACGTATTTTGAAAATAAAGAATTGCGCTTCTATCATAGTTTTCCATTCGGTGCTTTGTCACTAAAGCGGCAGTTTGTAGCTGGAGAAAAGCCGACCGAAGAAGAACTTAACCAAATTCATACGTATGTTTGTGAGCAGCTTCGGACTTTGGAGTGGCTGGAAAACAAACAGCTGCCGGTTATTGCCATCGGAGGCAGCGCGCGGAATGTCGTGCAAATGCACCAAGAAGAAGTCGGCTATCCGTTAGCAGGTTTGCATCAATACAAAATGACAAAGCAGGATATCGAGAATATAGAAGAAGAGATTGCGCCGCTCAGCTTTGCAGAATTGCAGAAGGTCGATGGGTTGTCGAAAGACCGGGCTGATACTATTTTGCCGGCAATGCAAGTGTTCCGCTGCCTGCTTGATTATGTAGGCACAAGTGAGTTTGTACTAAGCCGAAAAGGACTTCGGGATGGACTTCTGTTTGAAGTGCTTCAGCGTCGAGAAGAGATGACACTGTTTTCAGACGTACTTGAGCGGAGCTTTGATGAGCTGGCGAAGGATTTTGAGATTGATGTTAACAAGGCAAAAGATCGGCAGGAAACAGCGCTGCAGCTGGCGAAGCTTGTAGAGAAGCAAGGATTGGTAACACTAACGGACCATGATATCTTCTTAGTAAGATATGCTGCGTATGTATATAACATTGGCGCGTATATCGATACAGAATCAGGTAATCAGCATTCTTTTTATTTGCTGGCCAATCGTACAATTGATGGACTGCTGCATAAAGATCGAATAATTTTAGCGCTGCTCGCATCTTTCAAGAATAAATCTTTCTACAACCGAAATGCAGAAGTGTTCCAAACATGGTTCCAGGAAGAAGAGCTGGCTCATTATCGCTTGCTTGGTGCAGTGATTAAACTAGCCAACAGTTTGCATGCGACAAAGCGCAATATTATATCAGCGATTGATTTGCAGCTAGAAGGTGCGGAGCTCGTATTGAGAGTTACATGTAAAGAAGATTGGCGTGCGGAGAGCTACCAGGTGGAAAAGCAGAAGAAACATCTTGAAAAGCAGCTGCGCCGCAATATCCAGCTCACATTCCAGGAAGACGCAACTTCCTATATTAGTTAAACTTTACACAAATTTTACAATTGTTTTACTGCTGAAAGTGGCTCAGCTGTTATAATAAAAGTGAAGAATATTGTCGAAAAGTGGTGCGTGGGATTTGAGAACAGAGGAACAGCTACGGATAGAATTGAATAACCCGAATTATTACAATAACCGAGAGTTGAGTTGGCTTGCTTTTAATGAACGAGTGCTGGAGGAAGCGCTTGATAAGCGCAACCCTTTGTTGGAGAGGTTAAAGTTTCTGTCAATTTTCAGTTCCAATCTGGATGAGTTTATCATGGTGCGAGTAGCTGGTCTGAAAGATCAAGTGAAAGCCGGATTCAACCGGCCAGAGAATAAGGCTGGCATGACGCCGAAACAGCAGCTCCAGAAAATAGGCGCCAAGGCACACCGACTCGTAGAAGTACAAAATAGTGTCTTTCAAGAGAGCATCATTCCGGAACTGCGAGAGGAAAAGGTGGAACTGCTTAAAATGGACCAGCTTTCCAGTGCACAGCTGCTTCGGATGGAAACATTTTTCGAAGAGGAGATCTTCCCTGTCCTTACACCGATGGCAGTCGATGCTTACCGGCCGTTTCCGATGCTGCTTAATAAGAGCCTAAACTTAGCTGTTTCCTTACTGGATGAAAGAGAGCTTGACGAGACGACCCAGCATAAGCGAGCGATTGTACAAGTACCCGCCGTACTGGATCGGTTTATTCCGCTTGCAGATACAGCCGAGGATGCGCTGCATTTCGTCTTGCTGGAAGATGTGATCAGCCATTATATCCACAAGCTCTTCCGCGGCTATCAAATCAAATCATCCACTGTATTCCGGATTACCAGGAATGCAGATCTGACAATTCATGAAGAAGGAGCTCGAGATCTGCTAAAGGTTATCGAGAAAGAACTGAAGAAGCGTAAATGGGGCGCAGCCGTCCGGCTGGAAATCCCGAAGCAGGAATATGATCTTAGTATGGTTAATTTCTTAACGGAGACGTTAGATATCCACCGGAAAGATGTATATGAGATTGATGGGCCAATTGACCTGACAAAGATGATGCAATTCTATAAGTTAGTTGCTCCCAAACGAGAACATCTGGTTTATGAAACACTCATTCCGCAGCCGCCCGCAGAGATTGAGACGGATGAAAATTTATTTGATGCGATCAATGACCGGGATATTTTCCTGCACCATCCTTACGAGTCATTTGAGCCGATTGTCGATTTCGTCTCAAAAGCAGCGGATGATCCGGATGTTCTGGCAATCAAGCAGACGCTTTACCGTGTGAGCGGTGATTCGCCAATTATTGATGCATTAAAACGAGCAGCAGAAAAGGGCAAACAAGTGACTGTCTTGTTCGAATTGAAAGCGCGTTTTGATGAAGAGAATAATGTGCAATGGGCAAAGGAGCTGGAGAAATCCGGCTGTCATGTAATTTATGGTATGACACATCTGAAAACCCACAGCAAAATCACGCTGGTAGTAAGACGAAAACATAACCGAATTGAGCGCTTTGTTCACCTTGGTACGGGCAACTATAATGATCAGACGGCCAAGCTGTACACAGATATGGGTTTGTTCACTTCGAAGCGGAAGATGGGTATTGATGCAACGAATTTCTTTAATTATTTGAGCGGATATACCGAGAAGCCAGCCTTCCATCATTTGTCGGTGGCACCATTTGATATTCGAGTCGATATTATTAAGATGATTGATGATGAAATCCAGATGCATAAGCGTTATAATAATGGACGCATTATCATGAAAATGAATTCTCTTACGGATAAGCCAATTATCCAGAAGCTGTACGAAGCATCTGTTGCGGGTATACAAATAGATTTAATCATTCGAGGGATCTGCTGCTTACGTCCGGGAATCAAAGGAATTAGTGAAAACATCCGAGTGAGAAGTATTGTTGGAAGATACTTAGAGCATACACGCATTTATTATTTCCATCATAACGGAGAAGAGAAAATTCAATTGTCTTCAGCGGATATGATGACCCGAAATATGGAGAAGCGAGTGGAGATCTTGTTCCCCATCTATGACGGACCGATTAAACGCCGCATTCGCAATATTCTTGATCTTATGCTTCAAGATAACAGCAAAGCGAGAGAGCAGGATGAATTCGGAGTCTATCATTATGTGACGCGAGGAGACAACGAAGAGCTGGTTGATAGCCAGATGACTCTATTTGCGGAAGCATATCGTTATATGATGGAGGATGAAGAATAGAGAATAGAAAAACAGGGCGCAGATTGCGTCCTGTTTTTATGTTTCGACAGAAATTTCTGGCAACTATTGTTATAATGGAACCTAGCAATTTGTCTAATAGTTTCATAATTTCAAGGGGGCAGTACATTGAAGGCATTTTTTCTTACATTACTAAGTATCGTTTTAGTAGCCGTCATTGGTACAGGAGCTTACATTTTCATAACAAAAGATGGAGGAAGCAGTGCGGATTCGAAGCAAAAAGAACAGCCAGCTGCTGAGCAAGCGGCAGCGGAACAAGAAGTTATTGAGATGGAGCCTGTGGAAGAAAACGAAGAAGGAGCTTCGCAGCTAACCAATCTCTCTGGCGGCACGAAAGATTTTCTTTCAACGCTAACATATAAGGACTATGATGCGTCAGTGGCGTATAGGAATGAAGAGCTCGCCAAACAAATTATCAGTGAACAGCATGCCTATTTGAATGATCTTACCGGATGGGGTCATATTGACAACGTAGATATTGACTATTTGGCGCAATCACAAGAATGGAAACAGCTGAAGGAGGACGTAGAGCGTCTGCGAACAGAAGGCTTTGCAGATTCTGAGGCAGTAAACGATATGTGGAATGCAGAGGCATTCATGCGCATTGCAGCCGACAGTGCAGATGTGAACAGCTTGCGGTATGTGCATCGTATCATCCATGACCTAGACGCAGAAATCAATGGAGCAGATGTGGACAAGATATGGGATGCAACACGGGCATTCGGTGCAGAGGCCGAGACGCAGGAACTGTATGAATATATTAAGGGATAAACAAGAGCAGAAGGGTATACGCCTTCTGCTCTGTTTTTGAGTTTGCTAGCGGAAAAGTAAAAGGGTCAACCAAAACATGCAAACGTATGAAGCAGTATCTGAATCAGCAGTTTCGGTCAAAAAGCGCAATCCGGCTAAATAGCTGCTTGAACCCGTTGGATGCGAACATCACTTTCACGGAAGCTATTGCGGTTCGTGTACAAACGTAAAATTTGTCCAGGTTTCAGTGGTCTTCTAAGTTCTGCTTGGCAGCCGCTCAAGCTGTAATCCAGTAATGTCGTCTCCATAGACTATGTATCGCAATCGTCTATCTCCTAAGCTGATTAGAATAACAGCTTCCGTTGTATTGTGTGATAAGCCTTTTTTGGCTGGCTGTTTTCATTAAATAATAATGGCTTTCCATCAGCTGATTCTTGTTCGGTGATCCAGCTATGGTTATCGGAAATGCCCCAAACTGTAAATTCTCCGCAGGCTGCTGTATCCAGACAGGCCTCCATGACATCCCTGTACCGCTCTGCTTGTATATTTTTCGCATCTCCATTGTTCAAGTTCTGCAATTTTACATCCATTTCTGTGACAGCTACTTGGAATCCAGCATCCTCGATCCGTTGGAACCACTCTGCGATACGATCCTTGGAGAAGCGAGTATCAGCAGCGTCTAGGTGCATCTGTGTGCCGATGCCGTCTATTGGGACGCCTTCTTCTTTCCAAGCGCTTAATGCCTCCAGCATCGCTTCTGATTTTTTGTTGGACATTTCCGTGCCAAAGTCATTGTAATAAAGATTAGCATCTGGGTTGGCCTCGTGCGCCCATTGGAAAGCAAGCGGAATATAATCCGGACCGATTGTACGCAGCCAAATGTTATCCCGGAGCGTGCCATTATCATGATACGCTTCATTTACAACATCAAAGGTGTCAATGCTGCCTTTATAATGTGTTACGATATTTTGGATGTGCGATTTTAGGATGCGTTCAGCCGATACACGGTCAACAGCCTGTTCTTGAACCCAAGCTGGCAGTGCTTCTCCCCAGACCAGTACATGACCGCGGATGGCAATATCATGCGCTTGAGCCATCTCAGTCATTTCATCCACTTTGACGTAATTGAAAGCATTTTCCTCAGGCTGCATGGCATCCATTTTCATTTCGTTCTCAATTGTCCAGCTGGAAAATTCAGTCGTCGCGAGCTCTTGATAGGCTGTATCTTCCATTAGCGCATCATACCGGATGGAAGAGCCAATACGTAAATCATCATTGTCTGCGAGTTTCCGTAAAGATTGTCTTTCCATCATATATCCTCCTAGTGCAATCCCGATAAGAAGGATAACTCCTCCAATCCAGATCCATTTATGCTTTTTCATGAAATGTCCTCCGCGTTTGTTCGACATTATGTGGTGTAAATCGAACCTTTAATAAGTACATGTTACCGTACGAACAGACAAGTAAACCAGTCAAGCGGAAATAATGAAGCATTTGGTTAATCTTTGTGTGAAACACACAAAAACAGTTGAAATGTTTGTCATTCCTGCATATTGTAAGCCCTTTCCCATCCGACTACAATGAACGTATAGCACATGTGCAAGTGAATTGGGAGGTGTTACAGTTGGAAGCTTTATCTCGCAATTTTTTCTTGTATCTATCAAAGAACCAGCAGTTGAACAAATTGGCCAGCCAATACGGCATTAAAATGGTGAAAGGGAAAATCGTTGGCGGCGTATCCTTCGATCAAGCCATTCCATTCATCCAGGAACAAAACAAAGCTGGTATGAGTGTAACAGTTGATCATCTAGGTGAGTATGTTGACGATCCACTAACGACTCTAGAGCGTACAAGAGGAATCGTCGCAGCGCTTGAGATGATCAAGGAAGAAAATCTGGATGCGCACGTTTCTTTGAAACTGACCGCACTTGGGCTGGATATTAGTGAAGAGCTTGTTCGCCTGAACTTGCGCCGGATCTTGACAGCTGCGGATCGTCTCGGCGTCATGGTGACGATTGACATGGAAGATTCAACGCGATGTGAGCAAACATTGAATTTGTTTCAAGAGCTCAGAGCTGATTACCAGCATGTGAGCACGGTCATTCAAGCGTATCTTTACCGCAGCAGTGAAGATTTGGATAGGATGCAGCATCTGCAGCCATTCGTCCGCTTAGTGAAAGGTGCCTACAAAGAACGGATTTCCGTTGCTTTCCAAGAAAAGCGAGACGTTGATGCCAACTATCGCAAACTTATCGCCAAACAGCTGGATAGCGGGAACTACACAGCTATTGCCACGCATGATGAGCGAATGGTGTCCTTTGCTAAACATTATGCATTGGAAAAAGGAATTGGGAAAGACAATTTTGAATTTCAGATGCTGTATGGTATGCGGAAGCAGCTGCAGGAAGAGCTCGTAAAGCAAGGCTATAAGGTTCGCATTTACTTGCCTTATGGAGATGACTGGTACGGCTACTTCATGCGCAGGCTGGCAGAGCGGCCGGCAAATATTGCATTTGCACTGAAAGGCATGACCAAAAAATAAACAAAAGGAGCGATAGATCATGACAACACCTTATAAACACGAACCGTTCACTGATTTTACACAGGAGCAAGAGCAGCAGGCTTTCCAAGAGGCACTGAAGCAGGTACAAAACGTGATGGGAAACAAGTACCCCCTTGTAATCGACGGCGAAAAGGTAACGACTGATGAAAAAATCGTCTCCATTAATCCAGCAAATAAAGAAGAAGTAGTAGGGGAAGTTTCGAAAGCTACTCAAGAACATGCTGAACGTGCCATTGAAGCAGCAGCGACAGCATTTGAAACATGGCGCTACACAACGGCAGAAGAGCGTGCGCACATTCTCATGCGAGCTGCAGCAATCGTTCGGCGTAAAAAGCATTATTTCTCTGCCCTGCTTGTTAAGGAAGCCGGCAAGCCTTGGAAAGAAGCAGATGCCGACACCGCAGAAGCAATTGACTTTATGGAATATTATGCACGTCAAATGATGGAGCTGGCGCCAGGGAAAGAAATCCTGTCTCGTGAGGGAGAATCGAACCGCTACATTTATACGCCTACTGGTGTTACAGTCGTTATTTCGCCGTGGAACTTCTTGTTCGCAATCATGGCAGGAACAACTGTTGCGCCGCTCGTAACAGGTAACACAGTCGTCTTGAAGCCGGCAAGTGCAACACCAGTTATCGCGGCACAATTTGTAGAGGTGCTGGAGCAAGCAGGTGTGCCGAAGGGCGTCATCAATTTTGTGCCAGGAAGCGGAGGCGAAGTTGGCGATTATCTAGTAGAGCATCCGAAAACAAGTATTATTACTTTCACCGGATCGCGTGATGTCGGTACACGTATTATCGAAAAAGCAGCTAAAGTACAGCCAGGACAGCAGCATCTAAAACAAGTCATCGCAGAGATGGGCGGAAAAGATACTGTTGTTGTGGACGAAGATGCAGACATCGAACTTGCTGCAGATGCGATTGCTGTATCGGCATTCGGATTTGCCGGCCAAAAATGCTCGGCTGGCTCGCGAGCGGTTGTGCATGAAAAAGTATATGACGCTGTGCTGCAGCGTGTTATTGAAATAACAGAGTCTCGCATTACGGCAGCTCCGGAAAGTGCCGATGTGTACATGGGACCAGTTATCGATCAAGCTTCATTTGATAAGATAGCTGATTATATCGAAGTTGGGAAAGAAGAAGGAAAACTCGTCAGCGGCGGTTCCAGCGACAACAGTAAAGGCTTCTTTATCCAGCCGACCATTTTCGCTGACTTGTCACCAACATCCCGTTTGATGCAAGAAGAAATCTTCGGACCAGTACTTGGGTTCTCGAAAGTATCCAGCTTTGAAGAAGCCATTGATGTAGCAAACAACACAGAGTACGGTTTGACTGGCGCTGTGATCACGAAAAACCGCGACCACATCGAATACGCCAAACAACGATTCCATGTCGGCAACCTATACTTTAACCGCAACTGCACCGGCGCCATCGTAGGCTACCACCCATTTGGCGGCTTCAAAATGTCCGGCACCGACTCCAAAGCCGGCGGACCAGACTACCTGCAGCTGCATATGCTAGCAAAGACTGTGAGTGAAATGTATTAAGAAAAGCGGAGAAAACCGGTTAGAAACGTAGGAATAAGCGAGGGAGCCCGGAGTGGGTGGTTTGCCCACATAGGGATTTAGCGCTTATCCTATAGTTCCTGGCTTCTGCAGCTAGACATCACAGAATAGAACATGTCCAAAAAACGAGGAAAGCGTGCCCAGTGGGCACGCTTTTTTAGAGGATATAAAAAAAGAAGGAAGATAGAGGAGAAGGGGTTAACCGTCCAGCTCTTCTTCGTTCTCTGGATCGTCACTCAATCTTGTGAGCCAATCTCTGAATTCAGCATCGTCCTTGCAGTGAATTACTTTCGGTGTTTCGTCTAATTTGCTTTTCATTTCTATTCTCTCCTTTTCATGGTGTCACCTTTTATTATACCCGAGCTAGGATATATTAAAACCAATTTTACAGACTCTTCATTAATCTAACAAACACTTTGTAAACTTATCTTACACACAATTTTTTAGACTATGTCTTTACAAACAGGGAATGCTTGTTGTACGATATAAATCGTAACCGTTACGAATTAAAAATGTGAGGTGTAACATGACGGACGAGCAAAAGAAAATACCAGTAAGCCTTATTACTGGGTTTCTTGGTTCTGGAAAGACGACGTTATTAAATCGGATTTTGCGCGATGTGCGCGGCAGCAATACAGCAGTTATTATCAATGAGTTCGGTGAAACCGGCATTGATGGAAAATTTGTAGAAGAAACAAAAGAAGAGGTTATCGAAATCAACAACGGCTGTATTTGCTGTAATGTGCGTGGTGACTTAATTAGAATACTCAAAGATTTGCTTGTACGTGCACATAAAGAAGGAACACAGCTGCAAAGGGTAGTAATTGAAACAACCGGATTAGCCAATCCAGCTCCTGTGATACAAACATTTCTTATGGATGATGTCATGCGCTATTGGTTCGAAATTGATTGCGTGAGTACGGTAGTAGATAGCTTGCATATAGACAAGCAGCTTACCGAACATCAAATTGCACAAGAGCAAATTGCATTTGCCGATCGAATAATTTTGAATAAGCAGGATCTTGTTTCACAGGACAAACGGGAAGCATTGATTTTGCGAATGCAGCAAATCAACCCAGAGGCGGAAATATATAACGTACAAAATAGTGATGTACCGCTAGATAAACTGCTGCATGTGTACAGTTTTTCGCTCGATCACACACTTCGTATTCGTCCTGATTTGCTCAAGCAGCATCATCACCACCATCACGACGATATCCAGGCAATCGTGTTAAGAGACGACCGTCCAATGGATTCTAAACGTCTGGATATATGGTTTTCGTATTTGGTTCAGGTGAAGGGTGAAAGTCTTTTCCGGTATAAAGGTATACTTCATGTGGCAGGCGAGAAGCGTCGGGTTCTGTTCCAAGGTGTACATATGCTTTTTGCCAGCAATAGGGAGCGAGAGTGGAAGCAAGGAGAAGCAAAACAAACTGAACTTGTTTTTATCGGCAAGGATTTAAATGAAGAAGAATTGCGAGCAGGATTTGCGTTTTGTCTTGGTGAGGTGGACGAGTTTCAATCTAAAGGTGCTTGAACAGGCAAAAAAATTTAGCTGATTTTAAATCGTAATTATTACGTATAGAGGTGATAATATGGAAAAGAAAATCCCCGTAACTGTGCTGAGCGGATATTTAGGTGCTGGCAAAACCACATTGCTGAATCATGTGCTGCATAACCGGGACGGGCTGAAAGTAGCGGTCATTGTAAACGACATGAGCGAAATCAATATTGATGCTGCTCTGGTGGAGAACGAAGGCACACTGTCACGTGTTGATGAGCAGCTAGTTGAGATGTCGAATGGCTGCATTTGCTGCACCTTACGTGATGATCTACTCGTTGAGGTAGAGAGGCTGGCGAAAGACGGCAAGTTCGACTATATCTTAATTGAATCTAGCGGGATAAGTGAGCCGGTACCAGTTGCGCAGACTTTTTCGTACATTGATGAACAGTCGAACATCAATCTTTCTGATTTTACAACACTAGATACGATGGTAACGGTAGTCGATGCGAATCGTTTTTGGCATGATTTTGGTTCGGGAGAGAGCCTGCTGGATCGCCAGCAGGAAGCCGCGGAAAACGATGAACGAGAAATTGCTGATTTGCTGCTCGATCAAATTGAATTTTGTAATGTATTAATTTTAAACAAATGCGATTTAGTAGAAGCAGAACAGCTTAAACAATTGAAACATGTACTTCGCCTATTACAGCCAGAAGCAAAGATTATTGAAACAACACACGGGAGAATCGACCCGAAAGAGATTTTGTTTACAGCATCCTTTGATTTTGACAAAGTCAGTGCTTCCGCAGGCTGGCTGAAGGAATTAGAAAATGGACCGGAGCAGCATACGCCAGAAACAGAAGAATATGGGATTGGATCATTTACTTACGTCCGCCAGCATCCGTTTCATTCCCAGCGTTTTATGCACTTTGTCGAGACAATGCCGGAGAACATTGTCCGGTCGAAAGGAATTACTTGGTGTGCCACGCGTAATCAATTTGCTTTGCTGCTCTCTCAGGCAGGCCCAGCAGCAAATATTGAGCCGGTTTCTTACTGGGTTGCTGCGTTGGATGAAGACCGGCAAGCATTTTTACGCCGGGAAAACCCATCGCTGAATAAAGTCTGGCATCCAACGTATGGCGACCGCATGACTCAGCTTGTTTTCATCGGAACCGATTTAGATCAAAAAGAAATTACGGAAGAATTAGACCGCTGCTTGCTGACCGAAGCAGAACTTGCCGGTGATTGGTCGCAGCTGCAGGATCCTTTTCAATGGAATATACAAACCGCAAACTAATTTAGGAGGAATAGAAAATGGCTAAAAAATCAAAAGTGGCAAAAGAAAAGCAGCGACAAGAAATGGTAGCTAAATACGCCGAGTTGCGCAGAGAGTTAAAAGAAAAGGGGGATTATGAAGCATTGCGAAAGCTCCCTCGTGATTCTTCTCCAACAAGATTAAAGAGCCGCTGTGAAATATCCGGACGGCCGCGCGGCTACATGCGTAAATTTGGTATGAGCCGAATTAAATTCCGTGAGTATGCACATAAAGGGCAAATTCCGGGAGTGAAGAAGGCGAGCTGGTAATACATGAAACAGAAAATACCTGTAACCGTGCTGAGTGGTTATTTAGGGGCAGGTAAGACAACATTGTTAAATCATCTGCTTTCCAACAAGCAAAATCTAAAAATTGGTGTGCTCGTGAATGATATGAGTGAAATCAATATTGATGCGCAGCTAGTCGAACAAGGTGGGCTGAAGCGTACAGATGAAAAACTGATTCAACTGGAAAACGGCTGCATTTGCTGTACCTTGAGAGAGGACTTAATTGTCGAGATTGATAAGCTCGCTGATTTGGATATTGATTATATTCTTGTAGAGTCTACTGGAATTTCTGAACCTATTCCTGTCGCACAAAGCTTTACGCTGCAAGAGGATGTGCTGGGCATTGATTTGTCTGCCAAAACCCGTTTGGATACGATGGTAACAGTTGTGGACGCCGGCAGTTTCTGGCACGACTATCAATCAGGAGAAACATTACTGGATCGACAGCAAGAAGCAGTTGAAGAAGACGAACGGGAAATTTCCGACTTGCTGCTTGATCAGATTGAATTTGCCGATGTCATTTTGCTCAATAAGATTGATCAGCTGGTGCAGGAGGAAGTTAACCAGCTGTACAGCTTGCTTCACACATTGAATCCAGACGCAGCAATACATCAAACAACGTACGGCAAAATTAGTCCTGACCTGGTGCTTGATACCAATACCTTCTCCTTTGAGAAAGCGAGTCAGTCTGCCGGCTGGGTGAAGGAACTGAACCATGAACATATTCCGGAAACAGAAGAGTATGGAATTGCGTCTTTTGTTTATCGAAACAGACGCCCGTTTCATCCAGAACGCTGGATGAATTGGCTGGAGCAGTGGCCAAAAGAAGTAGTACGGTCAAAGGGCTTTTTCTGGCTGGCATCACGTCCAAACACGAGCGGTTTGTTATCGCAAGCTGGACAATCACTGACTTTGGAAGCTGCTGGTCCTTGGGTTGCTGCGTACTCGGAAGAAGATCAAAAACAGCTGCGTGCAGAGGATTCGGAATTGGATAGCAGGTGGCATCCTGTTTTTGGTGACAGAATGACGGAGATTGTGTTTATCGGAATAAAGATGAATGAAGAGAAAATAATGCATGAGCTGGATTTATGCTTATTAACAGATGAGGAAATAAAGCAGGATTTCACAGCACTGGAAGATCCGCTGCCTGCTTTTGTTTAGCAGTTTTTGTTCATGAGAGGAACCTCCAAACAATAAGGTATAAGTAAAGACCCGATGTTATCTTAGATTGGAGGTTTCTGCTTGATCAACGATAAAAACCTTGCACAAATTGACGGCAAGACGACGTTAATCGGGTTGCTTGCTTCCCCGATTGGGCATAGTATGACACCTGCCATGCATAATTTAGGCTACACAATCAGTGGTCTGAATTATGCTTATTTGGCTTTTGATGTTGGAAGGGAAGGTTTGCAAGCTTCCGTAGAAGGTATGAAAGCGTTAGGTGCAGCAGGATTTAATGTATCCATGCCGAATAAGATAGCGATCATGCAGTACGTGGATGAGCTGGATGATTCGGCTAGACTGGCTCGTGCTAGCAATACAGTTGTCCATAAAGACGGAAAGCTGATTGGCTATAATACAGATGGTCTTGGATATGTGATGAATTTAAAAGAACATGGCGTACCGCTGGATGGGATAAAGGTAACGCTTGTAGGGTCTGGCGGTGTGGCAGCCCCGATCGCCATACAATTAGTACAATCAGGCATAAAAGAATTGAGTGTATTTGCCAGACAAGACAGTCTCTTTGCTAATGCGGAAGATAATGTGTCGTTTATCAACAGGGAAATGAAAGAGTACGGTGTAACGGCTAATGTATTTCCGTTTGAAGACAAAGATGCGCTCCGAAAAGAAATCTCGGAAAGTGCTATTCTGACGAATGCGACAAGTTTAGGAATGAAGCCGCACGATGATTCTAGTATTTTGGGTGATATGCTGGATGTACTGCGGGATAACTTGATTGTGAGTGATGTCGTCTATAATCCGGTAAAAACCAAATTGCTCGCACAAGCAGAAGCTGCTGGGGCTGTTCCTATTAATGGCTTAGGGATGGTTCTTTGGCAGGGGGCATTAGCGTATAAGTTATTTACAGGAGAAGAGATGCCGGTGGAACAAATTAGGGAGATGATGTTCGGGAGCAAATGATAAAAAAGGAGAAGCACAGGTGCGTGCTTCTCCATTCTTTGTTTCGAACTCACAAGTTCTTTTATGACAATTTAAATTGCTGCAGCTGCTCTTGCAGTGTATTGGAATCTGCTTCCAGCTTCTCGGCCAGTTCTTTCAACTGTTCCATTGATTGGCTTTGATCCGCTACAGAAGCAGTAATTTCTTCTGTACCGGCTGCTGTTTCCTGGCTGATTGCTGCAATTTCCCCCGTATTGGTTGCGAGCGTTGCTTCCCGCTCCATCATGGATTTCATTTCTTCCTTCGTTTGAGCAGTCAGCTCCATATTGTGGGCGATTGCTTCTTGAATCTGAACGAAGATTTCTTTTGTACTATTTACAGCCGTTTCCTGACCTCTTACCACGTCACCAGTTTTGGAAGCGAAGGCTGCTGTTTCAGCTGTTTCCGATTGAATCTCTTGTACAATAGATGCTATATCACGTAATGCTGTTTCCGTTTGTTCTGCAAGCTTGCGAACTTCATCTGCCACGACTGCGAAGCCTTTGCCGCTTTCACCAGCACGTGCTGCTTCAATCGCTGCATTAAGAGCGAGCAAGTTTGTTTGCCCGGCGATATCAGTGATGGTATTCACAATGCCGCCAATATTGCTGGATTTCTGCTGCAGACTTTTAACAGCTTCTTCAATCTTACCAGTAGCTTCAATTGCATCCTTCGATTGCTCAATTAAGTCTTGCATCTGTGATCCGCCGACTTTCGCAGACTCTGTCATGACCAACGCTTCTTCATACACTTGCTGGTTGTGCGCATCTACTAGTTTTATATTCTGAGATAGAGCCTCCGTTGCAACGGCATTACGTTCTATAATTTCTGCCAAGCTTTGTGTCCCAGCAGAAATCTCTTCCATTGTTGCTGCTACTTCACTGGACATTGCAGAATTTTCTTCCGCATTAGCAGACAAAGCTTGTGATGCAGATTGAACATTAGCAGAAATCTCTGTATTATGCTGCATCATGCCGTGTATGTTGCCAATCATCGTATTGAAGCTGTTTGATAGGTCGCCAATCTCATCATTTAATTTTGTATTCATTCGGACAGTCAAGTCGCCATCTTCTACAAACTTCATCTTATCGCGAAGTACCTTGATAGGTCGTACAACAGAGTTGACAACGAAGAATGTAACAAGAAGCGCGATTGCTAGAACGATAAGTACCGTGATCACAAGAGGCGGGATAATTCCTTCCGCTAAATCGCTGAATTCTTTTGTCGGAACAATCGCTGCAATTGTCCAGCCAGTACGGTCATTGGTTGTAAATGCTAGTGCGCGATTCTCGCCTTCGAATTCATAGTGCACGATACCAGAACGACCGGCAGCCATCATTTTTGTCCAAAAATCATTTTCCGTCGCGTCTGTTCCTAAATATTCTTCATTAGGATGGGAAAGGAAATGACCTGATGAATCAAAAGCAACCGCATAGCCTGTCTCTGCTACCTGTACTTGCTCTGTAAGACCTTTCAATGAGGAAAGTCTAAATTCAACAATCAGCATTCCTTTTAACTTGTTGTTATTGTCAAAGATAGGCTGAACCGCATCGACGACTTGTTCGCCTGTAGTTTTTGATACATATGGGTCAGTGTAACCGGGTTTTTCTTGTAATTCTAAACCAAGCTTGTACCACGGTCGTGTTGTTGGGTCAAAATCCTCCGGAAGAGTAGCTTCTGGATAAGAGACGATTTCTCCATCAATTGGCTGATAGAAAATCGTCTCTATATTGTCGTTATCTTTTGCGTAACTTTCAAATGTTGCAGCCAATCTGTCCATATTGTTATTTCTTAGCGATTGCATCTTACTAATGCTGTCCAGATTAGATTCTATATTCTCAAGGAATAAGTCGTAAATACTGTTTAATTGCACAACAGTTTGATCTTTCATTTGCTCTGTCTGCGTTTCCAGCATAGTGCTGCGGCTGAATTGGTACCCGAAATAAGCGGTTACGAGTCCTGATAAAATAAACATCGCTACAATCGGATAAATAATCTTACGTAAAATTTTGCGGGTAAAGAAATTACCTCTCTTTTTAGATTCTTCCATATATGTCTTATATTCCTCTCTGTGCTATATTACTGGCTACACATTATTATCGGTAGGAAGAAAGGATTATGTAGTACAATTTAGCTATAAATTCTATAAAAGAAGAAGATAACGCTTTCTAAGTAAAATCGTTATTAATATTTATATATCACATGGAAAAGTTGGAAGATACTAGGCAAAACGTATCGAGTCCGTTATGATAGAAGAAAATGCTTAGGGGAAATGAGTTATGGAGTTATTCGATCGTGTTTTATCCATCAACGATTTGGATGCTGTCATCGATTTGCTAAGCTTTGAGCTGGAAAGACCGGTGATCGTTGAGAGTGCTGATTATACCTTGCTGGCGTACAATTCGCACTATATACATCATTTTGATGATGCAAACCAGCAGACAATATTCACAAAGAAGTGGACACTGCCTATTTACGAAAGATTCATTGAGGCAGGGATCGTAAATAAGCTAAAAACTTACGAACGCCCTTTCACTGTCTTAGCGATGCCGGAGATTGGGTTAAATACTAGGATTGTGGTGAGCGCAAAGCACGAGGAACGTGTTATGGGTTATGTCTGGATTCAGGAAATGGAGAAGCCGTTGTCTGCATCAGATGTTAATTTTCTTTATGAGATTTCTTTCCACATCGGTCGGCTCATTTATGACATCCAAAAATCGAAGCTGAAACAGGAGGAAAAGGAAGATCAGTTTTATCAAAATATTTTCAATAATTTGTATAAACACTCTTCTGATTTGGACTGGGGGGCAAAGGAATTTGGAGTCGTGCTGCCGGATTATTTTGCTGTTGCAGCTGTTGAACTGCCGCAGCAGGATGAGCAGCTCTTGTATGATTTAAAGCAAGTAGCGCAAACATCGCTTCAGCTAGAGGATAAATTACATCATGTGTTAATTAAGGATGACACATTATTAATCGTTCATGGCGGTAAGAAAGCTGATTCGCCAATCGAAACATTAGCTAGGGAAGTCATCCAAAGGATTCGCGATTATGCAAAGGATAAAGGAGCTTGTATCCTTAGCGGCGTCGGAGGTGTTTACCGAGACTCCATTAATATGTTAACAAGCGCTGCACAAGCTAGAGAAGTAATTCAAGCGATAAAACTCACCCATCGCCCAGTGCCATTGTATTATAAAGATTTGCATGTTTGCCGTTACCTGCAAGCTATTGCCGATAAGAACAAGGAACTTGGCTATGAAAGCGAAGATCTAAAAAAGATACGTCAGCTTGATCCGAATGATAAAAAAGAGTTGCTAAAAACGCTGGAGCTATACCTACTGCATAATTGTAAAATCAAGCCAACCGCCGCAGCGCTCTTTGTGCATCCGAACACAGTCAATTACCGAATTAATCAAATTAACGAAGCGCTTCAGCTGGATATGACAGACGTCATGCAGAAATTTCAACTGCTGCTGGATTTGATGACGAGAGGGAAGGATTGAGTTAAAGCTGTGAATGGTGTTTCAACTAAAAAAATCCAAACGTACTGCAGTTACTAGCAGCTATGTTTGGATTTTTTTCTGATAATAGAAAGCCAATATTTTCTGGTTTCAGCATCATACCTCCTGAAACCATGATTCGCTTACTCTTTTCTAGGTGTCTGTTTCACTGAAATTCATTTGATAAGGATAACTTATGATAATAAGCGAATTTATCAGTTTGCTGTGTGTCCCAAAGATGCTGAGAATAATCACTGGCGTGTATGCGCATGAGGTGAAATAAGCCGTGTTCTTTGAAGTAAGAGATGGCTGCACCATATACGTCATTCATGCTGTCGTAATCGATATATTTCGACCATAAAATGGTGAATTGCCAGTAATACTCCTTGTTGTTTTTCTGCTCACATACTTCTATCCCTGTGCGGTAATAGCGCTCCGCTTCTTCTGTTCGTTCCAAAATGTAAAGCGATCGGGTCAATGTATACAATGCCTGGATGTATAACGGATGGTCAGGATGTTCAATGACTTGCTTCAAGTAAGGGATACCTTTCGCATCTGTTTGCTGTTTGTGATACATAAGTCCAAGATTAAAATGGCACACAACAGCTAAATCTTCTTGCCCGGCGCTTCCGGCAATAGACAAGGCATCTGTAAGATTAGTTTCTGCTTTCTCAAATTCGCGCACATCAATTTGATTTAAACCTTGCAGCGATTTACAGTTTGCTACCTTCAGTTTATACGCCGGATACTGCTCATATAGTGCGATTGCTTTTTCCAGATGAAAAATGGACAATGCATTGATATCCAAATAATAAAATTGCAGTGCTTTATTATAATGAAGTCCGGCATGTTCGTCCTCGTCCTCTACTGCATGCATATAACTCTCCGCTTTTTCGAATAAATCGACTGCTGCAAGGTATTCTTTTCTGTGAAACCTTACGAGAGCTGTAAAACAATAATAGAGAAAGGCTTGAAGATCTAATAGTTGGTCAGGCTGAAGCCGCAAAAGTTTTTCTTCTGCCAGCTCTACATTGCCCATCAATAAATCATACCGTGCATCCAGCAGCAAAAAACCGTTCCAAGCGTCATCCAGGAAATCACCAGCTTGCAAAACAGCATACACTTCTTCGCGAAGGACGGCTGACTTGATCCGATCACGTGATTTTATTGTTTTATGCCAATTCCGCATGAATGTAATTAATTGTTCCGTACTTTTCACAACAGACATATACAGTTACTCCCAGTAGTTTAATATGCTGGACGGCGATATACAGGATTACAGATAAAATAAAGCTGCTTGTAAAAATGCAAGCAGCTTTATAACCGTCCCTATTGAATATAGCTAGTGTATCATATACGAAATTCACTAACCTATCACTTTGGCGATAAATAATAGCGATTTTTTTGCATTTTTTTAAGTTGACCCGTCCGTTCCTGGCGGGTCACATTTTCGTTGCCGCGATTGCATTCCGAACTTTTTCCACGGATGCTTGCGCTTTGTCTTTTTGACGCATAATAACCGTGACATACAATGCATCAATAATACTCAGCTGTGCAATTCGGGAAGCGAGTGCTTCTGATCGATACGCTGTTTCTTCGGAGCTTGTATGTAAGGCAACGTCTACTTGCTGGCCGATCGGCGATTTAGGAAACCCAGTAATGGCGATTGTCTTCGCTCCGGATTTCTTGATTGTTTGAAGCAGCTGGTAGGCATCTTTGCTGGCACCTGAATGAGAGAAGATGAATGCGACATCTTCACTAGACAGCTGGGAAGCAGACATTAACTGCAAATGAGCATCGGGAAAGGCGAAGGCGGGTACACCCGAACGGACAAATTTATGGTAAGCGTCCATTGCAACCATATTGGATCCGCCAAAGCCGTAGAATTCTGCTCGTCTAGCGGAAAGAAGCAGTTCAGCTGCCTGTTCTAATTCGTTTTCACCGAGTACTTGCAAGGTGTTTTCCAACGTTCGTATATTTGATTGAAAAATTTTTTCGGCTACCATTTTTGCGTCATCATTGTCTGTAATCTCTTCATGCAGCATGTCGTTTGGTGCCATAATCTCAGGTGCTAATGCAATTTTTAATGCTTGATAGCCCTTATAGCCGATTCGCTTACAAAAACGGGAGACAGTAGCATCTGCCACATCCAAATGGTCGGCTACTTGGCTGATTGTTTGGTGCACAATCGTTTCTGGCTGTTTAAGAATAAAATCGGCTATCTTTTTTTCTTTATCACTTAACCTCGGATAGTGAGAGCGAATGCCCGCTAAACCTTGCTGTGCCAAGAAAATCAGCTCGCTTTCGTCCTAATTGTTAAGAATTAGTATAGCATAAATTCGTTGTAATCGCTTGCAATATGAAAATTATTTTCTTATTATGGTTACATAAACTGAAAATTATTTTGAAGGAGCTAATCTATTATGCATATTGGATTAATCGGTCTTGGAAAAATGGGATTCAATCTTGGTTTGAACTTGTTGGACAATAATTTTGAGGTTGTTGCTTTTGATGTAAGTGAAGAAGCGCGCACCAAATTTGCTGAGACAAAGGGAGAAGCAGCTGCTTCTTTAAAAGAATTAGCGGAAAAACTGCCAAGCCCTAAGATTATCTGGTCAATGGTTCCTGCTGGAGAAATTACGGAAAAAGTGCTGGATGAGCTAAAGAGCTATCTGTCAGAAGGAGATATTCTGATGGACGGCGGAAACTCTAACTACAAGGAATCGGTGGAACGTGCCAAAGCTTTTGCTGCACATGGTATTCATTTCTTTGATGTAGGTACGAGCGGCGGGACGGACGGGGCGCGCCACGGTGTGTGCACCATGATTGGCGGAGACGCAGAAGTGTTCAAAACAATTGAACCAATCTTCCAAGCAATCAGTGTAGAAAATGGCTATCATTATGCTGGCAAAAGCGGAAGCGGCCACTTTTTGAAAATGGTCCACAACGGCGTGGAATACGGCATGATGCAATCGATTGCAGAAGGCTTTGAAGTATTAGAGAAAAGCGATTTTGACTTTGATTATGAGCATGTTGCGAAAGTGTGGAACAACGGTTCGGTTGTTCGTTCTTGGCTGATGGAACTCGTAGAATCCGCATTTAGCAAAGATCCAAAACTGGATGCGATTCGCGGTGTGATGCATTCTTCTGGTGAAGGCAAATGGACAGTGGAAACGGCGCTTGAGCTGCAAGCAGCAACACCTGTTATTGCGATGTCACTCATGATGCGTTATCGCTCGCTAGATGAAGATACATTCTCTGGAAAAGTAGTTGCAGCATTGCGAAATGAATTCGGCGGCCATGCAGTGGTGAAACGCTAACAAAAGGAGGGGAAGAAGTTGGCTGCTTCCTATATGATCGGCGTAGATATGGGGACGACGAGTACGAAAGCTGTCCTGTTCACAACAACTGGTGAAGTAATTGCAAAGGAAGGCATTGAATATCCGCTGCATTCACCAACAGCTGAAACAGCTGAGCAAGATCCGGAAGTAATATACCAAGCTGTACGATCGACCATTAAAGATACGATTCGTATCAGCGGTGTGAACCCAGCAGCGATTCGCTGTATTTCCTTTAGTTCTGCTATGCATAGCGTTATTGCTGTTGATGCTCACAACAAACCGCTCACGGCATGCATTACGTGGGCAGATAACCGAGCAACAAAATGGACGGAGAAAATCAAAGAAGAAACAGACAGCCATCGCATTTATGAGCGCACTGGTACACCGATTCATCCAATGGCGCCATTGTCGAAGCTGCGTTGGTTAAAAGAAGAACAGCCAGCGGTCTTCGAGCAGACAGCTAAATTCATTTCCATAAAAGAATATGTTTTCTTCAAGCTGTTCGGCAGCTATAAAGTAGATTATTCAATTGCTTCTGCAACAGGCATGTTCAACTTGAAGAAGCTCGCTTGGGATGAAGAAGCGCTAGCGGTTGCTGGTGTTTCTGTTGATCAGTTGTCTGAACCGGTATCAACGACCTATCAATTTGTCGGTCTGACAGAACAGATGGCAGAAGAACTTGGTGTGCTGCGGCAAACACCGTTTATCGTCGGTGCAAGTGACGGTGTTCTGTCCAATCTTGGGGTAGGCGCGGTAGAAGAAGGTGTTGTAGCCGTCACTATCGGAACGAGCGGAGCCATTCGTGCCGTAACGGACAAGCCTACAACAGATCCGAAAGGCCGTATCTTCTGTTATGCGCTGACAGAAAATCATTGGGTCGTTGGCGGTCCGGTAAATAATGGCGGTGTTGTACTTCGCTGGGTGCGTGATGAGCTAGGGGCAGCCGAAACGGAAACGGCAGCACGGCTCGGTATTGATCCGTATGAAGTGCTCACCAAGATTGCTTCACTCGTAAAACCAGGATCAGATGGCCTGCTATTCCATCCTTATCTAGCAGGAGAGCGTGCCCCGCTTTGGGATGCCAATGCTCGCGGTTCCTTCTTCGGACTTGGACTGCATCATAAGAAAGAACACATGATTCGCGCGGTTCTGGAAGGTGTTTTATTCAATCTTTACTCAGTGCTGTTAGCGTTGACCGAATTGACAGGCAGTCCGAAAAAGATTCAAGCAACTGGCGGTTTCGCACGTTCAAGCTTATGGAGACAAATGATGGCCGATATCTTTGACCAAGAAGTGCATATTCCGGAAAGCTATGAAAGCTCTTGTCTCGGGGCGGCTGTTCTCGGTTTGTATAGCCTTGGTGATATCGATTCATTTGATGTTGTCAATGACATGATTGGACGCACACACCACCATACACCAAATCCGGAATGCGTGGACGTTTACCAAGAACTGATGAGCATTTATATTCAGTTGTCTCGGACTTTCGAAACAGAATATGCACGAATTGCTGATTTCCAGCGGAGAATGCTGCAATAATGCGGCTTTCTCTGTCTAGTTCATGAAAGCGCTTAATCAACGAGAAGAGGGGAAATCGACATGGAATTCTATCTTTTATCTATGACATTATTAGCTATTGTTATTGTTATTATTGGTGTTACGGTTTTCAAATGGCATGCGTTTATCAGCTTAACGGTCGCAAGTCTATTCCTTGCCATCACAGCAGGTCTTTCATTCGATGAAATTGTAAAAGCTTATGAAACTGGCGTCGGCGGCGTGCTTGGCCACCTTGTCGGCATTCTGGCATTAGGAACGATACTTGGTAAAATGATGGCTGACTCTGGCGCTGGTAATCAAGTGGCGAATTTTTTTGTTGAGAAGTTCGGGCCAAAAAGATTGCCATGGGCCATGTTCTTAGCCGGTTTTATTATTGGGATCCCGGTCTTTTTTGAAGTAGGTATTTTAATCGTACTGCCGCTTGTAATTAGTATTTACAAAACGACCAAGCAAAACATTTTGCTGATTGCTTTGCCAGTCATAGCTGGTCTTTCCATTGTGCACGGACTTGTGCCTCCGCATCCAGGAGCGCTTGCAGCGATTAGCATCTATGAAGCAGATCTTGGCATGGTGTTACTGTATTCTCTCATTATTGCGGTACCAGCTGGTATTCTTGGCGGACCGGTATTTGCGAAATGGGTGCATAAACGGGTTATTCCGCAAGGTGAGCCAAATCTCATTAAAGTAACGCAGCCGGAAAGCACGCCGGGAACAGGCATTAGTTTCTTTGTCATTCTGCTGCCGGTGTTACTCATGATTTTGTCAGCAGTTGGCCCTTACTTGCAGCTGCCTAACATGGCAGAAGAACTGCTCGCTTTTATCGGAAGTCCTTTAGTAGCTTTATTGGCTGCAGTATTTGTAGCTTATTACTTCCTTGGCTTCCGTCAGGGAATGAACCGCGATCGATTAAAGAAAATGACAGAAGAATGCATTTTGCCTGTCGGTTCTATCATTCTAATTATTGGTGCCGGAGGCGGGTTCAAGCAAGTGCTCATCGACAGCGGTGTCGGTGACACAATTGCTCAAATGTCGACGAATTTATCTCTTTCTCCAATTGTGCTAGCATTTCTTGTTGCTGGCCTGATCCGGGTTGCAACTGGGTCCGCGACTGTAGCGCTGACCACAGCAGCAGGTATAGTTTCGCCAATTATTACGCATATGAGCGGTGTGAATTTGGAGTTGCTTGTTATCGCCACGGGTGCAGGTTCGCTTATGTTATCCCACGTCAATGACGCCGGTTTTTGGATGGTCAAAGAATATTTGGGCTTAACAGTGAAAGAAACATTCCGAACATGGACAGTGCTGGAGACCATTCTAGCGTTTGTTGCTTTTGGCGGCGTACTGGTTATGGATCTCTTTGTTTGATGCATAGCTAGTAAACTTGTACAGAGAAAATCGAATTTCGGTTTTCTCTGTTTTTTTATGACTTAATGAAGAAAAGGTCTTTGCTAATTGTCGAAAATAAGCATATGATAGCTTCAGAACTTTATCGTTCTAATTATCTTGGAAGGTGATCACATCATGAAACGATTATATTTTCTGACGGTCCTGCCTTTTATCGGGATGTTAGGATTTCTTCCTCTCGTGAACAGAGTGGAGCCATTTGTGCTGTCCATGCCGTTTGTTATGTTTTGGATTGTTTTATGGACTGTACTTACTAGTATTATTCTGGCTGTCATGTACAAGCTGGATCCACGAAATAAAGAGGATGAAGAACAATGAATAGTGCACTTATTATTATATTAGGATTTCTGCTGTTAGCTGTTTTCTTAGGCATTCGATCTACCAAAGGAAAACAAATGGACCTCGAGCAATGGACAGTCGGGGGGAGAGGGTTTAGTGCTATCTTCGTCTTCTTGCTCATGGCAGGAGAGATATATACAACTTTCTCGTTTCTCGGCGGCAGCGGCTGGGCATACGGAAAAGGAGCACCAGCATTATATGTACTGATGTACATCTGTTTGTCGTATGTAGTATCGTACTGGCTGTTACCGGTCATTTGGCGGTATGCAAAAGAACACAAGCTTGTGTCACAATCGGATTTCTTTGTGAAAAAATACAACAGTCCATATCTCGGCGTGCTCGTTGCATTAGTCGGCGTTATTGGCATGATACCTGTTATCGTCGTACAGCTGAAGGGATTAGGAATTATCGTGTCCCAAGCTTCCTACGGCGCTATTTCCATGGAAACAGCTGTATGGATTGGCGCAATCAGTTTAACGGTTTATGTAATGCTTTCCGGTGTACACGGATCAGCATGGACTGCATTGATCAAAGATATCGTAATGGTAGTTGTTATTTGTTTTCTGGGTATTTATTTGCCGCTGCATTATTTTGGCGGTTTTCAGCCAATGTTCGAAGCTATCCACACAGCGAATCCGGACTTCCTGCGCTTCCCAGATGAAGGAAATAGCGTCACCTGGGTTATTTCGACCGTCTTACTGCTTGTCTTAGGATTTTACATGTGGCCGCAAGTATTCAGCTCTACTTATACAGCGAAAAATGCACGCGTATTCCGGAAAAATGCGATCATCAGTCCACTGTACACACTCATGCTTTTGTTTGTCTTTTTGGTAGGAACCGCCGCCATTTTGACGGTGCCTGGGCTGGAAGGAGAAGACGTGGATCTTGCTTTAATTCGAATCTCGATGGAAACCTTTGATCCTTGGGTGATAGGCATTATAGGAGGAGCAGGCTTACTGACAGCACTAGTACCTGGTTCTTTGCTGATAATGAGCACAGCTACGTTATTAGCAAAGAATATCTATCACGTATTTGCACCGCAGTCTTCCGAACAAACAATCGGAAAACTAGCACGGCTGCTTGTTCCTGTTGTCAGCTTAGTCGCTGTCCTTTTCACACTGCATGGCGGAGCAACATTATCTAATATCATTTTGATGGGCTACAGCTTAATGACCCAGCTGGCTCCGTCACTGTTCTTCAGTCTCTGGAAAGGGAACTTCGTCAACAAGTATGGTGCAGGTGCAGGGATTCTTGCTGGATTAGCTGCGGTCGCTTATATTACGATAACCAAAACAACCTTGGTGGACCTATTCCCATTCCTGCCAGCAGCATGGAATGATGTAAATACGGGGATTATTGCATTGGTTGTGAATGTCGTGGTTATGATTGTTGTGAGTTTAGTGACTAAAAGCAAAAATCGCTAACTGAATGGAAATGAAGGCATAGTTTTCATAAACGAAAGTCCGAACAATGGGTATTCCTTACAGGATGCTCGTTAGTTCGGCTTTTTTAATTGATTTTCACCTGGTTCTACTAATAATTTATCAATGGTAAATTATTTTGTTATCAAAATAGAAAATCCCTTAAAAGGGGATTAGACAGTACGTTTACAAAAAGAAAATATATTCAAATTATCCTTGCTTTAGGTTCCGATACACATAACTACCGGTGGCATTTAAGTAATTTGAATAACACACGTGTTTACGGGAGGCTATATATGAATCTGAGTAGTTTAGAAATATAGAGATGTCCTTCCTTATATCGGACTTGGAAAGCCAGAACTAATTAACCGGGACCTCAAGAACCGTAATTTGGTATAATGTTCTATCTACAAAGAAAGAAGTGAGACTTTGAAGAAGATAAAAAAGCGATTTATATTTACCTTTATAGTTATTATTGCAATAGTATTGTTCTTCTATTTTCAAAATAATTCAATTGTAATAACAGAATCTACTATAAGTTCACAAAGAGTTCCAGCAAGTTTCAATGATTATAAAATAGTACAACTATCGGATCTTCATAGCAAGGCCTTTGGAGATAGACAAAATGTGCTGGTTGAAAAAGTCACTAAAATTAACCCGGATTTGATAGTTTTTACTGGTGATTTGGTTGATTCAAAAAACTATAATGAGGATACAAGTCTGAACTTAATGAGGGAATTGATACATATAGCTCCTATTTATTTTGTAACAGGAAATCACGAGTGGAGTTCTGGCAGATTTAACATACTTGAAAGAGAATTAAATGAGATAGGCGTTAAAGTTTTGAGAAACTCAAATGATGTCATAACAAAAGGGCATGAGAAAATAAAAATTATTGGAATTGATGACCCTGCATATGTAAATGATTCTTATACAGAACGTAGTATTACAGAAGAAGCTATTGAGAATTCAATCGAGGGAATGGAAGAAGCTGATTTCAAAATCTTATTATCTCATAGACCCGAATTTCTTTCGGTGTATTCAAAATATCCAATTGATGTAGTTTTTTCAGGTCATGCTCACGGTGGTCAAGTTAGAATACCTTTTGTCGGTGGTTTAGTTGCTCCCAACCAAGGTATTCTCCCAAAGTATACTGCAGGTAGGCACGAACTAGATAATACTTCAATGTTTGTTAATAGGGGTCTCGGAAATAGTATAATTCCTTTGAGAATATTTAATCGTCCAGAAATTATTGTTTTAACTTTATCTTCATCTAGAAGCTAAAAGATTAGGATATAATAATTGCCGAAAATACTGAAATAAAATTCATTTTTCTGCGTCTTTTATCTGTTGTTCTACTATTTATATCATACATGTCGCTTGATGCTGCAAGCCAGCCGGCGGTAAAATGTAGGAGATATTATAAATGGAGGAAGATAATGAGTTATACATTAATCCGGATTATCCAAGCTTTTAAACTCTGCTGTATGTTTTATGGATATTCTGAGGTATAAATCATTAGTTTTAGATGCAATAAAAAATTCGTTCACACCAGCTGGAAGTACACAGTATAAGAGACGTCAGATTAAACGCTCTTGCACAATTCGAAGCATCTCCTCTTGCACGAATGTTTCTCTTAACGTCAGCACGATACGGCCATCAACCGAACCTTCACCCAGAATTTCATTGTCATAAGTAAAATATATGGCAAGATTATCTTTTTCTGTTAACAGGAAAAAGGTGTATAGAGAGGAGTGTTCTTGCTCACCGAGAAACCGTCCAACGGCCATTTGACCAGCCATGTTTCCCCACCATGATTGAAATGTTTCCACGCAGCTGTTAAAGCTTTGTTCATCTTTAAAGAGTGCTTGAAAATCTTCTTCATGGCTGTACATATGTGTAGAAGGATTAAGTGATAACAATGTTTCGTTCCATAGCTTTTTCAGCATCGGCTTCAGTACTTTTGGTTCTTGTACTTTCCATGGATTATTAGGGATGCTGGGGAATACGCGTGCGTCCTGCTTGGCATAATTATGAACAAACTGCAGGAAATTGAGGGAGTCAGGTGCATCTGTATACAAAATGCGATCATTCTTCTTTTTCATCATCTTACCTCCAAATAAAGGAAAAGCCTGCAGTCATGCGCTGCAGGCTTTTCTGTTTGTTTATTCATCTCTTTTTGCTGCTTTTTTTGCCTGTTTTCTTTCCTTGCGGCGCTGTCTTTCTGCTTTATGATGCTCTTGCAGGCTGAAGCGGGTTGTCATTTCGTACACGATTGGCACGATAACAAGTGTCAGCAAGGTAGAACTGATGAGACCGCCGATAACAGTGATACCTAATCCTTTGGAAATAAGGAGCGATCCGCCGCCTTCAAATCCGAAGGCAAGTGGTGCAAGGGCACCGATTGTTGCGATGGCTGTCATCAGGATAGGGCGAAGGCGCGTAACGCCGGCTTCGAGAATGGCTTCCCGAGTTGAGAGGCCTTCTTTTTCCTTATGAATAATCCGGTCAACGAGCACGATAGCGTTTGTAACAACGATACCAATCAGCATCAATACACCAATTAGGGAAGAAACACTAATCGTTTCGCCGCCGATGAATAATCCTACTAGTGCACCAATAACCGTAAACGGCAGGGAGAATAGGATAGCAAATGGTGCAAGTGCTCCGCCGAAGGTCAGCACAAGAACAAAGTACACAATCGCAATGGCTGCCAGAATAGCAAGGCCAAGCTGTTTGAACGATTCGGCAATTTGCTCAGATGTTCCGCCTTGGTCGATGCTGACACCATCTGGCAGTTCCAGTTCATCTATGTCTGCTTGCAGCGCCGCGGTAGCGGATGCAACATCGCTGCTCTTAATATCGGCAGACACAGTCCCATAAAGTTTTCCATCACGGCGCTGTAATGTATTTGGAGACTGGCCGTCTTCAATTTCTGCAATCTCGTTCAAAGCAACTTCAGTTCCTAGGGAAGTCTGGATAGTTGTGTTCTCCAGGTCTTCTCTATTTTCAAATGATTCGTTTGCTACTTGGACGTAAACATCTAATGATTTGCCATCTTCATTTTGAATGGTTGCAAGTGATGGCTGACTGCCAATATTGGTGAGCTGGCCGGTAACTTGCGCTGCTGTCAGGCCAAGCGCTGCCAGTTCTTCCTGATTGGCTACAATTGTATATTTATCATATTGCTCGGAAGCGTCAGAGTCGATATTCGTTAGGTCGTCATTGTTCTCCATAACGTCCATGATCTGCTGTGATGCAGTTTGGATTTCTTCGACACTGTCACCATACACGTAGTACTGCGCACTGCTGCCGCCAGTACCAGTCATGTCGATTGAACCCCATTCGCCTTGATCTGTCATTCCTTGCAGTTCTTCAACTACTGCTTCTGTCTCTGTTTGGATATCCTCGAAGTCTTCTTCATATCCCAAGTAGAAGAGCGCAGAATCACCGGCTGAAAATGCCATTGGATTCCCGCCGCTGCTGATTGTGTATTGAAGTGTTTCTACTCCTTCGCGATCAAGCAGCATTTCTTCAGCTTCCGCCGTAATTGCCTGAATGTCCTCACGTGTTTGACCAGGTTCTGGAGAATACGATGCTACGACCATCTTCTCACCAGAACTCGGAAGGAAGCTGACACCAACAACGAAGACTAAGAACAAGCTGCCGACTAGTAAAACAACCGCAATGGCAGATGTAATAATTTTATGTGTTAACGTCCAGTTCAGGACTCGCTTGTAGAAGTTCGCCAGTTTACTAGGTTTTTCTTCTTTGTGTTGATACGTTTCCGCTTCTTCAGCTGTAATGCCGCGATTTAATCGTTTGCGGAACAGTGTATGAGCGACCATTGGTACAACGGTGATGGCAACAAGTAAGGATGCCAATAGCGAGAATACAACTGCCAATGCAAACGGCAGGAACAATTCTCCGATTTGTCCTTCTACCAATCCAAGCGGCAGGAATACGGCTACCGTAACAACAGTAGAGGAAAGAATCGGGATGAACATCTCGCGTGTCGCATCAATAATTAATTCCTTTCCGCGCAGTTTTTCATCTGCTAAGGACATACGTCGGTATATATTCTCCACTACAACAATGGAGTCATCAATTACCCGTCCAATCGCTACCGTAATGGCACCTAATGTCATAATGTTCAAGCTGATATCCATTGCAAATAGGAAGATTAATCCGATTAAAATCGATAAAGGAATCGAGATGACGGAAATAATCGTAGAACGGATATTGCGCAAGAACAAAAGAATGATGATGACGGCAAAGATAGCACCAAAGAGGGCTTTGTTAACCATTGTGTGGACAGAGTCCTCAATCGGTTCTCCTTGGTCCGTAGTTGATACGATACTCAACCCGTCATGATCTTCTTCAAATTGCTTGATCTCATCTTTTACAGCATTTACAACTTCTACGGTGTTGGCATTTGGATCTTTTGTAATATCGATCCCGATAGAATCCTCACCGTTAGTACGGGAAATGGATTCCACTTCGCCGACTACTTCCACTTCTGCAATGTCTTGCAGCTGAACAGTTGGAAGTTCAGTTGGTGCCTGTGCAGCTTGAGCCGCTGCCGCTGCTTGCCCCGCTGCAGCTTGGCCGGCTGCTGCTTGCTGAGCACTTGCCGCGCCTGTTAACGGGATTTCTAGATTGCGCAAGTCGTCAAGATTAATAATGTTGCCATCAACAGCGACGTTCTTTTCACTGTCTCCGAATTGGTAAAGTCCAAGCGGATAAGAGTCGCTGCTGTTTTGAATGATTTGACCGACTGTATCCTGGGTCAGGCCGTTTTCAGTTAAGGCATCTTCATCATAGGTAATCTGTACTTCCTGCACCTGCTGTCCGGAAATACCTACAGATCCGACGCCTTCAATACCTTCTAGTGCAGGCTGTAAGTCATCTTCCACTGTTTGTGTCAATTCTTCAATGCTTTGATTGCTGTTCGAAGCACTTAATGTAATAACTGGGAAAGCGTCAAAGCTCATTTGGGATGCTGCTGGTTCTTCTGCATCATCTGGAAGCTGCACTTTTTCCAGTGCGTCCTTGAGTTCTGTTTCTGCTTCATCCAAATCTTTCGAGTACGCGTACTCTAATTGAATGCTGGAGGCGTTTTGCATAGATGTTGAGCTTAGGTTCTGTACACCATCCAAACTTTGTACCGCCTGTTCAAGCGGCTCTGTTACATTTTCCAATACCTCTTCTGGCGGTGCGCCGGGATATGTAGTGGTTACAGAAAGTACTGGAACACTGATATCAGGAAGTGTTTCCAATTTCATATTCGTGCCGGCGTAGATACCCGTCACGACAACCATAATGGTCAGCAACCATACGGCAACTTTGTTTTTTAACGAAAAGTTGATAAACTTTCTCACGGTCCAGCTCCTCTATTCCCTATTTGACCGACTGGTCATTCTTCCTCTATACTATAGTAGTATCACCTAGTTAATGCAACAATTATAACAGGGTTATAGGAAAGATTAATAGCTTATTCCACGTTATTATTGTAGAATTAACGAAATGTTCATGAACTTTTAATACATTATGACCGACTGGTCAGTCGAAAGGGACGGCAATATGCAGGAGAAAAAAATAATCATCATCGAGCGTGCAACCGAGATTATTGCCAAAAAAGGTTATCATGCTGCCAGCATTCAAGAAATTGCGGAGGCAAGCAAACTTTCCAAAGGCGCTTTTTATTCTTATTTTAAATCGAAGGATGAATTGCTGGCAGAGATTGTTCGGTATCATTTTCGTTTAATTTCCGAGGAAATTGAAAAAGTTGATCAGCAGGAAATGCACAGCAGCCGCGATAAAGCGAAACTGAAGCTTTCGACGATTATGCGGGAAATGGTCAAGCGAGGAAATTTTATTATCATGCAGCGGCATGAAATCGACTCAGATATAGGAAAAGAAATGGAACTGTTTTTCCTTGAAGTGAGAGAAACAGGCAGAAGAAAGACTGAATCTGATTTATTGGATGTTTACGGAGAGAGAAGTAAGCCGTATTTAAAGGATTTGCGTATCCTTCTGGAAGGCATGTTATATCAGTTTATTGGCGATATGCTGCTTTACGGGCTGCTGCTTGATTTGGATCGGACGGCAGCTTACATTATGGAGCGGATGGATGATATGGTGGCTGGTTTGCTGAGACGGAAGACAGAACCGTTAGTGACGGAAGACACACCTGTTGCATCCTCTGTTTTTGAGAAAGAGTTAAGAGATAAAGAAGTCATGCAAGTGCTGCACCGGATGCAAGCTGTCATTTTGAAGCTCGATTCAACTCACAGTGAAATGGAAGAACTGCAAGGCGTAGTGGAGCTCATTCAAGAAGAGATGCGAGGAAAGGAACCTAAGAAGCTGCTTATTCAAGGGTTGCTCGCCAACTTTAAAGGAATTAGTGAATTAGAAAGCCTGCGTACAGAATTAGCGCAATTATTGGATATAAAAGTATTGTAGGAGAACACCGGCTGCGTAACTGCATGCTGGTGTTTTTGTATTTAAATATGTTTCCGTTGCGAAACGGCAAAAGACTAGCAGGAAATGTAACCGCTTTCATAGTATAGTAAAAGCAAGAACAAAAAGGGGGATAACGAAATGAATATTTTACTTGTTTGCGCCGCTGGCATGTCTACTAGTCTGCTTGTCTCCAAAATGCAGAAAGCTGCAGAAGCTGAAGCAAAGGGTTATCACATTCAAGCTGTATCCGCTGATCAGGCGAAAAAACATATTGAACATGCAGATGTGCTGCTGCTTGGACCGCAAATTCGCTATATGCTGCCTCAAATGAAAAAGGTAGGCGCAGAGCGTGGGATTCCAGTAGAAGTAATCAATAGTGTGGATTATGGAACTGGTAATGGGAAAAATGTGCTGCATCATGCTGAATCGCTTGTTGCGAAGAAGGGGTGAAGAGCATGAGCAAATTCAATGACTTTCTTGAAATGAAAGTAATGCCGTTTGCCGGCCGACTGGCTGCGCAGCGGCATCTGGTTGCACTGCGGGATGGTATTATCCTCACGATGCCATTGATTATCGTCGGATCATTATTTCTTATTCTCGGAAACCTTCCGATACCGGGGTATGCCGATTTTATGGCGAATATTTTCGGGGAATCGTGGAACACGAAGCTGCAGTATCCGGTAAATGTCACCTTTGATGTGATGGCGATTTTTGCTTGTTTTGGTATCGCGTACAGACTGGCGCAAGCTTATGAATCAGATGGCGTGGATCCTTTATCTTCAGGTGCCATTGCTTTGGCGGCCTTCTTGCTGGCAACGCCATTCAGCCCATTTGAAGTAGAGGGTGCTGCAGCCAACTTCGTGCCAGTATCCTTGCTCGGAAGCGGCGGTTTGTTTGTCGGAATGCTTGTAGCCATGCTTGCTACCGAAGTATATCGTTTCATTGTGAAACGAAATATCGTTATCCGCATGCCAGACGGTGTGCCGCCAGCGGTATCTCGGTCATTCATAGCACTTATTCCTGGATTTGCAGTTATCATCCTTGTTTGGCTTATTCGATTGCTAATTGAAGCGACATCATTTGGCGATATCCATAATTTAATCTCAACTGTAATTGGATCACCGCTTACGTTAGTTGGTTCTTCCTTTATCGGGAGTTTTGTTGCAGAGTTGATGATTGTGCTGCTTTGGGTCTGCGGTCTTCACGGAGCGAATATCGTAGGTGGTATAATGTCGCCAATTTGGCTGAAAGCAACTGCTGAAAACGCAGCCGCTTTTGCAGCAGGTCAAGAGCTGCCGCATATATTCACTGCTCAGTTCTTTGAAGTATTCATTCATGTTGGTGGTTCAGGTTCAACAATTGGATTAGTGTTAATTATGATTTGGCGAGCGAAGCTGAAACAAAATAAACAACTTAGTAAACTGGCGACTGGCCCGGCAATTTTCAATATCAATGAACCTATTATTTTCGGATTGCCGATTGTACTGAATCCGCTTATGATTATTCCATTCATTACCGTACCGCTCATAATGGTTATCACAACGTATATTGGCATGAGTACCGGACTAGTAGCAAAACCTGCTGGTATCGTTGTTCCGTGGACGATGCCGCCACTTATATCGGGATATTTGGCAACAGGAGGAAAGATTTCAGGGGCAGTGCTGCAGCTGGTTAACTTGGTGATTGCAATGGCAGTTTATTATCCTTTCTTCCGCGTTTTGGAGAGAAATCAAATTAAGGAAGAGGAAGCAAGACAGCGTGAGCTGGCTGCAACGAAAACAGACGAGTAAGAAACCCATTTAGCAGCCAAAGGAGGCAGCGATGAATATAGAAGAGAAAGCATTTCAGTTAATTTTACATGGCGGTGATGGCCGCAGTTATGCAATGGAAGCAATGACGCTGGCAAGACAGCAGAAGTTTGAAGAAGCGAAGCAAAAAATCCAGCTAAGCAAAGAAGCAATCAACGAGGCGCATCATATTCAAACAGAGCTTATTACAGCAGAAGCAGGAGGTCAGCAATCGGAGGTAAGTCTACTGATGGTGCATGCGCAGGATCATCTGATGAATGCCATGACGGTCAGAGAGATGGCAGAAGAAATCATTTATTTGCATGAAGTATTAGCAAAACAAACGTCGACGCGAGGTTCGGTCTAAAGGCAGTTGTAAGGGCGGTCAACAGATCGCCTTTTTTGCATAGCATGTGGATAGGAGGTGTGGCTTTATGCTGCAGCCAAGGCTCTTAGATGTATTAACTTTCCTGGCTTCTGAATCAAGCATAAAAACAGCGGAAGAACTGGCAAAAAAACTAGCAGTCTCGGAACGGACAATTCGCTCCGATATAAAGGTGCTGCAGCAGGAACTTGCCGAGGAACTTGCTGTCATAGCTTCGATTAGAGGACAAGGTTATCGGCTGATTGTTGCGAATGAAAAGTTATTTCAACAGTATTTGCAGATAGAAATTCAGGAAAGGCAGAAGCGTCTGTATACAAGAGTGGAAACACCAGCTGAAAGAGTAAATCATCTGCTGCAGCTCCTCCTCTTGTCTGACAGCTATCAGAAGATGGAAGACTTGGCACAAGCAGTTTTTGTCAGTTTTCCGACGGTGCAAAATGATCTCAAACAAGTGAGAGAGCTGCTGCAGAAGGCGGGGCTGGATTTAGAGAAAAGGCCAAAATACGGTATTCGAATTAAAGGAACAGAGACGGAGAAGCGGTATTTTTTATCCGCATTCTTCTCAAATCAGTCTGGCTGGCAGAAGGGTTACAATTTGCCCGATGCGATTATATCAGAAAGTGACATTCAAGCTGTCCATCACATCGTGCACCGTTTTGTGACCGATAAGCAACTAGCGTTGTCTGATGTGGCGGTACAAAATTTGGTGACCCATATTGCGATTGCCTGCAGGAGAATACGAGATAAACAATATGTAGAACTGGCCCCCGATGAGATGGGGGATATGATCCAGCAGCCAGCGTTTCGGGAAGCGGCCCAACTCACTGCTGCGCTGGAAGCGGAGCTGCATCTGTTTTTTCCGCAAGTAGAAGTGGCGTATATGACGATTCACTTAATGGGTACAAAATACGGCGCACAAGGGAAAATGCAAACGTACATGGGTATGTCGGATTTAGCAGCAGCAATTGTAGCCAGGATACATGAGAAAACGAAGCTGGACCTTCGTCATGATCTGGAATTGCTTCATGGTTTGGCGATCCATCTCAAGCCAGCTATTCATCGGCATATGTATGACATGAATGTTCGGAATCCTTTATTGGAAGACATTAAGCAGCATTATCCACTTGCATTTGAAGCGGCGGTCATCGGTGCATGTGCAGTTGAGGAGGAAATGGAGATTCAGCTGGCGGTGGAGGAAATTGGCTATCTGGCGCTGCACATTGGTGCTGCTTTGGAGAGAGTGCAGCAAAAAGAGCGGAAGACAAAATGTTTACTTGTTTGTGCATCGGGGCATGGCAGTGCGCAGTTGCTGCGTTATAAATTGCAATCTCTTTTTCCGGATAAATTAGACATCGTTGATACGATTGAATACTACCGTTTAATCTCGAATAAGAGCTGGGATGCAGATGTGGTGATCAGCACTGTACCGGTTGAGGCGGATGTCTCGCCACTGCCAGTCATCCAAGTGCCTGTCATCTTGGATACGCAAGCAATTACGAAGCTGGAAGCTTTTTTAAAATCCGGACAGGATATACGTTATATTCAGCCGGCTTATGTATGTCTTCAGCAGGAATATACGTGTAAGGAAGAAGTGCTTGCGCATATGGCGGAGATGCTGCGTTTGGATGGGAAGGTAGGAGAAGACTTTCTTCAAGCGGTGTACGATAGAGAGAAAATGGCGCCGACTAGTTTTGGTAATTTGGTAGCTGTCCCCCATCCGATAGAAGCGCAGGTGGAGGAAACATTGTGGGTTGTTTGCACCTTAAAAGAGCCAATCGACTGGTCGGGAAAGCCGGTGCGATTTGTCTGTTTGTTATGCATTCAAAAAGATTGCGAAGAAGATTTTACAAGTATGTATCAGCAGCTCGTCCGAATCATCGAGCATCCTGATCATGTACAGCGTTTGCTGGAGGCAAGCTCATATGAAGCATTTCATCACACCCTTGTTTCCATCTAAAAAGACAGCTGCCAGATCGGACAGCTGTCTTAGTTAGGAGAAGGCTCTACTTGCCCTTTTTGGCGTGCAAGCTTCATGTTTGCCCGTTTCGCCATTTTATAAGCGTCATAAATATTGTAAATCCAAAAAATGAAAAAGGTAAACAACCCGACAACAAACCACATCAAGAACAAATTCAGCAGATTGACTAAGACAAAGATTGTTCCTTTCAAATGCTGCTGATTATAAAACTGGCCCAGGCCAGTAAATAGAAAGCTCAGCACAGCCGCTATAAGCGGCGTTCTTTTGAATTCCATTTGGTCACCTCATCTTTTTAATACTGTACCAGTTTTTGCAATTGTATACAAATGAGATTCCTGTGTCTTTTCCGGATTATTTTGAAACCCTTTTCATAGATTAGTCGTAAGCGTATTATTGCAGGAAAGGAAGGGGTAAAAACATGGATGAACAGCTGCAAGTAAGAGAAACGATTCTTAAATTGGAAAGATTGCTGCTGGCGGATGAAACAAGATTATCTACTGACGCGTTTAGCAATCTATTAACAGATGATTTCTTGGAGCACGGCTCTTCCGGCCGCAGTGTCACAAAAGATGACCTCGTAGCAGACGGATTGGATTCTGTTCAGCTGGATATTAAAGATTTTAACGTGCGCGTTTTGTCTGAGGATACCGTGCTAGCAACCTTCCGGACGTACGACACAGCTTCTGGTAAGGAACAGCTGCGCAGCTCCATTTGGCGTTATCAGCCAGGAGGCTGGCGTATGCTTTTCCATCAAGGAACACCAGCGGAAACATAAAAGGCGGCTGCGTTTTAGCAGACCGCCTTTTTTAACGTTATTGTAATTTTCCGGCTCTAATGTCATTTGTCATGCCGGGATAAGGTGCTTCAGCAACGATTTTATCGTTGTTCACACCAGCTTGATGATGGTACGTGATATCTGCGAATTCCGGTACTACATGTTTCGGATACGTTTCATATTTCTCGCGGGATTCGTGCATCAGGTCAATGTGATCATTTTGATAGCAAACCGTGATTTCCGGATGTTCATGGACCCATTTAGGGAAGAAGATGATACCATGCATTCTTTTATCGTTAGGCATGAAATTTAATGATACATCTGTGCCAGTAGGTTCCGTCCAAGAAACTTTATAGACACCTTCTGTTAGTTTAACCAGATCAACTTTCTGATCCTTCACCCAGCGTCCGCCGACCATGCCGCTATGAATACGATAATCGATTGTATCTTCATTTTTGATATACATTTCATATTCCCAGCCATTCTCATACGTATAAATCATATGACTCCCAATAAATTCTTGCATGTTTATTCCTCCTCAATTTACTTGATAAATTTCCAGCAATACTTGATTTTCCAGTCGGGTTGCTGCTCCGATAAAGATTTTGTCCATCAGCCAGCTGTACGTTTCACTGCTCGTTTCAAAGACAGGGACCGTCCGGAAATACACATGCTCCGGCGGGATGATTTCTCCTTGGGAAGCACGCTTGCGATAGGCAGCGTCGACTTGGCGTATGCCGTTATTTTCTAAATAAATAATGTCACCATCTTCTGTTTCAATCAGATAGCGAGCAGACAAATCTGTCCGTCCGTTCGGTCGAATGATTTGTGAGTCGGCACCGCCAGGTAAAATACGTCCTTCAATTCTTCCTGTAGCAGTCCCGGATTCAATGGGAATTAACCGACGCAGCCCAAGCCCGGTTTGCCCAGCACTGACTGGTTTTGCTACATCAATTGCGAGTGTCGCAATCTTCTCTAAATCAGGATTCATCGTGTACATCCCCTTAATGGTGTAATTTAAAACATGTAACTAATTACATGTTAAGCGTAACGCTGTGTTATACTACTGTCAAATCATCAAGAAGGAGACCATGTATGCGTGTATTAAAATTTGCGATTCTAGGATTGCTGGAACAAGACAAAATGACTGGCTACGATATCGCAGCAGCTTTTAAAGGAGCACTCGGACAATTTTGGAGCGCCAAACACAGCCAGATTTATCCGGAGTTAAAGAAACTAGTGGTGGAAGAATTAATTGCATTTGAAACAGTGATTCAAGGGGAGAAGCTAGAGAAGAAACTATACAGTTTAACAGCCAAAGGTACAGCGGAGTTAATGGATTGGATCCAGCGGGTAGAAGCAGTCAACGTCTCCAATAAAGATGAATTTATGCTAAAGACTTACTTTATCGCAGCAATGGACAAGCAGGAAGCACAGCAGCTATTTTCGAACCAATTAAACAGCCGGCAGCGCAAGTTAGAAAAGCTTGAGCAAATTCTAACAGAACTAGAAGCAGAACAAAAAGCTCCCATCCATTTTTCTTCTCCCGAGTTTGGTCATTATTTAGTACTGACCAGAGCAATCGAACGAGAGAAGGGTTATATACAGTGGCTGGAGCGGAGTTTAGCGTTAATGGAATAAAAAAAGAGGCTGAGACAATATCGTTTTAGCTGTATAGAAATTCAAATAATATTGTCAGTAATCGCAGTGGGATCTCATCGCTTAAGTATTCTCACTGACCGTACAGCAGGGGAAGGCGCCGCTTTCTGCCTGTTCTAAGAGCTGGTTTCACATAACTAAGATAAGCGCCGGAAATACACGGAGACTCCCGCAGGAAAGCGGAGTGTATTTCCGAAGCGGTGCTCTCTCCCCGCAGCTTCCGTAAAAATCCACACATATACGCCTTTAGCAGTAACTATTTCTAGTTTTTCCCAGACTCTTTCCAAGTAAAAGTAACTGCTGATAGAGGGGGGAGTGTGTATGTCAAATAATGCTCCTCTTCGGCTAGTTGGAATTTCTCCTTTTTGCTGCTGGTGTTCGCTGCTAGGAATATGATTTCTTCTGTTTCTTTATCGTAGAAAGCAACTGTATGTATATTTGGCAGCTGGGTGCTGCTAATGCGTATTGCGCCAGGCTGAACAAACTTACTGAGATGGCCGAGTGCGTAATATTCTACATTTTTCGTAATAGCTCCTGTTTGACTGTTTACGGTTATAACGCCGCGGCAATTAGAACAGCCGCCGTTGGTAGGGCCGTTTTTTTCATCCAGTGCTAAATTCCACATTAGCACCGTTTTCGACCAATTCCTCGTCGCTCCAATGATGACCTTGTCCATAAGCCAGCTTAAGTTATTGCCAAAATCCTTACTCCATGCGCCGCCGCTGCATTCGGTAAAGTAGATCCCTTTTTTCGGGTGGAGCTGATGCACGTCGCTTCCGGTTTCAGGATCTCCCGCATAGCAGTGAAAGGCAGTTCCTGCTGTGTAGGCAGAAGCGGCGTCTAGCACCGTCTCTGCATAGGATTCGCCTTTGTCCCAATTATGGTCATAAGCCAGGACCGATGTGTCTAATCCAGCTTCCTGCAAGGCCGGTCCAAGATAGTTCTGGATAAAGTGACGCTGCTCGGCTGCGCTCATTGTCATACTTGGGTAAGCGTCTGTAGAAAATAAAGGCTCATTCTGGACAGATAAATAGTCGATTGGCAGACCTTTCTGCTGATAGGATTTCAAATACCGAACGAAATACTCAGCATAGATTTTATAGGTGTTTTGTTTCGTATAATCCAGGTAGAAGCCGTTCCATGTCTGCTCGCCGTATTTCAGCCATGGCGGTGCTGTCCACGGTGTGCCCATAATTTGCAGGCTGGGATTATGCTGTTTTGCTTTATGCAGCATATTGATGACAGTTTGATCACGCACGGTTGAGAAATAACGAAGCGGATCTTCTGGCGAACCTGGCTGATCTGCATATGTATAGGTTGCTGAATTGCCATCCGCATCTACGCTGTAATCTGACGCACCAATAGTATGACGAAGAAATGATAAATGAATGCCTTTTTCTGTAAATAAATCAGCGAAGAGTGTATCGCGTGCTTGACCAGAAAGCTTGTTTGAAAGCAGGTAAGCGCTCGATCCGGACATGGCGGCACCAAAGCCTTCCATCTGCTGATACGTTTTCTGCTTATCAATTGTTATTGTTTGGATGTGCTGCTTTTTATCTTGTAAGAGCCTGTCCGACTGTTTTTCAAGAAGATACCGTTCATCCCCTGTTGTCAGCCAGCTGTGCGCTACGGGAGGCGTATCTTCTAGACGGTGCAGCAGCAGGAGTAGACAGAGTGCAAGCAGGATAAATAATAGAAGTTTATTCATCAGTATCTCCTTTACAAAAACATCCTGCAGGTAATCTGCAGGATGTTTTCAGTGTGTTATGGCAGGGTGATTGTATCTTCGAGACGGGTGTCTTGCTAATAGTATTTCCTTATTCCTGGCTTGGATACCATGCTTGGACAATTGCTTTTACATTTTTCTCCCCATCACTCGTTTCAGCCGCAAAGCCGCTTTTTGTTTGGATTTACTTTTGCCACTTCTTTAATCAGCTGCTGCTGATTGTTGGGCAGTTTCATATCATAACGATTATATACCCTCCACTTATTATCCGTACGTGTTACGATGACATAACTTTATTGGCTTTTTTCGCCGCTTCTACTGCTCTTTCATTTGGACAGTTACAGCACCATCGTAGGTCCCCAGCCACTTCCTGTTTGCTGTATCAAGTGTTCAATAAGGGACTGTGAGATAATCAAATATCGAACCAGCAAATCGGCTTAGATTTGCTTTCTTATTTCATAAACGGGGATATAAAATTTTTAGGTGAAAGTATTGACCGCTTGTAGTTTAGGGTATAAACTATATTGGTATAGGGGGTAAACGATTTTGAACAGATTAAAAGACGCAATTGATTTGTTCCATGAAGTATCCTTCATGGCCACAGAGATTTTTCATAAAGGCACCTCACATGATATCTTCCAGCATATTTCACCACAGCAGGTAGAGCTGCTTAAATTCTTAAGTTTATCCAGTCCTGCTTCTCCTGGTCATCTGGCAATTGTGCAGCAAGTACATAAAAGTGCAATTTCCAATCGTTTGAAAAAGCTGTATGAGAAAGGGTTTGTAAAATGGATTGACTCAGAGAGAGATAAACGCACAAAGCTTGTTGCAATCACTGCAGAAGGGGAGCGTATGCTGCAGCAGGCAGAAGAAGCGATCTATGATGAATTTTGCACGCTCTTCAAGAATATTTGCAGCGAAGATGTAGAAGCGTTTATCCGTATATTTACTTATGTAAAAGAACAGTTGAAAAAAGGAGAGAAGGAAACTTGAGAACAATTATTCGTTTTAAGTGGCTTATTGCAGCTGCAGTCCTCCTGCTTGCAGTAGGATTAACCATCTTTTCGCCGAATTTGACGCAGCTTGCCTCTGAAAAAGGGCAAACGCAGCTGCCAGAGGATGCTGTCTCGATCCGGGCAAGCGAGATTCTCGAAAACGCCGGAGAAAACAGCAACTCGTTAAGTGCTGTATTTGTACTTGATGAAGCATTAAATGAAGACAGTGAGAAAATGATTCAGGGAGTTATTGATAAGGTTGAAAAGATTGACGGTGTAAACGAGATTACAACACCGCTGACTGATAATCAAGACATTCAGGATCAAATGACATCTGAAGACAAAAAAACTGTTATGATGCCGATAACGGTAGAAGGTTCAGATAAAGAAATAGAAAAAATTGCAGATGAAATTTATGAAACTGTTCCAGAAGACACGACAGCATATGTAACGGGTGCGTCGTTAATCAACCAAGACTTTGCTAATACTTCTGAAGAAGGATTGAAGAAAACAGAGCTGATTACAGTATTTATTATTGTAGGGCTTCTGTTACTCGTATTCCGTTCTATTGTAACGCCGTTTGTGCCGTTAATTACGGTTGGCATCACATATTTGATTAGTCAAGGCATTCTGGCCATCTTAGTGGATACACTGGACTTCCCGATTTCCACCTTTACGCAGACGTTCTTAGTGGCGATATTGTTCGGTATTGGTACCGATTATTGTATCCTGCTGCTGAGTCGTTTCCGGGAAGAGCTGGCGAACGGACATGATAAGGTCGAGGCAACTGTTACAGCTTACCGGACAGCAGGACGTACACTGCTTATCAGTGCAATCGCGGTGTTTGTAGGTTTTGCATCCATCTTCTTCGCGAAATTTGCGATTTTCCAATCTGCTGTAGGTGTGGCAGTCGGGGTTGCTGTACTGTTGATTGTACTTGTAACAGTGCTGCCGTTATTCATGGTAACGCTGGGAGAAAAATTATTCTGGCCTTCGAAAAAAGCAGCTTCTCATGGAGATAACAAACTTTGGCATTTCCTTGGGCGTCACTCGGTTGCCAGGCCAGTATTGTTCCTGGCAATTACAGCCGCGATTACGGTTCCGTTCGTATTGACTTATGACGAACAAGTTTCCTTTAACTCAACAGAGGAAATCAGCAGTGATTACAAGTCAATTAAAGGACTAAATGCAATTGGTGATGCCATCGGCAAAGGCGAAGCAATGCCGATTCAAATTGTGATTAAAGATGATGAAAATCTCACAACTGGCAATACATTGCCTTATCTTGATCCGTTAAGTGATGCAATCAGCAAAGTTGATCATGTTGAAAAAGTTCGAACTGCCACACAGCCGACAGGCGATAAAATTGATGATTTGTATGTGGATGCTCAGAACGGCCAAATTGCTGATGGTATCAACGAAGCTGTTACCGGAATTGGCGATGTGCAAGATGGTTTGTCACAGGTTCAAGACGGATTGAACCAAATAACTGGGCAAACAGGTACTGGCGGATCTTCAGGCGGCGGGCTGTCTCAGGCAACAGAAGGTCTGGGCCAAGTCAATACAGCATTACAGCAAGTTTCCGCGCAGCTGCAGCAAACAGGCAATGTGCAGCAGGCATCTGCGCTGCTGACTGGTATCAGCCAGCAGCTAGGAGAGATTCAATCCGGTCTTGAACAGGCGAATACGCAGCTGCAAGGCCAGCAAGAGCAAGTTGGCACACTGACAGATACCCTGCAGCAGCTAGCGGATGGTGTCGGTTCTGCAAATGAAGGTTTAACGCAAGTTTCTGACGGACTAACAACAGCAGCGGATACGCTGCAAGCGATTAGTGAAAGTGAGTCAGTGCGTGATACAGGCATGTATATTCCGGAAGATGCGCTAGAAGGAGACTTCCAGCAAAGCATTGATACGTATGCATTCAATGATGGAGAAGGCGTCACGATTGATGTTGTCTTGGACGCTGATCCGTACTCGGAGGAAGCAATCCGTACATTGGATACGATTAAAGAACGTGTTCGTGCAGAAGTGGAAGGTACACCTTATGAAAATGCGGAAATTGTCTATGGCGGCGTTACAAGTACGAACGCTGATTTAGAGGAACTGTCTACTACAGATCTTTCTCGGACCATGGTAATCATGATGGTTGGCTTGTTCTTAATCTTGACTTTGCTATTCCGTTCTATGGTCATTCCAGCGTATATGATTGGATCATTGCTGCTTACTTACTATACTGCAATATCCATTACCGAATTAATCTTTGTGAACGGCTTGGATTACGCAGGTGTAAGCTGGGCGGTACCATTCTTTAGCTTTGTTATTCTTATTTCTCTCGGGGTGGACTACTCGATCTTCTTGCTCGATCGTTTCACGGAAGAAGCGCGCGATGACTTGAACGGCGGTATGATACATTCGATGAAGAAGATGGGATCGGTTATCATTACCGCATCCATCATTTTGGCAGGTACATTTGCTGCGATGATGCCATCTGGTGTATTAACACTGCTGGAGGTTGCTACTGTTATTATTATCGGGCTGCTTCTGTACGGACTGGTTATTCTGCCCTTGCTTATCCCAGCTATCGCCGTCACACTTGGTGAGCTGAACTGGTGGCCGTTTAAACGGAAGCGAAATGATGAATAAAAAGAGGCTAAGAGCATAGTAATTTAGTGAGTTAAAGATCCAGGCAATATTGCGATTTAAAGCAGTATTGCCTGGATCTTTTTGCATTAACTAAGATTAGAGCACCGCTTCGGAAATTTGCGCTGAGTGAAACTTACACTAGCATGGAATGCCGTGCCAGCATTCTGTTGTTTGTCCTATTTTAGTTTATGGACAAGTTTCCGTGTCTGCTTGCATATAGTAGCAGGGAATGGAGGTATGCGGATGAAACGAAGCTTTGGATTGCGTCTCGTCATGGCTGGGACGATGGTGATGGCTGGGCTGCTCTTTTTCTTCGCCGATCGCTCTACTCATCCTGTTCCGTATAATGACGTGCATGAAGAGATGATTCGCCATGCACTCGAAGAAGTGAATAATACAGCGGTTGAAGAACTTGCTGTTTATGATACGTATGAAGTATTAGGTGCTGGTTTTGAGCCAGAGGGCATTATCAGCCTGCGTATCCAAATAGAAGCAGAAACAATTGATCATACAATGCTTCCTGTTTGGGAAGAAGTAAAAGGAGAGGCAGCGGATGTGCTGGAAGCGCATGATTTAGAAGATGATATCAATCGGGAGATTGAGCTGGAGATTGCATTTCTCAATTCTGAAGGCGTGTTAATGCATACACATTGAGCATGCCGAAAGAGAAGCATGCCTTTTTCTTTTGCTTAAAAAGGGCGTCTAGCGGGTATATAACTACTAGACTACAGGAAAGGGTGAGGCTTAATGAAGCTGGCAGGCTACTTCGGATTCTTTATCCTGGCGCTTGTTTTCTTACTGTTCTATGCCTTCACCGCCTATACAGTGTTTCTTGTACTCACTGTACTATCCGGTGTTATAGGGGCATTCTTCTTATTCCGTGAGTTAAGAGCAAGAGAAAAGAAGGAGCCAAGGGAAAGAGACTACAATAGCGAGGAGAGCTAATCATGGGTCATAACATTAAAACTAGAACAGGACACACTATATTCGCAGAAGATATTGGAACAGGTATACCAGTTGTATTTGTGCATGGCTGGCCGGTAAGTCATAAAATGTTTGAATATCAAATGAATGAGCTGCCAAAGCAAGGATATCGCTTTATCGGAATTGACTTGCTTGGTTTTGGGAAATCAGATAAACCTTGGAATATGTACACATATGATGCACAAGCGGAGGCTGTTCATGAGGTAGTAGAACACCTCGGGTTGAACCATTTTGTCTTAGTCGGCTTTTCCATGGGCGGACCAATCGCTATCCGCTATACGAATAAATATGGTGCTGCTAAAGTAGATAAGCTGCTTCTATTGTCCGCTGCGGCTCCTGTTTTTACACAGCGTGATGCTTATCCGTTTGGTATGAAGAAGGAAGAAGCAGACGATATGATTGCACAAATTCAAACCGATCGCCCAAATACACTTCAGAATTTCCGAGAGATGTTTTTTGCTCAAGAGCATTCTGAACCGTTTATGGAATGGTTTTTCCATCTTGGGCTTGAAGCAAGCGGACATGGTACGATTCAAGCAATGGAAGCACTGCGTGATGAAGATTTACGCGATGAACTCGTGCATATTAGTGCACCGACTTATATTTTCCACGGAAAGAAAGATGAGATTTGCCCGTTCGATTTTGCCAATGAGATGACAGGCGGAATTGTCAATTCTACTGTAATCCCATTTGAACATAGCGGTCATGGACTGCTGTTCGATGAAAAAGAAAAATTCCATACAGAACTAATGCGCGTATTGCAAGGGTAATGGAGGATAATAGAGCTGACAGTGTTGTCGGCTCTATTTATGGTAGGCAGGAGGAGAAAGCAGTTGGATCAGTTCATGACTATTATCAGTATTATTGTTGCGATTGCACTGGTGGGAATTGCAATATTTTATAATACGGGAGCACGGAAGCGCCCGATGCAGAATGCTGATCGGCATAAAGAACAGCTGAAGCTTGAGTGGGATACTTTGAAAGTAAGGCCTACTTCTTTAGTGGATGAAGAACATTATAAGCGACTTGAAGATGCTTTGGACCGTTCTTACCTGGAAAAGATCAACAATGCATTCCGTCAGGAGAATTATGATTGGAGTCAAAATAAAATTAACACTCAATTTCGCGGCTTGTTCCGCTTCTTTTTACTTGCATCAATCTTCCGCAGTAAGGAGTTGTTTGATAAGGATGTTCATCGGTTATGGGAAGTAATGCGTCAGTTTGAAGAGGAATATAAAGATTTCTGCCGGCGTTTCTTTGATGGAGAAATAACTGAAGATGCTTCTGAACGCGGAGAACGCCATGCAGAAGAACGAGAGCGCTTTGAAATTAAGTATTTGATGCTCTTCCAATTAGGCGAGCGCACACCTCAGATATGGGGAGAGTTCTTCCAGTACGGAGATGGGAAGGATTTTGTTGAGTTTATCAGCACACATGATCTTGATTGTGTGAAACAAGAATATATGGCAGAGAATATCACTCCAGATGCAGAAAGAACGTTTGAGAACTTGTATCACCATATCAGCTGGGGGATGGAGGCAGCAGCTGATGAACTTCGTGCGCATAAAAAAGACACGGAGGGAGAGGGAGAAGATATGGATGAAGACATTAATATTCTCTATTTTCTCTATATCCGCGGCGAAGCTACTGACGAGGAGTTAAAAGAACTGTCAAGATTCACCGGCAAAGGCAGCGGTTATTATGCGACAAATGAATCCTTCGGAAAGCTGCAGAAAAAATAGAGAGAAAAGAATTGTAAAAAACGAACACATGCAAATTCTTACGATTGAATTTGCATGTGTTCGTTTTTTTAATTATACACTGATTATTAAACAGAAAAGTCTGATTATCTTCTATATGTCAGGTGAGATAGAAGTTAAGATGAGTATGTAAGCGCTATCAAAAAGGAGAGGAGAATAATTAATGAGAAAAAGTCAGAGAAATGCAGCACGGACGCTCTTAATTGTACTTTTAATTATTTTTACTTCGTTTGGTACCGTCCCTTTACAAACGAAGGCTGCAGAAGATTCACCTGTATTGAAATTTGACTTTGGTACCAATGCAAGTCCTGTACAAGATGGGTATACGGCTGTCACTCCTGAAACAGCATATTCAGAGACAGCTGGCTATGGTTTTGAAGATATATCAAAAGTAAGCGGAATAGACAGAAAAACATCAGATCCTTTGAAATCAGATTTTGTTTCCGCCAGTGATACTTCCTTTAACGTAGATTTAGTGTATGGAGATTATGCTGTTACAATTTTGTCTGGTGACGAGGAAGCAGAAACGAACATCGGTATCCAAGTAGAGGATATTCAAAAGGTGCAAAGTACGCATCTAGCAAGTGGTGAATATAAGGAGCATGAATTCGAAATTTCACTTATAGATGGACAGCTAAACTTTAAATTTACAGAAGCAAATTCCAAGATAAATGCGATAATTATTAAGAAGATTCCAGAAAGAACGGAAGGAGCTAATCCGACTGTCTATATGGCAGGGGACTCCACAGTTCAAACGTATGATGATTACTGGAGACCAGAAGCTGGTTGGGGTCAGATGATTCCGCAATTTTTTACCTCCGATATCGAATTTGAAAACCACGCCATTGGGGGAAGAAGTTCTAAGACTTTTATCAAGGAAGGACGCTTGGATAACATTTTAAGGGTAATAAAACCGAAGGACTACTTTTTGATTCAATTTGGACATAATGATGCAACAATCAGTGTTCCCGAACGTTATGCTTCTGTACCGGATTATAAAAATTATTTGAAGTCTTATGTGTTAGGAGCCCGTCAGAGGGGTGCTATTCCGATCTTAGTCACGCCAATGGGCAGACGGGATTTTAACGAAGAGACGGGCGAGTTCCGTGTCAGCTTCTCAGAATATGTGCAGGGAATGAAAGAAGTGGCTGACGAATTAGATGTGAAAGTTGTTGACTTAAGTGCACGCAGTGTTGCTTATTATAACAGCATTGGCCCAGAAGGAACGCTTTCTGTGTTCTTGTATACAGATCCTGGTGTTTATCCTGCATTTCCAAATGGGTCAAAAGATAACACACATTTTCAGGAATACGGTGCTATTCAGCTAGCGCGTTTGGTAGCAGATGAAATAAGAAGCCTGGAAATTCCATTATCGGACCATGTAAAAAAGCTAGAGCCTCCGAAAAAAGTTCCCTCTAAACCTTCAAAATTAACGATTAGTAAAATTAGTAATGCAGGTGCCATGATCTCCTGGAAAACAGTCAAGAAGGCAGATATATATCGGATATACAGCAAGCCTTCAACCAGCAATGCATATAAATTAGTCGGTACTTCAACAGTTCCTCAGCTTTTCTTGACAGGCTTGGATGAAGAGACGAGCTACGATGTTTACGTGACAGCAGTAAATGGAAAGGGAGAATCTGCACTATCAAAGGTAAAGCAATTTACAACAAGCAAGGCGATGAAGAAATTTGATTTTGGTTTAACTGGAAGCCCAGTAAAAGAAGGGTTCGAGGAGGTTAATTTGACTACTTTGTATACTGCCGAACGCGGATACGGAATTGTTAATGCTGAGAACATGATTGGACGTGACCGCAATGCAGGGGACGATGTAATACGTGATTGGTTAGGTTATTTTACAAAAGGTTGGGAATTCAACGTCGATGTGCCTGATGGTATCTATGCGGTAAAGGTATATGTTGGAGACATGACCGGTTCGGCCAGAACCAATTTAGTTATTGAGGGGCAAGACTATGGTCAGATATCTGCCCCTAAAAACAATTACACGACAAGGGTTGTACCGGAGGTTCTTGTTGAGGATGGACAGATAAACTTTGGTTTTGGAGGTTCGACAGGTATCGTAAATGGAGTTGAGATTACGGCTGTGGGTAACTAACATGCGCTATATTGTGGAAACCATGCTGTAAGCTAGTAATTGTAAACTAAAGGATATAACTACGCTTGTTCCGGTAAGCGTGGTTATTTCTCTTGGTAGCAAGGATCTCTGGAACAGCTTTATTGTGTTGTGGAGCTGTTCGCCAATGTCACGAGCATTGGTCTTTTTTTATTTCATATATTATATATCTCATTTATATAACCTAAGATGCAATAAGTCGAAATGGCGCGTTTTTGAGTATCGGTATTAGGAAAGATAGGCGATTAGTTTTTGTCGGAGCAGGCTGTTGAATAATAGGGGATGAGTCAAAGGGAGTCCGTGTCCTGTATCTGCAACAAGCATGCTGATGCAATTCGGATTAGTTAAGGTAAGCAGTTGAGCAGATTTTTTCATGATTTGATTTTCTTTAGCACCAACTGTAACAAGTATGTTTGCAGATATCGAGTGAAAACTATCTGGAATACGAAACTGCATATTTTCTGTAAGTGTTTGGACAAGTTCTCTGGGGGTAATACGTTGGCTGTACTGGTAATAAGTGTCGAAGTCTTCAGCAGGAATACAAAGAACGCGAGCTTGTAATGCTGCAAAGCTCCTGTTCTTAATCAAAGGGTGTGTTAAACGGACAACAGCTTCAATCATGAATAGCGGTATATTGGACGCGACTGTAAGCGGACTGTTCAACATGGTGAAAGAAAACAAGTCTGGTCTTTTACTAATCATCTGCAGCGCAATTTGTGCTCCGATAGAGAAACCAATCAGCGCAAGCTTCCCAGCGCCCTTGTTGCTCTCTGCCCACGTTAATAAATCAGTCGCTATCTGTTCAATAGAAGCACCCTCTTTACGAAAATCTAATTCTGCTACAGCACATCTGTAATCTGAGAAACATTCAATTTGCTGCGTCCACATCCAGCCGCCTACTCCCCCGCCATGCAGAAATAGCAGTGTACTTTCCTGCTGTGGATGATAAATAGTTATTTTCATCTCGTCACCACCTTGCTGTAAGTATACCAAATTACTGACAATCCTTTCTGAAAAGCGTATGATGGAGAAAAAGGAAATGGAGCAACAGGATGAAAGCAATTCTTTTTGATTTGGATGGAACCATTCATGATCGGCAGACGACATTACAGCGGTTTTTAGAGGATCAATACAACAAGTTTCAAGCGGACATGACTGGAGTTGATTTGTCTGCATTTAAGGAGGCATTTCTTGCTCTGGATCAGCATGGGTATGTGGAAAAGCCTATTGTTTATAAGGAGCTTCTAACACAATTCTCTTTAGATGTGAATTTAGAGCCAGCGCTGACAGCGGATTATTTCGAGCGTGTGGCGCAGTTTGCAGTTGCTTATCCGGATGCATTGGAAACGCTGCAGGAATTGAGTATGTCTTATACGTTGGGCATTGTTACGAATGGACCAGCTTTGCTGCAGCAGCAGGTAATTGAGCAGCTTGGATTGTATTGGCATTGTCAAAGCCTCCTTATTTCAGAAGCAGTTGGACTGCGAAAACCAGATCCGGCTATTTTTGAAATGGCATTAGCAGAGGTGGAAGCTAGTGCATCGGAAACCTTTTTCGTCGGAGATCATATTGAAAATGACGTCATTGGGAGCCGAAACGCTGGTCTGCAGCCAGTCTTGTTTGGCGGTAAACTAGAAGGGGTACCAAGCTTCAGTAATTGGCGCGTGTTACCGGCGCTCGCTGCGAACTGGAAACCAATTGAGAAACAAAGTGAAGACAGCACTAGCCTGTTAGATAAAGACGAGGCAAATACATAAGGAGCGGATATGATGTCAGAGAATCAGAACCAATATAAAATGATTGCACTCGATATGGACGGCACCATGCTTACCCCGCAGGATAAAGTATCGGAAGCAACTAAACAAGCGATTCAGCGAGCACAGGAAGAAGGTATACATGTCGTACTTAGCACAGGCCGCGGTATCCGAACGTGTAAGCCATATGCGGACGACCTTGGTTTACAGTCATATCTTGTAACAGTGAACGGCAGTGAAATTTGGACCGCAGGCGGGGAATTGCTGGAGCGTGTTTTGATTGAGGATGACTTAATCAAAAAGATGAAACGGCTGGCAGACAAATATGAGACACATTATTGGGCAGTGAGTACAGAGCATGTATTCCGAGGGAATTTTCCGGCTGATATGGAGGAATACGATTGGCTCAAATTTGGTTTTGACACACCAGATGATCACAAGCGCGATGCTATCATTAAGGCGCTTTCCGATAAAGATGAGTTAGAGCTTTCGAACTCTAGTCCAACAAATATTGAAGTCAATGCTGTCGGTATCAACAAAGCAGAAGCAGTACAAAAGCTATGTGACCGAATTGGTATTCCCATGGACCAAGTCATTGCCATGGGTGATAGTCTAAATGATATTAAGATGATCCAAGCCGTTGGCTGCGGTGTAGCGATGGGTAATGCACAGGATGCAGTGAAAGAAGTAGCAAACTATCAGACAGATACAAACGAAGCAGATGGGGTAGCAAAAGCAATCCACCATTTGCTAGGATGGTCATAAGCCCGGTTTTCCGGGCTTCCTACATAAGGGGGAAACAGAATGAAGACAGATCATTTGTATTACCCGTATCACTCACAGCGTACGACAACAATTGCCCGGCAAGGGATGGTTGCCACCTCGCAGCCGCTTGCTGCGCAGGCGGGGCTGGATATGCTGAAAAAAGGCGGCAATGCTGTTGATGCAGCGATTGCAGCGGCTGCTATGCTAACCGTTGTTGAGCCAACTTCCAATGGAATTGGCGGCGATGCATTCGCGCTTGTTTGGATAAAGGATAAGCTGTATGGATTAAATGCCAGCGGACCTGCACCCGCATCTATTAGCATTGAAAAAGTAAAGCAGCAGGGACATGAAGAAATGCCGCTGCACGGCTTTATCCCAGTCACTGTTCCAGGAGCACCAGGCGGCTGGGCTGCTCTTAGCAAGCGTTTCGGCAAACTTTCCTTAGTGGACGTATTGCAGCCGGCTATCTACTATGCAGAAAATGGGTTTGCGGTAACACCAACAGTTGCCAAGCTATGGGAGCGTGCCTGCAAGAAGTTCAGGGCCGCTTGTACCGATACCATGTATAATGCTTGGTTTGACACGTTCGCTCCTAATGGCGATTATCCAGGAATCGGCGATGTATGGAAGTCACCTGACCATGCAGAAACATTGCGCCAAATTGCTCGCACAGATGCGAAAGAATTTTACAGCGGTGAACTAGCTGCTAAATTGGCGGAATTTTCTGCGGATAATGGCGGATTCCTAACAGCAGATGATTTGGCTGCTTATGAACCAGAATGGGTAGAACCGATTTCGGTGAATTATCGAGGGTATGATGTATGGGAGATCCCGCCGAACGGACAAGGCCTTGTTGCGCTGTCCGCGCTGAATATCTTAAAAGGTTTTACCTTCCACGAAAAAGAATCAATTGATACATATCATAAACAAATGGAAGCGATGAAGCTGGCATTTGCTGACGGTCATGCTTATTTAACAGAAGAAAAGCATATGCCGGTTACCGTGGAGGAGCTGCTGTCTGATACGTATGCTGCACAAAGACGAGCGCAAATCGGGGAGTTGGCAAGCGAGCCGGAAGCAGGAGAGCCGAAGCAAGGCGGAACGGTTTATTTGGCTGCCGCTGATCATGAAGGAAATATGGTTTCCTTTATTCAAAGTAATTACCATGGCTTTGGTTCGGGCCTTGTGGTGCCGGGAACAGGTATTGCGCTGCAAAATCGCGGACATAATTTCAGTCTGGATCCAGCTCATCCGAACAGTCTGCAAGGCGGTAAGAAGACGTTCCATACAATTATTCCCGGCTTTTTGACCAAAGACAAGCAAGCGATTGGTCCTTTCGGGGTAATGGGCGGCTTTATGCAGCCGCAAGGACATGCCCAGGTAGTGATGAATATGCTGGATTTTAATCTTAATCCGCAAACTGCTCTTGATGCACCGCGCTGGCAGTGGATCCAAGGCAAAACGTTTCATGTGGAAGCCGACTTTCCGAAACATATCGCCGAAGCGCTCCTGCGGAAAGGGCATCACATTGAGGTCAAAGCAGACCGTTCTGCATTCGGCCGCGGCCAAATCATTTGGCGCGATCCTGAAACCGGCACGTTATATGGAGGAACCGAAGCAAGAGCAGACGGCAGTATTGCTTCGTATTAGAAAGGTTGAAAAACATGATTTACTGGAACTTATTTTTAGCATTTTTCCGTGTCGGCATTTTTGGATACGGAGGGGGACCAGCGTCGATTCCCCTTGTAGAAAAGGAAGTCGTCAAACAGTATAAATGGATGGATGATGAAGAATTCGGCAATACGCTGGCACTCGGAAACAGCTTGCCAGGTCCGATTGCAACAAAGCTGGCCGGCTATATTGGCTACAAAGTCGGCGGCTGGTTTGGCATGATTTGTGCACTTGTCGCTACCGTTATTCCAACTGTTGTGCTGTTAATTATCCTATTTTCTTTTGTGGAGGCGTTGAGCGATCAGCCGTGGATCCGCGGGATGACAACTGCCGTTATTCCGGTTGTTGGTGTAATGCTCGCAGTCATGACAATTGATTTTCTTAAAAAATCACGCAATGGACTCAAAAGCTGGCAAATTGTCGCGTTATTGCTGGCATCTGTTGTGTTGATTGAACTGCTGCATATTCATCCAGCCTTGCTTATTCTTGCGCTTCTTCTGTTTGCATTGCTGAAACCGGAGAAACAGAAGGAGGAAGACGCATGATTTATTGGCAGGTTTTCCTGGCTTTCTTTATTCCGGGGATTATCGGATATGGCGGCGGTCCGGCTACGATTCCGCTCATCGAAAATGAAGTGGTAGACAGATACGGCTGGATGTCAACAGCAGATTACAGCCAGACGCTCGCCCTGGCAAATGCGCTTCCGGGACCAATAGCCACGAAGCTCGCTGGTGTAATTGGCTACCAGCAGGCAGGCGTTCTGGGTGCAGCGATTGGTTTGTTTGCTACTGTCGCTCCGTCGCTTATTTTAATGATTGGACTGCTAAGTTTGTTAGCGAAGTTCAAGGACTCTCCTCGGGTAAAAAGAATGACGGCTTATATTCGACCAACAATTGCAGTATTGCTCGCTGGTATGGCAATCAGCTTTTTCCACACGTCTTATGAAAGTGCGGGTTGGATACATACCATTATCCTTGCGGTGGCAAGCTACTTCCTTATGGAAAGATGGAAAGTGCATCCGGCTTTTGTGATTTTGGGGGCGCTCGTATATGGTGCCGTTTTAATTAGTTAGATCCTGCTGAAATCTTAGCAGGATTTTTTTCTCTAGGCAGGAGTTAGCGGGAAAAGGGCTAATGTAATTAGTAAAATGAGATTCACTGCATAATCTAGTAGAGAACAGGGTAGCTACTTAGCAAGGGGAATAGGATTAAAAAAAGGAAGAAGGAGCATCTTATGCGCGTTACCATATGGAACGAATTTCGTCATGAGAAGGAAAACGACACGGTAAGAAGCATCTACCCCCGAGGAATTCATGGAGCAATTGCTGAATTTTTAGAGCAAGCAGGATATGCTGTACAAACTCGTACACTTGATGATCCCGAGCAAGGATTGGATCAAGAAACGCTGCAGCAAACCGATGTGCTGATTTGGTGGGCGCACAAAGCCCATGCAGAAGTGAATGATCATGCGGTCGAGCGTGTGAAAAAGCGTGTTTTGGCAGGTATGGGATTAATCGTATTGCATTCTGCTCATTTCAGTAAGATATTCAGGAACTTGATGGGAACAACTTGTGATTTAAAATGGCGCGAGGACGGAGAGAAAGAACGAATTTGGGTGGTGCAGCCAAGTCATCCGATAACACGAGGTCTGGAAGAGTATTTTGAGCTTCCGCAAGAAGAGATGTACGGCGAGCATTTTGATATACCGGAACCAGATCACACTTTATTTATCAGCTGGTTTGAAGGCGGCGAAGTATTCCGCAGCGGCTGTACGTATAATCGAGGAAAAGGGAAGATATTCTACTTCCGGCCTGGGCATGAAACGTACCCGACTTACTATGATAAAAATGTGCAAACCGTTATCTGTAATGCAGTGGAATGGGCAGCGGCACCATCAGCTGTAGTCCCTAATTACGGAAATACAGAAGCTCTGGAGCCGATTTTGCGCTTAGCAAAGAAATGAGCGTACAAAGCCGTCTGATGAGATGACGGCTTTTACATAAACAGAGAGAAAAAAGGAGGAGAAAAGATGAAAGCTATTGGTATTTATAAGAACACATCTGTTGATGAGGAAAATTGCTTCATTGAAGAGCAGTTGGACAAGCCTGTTGCAAAAGGCGGAGACGTTTTAGTACAAGTAAAAGCTGTGAGTGTGAACCCAGTTGATACGAAGCAGCGAAAAATGAAAGAAGATGATGGCAACTTCCGCATTCTTGGCTTCGATGCTGCTGGTGTTATTGAAGAAGTAGGCGAGGATGTACAAGGATTCGAGCCTGGTGATGAGGTTTTTTATGCTGGATCTGTTGCGCGTCAAGGATCGAATAGCGAATACCAGCTCGTCGATCACCAAGTAATTGCGAAGAAACCATCCAATCTTAGCTTCTCAGATGCTGCTGCACTTCCGTTAACAGCACTTACAGCATGGGAAGCAATGTTTGAGAAAATGCATATTCCACTCGATATCGAAGCGAACAAAGGGAAAACAATTTTGCTGATTAATGCAGCTGGCGGCGTTGGCTCTATTGCATCACAGCTTGCGAAACTGCATGGATTGACTGTTATAGGCACTGCTTCAAGGGAAGAAACAGAAAAATGGGCCAATCAGCACGGAACAGAACGGACGATTAATCACCATAAACCGCTTCATCCGCAGCTGGAAGCACTAGATTTTGATAATGATACGGTTGATTATGTTTTTTGTATGCACCAGCTGGACAAGGCGTGGGATGATATTATCGAGGTCATTAGACCCGAAGGTATCATTGCGGCGATTACAGGACCGGTGGAAGGAATCAAGCTGACAGATTTAACTTCGAAGAGCTTGACGCTTGTTTGGGAGTACATGTTTACTCGTACACTGCATCAGACAGACAGCAAATATAAGCAAGGCGAGATATTAACCAAGGTGGCAGAGCTACTCGAGGAAGGGCGTCTGCGCACCACAAAGGCGGAAGAACTGAAAGGCCTTACAGCGAAAAACCTCCAAGAAGCACATAAGCGGCTGGAAGCTGGCAGCATGATCGGGAAACTGGTTATTTCTGTTTAAACAAAAGGCAGGCATATTGCCTGTCTTTTATACTTCTTTTTACTTGTATTGTTGTATAATAAGTGTAAGACATATAGTGGAGAGGTGAAGAAAATGATACATAAGATAGCTGTCATTACTAGCGGAGGAGATTCACCAGGAATGAACGCGGCCATACGCGCCATCGTGAAAAGTGCAAACTACCACAATATTGAAGTTTACGGTGTAGAAGGCGGGTACCAAGGGTTGATTGAGGATAAGTTATCCATCTTGCGCACACCGGATGTTGAGACAATTGCTAACAAAGGCGGCACGATTCTGAAGACATCCCGCTCTCTGGCTTTCATGGATGAACCCGGAAGAAAACAGGCAGTAGACGTGCTGCGAAATTACGGGATTGCAGATGTTATTGTTATCGGCGGTGAAGGATCACTTCAAGGTGCACAAAAACTGCACGAATTAGGTGTTAGAGTTGTTGGAATTCCAGGAACAATCGATAACGACTTGGATTACACCGATTACTCCATCGGCTTTGATACAACACTCAACACTGTATTAAGCTCGATTGGCAGAATCAAAGATACAGGCTTATCCCATAACAAAACGACTATTGTCGAAGTAATGGGAAGACATTGCGGCGATTTGGCGTTATTTACTGCAATCGCTGGTGAAGGGGATATCATTTCTACACCAGAATACAAATTAAGCCCAGAACAAATTTGTGAGAAGCTGCAGGATAAAATATCCAAGGGCCGGAATGATAATATCATTGTCGTGACGGAGCGGATGTACGATTTGGATGAACTGCAGCAGCATATCGAAGAACACATGAATATAGAAGTGCGAACAACCGTTTTAGGATTTATCCAGCGCGGCGGCGAACCATCTGCATTTGACCGAATCCTTGCCAATAAAATGGGCGTCAAAGCTGTGCAAATGTTGATGGAAGGTGAATCTGGCTACGCCATCGGTATTAAATCCAACCAGCTCATTCAAAAAGATTTGAAAACGATGCTGGACGAAAAAACCGACAAGCAGCCAAGTTATGATTTACTGGAATTGCTGTTGCATACAACGTAATCGCTTACAAACTAGAATGTTCGCTTTAGATGGCAGAGAAACCTTGTTTCTCTGCCATCTTTTTTATTTCGAAGAATACTCGAAGTGAAGTGATTTGAAACAATTTCATAAGCCAAAGCTACACTTCTGCTTATCCTAGTTCATAAAGTGCGATTAGGGTTAGTTTTTTTATGTTTAAAGAAAATCGACTGCAGCTTTATGTGTGAATTTTGATTTGGTTTAATCAAGGAGGTTAAAATTTTTATTAATTTATTGTCAGCATAGAGTAACAGTTGGATTACACTGGTCGCCCATTTATATAACACTAAAGTTTTTGCACCCATATAATATTTTATAACCAATGAAAAGGGGAAAAAAATGAAAGAGGAGCAATGTAATTGTCCAAGGTGCAGAAGGAGAAGAAGAGATAAAGTACAATTTGAATGTGAATGCGAATGCGGAAAGCATATTACATGTGAAATTAATAAAGAAGAACTAAGAGGACCAAGGGGATTTTTTGGACCACAAGGGGTTCAAGGGATACAAGGACCTACCGGAGCAACAGGGACAGCGGGCCCACCGGGAGCAACAGGATCAACAGGAGAAGCGGGGCCAGTAGGACCACCGGGAGCAACAGGACCAGCAGGAGCAGCGGGGCCAGCAGGACCAGCAGGACCAGCGGGAGCAACAGGACCAGCAGGACCAGCGGGGCCAGCAGGACCAGCAGGAGCAACGGGAGCAGCGGGGCCAGCAGGACCAGCAGGAGCAACAGGACCAGCGGGGCCAGAAGGACCAGCAGGACCAGCAGGAGCAACGGGAGCAGCGGGGCCAGCAGGACCAGCAGGACCAGCAGGAGCAACGGGAGCAGCGGGGCCAGCAGGACCAGCAGGACCAGCAGGAGCAACAGGAGCAGCGGGGCCAGCAGGACCAGCAGGACCAGCAGGACCAGCAGGACCAGCAGGAGCAACAGGAGCAGCGGGGCCAGCAGGACCAGCAGGACCAGCAGGAGCAACAGGACCAGCAGGAGCAGCGGGGCCAGCAGGACCAGCAGGACCAGCGGGGCCAGCAGGACCAGCAGGACCAGCAGGAGCAACAGGAGCAGCGGGGCCAGCAGGAGCAACAGGAGCAACAGGACCAATTGTTGGATTAACCCAATATGGTTATATTTACAACTTAAGTCCTCAAACGGTTGCTATAGAGGCTCCTGTTATTTTTGATTCAACTGGAGTTACAACGCCCGGAATTATTCATGCACCCGGCGCTGCTGAGATTGCGGTAACTGTTCCGGGAGATTACGAAGTTACTTTCTCAGTGTCAGGTGTAGAACCTAACCAATTTGCTCTTTTTCTAAATGGTGCGCCGGTTCCGGGGACAATTTATGGATCAGGTGCCGGAACTCAGCAAAACAATGGTCAGGCAATAATCGCCATGGCAGCCGGCGATACTCTTACCTTACACAATCATAGTTCTGCTTCTGCAGTAACCTTACAGACTTTAGCAGGAGGCACTCAAATTAATGTAAACTCTTCAATTGTTATAAAAAAATTGGATTAAATTCTAGAATTTAATTAAATTAATGACTGCTGTAATCTTATGAAATAATTAGTTAGACAACCAGCAATACCATATATTTTATCAAATGAATAACGTGTAACAATTTTGTTTTATTTGAAAGGAAGAGTTTTATTTCCGTCATATTTCAATTTGCATATGCCTTATATGTTGAATGTATGCAGTGGAATTCATCAACCAACCAACAAATACTCACCTAAGGCTGCCAGGCGGCAGTCTATTTTTTATGTATTGAATCGCTTATGCTGAGAAAGTTTTAAATAAATATTTTACATAGAATGTATAACTAGTATTGCAACAGTATATAAAAGCGTAATTTATTGACGGATATACCCCTATAGGGTATATTGAAATCATAAAGGAATTGGAGGAATGGCTGTGGATAAGTTTCTGCATGATCACCCTAGTACACCTAGAACAAAAGATGAAAAGCAAAACGTGATGAATCGTTTAAAACGAATAGAAGGACAAGTGCGCGGAATTCAGAAGATGGTGGAAGAAGACCGTTATTGTATGGATATTTTAGTGCAGATTAGTGCGATTCAGTCTGCATTGAAGAATGTAGGCTTCTCAATTACAGAGCGCCATATGAATCATTGTGTTAGTGACGCAATTACCAAAGGTGAAGGCAAAGAAGCGATTGAAGAATTGATGAGTGTGATGAAGCAATTTTCCAAGTAAGGAGGGAGTATCGTGAGCGAGACTAATCATACAACGCTTGCTATTACAGGCATGACATGTGCTGCATGTTCGAATCGAGTGGAAAAAGTGCTTAATAAGATGGACGGCGTAGATGCCCAAGTTAATTTAACGACAGAAAAAGCCACCGTTGATTATGATACGAACAAAGCATCGATAGAGGACTTAACCAAGAAAATCGAAGCAATCGGCTATGGCGTTCAAACCGAAAAAGCTGAGTTCGATATCACTGGCATGACTTGTGCTGCCTGCTCCAGTCGGATTGAAAAAGTGCTGAACAAGCTAGATGGCGTAAAGAATGCATCCGTTAACTTAACGACAGAAAGTGCCGTTATCGAATACACTACAGGCTTAATTGAACAGCAGACTTTGATTGAGAAAATCCGCAACCTTGGTTATGATGCCAAGCCAAAAGCAGAAGCGGAAGAAAGCCGGTCGCAGAAAGAAAAAGAATTAAAACGGAAGAAAACAAAATTAATCATTTCAGCCGTTTTATCTGCGCCGTTATTACTTACGATGCTGGTTCATTTGTTTGGTATCAGCTTGCCTAGTATATTGATGAACCCGTGGTTTCAGTTTGCCTTAGCAACGCCTGTTCAGTTTATTATCGGCTGGCAATTTTATGTGGGAGCTTATAAAAACCTGAAAAATGGCGGAGCTAACATGGATGTGCTCGTTGCACTCGGCACAAGCGCTGCTTATTTCTACAGTTTGTATGAAGCAGGGAAAACCATTGGAAACCCTGGCTATATGCCGCATTTATATTTTGAAACAAGCGCTATTTTAATTACGTTGATTTTATTTGGAAAGTACTTAGAGGCTAGAGCGAAAAGCCAAACAACAAATGCTTTATCCAAATTGCTGCATCTGCAAGCAAAAGAAGCACGTGTGATAAGAGATAGCAAAGAGATGATGATTCCTGTAGATGAAGTAAAAGCGGGCGATCATTTACTTGTAAAGCCAGGCGAAAAAATACCGGTGGACGGTATCCTTGTGAAAGGCAGGACGTCTGTAGATGAATCGATGCTGACAGGAGAATCGATTCCGATTGAAAAAGATACCGGAGCAGGCCTTATTGGTTCTACCATGAATAAAAATGGGTCCATTGAAATGGAAGCAACGAAAGTCGGAAAAGATACGGCGCTTGCATCAATCATTAAAGTGGTCGAAGAAGCGCAAGGCTCAAAAGCGCCAATTCAACGGCTCGCTGATATAATTTCCGGTTATTTTGTGCCGATTGTTATTGGCATTGCACTTGTGACGTTTGTGATTTGGATTGCCTTTGTCGAACCGGGTCAATTTGAACCTGCTTTAGTAGCAGCGATTGCTGTGCTCGTTATTGCTTGTCCATGTGCATTGGGTCTTGCAACGCCAACGTCCATCATGGTGGGAACAGGGCGAGCGGCAGAAAGCGGCATTCTTTTTAAAGGCGGAGAGCATTTAGAAAGAACGCATCAATTAGAAGCAATCGTGCTCGATAAAACAGGGACGATCACAAAAGGAAAACCGGAAGTAACAGATTTTACTGGTGATACCGAAGCATTGCAGTTATTAGCCAGTGCAGAAAAAGGCTCTGAGCATCCATTGGCGGAAGCCATTGTCGCACATGCTGCAGAGAACGATCTTCCTTTCTTAGATGTAGACGACTTCTCAGCTATACCCGGGCACGGTATCGAAGCGACGATTGCCGGAAAGCCAATACTTGTTGGAAACCGTAAATTGATGCATGACCGCCATATTGACATGGAGGGCGCTGAAGAGGCATTAACCAGCTACGAAATGAGCGGTAAAACTGCTATGTTACTTGCTGTTGACGGAAACTATCGCGGTATCGTGGCAGTAGCAGACACAATCAAAGAATCGGCACCAGAAGCGATCCAGCAATTAAAAGAGCTCGGCATGGAAGTAATCATGCTGACAGGAGATAATGAAAGAACAGCGCAAGCCATTGCCAACCAAGTTGGTATCACCCAAGTTATTGCAGAAGTACTGCCAGAACAAAAAGCGGATAAAGTAAAAGAAATTCAATTACAAGGCAAAAAGGTCGCCATGGTTGGAGATGGTGTCAACGACGCACCAGCACTCGTGACAGCAGATATCGGGATTGCTATCGGTACAGGAACTGAAGTGGCAATCGAAGCTGCTGACGTCACGATACTTGGCGGCGAGCTGCTGCTCCTGCCAAAAGCGATAAAGATCAGCCATAGCACTATCCGTAATATCCGCCAAAATCTATTCTGGGCTTTTGGCTACAACACAGCAGGAATTCCAGTCGCGGCTATTGGATTACTTGCGCCGTGGATTGCCGGTGCCGCAATGGCTCTGAGTTCTGTAAGTGTTGTAGCAAACGCCCTGCGATTAAAACGGGCAAAACTATAAATCCGTACCTTTAAAGGAGGTGAAATAGCATGGAACAGACACTAAACGTACAAGGCATGTCCTGTGGTCATTGTAAAGTATCCGTTGAAGGAGCCTTGCAGAAACTTGATGGCGTATCAGCAGCAGAGGTCAATCTGGAAGCTGGTACAGTTGTTGTATCTTATGACGAAGCAAACGTTACAGTTAATACAATGAAAGAAGCTATTGAAGACCAGGGGTATGATGTTACTGCTTAAGCATATAGAATTGATGTAAAAAACGAACTAGCATGAATCTGTAAAAGGATTTAGCCTAGTTCGTTTTTTTGTATAAAGACGTCTGTGTTGTTAGCTGAATCAACTGTGCTGTCGGGAAAGTTCTATTCCAGCCGCACACGAATATAATTTGTAAGCACAGGTGTAATTGCAATTGTATTTGGTTTAATAAATAGAAATGAATGGTTTTTAGGCTTAATGTTTTTAGGTTTAGGGTACTGGAGTAAAGACTTATGAAAGCGTTTACCAAATTGCGAGGAGGAGCTGTGATGAAGCGAGGCTTTCTGATGGTTGCCCTACTGGCCGGTCTGGGGCTGGCAGGCTGCTCTGCTTTTACGAGCGGAGATGGCGCGAGTGATGACAAAGTACAGATTACATATGCAAGGGGGACAGATACAACTGGCGCCACAGATATATTAGTGAAAGAGTTTGAAAAGGAGCATCCAGACATTGACGTTGTTGTCCGAGAGATGCCATCCGATTCAGGGCAATCCCATAACCAGTATGTGACAATGTTCAGCGGCAGAAGTCCGGAAGTAGATGTATTTGATGCCGATATCGTCTGGTCCGCAGAATTCGGTCAGGCAAATTATGTGCTGCCGCTTGATCGTCTGATTGAAAGGGATCAAATTAATATGGACGCGTACTTCCCAGCTACAGTAGAAGCTGGCCGTTATAACGGCAGACAATATGCGATGCCTGGTTATGCGGATGCTGGGCTGCTTTATTACCGAACAGACATAACCGATCAAGTACCAAAAACATGGGATGAGCTTGAGCAGCTTGCTCAGGAGAATATGGGGAAAGAAGGAGCAGAATTCGGATATTTAATGCAGGCAGCACAGTATGAAGGGATTGTAACCAATGCGATTGAGTATATCTATTCCTATGGCGGGCAGGTGCTTGATGCGAATGGGAATGTGGTAATCAATAGCCCAGAAGCGATTGAAGGCCTCAATAAGATGATCGACATAGCAAATAGTAACTTTGTTCCGAACAATGTACTTAACTTTAAAGAGATTGACACAGAGTCCTCTTTCAACGAAGGAAATGCCGTATACGCGAGGAACTGGCCTTACATGAATGATACGGCGAATGATGAAAACGTATCAAAAGTAGCCGGGAATGTTGGTATTGCGACCATCCCTGCCGGCACCGCCGGAAATGCTTCTGCTTTAGGGGGCTGGATGCGAATGATTAATCGTTACTCAGATGAAGTAGAAGCGTCTTGGACTTTTGTGAAATGGATGAGCGGAGAAAAAGGCCAGAAAATCAGCGCGCTTGAAGGCGGAAAGGCTCCGACGATTGAAGCTTTATACGATGATAAAGAGATTACCGATGTTAGTGCAGTACTCGCGAGCGAGGACTTTTACAACTCCTTGCAAAATGCGATCCCCCGCCCAATTACACCAATCTACCCAGAAATATCTGATATCATGCAAATCGAAATTTCACGTGCTCTAGCCGGCGAGATTACCGCAGAGGAAGCGGTGAAACGGATGGAGACGAAAATGCAAGCTGCGTTGGAATCCGTAAATCAATAAAGGAGCTGAGCGTATGAAGCAACCGAAAAAGAGACGGTTCCAGCTGAATGAACGGCAGCTTGGTTACGCAATGGTCGCACCGTCTATTATTCTTATTGCAGTTATCATTATCTGGCCTATCTTGTTATCCGCGTGGAACAGCTTATTCGATTACCGCCTCAATGACCCTTCCAAAGCGGAAAGAATCACTTCTTTAAGTATCAATCTCGAAACATATGCCGATAATCGCTATCTTGTTTATGACACGATGGAAGCTGTCAGAGACACAATGCCTGGCGCAGAAAGTACATTAGACAACATCACTTCCGCATTAGATGAACAGCACGAAACTTTGTTAAAAACAGATGAAGGACTTGCGGATCGCTATGAAGAAGTCAACACTATGCTGGAAAATTATCAGCCTGTCAATGATGATGATCTCCGGCTGACAGAAATTCCGGAAGCATGGACAGATGGCTTTACTGCAGCGTTGGATGAGCAAACCGCAGCCGTTCAAGCGTTGCGGGAAGATGCGCCTGAGGGTGCCGTTCAGCCGCTGACAGATTTAGAGTCCCAGCTGTCTAATACGAAAAATGCCGTCTTGGAGCCAAACTTTGTCGGAGTCAAAAATTATACCGAGTATCTTGGCAATGGCAGAACATGGACAGCAATGCTGAACACGCTGTTGTTCACTGTTGTGACAGTTGGCGTTGAGCTTGCTATCGGTATGCTAGTTGCCTTGCTGATCAACCGTGTGTTTATCGGACGCGGACTTGTTCGGGCTGCTGTATTAGTGCCTTGGGCAATACCGACAGCGGTTGCTGCAATGATGTGGACATTTCTTTTTGACGGACAATCCGGCATCATGGCCTACTATATGGCGCAGCTTGGTATTATTGATGATCCAGGCGTCTTGCTTTCTACTGGAGCAGGCGGTATGTTTTCGGTCATGTTTGCAGATATCTGGAAAACAACGCCGTATATGGCACTTTTGCTGCTGGCTGGCTTGCAGACAATCCCGCGTTCGCTGTATGAAGCAGCGGCGGTTGATGGAGCTAATAAGTTCCAGCAATTTTTCTCCATTACGTTACCAATGATTCGTTCGGCAATTTTGGTAGCTGTCTTATTCCGCGCATTAGACGCATTCCGTGTGTTTGATTTGATCTACGTGCTTACTGGGGGCGGACCAGCGAACTCAACGGAATCCATCAGCGTCTACGCGTATAAGCTTTTGTTCGAACAGCAGAATTTCGGTGCCGGCTCCGCATTGAGTGTGATTGTATTCTTGAGTGTTGCCTTGCTCAGTACGATCTTTATCAAGCTTATCGGTTCTGATTTGTTCAGCGGAAGGTTAAAACAATAAGACAAAGGAGGAAAATAAAATGACAAAACGTGCCGGTATCGGCTTCTACATTCTCTTGATTATCTTCGTATTTTTAGTCATGTTTCCGTTCATATGGGTGTTTCTGACGTCAATTAAACCACAAGGAGAGATCTTTTCCTCCTTCCAATGGTTTTCAAGTAACATGACATTCGAAAACTATGCATCTGCTTTGGAAACACGCCCGCTGCTGCTGTACATGCTGAATAGCTTTGTTGTAGCAACACTCACCACGATTATCTCCATCATTGTGGCATCTTTTACAGCTTACGCGGTTACCCGGCTGCCAATTAAGTTTAAAGGATTGATCCTCGGACTCGTCCTGGCAGCGTCTATGTTTCCGCAAATCGCCGTACTTTCACCAATCTTCAACTTTGTTACAGATGCGGGTTTGCGCAATAGCTATCTCGGCTTAGTCATTCCGTATATTACAATCAGTTTGCCGCTGGCGATTTGGATATTGTCGACATTCTTTATTAAAATTCCGCTTTCGCTGGAAGAATCGGCAAAACTGGACGGAGCAACTCCTTTCCAGACTTTCCGGAAAATTATCTTCCCGCTGGCTGCACCAGGCGTATTTACAACCGCTATTCTTGTATTTATCGCAGCTTGGAATGAATATCTATTTGCGCTGACGATTAATACCGAGGATAGCTGGCGTACAATTCCGGTCGGTATCTCTTTCTATCAAAGTCAATTTAGTGTTCCTTGGGGAGATATTACGGCCGCTACCGTTATTGTAACCATCCCGATTGTCGTTCTCGTCCTTCTGTTCCAGCGCCGAATTGTTGCTGGACTGACAAGCGGATCCGTTAAAGAATAATAGACTTGGAGGTACTGTTTATCTTATGAAAACATTACGTGTTGGAGTTGTCGGACTAGGAAGTATCGCACGCAACCGCCACTTGCCGGAATTGGAACAAAACCCGCATACCGAAATCACTGCTGTTTGTGATGTTGTGCCAAGCCGTTCAGAAGAAATCGCCAAAACTTATCAAGCGACAGCATATACCGAATACGAAGAATTGATTGAAGATCCCCGTCTTGATGCAGTTATCGTTTGTGCAGCCAACCATCTGCATGCCCCTATCAGCATTGCAGCTTTGCAGGCAGGAAAGCATGTGCTTTGTGAGAAACCAATGGCAACCACACTTGCGGAAGCTGATGAAATGATTGCAGCGCAAAAGGAAAGCGGAAAGCTATTGCTGATTGGACATAATCAAAGCTTTGTTCCGTCTCATAAAAAAGCGCGTGAGCTGATTCAAGCAGGTGAGCTTGGCAAGATTTACAGCTTCCGAACAACATTCGGTCATGGCGGTCCCGAGCAATGGAGTATTGATGGAAAAAACAGCTGGTTCTTTGAAAAAGATAAAGCGTACATTGGTGCACTCGGTGATTTGGGTGTGCATAAATCCCACTTAATTGAATTTCTGCTGGATGAACCCATCCAAGAGGTAGCGGCGTTTGTTGACACACTGGCAAAGCCTTATGCAGACGTAGACGATAATGCGGTCGCCGTTCTGCGCACAAAATCTGGTATTATCGGCACACTCACTGCAAGCTGGTCGTATGTAGCAGAGGAAGACAATTCTACGATAATTTATGGCGAAAAAGGAATAATCCGCTTAGAGGACAGCCCGGATTATTCCATGGTAGTCGAATATCAAAACGGCGATAGAAGCTACCATTCTCTCGGTGCAATCCAGACAAATGACACAGATACACAGACAAATTCAGGTGTGGTAGACGCGTTTGCCAGCTGTGTACTGGAGAACAATTCGAATTGTCCGATTACTGCAGAAAAAGGGCGCTCTGCACTGGCGGTTATCCTTGCTGCATTAGACTCCAATAGTACGAAAAAGATTATTTCTCTGACGGGCGAAGCAATTGAAAAGGGGGAACAAGCATGAAGCTAGGCGTCTTTACCGTTCTGTTTCAAGAGCTGTCATTAGAAGATATGCTGAAGCGTGTCACAAAAGCTGGGTTAGATACTGTGGAAATCGGTACTGGCGGATATCCCGGCAATGCACATTGCCCGATTGATGAGCTGCTGGAGAGCGAGGAAGCGCTCAAGCAATACCAGGATACGTTTGAGAAGTACGGCGTAACCATTGGCGCGTTCAGCTGTCATGGCAATCCAATTTCTCCGGACAAAGCATTTGCGGATGAATCAGATTGGCTTTTGCGCAAAACAATTAAACTTGCCGCAAAAATGGCCGTTCCTGTTGTAAACTGTTTTTCAGGTGTAGCGGGTTCAGAGGAAAGTGCCACAAAGCCTAACTGGCCAGTAACAGCGTGGCCGACTGAATACGGTGATATCTTAAACTGGCAATGGGAACAAAAGTTAATTCCTTATTGGAAGGAACTTGGCACCTTTGCCGAAGAGCATCAAGTAAAGATTGCCTTAGAATTGCATGGCGGATTTCTCGTACACACGCCATACACCATGCTCAAGCTGCGCGAACTCACAAGTGAAGCAATCGGAGCCAATTTCGATCCAAGCCACATGTGGTGGCAAGGCATTGACCCAACCGCCGCCATTAAAATTCTCAGCAAAGCCGGCGCCATCCATCACTTTCATGCCAAAGACACATTCATTGATCCCGACAACGTAAACATGTACGGTCTAACCGACATGCAGCCTTACAGCAGCATCAAAACACGCGCATGGAACTTCCGCACCGTCGGACTCGGCCACAGCATAGAAGAGTGGAATAACATGATCAGCGCACTCCGCACCTACGATTACGATTATGTAGTAAGCATCGAGCACGAAGATTCCCTCATGTCTATTGAAGAAGGATTCCAGCGTGCTGTTGATAATTTGAAGAATGTAGTGATTACAGAGCCTGCTACGACGATGTGGTGGAGTTGATAAAGAGCACTTGCCCCGGCAAGTGCTCTTTTTGTGATGACAAACAGATATCTCTAAAATTGAATATGGTAAGCTGTAATCGTGATAACATTACGTATCAATAAGTAATTTTTTGGAGGAGATACTTTGAAGTTAGTAGCCAAATATAGTTATAGTCTTATATTAATTTTACTAGCTATATCAGCGGTTACAAGTCTAGTGTCAGAGAATGCGGTTCTGAAAGATATAGTACCTGTATCCGTTTTCGTGCTAGTAGGTATCATCATTTTGGTCAGACGGAAAGTAGCTAAAGAAAAAGAATTAATATTTAGGCACCATAGATCGATACCAAAGAGCCAAAACACAAGTACCAAAGTGCAGGAAAGCAGCGATTGATAACGGCATTAATCCTGTGTCAAGAGGACCATTTGGAATAACCCAGAAAATAAACAAAGGGAATACTATGATGCCAAAGATACTGAATACGATGGTATGAACAAGAAGGATAATCCGCAGCGCCTTCTTAACAAAGGATTTTAGCTGTATGATAGATTCGTTATTTTTATTGTGAATATCTTTGTCAGATGTTGCGGCTGGTCGCTTGAAAGATCTAGCTCTAATCCACCAAGCAATGAGGCATGAACTGTAAAGAGGTACTAATAATAATGCAACAAATGCAATCATTTTTAGAAAACCAACATTGGGCGGTTCGTACATTAGTATAGTAGCAACTGGTATGGTTCCGCCTATACTAGCAAATATAATATAAAGAAAAAGACCAAAACGTATTACCGTATGGAATCCTAAGTTTTCCGGAAACATATGAGCACCTTCTTTTATTGACAATACTATTATTGCAGTAAATTCCTAAAGAGTCATAGAATTATTTTTTTAGCCGGCTATCAGCTTCTTCTCGAAGTTTTTTATCCTCAGGGGTGGAGTAGCCAACATGCAGTACTTCCTCAATATCCTCCCGATTAAAAAAGATGCTGTAATCTGGTCTGATATGGCCTTCTGGAAAGGGTACCGAGATATAATCATAAATTTCTTTGGAATCATATTTCTGCTGCTCATACCCATGAACGACAACAGGCTTCGCCGCTCCTTCTAACTTTACAACTGATCCTAAAGGAATAAGATTAAACTGCAACCTGTAAGAAGCAGGGTAGTTAGTATGGCTGCAAAGATAAACGGAAGTCTTCTTTTCTCTAACCTATATATCCTCTTTTCTAAAGAATTTGGCACGTATAAGCAGTGAAATAATACACGTAACATATAAAGGAATAGCCAAAGTAGCAATTGGCAGTAACGCATCTTGTATTTCCTCTTTCGGTACTACCCAAAGAAGAAAGGCAGCGAAAGTAATGGTTCCGCTTACCCCGGCAAAGATGCTATAAAACAATAAACCAAAACGGATAGCTTTCTTATACAAAGTTTTTTCTATATACAAGGCAGTCGTACTCCTTAACTGTATTTAACTTCAGCTTCTTTCATTGCTGAACACTTTACGTCGTAAGAATAAGCACCTATACAAGTACCATAGAGAACTAACGCCATGATTAATAGCGGAGGACAAGAGGCAAGTCTTCTTTTGGTACCACTCAAAAGATAATTGTTACGAACATACCTGTGCCTAACATGCCTATAGTAAGAGCGTAGATCATAAACTCAATCGTATTATTTTCATGGTGTGGTTTTTATAGGGGCATCGTAGCTCCTTAACAGTTAGCATCTCCTTCTGTTTGCTGCCTAATAAAATAGTAGGATTAAAACATCCTTTGCAAAAGACTTCAATGCGATTAAACTATTGAACGCCATCTACTAATATCAGCAGCATTCCAATTTTACCACATGGAAAATAGTGTTATAAGCAGGGATTGTTTCCTGTTTTTTTCTGTTTGAAATGTCTTTTCATCCTACCGAGTACCTAAAGAAGAACTGGAACGGGAGAAGCAGTCACTTTTATATCTCCGCAGCTCACTTTAGAACTGCAGCATGTAAGAAGGAGGGGGGAGATTAAAATTATGTGAATCCGAGCTAGTTTGGATTTGATGTCTTCCATAAATCATCACAGGCTTTTTCACCCCTTTAAAGTTTAACTACACAAATTGGAATTCATTCATTACTGTTCTTCTTCATTATTTATCCTTACTTTACTAAAATATATAGCCCTTATTAGTAGAGCAATAGCGCATGAACCGTAAATGACCGCAGCCATTATGATTAAGGGGTTTATAATGTATGGTAAATCATCTTTTGGGATTACAAAGTAAATAGCTATTATAAAGCAAACAGTACTAGCTAATCCTATTAAAATACTGTATAAAAGTAATGCAAAACGTATTGCTTTCTTGGACGCTTTTTTATTTTGTAGCATAGTATCTTCTCCTATGGTATCTAATGATTATTAATCTGCTCAAGGTATTTTACCCACTCTAAGTTTCAAAGGCAGCGTAGAAAAGATGAGTAAATGGGTACCGTTCCTACTTAACATTGACTTCATAATTTCTAAAATGAAGGCCCGTACTTTTGCATTTCTGTAGTTTAGATGATTTTATAATCCACTTCAACCTTCATCTCAAGCTCCAATGAAAAAAACGCAGTAAACAATCTTCCCAAACCCCTTCATGAAATTTAGTTTTAATAATATACTCTAACTATGAATCTTAATTTTAAAAAGAAAGCAGGTGATTTTTGATGAAGGGCGGTTTAACACTGCTTCGAGAGAATTTGCAAAGAATTAAGCCTTCTGAAAAGCATGCAGCCAATTACATACTTGCACATCCTGCTGAAGTGGTCCAGCTTACGGTGAAGGAGCTGGCAGATAGGAGTGGGTCAAGTGAAGCGGCGGTTATCCGTCTGTGTAAATCGATTGGTGTGACAGGATACAGAAATCTGAAGCTGAAGATTGTGGGAGATCTACAAAATGTAAGCGATAACAAAGGAGTATTCCATGAAATCAAGCCGAATGATACGGTGGCACATTTAATGGAGGCGATTGCGGAGAAGCATACGCAGTCTATCAGAAAGACGCTGCTGGTTAATGATGCAGCAAGCATGGAAACGGCGGTATCAGCAATCGCTCATGCTCGTAAAATTGATTTTTATGGTGTGGGTGCTTCTTATTTAGTCGCAGAAGATGGAGAACAGAAATTTGGCAGGATTGGAAAATGGTGTACGGCGTATAGTGATGCGCATCAGCAGCTGGCTTCCGCTGCAAATTTAACAGCAGATGATGTAGCTTTTGCGATTAGTTATTCGGGGGAGACGGAACAGCTGCTTCCTGTTCTGAAGCAGGCAAAGAAATCAGGTGCCACAACAATTGCAATGACGAAGGTGGGGCAAAACCGGCTTCAGGAGCTAGCAGAAATCAAGCTGTTTACTGTTGCCAGAGAAGCTCAAATACGCAGTGCAGCTACAAGCTCGCGCATTGTGCAAATGTACGTCATGGATATTATGTACACGGCTGTAGCCGGAAGAAATTATAACCATACCATTGAAGCACTCGAAAAATCACGTCAGGCAATACAGCAAACATTCCAAACGGAACAAAAGTGAGGGAAGCATATGCTAGATAAATTGACGACAGAGAAACGTAATCCAAGCACGATGCAGCTGGATCAGCTTTCTGTAAAAGAAGTGCTGCAGCTTATGAACAAAGAAGATCAATCGGTTCCGCTCGCAGTAGAAGCGGCTTTGCCAGAAATCACAGCAGCAGTAGAACAAGTGATTGCCACTTTCCAAGCAGGCGGCAGACTGATTTACACGGGTGCGGGAACGAGCGGCCGACTCGGTATCTTGGACGCGGTTGAATGTCCGCCAACGTTCAGCACACCAGATTACATGGTGCAAGGTTTGCTGGCGGGCGGAATGTCGGCTTTTCGGAAGGCAAAAGAAGGAGCTGAGGATAATCCAAGTCTTGGAGCAAAAGAGCTAGAGGAAATAGGGTTATGTGCAAAAGACACGGTCATTGGGATTGCAGCAAGCGGCAGGACGCCTTATGTAATCGGCGCACTCGATTATGCAGCAGCTGTAGGCGCTGCTGCAGTCAGCATCGCTTGCAATCGGGATGCGGCTGTTTCCAAGCACGCTCGTATTGCAATTGAAGTGGAAACGGGTCCCGAGGTCCTGGCTGGATCCACACGGTTAAAAGCTGGGACGGCACAAAAGCTGGTGCTTAATATGATTTCGACCGCCAGTATGGTTGGCATCGGAAAAGTGTATGAAAATTTAATGGTCGATGTAAAACCAACGAACGACAAGCTGCAAGAGCGTTCCAAGCGGATCATCATGGAAGCGACGGGTTCTCCTTACAGCCTTGCAGAAGATGCATTCAACCATGCAGATGGTCATGTGAAGACGGCTATTGTCATGCTGCTGCTTGATTTGTCAAAGGAAGATGCTGCCCAGAAGCTAGCGGAAGCAGGAGGGTTTGTTCGGTCAGCGATAAAAGTGTAAAGAGGAGGAATCAGGATGGCGAAGATGAATCAATTGGCGGAGCAAATCCTTCGCGAGGTTGGCGGTTCGGATAATGTGGTTGCTTTAACGCACTGTATGACACGGGTTCGTATGCGGGTGAAGGATGACGCAGCAGTTAATTTTGATGCATTGAAACAAATTGATGGCGTCATGGGTGTTGTCGTGGATGATACGATTCAAATAGTCGTCGGTCCTGGAACCGTTAATAAAGTGACAGATGAGATCAGCCGTATGACCGGACTTGGTGTTGGTGAAGAAGCTGCTGAACTAGATAACCTGACATTTGAAGAGAAGGCGCAAATTAAACGCGAAAAGATGAAGGAAATGAATAAAACACCGCTTAAGTTTTTGCTGCGACGTATCGGAAATATATTCATTCCCCTTATTCCGGGGCTGATCGCTTCCGGTATCATTAATGGCGGGGTGAGCTTTGCGGTCAATGCTGGGGCTGATCCGACACTTGCTATTGTACAAATTCTTCAGCTGATCGGCGGCAGTTTATTCAGCTTCCTCGCGATTCTAGTCGGATGGAACACAGCGAAAGAGTTTGGCGGTTCGCCAGTGCTCGGAGCCATTGCCGGAATGATTCTCTTCAACCCAGCACTCGCCAATATCACCCTTTTCGGAGAGACACTTTTACCAGGACGCGGCGGGTTATTTGGTGTTATCTTCGCAGCTTGGCTGATGAGTTTTATTGAAAAGCGTGTGCGCAAGTTTATGCCAAATAGTATTGATATTATTTTTACACCTATTTTAACTGTACTGTTTGTCGGAGTAGCTTCTTTGCTTGTAATTATGCCGGTTGCCGGTGTGCTGTCAGATGGGATCACTTCTGGTATTAATGCTGTCTTGGATGTGGGCGGCGTTGTTGCTGGTGCTTTGCTAGCTGGGTTCTTCCTGCCGCTCGTTATGGTTGGGCTGCATCATGGATTGACGCCGATTCACGTAGAGCTGATCCAGACATTCACGTTTACGGCATTGCTTCCAATATTAGCGATGGCTGGCGGCGGCCAGGTTGGAGCATCGATTGCCATTTTCGTAAAAACACGCAACAAACGTCTGCGAAACATTATTAAAGGAGCGCTGCCTGCTGGCTTTCTTGGAATTGGAGAACCGCTTCTTTACGGCGTCACCTTGCCGCTCGGCCGCCCATTCGTTACAGCTTGTTTAGGAGCTGCTGCTGGCGGTGCCGTACAGGCCTTGTTTGCAACAGGTGCAAAAGCCATTGGGGTATCTGGTCTATCGTTAATCCCGCTTATTGCAGAAGGGAAATATCTGCAATATATTATCGGTATCGTTGCTGCGTACGTTGCTGGGTTTCTCTTCACCTATTTCTTCGGCTTCAAAGAAGAGATGGCGAAAGACATTTAAGGTAAAGGGCGTCGGCTGGCGCCTCTTCTGCATAGGAGGGCAACAATGTTAGGGATAGCTGTCTACTTAAACGATTCTATTGAGGAAGAAAGCATTAAAAAGTACTATACTGCAGGATTCCGGAGCTTGTTCACTTCCCTGCACATCCCGGAAGAAGATGCATCAGTGTATCGAACGAAATTGCAATTCATCGGATCAATCGCTTCTTCATTGGGGATGGAGTTCATCGCTGATATCTCTGCAGCCAGCTTGGAGAAACTCGGCTTGAATTGGCAATCTGCTGACATTGTTTTGGACTGGGGTTTGACAGGTTTGCGAATTGATTATGGAATCGAGGAAGAGGTGATTATCCGGTTATCGCAACAGATGACAATTGCACTGAACGCTAGTACGTTGACGGAAGCACAATTAGTTCGTTTGATAGAGAAAGGTTTATCTGCAGCACATACAGAGGTGTGGCATAATTTTTATCCCCGACCAGAAACAGGATTGGCTCTTGGTGACTTTTTAGATAAGAACCGTATGTTTCAGTCGCACGGATTAAAGGTGCAAGCATTTATCCCGGGTGATCGCAACCGACGCGGTCCGCTGTATCAAGGTTTACCAACATTAGAGCAGCACCGCACTTATGGCACGTATGCTGCTTTTACAGAATTGAAAGCATATGGCGTAGATAAAGTTTTGATTGGTGACCCGGATGTCTCGGAGGAGGCGTTAGTGCAATTGGCTAACAGGACCCTCACACTTCGCGCACAAGCTCTCGGCGCTGCAAGTGATGCGCATCAGCTGCTCGCTAAAGGAACACAGAACCGTCCAGATAATGCACGTGATGTGATTCGTTCTGAGGAATCCCGTATGAGCGGGATGTTCAAGAATGTAAAGATAGAGCCTTCCAATTGTATAGAGCGGAGAGAGGGTGCTATTACAATAGACAATGATTTGTATCTGCGTTATAAAGGCGAAATTCAAATTGCCAGACGTACGCTGCCGCAGGACAATAAAGTTAATGTAATAGGCCAGGTAGTCGCTGAGGATTTACCGCTTTTGTACTATATAATAGGCGGCACGCATTTCCGGATTTTGTGGGTATGAAAAAAGCAAGCTGATTAGGCTCAGCTTGCTTTTTCTAGTGCTTTTTCATTCAGTTTGAATTTGCCTTCCCATTTGGAAATAACAACAACTGCTAAAGAGTTTCCGACAACGTTTACGGCAGTACGTCCCATATCAAGGATACGGTCGATACCAGCAATGAAGGCCAAACCTTCTGCCGGAAGTCCAACAGCGCTCAATGTCGCTAGCAAAACTACGAAGCTTGTACCAGGTACAGCGGCAATACCTTTAGATGTGACAATAAGGACACCTAGTACGAGCAGCTGATCCCAAATTGACATATCAATACCATACATTTGTGCGATGAATAATGTAGCTAAAGCTTGGTAAAGCGTAGAGCCGTCCAAGTTAAATGTGTAACCGGTCGGTACAACAAAAGATGTAATGGCTTTTGGCGCACCTAGGTGTTCCATTTTCTGCATAATCTTAGGAAGAACTGTTTCAGAGCTAGCTGTAGAGAATGCCAGCAGTAATTCATCTTTCAGCATGCGAAGCATTTTGAACAAATTCACGCCGCAAATCTTCGCAATAATAGAAAACACAACGACAACGAAGAATAGCATACTTCCGTATGTGATAATTGCAAGTTTACCTAGCGGAATAAGTGATTCCAGACCAAATTTGGCTACTGTAACACCAATTAAGCCAAATACACCAATAGGAGCTAGTTTCATAACAAGGTTTGTAATCCAGAACATCGTTTCGCTGACGCCTTGGAAGAAGGAAAGCACTGGCTTCCCGCGCTCCCCGATTGCTGCTACTCCTACTCCGAATAAGACAGAGAAGAATACAATCGCGAGCATATCACCTTCCGCCATCGATTGGAAAACGTTTGTCGGGATAATCTCTAGGAAAGTATCAACAACAGAATGATTTTCCTGTGTTGCGGCCGTTTCCTCGTATTGAGAGATGCTTGTTGTTTCTAATTCGGAACGGTCAATACCGGCACCTGGCTGGAAGATGTTACCGAAAGCTAGTCCAACGACTAATGCAATAGTTGTGACAATTTCGAAATACAAAATTGTTTTAAAACCTAGTTTACCAACTTGCTTGATGTCACCGACACCTGCAATCCCTACAACGATAGAGGCAATAACGATCGGCACAACGATCATCTTAATTGCCCGCAGGAATAAGTCCCCAAGGGGCTGTAATACATTAACGGCAGTCTCGCTGCCATAAAATATTGCACCAACAATAATACCTAGCACCAGTCCGATTAGAATCTGGTAAGCTAGTCCAATTTTAAAACGCTTCATATGATGTCCTCCGTGATGAAAGTATAAGAGTGCCAATAGTAATGATAATTACTATTTTGGCTGTTTGTCAATTTTGAAAGCTGACAGAGAGGGAAGGCACAATATGTGCCTTCCCTCAGCATATTAGAACATATTGATCAATTCATTGATCATTAAACCGCAGAACAATACGACGCTAATTCCTAATATGCCATTTGTAACCCAGCCGTTTCGATAATCTAGTTCCACCCGCTTCGAGTTAAGGAGCCACATAAGTGTGATGGCTAAGAATGGCATCAAGAATGCACCAAGTGCTCCCTGAAGCAGTACAAGACCGACTGGTTTATCGAAGAAGAGCAGCAGCATTGGCGGGAAAGTAAGCCAGAAAAGATAGAAACGATAAGCAGGATCTTTTTCAGAGATTGGCTGATTCTGAGACTGTCCCTTTTTTCGGATCGTACGAATGAAATCTGCAAACAGATATGGTACGCCATTCCATACACCGAGCAAAGAGGAGAAGGCGGCACACCAAGCACCAAGCATAAACATCCACGATACCACTCCATTAAAGGATTCTCCCAGCATTCCTGACAGGATGATTAAGCCTTCTTCGCCTTCAATTTTGATGCTAGAGCTGTGCAGGAACTCGGCACCAATTACCATAAGTGATAAGGTGAAGATGGCGGTTACGGTGTAGGCCACGCTATTATCAACGCGCATCATGGAAATCCAAGCTTTCCCTTTCCATTTCTTTTCTTGCAGCCAATAGCCATAAGAAGCCATTGTAATTGTACCGCCGACGCCTCCAATTAACCCCATAACAAGCAGGAGACTGCCAGCATCCATTCTTGGAATAACTATTCCCTGGATGATGTTGCTAATATTCGGGAGCAGGATGACAGCTGTCCCGACTACCGTAATAAACATAATACCGATGAAAACGAGCATTAATCGTTCAAAGAGCAGGTATTTTCCAGTCCAGATTAATGCGAACGCAGCCAGAAGATGCACGATTGCCCACGCCCAAAGCGGCATAATCGGGAACATAGAGCGCATCATCAGCGCGCTTGTGGAACCTGCTGCAGCTCCGTAAAGCACACCCCAAATGATGCTGTAGACGCCAAAATAGCCTGTTGCCCATTTACCTAGTGAGTGCCAGCCTTGCAGCATCGTTTTGCCGGTAGCGAGATGCCATCTGCCAACACCCTCGGTGAGGAAAAATTTGAAGATAGAACCTAATATAATTGCCCAGCCGAGCATCATGCCGAAGCCTGAACCGGCTACAAGCGCGGCGATAAGATCGCCAGTTCCGACACCCGTCGCTGCCGTTACGAAGCCCGGACCGACGTTGCGGAGTTTTTGTCCGAAGGTTTTCGGAGGAATAGGACCAGTTTGTGCTAACTGTTTCAATTCGCTTTCCATACAAGTACCCCCTCGCTATTGTGATTGTAAACGGTATAAACGATAATTTGCAAGATAAATTTGTAAGGCAAAAAAATCTTGATGTATGAGAAAGGCATGATAAAATAGAAAATGAGTAGAGGGAAATGCGATATATCAACGATTTAGTGATGAAAAGTATTAGTGAATAGTAATGTACAATTCCTGTTAAAAAATATTTGTCAGACAAAAAGGAGAAAAAGAACGTAATTATGAAGAAGGAGAAAATGGCGCATCGAATTGCGGCCGAAATCTTGGAACAAATTGTTGAAGGGGAAATCGAACCGGGACAAAAACTTCCAACTGAAAAGAAACTGTGTGAAAAATATGGTGTGAGCCGTGCATCCATTCGAGAAGCGCTAAGTGAATTAAAAGCACAAGGAGCTGTTTCTTCGAAGCAAGGTGGCGGAACTTATGTAGAGCAGGCATTTCACGGTGAATACTTTCATCAAGTGATGGTAGATGAATCAGATTTAGCCAGCTTTCAGTACTTATTCGAGATGCGCAAAATTCTGGAGCCAGAAGCAGCAATGCTGGCAGCGGAACGACGTACAGAAAAGGAACTTGCTGAGATGCGTGCGGCATTGGAGCTGATGCAGGATGCAGATGGTACCGAGATGCATAAAGGGCGGGATGCGGACTTCGCTTTTCATCTGGCGGTGATGAAAGCGACGCATAATCCAGTCATGATTCAGACATTTGCCAATTTGGATACTGTTTATAAGAAAGCACTGGCTTTGTCGTTTGAAGATAAAGAAGACTTACTGCGTAATAAACAAGTGATTTATGTGGAGCATAAGGAAATATATGATGCAATTAAGACAGGGGAAGCAGAGCTGGCACGGTTGCAATGTTTGATTCATTTGCGAAATGTAGAGAAGAAGTTAAATCCTGGTAACTGAATGGATTATGTTGGTCAGGGTTGCAAGAACTAAAAAGAAGCAAAAAAGGTAAACGAAAAACCGAACAGCCTGAGCTGCTCGGTTTTATTCTGTTTCTACGGGTACAGCTGTCCAGACAAATCGCTCTGGTGCATCACCTACGTAAGAAAATGGATAGCAAGTTGTAACTGTCAATACTTCATCAGGCGCAGTAGGCACAATAACAGTTAAATCGTCCTTATCAACAATCTTCGTGTTTTCAACTTTATATGTAAAAGAACCATATGGCATTTCCACGACAAATGTATCGCCCACTTTTACTTCGCCCATATTGCGGAATACTGTATCGCGGTGCCCGGATAAAACAATCTGATCATTTTGAAGCGGATAAGCCGTTCCTTTATAATGGCCGACTCCCTTCGCCAAGTCGTTGGCATCTGTGCCTTCCACAATTGGTAATTCCGCGTCAATCTTAGGGACATACAGGACACCGGCAACATCGCCTTGGCCGGGTTCAAAGGTACTTGCTTCTTCTTTCTCTTCCTCGGGAGTGAGCTTCTCTGCCGCATGTGCTTCGTGAAGCATGGATTTAGCAGCTGACAAGGACTCTTTTTGTGCTTGGGAGGTGGTATACCATTCGAAGCCTCCGTATCCGACTAACAGCAGTCCGGCAATGACTAATATGACAGCAAATCGTTTCATAGGTTCTCCTTTAGTATACAAGCATTATTGGCTAGTTTTTCTAGTTTATTATATCTAATTAATTTCCGGCGGAAAAGCTGTTTCATGTAAATGTTTAGTAAACCACCGCATAGGATACACTGCCCTAATGCGATTGGTTATGCTATAATCTAATCTTATCCAGAAAAAGGGAGGGGAAATAATGAGCATAAAAAGATGGGTTTATGGGATGCTGCCGCTGGCATGTATCATCATTATATACCTATTTTCCGCTACCCCCTATCAGGAACAGGATATCAAACCGATGCTCGCTTCTCATATCGATTTGAGTCCGCTCGTGCCTTATTTGTCACCTATCCAGTTTACCTATCATGGAAACGAAGTTAGTGTGGAGGCAGTAGGCATTTATTCCTTTGTAGAATTCTTCATTCGAAAAGGAGCTCACTTTACTGTTTATTTCTTTCTTGCCATCTTGGCATGTACGGCACTATATAAAGGGTTTGGCTTTAAGTATCGTGTGTCGCTGCAGCTGGCATTGGTTGTTTCCGTTCTGTATGCGTGTTTTGATGAGTTTCACCAAAGCTTAACACCTGGCAGGACACCTTATGTCGGAGATGTGGTGATTGACACAATTGGGGCATGTGCAGGGCTAATTGTAGTAATTATTGGGAGGAATTTGTACCATCTCTATTGGAAGCGCTCCTAATTGAATATGTTTATTTTTACAAAATTGGACATGTTCTTGCATGAAATGTGGTATAGTCACTAGGTGTAACGTGATACAGTTTACGTACATATCGTATAGTATCGATTTACCAAACGAGGTGACATAGTGAAAGAGCAGGAAATCTACAAAAACATCCTTGTAAAATTAATCTCACAGACTGAGAACAAACAGATCAATGATACAACTGACATGATGACAAAGCTAATTCAAGAATTACAATCATATCGAACAGCGAGCCATAACTGAAAGAGCAGCGAACCGACAATCGGCGCTGCTCTTTTTGTTTATCTATCAAAGCTGACGAATGCGTTTACATTCTCATTTCTTTCTCTTTCGCAATATGCTAGGCTGTAGATGATAATAAGGAAAGAAGGGAAACGGAAATGGGTGACATATTGCTTCGGAATATCCGTATTTACACGCCTGATCGAATCATTGACGGTTATATTGGTATAGCAAATGGGGTAATAGTAGAGATGGGCGAAAATAATCCTGCTATTGAATATGCGCTAGAAGTGGATGGAAAGCACCGCTTGGCATTGCCAGGTTTTATTGATGGGCATATTCATGGAGCGGCGGGTGCCGATACGATGGATGCCACGCAGGAAAGCTTGCATAAAATAGCAGCATGGCTGCCGAATGAAGGTACAACCACTTTCTTAGCTACAACAATTACCCAAAGTCAGTCAGCTATTGAATCTGCCTTGGAACAGGTGGGATTGTTCCAAAACAAGCAAGGTGAGGCTGAATTGATTGGAGTGCATTTAGAAGGTCCATTTGTGAACGAAAGAAAAGCAGGGGCACAACCGCTGCAGCATATTCAGAAACCTGACACGGCGCTGTTTTCTAAATGGCAAGAAACAGCGGGAGGCAAGATCAAGGTGGTGACCTTGGCGCCAGAACGTGACGACAACTATCAGTTCACAGAAATGCTAGTTTCAGGTAATGTCATTGCTGCGGCAGGGCACACCGACAGCACTTTTGAAGAAATAAAAGAAGCTTCCGCCCATGGCATTAGTCAGCTGACGCATTTGTGCAATCAAATGAATGGCATCCATCATCGTGATATTGGTGCAGTAGGAGCAGGATTTCTGCTAACTTCGTTAACTTGTGAGCTAATCGCTGACGGCATTCACGTTGCACCAGAGATGCTTCGTTTGATTTTCCGAAATGTCGGTGCTGAGAGATTGATGCTTATTACGGATTCGTTACGCGGAAAAGGCTTGGAAGACGGTACGTATGATCTGGGCGGACAAGCTGTAACCGTGGCAGATGGCAAAGCACTCTTGCCTGATGGGACGCTCGCGGGCAGTATGCTGCAAATGAAGGATGCTATCCGAAATATGGCTGACTTTGCAGATGCGTCCGTTGCGGATATTGTGAAGATGACAGCAGAAAATCCGGCAAAGCAATTTGGCATTTATGAGCGAAAAGGTTCTCTTGAGGTAGGGAAGGATGCGGATATTGTGCTGCTGGATGACGAGCTGGCGTTACAGGCAACCTATTGCAGAGGAAAATTGGCTTATCAGAAGGAGAAATGAGAATGCTCACAATGGAAAAAGCACAAGATTATAAAGAATTAAGCCAAATGGCTGCTGAAAAGATTATTACAAAACTTTCCCATAAGCCCGAGGCGGTCCTAGGGCTTGCAACTGGTTCTACACCAGTCGGCTTGTACGAAGCTTTAGTTGCGGCTTACAAAGAAAAACGGTTTTCTTTGGCAAAAGCAACGACTTTTAATTTAGATGAGTATGTTGGAATTCATCCGAGCGATGAGAATAGTTATGCTTATTATATGAATCAGCATTTGTTCAGCCAAGTCGATTTACCGGAAACTGCTGCACATCTTCCGAATGGTGAAACAGCGAATTTAGAAGCAGCTTGCACTAAGTATGAGCAGCAGATAGCTTCTGCTGGCGGAATCGATTTGCAGGTAATTGGCATCGGATTAAACGGTCATATCGGTTTTAACGAGCCATATACACCATTCGAGCAGCGGACACATGTGGTCGAACTGGACAAAACAACAAGGGAAGCAAATGCTCGGTTCTTTCCCAACTTGGAGGCTGTGCCGACACATGCTATTACAATGGGGATTCAAAACATTATGGAAAGCAAGGAAGTGCTGCTGCTAGTAGCTGGCGAACAAAAAGCCGCAGTATTGGAACGACTTGTTTATGGGGATGTAACGGAAGCATTCCCGGCTTCAATCCTTAAGGAGCATCCAAATGTAACGATTATAGCGGATCAAGGAGCTTTGAGCGGGTTAAAAGCTGCTGATTATCAAGCAGGGGACTAATTAATTTCCCGGGGAATAAATTTTGTCGAAAAAAAGATGTGCAGACGTCCGATGACGTTTACACATCTTTTTCTACATATTCTTGTCCGCCGAATTTGATTTCAGCTTGGGCATTGGTCAAATCGGTTATATATGCTTCAAACTCCTGCTCTTGACCTGATTCCATTGCAGTATGCAGGATAACACGGTCAGCGTAATCAATGTTCTGCAAAGTATAAGCGGATTGCCGCAAATCATTCTCAACTTTCCCAAGTAACGTGTAATCGATATGCACCTCGGCTAGCTGCATCAGCTGCCTTTGTACCACTCCGATTGTATCAATCGATTGAGATGCAGAACCTGAATAAGCACGGATAAGGCCGCCAGCTCCAAGTTTGATGCCGCCGAAATATCTTGTTACCACTACTGCTGTATCCTTCAGCCCTTTTTTCTTCAGCACCTCTAATATTGGTACACCTGCTGTACCGCTCGGTTCGCCGTCGTCACTGGCTTTTTGTATTAAATCGTGCTCGCCAATCATGTAAGCAGAACAGTTATGGGTAGCATCTTTATGTTCCTTTTTTATCTTCTGTACAAAAGCGATTGCTTCCTCTTCCGTCTCGACACGCTTTACATGACCAATAAACCGGGATTTTTGGATAACAATTTCGTGTGCGCCTTCCGTTTTTACGGTAAAATAAGTAGTAAGCATCTTGCGTTTTACCTCCTTGAGCACTCATTATATAAAGATAGCAGAAAATGTGACGAATTACACAGAAAAGTATTCCGTAACCCCCCAAAAGCAGTTAGGTAATTCGAATGATATAGCACAATAGATTGGTGGAGAAAAAGAAAATGGCAAAAAAAATCGAAGACAAAGCGCTCGATTCCATCATCAAAGAAATGGTGGAAGCTGTCGAGAATAGCAAGGATGAGATTTTTTACATAGGAGAAGAATCGCGCATAGAGTATGAGCAGCTTCTTGCTGATCTGCAGCTCACAAAGGAAAAAGTGGCTGAGATCATTAAAGTAGGCGATCAGCTCGAACAGAAGGTTCGCTATTCCAAGATGCGTCTGTCTGATGTGAGCCGCGATTTCGACCGCTATTCAGAAGAAGAAATCCGGGAAGTGTACGAGCAGACGCATAAGCTGCAAAGTGAGCTTCGTATGTCTCGTGAAAAGGAAAAAATTCTTCGGGAGCGGCGTGATGAAACGCAGCGGAGGCTGCAAAGCCTTGAATTAAAATTGAAACGCGCCGAAGGGCTTGTCGGCAAAATCAGTGTTGTTCTCAACTATCTGAACGATGACTTCAAACAAGTTTCCCAGCTGATTCACGATGCGAAGGAAAAGCAGGAATTTGGATTGAAAATTATTGAAGCACAAGAGGAAGAACGGCGCCGCCTTTCGAGAGAAATGCATGACGGTCCGGCACAGATGCTTGCCAATATCTTGCTTCGTTCTGAGCTGGTTGATCGGACGTTTCGCGAGAGGAGCACGGAAGAGGCACTGCTTGAAATCCGGAATATGCGTAAAATGGTCCGCAGCTCACTCTATGAGGTTCGCCGTATTATTTATGATCTTCGTCCAATGGCGCTTGATGATCTTGGACTTTTGCCTACCATCAAAAAATATTTGAATAATATTGAGGAATTTAACAATATTCATATTGAGTTTACCGCTCTAAAAGCAGAAAAACGCTTGAATCCGAAGTACGAGGTAGCATTGTTTCGTTTGACACAAGAAGCGGTCCAAAATGCTGTTAAGCATGCAGAACCAACAACGATTAAAGTTCGCTTAGAAGTGATGCAGGAACTCGTCGTCATTAGTATCGTAGATGATGGAAGAGGCTTTGATGTTTCCAAGAAGAAAGAGAATTCATTCGGCATAATCGGAATGCGGGAACGAGTAGAAATGCTCGATGGATCCATTAATTTTTATTCGGAAACTGGGAAAGGTACTCGAGTTTTAATCAAAGTCCCGCTCACAGACGGATAAGAGTGGCGAGAAACAGGTAATTGTGCTTATAATTAGAAGCATGCCACTAACGTCATCCGATACGTGAGACTGGTTAACGGACTTATTTAAAAACAATTATTACTTTAAACATTTTAAACATCCAGCTAAAAAAGAAAAAAAGACATGAATTTGTAGGAGGAGCAAACCACATGAGTACTGGTATATTATTGATTGATGACCACAAGCTATTTCGAGAGGGAGTAAAGCGTATTCTCGAATTTGAACCAGCTTTCCAGGTTGTCGCAGAGGGGGATGACGGTTCAGAGGCACTTGAACTCGTCGAAAAATACAATCCTGATGTCGTGCTAATGGACATCAACATGCCTACTACAAACGGTGTACAAGCAACAGCTGATCTAATTAAGCACCGACCGGATATTAATGTTATTATCCTTTCCATCCATGACGATGAAAACTACGTTACACATGCTTTGAAGACAGGCGCACAAGGTTACTTGCTGAAGGAAATGGATGCGGATTCTTTAATTGATGCTATTAAGGTTGTAAGTGAGGGCGGTTCCTATTTGCACCCGAAAGTGACACATAACCTTGTAAAAGAATACCGTCGCTTAGCAGAGGAAAACAACTCTTCCATCTCCAGTAAAATTGGCGAGCATCGCCGTCCGCTGCATTTGCTGACACGCCGGGAATGTGAAGTGCTGCAGCTGCTTGCAGACGGAAAGAGCAACCGCGGCGTAGCGGAATCTTTATATATTAGTGAAAAAACAGTCAAGAATCATGTGAGTAATATTCTGCAAAAGATGAATGTAAACGACCGCACGCAGGCAGTTGTTACTGCAATTCGCAACGGTTGGGTTGAAGTTTTATAAGATGTGAAGTCCGGGCATGCGCTCGGGCTTTTCTCTTTTTACGGCAAAAATATGGAGGAATCTACGCATCTCCTGTAGAAAAACGTAAAAAATACGCAGCTTGCAGAGAATGAATTGGTCAGCAGACATATGCAAAAAGGACAGTCATAAGGTAAGATAAAAAGAAAGAGTGAAAAAATGTAAGGGAGACCGATAAGTATGAAAATTGCTGTCATGACAGATAGTACAGCATATCTTACGCCAGAACAGCGAGAAGCTTTTGATATACATATGATTCCATTGCAGGTCATCTTTGACGATGCAACGTATGAGGAAGAAGTCGATATTAGCACGGCGGAATTTTATGAGAAAATCAAGCAGCAAAAAAGCTTGCCGAAAACGTCACAGCCTGTTGTTGGAAAAGTGATTGAGAAGCTGGAGGAACTGAGCAAAACATACGATGCTGTTATTAGCATTCACCTTTCCAGCGGTATAAGCGGAACGTATCAATCGATGGTAGCGGCTGATGATATGGTTGAAGGAATTGATGTGTATGCCTATGATTCCGAACTTAGCTGTATGCCGCAAGCGTATTATGCAATGGAAGCAGCGCAAATGGTAAAACAAGGTGCATCCGTCGAAGCAATCCTGGAACGGCTGGATGAGATGAAACAAACGATGATTGCTTACTTTATGGTGGACGATTTATCCAATTTGCAGCGCGGAGGTCGTCTGAACGGTGCCCAAGCACTTATCGGAAGTTTGCTTCAAGTGAAGCCAGTGCTTCATTTTGAAGATAAAGTCATTGTTCCATATGAAAAGATTCGCACCAAGAAAAAAGCTCTTAGCCGAATCAAGTCCTTATTCGCTGAACAAGCAGCAGGGGGAGACAAAATGAGAGCTTGCTTTATTCATGCTAATCGTCCCGAAGAAGCAGAAGCTCTTCGAGCAGAGATGCAGGCAGAGTATCCAAACTCAGAAATTGATGTATCTTATTTTGGCCCAGTCATCGGTACCCATCTTGGAGAAGGTGCCATCGGTCTGACATGGTATAAAGTGTAAAAGGGGAGAGTTTATCTTCCCTTTTTTTAATAGGAAAGGAGCAGTTATATGGAAATCGAACCAAAGCACTTTAGCGGCAAGAGGCTATTGCGCCGTGAAATCCCTCTCTCATCTCCCCTCTTTAAACAGGCACTTCAACAGCAATGCTTCAAGAAAATCCTAGGTATTCGCAAAGAAAAAGGACAGGCATACTGCAGCCGCTGCAATGCCAGCGGTGCTCATCTGCAACCGATTGCCTGCCAAAAATGTGAGCAAACCCATCTTTATTGCCGGAACTGTATTCAAATGGGCAGAGTCAGCGCTTGTGAGCAGCTTTATGAATGGACCGGTCCTGAACCGGAATGGCCAGTTCATGCTGCCCCTTGTGCCTGGGACGGGGAGCTGACTGTGCATCAGCAAGTCGCAGCCGATGCAATTGACCGGGCGATACAGCGGAATGAAAAGCTGTTGGCACATGCAGTTTGCGGCGCAGGAAAAACGGAGATGCTTTTTCAAGGTATCACATGTGCCCTCCGGCAAGGCAAGCGGGTCTGCCTGGCAACACCGCGCGCCGATGTTGTGCGGGAATTGCTGCCGCGTTTTCATGAGGCTTTTCCAAATGTCACGATACAGGCCTTATATGGCGGCAGCCCGGATAAGACAGGAGAAGGTCAGCTTATTTTAGCTACGACCCACCAGCTGCTCCGTTTTTACCGGGCCTTTGATGTACTTATTATTGATGAAATCGACGCCTTTCCTTACCATGCTGATTCCATGCTTCACTTTGCCTCTGATAAAGCCAAGAAAACAGCGTGCGCCTCTATTTTTCTCACCGCTACACCTCGAAAAAAAGAAAAGCGGGCTATTAAAGCTAAAACGCTGCCATATGTGTTTGTTCCGCTGCGCTTCCACGGCAATCCGCTTCCCGTACCATCTTCTAAAATTTGCTTTGGGTTACACAAGAAACTGAAGCAGGGATCTTTGCCGAAAGGACTGTTAACGTGGCTGCAAAAACGTAAAAATCCAACGCGCCAGGTGCTTCTGTTTCTGCCGACGGTTGCACTTGCTGATTCGCTGAAGAAAGATGCTATATCAGCATTACATCCCTTTGCTAAAAAAATCCATTCGAAAAATACAGCAGAAACGCTTATCAGTACGGTACATGCTGCCGATAAAGAAAGAGAAGAGAAGGTTCAAGCCTTCCGGAATCGTGAAATTGCCATCATCTTAACGACTACTATCCTGGAACGCGGCGTCACATTCCCGTCTGTGGATGTGGCGATTTTAGATGCCGCGCATGATGTGTTCGACGAAGCAGGACTTGTGCAAATTGCCGGCCGAGCTGGCCGAAGTCCTGCTGATCCGACGGGGGAAGTAGTCTTTTTTCATGAAGGAAGAAGCACAGCGATGGATCAGGCAGTACAGGCAATTCAATATATGAACCGCCAAGCGAGGAAATTATGAACAACTGTATGTACTGCGGCGAACCGAAAAGCGCTAGACCAATGTGGTCAACATTATTTTGGCCGGAACGCCTCACGTCTTTATGTGAAAGCTGCGCAAGTTCTTTTCCGCTGCTAACAAATCAAGGTTGCCCAAGTTGTATGAAGCAAGCAGGGTCCGATATATGCAGTGATTGTTTGCAATGGGAAACTTCAGACTACCAAGCTGTATTGGACAAGAATGTATCGCTGTACAGTTATAATTATTTTATACGTGATTATGTCGCGCAGTGGAAATACCGCGGAGATTATGCACTTGGAAAAGTATTTGAACAAGCTTTCCGGCAGCTATTTCAGCGTCATTTCAGTAATCAGCAGTATTTTGCTGTGCCGATTCCATTGAGCGACGAACGCATGCAAGAGAGAGGCTTCAATCAGGCTGCCGAGCTGGCAGATTTTACAGGAGCCACCCAAATAGAAGTGCTGGGAAGAAAGCACGGGGAAAAACAGTCTAAGCGCAGCAAGCGGCACAGGATGAGGGCAGATAACCCATTTTATTTGTTAGGAGAGAGTCCGCGATATACCGTACTCATCGACGATATTTATACAACGGGTGCCACGTTGAGACATGCTGCGCAAGTGCTCAAGGAAAATGGCGCACAAAAAATAGCGGCCTGTACCTTAATCAGGGGGTAACTTTCCCATATGCCAAATGTCGCGGAAACCGCGGCTTAAGTACCTTAACGTGCTATAATTATACTAAACAGGACACTTTCTGGTGTTCCTATTATACTAGGAGGAGGGCGTTAGCCTATGTTAGAACTAGCAAATTGTGTCCGCTGTGGAAGCGTATTTGCAAGAGATTATCGGGATATTTGTCCGAACTGTCATCGAGAGGAAGAACGTTCCTTCCAAATGGTGCATCAATACTTACGCAAGCGAGAGAATCGCCAAGCGACGATCCAGCAAATCACGGAAGTAACGACAGTTCCAGAGTCATTGATTATTAAATTTGTTCGCGAAAAGAGGCTGCAGCCGAGCCAATTCCCGATGCTGTCTTATTCTTGCCGCAACTGCAGCAACCAGATTACTGAAGGCGAAATGTGTGCAGATTGTAAAGATGATATGCGCAAGGAGCTGGACGTGGCGCTTGAATTAGATCAAAAACGGGAAACAGCCAAAGCGAGTGAGCAGCGCGTATATTATAATGGGAACAGATAAGTGAAATAAATCGATTAAATTGCTTAACATTTCCTCGATATGAACCGATATTATCTGTAAGAGTGTTAAGAAGTTGGAAAGGGGTGCAGATCTTTGAAAATACAAGGTCCGAACCAATCCGGTTTCAATCCGTACACAAAACAGCTCAAGCAGCAGGCCGACTTGCAACAAGCAAGTCAGCGTCAGGATAAACTGGAGATTTCCTCGGAAGCAAAACGGCTTCAGGAAGGCGACAAAATTCAGGCAAGCCGCCAGAGCTATGTGGAACAGATAAAAGCCGCAGTACAAAACGGCGATTACAAAGTCGATGCAGAGAAGACCGCCAAGAAAATGATGGATTTTTGGTCATAAGACCAAGGAGGAGCAACCATGGCTTTACAAGCTTTACTAGTAACGATTAACAAATTGCATACCTTGCACCGCAGTCTGCTGGAAATCAGCCGCTTGAAGACACATCACTTGAAAGCAAATGATATGGACAGCCTGCAAAAGCAGCTGCTGGCAGAAAAGAAGCATGTGCAAGCAACGGCGCAGCTGGAACAGCTGCGCATCAAGCAAACAGAGATATGGGCAGCAGCTGCCGGTATTCCGGTACCTGCTACGGTGACAGAGCTACTGCAAACGATAACCGATGAATCAGCTGCCAAACAATTGGAATCGGAATTAATCGGACTTACAGAAGCCGTAACAGAGCTCAAAACACAGGAAGCGCTCAACCAGCAGCTGCTGGAGCAGTCGATGCAATTTGTGCAAATCTCTCTGGATATGCTTGCTCCCTCCATCTCATCATTGAATTACGGTACACCAAGTCAACACGAGCAGCGACCGCAAAATCGCTCATTATTCGACTCCAAAGCATAACACAGATACGGAAAAGCTATCGGTAAAAAAGGGGAAAAATAGATGGGATCTACATTCCAAGGATTAGAAATCGCTCGTTCTGCGCTATTTGCGCAGCAAACAGCACTATATACAACAAGCAACAACATAGCTAATGCTAATACGGATGGTTATACAAGACAGCGTGTCAACTTTGAACAGATTTCACCTTACCCTGCTGCAGGTCGTAACCGTCCGCAAATCGTTGGCCAGCAAGGTACGGGTGTTGAAGCAGGTTCAATTGAACGAATTAGAAATACATACTTGGATGCCCAATACCGTTCGCAAACAGGTACGGCGTCTTATTGGAATACAAAGTCCGATGCGCTAAGCCGGATGGAAGGCGTCATTAACGAACCTTCTGATACGGGTCTTTCTGCCGTAATGGATGATTTCTGGAGTTCTCTTCAAGATCTTTCCGCAACACCAGAAGAATCTGGAGCTCGCTCTGTCGCTTTGCAGAAGGGACAAGCTGTTGCAGAATCGTTTAATTACATTTCGAACAGTTTCAGTAACGTTCGTACTGATTTGAAGGATCAGATGGATAATGTGTCTGTAAAGAGCATCAACTCTTATATGAATCAGATTAATGAATTGAACAAGCAAATTGCCGATATGGAACCGCATGGTATGGTTTCGAATGATTTGTATGACAAACGTGATGTGCTTATTGATGAGCTATCAACCATGGTCAATATAAAGGTGGATTATGAGAAATCAGGCGGGTTAGCACCTCAAGCGGCACAGGGAATTGCTAGGATTACATTAGTTGATGAGCAAGGTGCTGCACAAGCAGTTCTAGTTGACCCAGAGACAAAAACATTCCAGGAACTATCTGTGCAATATGGAGAAGATGAAAATGGTATGCAAGCAGTAGATAGCGTAACATTTGGCGAAACCAAAATTGCGGTAGAGGAATTTACATCCAAAGGGGAGCTTAAAGGTCTGATAGACTCTTATGGCTACTTGGAAGATGGTTCTGTTAAAGGAACATACCCGGAGATGATGCAGAACCTTGATAAAATGGCATTTAGCTTTGCTAGTGCGATGAATGAAGTGCAGCAAGCAGGCTATACAAAGGCTGGCGAGCTATCTGGTATTGATTTCTTTGATGCTGGTAACGAGGTTTACGGAGCAGCAGCAAATATCAGTCTTTCTGATGAAATTGATGGCAACCCAGATCTTATCGCGGCGAGCGCCGATGGAACTTCGGGAAACGGTGAAAATGCGAAGAAACTTGCTGAAGCAATGCGTACACCTATGGATGGTTTAGGTAATACTTCTGTCAGCAGTTTCTATGAAGGTATGATCGGAACATTGGGTGTGAAAGCGCAGGAAGCAAACAGACAAGCAGCCAACTCTATTTCTTTAGTAGATCAAGCTGACATGCAGCGCCAATCCGTATCAAGTGTATCACTTGATGAAGAAATGACAAATATGATCAAGTTCCAGCACGCATACAACGCTGCAGCCCGCAGCATGACTGCTGTTGACGAGATGCTTGATAGAATCATCAACAACATGGGATTAGTAGGGAGGTAAGTAGCAGATGCGTATAACACAAAGTATGATGTCTAATAGAATGCTGAGTAACTTGAGCAACAGTTACAGCGACTTGAATAAATACTCTGAACAGCTGTCTTCAGGTAAAAAGATTACAAAACCTTCTGACGACCCTGTTGTTGCTACCAAAGGGATGAGTTATCGTACCGAGGTGCGAGATGTGGAGCAGTATAAGCGGAATCTATCCGAAGCGCAAACTTGGATTGATAACTCTGATTCTGCACTGAGTAATGCTACGAGTGCTCTTCAGCGAATCCGGGAGCTCGCAGTTCAAGCAAGCAATGGCACGTATGAAGAAGGACAGCGCGGAAACATCGCGCAAGAAGTAGATCAGCTGAAAGAACAGCTGGCATCCGTTGCAAATACACAGATTAACGAGAAATACATTTTCAATGGATCGGCGACAGATACTGCACCAGTCGTTATTAATGAGGATGGCAGTGCAACTGTTGATTTCAATACTAATGCAGTAAGTCTTACTTTATCCAAAGGCGTTGAGGTGAAGATGAACGTGAATGGAGGGAATGTGTTTGGAGAAAAGCTTTTCAATGACTTGGAAAACTTTTCTGCTGCACTTCGTTCAGGAGGATCGGATGAGGATCTAGATCAGTACATAGGCGCACTTGATGAGAACATAAATAATCTTGTGAATGAACGTGCTGACCTAGGTGCTCGCATGAATCGGATGGACCTAGTGGCATCTCGCTTGGATGATCAAGAACTTTCTGCAACAAAGCTGATGTCCGATAATGAAGATGCCGAAATGGAAGAGGTTATTATGAATCTTACTTCTCAAGAGGCAGTACACCGAGCAGCAATGTCAGCTGGGGCACGTATCATCCAGCCGACACTAATGGATTTCTTAAGATAAATGTATAAAGCTCTGCCAGCTGGCGGAGCTTTTTGTATAGAAAGGAGTAATCGACATGGATATGCCACAGGTACGATTACAGTCACAGCAAGCTAAGATTAGTTTGACCATTACGGATGCTGCGGTTCAGATAGAACAGCCAGAAGCTGAGCAATCAATCCGTCAGCCGCATGCTGAAATTACAATGCATACGACACCATCCAAGCTGACAATCGACCAGACACAAGCTTGGAATGATATGGATTTAAAATCTGTTTTTAAGCGAACAGAAGACTTTGCAAAGCTAGGGAAAAAATCTTACTTGGAAGGCATCACACGCCGCGTCCAAGAAGGCAAGGAAATGATGGAGATTGAAAATGGCGGGAATCCGATTGCAAATCAAGCAAGGCGAATTGCGGAGCGGAAGCTAAAAGACTTTGCAATAGGATGGATTCCTTCCCAGTTTTCTGTTAAGTCTGACTATCAGCCATCTGAATTAAACATTAATGTAAAGGTTAATCAGCCCGAAATAAAGAATACACCGCATAAACCTCAATTTGAATTTCAGCGTGGTCAAGTAGATACAGGTATTGCGCAGTATCAATCACTTAAAGTGGATTTTGATAACTTGAAGTTCTATGGAGTCAACGGGTTCGAGATGAATATATAAGGAGTTTTGAAATGAATATTAAAACAAAATACTTTGGCGGTATGTCAGTAGATGAGAAGGCGGTTATTCGTTTTGACAAGGGAATACCAGGATTTCCAGAAGAAAAGACATTTATATTAATTGATTTTCCGGAAAATCCGCTGTTTCAGATTCTGCAAAGCACCGTCACTGTTCATGTAGCTTTTATCGTTGCGAGCCCATACCATTTCCATCAGGATTATGCTTTCGATTTGAGTGAACAAACAAAAGCGGAACTAGTAATAACGAAGCCAGAACAAGTTAAAATTTTATCTATATTAACTTTACGTAATCCATTTTCGAATAGCACAATCAACTTGCAAGCACCGCTCGTTATCAACACGGATGCCCTTAAAGGTCAACAGATTATTCTCTCAGATGGCTTCTCTACACGCAACCCTTTGCAGACTGAGAAAGCGAGGGCAGAATAATGCTTGTACTAACAAGAAAAGTTGGCGAGTCAGTTAAAATTGGTAATGATATTGAATTGACGATTCTTAGTATAGATGGAGAGCAAATTAAGCTGGGTATTGATGCCCCTAAGGAAATAACTATACATCGAAAGGAAGTTTATCTTGCTATCGAGCAGGAGAATAGTACTGCGGCAAATACCTCAGTCGATTTACTTAATTTCTTAAAAAATAATGAAGAAAAAAGCTAAACATCTAGTAAAAACCTCCGATATATATAGTACAGCAAAGGAAAGCAGCGGGCGGCCGACCGCTGCTAACCAAGAAAACCACAAGGATGTGGGCTGTACTTAAACTCAAGGAGGAATTTTTAAAATGAGAATCAATCATAACATTGCAGCACTTAACACGTTCAACAAATTGAGCGCTAACCAAAATTCAACACAAGGATCACTAGAAAAACTATCTTCTGGTCTTAAAATCAACAAAGCGGGAGACGATGCTGCAGGTCTAGCAATCTCCGAGAAAATGCGTGGACAAATCCGCGGTCTTGACATGGCTTCTAAAAACGCACAAGACGGTATCTCTTTGATCCAAACTGCTGAGGGTGCTTTGAACGAAACTCATTCTATCCTACAGCGTATGCGTGAATTGGCTACACAGTCTGCCAACGATACAAACACAGATACAGACCGTGCTGAACTTCAAAAAGAAGTAGATCAGTTGGCTCAAGAAATCACTCGTATCTCAACAGATACTGAATTTAACACGAAGAAACTAATCAACGGTGAAATTGATTCTACTGATGCTGGAACTGCTCTTACTTTCCATATTGGTGCTAACCAAGATCAAAATATTTCTCTTGATATTTCTGACATGGGAGCGTCTGCTCTAGGAGTAGAAGGGGCATCTGCTACAGCAGGTATTAACATCTCTTCTCAAAGTGATGCTAACGCTGCGATTTCTACAATCAACGCTGCGATTGAAACAGTATCTGCTGAGCGTTCTAAGCTTGGTGCATACCAAAACCGTTTGGATCACACAATCAATAACTTGCAAACATCTTCTGAAAACTTAACTGCTTCTGAATCTCGTATCAGAGACGTTAACATGGCTGAAGAAATGATGAACTTCACGAAGAACAACATCCTTTCTCAAGCTGCACAGTCTATGCTTGCACAAGCTAACCAACAGCCGCAGGGTGTATTGCAACTTCTACAATAATAATGTTATAGGCGAATTTATTTCGCCTATAAAAATACTGATCCAACATATTTGGATCAGTATTTTTATAGATTGAGGTGTATTATGAATAAACCACAAGTATCTCTTTGCATGATTGTGAAGAATGAAGAAAAAGTAATTGGACGTTGCTTAGATTCCGTAGTTAATTTGGTTGACGATATAGTTATTGTAGATACAGGTTCAACTGACCGTACAATTGAGATTATTAAAGAGTACGAAAGTGCACGTTTGTTTCATTATAAGTGGAATAATAATTTTGCAGATGCCAGAAACTTTGCAGCTAGTCAAGCTATAGGTGATTGGATTTTAGTATTAGATGCAGATGAATTCTTGGAAACAGGGAACGCAAAACATGTAATTGATAACTTAAAGTACACAAAAGAAGACGTATTTGCTATTAACATAGTGAATTTTGTAGGTGTCGATGGGACACGTACATTAGAGAATAAGCATGTGAGATTATATAGAAATACAGGTAAATATCATTATACTAGAGCTATACACGAGCAACTCGTACACAAAGATAATAAAAATATAACTGTCAATTTATCAGACCTTATTGCTTATCACTCTGGATACTTAGATGACGTAGTGAAAAAGAAATCAAAAACAGACAGGAACACCAAGTTATTAAAATTACAATTAAAAAAAGGAAAAGAGGGCTTTGACTATTACAATCTAGGCAATGAATTAAAGAAAGAAAAGAAATATGAGCAGGCCCTTGATGCTTATCTGAAAGCATATAAGAAAAAGGAAGATCCATTTATTAACTGGGTTCCTATATGCTTATTAAATATTATTGAAACTTTATTTACGTTAAATAGATATAATGATGCATTAGAGATTCTTAAAGATGCAACAAGAATTTACTCCGATGCAGCGGACTTCTTGTATATGAAGGGGGCTATTTATCTAGCTCAAGGAAGAAAAGAAGATGCCAAACAAGTATTTACATTGATATTAAGTGAGCGAGCGTCTTTTAAAACGGTGGTTAAAAGCTCTGATTTTATTGAATACCTTCCTGCATTGAGATTAGGTAGAGTTTATGAAATAGAGAAGAATATGGACAAAGCTGTACAATATTATTCGAAAGCTTTAAATGTTAATAATCATTGTTTTGAATCTCTTACAAGCCTTATGAGATTATTCGCAATTCATACCTCGATTAAAGAAACACTGGATTTTGCCAAGCCATTTCTAAAAAATAACTTGGAGGATGTCTTGCTGTTTGTATTAAACGATGGGTTATATGAGCTTGCAGATTTAATTACCCAGGAATTCGAAATAGAAGAAAATATCTTAGATATTATTCAAGTTAAAATCTCTTTAATACAAAACAAGGCACTAAAGAATGATTTGTTTGGGAAAGATGAACAAAAGCTTGCTTTGGCATTAAAGAAAAAATACCTGGACGCTGGTGATATTTATTTACTTAACAGACTTAACCCTTCACAGGAATTAAGTCAGGTTTATAAGAGCATCATCAGGAATTCTTTTTTAGCTTTCTTGATTGACAAGGAATTTGATGTGTCTGTGTTACAAAAAGAGGAGTATACATCAGAATTCTGTTATATGATTAGAAAGTTGCTTAAATACAACAACTATGAGGTTGCCAATGAACTGCTAGATTATGTTAATTTGTTTGCACCCTCCGTTTATGCGAAACTCGGCGGAATCTTCTTCTCACTTTCACAAGAAGACCTTGCAATGTCTTTTTATGAGAAAGCTGAATCTCACACACTGGAAAGTCAGGACTTTTTAAATGTAATTTTATGGTTAAGAGCTCAGGAAAATAAACAGGAAGCTAATAGAATTGCGAAAGAGGCTTTAGGAAAGTTCCAAGGAGATTACCGTTTTTATGAACAGATAATTGAAACAGACTCGGATCCTGAGCCATATCTAATGGAGGCTTTGGATATATACAAAGATAGCATTACATTTGAACAGATGTTATTGGAAATATGATAAAACGCACCTTATTAGTAGGTGCGTTTTTAATTGAAAAAAAACGAAAAGCAGAGGTGCAGTTTCATGTTAATAGATATAGTTTTAGGGTATGCAGAAGGAAAAGGCGGATTAGAAGATGTGCTGACTACAGTATCAAAAGGCCTCGTGAATAAAGGACATAAAGTGCGTGTGTTACAATCACATCCTCCAAAATACAGAGAGTGGGAGGAAACAATCACTGAAATTTATTATTACGGTCAAGAAGCTAAGGTGGAAGAAGAGACGGTGCATTCTATGCAAATGGGTTATGCAAACTTTTTGAAAGATAGTGACCTGCCAGATGTAATCATAGCAACGCATGCCCCTATACTAAGCTACATTTGCAGGACAGCTATTGCTCGCTTCAAGCCAAATACACCGGTCTTATCTTGGTTGCATGGACCTCCAGCCTATTTTGGGGGAGAAAGGTATTTAAATTATAGTGATGCTCACCTCGCTATTTCTTCAAGTATAGGTCGTACAATTACTGATTATATCGAGGAACAACCAGTATATTTGATTAGTAATCCAGTAGATGTTAATCAACATGTAATTGCTCGATCTGAAGAATTAAAAATAATTTTTATTGGCCGACTGAGTAATAAAGAAAAAAGGCTTGATGTATTGCTGAGAGCATTAAAGGGTGTGAAAGGAGACTGGAGCCTAACCGTTATAGGAGACGGGCCAGATAAGCATATGCTGCATGATCTGGCGGAAAGTTTACAGATTAGTGATAAAATATCATGGCTGGGCTGGAGAACTGAACCTTGGAATGAGATAGATGATGCCTCTGTACTGGTCTTACCTTCTGATTTTGAAGGGTTTGGATTAGTATTAATAGAAGCGCTCTGTCGGGGAGTGGCGGTCATTTCTTCTGATACAGATGGGGCAAGAGATATAGTTGAAAACGGTGTTAATGGATGGATCTTTCCTAAAGGTGATGTAAATAATTTAAAAGACCTGCTTAACGCAATCCAACTAAATGAAATTACTCTTCCAGATCAAAGAAAATGTATTAATTCTGTGGTAATGTACAAATCGGATAAAGTTGTCGAGAAAATAAATGACATCCTTATTCACTTCACACATGAAGTAAACAATAATATTGTAAAGGGTTTGCAAGAGGATGTGGTAACTTGTAATTTTATAAGTACAGATATTTATTCAACTTTAATAAAAGCTCTATCAGATAATAATGGTTTTCACTGGTGGGAATTAAAAATTAATATCATTAATTATTCATATACAAAGGCTGTTGTTCTTTTCTCATATCAAACGGACGAGCATGCTAATATAGAGGAAGCTAGGGTAAGATTAATTAATAATAACGGAACTTGGCAGGTGAAAAGAATCTTTTAGAAAAGAGGAACAATGTCATGAACATTGATTTTGCCCTCATTTACGCCGATGGCAACGGCCAATTGGAACAAACATTAACTAAGTTAGTACATTTACTTACTGCAAGAGGTCATCATATACGTGTATTTCAAGCCTATCGCCCAGAAAGAACAGAATGGCAGTTATCACTACCGGAAATTCACTTTTACGGCGAGAAAAGCGGGCTGGAGTACGAGAATCCCGATTCTCTCATTGAAGGATATACAAACAGCCTAAAACATCATGGTAAGCCTGATGCCATAATTGCAGTGCGGGCACCGTTAATGAGTTATGTATGCAGAACCGCAGTAGGACAGCTTCATGGATCAATGCCGCAGATATTCTCTTGGCTGCAAGGTGTGCCAGAAGCGTACGGGTATGAAGAGGCGCTTAAATTCTGTGACCAACATCTGGTCATGAATGAGCACTTGGAAGAATCGGTACAGCGTTATGCTCTCCAAGAACAGGGCTTGCATATGATAGGAGAACCAATTTTAAAGGAGAAGTATGAGTTGATACCGCGGCCGGCTGATACAACTCATTTTGTAAACATAGGTGAATTGTCCTTGTTCGATGATCATTTTGAAGAGTTGTTTGAGATGTTTAAGCCGCTCCGGGATAGAGCTTCTCTGACCATTATAGGAGATGGACCGGATAAGCCTGTCATTCAAGACATGGCGCGTCAGAAGGGTATTGAGCAGTCTATTTCTTGGGAAAATGAAATGATAGATCCATGGAAGCATATTACAACTGCCACAGCTCTCATTGTGAACGGAAGTTATGAGGAATCACGTCATCTTGTAGTGGAAGCATTGGCGAGAGGTATTGTTCCGATTTATGGTGAAGCAGATAAGGAGTTACCAACACTCGCTGATTTACCAGCAATCGCTGACGGTGCTCATGACCTGCCATCAGCAGAAGACTGCGAGAGGATGATTCAGCAGTATTATATCGAATCAGTTGTTGATAAGCTTGAGACCGCTTTACTGGAAGAAACTGCATCAGACTTGCCGCCGCAAGCCATTCATGATCCGCAGTATCTTTATTACAAAGTGCTAAACGATATTCTGTTATGTGCAATAGATGGTACTGAGCTAATTGCGCGAAGTGAGGAAGAGGTCGACTATCTAGCAGGCTTTTTTACACAACGTTATATTACGGAAGACTTCATTCCTATAGAAGCTGACGTAATCAGACAAGTGGCTTATCCGAAAGTCGATTCTATAGACTATCGTTATGCTAGAGCAACTGTTCGACTGCTGCTTATTCAGAGGTGGAAAGACGATGATCGATTGGATAAAGTGAATTGCCGATTGGAATTAATCAACAAGGCAGGCTCTTGGAAAATAGACCAAATCCATCGAGACGCATCTTACCGGCCAGAAGAGCGATCCATCGCATTAGAAGGGCGCAAAAAGATGGTATTAGTGGCGCGCAATAGCAGCGGCTCAAACACCTACGCACTCTCTAAAAACATTCCAAAAGCTATTGAGGATGCATTTGAGGTAGAACTGCTGCATCAACAAGAAACGCAGGAATTCCAGGAGAAAGTGAAAGCTGCCGATGTGCTCGTTATTACAGAAGCGAATATCAAGCATAACAAAAAGCTGTACAATCCAAATCAGCTGGTTATAGACACATGGCATGGCTTTCCGCTTAAAGCGATGGGATTTGCGGATAAAAACGAGCATAACAAACATGTTTTGGCAGATCGCTGGGCTAGTATTAATTACGTATGTTCCTATTCCGAGTATTTCAGCAAGCTCATAATACGCTGCTTTAAACTAAACCCCGAACATATTCAATTAACGGGGGCACCGCGTAATGATTTGCTGCAGCAGCGGCCAGATACGCATTTCTTAAAAGAAGAATTTGCTATCGATGCGAACGAAAGCAGAATTGTGTTCTTTATGCCAACCTATCGTCAGTTGGCGCATAGTGAACGGTCAGATACGGATTTGAATCGAGACAATCTTTTCGGCATGTTGGATTTTAATCAAGATAAGTTTTATGATTTCTTAGAGAAAGAAAATCTGGAGTTAATTGTTAAACTGCATCCCGCAGAAGAGAAGCTTTTTCTGAATCACTTTGAAACACAAACACGTGTCCATCTTCTCACTGATGAGATGCTGACAAGATATGGTAAGGATTTATATGAAATTATGCCGCTTGCAGATATGCTGATTACAGACTATTCATCGATTTATTTTGATTATTTACTACTGGATAAGCCAATCGTCTTCACACCAGTAGATTTGCAGTCTTATCAGCAAAATCGCGGGTTTATTCTAGATTCTTATACCAATTGGACGCCAGGACCTAAGGTAACTACACAGGAAGCACTGCAGGATGCACTCACAACGTTTTCAGAAAATCCATCTTGGTATAAGGATGAACGCAAACAGATTCGGAATCATGTGCATCATTTCCAAGACAACCAGTCATCTGTTAGGGTGTGGCAATTTATCCAACAGAAGATAACAAATTTCTCACAGCCAGTGTAAAACCGTCTTTTCATAAGGCGGTTTTTATTTTTAAACTTTCTCTAAAAAAGAGGTTTGATACGCATTATAAATGGGAATACACAGAAGTCTATTCTGCCTAGTGCATGAGAAGTGGTTATTTTCCAGAAACTAGTTATAAATTTACAAACTTACTGAACTTATTTATATTAAATAAAGGGTTAGATGCTAAATGAACCCCCAGGAGGAACAGGACTATGCATAGGAATAAAGATCTGTATGTGTTTTTAGAGCAAAAAGCGAAAGAACTTACTGAGAAATGGTATGAACAGCTGGATAAATCAAGCAGCTCTGGTGTATATGCTGCAACTGATCCGGAGACCATCCATTACCTCAAACAACAAAACTACGATTTTCACCTCCATTTCTTCCGCATCTTTATTGAAGACAAGGAAACGTTTGAAAAGAGCTTCCAAGAGTGGATAATGGACACTGCGCGAGATGAGAATCATTTGAATACACCTATACATGAGATTATCCGTGAGTTTATGGTTACGCGTGGGCAGCATTTAGATTTAATTCGGGAATTTTACAAATTACATACAGATACAATTGCACATGATACATTTGAGCTATGGAATCGCGTTATCATTAAAGCATTCGATGACGTTATTCTGAAGTTTACCGAGGAAACGTATTATTATTCCAATCAAAAGCTGCAGGCGCAGCAGGAAATGATTAATGAACTTAGCTCGCCAGTCATCTTGTTAAATGATACGACAGCTTTATTGCCATTAGTTGGCGATATTGATACAAATCGAGCAAAGCTTATATTAGAAAACTCACTACGTGAATGTACAGAGATGGACGTCGATTTATTATTTATTGATCTATCCGGCGTTATCATTATTGATACGATGGTCGCACAGCAAATCTTCTATTTAGTTGATGCACTGAAACTGATTGGTGTGGAAACAGTCATATCCGGCATGCGTCCGGAAATAGCTCAGACAGCAGTTCAGCTAGGTGTTAGCTTTAATGCCAAAACAACCGCAACATTAACGCAAGCAATCCGGACAAGCAGTCATATTTCTATTAATTGATAGGAAATGTTTCTAATTTACATTCGGGAAGCTGATCACATAACTGGACAAGCTGTTCTTATTGATGCCGGGAATGTTTAACGTTATTATATTTCGAAAGAGCGAGTACAGGTTGCTGTGCTCGTTTTTTTGTGTGTTTTTTTTTACTAGGTCTACACTTCTTGCGTATCTCGCCGATATAAAAAGAAATGCATGTGCAAGGAGTTGGCTTGTAATGATAGAAAAATTACCTTCTGCTTCACAACATGTTATACAACCGTCGGGTAACAAAAATCCCGCAGCAGCAGAAAACGTACATAAACAGGATAATGTTAGTGAAGAAAGCAATCCTTACATTGATTACGACAAAGCGGACATAGAAAAAGTAATTGAGAAAATGAATCAGTTTTTGGAACCTACTCACACTAACATGAAATTCGAACTTCACGAAGAGCTGGAGCGTTATTATGTAACAGTGGTCGATAGTGAAACAAAAGAAGTTGTAAAAGAAATACCGCCGAAGAAACTGTTAGATGCTTATGCAAAGATGGCAGAATTCATGGGAATTCTCGTAGATGAGAAAATATAAGGAGCAGGTGATAACATGGTAGATAGTATTTCAGGTAGTAATTCAATGCGTGTCGGAGGGCTTGCATCCGGAATGGATACAGACTCTCTAGTAGAGCAATTGATGAATGCAGAACGTCAGAAATTATATAAAATGCAACAAGAACAAACTAAGTTAAATTGGCAGCAGGATTCATATCGTGAGATTAATACGTCATTATCTAAACTTGATGATAGCTTACTAGACATGAAATTGTCTAAAACTTATAATGCAAAAACTGCTACCTCGACTAGTTCGGCCGTAACAGCAACTGCTTCATCCTCAAGTGCCAATGGTACATATTCTTTGGAAGTTGTAAAAGTGGCAACGGGAGCAATCAATGTCAGCCAAAATAAAATAACTGATAGCGCAGAATTTGACCCGGAAGCCGCAATTGGAACTCAAACTTTTGTAGGCGGTACAAAGGTTACGGAAACTGATTTGGAATTTTCTTTCACAACTTATGATGAAAGTGGAATTGCGCAAACGCACAATTTTAAATTTGAAACAACAGATAGCTTGAACGATATATTGAAAAACATATCTAATTCAGATGCTGGAGTACGTGCTTTTTATGATGAAAAAACACAAAAAGTAATCTTAGAGAAGAAAGATACTGGCGATTTTCATAAAGATGGTAAGGAAATTGAATTCTCTAATACCTTCTTCACGCAGTTTTTGCAGCTGGACCAGACGAAAGAACAAGGCGGTGAAGATGCCCAGTTTAAATACAATGGAGCCTTAACAATCGATTCTCACAGCAATAGCTACTCTCTAGGCGGAGTGACATTTAATTTTACAGAGGCAACAACCAGCCCAGTGAAGGTTACTGTTAATAATGATGTAGATGCTTCCTTTGACAAAATTATGAAATTTGTTGATTCTTATAACAAAATTGTTGAAGACGTTAATGGAAAACTTGACGAGAAGCGTTACCGAGATTATCAGCCTCTGACGGATGAGCAGAAAAAAGAAATGTCGGAAGATGAAATTAAACTTTGGGAAGAGAAAGCTAAAAGCGGAATGCTAAAGGGAGATTCTGTTCTCCAAAACAGTCTATTCTCACTCCGCTCTGCGTGGTATAACAAGGTAGAAACAGGCAGTGAATATACGCAGCTTGCGCAGATAGGTATAACGACTTCAAACAATTATCTGGATAATGGTAAGCTTATAATTGACGAAGAAAAGTTAAAAGCATCACTGCGTGAGAATCCTGAAGGCGTTTATAAGCTATTCTCTAATGATGTAGAAGGCGAAGGTAGAGGAATAGTCAATAGAATTGAAGATACATTGAAGACTACGATGGATAATATTTACAATAAGGCCGGTAAATCGACGTATACAAACGACCAATTCACCATTGGTAAACGTCTTGATGATATAGACGCTCGCATCGACGATTTCCAAGATTACCTAAAACAAACTGAAGATCGCTACTGGCGTCAATTCTCTGCCATGGAACAAGCCATCAGCCAAATGAACCAACAATCCGCTTATCTTATGTCCAACTTCGGAGGGTAAGCGTTAAAGGAGTAATACAAACATGTCAGTACAAAATTATCAGGCGTATCAGCAGAATTCAGTTCAGACCGCTTCTCCGGGAGAACTGACGCTCATGTTGTACAATGGCTGTATAAAATTTATCAAATTTGCTCAGCAGGCTATCGATAAAAAGGATATTGAAGCTAAAAATGCTAATATACAAAAGGCGCAAAATATTATGCGCGAATTGATGATAACACTTGATCCAGAGGTTTCAATTACAAATGAAATCATGCCTCTTTATGATTTCATTAATCAGCAGCTGATCCAAGCAAACACAAACAATGATGAGCAGGCCCTAAGCACGGCTTTAAAGTTTGTTACTGACTTCCGTGACACATGGAAAGAAGTCGTTAAAAAGACGCGGCAGCAGCAATTCGGAAACGGAGCCAGCGTCTGATGAACCGTGTGCAAGCATTGTATAATACGACAGTTGAACTCGATACCCTGGTTTCGCAGCACGTTACAACGGAAAATCGGGAAGATGTCGTACAAACCCTAACTGTTCTTATGAAGGCGCGCTCCCAACAGATGGAGGAGCTGCAGCCGCCTTTCTCCGCAGAGGAGGAAAAACTGGGCAAAGCTCTGCTGCCTCTGAATGAGCGAATTAGCTCCCATGTCCAGCAAATTTTTGACCAGCTTAAACTCGATATGCGGACAATTAAGAAACAGAAGCAGTCAGGCAAGAAGTATATCAATCCGTATGCGAGCATGCAGACGCTTGATGGAAGATTTCTAGATAAACGAAAATAAGAGCGCTCGGACTGAGTCCGAGCGTTTTATTATGTATAGTTTTCTTGTCCAACTTGTGACGGTTTTCGACATTATTTCTTATTTTTCTGATTACATTCTTGGTTTATGAAGGAATTGTAAAGGGAATGTAGAAAGTATCCTCATAAGGATGAAAGGAGGACACTTGTTATGAAGTACAATATTCGTGGCGAGAATGTCGAGGCAACACAGGCAATCAAAGACTACATCGAGAAAAAGGTTGGCAAGCTGGAGAGATATTTTGATTCCCCGGTCAATTCCGAGGTTCACGTGAATTTGAGTGTGCACAACAATGAGTCGAAGATTGAAGTGACGATTCCAATGAAGAATTTACTCTTACGGGCTGAGGATAGTCATGTCGATCTGTATGCTGCAATTGATTTGGTTGTAACGAAGCTTGAGCGTCAAATCAGAAAGCATAAGACGAGAGTGAACCGCCGATCCCGTCAGAATGGTTCTGCACCGAAGCATGCATTTGCTGAAATGGAAAACGAAGGAGCAGTGCGTGCAGCGAATGCAGTTGTGACGACGGAACCGGATGAGGAAACAGATGATAGCTCATTCGAAATTGTACGAAACAAGCGTTTTGACTTGAAACCAATGGATTCAGAAGAAGCAATCTTACAGATGGATATGCTGGGGCATAGCTTCTTCGTCTATACAAACTCGGCGACGAACGATACAAATGTCGTCTATAAACGAAAAGATGGAAGATATGGGCTGATTGAGCCTAATTAATAAAAACACATAGAAGAGGCAGACGCATATGCGTCTGTCTTTTTTCATAAGCCAACAAAAATTTTACTCGTTTTACGAAAACGGAGAATGAATATCTTGATATTACTTGAAAATCGAGATGAAATCTGTCGGATGGTGCCGAATTTGGGTATTTTCTGAAGAAAGGGTCCCATCGTTTTCGTAAAACGGCTGTTTTTCGTTTGGAAACACAGATGGTATAAATAAGTTAGCTACAACAAAGGAGGTACTGACCATCAGAAATTCAGATTATGCTGTCGACCGAGTCTCCCATTCACAACTCACACAGCATGAGCAGACGATTACACAGCTGCTTGAGATAATTGCGGCGACCAATCGAAGACTCGCGGAACTTCAATGGAAGCAGCAGCAGCTCGAGCGCTGGTGCATCGAACAAATGCAGCGTGATTTGTCCTCCAGATCACGTGTCTTCTGAGGGGCAGTTACCTCTTTCCCCGCAAGACTCCACCAGAATGCCGCAGCCTTTCCCTCTTAGGGCTGCGCATTCCAATAACGGTGGCTTTCAAGCGGTGATGTAGCGATTGCAAGGATTACAAGTATTGTGAATATCCGTCATTACTCCTTAAATGAAGGCGGCGCCCCCGGGACTGGGCGTCGCTGATTTTTTTATTTTACAGATGGGTCGATTTCCCTTTCTTGTAAACGGCGAAACCTAGTGTTATTATTATTTTTGGACTATACTTTTTTGATTTAAAGAGGAGCGTTATAATGCGTGGACTACTAAAACGGGTGTTTGGAGACGGTACGCAAAAACAAGTCAGCCGTGCCCAGAAAACAGCCGAACAAATTGAAAGTTTAGCGGATGAATATAAAGCATATACAGATGAACAATTAAAAGAAAAGACGACAGAATTCAAGAATCGCTACCAAAACGGCGAAACGCTGGATGACTTGCTGCCAGAAGCATTTGCGACTGTAAGAGAAGCAGCAGAGCGTGTGCTTGGCATGCGTCCTTTCCACGTGCAGCTGCTCGGCGGTATTGCCATTCATAATGGGAATATTGCAGAGATGAAGACAGGGGAAGGTAAAACACTCGCCAGTTCCCTGCCAGCGTATTTGAATGCATTATCCAGTGACGGCGTGCACATCGTGACAGTCAACGACTACTTGGCTGGCCGTGATGCAGAGAATAACCGTCCTTTATTCGAATTCCTTGGATTGACTGTCGGACTGAATAGTGTCGGCATGACGCGGGAACAAAAACAAGAAGCGTATGCAGCTGACATCACCTACAGCACGAACAATGAACTAGGGTTCGATTATCTTCGTGATAACATGGTGCTGTATAAAGACCAGATGGTACAGCGGCCGCTGAATTTCGCTATTGTCGATGAGGTCGATTCTATCTTAATCGATGAAGCTCGTACGCCGCTAATCATTTCCGGGTCAGCAGCAAAGTCAGCTAGTTTGTACACACAGGCGAACTCCTTTGTGCGTGTGCTGAAAAATGAAGAAGATTATACGCACGATATTAAAACGAAATCTGTTTTGCTGACAGAAGAAGGTATTAACAAAGCAGAAAAGTTCTTTGGTATTGAAAACTTATTCGACCTGAAAAATGTTGCCATTACGCACCATATTAACCAAGCGCTGAAAGCACATGTGACAATGCATCGAGATACGGATTATGTGGTAGAAGAAGGCGAAGTAGTAATCGTCGACAGCTTTACTGGACGTCTGATGAAAGGCCGCCGCTATAGTGATGGTTTGCACCAGTCCATCGAGGCGAAAGAAGGCTTGCAGATTCAGAATGAAAGCATGACACTTGCATCAATCACGTTCCAGAACTACTTCCGTATGTACAAGAAACTCGCTGGTATGACTGGTACAGCGAAGACAGAGGAAGAAGAGTTCCGCAACATTTACAACATGGACGTGCTTGTAATTCCTACGAATAAAGAAATTACACGTCAAGATAAATCGGACTACATTTTCAAAACGATGGAAGGCAAGTTCCGTGCGGTAGTCGAAGAAATCAAGGCTCGCCATGAAACGGGACAGCCTGTGCTTGTCGGTACCGTAGCAGTAGAAACATCTGAACTGATTAGCAAGATGCTGACTCGCGCTCGTGTTCCGCACAACGTCTTGAATGCGAAGAACCACCACCGAGAAGCGGAAATTATCGAAGACGCCGGACAAAAAGGTGCGGTAACTATCGCAACAAACATGGCCGGTCGTGGTACGGATATTAAACTTGGAGATGGCGTGCTTGAACTTGGCGGTCTTGCAGTTATCGGAACAGAGCGTCATGAATCTCGCCGAATTGATAACCAGCTTCGCGGTCGTGCAGGTCGTCAGGGAGATCCTGGTGTAACACAGTTCTACTTATCAATGGAAGACGAACTGATGCGCCGTTTCGGATCAGATAATATGCGCAGCATGATGGACCGTCTTGGTATGGATGACGACACACCGATTGAGAGTAAGATGGTGTCTCGTGCAGTAGAATCCGCTCAGAAACGAGTAGAAGGAAATAACTTCGATTCTCGTAAAACGGTTCTATCTTATGATGATGTACTTCGTGAACAGCGTGAGATCATTTACAAGCAGCGTTTTGAAGTAATCGATAGCCAAGATCTGCATGCAATCATCGACGAGATGGTGAGAGATACTGTTCATATGGTTGTACGTGCGCATACAGCAGAAGAATCTGAGGAAGCGTGGGCATTAGATGCTTTAGCAGAATATGCACATGCCAACTTACTGCCGCAGGACAAGCTGACGGTTGATGAACTGAAAAACAAAGATGCAGAAGAAATTGAAGAACTGCTCATGGAGAAAATCCACACACACTTGAAACAAAAAGAAGAAGAAATGACGCCGGATCAAATGCGTGAATTTGAGAAGGTTATTCTGCTCCGTACAGTTGATACAAAATGGATGGATCATATCGATCAGATGGATCAGCTGCGCCAAGGTATTCATTTGCGCGCTTACGGTCAAAATGATCCGCTACGTGAATACCAGCTGGAAGGTTACAACATGTTTGAAGAGATGGTAACATCCATCAAAGAAGAAGTAACACGTTATGTATTAAAAGCGGAAATCCGCGATAATTTGCAGCGTGAGCAAGTTGCCAAAGGTGTACAAGCTGTCAGCGGAGATGATACACAGGCTGAGAAGAAAAAGAAAAAAGCGCCAGCCGTGAAAGCTGATACGGTGGGACGTAATGATCCGTGCCCATGCGGTAGCGGCAAGAAATACAAAAACTGCCACGGCCAGTGACGCCTAAGAACCTGTGCAGGTTGTTGCACAGGTTCTGTCGCGGTCATAGAGTATAATAGGATTTGTCAGAGAAACTAATGAGGTGAAGAATATGGAATTAGCAGAAATCAGAAATGAAATTGACCGAATGGAAACACAACTAACAGACTTTAGGGGGTCTCTTTGACTTAGATCAGAAGAAAGCTCGTATAGCTGAATTGGAAGATCTAATGCTGGATCCGACATTTTGGGATAACCAAGAGACAGCTCAAAAAGTTATCAATGAGTCGAACGGCTTGAAAGAAACAGTCGACGGCTATGAAAAACTCGTTTCCCGTCATGAAGACTTAGAAGTTTCCCTAGAATTGGTAAAGGAAGAAGCGGATGAAGACCTTCGTGCGGAATTAGAGGAAGAAATCGTTGCAATGCGTAAATCAGTTGATGAATTTGAACTGCTTATGCTATTGAGCGAACCATATGACAGAAACAATGCGATTTTGGAACTGCATCCAGGTGCAGGCGGTACGGAATCCCAAGACTGGGCGAGCATGCTGCTTCGTATGTATACACGCTGGGCAGAACAGCGTGATTTCAAAGTAGAAACACTGGATTACCTTCCAGGTGAAGAAGCAGGCGTTAAAAGTGTAACGCTCTTGATTAAAGGGCTTAACGCATACGGTTATCTGAAAGCGGAAAAAGGTGTGCATCGTCTTGTCCGTATTTCACCATTCGACAGCTCAGGCCGACGTCATACTTCCTTCGTTTCTTGTGATGTAATGCCTGAATTTGATGACGATATTGATGTGGATATCCGTACAGAAGATCTAAAAATTGATACGTATCGTTCCAGTGGTGCCGGCGGACAGCACGTCAATACAACTGATTCGGCGGTTCGGATTACGCACCTTCCGACAAACACAGTTGTAACTTGCCAATCGGAACGTTCTCAGATTAAAAACCGGGAACACGCGATGAAAATGCTGAAAGCAAAGCTGTATCAGCTTGAAATCGAGAAACAGCAGCAAGAGCTGAACGAAATCCGTGGTGAACAGAAGGAAATCGGCTGGGGCAGTCAAATTCGTTCTTATGTGTTCCACCCATATTCGATGGTAAAAGACCACAGAACGAATGAAGAGTCCGGAAATACACAAGCTGTAATGGACGGACAGCTTGATCCATTTATCAATGCATACTTGCGTTCTACATTATAAGCGTTTCTGTAACACTCTTGTAACATAACAAGCTGAACCGTTCTTCCATCTTACAGAAAAGGATGCGATTCTCTTGAAAAAACAGCTAATAGTCATCGGCAGCCTGCTTTTTCTTCTTCTTTTAACCGCTTGCGGCGGCAACAAGGAGGCGGAAACACCTGCAGAAGCGTATGAGAACAACTGCGCCATGTGCCATGGCCAGGACTTGAGCGGCGGAAACGGCGGCCCAGCGCTGGATAACCTTGGTTCGGATTATACACAAGAAGAACTGGTTGATATTATGGAAAACGGCAAGGGCGGCATGCCTGCCGGGCAAGCTGAAGGAGAAGAAGCGGAGAAAATCGCCGACTGGCTGCTAAAACAGCAGTAAAAGCAATATAGCAAATACCCATACAGACGTCTGTATGGGTATTTTGTTGTGTATCCAGCTATGGGAACAAGTGGAAACGACAGAAAACTGCATCAATTGTTTCAAAAAGCGAGTCTATTGTCATATATTGAAACACAAATGTAATATTAATATGTCTAAAAAAATAGAAAGAAGATGTTATAATAGTTTTGGGTTTGAGAGCTAGTTCGATTGCTTTCAACAATGTTCGACAATAACAACTGATACTTAGCAGATTATGAAATAATAAAAAAGGTGAGTTAAACATGATAGATATGAAAGATGTGCATAAAGATTATGCCAATGGCGTATCTGCGCTGAATGGAGTCAACGTGCATATCGATAATGGGGAATTTGTGTACTTAGTTGGCCCAAGCGGTGCCGGTAAATCCACGTTTGTCAAAATGATCTTCCGTGGAGAGAAGCCGAACACAGGAACTGTAAAAATTGATAATATCGATTTGAGCACATATAAAGAACGTCAAATACCGCAGATCAGAAGAAAGATCGGCGTCGTGTACCAAGATTTTAAGTTGCTGCCAAAACTAACAGTCTATGAAAATGTCGCTTTTGCGCTTGAAGTAATAGAAGAGTCTCCAAAATTGATTCGGGACCGTGTAATGGAAGTGCTTGATCTTGTCGGGATTAAGCATAAAGCCAGATCTCTTCCAGATGAACTTTCTGGAGGAGAACAGCAGCGAGTTGCAATTGCACGAGCTATTGCAAACAAACCTAAAATCGTAATTGCTGATGAACCGACGGGTAACTTAGACCCTGATACATCATGGGGAATCATGAAAATACTAGAAGATATTAATCAGACAGGAACAACAATTATCATGGCCACACACAGCCAAGAGATTGTAAACACAATCAAGAAACGTGTCATCGCCCTGGAAAACGGCCGTATTGTCCGAGATGAAGCAGGAGGTGATTACGGATATGAAGCTTAATACTGCAAAACGCCATCTGCGTGAAGGATCGAAGAACATATTCCGTAACGGCTGGATGACCATCGCTTCCATTGGAGCGGTAACGGTTACGCTCATTTTAGTCGGAGTATTCCTAGCTCTTGTTTTCAATTTGAATAATTTCGCTTCCAACGTAGAATCAGACGTTGAGATGAGTGTCTACCTCGACCCAACGCTTGAAAAAGATCAAGTAGAAGCATTTCAAGCAAAGCTGGAATCAATAGATAAAGTTGGTACAGTAACGTATTCCTCAAAAGAAGAACAGCTAAACCAGCTGATGAAAGATATGGGGCAAACAGAATGGGATTTGTTCGAACAAGACAATCCGTTAAGTGATACGTATGTTGTAAAAACATCGAAGCCCCAAGATATTTCCTCGGTAGCTGATGAAGTCAGCAAATTGGATGGTGTTGACAAAGTAGATTATGGTGAATCAACAGTAGACAGTCTCTTTACTGTTAGTAAGTACTCCCGGATCATTGGTGCTGTATTAATCATTGGTCTTGTATTTACAGCCATCTTCTTAATCTCAAACACTATTAAAATTACAATCATCGCCAGAAGCAGAGAAATCGGCATTATGAAATTGGTAGGAGCAACCAACTCCTTTATACGCTGGCCGTTCTTTATTGAAGGGTTAATGCTAGGTGTGCTGGGCGCGATTATACCGATTGCGATCGTTCTCGGTGGTTATTATTACTTGTCAAACAATGTATCACAAAATATCGACATAGGTTTTGTGCAAATTCTCCCTTACGCACCATTCGCTTTCCAGCTTTCAGGATTATTGCTGGCAATTGGCGCAGTAATTGGAGTCTGGGGCAGCGTCATGAGTGTCCGTAAATTTCTTAAAGTCTAAACCTACTATTATACGAAGCTTACTTAGAAGGAAAGGGAATGAGAATAGAATGAAGAAGACAATCAAACCTGTTCTTGTAGCTGTATTAGCTGCTGGAGCAATCCTACATACTCCGATTCAAACGTCCGCAAAATCCTCTTCTGAACTGCAGAGTGAGATTAATGAACTGCAAGAGAAACAGCAGGAGAATAGCAATAAGCAAAGTGAATTGGATAACCAAATCGATAATGCAGAATCCAAACAATCTGAGAATCAGGCTGAGCAGGACAGCTTACGAGCAAAACTGGATAGCTTGAATAACAAGATTGATAAAAACGAAAACGCATTAGAAGAAAAAGAAACGCAAATCGAAGAGACAAACCAAAAAATCGAAAAAATTTCCGGTGAAATCGTCGATACAGAAAAAGATATTGAGAAGCGTGAGGCTAAGCTTTCTGACCGTCTTGTCAGCTTGCAGCAGAATGGCGGCGACGTACAGTACTTGCAAGTGTTGATGGGTTCTAAGAACTTTGGTGATATGATCAACCGTTTGAATGCTGTTACAACAATCATGGATTCTGATAAAGAATTATTGAACGGTTACTTAGAAGCTAAACAGAAGCTTGAAAATCAGAAGCAAGAACGCGAAGATGAAAAGCAAAACTTGAAAGACCAAAAAGATAAACTTGTAGATATTAAAAAGGATTTAAAATCTCAAGCAGCAGAACAAGAAGACTTGAAGAAGCAGCTTGAGGATGAATATGCAGAGCTTGAAGATCAAATCTTGTCAGCGGAAGAACAGCAGGATCTTATTGCAAACCAAGCAGAAGCACTTCGTGTAGCAGAAGAAGATGCACGATCACAGAAAGCAGATTTAGAAGCAGAAGCCAAAGCAGCAGCAGAAGCTAAAGCTGCAGCTAAAGCCGCAGAACAAAAAGCTGCTGAGAGCACAGAAAGCTCTTCTAGCTCAAACTCTTCTAGTTCTAAAGCAACGTCCGAGAGCAGCTCTAGCAGCTCTTCTACTGTGCAGTCTGCACAAGCTGGTATCTTCTCATGGCCAGCATCTGGTCGTAAATCATCTGGGTTTGGAGCTCGCTGGGGCACTTTCCACTATGGTGTTGATATCGCCAATGGAATTGGTACACCAGTTCATGCAGCTGCAAGCGGCCGAGTTTCCTACAGTGGTACAATGAATGGTTACGGTAATGTTATTATTGTGATGCATAGCATTAACGGCCGCACATATGCAACACTTTATGGACATTTGAGCGAACGTGAAGTATCTGTTGGTGAGAGTGTATCTCGCGGACAGGAAATCGCAAAAATGGGTAACACTGGTGTATCTACAGGGTCCCACCTTCACTTCGAAATTCACGAAGATGGTGGATGGAACGCTGCGAAAAGTAATGCAGTTGATCCAATGAAATATTTCTAATACCAAAGTGAAAAAAGGCATTCTCCAATATGGAGGTGCCTTTTTTACATCATCTTTGTTTTTTAGTGATAAGATAGAGGGAGAGCAGCATAGTAGTAGGAGTAACGGATGGGACAAGTGAGGAAAGGGTGAGAGGCGAACGTGCAGATAAAAAAGGCAACATTTATCATTGCAATTATAGTGGCATTGGTTGTTGGGGCAGGAGGCAGCTATGCCTATACATCATATGCAGGTGACGAGGCGGGCTTACAATCGAGTTCCCGGGATTCGGGTAACCTTTCTGAAGTGGAGAATGCTTATGAGCTGATTAAAGATAATGCCCTGGCCAAGCCAGATGCTCAGCAGCTGCAGAATGGAGCTATTCAAGGGATGCTCGAAACACTGAACGATCCTTATAGTTCTTTTCTGGATGAAGCATCTTCTACACAGCTGAATCAGCAGCTGGAGTCTTCATTTGAAGGTATTGGTGCTGAGGTAAGCATGGTCGAGGACAATGTGACAATTGTAGCACCAATAAAAGATTCACCGGCAGAAGATGCAGGCTTGCGGCCGAATGATCAAGTGCTTGAAGTAGATGGAGATTCTCTGCAAGGACTAAATCTACAGGAAGCTGTTGGCAAGATCCGCGGTGAAAAAGGGACAACCGTTACGCTATCAGTAAAACGCCCTGGTGTATCCGAAGAATTGCAGATTGATGTAACACGCGATGAAATACCAGTTGAGACGGTTTATACCGATACAAAGGAATTAAATGGTCAGACAGCTGGTATTATTGAGATTACTTCCTTCTCAGAGAATACAGCAGGTGAATTTGAAACAGCTTTGAAGAAGCTGGAGGCAGATAACATCGATGGATTAATCATTGATGTACGCGGAAATCCAGGCGGCATTTTGACAACGGTGGAAGAAATTCTGAAAAACTTTGTGCCAAGTGAGAAGCCATACTTACAGATTGAAAATAAAGATGGCAAGAAGCAGGAGTTTTATACAGAGCTAGATAAGAAGAAGGACTACCCAATCAATGTGCTTATTGATGAAGGCAGTGCGTCAGCATCCGAGATTCTTGCTGGTGCGATGAATCAGGCGGGCGGTTATGAACTGATCGGGAAGACGTCATTCGGTAAAGGAACTGTGCAGCAGACAGTGCCATTAGAGAACGAATCGATGCTGAAGCTGACGCTGTACAAGTGGCTGACACCGAATGGTGATTGGATTCACGAAAAAGGTATCAAGCCGACAGTGAAAGTGGAGCAGCCGGAGTACTTCTATAGTTCACCAATTCAGCTGGATGAAAATGAAACATTGAAATTCAATGATAATAATGACAAGATTAAGAACTTGCAGATTATGCTGGATGGTTTAGGCTATGACCCAAGCCGGAAAGATGGCTTTTTCAACGAAAAAACAGCAGCAGCAGTCAAACAGTTCCAGCAGGATCAGAACCTTCAAGCTACTGGAGAAGTAAATCAGGAAACGGCTGATTTGCTGCAAACGAAGATTATAGAGCAAGTTCGCGATGGCAAACATGATAACCAAATGGACAAAGCGTTGCAAGAACTGTTCGCTGACTAACAGAAAGCCTTCCAATATGGGAGGCTTTTTCTGTTGTACATAGGAAAACACTGCACGGCATGTTAAAATAGACAGTATACATACGAGATGGTTATAGGGAGAGACACATAATGGTGAATGATTGGTTAACCGAACTTCTGTATGGAGTCGGGAACTTCTTTTTGAATCCGCTGCTTTATTGGGCACTGCTGCTTACGCTATTCGTTTCGAGTCGCAGAATCCGCAAAGAGCGTATCAACTTCGGTACGAAGGTGTTTGCATTCCGTAAAGAATGGACAGGCACATGGCCTCTCTCCGTCATTTTTGGAATCTTGCTCACAGCAGTGAGTATCGGAGCCGGGATTGTAATTGCGCCGCCTGTTGTGCTGCTCGTAAGCGTTGTGACAATTGTGCTGACAATACTGCTGCAATTCACATGGCTGTCAGCAGCGTACATATTCGGATTCAGTTTTCTGCTTGCTGTAGGTGCGGCACCATACGCCAGCGATTATTTGCCGGCTGGCTGGGCAGTGGATATTGCAGGATTGAATTGGATTAGTTTTGCACTCATTATGAGCATTATCATGCTAGCAGAAGCAGTCTTGCTGTTACGGACCAAACGGGAAGATACATTGCCAGAACTCGTAAAAGGACCGCGCGGCCGCTGGATTGGACAGCACCGCTTCCGTAAGCTGCTGTTCATTCCGTTCTTTCTGCTCGTACCAGCTGGTGCAATTGAACCGTTTGCGCCTTGGTGGCCATTCTTCCATCTAAACGGAACAAGTTACGGCTTGCTGCTCGTACCATTGCTCACAGGCATTAATGGTATTGCGAAAGGGCGTCCAGCTTTTATGGAAGCACGCCAGCAAGGAAAGGCGATCTTCGTATTAGCTTTGTTTACGCTCGCATTAAGTGCAGCCGGAATCTACATGTACTACTTATCTATTGCTGCTTTTGTTGCAGCACTTATCGGCAGAGAAGCTATTACCCTTTACTTCCGAAACAAAGATCGAAAACGAGCCTTTTATTATACCGAAAGCAGCGAAGGCATGTTTGTGCTAGCTGTTATACCAGATAGTCCGGCTGACAGACTTGGCCTGCTTCCTGGTGAACGAATTGAGAAAGTGAACGGCATCCGCATCGCGACAGAACGTTCCTTTTATGAAGCAATTCAATCAAACAGTCAATATTGCAAAATGGAGATTCGTGACGAGCAAGGCGAAATACGAATCAAACAACGCGCCATGTACGAAGGTGAACCACACGAATTGGGCATCATCTTTGTACAAGAACAGCATAAGCAAGCTGCACCGATTAGCAGCTGAGTTGAACCACTTATTCTATCAAGGATAAGTGGTTTTCTTTTTCTAGAAGTCTCCGAAACTGACGTACAATTTCTTCAGGTTGTTAGATATAAATAGGCATTGAAATGCTATAGGAGTTAATGGAGAGTTATATATATGAGGGGTTTCCAAATAAACGTGTACAGGTGTTTAGAGTACTAGCACTTCTCTGCCCAATAGGGAATCCCATTACATTTCGGCTACAGAGAAATCCAATTAGCGGAGGAGGGATTGTCATTAGCGAGGCAAAAGCCGAATTTTTTAATAAAGAAATATTTAAAAAATGATTGTAACGAAATAGGTGCTCAAGGTATTAATACTACGAACAACAAGAAAGTGAGGGCAGTTATGAATAAGCTCGAGGAAGAATATGAAAAGATTCATCCGAAAATCTATGCATTTTTTATTCCAAAACCGGAAATCGGATGACTGCTCAAGATCTTTGCCACGATACCTTTTACGAGGCCTGTAAAAACATTGGATCATTTAATGGATATTCCACCTTGTCGACATGGGTGTTCAAGATTGCGACAAATTTACTGAAAAAATATTACCGGAAAAACAAGTATGAGCAAAGCTTAATGCAAAAGCTTGCAGAGATTCCACAATCTGAAATACATTCATTGGAAGAATTGGCGGAAATCAATGAAGATACAAAAATACTTTTACATCATATCTCGAAATTGGATGATGTCTCAAGGGAAATCATCTTGCTGCGTATCTACGGAGAACTGAGTTTTGCAGATATTGGCATCTTAATCGGGAAATCAGAGAACTATGCGCGTGTGACTTTTCACCGATTGAAGCTAAAGATCCAAAAATTAATGGAGGTGGATTTATGAGCAAAGAATGTACGATTGTACAAGATCTTTTGCCTTTATACGAAGAAGACTTGTTGCAGCTGGAGACAAAGCAATTTATCGAGGAACACTTGAAAAGCTGCCAAGCATGCGGCCATGTCACAGAGCAAGTACAAATTCCACTGCCTGCAGAAGTAAAACCCGGCGGTACTTCTAAAAAAATGATTCGTAAGATTACCGTGAAATTGACGACAATACAGATTTTCTTTGTAGCAATTGCTTTTATATTGGCGATGAGCACGACCATTATGAATGACAATAGTGGTTTTATCCTGACTTATACTATTTTAGGTGCAGTCACCTATCTGTTTTACCGGTCGGTCCTCGTAACTGTCCTGCTAGCGGGCGTACCGAACTTCATATGGAATTGCTTGTTATATATAACGGATTGGTTCGGCGAGTTTTATGCTGAAAGTTTTTCGGAGGCACTTCAAATAGCACTGACGACCTTAATTATCCACCTTTTCATTACTTTTATCGGAATCATTATCGGCTTCTGCATTGTTAAAATAAGAGAGGAAAATTAATCATGAAAAAGAAAATAATATACAGTTTGATTGCATTTTCATTAATTGCTGCCATAGTGTTCGCCTACATGCAAATGAGCGGAAATACAACCGACAAACACAAAGCAAAGGAGAGCCTGGAAGCTTTTTTACAACAAACTTATCCCGACATGGACTATGAGATCAAGCGGTCAGCAGGGTATGGATGGACCGATGGCACTTATCGATTTCATGTAGTGAAAAAGGACCCGATAGGAGTTGAGACCACCTATCCGTTCTATGTCTCCGCTCTCGAACCGTATGAAGTCTATAGCGATACAATTCATGAATCCAATATTGACAAAGAGGCATCTGAAAAGCTAAATGCAGAGGCAGAGCGGTATATTCTAACGCTCCTCAAAGAAAAAGTGCCGCAAGTCGATTCAGTGGTTACGGATGTGGGAGTATACAACAAAGTTGCTGAGGAATGGACACCGCAGTTGAAAACGCCAAAGCCGATTCTCATTACACTGGAAATTGAAAAGGGAGATTTGACGAAAGAACAAATGCTGCAACAGAGCCGGGAAATACAGAACCAATTGAACAGTGAATCCATCGATTATTATTTAGCTGAAGTAGGGTATAGCAGCGTCGTCAATGGTGAAGAAACTTATGATTATTACGTTAGTTTTACACCAGAACAAGAATTAACTATAAGAGACGTAGATTAAACGAGGCGAGGAAATGAGTGTTAATTTCAAGATAAACAGTTTAGTATTTTTATAGTACTTACACCGATGGTCGGCAGAAGCGGACCATAAAAAGAAGGAGCAAGCCGACGCGGCTTGCTCCTTTTCCTATATTTCCTGCATCGAGAGCAGGCTCCGTATTTCTTCTTCTGTTAGGGTGTTCAGCATTGTTTCGCCTGGTTGAATAATCTGGTCTACTAGTGCGCGTTTTCGCTGCTGCAGTTCGAAAATTCGTTCCTCGATTGTTCCGCGGGTAAGCAGGCGAATAACTTGCACGACATTTTTCTGTCCAATTCGGTGAGCACGGCCGGCTGCTTGTTCTTCGACTGCGGGATTCCACCATAGGTCGAAGAGTATAACAGTATCTGCTCCAGTCAAATTCAAGCCGGTGCCTCCGGCTTTCAAACTAATCAGGAAGCCATCGTTTTCTCCTTCATTGAAAGCTTCTGCCATCTGCATTCTCTCCTTGGAAGGGGTGCTGCCGTCCAAATAAAAGACGTCGGTATCATCCAATGCTTCCCTGATAATTTGCAGCATGCTGGCAAATTGCGAGAAGATGAGGAAGCGTTTGTTATTTTGCTTCAGTTCACGAATAACTTCCAGCAGCTGTTCCAATTTACCGGATTGCCCCGTATAGTTTTCAATAAATAGGGACGGGTGACAGCAGATCTGCCGCAACCTGGTCAGTCCGGCGAGTATCTCCAATTTACCTCGGTCAAAGCCTTTTTCAGCAATTGTCTGGTCAATCTTACGTCGTATCCGTTCGAGGTAGCCAACGTAAATTTCTTTTTGTTCTTGCGTCAAATCAGAATACGTGGTTGTTTCAATCTTTTCTGGCAGTTCATGCAGCACGTCGGTTTTTACCCGTCTCAAAATGAAGGGGCGAGTAATTTGCGCGATCTTCTCCGGTTCAAATTCTGTGAACGTTTTGCGGCTGCGGAACAATCCCGGTGAAATGGTATGGAAAATCGACCATAGCTCATCCAATCTGTTTTCAATCGGTGTACCACTCAAAGCAAATCGTTTCCCGGCTTGGATAAGTCCGACAGCTTTAGCTGTCTGTGTATTATGGTTTTTGATTGCTTGCGCTTCATCTAAAACTAAGCTATCAAATAACTGCCCTGCATATACATGATGATCCACACGCAACAATGGATAAGAAGTAATGACAATATCATAATCCGTCAAGTGCGCGAGCTGACTTTGCCGTTCTGTTACCGATCCGGAAATCACTAATGTCCGCATATGAGGCGCGAACTTCTCAAATTCTTTCTGCCAGTTATAAAGCAGGGAAGAAGGTACAATAATCAGCGACGGGCGGGATGCTGGATTAGCTTCGCGCTCAGATGTGAGATAAGCAATCGTCTGCAATGTTTTCCCAAGACCCATATCATCAGCAAGAATACCGCCGAGACCATAATAAGCGAGTGTCTTCATCCATTTGAAGCCTGTCAGCTGATAGTCACGCAATTCGGCATTCAGCCCGGCTGGCAGGTCGAAATCAATTTGTTCCGGATTGCGAAGCCGTTCAATAAGTGTTTGAAAGGCAGCTTCCATCTCGGCTCCGTGAAGTGCCTCTTCGACTTGCATGCTTTGTGCGACTGGAACAAAGATATGCTGCTTATCCAGCTGGCTTTTCCGTATCTGCAGCTGCTCCAGAAAGTCTTGGAAGTTTTCCATTGAATCTTGTTCCAAATCGAGCAAGGCGCCGTCTGGGATGCGGTAATATTTTTTCTTCTCAATCATTGCTTGCAAAACATTGCTAATATGAGTTTCGGATATACCGTTTATATCAAAGCTGATTTCCAGCATGCCTTTTTCCTGCTGCAAGCGAACAGAAGAGGACACTTCATGCTGGTCGTCTGCCTTCATCGCCTGTACCCGGTCAGATATATACACTTCCGCTACTTGCTGCAAAGCAGGCAAGTGCTCATGAAGAAATTGATAAATATACTCCATGTTAAGCAAGTGAAAGCGACCTTTAGTAAAGCGGAATCCTGATGTGTGCAGCTGCTGCAAAACGGCATCTTCCTGAGCAGTTTGCCGTTTGATAACAGGAAGATTTGTCTGCTTCTGTCCAGGGTGAATCACATACTCACCATAATGGAAAGCGACGCTGGCATGCAGCACATCGTCTGTTTCATCCAAGTACACTTTTGCTGTAAGAGGTGCCAGTTCTACTTTGCTGCGGACTGTTTCAGCGATATGCACATGACCAATTTGTTCGAGCTTCCCAACGACTTGGGATACAAATTGATTTACATTTTTATCGGCAACCGTCTGCGGCGTATCATGCCGGTAAGGCAGGATTGAGAACAGTTCTTTGATTAGTTCCCGCTGTTCAGGCGGGACGGGGTAGAGCACATCGTCCTTTACGAGATAATGATAGTTTTTAATGTATTCATAAGCAGCAATATCTTGTACACCGAATTGCAGCATTTCTTGTTCGTCCGTTGATAAGTAAAAATCCAAGCGTGCCGGCTGGCTGCTCACATGAAATGCATTCATTGCATCCGTGTGGAGAAGATGAAGGGAGGCACCAGCTTCAGCAAGCTCGGGCAGCAAGTCTTTAGCCAAAGAAGGTGTCAGTTTAACAGCACGTTTTTCTGACTGAAGGGAAGACGCTGTGAATTCATGGATAAAACTATTTTCACAAGCCTCCAATAATTGTCCCAGTATGTGTCTGTCCTCTGGTGAGACAATATGTACATTCGGATCAAAAGCAAAGCTTGGTGTTAGCTGATAGCGCGTATGGTGAAGCACACTCCGGAGAAAATCCTCTGCCAGACGGACGATATACGTACGGGAAGTACCAGCTTTGAGCTCGACCTCCAGCACCGTGTTGCCATTTGTCTGCAAAAAGCGCTGTTCTACTTTATACTCCAGCTTTAATGTTTCCGGCTGTTTAGATGGCAGGCGTTCATCCGAGGAAGCGAAGGTTTGTACCAGCCGATCCGTGAAATCCGTCTGCCGAGCTGCTGCAGGCGGAGATGTATCTTCGGTTATCGTATAACCGTTGCTGTCAAAACGGTTTTTACTGATTGCGATTAAGACAGCTGCGATATGCTTGCACGTATAGTGGGTGTGATATGCCGGACAAGAACAAACACCATCAAGGTCATCGTCCTCAAAGAAAAAGATCCGTACTGGATAGTTTTCTGTGCCACGAACAACAGCCTTCCATTGATTGATGGAAGGTGTAAAGCTAAGCCCCTGTACACGGCCTTTGTTGGCATAGTCCAACCCTCTGCGGTAGAAACGATCACCTGTCACTTTGATGATATCTTGTTTATCGAGAAAATAAGATTGCATAAAAGCCCAGTCTCCAGTCTAAAAAATTCATTATCCTATCATTATAACAGATATGACAATAGCCTTCCCCAACCAGGCAGAATAAAAAACGAGTATGAGGTAAATCAAGAGTAGTGAGTTCTGATAATGAGGTGCAATGCTTTGGCCGCCGCTTCGAGGTCTTCGACTAGCGCTGTTCCCGCAGGAGTCTACGTATTCTGTCTATGCTAGTTGATTTCTACTACACTGAAGCACCTTTTGCATAAATTAGCACAGAAAGCTGTCATTGACTTTTGAGATTCACGAGGTCTGTTTTCCCCAAGTCGAGTGTACTTCGACTTACTGTTCCTTATTCAGAAACTCCAATGTAAAAAAATCCAAACAACACGCATTTATCCGCAGTATCGTTTGGATATATAGATAGTTAGTCATTATTTACATCAGCTTCACTTGCACTTACTTCTTTTTCACTTGGAAAATTTGTGTTTCACCCGCGATTGCTTGCTCGGGGAAGAGTGCTTCCAGGGTGAAATCACTTTCTTCAAAGTTTGTGACAATCACTGGTGTGATGCTGCTTTTTGCTTTTGCTTCGATTACTGGCTTTTCAAAACGAACTAGTCTATCACCGGCAGAAACTTTATCTCCGACTTTGACAAACGTTTCGAAACCTTCCCCTTTTAAATTTACGGTATCAAGCCCGATATGCACGAGCAGCTCTAAGCCCATGTTGGTTTTCAAGCCAATGGCGTGCTTTGTTTCGAATACTTGGACGACTTCCGCGTCAATCGGACTGACGATGGTTTGATCGGACGGCTCGATTGCGACACCGTCACCCATCATTTTTTCAGCAAATACAGGGTCAGGTACTTCTTCCAGCGGGACGACTCTGCCAGTGACAGGGCTTACAAAACTTTCTTCCGTAACATTTTTACCGAATAGTTTTTTGAGCATGATTGTCTCTCCTCAGAATAAACCGAATTTTGTTGAAAGTCTTGTTACCAATATAGTAAAGCGTTTTCTTTGTATCGGTCAATAAAAACCTTCTAAGAGAAGATATTGCCTAAAGCAACTAACATTAGGTATAGTAGAGAAAGACTGATTTTTGAGCGGAAAGAAGGTTTAACGCAGTGTGATAAAAAACGCCCACGTTGATAGACACGCTCTACGAATGCTAACAGAACGGCAGGTAATGAACCGATGAAAATAAATGAAGAAGTACAAAAACGTAAGACTTTCGCAATTATATCCCACCCGGATGCCGGAAAGACGACACTGACAGAGAAGCTGCTCGTCTTTGGTAACCTTATTCGTTCGGCGGGTACTGTTAAAGGAAAGAAATCTGGTAAGTTTGCCACATCCGACTGGATGGAAATTGAGAAGCAGCGCGGAATTTCTGTTACATCATCTGTAATGAACTTCCCTTATAAAGATTATCAAGTGAATATCCTGGATACACCAGGACACGAAGATTTTAGTGAAGACACATACCGAACTTTAACGGCAGTGGATAGTGTTGTGATGATTATCGATGCCACAAAAGGCATTGAAGCACAAACGCTGAAGCTGTTTAAAGTTTGCCGTATGCGCGGTATCCCTATTTTTACCTTCATTAATAAACTGGACCGTGAAGGCCGAGAGCCATTGGAGCTTTTGGAAGAGATTGAACAAGTATTAGATATCGAGACATATCCAATGAACTGGCCAGCAGGTATGGGCAAACGTTTCCTAGGTATCTTCGACCGTCATAACGAGCAATTTGTCCGCTTTAACGGGAACGAAGAAGAAACGTACATTCCATATAGCGAGCTGGATGATCCGGCATATGCTGATTTGACTGGTCAATCTACCTTTGAAGACACAAAAGGAGAGCTGGAATTGCTAGAAGAAGCTGGCGACCAATTCTCATTAGATCGTGTACTTGCAGGTGAGCAGACACCAGTATTCTTTGGAAGCGCCCTAGCGCCATTTGGGGTGCAGACTTTCTTTGACACATTTGTCAGCATGGCACCTGCTCCAGGAGGCCGTCGTACAACAGAGGGAGTTGTATCACCGGATAAAGAAGAATTTTCCGGTTTCATTTTCAAGATTCAAGCAAACATGAACCCAGCCCACCGTGACCGAATTGCTTTCTTGCGCGTTTGCTCTGGGAAGTTCGAACGAGGTATGAGTGTCCAGCTTGCTCGTTCTGCTAAACCAATCAAACTTTCGCAATCACAGCAGTTCGTCGCTTCTTCCCGCGATACAGTAGAAGAAGCTTTTGCTGGAGATATTATCGGTATATATGATCCGAATATTTACCGAATTGGAGATACATTGGTGGAAGGAAAAGCAAACTTCGAATTCGATGAGCTGCCGCAATTCCCGCCAGAAGTATTCAAGAAGGTATCAGCGAAAAACGTCATGAAAGCAAAACAATTTAGAAAAGGAATTGAGCAGCTTGTGCAAGAAGGAGCGATTCAGCTGTTCCGCGGAAAACGCGATGACAGCTTCATCCTTGGCGCAGTTGGAGAGCTGCAGTACGAAGTATTCGAATATCGAATGAAAAACGAGTATAATGTAGAAGTAGTATTGGAATCGATGGGAGAACGCATCCCACGCTGGCTGAAAGCTGAGCAAGTGGATGAACGCCTGTTCGACGAGCGCAGTTTGCTCGCACAGGATCGTGAAGGAGAATACTTGGCATTGTTCAAGAATGATTTTGCTCTTCGCTGGTTCACCGATAAAAACCCGAAAGTTGATTTAATTGATCTGTTTGAGGTCAACCAATACGACCAAACTGCTAACTAATAGATAAAGCCGTCATTTTTGACGGCTTTTTGCTATCTGCTGTGTTTATGTTTCGTAGATTAGGTAAACATCTATACTAGCGGGTATACAGAATTTTAAACGAATGTTTGTTCGTATTTTTATATATTTTATGCTATTATATGAGAAATGAATAGAACGGAGGAAATTGGCGTTGAAGGAAAATGAAACGTTTGAGTTAGTATCCAAATATAGTCCGCAAGGCGATCAGCCGCGGGCAATTGATCACTTAGTCGAGGGTATTCACCAGAAAAAGCGCCATCAAACATTGCTTGGAGCGACAGGTACTGGTAAAACGTTCACTATATCGAATATGGTGAAGGAGATAAATCGTCCGACACTCGTAATAGCTCATAACAAAACACTAGCAGGCCAGCTGTACAGCGAGTTCAAGGAATTCTTTCCGAACAATGCTGTAGAGTATTTTGTAAGTTATTATGATTATTATCAGCCTGAAGCTTATGTACCGCAGACAGATACATTCATCGAGAAAGATGCCAGCATTAATGATGAGATCGATAAATTGCGCCACTCCGCAACATCTTCGCTTTTCGAGCGGAATGATGTGCTGATTGTAGCAAGTGTATCCTGCATCTATGGTTTGGGTTCCCCGGAGGAATATAAGAGCCAAGTGCTTTCCGTCCGTGTCGGGATGGAAAAAGACCGGGATGAACTGCTCCGCAACCTTGTTGATATCCAGTATGCAAGAAACGACATTGACTTTCAGCGTGGTACGTTCCGCGTACGCGGTGATTCTGTTGAGGTTATTCCGGCTTCAAAAGAAGAACATTGTATTCGCTTTGAGTTCTTTGGTGATGAAATCGATCGTATTCGGGAAGTAGATGCGCTGACAGGAGAGATAATTGGCGACCGCGAGCATGTTGCCATCTTTCCGGCTTCCCACTTCGTCACGCGTGAGGAAAACTTGAAAAAAGCGATTAGCAATATTGAGGAAGAGCTCAAAGAACAGCTTGCTGTATTTAATGAGCAAGGCAAATTGCTGGAAGCGCAGCGTTTGGAACAGCGCACCAACTACGACTTGGAAATGATGCGTGAGATGGGCTTTTGTTCTGGTATCGAGAACTATTCCCGCCATCTTACTTTCCGTGAAGCGGGAGCAACGCCGTATACGTTACTGGACTTCTTCCCAGACGATTTCGTGGTAGTAGTTGACGAGTCCCATGTTACGCTCCCGCAAATCAGGGGAATGTTCAATGGGGACCAAGCCCGTAAGAAAGTGCTTGTTGACCATGGCTTCCGTCTGCCGTCAGCCATGGATAACCGTCCGCTGACATTCACTGAATTTGAGAAAAAGACCGAACAGCTTGTGTATGTATCTGCAACTCCGGGACCATATGAAATGGAGCATACACCTGAGATGGTAGAGCAGATTATTCGTCCGACAGGGTTGCTTGATCCAGAAATAGATATTCGGCCAATTGAAGGTCAGATTGATGATCTTATCAGTGAAATTTATAAACGTACCGAAAAGAATGAGCGTGTCTTAATTACAACACTCACGAAGAAAATGTCAGAAGACTTAACTGATTATCTGAAAGATATCGGGATAAAAGTTGCTTATCTTCATTCAGAAATTAAAACATTGGAACGTATCGAAGTTATTCGTGACTTACGAGTCGGCAAATATGACGTGCTGGTTGGGATCAACTTGCTTCGAGAAGGACTCGATATACCAGAAGTGTCCTTAGTATCTATTCTGGATGCAGATAAGGAAGGTTTCTTGCGTTCTGAACGTTCTCTCATTCAGATTATGGGGCGTGCAGCACGTAATGAAAACGGTCATGTCATTATGTATGCGAATCGAATTACGGACAGCATGCAGAAAGCCATTGACGAGACAACCCGTCGTCGTGAGATTCAAATAGCATATAACAAAGAACACGGCATCACGCCGCAGACGATCCGAAAAGAAGTGCGGGATGTAATTAAAGCAACTATCACGTCTGAAGAGAGCGGCACACCGAATAAGGATACGCCGGATTTGACGAAGCTGACGAAAAAAGAAAAAGAAAAAGTTATTGCCGATATGGAGCAAGAGATGAAACAGGCTGCGCGCGATCTCAACTTCGAACGTGCTGCAGAGCTTCGTGATCTTGTATTGGAACTTAAAGCGGAAGGGTGAAGCAAGTGGCGAAGAAACATATATCAGTCCGAGGTGCACGCGCTAACAACTTAAAAAATATTGATGTAGATATTCCGAAAGACAGCCTGGTCGTATTGACAGGCTTGTCTGGTTCAGGAAAGTCATCGCTCGCTTTTGATACGATTTACGCCGAAGGGCAGCGGCGCTATGTGGAATCACTATCTGCATATGCCCGACAGTTCCTTGGCCAGATGGACAAGCCCGACGTCGACTCCATTGAAGGGCTGTCACCAGCAATTAGTATTGATCAGAAAACAACAAGCAAAAATCCGCGTTCCACTGTCGGAACGGTAACAGAGATTTATGATTATTTGCGTCTGTTGTTTGCAAGAGTCGGACGTCCAACTTGCCCGCGGCACGGGATTGAGATCAGTTCCCAATCTGTTCAGCAAATGGCTGACCGAATCCTTGAATTTCCGGAAAGATCCCGCCTGCAAGTATTAGCGCCTGTTGTTTCCGGTAAAAAAGGCGAGCATGTCAAAGTGCTGGAAAAGCTGCGTGCAGAAGGGTATATCCGTCTTCGTGTAGATGGCGAAATGATGGAGATTTCAGATGACATCAACCTGGAGAAGACGAAGAAGCACTCCATTGAAGTTGTAGTCGATCGGATTGTGATTAAAGAAGGCATCACAGGCCGTTTGACAGATAGCTTGGAAACAGCTCTTACACTCGGAGACGGCCGAGTAATTGTAGATGTAATGGGCGTGGAGGAATTGCTATTCAGTGAGCATCACGCTTGTCCAATTTGCGGTTTTTCTATCGGTGAATTGGAACCGCGAATGTTTTCTTTCAACAGCCCATTCGGTGCGTGCACATCTTGTGATGGTTTGGGTACGAAACTGGAAGTTGATCCTGACTTAGTCATTCCGGATAAAGAGCTAACCCTGCGCGAAGGAGCGATTGCAGCGTGGGAACCGACTAGTTCGCAATATTATCCGAAACTGCTGGAAGCTGCCAGCAGTCATTTTGGTATTGATATGGATGTACCGGTAGGCAAGCTGCCGGAGTCACAGCTGGATATCTTGCTGAACGGAAAGAAAAAAGAGAAAATCTATTTCCGTTATGAAAATGATTTTGGCAGAGTGCGTGAAAGCAACATTGAGTTCGAAGGCGTACTGACAAATATCGCTCGTCGTTACCGTGAGACGACGTCTGATTTCATTCGCGAACAAATGGAGAAATACATGAATACACGCCCATGTCCAAAATGTAAAGGACATCGTCTTCGGGAAGAGTCGCTTGCAGTGCTTATCAATGGCAGCCATATCAGCAACGTTACCGAGCAGTCTGTATTGGAAGTAAAACAGTTCATGGAAGAGCTTGAACTGAATGAAAAAGAACGTCAAATTGCTTTCATGATTACAAAGGAAATTGTAGACAGACTTACTTTCCTAAACAATGTTGGTTTGGATTACCTGACGTTATCTCGTGCTGCAGGAACTTTATCCGGCGGCGAAGCGCAGCGTATTCGTCTTGCAACACAAATAGGTTCAGCATTAACCGGCGTTCTGTATGTACTGGATGAACCATCAATCGGATTGCACCAGCGCGATAACGACCGTTTGATTGAAACGATGAAACGGATGCGTGACTTGGGTAACACGCTCATTGTCGTCGAGCACGACGAAGATACGATGATGGAAGCCGATTGGCTGATTGATGTAGGACCGGGAGCTGGCGAACATGGCGGACAGATTTCCAGTCAGGGTACACCAGCTAAAGTGATGAAAGATAAGCGCTCGCTCACAGGACAGTACTTGTCTGGCAAGAAATTTGTGCCGCTTCCATTTGAACGCCGCAAACCGGATATGGAACGTGTTATCGAAGTTATTGGTGCTGAGGAAAATAACTTAAAAAAAGCATCTGCTAAAATTCCGCTCGGTTTGTTCAATGCCGTGACGGGTGTATCTGGCTCTGGTAAAAGTACGTTCGTAAATGAAATTCTGCACAAAACACTGGCGCAGAAACTCAACAGAAGCAAGCAGAAGCCAGGTAAGCATAAACAAGTCAAAGGCTTGGAGCATCTGGATAAAGTTATCGACATTGACCAGTCTCCAATTGGCCGGACACCGCGCTCTAACCCGGCTACGTATACAGGTGCATTTGATGATATTCGGGATGTATATGCCAGCACGAATGCAGCGAAAGTACGCGGCTATAAAAAAGGCCGTTTCAGTTTCAACGTCAAAGGCGGACGCTGTGAAGCATGCCGCGGCGATGGCATCATCAAGATTGAAATGCACTTCCTTCCTGATGTATATGTACCGTGTGAGGTATGTCACGGGAAGCGATATAACCGTGAGACACTCGAAGTGAAGTATAAAGGCAAAAGCATTGCGGATGTATTGGATATGACGATTGAAGAAGCTGTGGATTTCTTCGAGAACATTCCAAAAATTAAGCGCAAACTGCAAACAATTGCAGATGTCGGGCTTGGATATGTAAAACTCGGCCAGCCTGCGACAACACTTTCCGGCGGAGAAGCGCAGCGTGTAAAACTAGCTAGTGAACTGCATAAGCGCAGCAACGGAAAAACATTCTATATTTTAGATGAGCCGACAACTGGCTTGCACGTGGATGACATCGCCCGGTTACTAAAAGTGCTGGAACGGATTGTGGAGAACGGTGATACCGTTCTTGTTATTGAACATAATCTGGATGTTATTAAAACAGCCGATTATCTCATTGACCTCGGGCCAGAAGGCGGCGACCGCGGCGGAGAAATCGTAGCTACTGGCACCCCGGAATTTGTAGCCGAAGTGCCTGCTTCTTACACCGGAAAATACTTGAAGCCAATACTCGAACGCGATCGAGAACGAACAAACAGCGAAATAGAGTATGCAACACAAGTAGCAGAAAAGTAATTTGATACAGCAAGACCCACCTTCACGGGTGGGTCTTATTTTATAACGAAGCTGCAATGTAGGGGGAGGGGAATTTGTGTTTCACTCGATAAGACTGATAGATAAATTATTAGCTGATTATGGAGAGGTTCAGTTACATAACATACATTATGAAACGCAGAACGAGGAATATGAAGGGGCAACCTTCTCTATCGGACACTTGGCATTTCGAAGTCGGCGGGCTAAATTAACGCCAGACAAGAAAGGATATTTTGTGGTTTTTTGGGAGAAAAACGCTAATAACCAGAATCAGCCATTTTGCTATAAAGAAAGTCCAGAAAAGGTCGTCGTCACTATTATGGATTGTCATCTTAAAGGTCAATTTATCTTCCCAAAAGCAATTCTATATAAAAAGGGTGTTTTAAGAGATGAACACAATAAAGGAAAGATGGCGATAAGAGTGTATCCCGAGTGGGAAGCAGACCTAAATAAAAATGCATCTAAAACACAGCAGTGGCAAAGCGCGTATTTTGTGGATCTAACAAAAGAAATAAACAAGAAGAAAATTGAAGACTTATATTTTAGTTAATGTTTATAAGTCGTGACGAGAACTGTATGAGTTTCCTAACCTGGACAAGTCAAGTCAGCTCTCTTTTGGTTATAATTTCACCCTTAAACAACATTAGGAGCATTCCATTTGAATTTGTAGTAAAATATTTGTTTAGATATAGCTTGGAAGGAGCGACTTAAGTTGAAGCCAATTGATATAAATGAAGTGCAACAACATATAGATGAATTTGCTGGTAAAAAAGTGTTTATACATCTTGAAACGACAAATGGTGCATATGCTAATCATGTAAATGAAAAAGCGTACAATGTAGGAGCATTTATCCGCAATGCACAAGTGACGTATGAACACGGCAAGATTAAAGGTGCAGGCACTGCATACCGTGTTGGTCTGAAAACAGAAAACGGCTGGGTATATGCAGAAGGACTCAATGCCTGGGAAATGGACGATAAAAATCGTTTGCTGATGGCGGGTCATGATCGAGAAGGTCGTTTGATGGTTGCATTGGAAATAAGCGAGACAGCGTTCTAAGGAGGAGCAATAATCATGGAAAAACACGTAGTAGTCATCTTTCCGCATCCGGACGACGAAGCTTTCGGAGCAGCTGGTACGATTGCCAAGTTCAGAGAAGAAGGTGTGCCGGTTACATATCTGTGCGGTACACTAGGCGAAATGGGCCGTAATATGGGGAACCCGACATTTGCAACACGCGAATCTCTGCCGGAAATCCGCAAAAAGGAATTGCAGGATGCTTGCAAAGTTATGGATGTGGAATTGAAAATGCTTGGTTACCGCGATAAGGTACTAGAATTTGAGGACCTTTCAAAAGTAAGTGAAAATTTAAAAGGTTTTCTTGATGAGATTCAACCGTCATTAGTCATTACGCATTATCCAGAATATGCTGTACACCCAGATCATAATGCACTTGGCGCAGCAGCGATTGATGCAGTTTCTAAGATGGATGAAAGCATTCGGCCGACTGTTTGGGCGCAAGCATTCATGCGCGGCTACCAAGAGATCCTTGGGAAACCTGACATAGTGCAAGACATTCGCCCGTTTGTCAAAACAAAAGTGAAGGCGATTCTTTGCCATGCATCCCAGGCACAAGGTGTGCTTGGAAACGTTACTGGTGAACAGCTAACCGAAGAAAACATGGAAGCAATCGCGATGGAGCATTTTAAAGAAGAGACTTTCTATACTTGGAACTTCAAAAGCATATAATCCGTATATGTGAAAAGGAGGCTGTGTATGAGAACAGAGAGAAAGCGTATCCTGAAGCAGCTGGAAGAAGGAAATCTGACTGCAGAGGAAGCAGAATTGCAGCTTGCCGCACTGGATGAACGTGCCTTTGGTGCTGTTCTGGAGGAAAAGAAAGAACAGAAGCAAGAGCCAGTCGTGCAGGAGTTAATATCAGCTGGGAAAGAATCTGAGTCGCAGCGTACCGCCAAGACTGCTAAGCGAAAGCCAGTCGGGCCTAAGGTGCTGCAATACGTGCAGCAAGCATTCACTAAAATAAAGAATGCTGATTTGGATTTGAACTTTGGTGATCATTATACAGTAGATCATATTTTTCAGACAGATGAGCTATTCAGGAAAGTGGAACTTAAAATTTATAACGGTTCTTTAACGATTAAAAGTTGGAATGAACCGTTGGCTAGACTGGAAACAAAGGCAAAGGTCTTTTCAGAGGAAGATGAACAAGCTGCTCGGAAGCGGTTCATCGACAAGGCTTATTTTGCTGTATCAGACGGTAAGCTGCAGTTTTCCCTTCAGGATAAACGAATCAAGCCGGACATCACCTTATACGTGCCAGAAGCTGTGTATGATGAATGTATTATGAAAACATTCAATGGCACGATTCGTACGGATTCTGTCAGCAGCGTGACGATGTATTGCAAAACGACGAATGGAAACATTGATTTGCAAGGGGGAGGCGGCTCGATTGTGAGTGCCGAGACATCTAATGGCAGTATTAAGCTGAAGCAAGTGTTCGCAAAGGATTTGCTTTGTGAATCTGTTAATGGCTCGCTTCGTCTAGAAGGCAGCTTCCGCAAGCTGGATGCACAGACTTTCAATGGAAGCATACATTGCGAATGGCATAACCAAGATCCGGACAGTGCGTTCTTTAAGGCGACCAACGGCAGTATTCGCTTAAAATCATTAGCGGCTATTCCGCTGAATGGGCGGATAACTACGAATATCGGCTCGCTGCATTGTGATTTGGATGAATATATTGTGATTGAAGAAGCAAAGGAAGTCGTCAAGAAGGCACTAAAATTTGAGACGTATCCTGCTGCGCATGAAAAATTGCATTTGGAAGCGAACACGAAAACGGGGTCTGTCTGGGTGCTGCCGTAAGAGGAGGAAGTTTATGCTTAAATGGATTTTGACACTTCTGCTGAATGGCGTATCACTTATTATTGTAGCCCATCTGTTTGATGCATTCTATTTGGATGGCTACTGGACTGCTATTCTGGCAAGTTTTATTTTATCACTATTAAATCTTATTGTCCGTCCTGTACTTGTTGTCCTGACGCTCCCGCTAACAGCTGTCACTTTCGGTTTGTTTCTGTTTGTCATTAATGCCATTACATTAATGATTACACAGGGGCTGATTGGAGAAGATTTTGTCATAGATGGCTTCGGGACGGCAATCATTGCAGCCATTATCCTTGCGCTGCTGAATCTTATACTCAACTGGCTCATTCGTGACCGCATCACAGATTGAGAGGCCTTGCAGCATGAAGCTGCAAGGCTTTTTTTATGCCTCGGTATCTATCGTTTGAGGAAATATGCTAGAATAAACAAGAATTGTTAGGATGGAGGGTTCGTATGACAAAAGTAGTCATTCAGGATTTATTAGATCGTTTCAATCTGGAATTGTTGACGGGAGAAGCAGGCGTTCAGCGAGAAATCTTCATGAGTGATATTTCCCGTCCTGGTATAGAATTAACAGGTTATTTCAAATATTATCCAAAAGATCGACTGCAGCTGTTCGGGAAAACAGAGCTCTCATTTCTGGAGGAACTGACAACAGAACAAAAGAAAGACCGTTTTCTGAAACTATGTGCAGAGGAAACACCAGCTCTAATCATTACGAGGGGACAAGAGGTGCCAACAGAAATGATGGAAGCAGCACAAGCTGCAGGTGTTCCGATTTTGCGCTCTCCACATAAGACGACAAGAGTAATCAGCCGAATTACCAATTTCCTCGAAGCGAAGTTTGCACCATTTACAGCAGTGCATGGGGTATTGGTTGATATCTATGGGATTGGTATTCTCATAACTGGGCAAAGCGGCGTTGGAAAGAGTGAAACAGCATTGGAGCTCGTGAAGCGTGGGCACCGTCTGGTAGCTGATGATAGCGTGGAAATTCGTCAGGAAGATTATGATACGCTGATTGGTAATTCACCTACTTTGATTGAGCACTTACTGGAGATTCGCGGTTTAGGTATTATTAACGTGATGACTTTGTTTGGTGCTGGAGCGGTGCGCAGCCATAAGAAAATTTCCATTGTCATGAACTTGGAGACATGGGATCAATCTAAACAATATGACAGAGTTGGTCTGGATGAAGAAACGATGAAAATCATGGATGTGGATGTGCCGAAGATGACCGTTCCTGTTCGGCCTGGACGTAACTTAGCCGTCATCATTGAAGTTGCTGCCATGAACTACCGTTTGAAACGGATGGGTGTAAACGCAGCAGAGGAATTTTCACAGCGGCTCACGAAAATGATTGAGAACGGACAAGATGTTGGAGGCGACTCTACAAATGGAAATATGTGAAGGACAAGCATTGGACCGGGTGTTTTTGCAGCTCGGTTCCATTACAATCTATTGGTACGGCGTCATTATAGCTTTAGGAGCTGCCTTAGGACTGTGGCTGGCAATCCGCGAATCCAAAAGATTAGGATTACATAAAGATACATTTGTTGATTTTCTAGTTTTCGCTATTCCAATTGCCATTATTAGTGCACGAATATACTATGTTGCCTTTGAATGGGAAAATTACGCCAATGGTCCATTTTGGAAAGTGTTTGCAATATGGGAGGGCGGTATCGCCATCCATGGTGCTTTAATTGGTTCTGTTATTACAGCCCTTATTTTCTGCCGTGTGAAGAAAATTTCTTTCTGGAAGCTTGCAGATATCGCGGCGCCAAGTTTGATTCTTGCACAAGGAATTGGACGCTGGGGTAACTTTATGAACCAAGAAGCGCACGGTGGTCCTGTTTCACAAGAAGCTTACCAAAACTTCATTCAATATCTGCCAGATTTTATTAACAATCAAATGTGTATTGATGGGGTTCTGTATCATCCAACTTTCCTTTATGAATCATTATGGAATATTCTTGGGTTCGTCATCTTGCTGCTCTTACGCAGAGTAAATCTGAAGCGCGGGGAAATGTTCTTGTTCTACCTCGCTTGGTACAGCTTCGGACGCTTCTTCATAGAAGGAATGCGTACAGATAGTCTAGTAGCAGAGGGATTACGTGCGGCACAGGTTATTTCGATTATCGGTATTGTACTAGCCGTAATTATTTGTATTATCCGGCGTCGCCCGGGGGCGAATACGCCTCGTTACAAAGACAAAAAGTAGAAAGGCGGTCTCTTCATGCCCATTACGACATTATTATTTGATTTGGATGGAACGTTAATTGAGTCCAATACACTTATTCTAGCTTCTTATACAGCAACCTTGGAGCATTTTACAGGGCGGAAATATGAGCAGGAGGAATTGCTTCCGTTTATCGGACCGCCGCTCAAGGATGTTTTTCAGAATATCGATCCGGCACGCGCGGATGAGATGATTGCAGCTTACCGGAAACATAATTTGGAACATCACGACAATTATGTGAAAGCTTATCCTTATGTAACGGAAACATTACAGCAGTTAAAACAGGCAGGCTTTAAGCTGGGGATTGTCACAACAAAAATCCGGGAGACGGCGGAACGCGGTATCAGTGTGTGCGGACTGGGTGGACTATTTGATGTCGTTATCGGGTATGATGATATCAGTCAGCCCAAACCACATCCTGAACCGGTTTTAAAGGCGCTGGAGGCACTTGGCAGCACACCGGAGGAAGCAATTATGGTTGGTGACAATTACCATGATATCGAATCTGGTAAAAATGCTGGTGCGAAGGCCGCGGGAGTAGCTTGGTCAATTAAAGGCAAACAAACGCTGGCAGCATACAAACCAGATTATATGCTGGAGGATATGCGTGACCTACTGGAGATTGTAAAGGAAGAAGCAGATGCGGAAAACGGAAAGTTATCCCGTTAAAGGACCAAATTCCCTTTGGCAGCTATACAAGACGATTTCTTTTTGGAAAGTAGTCAAAAACTTCGTCGTAATCCAGATTGGGCGTTACACCCCTTTTCTCGGTGTAAAGAATCGGCTGTACCGGTCCATGCTCAAGATGAAGATTGGGAAGAATTCAGCTTTGGCTGTCATGGTCGTTCCGGATTTTCTTTATCCGGAGCGCATCACAATCGGCAGAAATACCATTATCGGTTATAATACAACGATTCTTGCACATGAATACTTGACGGCAGAATACCGGCTCGGCGATGTCGTTATTGGAGACAATGTTATGATCGGTGCAAATTCGACGATTCTTCCGGGAGTTACGATTGGAGATGGAGCAGTCGTATCGGCTGCAACACTTGTAAACCGGGATGTGCCGCCTGGTGCGATGGTCGGCGGCAATCCGATGCAAATTATTTATACAGCAGAACAACGCAAGAACAAGCAGACAACTTAGTGTGTCTGCTTGTTTTATAAGGAGGAATAACATGGATTTAGGACAGCGGATTTTGCCTGCTGCACGGAATGAACGAGATTTTGATGAATTGCTGCAGCGAGAAGATATGAAGATGATGGTCTTGCTCGAAACAAGAATTGCACAGCTTCCTTCCCAGATCAAATATGCAAAGAAAGCGGGAAAGAAAGTATTTTTGCATGTGGATTTAATTCAAGGGCTGAAAACAGATGATGCCGGAATGGATTTTGTCTGTCAGCGTTTAAAACCGGATGGCGTGATTTCAACGCGTACGAATGTAATCAATGCAGCTAAAAAATATAAGATAACCGCAGTGCAGCGTTTATTTTTGATTGATGGGCATGCACTTAATCATAATCTTTCACTCATTAAGAAGACACAGCCTGATTATATCGAAGTGCTGCCGGGGTTAATTCCTCATATGATAAAAGAAGTAGCCGAGAATACACGCATTCCAGTTATAGCTGGAGGTCTGATTCGCAGCTCAGAACACATCGAAGCAGCATTGGAAGCGGGTGCAACGGCAGTCTCCACCTCGAAAAAAAGTTTGTGGTAAGTTGTTGACAACGCTTTCAATTAGGTGTAAAGTCTACCTATAAGTTAATATCAATGATCGGAGATGCGGAGAATCCATTACCTTTTTATTAGAAAGCCATAGGCTGTCTATGTTATATTGGTAATGGATTTTTCATATCCAAAAAGACAGCGCTTCCTAACAATATATTTAGATTGCATGCAGTTATTTTCTAAGAATACACAGGGATGCCGTTAATTTGGAAGCTTTATGAAAGCGCTCTCCAAAAAATATCAACAAAGGGGACAATACAATGAGTATCTTCGCAGCCGAAACAATCGGTACAATGGTACTAATACTCTTCGGCGGAGGGGTAGTAGCGGTAAGTAATCTGAGCAAGTCAAAGGGAGAAGGAACAGGCTGGATTACCATCACAATTGCGTGGGGTCTTGCAGTAGCAATGGGTGCATATGCAGTTGGCGGTTTTTCCGGAGCTCATTTAAATCCGGCTGTGACACTCGGTTTGGCAATCAATGGAGATATTACATGGGGGCAAGTTCCGACTTACCTCGCTGGTGAGATGCTTGGAGCATTCCTAGGAGCAATACTCGTATTCTTAGTGTACTTGCCGCATTGGGCGAAAACGTCTGACCCGATGGCAAAGCTTTCCGTCTTTTCTACAGATCCGGCAATCGACAGTCCGGTTTCAAATATGCTGACAGAAATCATTGGCACTTTTGCCCTAATGCTTGGTATCCTATTCATTGGAGGCAACTCTTTAGCAGAAGGATTCAATCCAATGCTGGTTGGTTTACTCGTTGTTGTTATCGGGATGGCGCTTGGCGGTCCGACTGGATATGCCATCAACCCAGCTCGTGACTTAGGCCCGCGTATTGCACATGCTTTGCTGCCGATTCCAGGCAAAGGCTCATCGAACTGGAAGTATGCATGGGTTCCAGTAGTAGGTCCGTTGCTAGGCGGTGCATACGGTGCATTCTTCTATCTCGCATTCTTCAAGAACGATATGCAAATAGGTTTCTGGATCATGTCTGCTGTCATGGTAGTTATCGTTATTGTTGCTGTCCGAGGGGAACTTGTGAAAGCAAATGCGGAAGCAGCTGCAAATAATAGTGGAGCAAAAACAAGGGGGATTAAATAATGGAAAAATTTATTATGGCGCTTGACCAAGGTACAACAAGCTCGCGCGCAATTCTCTTCAATCACAATGGTGATATTGTCGAAACAGCGCAGAAAGAATTCGAACAGTTCTTCCCGCATTCTGGCTGGGTAGAGCACGATGCAAACGAAATCTGGACATCCATTTCTGCTTGTATGGCAGAAGTACTTCGCAAAGCAGACATTGACGCTAAACAAGTATCCGCTATTGGGATTACGAACCAGCGTGAAACAACTGTTGTTTGGGATAAACATACTGGACGTCCAATCTATAAAGCGATTGTATGGCAGTCCCGTCAAACAGCTGATATCGTTAATGAACTGAGAGAACAAGGCCACAATGACTTATTCCGTGAGAAAACAGGTCTTCTGCTGGACGCTTACTTCTCCGGTACTAAAGTAAAATGGATTTTAGATAATGTCGAAGGTGCTCGTGAAAAAGCAGAAAATGGCGATTTGTTATTCGGTACAATCGATACATGGCTCGTGCACAAGCTTTCCGGCGGTAAAACACATGTTACGGACTACTCCAATGCAGCTCGTACATTAATGTACAACATTCATGAATTGAAGTGGGATGATGAGCTTCTTGATATCCTTGGTGTTCCGAAATCAATGCTTCCAGAAGTAAAAGCTTCTTCTGAAGTGTACGCAAACACAATCGATTATCATTTCTTTGGTGAAGAAGTGCCAATCGCAGGTATTGCTGGTGACCAGCATGCAGCGTTGTTCGGTCAAGCTTGCTATGAGCCAGGTATGGTGAAAAATACGTACGGAACAGGCTGTTTCGTTCTTATGCATACAGGTGAGGAAGCTGTTAAATCGGATCACGGTTTGTTAACGACAATTGCTTGGGGACTTGATGGAAAAGTAGAATATGCGCTTGAAGGAAGTATCTTTGTTGCAGGATCTGCTATTCAATGGCTTCGTGACGGCCTGAAGATTATTGAATCTTCTCCTGAAAGTGAGCGCCTTGCAACTAGTGTTACCGATAATGGCGGTGTTTATGTGGTACCGGCGTTCGTAGGTCTTGGTACACCGTATTGGGATAGTGATGCACGTGGTGCAATGTTTGGTATCACACGTGGTACTACGGATGCACATATCACGCGTGCAACGCTAGAATCCTTGGCATTCCAATCGAAAGATGTTGTGGATGCTATGATTGAGGATTCCGGTATTGACGTGAAGCAGCTTCGCGTTGATGGCGGCGTCGTGAAAAACGACTTCCTCATGCAATTCCAAAGTGATATGCTTGATGTCGATGTAGAGCGTCCAGTCATTCAGGAAACAACAGCATTAGGTGCTGCCTACCTGGCTGGTTTAGCTGTCGGCTACTGGGAGAGCCGCGAAGATATCGCCAACAAATGGCAGATAGATCGCACGTTCAAACCCAACCGCTCCAAAGAAGAAAAAGATCAGCTCTACGCAGGCTGGAAAAAAGCTGTGGAAGCGACACGTAGTTTCAAGTAATATAACTTTTCAAGTCCGGCCGAACGTGGTATACTGATTTTACAAGTTAATGATTCGGCCCGAGACATTGGAGAGACCGTGAATATCTATACATTGTATGGATTATTTGCGGTCTCTTTCTGCTTTCTATACATGACTTCTACATTATTGGGGTATAGAAATATAAGGGAGCGCTGAATCTAAAAAGGAGTGTTCATGCATGACTGTATTTTCTAGTAAAAAACGTAACGAAATCTATGCAAACTTAACAGATAAACCTTTGGATGTACTTGTTATTGGTGGCGGAATCACTGGTTCTGGTATTTCCTTAGATGCAAAAATGCGCGGAATGAATGTCGGTCTTGTTGAGATGCAAGATTTTGCGGCAGGTACATCTTCCCGTTCTACAAAATTAGTACACGGCGGATTGCGTTACTTAAAGCAGTTCGAAGTGAAAATGGTAGCAGAAGTTGGGAAAGAACGTGAAATTGTATATGAAAACGGTCCTCACGTAACAACACCAGAATGGATGCTGCTTCCATTCCACAAAGGCGGTAACTTCGGTCCGTTCACAACAAACATTGGCTTGCGTGTCTATGACTATCTTGCAGGTGTTAAAAAAGCAGAGCGTCGTACGATGCTGTCTCGTGATGAAGTACTTTCAAGAGAACCTTTGGTTAAATCTGAAGACCTTCTTGGGGGCGGCCGTTATGTAGAATACAAAACGGATGATGCGCGTCTGACATTGGAAGTATTAAAAAAAGCAGTTGAAAAAGGCGTTAACGCGATTAACTATACGAAAGTTACAGAGTTCATCTATGATGCTGGCGGCAAAGTGACTGGCGTTGTAGCAGAAGACTTAATTACAGGCGATAAGCACCGCATCTTTGCGAAAAAAGTAATCAATGCAGGCGGTCCTTGGGTAGATACAATTCGTGAAAAAGACGGCTCTAAAAAAGGTAAAACATTGCATCTGACTAAGGGTGTGCACTTGGTATTTGATAACGAGCGCTTCCCATTGCGTCAGGCTATTTACTTCGATACACCAGATGGCCGCATGGTGTTCGCAATTCCGCGTGAAGGCAAAACGTATGTAGGTACAACAGATACAACGTACAAAGGTGATATCAAGCATCCTGTTATGACAGTGGAAGATCGTGATTATATCATCGATTCTATTAACTACATGTTCCCAACTGTAGAGATTACTAAAGACGATGTTGAATCCAGCTGGGCAGGTCTTCGTCCGCTTGTACAGGAAGAAGGCAAAAAACCTGGTGAAATCTCTCGTAAAGACGAGATCTTCGTTTCTGACAGCGGTTTGATTTCCATGGCAGGCGGTAAATTGACAGGTTACCGTAAAATGGCTATCGAAGCAGTAAATCTTGTAGCGGATCAGTTCAAGAAAGAAGAAGGGATTCTGTATTCTAAAGCAGATACGAAAAACCTTCCGATTTCCGGCGGTGAAGTCGGTGGTTCCAAAGGATTTGAACGCTTCAGAGAGCGCAAAGTGGATGAAGGAAAAGCAATCGGTCTATCTGCTGAAGATGCATTGAAAGTAGTAAGCCGTTATGGTGCGAACGTTGATAAAATCTTCGTACGCTTTGAAACATTGAAAGATGAAGCAAAAGCAGCTAACATTGATCCGCTTGTATTCGCGCAATTACGTTATGCAATTGAAGAAGAGCTCACATTCAAACCTGTAGACTTCTTTATACGCCGTACTGGCGCGCTATACTTCGATATCAACTATGTTCGTACGCACAAAGATGCTGTTATCGATTACTTGGCTAACACATTGGGCTACTCTGCTGAACAAAAAGAAGAATACACTCGTGAATTGGATGTATTAATCAAAGAAGCAGTTGTACCAGTGAAAGAAGACGACTTGCAAACCGTGTAAGGCACATCAGCTCGAAGACTGCTTTCCCAATAAGGGAAGGCAGTCTTTTTTATCCTCAAGTGTAGGACCAAGTACGGAAATATGGTATACTTCTTGGGATATCTAACGCAGTAGGAGGAAACACATGCAAACGCTGGAACCAGCAGAGCAGCAGGCACGATCGACAAATATTATCCCCTTCATTCCAGAAGGAGATTTCTATTATACAAAAGGCATCGAAGCCTATCAGAACGGTAAGCTGGAAAAAGCTATGAAATGGCTTAATAAAGCGATTGAAATGGAGCCGGCGGAAGTGATTTATCACTTGCAGAAGTCGGTTATTTTTACGGAACTCGGTTCTTTCCATAAAGCAATTTATATTTTAGATGACATTATTAAAGAACATGACGATAATTACCCGGAATGCTTTTATATGCTTGCATACAATTATTCTAAGCTTGGTTATATGAACGATGCTGAGAAGTTCGCTAATCTTTATTTAAAGATGGAACCAAAAGGAGACTTTCATGAGCAGGCCCAAGAGCTGCTTTCCTATGTAGAAGAAGAAGAGGAAGATGACGAGCTGTGGACGACAGAAGAAGAAGATGAGCTAATCATGTTCCAAGAGTCGGCATTTTATCATCTGGAGCGGGAAGAGTGGCAGCTCGCCCTGCCGATTCTGGAGGAAATGATGAGCTTGTTTCCAGAACATATGCTGGCAAAACACGAATATGCCAAAGCGCTATTTTTTTCTGGCGACAAAAAGCAAGCTGTGCGAATGGAAGAAGAACTTCTGCTGACAGAGCATGTTTCTGTATACACACATGTGAATCTGGCTGTTTTCTATCATGAAATAGGTAACTTGGACCAACGGGATGAACATCTCCGTTTGCTTCGAAATATTTTTCCGATTCATGAAGAACAGCACTTGCGCATTGCGTGTGCGTTTTCTATAACTGGCTTTTATGAAGAAGCAGTTGAACGCTTTCTTCATTTGGATAAAAGACGCGTGAAGGGACATGCTTCCTATTATAAGTGGTTCAGTTTGGCTGCCCAAAAAGCAGGTAACGGATCTTATGCGGAAAAGCTGTGGAAAGAAGGAAGCCGCCGGTTCAAACACCTGTCAAAAGATGATTTTTATTGGCTTTCTTAAGGTATAAGCAGATAGATGGACGCAGCGTATAGAATCTTATATGCTTATGCGTAGATACTACGATTGAGTACGACGAAAGGGGTTCATTTTCATGACTGAAGAAAGAATTTATGACGTAATCATTGCAGGAGCAGGTCCAGCTGGTATGACAGCAGCTGTTTACGCATCTCGTGCGAATCTTGATACGTTGATGATAGAAAGAGGAATTCCAGGAGGTCAGATGGCAAATACAGAAGATGTAGAGAACTATCCTGGCTATGACTCTATTCTTGGTCCTGATCTTTCCAATAAAATGTTCGAGCATGCAAAAAAATTCGGTGCGGAATATGCTTATGGCGACATCAAGGAAGTAAAAGACGGCAAAGAATATAAAACAATTATTGCTGGAAACAAAGAGTACAAAACACGCGCAATTATTATTACAACAGGGGCGAAATGGAAGAAACTCGGCGTGCCTGGCGAAGATGAATTGAGCGGACGCGGCGTTTCTTATTGCGCTGTTTGTGATGGTGCTTTCTTTAAAAACCGCGAACTGATTGTTGTCGGAGGCGGCGATTCCGCTGTTGAAGAAGGGGTTTATTTAACTCGCTTTGCTGACAAAGTGACAATTGTACACCGTCGCGATAAATTGCGTGCACAGCCTATTTTGCAGCAGCGTGCAATTGCAAACGAAAAAGTTGATTTTATTTGGGATACAACGGTTGAGGAAATCAATGGTGAAAACAACAAAGTAGGCAGTGTGACATTGCTGAACCACGTAACAGGAGAGAAATACGAAAAATCTGCTGATGGTGTGTTCATTTATATCGGTATGGTGCCATTGAGTGAGCCATTCGCATCGCTTGGTATTACGAATGACCTTGGTTATATTCACACAAATGACCGCATGGAAACAAATGTACCAGGTATTTTCGCTGCAGGTGATATCCGAGACAAAGAACTTCGACAAATCGTGACAGCAACAGGAGATGGCAGTATTGCTGCTCAAGCTGCACAAGCATATGTGGAAAGTCTGAAAGAAGAATTAAACGCTATCGGTTAAGAGGCAGGCCAGGCTATGTTGTAAATGATTCTTAATGCTGCTGTAACACGGGCGACACATTCATTTGCTATAATGGCTTTAACTAATTGACCCCCTTTTAATAGATAAATTAGTTATTGGCATAGGTGCCTTGCACCTATGCATTTTTTTTTGCTTATTGGAGATAATCGGCTAATTTTGGCAGAGTTTGAGGAAACATTATACTGTTTGAACCCAAACAGAAATAGTATACTATATAGTGATGTGTAAAATGAATCGACATCTCCACTTACACAGAGAAAGAGGTGGAAGCATGCAACGTGTTGCAAACTGTATTTTAGCAGTTGATGACAAAGTTCTCTTATTGAAAAAGCCAAGTAAGGGCTGGTACTCAGCTCCAGGCGGAAAGATGGAATTAGGAGAATCTGTTAAGGAAACCGCAGTTCGTGAGTTCCGCGAAGAAACAGGATTATCTGTCCATGAACCGGAACTTCGGGGTACATTTACTTTTCTAATAAAAGATGGCGAGAAGGTTGTCCATGAGTGGATGATGTTCACTTTCTTCGCTGATCAATATACTGGTGAACTCCTTGAAGAGAGCCAGGAAGGCAAGCTGGAATGGATTGATATAGATAAGATAAAAGACCTGCCAATGGCCGAGGGAGATCGGGACATCTTTGCGCATGTGTTCAAAACAGATGAGCCCTTGTACGGTACATTTGTCTACACAGAGGATCGCGAGCTGCTGCAAGCAAAGCTGGATCCGAAGACTTCAGAATAAAGTAGGGGGATACGTATGGAGAAACAAGTGAACGAAACCAAGCTCGTTATCATCACTGGTATGTCCGGAGCAGGAAAGACTGTTGCAGTCCAAAGCTTCGAGGACTTGGGCTATTATTGTGTTGATAATCTCCCGCCGGCACTGCTGCCGACTTTTCTTGATCTGATGCGGGACGCTTCAAATGATATTAAAAAAGTGGCCCTCGTAATGGACTTGCGAGGCAGAGAATTTTTTGATTCGTTGTTCGAGGCACTGGACAAGCTATCGCAAGAGCATTGGCTGGAACCGCAAGTATTGTTCTTAGATGCAAAAGATGAAGTACTCGTGACTAGATATAAAGAAACACGCAGAACCCATCCGCTTGCACCAGAAGGGCTTCCGCTTGAAGGGATTCAGCAGGAACGTGCGCTGCTTGATCAAATGCGAGGCCGTGCGCAGTACATTGTAGACACATCTGAATTGAAACCTAAAAAGCTTCGGGAAAAAATCATGAAGCGTTTCAAAGATGCTGATTATGAAGACTTCACTGTTCAAATGCTGAGCTTTGGTTTCAAATACGGCATACCAATTGATGCAGACCTTGTGTTTGATGTTCGTTTTCTCCCAAACCCTTTCTATGTTGAGAATCTAAGACCGCAAACAGGCTTGGATGAGCCGGTTTCTTCTTACGTATTCAAATGGTCAGATACCCATACATTCCTGCAGAAGCTGGAGGATATGCTAACCTTCATGCTGCCGCAATACCGCAAGGAAGGAAAAAGCCAGCTTATCATTGCGATTGGATGCACGGGCGGTCAGCATCGTTCCGTCGCGATTGCAGAATATCTGGCAAAACGATACAGTAATTCGTACGCGACACATGTGACACATCGCGATGTAGAAAGGAAGAGCCACTGATGGTGAAAAAAATGGTCGCAATCGGCGGCGGAACAGGAATGCCTGTTTTGCTGCGAGGGTTAAAAGAGCTGCCAGTGGAACTTTCAGCGATTGTAACAGTAGCGGATGATGGCGGCAGTTCCGGAAAACTGCGAAACGAACTGGCCATGCCGGCACCAGGAGATATCCGAAATGTGATTGCAGCATTGGCGGAAGCGGAGCCAATGCTGATTGATTTATTTCAGCATCGCTTCACTGGCCAAACTGGCTTATCGGGGCACTCCATGGGAAATTTACTGCTTGCTGCGATGACATCCATTTCTGGCGACTTTTATAACGGTATTAAAGAGATTTCACGGGTGCTGAAAGTGAAAGGAAATATCTATCCTATCGCCAATCAGAATGTTGTGCTCCATGCAGAAATGGAAGATGGGGAGATTGTGACAGGTGAGTCGAATATTCCGCTTGCAAATAAACAAATTAAACGTGTGTTTGTCAGTCCGCTGCCTGTGACACCTTTACCAGGTGCAATTGAAGCAATCAGACAGGCTGATTTAATCGTCATTAGTCCAGGAAGTCTCTATACGAGTGTGATGCCCAATTTGATTGTACCGGAGATTGAGCATGCGCTGCGAGAAGCACGTGGCAAAGTTGTCTATGTATGCAATGTGATGACACAATTCGGCGAGACGACAAATTATACAGCAGGAGATCATATCGAAGCAATTCATAATCACATTGGCGCGGACATCGTTTCGGCAATTGTTGTGAATAATAGCCGAATCGAACAAGACATCCGAAAGAATTACGCAGAGGAGCACGCAGCTCCTGTGGTTTATGATATTGAGCGGTTGAAAGCTTTAGGCCTTGAAGTAATCGAAGCCGACATCATTGATCACCATCAGCGCAAACTGCGCCATGATACACATAAAATAGCAAAACTGCTTTACGACATACTGTAATAGCGATTAGGCGCTGAGAAGGGGGGAACATCATGAGCTTTGCATCAGAAATAAAAAAAGAATTGACGAACATACCGATCGAGATGACGGATGTGCGAAGTGAGCTCGCTGCTCTGATTCGGATGAATGGATCTGTATCCTTTTCGAGACAGGAATACACACTGGATATCCAGACTGAGAATGCGGCAATTGCCAGGCGTATTTATACGCTGTTAAAATCAATTTATCAGCATCCGATTGAGCTGCTCGTGCGGAAGAAAATGAAACTGAAGAAAAACAATGTGTATATTGTCAGATTGACGAAAGAAGTAGAGAGTTTGCTGCGCAGCTTGGAGATTCTGGAAAATCATTTTACCTTTATCCGCACCATCAGTTCCACGTTTACCGAAACAGCGGAGAAGCGCAGAGCCTATTTACGCGGAGCCTTCCTAGCTGGTGGCTCGGTTAATAATCCGGAAACATCTTCGTATCATTTAGAGATATTCCATACACATAGCGATCATAGTGATGCACTCTGTGAGCTGATGAACAGTTTCGACCTGCATGCACGCTGTACCGAGCGCCGTAAAGGTTATATTACGTACTTAAAGGAAGCAGAGAAGATTACGGAATTTCTTAATATTGTTGGTGCCCATAGCGCATTGTTTAAGTTTGAGGACGTGCGAATTGTCCGTGACATGCGCAACTCGGTTAATCGGCTTGTAAACTGTGAAACAGCCAACTTAAATAAGACGATTGGCGCTGCTTTCCGTCAGGTGGAGAATATAAACTTAATCAAAAATACGGTAGGGATTGAAGCGCTGCCTGACAAACTGCAGGAAATAGCTGAACTTCGGGTACAGCATCAAGATGTATCGTTAAAAGAGCTTGGAGAGCTTGTTTCGACAGGAAAGATTAGTAAATCAGGTATCAACCACCGCTTGCGTAAGATTGATGAGTTCGCTGACAGACTGCGAAATGGGACATCTGTTAAAAAAGCATAAGCAGGTATGAAGCATATATAGCTTGTGGTATACTTAGAAGACACTCTAATGGGTGTTTTCTTTTTCATTGTATTTGGTAGCGCTTACTTGAAAGATGGGAGGATCCACATGTGATTCAAAAAACGTTACGCGTCACCCTGGATACTGGCTTGCAGGCCAGACCTGCAGCGAGCTTTGTGCAGCAAGCCAATCGTTTTCACGCTTCAGTTTATTTAGAAAAAGAGAACAAGTCGGTCAATGCGAAGAGCATCATGGGATTAATGAGCCTGGCAATTGCCCAGGATGAATTGATTACCTTGAAAATCGACGGAGCAGATGAAGCGCAAGCTATGAAAGAACTTACCGCCTTCATCACAGCTCCTTCAGCAGCCAGCTGATTTTAGCAGAAAAAGTCCTGAATAATTCAGGGCTTTTTTTGCTAAATTGTGGTAATAGGTGCTATCCTAGTGTAGGCTTGTAGTGTAACATTTTTAACAGGATAGAAGGGAGATTATAATTTGAACGCAAAACGTTGGTGGGCAATTCTGATTGCAGGACTGCTGGTTATTGTTTCTATAGGATTCCAAACTTTGTTCTCAATAATCAATAGCAATTTTACAGAAGCATTTAATTCTGCAGCCGGAACCTCCTTAATGAGTGAAGAAATAATGGAAGATGGAAATCCGATGAACCGGATTGCGGTACTGCATGTCGAAGGTACCATCCAAGATACAGGAGAAGAATCGTCATCTATATTAGGCAGTGCTACATACAATCACAATACGTTTCTGGAAAGATTGGAAGCGGCAGGGCAGGATGATACAGTTGGCGGTGTCATCATTGAAGTGAACAGCCCAGGCGGCGGCGTCGTTGAAAGTGCTGAGATTCATGACAAAGTCGTTGAAATTCAAGAAGAATACGGCAAGCCAGTATATATCAGCATGGCCAACACAGCTGCGTCTGGCGGCTATTATTTATCGGCAAGCGCTAATAAGATTGTAGCGCACCCGGCAACCATAACTGGTTCTATTGGGGTTATTATGTCGACGGTAAACTATGCAGAGCTTGCAGATAAAATTGGTATTAAACAAGAAGTAATCAAAAGTGCAGAGCATAAAGATATTATGTCTGCAACAAGAGATATGACTGATGAGGAAAGAGCTATACTTCAATCAATCATCGATGATATGTATGCTGATTTCGTACAGGTCATTGTCGATGGACGCGGAATAGCGAAAGACAAAGTACGCGAATTGGGCGATGGACGAATTTATTCTGGTAAGCAGGCTTTGGATAATGGCTTAGTAGATGATTTAGGAGATTTAGAAGACACGATTGCGATGATGAAAGAAGAACAAGGACTTAAGGATGCGGAAGTATTCGAATATACAGGGGATGGCTTCGGTATGGGATCTTTCTGGGCTACAGCTGCTGAAGGGCTGTTTGTATCTGATACAGATTTGCTCGGCATCAAGGAACTGATGGGCAAATCGAATTCACCTGAAGCTATGTATCTTTACGCAGAATAGGAGGCGTTATGTATGGATAAAGATAAAAACGTGCATCCAGATGAACAAACGCCTCTTGATTCAACCGTCAGCCAAATCGAGGAACAGGAATGGACATATGAGGACAGAGAAGAAGAGGAGCATCGCGTTCACGGTGCGACAGTGCAAGATGCACCAGCAGAACATCGACGCTATGCAGGCTTCTGGATGCGTTTCTGGGCATACTTGGCAGATCTTCTTGTCGTATTTGGTTTGACAGGCTTTCTCGTTAAGCCTTTCACGATGATTGAATCCTTCCAGGAAGCAACGCTTTGGTTCTGGAGTTTGAGTGCATTTCTAAGCGGGATTGTATTTTACGCCTATTTCATATTGATGACAAAATGGCGAGGACAGACATTGGGCAAGATGATCTTAGGTCTGCGTGTCATCCGTAAAGACGGTAAACCGCTGTCTTGGCTGGATACATTTATCCGGGAAGGTGTCGGGCGCTTCATACATCGTTTCATTTTCTGGATGTTTATCGTTTATATCGTAGTAGCTTTTACACCAAAGAAACAAGGCGTACACGATTTATTCGCGGATACACTCGTGATTCATGAGAGATAAATAAATAGCCCTCCAGCTTATACAGCTGGAGGGCTATTTTTATGTTTTTATGAAGGTTTCTTTTCCATTACTTTATCAATCAAGCCATAGTTTACAGCTTGTTCAGCAGTAAGGAAGTTGTCGCGGTCTGTATCGCGCTCAATTACTTCAAGCGGCTGGCCGCTGCGCTCTGCCATGATTTCGTTCAATTTCTTTCTCATTTCGATGATACGGCGAGCATGGATTTCGATATCACTAGCTTGACCTTGTGTACCACCTAATGGCTGGTGAATCATTACTTCACTGTTAGGAAGTGCATAACGCATGCCTTTTTCACCAGCAGTTAATAGGAATGCACCCATAGATGCAGCCATGCCAATGCAGATAGTGGATACTTTTGGCTGGATGAACTGCATTGTATCATAGATAGCCATACCAGCAGTGATGGATCCGCCTGGTGAGTTGATGTATAGGGAAATATCTTTTTCCGGATCTTCTGCTGCTAAGAATAACAGCTGGGAAACGATGCTGTTGGCAACATTATCGTCAATCGCGCTGCCTAGCATGATGATTCGGTCTTTCAGTAAACGAGAGTAGATGTCGTAAGCACGCTCGCCTCGGTTTGTTTGTTCAATAACTGTAGGGATTAGATTCATGATAGATCCTCCTTTGGATATGAGCTCATTATTCTAAGTAATGACTAACCTTATCTTACCTAAAAGGTCAATAAAGGTCAAACGATAAAGCTACTTTCTTTCGACTATTCCATCCTTCCCCAGTTTCAGAGCGTGTAAACGGTTGGTGCACTGTCTTTTGTAAGTTTGACTTTTAACCGGAATTCTCCTGCCGAGTGTATATATTTCATTATGGTTACATGTAAAAATGTTGGTTTAGAATATTTTGCTAAGTGGAAAGCAAGTACCATACCAACCATTACAATAGGAGGAATAATATGTTTAGCCATCAGAAAGTACTGCAATATCCAGCAAAACCAGATAAACCAGATGCACTATTTGCAAAAAAAATTCAAGAAATCCTTGGCGGACAGTATGGTGAGATAACGGTAGCCATGCAATACTTATTCCAAGGCTGGAGTACGCGCGGCGAAGAAAAATATAAAGATTTAATTATGGATACAGCGGCTGAAGAAATCGGCCACGTCGAAATGATTGCAACGATGATTGCCCGTCTTCTGGATGGAGCACCAGTGAATGAACAAGAAGAAGCAGCAAAGGATCCTGTAATCAATGCAATTTTAGGCGGTATGAACCCGCAGCATGCCATCGTTTCCGGTTTGGGACCTCGTCCAGCAGACAGTAACGGTGTACTGTGGAATGCAGGTTACATTACAGCAAGCGGCAACTTGCTCGCAGATATGCGTTCCAATATTAATGCGGAATCGCAAGGACGCCTGCAAGTAGCGCGCCTATACGAAATGACAGAAGATAAAGGTGTCCGCGATATGCTATCCTTTTTGCTAGCACGCGACACAATGCACCAAAACCAATGGATTGCTGCTGCACGTGAATTGGAAGAGAAAAACGGCATTATCGTACCGGGTTCCTTCCCGAAAGAGCTCGAAGCAGATGGTTTCTCTCACAGCCTGCTGAACTTCTCAGAAGGCGAAGATTCCAAAGAGGGAAGCTGGGCAGCAGGACAAGCTCCTGATGGCGGCGAATTCAAATACGAATCTAAACCAAAAGCACACGGCGGCCCGCAGGAACTGCAGCCAGCACCGCAGTATGTGTATCCGAAGTAATAAAACAGGACCCGCTCAGGCGGGTCTTTTTCTATGAAAAGACTTGCGTGAAAAAGCGATTAACGATATAATAATCGTTGTCACATTAAATACGTATGCGCTCGTAGCTCAGTCGGATAGAGCGGTGGTTTCCGGTACCACGTCTGCCGGGGGTTCGAATCCCTCCGAGCGCGCTAATAAATACAGAGATAGCAAGGGTTCTGGCAGTTGCCGCCCTTGCTATTTTTTTGTCTAAAAAGAAAGCAATTTGCAAACATGAGCATTAGCACTGAAACTATATTGTTCTCTTAAAAATCAAGTCTATCTGTTCTTCATCACCCATATGAAAAGAATGAAAACCAGTTTGAACGAACCCGCTTTTTTTATAGAATTCTATTGCTTTCAGATTTTTTTCCCAAACACCTAGCCAGATTATTTTTTTATTTTGTAATGATGCAATCTTTATGGCCTCGTTTATAAGATATTTTCCTAATCCTTGTTTTTGGAAATCATTCCTTATATAAATCCTTTCTATCTCTAGGGACTCGTCGGTCATTTTCTCAGATTGAGCTTCATTTATATTTATCTTAAGATATCCAGCAAGTTTATCATCTGAATAAATGAAATAAAACGCTGAGGAGACATTAGATAGCTCGTTTTCCAATTGCTTCGTATTAAAAGCTTTCTCTAAGTAAGCTTTCATATTTTCAGTAGAATTTTGCTCTTTAAAAGTATCATTGAATGTTTCAATACTGATTACCTGTAGCAAATCTAAATCTTTATGGTTGCATCTTATCATATTTATAGACATGGACTATATCTCCTTTTGTATTAATAAATTCTTTTATTACCTTTCTTTACATACTCCCAGTCTTTTTCGGTATTTTTTCGAACTCTTTGTAGAAGTTTAAATAGAATATCTACCTCTGATTCCGTAAGTCCACTTAATGCAACTTTATTGGAAAAGTCATTTTCTCTTCTAATAAATTGGTAAGCATTGTAACCCTTATCTGTCGGGAAGAGTCTTTTGATTTTTTTATTGTTCTCATCGTCTCTTCTTTCAATAAAGCCATTCAGTGCAAGCTTCTTTATCGCACGAGCTGCAGTAGTTCTGTCTACTTTTATCATTTCTGCTAACTTCTCTTGGATTATTCCTGGCGTTTCACATATCCGAACAAGGTAAATGTATTGCCCTTTAGAAAGTTCATATTCTTTAAATTCTATATTACTAATAGAATCTAAGGCCCTGGCAATCATACCAATTTCTCTTAGAACCTCTTTCATATTAAATCCCCCTTACTAAAGTAATTGCTAAATACAATAGTAAAGAAATTATGTTGTATTTGCAACAAAGTATAATGGAGTATGATCATGATGAACAAAATTATTAGATAGTTAAATAAAAAAGTAATAATGGTTGATTTACTACCGTCGTTTTTCTAATGACTGGTTGTGGCAATGATGAATTAAATGAAATTGAAAACAGTTATGAAAAAAATACGGACCATAATCATACACACGTGGATCATGATATGAATCATTCCACTTCCGGCGACATACCAAAGCGGCTATATTAACAAACCATGTAAGGAATGGCTGCTGGTGCGGATGCATCTATTGTAGGTGCATATGAGACCTCAGCATATCATATACAAGGATAGATAACGGGGAAGAATTTAAGTCATAAATGGATTATAAAAGAGGTAATAGAAGGATATGAAAATCGGAATTATGTGCCCGTAGATGAGGTTATCGTTCATGCAGACCATATGGAAGGTACTTGCGGCTCCCTGTAGGTTTCATTTTTAAGCACAAAGATCTGTGCACTCTCTATTCATTCTAATGCACGTTACCGTCATTTTGATTTGTTCTTCCTGTAAGCATGCACCATAACAAGTATTACATGCTTCCATGCAATCTATACAAGCAGCTAAACACTCTTCATAACTTACAGGCATTTTTCTTCCTCATCGGGACTGAAATATTCATTGTTAGCATTCCGAGGTAAGGAGAAATAATAAAACTCCTTTACAACTGCACAGATTCTCCAAATTTAATTCAATAGAGCATAATGCGGGGGGAGAACAAAAAAAGAAATACTTACGCAACTTTCTTCATACCTTTTATGTAAGTTATGATTGAGTGCGTAAAATATTTTGTGTTAATACATTTCTAAACAAATAGAAAAAGGAAGACCTTTTCTAGTAGAAGTCAACACAATCAATCCAAATGTGCCATTTTACTTCAGATATGATCAAAGCTCTAGTGAAAAAGGAGGATATTTCGGAAATCTTTCGCAGCCATCTGGAGAGTGCGTAAAATACGTTGCTTCAGACAGAAGTGAAAAATATTTATCAACAGTAACACCTTTTATAACAAAAGATAATGATTCAGTATACGTATATATGTTCAGAAGTACTGCCCAAGTAAAAGATTTGATTAGCAGATTGAATCAACACTTCATCATAGCTGCAGTTATAAAATTTATTTTGTTGATGGTTACAGCAATATTTTTAACTCGGGCACTTACAAATCCATTGATTAGAATGCATTGGAGACGGACCTTGGACAGCGTTCCAAAACTTAGGGACACCAGGACTAATTTAATGGAAGTAATTTAGAGAATTGGTACTAATGATCTGCCCACTAGAACAAGGATTCTTCAAGAAATATTTCCCGGAAAAAATGGTGCGGGCAGCAAGAGATCAAGGGTCCCCAGGTAAATAATTAAGTGTAAAACTGCTTGTTTAGTGATAAGATAGAGTTGAATACTTTTTTTAAGTGTTAGCTGAGACTCCTCCTAATATATTAGTGAGTTATCAGTTGCTGCAGGAGATCATCCTCAGTAAGGAAGGGAGTAATTTATTTGGCTAGTACACACAAGTTTTCCAAAGGGGAAGAGATATCTAATTCTATTACACACGGTATCGGAGCTCTTTTAAGCGTAGCAGCTCTAGTTATTCTTATAGTTTGCGCTTCTATGTACGGTACTGTTTGGCATATAGTTAGTTTTTCTATCTTCGGCGCAACGATGCTATTGCTTTATACATCGTCTACCCTCGTGCATAGCTTCCCTGATGGAAAGGCTAAGGATATATTTGAGATACTGGACCACTCTTCTATCTATCATTTCATTGCTGGTACATATACACCATTTATGTTAGTTGCAGTGAATGGACGACTAGGGTGGACTTTGTTCGGAATAGTATGGGGAATTGCTATATTTGGCACTGTTTTCAAAGCATATTTTGTTAAGAGATATTTGTTTACCTCGACCATTTTATATTTAGTGATGGGGTGGATGATCGTTTTTGCTTGGAAACCTTTAAACGCTTCTATGAGCAATGAAGGAATTACCCTCCTCGCATTAGGAGGATTAGCCTATACAATAGGTTGTATATTTTACTTGTGGAAGATGTTTAAGCACCATCACGCCGTGTGGCACTTGTTTGTGCTTGTGGGTACAATCCTACACTTTTTCTGTGTTCTTTTTTACGTACTACCAATTAAATAGCCATCTTTTAAGAAGGCTATTTCGTGAGGATTGCTTTTTTGTATAAACTAAGGTTAAATTTACTTTTATTACGTTTACAATAGTCTATTTCGCAAAGATAGCAAGATTGTGTAATAAAAATGAAGACGAGAAGTAGCTCAGACTGCAAGCCTATTTGGTATTAACTTTCATGTTAAAACTACTCATTCATCACAAATTGCCATGAATCATTATATTTTGCGTTGAAATAACTCTCTTTTAAAAATGGAGAGTTATTTTTTACCTTTATATCGAATTGCTCTTATTAATAATAGGATATCTTGTTTAATATTCAGATGGTATTCATCTGGCATCGTTCTAAGTCATACCTTAACCGGACTAGTTCCCTATATATTAGTTTCTTTTCAGCTTTGTGCACTTAGCATTCCCCTCTAACTTATTAACTTTCCCAAATTTTTGATTTCCCCTTGAATGATAGGAAACTCGGTGAATTGTGTTTCAATTTTTCTCCCTTTACAATAACATTTTGTTCCTTCTTAACGTTGTGATAGCTCGATGAACTCACTCAAAAAGAATTCTACCTGCTAGTCATTTAATTGTATATTCTACACCTGAAAAGCGTAATGCATCCATAACACTTGAAAAAGTAATTATGCCTTCTAAATTTATTCCAAGTTCTACAACATTAATAGCTAATTGAGGTCTTAAGCCTGTTATAATGGTCTGCACTCCAAGTAAATTTAGTACATTGTTAATTCTAAAAAGGTAATCAGTAACTAAGGCATCAATCTTGTGAATACCGGAGCAGTCAATAATTAATTTGCTGACTTTATGCTTTTTCACATTCTCAGGTACAAGCTGTAAGAGTTTGGTTGCCCTGTCTTGATCTATCGCTCCTGACAAGGGAAGAACTGCTATACCGCCTAGTAGAGGCACAATTGTAGCAGTGAGTTCATTTATCTTATTATTAATTTCTCCTTGTATTTTTTCTAGCTGTTTTTTCTCTGTAAGATCTCTCACATAAGTTTGGATAGCTTTTATATTACCTATTTTAATTGGATGACAATATAACTCAACGTCAACAGATGTGCCATCCATTCTATATACTGTCTCTTCAATAATTTCTGCTGGTTTATTGTAAGCTCCGGATATTCTTTTTGTAATTGCAGGTTTAGATGTATCTTTAAATATAACTAAAGGACTCTGTCCAATTACTTCTTCCCTAGATGCTCTGAAAAAGACTTCAGCTGCTTTGTTTATATAAATTATTTTCAGTTGTGAATGTACTATTAGCGGTTCTAGGGAATATTCAATTACTTCTTTGTAATTAATATCCTCAATATTCTCATTCATCATTCTCACTCCCAAAATATAAGTTAATACAATTGATTTTCCCAATCAAGCACTAAATTATAACACTTATTGCAATAAGTAGATGCAGGTGTAAAAGTACACTTTTTATAAAGACAAGGAATATCTATATGGAATCTGTTAATGCATATAGATTCCATGAATGTTCACCATAGTTCGTAGCTCCTCAATATTGACGCCTATTGCAAGTCTATTGTCGGTAAATGCTATATCTAAAATAAAAATTGCTATCCCTTTAACAAATCATTCTGAATTACTTTCTGAAAATGTTCAACAAATAATCGCTAGTGAAGACATGACATTTGCAGAAAAAGAAAAACATTTTATTGATTAATAATCAACCTCAATCGGATATATTTAGGGCGCTCTTTTTCTAAAAGGAAAAATTTAACTCATATAGAGAAAGGGTCATCTTGCTAATTAACACACTTTTAAATGGAGCCCCTGTTTAATTCAAGATTTGTATAAATAGGCTTGCCATCCAGGAATATCTCATAGGCAGTTGCATACAGTGAAGCATGGAGCAGAACATCTACAGAAATGTTCCCGCTTGTATACTAGTATTATTTTGTCTAAACAAATTGGCAGATAAAGAGTTGATAAAATTGAATAAGTTTCCTGTTCAGCGGAAGACGTTGGCGCATGATGTGTATAAGCATCTTTATACGATGATTATTACGTTGAAACACAAGCCGGGTGACATGATTTATGAGACGGCGATTGCAGATGAGCTCGGTTTAAGCAGAACGCCTGTCAGAGAAGCGATTCATTTATTAGCTGCCGAGGGTTTTGTGCAAGTTATTCCGCAGAAAGGTATCCGTGTTAGTTTTATTTCGAAAAGAAAAGTGCAAGAAGCGTTTCAGGTTCGGGAGAGTTTGGAGGTGATTGCGTTTCAGGAAGCTGCTCGCCGGTGGGATGCATCGCTTTTACAGACAAAACGGCTTCAGACAGATGTAGCATATATATTAGATCAACAAAGAGCTGCGTCGGAAAAGAAGGATGTAGATAGTTTTTATCAGCATGATGAAATGTTCCACGATAAGATTTTAGAGATGTGCGGTAATGAGACGTTAAGTGCGATTGTGCGGCAGGTGAGAGGGCATGTAAACCGAATTCGGTACTTGGAATTCTTTGAAAGCCGGGATATGAAGCGGATCATACACGATCATGAAGAATTAATTGCCTTGATTGAGCAAAATGATGCAAACGGAGTTGTTAAGCGACTGAAGCAGCATCTTGGGAAAGCTTTTCATCACTATGACGAGATTATGGAAAAGTATAAGGATTACTTTGTAGCACAAGCTGAATAAAGCAATGATACGCGATGTAAGACTTGTATACTAGTATGCTAAAAGGAGACTAGTACGATGCAGATTGCGGTGTTAGGTTTGAATCATGGCTACACGTTTGCAAAGCAAATAAAAGAAATGAAGGGTATGACATTAGCGGCTGTAGCTGGCAATAATGCTGCTGCGATTGAGCGGGCAAATGAACTGGAAGTCCCTTTGTACCAAGATTACAAAAAGCTAATCGATCAATGTCAGCTGGATGGTGTTATTATTACCTTGCCGAATCATTTACACAAGGAAGCCGTTAAGTACTGTGCTGATCATGGTTTGCATTGTTTAGTAGAAAAACCGATTGCTGACACAACGGATGCTGCGCGTGAGATGATTGATTATTGCAAGCAAAAGCAAGTAAAGCTTATGGTTGGGCATCATCGACGGTTTTCTGACAAAATCAATCACCTGAAGCAGTTGCTGGCTAGCGGCATAATTGGTGAGTTAGTCGGGGTGAATATGGTGTGGGCGCTTGCTAAGGATCGGAACTACTATAAAGAAGCTTGGCGTATTAAAGCAAGTGGCGGCCCATTATTAATTAATGGGATTCATGATTTGGATAATTTACTTCATGTAACAAACCTTGAAATTGAAAGCGCTTACGCAGTTGCGCGCAATAAAATACGTGGGTTTGAAGTAGAAGATGCTGTAACAGCAATTCTAGAAGCGTCAGATGGAACAGTTATTAACTACTTCCTCACGGATGGTGTTCCTTCGCCGTGGTCTTATGAATTTAATGTGATGGAAAACCCGATTTATCATTTTTATGAAGAAGACTGCTATCATTTTTTCGGCACAAAAGGAAGCTTGGCATTTCCTAGCTTTCGCTGCTTCCGATACAGTGAAGAAGATCAATATGGGTGGAAGCATGCGCTAACAGAAGAACGTTTTCCCCTGGAAGCCGCAGCTGATCCGATTACTGCTGAATTGGAGCACTTTGAAGCAGTATTAAAAGGTGGTATTGCGCCGCGCGTAACAGGTGAAGAAGGTCTAAAAACGTTAGAAATACTAGAGGCAGTCAACCTCTCTGTTCAAGAGAAGCGAAAGGTCAGCCTTCATGAGTGAATAACCAAATCCAATTTATGCAGAAGAAAGTGGGGGTTGCATGAAACGATTGATGGTGTTTTTGTCATTGTTAAGTATTGTACTATTTGTAAGCGCTTGCAACGGGGATTCTGCTGCAGACAAAGAAGTCAAGGTAATGCGACTGGCAAACGCAACGCCAGATGATCGCTCGCTCAGTAAAGCGATGTATTTATTTGAAGAAAGGCTGGAAGAAAAGACAAATGGTTCGATTGATGTAGAAGTATTTACGAATAGTGTGATTGGCGGAGACAGAGAGATTTTTGAGGGGTTGCAGCTGAACACGATTCAAGGTGCTTCCATGTCAACAGGGCCGATTGCACAGTTTGCAGATGATTTCAATGTGATGGATCTTCCTTTCTTGTTCGCCAATGAAGAAGAGGCCTACCGCGTGTTAGATGGAGAAGTAGGAGAACGTCTTTTGGATGAATTAGATGAGCAAAACGTGGTTGGTCTGAATTATTGGGAAAATGGATTTCGGCTGCTTAGCAATAATGTACGAGAAGTGCAAACGGTAGAAGATGTAAAAGGCATCGATATCCGTACATTGGAAAATGAGTGGCATATGAACCTTTGGAGTGAGCTTGGTGCAAATCCAACGCCAATGAACTACGGCGAATTGTATATAGGATTGGAACAAGGGACAGTTGATGCCCAAGAAAATCCTGCAGGAAATGTAGTGAACAGTCATTTTTATGAAGTACAGGATTACCTTACGGTGACAAATCATATCTACAATGCAAGCCCATTTATGGTGAGTAAGCCATTCTGGGAGTCGCTTACCGAAAAGGAGAAAAGTGCTGTTAAAGAAATAGCGGATGAAGTACAGCAGGAGCAGCGCCAAATGAATCAGCAAGAGCAAGAGGAAAGCTTCGCGTTTTTGAAAGACAAAGGAATGAAGATAACCGAGTTAAGTGAGGAAGAAATGGATCGTTTCAGAGAAGAAACACAACAAGTACGCGAAAGCTACAAAGCGGAGTATGGAGATGAATGGCTGAAACAGATAGAAGCGGAAGCCACCAAATAAGGTGAAGGAGGTAACTATGAAGCCTATACGATGGTTGAACCGATATGCAGAAGAAAGCATGATGGTGTTTTTGCTGAGTGTCATGGTAGTTATTATTACGGCACAAGTTGGGATGCGGTTTATTCTTGGTTCATCGATTGGCTGGTCAGAAGAATTGGCAAGGTATTGTTTTATCTGGCTTGTCTTTATCGGAATCAGCTATGGCGTGAAAATGCAGCGGCATATAAGGATAGATGCATTCTTACGATTATTACATGCCAAACAGCAGCTAAAACTTGAAATGGTAGTGAATGTTTTGTTTCTTCTGTTCGCCATCTTTCTGCTTATTTACGGCGGGAAGATCAGCACACAAATTTTAATGTGGGGCCAGCGTTCTCCAGCACTGCAAGTAAATATGGGGCTGGTTTATATGGCAGCACCTGTTGCGATGCTTTTAACTTCTTTACGTTTAACGCAGCAGCTGCTTCTGCAATGCAAGTCACTTCGAACTGCAGCACTGCAACAAAAGAATCAGAAACAAGTGTAAACGAGTGCTGAAAACAAGCTGACAAGGAGAGTGAAAAATGACGGCAATCGTTATGTTTGTAAGCTTTGGTCTCTTATTGCTGTTAAGTGTCCCAATTGGGATCGCATTAGTCTTGGCTTGTATTGCGACAATTGTAGCAGCTCAGGACATATCCTTCGCATTTTTGGCACAAAGTCTCATCACGTCGGTAGATTCATTCCCCATTATGGCTGTGCCGTTTTTTATCCTAGCCGGCGAAATAATGGGCAAGGGAGGCCTTTCCAAGCGACTAATCAATGTTGCAGAGTCGATTGTTGGCAATGTTACTGGGGGTGTGGCAATGACGGCAATTATCACCTGCTTGTTCTTTGCAGCAATATCCGGTTCTGGTCCGGCGACAGTTGCAGCTGTCGGAGGGATAATGATTCCGATGATGGCAGAGATGGGTTACAGCAGACGATTTGCGGCTGGTATCGTTGCTGCAGCAGGTACATTAGGCGTTATTCTGCCTCCAAGTATTCCCATGATTGTATATGGCGTAACGAGCGGCACATCTGTTGGGGATTTATTTATCTCCGGCATCTTTCCAAGTATTTTGATTGCTATCTTGCTCATGATTTACGTTTATTTCTACGCAAAGAAAAAAGGCTACAGCGGAACAGGAGAGCGGTTCCAAATCAAGCGTGTGCTGCGTGCAGTTTGGGATGCCAAATGGGCGCTGCTAGTGCCGGTGGTAATCTTGGGCGGTATTTATGGCGGGTACTTTACGCCAACAGAAGCTGCAGTTGTGGCAGTTGCGTATGGTTTAGTTGCGGGTGTATTGCTATATAGAGAGCTGAAGTTGAATGATTTATATGAAGTGTTTCGAAATGCTGCTTTGACGACTGCAACGATTATGCTGATTATTGGTGCTGCAACTGCATTCGGGAAAGTAATGATTTTGGAGCAAATGCCAGCGCGCATTGCGAATGCCATGCTGTCTGTTTCGGATAATCCAGTGATACTCATTTCCCTCGTGGTTATCATGCTGCTTTTGATTGGAATGGTGATGGACACAACAGCAGCAATTATCATCTTCACTCCGCTGTTAGTTCCAGTTGGCATGGAGCTTGGTTTTGATCCTGTCCAGTTTGGGATGATGATTATTTTAGCACTAGTAATTGGCTTTATTACGCCTCCGATTGGCGTGAACTTATTTGTTGCTAGTGAAATATCTGGTTTATCTATTATGAAAATCTCAAAAGCGATCGTTCCTTATATTGTAGTCATGCTCGTAGCACTGCTTCTCGTCATCTTGATTCCAGACCTCACATTGCTGTTTCTAGGCGGCAAATAAGCAGTACGAATGACCGTAAATATAGAAAGGTTGGTTGTTAGTGAGAAATCAATTTTCTTTAGCACATCTGACAGCTTTGGCTTGTCCTCCTCCTAGGCTGACTTATATTGCCGCTCGGGCAGGCTATGATTTTGTGAGTATCAGACCTATTGCGATGAAGTTAAAGAATGAACCAGATTACAATCTCGCAAAAAATAAGTCGATGCTGCGCGATACCAAGACTGCGCTCCGTCAAACTGGTTTACAAGTGCTAGATATTGAACTGGCTAAAATAGAGGACGGCATGGAACCGAAACAATATGAACCTGCTTTTGAAGTCGGAGCAGAGCTGGGCGCACGGCATGTGCTGTGCAGTGTGTGGACGGATGATGAAGTATTTGCGAACGAGCGTTTTATTGAGCTATGTGAACTGGCTAAACACTACCAATTGACGATTGAATTGGAATTTGTACCGGTGGCTTCCGTGGCGACGTTAAAGCAAGCGGTCCGCATGCTGCAAGCAGCTGCACAAGATAATGCAGGTCTGATGATTGATGCCCATCACTTTCATCGTTCAAAGGAAAATGTAGGCGATATCAAAAGGATACCAGCATCTTGGTTTCATATGTTTCACTTATGCGACGCTGTGAAAGAGATTCCATCTGCGAAAGAGCAGATGCTAAAGATTATGAGGGAAGAACGTCTCTACATTGGCGAAGGCGGCATCCCAATAAAAGAGATCTTGCAGCAAATCCCCAAAATCCCCTATTCGCTTGAAATCCCGCATCTGCAGCGAGTGAAGGAATTAGGGTTTGAGGAGTATGCCAGAAGGTGTTTAGTGTCAGCTAAAAAATATATCAGTCTGTTTCAGGACGATGTAAACATATCCTAGTATACAAGTATTTTAGATTGAAGGAGTGAAAGGATGAACGGTCGAAGTGCGTTAGAGCATTACAAAAACGGAGGCGCTTGGTGGGAAACAGAGATTAGCGATATTAAGAAAAATGAGATTGTACTGCGCGGAAAGCGAGTGGAAGATCTAATTGGCAATGTGTCGTACAGTCAAATGCTGTATTTCCTGTTAGTAGGAAAAGATTTGACCGAAGCACAAGCTGCTTTGTTTGAAAGTGTGCTTGTCGCTGGAGCTGATCATGGCCCGCGTGCTCCTTCGATAGCAGCAGCAAGAATGGCGGCAACATGCGGTGTGTCGTTTAATTCAGCTGTTGCCACAGGCATCAATATGCTCGGTGATATCCATGGAGGAGCTGTAGAAGGCGCGATGGCATTATTGTATAAGACGAAAGCAGAGATTGCGACCAATCCAAATGCAGTGGCGGATAACTTGCAGCTATTCCTTGCAGCAGGTGAGAAGCTACCCGGATTCGGTCACCAGCTGCATGATCATGATCCGCGAGTGAACCGATTGTACGAAGTATCGCAGCAAGTAATACACAACGGAGAAATCAGCGGCAGTTATCTTACTATATTGGAGAAATACCGCCAAGCTATTTCCGAACAAAAGAAACGCACCTTTACCATCAATGTGGATGGCATTTCGGCAGCTATTCAATGTGAGCTGGGAATACCGGCAGAAGCAGCGAAAGGCGTCTTCGCCCTTTCACGGGGGATGGGAATTGTGGCACATGCATATGAAGAATTAAAGCAAGGGTCGTTGATTAAGGGGCCATGTCCGAATGATGCGCATCTTGTGCGTTATACAGGAGAAGTTCCGGAAAACGAGCCAAAGGAGTGATAAAGATGCGAAAGGCAAGACCTTATGTGAATGGCGTATGGATTGATGATGATCGAAAAGCCACACCTGTACTTGGTCCTTATCAGAATGCATGCGTCGGAGTCCAATTGGCGGCAAATGAGGCAGAAGTGGAGGGAGCATTACAAGCAGCACATACGTATAAAAAACAAATGGCTGCTCTGTCTCCGGCATTCCGAGCGAAGGTGCTGTACCGGGCTGCCGAACTGCTGGAAGCACGCAAAGAGGAGTTTGCAACGTTAATTGCCAAAGAAGTTGGAAAGGCGCTGAAAAATACGCGAGATGAAGTGGCTCGGTCCATCGAAACATTGCAGCTTTCTGCTGAAGAAGCGAAACGACTATTCGGAGAAACTTTGCCAGGAGGCGCTTCCGAGCGAGGCTTCTCATCGATGGCATTAACATTTCGTATACCTGTTGGCGTGGTGGCTGCGATTACGCCGTTTAATGCCCCGCTTAACTTGATTTGCCACAAAATCGGACCAAGTTTTGCTGCTGGCAATGTCACTATTGTCAAGCCGGCTCCGCAAACTCCTTTAATTGCGACGGCATTAATAGAATTACTGCTAGAAGCCGGCATGCCAGCACAAGCGATTCATATGGTGTTAGGCGGAAAGGAAATCGGCGAACAACTCGTTCAAGATGATCGTGTGAATCTTGTTTCTTTTACCGGAGGTGTTCCTGGCGGCAGGCAGATCAGCAAGACTGCCGGTATGAAAAAGGTGTTATTAGAACTTGGCGGAAATGCCGGAACGATTGTGCATAAAGATGCCAATATCGAGCGGGCAGCCGCTATTTGTGCGAAAACCGGATTCAGCAATGCTGGGCAAAGCTGTATATCCGTCCAGCGGATTTATGTGCATGAAAAGGTATTGGATGAATTTACAGCATTGCTGAAACAGCATACAGCAGCACTTATTGTAGGCAACCCCGAAGATGAACAGACGGATGTCGGGTGCGTCGTTAACAGACAAACTGCGGAGCGTGTGCGTGACTGGCTGGATGAAGCGGTAGCGGAAGGAGCTGAACTTCTGTATGGGGGAAAGGTAACCGGTGCTTCCGTTCAGCCTGCGATTTTGTTTAAACCGAAAAAACAAAGCAAGGTCGTTTGTCAGGAAGTGTTTGGGCCAGTTGTCAGTGTGCTGCCTTATCGCGACATAGACGAAGCGATCCAAGAAGTGAATGATTCAGAATTTGGCTTGCAAGCCGGTATCTTTTCAAACTCGCTTGAGGTAATTAGAAAGGCAGCGATTGAACTGGAGGTTGGCGGTGTTGTCGTGAATGGATCATCGAATTTCCGACTAGATCACTGGCCTTATGGCGGTATTAAGAATAGCGGAATTGGCAGAGAAGGTCCAAGATTTGCTGCTGAAGAGATGACAGAAATGAAGATGGTCGTGCTGCAAGATTTGTTATAAGCGAAAGAGGAAGAACGAGAGGAGATACGTATTGTGAAAAAGCTAATCTCAGAACAGTTAGTCACTTACTTGGAATCTCGTGGTATAAAGCATATTTTCGGGTTGTGCGGACATACGAATATCGCGGTTTTAGCGGAATTGGAAAAAAGCAACATCAAGTTTATTAATGTGCGCCATGAGCAAATTGCCTCGCATGCTGCTGACGGATATGCCAGGGTGACGAAAAAAGCAGCTGTCGTCCTGAGTCATTTAGGACCTGGTTTAACGAACGCGGCGACTGGTGTTGCGAATGCTGCATTGGACTCGATACCAATGGTAGTCATCGCCGGAGATGTGCCGAGCTATTATTACGGAAAACACCCGCATCAAGAAGTGAATTTGCACGCCGACGGTGCACAATATGAAATTTATCGTCCATTTGTCAAACGTGCTTGGCGCGTAGATCAAGCAGAACTGTTCCCGGAAATTCTGCAAAAGGCCTTTCAGCTGGCAGAAAGCGGCCGCCCAGGTCCGGTCTTGGTATCTGTACCGATGGATATTTTTTCGACCAAGATAGAAGAAGAAAATTTCCGTCTGCTGCAGCATCATACGCAAGTTGTAGAAAAACCAGCATTAGATGAAGAAACTGCTGCGCGCATCGTGGAAAAATTAGCAAAAGCCCAACGTCCTGTGTTGTATGCCGGTGGAGGCATCATTCTCGCTGATGCTGCTGAGGAGCTGCGTCAGTTTGTGGAACATATGAATATTCCAGTTGCACATAGCTTAATGGGAAAAGGCGTGCTGCCGGACGATCATGAATTAACATTAGGGATGACAGGTTTCTGGGGAACGAGCTTCATTAATGAACAAACAAAACATGCTGATTATCTATTTGGCGCAGGAACACGCTTTTCAGAAGCTGATTCCAGCTCTTGGTACAACGATGTTACTTTTGATTTTCCAAAAACCAAGCTGATTCATATTGATATAGATGCAAGTGAGATTGGCCGCAACTATCCAGTTGAAATCGGAGCAGTTGCTGATCTGAAGAAAGCCTTTACCGCTTTAAACCGCGTAGCTAAGCGTTTGTATCCAAACAGGATCCAGCGCAACGAGCAGTTGAAAAAGGAGATTATCCACTATCGCCAAACGCTGCGCGAGCGTATTTCAGAAAATGTGAACAGCGCAGATTTTCCAATGAAGCCAGAACGTATTTTGGCAGACGTACGGAGAGTGCTGCCGCGTGACGCTTACATTACGACGGACGTTGGCTGGAATAAGAATGGTGTGGGCCAGCAATTTCCTATCTATACACCAGGTTCTATCTTAACGCCAGGCGGTTTTGCAACAATGGGATTCGGCAGTTCCGCCGCACTCGGAGCGAAGCTAGCCGATTCGGAAAAGGTTGTCGTTTCACTGATAGGTGATGGAGGATTCGGCCAAAATCCATCGGTACTTGCAACAGCAAAGGAAGAAAATATTCCAGTCGTTTGGGTTGTGATGAATAATAGTGCTTTCGGAACGATCGCAGGCTTGGAAATGGCGCATTATGATACGACATTTGGTACGAGATTCCAAAGTGATGGTAAAAGCTATTCGCCTGACTTCGCAGCAATTGCACAAGGATACGGTATAAAAGGAATCAAAATTGACAGTGCAGAGCAATTCCAAGTTGCGTTAAAAGAAGCAATCGCCGCTAACGAACCAATTGTTATTGATGTAGCTATGAAAAATGAGCCGGTTCCGACTGATGGAAAATGGAATATCAATGACATTTATTCGCCCGATGATGATAAGTCTCATGTTAGCATTCCATAAAAAAGGAGGCAGCAATATGCCCACACCTTTAGAAGGTGTCAAAGTGCTGGATGTCTCCACTATGATAGCTGCACCATTCGGCACAGCATTGTTAGGTGATTTTGGAGCGGATGTGACGAAAGTCGAAATTCCTGGCAGAGGAGATACGTCGAGAAGTGTCGGTCCATTTAAAGGGGATGAGCCTTTGCGCTGGCCAGGGTTATCCCGTAATAAAAAGTCTCTCACACTTGATCTGCATAAAGCAGCGGGTGTTGAAATCATGAAGAAGCTGGCCGCCACACATGATATTTTGGTAGAGAATTTTCGTCCAGGAACATTGGAAAAATGGGGCGTAGGCTATGATGTCTTAAAAGAAATTAATCCTGATCTGATTATGATTCGTGTGTCAGGTTATGGTCAGACCGGGCCTTACCGGGAAAAAGCTGGCTTCGGAACGCCAGCTACAGCGTTCAGCGGTTATACGTATTTGCAAGGTTTCACCGATCGGCATCCGGTAAGCCCGCCGTTTTCGCTGACAGATTATATTTGCGGCATCTATGTTGCTTTTGCGGCTGTTACCGCGTTATACCATCGAGAAACAGCAGAATCGGGAACAGGCCAGATGATTGATGTAGCTCTTTATGAATCGGTGTTCCGTATGATGGAGTTTCTCGTGGCGGAATATGATCAGCTGGGCAAAATACGTGAACGCTCCCCTGGGCTAGCGGGGCATTCCTCTCCATCTGGGACATTCAAAACAAAAGATGATCACTGGGTTGTTCTTGTGACGAGCACCGATACGACCTTTAATCGACTGGCAGCAGTCATGAATCGGAATGATTTGCTGACAGATACGCGCTACTATACAAATGCCAGTCGTTTGGAAAACAATGAAGCAATGAATCAAATTGTTGCTGATTGGATCAGCGAGCATGAACGAGAGGAACTATTGGAAAAGCTGGATGCAGCAGGTGTACCGATCAGCCCGGTATTAAGCGTTGCCGACATCTTTCAAAATGAGCAGTACCAAGCGCGTGAGAATATAGTAGAAGTAAAGCATCCACGACTAGGCAGCATTAAAGTCCCGGGGATTGTTCCGAAGTTCGAAAAGACACCGGGCAGCATTCGCTCCATTGCTCCGGATTTAGGGGAGAATAATGAAACTATTTTACAAAGTTTAGGTTATTCTTCTGACCAGATTAAAGCATTCAAGCAAAACGGCGTTATATAAGCAAACAAAAGAAGCTGAGCAGGATGCCGGCTTCTTTTGCAGTTTTATCGGTCAAGGGTTCACTAATTACAAAAACTGCTTGTACTGCTGCTTCGTGGTGCATAATCACTGATTTGGGCGCATAAAATTCTGCGTTGGGAAAAATACGAAAGAGGTGGGCAAAGCATGTTTTATCACATCAAAGAGCTGCAATATCAAGCTAAGCCATCCAAGCCGGATCCGGTTTTCGCAAGACAGCTGCAAGAAGTATTGGGCGGACAGTACGGTGAAATCTCTGTTATGATGCAGTATTTGATGCAAGGGATGAACACGCGTTGTGAGGATAAATATAGAGATCTGCTATTTGATACAGGAACAGAAGAAATGGCGCATGTAGAAATGCTGGCAACAATGATTGCACGTTTGCTTGATGATGCGCCGTTTGAGGATCAAAAGAATGCCTATGAAACAGATCCTGCATTAAATGCTATCCTAGGCGGAACGAATCCGCAGCATGGTATCGTTGCTGGTCTTGGAGCGATGGCGGCGGATGCAGCTGGTTACCCTTGGAATGCGAAGTATATTATCTCCAGCGGAAACCTTCTCGCTGACTTCCGTGCCAACTTGAACGCGGAATCGCAAGGCCGTTTGCAAGTTACACGCCTTTATGGCATGACGGATGATCCTGGCGTGCGTGATATGCTGTCTTTTCTGATTGCTCGTGATACAATGCATCAAAACCAGTGGGTTGCCGCTATTAAAGAACTAGAAGAGCGAGAAGGGGATATCGTTGTGCCAACTACATTCCCAAGAAGCTTGGAGAAAAATGAAGTGGCGTATACATTGTTTAACTTCTCTCGCGGTGATGCTAGTTCCAAAGGCCGCTGGGCACACGGTCCGAGTATGGATGGCAGAGGACAGTTTAATTATGTAGCAGAGCCAGAGCCGTTTGGTCCAGCGCCAAAACTGAAGCCAGCTCCTTTTCTCTATCATGATACAATGCCGCCAAAATCAATGATGTAATTTGAAGATGCACAGGCACAGGGGCTTGTGCGTCTTTTTTATTTGGGTTACAACCAACAGCACGTTACTTCTTGTCCGCGCAATATGCTGTACACTTGCGGCTCAACGTATAATACGGAAATTGAAGATGTAATAGCATTAGAGAATGAAAATCGCTCGGACGAAGGGCAAGACCTGGATCTGACAAGAGATGAATCGGATTTTTACGTGTATGCTGGCGGCAGTGATGTAGAGTTGCTTTATAATCATGCCAATGGAGAAGAACAGCAGATTGTATACGAAGAAATGGATGGCGGCGATTATACACGGCATGCAGGAATGCCAGCAGAAGTGGCTAACCTGACAAATGAATACGAAGAGCAAACAGATAAACAGATAGGCGGGTTTCAGCAGAATACCGTCTTTTTTATTGTTTGAAATAAATATAGAAGGAATTATCCATTCCAGAATGCTGTACTGTCCCTCTTTTTACTCTGCTGTACATCAAATTCCATGTATGCCCTCGGTCACTTACACCATACACGCTTAGAAGTGGCTGCATACCTTATAACTGTAAGACGAAAACAAAAAACCAAGGAGGAATGACCGATGGGTAAAGATTGGGAAAGAAAGGATAAATATGAAGGAGGAAACCAGACAATGAGCTACAACCGTGAGAATGAAGAGACGTACCGTGTGGAAGCAGAGAGCGATTCAGAAAGCAAATCTAAAAACTTCAACTATGCACGAGTAGAAGACAGCGGTAATTCTTATGTTGATGTTCGAGTAAGAGCACATGCTGACGTTGAAGAAGATATCGAATTTGAGAACGGCGAGGAAAACGGCGAAGGCGAAAACGGTCATAAAAAAAAGAAAGATAAATGCAAAAAGCATGATAAGTGTAAAGGTAACCACGGCCACGGCCGCAACTAAATGGAAAAAGGAGAAGAGAAATGAGCAATTTAAGAAAATACGAAAATCCGTTCACAGCAGGAAGAAACGATAATAAATCCCAAGTTGCGCATAGCGGTAACTCTGATGTAGATGTAATTGTAGAAGTAAATACAATGCCTATTGCATACGCCATGCTATGCTCTCTGCTTGCGACGAACCAGTTATCCAAAGACGAATTTGATAAGGCCGTAAAGAAACTAAAAAGTCTAGTCGATGAAGATCGCCACTATGATCGCAATGATCCAAAAACAGCTAAGATTTATCATTTAGAACAGTAATATAACGTAGAGCTTTCCCGCCAGGCGTAGCCGGCCGAAAGCGGGAATGCTTCTACAGCCTTTCTGCTGTATCTTATGCGAACAATAGCCCTAATGTTACTAGCCTGCGCATGATCTTCTCCTTAGCCAGCCTTGAAAAAGGCTGGCTTTTTATATAGAAAAAACGCCCCAAGAGGAGCGTTTATCTTACAAGGCGGCCGGACCTTGTTTTCCGGTATTAATATCAATTGTTTGCTGAACAGGATAGACGAATATTTTCCCATCACCAGCTTTTCCAGTATGGAGTACGCTGGAGGCAGCTTTAATTATATCGTCTACAGGGACGGAGCTGACGACAATTTCTATTTTGAGACGATCAAATACGTTTTGTACTTTCTTTACGCCTCGGTACAATTCTGTGTAGCCTTCTTCAAGCCCGCAGCCTTGTACGTGAGAAAAAGTCATGCCAGAGACACCGATTTCAGCCATTTTCATCTTAAAAGCCTCGAGATCCGTCGAATTTCTTGTAATAATCTCCACCTTAAACATATCACTCATATACAGTTCCTCCTTTTAGGTTAATCCTGATAAGCGCGTTCACCATGCATGGTTAGATCCAAACCTTTTGCTTCTTCTTCATCTGTAGCGCGTGCTTTGAAAATAAGATTAACGATGGAGATTAAGATGAATGTTACCACACCAACAAAGATGTAGGTTGCAACGATAGCAACTACCTGTCTCCATAATAAATCAATGCCGCCGCCGTAGAAAAGACCATTATTTGTAACGATTGCGTTGATGGAGTCACTCGCGAACAAACCAGTTGCAATGCCGCCCCACGTGCCGCCGACTGCGTGCAATCCGAAAGCGTCCAAAGCGTCGTCATAGCCTAGTTTCTTTTTCAGCCAGCCAACTCCCCAGAAGCAGACAATGCCGCCAATAAAGCCGATTGGAATGCTGGCAATCGGTGATACAAACCCAGCTGCTGGAGTGATAGCAACTAGACCGGCAATCGCTCCGGAAACAGCACCAAGCAGAGTCGGCTTTTTGTTAACTGCCCATTCGATAATCATCCAGCCGAGTACACCCGCTGCAGCTGCTGTATTTGTATTAATGAAGGCATACATTGCGACATCATCAAAAGCAAGTTCACTGCCGACATTAAATCCAAACCAGCCGAACCAAAGCAAGACGCCGCCAATTAACGTGAAAATTAGGTTATGTGGTGCAGTAGCACCGGCATTTTTTCGTTTCCCGATAACGAGCGCGACAACTAAGCCGGCAAGACCAGATGAAATGTGGACAACGTTACCGCCTGCAAAATCAAGTGCGCCCATTTCTGCAATCCAGCCGCCGCCCCAAACCCAGTGTGCAAGCGGTGAATAAACAATGAGGACCCAAAGTACTGTGAATAGAATGAATGCTGGAAAACGAATACGTTCTGCATAGGCGCCGGACACGATAGCCGTTGTTAAAATGGCGAACGTCATCTGGAACATCATAAATAAGTTAAAGGGAATTGTATGACCTTCAGCAGGATCAAAGCCAACATTGTTTAATCCGAAATAGTCTAATCCGCCAATAATTCCGTTACCTGATGAGAATGCCAGGGAAAAACCGATGACTATCCAAATGATGGAGACGATTGCCAGTGTCGTGAAACTGTGCATCGCTGTGCTCAGTACATTTTTACTTCTTACTAAACCGCCATAAAAGAGTGCAAGTGCTGGTGTCATCAACCATACGAGTACCGTTGCGACAAACATGAATACCGTGTTAGCCATATCCATTTTCTCTACCCCCTGTGTTTTCTTTATAGTTTGAAAATTTAAATCTTTTCTCATTATAAGTGACAGGTAAAAAAATGTAACAAACTTGTTAGGTTATCTTACGTGAATATTTCTGACCAAGTTATGTAAGTGTTTTCAGTGTTTTTGTTATATAAAGTTACGAAAAAGGTCTGCATTTTTAAAAAAAACGAAACGAAATTGGTTTGATGTCGGAAGGAAAGGGAATAGCATAGTAGCTGCGGAGAGATGCTGGATGATAGGCTTTACATTTATTGTAAAGCATGATAGTATAGTTTATGTCTTCGTTTTTAAGTAACTTACGCGAAGATCTCTGGCGTTCTGCTATAGTTTAATTAGAAGTGCTTATTCTGACTGGAGCGGCCTTGGAGCCGTGAGGATGCAATAGAGGTAGGGATTGCATCGTATAAGTAAAACTACCATGTAGAAAAAAGTACCGCGGCAGGAGTTTGCAGGAAGCATTCTCCACTAACAATAGAAAAGTTACATTTTAGCCCCGCATTGGCAGCTGCCGATGCGGGGCGTCCAAATTCTAGAGAATTTTTTCTTGATGAAAAATTCAGAATACATAGTTGACGATAGAAAAAACTCATGCTACAATCCTGTTAACAAATAAATAGAACTCTTATCAAGAGAGGCGGAGGGACTGGCCCGACGATGCCCGGCAACCTATAAGCAGCAATGCTTTTAAGGTGCTAATTCCTGAAAGTGTACACACACTTTAGAGATGAGAGAGACATGACGGTACATATTGCCACCCTGTCCTCTCAGGGTGGTTTTTTTATTTGATGGGAGGCAAACGTACTGAAATGAAGACTGCACAGTCATATTATGCAGGCAAAATCAACATTGGAGATGTGAAGCTCGAATCAGGTGTACGCCTCTCGGATGTAGAAGTGGCCTATGAAAGAAGCGGCCCGTCAGACGCAGAAACAGTGTTAATCTGTCATGCACTTACTGGAGACCAGTATGCAAAAGGTACAGCATCTGAGCCTGGCTGGTGGAGTGGATTGCTTCAATCCGGCGGATATGTTGACACGAATAAATATCAAGTGATTGCATGCAATGTATTAGGCGGATGTAATGGCACGACAAGTGCTTTATCAAGAAACACCGCAACGGATCAAGTGTATGCGGCAGATTTTCCGCAGATTACGATTCGGGATATGGTGAAGGTTCAGCGGCTATCCTTAGACAAACTGGAGATCACGCATTTACGAGCAGTAATTGGCGGATCCCTAGGCGGCATGCAGGTGATGGAATGGGGAATTATGTATCCTGATTTCATGGATGTGCTCATCCCTCTAGCAGCAACACCTTATGTGAGTGACTATGCGATGGCTTATAATCACATTGCCAAGTCTGCCATTATCTCTGATCCTGATTGGAATAATGGCAGATATACAGCAGACAGGAAGCCGGCAGCCGGTTTGGCAATTGCACGGATGGTTGGTATGATTACGTACCGTTCTGATCACCAATACAATGAACGCTTCCGCCGTGCTGCATCCTCTGGACCTAATAGCGAATTTGAAGTTGAATCGTATCTCAATCATCAAGGAGAAAAGCTTGTCAGCCGATTTGATGCTAACTGCTACCTAACGTTATTGCAAGCAATGAACAGTCATGATATTGGCAGAGGAAGAGGCGGATGGCAGTCTGCTGCCAGCAAAGTGAAGGCAGCTGTATTGACCTTCGGATTCTCAAGGGACCTTTTATTCCCATCAGAGGAAATTGCAACATTTACATCAGAAGTTCCCGAAGGACGACATGTATGCGTTGAAACAATTTACGGACATGATGGTTTTCTGCTCGAGTTTGAGAAATGGGGACACCATATTCGCGAAGTGCTTCAGCAGCCAATGAAAATTTCATAATAGCTTATCAAGAGAGGCGGAGGGACTGGTCCGATGAAGCCCGGCAACCTGCAAGCAGTAATGCTTAGAAGGTGCTACATCCAGCAAGCGAAAGTTTGAAAGATAAGAAGTTCAATGCGTAAAAGAGCAGCTTCTTATCCGAAGCTGCTCTTTTCATTACTATAAAACTGGAGGAATGACAAAATGACGAATTCAGTATACAAAGCAGAGACACTAGCACTGCATGGCGGGCAAGCGCCAGATCCGACAACAGGTTCCAGAGCGGTGCCGCTTTATCAAACGACTTCATACTTGTTTCATGACACAGACCACGCAGAGCGCCTATTCGCTTTGGATGAGCCCGGCAATATTTACTCTCGTATTGGAAATCCTACCGTAGATGTACTGGAAAAACGAATTGCATTATTGGAAGACGGTGTCGCTGCTGTTGGTGTAGCTTCCGGAATGGCAGCAATCAGCTACAGCATATTGAATGTGGCAAGTGCCGGCGATGAAATCGTAGCTGCTGCGAACTTATATGGCGGAACATATAACTTGTTCCAGACAACGCTTCCTCGCTATGGAATTCAGGTGAAATTTGTCGATCCAACCGATCCGGAGGCATTCCGCGCAGCGATTACCGATAAAACGAAAGCTGTTTTTGCTGAAATCATCGGCAATCCGAGTTTGCATGTACTTGATGTAGAAGCAGTTGCAGAAGTGGCGCACGCCGCAGGTATTCCGCTTATTGTGGACAGTACCTTTGCTACACCGATTCTCAGCAAACCGATTACTCTTGGCGCAGATATTGTTGTCCATAGTGCAACAAAGTGGATTGGCGGGCATGGTACTTCTATTGGAGGATTGATTGTAGACGGGGGCCGGTTCGACTGGAATTCACCGAAATTTCCGACTTTTACTGAACCGGATCCAAGCTATAACGGCATACGTTATGCATTTGATTTTGGCACTCTTGCTTTCAGCACGAAGTTACGCGTGCAATTGCTGCGTGATCTAGGTGCTGCCCTCAGTCCGTTTAATGCATGGCAGCTCATTCAAGGACTGGAAACGTTGCATTTGCGTATAGAGCGTCATGTGCAAAACGCAGAAAAACTGGCGTACTACTTGGAGCAGCATCCGGCTGTTGATTGGGTTGCTTATCCAGGACTTAGCAGCCACCCTGCATACGAAATAGCGAAAAGAGTGCTTCCGACAGGTGCCGGGTCCATCGTCAACTTTGGTATCAAAGGCGGAAAAGAAGCGGGTGCTGCGCTAATTAATAATGTTGCGCTTTGGTCACACGTAGCCAACGTAGGAGACGCAAAATCCTTAATTATTCATCCAGCCTCCACTACACATCAGCAGCTGGATGCCGAAGGATTAGCAGCAACAGGGGTAAAAGAAGAATTAGTTCGTTTGTCAGTTGGGATTGAATCAGTGGATGATCTTATTCATGACTTGGACCGTGCCTTGGAGAAGGCGACGGGTATCCGCTCTGAATCACGTGAGATCGTCATTAATGACGAAGCGGTTATACGTGAAGCACTCGGCAGTGATAAAGATGCTGATGGCCGTCAAAAAACGATTGCAGTTGTTGGTCTGAGCAGTAAAGAGCAGCGGCCGAGTAACCGCCTGGCAAGAAAAATGCAGCGACTAGGTTATAGAATTATTCCAGTTAATCCTGCAGAAACAACGGTGTTAGGCGAAACGGCTTATCCGGATCTTACAAGCGTACCAGAGAAAATAGATATAGCACAGATTTTCCGCAGCCCCGAGGCAGCAGTAGAGCTGGCAAAAGAAGCGGCAGAAGTTCGACCAGCTATTTTTTGGCTGCAGGAAGGCGTCGTTTCACAAGAAGCTGCAGCAATTGCTCGAGAAGCTGGACTGGAAGTCGTTCACAACCGCTGCACATACAAAGAAGCACAACGTCTTCGCGGAACAATCAGCACATATACAGGTGAAGCGAATGAAAATGAAAATGGAGTTGGAGTTGATGAGTAAAATCCCAGTTATTGATAAAAGAAGTCTGTTAGCGATAATCAGTCTGTTTTTAATCATTTTCCTGGCAGCATGCGGAAATGCCAGCAGCGCTTCGGGAGACCTGAAGCAGATACGTTTAGATTATGCCTATTATTCACCAGCTAGCCTTGTCATTAAGAACAAAGGCTGGGCGGAGGAAGCGTTCAAGGATCAAGACATTGAAGTGACATGGACGCTCAGTCAAGGCAGTAATAAGGCACTGGAATTCCTCAATAGCAATAGTGTGGATTTCGGCTCTACTGCAGGCAGTGCGGCTTTATTAGCTAAAGCAAATGGCAATCCAATTCAAGGTATCTACTTAGCATCTAAACCAGAATGGACAGCATTAGTAACGACAAAAGATAGTAAGATTACGGATCCAGCTGAACTGAAAGGAAAGAAAGTTGCCGCTACGGTAGGAACAGATCCATATATTTTCCTTCAGCGCACATTGCAGGATGCCGGTCTCGATGAACAGGATGTCCAAATTGTCAATCTGCAGCACGCAGACGGAGCAAGTGCTTTGCTTTCTGGTGACGTAGATGCCTGGGCAGGGCTTGATCCGCACATGGCAAAGCTTGAGTTGGAAAATGAAGCACAGCTGTTTTATCGTAATGCAGAATTCAATACGTACAATTTCTTAAATGTTCGAGAAGAATTCGCTGAGAATCACCCGGAAGAAGTAAAAGAAGTATTAAAGCTTTATGATAAGGCAAGAGCATGGATTAATGAAAATCCGGAAGAGACGGCTGAGATACTTGCCAAAGAAGCGGGGATTAGCCAAGAAGTTGCCGTACTACAGCTGGAACGGAATGATTTCTCTGAATCAGTTCCGGGAGAAGTGCAGCAAGAAATTCTGAGCCAGTCAGGTGCTGTACTTGAAAAAGCGAATCTTTGGAAGGGCAACAAAGCGATAGCGGAAACAGTCGACACGTATGTAGAACCAAAATTCGCAAAAGAACTAGAGGAGGAATGATATTTTATGTGGAAGAAACTGCGAACACATCCTGTACTGCTCGGTTCCCTGCTGCCTATTCTATTAGTAGCAGCTTGGGAGATCATGAGCCGTGCAGGAATCATTCCTGCCTATCAGCTGCCAGCTCCTAGTGCTATTCTTTCTACCGTTCTGGCTTACGTGCAAGATGGATCATTGCAAAATCATATTTTGCTAACTATTTATCGGCTGCTTGTCGGTTTTGTGATTGGTACTGTGGCAGCAATTTTACTTGGAACACTTGTCGGCTATTCCGAACTGGCGGAAAAGATTTTCGACCCGTTGATGCAGGCATTTCGTTCCATCCCATCTCTTGCTTGGGTACCGCTTTTTATTCTGTGGATGGGAATTGGTGAGACTTCAAAAGTGACATTAATCGCAGTCGGCGTATTTTTCCCAGTTTACTTAAACATTGTGGATGGTATCCGGGGAGTTGATCGAAAACTGATCGAGGTTGGCAGAATGTATGGGTTGGATGGAGTGGCACTCGTTAGAAGAATCATCTTGCCGGCATCTTTGCCTTCCTTCCTTACCGGGCTGCGCAGCGGTCTTGGTCTGGGCTGGATGTTTGTCGTCGCAGCAGAAATCATGGGAGCAAGCCAAGGTCTTGGGTATTTGCTCATTCTTGGTCAAAATACATATGCTCCTGATGTCATTATCGCCAGTATTTTCTTATTTGCGCTGCTAGGTAAGCTGACCGACTGGGTGCTCAAACTTATTCAGAAACGATCGCTTCATTGGCAGGATACAGCGCTAGCAAAAAGATAAGGGAGAGGAAGCAGCATGACAGTGCGCGTACAATCGTTTGGAAGGCGTTTTGGTGAAAAGCAAGTATTGCAAGGTGTCGATTTTTCTGTCGGACAGGGAGAAATCGTAAGTCTGCTCGGTACAAGCGGGTGCGGCAAGAGTACCGTTCTGCGGGCGCTAGCTGGACTGGATAAGGATTATGAAGGAAGTATTACGATTGAACCGGGACAGCGTATTGGTTTCATCTTTCAAGAACCCAGACTGCTGCCTTGGAAGACGGTGTTAGCGAATACAACTTTCGGACTGAAAGGCGACAAACAAGCAAACGAGGAAAAAGCACGCCGGTATTTGGAGCTGGTCGGGTTAAGAGAAGCGGAGAAGCTCTATCCGCGTGAATTATCCGGCGGAATGGCACAGCGGGCAGCTATTGCTCGCGCGCTTGTCACCGAACCGGACATTCTTTTGCTGGATGAACCATTCAGTGCGCTTGACGCCTTCACGAAGATGCAGCTGCAAGAGCTGCTGCTGAAGATTTGGGAAGAAATACGCACGACGATTGTTCTCGTGACGCATGATATTGATGAAGCCTTGTATTTGAGCGATCGTGTGCTGCTATTGCAAGGAAGGCCATCGACATTAGCCAGAGATTTGAAAATTGCATTATCAAGACCTCGTTCCCGGGGAAGTGCTAGTTTAGGAAAGTGGAAACAAGATTTACTAGATCTATTAGAAGGGAAGGATACGGCATATGACTACAGCCTTGTCGCCGAAGTTGGGCAGAAAGCATAATCTAGCAAGTTATCAAGAAGCATTAAATACACATGATTGGAATGCGCTGGAAGAGAAGTTATTGAGCAGGAAAAAAGGAAAATGCAATGCAGCTTATGAAGCTGTTGACCGGCACGTGGAAGAAGGATATGGCAGCAAAACAGCGCTGCATTATGTAAGAGATGGTGTATTACAGGAAAGTCTGTCTTTTGAACAGCTGCAGCAAAAGGTAGAACACTATGCAAAGGTTCTTCGTGCGCATGGCGTTAAAAAAGGTGATCGTGTCTTTATCTTTCTTCCGAAAAATCCGGAGTGCTATGTCGCTATCTTGGCAGCGATACGGGTTGGTGCCATCGCGGGGCCATTATTTGAAGCATTTATGGAAGACGCCGTGCGCGACCGAATAAATGATTGCAAAGGAACATTGCTTATAACAGATCAAGATTTGATCAAACGGGTGCCGGCAGACGATATCCCTTCCTTGCAGGAAATTCTTTTAATAGAAGAAATTAACGCAGCCAATCCGGATGCGACTCATTCAGGTGAAGTAGAATGGGTGGATAAAGAAGATGGACTGCTGATTCATTACACGAGCGGCTCAACAGGCAAACCCAAAGGTGTTCTGCATGCCCATCGTTCCCTTGTTCATCATGCTGTGTCTGGTAAATGGGTATTAGACATTAACGATGAGGATGTCTACTGGTGCACCTCGCATCCTGGCTGGGTAACAGGAAGTGTTTATGGGCTGTTTGCTCCGTGGCTTAATCGTGCAACGATTGTCATTCAAGGAGGCCGTTTTCAAGCAGAAGCTTGGTATAAAATTATCGAGGAACTGAAAGTGACAACGCTGTACAGTGCGCCAACCGCTTTTCGTCTGCTGAAGGCAAAAGGAGAACTGTATAAAGATTATGATCTATCCAGCTTGCGGCACATCTTAAGTGTAGGAGAACCGCTTAACCCAGAAGTCATTACATGGGCTTGGGAAAATCTGCAGCTGCGCATCCATGATACATGGTGGATGACGGAGACAGGCGGACACATTATTGTAAACCTGCCTGCTGAGCCGATTAAACCTGGTTCGATGGGTCGTGCATTTCCGGGGATTCAGGTTGGAATCCTGGATGAAGAGGGAAATGAATTACCCGCCAATACGATTGGTCAGCTGGCGGTCAAAACACCGTGGCCAGGATTAATGCAGGATATTTGGGGAGACAGAGGCAAGTACGCTAGTTATTTTGTCTATTCCGGCTGGTATATATCCGGCGACCTTGCTTTAAAAGATGAGGATGGGTATGTTTTCTTTCAAGGACGAAATGATGACATGATCAATTCCTCCGGCGAGCGAATCGGTCCCTTTGAAGTAGAAAGTAAGCTGATTGAGCATCCAGCTGTTGCCGAAGCAGGAGTCATCGGTAAACCAGATCCTGTTCGCGGAGAAATTGTGAAAGCCTTTATCACACTGCGAGATGGCTTTGAAGAAACGCAGGAGCTGCTTGACTCTCTACGCTTATTTGTTCGCAAAAATCTAGCTGCGCATGCGGCACCAAGGGAAATTGAGGTAATGACAGAACTGCCGAAAACGCAGATTAGCGGAAAGATATTACGCCGGGAATTGAAACAGCGTGAATTAGATAAGCAACTAGCATTCAAAGCGCCTTCCAAGTAATGGGAGGCGTTTCTTATGGAAATAATGCACGAAAGAAGTGTAATTTTTTCCTGGAGTTAACTACACCAGACAGTACCTGATTCGACCTTCAAAGTACTCCCGGATTGCGGGCATTTCTGCATGATTGACACCCGTCCTTAGTCTCAGAAGAAATAATGGAGCATATGGAAAAGATAGGGTAACAAGGAATCGGCTGTGCGCCGGCTTTTTTGATGCAGAATAGTTACATGGCAACCGGACAACCTAAAGGAAACATATTTAGGGGGTCAATTCATGTTTTATCATGTTAAACAATTGCAATATAACGCCAAACCTACTCGTCCAGATCCGGTATATGCGAAAAAGTTACAAGAAGTCTTAGGCGGACAGTTCGGTGAAATTTCTGTCATGATGCAGTATATGTTTCAAGGCTGGAACTGTCGTGCAGAAGGAAAATACAAAGATATGCTTTTAGATATTGCGACAGAAGAAATCGCACATGTGGAAATGCTTGCAACGATGATTGCACAACTGCTTGATGGTGCGCCAGCGCACGCCCAGGATGAAGCAGCAAAAGATCCTGTAGTAGAAGCAGTATTAGGTGGTATGAACCCTCAGCATGCAATTGTTGGTGGTTTAGGAGCCAAACCAGATGATAGTACTGGGTATCCTTGGACAGCGCGTTACATTGTTTCCAGCGGTAACTTGCTGGCAGACTTCCGGGCGAATTTGAATGCCGAATCACAAGGACGTCTGCAAGTATGCCGACTTTATGAAATGACGACAGATCCTGGTGTCCGGGATATGCTTTCTTTCCTGATTGCCAGAGACACGATGCACCAAAACCAATGGATGGCTGCCATTGAAGAGTTGGAAGCTCCACAAGGAGCAATTGTTCCAAGTACTTTCAACCAAGAGGCGGAAAAGCAAGAAGTATCTTATTCGTTCATGAACTTCTCAGAGGGAGAAGAAAGTAAGAGCGGACGCTGGGCAAATGGACCAACCCTAGATGGACAAGCTACTTTCGAATATGACGCAGCGCCAAAGCCAATGGGACAGATTCCTATTTTGCAGCCGGGACCTGCTTATATCCATGGTACCCCGCCGGAAGAGCTGCGTATCCAGCGCGGCACAGGCAAGATGGAACCACCAGGGCAAGGGTAAGAAACAATGGGGATTGCAGAAGTTACACTGCGCAGTCTAATCGGGTTTGCAGTCTTGTTTATCGTTGCAAGGGTCTTAGGGAAAAAGCTGATTGCACAAATGACATTCTTTGATTTTGTTACCGGCATTACAATTGGCTCCGTTACCGCTAACCTTATTTTAAACAAGCAAATTCGGTTGACAACGGGTGTGTATGCGTTATTAATCTTTGGTTTTCTGACATTAGCTTTAGGGTTGTTAACCATCAAAGTTTTTTCGGCACGAAAAGTACTGAGTGGCGAGCCGCTTTTAATTATCAAAAACGGCAAAATATACGAGCAAGGCATGATGCATGCCAGACTTTCTGTTGATAGTCTGCTGCATCAGCTAAGGAAGAAAAATATCTTTTATTTGGATGATGTGGATTTTGCTTTTTTCGAAACAGATGGGACAATATCCCCTAATCAAAAAAAAACGCAAAGTGAGCAAAGCAGCGGAAGAGGGCTGCCGCAAACCTTCATTATAGATGGGCGGGTATTAGAGGATTCTTTACAGGCATTGAATAAGGATAAAAAGTGGCTGGATAATCTATTAGCTTCTCACCAGACGAAGCTGAAAGATGTTTTCGTCGCCCAACTGGACCAAAATGACAACTTATATATCGATTACAGACAAGACAGACAGCCTCAATAAGGGCTGTCTTTTTTTGCACGCATATTAACATGGAACTTATTATAAACGGCCTGTTGAGAAGTCATGTCAGCCAGCGGGATAAGTTCTCCTTCGGTTTGCTGCAGCAGTCTCGTGTATGCATCTTGCAGCATGCTGTTTTGATAAGCCATTTGTAAATGCACATGTCTGACATTGCTGTCCTTCATCATTTGTGCTGATTGGAAGTTGACGTTTCCCATCATTTTGGCGGTACTGCGCAGCTCTAGTAACAGCTCTTGCTCCTGGGGTGTAAGACTTCCGTAAGTCACCTGTTCGTTTAAGGAAAGGACAGGAAGCGCTACGTGAGAATATCTTGACGGATTGATTAGCTCCAGCATGACAGCTGTGTGTGTCTGCAGCATTTGCAGGTGGGATTGTAAGATTGCTTGTAAGGCAGGATTGGCAATCAGCTCTCTATAACGTGTCAGTTTATTGATCTCGCCTATATGTGATTGGAGATGCTCGGTCATTAAGCCTAAATCGGCAGCAGGGATTCGCATGGTATCCATCCTATCTTGTTAATTTCTCAATAAATTATGTTTATTCGAATGAAAACGCTACCGTGACAAGCGTTGCTATAAACAGAGAAAATTGTTTCAATTAATTAGCGCAAAGCCCTTTACATTCCAGAAAAAAGGACTATTATAGAGTGAGTTTGATTTTAATTGAAAAGGAGAATGTCTGTTGGGTCATCCAACTTCTACTGCTTCTGAGCAAACATTGTTTCGTATCTCCTGGCCGCTGTTTATTGAATTAGCACTTCATATGGGAATGGGTATCGTTGCTACACTGATGCTGAGTCATTACTCAGATTTAGCTGCTGCCGGAGTAGGCGTAGCCAATCAGCTGATTAGCATTTTTATTTTGGTTTTTAACGTCACGTCAATTGCTTCTATGATTATTATCGGCCAGAAGCTCGGTGCAGAAGATTTGGCAAAAGCCCGGCAGACTGCCCGGACAGCTTTCGGCATGAACTTCTGGTTCGGTTTGATTGTTTCTGCTGTCGTCGTCCTTTTTGGTTCGGCTTTTCTAAGTTTCTTTGATTTGAAAGGTGACACGCTTGCTTATGCGACTACCTTTGTGAAGATATGCGGTGCGTCGCTGTTCTTGGAATCTCTGTCTTTAACGCTTAGTGCGATTCTTCGTGCGAATGGCCGGACAAAGGTATCCATGGTTGTTGCTGTTCTAATGAATGTTTTAAGTGTACTTGGTTATTTGGTTGCCATATTCGGTTTGTTCGGCATGCCAATTACAGGTGTTGTCGGTGTATCTTGGACAATTGTAATTGCCCGTATCTTTGCCGTTGCTGTACTGTTTTATTTTGTGTATCGCTACTTGGCAATTCGTTTTACAGGTACGCATCTGATCAAGCTGAACATCCAAGATATCAAGGACATTCTTGTCATCGGTGTTCCGTCTGCAGCTGAGAATTTATCTTATCAATATTCGCAAATTGTCATTACTGCAATAGTTGCAAACTTTGGTGACGCTTCTTTGGCAGCGCGTGTCTACATTAATAATATTTCCATGCTTTGTTACTTGTTTACATTATCTATCGCAGAAGGTACACAGCTGCTTGTATCCCGTTATATTGGAGGAAAACAATATGACAGAGCGCTGAAACGCGGATTGCGAACATTAAAAATCGCAATGGTCGCTTCTTTTATCGTATCAATGGGCTTTGCACTGACAGGTGCACCTATTTTACAGATGTTTACGGATGACCCAGCTATTTTGGCTGTAGGAATTCCTATTCTTTGGGCAGTTGCTTTTACAGAACCTGGGCGTGCGATGAATATCGTGTTAATGAGCTCGCTAAAATCAGCCGGAGATGCGAAGTTCCCAGCTATTATCGGTGTGATTAGCATGTGGGGGATTGCGGTTCTTCTCAGCTATGGATTAGGCGTATCCTTTGGTCTTGGATTATTAGGTGTCTGGATTGCAATGGGTATCGATGAATGGTTCCGCGGAATCTTTGCATATCGAAGATGGCGCTCCCGTCCATGGGAGAAAAAAGAAAAAGCAGCTGTTCCGGAAACGGCGCTTACACAATGATAGAAGAAAGGCATCGGCTGCGCGCCGATGCCTTTTTGTTTTGAAATTGTTAAGTTAAAAAAATATATGAATTAATTATTTTTTTAGATGTTTTAAGTTGATTGTAAGAGGCCTTACTGTTATGATGAATTTGCAAGAGGAATTTTTTTTATAGCAAGTGGGACAATATATGGCATACCGGGACATTTTTGACCCATTTAACTTTTGGTAAAAGGGGTATGTTATGCGATCGATAATTGATCTACAAAAAAAGCTTTTCCCAGATGTTCTGACGATTATGCAGCGAAGATACGCTATCCTGCAGTTTGTCAAAACAATGGGACCGCTGGGACGTCGTACACTTGCTGAAAACATGAATCTTGCAGAACGGGTAGTAAGAGGTGAAATAGAGTTCTTACAAAGCCAAGGATTGATTTTCACTACCACAAAAGGAGTGCAGATTACCGAGGAAGGACTTGACGTTCACGAGCAATTGAAAGCTTTTATGCTCGAAGCCTCTGAAATAAGTGTTTTGGAACAGCGTGTCCGGGAAACACTAGGAATAGATAATTGTATAGTTGTCCCCGGTAATAGTGATACCCAGGATTGGGTAAAACAAGAGATGGGAAAACGCTGTGCGCAGCTTCTGGAAAAGATGCTGCATCCGAATTGTACGGTTGCAGTAACAGGAGGCACAACGATGGCAGCACTGGCAGCGGCCATGCCGCCTATTCATACAGCGGAGAATGTGATGTTCGTACCTGCACGCGGAGGTATTGGCGAGCAGGTGGAAAACGAAGCGAACACGATTTGTGCTGCAATGGCGAAACGTGCTAAAAGTCAGTACCGTCTGCTGTATGTTCCTGATCCAATCGGGGAAGAATCTTATCAGACAATTATCGAGGAACCTTCCGTTAAGGAAGTCCTGTCCATCATCAACCGTTCAGACATAGTCATTCACGGTATCGGTGACGCCATGACGATGGCGAAACGGAGACGAACGCCTGAGCCGCTTGTTGAGCAATTTAAGAGCGGTGTCGCAGTGAGTGAGGCATTTGGTTATTACTTTGATGCTGAGGGGAATGTTGTTCATCGTGTACGCACGGTTGGATTGCAGCTGGAGGATTTAGATAAAGCAGAAAGTGTAATAGCTATTGCAGGCGGTGCCTCGAAAGCTCGTGCAATTGCTTCCTATTTCAAACTAGGACGAAATAACATTCTAGTAACGGATGAGGCGGCAGCGAACCAGTTAATAAAGGGAGAATAACCCTTTAATTTAGGTATAACAAGGAGGAAATTTTCATGACAGTAAAAATTGGTATTAACGGTTTTGGACGTATCGGACGTAACGTATTCCGTCAATCACTAGCGAACGACGAAGCAGAGGTAGTTGCAATCAACGACCTTACAGATGCGAATATGCTTGCCCATTTGTTAAAGTATGATTCTGTACACGGTATCCTTGATGCAGAAGTATCTGTTAACGGCTCTAACTTAGTTGTTAACGGCAAAGAGATCAAAGTTCTTTCTGAGCGCGATCCTGCTAACCTTGGCTGGGGAGATCTTGGTGTAGAAGTAGTAGTAGAATCTACTGGTATTTTCACAAATGGTGTAGATGCGAAGAAACACGTTGAAGCAGGAGCGAAAAAAGTTATCATCTCTGCACCAGCTAAAGGTGAAGACCTTACTGTCGTAATGGGTGTTAACGAAGACAGCTACGATCCAGCTGAACACACAGTACTTTCTAACGCTTCTTGTACAACTAACTGCTTGGCGCCGGTTGCAAAAGTACTTCATGATGCATTCGGACTTAAACGCGGTCTTGTTACAACAGTTCACGCGTTCACAAACGATCAGCAAATTCTTGACTTGCCGCACAAAGACTACCGTCGTGCGCGTGCAGCAGCAGAAAACATCATTCCGACAACTACAGGTGCTGCAAAAGCAGTTTCTCTAGTATTGCCTGAACTTAAAGGTAAATTGAATGGTATGGCAATGCGTGTACCAGTTAAAGATGCTTCTCTTATCGATTTGGTTGCTGAATTCGACCAAAACGTAACTGCAGAACAAGTAAATGCTGCACTTAAAGAAGCTGCGGAAGGCGAACTTAGCCACGTACTTGGCTACTCTGAAGAGCCGCTTGTATCTTCCGACTACATCGGAAACAGAAACTCTTCTACAGTAGACGCACTTTCTACAATGGTATTAGAAGACAACATGGTGAAAGTTGTATCTTGGTACGATAACGAAATGGGTTACTCCACTCGTTGTGTAGACTTGGCTGTATTCTTGAAAAGCAAAGGCATCTAATTAAGGAATGGTAAAAGGGAGGGAGGCGCACCTCCCTCCCTTTTGGCCTATGCCTGTTCTTTTGTGTTTTTTTCAAATGAGAGGCTGAAGGAAACCGTTTAGAAACGGAAGGATAAGGGAGAGGCCGTAAAGGAGTGTTAGCCTTGACGGGCGATTGCTTATCTGCAATTTCCGGAGCTAGACCTAATGAAAGGCAGAAGAAACCATTTGAAAAATGGAGATAAGGAAGAGGTCGTAAAGGGTTGTGTTAGCCTTGAGGGGCAATTGCTTATTATATCATTTCTGGTTTCTGAATCATGCTGATCATTAGTATGCCAATGCAAGGAACAAGCCTGCCAATGGGGAATACATACAAAGAACAGATACATAGGTACTAGTTATTCGAGGAGGCGTAGTATGAACAAGAAATCTATCCGCGATATCGACGTAGCCGGCAAAAGGGTTTTCTGCCGCGTGGATTTCAATGTACCAATGGAAAATGGCGCAGTAACTGATGATACACGGATTAAGGCTGCCCTTCCGACAATTAAGCATCTTGTCGAAAAAGGTGCGAAAGTAATTCTTGCCAGCCACCTTGGCCGTCCGAAAGGCGAAGCGAAGGATGAATTGCGTCTGGATCCAGTAGCACAGCGTCTTAGCGACCTTCTAGACAAAGAAGTTAGCAAAACAGACCACGTGCATGGCAAAGAAGTAGAGGAAGCAATTGCTGATTTAGCTGATGGGGAAGTTCTTCTTATTGAAAACGTCCGCTTTGAGCCTGGCGAAGAGAAGAATGACCCAGAACTTGCTAAAGCATTTGCATCCATGGCGGATGTATATGTGAATGACGCATTCGGTGCTGCACACCGTGCCCATGCATCTACTGAAGGCGTAGCAAAGCATTTGCCAGCTGTAGCAGGTTTACTGCTTGAGCGTGAGCTGGAGGTTCTTGGTAAGTCACTATCTGATCCGGAACGTCCGTTCACAGCTATTATTGGCGGAGCGAAAGTAAAAGATAAGATTGGTGTCATCGACAACTTGCTTGATAAAGTTGATAACTTAATTATCGGCGGCGGTCTTGCTTATACATTCGTAAAAGCGCAAGGCTATGAAATTGGCAAATCCTTGTTAGAAGAAGATAAAATTGACTTGGCAAAGGAATTCATGCAAAAGGCGAAAGATAAAGGTGTCAACATGGTGATGCCTGTGGATGTCATTGTAGCAGATGATTTTTCCGAAGATGCCAATAAAAAAGAAGTAGCGATTGATGCGATCCCAGCTGACTGGGAAGCACTTGATATTGGACCAAAAACAAGGGGAAAATATCAGCAAATCGTGAAAGAATCTAAATTGATTATCTGGAACGGACCTATGGGTGTGTTTGAATTGAACGCATTTGCTGGCGGTACAAAAGCAGTCGGTGAAGCATTAGCCGAAGGGGAAGGCTTCTCCATCATTGGCGGCGGTGACTCCGCAGCAGCAGTAGAGAAGTTCGGTCTTGCTGACAAGATGGATCATATTTCAACTGGCGGCGGTGCCAGCCTGGAGTTCATGGAAGGTAAAGAACTCCCAGGTGTAGCTGCATTAAACGACAAATAAATCAGACGAAGGGATGGGAAACAAATGCGTAAAAACGTAATCGCAGGAAACTGGAAAATGAATAAAACACTTTCTGAAGCAGAGGATTTCATCGAAGCAACGAAAACGAAAATTCCATCCAGTGACAAAGCGGAAGCAATTGTTTGTGCACCAGCTTTGTACTTGACTGAGCTAGTGAAACGTACGGAAGGAACAGATTTAAAAATCGCAGCTCAAACAATGCATTATGAAGAAAACGGCGCTTTTACAGGTGAAATCAGCCCCGCTGCACTAAAAAGCGTTGGCGTTGAATATGCTGTAATCGGTCACTCTGAGCGTCGTGAATACTACAATGAGACAGATGAAACTGTAAACAAAAAAACGCACGCTGCTTTCAAGTATGGTATTACACCAATCGTCTGCATCGGTGAAACGCTTGAAGAGCGTGAAGCTGATAAAACAAATGAAGTTGTTGGCGGTCAAGTAGAGAAAGCTTTGGAAGGTCTTTCTGCTGATCAAGTAAGCAATCTTATTCTCGCTTATGAGCCAGTATGGGCAATTGGTACAGGCAAAACAGCAACAGCACAGCAAGCAAATGAAGTTTGTGCGTTTATCCGCAATGTAGTAAAAGAGAAAGTATCTGCAGAAGCAGCTGAAGGTGTACGCATCCAATACGGGGGAAGCGTGAAGCCAGCAAATGTGGATGAATTACTTTCTGAATCTGATATCGACGGTGCTCTAGTCGGCGGTGCAAGCCTGGAAGCAGATTCCTTCCTAGCGCTTGTGGAGGCTGGTTCAAAATGAGTCAGGACAAACTAGCAGCCCTTATTATACTTGACGGATTTGGTATCCGTGATGAAGAAAAGGGAAATGCAGTGAAGCATGCCAAGAAGCCTAACTTTGACCGTTACTGGAACAAGTACCCGCATAACCAATTGGAAGCTTGCGGAGAGGCTGTAGGCTTGCCTGAAGGACAAATGGGAAACTCCGAGGTAGGGCATTTGAACATTGGTGCTGGCCGCATCGTGTATCAAAGTCTGACTCGCGTGAACAAATCCATTAAAGAAGGCGACTTCTATGATAACGATGTGCTTGTGAATGCTGTCCGTCATGCGAAAAAGAATGACAAGAGTCTGCACCTCTTCGGTCTTTTATCCAATGGGGGCGTACACAGTCATATCGAGCATTTGTTTGCACTATTAGAACTTGCGAAAAAGCATGACTTGGAGAAAGTTTATATTCATGGTTTCCTTGATGGCCGTGACGTTGGTCAGCGCAGCGCAAAAGAATTTATTGATCAAACAGACGAGAAGATGAAAGAACTGGGCGTTGGTAAGATTGCGACACTTACAGGCCGCTATTATTCTATGGACCGTGACAAACGCTGGGATCGTGTGAAAAAAGCATACGATGCAATGGTTTATGGAGAAGGACCTGCTTACAGCAATCCTTATGATGTTATTGAAGATTCTTATAAAAATGAAATCTACGATGAATTCGTGCTGCCATCTGTCATTACAGAGGAGAACGGGGAGCCGGTAGCGAAAATAGAAGATGATGACGCGATCATCTTTTACAACTTCCGTCCGGATCGCGCTATCCAGATTTCACGGACATTCGCAAATAAAGATTTCCGTGACTTTGACCGCGGCGAACATCCGCCGACAATCAATCAGTTTGTCTGCATGACGAACTTCAGTGAAACAGTAGACGGCGATGTAGCTTACAAACCGGTCAACCTAGACAACACGGTTGGGGAAGTGCTTTCCCAAAACAACATCAAACAGCTGCGAATTGCAGAAACAGAAAAGTTTCCGCATGTCACGTTCTTTATGAGCGGCGGCCGCGAAGAAGAGTTCCCTGGTGAGGATCGCATCTTAATTGACAGCCCGAAAGTGGCGACATACGATTTACAGCCTGAAATGAGTGCTTATGAAGTGACGGACGCGTTGCTTGATGACTTGGATCAGGACAAACACCAGGCCATTATTTTGAACTTCGCTAATCCGGATATGGTTGGACATTCCGGTATGCTGGAGCCGACTGTGAAAGCAATTGAAGCAGTAGACGAGTGCCTCGGCAAGATTGTTGACAAAATTATTGAAAAAGGCGGTCACGCCATCATCACAGCAGACCACGGTAACTCTGATGAAGTGGTGACGATGGATGATAAAGCAATGACAGCCCACACAACGAACCCTGTACCAGTTATTGTGACAAAAGAAGGCGCAGAACTCCGCAGCGGCGGTATTCTAGCTGATTTGTCTCCAACATTGCTTGATCTTCTAGATGTAAAGAAACCAGAAGAAATGACTGGAAGCAGCTTAATTAAAAAATAAGAGGAGAGAATAAAAATAATGCCATACATTACTGACGTATATGCACGCGAAGTCCTTGACTCCCGCGGTAACCCTACAGTTGAAGTAGAAGTATTAACAGAATCCGGAGCATTCGGTTCTGCAATCGTACCAAGTGGTGCTTCCACTGGTGAATACGAAGCAGTTGAGCTTCGTGACGGTGACAAAGATCGTTACCTAGGCAAAGGTGTTCAAACAGCTGTTGCCAATGTAAACGAAAAAATCGCACCAGAATTGATCGGTATCGATGTAACACGCCAAGTAATCATCGACCAGCTTTTAATTGATCTTGACGGTACAGATAACAAAGGTAAGTTCGGCGCTAACGCTATTCTTGGTGTATCTATGGCAGTAGCACATGCTGCAGCAGATCACCTTGGTGTACCGCTTTACACATACCTTGGCGGTTTCAATGCAAAAACGCTTCCAACGCCAATGATGAACATTTTAAATGGCGGAGAGCATGCGGATAACAACGTTGATATCCAAGAATTCATGATCATGCCTGTAGGAGCTCCTACTTTCAAAGAAGCACTTCGCATGGGTGCGGAAATCTTCCACAGCCTGAAAAAAGTACTTAGCGGCAAAGGCTTGAACACTGGTGTAGGTGATGAAGGTGGTTTCGCACCGAACCTTTCTTCTAACGAAGAAGCACTAGAAACAATTGTAGAAGCGATTAAAGCAGCTGGCTACAAACCAGGCGAAGAAGTAAAACTAGCAATGGACGTTGCGTCTTCTGAGTTCTACGAAGATGGCAAATACAACCTAAAAGGTGAAGGTGTTGTCCGCACATCTGAAGAAATGGTTAACTGGTATGAAGAAATGACAAACAAATACCCAATCATCTCTATCGAAGATGGCTTGGATGAAAACGACTGGGAAGGTCACAAGCTATTGACTGACCGCCTTGGCGACAAAGTACAGCTTGTTGGTGACGACTTGTTCGTTACAAACACAGTACGCTTGAAACAAGGGATTGAGCAAGGTGTTGGCAACTCTATCCTTGTTAAAGTAAACCAAATCGGTACACTAACAGAAACATTTGACGCAATCGAAATGGCTAAACGCGCTGGCTACACAGCTGTTATCTCTCACCGTTCTGGTGAATCTGAAGATGCAACAATCGCTGACATCGCTGTAGCAACAAACGCTGGCCAAATTAAAACTGGTGCACCATCCCGTACAGACCGCGTTGCGAAATACAACCAGCTTCTTCGTATCGAAGACGAGTTGAAAGCATCCGGTATCTACGGCGGACTAGCATCTTTCTATAACTTGGATAAATAATTGGCAAAAAAGGATGAGCATTTGGCTCATCCTTTTTTATTTGTATGGTTGGCTAGAAAGCCAGTAAAGAGTTATTGTTTTTGTATAGGAAGCGAATAGGCGGTCTTGTATATTTCAAGAATTAACTCTTTTGTGCATGGACGCGGATTGCCTCCTGTACATACATCAGCCATAGCAGCATCTGCTAAAGCATCGAGATCCTCTTCTTTTACACCGATTTCGTCCAATGTTTGAGGAATGTTAAGGTCAATAGACAGTTTGCGTACAGCATCAATAGCTGCCGTACGGTATTCGTCTTGCGTCATATCATCAACACCTTCAATTCCCATTGCACGCGCAATTTCTTTAAACTTTTCACCAGTATAATCTTTGTTGAATTCCATGACGTATGGAAGCAGCACAGCATTGGCAATACCATGTGGTGTATTATAGAATGCACCTAATGGGTGAGCCATACCGTGCACAACACCAAGTCCTACGTTGGAAAAGGCCATTCCTGTTACATATTGACCAAGTGCCATATCTTCACGTCCCTTGGGATCGTTGTTCACCGCATCTCGAAGGGAACGAGAAACTAATTCAATCGCTTTTAGATTCAGCGTATCCGCAAGCTCCCACGCTGCAAGTGTTGTGTATCCCTCGATTGCGTGCGTTAGTGCATCCATACCAGTAGCTGCAGACAAGCCATGGGGCATCGAGGACATCATATTAGGATCAACAACAGCAACGATTGGTATATCATGTGGATCCACGCAAACAAATTTACGACGTTTCTCTTCATCTGTAATCACATAGTTAATAGTAGTTTCAGCTGCTGTACCTGCAGTTGTGGCTACAGCAATCATAGGAACTGCTTTGTTCTTAGTAGGAGCTGTCCCTTCCAAAGAAACCACATCTGCAAACTCCGGGTTATTAATAATAATACCAATACCTTTACCGGTATCTTGAGGTGAACCTCCGCCAATAGCGATAATATAATCAGCAGCGGCATTATTGAAGGCTTCCACGCCAGCTTTTACGATAGCAACACTTGGATTCGCTTTCACTTGGTCAAAGATCTCATATGAGAGATTAGCGTTATCTAGTAGATCCGTTACCTTTTTTACAACACCAAACTTTACCAGATCAGCGTCAGTCACAATTAAAGCCTTTTGAAATCTGCGATTATTTACTTCATTGACGATTTCATTAATAGCTCCAGCACCATGGTAACTAGTTTCATTCAAGATAAAACGATAAGCCATTCTATGACCTCCATTAAATTTTTATTAAATGGTTACTGCCGCTCCATTGCTTTGTATAGCTGTGTGTATTAGCCTCTCGAATTTCCTTTTCTAAAGAAGTTTCAATAGCTTTACATGTTAAGTGGGGAATAATTTGCGGGAGACCGTTATTCTTGCTGAAGGTGTCGAGGAACAATTTGAAACCGCTATCATTTTAAGGATGCGTTTGTTTTATTACCTGCTTCTTCACTTAGATACTTACATTAGGTCTCAGGTAACTCTAAAGGACTTGCATACCTATCAATCTCAATTATTCAATTGCTAAAGTGAGATTCACCACCTTTGCTCTTATTGCTAAACATCATGTCATCAGATGACTTGTGTTCACCATAATGTCATTTAAGCACCTATTCCATATATTTGTCAATTTAATTAATCGTTTTTTGTAAAAATAAAACATTTGAATTATATGCACTAGGGGGAGATAATTTTATAGTACAATTTATTTGGTAGAATAATTGGGGAAGGAACATCCTATAGGGACACCGTAGTGAAGATGACAGGCATACCTTTGGTGCTTTAACTAAAAAAATAAATGTGGAAGAGAACCCGCAATTCTGGTAACACTAGTAACAAGATCTAAACAATAGTAATTAATAGTGAGCAAATAGCTTGTTGAATTAGGAAGACCTTGTTACTATAAATCAGATTCATTAAGGGAGGAATACATAATATGGCACAATCATTACAAGGTAAAAAAGTAATCATCACAGGCGGAGGCCGCGGTATTGGACGCGCGGTTGCAACGGCTTTAGCTGCTGAAGGTGTCCATGTAGGCTTGATCGGACGCACAGAAGAAAACGTGAAAACAGTAGCAGATTCTCTCCAAGAGGTGAAGACTGCATATGCTGCGGCAGATGTTTCTAGTCTGGAAGATGTAACAGCAGCAATCACGAAGGTGAAAGAAGAGCTGGGCGGTGTTGATATCTTAATCAACAATGCCGGTATTGCAAAATTCGGCGGCTTTATGGATCTCGACCCTGCTGAGTGGAAACAAATGATTGATGTTAACTTGATGGGAGTTTACAACGCTACACGCGCTGTGCTGCCAGACTTGATTGAGCAAAAATCAGGCGACATCATTAACATCTCTTCTACAGCAGGACAAAAAGGAGCGCCGGCTACAAGTGCTTATAGCGCATCTAAATTCGGCGTACTAGGATTGACAGAATCATTAGCAATGGAAGTTCGTAAGCATAACATCCGTGTTACTGCGCTGACTCCAAGTACGGTAGCAACCGATATGGCAGTCGAAAACAAGCTGACTGACGGCAACCCGGAAAAAGTCATGCAGCCAGAAGATATCGCAGAATTTATCGTAGCACAGCTGAAATTAAACAGCCGTACATTCATTAAATCTGCAGGTCTTTGGTCTACGAATCCGTAAACAAAATCGTATAATAAAAATGGTAAGGGTAATTCTCCTAAACGAATATATGGAGAATTACCCTTTTTTTACATCATCATTTACTTCGTATGTAGCCGATAACCCCTAATACAATCAAAGAGATTGCAGAAGCGATAAAGACGGAAATACTTATAATACTTAAGCTCATACCTGTCCATCGACCGATGTTAAAGCTAACTATCAGAATAACAACGCCTATCAATAAAAAGATACATGGAACTAAAAACATGATTGCAACCTTGCCTTTAAATAATAATGAAACGCCAATAATAATCAGTGTAAGGATGATGACCATAAGCCAAAATTGTACCATTATCTTCTCCTTTTTGTTAGACCCATTCTTAATCAAATATGAAGCATGAAGCGGCTTAAAACATATTTAATGTCATTGCTAAGAGAGCTGATGATAGGGCCGCTATACTGCCTTGGGCAAGAAACAGCTTAAAAGATTGAGACAGAAATTTAGCTTCAGCTTTTTCGAAATCGTTGTGCAGGCGCTACCGAACCGAAAACGATTATAATTGCGGATATGGTGCTCACTGTTCCACGACCTTTACTATATTAACTTAGATAAATAACTCTGCGGCAAAGTTGTTGTTTGCAACAGGTTAGCCGAAAGAAGAAGCGACTTTTAAAGTTAAGATTTCCAGCAATGGTTTTAGTATGCCATACTTTGACATATTGGTAAATGATGTATGAAATGAATGCTTCTACATGCAACATTTCACGAAGAATAAACAGTGATTTTTCGAGAGGTTTCCGTATACTTGTTGCTCTAGTTTAACTTTCCTACAACACAAATTTGCCGTGCTCTATAACTAAGTTTTGATGTAAAAAATCCAAACGGTGCTGCTATATATGCAGTACTGTTTGGATCTTTTAATATAGCTCAACAGAAATCTTCGGGCATATCAAGAAGTAAACTTGAAGAACAAAACGAAGATATTTTATTCATTCTCAGAAAGCAGCGTGATAACTTCTTCAGCAGCTTTGGAAATCAAGGCATCATCGTATTCTGCACCTGCTTTATCACGACTGGACATAATAGACAATACAATTGGTTCTTTGTCAGGTGGCCATAGAATGGCAATATCGTTTCTAATACCATTGGATCCAGCACCGGATTTGTCCCCGACTTCCCAATCTGAAGGTACGCCAGCTCGAATCAAGGTGTCACCAGTTGTATTGCCTTTTAACCACTTGATAAGTAATTGTCGTTTTTCAGATGATAGGTGGTCTTCTAACGTAAAAGCTCGCAGGCTTTCTGTCATAGCCTTTGGTGTGCTAGTATCTTGAATTTGATTAGGCTCTACATGATTTAATTCCGGCTCGATTCTTGAAGAGTCTGTTACCTGGTCGCCGACAGCTCGTAATCCTTGTTCAAATCCTTCAGGCCCGCCTATTTCAGCAAAGATTAAATTCGCAGCTGCATTATCGCTATAACTAATAGAAGCTTCACTTAACTCTTTTAGCGTCATTTGCGTATTCACGTTTTTTTCAGTAATCGGATTGTAGTTGACAAGGTCATCGCTTGTAATTGAGATTTTCTTATTAAGATTTTCAACAGAATTTTGAAGCAATAAAACACCAACTGATAAAGCTTTATGAGTGGAAGCAAAACCAAATCGTTCATCTTCTCGGTAAGCTATTGTTTCCCCGGAGCCCGTATCAATTGCAAAAATGCCAAGGCGTGCATCATAGGTTTCTTCCAATTGGCTAAATGCGTCTGTATTTACTTCTGGATCTTGGTTAGCTGTCATTGATGCATCATCAAATCTGGAGCTGCTGGAACAACCAGCCAGAATACAAAAGATGAAAAATGCATTCGCTATGTAGCATAAAGTTTTCAATAGTAAACCCCTTCCTATTTAGATTACATTTGTAATCGATATTACACTTGTAATCTTAAGCTGTCAATTGTAAAATGCAATAGAATAGATTGGTAGGGGGGAAGAGAGAGTGACTTTTGCTGAATTGCTGCTAGTGATGATTTTATCTTCTGCAACCATAGGTATTATTCTATTTATCAGACGTTTTCTGGCTGGACAGTTGGCACCGGCTTGGCGATATTATTTATGGTTTTTTCTGTTAGGAACTCTAATGCTGCCTTTCTTTCCATTTAAGCAATTTAGTATGAAGCACTCTTTATCAATTCATCATGGTCACAAGGTGAATATTGTAAGTAATTCAGTTTCAACTGATACTCATCATACTGGGTGGATGAATAACTTTGGCACTTCGGTTGCACGTATAAATATCCCTCTATTAGATGAGCTGACGAAGGCTGTCTGGATAACTGGGGTTGTTATCGGATTAATTGTGCTTTTATTAACACAGTTAAGACTAATGCTCTTAATAAACCGAGCAAAACCCGTTCATGATAAAGAAATAAATGAGATCTTTCTAACATGCAAAACGCAGCTCTCCATTCGAAAAAAAATTAAGCTAAAGCAGTCTGCAGCAGTTACTTCACCATTTATTTGTGGTTTTTTTAATACGTATCTGATTCTTCCGGCAGCAACTGAAAAAGGAAGTTCATTAACAAATATCAAAAATGTTACGCTTCATGAATTACATCATTATAAAAGCCGACATGTGCACTGGAATTATTTCTTTTTATTTGCAACTGTATTACATTGGTTCAATCCGTTTGTATGGTATGCGCTGAAGGAAATGCGATTAGACCGTGAGATTGCTTGTGATGCGGCTGTTATGCGTTCCTTGGGAAATAGGGAAGAGAAGAATTTAGATTATGGCAGGACTATATTGCACTATGCAGAAAGATTAAAGCAGCCACAGCCCGACCAAATAATTAATTCAATTAGAAGTTCAAAACGCCACTTGAAGAAACGAATATTCCATATAACCTGTGGAATTCAATATGCAAAAAATCTCATTTGGAAGACTGTAGTCATATTTATAGTCTTAGGCATTGTTATAGCCTCACAAATTCCTGTATTTAGTGCAGCATCTTCTTCAGGTGAGCAGTATAATATTGATGGGAAAAACGTAGCAGAAGAAGATTTGAACAGATTTTTTAACAGCGAGCGCAGCACTTTTGTTTTGTATAGTATGAAGGCTGATAAATATTATATACACAATAAGAAACAGAGCATGCAAAGAGTTTCTCCTAATTCAACGTATAAAATATTTAGTGCTTTAATAGCTCTGGAAGCAGGTGTTATCCAGCCAACTGCTACGGATGTGGAATGGGACGGAAGCAATTATGCGTATAAGACATGGAATCAAAATCAAAATTTGCAATCGGCAATGAAGAATTCAGTAACATGGTACTTTCAATATCTGGATCAACAGGTTGGGAAAAAGACTATACAAGATATGCTAGAGAAATACCGTTATGGAAACATGGATACATCTGCTAAAAACTTTTGGCTAGAATCATCATTAAAGATAGCTCCATTTGAACAAGTAGAATTATTGCGTGACTTTAACAAGAATAGTTTTGGCGTGAAGCCTGCGTACAGGAAAGCAGTCAAAGCTTCTATGATGTTAGAGAAGAAGGGTGATGCTGTTCTTTATGGGAAAACGGGAACGGGTATTGTTAATGGGAAGGCATTGAATGGATGGTTTATTGGTTTTGTAGAAACAAAATCAGACACTTATTATTTTGCAATGAACCTGAGAAATGGAAATGGAAATGCAACTGGTAGTAACGCCGCTAAAATTACATTGAGAATACTGGAAGAGAAACAGATTTATAAATAAGAGAGAGTGTTGATGATGGCAAAAGAAGTACCTAATATAGCCGAATCAGAGTGGGAAATAATGAAAATACTTTGGGAGAATTCTCCGAGGACCGCGAATGAGGTTGTATCTGCTCTTCAGGGCAAAGCAGATTGGAAGCCGAAGACAATTCGTACACTGCTGGATCGACTCATGAAAAAAAAGGTTGTTGGTGTAAATAAAGAACAGCGAGTATACACCTTCTATCCACTATATGCGGAGGACGAATGTCAGCGTGCTGAAGCCAAGTCTTTTCTTAAACGAATCTATGGTGGAACATTGAAATCCATGTTAGTTCAGTTTATTGAAGATGATGCTTTATCAGAAAAAGATATGAACGAAATTCGTCAGATGCTGGATAAGAAAAGTAAATAAGGAAAGAACAGCTCTCCCATGCTGGGAGGCCACTGAAAAAGTCCAAACCCTCATTTTTTTTCATGTATAATGGAGGCAACAATTTTTAGTGGTGGTGGTACTCTGATCAACAGTCGCTTCATCTTAGCCTCTTTATGGCAATATTATGGAGTTAGCTCTGGAAAAGAAGCTTATTGCGAGTCATTCCATCATCGGTGATGCCCCTCATACAATAGCGCGCTTTAACCAGAAATAACCGGTTGAATTTCTGAGGGGAAATTCTAAGCTGTTGCGTAAAACTGTTTACCAAGTGGATGAGCGTATGAAAGAAAAATTCCCTTCTAAAGCGTTACAGAGGATTTAGCTGATGAGCTTCAGTACAATAAGCAATTTATTCACGTGTTGGACCAAGACCAAGCTGTATCCAACTATCCAAAAGTGAAAGAAAAGCTTAATTACTTAAAAGAAATGGTGGAAGATCATGAAGAAAACCTTCCTCCTTCTGCGGATCCTGACGCCCGAAAAGGGCATAAATCGGCTGACACTTCTTTCTTTGGATATAAGACACACATAGCTATGAGTGATGAAAGAATTATCACAGCTGCAATTGTCACTTCTGGGAGCATAAAGAACAGACAGCTTTTCAGGAAAGTGCTGAATTTCGTGAAAAAGCAAAAGAACGATACAAAATTGAAGCGAAAAATAGTGAACTAAAGCACAGACACGGGTATGATGTGGCATCGTTCGCATGGAGATGCAAGGAGCAATGGGCATATTCACAGTGAATTTAAAACGAATTATGAAATTAATGGATGAATCAAAGGAGTAAAATCATTGAGAAAAGGTGTCTGCCCGCTCAATTTTGAACGGGCAGACACCTTTTTTTGTTTTATTGACATCCTAAAAAACTAAAGCGTTAGTTTTTCAGTGGCCTCCATGCTGGAGAGCTGTTTTTTTACTGTCCAGTTCTCTGACGAACAAGCTTTTCTACTTCATCAGCTGTGCTTAGCGTTAGTGCTTCTTGGCTTAGCTGCTGCATGTCTGCTTTAGACAGTTTTGTAATTTGTGTTCTTGCTGGCAGGATGCTTGTTGCGCTCATGCTGAATTCATCAAGGCCAAGGCCGAGAAGAAGCGGGATCGCAATTTCATCGCCGGCCATTTCGCCGCACATGCCTGCCCATTTGCCTTCAGCATGTGCCGCTTCAATAACGTTGTGCACAAGGTTAAGGATTGCTGGGTGGTATGGCTGGTAAAGATAGCTTACGCGTTCGTTCATGCGGTCTGCTGCCATTGTGTATTGAATTAGATCATTTGTACCAACGCTGAAGAAATCAACTTCTTTTGCAAATTGTTTTGCAGCAACTGCAGTAGAAGGAATTTCAACCATGATGCCGATCTCAATATCATCTGAAACAGATACACCGTCAGCTGTAAGCTTGTCTTTTTCTTCAAGAAGAATTGCTTTTGCCTGGCGGAATTCCTCCAACGTAGCAATCATCGGGAACATAATTTTCAGATTACCGTATACGCTTGCACGCAAGAGAGCACGAAGCTGTACGCGGAAGATATCATCGCGTTCCAGGCATAGGCGGATTGCACGGAAACCTAGGAACGGGTTTAGTTCTTTCGGAAGCTGCAAGTAGCTTAGCTCTTTGTCGCCGCCGATATCCAATGTACGTACGACAACTGGTTTGTCGCCCATTTGTTCAAGAACTGCTTTATAAGACTCGAACTGTTCGTCTTCGCTAGGAAGCTCGCTCTTGCCCATGTATAGGAATTCGGTACGGTAAAGACCAACACCTTCGCCGCCATTGTTCAGTACGCCAGTAACGTCTTCTGGTGTACCGATATTTGCTACAAGCTCTACATGTACGTTGTCCGTTGTGACAGTAGGCTCATCTTTCAGCTTCGCCCATTCTTGCTTTTGCTGTTCGAAAGCTTCTTGTCTTGCTCTGTATGCAGCTAGCTCGTCTTCTGAAGGATTGATAATAACAGTACCTTCTATACCGTCAACGATAATCATACTATCTTTACCAGCAGAGCTTGTGATGGATTTAGTACCGACTACAGCAGGAATCTCTAGAGATCGAGCCATAATAGCGGAGTGAGAAGTACGGCCGCCGATATCAGTTGTAAACCCTTTCACAAATTGCTTGTTTAGCTGCGCTGTATCAGAAGGAGTAAGGTCCTCTGCAATAATGATAACTTCTTCATCTATAAGTGCTGGGTCAGGGAAGGACACTTGAAGTAAATGTGCCATCACACGCTTCGTAACATCTTGGATGTCAGCTGCGCGTTCTTTCATATATTCATTATCCATGCTGCGGAACATGTCGATGAACATTGTCGCTGTCTCGTCAAGAGCAGCTTCTGCATTCAGTTTATTGCTGCGAATGTTATCTTTGATTGGATTAACCAGTTCTGGATCTGCCAAAACAAGCAAATGAGCCGAGAAAATCTCAGCATGCTCATCGCCAAGTGACACACGAGCATTTTCACGGATTTTCTCCAGCTCTTGCTTGCTGATGTCTAAGGCAGCATCCAAACGGCTGATCTCTTCTTCTGCATTCGCAACTGTCGTCTTTTCGAAGGAGAGGTCTGGTACAGCCAAATGGTACGCTTTTGCAATTGCAATACCATTTGAAGCTGCGATCCCGTTTATCATGCTCATTGGAGTTATTCTCCTAAGCCTTCGCTTTTAATTGTTGCCGCAATTGTGTTTACTGCTTCATCAGCATCGTCACCTTCAGCAGTGATCGTGATTTCAGCACCTTGTGGAATTCCAAGGCTCATTACACCCATAATTGATTTAAGGTTAACGCTTTTACCGTTGTATGCAAGCTGGATATCGGATTTGAAGCCACCTGCTTTATTTACTAAAATTGTAGCTGGACGAGCGTGTACGCCAGTCTCATCTGTAATAGTCATTGTTTTTTCTGCCATGTTAATTACCTCCAAAGTAGTGTGTTATGTGAATGCTTTCATCCTGATTTTTGTGAATGCTTTCATTCTATCTTATTTTATACTTTTCTTAGGTCTTTTTTCAACAATCCTACAATAATCGCTGTGACAAAAGCACCGATTATGATGGAAAGGAAGTAAAGCAATGGATTTCCGTCAACTAGACTTGCAGCGATGATACCGCCATGCGGTGCGTTTAGCCCGATTTCAAAGAATGCAGACAGTCCGCCAGCTACGGCAGCGCCGATAGCAGTTGCAGGAATAACGCGTAGTGGATCTGCTGCAGCGAATGGGATAACGCCCTCTGAGATGAAGAAAGCCCCAAGAACATAAGCTGTCTTACCAGTTTCGCGTTCTTGCTTTGTAAATTTGTTGCGGAAGATACTTGTTGCAATAGCCAAACCGATCGGCGGAACCATACCGCCGGCCATTACTGCTGCCATGAATTCCAGGTTGCCGGCATCCAGCATTGCGATACCGAAAGTGTAGGCCGCTTTGTTAATTGGTCCGCCCATATCAATCGCCATCATCGCACCAAGCACAATACCTACGAGCACTAAGTTTGCACCGCCAAGATTCTCCAAGAAGTTAGAAAGTCCAACATATACTTGCGTTAGAGATGGGTTGATCAACAGCATGATCATACCTGTAATGAAGATGCTCAATACAGGGAAGAAAAGAATTGTTTTCAAACCTTCCAGCACTGCCGGAAGACCAGAAAGAGCTTTCTTAATACCAAGTGTTACATAACCAGCAAGGAAACCGGCAATTAAACCGCCAAGGAAACCAGAGCTTGTTGCGTCGCCATGTCCGTACGTCACAGCAATCAAACCGCCAATAGCACCAGGTGCGAAACCAGGTTTATCAGCAATACTGCTTGCGATAAAACCAGATAGGACAGGAACAATCAGGAAGAATGCTTGGCTGCTGCCGATTTCACTCAGCATTTCTGCGAAGGCACTGCCTGGGAACAATTCACCGAATAAAATACCAAGTGCAATCAGGATACCGCCGCCGACAACAAAGGGCAGCATGTTAGAAACACCATTCATAATGTGCTTATAGAATCCGGAACGCTGTTCTTGCTTTTGTCCGCCTTCTGCGGCAGCTTCTGAGCTGCGTCCGTTATTATGATGAACTGGAGCATCTTGTGCAACTGCTTTCTCAATTAGCTCCCGAGGTATTTTTAATGCGCGGCCTACAGGAACCTGCAAAACATGTTTACCCTCAAACGGACTAAGATCAACATTGACATCAGCTGCGACGATGATAGCAGATGCTTCTCGGATATCTTCATCTGTTAAACGGTTTTTAATACCGCCAGCTCCGTTTGTTTGTACTTTGATCGGAACATTCATTTCAGCAGCTGTTTGTTTCAGTTTATCAGCAGCCATGAATGTGTGGGCAATACCAGTAGGGCAGGCTGTGATGGCGAGCACTTTGCCTGGTGTGCCTGGCGCATCCTGTGCCAATTCTACTGCTTCGTTTTCTGGTTCTTCTTCGCCAAGTTCTTCTTTTTCCTTGGCATCAATAATAGTCATAATTTCTTCTTCTGTTTCTGCGTTTTCAATATTAGAGCGGAAAGTACTGTCCATTAAGAAGGAAGAAAGACGAGATAATGTCTCTAAGTGCGTCTGATTTGCTCCTTCTGATGCTGCAATCATGAAGAATAGGTGAGACGGCTGTCCATCAAGTGCTTCGTAATCCAATCCTTCTTTCGAACGGCCAAATGCGATAGCAGGAGTTGTAACTGCTGCAGATTTACCGTGCGGGATGGCGATTCCTTCGCCGATACCAGTTGTTGATTGTGCTTCCCGAGCAAGGATTGCTTCTTTAAAACCTGTTTTGTTATTCAATTTGCCTGCTTCGTCTAGCTTGGAAACAAGCTCTTCAATAACATCTGCTTTCGTCTGTGACTGCAGCTGCAAAATAATTGTGTCTTTTGTTAGTAGTTCGGTAATACGCATAGTTGAAACCCCCTCTTAGATAGATGTGAGTCTGACTTGGCTGACTAGGTTCTCTATATCTTGCCGTTCGCCAAGGTCATCACTGAATGCTGTAGCACTTCCTGCAGCAACTGCATATGTGAAGGCCTGCTCGTAATTAGTTGTCTTTTCATAAGCAGCTAAAAATCCTGCCACCATACTATCGCCAGCACCGACAGAGTTCTTTACAGTACCTTTTGGTGTCTCTGCTTTCCAAGCATGATACTTGTTCACAAAGATTGCTCCTTCACCGCCCATCGAGACGATGACATTTTCGATACCTGTTTCGTGAAGTTTTCTTGCATAGCTGACAATATCTTCAATCGAAGAAATTGTTGTATGGAAAAGTTCGCCTAGCTCATGATGGTTCGGCTTAACAAGAAACATGCGCTTGCCGATCAAGTCTTGAAGTGCTGCACTTGACGTATCGGCAATAAATCTTGTGCCGTTCTTTTCACAAATATCAGCCATTCGCGCATAAATATCTGCTGGTACAGAACTTGGTGCATTTCCTGCGGCTACGAGCACATCATCTTTTCCGAGATTTCTGATCTGCTCAAGCAGCAAAGCAAGCTGTTCTTTCGTAATGGAAGGACCAGGTCCGTTTATTTCAGATTCTTCACCTGATTTGAGTTTTACATTTACTCGGGTTGGTTCATTTATTTCAATAAACTGATGGTTGATACCGGCACTTTCCAGTGTTTCCCGAATAAAGGTACCGGTAAAACCGCCAAGATATCCTAATGCTGTTGTTTCTACATCCAATCGATTCAGCAAACGAGAGACATTAATGCCTTTTCCGCCTGCGAAATAAGCTGTATTCGCGGCTCGGTTTAAATCACCTGCCCGAAATGCATCGACATGCATAATGTAATCGATGGATGGATTCAGCGTACATGTGTAATTCATGAGTCCACAACCTTTAATGAAGTAAGTTTCTCGTATGCTGCCTGCAGCTTTGCGTTAATAGAGTCAACGATAAGTGTGGCTTCGGCCATATCTGCTATATATGCAAACGCTGTCTCGCCAAGCTTGCTGCGGTCGGCCAATATAAATGGTTCATTTGAACGGAGCATAGCCTGTCGTTTAATGGACGCTTCTTCTGGATCTGGAGTCGTGTATCCGTTTTCCGGATGCACTCCATTTGTACCTAGAAAACATTTATCAAACCGGTATTGCGAAAGTGCTTCTAGCGCGCCTCTTCCGATCAGAGTTCTTGTCTTATCCTTTACTAATCCGCCAGTTACATACACCGTGATATCTTTTTCGTAGAGTACCTCTAAATGCGTAAGGCCATTTGTGACGACGGTTACATTTTTGCCGGTTAAGTAAGGAATCATGGCATTTGCTGTCGTTCCTGCATCAAGAAAGATGCAATCATTTTCGCCAACGAGGCTGGCAGCAAAGGCAGCAATTGCTTGTTTGCCTGTTTTGTTATGCGTTTCTTTCTCCGTATAGCTCATTTCATAGCTGAGAGAGGAAGCAATTGTCGCGCCGCCATGCACCCGGGTCAGGAGCTGTTTCTTTTCCAGCTCAATCAAGTCCCGGCGTATTGTTGAAACAGAGGCATTTGTTGCTTCTGAAAACTCCGGTATTGAAACATTTCGCTGTTCTTGCAGCATCTGCAGGATCAATTCCTGCCGCTCAGGTGTAAGCATTTGCACAACCTCCTCCTGAACTTATTCCTAATATAAAGGAAACGGTTTCAACTTGCAACCAGAAAAATTCAAAAAACATCATAAAAAGTCATATTTCGCAAAAAACGTTCAATATATTGTAAGAACTTGTCGTATAAACAAGAACATCTTGCCAATTATCTGACCCATATGCTAAAGTTGACGTAGGTATTTGCCGTTTAGGAGGTGTTGGGATGCAGACAGCTTTAGTAGTTCTATTAATAATCGATGCGATTGCGCTAGTTGCGCTAGTTCTTTTACAATCTGGTAAGAGTGCAGGCTTGTCCGGAGCGATTTCCGGCGGAGCTGAACAATTGTTCGGAAAACAGAAAGCACGCGGCCTGGATTTATTCCTTCACCGTGCGACAATCATTACTGGAGTCATTCTATTTGTATTGACGTTCTTATTGGCGTACGTCTTGCAATAATCGAATAGCCAACTTCATCCCTCGTCACAACTCCTGTGGTGGGGGATTATTTATTACTGCAAAAGGGAAAACTAATGCAGGAATCTACTATAGAAAAGCTTAAGAAACAGGGGAGATACATATGGTAACAATGAAACAGCCAGAACCGTTTACTTTTGAGGGAACAAGAGATCGTGCCGTTTTACTGCTTCATGGCTTTACAGGCCATTCTGCAGACGTACGGATGATGGGGCGTTTTCTTTCCAGCAAAGGCTATACAGCTCATGCGCCGATTTATCGCGGACACGGCAAATCACCTGATGACATCGTCGCTTCCAGTTCAGATGAATGGTGGGAAGATGTACAGGCTGCTTTTCAATTTCTAAAGGATAAAGGATATGAAAAGATAGCTGTAGCAGGGTTGTCACTTGGTGGTGTGCTCGGTTTGAAACTTGCGTATTCTTACCCTGTGAGTGGTGTTGTGACGATGTGTTCGCCAATGTTTTTTGATAATGAAACACAGCTCAACAAAGGCTTCAAACTGTTTGCGCGGCAATACAAACAGTTCCAAGGGAAAGATAACCAAGCAATTGAACAAGAATTAGCAGAATTAATGGAGGCGCCAGCCACTGCAGATATGTTTCAGCGCTTGGGAGCATTTATCACAGACGTGAGCAAGCACGTAGATGAGATTTATGCACCGCTCTTCGTTGTTCAGGCAACCGAGGATCAAATGATTAATACAGATAGTGCGAACTATATTTATGACCAAGCTGAGTCCGATCAAAAAGAAATCAAGTGGTATGAGAACTCCGCCCACGTTATTACGATGGGAAAAGAAAAGGAACAGCTGCACGAAGATGTGTATCAGTTTCTCGAATCGCTTGACTGGGAATAGTCCATACTAGATAGAAAAAGCCGAAAAGAAGGTGAAGCAGAAATGGACGAATTAAAACAGAAAATATTAGCTTATTTTAAAGATAACGCAGAAAAACCAATGACTGTAGAAGAAATTGAGCAGCAGCTTGAGCTTGATGAATCAAGTGAATTTACCGTTCTTGTAAAAGGACTGAATGAATTGGAAGCAGAGGGACAGCTTGTCCGCACGAGAAGCAATCGTTTCGGACTGCCGGAAAAATTGAACTTGGTGCGCGGTAAGATTCAGATGCATGCAAAAGGTTTTGCCTTCCTCATACCAGATGAAGAAGGAGTGGACGATGTTTATATCCACTATTCTGATTTGCAATCTGCTATGAACAAAGATGTTGTGCTAGTACGTGTAGAAAACCAAGCGGAGGGCGGACAGCGACGTGAGGGTAAAGTTGTTCGTATTCTGGAGCGTGCAGTTGCGGAAGTTGTCGGTACTTATGAAGATAATGGCCGATTCGGTTTCCTGATTGCGGACGACAAACGGATACCGAATGATATCTTCATTCCGCGCGGTTCCTCCGGCGGTGCGACAGATGGTCACAAAGTTATTGTCCGTATTACGAAGTATCCAGAAGGCCGTATGAGTGCAGAAGGAGAAGTTATTCAAATACTCGGTCATAAAAATGACCCAGGTATTGATATTCTCTCCATCATTCATAAACATGGCATCACGACCGAGTTTCCGCCAGAAGTTTTAGAACAAGCCGCAAATACACCAGAAACGATTGATCCAAGTGAAATAGAAAACCGCCGGGATCTGCGGGATATGATGACTGTAACGATTGATGGTGCTGATGCGAAGGACTTGGATGATGCAGTTGCGGTTAGTAAGCTGGAGAATGGCAATTATCGTTTAGTCGTATCTATTGCGGATGTTTCTTATTATGTAGAAGAAGGTTCACCGATTGACGAAGAAGCATTGGAACGGGCGACGAGTGTTTATCTTGTTGACCGGGTAATTCCGATGATTCCGCATAGACTCTCTAACGGTATTTGTTCCTTGAATCCACAAGTTGATCGACTGACACTTACTTGTGATATGCAGATCACACCGCAAGGGGAAGTTGTGGAGCATGAGATTTACCAAAGTGTAATTAAAACTAATGAGCGAATGACGTACGGTGATGTGAATAGAATCTTACTTGAAGATGATCAGGAACTAAAATCCCGTTATGAAACGCTCGTTCCGATGTTTCACCACATGGAAGATTTAGCTGCAATCCTTCGAAAAAAACGGATGGATCGAGGTGCCATTGATTTTGATTTCCCAGAAGCGCGTGTAGCTGTGGATGAGGAAGGCAAAGCAATGGATGTGGTGCTTCGCGAGCGTTCTGTCGCGGAGAAGCTGATTGAAGAGTTCATGCTTGCTGCCAACGAAACGGTAGCAGAGCATTTCCATTGGCTGGACGTGCCGTTTATCCACCGGGTGCACCAAGACCCAGATCCAGATAAATTGCAGCATTTCTTCGAATTCATTACAAGCCTAGGCTATACAGTAAGAGGATCTTCCGCCGATATTCATCCGCAAACATTGCAGAAGATTGTAGAGCGTGTCAGAGGTACACAAGAAGAAATGATCATCAATCGTCTGATGCTGCGCTCGATGCAGCAGGCGAAATATGATCCGCAAGGGCTGGGGCACTTTGGGCTGGCAACAAAATTTTATACGCACTTCACATCGCCGATCCGCCGTTACCCGGATTTGATTGTGCATCGTCTAATCCGCACATATGCTGTCAACGAACAGCTGGATAAAAAGACGCAGAACCATTGGAAAGACCGGATGCCGGAAATCGCTCGACAATCTTCAGAGCGAGAACGCGCGGCTGTAGATGCTGAGCGGGAAACGGATGATCTGAAGAAAGCAGAATATATGCAAGATAAGATCGGTGAAGAATTCGACGGTGTTATCAGCTCTGTAACAGGCTTCGGTCTATTCGTGGAGCTGCCGAATACGATTGAAGGACTTGTGCACGTTAGCTATCTGACAGATGACTTCTATCACTTTGATGACCGCCGTTATGCCATGGTCGGCGAGCGGACAGGCAACCAGTTCCGTATTGGAGATGAAATTACCGTACGAGTAGTGAAGGTTAACATCGAAGAACGCGTAATTGATTTCGAAGTGGTTGGCATGAAACCTCGTAAGCCGCGGGAAAATCGAGACCGCCCTACGATTATTAAAGCCGAAAAGAAAAATAAACCAGGTGACCATCGTCCGCCGAAAAATAAAGGCAAACGAAAGCCGCCTGCAAAAGGCAAGAAAAGTAAAAAACGCAACACAAGAAAACGACCATAACAAGAACGCCCCGGCAAAGAGTGCCGGGGCGTTTGTTATCAAATGGATATGCCGTAAATCAGCCAAGGATCATCATTAGCAATAAAGCAAGATTTAAAAGCCTCGGGCATGCTGGAAACAGTCTCAGGTGATACATCTACTTGAGGTGTGAACGGTTTGTCCGACTTGTTTATATAGCCGAACACGGCAGCCCATAGACCATCCTGTTCAAACAAATCAGGCCAGAAATACTGAATTTGAGCAAGATATCTGCCTTTATAATCTTCTTGTATTGCCATCATCTTACTGGAATCTGGATCCTGAAATACAGCCAGCTGCTCCAGATAGTCATCTTCTAAAACGGCGGAAGCGAATGGAATTGGAAAGTATGCTTCATATGGATAAAAAGAGCGTTGTGTTTCCAGGACAGCTTGTTCAATCGCATCACGTTTCGCATCGTTACCTGTGATTTGCTGCCATGGCTGTGCTCCTGCAGAAAGCGTCATGTCAGGCGACTCCATTAATAAGCTGATAAACTGATCAGCCTGCTGCAGCCCGAGCTTATCCAGCACACGCTGCGCGGGCTTATTGGATTTTTGCGTAATCGCGCCAACCCAGTGCATGTTTGAATCATGCTCACAATCATCTATTATTTTCTGCAGCAGCGCAGTGGCGTTTCCGCTGGATTGGTACCGGATATCGCTGCGTAATCTGCCAAGAATACCATTGCCGTTTGGCATCCGAACGACACCCGCTACCGCAGCCAGTTTTCCTTCTGTCTCTAATCCGTATAATGTTTGCGCTGGATTTTCAATCAGCTGCGGGAAGAGGCGAATAACGTAATCATCTTCAATGCCGGTCTGCATATCGAGCACTTGCTGGTAGTCATTCATTGTTAATTGTCTAATTGCAGTCATTTATGTACACTCCTATCAATCGAATTGCACTATATGTATACCCGTTTTAGTATAGGAATCGTTAGGATTATCATACAGTTTCTGATAAAATAAAGCACGTAGTTAGGAGGAAGCGTCTATGGCTAAAGGACATGGTAAAGTACTTGCACAGAATAAGAAAGCCAATTTCGATTATGCGATTGAAGAAACCCTTGAAGCGGGCATCGTGTTACAAGGAACTGAAATTAAATCAATCCGGGCTGGCCGGGTGAACCTAAAAGATAGCTTCGCGCGAATTGACCGCGGAGAAGTGAAAATCATTAACATGCATATTTCGCCTTATGAACAAGGGAATCGGTTTAATCATGATCCGACTCGCACTCGGAAGCTGCTGCTGCATCGCAAGCAGATCGACAAATTGATTGGACAAACCCAGCAGCAAGGTTATTCGCTCGTACCAATAAAAATGTACATTAAAGATGGTTTTGCGAAAATTTTGCTTGGTGTTGGAAAAGGGAAGAAGAAATACGATAAGCGGGATGACTTGAAGAAGAAGCAAATGAAACGTGATGTTGACCGTGCAATGCGGGAACGCGATTAATAAGCTTGCAATTTCCTGCAAAGATGCTATAATGGAAGTTGTCTGGGATTTGAATAAATCCTAAGTGAACGGGTTACTTCCTGTAGCCCCCATTATCATGGGGACGTTACGGATTCGACAGGGGTAGGTCGAGCTCAGGCTGCGTGTCGAGGTTACGGCTCGTAAAACGTTACGCCTAAATATAACTGGCAAAACAAACAACAACTACTCTCTAGCAGCTGCGTAAGTAGTACTAGAGGATCCTTGCTGCTATCGCCCATGTGGCAGATTTGAGGGTCTCAACTTAAAGTGGGCTACGCCATTATCCTCGGCTTGCGGATAATCGGAAGAAGACAATCAAGCTAGCCTCGCTGAAAGCCTGTCGTTAGGCCGAAGCGTGCGCGAAATATAATATATCGACTACACACGTAGATGCCTGAGTGCCGATATCTCTGGACGTGGGTTCGACTCCCACCGTCTCCATCCTTACATATTGGATGGAAAGTAAGGCTTTGAAATGCTGATTATAGTGTTTCAAAGCTTTTTTATTTCTTTTAAGTCGATTTAAATGTTCGTCTAAAGCAGGACCAAGATAAAGATATATCGTAAAACATGAAAATTAGTGAGGTAGAGAAAATGATCGCAAAAACAGAAGAAGACTTTAATGGTTTAAAGAAAATCGGTAAAATTGTTGCTTCAATTAGAGATGAATTGGTACAAAGAACGGTTCCTGGTATAACGACGAAAGAACTTGACGATATTGCGGGAGAGCTTTTTGAGAAAGAGGGAGCAGTTTCTGCTCCCAAAAGTGAATATGATTTCCCAGGTTATACGTGCATTAGTGTGAATGATGAAGTGGCGCATGGTATTCCTGGAAATCGCGTTATCGCTGAAGGAGACTTAGTAAATGTAGATGTTTCCGGCTCGAAAGATGGTTATTTTGCAGATACAGGAATCTCTTTTGTAGTAGGCGAAGGAGAAGAATTGAAAACAAAGGTATGTGACGTTGCTAAAAAGGCATTCGAAGCAGGTCTTCAGAAAGCAAAGCCGGGTTCTAAAAAAAGCGGAATTGGAAGAGCGGTATTCCAAACAGCTAGACAAAGTGATTTGACTGTTATCACAAATCTTACAGGACATGGTATTGGTCGCACGATTCACGAAGCACCTGATCATATTTATAACTATAAAGAAACATTTGATGATGAATTATTAAAGGATGGCATGGTTATCGCATTTGAACCATTTATATCAACATCGGAAGAAGAAGTTTACCAAAAGAACGACGGCTGGACGTATGCGACAGAAAAAAGCTATGTAGCACAAATAGAACATACGCTTATTCTGACGAAAGACGGTCCGATTATTATTACGCTTTAAAGTGATATAAGAAAAAAGGTGCAGAGCAATCCTCTGCACCTTTTTTTATGCCTTATCCTGTTTCCAAGTTGTTTCCTCGCCTTTTGTCGGGCAAACAGGGAATAATTCATTTGCTTTTATTTCAACTCTTTCGCCTGACTGGCAAGTATAAACGCCTGTTTGCGGCACACCTTGTCCGGTTCGGTATTCTCGTGTTTCATTACTCACCTTGCACACCTCCTGTTTTATATCATATATTTTAACCGTTCCCTTTGCCTGTTACTCTGAATTATTATGTGGATATGGAACTTCTCCAAAAGAAAAACGCCTTGCTGCACAAATAAGCTAGTGAAACAAGGCGTTATCTTAATTATTTGCTGCTTTATATTCTTTCAGCCACTTCACAATGCGCTCACTCGTTCTGCCGTCGCCATAAGGATTTGCAGCCGCAGCTGCGCGCTGGTAGTATGATTCAACGGTTAATAAAGTATCTATTGCCTTCATGATTGTTTGTTTTTCTGTACCTGCCAGGATTAGTGTTCCGGCTTCTACACCTTCTGTTCTTTCTGTGGAAGAACGTGTTACAACAACTGGCACGTCGAAAGCAGGTGCTTCTTCCTGAATGCCCCCTGAGTCGGTAATGACAAGATAGGCGTGACTGTACAGGTGCGTGAAGGAGGCATAATCTACTGGGTCAATCATGTGCAGGCGGTTGTGCGCATTTAGAAAGGAGCGTACTTGATTTCTTACATTTGGGTTAGGGTGTACCGGAAAAATTACTTCTACGTCGTCATAACGGTTGATCATCTCATTTATCGCTTCATAAATATACCGCATGCTTTTCATGTTCTCTCTTCGATGCGTCGTCAAAAGAATTAGCTTTCGTTCTGCGTTTATCATATGTTCCAGCTCTTTCAGAGGGGAAGGGGCGTGATTTTGTATGTAGAAAAGTGCGTCAATAACTGGATTACCCACTACGTGTATGTTGCTTTCGTCAATGTTTTCCTGAAGCAGGTTTTGTTTGTTTTGTTCCGTTGGAGCGAAGTGGACGGCAGCAATTCGGGTTACAAGCTGCCGATACATCTCTTCGGGAAATGGCGTGTACGGATCATACGTACGCAATCCAGCTTCTATGTGCATAACAGGTATCTGAAGGTGAAAAGCAGTAAAGGCAGCGGCGAATGTAGTGGCTGTATCACCTACTACAGCTACCATATCCGGCTTTTCAGCCTTTAATATGTCAGCAATGACAGGGATAGCGGCGGCAATTACTTGTTCCGCGGATTGGTTTGGTTTCATGAGAGATAACTGATAATCTGGCTGAATGGAAAATATATTTAAAACGTCATCCAGCAGCTCGGTATGCTGCCCTGTATGGATGACAAGCGGAGTAAAATCTCGTTCTTGTCTGAGTTTGCTAATAATAGGGGCAAGCTTAATTCCTTCTGGACGGGTGCCTAATATAAATGCTGCTTTCATATGCCGCTCCTCACTTACCGAAGATAAATTTTAGTGATAGAATCTCCTTCTGTCTTAAACTCTGGAATGCTTATATTGTCCCATGACTGGAGCAGATACTGGACGACAGCTCGAATCTGGCTATTTCTCAAGGTCTTATCGTCATCATCATCGTATACTCTTTCATGGTATAGCGAAGAATTGAGCCAATGAATCTTAAATGAATCGGCCATGCGGCAGAACATCATATACTCTGCTGCCTCCAGTAATTTTTCCCCATTTATTTCTTCTTGCCATCCGCCTAGTTTATCTAAAGCTGCTTTGCGGTACATGCGCGGACTAGGGCATTGTACGCCGCTTAGTACGTGATATTTATCGGTATAACTTGGTCCGCTTATGATTTCACCTTCCTGCAAACCTGATGATGGGTTATCGTACCAGATCTTTCTGTTGGCATATAGTAAGCCGTAGGATTTATCCAGCCTGCCGAATTCAGCCAGCATTATTTCGACAGCCTTTTCATCCAGCCAGTCATCTCCATCTAATTCGAGTACATATTTACCAAGTGCGTATTGTAAACCGACATTTAAAGCCTCGGCTTTTGTACCTTTATTTATATGAAGCGGTATGATGCGCGGGTCATTTACACTTGTTATTTTCTGCAGGGTGTTATCTGTGGAGCCAATGTCAACGGCCACGATATGAAAGTTGGTGTGGGTCTGATTCAATACACTGTTTAAGCATTTGTTAATAGATACACCTTGATTATGTGCGGTAATCAGTATGGTCACATCCGGAATATCTTTCCGTTTTTTGCGATGATCTAAGCTTGCGTTCATACTTTGCAAATATAATCCTTGGGGACCGGTAATGGTTGTGAGTGATAAAGCGCCATTTACTCTGTATTCCATCAGCGGATCGCGTATTAAACTGATTTCACCTTGCTCAAGCAGTCGAATCCAAAACTCGTAATCAGACACAACGCCATAGTCTGGATTATATCCGCCCGCTTTTTTGTAAGCAGATTGCCGAAATAGAAAAGAAGCGCCGATAAAACAGATAGACATTATCTCTTCTTTATTTCGATTCATCAGCGCTTCCATTGTCCGCAGCCATTGTTCTGCATCTGCAAAGCGCTCACCTTCCTCATTGATTAGCCAGTAGTAAGAATACAGCAGTACAGTATCATCAGGTGCACGTTTCATATGGTTATAGAGTGTAAGCAGAAACAGCGGGTTTTGCCGATTATCAATTGATATCCATGTAAGATAAGGGCAATCGGTTAAATAAGAGAATCCTTCGTTTAAAGAATAAGAAATCCCCATGTTTTTCTTCCGATAAATGATCCTGTAAGGTATCGTTAAGCTGCTGGAAGCTTTGTAGACAGCTTCAACAGTATCTTGATTGGCACCATCAATAACAATAACTAATTTGAAATCGCGGTAGATTTGTTTTTCCATTGCTTCTATACATTCATAAACGTACGCAGCCTGCTGATTATATACGGGTAAGACAACTCCAATAGACATTTTACTTCCTCCTCACATATGAAAATATGAAGAAAAGCAGCAATTCATACTTTATCGGCTCATAAGTTTCGTCTGTTAATCAAAAATATTCTTAATATGCTGCCGCCAACGGCTGAAGCGAGCTGTCTGGCTTCCTAAACGAGAGACATCAAGATACAATTGTAATAATCGTTTATTTCCGCAGAGAGACGGTGAACCTCTGTATGAGGGAACATAGAATGGAGTGCAAGCGAATGAATCAAACAGTTATAACATTAACGACAGGAGAAAAGATTTATACACTCGCATCGGAAGAGCAGATACTGCAGCAAATCACCACTAACCAAGGGCTGATGAACAAAGCTTTTGTGGTGATAGGAGATGTACATATTGCAACAGCGCATATAGTAAAAATTGAAGGTCCAAAACAGATACAGGATGAGGATGAATTTGCTGTCCATCTTCCGGAAAAGACCGAACAAGCTGAAGCAATAAACGAAACAGCACAAACAGAGAAAAAGGAGGATATTCTAAAGCAAATAGAATTGCTGGAGCAGGAGCTGCGAGAAGCAATGCAAACAAGAGATATCTTTGCTTTGGATACACTTTTGCACGATGACCTTGTATTTGTTAATCATGAAGGAATCTATATAACGAAAGAGATGGATTTAGAAGCACATCGGTCACTTGCTGTACGTTTTACCAAAGTTTCTTGTTCTGATCTGCAGATAAAACCAACGAAGGATGGTGCGGTAACCATTTCTAAGATTCGTTTAGAGGGGCAAGAAGGAGAAGCGAAAATCGAAGGTGATTTCATTTATACACGTGTGTGGCAGCTGGTAGGTGAAGAATATCAAGTTATCGCTGGTCATTGTACAAAGCTTTAAATTATATCCATTGCTGCGAGCAATGCATAAACTATAGGTGTCTGGCCTAACGGGTAAATAAGAGCATTGTCACGTATGTGAAATGTGGTATACAATAAAAGTTAGGGCACGCTGATATAGAAGCGGCTTAATACAGTTATGAGGGATTAAACGATGAATGTAATGACATTGGAAAAAGACATAAAGCAATTTGTAGAAGCGAAAGATGTTTTGGTTGGAGCCCCGCTTGCTGATTACACATACACCAAGGTTGGCGGTAAGGCGGATGTGCTAGTATTTCCAAAAAGCTACTCCGAGATAGAAAAAGTGGTTGCTTATACAAAAGAGCACAACATACCATTAACGATTCTTGGAAACGCCTCAAATGTTATCATTCAAGATGGCGGATTGCGCGGAGTGGTCTTGATCTTAACAGGATTAGATGAAGTGAAAGTGGAGGGAAACCGGATAACAGCACAGTCCGGTGCAGCTATTATTGACGTTAGCAGAACTGCTCATGATGCCAGTTTGACTGGTTTAGAGTTTGCTTGCGGTATTCCAGGTTCCGTAGGCGGAGCATTGTACATGAATGCGGGTGCTTACGGCGGGGAAGTGAAAGATGTGCTGGAGCAAGTGGTCGTTATTACGGATGCAGGAGACCGAAAGGTGATGACGCGCGACGAATTGGAGCTCAGCTACCGTACAAGTATCTTGCAGAAAAATAACTTTATCGCTGTCGAAGCAACCTTCTTATTAGCAGAAGGGGAGCAAACGGCAATTAAGGCTAAGATGGATGAGCTAACGTATTTGCGCGAATCCAAGCAGCCGCTTGAATATCCTTCTTGCGGCAGTGTCTTCCAGCGCCCTCCGGGACATTTTGCCGGAAAATTGATTATGGATGCAGACCTGCAATTGACGCGTATTGGCGGAGTAGAAGTATCAGGGAAGCATGCTGGCTTTATGGTGAATGTAGACAACGGAACTGCAACAGATTATATTAATTTGATTGGCCATGTACAAAAGACAGTAAAAGAAAAGTTCGGTGTTAGTTTGCAGCGTGAAGTGCGAATCATTGGCGATGCACCAGGACATGAATAATAAAAGAGAAGCTCATGGATTTCATTCGGTGAGCTTCTCTTTTTAATTAACCTGCAAGAATTAGATATCCAATTGTCCCCATGTAACAGATCACGACCAGCAAGCTAGGCAGAGAATAGGTAAGGGTAGATCGAGAACGTTTGCGCATAAGAATTAACATGGCGATAGCGGTCAGAACAAAGCCAATGACGGCAATCAGCATGACGTTGTTGCTGGTGTCCTGCCAAACGCTCCCTTCTGTATACACAATATCAGCTAATGCAATGACCGCAATATTGAATAAGTTGCTGCCAAAGATTGTTCCGACAGCGAGATTGCTGTTTCCCAGCTTTAGTGCAGTATACACGCTTACGGCATCTGGAAGAGAGGTCGCAGCAGCGATTAAGATACTTCCGACAATAGTAGCGCTAATACCAGTAGAGGCGGCTAAGGCATCACCAGAGATAGTTAAGACACTGCCGACAATGAGAATCATGACAGCGAATAAAAAGAAACGGAACTTTGCTTGAGAAAGTGATTCTTCTTTTTCTTGTGCTTCATTTGGTTCATTATCTATGTTTTTCTTTGATGTAATATACATACCAACAACGTAAATGATAACAATGATAAAGCTAGGTATACTGACGTTAAATAAGGTATAGCTGTGGGTGACAGCTAATGCAGCAATGGCAGCGATACAAAGTGTTAGGGCAATCGTACCTGTATAAAGATGCTGTTTGCTTACTTGCAAAAATAACCGTTTGCTGCGAAAATGCAGATCGAATAGAAACAAAACAAATAAGTTAAATAATAAACTGCCGAGTCCGTTTCCGACAGCAATATCCGGGCTATTAATAAGACCTGCGCTTAATGTTGCAGTTAATTCTGGTAAGGAAGTACCAACTGCGAGCAGTACAGAACCAGTTAAAAAACCATTCATTTTGGATTTTCGGCTGATTGTATCGGCGTGATTGGATAGATGGATTGCAGCGTATACAGATAGTGCTGCAGCTATAATGAAAATTGCAGCTAGCAATAGAGGTGAAATAGGTCATCTTCCTTTCTGCTAAAAAAGCATTCCACTTCTACTACCCTTAAAAGATGAACTATTAACAATTTTTTTGGTTTTTTCATAAAAAAGAGGCCAGGACAATATGTCCTGACCTTCTTTCAATTAGCAGTTACAGTCGGGATGCTGATACCAAGACCATCAGCGACGCGCTGTCCCCATTCTTTGTCCGCTTTGTAGATATGACCTACTTCGCGTTCAAGGATTTCTTTTCTTGTTACAGGTTTCATTGCATCAACGAAGTTTTGTACAAGACGTGTTTTTTCATCTTCTGTCATAAGACGGTACAAATCTCCTGGCTGTGTGTAATGGTCGTTTTCATCATAGCCAACACTATCTGCTTCTCCAGAAACTTCAAATGGTGCAATTTTACTTGATGGATCTTCTTTAGGGCCGTTCAAGCTGTTCGGCTCATAATAAACCCCGCTGCCGCCATTGTTATCAAAACGCATTTGACCATCGCGCTGGTAGTTGTTTACTTCATTACGCGCACGGTTGATTGGAAGTGCTTGGTGGTTAGCGCCTACACGATAACGATGAGCGTCATGATAAGCGAACAAACGTCCTTGCAGCATTTTATCTGGTGATACATCAATACCAGGTACAAGTGTTCCCGGAGAGAATGTAGCTTGTTCTACTTCTGCAAAGTAATTCTCTGGGTTGCGGTTCAATACCATACGGCCAACTTCTATTAGCGGATAATCTTTTTGCGACCATACTTTTGTTACGTCGAATGGATCGAAGCGATATGTATTCGCATCTTCCAACGGCATGATTTGAACGTATAGTTTCCACTCAGGGAAATCACCATTCTCAATTGCATTGAAAAGATCTTCTGTATGGTAGTCAGGATGCTCACCGGCAATTTTCGCAGCAACAGCAGGATCCATGTTTTTTACGCCTTGCTGTGTTTTGAAGTGATACTTCACCCAGTAACCTTCGCCTTTTTCGTTAACCCATTTGAATGTATGAGAACCGAAACCGTGCATATTACGCAATGTTGCCGGAATACCGCGGTCAGACATAAGAATTGTTACCTGGTGCAAGCTTTCAGGAGAAAGAGACCAGAAATCCCATACCGCATCCGGATTTTTCAAGTGCGTTTGCGGATGTCTTTTTTGTGTATGAATGAAGTCAGGGAACTTGATTGCATCGCGGATAAAGAATACAGGTGTATTGTTCCCAACTAGATCATAGTTTCCTTCTTCTGTGTAGAATTTAACAGCGAAACCGCGCGGGTCACGAACTGTATCAGCAGAACCTAGTTCACCAGCTACTGTAGAGAAGCGAATGAACATATCTGTTTTCTTCCCAACTTCAGAAAGAAAAGCTGCTTTTGTATATTTAGAAACATCGTTAGTGACTTCGAAATAACCGTGTGCGCCAGCACCTTTTGCGTGTACCACACGTTCCGGAACACGTTCCCGGTTAAAGTGTGCCAGTTTTTCAAGTAGGTGTACGTCTTGGATCAGTGTCGGTCCGCGAGATCCAGCGGTTAATGAATTCTGGTTATCTCCAACTGGAGCTCCCCAGCTAGTAGTTAATCTTTTGTCTGTCAAGAAAAATCACCTCAGAAATTAAGTAGTTTGTGAATCTATTTTTATAATAACATCTTTTTATTAGAAATCAATACTTAATTATAATAATTATAAACTTGTTAATATTATTGATTAAAAAAGGGCAAGACAGCTATTCGCCATCTTGCCCTCGTTCCTATATGATATCGTTTACATATTAGTTTATAAAGAAGCTGCCCAAGTAAGCAGAGCGCACCCAAGTATGCTGCCGCTAATCATCAAGTTTGTTTTCCACATTGGTACCCCTCCTTTGATATATTTATTTTAACAAAAGTTGAAAAGGCTTTCAATATTAAAATAACAAAATTAATTAAAAAAGGCAGGTGAGGTTTGTTTTTAACAAATGTCATGAGAGATTACGAGAAAATAAGAATGATTAGATATGAGGAGAATTATTTGTACAGGGAAGAGGAATCAAATGACCGTTTATCGGAGCAGCAGACTAACGCACTTGTTTTAATGTAAAAAGCCGACCAGTTCACACAGAACTGGCCGGCCATTTCAATGGCAGCGATATTTTTACCGCTGCTTTTTACAAATTATTATTATAAGCAGTTGTCAGATTCTCAACGATCTCTTCTACGTCATAGCCTTCAATTTGTTCACGCGGAACGAAATGGACTAATTTGCCGTCCTGCATCAAGGCAACGGATGGAGATGAAGGAGGCTGATCGGTAAAATATTCACGCATTTTCTCAGTTGCTTCTTTATCTTGTCCAGCAAAGACAGTGACCAAATGGTCTGGTCTTTTCTCATTTTGCAATGATTCACGAACCGCCGGGCGCGCAAGACCGGCTGCACATCCGCAGACAGAGTTGACGACAACGAGCGTGCTGCCTTTCGCTTGCGCTGTGTATTCCTCAACTTGTTCCGCAGTAGTCAGTTCCTGAAAGCCTGCTTGGGTGAGTTCATCCCGCATTGGCTGGACAATTCCGCGCATGTATTCTTCGTATGCATTCATTATTTATTCCTCCTTTTGTTTCGCGGCCTCTGTCATCTGTTTCCAGACAGAACCTTTTGCTACCTCGCCGCCGGCAATTCGCTCAATTGCCATGCTGAGCTGCAGCTTCACTTCGAACTCCGTTTCTTGCCGGGCTGCTTTTTCAAGCATCGGCAGACTATCTGCATCACCAAGTTCATAAAGGAACATGGCTCCGCGCCAGCGAACAATCCGGTTTGCATCAGCAAGTGTTGCTTCCATAGCCGGAGTGGCTTCTTTAAAGCCCAAGTCAGATAAACAGTCACCTGCTGTACGTCTAACTGTGACAACCTTATCGCGCAGAGCGCGGTAAAGTAATGGAAGGACAGCCTTATCCTCTATCATGCCTAGATAAGCAGTGGCAAGTCTGCGAATAGACGCTTTCGGATCTTGCAAGGCTCTGTCCAAAAATGCCAGATGCTCCAAGTCTGGTACAAGAGCATCCAGTGCCCGGTAGCGTACACGCCAATCATCCTCTTCCCAAATCGCCATCGTCGGCTGCGGGCGTGAGGGAAGCGGAGCTTGGGGGTTGCGTGCACGTGTTACGAGCTCTTGCAGTCTTTCTGTGCTATAGCTCGCCTGCAGTTCCTCATAGATATCCTGTCCAACTTGTTGTGGCTCGCCGTAACGTGGATATTGCTCTTCCCATTTACGAGCAAAAACAATATTGTCATCTCCAGCAGCTTTCATCGCAGCTTCGGTAAAATGCGCAGGAAGCCCGATTCGCTTTTCTTGCCCATCGAAAAGCAGCTTGATTTGCATTGGTACACCGTAAATTGTCTGGATATGCACATCAACTTGTCCATAATGTAAATCTGGCTCGCTTGTTATTGATTCCGTCTCCTGACTTTCTTCTCCAAATACTTCTCTAACAGAAGGAAGTATCGTTTCCCAAGCTTTTTTTGGATCCCTCTCCAAAGCCAGAAAGTCTGCTACGCGGTAAATGCCTGTCACGCCATCGATTTGGAACAGCGCTTGTATATATGCGGGGTCATCGGTTGAAACGGTATGGTGTTTGTAATCCATACTTTTGCCCATTGGCAGCATCTCGTCCACGACAATCTTCATCGAGTAAGGACTCGGGGTAGGCTCGATGGTCACGATTTTCATTTTATTCCCCCTTATAAGTGATCTTTTTCTTCTTATTGACTATATCACAGACTCAGCAGCAGGTGCGACAATACTGCATTAGGACTAGAGACGGATATAAATTAAGTCTCTGTTTCTAATAACCTGTTAACAGCAGTCTGCTAGAATGTTATTAATCCGTAAATAATTCCACTTTTTTGTGCATAGAATGCTATAATGATTTGGAAAATAATTTACGTTTGGAGTTGTGAAATGGATAATTGGATAACGCAGTTTATGGAGCAATTCGGTTATTTTGCTATCGTATTGCTGATGGCAGGCGAAAACGTTTTTCCGCCGATTCCATCTGAGATCATCCTGCTGTTCGGCGGCTTCCTGACAACCACTTCAGCTAGTGTCACAGTAGTTGGTGTAATTATTGCAGCGACAATCGGTGCAGTAATCGGAGCTGTCATCCTATACGGTATCGGGCTTCTCTTAGATGTGGAACGTCTGGAGAAAATCGTTGATCGCTGGGGACATATTTTACGAATTAAAAAAGAAGACATACATAAAGCGGATGCTTGGTTCGATAAGTATGGGGTATGGACAATTTTCCTTTGCCGTTTCGTTCCGGTCATCCGGAGTTTAATCTCTATTCCGGCTGGCATGTCCAATATGAATTTTGGCCTGTTTTTGATATTCACGACATTAGGTACGCTCATTTGGAATACGGTATTAGTATTGCTCGGTATGTGGCTTGGAGAGTCTTGGTCAAAAGTGGAAACCTATTTAGGCTACTACCAAGATGTTGTTATCATTGTACTGGCAATATTGTTCGTTCTATTTGTTATTTGGTTTATCAAACGTAATAAGAAGAAAAAAAGTAGCTAGAGGAGAAGTAGCATGAGTTTTATTGAGTTTATTTCAGCCTTTATTATGGGGCTGGTTGAAGGATTGACGGAGTTTGCCCCAGTTTCATCGACAGGTCATTTGATTATTGTTGATGATATGTGGCTGAAGATTCACGAATTGTTTAATGATGAGGTTGCCAATACCTTCATAATTGTCATTCAGCTTGGTTCTATATTGGCGTCTGTCATCGTCTTTTGGGACAAGTTTATGCAGATTTTAGGTATCCGGAAGCTGCAAGGTAAAGAAGAAAAGCTGCCAGGTCAAAAGAATAAGTTCAATTTGGGCATGGTCATTGTAGGGCTGCTTCCAGCTGGTGTTCTTGGTCTTTTGTTTGATGATTTGATCGACAAGTATTTGTTTTCTGTATGGTACGTTATCATTGCATTGGTTGTTGGTGCTTTCTTGATGATCTATGCAGACCGTGTATCATCGAAGAAAACAGAAACAATTGATTCCTTGGATGGTTTAACGTATAAGAAAGCATTCTTAATCGGCTTATTTCAATGTATCGCTTTGTGGCCTGGTTTCTCCCGTTCAGGTGCAACGATTTCGGGTGGTGTTATCCTCGGATTAAACCACCGCATAGCTTCAGACTTTACATTTATTATGGCTGTGCCGATTATGGCAGGCGCCAGTCTCGTTTCCTTGCGTAATCACTTGCACGCTTTTACACCTGATGTGATACCATTTTTTATCGTCGGATTTATCAGTGCATTTCTGTTCGCATTGATTGCCATCCGTACTTTCCTTAAAATAATCTCGAAATACAAACTTGTTCCGTTCGCTTTCTACCGTATCGGTTTAGCGATTGTAATTTTAATCTTTTTGATCATCAATGGACCCCTGTAATCAGGGGTCTTTTTTTTGGCTAGAAGTGCCTTTCATATTATGAGACATATAGCAGAAACTAATGCAGAAAGGAGGAGGAACAATCATGAAAAAGCAGAAGCATCGCGTGGATGGCGGTCTATGGATTGATGATACGTATCAGCCAGGCATGGAAGAAGGACTTACAGCAAACCGTGACGAAAAAAATCCAAAAAAGCATGTGCAAGCGGATTATGAAGGAGATATAGGAGATAAAAATACGTTAGGGCATTATCGATGACAAGACGCAATCGAATTCTCGTACCAGGAGCCCGCAAAGGATTGGATGAATTGAAGCACAAGATCATTCGCGAGGCAAACGAGCCTTACCGTGCGGAACAGGCGGAGGATTTAGGCAACAAAACAAGCAGGGAAAATGGTAAAACAGGCGGTAGTATTGGCGGCAGCATGGTCCGTGAAATGGTACGAATGGCTGAAGAAAATCTAAAGCATCGATAAGGAGGAAAAACGCATGAACGAGAACGACAAATCGTTGGAAAATTATTATATGCGGTATACCGACTTAGATGGGGATGGGAAAGATATTTCCTTTTCTCAGGAAGAAGCAGACGTTGATGATTTGGAAGCGCAATCTCGGTCTGATGCAGCTGATGCACGTGTTGCAAAAAGGCATAAATAACCGGTTATAAGAGCTCGCACCTCAGCCATACTAACAGAGCACGACATTCTTAAGGGGGTCTTTACTTTGGAAAACAACATGCAGACAGCACAAACAAACCAGCCGACTACTTTGCATGGCAGACAGAACCATGGGGGTCATGAAATTTATGATACACATGAAATCCTGACTGGGATGATTGGTCTTATTGATCAGTATACGATCTATGAACAATTTATCCAGGATCCTGAGTTAAAAACCATTGCTCAAAACCAGAGTAATTTCTTGAAGCAAACGTATAACACGATGGTTGAATCCTTCAAAACAGGACAAGACCCGACTGTTCCAACTACTTCATATAAGATGCAGCAAAGTAATGATGTTGTATACGGACTGACGCCTTCTCAGCCGAAAAAACCGATCACATCTGCTAATGAAGTTACCGATCAGTGTGTTTCTACGTACATGCTTTGCCAGGCAAAAGGTCTTGCATCCATGAGTGCGCAAAGTGCTTGTGAAATCACCAACCCTGTATTAAGAAGGGTCGTAGCAGATTCTGTGCCAAACTTAATCGAAATGAGCTATGAGATATTCTTGTATCAAAATAAACACCATTATTACCAGGTAGCACAATTGCAGCCGAGTGATATGGCAGCGTTGCTGCAGAGTTATGATACAATTCCAATTAATCAAATGCATTAAGTGTGCTTAAAAGGTCCGCCATTCCGGCGGACCTTTTGCTTAATGTTCTTTTCGCAGCTGATAATTTGCTTCTTCTTTCAATTCACTTCGCAAGCTATCTACAGCTGCAGCACGACGATCATTTTTCTCCTTTAAGAAGGAAATTTCTTCATCCGTCAAATGCTCGCTATTTGCTTTAACGAAGTCTTCCGTTTGATGCACGTTTTGCAGCGTATGCTGGATTGTATCTTCAATTCGTTCCGCATTGTCTGCACGGTTGTCCGGTTTTGGCATAGAGATAAACCTCCTTTTCAAGCAGATACCAACTAGTATCCGCTATCTAAAAAAAGTTATGTATGCCTTAATTCCTTATGATGAAAGGGGCATTTACCGTGGTCGGGTTCGGCGTTGTCGCCGATGAAATATTGCTTCCATTCTCGATGCTCACGATCGCCGAAATGTCCGATATCAGGATGTTTTGGCAGCTGATCCCAACTTTCAACACGCTCCCGAACCGATCCTCTGGATTTTACACCTGCTGGCTTATCCCCTTCAAGTCCGTCAAAGATACTGCGTGGCTGCAAACCGATAACAAGAGAGGGACCCAAGTCACGTGTAATGCGCTGTTTGTATGCCGGCGTATTGCCGAACAGAAAGTAAGCTTCTCCGCCTATATGATAGTCAAACAAAAAGTGATCAGGATGACGCGGACGCTCAGCCGGCCAAGGAACATCATCGACCTCATGCAGCTGCTGCAGGAAGCGCCAGAAATAATCTTGGTAATAAGCTAAGTCTTGTTCTTGCTTCTCCGGTTCAAAGAATAAGAACAATCCGCGCCGCACCTGCTTCTCCTGTGTGTGCATTAAATGGGTGAAATCATTGATAACGTTAAGTGCGCCTTCCCAGTCATCATGAGGGATGAATCCATAGCGCAGATCACCTTTTTTTTGAGCGGCAATACCAAAATAGCAAGGAAAATCTTTTTTACCTACTGTTTCAGCGAATGGCAGGTAGGCGTCTAATGCCCAGTTTGGAAGCTCTTTATTGTCAGCATGGATATCTTTTTTCTCAAACAGGTGTAACATGTGAACGCTCCTTTGTTGTGTGAAAGAATATGAACGGTAATATTGAAATATTGAAACGATTCCCAAACACCTATTGACGTTGCTAATCTCATTCACTATACTAAAATGAGAATCTAATTGATAATGAATATCAGTATCACAGATGCTGCCGAAGAGGTTGTCGCGTATGAAGTTAATGTATTTAGTAATTGTTACCGTTCTATTAGCTGGTTGTTCCCTTTTTGTTGGCGTAGAAAACGTCACATTTTCTGGACTTTGGAACAGGGAAGCAGAAGCCTGGAATATTGTTATGATCAGCCGGCTGCCCCGAATGCTCAGTATTGTCATGGCAGGGGTAAGCTTAGGGATTTGCGGTTTGATTATGCAGCAGCTGACTCAAAATAAATTTGTATCTCCTACAACAGCTGGAACAATGGATTGGGCCAGATTAGGTATTCTTGTTTCCTTGCTTTTCTTTACGGATGCAAGTCCTATTTTAAAGATGTGCATCGCTGCCGCTTTTGCACTGTTCGGCACGCTGCTGTTTATGGGAATTCTTCAAAGACTGAAGCAAAAGGATACCATTTTTATCCCCTTGGTCGGTATTATGCTGGGAAATGTAGTCAGTTCCATTGCCACGTTCTTTGCACTCAAATTTGACCTGGTACAGAACATGTCATCTTGGCTGCAAGGAGATTTCTCCTTAATTATGGAAGGGCGCTATGAATTGCTATACATAAGTGTTCCGCTTCTCATTCTTGCGTTCCTGTTCGCTAATATGTTCACTGTTGCTGGAATGGGAGAAGATTTTGCTACCAATCTAGGATTGCCTTACAAATATGTAGTGAATATTGGATTGATTATCGTAGCAATCATCACATCAGTAGTTATCCTGACTGTGGGCGTCATTCCGTTTCTCGGATTGATTGTACCGAATATCGTCAGCATGTACCGCGGGGATCATTTGAAGAAGAGCATTTGGCATACTGGGGTTCTAGGGGCGTTATTCCTGCTCGTGTGCGATATCGCAGGACGCATTATTATCTATCCGTACGAAATATCTGTTGGGCTTATGGTAGGGGTTATCGGAACAGGGATTTTCCTTTATATGCTGCTAAGGAGAAACGCCTATGCTTAAGCGAAAGATCTTTATACTAACCCTTGTCGCTTTGTTATTGGCCGGACTGTACTTATTCATCCATATGAACTTCCAAGCAATGGAGTATTTGCTGCGAACACGACTTGAGAAGATTTTGGCTATGGTTTTATGCGCAGTTTCTATCGGCGTTTCAACAGTTGTCTTCCAGACGTTAACGCATAACCGAATCTTAACACCTAGTATTATGGGACTTGATAGTGTCTATATGTTTATCCAGACAATTGTTGTCTTCCTGTTTGGATCAGGAACATTTGTTATTATGCAGAGTGATGCGTATTTCTTCCTAACTATTCTGCTTATGGTCGGGTTTGCCTTTGGGCTTTACCAGCTGTTGTTCCGCAGGGGGCATAATAATTTATTCTTGCTCTTGCTGGTCGGTCTTGTGCTAGGAACATTTTTCAGCAGTTTATCCTCATTCATGCAGATGATTATCGACCCGAATGAGTTTCTATTAATACAAGACAAGATGTTTGCCAGCTTCACGAACGTAAATACCGATTTACTGCTTCTTTCAACCGTTATTATTGCAGTGTTATGTGTATACATATTCCGTTATCGCCACTATTTCGATGTCATGTCAATCGGCAGAGATCATGCAGTGAACCTAGGTGTACCGTACGAAAAGATTGTAAAACGGATGTTTCTTGTCATTGCAGTACTGGTAGCTGTATCGACAGCGTTAGTTGGTCCGATTACATTCTTAGGTCTGCTGACGGCAAACTTAGCCCGGGAGTTTCTGCAGACATTCCGGCATACCTATCTGCTGGCAGCAGCAAGTTTACTCAGTATTATTGCTTTACTCGGCGGACAGCTGATTGTGGAGAGGGTGTTCTCCTTTTCAACACCGATTAGCGTCATTATCAATTTTGTCGGCGGGGTCTACTTCATTTATCTACTAATAAAGGAGAGTAAAAAGATATGATCGTAGCAGAAAAGCTTTCAAAGTATTTTGGTTCTAAAAAAGTAATTCAAGATGTATCGGTTGAGGTGCAGCGTGGTGCGATCACTTCTTTTATCGGACCAAATGGAGCGGGGAAAAGTACGTTGCTTTCTATGGTCAGCCGTCTGTTGAAGCAAGATGATGGTATCGTCTACCTAGATGGTAAGAATGTACATAAACAAAAGAGCAAGGACTTGGCGAAGACGATTGCTATTCTTCGGCAGTCGAATGTTGTACAAATGAAATTGACTGTACGTGAGTTAGTCAGCTTCGGCCGATTTCCTTATTCAAGCGGAAAACTGACGCAGGCAGATGAACAGAAGATAAGCGAAGCAATCGCCTATGTGAATCTTGAAGAATTGGAAGATAAGTACTTGAATGAGCTGAGCGGCGGTCAGAGACAGCGTGCATTCATCGCGATGGTCCTGGCACAGGATACAGATTATATTCTGCTGGATGAACCACTTAATAATTTGGATATGAAGCATGCAGTCCAAATGATGAAATTGCTTCGGAAGTTAGTAGAAGATTTCGGTAAGACAATCCTTCTTGTTATCCACGACATCAATTTCGCTTCTGTTTATTCGGATCGAATTGTGGCGATGAAAGATGGCAGTATTATAGCGGAGGGGCCAACCGACGATATTATCCAGTCTGATGTATTGAAGTCAATCTATGATTTGGATATCGATGTGCACAACATAAGCTGCAATCGAATCTGTGTTTATTTCTAATCATCTGACAGGTAAAGGGGTGATGCCGTTATGAAGCTAGCAGTCTTACTTAACCAGAAAAGCATCTACTACACAACAAAAGGAGAAATTATATAATGAAGAAACTGACATTGTTAATGACTGGTCTATTGTTTGTCTTGCTGCTTGCAGCATGCGGAAGTAACTCGGATACTGCCAGCGGTGCAGATGAAAAAGAAGAAAAGCTGACAATTGAGCATGAACTTGGTACAACAGAAGTTGCGAAGAATCCCGAGAAGATTGTTACGTTCGATATGGGAGCTTTGGATACATTAGACAAACTAGGCGTTGATGTAACAGGTGTTCCCCAGCAAACGCTGCCGGACTATCTATCTAAGTACAGCGGGAGTGACTACGAAAATATCGGTGGCTTAAAAGAACCAGACCTAGAAAAAATAGCAGAAATTAACCCGGATGTTATCTTCATCTCCGGTCGTCAAAGTGATTATTACGAGCAGCTTAGTGAGTTGGCTCCGACAATATTTATCGGAATTGATACAACAGACTACATGAACTCATTCAAGAAGAATACAGAAACGATTGCACAAATCGTAGGGAAAGAAGAAGAAGCCAAAACCGCACTAACTGAAGTGGATGATGCGATTGCGGACCTAAAGGCGAAAGCGGAAAGCATGGATGGAAAAGCATTAATTACACTTGTTAATGACGGTAGTGTCAGTGCTTACGGTAAAGCATCTCGTTTCGGTGTAATCCATGATGTTTACGGTGTGCCGACTGTAGACGAAACAATTGAATCTTCCACGCACGGTCAGTCTGTTGGTTTTGAATACATTTCTGAAAAGAACCCAGATTATCTATTTGTTGTAGATCGTGGAGCAGTTGTAGGTAAAGGTGCATCATCTGCAGAAAAGGTATTGGATAATGAATTAGTTAATAGCACAACTGCAGCGAAAGAAAACCAAATCACGTACTTAGATCCAGGATACTGGTATCTATCCGGCGGCGGTTTGGAATCTGAAATGGAAAAAGTAAAAGAAATCTCCGACGCTTTGAAATAAGACAAGCAAAAGAGCGCAAATGCGATTGCATTGCGCTCTTTTCAATAGGCATCGTCTTGATAGAAATAATTTGGTTTAACGATACTATTGGAATAAGGCTTGTGGAATATATGAGTGGCAGCTGGTGACATTGGCGGGATAAGCCAACTCCACATTCCAGTCACATCACGTCCGGCTTTTTGTTCTTGTTTTTCAAAGTGTGCAAATTGCTTTGCAGCTGTATGGTGATCGACAATCGTAACACCTGCATCTTGAAAGGATTGCAGAACAGCACTATTCAATTCGACTAAAGCGCGGTCTTTCCATAGAGAAGAAGCGCGTGTTTGGTCAAGGTGGAGAAGTTCTGCTACTTTCGGAAGCATGTTATACCGGTCTTCATCTGCTAAATTCCGTGCTCCAATTTCGGTTCCCATATACCAGCCGTTGAAAGGTGCTGCGTTATAAGTGATTCCTCCAATTTCCAATTTCATATCTGACACAATCGGAACTGCATACCAACGTATATCAAGTTCTTTAAAAGCAGGATAAGCTTCATGTTCAATGTTAACTTCTTTTATAATTGAGGCTGGTATTTCCTTTAACACAGGCTTTTGAGCTCCAGCTTGTACAACGAGCGGCAGTATGTCAAAAGCAGTTCCTTTTCCTTCCCAGCCAAGATCTCTGCATACAGAGGTAAATCGAATGGAAGCAGGATCTCCGACAACTCCATTTTCTGTTTCATACCCGGCATAGCGAAGTAATTGATGGTTCCATACACGAATGTTTGCAGCGGGAGAGAAAATCGTGATCATTGGCCGAACTTTTCCGTTATTTGTTGCTTGTTCAATGTGCTGGAACAGCTGTTCAATAATTTGGTTTGGATCTGTGATGTGACGAGCATCTTGTACATGAAGTCCATTCCAAAATAAGCGGCCGATACAACGGTTTGCATTTCGCCAAGCCATTCTCGCTCCATGTTCTATTTCTTCTATTGTATGGGTATAGGTAGAGGTTGCTTGTATCTCCTGTTTGATTTCTGACAAACGCATGTCTAGCGCCTGAAAAGATTTGCCGAGTTCTTGGTAGCACGCTTGGATGAAAGCTGCTGCTTCTTCTAATAATATTTGCATAGGCTGCTGCCTCCTTATTCAGCAGTAGTATAGCATGTGATTCGCAATTAGATGCTTTTTGGAGAAAAATGCAGAAAAAGGTTCATAGAATACTGTTCTTAGCCGATAGTAAATAAGAGGGGAAAGGGGAGCGAATATGAATAAACAACTTGTAGTGAGTATGTGGATCGCAGGCTATCTATATGCAGCTTTTTTGTTTTTACAAAATGAAAGGGTTTTCTTTCTTGGTTTATGGGTGAATCTAATTATTGGCCTTCTCCTGGCAGGCGGAAGTGCAGTAATTTTACTTTTACATAGAAGGAACTCACCGGAAGAAGTACCAGCAGTTATTGCCAATGAGCCCGTACAGGAAGAGATAGCAGCGGTACTCGAGCCAGCTATCGAAACGGCAGACAATATGGAAACGTCTCTAATAGAGCAGACGAAAGATTCCTTGTGTCAAATTGTAACCGCTTTAGAAGAAGTTACAATCGGATCTGAGAACCAATCGCATTCTTCTGCTGAGCTGGCAGCTGCGATGCAGAAATTTGCAGAGAATATTATGATGGTCGCCTTAAAAGGGGAAGATGCGAAACGAGTTGCGGCTGAAATGCATGCGTTAACAAAAGAAGGAGCTTCCCATATGGAGGACTCCGTGTTTCATATGAATACAATAGCTGACAAGATTACTTTTTCTTTTGACAAGGTGAGAGGATTGAATGATAAAACAGATCAAATCAGCACATTGCTCAAAACAATTAAAGAGATTGCAGAACAGACGAATTTATTAGCGTTGAATGCTGCCATCGAAGCAGCGCGCGCGGGGGATCAAGGGCGTGGGTTCGCTGTAGTGGCGGATGAAGTGCGTAAGTTATCTGATCAAGTACGGATTGCTGTGAGTGATATTACTAGTGTGTTTCAAGCTATTCAGACAGAATCCAAAGCTGCAGTTGAGGCACTGGGCGAAGGTAATACCGCCGCAGCGGCTGGATCTGAAAAGGTAGTAACAACTCAACGAACATTTGCGGAGCTGCAAAACGAGATTCTTATCACAAGTGAGCAGGTGGAGGAGATAGCTGCAGCCATGTATGAGGTGCTTGATAATACCCGCGGTATAACAGACAGCATCAACAGTATTGTAACGGTCGCTGAACAGAATGCTGCTAGTATGCAAGAAGTCACCGCAATTACACAAGATATACAACAGAAGTTTTATCAGTAAAAAAAAAGCGACCCTCAGCAGGTCGCTTTTCTTTATGCTGCAATTCCCCATGGAGAGAAGAGAATATACAAACCAATCATACAAATAGTAATGAAAATGGCGAATGGTTTTGCGTATTTCCAAGGTGTCATATCAACAACTTCCGCATCTCCAAGGACATACGGTTCGTTTCGCGGTTTCATTTTCCCTAAAACAATCATGAACAACAGACTGAACGGGAAGAGGACAGCTAATACATAAAGGAAGTGTACCTCTCCAAAGAAGAGCTTAGACAATCCATATAGTATCAAGTGTGTCACGATTGCTGTCTTCACTGCAAATGCAGGAACACGCTTCGTAAAGAACCCGATAAAGATCGCGGCTACAATCGGAACGTTGATAAATCCGAACATTTCTTGCAGATAATTATACAGTCCGCTTGGGAACATAATGATGAACGGTGCAATGACAATAGAGATAACACCAACTACAATTGCAAATGTTCGTCCTGCTTTAACCAGCTCGGAGTCCGTTGCATTTTTTCGGAAAATAGGTTTATACAAGTCTAATGTAAACAATGTCATCGTACTGCTCAATGCGCCGTTAAAGGAGCTGAGAATGGCTCCGAACAAGATGGCAGCAAATACACCGGTAATTGCTGTCGGAAGCAAATCAACGATTAATGTTGGATAAGCGTCATCTGCTGTTTTTAGGCTGTCTCCATATAAATGGAAGGCAATTGTTCCGGGAATTAATAAATATAATACCCCAAACAGTTTGAAGAATCCTGTCAGCAGAACACCTTTCTGACCCTCGGCCAAGTTCTTCGCACCAAGTGATTTCTGAACAATGGCTTGGTTAGCAGCCCAGTAGAATAAGTTATTTACGAGCAAACCGGTAAAGATCGTCGGCCAAGGTACATTGGCATCATTGCTGCTGTCAATCGCATTTAATTTTTCTGGGTGATTATTAACGAGTTTATCAACTCCGCCAATAATACTGCTGTCTCCCAAAGTCCACAAACCAAGCAGCACAATGCCGATACCACTAATAATCAGTGCGATACCGTACAATGTATCGGCTGCTGTAATGGCACGTAAGCCGCCGAAAACAATATAACCCATACTTACTAATCCAATGATACCTGCAATAATTGCTACTGCCCAAAAAGTGCTGATATTTAATCCGCCAGTAATGTTGAAAATGGAATCAAGCACTAGTGCCCCGGAGTAAAGAACCGTCGGCAAAAAGGAAGTCATATAACCGATAATGAATAAAATAGAAACGAATTGGCGTGTACGCATGTCGAAGCGCTGTTCGAGAAAGTCAGGTATGGTGGTGATTCCTGCTCGTAAGTAGCGGGGCAGGAACAGGAATGCGAGGACGAACAAAGCGAGTGGCGACGTCACTTCCCAACCCATTGCTGTAAAGTTGTCGGCGAATGTCTGCCCATTCTGCCCGACAAGCTGTTCTGTAGATAAATTTGTCAGAAGCATGGAGCTCCCGATGGCGACGCCAGTAAGGCTGCGTCCGCCTAAGAAATAACCGTCTGATGTAGCAAGATCAATTCCTCTCGTCTTCCGCCAGGAATAATAGGCGATCCCGACTGTCACCAGTATAAATGAAATGACAATAAAAGTATAAAGCATACAATTTCCTCCTTAAGTACTCACGCAGCGACAGAGCGCTGCCATATCTTCTAAGAAAATACCCCAGGCTAACAAACTCAAAACCTATTAAATAATTTGGTTAAAATTCCTATATTTTCTGCTGATAATTCGACATATGGTTTGAACCGTCTGCTTTTCTACTGTATTGTAGCCAATGTTAAGTCAGATAAAGAGGGAGGGAGTCAGCGTGTCCCTGACTAGCAGCCATTTTTCTCCGCGCACTGTCATTGCCGTTTTAATGATTTGTGCCTTTTCGATTGGAACGACAGAATATGTTGTGACAGGAGTGTTAACCCATATTGCTGGGGACTTACATGTGACAATTGCATCAGCAGGTTTAGTTGTCAGCATGTATGCCTTAGGAGTAGCAGTTTTTGGTCCGCTTATGACGACTGTGTCTGTAAAATTGCCTCGTAAGCCGATGCTGCTGTTGTTTATGGTACTGTTCATCGGCAGCAACATTGTTAGTGCAACAGCGCCTAACTTTTCTGTGCTGCTCGTTTCTCGTGTTGCTTCTGCTTTTATGCACGGACCATTTTTTGCGCTCGCTTTTGTGATGGCAAGTGAATTGGTGGAGCCGCGTAAGCGTGTCCACGCAATTGCTGCTGTAAATGGCGGACTTACAATTGCTATTATGATTGGTGTACCGTTTGGAGCGTACCTGGGATCTTTGATTGAATGGCGTCTCGTATTCTGGCTGATTGCACTTCTGGGTTTAGCAGGACTAATCGGACTGTTAATCTGTGCACCTAATACGAAACCAGCAGAGACACCTCGCATTAAGCAGGAACTCAGTGTCTTTAAACATAAACAAGTACTTTTAACGATTGCTATCATCATATTTGGCTATTCAGGTGTATTTACCGCTTATACATTCATTGAACCACTACTCCGGTCTGTCACTGGATTTGGCGGTGTTGGTATTATGATTAGTCTCTTCTTTTTCGGTATGGGAAGCGTTATCGGTAATTTTTCTACACCGCGACTTGCGGGCGGTAATGTGACAAAAACACTTATTTATGTATTTACAATACTGACAGTCATTTTATTGCTGTTCCCGCTAGCAACACAATATGCAGTTACAGCAGTATTCATTATCGGTCTTTTCGGGGCTGGTGCGTTCGGTACTACGCCGTTATTACAGTCTAAGATTGTTATGGCTGCCAAAGAAGGACCGACAATAGCAGCTGCAGCTAGTGTATCAGCATTCAATCTAGCGAATGCGGCCGGAGCCTATTTAGGCGGGGTTATACTGGATGCAAATCTAGGATACTCGTGGCTGGCGATATGCGGGGCTGCCATCTCCGTTATAGGGATACTATTGTCTGCACTTTCCTATCACAAAGAGAAAAAGGAACAGAAGTTGGCTTGAAGTATATTGCACACCCTAAATTCTTCCTTCATACTAGAATAAATTACTAGAGGAGGTAAGAAGAGGTTGAATCCGATATTACGAGATTTTAAAACAGCAATTGAAACAGAACGGCTGCTTATTCGAAAGCCGGAAGTTGGCGACGGGAAAGCAGTCAACAATGCAATCAAAGCATCCGTTACGGAATTAAAACGCTGGATGCCGTGGGTGCAAGAGATTCCTGCACCAGAGGATACAGAAGAAAATATTCGGGAATCAGTTGCCAATTGGATCAACCGGACAAACCTGCGTATGCTCATCTTTCACAAACATACAGGGGAGTTTATTGCCTCCAGCGGTTTTCATGCTATCAACTGGGACGTGCCAAAAGTTGAGATTGGCTATTGGATGGACACTCGCTATACTGGTCAAGGCTATATGACAGAAGCTGTAGACGCGCTCACAGCGTATGCTTTTACAGAGCTTGGTGTGAAGCGGGTGCAAATACTTTGTGATGAAGCTAATAAAGCAAGCAGGGCAGTGCCAGAACGCGTTGGTTATCAGTTGGAAGGTATTCATTACTGCGACAGTTTAAGTGTCGATCGTAAGACAGTGCGTAATACGGTGTATTACAGCATGACCAGATAGCGTTTTATTATCCGCTTACTGGCTGCTTTAATTGAAACGTTCAAATTTTGTTCACTACTTGTTCTTATTCTCTCATTTGACTGGTGTTAGAATGATAATTGAACTGTTTACTTACTAGGCAAGTCTGGTGTTTTTTGCTGCTTTGTATTACACTAGTTTCTGGATTGTTGTCAGAGACTGCCTAAAAGGCAGTATGCTTGTATGTTTCAGATTGAGTTTCTGCTGCTCCTGCCGGATGCAGAAGTTCTAATGTGAAATACTTATCAAAACCCTATTACAGCGAACGGGTTGTTTTCTTATGCAGAGAGGAAACAGCGTGTTTTCGCAGATTCAGGTAAAGAAAGGAAGGGAAGCAGGCGCATGCTTAAAAAATTGAAACCCTTAAGTCTTCTACTGTTCCTTGCCCTGCCGCTAATGCTCGCCGGTTGTTCTACACCGGAAGTACTCGATCCGAAAGGACCAGTGGCAAGTCAGCAGAGTGACCTTATTATTCTATCAATCATTTTCATGCTTACAATCGTAGCGGTTGTATTCGTACTTTTGACAATTATCCTTGTCAAGTACAGAGAAAGAAAGGATCATGACAAGTACAGCCCAGAGCTTCATGGCAGCATGCTGCTGGAAACGATTTGGACGATCATCCCGATCATCATCGTTGTTATCTTGGCTATTCCTACTGTCAGAACGATCTATAACCTGGAGGAAGCGCCTGAAGCTAAAACAGCTGAAGCGGCAAATGAAGATCCATTGGTTATTGAAGCGACATCCATCAACTGGAAATGGGTATTCACTTATCCTGAAGAGAATATTGAAACAGTGAATTATCTGCACATCCCGATTCATCGTCCAGTGGAATTCAAACTAACATCTGCCGATAATATGGCTGCTTTGTGGATTCCAAGCCTTGGCGGACAGAAATATGCAATGTCCGGCATGCAGACAACACTTTTCCTTCAAGCAGATGAAGCTGGTGAGTATAACGGCCGGAACGCAAACTTCACTGGTGAAGGCTTTAATGAACAGCGCTTTGTCGTTTATGCAGAAGAAGAAGAAGACTACGGCCAGTGGGTAGAGGAAGTTCAAGATTCTGCTCCAGAACTGACACAATATGAGTATGACGAACTTCTGATTCCTGGAGTTTATGAAGAAGGAACAGCTGAATTCAATGGTACGCATTTACAATGGATTGACCATTCTAAAGATGCTGAATACACATTGGAAGCATGGGAGCGTCTAGGCTATGAGCCGAAGAACCCGCATGCGAAAGACAAATCTCAAAACATCTTGCCAGAAGATGAGATTCCATATTATCAGCAAGACAATACTGTAGATTACTCGGATGAAAACATGGACCATGAAAACATGGGAAATGAAGAACATGCGAGTCACGAGTAACAGAGAGAGGGGGAAATGTTTTGGACTTAAAATGGAATGAGTTTATCATTACCGGCGACCCGTTGATTCTTGGCGCACAGATTAGTATCTTGCTTGGATCAATCGCCGTTGTAGCTGCCCTTACTTATTTTAAGAAATGGACGTGGCTGTGGAAAGAATGGCTGACTTCTGTCGACCATAAGAAACTGGGTATCATGTATATCCTTAGTGCCCTTTTAATGCTTTTCCGCGGTGGTATCGATGGTTTAATGATCCGTACACAGTTAGCAAAACCGGGTATGGAATTCCTGGATCCACAGCACTATAACGAGGTATTTTCTACACATGGTGTCATCATGATCCTATTCATGGCAATGCCATTCTTGATTGGTTTAATTAACTATGTTGTGCCGCTTCAAATCGGTGCACGTGACGTAGCGTTTCCTTATTTGAACAACTTGAGCTTCTGGACATTCTTTGTCGGTATGGCTCTATTTAACATTTCCTTCATCATCGGTGGTTCACCGGATGCAGGCTGGACAGCATACACGCCGCTTGCGACGAATGAATTCAGTCCTGGTCCTGGACAGAACTACTATTTGCTAGCTATTCAGATTGCTGGTATCGGTACGTTGATGACAGGTATCAACTTCTTCGTAACCATCCTTAAGATGCGTACGAAAGGTATGACATTGATGAAAATGTCCATGTTCACTTGGACAACACTCATCACAATGCTTATCATTATCTTTGCTTTCCCAGTGCTGACAGTAGCACTTGCATTGCAAACATTTGACCGTCTATTCGGTTCTGTTATTTTCACCCTGCAAGGTGATGGTAACCCGATGCTTTGGGTTAACTTGTTCTGGGTATGGGGTCACCCTGAGGTATATATCGTTATTCTTCCTGCGTTCGGGATTTTCTCAGAAATCATCTCGACATTCGCAAGAAAACAGCTTTTCGCATACAAAGCGATGGTTGTGTCCATTGTGACAATTTCCGTATTGAGCTTCCTTGTATGGGTTCACCACTTCTTCACAATGGGTAATAGTGCAGAAGCAAATAGTTTCTTCTCTATTACAACGATGGCAATCTCAATTCCGACCGGGGTTAAGATCTTTAACTGGCTGTTCACGATGTATCGAGGACGTATTACCTTTACGACACCGATGCTCTGGGCACTTGCATTTATCCCGAACTTCGTTATCGGTGGGGTAACAGGGGTTATGCTTGCGATGGCAGCAGCCGATTATCAGTACCATAATACGTACTTCTTGGTATCTCACTTCCACTATGTGCTGATCTCAGGTACTGTATTTGCTTGTTTCGCAGGTTTAATTTACTGGTATCCGAAAATGTTTGGCCATAAACTGAACGAAAAAATCGGTAAATGGGCATTCTGGATCTTTATTATTGGCTTTAACGTATGTTTCTTCCCGCAGTACTTCTTAGGGCTGGACGGTATGCCAAGACGTATTTCTACGTATACAGAGGCAGACGGCTGGACAGGGTTGAACTTTATCTCAACAATTGGTGCATTCATGATGGGTCTTGCATTCCTTATCTTCGTTGTAAACATTGTATACAGCTGGAGATTCTCTCCAAGAGAGAAAACGGGCGATGCTTGGGGTCTTGGACGTAACCTAGAGTGGGCAACAAGCTCTTCTATCCCGCCGCATTACAACTTTGCTGTACTTCCAGAAGTAACAGGACTCGATCCGTACTGGGATATGAAAGAAAAAGGTCTTGATCAGCAGAAGAATGTGGATTACAAACCTATTCATATGCCGAATAACGCAGCTACACCAATTATTATGTCCGTTATCATGGGAGCTGCAGCCTTTGGTCTTGTATTCCACTGGTACTGGATTGGTATTATTGGCGGAATCGGTATCTTCATCACGATGATTGCTCGTTCATTTGATTACAATGACGGTTACTATGTAAGTGTTGAAGAAATAAAAGAAACAGAAGCGAAAGCGAATAAATAAGGAGGTTGTGAAGAAATGGCACATGATCACAATGTGAACCCCAACGCTCCATTGGAATATCAGTCAGAAACCGGCCGGTTGAATATTACCGGTTTCTGGACTTTCCTTGGTGCAGAGATCGCCTTGTTCTCGACATTATTCGCATCCTATTTCGCGTTGCAAGCACGTGTAGGTGACGGACCAACCTCAAACGAGATGTTCGAAGCAGGACTTGTTATGATTATGACAATGCTGCTGCTCACAAGTAGTTTCACGTGCGGTATTGCCATCCACGAAATGCGTGCGAACAACAAAACAGGCGTCATCATCTGGATGATTATTACACTCATCCTAGGTGCAGGCTTCATAGGCTATGAGCTTTATGAGTTTGTACATTATGTACACGAAGGTGTTACACTTAGCACAAGTGCACATTGGTCTATGTTCTTTATTTTGCTCGGAACACATGGACTGCACGTTTCAATCGGTATTGGCTGGATCATCTTGCTGTTGATCCAACTTGCAAGAAGAGGACTTACACCAAAGACAGCATCAAAAGTCTTCATTTCTAGTCTCTATTGGCACTTCTTAGATGTAGTGTGGATCTTTATCTTCACATGCGTTTACTTGATGGGGATGGTGAATTAATATGAGTCAACAAACGAAAAAGGGACATTTTCCTTGGAAGCATATCATCGGCTTTTTGATCTCAATCGCGTTGACACTCGTCGCCTTCGCAACAGCGCTATGGACTGACTGGTCATCATCAACGATTTTCATCATCATCTTGATTTTCGCTGTGATCCAGGCTGCTTTGCAGTTAGTTATGTTCATGCACATGACTGAAGGAGAAGACGGTGGACTGATTTCCGGTAACACCCTATTTGGATTCTTTATTGCAGTAGTTATCATTGTTGGTACGTACTGGCTGATGACTTCTGGCCACATGCATATGGGCATGTAAATCAAACCCGCTCTTTGAGCGGGTTTTTTTGTGTTTTTTTTCGTCTTTATCTACAATAGAAACAGATAGAAGAGGAGGATGCGGTATGATTTTTCCATGTAATGTACATATTATAGAAAAAGCGAGCAAAGTAGCTAATGTAGCTAGAACGTATAAAAGCATTGGCGATGAACAAGCGAGATTAGCAGAAAAAGTGCTTGATACTTTCCGTACCACTGCGTATACATTGCTGACGGTTACTAGAGAACAAGGAGGAGACGGTGCAAATTTACACGATTTTTTGCTGGCTCAGGAAACGCTGGCAGCTGGTGATGGTGCTGCTGCTTTGTCTATCGGCTGGCATCTTAGTACGATGCAGGACTTATGCGAGAAAGCAAACTGGCCTGCAGCCACGTTTTCGCGATTTCTGCAAGAAGTGGTGCAGGATAGAAAGATTGTTAACCGAGCAGCATCCGAACCAGCAACAGGAAGTCCTACTCGCGGGGGCATTCCGGAAACGCGTGCGAAAAGAGTCGGAGATGAATATATCCTGAATGGACGCAAGACATTTACGTCGATGGCAGCTGATTTAGATTATTACCTTGTGACAGCATATGCAGAAGAAGAGGATACTGTTGGAAGCTTTTTAATTGCCAGGGAAATAAATGGGGTTTCTGTCGAAAAAACATGGAATCCAATGGGAATGCGGGCAACAGGCAGTGATGATCTGGTTCTGGAAAATGTACATGTTCCAGCAGAATGCTTTGTAGAAAAAACCAAAACGAAATCCGGACCGAAAGGGTCACTTTTGCATATTCCTGCTTGTTATCTCGGGATTGCTAAAAGCGCTCGTGACGAAGCGCTTCAGTTTGCGCAGGAATTCCAGCCAAACACACTTGATAAGCCGATCATTCATGTGCCGCATATTAGAGAGAAAATCGGAGAAATGGATTTAGAATTAATGCAGGCAAGACATTTTATGTATCATGTTGCAAGCTTGTGGGATAGCTTTCCTGAAAAACGGCAGCAAATGGCAGGAGAACTAGCTGCAGTAAAAGTAAATGCAACAAAGGCAGCCGTTAAGGTAGTTGATCTGGCGATGCGGATTGCCGGAGGAAGAGGATTAGCCAAAAATCAGCCATTTGAACAGCATTATCGGGATGTACGAGCAGGTTTGCATAATCCGCCCATGGATGATGCGGTAGTTGAATTACTAGCGTCCCAAGCTGCAAATTCCAAAAAAAGATAAAGAAATTCCTTCGTTTTAGTACCAGGTATTAAAACTAGATGGTATAATGTAGGCAGATGTGAAGGAGGCAGATATCATGGAATCCAAAGCTCGCGTAACTGCGATTGGAACATATATCCCAGAAAAGGTTTTGACAAATGCAGATTTCGAAAGAATGGTCGAAACTTCTGATGAATGGATTGTTCAGCGTACAGGTATTAAGGAAAGAAGAATCGCAAGAGAAGATGAATTTGTAACTGATCTATGTGAACAGGCTGCGCTTAACTTAGCGAAGAACTTCAACAAATCTTTAGAAGATGTTGATATGATTCTGGTAGCATCAGTAACAGGTGAATATAAATTTCCGAGTGTATCCAGTCAGCTGCAAGCCAGACTGGGTCTGAAGAACACGGGTGCACTTGACTTAGGCGGAGCATGTGCTGGTTTTGTTTACGGATTGCACATGGCTAACGGGCTTATAACAGCAGGATTACACAAAAAAATCCTTGTCTTAGGAGCAGAGACGCTTTCTAAGATTACGGACTATACAGATCGCACAAGCTGTATTCTGTTTGGTGATGGCGCGGGTGCAGCATTAGTAGAATACGATGCGGAGAACCCTGGATTCTTCTCTTACCATATGGGGACGAAAGGAGAAGGCGGACGCCATCTTTATCAAACAGGTGTTTCAACGACAATGAATGGCGAAGAGCTCGCTAATCCTGGTAAATTGGTTCAAAATGGACGGGAAGTTTACAAATGGGCCGTTTCAGGAGTGCCAAAAGGTGTTAAAAAGTTGGTGGAATCAGCCAACCTGACAATGGATGATATTGATTGGTTTATTCCGCACAGTGCGAATATGCGGATGGTAGAATCCATATGTGATCGTTTGGATTATCCAATTGATAAAACATTAACTAGTATGGCGTATGCAGGTAACACCTCATCTGCAACGATTCCATTAGCGTTTGACTTTGCACTGCAGGAAAATAAGGTCAAGAATGGTGACACCATTTTATTATATGGATTCGGCGGCGGACTTACAGAGTGCGGCCTAATCATCAAATGGGATCCAGAAGCATAAAAATAAGCCCGCGGAATTTATTCCGCGGGCTTCCTTTATGGTCAGTGATTTTAGTCCTTTTGCGGTCCTCTTATTGGCAGTTCGCCAGCAATTCCTGTTCGGAACTGATCTAGGAAAATAACATTATAGTACTGATCACGACCATTTCTAATTACATATTTCCGCACATAGGCATGCAGAAACATTCCATCCATGCTGGCTAAAGATAAGCCTGCCGGAATGGCACCGACCAAAGGATGCACCATACTATCAGCGGCAAGAGAAATCAGCATCCAGCAGACAAAGCTGTAGAAAATACTGTCCAGCCATCCTGTCATTTTATTTGTCTTGCCTGGCAGCAATGCCATGTCAATCAAGTAGCCAATCACTGTAAGAATAGCTGTGAGCTGTACTACTTTTGAGAGCGGTAATTGATAGAATAAGCCTGCAAAAAGGTAAAGAACCGCGAACGCAAATATTCCTTTTAGAAGTATGGCTTTGACATGTTTCATTCCAAATTCACCTGCTGCTTTTTTTTATACAATATGTCCACTTTTGAATAAAGGTATACACAGGTGCAACAAATATATAAAATGTGTTATTTGTCGTACAGCGATTATCCGTGCTTGAGAAGAAGGAGGCTGGGGACATAACAGTTTAAGCTATATAAAAATTAAAACAACACTGCAACTAACAGCAGGATTGTTTGGATTTTTTGGATTGGAAACGAAGATGAGTGCACCGTTTCGGAAATACACTGATTTGTGTGCGGAGAACTTTCGCTAAGTGTAGGCGGAATAGTAAGACTCCTCGAAAATAAGGAGCGATTTTCTTGTCGGTGTCTTACTTTAAAAGCTATTCTTGCCCAACGGTAACAGCAAAAGCTGGAGAGGCAGCAGCCGTCAGAGGAATTCATTAAAAATATGGTGTATTAATCGTTCGCTTTTATACTGAAGTAATCTCGTTTTGTCCCAGCCTCTCCTTTATTTTCTGCGCTTAAATACGATATATTTCATAAACAAAAAGCTGCTGGCGGAGGAGAGAAACATTGCCAAGCCTTTTGCTATATTATTATCCACATAAGCAGGAAGGGTTATAAAAGTCAGACTCCGCAGGATAGACAAACCGGCCAGGAAGACAAGATTACTAATGACTAACGCTACTAAACCTTGGGCGAAGAACATCCCTTTCTCCGTTGTATTGGACTGCTTTTGGTTTCGGAAAGTAAATCTGGAATTCCAGTAATAACTATTCCAGATACATGCCAGGTAGCTAATTGTATTAAAAAGTATAAGAAGTAAATTATTTTTGGAAGGCCAGATAAGTAGCAATATATTAAGTACAACTAAATCAACCGCGGCATTCAGCACGCCAATTGAGGTAAACTGCAAGATCTGTGTCCGGGTGCGTTTTAACATAATTTTTCACAGCCTTATCGTAACGTGATTATATCTTTCCATTGTTCCCTAATTCAGGTCCTTTTTAACGTTTTAACTTAAGTGAGGGTGGTAAGTAGTGTTATAAGCATTGCATAAAGCAAAATCAGGAAGAGGAGTGATTGCAGTTTGTGTTACGCATTGGAAATGGAGCAACTTGCACAAAAAGCCAGCCGCCACCCTCAGAAAGTACTTAGCATGTATGTCAACACAGATCCAGCCAATCGTGATCAGACGGGAGGCGAGTGGAAGATACACGTGAAGAACGGATTGAAAAACTTTGAAGCCTATCTTGAAAATGATGCAGATGAACGGGAGCAGTTTCTAAAAGTAAAAGATAAAGTGAAGACCTTCTTGGAAGATAATAGTCAAAGTATGAAGAAAAGTTGTGTCTTTTTTGCTTCAGCGGACGGCATATGGTTTGCTGAATGCTTGCAAATGCCAGTGGCAACCGAGTTTTTCTGGGAAACAGAGCCCAAGCTTGATCAGTTCCGCAGTCTGTACAAAACTTTCCCGGAATCAGGCGTTATCCTTGTGCAGAAGAATCAAGTGAAAGTCATAGATGCAGTACTCGGGAAGGTAAGGGAGACCAAGCTGTATGAGATGGATCTCGACACAGAGCAATGGAAGGTGCAAGCAAGTCCGCAGCGAGCCTTGTCAATCAAAGGAAAGGGCGGTAAAGGATCGAAGAAGGATACAATCGAGAACCGCATCGAAGCAAATCAAAAGCGCTGGTATAAATCTTTGGCGCCGAGTCTGGACAAGTTAGCGAAAGAAAGAGAATGGAAGAGCATCCACCTTGTTGGAAATAAAGAAGAAGCAAAAATGATAGAAAGCTATATGCAGAAGCAAGTCCAGCATATGGAAGGAAAGAATCTGTTTGAACAGGAAGAACGAAAAGTGCTGGAGGAAGTGATTTTATAATAAGCGGGAGTGGAACATAACTAGCTAGTGACGGAATAAAGATTCTTCACCGTTTATTGGTAAACCACCATCTATATACAATGTTTTAAATGTAAGAATTTCCCTTTTAAATTTTTAAACAATAACGAAAATTTAGCATAAGAAATAGGCGACCTCTTCGAATCCGGAGAAGGTCGCCTATTTCATTTCTTTAGTTAACTGGTTCTGTCCAGCCACACATGTTAATGACCGAATACTAATTTTTGGTTTGAAGATCCTGCATATTTTTGGACGAATTCTTTCGTATAGAAAGGACTATTTACTTGGTAACTATAGTAGTTAGATGGATTCCAATTCGTAGATGGTGATGTCTGTCTATAGTATTTTGAACTATAGGAGGGGTAACTGCCTACGTCTTTGAAATAACCGTTGCCTTTGTCATCAAGAATACCGCCTCCTTGATAGCCAACACCAAAGTAGTTATTTTCAGAATAGATTGTAGCCTGGTTTGCGATTGTAAATGCTAGGTGGAAGTTATTCGCATAATTATTTTTAACATGGAAATAACCATAACGCATTAATCCAGGTCCTCGCACATATAAGTTCTCAAAAAAGTTATTTGCTATGGTCATATGAGGATATCCTTTGTAAGAATTTGAATGGTCGTCAGGATAACCTAAAATGAGTCCATAACGATGATTTTGAAATTTGGAATTACTTATTGTTATATAATCTGCTTTTACACCAACATAAAGTAATTTATCCAAATCATGTCCATTTGGATCGTAGTCATGACCATCAAAAGAAACATGATCTATCCAATAATTATAGCCGTGTGTTATGTAAAGTTGAATATCATTATTTCCATTAATTGACTTACTATGACGAAAATTCACATTTTGAATAATAATGTTCTTTGATTCTGGTGTTGTTTGTAAGTAGATGTTCTTTAAAACTCGATTCTTGTAGGAACCGACAATTGTTTTATTGGCTCCTAATTGCACTTCTTGTTTTCCGTGTCCCTGAATATTTTCTTCAATCACTAAAATTTTTGGGGTGGAACCTTTTACTTCTGATCTTAATTCTTGTAAGTCGTTAATATAGACAATTCTACCACCTTTACCGCCAGCCGTACTTTCTTTCCAAAGGCCATTATCATACTTAGCATTTCCTGCGAATCCCATAATCCCGTTTGTTGAAGTATTGGGAAATAATGCTGAAGCCGAAGTTGATAATGGCAAAGCGAAGATAGTTAGAAGCATTGCAACCAATGAAATTGAAAATCGTCTCATAATGACCTCCTTTTAGTGATAAATTAATTATAAGCATTCAATTACCAATTTTCTACCAACGTTCGGATTATTTTTGACGATTATAATGGGAAGTAATTAATGAAACATAAAAAGAAAAGTTAATCGTAGCATTTAAGGTACATTTTTGTTGGATAATAGGAAGAGGCTGTATTTGTAACTAATGAGAGACAAGCAAAATAAAGACAATCGGAATGTACGGAATAATTATATCTTAAAAAAGCAGTATGCCCTGTCGGCATACTGCTTTTTAAGATAATCGTTTTCCTGCGTGGCCATAGTTCGCTTTATTCATTTCTTCAATCACTACTGTCACTGCTTCTGTGCGAGCGCCTGTTGTTTCAACCATAACTTCTGTCATTTTTTTTATCATTTGTTCTTTTTGTTCATCGGTACGGCCTTCCAGCATTTTCACTGTAATAATTGGCATTTTGATCGACTCCTTACGAATGATGACACGTCGGGCATAGTCCATAAAGCTCGAAAGCGTGTGTATGAATATGATAATCTGCGAGTTCTTCTGTGTAAACTGGCAGCGGGCATTTATCGAGCGGTTTGGTCAGCCCGCAGCTTTCGCAGACAAAATGATGATGATGGGTGCCGCTTTTACAAGCAATTTTGAACAGTTTTTCGCCGTTCTTTTCCCGTGACTCCAACAATTCCAGCTGCTCAAACAGCCGGAGGTTTCGGTAAATTGTATCCAGGCTGATGCCTTGATAGCTTGTCTCCATAAATGCAAGAAGCGCTTTCGCACTGCGATACCCTTTGGCATGGACAAAATAGGAAAGAATGTCTGCACGTTTGTCGGTGTACTTGTGACCGTTCTTCTTTAAAATAGCAATACCTTCATCCACTTGCATCAAGATACCCCTTTCTGAAATGCACGATTCCGTTTTGTGATCAGCATGATCTTTTGTGCCAGAAAACTGAACAGAAGAATCAAAATGGACACTACAACAATCGTACCTCCGGGCGGAATTTCGAAATAATAACCAGAAAACAAGCCGGCAATAACGGATGTTTCACCGAAAAGAATAGATAAGATAATTGTCTGCTTAAAGCCTTTTGCCAAACGGATAGCAGCTGCTACTGGAATAGTCATCATCGCTGAGACAAGTAACACGCCGACGATACGGATGCTGGCAGCTATTACTAAAGCAGTCAGCAGCATGAAGATAAAGTGGATCACACGTGCATGTAAGCCGCTCACACGAGCATGCTCTTCGTCAAAGGAGAGGACAAGCAGCTGTTTATACAAGATACCGATGACAAGCAGTACAATCACGCTGATGACCAAGATGACGCGTAAATCTTCGCTGCTCACAGCTGATACAGAGCCAAACAAATAAGAGAATAAGTCAGTCGTGAACCCATTTGCCAAGGAAATAAATATAACACTCAGTCCGACCCCTCCGGAAAGAATAATCGGAATGGCGATTTCCTCGAAGTTACGAAACATATTCCGAAGCTTCTCAATAAGTAAGGAAGCCAGAACAGAGAAACCGAGTCCTGCATAAAACGGTGACAGCACAGGTGTTGCCATCTTCTTCTCAAGCAGCAAACCAAATGCAATACCAGCCAAAGTAACATGTGATAAAGCATCAGCGATAAGGGAAAGCCTGCGAACAACGATAAAGCATCCTAAAAGCGGAGCAATTAAGCCGATTAGCAAGCCAGTATATAATGTATTACGTAAAAACTCGAATTGAAGAAAATCAGCAATCATGCTCGAATACCCCGCAATACATGGAAATCGGTTTCAGGAAGCGTGAAGTGCTCGGGACTGCCTTCGTATTGAACTTGCTGATCCAAATAAACGAGCTTGGAAGCATGCTGTGCAATGCCGGCAAGATCATGGGTAATCATGACTAATGTAAGCCCCGTCTCTTTATTCAAGCGATGCAGCAATTCGTAAAAACCTTTGACATTGGCATGGTCGATCCCGACAGTTGGTTCATCCAGAATAATTAATTCGGGCTGGCTAACAAGCGATCGTGCGATAAACACACGCTGCTGCTGTCCGCCAGACAAGCTGCTAATGTTCTGGTGCAAGTAATCTGACATGTCCACTTGCGCTACTGCTTGCTTTACTGCTGCCCGATGTTTTGCAGTGAATCGTTTAAAATAACCGATCTTTGGCGTAAGACCCATTGAGACAACCTCAAATACTGTTGCAGGAAAGGCTTTATTAAAGGAGGTCGCCTTTTGGGAAACGAAACTGACTTTATTCCAATCTTTAAAGGAAGATACCGACTCGCCGAAGAGCTCGATAGTGCCTTTGTTTGGCTGTAAAAGTCCAAGCGCCAATTTTATCAATGTTGTTTTTCCGCCGCCGTTTGGTCCAATCAAACCAAGGAAGTCGCCGCTTTTTACATCAAGTGAAACATCACGCAGAGCAGCTTTATTTTCATAAGAGAAATTAATATTGTTTATATGAAGGATAGATTCCATTTTCTATCACCTTTCTAATTCCGTACTTGTTCACAAGAGACTATTCTATCGTAATCATTTCGATTTGTAAATCATAATCGTTTCGATTTGTGTCATGGGAAGTGATGTATTGCTAGCAATTGGTGATGCGGTAAGGCGTGGGGGATTCTTTAATGAAATAAAAAAGTCCAATCTCATAAAGATTGGACTTTTCTATGACGCTTACACTTCTGCAGATTTTTTGTCTCTTGCAACATATTGTACTTGCTGTTTCTTCAGCATAACTGCTGCACAAGTTAATGCAAATGTAATAATCAAAATGAATAGAAGGTGAAGAATGTTTGCAGCTGCACCTTCTCCATTATAGATAAGCTGTGCAAATCCTTGTACCCCGTTTGATGCAGGGAGAATATTTCCTATAACATGAAACACAGGAGATAGCATGTCTACAGGAATAATATTGCCGGCAGTCATTAGCATGAACGGAATCATAGCAACGTTGAACAAAGCACCGGCATTGCCGAAGATAGCAAAGCTCATCTGTGTGAAACTGATGCAAGCAAACGCTACAAGCAGCTCAAATCCCCATAATTGCATGTAAGAGGCAGCTGTATCATTCGCAAGGGCATGAATGGTAACAATAATTGTTGGTACAACAACACCGATAATAGCCAGAAGCAGCTGTTTATTCCAGAAGACTTGCCACTTGCCGAATTTGCGGTTCAAAATTTGTGTGACGATATTAAATTGGATGTTCATTGTCATGAAAGCAATGAATACGATGAAACCTAACATCATTGGTACCATGGACGTAGCAAAGTTACGAATGGAATTTTCTTTAATAATATCTGCTTGTACATGGGAACCGCCGATAGAGGCAGTCATCTGTCGAGCTGCACTTTCAGCTGCTGATAAAGCAACCTGTGAATCGGCACTGTTCATATGAAATTCCAGAGAAGTATCCTCTTGTGCGGCTAAGTGCTTCGTGAATGCTTCCGGGATAACGATCATCATGGTGATGTCATTCGCATCCAGCTGTTCTCGTGCATCCTTATAGGAGATAACTTCCGCAGAAAACGGTAAATTTGCCGTCATTTGTTCTGCAACTGAATCAGCCTGACTGCCGTCCTCATTTACTACAGCGACTTTCAGGCGGTCGAAGTGAGTCGTAGCATTGTGATAGCCAGTCAGCCAAATAATAGCAAATAGTAAAGGGACAATAATAGCAAAAGCGATTCCTACTTTTGTATTCGGGATTTTCATCATTTCCCGTAAAGGTTGTAAACGCAAAATAAAACTCCTAACTATAATTTAAGTGCATGTGCATGTATTTAGCGAAAAAAATCACTGCAAATTCTGATGCAGTTTTCGAATCAGAGTATGCAGCGTTTTTATATCTTCTTGATGAAAACCTTGATACGCGTTCGTTTCAATTTCGTCTACCTTTGGAATGATCTCGCAAACCAATTGCCGTCCTGCGTCTGTAATCAGCAAGCGGATAGCTCTCCGGTCGTGTGGATCATGCCTGCGGCTGACGAGGCCTTTCTTGACTAGCTTATCAACTATTTTGGTAACAGTCGTTTGCTCTCTTTCGGTCACATCAGCAAGTTCTTTCTGCGTGACATCATCTTGTTTGTCCAATTCAGCAACAAGAGAGAATTGTTCAGGTGTCAGTTCGAATTGCTGAAGCATGCGTGATGTTTCCCGCTTTAAGGACAAATAAGTTCGTGATAAAAGAAGACCCAACTCGTCATTTCTCGTGTTCATGGTCTGCTCCTTTCAGATAGCTCCATAAAGTTGCACATGCAAGTATATTACTAGGTTGAAGTTATTTCGTCAACAAAATCTTTTGATGCACAAGCAGCAAGAACGGACAACCATGACAGATTGTCCGTTCGCTTTTCATGTATACGGCAGTTCTTGACGCGTTTGGCTGAACTGCTGGTAAGCTTGCTCTACTTTTTGCTGAGGGGCTTCTTCTAAGCTGTACCAGCCATGCTGAAACATGAGATTGTACAGATTGCGCTGCGCATCCTGGGTTTCCTTAAATATGCGAGCAACTGTCTCATACAATGACTGATTGCTCATTTCGTTTAACGCGGTACTATAAGATGCTGTCATGTATTTCTCTGTGGCCAGCAAATCGGTAATATGATCACGGTCGTTCATGTCTTGTGTCGTCGGTACAGGTGTTTGGGTATTCTGGACCTTTTGGCTCTCTGACATCTTGTTACCTCCTTAATTGAGCGGTTTGGTTTTTAAATGCTCCAGCAGCATATCGTAATGACGCTGATGCATTTGACCAACAGTGTGCAATGCTTCCTGCGCATCTGTCAGCTGCAATTCACTGGCAGCGTGCTGCGCTTTTTTAGCTGCATTCAAGTTCCAATTGAGCATATCACTTAAATACAGCAAATCTTTTCCTGAAATCATTTCCGGCGGCTGGAGCATCACATCTTGCTTATTATCTAATGGCACGAAAACCCCTCCTTTTTCCTATTTATCGTTCCCGATTTCCTGCTGATTATTCTGCACCCATGCAGCAGAGGACTATGCTAAAATAGCAGTATTAAGAGGAAGGAGATCTGTATGTTCCGATTTTATTGGTATCCAAATTGCAGTACATGCAAAAACGCGAAAAAGTGGCTCGAGGAGAACCAAGTCCCTTATGAAGCAATACATATTGCAGAAACGCCGCCAAGTCCGGAAGAGCTGCAGAAAGCAGCGGATAAAAGCGGCCTGCCATTGACGAAATTATTTAATACAAGTGGCAAAGTGTACCGCGAAGGCGGCTACAAAGACAAAATCAAAGAAGCGGATGATGCGCAGTTAAAAGCTTGGCTATCTGAGAATGGCATGCTAATCAAACGTCCGCTCCTCATCGGGGAAAGTCAAGCAGCTGTCGGCTTTAAACCAGAGGTATATACGTCTGTGACAGCAGCAAATTAAGCTGAAACGGTGGTAATTTTAGTTATTAGCTTTTATAGTAAATATGTTAGCTATTCTTGTAGAAAATAGGTGGAGGAATTATTATGAGCAACTTACCGAAAGATCTTCGTTATACAGATGAACATGAATGGATCAAAAAAGAAGAAGGCAGCCAGTACCGCATTGGTATTACTGACTTCGCTCAAGATGAACTAGGCGACATCGTATTCGTCGAGCTTCCGTCGGTTGGTGACGAATTAAAAGCGGATGAGCCATTTGGCAGCGTGGAATCTGTCAAAACAGTTTCTGAACTGTATGCCCCGCTCAGCGGTAAAGTCGTATCTGTCAATGAGGACTTGGACAACAGCCCAGAATTCGTAAATGAATCCCCATATGAGAAAGCATGGATGATTGTAATAGAAGCAGACGATGAAGCAGCCTTTGAGCGTCTTCTTTCCACTGAAGAATATGAGGCAAAAATCAAAGAAGATTAATTTTTGGAGCCCTTGTTGATATCTGTTGGCAAGGGCGGCGGTTTCTGTTCATATAATATGGCAAGCGTCATTGCTAAGCTGCCTTTATTCGGAGCGCGGGCAAAGAAGCAATTAAATATCGATCAGAATAGGTGATGCCAAAATGGGTGATGAGGAAAAAGTCATTATCGTAGAAGGACGTTCGGATAAAGAGCAGATAAGGAAGATCATCGATGAGGAAGTGACAATTATCTGCACCAATGGCACGTTGGGAATCGAGCGGCTGGAGCAGCTGTTGTATGACTATGACTTAGATCACAAGGAAGTATATATTATGGTGGATGAGGATAGCGCCGGTCAGAAGCTGCGAAAACAGTTAGCCCGAGAGCTGCCGCATGCCCAGCATATTTACGTAGACAGAACCTATCGAGAGGTAGCGGCTACCCCGGCCCCCGAATTGGCCACAGCCCTGCTTAGCAGAAGTATCATGGTGCATCCATTCTTCCTCGTCTGAAGAAAGAAGGGATGAATTATTAATATTGTCGAAACAGATGTCCAGTCCATAATCCAAGAGGGACAGGCAAGGATCTTCGTGCATACGCCATTTTGCGGCACCTGCCAGCTGGCTGAAAGAATGCTGCTGGCAGTAGAGGCGGTCATGAAAATGGAATATTATCATAAACTTAACGCCTCTTTGTTCCCGGACTTTATGCAGCAGCATCAAATTGAAAGTGTACCCTGTCTCATTACTTTCCAAGATGGCCAAGTAAAAGATAAGACATATGCCTTTCAGTCTGTACAGCATATGCTGGCAAAGACAATCAGCGAATAAAACAGCTTTCTATTGCGGAAAGCTGTTTTTTCTTGCAGGAAAATAGGGTGTAAAGAGCCAAATACAGGTGGAGGAGGGATGCAGGATGATCATTGAACATTTGACGAAGCTAAAACGGCAAATTGAAGAGAGGGAAGATTTACTGCCGTTATGCAATGATAAACGGCTGAAGGTCTTCATTGACTGGGGTCATAACCATTACGATTTGTATATTGATCGAAGCAGCCTCACAACGCCTGCTCCAAAGCCTTATGATTTGCTGCATATCCGAACGGATGAACAGACGGTGCAGCAACTGCTTATGGGTACGAAAAAACTGCGCAGTCTCCGGACCGAGCAAGCTGTCGATGGTGATTATCAGCATATTCTGCTAATGGAGGCGCTGCTGCTTCTTGGTGCAGAGAAAAGTCTGTAAAATATATTGACAGAATTATTGACTAATGCTAAACTCCAATTTAGCAATCATATACGAAACTCTTATCCAGAGTGGCGGAGGGACTGGCCCGATGAAGCCCGGCAACCACAGGTAATCCTGTATGGTGCCAATTCCTGCAGGGAAACCTGTGCAGATGAGAGAACAATTATTGACACGTAGGAAGCGTCTTTTTGTTCTCAAACAAAAAGACGCTTTTTTTTATGCCTAGAAGCAACGTAGAAAGGAGGAGCGGAATTGATCACAATCAAGAACCTCTCCAAGACATATCGCACGAAAAAACAGAATATTACAGCAGTCGATCAACTCAATATGACGATTGATTCAGGTGAGATCTTCGGCGTTATCGGCTACAGCGGTGCTGGTAAAAGTACATTCGTACGCCTGCTGAACCGTCTCGAAGAACCGACTTCTGGTGAAATAATTATTGATGGCAAAGACATTGTTAAACAGAAAAAGAATGAACTGCGGCTTGCCAGACAAGAAATCGGAATGATTTTCCAGCACTTTAACTTGCTTTGGTCCCGAACCGTGCACCAGAATATTGCTTTTCCATTGGAAATTGCTGGAGTGCCGAAGAAGGAACGAAAAGCGAAAGTAGACCATTTAATCGAGTTAGTTGGATTGAAAGGCCGGGAAAATGCTTATCCATCTCAACTGAGCGGCGGTCAAAAGCAGCGCGTCGGTATAGCCCGCGCCCTTGCGAACGACCCGAAAGTACTGCTTTGTGATGAAGCAACATCTGCACTAGATCCGGAAACAACTGATTCTATCTTAGACCTGTTAGTAGACATCAACAAACGTCTAGGATTGACAATCATCCTTATTACACATGAAATGAACGTAATCAGTAAGATCTGTCACCGTGTAGCCGTTATGGATACGGGTAAAGTTGTAGAAGAAGGGGATGCTGTGCATGTGTTCCAGAACCCGCAGCAGGCAGTCACGAAGCGTTTTGTGCAGCAGCTGGACGGAAGTGAAAAATACGAGTCCTTGTCTTCAGCAGTATTGAATGAGGGAACAGGAACAATTATTAAACTTTCTTTCTCAGGCGAGAATGTGAATCAGACAATCGTCAGTCAGACTGCGAAACAATGTAATGTAGACATCAACATTCTGCAAGGTAACGTCCTTCAGACACAAAGCGGTGCAGTCGGCAGCTTATTTTTACAGCTGGTAGGCAGTGAAACAGAAGTGGAGAAAGCACTGGACTTCATCCGCAGTGCAAATGTAAAAGCGGAGGTGCAGGAGCTTGTTTGAGAAATGGTTCCCTAATGTAGATATTGCAGATTTGAACACAGCCATCTATGAGACATTCTATATGACCATTCTTTCATTGATTGGTACATTTATTATTGGTATTATTCTTGGATTATTGCTTTACCTGACGAGTAAAGGGAAACTTTGGGAGAACAAGATTGTTTATGGAATTGTAGCAGCAGTCGTGAACGTTTTCCGGGCAATTCCGTTTATTATCCTCATTGTGCTGCTGCTGCCTTTTGCCGATTTCCTAATGGGTACCATTCGCGGCCCATCGGCAGCTCTGCCGGCTTTGATTATTGGTTCAGCACCATTTTATGCAAGACTGGTAGAGATTGCACTTAAAGAAGTTGATCACGGTGTAGTAGAAGCAGCAAAAGCAATGGGAGCGAAGCACTCAACTATTATGGTGAAAGTATTGCTGAGAGAATCAATTCCAGCTTTGGTTTCGGGACTCACAGTTACAGCAATTGCACTTATCGGTTCCACGGCAGTAGCAGGTGTGATTGGAGCTGGCGGATTAGGTGACTTTGCCTACTTCTATGGATTCCAGCGCCGTCAGACAGATGTAGTTATTCTGTGTACTGTCTTAATTATCATATTGGTATTTGTCATCCAGTTTATAGGTGACTTTATTTCCAACAAACTAGATAAACGTTAAAGGAGCGATTTACTTTGAAAAAGTCATTATTAGTTATTTTATCCGCTGCATGTATGATCTTCCTGGCTGCCTGCGGTTCTTCTGATTCTTCAGACAGCAGCTCAGACGACAAAACAATTAAAGTTGGTGCCTCTAGTACACCGCACGCAGAAATCCTTGAAGCAGCACAACCGCTGTTGGAAGATGAAGGTATTGATCTTCAAATTGAAGAGTACCAGGACTATATTTTCCCGAACCAAGACTTGGCAAACGGGGACCTTGATGCGAACTACTACCAGCACATTCCGTATCTAGATAATTATAATCAAGAAACAGAAGGCGAAGACAAAGATCTTATCAGTCTTGGTGCTGTGCATCTTGAGCCAATGGGTGTTTATTCTAAAAACATTAAAAAAGTTGATGATATTAAAGATGGAACAGAAGTATTGATGGGACGTAACCCAGCGGAGCAAGGCCGCGTGCTATCCATCTTCGCAGAAGAAGGACTTATCACAATTAAAGATGGCGTCAAACCTGTGGAGGCTACTTTTGAAGATATTGACGAGAACCCTAAAAACTTGAAATTCAGCATGGAAGTAGATCCCGCGATTCTACCTGAAACATACGAAAGAGAAGAAAATCAGCTTGTTGTTATCAACACAAACTATGCTTTGGAAGCTGATTTGACACCGTCTGAAGATGCACTGATTCTTGAAGGAACAGACTCTGTTTACGGCAACATTATTGCGGCACGTCCGGAAGACAAAGAGAACGAGGCGCTGCAAAAATTAATGGATGTTCTTCATTCTGATGAAATCAAACAATTCATTGAAGAAGAATACAAAGGTGCTATCCTGCCTGTAGATACAACAGAATAACATTCTCATGCCCTTTGTTGGATTCTCAACAAGGGCATTATTTTTTGTCGAAAATAGAAATGTGTTACAATAGAAGACGAACATGTTAAAAGCGTGTTTTTATCTGGTAAAAAAGTTGATAAAGGTTGTACAATGCTTTAAGATTATAATGAGAATAAATTGATAATGTGTTTAAATAAACATTATCAAAATCTATAAAATAGCAGCTATCGGAGGGTTAATAATGGCAGGTTCAGTTTTAGAGATTAAAGACCTACATGTTTCGATTGAAGATAAGGAAATACTTAAAGGTGTAAACCTTACAATAAAAAGCGGGGAATTCCATGCGGTAATGGGACCAAACGGTACTGGTAAATCCACATTGGCATCCGCAATCATGGGCCATCCAAAATATGAAGTAACAAGCGGAAGCATCACGCTTGACGGCGAAGATGTATTGGAAATGGAAGTGGACGAGCGTGCTCGTGCCGGTCTATTCCTTGCTATGCAGTACCCAAGTGAAATCAGCGGTGTAACAAACTCTGACTTCTTGCGTTCTTCTATTAATGCACGCCGTGAAGAAGGAGACGAAATTCCATTGATGAAGTTCATCAAAGAAATGGACGAAGCAATGGACTTCCTTGAGATGGATAAAAACATGGCACAGCGTTATTTGAATGAAGGTTTCTCCGGCGGTGAGAAGAAGCGTAATGAAATTCTTCAGCTTCTTATGATGAAAGCTGAAATCGGTATTCTTGATGAAATCGATTCCGGTCTTGATATCGATGCGCTGAAAGTTGTTGCAAAAGGTATTAACAGATTGCGTGACGAAAACTTCGGATGCCTAATTATTACCCATTATCAGCGTTTGCTAAACTACATTGAGCCTGACTTCGTACACGTTATGATGCAAGGCCGTGTCGTTAAATCCGGCGGTTCTGAGCTTTCTAAACGTTTGGAAGCGGAAGGATATGACTGGATTAAACAAGAGCTTAACATCGAAGACGAAACAATTAACGCGTAAACTGGAGGAGGGATCTTATGACTGTTGAAACGAAGCAACCATATAACGATGAATATATCAGCCGTTTTTCCAGTTCCCGCAATGAGCCTGAATGGATGAAGGATCTTCGTCAGCAAGCTCTTTCTCAATCGGAATCTTTGGAAATGCCAAAACCCGATAAGACTGGGATTAAAAACTGGGACTTTGATACGTATGTGCATGAAGCAGAAGGCAGCAAAATTGATGCATTGGACAAGCTGCCAGCAAGTGTTGCTGCTTTAATTGATGCAGACAATGCACCTAACTTGTACATTCAGCGCAATAATAGTGCTGCATACCTTGCACTTGATGAAAAATGGAGCAAGCAAGGTGTTATCTTTACAGACATCTTCACTGCTTTGAAGCAGCATGCTGACCTTGTGAAGCGTTATTACATGAAGGATGCAGTAAGTGCAGATGAAGACCGTTTGACTGCTTTACACGCAGCTCTAATGAACGGCGGAGTGTTCGTCTATGTTCCGAAAAATGTCGTAGTAGATGAGCCGCTTCAAACAATCTTCTGGCAGGAAGATGATAGTGTTGCTTCCTTTAACCATATCTTAATTGTTGCAGAAGCGAACAGCTCGGTAACGTATGTAGAAAACAGCATTTCTCATAATGCAGATACAGCAACGTTTGCTAACGTTGTAACAGAAGTAATTGCAGAAGACAATGCGAATGTATCTTATGGCGCAGTAGATAACTTTGCTGCAGGTACGACTGTTTACGCGAAACGCCGCGGTGTTGCTTATCGTGATGCACGTATTGATTGGGCAATCGGTCAAATGAATGACGGAAACACAATTAGTGAACACATCACACACTTGGTCGGAGATAACTCTGGTTCAGAAGCAAAAAGTGTTGTTGTCGGACGCGGAAAACAAATCCAAAACTTCACGACGAACATCATTCACTTTGGTAAGAATTCTGTCGGAAACATCTTGTCTCATGGTGTTATGAAAGAACAGGCAAGCTCTGTATTCAACGGTATCGGCAAAATCGAGCATGGTGCCAGCAAATCAGACGCTACCCAAGAAACACGTGTCTTGATGCTTAGCCAAGGTGCACGTGGTGATGCCAACCCGATTCTATTAATTGATGAAGATGATGTAGTTGCCGGACACGCAGCTTCAGTAGGCCGTGTCGATCCGCTGCAGCTTTATTACTTGATGAGCCGCGGAATCACCAAGCATGAAGCAGAACGTTTGATTATCCATGGATTCCTTGCACCTGTTGTAAACCAGCTGCCGATTGAAACAGTAAAAAATCAGCTGACACAGGTAATTGAAGGGAAAGTAAACTAATGGATGCCCGCTCTATCCGTGAACAGTTCCCGATTCTGAATCAAGAGGTCAACGGACATCCGCTGGTCTACTTGGACTCTTCAGCAACTTCCCATAAACCGCTCGCGGTTTTGGAAGCTGTTGATGCTTATTACCGGAACGATAACAGCAATGTACATCGCGGTGTGCATACGCTGGGAACCCGGGCTACGGATAAATATGAAGGTGCCAGGGAAAAGGTGCAGCAGTTCATCAACGCTAGAAGCACAAAGGAAGTCATTTTCACACGTGGTACAACGACTGCAATCAACACGGTTGCGCATAGTTATGCACGTGCAAACTTGGAACCTGGTGATGAAGTGATCATTACACCGATGGAGCATCACAGCAACATCATTCCTTGGCAGCAAGCAGTAAAAGCGACTGGCGCTACATTAAAATACTTTGAATTACATGATGATGGTACACTGAACATGGAAGATGTGAAAAAATCGATTGGTCCGCAAACAAAGATCGTAGCTTTGACACATGTATCCAATGTTCTAGGTACAATCAATCCAATAAAAGAAATCGTCGAACTTGCTCATCGGCAAAATGCTGTTGTACTAGTAGACGGTGCACAAGGGGCTCCCCATCTGAAAGTAGATGTGCAGGAAATCGATTGTGATTTTTATTGCTTCAGCGGTCACAAAATGTGCGGCCCAACAGGTATCGGAATCCTTTACGGAAAGCAAGAATTGCTGGAAGAAATGGAGCCAGTGGAATTCGGCGGCGAAATGATTGATTTCGTACATTTATACGATTCCACATGGAAAGAGCTTCCTTGGAAGTTTGAAGGAGGAACTCCGATTATTGCTGGTGCCATTGGTCTTGGTGCTGCGATTGATTTTCTCAATCAAATCGGCATGGATGAGATTGAAGCACATGATCAGAAGCTGACAAATTACGCAATGAAGCGCATGCGTGAGATTGAAGGTCTGGAGATTTACGGACCTGCAGCAGACAAACGATCCGCAGTTGTTACTTTCAATATCAATGGTGTACATCCGCATGATACGGCTACTGCTCTTGACAGTATGGGAATTGCAGTGCGTGCCGGTCATCATTGTGCACAGCCGCTTATGCGCTGGCTGAACGCAACAGCGACTGCCCGAGCAAGCATGTACGTCTATAATACCGAAGACGATATCGACCAACTTGTCAGCGGTCTGACAAGAACGAAGGAGTTTTTCGGCAATGTCTTTTGATAATTTAGATACACTGTACCGTCAAGTGATCATGGATCACTATAAACATCCTCGCAATCGTGGTAAGCTGGAAGGAGACGCACTTGTAGTCGACATGAACAATCCGACATGCGGTGACCGTATCCAGCTTCATCTTGAGGTAGAAGATGGCAAGGTAAAAGATGCAAAGTTTGATGGAGAAGGCTGTTCAATCAGCATGTCTTCTGCTTCCATGATGACACAAGCTGTCAAAGGAAAACGTGTAGAAGATGCGCTTCGGATGTCAGAGCTGTTTTCTGATATGATGTTAGGGAAAGAGATTGATTCTGGTGATTTAGAGCTCGGTGATATCGAGGCACTGCAAGGAGTTGCGAAATTCCCAGCCCGCATCAAATGTGCGACACTCGCCTGGAAGGCGATGGAGCAAGGCGTCGAAAAGAAATAAATTGTGAACACTGTCGTGTGTAGAATAGATAAATCCTGAAGGAGGCTTTACCATGGCTAAAAAAGCGCCTGAAATTGGAGATTACCAATATGGCTTCAGCGATCGTGATGTGTCCATTTTCCGTACGGAAAAAGGTCTTACACCGAAGATTGTTGAAGAAATCTCTAAATTAAAAGAAGAACCACAATGGATGCTGGACTTCCGTCTTAAATCGTTGGAGCAGTTCTACAAGAAGCCAATGCCGCAGTGGGGCGGAGACCTTGCTGAGCTTGACTTTGATGAAATCACGTATTATGTAAAACCTTCTGAGCGTTCCGAACGCTCTTGGGATGAAGTACCAGAAGAAATCAAAAACACATTTGATAAACTTGGTATTCCAGAAGCAGAACAAAAATATCTTGCAGGTGTTTCTGCACAGTACGAATCAGAGGTTGTTTATCATAACTTGAAAGAAGACCTGGAAGAAATGGGTATCGTCTTCAAGGATACAGATACAGCGCTTAAAGAAAATGAAGATCTTTTCCGCGAGCATTTCGGTAAATTGATTCCGCCATCTGATAACAAGTTTGCTGCACTGAACTCTGCTGTATGGTCCGGGGGTTCCTTCATTTATGTACCGAAGGGCGTTAAAACGGATACACCATTGCAAGCCTACTTCCGGATCAACTCCGAGAACATGGGTCAGTTCGAGCGTACACTTATTATTGTAGATGAAGGCGCTTCTGTGCATTATGTAGAAGGTTGTACAGCTCCTGTCTATACAACGAATTCCTTGCATAGTGCGGTTGTAGAGATCTTCGTTAAGAAAGATGCTTACTGCCGTTATACAACAATTCAAAACTGGGCAAATAACGTCTATAACTTGGTTACAAAACGTGCGACAGTTGATGCTAACGGTACGATGGAATGGATTGATGGAAACATCGGTTCTAAACTTACAATGAAATACCCTGCTGTTATCCTTAAAGGAGAAGGCGCTCGCGGTATGACATTGTCCATCGCCCTAGCTGGTAAAGGCCAGCACCAGGATGCCGGTGCAAAAATGCTGCACTTGGCACCAAATACTTCTTCAACGATTGTTTCTAAATCCATCTCTAAACAAGGTGGTAAAGTGACGTATCGCGGTATCGTTCATTTCGGTAAGAAGGCAGACGGTGCACGCTCTAATATCGAGTGTGACACACTGATTATGGATAACAAATCCACTTCCGATACGATTCCTTACAACGAGATCTTCAACGAGAACATCTCTTTGGAGCACGAAGCGAAAGTTTCCAAAGTTTCCGAAGAGCAATTGTTCTACTTGATGAGCCGTGGTATCTCTGAAGAAGAAGCAACTGAAATGATCGTAATGGGCTTCATCGAGCCATTCACGAAAGAACTTCCAATGGAATATGCCGTAGAAATGAACCGTTTGATTAAGTTTGAAATGGAAGGTTCTATCGGTTAATAAATTGAACGGAGTCACGTCTGATAAGACGGACTCCGTTTTTTATTTTTACTAATCAAGTAATAGTTACATTAGGATTTTATGACTAGCCAATTAAAGCACTCCTGACTGGTGATGCTTTTTTGTTTGCAATCAAAACAGCAAAAAAACATCATATTTTAACAATTATTTATTGTAAAACGATAAATAATAGATTAGAATCATTTATAGAAACGAAATGAGGTGCTTAATATGAAACGAGAAACACTCTTTTTAAAGGCTGCTTTATTATTCATGGCTTTGCCGGTTCTTGCATTATGTATTTTTGCAATTCCGAATATAGCTTTTGGATCAGCAGATTATTATCCGGAAGTTGAATTTTTAAAATATCCGGCTTTTGTTTGCTTGTATGTAACAGCATTGGCATATTTTCTAGCTCTTTACCAATCTTTCCGCCTGCTTGGTTATATTGATAAAAATGTAGCTTTTTCTGATTTGTCTGTGAAGGCATTAAAGAATATTAAACTTTGTGCGCTAACTATCAGTATTGTTTACGTTATACTTCTGCCGCTTATCTATGTTGTGGCCGAGAGAGATGATGCCCCCGGTCTTATTTTGGTAGGAATGGCGCTTATATTCGGACCGTTAGTTGTGGCAATCTTCGCTGCTGTTCTGCAAAAGCTGCTGAAAAATGCCATTGATATAAAATCAGAAAATGACTTGACGGTCTGAGGTGAACAACATGGCGATTATTATAAATATTGATGTAATGCTGGCAAAAAGAAAAATGAGTGTAACCGTACTATCAGAGCGGGTTGGCATCACAATGGCCAATCTTTCTATATTAAAAAACGGAAAAGCAAAAGCGATTCGTGTTTCAACTTTAGATGCGATTTGTAAGGCCTTAGACTGTCAGCCTGGTGATATTCTAGAATATCAAGCTGACGAAGATAATCATAGCGAGTAAGTCTCCTAGTCCGTAAAACTAATACATGATACAGGGAGGATGGGAAGTGATGGAGAAGAACAAAATGTACGAAAATCAGAGCACGATGACACTTAAAAAGAGCACATGGGAAATAAAGGTGCTTCGAGCAGTAAAGCAGCTGATTTATTTTGGCTGGGGCCAGGCACTATCTTGCTTATTTCCGGTTGTCATTTTTGCATCATTGGCACTGACACAAATCTTTCCGCTTCCCTTCTTACCACGCTATGATTGGCTTTTAGTTATCTGCTTGCTGATGCAAATAGTGATGGTGCGTGCGGGGCTTGAAACAAAGGATGAGTTGAAAGTCATTACGCTGTTTCATATAATCGGACTTGCTTTGGAACTCTTCAAAGTCCATATGGGCTCCTGGGCTTATCCTGACGAAGGGTATTCGAAAATTTTTGGAGTGCCGCTTTACAGCGGATTCATGTATGCAAGTGTAGCAAGCTATCTTTGCCAAGCTTGGAGAAGATTAAAGGTGAACTTAGTAGATTGGCCGCCTTTTCTAGCTGTTGTTCCTCTTGCAGCTGCAATCTATTTGAACTTCTTTATGCATCATTATTGGATAGATATAAGATGGATATTATCAGGACTCGTTATTATCGTATTCTGGAGAGCTTGGGTTACATATGAAGTGAATCAAGTTCGTTACCGAATGCCGCTTGCACTGTCCTTTGTTCTTATCGGCTTTTTTATCTGGATTGCCGAGAATATTGCCACATTCTTTGGCGCTTGGGAATATCCCAATCAAGCGGAGGCATGGAGTCTCGTGCATCTTGGCAAAGTAAGTTCATGGCTTTTATTAGTCATTGTCAGCTTCCTCATTGTAGCGACGCTAAAACTGTATAAAGAGAAGCTGCCGCAAAAAAGTATAGACGAGCCTAAGCAATAGATTGAAATCATCCAGATGTTTGGCTCTTTCATATAATGGGAACATTTCTTTTGTGTGAAAGATAAAGGAGATGAATCCATGAGCTATAATCTGAAGGATAAAGTAGCCATTGTAACTGGTGCCAACGACGGAATTGGGCTGGCTGCAGTGCGAGCTTTTCTTGAAGAGGGTGTGAAAGTTGTCGGTGTAAGTTTGACGACCAGTTATGTGGAAAAGGATGTCTCAGATAGTTCTTCCTTCTTGCCGCTCGAAATTGATTTAACTGATGAAGGTGCTGCGGAGAAGGTAGTCGAGACAGCTGTCTCTCATTTCGGGAAACTCGATATTTTGGCCAATGTGGCTGGGATTGCTATTTATAAAGACAGCTTTCTGGATGTAACGATGGATATTTGGAAAGAAACGTTTGAAACCAATTTGTTTTCGGTGGTGGCGCTGACAAAAGCGGCCATACCGGAGCTTAAGAAGCAGCCGGGAGCGAGTATTGTAAATATTGCTTCCGAAAGCGGACACGTACCAGATTCATTTGCGATTGACTATAGCGGCAGCAAAGCAGCAGTGTTGAATTTGACACAAGCATTAGCGGATGAATTTGGCAGAGATATTCGGGTGAATGTCATATCGCCTGGTCCAACTCGAACAACGCTGTGGAATAAGCCGGGCGGCATGGTCGACATGCTGTCTGATAAGTTTGACAGAGAAGGCGAAGAGGCTGTCAGCTATTTTGCGAAAGAAGTCCGGCAGATACCGCGCGGGGAGATTGGACAGCCTGAAGAGATTGCTAATGTTATTGTCTTTCTCGCTTCGGACAAAGCATCTTATGTCAATGGAGCTGAATTTCCAGTGAACGGCGGGTCGGTCAAATATAAATAATTTCTGTTATAATGGTGTGACTGTGCTATACAGTCACGCCTTTTTAAATTACATAAAAGATGGAAGGGATAACGATGGTCTTTGCCGTAAGTTTACTAATAGGGCTTCTTGCTGCCGCATTGGGCAGTTTGGTAGGTTTAGGAGGAGGCATTATCCTCGTCCCGCTGCTGTTAATTTTAAGCAGTTTTTGGGATGAATTCAGCTGGGCGACACCGCAAACAATTGTTGGTGTTTCTGTTATCGTCATGATATTTACTGCTTTATCATCTACACTAACCTATATGAAAAGCGGAAGAGTCGATTACAAAAGCGGCCTCATTTTCTTAGCGGGCGGAGTGCCGGGAGCAATCCTTGGCTCATTTCTGAACCGATTTGTATCGGGAGACGGTTTCTCGCTTTATTTTGGTATACTAGTATTAATTGTCTTTTTTATGTTCTTTGTAAAACGCAAAGAGCAGGAGAAAACGAACTTGAAAGGGATCATTGTCACAAAGGAACTGGATGGAAACACATACACGTACAGTTTCCGCTTTCTTGCAGCCTTCTTATTGTCGCTATTCGTTGGGTTGCTTTCGGGTATGTTTGGAATTGGCGGGGGCAGTTTTATGGTGCCGGCGATGATTCTGTTGTTTGGATTCCCGGCTCACGTTGCTGTAGCGACGAGTATGTTTATGGTGTTTTTCCTTAGTGTTGTCAGTACGATTACGCATATTTCGCTCGGCCACGTGGAATGGGTTTATGTGTTTGCCTTTATACCAGGCGCGATTCTAGGCGGCATTCTTGGGGCGAAGATTAACCAGCTGCTAAAAGGCAATACAGTGGTTTGGATATTACGTATTATGCTCATATTAGTTGCCATCCGTTTAATCTGGGATGGCTTGTCGTCATAAAGGAGTAGAGAAGGATGCAGAAAAAGCTGACGATCAACTACACAAACGATTTGCATAGCTATTTCGAAAATTGGCCGAAGATTGTCGGCTATTTAAAAGAGAATAAGCAAAGGCTGAACGATGCCGGGGAGACGTGCTGGCTGATTGATATTGGCGATCATGTGGATCGTTCCCGGCCGATTGCAGAAGCCTTTCGCGGGAAAGCCAATATCAGCTTAATGAACGAAGCAGGCTATGATTTTGCTACAATCGGAAATAATGAAGGCATCACCCTTGATTACGATGATTTGTATCATCTTTATGATGAGGCGGAATTTCGCGTGGCGGTTGCGAATCTTCATTCAAAGCAAGATAAAGATCCGGATTGGATGGAACCATCTTGGGTCGTTGAAACAGCAAGCGGCGTAAAGGTAGGAATGATTGGGCTTACTGCACCGTTCCCGGATTTCTATAACCTAATCGGTTGGGATGTTCAAGACCCAATGGAAATTCTAGAACAAAAAATTCATACCCTTCGCGATTCCTGTGATGTACTCATTCTTCTTTCGCATCTCGGGTTATATGCAGATAGAGACATTGCTGCTGCTTTTGATGAAATTGATGTCATCATTGGCGGACATACACATCATTTGCTCCAGGAGAGCGAATATGTGAATCAGTGCTTAATAACAACTGCGGGCAAGCAAGGTTTTTATTTTGGTGAAGTCGAAATGACATGGGATACAGAACTTGGCTGTTTGTCAGATAAGCAGGCGCGTGTGATTTCGGTTGCTGACTTGAGAGAAGATGAAGCTGCAAGAGAGCATGTTGCAGCTTACGAAGAAAATGCGGCAAAAGCGATGCAGCAGGCAGCTGCAGTTTTATCGTCGCCGCTTCCAGCATCTCCCTATGAAGATTCACGGGTAATGGATTTTTTAACAGACTATATGCGACGCTGGACAAAAGCAGATCTAGCTTTTCTGAATGCAGGTGTACTGTTGGAAAGTTTTCCGGCGGGGAGTGTTTCTTACATGGATATCCATCGAATTTGTCCCCACCCAATTAATCCGGCGACTGTTCCGCTAACGGGAAATGTCATAGAACAAATTGTCACCGCTGCCCTGCAGCCTGACTTTGTTACTTTCCCGCTCAAAGGATTTGGCTTCCGCGGTGAAGTGATTGGGAAAATGGTTTATAGTGAGTTGACATTCGACATTGCAGGAACAGCTGAAAAACCGCAAGCAGTAAACCTGAAAATAGCAGGAGAACCGCTGGATCGGAAAAAGGTTTATTCGGCAGCGATGGCAGACACCTTCACATTCGGCAATCTGCTTCCGGGTATTAAGCAAGCAGAAGGCAAAAAATACTTTATGCCTGAAATGCTTCGCGATTTACTTCTCGGTGCTTTGCAAGAATTTGAAAAATGAGCTAACACCTCCGTTCATCCAACATAGGATATAGCGGAGGTGTTTTCAATTGATGACTGTTGAACCGATGTTTATAGAAGGCAAGCCGTTTACAGCTGTTACCGTGAAATTACCTAAAACAACATTGCTTGTAGTATCAAATGACGTTGGCTATATTATGTGCGGCGCCCTGGATGTGGATTTACTTAATGAGAAGCTCGCTGATCGCAACATTATTTCCGGCAGAGCAGTTGGAGTCAAAACAATCCAGCAGCTGCTGGATGCACCGCTGGAAAAAGTAACAGACGCTTCCGCTGCGTATGGATGGCGAGCTGGATTGATTGGTAAGGAAGCGTTATTGTTAATTTCGTAAAAAAATTGTCGAATCTTGCCTTCTTCAATCTAGATTGTTTCCCGTTTTTCTGGTACTATTTTATCAGAATGGAATGTTGGAGAGGTTAGGAGTGCAACAATGAGACTAGTTGCGACAAAATCAGTAAAACCCGGCAGCAAGCTTGCGCAGCCTGTATACAACGATAAGGGAAGCATTTTGGTCCAAAAAGATATGGAACTGACGAAAAAGATGATTAATCGTTTGAAGGCACTGCGATATACCTATGTTTATATACGGGATGACCGGCTTCAAGACGTCGAGCTTGAATTCTCCACTTCCAGCGAAGAACGGCTTAAAGCGATGCAGGTCATTCATAAATCCTTCCAGGAAATTAAACAGAGTGACAACGGGAAGTATTTGACGGAAAAGATGACAGAGAAGATTACAACATCGATTCAAGAGATGGTGAGTAATCTGCGGCCTAAACGTCAGACGCTGACGATTCTTTCCGATATGCTCATATTCGATGATTATATTTTTTCACATTCGGTCAATGTTGCACTATATGCGATGGCCATCGCCAATGAGATGAAGCTGCCGGTTTCGGTTGTAGAAGAAATTGGTTTTGGAGCCATTTTGCATGATGTTGGGAAAATGTTTGTACCACAGGAAGTACTGCAAAAGACTGGGAAATTGAATAATGAAGAATTTGAGAAAATCAAGGAGCACACAACAAAAGGGTTCCATTATTTACGTAAAATGAATAACATTCCGCTTGTAATTGCACATTGTGCTTATCAGCATCATGAACGAATGAACGGATCCGGTTATCCGCGCGGCATTCAAGGTTCAGATATTCATTTATACGGGAAGATTATTGGAATTGCCGATGTATTTGATGCTGTAACAAGCAACCGTGTCTACCGGGATGCAATGCTGCCGCACGAAGGCCTGGAAATATTATTTGCTGGTGCGGGAGAGTTGTTTGATATGGAAATGGTGGAAGCTTTTAAACGAAGTGTGGCTATTTATCCGACTGGTTTAACTGTCCGTCTGAGTGATGGGCGGGCAGGTATTGTTATCCGGCAGAATGAGGATATCAACACGAGACCGATTGTCCGGATTTTAGAGGAAGCAGATGGGACAGAACCTGATCCTTACGAGGTCAATTTATATGAGCATCTGAATATAACGGTTGTGGCTTGTTCGACAGCTGCAGAGTCAAATTAGTTCCTATTCTAAGCCCCCTTGGTCAAGCATATGCTTGACCAAGGGGGTTTTTTCCATGCGTCCATGGCAGCGCAGAGCTTCTAAAGCACCACCTTCCTTTCGTCATGTGCTTTTCATGAGTCTCTTTCTTTTTGCATTATTTATATCGTTGAGTTTATGGCTGGTAAACAAAGGACTTGAGCCAACTTTAATGGCAATTGCGGAAACAAAAACAGAGCAATTTGCTAAACAGGCAATTAACCAGGCGGTGCAGGCGGAAAAGGAAGCAGATTTGGACTTGAATGCATTCGTACAAGTAGAGAAAGATACAAATGGAAATGTCACTCATGCGAGCTGGGATGCAGCAACGGTTAACGAAGTGCTGCGCAAAGTAACTTTCCGGGTGCAACATTATCTTCGTCTTATGGAAGATGGCAAAATGCCTGCAGTAAGTGAGGAACAGCTTGCTGAGGAAGCAGCGGCTGATGTTATTCAAGAGCAGCTGAAAGAAGATCCAACGCTCGTTGACATTCCGCTCGGCCAAGCAAGCAATAATGCATTGCTAGCTAATTTTGGTCCGAAGATTCCAGTAAAATTTGAAATGATTGGTTATGTGGAGTCAGGTGTAGATGTGAAGGTAGAGGAATATGGCATTAATAACGCTATGTTTGTGTTCATGGTCGAAATTAAGGCAAATGTACGGATAATTATTCCTTTCTCTACCAAGACAACAACAGTGACGCAGGATGTGCTGCTAGGGAGTACCGTCATCCAAGGGCAGGTGCCTGAATTTTATAGTGGCGGAGGGGAATCTGGGTCTTCACCATCTTTTTCTATTCCAATGCAAAAGGAAGGCGAATAAATCAGCCTTCCTTTTTTTGCTGTTTTGATTTCTGTTCCCATATACGTAAGTACGGATATGGATCAAATGAAAATTCAGAACGGCCGTTATCCTTGTACATACCATAATGCAAATGAGGAGGAAATTTGCCAGACGTGCCAGGCGGACCATATCCGCTTGCACCGACATAGCCAATCACATCACCAGGTTTGACGACATTTCCGACAGATACGCCCTTTTCAAAGCCATTCAGATGCGCGTAATAATGGTAAATATTATTGCTGTCACGGAGACCGATGCGCCATCCGCCATACAAGTTCCAGCCTTTTAATTCAACAACGCCATAAGTCGTTGCATACACAGGAACACCGTAGTTAGCGAATATATCAGTGCCTTCATGAATGCGTCGTCCCCCGAAACCGCGAGCATCTCCCCAAGTATTTCGATAGCTGTAGTTATGATGAAGCGGCAGCGGGAAGGAACGCTTGTCCAGCTCAATTGTACCAAATTGCTCGTACAGCTTAGCGGTATTCATAATCGTTTGGACAGTTAAATCGCGCTCGTAATAATTCCAAAGGGCGATTTTAATATCGTTTTTAGTCGTGCCAGTGCGCTGAATAAAGGAAGCGATCGTAAAAAGTACATCCTCTGGATTATCCGGATCAGCTAAAGAATCGCCATTGCCATCGCGCCCAAGTCCTTGGAACCAAGAAATAGTGGATTCATTCGCGGCAGCTTTTTTATGTTCTGTTATACCAAACCATTTTTCCTCAGGAATCGTGATAGCAATCAGTTTTTCTGCTTCTGATTTTGATGCAGCTGGCAGATTATGTTCGTATTGATCGATGGCAGCTAAATAGTACCACGGCAGCCCTGTTGCAGCTGCTGTCTTCTTATAGAGGGCCATGCGCTCATGTTTTGCTTCACTTTCTTTGTCTGCTTGCTTCGCGGAAGCAGGCAATGGACAGCTGCTCAGCAGGACAACTAGCAGTATGATAAGATGCAATTTTTTCATATGCTGCTCACCTTTCTTTACGTGTTTGCCGTTAGTTTGTACAGTGTTTGGAATTTCATAACTGCTATTAGCAGATAGATGGAAGAGGAGCGAAATTACAGCCAAAATATGCTACACTAGAAACAAGATAGGGGAGTCGATAGCTGGTGAAAACTACCATACAAGGCAAACAGTACGAAGTGGTACAGGATGTAAAGAATGCCTTTCAAGAACAGGCATTTCACGATCGCTACAGCGAAATCCTGACGAAATATGATTATATTGTAGGTGATTGGGGTTATGAGCAGCTGCGTTTAAAAGGCTTCTTTGACGACGAAAATCCAAAATCCACCTTCGATACAAAAATAAGCACATTGGAAGATTATCTGTATGAGTATTGTAATTTTGGCTGCGCGTACTTTGTTGTGAAAAAATTAGCGGCAAAGTGAACGTGTAAAGAGAGGGGCTAATACGATGTACTTTGTGGATAAACAAAAGATTGAAGGAATACTTACATATATGGAAGAGCTGCTTGCGGCTGATATAAAGTCAGCGGAAGAGTTCACAGGCAAGCTTGCGATGGAACGTCGGGCACAGCTGCTCATTGAAGCTATATTGGATACGGGCAATAGTGTGATTGATGGATTCATTATGCGTGATCCGGGCAGCTATGATGATATTATCGATATTCTTGCCGATGAGCAGGTAATCACCGAAAACACAGCCCCAGATTTTAAGGAAATTATTGCACTGCGTAAAATGCTTACGGGGGACTATTTGCATGTAAACCATCAAATGCTGGCAGACACGATGGACAAGCACCAAGCACTTCTTGCACAATACGTGAAATGGGTCAGAGCTTATCTAGTGAATGAAACGCGGACAGCTTCCGCCTTTGCAAGGAGCGATCAAGACTAATGAAAGCGTATGATGGCTATTTAATCGACTTAGATGGAACTATGTATCTTGGCAGCAAACGAATTGATGCTGCTCCGGGATTTATTCACAGACTAAGGCAGGCTGGCAGGAAGCATTTGTTTGTGACGAATAACTCGACACGCACACAAGAGCAAGTAGCAGCCAAGCTGCGCCAAATGGATATTGAAGCTGATCCTGAAGATGTTTTTACAACCAGTATGGCGACGGCAGCGTATATCCGTGAACAAAAACCAGCTGCCCGTGTTTATGCCATAGGGGAGGAAGGCTTGTTCGATGCTTTGGCGAAAGAAGAACTTACCGTTGCTGATGAAAATTGTGATTACGTCGTTATTGGACTGGATACAGCTATTACTTATGAAAAGCTGGCTAAAGCATGCTTATTAGTTCGGGCAGGTGCCACGTTCCTTTCTACGAACAGTGACAAAGCACTTCCAACTGAAGCAGGGTTGATGCCAGGAAATGGCTCGTTAACAGCTGTTGTTTCAGTCAGCACAGGAGTAGAGCCAATCTATATCGGTAAACCGGAAAGCATCATGATGGAGCAGGCTAGAAAGCTATTAGAGCTGGGTACAGAGCAGGTTGTCATGGTCGGAGATAATTATCTAACCGATATTACAGCTGGCATTCGAGCAGGCATGGACACACTCATGGTTTGCACAGGTTTCACAAAGCGAGAAGAGTTGCCAAAGCTGCATCCAAAGCCAACCTATACAATTGATTCGTTAGATGAATGGGAAATTAAATAAGGAGCATGCCTAAGAAGTTAGGCAGCTCCTTTTCTGCGTCTAGATAGCAGTTAATATCCCATCTTTAACGCTTTGCTGGCATTTTGAATGTCACTTTGCAGCAGGCGTTCTAAATTATAGGATGGATAAAGTCCGCGGCTGTACATAAAGGCAAAAACCTTCGCGTGCGTATCAATTGCGCGCTGCAATTGTTTTCGCAGTGTTTCTCTCAGTACAGGAGTGGCTGTTTCTGTGATGGCAATTGCATAGTTGCGAACAGAAGTTTTAGCAAAGACGAGCAAGTCACCAGCATAAAAGGCAGTATCTGTATTTCGTGTTTCTGCTTGATCTTGCAAGCTGGGTGCGGAAGGGTAGAAAGCCAGCAATTCATTTAAATTGGTCTCCAGGCCTTTAATTGTCTGGTCATAAATAGAGCGCAGTTCTCCATCATTAACATTTCCAATAAATCGTTTCAGCTTCATTAAGACAACAGCTTGGGAAGCGACTAGTTCATGTAATTCAAGTGTTTCATGCCATGCCAAGTGATTAGGGTAGCTCGGGTTTGTGTTTTCCAAGTAATTTCCTCCTCGTGTGTATCAGACGTTTACACTATATGAAGGAAGCCCAGTTTTGGCTACACAAGAATATAAATAAATTCGCTTTGTATGCAAGAAAAGCAGCCTTCTCATGCAAGGCTGCTCTCTGTTCATCCGTCAATATTTTCTTCTTCATTCTGGCTGTGTGCGAGTCTGCTGGCAGCAGCTGCTGCGATGGCTCCGACGATATCATCCAGGAAAGTGTGGCATTCCCCGCTGCTCTTATCATTAAGCTTTTCCAAAATACCTGGTTTTTGCTTATCAATATATCCATAATTTGTAAATCCGATGGATCCATAGAGGTTGATGATAGATAGTGCGATCACTTCATCAATTCCGTACAAGCTTTCATCACGCTCCAGCGTATCCTGCAATGGCTGTTCCAGTTTTCCCTGTTCTGCGAGAACATCCAGCTGGATACCAGTCAGGATGGCATTTTGAACTTCTCTTTTGGATAATACACGCTCTACATTATAAATACACCGGTCCATTGTCAGACCAGGGTAGTATTTTTCCTGCAGGTAATGGACCAATTCTGCGATATCCTCTACTTGTACACCTCGTTCAATCAGCCATTCGCGTGCTTTTTTCTCTAATTCTGCTGTCATATGATCACGTCACTTTCTATGTATGATTCGGTTAGCAGTATACCCTGTTAGCCTATGCGTCAACCCTCTAGTTTGGAACATGATTCTTCGAGTTGTTTCATAAAATGTAGCAGGAGGTGTTTGTGTGCTACAGCTGATGCAGCAATATATACCTGGATTCACCGGCAAACCCGTCTCTTACCGGAATTATCACGCTTATCAGACAATGGAGCGGCTTTATGTTATTATACCAGCTCGGACGGAACAAGACAGCTATTATGAATTGGCAGCGATAACGGCATATATGCAGGAAAACGGTTTTCCGCGCATTGCGCAGCCGATGATCACGACAGAAGGTCAGATTATTACTGTGTATGAAAATACCCCTTATCTTGTCGTGGAGATGCCGCCTCCCTATCCTGTGCGACTAGGTGCTCACGGGGCAGAATTAGCAGCCTTTCACGAACTTGGTGCTGCTTGTCCTTTCGCTCCAGACACTTTGTCCAGTTACGGTAAGTGGAGTGAGTTGTGGACGGCTCGCTTAGCGCAGGGCGAAAAGCTGTATGCTGAGATTTATCAAAAACGTCCGCTAACGCATGGGGAACGATTTTTTATCGATACTTTTCCTTATGTAATTGGCAGATCAGAACTGGCTATTCAATATGTGAATGAGTCGAATGGCGAGTTCCGTTTCACGGAGGCCGACCAGGCTACGACTGTTTTTATGAAATATCAATCTGAATTAAAAGAAACGTATGTCCTGCCGCACCAGATTATTTATGATCATCCAGCACGTGATTTGGCAGAATATGTCCGAATTGCATTTGGAAAAGAAGAAGAGGGAGACATAAAAGAATTTCTTCCTGCTTATATGCAGGCACGCCCGCTGTCTGTTTTTGGCATGCGTCTATTGTATGGGCGCCTCATTATGCCTTTGCACATATTTAATCAAATGGAGCAAGGGTTAACCGGAACAGCAGGAGCAGCATATGAAACACTTATCATGCAGCAGCATACGTATGAGCAGCGTTTGGCCGGCTTGTTTCAATATATGCAAGTGGATACTCGTTCCCTCGAGATACCTGTGTTGGAAAATTATTTGTAAATGTGGTTGCGGTAATAGATTCATAGGGTTATAATGTCCTTTATATAAAAACAATTGTTTATTTCAGGTGGACAGGAGATGGGCGAGATGAAACAAAAGATTCAAATCGGCTTATGCGGACTAGGAACTGTCGGAAGCGGAGTCGTACAGATTTTACAGGATCATCAAGAACAAATCCGCTACAAGCTTGGCTGTGAAGTCGAAGTGGCTAAAGTGCTCGTGAAAAACAAAGAAAAGAAGCGGGAATACATCGGGGATGCTGGCATTCTGACAACAGAACCGGCAGATATTACCGATAATCCTGCTATTGATATTGTGGTCGAAGTAATGGGCGGCATGGATGATACATATCAGCTGCTCGAACGCAGCATCCGCAATCGCAAGCATATTGTGACGGCTAACAAAGACTTGATGGCCGAACAAGGCGATAAGCTGTTTGCATTGTCTCAGGAATATAATACCGACATTTATTACGAAGCGAGTGTAGCAGGTGGTATTCCCATACTCAGAACCTTAAGTGACGGACTCGCTTCCGATAAAATTCAAAAAGTAATGGGAATTGTTAATGGTACTACAAACTTTATTTTGACGAAGATGACCGATGAGAATCTTTCTTTTGAACCAGTATTGCAGGAAGCGCAGGCACTTGGATTCGCAGAAGCAGATCCGACTTCGGATGTCGAAGGTTTGGATGCAGCGCGCAAGATGACGTTATTAGCGAATTTGGCATTTAAGATGCCTGTCGCCTATGAAGATGTCGAAGTTTCTGGAATCACCTCCATAACGCAGGAAGACATTGATTTTGCCGGCAGATTAGGCTACCAAATGAAATTGATTGGTATTGCAGCAATGGATGATGGCAAAGTCGAAGTAAGTGTGGAGCCTACTTTGCTGCCGACAGCACATCCGCTGGCACAAGTAAAAAATGAGTATAATGCGGTTTACGTATACGGGCAAGCAGTCGGCGAAACAATGTTTTACGGTCCGGGCGCAGGCGGATTGCCAACAGCTACTGCAGTCGTATCGGATTTGATGGAAGTTGTCAAAAATGTCCGCCTGGGGGTCAGCGGGAAAGCTTATGTGACACCGCAATACAAGAAAGCATTGAAAGACAATACACAGAAACATGCGAAGTACTTTGTCCGAGTTGAAGCAGAGGACCAGACAGGTGCTTTCCATGCGGTGACAAATGTATTCGCCGGTGAAAATGTGTCGTTTGCAAAAATTCTTCAATTGCCGCATGCAAACTCCAAAACGGCAGAAGTTGTAATGGTGACACACAAACATAGCAAACAACAAATCGAAAACAGCATACAGCTGCTGGAAAAGTTAAATGTCGTGAAACGTGTCATCAGCTGTTATCGCGTAGACGGAGAGGATTGATCAAGATGGTATGGCAGGGACTTTTGGAAGCATACAAAGCGCATTTACCTGTTTCGGATGAAACACCAGCAGTAAGTTTAGGAGAAGGAAACACACCGCTTGTAAAACTGGAAAAAATATCGGCTGCCTATGGGATTCATGCCTATGCCAAGATAGAGGGAGCGAATCCGACCGGCAGCTTTAAAGACCGCGGAATGGTCATGGCGATAGCGAAAGCAAAGGAAGCAGGAGCGAAAGCGGTTATCTGTGCTTCGACGGGTAATACCTCAGCCTCCGCTGCCGCATATGCTGCCCGAGCAGGTATGCGCTGCTTCGTCGTAATCCCGGAAGGAAAGATTGCCCAAGGCAAGCTGGCACAAGCCGTCATGTACGGTGCGGAAATATTTTCAATTGCAGGCAATTTTGACGATGCATTGCGAGTTGTCCGCAATTTGAGTGAAACCGAGCCAGTAGCACTAGTGAACTCCGTCAATCCTTACCGACTCGAAGGACAAAAGACGGCAGCTTTCGAGCTATGTGAGCAATTAGGACAAGCACCTGATTATCTTTTCATTCCTGTCGGAAATGCAGGTAACATTAGTGCATACTGGAAAGGCTTTAAAGAGTATGAACAGGAAAAAGGCTACAGTCTGCCTGTCTTAAAAGGTTATCAAGCTAGCGGAGCGGCACCAATTGTCCACGACCGTGTGTTTGAAAATCCAGAAACAGTGGGCACTGCTATCCGTATCGGAAACCCGGCCAGCTGGCAAAAAGCAACTGCAGCAAGAGACGAATCAGGCGGAACGATTGATGAAGTAACAGATGAACAGATTATTGCTGCTTATCAAAAAATCGCCCGTGAGGAAGGTATATTTGCTGAACCAGGATCCTGTGCTTCCTTTGCAGGTCTGCTGAAAGCTTTGGAACAAGGAGAAGTAGCAAAAGGTGCTACCGTAACTTGTGTGTTAACTGGCAATGGACTGAAGGATCCGCATACCGCTATCGAATACAGCACAATCAAGCCGGTCGTTCTTCCTAACGAAGAGCAGGTGATTGCCCAAGCAATCAAGGAGCGGATGTAAATGAAACGCTGGCAAATACGTGTACCTGCAAGTACAGCTAATATAGGACCAGGCTTTGATTCAATTGGCATTGCATTGGATTTGTACTTGGAGCTGGAAGTGCAGCCTGCTGCAGAATGGGAATTCATTGCAGCATCAGATGCTGTACAAGGTCTTCCATCTGGAAAAGATAACATGATCTATGAAACAGCACTTTATGTTGCCAAGCAGTATGACTTTGAGGATTTGCCAGCTTGCTCCGTTCGGATGACGAGCGAGATCCCGCTCGCCAGAGGACTCGGAAGCAGTGCAACAGCACTTGTCGCAGGAATTGAGCTGGCAGACTGCCTGCTATCATTAGAGCTCAGTGATGCAGAGAAACTTGATCTTGCTGTCAGTCTCGAAGGCCATCCAGATAATGCTGCGCCATCAATTTTAGGCGGCTGTGTGATTGGTTATTATGATGGCAGCGTCCATTATGTCCACACGCCAATTGATCATGTGCGTTTTTTAGCTGTCATTCCGCCGTTTGAGCTGGCTACATCAGCTGCCAGAGCTGTACTTCCAGATCAATTAGCATATAAAGAAGCGGTGCAAGCGAGCGGTGTCGCCAATGTAGCTGTAGCCGCTCTGCTCCAGCAAAATTGGAAGCAGCTTGGAGAAATGATGAAAAAAGATCTTTTCCACCAGCCATACCGACAAGCGATGATTCCGCATTACGAAGAAGTTGCAAGCTCCTTGCAAGAAGCAGCTTATGGTGTTTATTTGAGCGGTGCTGGACCTACAATGATAGCCGTAGTCGATGAAGCACAAGCTGCATCTGTACACGCGCAATATCAAAAGAAGTATCCGGCGTTTGAATGGGTATTGCTGTCTTGTGCCAAACAAGGAATCTGTACAGAAGAGCTAGCTGTTGAAGCATGATAAGACCCGCAGAAATTTGGAGGATTTCTGTGGGTTTTGTATTTATACGCAAAATAAAAACCCGCGGGGAAAGTGATGTTTCCGCGCGGGTCTGTTCATTCTATTAAAATACTTGCTCGATCTCACGCACGCCAGGTACTTCTGCCATCAAGGCACGTTCAATACCAGCTTTTAATGTGATCGTAGAGCTTGGGCAGTTACCGCATGCTCCCATTAGACGCAGGCGCACGATACCTTCATCAACATCGACTAGTTCGACGTCACCGCCGTCACGCAGCAAGAATGGACGTAATTTGTTCAATACTTCTTGTACTTGGTTTTCCATCATCCATTATCCCCCTTACGATTATATATCTATTATAAATCGTTTCTGATAAAAAATCCACGCTAGCCAACTGAGAAATTTTATCAATTAAAAATTTCCATTCCAACATGCTGTTTGTTACGGTAAACTGAAGCTACTAGCAGACGAAAGGGCGGATCAGATGGCAACAAAAATTAGCGTTTATGGGGCCGAAATCATTTGTGCAAGCTGTGTGAATGCACCAAGCTCAAAGGATACGTATGAGTGGCTGCAGGCAGCATTAGCACGAAAGTTTAAAGACAATCAGTTTGAATTTGAATACATTGATATCCACGAACCCTCTGGAGAAGCAGAACACAAGCAGTTTGCCGACAAAGTAATAGAGGAAGATTTGTTTTATCCAGTTGTCCTTGTCGATGGTGAAATAGCCGGAGAAGGTATGATTTCACTGAAAGCTGTTGCAAAGGCTGTCGAGAAGGCCGTCAGCGCAAGCTAGTTGTGCTCCTATCCTGCAGTGTGGTAGCATTATCTTTTGATAGTGTTACATCCTAGAATAGGAGTGAGCGGGATGAATCCGATCATTGAATTTTGCGTAAACAATCTGGCCACCGGTTCACAGGAGGCTTTTGAAAAGCTCGACAGTGATCCTGGTCTTGATGTAATAGAATATGGCTGTACAAGCTTTTGCGGCATATGCGCCCAGCATCTGTTTGCGTTAGTAAACGGAGAGCCGGTGACAGCAGAGACAGCCGATGAGCTTGTCAAAAATGTTTACAAGTTCATTGAAGAAAATCCATTGTTTTAATAGGCTATGTGTCTGCCAAGCGCAGACCATGGCTTTTTTCATACATAGTAGAGGAGACGAGTAAGAGAATGGATATACCATTTGTAAAACTGCATGGCTTGAAAAACAGCTATATCTTTGTGGATTTATTTCAGTTTCAACTAGAGGAGGAAATGCTGGCACCGCTTGCGATAGACATAGCCGATCGTAACACAGGTATAGGCTCGGACGGTTTAATTTTAATTCATCCGAGCGAGACTTGCGATGTCGGCATGCGCATCTTTAACTTGGACGGTTCAGAGGCGATGAATTGCGGAAATGGACTTCGCTGTGTTGCCAAATATGCTTTTGAAAACAATTTGGTGGACGCTGACACGTTTACCATTCAAACAAAAGCCGGCCAAGTCGAAGCACAAGTGCATGGTACACGAAAGCATGTACACGAAGTGACAGTCGACATGGGAGCGCCTATTCTGCAGCGCGAGCTGATTCCGATGCTAGGGGAAGAAGGTCAGCAAGTTGCAGACGAAGCTTTTGACGCAGGAGAAGAACAGCTCCGGGTTACCGCAGTAAGCATGGGCAACCCGCATGCGGTATTCTTTGTTGATAACATTGACAATGCTCCGCTGTATACAGCGGGACCTGTGATTACGAATGATTCTCGTTTCCCAGAGGGAGTGAACGTCGAGTTCATTGAAATGGTGTCTGAAAAAGAGATGCATTTCCGCGTGTGGGAACGTGGTTCTGGCGTGACACAGGCATGCGGGACAGGAGCTTGTGCGGCTGTTGTCGCAGCTATTCTGAACAAAAAATCCCCTTATGGAGAAGAAGTGACAGTACATCTTAGCGGCGGAGATTTATTCATTCGCTGGGAGAAAGATGGATCAGTTTGGATGCGCGGTGCTGCCGAAAAGACAGTATCTGGTACATTCCATTGGGAGCACGGTGCTTGAGCATCCTCCAATAGGAGCGTATACTAAGAGTAAGATTAAAATGGGAGGTAAACCGAAATGGTCTTAAATATAACAGACAGTGCCAGCCTTCAAATTAAAGAGATGCTGAAAGAAGAAGACGCCGAAACAGTTTTCTTGCGCTTTGGTGTGAAAGGCGGCGGCTGCAGCGGCTTATCTTACAGCCTTGGCTTTGAATACGAGAAGAATGAAGAACTAGACACATATGAAGTGAACAACGATATCCCGGTCATTATCCGTTCCATGGATATTCCGGTTATTGAAGGTACAACGATTGATTTCAAACAAAACATGATGGGCGGCGGGTTTACCATCGATAATCCAAATGCCATCGTTTCATGTGGCTGCGGTTCATCCTTTAAGGCAAAAGACCGAGAAGGTACACCGGAGAACTGCTAACGCTAAAATAGGAAGAACCTGATGTGGTGTTTTAACAGGCATCAGGTTCTTTTACTAAAAAAGGGGTGATTCCTAGGAATCGCCCCTTTTTAGGTTATATATTAGTTTAGAAGTGCTTCTTTAATATGACCATCTACTTGGTAGCTATTTAACAGCCCAATATGGGAAATGCCATAAAGACGAATATTGTTTGCACCTGAAAGGATAGAAAGATAGGAGCTTACAATCGTGTCGCTTGTAGAGTAGATAGAAGTAGTATCAATGCCAGCAGGAGCGCTACTTGTAGTAAGACGGTTAGCGCCGCCTAATGTAACAAGTTTGTCTACTTTATCATTTCCGCCATAGTTCAGGATATAGTAAAGGCTGTTTGCACCACCCATGCTGTGCGCCACGATGTTTACTTTATCACTGCCTGTTTCCGCTCGTACATTGTCAACAAAACGTGAGATTGCGGCAGCGTTCAATTGCTGCTGTCCTTGTTTACTAGGAAGATCAATGGCATAAAGCTCGTCACTGGACCAACCTTGCCTCTGCAAATATCTTTCAATAAAGTAGAAATTCGTATCGGAACCGCCCAGACCATGTACAAATACAACGGGTGTATTGTTGGTTGCTGCTTCTGCTTTTGATGGTTGGAACGAAAAAGTCAGTGATAATACAACAGCCAATCCAACAAACAGAAGTTTCATCCATTTACTGTTTTTCATTACTTATTCCTCCTAAAATGCGGTATGTAATTCTAGTAAATTATAGTATATTTTAATAGATTTTGGTATTGGGAAAAGAACCTCGGGGATAGTACATTTTGTTAGGTCATCTGACAATCACTTTCCCTTATTTGGACAACTTCGTTTAATAAAGGAATCGCAAAACCTATATCAACTAATGATAGCTGGAGGGATAACATGATTCTATTAGCTGAAGTTTCTCATGCTGAGGAAATTCACGGCACGATGATGGCGGCATTTGAAGAATACCGATCTAGTAATACGCCATCAAGTGCATTGGAGGAAACGCCGAACACGATTAGAACGGCTTTAAAAAATGGAGAAGAAAAAGCCTTTTTGTTCTGGAAGGAAAAGAAAGTTGTTGGAGCTGTCCGGTTTCGAGAGCAGGAAGAACTGTTATATTTTTTTCGCTTATCTGTACGTCCAGAAGAGAGAGGGCGGGGAATAGCCAGGCAATTGTTAGCTGCATTAGAGGTTTATGCAGCTTCTCGGAAACTTTTTAAGCTTCAATGTCAGGTAAGAGTGTCGGTGACTAAAAATATAGCACTATACACGCAGAATGGATTTTGCTTAACCGACAGAAAAACAGTAAGTAAGCTAAATGGAACAAGGGTAGAAACAGCCTTCATGACGAAGGAACTAAATGGATAAATAGGAGAAGGGTTTACCCTCTCTCCTATTTCATTGTTTCCGTAAGTTTTTTCAGCCCTGCTGCTAATTCATCTGCAAACGCGGGCATACCGTGGCCAGTGCCGGCTGCTTGTGGGTGCAGCTCTTGCAGTTTACGAATGGAGCAAAAGGCAGCTGGTTCGTCCATCGTAAAGTAGCGGGGAGGGCCGTTGAATTCTTTTTGCTGCGTTAATACTTTGTGTAAAGATTCCTGCTGGACCGTTGTAAATGCATCTCCGGCAACCAGTACTTTGTCTTCTGAGTGGAAGAGGCTAATATGTCCCGGTGTATGACCTGGAGTGTGGATCCATTCCCAGCCTGGCAGGTGCGGCACTTTATGATCCAGCGGAATGAGCCGTACATGTTCGCTCAAGTCGATTCCGGTATTCGGAAATGACTTAGAAAGCTTTGTAATCATACCGCCGCCAGCTTTGGTATCTGCTTCCGGATAGTTCTGCTGTCCGGTGAGATAAGGCAGTTCCAATTCGTGGGCGTAAACGGGCACATTCCACTCTTTTACTAATTCGACGATACTCCCAACATGGTCAAAATGACCATGCGTCAGGATGATACAAGCAGGTTTTGATTCTTCGCCAAACAAATGGGCGGCAGCTTGTTTAATCTTTTTAGCTGTATCAGGCATGCCAGCATCGACGAGCACCCATTCTTTTTCGGCAGGATTTTCAATGAAAAACACATTTACAATTTGGTCAAGGTAGCCGTGGACAGTTGGAGAGACAGTTGTTTCTTTGCCGCTCTTCATAGAGGCTAAAGGCATCAAGTGATGTTCGAATTCGTTTTCCATACAGCTCCTCCTTTATCGCTACTAGTGTGTGAAAGAAGTACGTCCTTATACAAAGAGCATATAAAAAAACACCGGCCTCCGTAAAGGAATCCGGTGTTTGTATTAAAACATGCTTGTAGAGTGCTTTGGCTGAACGCGTGCATCTGGATCAATGTACGTTTTGGCGTTATTGATAGCTGTAGGGCCTTCGCCGAAACCTGAGGCAATCAAGTTGACTTTCCCTGGGTAAGTGCAAATATCACCTGCAGCATAGATGCCTGCAATATTTGTTTCTTGCTTCGTATTCACAACAATGCTGTTTTTCTCGATCTCCAAATCCCATTGCTTAATTGGACCTAGAGAAGAGATGAAGCCGTAGTTTACCAAAACTTCGTCAACATCGATTGTTTCTGTTTCTTCACTTTTTACTTTTTGCAGAACAACTTGTTCAATTCGATCTGTACCTAGCATTTCAACTGGTACATATGGCGTCATAATTTTAACGTTTGACTGCATCAAGCGCTCCACACTATGTTCGTGTGCACGGAATTGGTCCCGGCGGTGAACAAGGATAACTTCCTTCGCAATCGGCTCTAGCATGAGTGCCCAGTCAACAGCAGAATCGCCGCCGCCTGCTAACAGCACGCGCTTGCCAGCATATTTCTGCATATTGTCTACGTAATAATTTAAGTTGACACCCTCAAACTCATCGCAGCGCTCTACTGTTAAACGGCGCGGCTGAAACGCACCATTACCAGCTGTAATGATAATTGTTTTCGTGTAATGTACATCCTTGTCTGTTTCAATGCGGAATGTATTATCTTCTAAGCGCTCGACCTTATCAACTGACTCGCCAAGCGCAATGGAAGGGTCGAAGCGGTTTAGCTGTTCCATCAGGTTGTCCACTAATTCCTGAGCGCGGATACTAGGGAAGCCTGCTATATCGTAAATGAATTTTTCTGGGTATAAAGCAGAAAGCTGTCCGCCAACATGGGGAAGACTTTCAATGATTTTGACACTTTGCTGACGCATCCCACCATAGAACGCAGTGAAAAGTCCGACTGGACCTGCACCGATGATGGTCACATCATAAATTTGATCTGACATACCGGTTCCTCCTAATATTTTTAAACGTAACATGTGGTATTTTATCATAGATACTGAAATATGAGTAAGAAGAAGGATTTTTCATCGCTTCGCAGTATGCCCTTAACGATGAGAACGCTTCCCTTTTTGTTTGATAAAAGGAATTAAAACGATTACCATAATAATGATGACAGTTTTATGACAGTTTTATGTTTTCATCTGCCTTATAAAGTGAATAGAATCACAAACAAAAAAATTAATGTGTTGTTAGGTTATGCAGCTGTTGAAAGACCAAACTATATTAATGGATGTGATCAAAGATGAACAAACCGAAAATCGTAATTGCAGGTGCTGGTTATGGCGGCCTAATCACGACAGTCAAACTGCAAAAACTAATTGGAACGGAAGAAGCAAGTATTACACTCATTAACAAGCACGACTATCATTATCAAACAACGTGGCTTCATGAAAATGCGGCCGGTACAAGACACCATGATCAAACAAGAATTGCGATTAAAGATGTAATTGATCCGAGAAAAGTAAACTTCGTCCAAGATACAGTGACAAAAATTGATCCCGAAGCGAAAAAAGTTACGATGGAAAATGGCCAGATTTCTTATGATTATCTTGTCATCGGATTGGGCTTTGAGCCTGCCAATTTCGGAATTGAAGGATTGCTGGATCACGCTTACAATATCCGCAGCATTAATTCTTCCCGTTTAATCCGAGAGCATATCGAACATAATTTCGCTATGTACAATAATGAAAGTGAAAAGAAAGAAGAGCGTTTGAATATCGTTATCGGCGGTGGCGGTTTTACAGGAATCGAATTCGCTGGTGAACTAGCGGAACGTATTCCAGAGCTGTGCAAAGAATATGATATTGACCGTGACAAAGTCCGCGTTACCGTTATCGAAGCAGGACCATCTGTCATGATGGGATTTGATCCGCAGCTTGTGGAATATGCCTTGAACTCTTTGGAGTCCCGCGGAATCGAATTCCAGACGAATGCCTTCCTCAAGGAAGTATCGGCTGATAGCATTGTTTATGAGAAAGCCGAAGAAAAACACACGATCAAAACAAATACAACCGTTTGGGCAGCTGGTGTACAAGGCAGCTCTGTCTTAGAAAAATCCGGTTTTAATGTAAAGCGTAACAAAGTAATGGTTACAGAAGATCTGCGTGATCCCGATCATGATGATATCTTTATTGTTGGTGATTGTGCAGCTGTTATGAACGAAGAGACAGGCAAGCCGTACCCGCCGACAGCGCAGATTGCAACGCAAATGGGTTTCAACTGTGCGCAAAATCTCAAAGCCCTTATTCGTAAGGAAAGCAACACACAGAAATTCGTACCAGACTTGAAAGGTACACTTGCTTCCTTGGGCGGAGGCGATGCCATGGGTACCGTTATGGGCAAGAAACTTTACGGAAAGCCGGCAGACGTTATGAAGAAAGCATCCGACAACCGCTATCTGTATCAGCTTGGCGGCGTTGGACTTGTGTTGAAAAAAGGGAAATTTAATATTTTCAGCTAATCGCGAAATCTAGCAAGCTAGCAGGTATAACAAACCTGTAGACAATAACGGCCAGTGCATAAGTCACTGACCGTTTTTGTTATCTGTTTTTTATCAATTGGAGGGGTTATTATATTTGCTAGAAAAATCATAAGTGCTTCCATATCGGGAACTTTATTTGCTGTCATTCTAGGATTTTTGATGCCAGATCCTTTCCGAGAAGAAAATCTCAGCCAATTCAGTAATTATCTGTTTTCATCCATTACGATTATGCCGGTATATATCATCTATAGCTTTCCGGTAATTATACTTTATGGGATAGTCACTTCTGTTATTAGTGAGAAAACGGGAGAGGCTATAGCAGCAAAGACACAAGACAAAAAGGCAGAAATAATTGTTTCAGGAGCAATGCACGTTGTTTTTGGTCTTATTCTTTTTTGGTTTAGTTTAGGTGCTTCCGTACTATTCTTTATAACGGATAGAATCTTGAAATACCGTCATTATGAGTATCGGTGGAGGCAAGCGGTCAAAAGTTTGGCAGTTCCTTCTGTGACTTTTTGCCTGTGTATGGCGGTTGTATGGTGGCCGGATCTGTTTTAAGCCTGGAAACAAAAAAAGTGTCAAATCAAATCGATTCGACACTTTTTTATATTCACAAATCTCGTCATTTCTCTTGTCAGCTTACAGTATAAGAATTTTTTCATTTGTCGAAGCTGTAGGAAGAGGTGAGAGGACATGATCCGTTGGTGTAAAAGAATTATCCTGTGTATGCTGCTGTGTACAGCTATGTATGTAACGTGGAGCCAGCTTACTAATTTGACTGTACAGGATGTGATCACATATGAACAGCAGCCCGTACAGGTAAAGAAACTAGTTTTAAAAGAAGTGCATCTTCGATCAAAACAGCAAGTAAATGATGAGGGAAATAGCAATCCCGGTTAAAGCGCCGACAAATACTTCAATCGGCTGATGACCGAGCATTTCTCTAATTTCGCGGTTTTTTTCGAACTCCTGCTTGCTTCCCCAGTTTTTCGCTTCGTCAACAAATCGCTGGAAATCTTTCAGCAGTAAGTTAAGCAGAATTGCTTGTTCTCCAGCTGCTCTTCTCACACCAGAAGCATCAAACATAATGATGATACTGAAAACAAAGGAAGCAGCAAAAACGGGGGAACTTAGACCGGTCTCAAAGCCAATTGAGGTCGTCAAGGCAGCTACTGCTGCGGAGTGGCTGCTGGGCATTCCGCCTGTACTAAATGCCAAATCTGGCTGCACCTGCTTTTCTGTAATGGCGCGAATCGGTACTTTGATTACCTGCGCTACAATAATGGCAATAAGTGCGCTCAATAAAGGCATATTTTGTAATAATGACATGCAGAGCTACATCCTTTCAGTGAATAAGCTATAATGGGTGATGTAATCATTATAACTAAACTTCCCTGAGAAAATGTCATTTAAACGAAGTATTATAAGACACTTTACTTTTTCCGAAAGCATAGGCGACTTTTGAAAAGAAAAAGGCTGCCAGCATGCTGAAGCAGAAGTCTTTGACGAGGAAGGGGAGCATACTGATCCAAGCAGTTTTATAGCTGATAGCAACCCCAAGCCAAAGGTGCATGGCGCCGTACATATAAGTCACGCCCAACAGGTAATTCACGAGCAGTCCGGCAAATGCTGCCGCAAATACGCGGTTGCGAAAAGCAGTTTTCTCCATAATAAATCCAGCGAAAAACGCAATGGCGATAAAAGATAGCAGAAAACCGCCAGTTGGTCCTGCAAACACACCGAAACCCCCGGAAAGGTCGGCAAAAATCGGCAATCCAGTCAGCCCGAGCAGCACATAACAGCCCATGCTGTAAGCTCCCCATTTATATCCTAACAAGAGACCTGCCAGAATTGCGAAAAATGGCTGCAGCGAAAGTGGTACTGTTTGCCCGCCAATAGGCACGGCTAGAAATGGCAGCCATACTGATATATTCGCGCCCACTGTCATCAGTCCGACAAACATAGCACTTGCAGTCAATCTTCCAGTTCGATTCATCCATATCAGCTCCTTGGCAAAATAGTAAACAAGAAGTCCTAAATTGTCAACTTAAATTTTATTTAGGTTTACAATGAGAACATAGAAAAAGGCGCAGAAGCCTTCTTCTACGCCTGGATAGCAGCATCTAATGCAATTTCCATCATATCACTAAATGTTGTTTGACGTTCCTCTGACGTTGTTTCCTCGCCAGTCAGAATATGATCGCTTACAGTTAGCACAGACAATGCTTGGCAATCGTATTTGGCAGCAAGTGTGTAAAGTGCTGTTGTTTCCATCTCTACAGCCAATACATTATAATCAGCAAGTTTTCCGTAAAATTCTAACGTGTTGTCACGGTAGAAGCGATCGCTTGTAAATACATTACCTACACGAAGATTAAGACCTTTTGCCTTACCAGCTTCATATGCTTTCAACAAGAGGTTAAAGTCAGCCGTAGGAGCAAAATCTACGGAGCCGAATTCCTGTCTGTTCATTTGAGAATCAGAGCTGGAGGTAGAAGCGAGGATCACGTCACGCACGTTTACGTCTTTTTGAATGGCACCGCAAGTACCGACACGAATCAATTTCTTCACACCATAGCTTTGAATAAGTTCATTAACGTAGATGCTGATAGAAGGAACACCCATGCCTGTACCTTGTACGGAAATCCTTTCTCCTTTGTATGTACCTGTGTACCCATACATGCCTCTTACATCATTATAAAGTTCAGCATCTTCCAAAAATGTTTCTGCGATATATTTCGCACGCAGCGGGTCACCTGGAAGCAGAATTTTGTCTGCAATCTGACCAGCTTCCGCGTTTATATGTACACTCATGACAGCACTCCTCTTTTCTAGATGTGTCAAAATTACCACAAAAGCCATAGAAACTCAATGTTCTGGTAAAAAGCTGTTTTTAAACTTAAAAAAGTGTCTGTTGCATTTAAAACCGCTTTCTTTTCTCTTATAATAGTAATGTTACATCATTCACATTATCCTACATGTGTAATTTGCTTTGGAGGGAAACACAATGCAAGAAAAAACATTTACGGTTACGAGCGAGACTGGAATTCACGCACGCCCTGCAACATTGCTCGTTAATAAAGCTAGCCAATTCAATTCCGAAATTGAGCTTACATATAAGCAGAAAAAAGTGAATCTTAAATCCATCATGGGTGTGATGTCATTAGGCGTTCCACAAGGCGGAGAGGTTCTGATTACAATTGACGGACAAGATGAGCAAGACGCAATGGCAGGCATTCAAGAAGTGCTGGAAAACCATTTGAGCTGACGGAAAAGCTGGAGATATTCTCCGGCTTTTTTTCTTCTATTTCAAGCAGGTGCGCACACTGCTTTGCTAGTTGATTGGAGCACCTTGATCTGCGTTCGCAGCAAAAGAAAAAGGCAGGAGCATATGCTTCTGCCTTTTCTGTTTATCCAAAGTAGTCTTTCTTCAATGAAGCCAAATTGGCAAGCGCCAGCTGCTGATAGGGGGAAGCAGGTTCGTTATGTAACGTTTGCTGAAGCTGCTCGAGTGCTGTCTGCAGCGAATCAGAATAATCGGGTACATCTTCTTCGTATAGAGATACAGCTGTCTTTTGTATATTTGCTTTTTCGTGGTGAGCGAGTGCTCGGCGTTCGTGGAAGAAAACATCTTCTGTTTGTTTCGGGTTGTGCAAGTCTCCTTGCTGCGGATGTTTAAGGACAGCAAGAATTTCCACTAGGAAGAACTTCCCGCGTTCTTCTTTTACCTTCCCTATATAGCTGCCTGTTTTATAACGTGCTTTCACGACACTGCCAATCGTAATCATGGTGACACCTCAAATCCTTTTAAGCTGTTCGTCAGACGCTGTAAGGCATCACGCATTGTTCCTGGCGGGCATGCTATATTCATGCGTACGTATCCTGTTCCAGCGTCTCCGAATTGTTCACCGCCGTTAAACCCTAATTTTGCTTTTTTCGCAAAGAAATCCATTAAGTCTTCTTGGTTCAGCTTCATTTTACGGCAGTCCAGCCAAATTAAATACGTTCCTTCCAATGGAATAGGCTTTATTAGCGGATTATCTGCTAAAGCCTCTTCTGCCAGCTTTTTGTTCACAGCTAAAATATCGAGCAAACCTGTCAGCCATTCTTCGCCTTCCGTATAAGCAGCTTCCAGAGCCGCCACAGCCATTGTATTCAGCATGTGAATGCCTTGTTTCGAAAATGTTTCCTGCAGCTGCTGGCGCTTTTCTTCTTCCTGTATAACTGCATAAGAAACTTGCAGCCCAGCAAGGTTGAATGTTTTCGAAGGAGATAAGAATGTCATTGTCCGTTTGCTCATGTCTTCCGATAAAGATGCAATTGGCACATGCTGATGGCCGCTATGAATCAAATCAGCATGAATCTCATCTGATAAAAGTAACACATCATATGTTTGACACAGGGCAGCCAGCTGCTCCAGTTCTTGCTTCGTCCAAACACGTCCAACAGGGTTATGAGGATTGCATAGAATCATTGCTTTCGCACCATTTTGGAAGCATGTCTCCAATTGTTCCAAATCCATGGTATAGACACCGTTGTTTTCATGAAGCAGATTTTCCACTAATTTCCGATCATGCTGTGTAACGACACTATAGAAAGGAGCGTACACAGGAGTTTGAATGACAACTTGGTCACCTGGGGAGGTAAAAGTCTGAATCGCCATATGCAGGCTTGTCACAACACCGGGGCTGTATAGAAGCCAGCTCGGTTTGATTCTCCAGCCATGGCGCTTTTCTACCCATCTGCTGACGATTTTCGAAATGCTGGCGTCTGTCATTGTATATCCATAAATACCATGCTCTGCTCTTTCTTTCAGTGCATCAATTACTGCGCGCGGAGATTGAAAATCCATATCTGCAACCCACATTGGCAGAACATCTTCTCCGCCATATAATGCCTGTAAGTTATCCCATTTTACAGAACGAGTTTTCCGTCTGTCATGGACGATTTCAAAATTATGCATATTCCGCACTCCTTTCTTCACTTCTACCCCTCATTATAGGCTAGGTCGTTTCCAAAAGCGAAATGAATGATCACGTCATATAAGCCATCAGTGTGTCGGGTATTTCTTCCGGCAGCAGATGTCCTGCATCTGGAAAAACGTGCAGTGTTGCTCTCGGCATTTCAGCTAGCAGCCTGTAGCCAATCGATGGAGGCAGTAATGGATCTTTACTGCCCCAGAATATGGTCGTAGGAGTTTGTATTTGCTGAATGCAGTCATTTGGCAAGTCACCGCCCCGGTGCTGAATAAAGGTGGCCAGGGAAGTGAAAAAATGCTGGTTCATAAATGGAATACTGTATGCAACTACCATGCGAAGCGAAATGCTGTGCGGATTGGCAACAAGATGCTGCAAAAAGCGGACGACGCTGCCGGCCTCAAAAATTAATCTCATAAAACTGGGAAAGAAATGACGCGAAGCAACAAGGCTGCTAAAAGCATCTGTCGGCAGCATGTAGCTGGATGGCGCAAATAAATATAATTGATTAACCATCTTTGGAAAGTGATAAGAGAACCGCATTGCAATTTGACCACCCATGGAGTGACCTGCAATATCCAGTCGGCTGATACCTAAATGCGTTAAGAGAGCAGCAAGCAGGCGGGTATAATCATCATACGAAAAAACCGTTTCTTCATGTTTGCTGCTTTGACCAAAAGGAGGGAAATCTAAGGTGAGAACACGGTAACTGCGCCGCAGCTCTGGAATCAGGTGATGAAAACAATATTGGGAAGCGAGAAAACCATGAAGAAGAAGGATCGTTTTGGAGGTTCCAGTATTGTATGAAGAATATGTTTTATAATCGACCGCAACACCGTTGAAATTGAAAATACTTGTTGAACAAGACATTTTGCGCTGCCCCTTTACCTGCAATTAGGTATAGTCTCGCTCGATTCAGTCTTTATATGCATAAAAAAAGCAAAGCGATGCGTATCGCTTTGCCTACAGGGGGAATACGAGAAAGTCTTACAGTAATATGTATTGCCATAATGAAGAAAACGTAAACCTAATTTGTGAAATTCTTGATAAATTTTGCCGAATCGGACTGACTATGATAAAATTGTTTATTGCGACTAAAGTAGAAAATATCAGGAGTTGTTTAGTATGGCAGAGAAGTTCGAACAAGGACAAGTATTGACAGGAAAAGTAACAGGTATTCAGCCTTACGGTGCGTTTGTTGCATTGGATGAGCAAGTTCAAGGTTTGGTTCACATTTCAGAAGTAACACATGGTTTCGTAAAAGATATCAGCGAGCACCTTTCTGTTGGTGACGAAGTTAAAGTTAAAATTTTAGATATCAATGAAGATAGCGGTAAATATTCCCTATCTATCCGTGCTACAGAAGAAGCACCAGCTAAGCCGCAAAACAATCAAAAACAAGCTGTAGCTGCTTCCCAAGAGGCACCAGCTGGTTTCAACACGTTGAAAGACAAGTTGCAGGATTGGATCAAACAAACAGAAGACAAACGCAACTAAGACAGAAACAGACCCCCTGCTCATGGCAGGGGGTCTTTTTTTGATTTATCGTTTATGCCTTGTTTGTTGATGCTTGCTCGACTTCTTTACGCTCTAGGAACAAAGCGGAGATCGACACGAGACCAGCCAAGCCGACTAGGCTGTAAATAATCCGCGGGAAAGCAGCAGCTTGACTGCCATTACCGAAGATACCTGCTACCAAGTCGTAGTTGAATAAACCGACTAGTCCCCAGTTAATTGCACCGATGATGACAAGAACGAGAGCAATACGTGTAACTAAATTCAACTGCATAACCTCCATTTCGTGAAGCGGATGATAAATCTTTATTAGCATGCTTTGTTTAGCGGATTTTATTCCTGTAACAATTCTTGCTAAACATTGGGAGATTCGGTAAAGTGAAATAAGAAAGCAGTTTCAAGGAGGATGATTATGACACACATCGGATTTGATTATAAAAAAGCAATGCCCTATATCGGCGAACAGGAAGTAAACTATTTGGCGCCGCTCGTACAAGCTGCGCACGATCAATTACATAATAAGACAGGCGCAGGCAATGATTATTTAGGTTGGCTGAACCTTCCGACAGATTACGACAAAGAAGAATTCGCGCGTATCAAACAAGCAGCGGAAAAGATTAAATCGGATTCCGATGTTTTGCTAGTAGTTGGTATCGGCGGATCTTACCTTGGTGCTCGTGCAGCGATTGAGGCATTAACACACAGCTTTTTCAATGTGCTCTCAAAAGAAGATCGCCAAGCACCGCAAGTATTCTTTGTCGGCAATAGCATCAGTGCGCCGTATTTGAACCAGCTGATGGATGCAATCAAAGGGAAAGACGTCAGTGTAAATGTGATCTCAAAAAGCGGTACCACAACGGAACCGGCAATTGCTTTCCGTATCTTCAAGAAATATCTAGAAGAAAAGTATGGTGCAGAAGAAGCACGCAAGCGCATTTATGCAACGACAGATAAAGAAAAAGGCGCGTTGAAGACACTCGCATCAAAAGAAGGCTATACGTCATTCGTTATTCCTGATGATGTAGGCGGACGTTTCTCTGTACTGACTGCAGTTGGTCTTTTGCCTATTGCTGCAGCTGGTGTGGACATCGACAGCATCATGTCTGGAGCAAAACAGGCACAGGAAGAGCTATTGAATCCGAATGTACAGGAGAATCCAGCATATCAATACGCTGCTGTCCGTAATGTACTTTACAATAAAGGAAAAACAATTGAATTGCTCGTCAACTATGAGCCGGCATTGCAATATTTCAGTGAATGGTGGAAGCAATTGTTCGGTGAAAGTGAAGGCAAAGATCTGAAAGGATTGTTCCCGGCATCCGCTAATTTCTCAACCGATTTGCATTCGCTTGGTCAATACGTACAAGAAGGCCGCCGCGATTTGTTTGAAACAGTTGTACAAGTAAAACAGCCTGTTTCTGATGTTACAATCGAAGCAGAAGAGGAAGACCTTGATGGTTTGAACTACCTTGCCGGACAAACTGTTGACCAAGTGAACCGTAAAGCCTTCCAAGGAACACTACTGGCGCATACAGATGGTGATGTGCCGAACTTAGTTGTCGAAGTGCCTGCATTGGATCCATTCAGCTTCGGGTATCTTGTATATTTCTTCGAGAAAGCATGTGCCATCAGCGGATACTTGCTCGGTGTTAATCCATTTGATCAGCCAGGAGTGGAAGCTTACAAAAAGAACATGTTTGCGCTTCTTGGCAAGCCTGGGTTTGAGGAAGAAAAAGCAGCATTAGAAAAAAGACTATAAAATGATAAAATCCCTTCTCGCCATGCAGCGGAAGGGATTTTTTATTTGATATGCTGTAAAGTGATGATACTGTCTTCTGCTTGCATTGGTTCTTGAAAATCAGGACTCATATCAATCGTATCTCCCCGCATAAAGCCAATCGCAGTTTTGTCCTTACGTGCGAAATAGCGTGTAACTTCGAAAAAACTTGCATCCACTAATTCCTGAGGCAGCGGACTCATTCTGATTTCCTGCTCCTGCAAAAAATGTAATAGCAGTTCTAAATGACTTTTCGTTTCTTTGTGGAACAATTCGTGATAAAACAATGTACTAACAAAGTCATTAGACCGGATGACGGTATCAGCGCCAGCACGCCGCACGTTCTCCTTTTGACTTTCTGTTAATACTTCTGCAATGATAGTTAGCTCTGTGTTATTGCCTCGCATCGCAATGGTGGTCATGATTGTCATATAATCACTTTGCTTTTCGTTATTTCCTGTGTTTGCCGTTATAATGGCCGCTTTTGCGTGTTGGATATTCGCCTTCTCTAACGTTTTATCTTCTGATGCATCTCCGCGGATGAAATGAAGGGCATGTTTTTTGTAAGGAAGGCTGGTCAATGTTCGATCAATCAGCACGACCGGCAGTTCTGGATGTTTGTCTCCCAGTCGTTTCAGTAGGCTTCTTGCACGCTCGTTCCAGCCAACAATAATGATATGGTTGGTACCTTTAAATGCTGTCAATCCTTTTGATAAGTTCTGGGTGTACTGTACCGTTGACGCAGCAATCGTTGATAAATAGATACTAACAAGGCCTGCACCTGAAAGAATAAGAATGACAGCGAGAATTTTTCCGTTCAGCGTTTCCGGGATTAAATCGCCATAGCCAACGGTTGAAGCAGTGACAAAAGCCCACCATATACCATCAAAATAAGTCGGGAACTGTTCAGGCTCAATATGGCGCATACAAACACCAAACACTACCATAACAAGCAGCACTGTAGATATGAGCCGGATAAATATAGGGAGCCGGAAATAAAAGCGCCGCAGAAATTGGATGACCATGCTACCCCTCCTTGATGTTTGTTAGTATATGTATAATAAATAGCTTTAAACAAAAGGGGCAGGATAGCATGGATGTAAACAATCTAAGCTGGCTGGAGGTATATGTGGAGGAACCGATTAAACATATAGAAACAAATGATACAGGATGGGATCACCAAGTTTATATAATTAACCAGCGATGGATACTGCGGGTGCCTAGAAATAAGCGAAGGATTCCAAAAGAAGAGGGCAAGCTGCTGAAGGATTTGCTGGCAAAAACAACGGTCGCACTGCCGACATGGCGTGTTTGTACAACAGCAGACGGGCGGGAGGGGATGCTTTATCCGTACATACCAGGTCGTCCTATTCATGCAAGGATGTCAGAATCAGATTTAAAGCAAGCTGCTCGCCAGCTGGGCAGCTTTCTTACCGAGCTGCATCGTGTAACTGTCACATATAAACTGCCAAGACGAGATAAAACATACTATGACCGTTTCTTAAATCAGATCAGAACCTTCTATCCTAAGCTGCCAGCGGGAGCGGCTGACTATACGGAGCAATTGTTTAACAACTATCAGCCAGTTTGCAGTACGGTTGTTCACGGTGACTTGCGACCTGCCCATCTATTGGTAGAACAACCCTTCCGAAAACTAGGTGTATTGGATTTCAGTGACATGCATATCGGTGATCCAGCAATTGATTTTGCTGGAACAGCACAGGTGAGTAAAGAATTTATGGAGTTAGTGTTAGAGAACTACAAAGGCGAAGAAAAGAATGTGATTCGACAAAGGGTTACTATGCTTTCCAAGCTGAGTTTGTATTATCAGCTGCTAGAAAGAGGACCGGCTAGTTATGTACTGGCTGAACTGGAGAGACAAATAACCACTTGAAATAAAAGTGTGCAAACAAAAAAACATCCGTAATGGATGTTTTTATGCTTCCAGCAAGCCTCTTTTCATGCTTGCATACACACGGTGCCAGAAGTCTTCGTTATCACGATAAGATTTGGTGATAAATGTAAGCATCTGATCACGTTTTTCCTCATATTCGGGTGCATCTTTGTCAGGTAGACTGCTGAATGATTCATCGATGTACACTTGCAGCTCGGGTGCACGCGGCCCCCATCTTGCTACTTCATCCCCATTCTGGTTAATAAAGATAATAATCGGAATCGAACGGCTTTTTCCATTCGTCAAATACTGATCCATCAATTTCAGATTTTTATCACGGTAGAGAATGCTGACTTCAATTGCGCCAGCTTGGGCGATATGGTAGAAGATCGGTAAGTTCAGCATTGCATCACCGCACCAGTCTTCCGTAAGTATGATAGCCCGCAGTTTCTGGGTGCGAAGTGTGTTGAAGAAATCCGTATCTGCTGGCAGTTCATAGTGATCATAAATGTACATTGCATTTTCTTTATGTGTTTGCATCGCGTCCAAGTACGCATCAATGTTTATTCCCTTATCAAACCATTCATTCAATGTCGTCATATTTCTCATCCTTTCTGCTGTTTAGTTTACCCGAGGAGTCGGCTAAACTAAACAAATAAGCTTCACTTATGCTACAGTGTAAGCAGACTACATAATAAAGGCGGATAGATATGCAGCTAGATAATCAAGATTTCCTAATGGAATTATTACGAACAGCATCGCCATCCAGCTATGAGATGGAAATACAGAAAAAATGGATAAATAAATATGCACCTTTCGCAGATGAAATGCGTACGGATGTATCGGGAAATGCCATTGCAGTAAAGAATCCCGATGCAGATTTTAAAGTGCTTCTTGCAGGTCATTGTGATGAAATAGCGATGGTCGTGACAGGCATTGACGAGAATGGGTTCTTGCGCATTGACGAGATGGGGCGTTTTAACGCTAAATCAGCATTGGGAATGACCGTGCAAGTGCTCGGCTTTAACAAGACCATTCCAGGCGTTGTTGGTGTGAATGCCATGCATCTTGGCGGAGTAAAAGGAGATTTCGAGCTTCCGGATTTGTATATTGATTGTGGAGCAGTTTCCAAGCAGGAAATCGAGCAATACGTACAAGTAGGCGATTTGATTGTGTATCAGCGCCAGCCATCCGTCCTAATGGATCGCTATCTTACAGGACGCGGACTCGATAACCGCACCGGTTCTTTTATTGTCGGTGAAGTAATGCGCAGATTGAAAGAAGAAAAAGTAAATGTTGGTGTTTATGCGGTGAGTACGGTGAACGAAGAAACGAACATGGGTGGTGCTTATTTTGCAGCTGCGGGTATTCAGCCCGACCTTGCCATTGCTTGTGATGTAACATTTGCGACGGACCATCCTGGCGTGAACAAACGAAAGGTCGTTGATGTCAGCTTAGATGGCGGACCAGTTCTGGCTAAGGGAGCGCCTATCAATCGAAAAGCAAACCAGCTGCTAGAGCAAGCTGCCAAAGAGCTGGCTATGCCGCTGCAATACGAACTAACACCTCGTCATACAGGCACGGATGCGGATAAAATGCGTTATGCCGGCAAAGGTGTTTCAACCGCACTTGTTTCGCTTCCATTACGCTATATGCATTCTCCAGTTGAAACGGTCAGCCTGCACGTGATTCAGCAGGAAATTGATTTGCTGGTAAAATTCCTGACAAATCTCTCTGGTGGAGAAAGTCTGAATCCATTAGACTTGTAAGCAAAGGGGTTGCAAATCTGCTGAAAGCAAGTATAATAAAATAACAAATCCATATCGATTCTATCTTCGGGGCAGGGTGTAATTCCCGACCGACGGTGACAGCAGAATATCTGCTGAAGTCCGTGACCCGCAGGGCAATTGTTCTGCGGCTGATCCGGTGCAAGTCCGGGACCGACAGTGAAAGTCTGGATGGGAGAAGATACGAAGCAGAAGAGGGATGCCAACTTGGCTATCCTTGCTTTCCGTACGGGTTCCGTATGTGAAACGTCTTCCGCTTATTTGCGTATATTCCAGGCCCCAGAGCGTTATGCTCCGGGGCTTTTTAACGTAGATAAGCTGCTGCTTCCCCTTCATCAAGAGTTAGAATCGATGAATATGATGAAGGAGGAGAACGAATATGCGTTCATCCAATTTAACAAAAACAATCACAATTGCTCTAATGGGAGCGATTAGCATGGTGCTCATGCTTCTCAATTTTCCGCTTCCGTTGCTGCCGGCTTATTTGAAGATTGACTTTAGTGAAGTGCCGGTGTTACTAGCCGCATTGCTATTTTCACCGATTGCCGGTGTTGCAGTCGAGGCAATTAAGAACTTATTATATCTTATCTTTACAGGTGCAGGTGATCCTGTAGGTGTTGTAGCTAACTTCCTGGCAGGCATGATGTTTGTCTTGCCGGTCGCGTATTTTTATCATAAATTCAAAGCGAGCAAACGTACACTCGTTTCAGGTCTAGCAACCGGAACAGTGGTCATGGCAATTGGAATGGGATTACTGAATTATTTTGTCATTTTGCCGCTTTATATCATGTTCGCAGGTTACCCGTCCATGGGTCCGGAAGCGAAATGGCTAGCAGTCACTGCTGGTATTGTTCCATTCAACCTTATTAAAGGTATCATTATTGCAATCGTGTTTGTACCGCTATTTGCAAAACTGAAGCCATGGTTCGCGAAACGGAAACGTTCTGGTTCCACAGCAGCATAAAAAGCTCCCAATTGGGAGCTTCTTTTATTAAATGAAATAGTTGTTGCAACTGATACTTGTCCGTGCTACAATAGTCTAGCGATGAGCTGAATTGCATAAGTCGGTAAAGCACGTCTTAGACACGTGTGGATGTGGCCACATGGCTTTACACGCCGCAATTAACAAAGGCACCCTGCGAGGGTGCCTTTTCTTATGCTCATTTTTATTAAGTTCTTCTTGCTTCTTCCTCTTCTGCTTGTTCTTCGACTAGTAAACGTGCTGTCGGTTCTGCCTGCAAACGTTCTTCCGGAATCGGCTTGCCGGATTTTTCGCTCACTCCATATGTGCCTTCTTCAATTCGGTCCAATGCATCCTCGATATCGCGTAAGCGTTCACGTGCGGATTCTTTTAATGTTTGCGCGGTCTCTCGGTCATGCAGCTCCGTGCCAAGGTCACCAGGGTGGTTTGCAACGGTGGACATTTCACCGATTGAGTCATTTGGGAACTCTTTTGCGCTGTTATAACTGTCATTACCCTCAATTTGTCCTTCTGCTTCTTCCTTCATAGCAAGCAATTGCTCGCGGTAATTTTCTAATTTATTTTTATCCATTATCTCTTCCATCTCCTTTACTGCCGTTTCGTTTTTACAGCTAGCGTGCAGCGTGCGATAGAGAGCAGGTCGTTGTTCTCATCCGAGATGTTAATTTGCCAAATCATTGTTGTTCTACCGATATGAATCGGGGTGGCGATGGCTGTCACGATCCCTGATCGGACGCTGCGAATATGATTAGCATTAATCTCTAAACCGAAGACAGCCTGCGTGGCTGGATCAGCATGCAGATTGCCGCCGATACTTGCTGCTGTTTCAGCCAATGCAACACTTGCGCCGCCATGTAAGTAGCCCATCGGCTGCCGATTATGCGGACCAACTGGCATCTCCATGACCACTTGCTCTGGCTTTGCTTCAATAACTCGCATGTGCAGCTGCTCCATCATTGTGTTTGAAAAATCCATTGTTACAACCTGCTTTCTGTATGTAATATATTTCCCGTCCGTTTCAACATTAAACCTATAGAAAAGAAGCGGGCAGGCTGCCCGCTTCTTCATTAGAATGAAAATGGTACAAATTGCTGGATCAGGAGTGCAATCACAAGCAATAAACCATAAATCGTATTCGTTTGTCCAGTTGCTTTCATAGCCGGCATCATTTCCAGCGGCTGCGTTTTACCAATAAAACCTCGGTAAGCGTCACGCGCTTTCTTAATAGATAGGAACGTGATGACTGCCCAGATTGGCAGCAATCCGACTGCGATGAACACAGCTGTGATGACATAGCAGACAATAAAGCAGATGCCCATAAAGGCAACCCCTTTTGGACGGCCGAGTAAGATGGCAACAGTTCGTCTGCCATTTGCTTTATCTCCATCATGATCTCGCAAGTTATTAGCGAAATTGATGCAAGAAATGAAAATGGTAGTCGGAATGCTGATCAGTACGACACTTCCAGTCAATGTCAGGGTCTGGATGTAATACGTGATGCAAATGATAATAGCACCCATGAATACGCCGGATGTTAATTCGCCAAACGGTGTATAAGAAATAGGGTAGGGACCGCCTGTGTACAAATAGCCGCACAGCATACATGCAAGCCCAATCAAAGCGATATACCAGCTGGACTCTATACAAATATAGATGCCTAACAGCATGCTGATGGCATAAAAGACCAGCGCAAGTGTCAAAATAGTTTTCGGCTTGATACCATCGCGTACAATTGTACCGCCGATTCCGACAGACTGTTCATTATCCAGTCCGCGGACAAAATCATAGTATTCATTGAACATATTTGTTGCACATTGGATGAGGATACAAGCAAGCAGCATGGCTCCGAAAAGCAGCCAGTTAATTGATCCATCTAATGCAGCAAGCATCGTTCCGATGAAAACAGGCACGAAGGACGCTGTCAATGTATGTGGACGCATAAGACGCCACCACACCTGAAAGCCATCGCGCTCATTCAGTGCTTGGCGCACATTATCGTTTCCGATAGATTGCATAGTACTTTCTCTCCTTATAAATGCAGAGCATTATATCATATTAATTTTAGGGAAACAGACAAAGCCTGTCAACGTAAATTACTTACTTAAGATAAGTAATCAAGTCCTAGTCCTTGTTAATCAGTGAAAAAGGGAATAGAATAGGGAAGGACATCTGAAATGTACGCTAACGAACAAACTTGTCCTTGCAGTAATGTGGAGGTCGGAAAAAATGATTCAACAATATATGACAGACTTCGAGTCTTTTCTTCGTAACGCTGCCGTACCAGGGCGGCAAACACTAGTAAGCTGGACAGAAAAGATCAGTGGTATAGATCCGCTCCTTTTCTTCGCCAATGGCTCTTCTTTAGAAGGAGAGCGTCATTTCTGGTATAGCCAGAAAGATGATTTTTATTTGGTTGGTGCAGGACCAACCATTATGGACATGCGTTCGTCTCATGAATGGGAGCATGTTATAGAAAGTGCAATAGTTCACAATCTTTCAGCGGTACCCGGAACAGGGCCAGTCGCCTTTTGCGGAAACAACTTTCAAACAGAGCAGCTGCGGCAGTTGTGGAAGGATTTTCCTTCCGCGCAATATCGAATTCCTGCTTTTACTTTGACCAAAACAAAGGCAAACTATTATATAACAATTAACCAGCTGGTGGATAGCGCTCATGTAAACGATGCTGTTACAGTTATTTTAGAACAGCTTGAGACGCTGATGGCTGATCGCACATTAACAGCTTCCCCGATGCAGCTGACAAATAAGCAAGAGCTGGAACCGCAAGTGTGGAAACAATTAATCAAGGAAGCAACGAACACAATAAGAGTGACAGATTTGGATAAAGTCGTGTTAGCGCGAGCAATGAAACTGGAATTTGCAGAGAAACTGCAAGCAGCTGCTGTACTTCGAAACTTAATGAATAGTCAGCAAGATAGTTTCATTTTTGCTGTGGAAAATGGTTCGGCATGCTTCATTGGGGCTACACCAGAGCGGCTCGTTCGTGTTGAAGCAGGAACATTGTACACAAGCTGTGTCGCGGGCACGGCGCCGCGCGGAAAAGATGCTGTTTCGGACGCAGAGATCGGAAAAGCGTTGCTTGAAGACAGTAAAAACCGTGAAGAGCATCAATATGTGGTCGAGATGATTACAGGTGTCATTCGAAAATATACGGATAATTTACAGCTTCCTGCTGGACCGGAATTGATGAAGTTGCGTCAGCTCCAGCATTTATATACGCCTGTTTCGGCAGATATACGAAACGGGGCTTCAATGCAGCAAATTGTGCAAGAGCTGCATCCAACACCAGCTTTAGGCGGGCTGCCAAAGGAAAAAGCACTTGCTTTTATCGCGGACAGAGAACCGCTGGAGCGCGGCTGGTACGGTGCACCCATTGGCTGGATGGACAGCTATCAAAATGGTGATACAGCAGTTGCGATTCGTTCTGGATTGCTGGACGGCAAGCAAGCTGTCCTGTTTGCAGGGTGCGGCGTCGTAAAAGATTCCGATCCTGAACTGGAATTTGAAGAAACTGCAATAAAATTCCGTCCGATGCTGGAAGCACTGGAGGTAACTGAATGAGTCATATTCAAACGTTAACCAAATATGTCGGTCATTTTGTGGATGCTCTTTGGCGAAGCGGAGTCGAGCAGGTTGTCATTTCGCCGGGCTCCAGATCGACGCCGCTTGCTTTGTTAATGACAGAGCATCCGCATATGAAGCAGTGGGTAAACCTGGATGAGCGTTCCGCTGCGTTCTTTGCGCTCGGCTTGGCAAAGGAAAGCCAAAAGCCGGTAGCGCTTGTTTGTACATCAGGAACAGCAGCAGCCAATTATATGCCGGCAGTTGTGGAGGCATTTTACAGCAGAGTTCCGTTAATTTTGCTGACAGCTGACCGTCCGCATGAATTGCGTGATGTAGGAGCGCCGCAGGCAATCAACCAGATTCAAATGTATGGCGGGTTCGTCAAATGGTTCCATGAAATGATGCTGCCGGAAGCAAATCCTGCCGCATTGCGGTATGTGCAGCAGCAAGCAGCCAGAGCGATGCAGCAAGCATTGGAAGGCAATGCAGGTCCTGTTCATCTTAATTTTCCTTTCCGTGAGCCGCTAACGCCGGACTTCACGATGGAGAATATTTGGTCTTCGGGTGAGAGTAACGGAGAGCCATCTTTATATGGAACATCACAATTAGATGAACAGCTAGTCAGCCAGCTTGCTGAACTCCTTGCTTCTGGTAAGAAAGGGCTGCTGGTTGTTGGGCCGCAGGAAGACAAGGCGCTTGCGCAGGCTGTTGTGCGAGTAGCTAAAGCATGGCAGCTCCCTGTACTGGCTGATCCGTTATCGCAGCTGCGAAGCGGAGAGCATGACAAGGATACGATTATCGAAACATACGATACAATCTTGAAAGCAGCATCTGTTCGAGCGCAGCTGCAGCCAGATTATATTATTCGTTTCGGTGCAATGCCAGTATCCAAGCCATATATGTTTCTGCTGAAAGAAAACCCGGCGGTCAAGCATATTGTCGTCGAAAACCATGCAGGCTACCGGGAACCAGTAGGAATGCATACGCAATTCATTTATTGCAATCCTGCCTCTCTTTGTGAAGCACTGGCAAAGCAACCTGCTGAAAAACGGGATACTTGGCTCCCGGTTTGGCAACAGATGAATCGCATTGCTTGTGACGTGCTGCAAGATGATGCGGCGCAACTGGAACTGACGGAAGGCACAACGGTGCAGGATATTTTGCAGGAGACACCGGCAGACAGCCATGTATTCGTCGGAAACAGCATGCCGATACGCGATTTGGACAGCTTTTTCTTTGCAACCGATAAGCACGTCCAGCCATGGTGCAACCGCGGAACAAATGGTATTGATGGTGTTGTCTCTACCGCATTAGGTGTTGCTGCCAGCGGCAAACGAACAACGCTTGTCATTGGAGATCTTTCTTTCTATCACGATATGAATGGTCTGATGCTCGGTCGAAATTATGGTCTGGATTTAACCATAGTTGTGATTAACAATAATGGCGGGGGCATTTTTTCCTTCCTGCCGCAGGCGCAGGAAGCTGCCCACTTCGAGACACTATTTGGAACACCAACCAATTTGGATTTTGCCCATGCAGCGAATTTGTATCAGCTGCCATACACATTGGCAGCTGACCGCAATGCTTTCTCTCGTGCCTTACAAGAAAGTTATCGTACAAAAGGTATGCACCTTATCGAAGTGCGTACCGAACGAGAAGCGAATGTCAGCTGGCACCGGGGCAAATGGCAGCAAGCCGAACGGCAGCTGTTAACTTATTTGGAGCAGCATCATGCTTAATTTTCATTACGTGGAAACTGGCAATAGACAAGCAGCCACGACGCTGCTGCTGTTTCACGGTTTTACAGGTACAAGTCAGACGTGGGTGCCTTTTCTCGAATCCTGGAGTGTATCGCATCGTGTGATTGCGATTGATATGCCGGGGCATGGTAAAACAGAGAGCTCTGATGCAATCACAATGGAAAGCTTTACAGATGCTGTTGCAGCGTTTCTGGACAATCTCGCAATAAACGAAGTAAAGTTATTAGGCTACTCGATGGGCGGACGAGCAGCTCTTTCGTTTGCTTGTCGTTATCCAGAAAAAGTGAGCGGTCTTCTGTTAGAGAGTGCTTCTCCAGGTTTGAAGACAGAGGAAGAGAGATATGCCAGGCAGCAGCAAGATGAGCGACTGGCACAGCGCTTGGAAGCAGAGGGGCTGGAGGAGTTTGTAGTCTTTTGGGGGAATATTCCTCTGTTTGAAACACAAAAAAGTTTACCAAAGTCTATCCAGAAGCAAATCAGGCAGGAGCGGCTTTCCCAGCAGGCAAGCGGACTGGCTGCATCACTTCGGACGATGGGAACCGGCAAGCAGTCTTCTAATTGGGACAAGCTTTCCCTTTTAGATAGACCAGTGGTGCTGGTCGCAGGTGCATTGGATCACAAGTTCGTCGGCATCAATCAGGAGATGGAAAAACAGCTGCCAAACGCCACTTTACATATCGCTGCGGCAGCTGGTCACAGCGTCCATGTTGAACAACCGCGAATTTTTGATAAAATAGTAAGAAGATACTTGCTTCATGATGAAGCAGACATAATGGAGGAATCATAATGACAATTACATGGGAAGCTACCCGTACTTATGATGATATTTTATACGAAGAGTACAACCAAATCGCAAAAATCTCGATCAACCGCCCGGAAGTACGCAACGCGTTTCGTCCGCATACGGTAAATGAATTGATCGATGCGTTTACATACGCACGTGACGACTCAAACATCGGCGTTATCGTTTTAGCTGGTGTTGGCGAGAAAGCATTCTGCTCAGGCGGTGACCAAAAAGTTCGCGGTCATGGCGGTTATGTAGGAGAAGACCAAGTGCCGCGTTTGAACGTACTAGATCTGCAGCGTTTAATCCGTGTTATTCCAAAACCAGTCGTAGCGGAAGTTTCCGGTTACGCGATTGGCGGCGGTCATGTTCTGCATGTTGTATGTGACTTGACAATTGCTGCAGACAACGCAATCTTCGGGCAAACTGGTCCTCGTGTCGGCAGCTTCGATGCAGGATACGGTGCTGGTCTGCTTGCGCGTAATATCGGTCAAAAGAAAGCGCGCGAAATTTGGTTCCTATGCCGGCAGTACAATGCGCAAGAAGCATTGGATATGGGCTTAGTGAACACAGTTGTACCTTTGGATCAGCTGGAAGCAGAAACTGTTAAATGGTGTGAAGAGATGCTATCTATGTCTCCAACAGCATTGCGTTTCTTGAAAGCTTCTCTGAATGCAGATACAGACGGACTTGCTGGTTTGCAGCAAATGGGCGGAGATGCAACATTGCTTTATTACACTACAGATGAAGCGAAAGAAGGCCGTGACGCGTTTAAAGAAAAACGTACGCCTGACTTCAAAAAATTCCCGCGTTTCCCTTAATAGACAGAAAGACAGAACCTTTGCGATATGCTGCAAAGGTTCTTCTTTATGAAAAATAGGAGTTGATAAAGATGTCAGATAAGATACCGCATTGGCTGCAAAAGCAGGCAGAACTCAGTCCAAACCGTTTGGCAGCAGAAACACCGGAAGGAAGGAAACTGACATTTAGACAGCTGCATGAAGCGGCGGATAATGCCGCAGGACGTCTCGTAACACTCGGTATAACCAAAGGCTCGCGAGTTGCTGTGCTGTCGCCAAACAGCGTAGATATGATTGTGCTTATTCATGCTTTAAGCTATATCGGCGCGACGCTTATTTTGCTGAATACAAGACTGACTATTTCGGAATGGACATACCAGCTGCAAGATAGTGAGGCGGATCTGCTGCTTGCCCCTGCCGCTTACGAGCAAGCGGCCAGGGAGACAGGTGCTGCTGTATGCACAATGGAGAATTTGGGGCAGCAAGCAGTATCTGCATATACACGCTGCACAGAGCTTTCGCTCGATAACGTGTTCAGCATCATTTATACGTCCGGCACAACAGGCAATCCGAAAGGTGTAGAGCATACATACGGCAATCACTGGTGGAGTGCGATTGGGTCGGCACTGAATCTTGGCCTTTCTCAACATGACAAATGGCTGTCGCCGCTGCCAATGTTCCATGTAGGCGGTTTATCTACTATTTTCAAAAGTGCTATTTATGGAATGCCGCTGTATGTGACAAAAAGCTTTGATGAGCAAACTGTCCAAACAGCAATTATGCAGCATGGCGTCACAATTGTATCGGTTGTGACAGTGATGCTGCAGCGTTTGCTGCGACTTCAAGAGCGGGATGGTGTCACGTACCCGGAAACGTTCCGCTGTATGCTGCTTGGAGGCGGCCCTGCTCCGCTTCATCTGCTGCAGGAAGCAAAAACACGTGCCATCCCGGTGTTCCAGTCCTATGGTATGACAGAAACTGCATCACAAATTGTCACACTAAGCCCGGAAGATAGTCTCCGGAAACTCGGATCAGCTGGAAAAGCCCTTGTACCCGCACAGCTGCGGATTAAAGGTACATTTGGTCTCGCGCAGCCAGAGGAAGCAGGGGAAATTCAAGTAAAAGGACCGATGATTACAAATGGCTATTACCGCAACGCAGATGCTACGGCATCCGCATTTCAGGATGGATGGCTTGCAACAGGGGATATTGGCTATACCGATAGAGAAGGCTATTTGTACGTGCTGGATCGCAGAAAAGATTTAATTATCTCTGGCGGCGAGAATGTTTACCCAGCCGAGGTGGAGAATATTCTTTCCGGTCATCCAAGCATTCAAGAAGCCGCTGTCGTTGGCAAAGCAGATGCACGCTGGGGAATGGTGCCAGCAGCTTTTCTTGTAAAACAGCAAGAAGTAAGTATAGAAGAACTGCAAGCATACTGTGAACAAAGACTCGCGCGTTATAAGATTCCAAAGAACTGGCATTGGGTAGAGCAGCTCCCGCGAAATGCCAGCAATAAGCTAATGCGATATAAGCTGCAGGAGCTTTTGAAAGAGGATAGCGGATCATGCAGCTAAGAAGTTATCAGTTATTCCACTACACGCTGCCGCTGAAGCAGCCGTTCACCACACATGCGGGTGCTTTACATGAAAGAGAAGGGATTATTTTAGAGCTGCAGGATTCAGAAGGGCGTATCGGCTATGGAGAAGGGGTGGCTTTTGCTGTTCCTTTTTATACGAGCGAGACAGTCGTGTCCAGCTGGATTCTGCTGCAGCGTTCGCTGCTTCCGCTTCTATTTGAAAGTAAGGTAACTCATCCTGCGGAAATTCCGGGGCTGTTTGCTGGTATTGTTGGCAATCAAATGGCCAAAGCGGCGGTAGAAGGTGCAGTCTGGGATTTGTATGCAAAACAGCAAAATAAGAGTCTTGCTTCCTGTATTGGCGGGACGCAAACGAAAGCGAAAGCTGGAGCTGTTATTAGTCTTTCGGATAACTTGGAGCAGACAATTGAAATGATCCATCAGCAAGGCTTTGAACGAGCAAAGCTGAAGGTGGAGAAGTACAAAGAGCGGCAGGAGATTGAACGAGTGAAGCAAATTGACGCTAACTTGCCTCTCATGATTGATGGAAATGGCATGTATAAGCAAGCCGATTTACCGCTGCTCGCTGATTTGGACAGCTTGGAGCTGCTGATGATTGAACAGCCGTTTATGTCGGGTGATATGGTGCTGCATCAGCAGCTGCAAAAGCAGGTGAAAACACCTATCTGCCTGGATGAGACGGTGGAGAGCTGGGAAGATGCCTGGCAGGCACTAGAACTTGAAGCTTGCCGAACCATCAATATTAAGATTGGACGCGTTGGCGGAATGACTGCAGCAATTCGCATTCATGACCTTTGTCAGCAAGCGGGCTTGCCTGTCTGGTGTGGCGGGATGGTGGAATCAGGAATTTCCAAGGCGCATAATCTTGCGCTCGCATCTCTGCCCGGCTTCACGATACCGGGAGATTTATCCGGCTCAGACAGACACTTTGCGCGTGACTTACTGCAGCAGCCGCTCCGGGTTGAAGGAGGGAGCATTGCCATTCCAGACGGTCCGGGAATAGGGGTTGAGGTGGATGCAGAATATTTAGCATATGTCTCTCGTGACGTCGTGCAAGGCGGATAGGTGTCAAAAGACATAGAGATGGGTATATCTATATTAGTGCAACTTAGAGGAGGAATACCTATGTTGATGTACCTATTAGCAATTCTATTACCGCCAGTAGCAGTGTTATTCACCGGCAAACCGTTCAAAGCATTGTTGAATTTAGCTTTAACACTGCTATTTTTCGTCCCAGGTGCAGTACACGCTGCCCTTGTCGTAAAGGACCATAAAGACCGCAAAAAGTTTGCCTAAGAAAGGTGCCCTACAAACGGGCGCCTTTCTCTTACTTTTCTACCAAAAAGACGTGGTATACTTGAGTTGTCTACGGTTAGATGTTACATTCGTTACCATAGAACAAGAGAGGGGTTTCTGTAATATGAAACGATTAACGACTCTATGCTTGATGCTGGTGCTTGCATTAGTATTGGCCGCATGCGGGAATGATGAAGATAAATCTGATAATTCATCCAGCGCTGACACTGAGGAAGCGCAAAAACAACAAGAAGAAGCACAAAAGCAAATGGAAGAAATGCAGAAGAAATTCGAGAAACAGCAAGTAGATGCGGATAAAACAGTTGCTATCGTCAATGAAACAGAAATTAAAGGCAAAGAATATAATGCCCTTCTAACCCAAGCGCAGCAGCAATCGCAAGCTGGCGGGGCAGACCCGACAACGGATGATGCCGCCAAAGAACTTCAGGACCAAGTGTTAAAAAGCTTAGTTGGCAATGAATTGCTGCTTCAAGCCGCTAAAAATAATGATTATGAAGTATCCGATAAAGAAATAAACGAAGAATTGCAATCGACAAAAGACCAGCTAGGAAGTGAAGAGAAATTTGCTGAAGCATTAAAAGCGACAGGCTCAACGGAGGAAGAATACAAGCAGCAATTAAAAGAAGGCATGCTTGTAACGAAGTACGTTGAAAACGAGCTGTCACCGAAAGAAGTAACAGAAGACGACATGAAGAGTTATTACGAAAAAATGGAAGAGCAAGCAAAAGAAAGTAAGCAAGGAGATAGCCTACCGAAATATGAAGAAGTAAAAGAGCAGCTTAAAGCATCAATGGAACAGCAGAATCTGCAGGCAGTTATGCTTGATAAAGTGGACGAGCTGGAGAAAGATGCAGACGTAGAATATAAGATTTAATTTTTAAAAGGCATCACATGGAGCCAGTACTCCCAGTGATGCCTTTTGTTTTATTAGTACGTTATCGTTGTCTCTCGTTCAGCTGGTGCAGTTTCCGCAGAAAGATCCATAGCGGTTTCTGCCTCTGGAGGAAGTTCAATTGTTTCAAAACCGTTAAAGTTAGACATATCCATATTGAGAACGCCATCGAATTGTGTTTCTGTTCCAGCTTCTGTCATGCTTCCTGCGATATCGAATGTTGTATTTGTCATATAATTTGTTTTCTTATTAATGGTGATTGTGTAATCAAACGTGAGGTCTTCTACACCTCGCACTTCCGCCATAGAAGTACCTAATTCTTGTTCCATGACTTCCATCATTTTGTCTTCAGCAATTGCTACATCCAGCACATACGCTGTATCTGTTTCGGTTACTTCCATGCTGTCAGACAGTTCTTGAATCTCTTTGAGTTTGTCTGTAGGATTTTGTGTCGCTTCGCTTGTATCAGGAATAGCTGATTGCGATTCGCTGTCCATCTTCAGCCACATTTCTGTGGTCGGTTCATACATATAAATCATATCATCCTTTAAATACGTTTCCATCTCTTCTCCGATTACTTCCATCTTCAGTTTAAACTCAAATGGATCTTGCACAATAGAGCCGCTAAAGTTTGATTCTGTAGTCTGTTCCAATCCATCCGTCATAATATTTGTGTTCGTAGTCATGCGCATGTCAAAACTATTCAGTTCTTCATTCGCTTCGTAACTTTGGCTAAGAACTTCTTCTGCTGTAGGCGTTTTTTCTTCTCCCTCACTTGAAGAGGAGGCTCCATCTGCACCGCAGCCTGTCAAAAATAATGCTGCCGTAAGTATAAATCATCCTGCATGCTTTCTTCTTTTCATAAAAATCCCTCCAAAAATGTAATCGTGCTGATTGTGAATCCAAGACTCGTTTTTACATAAAGTTTGTTACAGAACAGTTATGAATCAGTTGTCATGGAAACAATACCCATTTGATAACGGGATTATTACGATTTTTTCAAATATATTACAAAAAGTGACAATTAGGGAGGGAATACTATATCTCTCATCCGACCAGAGCGGCATAAAGATAGGAATTACCTATGGAAGTGAAGATTGGCAGGAGATTGGGAGGAGGATAATGGATTTGATACTTTGGATATGAAAGTTAACGAATCCAAACATATGGGTTTTAAATAACCTGAGGTGAGGAATACCTATACTAAGACTAAATAAGGAGGAATACATATGAGACGTTGGAAGAAAACACTTGCTGTCATTATCACACTCCTAGTCCCAATTACATTTGCGCTATCATACCATTCAGAGAATATATTCGCAGTAACGACAGAGAGCAGTCAGGCAGCGGAAGAACAGACAATCGAAAAGCAAGAGCTGACACAAGCTCAAATTAATAAACTGACAGCTGCATTTATGGACAAGATTACACAGGATATTGATGCAAACTATAAGGTCATCAACTACGATACGAAGGAAGAACTACTGAAAAGCTTCGACGAGGTGGCGTCCAGAACGGTAAGCGAACCTATGGTTGACTTTTACTTCACAGAGAAGGCAGACGGGTTATATATTGTGCCAACTGAAACACCTGCGTGGTACAATCCAGATAATTCATACAAAGTAAAAACAGAGTCCGATAAGTATGTTACAATTACACAAAGCAATGCAGATGAACTGCACGGTAATTATACAATCGAAATCAAATTCTTGTATGACGGAGGCTGGAAGATCGCAGAAGTCAAATACTTGTAGGTTTGATGTGAAGAAGAAGGCAGTGGGACGATGATTACATTTAGAGATTACTACAATAATGAAGTGAAGATGTCTTTCGCCGACCATCCATTTTCTGATCACCCTAAACATGTTTGGGTCATATGCCGTTATGGCAGCAAGTGGCTGTTAACGCGGCATAAAGATCGGGGATTGGAGTTCCCGGGCGGTAAAGTAGAAAAAGGTGAGACTGCTGAACATGCGGCAATGCGGGAAGTAATGGAGGAGACAGGCGGAGTTGTACAGCAGCTTAAATATGTTGGACAATATTTTGTGGCCGGCAAGGCAGGTCATATCGTGAAAAACGTCTATTACGCCATTATTTCGGAAATGAAAAAGAAGTCTAACTATCTGGAAACGCATGGTCCGGTACTTGTTGATCGGTTTCCTTCCCATTTGGCACAGCAGGCTGAATACAGTTTCATGATGAAAGACAAAGTACTTCCAAGTGCATTACACCATATAAATAATTTAGAGAAAACAATGTAAAAGGACTGCCCTGAAGCGTTCGGCTTCGGTGGGCAGTCCTTTTCTGTTATCTATATAACGGACCCGCTTGGCGAATGGTCTCATCAATGAAGTCGAATTTCTCGAAATTGTGATGAAACTTCGTTGCTAGTTCCTGTGCTTTTTCTTTGTAAGCGGCTTTGTTTTCCCATGCATTTTCAGGCATTAAGAGGGCAGTTGGTACATCTGGACAAGAAACTGGAACATGCAAACCAAAAATCTCATCTTCGGCTGTATGGATATCTTTCAGCTCTCCTGACAGTGCTGCTTGAACCATTCTTCTCGTATACTTGAGTTTCATTCTCGCGCCTGTGTGATAGTCGCCGCCAGTCCAACCTGTGTTCACGAGATACACCTCTGCGTTGTGTATGCTGATCTTATCGCCTAGCATCTCTGCATAAACAGCGGGTGCAAGCGGAAGGAATGGTGCGCCAAAACAAGTAGAGAACGTTGCTTCTGGTTCTGTAACGCCGCGCTCTGTGCCGGCAAGTTTACTCGTATACCCGCTTAAGAAATGATACATTGCCTGCTCGGTCGTCAGCTTGCTGATTGGAGGAAGTACACCGGTAGCATCAGCAGTCAGGAAAACGATTGTCTTCGGTTGACCAGCCTTGCTTTTTGGAAGGCTGCCTTCTATATAATCAATCGGATAAGCGGCACGGGTATTTTCTGTTACCGACCCATCATCATAGTCGCATACGCCATTTTCATTTACCGTGACATTCTCCAGGATGGTGCCGAATTTAATTGCTCCGTGAATTTCCGGTTCTTTCTCAGCAGACAAGTTTATGCACTTAGCATAGCATCCGCCCTCTATGTTGAAAACGCCGTCCGGAGACCAGCCATGTTCATCATCTCCAATTAAAGGTCGATTGGGATCTGCCGAGAGTGTTGTCTTGCCTGTGCCTGATAAACCGAAGAATAAAGCTGTATCTCCATCTGCTCCTACGTTGGCAGAGCAATGCATTGGCATGACTTCCTGCTGCGGCAGCAAGAAGTTCATGACAGAGAAGATTGATTTCTTCATTTCGCCTGCATATTCTGTTCCGCCGATAACGATGACGCGCTGTTTAAATGATACAACGACAAACGCTTCCGAGTTTGTGCCGTCAATAGCTGGATCTGCTTTTACACCAGGGGCCGAAATGACAGTGAAAGCAGGGTTGTGTGCTGCCAGTTCATCTTCAGATGGTCGGATAAACAGCTGGCGGGCAAATAAATTATGCCACGCGTACTCATTTATTACTTGGATTGGTAAATGATAACGTTCATCTGCTCCAGCAAAGCCTTGAAAAGAAAATACTTGCTCTTGAGCCTGCAAGTAATTCACAACTTTTTCTAGTAAATGCTCAAATGTTTCTTCGCTGATTGGCTGGTTTACTTTTCCCCAGTCTACTTTGTTTTCGGAAAGTTCGTCTTGGACGATGAATTTATCTTTTGGTGAGCGTCCGGTATATTTCCCAGTGGATGCCCGCAAGGCGCCTGTTTCTGTAAGACGCGCTTCTTGACGGGATAGTGCCGCCTCCGTTAGCTGTGCCACAGATAAGTTCCTTTTTACATTTGGTTGTTTGCGCAATTCCTCTAACGCAGCTACTGCATGCATCATTCGCATTTTGGTTCCCGCCTTTTTGTTTAGTTTTAAATAGTATATCACATTAGTATATTAATACATACTATATTTATTTGCAATGGAAATGTGCATCATTAGACGCACTTCAACCCGATTGACACAGTCGGTCGATATTTGTAGGATTTTATTGACTTATGGACATTGTTTCGATAACATAAGTGCGAGCGGAAACACTCTTATTCAGAGTAGGCGGAGGGACAGGCCCTAAGAAACCCGGCAACCGTCACAACACGTGAAATGGTGCTCAACCTGAGCAAGGGATACCTTGAACGATAAGAGAGGGAATAAGCCAGCCTTCTGTTATGCATGAAGGTTTTTTTCATGTCACGGCTTAATAGTAAAAAAAGAGCAATACTACTTGTAGCGCTCTTTCAAACCTTCACCCATTATCAAGTTTCTTATAACATACTTGGAAAGAGTAGAACTTCCGTATTAATCGTAGTTGAAGGGGGATTTGGCAGAATGACTGCTAATCGTCGATTATTTACCTCAGAATCCGTTACTGAAGGCCACCCGGATAAAATCTGTGACCAAATCTCGGATGCTATATTAGATGAAATCCTGTCTAAGGATCCAAATGCCCGTGTTGCTTGTGAGACAACTGTAACAACAGGGCTAGTGCTTGTCGCAGGTGAAATCACCACAAGTGCTTATGTTGATATTCAAAGTATCGTGCGCAATACAATCAAGGAAATTGGTTATACCCGTGCGAAATACGGCTTTGATGCTGATACGTGTGCTGTGTTAACAGCAATCGATGAGCAATCCCCTGATATTGCAGGCGGTGTTGATCAGGCATTAGAAGCTCGTGAAGGGCATATGTCAGACGAAGAGATCGATGCAATCGGTGCAGGCGACCAAGGACTAATGTTTGGTTATGCCAGCAATGAAACACCTGAATTTATGCCGCTTCCTATTTCGCTTGCTCACCGTCTTTCCAAGCAATTGGCTAAGGTACGGAAGGATGAGGCTGTGGACTACTTGCGTCCAGATGGTAAAACACAAGTAACAGTAGAGTACGATGAAAATGATCAGCCGGTACGGATTGATACAATTGTTATCTCCACACAGCACCATCCAGAAGTAGAACAGGCCCAGATTCATGCTGACTTAAAAGAGCTTGTGATTAAACCTGTTGTTCCTGCAGAATTGTTGGATGAACAAACAAAATATATTATCAACCCGACAGGACGTTTCGTAATCGGAGGTCCTCAAGGCGATGCTGGTTTGACTGGCCGTAAGATTATCGTGGACACGTACGGCGGCTATGCACGTCATGGAGGCGGTGCTTTCAGCGGAAAAGATGCTACGAAAGTGGATCGTTCCGGAGCGTATGCAGCGCGTTACGTAGCGAAAAATATTGTTGCAGCTGGTCTTGCAGATAAATGTGAAGTACAGCTTGCTTATGCAATTGGTGTTGCTGAACCAGTTTCAATTAGTATTGATACATTTGGAACAGGTACACAACCGCAAGAAGCATTGGTACAAGCAGTGCGCGAACTATTTGATTTGCGTCCTGCAGGTATCATCAAAATGCTGAATCTGCGCCAGCCGATTTACAAAGATACAGCTGCGTATGGTCACTTTGGACGTACGGATAAAAACTTCCCTTGGGAGCAGACAGACAGAGCAGCACAGCTGAAAAGCTATACATTCGCATAATCTGTTAAAAGCAAGAGCGCATTTCCGCTCTTGCTCTTTTTGTGCCGGCACCCATATTCTAGATACAAGAATCGAACTGTTTTGTGCTATAATTAAAGGCTAGAAGGAATGAAAGAGAGGCTAAATGTAAATGTGTGGTTTGATTGGCGTCATTAGAAAAAACGTAAAACAACTAACGCAAGCTGAAAAGGATAAATTCCAACAACAAAACAACATTATCACCCACCGCGGACCGGATGATGAAGGATATTACCATGATGAGCATGTCTCATTCGGTTTCCGCCGTTTGAGTATTATTGATATTGAAGCTGGAGTACAGCCATTAAGCTATGATGATGAGAAAATTTGGATGGTCTTCAATGGCGAGATTTACAACTACGTCGAGCTGCGCGAAGATTTGCTGAAAAAAGGTTCAACCTTTAAAACAGAGTCCGATACAGAGGTCATTGCTGCGATGTACCATACATACGGAGCAGAAGCTTTTAAAGAGCTTCGCGGTATGTTCAGCATTTTGCTATGGGACAAAGAGAAGAAAACATTCTACGGAGCGCGTGATCCATTTGGAATTAAACCGCTCTTCTACAAAGAAACAGACGAGGAAATCTTCTTTGCATCAGAGAAGAAGAGTATTACACTTCTTGAAGAAACAGAGACAGTCGACACAGAGGCACTGCAGCAGTATTTGAGCTATCAGTATGTACCGGAACCGCTTACGATGACAGAAGGCATTAAGCGAGTGGAACCTGGTCATTACTTTGTAAAGCGTGACGGGGAGCCGATAGAATTCCATCGCTACTGGCATGCAACATTCTCTCCGAAAATCATGGACAAGCAAGCTTGGATTACACGCATCCAAGATGTGCTGCATGATTCTGTCAGCAAACATATGCGCAGTGATGTGCCGGTCGGATCGTTCCTTTCCGGCGGAATTGACTCATCGATTATTGTAGCAATTGCCAAGCAATTTAACCCGAACTTGAAAACTTTCTCGGTAGGATTTGAGCGCGAAGGATTCTCTGAGGTGGATGTGGCGAAAGAAACAGCTGAGAAAATCGGCGTGGAGAACTATTCGCATATTATTACACCAGAAGAGTATTTAGAGAAGCTTCCGAAAATTATGTGGCATATGGATGACCCATTAGCGGATCCATCTGCAATCGCGCTGTATTTCGTAGCGAGAGAAGCGAGTAAGCATGTGACAGTTGCGCTGTCTGGTGAAGGTTCTGATGAGCTATTCGGCGGATATAATATTTATCGTGAACCAGAATCACTGCGTATGTTTGACAGCATTCCTGGTCCTGCTAAAGCGCTGCTTAACCGTGTAGCGAAGGTTCTTCCGGAAGGTGTGCGCGGAAAGAGTTTCTTAGAGCGCGGTACAACACCTCTAAAAGACCGCTATATCGGTAATGCAAAAATGTTCGAGAAACATGACTTGCAAAAACTATTGAAAACATATGATAGTTCCATTAGTTATCAGCAGTTAACAGCACCGTTATATGAGAACGTTAAAAATGAATCACTCGTTGATCAGATGCAATACATCGACATTCATACATGGCTGCGTGGAGACATCTTGTTGAAAGCAGATAAAATGACGATGGCGCACTCACTTGAGCTGCGCGTGCCTTTCCTTGATAAAGAAGTATTCCGTGTTGCGCGTGAAATTCCGGAAGATCTGAAGATAGCAAACAACACGACGAAAAGCTTGCTGCGTGAAGCGGTAGAGGGTATTGTGCCGGATCACGTACTAAATCGTAAGAAACTAGGCTTCCCGGTACCAATGCGCCATTGGCTGAAGAACGAACTAAACAGCTGGGCGAAAACATTGATTCGCGAAAGTCAGACAGATCATTTGCTGCATAAAGATTATATTTTGAATTTACTTGAGGCGCACTGCCAAGGAAAAGGGGATTACAGCCGTAAGATATGGACTGTACTTGCCTTCATGCTATGGCATCAAATCTATGTAGAGCGCAAATATGACTTTGCAGAGTTCCAAAAAGTTGATAAAGTAGGAAGCAAATTGCAGACTACTTAAGTAGAAAAGCCGTTCCTGAAGCAGGAACGGCTTTTTTTATGTTGTCTCTTTATACTGCTTGCTTTTGTTTATATATTCCATACGGATGCGATTCATATCCTGGTAATCAGCATCAGTCAAATCCCGCACAACTTTTGCTGGTCTGCCAAAGGCGAGTTTGCCCGCAGGTATCGTCTTTCCGGGAGGCACGAGGGAACCTGCACCAAGGTATGCGCCATCTTCAATAATCGCGCCATCCAGTACAAGTGAACCCATTCCTACAAGAGAATTTTCACCAATTGTGCATGAATGCAGTGTAACTTGGTGACCAATTGTGGCACCTTCCTTTATAATAAGAGGCAGGTCAGGACTTTGGTGAAGCACGCAAAGATCTTGTACATTGGCTCCTTCGCCAATTACTACGGGAGCAACATCTCCCCGAATCACTGTTTTAAACCAAATGCTTGCATCCTTTTTAATCGTGACATCTCCTGTGATAACAGCATCAGGAGCTACATAAGCTTCCTTATGAACATGTGGACGTTTCTTGTCGTATTCGTAAATCATTTGAATACTCCTTTCGTTTATGTTCTTATAGACTTACTGGTTTTTTTAGAAAGAAAGAGATAATCCCGGAATTCGAGGAGCGAAATTATTATGGCCCAACAAATACCGAAGTCATCAGTTTTACTTATGCATCAAGTATATCGGAAAATTTTCCCGGAAGTACATAAAGAATTAGAAGTGTGGACGGAACGAGCTGAGGCAATTCCTAATCCGGAACTTCGTAAACAAGCTTTGGAAAGTATTCGAACGAAGCGATTCCACTGCCAAGGCGGAGCTGTATACAGCCTGCTCGCTGGAGATGCATGGAAACAATCGATTAAATTTATTATTGCTTATCAAACAATCAGTGACTATCTAGATAATCTATGTGACCGCAGTACTTCGCTCGATCCGGATGATTTTCGTCTGCTGCACCAATCAATGCTGGATGCGCTGAAGCCTGGCGAGCCGTTAAAAGATTATTATGCACTGCGAGAAGAACGGGAAGATGGCGGTTACTTGCATGCGCTCGTGTCTACATGTCAGACAATTTTAGGCAAGCAGCCGAATCTGAAGATTATCCAGCCGTATTTGTTGAAGTTATCTGGTTTATATGGTGACTTGCAAGTGCACAAGCACGTTGCAAAAGAAGAAAGGATTGAACGCCTTACAAATTGGTTCGCTGACCACCATGCGGACTATCAGGATTTGAGCTGGTACGAATTCTCTGCCTGCAGCGGGTCCACGTTAGGTATATTCTGTTTTGTGTCATACGGTATGGGGATGGAACTCCATCACCAGCTGGCAGATGATATTTACCGCAGTTATTTTCCTTACATGCAAGGATTGCATATTCTGCTGGATTACTATATCGACCAAATGGAAGACGAAGAAGAAGGCGATTTGAATTTCTGCCATTACTACAGAGATTCTGAGGAGATGCGTGAAAGACTTCTCTATTTCATTGACCGGACCAATGAAAGTGTTCAGAAGCTTCCGCATGCATCCTTCCATGAGATGGTGCATCATGGTCTTGTAGGACTGTATTTAGCAGACCGGAAAGTGAGCCTGTTAGCAGATGGCAAGCAAATGATAAAATCTTTGCTGCGTGCAAGTGGGAATAAGTCAAAATTCTTCCACCTAAACGTAAAAGCATATAACAAAATGAAAGAAGCGCGTACCCCGATTAGTTAGGGGTGTCGCGCTTCTTTCATTTTTTCTTTTTCTTCTCAATGGCAATAATGAACGGGGGATTATTTTTTTGGTTAAGGAAGCGGTACTGCAAGACAGCGTACTGCTTTTGATCATACTCTTTTACGTGCGCGAGCAAACCTTCTTTCTCAATGGCGCCCTCCGCATGACCATGATAGACAACGAGTACTATTCTTCCTCCAGGTTTCATACTGTGGCGAATTTTCTCAATAGCTGTAATAGTACTTTCAGCATTTGTTGTAATGGCTTTGCTGCTGCCTGGGAGATAACCGAGGTTAAAAATAGCGCCCGCAAGTTTTCCTTCATCCTCAGCGGTTATATAATGGTCGACGCGCTGGTGGCTGTCCAGGATCAACGTTGTGTTTGTAACATCATGCATCGTCAGGTGTTTGCTTGTCATTTCGATTGCTTGTTCCTGTATATCGAATGCCAGCACCTTTCCTTCATCTCCAACTAACCGGCTCAGCACGAGTGTATCGTTTCCGTTGCCGCAAGTTGCATCAATGACGGTATCTCCTGGATGAATTACTTGTTCCATCAGTTCGTGCGCGTAAGCAATAACATGTTTTAACATTTCCATGAATCCTCTCTCTGACAAATTGTTCTCTCTTATTTTTACGCTACCTATGACTATTTAGCAAACCAAATCACTCTTTTGTAAAACAAAATTTACAAACACTTAACGGAAGGTATGTAGAAACTTGTCGGAATAAGGACCATAGTAGGAGGGGGAATAACAAGGAGGGAGCACAAATACATGTATAAGCGCATCCTAATACCTATATGCGTCCTCATCCTCTGCTATTTAGCCGGGTGTGCTGCTAACCCAGCTGCAGCTAAATTGGATGAAGAGAAACGTGTGGGGGTCGTTCTTACAGAAGCAGGTCTCGGAGATCAGGAATTGAATGACCTGGCAATCGATGGGCTTACAAAAGCAAGAGACAGGCTCGATATTATTTATACATACAAAGAAGTTACAGCAGTCATGTCATACGAAAAAGCACTGGAGGAGCTTGCGGGTGAAGGGATGAATATGATTATTACGCTTGAAGCTGGAGCAGGAGACGCTGTCGCTGAACAGGCCAAAGCCAATCCTGACATAACATACATAAGCTTTGGAACTGATTTAAAAGCGGATAATCTGTTCGGCTACCAATTCAATACAGAAGAGGCCGGCTATCTGGCAGGCGTAACAGCAGCAACAATCACTAAAAGCGGAAAAACAGGATTTATTGGAGAGCCGGAAAGTTCGTATTTGACAGGCTTTAGGAAAGGAATTGAAAAAACCAATTCGGACACGGAACTTTTAGTCCGAGAAGCGTCGCCTGATGATCAGGGTGCTGGAAATCAGTTATCGAAGGAACTGCTGAAAGAAGGAGCGGATGTCCTTTTTGCCGATCCTGGAAAAGCAGGAAAGGCGATGATAACGCAAGCTGCACTGGCGCATGTTTATGCAATTGGAGCTGGCGGAGATCAAGCCTATCTGGAACCTGATGCAGTCGTCACATCGGCTATGCTGCAAGTTGATCATATTATCTTTGAGCTGCTCAAGAAGGATGACAAAGGCGAAGAGCTGCCAAGTGATACGAGTTTAGGCTTGAAAGAGCAGGCAGTTGGATTAAGTTCAATTGCAGTTGTCAGCATCACGGATAAAGTGGAGGGCAAAGTCCATGCTGCTACTCAAAAGCTGATAGAAGCGGAGCGAGCCAAATGAAACTCACACGGAAACTATTGTGGCAATCTATTTGTACAAGTGCGCTTGCTTTTGTACTGATTGCTTTCATCATTATGAGTATGATTCGTATTAATGCTTCCAGCTACGAACAAGTACAGCATCTGCTCCAGCTGCAGCAGCTCGACAGTGAGCTGCATAACGCCGGGCAAGTTTTGCGGAATACTTCCACGATACGAACGGAAACATCAGCAGCAGACTTGCGTACCTATTTAGATCAAAGTGAATCAAGTTTTGAACAGCTTTTATCTTCTTCTGAGGGACAGTCTGCAGTATACCTGGAGGCGGGCAAGGAGAAGTATGATGAATGGCAAAGCGATGTAACAAGTCTTCTGACAAATGTGAACGAGATGGAGGCGCTGCGGTTATCCAGCCGCGTAGAAGGGCTGCTGAATGATGTCTACATGGCGAACGCCTATAGTACGGCAGCTTATGAGGATGAACAGCTAGCTTTGCAAAATCAAATAACATTTGTCATTGTAGTGTCTTTAATCGGTGTCCTGCTGCTTATCGTCGTAACAAATTATATCTCCAGAAGAACAAGTAAATCCATTGCGGATCCTTTGTTGGCTCTTGCTTCCAGGACGAATCAAATTGCTGCCGGTGATTTGACTGTAGAGCCGATAGGTAAGGCTGGTTCTTTTGAAATAAAACAAATGAATGATGCATTCGGGCAAATGACAGAACAGCTGAAAGGGCTGATTGGTTCCATCGAGAAAGCAAGTAATGAGGTAGCTGTAATGTCACAAGAGATTGATAAGGATAATCACAATCTTCAATCGCTGCATAATAACATTGCTGCTTCTGTAGGGGAAATTACTTCTGGTTCGCAGCGTATATCTGCTGATCTTCAGCAGACGGTGGAACTGATTGAGCAGATGGACAAGCAAGGCAAAGCGAACAGTGTATTTGCGACAGAAACCGTGGAGCTCGGCAAACTTGCGTCTGGAGCTGCCATGCGCGGCCGGGAAACAGTTGTGAATCAACAGCAGCTTACTATAAAGAATAACGAGAGCAGAGAACTGATGGAAGCCTCACTTCGAGACTTTACACAGTATTCTCACCAAATAGAACAAATGGTTGCATCCGTTTCATCTGTGGCAGAGCAGACCAATTTACTTGCTTTGAATGCAGCAATAGAGGCTGCGCGGGCTGGGGAAGCCGGGAAAGGCTTCGCAGTTGTAGCAGATGAAATTCGGAAGCTTGCGGATGAATCAAAAGTTTCTGCAGATGCTATATATAGATCGGTCGGTGCAATTCGCCAAGGCACAATGAATCTATCGGAAGCTGTTCAGTTTGGAAATGAGCTGGCTAAAGCAGAGGCTGCATCGATGGAGAGTATGGAAACGTCCTTTGTCGAGATAGAAGATAAGTTTCAAGCTATATCTGGTCGGCTGCAGCAAATTCAAAGCGGAAATGTGCAGTCAGAACGCCTCGGCGGTGACGTGTTGTCCCGAGTGGCGCAAATCAACAGCACTTTGCAGGAAAACACAGCCAAAACGGATATTGTTCATCATTCGACAAATGAACAATATGAAGCTTATGAACAGCTGGCTGTAACAGTCGGCGAACTCGAGCGCGTAACGAATGACTTGCAGGAAGCAGTTGCTGTATTTCAGACAGAAGCCGCCGAATCTTGACAAACGCGGGACTGTTTCGTACACTGAACACAACAATACTGTGAACGATGAGGAGAAGGAGCAGTAGCAAGCTTTGCTCGGTCTAGAGAGACGGCGCTTTTGGTGCAAGCCGTCCCAGCGGCTTGTGAACTCGCCTTCATAATTGCAAAAGGGAACTGCCAGTACTTTTTGCCGTTTTCCGCGTTAAGGAATGTCGAGCGAGCGCATTTGCGCTAAAGTTGGGTGGTACCGCGGGAGAAGTCTCTCGTCCCATTATTGGGATGAGAGGCTTTTTCTTTGTTTCACGGTCAGATTGTTCAAGTTGAAGAGAGTACAGGAGGCACACGATATGTCATTCAACCATCATGAAATCGAAAAGAAATGGCAAGCTTATTGGGAAGAAAACAAAACATTTAAAACAGATACTTCCTCGGAAAAACCGAAGATGTACGCTCTGGATATGTTCCCGTATCCATCTGGGGCAGGTCTGCACGTCGGTCACCCGGAAGGTTATACGGCAACAGATATACTTTCCCGTATGAAACGGATGCAAGGTTATGAAGTACTTCATCCAATTGGCTGGGATGCATTTGGACTTCCGGCAGAGCAGTATGCGCTTGATACAGGTAATGATCCAGAGGAATTTACGAAGAAGAATATTGCTACTTTTACTAGACAGATTAAAGAGCTAGGTTTCTCTTATGACTGGGATCGTGAAATTAACACAACAGATCCGGATTATTATAAATGGACGCAGTGGATTTTCCTTCAATTGTATAAAAAAGGACTTGCTTATGTAGATGAAGTGGCTGTGAACTGGTGTCCAGCGCTGGGCACAGTACTTTCCAATGAAGAAGTTATTGATGGGAAGAGTGAACGAGGCGGCCATCCTGTCATTCGCAAGCCGATGAAGCAATGGGTGCTTCGTATAACTGCTTATGCAGATCGTTTACTGGAGGATCTTGATGAACTTGATTGGCCGGAAAATCTAAAAGAAATGCAGCGTAACTGGATCGGACGTTCTGAAGGTGCAGAAGTGACCTTCCGTATTGATGGAACAGAAGAAAGTTTTGATGTATTCACTACACGTCCGGATACACTATTCGGAGCAACTTTTGCTGTTATCTCTCCAGAACATCCGCTTGTTGATACGATTACAACTGAAGCGCAGCGAGAAGCTGTTGATGCGTATAAGCAGGAGGTAGCGGCGAAAAGTGATCTGGAGCGTACCGACCTTGCGAAAGAAAAAACGGGCGTATCTACTGGTGCTTATGCCATTAACCCTGTTAATGGCGAAAAAATGCCAATCTGGATTGCTGATTATGTTCTAATGAGCTACGGATCTGGAGCTATCATGGCAGTGCCGGCTCATGATGAGCGTGATTATGAATTTGCCAAAGCTTTCAATCTGCCGATTAAAGCTGTAATCGAAGGTGCTGACATCGAAAAAGAAGCACATACTGGCGAAGGAGCTCATATTAATTCTGATTTCTTAAATGGGATGAATAAAGAAGAAGCAATCACTGCTGCAATCGAATGGCTGGAAGAAAACAATCATGGATCAAAGAAAGTCAGCTATCGCCTGCGCGATTGGTTATTCAGCCGTCAGCGTTATTGGGGAGAACCAATCCCAGTTATCCATTGGGAAGATGGCTCTATGACAGGCGTTCCGGAAGAAGAGCTGCCGCTTGTTCTTCCGAAAACAGATGAAATTAAGCCTTCAGGTACTGGTGAGTCACCTCTTGCTAACATTACTGACTGGGTAAATGTAACAGATCCGGAAACAGGTATGAAAGGGAAGCGCGAAACACATACAATGCCGCAATGGGCAGGCAGCAGCTGGTACTTCCTTCGTTATATCGATCCGGAAAATACAGATAAACTTGCTGACTTCGACACACTGAAGGAATGGCTTCCGGTGGACGTTTATATCGGTGGACAAGAGCATGCTGTGCTCCACTTGCTTTATGCGCGTTTCTGGCACAAATTCTTATACGATATTGGTGTAGTACCAACGAAAGAACCTTTCCAGAAGCTGTATAACCAAGGTATGATTCTTGGTGAAAATAACGAGAAGATGAGTAAATCCAAAGGGAATGTTGTAAACCCGGATGATGTCATTGAATCGCATGGTGCGGATACGCTTCGTATGTATGAAATGTTCATGGGTCCTTTGGATGCTTCTATTGCGTGGTCTACGAATGGGTTAGACGGTTCCCGCCGCTTCCTTGATCGCGTATGGCGTCTATTTGTAACAGAAGAAGGAGAGCTTTCTGATAAAATCCAAGATACAGAAGCGGATGAACTGCAAAAGAGCTACCACGAAACAGTGAAAAAAGTGACAGAGGATTTCGAGGCGCTGCGCTTTAACACAGGTATCTCTCAAATGATGGTGTTCATCAATGACTGCTATAAAGCTTCTGTTGTCCCGCAGGAATTTGCGGAAGGTTTTGTGAAGATGCTATCTCCTGTTGCACCGCATCTTACGGAAGAGCTGTGGAGTAAGCTGGGTCATGAAGATACAATCACTTATGCAGCTTGGCCTGTATATGATGAGTCGAAACTTATTGAACAAGAAGTAGAAATTGTATTACAGGCAATGGGCAAACTGCGGGCAAAAGTGTTGGTGCCGCATGATGCTTCAAAAGAAGAATTAGAGAAAATTGCCCTTTCCAATGATCAAATGGCAAGCTGGCTTGAAGGAAAGACGGTTCGTAAAGTAATTGTTGTTCCAGGCAAGCTAGTGAACGTAGTAGCAAATTAAAACAACAGTCCCTTCCGTATGACGGAGGGGACTTACCTATTTTGAAAAGGAGGGGAACCATTGCGTAATATACAACCGGAAGAATTAGATGAACTAGTCGAAAAAGGAACTTCTTATAAGATAATTGACGTTAGGGAAGATGAAGAAGTTGAGCATGGGATGATACCAGGCGCAATTCATATTCCGATGCAGCAAGTGCCAGAGAAGCTGGCAGAGCTGCCGACAGAAGATACGTATGTACTTGTATGCCGGGGCGGTCATCGCAGCATGAATACTGCTTTGTTCATGGAGAACCAAGGCTATGATGTCATTAACATGGATGGCGGTATGCTGGAATGGAAAGGTGAATTGGTATTCAAGTAAGGTGAAAAGATGCTGAGGAAGGCGTTACGACGCTTTTCTCGCATTTATTCTATTTCTCTTTGAATCTATGTTGACAGGTACGGATAATGGTGATACTATGTATTTACTGTCGAACGGCAGTCATTGATCTTTGAAAACTGAACAAAACAACCAATTACGAACTAAACGACATGGTCTTTTATAAGATCAACGTCAGCGCAAGAAGCAAAGCATCACACTTTCATGGAGAGTTTGATCTTGGCTCAGGACGAACGCTGGCGGCGTGCCTAATACATGCAAGTCGAGCGCAGGAAGCTAGATGACCCCTTCGGGGTGATTCTAGTGGAATGAGCGGCGGACGGGTGAGTAACACGTGGGCAACCTGCCTGTAAGACTGGGATAACTCCGGGAAACCGGGGCTAATACCGGATAGTATTTTCTTTCTCCTGATTGAAAATGGAAAGACGGTTTC
>NZ_OBEK01000005.1 GCF_900215625.1 Terribacillus aidingensis
CTATGCATCGTCGCCTTGGTGGGCCATTACCCCACCAACTAGCTAATGCACCGCGGGCCCATCTGTAAGTGACAGCCGAAACCGTCTTTCCATTTTCAATCAGGAGAAAGAAAATACTATCCGGTATTAGCCCCGGTTTCCCGGAGTTATCCCAGTCTTACAGGCAGGTTGCCCACGTGTTACTCACCCGTCCGCCGCTCATTCCACTAGAATCACCCCGAAGGGGTCATCTAGCTTCCTGCGCTCGACTTGCATGTATTAGGCACGCCGCCAGCGTTCGTCCTGAGCCAAGATCAAACTCTCCATGAAAGTGTGATGCTTTGCTTCTTGCGCTGACGTTGGTCTTATAAAAGACCATGTCGTTTAGTTCGTAATTGGTTGTTTTGTTCAGTTTTCAAAGATCAATATTATGGTGGGCCTAAGTGGACTCGAACCACCGACCTCACGCTTATCAGGCGTGCGCTCTAACCAGCTGAGCTATAGGCCCATAATATGGAGCGGGTGAAGGGAATCGAACCCTCGACATCAGCTTGGAAGGCTGAGGTTTTACCACTAAACTACACCCGCATATTAGAATGTTAGATTGAGAAGTTTGGTGTATCTGGTCGGGAAGACAGGATTCGAACCTGCGACCCCTTGGACCCAAACCAAGTGCTCTACCAAGCTGAGCTACTTCCCGAAGAGATAATGGCGCGCCCGAGAGGAGTCGAACCCCTAACCTCTTGATCCGTAGTCAAACGCTCTATCCAATTGAGCTACGGGCGCTTATTAATAAGAACAACTTTTATATTGTATCATGCTGTCTTCAGCTTGTCAACATCTTTTTTTTACTTTTTATTGGTGCGGCCGAGAGGACTTGAACCTCCACGGGTTATTCACCCACTAGGCCCTCAACCTAGCGCGTCTGCCATTCCGCCACGACCGCTTAAAGTCAAAAGAAAAATGCTGCGTATGATGCACAGCACCGGCAGATCTATAAGATCATCTTCACTTTAAGCAGATGAGCCATGAAGGACTCGAACCTTCGACCCTCTGATTAAAAGTCAGATGCTCTACCAACTGAGCTAATGGCTCACAATAAAAGTAAGCTGGGCTAGCTGGATTCGAACCAACGATCACGAGACCAAAACCCGTTGCCTTACCGCTTGGCTATAGCCCAATAATAAAAATAATATGGCGGTCCGGACGGGACTCGAACCCGCGACCTCCTGCGTGACAGGCAGGCATTCTAACCAACTGAACTACCGGACCGAGCCTTAAAACAGACTCGTTATAAAAACGATGACCCGTACGGGATTCGAACCCGTGTTACCGCCGTGAAAGGGCGGTGTCTTAACCGCTTGACCAACGGGCCATTTGAGATGGCGGAGAAGGAGGGATTTGAACCCTCGCGCCGCTTACACGACCTACACCCTTAGCAGGGGCGCCTCTTCAGCCACTTGAGTACTTCTCCACTGGCTCCACAGGCAGGATTCGAACCTGCGACCGATCGGTTAACAGCCGATAGCTCTACCACTGAGCTACTGTGGAATAATGTTTATCGTTTGGTGACGACTCTATGTATTTTACAACATCTCTCGGCAACTGTCAATTGCTTTTTGCAATTTATTTTTCGTTGCTGTTCGTCTTATTTTGTTACCGTTCGTCGACGGCTTAATAAATTTATCATGTATTGACGAAGACGTCAACACTTTTCGCTAACTTTTTTACTCTTTTTCTTATTAAGCCTCTGTAAGCCCCCTTTTATCAGTCTTTTTAAGCTTTCCGCCGCACTTGCCACATCCGTATTTACGTAGGTTAACGGCCTTTTTGCGTTTATAAACGTGTCCGCATTTTGAACATATATAAGTGTACAGCTGCTTTTCTTTCATAGATGGCAGCATGCTGCAAAAGCGCGGAGACTTTGTTCTCTTCAGAAGTTCACGGAATTCTGGATCTCGGTGCCCGTAACCCTTTCCTTCTATATGAAGATGATAATGACATAGTTCGTGCTTAATTATCCCGATTGTTTCTTCCTGCCCCAGTTCTGCCAGATACTTAGGATTGATCTCAATAACTCGTGTACCTGGCAAATACCTCCCTCCGGTAGTTCGCAGACGATTATTATATCTAGCTGTATCTTTAAATGGTTTATGGAACCAATCAACGGAAATCTCTTCTACAACTTGCTGGAGATTTTGCATCGTTATTTCTCTCAATGTTCGTGCACCTCCTGTTGCTGTTCTGCATATGATGCTGCAGACATTCATTTTTCCCTACATCTATGGGCTGCAGGAGGTAAAAGAATGCCTAATTGGTTAAAAAATCAACTATCCCAAGCTTTCCTTACGAAAAACGTAAATCAATTAAAAGTATTGAACCAATGCTGGTTCTTCTATAAAAGAAAACAGCAATCCAACGACGGATAAAGCCCCTGCCCTGCTCAGGACAGAGGCTTTCCCCCTGTTGCTGTTACTTCACCATTGTAAGAGCAATCCGTTGTTTGTCAATATCCACCTTATCAACCCAAACAGTAACGACATCTCCTACTGATGCAATATCCATCGGGTGTTTTACAAATTTATTCGACATCTTAGAAATATGAACGAGTCCGTCTTGTTTGACCCCTATATCCACGAACACACCAAAATCAACTACGTTACGGACCGTACCTTGAAGTTCCATGCCTTCTTTCAAGTCTTCCATTGCTAGTACATCTTGCTTTAATAATGGCTGTGCCAAATCATCCCGCGGATCTCTCCCTGGTTGATTGAGTGCTTGTACAATATCCTGCAATGTAAGTTCTCCGATTTGTAATTCTGCAGCAGTTTCTTCTACTAGAATCTGAGAGAGCTTCTCTTGCAGCTGTTTACTTCCAATATCCGTCACATCCGCATTCAGCCGTTTAAGCAGCTGTTTTGTAACACTATAGCTCTCGGGGTGGATTGGCGTACGATCCAGAGGTTCTTCTCCATCTAGTACACGAAGAAACCCGATACTCTGCTCATACGTCTTGCTTCCTAATCTAGGTATGGACTTCAGCTGCTTACGGGAAGTAAACTTACCAACCTCATTACGCTGCTTCACAACATTAGCTGCTACTGTTTTACTAAAACCAGATACATACTGCAACAGAGATTCTGAAGCTGTGTTCACGTTCACGCCGACTTGGTTAACTGCTGTTTCGACAACAAAGCCAAGAGAATCGTTCAGCTTCTTCTGTCCTACATCATGCTGATACTGGCCTACTCCGATAGATTTCGGGTCAATCTTAACCAGTTCTGCGAGTGGATCTTGAATACGGCGCCCTATAGAGATTGCACTCCGCTCTTCCACTTGCAGTTCCGGAAATTCTTTTCTGGCTAATTCTGAGGCGGAATAGACACTTGCACCTGCCTCATTTACGATAATATAAGCAACATCACGTTTTGAATCTCGGATAACATCGGCTATAAATTGTTCTGTTTCACGAGAAGCCGTTCCGTTCCCGACTGCTATTAACTGGACATCATATTTCTCCAGCATATTTTCAACAACACGGCTAGCCCCTTTTATATCATGTTTCGGAGCTGTTGGGTAAATGACATTTTTCTCTAGCAGTTTCCCCGTCTCATCAATGACAGCCAGCTTACAGCCTGTGCGGAATGCTGGGTCAACCCCTAGCACCACCCGCCCCTTTAATGGAGGTTGCAGCAAAAGGTTTTTCAAGTTTTCAGAGAAGATTTTAATTGCCTGCTCCTCTGCTTTCTCTGAGAGCATTGTGCGTATTTCACGTTCTACAGACGGCTGGATCAGTCTTTTGTAACTATCCTCGATTGCTGCATGCAAAACGGATACAACCGGAGATGATGTTCGCTGTTTGATAATTTTACGTTTCAAATATGCTAGGATGACATCGGCAGGCGGTTCAACGGTAACTCGTAAAATACCTTCCTTCTCTCCGCGGTTGACGGCCAATACCCGGTGAGATGCCATCTGACGCACCGGCTCTTGATAAGCATAATACATCTCAAAAATGCCCTTCTCATCTTCTTCTGCTTTCTTTACTTTCGTAAGCAGAACACCAGCCTTTTCTGTTTTGTCACGAATATAGTCACGAAATGCGGGCTGCTCGCTGATCCATTCTGCCATAATGTCGCTGGCACCTTGCAGCACATCCTCCGCCGTATGTAATTCTTTTTCAGAATCAAGATATTCTCCTGCTTCTTTTTCTGGGCTCTCTATTGTCTGCTCATACAAAGCTTTTGCAAGAGGCTCTAACCCTTTTTCTTTGGCAATTGTCGCCTTTGTACGGCGCTTCTGCTTGTATGGACGATATAAGTCTTCAATACGCTGCAGCTGCATAGCGGCTTTGATATCGTTTTTCAGGCTGTCTGTCAGCTTTCCTTGCTCTTCAATTAAGCGAATTACTTCCGTCTTCCGTTGATGAAGCTGCTGTGCATATTCCCATTTATCTTGAATGGCTTTAATTTCTACTTCATCAAGTGCACCTGTTTGTTCTTTTCGGTACCTCGCAATAAATGGTACCGTATTTCCCTCTTCCAGCAGATGGATAACTTGTTTAACAGATGATTGCTTGATTGCTGTTTCTTTTTCGACCCATTGGATGAGTCTGTCTTGTATAGTAGCTTCCAATTTTGCTCCTCCTGACTTCTAATATAACTATTGTAGCAGAATTGCCGAATAGATAAAAAAAAGGATCAGCACCATTATGTGGGTACTGATCCTACTCTGTATATTTCATCGCTATTAAAGTGACGTCGTCCTTATTAGGTTTCTGTTTTGAACAAGCGAACATGTCACGTAGTTTTCTGACATCCTTTTCTTTGAAAAGATGATGAGTCAGTTCATTATCCGTAACACCATCAGAGAACATGATGAATATCATGTCGTCCTGCAGCAGTCCGCGGGAAACTTTGTATTTCCGAGGATAACCGGCAAGGAATCCCTGGCTGGGAATACATCGCTCCTTTTTACCGCCTGTAACAGTCATAATTCCGATGTTACCAATCGATGTGAAGGAGTATGTTTCTGAACGGTAGTCCACTTTCAAAATACCGAGAACGACGCCTCGTTTTCCTATTAACACTTCATTTGATTTTCTAATTAATTCATCAATACCGCTATGAACGTGGTCTCGAATGACATCGACGACTACCTGCGAGGACTCTTTAGCGAATTCCCCGCTGCCAAGCCCATCTGCCAGCACACAAATAAATTCATGCTCTGATTCATGGTAGAAATAACTGTCCCCACAGTAATAGTTGCCTTTCTTAGGCTCTTGAAATGCAGATACATCCATATGCTGATAAGATTCAATCAAGATTGTCAGCACCTTCAGCTTGCAGAGCTTCCCGCAATTTCCGCAGTGCTCTCCGCTGAAGACGCGACACGTGCATCTGAGAAATACCGAGTCTTTCTCCTGTATCTTTTTGGCTCATGTTTTCAAAATAAGTGCAGCGAAGAATTTCCTGCTCCCGTTCACTAAGGATTGGCAGTACTTTTTCCAACAGCATTCTGCGGTCAATATCTTCGTAGCCATTATCCTGAGAACCTACCAAATCAAGGATTGCTACTGTGCTTCCGTCCGAGTCAGCTTCTATTTTTCGATCAACAGACAATGCTTTATAGCTTTTCCCCATCTCCATGGTCTCTAGAATATCCTCTTCAGATACTTCCAGATAGGCAGCGATTTCTGCTACTGTCGGGGAATGTTGATTAGAAGTTGTCAATTCATCGATTGCCTTACGAATCTTCGGGCCAAGCTCCTTGATGCGTCGCGGAACATGGACACTCCATGTTTTGTCCCTGATGAAACGCTTGATTTCCCCAATAATTGTAGGAATAGCAAATGATTCAAAGGACTTGCCGAATTCCGGGTTATAACGGCGGATTGCAGCAAGTAAACCGAGCATACCGACTTGAACCAAATCTTCATGAATGGAACTGTTTTTTGAATATTTTCGTGCTATAGATACAACGAGATCTTTGTATGTGAGTACGATTTTTTCTTGGATTTCTTCATCTGTGGGATTCTTTTGCAGATGATCTATCCATGTATAAACCTCATCCTCACGGTTATTGTGTGGTTGAGATTTGGTCGTCATCTAGCCCCACCTCATTTTCATGAAGGTATTTCGTCATGAGGACGATCACTCCGGAATCACTGTTGATTTCCACTTTGTCCATCAACGCATCAATCAGGAATAAGCCGAATCCGCCCTCCCTTAGTTGTTCGATGGGTTCTGCGGCTTCATAAGGGCCAATGTTCTGCTTCACTTGATCTAAATTAAAGCTGCCTCCATGATCTGCAACCATCACTTCAAGCCGATTTTCATAAACACCGAAACCAATCGTAACTTCGCCATCTTCATCTTTTTCATAAGCATGGTTCACAGTGTTTGTTACAGCTTCAGATATCGCTACCTTCAGATCCTCAATATCTTCATAGGAAAAGCCCATCCGATTTGCGACTCCTGAAGAAGTCAGACGTATTACACCTACATATTCTGGTTTTGCCGGTACTTTAATCTCGATAAAATCGAAAGATTCCATAATTAATAGCCACCTTGTACTGTTTTGTCAACATCGATCACATCGATTAAGCCTGTAATCTCGAACAAACGGTATACACGGTCTTGCAGCTGTACGAGCTTCAATTCACTGTTGTTCTCTTTTGTCGACTTTAATCCGCTCACGAATACGCCTAATCCAGTACTGTCCATATAATTCACTTGCTCCAAATTCACTTCCACTTTGTTACCTTGTTTCTCAGTAAGCGACAAAAGTGTTTCTTTCAATTTAGGAGCAGTATATGCATCTATTTCACCAGCTAAAAGAACAATTGCTTTGTTTTCTTGTTCTTGTACGTCAACAGTTAAGTTCATTCTGTACCTCCTAATGGCTAGTTACCATTCCTATGTAATACCCGTTTGTTCTTCTTTTAAACATCTTTTTTGATAATAATTAATGTGAAATCATCGCGAAGATGAAAATCCTGGAGTTTCTCGAAATGTCTGTACACACTCTCCACCAGTTCCTGTGCCGGAAGATGGGAAAAGCTTTTAATTACTTCAAGCACTTCTTCACTTTCTATAAACCGATCACCCTGGCGGCACTCTGTTACACCATCCGTCAACAGAATAATCATGTCTCCAACATGAATCTCTCTCTCATACTGCCGATATTGTGCTGTATCTGTCACCCCAAGAACGACACCTTTGGCTCGAATCTCCTCAAATGTGTCGTCAGCAGCGTGATAATAAAAGCCTGGCTCATGACCGGCCGATGAATAGGAAATCGTGCTGGCAGCCGGATTGAAAAGGGCATAGAACATCGTAATAAACATACTTGGGTCGACGTTCCGTTCCACCACTCGATTAAGACTTTCTAATATTTCACTCGGATTTTTATGCTCTGAAGGAAAACTCTCCATCGCGTACTTGATCATGGACATACATAGCGCAGCTGGGATACCCTTTCCAATTACATCTGCCACCGTTATGCCGACTGTACCGTCCGTATGATGAATAAAGTGATGATAATCACCGTTCATCTGATTGGCCGGAACACTGACAACTCCAATGTCAAAGCCCTCCACCTCCGGCTTCACTGTCGACAGCAATGTGTTTTGCATGCGAGCTGCCACAGAAATCTCGGATTTGATCTCAAGCTGTGATTCACGCAAATCTTGGAATTCCTGCAGTGCCAAACCGTAAGAAATCATAACCTCCAGCAAAAAACTCATCGAGTGCTGTATGTTCTCCGGAAGATCTGGGTAAATTCCTTCCAGCGCATTAATATGTGTGTTGATGATCTCCTCCAGCGATATATTATGCTGTATGGAGCGTTTACTAATTTGCTCTGCCTCGTACAAGGCAGACTCATCTTGTGTATCGATATATTGCTTTAGCAATTGCCGATAGTGAGACAGATCTAGCTTTAGCGCATCCACCTGGCATCATCCTCCTCTAGCGAACCCATTTAACGACTCGGATCTCGGTCCCTTCGCCTTCTTTTGATGTGATATCGAATTCATCCATCAGACGTTTTACACCTGGAAGACCTGCGCCCAGACCTCCAGACGTGGAGAAACCATCCTCCATAACCTGACTGATATCTTTTATACCGGGACCTGTATCAAGGGAAACAATGCAGATACCGCGTGAGCCGACATTCTCTACCTCATCAAAACAAATCTTGCCGCTTCCGGCGTACAGGTAGATATTACGGGCAAGCTCCGAAATAGCAGTCGCAATCCGAGCCTGGTCAACAATTCCAAAGCCAAGCTTTTTCGAAAAATCGCGGCCAAACTGTCTTGCGCCTACAATGTCCCATTCTTTCTGTATATTTACGCAGGTTCTGAAGTCCATGATCACTCCTCCAGTTCCTGGCGCAGTTTAATTAATCCTTGTTCTAAATCTAATGCTGTTGTTACCTCATTCAAATGGATTCCTAAGTCAATAAGTGTAACTGCTACAGCTGGCTGGATGCCTGTCAAAACGACTTTTGCCCCCATTAGATCTGACATCGTCACAACGTCGCCAAGTACTTTAGCGATGAAAGAATCAATAATATCTACAGATGTCAGATCAATGACAACCCCTGTTGCACCGCTCTGATGAATTTTATTGAGCAAGTCTTCCTGAAATTGGATGGCAGTTTGGTCATCCAAATCAATCTGAATGCTGATCAGCAGGTAATTGTGCAGCTTCAATATTGGAATTCTCACGATTGTTCACTCCTATCAAGCGAATCGATCAGCTCTTCTATAGTCTGTTCTTCGCTGTTTGTTTGTACGATCATCTGATTCGTCATTTCTAATGCTGCAGTAAACCCTTTACGCAAAGAACTTTTCGTCGGGAACTTACTAAGATCTATTCCTAAGTTGACGATTGTCTGCGCGATCTCCGGCCGGATACCTACCAAGATACAAGTAGAACCAACCAATCTGACCGCTTCTGCAGCTTGGATAATATGGTGCGCCACCATGGTATCTACGACGGGCACCCCGGTAATATCTATCAGCACAACTTCGGCATGATGCTTGATAACACCGTCTAATAAGTTCTCCATAATAAACTTAGCACGTTCCGTATCGATTGTTCCGATAAGCGGCATAACGGTTATATTCTCCATGACAGGAATTAACGGAGCTGACAGCTCCTGCAATGCCACTCGCTGAAGCGATACGGTATTCTCCCAGCTGCCGGAATATTCATTCACTAGCTGATTGATGACTGGATTGACGAGCTCGTCCACATTTCGCAGTACTTCTGGAACAGATACTTCCAGCTCTTCATGCTCAATGAGAAACTCAATCGCAACCCTTTTAAAGAGCTGTAAACCATCTGTTAAATAACTAAGCGGCCAGCCCAGATTGATTACACGCTCTGTAAATCTGTCCAAATCAGAAGTCAAGCTCTCTTTTTCCACACTGCCGAATATAATATTAACGAATTCGCGATTCGTATTCTCGAAAAGATCCTGTGAAATAGACGAATTTGTGACTTCCTTCTGCTTTTCTGCGACTTCTTCGAGCCACATATGAACTAGGTTGTTACTATTATCAACCAAGATCTCCTTCAGTTTCTTTGCCATCATGAAACCCCCGTATTGTAACGTTCACCTTGTCAAAGGCTGTAATAGCCGCAGTCGTTTGCTCAAGGTCACTTTAATCTACTATTAATCTAACACCTATAAGACCACCTTGCCAACATGGCGCCTCTGTTTAGTATATACTATTTTCCAATATGACTGAAATTATATAAAAAAGCCCTTACGTTTTCCGTAAGGGCTGGTCCGCACCTAAAACTCTGTAAGGCCAAGACTTATTTCGAGAGCTCGATTGATATTCTCCATCATTTGCGTATCAAGCTGTGTGATTTTGTCTGTCAGTCGCTGCTTGTCAATTGTTCGGATTTGTTCCAGAAGAATGACGGAATCCCGTTCAAAACCATACTTCTTGGCATCAATCTCCACATGTGTCGGCAGCTTGGCTTTTTGGATCTGCGCTGTTATCGCCGCTACGATGACTGTCGGGCTGAAACGGTTGCCGATGTCATTCTGCAGGACCAATACCGGGCGCACTCCCCCCTGTTCTGATCCCACTACCGGGGACAGGTCGGCGAAATATACTTCGCCTCTCTTTACGATCAAAGGCCTACACCCCGCTTACAAGGCGCTCTAACGTTACTTCTGCCTCCTCTTCAGCTTGGAAAGCTTCTGAAGCGATATTTAAGTTGATACGTGCCATTTCCATGTACCCTTTTTGCATGGTTTCACGGATATCTTTTCTTTCTTGCACGTATGATTTCGTTGCTTGATAGAAGAAATGATCGAGACTGTTGTTATTGTTCTGCATCAAACCATCCACCTCATTTAGGAGTTTCTTAGGCAGCTTTACAACGATTTCTTGTAAGCCTTCGGACACAACCATACACCTCCACCAATTCGCTCGGGTCGTTTCTGTAAAAATCCACTCTCATCATACCATCCGAGCGCGCTATTTGCAAAGGACCCTCCGGTACTTTTTGATAAAAAAAACCTTTTTTAAACAAAAAGTATAAGGGATAGGCTGACTTCCTGCCGAAAATTAGAATGTTCTGCCAGAATACAGTGTATTTGCCACTTCTACAGTCTGACCGGCGTGTTTATAGACGCGCGGCATCCGGGCACCAATCAAACATGGAACTTCATAATTTATCGTCTCAACCCAATCTGCTGCTTCATCCATGCTGATACATACACCTTGCTGCGTTCCGATTAGAACAACTTCCGTACCAACAGGGTACGCTTGATCGAGCTTTATCATACATTGATCCATGCATACCCTTCCAACGATTGGCATTCGTTTACCATCTACAAGCACCTCAAAACCTTGCATTTTACGAATCCATCCATCTGCATAGCCTATAGGAAGTGTACCGATCCATTCTGGTCCGTCTGTTTCATAGGTTGCTCCATAGCTTACCGCTTCATGCGCTTCGAGCTGTTTCACATGTACAATCCGGCTGTGCAGCGAAAACGCTTGGCGGAGTGAAATAGGATGCTCTTCCTTTACTATCTTTGATGGATAAAGGCCATACATACCAATACCAAATCGGACATAATCCGACTCTTCGGCAGCAAAGCGCATGCTGGCTGCACTGTTATCGGTATGAATAGTAATTGGATCATTCCATACTTCCCTTAACGTTTTCAGCAATGCATCTAACTTGCTACGCTGTCCTTCAAAGTAAGCTAAATCTGCTTCGTCTGCTGTTGCAAAGTGTGTGAAGACCCCTTCTAGATGGAGAGATGGATCTTCCAGTAACGAGACAACGGAACGAATTTCTTCCGAGGTGCGAAAACCGATTCTGCCCATTCCTGTATCCAGCTTCATGTGGAGACGAAGCGTTTTTGCCAGTTGCTGCGTACGCACTGCTTCCAGCCAATCCTTTCGATAAAAGGTCAGTGTAATATCGTGATCTGCAGCGATTGCAGCATCTTCCGGCCGTGTTGCTCCCATTACGAGAATAGCGGCTTGGATTCCAGCTTGACGCAGATGAAGCGCCTCATCCAAGAAAGCGACTGCCAATGCTGATGCACCTGCATTTAGCGCTGCCTGTGCGATCTGTACATACCCGTGTCCATATGCATTCGCTTTAACTACCGCATAAATTCCTTTATCTTCTCCGATATGTTCTGCCAGTTGCTTTATATTATATTCAACATCATCAAGATTTATTTCTACCCAGGAATCTCGATAAAAATGGTCAATCTGCATTACATGTCATCTCCTAGAAAATTTACCTTCGTCTATTATATGTATTATAACAGGAAAATAAAAAAGCAGACGATTGTCGTCTGCTTCCTTTGTTATTTGATTGCTTGACCGCTTATAGAAGTGGCAACTTCTTGAATCTCTTCTCGTGTCAATTCTTCACTGGCAAGCATGTAATCTACGCCATTTTGTGTCCAAGTCAAACTGGACGAAGTAATAGCACCGACCGTAAACCCGAGACTGTAAGGCTCACCTGATGCAGGAATCGCTGCAGCTGACACTGCATCAGACACATCTGCTGGTTCTTGAATCAATGTAAAGTTCTTTTCCCCTTCATAAGTGAGGATAACGCGCTCCTGCCCGTCTACATTGACTTCCTTCTCTTCTGTCAGCGTTGCTCCTGCCGTTTCTGTCGGGTAAAGGACAGTCAATCCTTGCTGCTCAGCTGGCGCTGCGGATGCTGGTGTACCTGATACAGAGCTTGTCATATTGTTTTCCAGCTCAAAATCCTTCGCTTCAAACTTCGGATCAAGCTTAAACGATGCAAAGCTCACTTCTACCATTGGCTTTTTGTCCTTATCCAAAACTTTTACCAATTCAGGTGTGTACGTTTTCTTATTAAAATAAATTTCCTGATACGGCAGCGTCGTATTATTCTGGTAGGTTGTCTTCGTACGGAAAATGTAGTGCTCTTCTGTCATTTCGAACGTCGCATTGCTGTCTTTCAGCACATCTTGTACGAGTGATTGATACAAGTAAGGCTGACTGCTGTTATAAGGCCATTCGCTTTGAAATTTAAAGCTTTTTTTCATGGCCGGAGTAAGCACGAATACACCATCTTTATTTCGCAAAATAACTTGGCTGCCTTGTTCGTCTGTGCCATTTTTCAATAGGACACGGTAATTGTCATCTTTTTGATACCAGACATCAATTCCGTAATCTTGCTGTTCTTCTCCTGTGTTCAGCTTCATAGTGGCTTCTGCTTTGTAGCCTTTCATTTCAGCTGATGTTTCTTCCAGCTTTTTCACTACATCTTCCTGAGAAGCCTCACCGCATCCGGCCAATAAAAATAAAAAGGCAGCAAAGACGATCATACCAGCAAATTTCTTCATGGTCACACTCCTTTGTCAGCTATAAAGCGAACAAAGAGAACATGCCACCGTTATAAGGAAATGTCACGAAAGACTTTGGCCAGCCCTTTCATCAGGTCTGTTGCCAAAAGATCTTGCTGCGAATGTGCATCTTCTACCAAGACATCCGCCGCTCTTCCATGGACATAGACACCGTTTGCAATGGCTTCCAGAGGATCTTCATGCTGCATGAGCATGGCTAGCAGGATACCGGAAAGAACATCACCGCTGCCGCCTTTTCCCAAACCAGGGTTGCCCGTAGTATTGACAAGCTGCGTGCCATCAGGTGCGGTAACAATTGTATACGTTCCCTTCAGTACGAGATAGACCTGATACACAGTCGCAAATTTCCTAGCCAGTTCAAATGGCTGCTCAAGAAGCTGGGGCACTTTCACGTCCAAAAGCATCGCCATTTCTCCAGGATGCGGCGTTAAAATGGTCGGTGCTTGTCTATTCCGCAGGAGTTCCAAATCGGATTTGATATGATACAAGCCGTCTGCATCCAACAGAACAGGAACCTCAGCTTGTTCCAGCACTCTTTTCGTCAGCGCTGCTGTATCTTCTCCTCTGCCCATCCCCATTCCGGCAACTACTGCATCGTATGCGCTCACATCCAAGTTCTCCGTATCCACTAGTACACCGTTTTCTCCAGCAAGGCTAGTAAATGTTGCCTCTGCCAAGTGAGATAAAACAGACGGAATCACCTGCGGAAGCGTGCCGACAGTAAGCAAACCTGCACCAGCCCGAAGCGCAGCCATGCTAGCCATGGTGACCGAACCCGGCATCTCTGTTCCTCCTCCAATGAGGAACCCCTTCCCATTCGTCCCTTTATGAGAGAAAGGCTGCCGAACGGGGAATGTCCGCTTCACGTCCTCTTTTGTCCACGTTCGGGCACCAGCTTGTCTGCCTAAGTATGCAGCTGGCAGGCCGATGGATACCGTTTCCCACTTCCCATAAAACGGAGCCGTCTTCTGGATAAAAGCAGTAGGTTTTGGCGCTTCTATAATAAAGGTATAATCTGCTTGTATGGCTTCACGAAAATCTGCTGCATCATCAGCTGGAACACCGGAAGGCAGATCAACAGCCAAAACAAGGGCATCTGTACTGTTAACTGCTTGAATGGTCTCGGTATATGGACTGCGTAAAGCACCCCGTACACCTAAACCTAGCATGGCATCAATAATGACATCAGCTGATTCTAATGACGATAGGAAAGTATCTGCCTCCACATCCGCCACATGTCCGCCAAGCCGGTTATATAACTGCTGATACAGCGCCGCATCTGCCGTTAGATTACGGCCGACTTGGACAGCCGTCACATCATACCCTTCATTTAAGAGCGTCCTAGCTACAACGTATCCATCGCCGCCATTATTGCCAGACCCACAGAGGACAAAAATCCGGTCCGTGGTTCCGATCAGCGGTTTCATTTTCTCAGCAATTGCCCGACCGGCAGATTCCATTAAGATGCTGCCGCTAATTCCGATATCCTCCATCGCATAACGATCTACTTCGTACATTTCCTTTGCGGTGACAATATACACGCTGTTCCCTCCTACCCGCACTACAATTTATGTGACATGTCCAAGAAATATGCAGACAAGTCTATTCGCCTTGCGTGATGATTACTTGTGCTGCAGCATACGCTTCTGAATGTGTAATTGATAAGAAGATGTGTTCTCCCGCTTCTTGATCTGCTGCCTTCAAAACCGGAGCTCCGGCTGCGTTCGGCAAAACCTCGATATCTTGCAGACCAAGCCTTCCTAAGCCTGTTCCGCGTGCTTTCGCATACGCTTCCTTGGCAGCGAAACGCCCTGCGGCAAATTCTGCTTTACGTTTCTGAGACGTAAGTGTTTGATATCGCGCTTTTTCTTGGTTTGTCAGTATCCTGTCCAGAATCCGCTCATTTCTCTGGATTGCTTTTTGAATTCGCGCTAATTCTGTAATATCTAAACCGATACCCTTTATCACTGTCGGACAACCTCCCTTCGTGCAGATTCTCTACCGTGTATTGTACCCTATATGTATAAAAGCAGGGAGAAAAGATATAAGATGTTATAACAAGCATTTTTTATTGTTATACGCTAAGCTTTAACCTATGAAAGCTATGAAGGAGGAATGATCTTGTTCCGCAGAACGGAAAGCTTTAAAGAATATTTATATGCATACCCTGTTATTAGCTCGATTGCAGCAATCAACTTGCTGCTTTGGGTTATTACCGGCTTATTTTCCAATCCATTAGGCAATAGCATTTACCAGTGGGGGGCTGGTGTAAACTTGTTCATCTCTTACGGGGAATATTGGCGGCTTATCAGCCCCGTTTTCTTGCATGCACCAGGCAGTATCTCTCATGTTTTATTTAACTGTTTTTCGCTTGTTATTTTTGGTCCGGCCTTAGAACAAATGCTTGGCAAACTAAGATTCATTCTAATTTATTTACTAACTGGAATTATTGGTAATGCGGTCACATATGTACTGGATCCTTACAGCTTTGTAAGCCACATCGGTGCGTCTGGTGCTATCTATGGACTATTCGGCATTTACTTGTTCATGGTTTATTTCCGCAAGCACTTGATTGATGCAGCTAATGCACAATTAGTTGTAATTATCTTCGTTATTGGTATCGTCATGTCGCTGTTTTCTGCCAATATAAATCTTACCGCTCATTTAGCAGGCGCGGTAGGAGGATTTGTTCTGGCACCGCTTTTCCTCCTAAAAGCACAGCCATTCTCCATCTACCGAAATAAACGCCCGAAAGAGCATGAAGGAGACGCAGGCTTTGATCCTAATCGCTGGAAGAAGCGGCCGTACGGAAAACGGACAAACAAAAAACTCATTTTATGGATTATCATTGCAGCCTTGGTGCTTATCGGGATTTACGACTATATGACTTAACGAAATGACAGAAATAAACCGGGAGAATCAGGTCTCCCGGTTTATTTTATATCATTATACTCATTCTGGGTTAGCGTATTGTCGAGGCGGATATACTGACCGCCTTTACGATCTTTAATAGCTATCCCCATTTTCGCTAAATCCTTTTGTAACTGCCTCGCTTTTGAATCCTCGTCATCCTTGAGGTATCCTTTTCTAGCACGAAGCAAGCTATGTGCAGCTGCTGGTACTTGTAAATCACTCTCTTCCCAACGGCGATAGGATGCCAAATAAGGATCCTCATAAAACCAAGGATAGCCCATGGAAAGAAAGGCTTGCGCGAGCTTCTCTTTATTAGCATCATATGCTTCTTTGTACATCTCATTTTCTTGCAGCCCTACTAGGACGAGTGATTTACCATCCAAATAGACAGACTGAATAGCTTGTTTTCGAAAGCTGTCTTGTGTTTTTCTAATCTTAAGCAAGACGGATTCTCTATTGATGATGACCGTTAATGTTTCATAGAAAATGAATTGAGATAGAGCTACCCCTGCAACTGCACCTATTATGCATAAGATAGCAGAAGTTGTGATCCCTGAATAAGAAGCAATCTTCTCTACAAGATCCTCGTAAGGAAGCCAAGGCAGCTTTAGTATCCATTTCGCGATTACCGGCAGATACCAGCCTAGAATCGCCCCTAAAATAGGCGGTATAACACGTATGGCCGCTCTTTCCATTTTCGTTAGTCCTAACTCAATATCCTGCAAGGTCTATTTCCTCCTTAGCTGCGGAAAGAGTACCAGTCAGCTGCTGCCTGCGCATCCTGTTCCGCCAAATGCCTTACTTTAAAACTGCTGCCAGCTGCTCCGCCTGATGCAACCGAAATCTTTACCGTTCCTAATTGCTTTTTTGATTGGAAATAATGCTGCGATTCACGAAATGCCTGCACTTTTTTTCGCGGCACATGAACCGTAATACGTGACAATTCCCGGTAGCGCATCGTCAGCATATCGGCTGTCCAAGACACCCCGGCATCTTTATAATCCAACACACAGAAACAGACTGTTAGTAAAATAAACAGAATAGCAAAAAGACCATACCAGCTAAAGAAATATACCAGAACCCCAGTTATGAGCATAGAGATTAGTATCGGAACGAAAGCGTAACGCAGCCGCGCTCGTTTCGGAGGCTTTCGGAATGCCGTCTCTACCACAAATCCCGGTACAATCTCTTTCAAGAAATGCTGCAGTTCAGACCGCTTCAGCAGCGGAAAAAGAATCGTCGAAAAGCTGTGTTTATCTGATTCCGCCCCCCCTCCTGCAATCACTGCACTGACTGCCAGTAAGCCAAATGGCTGACGGAAAATATTTTCTTCGACCTTCAACGCTTGAATACGATGCAGCGGAATCGTAATTTCTCGTTTTTCCAGCAATCCACGGCGGATGAATAACTCTTCTCCTTGCTTGGTTATTTGGAAGTAACAGTATTTAAAAACTGTCCCGACCATCGCTATCATCCAAGTAAGCGCCAAGCTGCCAATAACAAACAGAATAGATAACACAAGGCTCTGTTCCAGCAGCCAATCAAATGCAATAGAGTAGATATTAAAGTCGGCTATATTATCTAACTGCTGTGTAATAGCAAACAGAAAACCGAAAAATACACCTGTCCCGCCTGACGTAGCAGCAGCAGCTAATAGACGCCGGAAACTGAGCGTATACCCTGCACGCTTAACTGAAGAAAGATCCTCAATTGAATCAGTTTCCGTATCTCTCTGTTCCTTTCGCTTTACAAACTGCTGAATCCCAGCAGCATCCTCTTTGGAAAGGGCACCTATTTCACCTTCAGCCTTTTTCCCGCCGCCTGCTGTTTGCACTTCCAGTTTCACAATCCCGAAAAGTCGATGCAGAATATTGGCACTTGTATTTACAGATTGAATCCGGTGTTTGGAAATGTAGCGCTTTTTCCGAACAAAAACCCCTGATTCCAGGCGTAATTCATCTGCTTCTATCCGATACGTAAAACGATACCAGTGAAGGAAAGCAGTAAGTCCGCTTATTAACAATACTGCTCCAATAAGGGCGAAGGGACTCCACCAAAACATTTCACTAAGGTTTCGAAAAAAAGCTATAAAGCCTACTGCTAATGGTATGATCGCATCTTTGATCAACTTCAGCATCTGGAGAACGATACTAATTGGGTGCATGCGTTTTGGTTCAGACATCATCTTCCTCCACTCGAGCCAGCGTTCCAATACGATCGCGCAGCTCTAGCGCTTCCTCTAACAGCAAAGCGGGTATCCGATGTGTTGTTGCCGCTGTCGAAATGGATACAGTTGCCAATTTAAATGCCTTCAGTACCGGGCCTTGTTCCGTATCAACATGCTGCACACGAATCATTGGCACGATTGTTTGCGTGACAATGAAAATACCGTGCTGTATGTATATTTCCTGTTCAAATACTTCGTAACGCCATCTTCTCCAGCGAATACCTGGAAGCAGCCAAATAAAGATGCCGGCGGCCAATACAATCAATGCCCACCCAAGATAGATAATATATGTTGGAATAGACCAATCATCCATAAAATAAGTCGGCACGCCTGCCGCAATTGCCGGCACCAGCATGGAAAGACCTGCATTAATCCGCCACACCTTTTTAACGCTGGCAGCGATTCTGTTCCGTGGTTCTCTTTTCATTTTCTCCCCTCTCTTCCTCATTTCATCATACGATTAAAATGGGAATTTGTTTCAAAAATAACAAAAAAACAGACACCAAAGCTGGTGTCTGTACTTGAATTAATTATTTTCGTTATTACGTTTACCACGGTAGCCGCCGCTAGAGCGTTTGCCTTGTCCTTGGTAGTTACGGCTGCGTGATTTACCGCCGCCGGAATTGCGTCGGTCGCCGCCGCGGGAACCGCCGCCGCGATATTTTTTCTTATCCTTGAAGTTGCCTTTAACACTGATAGGAGCGATAGAAGTAATGCGTACCGGTGCATTACGACGTTCTTTTGTCAGCATTTTCAATGCAGCTGCAACAACTGTTTGTGCACCAAACTGATTGATCAGCTCGTCTGCTTTATCGTTGTAAGCTTGCAAATCTTTGCTTTCAATCGTACGCATCATTTTTTCAATAGCAATTTGCTGCTGACCTTGAGCTGCTTCATCATTTGTAGGTGCAGTTTTACGCGCAATCTTGCTCTTTGTCGTCTTTTCGATCAAGTGCAGATGCGGAACTTCTCTAGGTGTGATGAAGGAGACAGCTTGTCCGCCTTTACCAGCACGGCCTGTACGTCCAATACGGTGGACATAGCTTTCCGGATCCTGCGGAATATCAAAGTTATATACGTGCGTTACGCCAGAAATATCAAGACCACGTGCTGCTACATCAGTTGCAACTAACACTTCTACGCGGCCATTTTTAAATTTGTTCAACACGGACATACGCTTGCCTTGTGTAAGATCGCCATGAATACCTTCTGCGCGGAAGCCGCGAGCTTGTAAACCTTCTGTTACTTCATCAACACGCTTTTTCGTTCTGCCGAAGATGATTGCCAATTTTGGCTCATCAATATCAAGTAAGTTGGAAAGTGTATCGAATTTTTGTCTTTCTTGTACTTCGATATAAGACTGATCAATGTTTGTTACAGTCATCTCTTTTGATTTTACTTTGACTTCTGTAGGGTCTTTCATCAGTTTTGTACCGATATCACGGATTTCTTTCGGCATTGTTGCACTGAACAGCAATGTCTGACGCTCTTCTGGAATAGAAGAAAGGATTTCACGGATGTCATCGATGAAGCCCATGTTCAGCATCTCATCTGCTTCATCCAATACAGCAGTATGAACGCCGCTGAAATTAATTGTTTTACGGCGAATATGGTCAAGCAGACGTCCAGGTGTCGCAACAACGATGTGCGGACCTTCTCTAAGAGCACGAATCTGACGATCCATGTGCTGACCGCCGTAAACTGGAAGTGTTTTAATACCTTTGAATTGACCAAGACGGTGCAGCTCTTCTCCTACTTGGATAGCAAGCTCACGTGTCGGTGCAATAACAAGGCCTTGGATTTGGCGTTTAGAACGATCGATTTTGCTGATCATCGGAATACCGAAGGCAGCAGTTTTACCAGTACCAGTCTGCGCTTGACCTAGTACGTCTTTTCCCTCTAATGCGGAAGGAATCGTTTCGGCTTGAATTGGCGTCGCTTCTTCAAACCCCATTTTGTCTAATGCTTTTAAGATTGGTTCAGAAATACCTAATGAACTAAATGTTGTCAATTTCTATTTACTCCTTTATATAAAAAAAGTTCTCACTGATGAAGCACGGCAGTTATACACAATAAAAAAGCCTTCTCCACGCTAAGGAAGAGGCCTTAAGCAAGCATTCATTGGATTTAATTATAGTAACACACTATTTGTCCGAATTCTACCTATATCTATGATTACACGTATATAGACGTGCATATTCATCATAAAGCCCTTCCTAAAGTAACCACATGTTCAGGAAACTTATATTCGCTTTTCAAGCAGCAGGTCTACCGGCATTCTCAGCTTAATTCTTATTTTCTCCCGAGAGAAGGATATTAAACACCCTGACGCAAATTTCAAGCTTTCAATAAAAATTCATCCACTTGGCTGCAAATCTGGTCAATATCCGGCCCAAGACAAATTAAATGCTTTGATTCATCAAACAGCACGAGCTTTTGATTGGCTGAACCTAAGTGCTTATGCAAATACTTAACTGTCCGGTAAGGCACCGTACTATCTTGAATTCCCTGCACGATGAATACCGGACAAGAAACATCCGGAAGTGCTTTTTTGGTGTAATCAATACACTTCTTAAATTCCAAAAGTGCGCGGAGCGGCACCTTCCCCCGCTTCTCATGCCGAAGCATATTTAAGTCATCTAGCGCTTCCCCTGTAAATGTATTTTTCATACACTGCAACGCCTCTAATGTAAGCAGCTTCCAGTTAAGGTATTTTCCCGAGGCGGATAGCAGTACAAGCTTGTCTGCACCATATTTCGCTGCTAAATGGCTCGCAATCATTCCGCCCATTGAAAATCCAATAACATATACAGGCTTGCAATTTTCCGCTAATCTCTCATATGCTTCTTCGGCAGCTTGAATCCACTCCATGTATCCAACATCCTTCAGACACAATTCATCTGTCTGACCGTGCCCTGGCAGTGCAACCATTTCCACCTGCCATTCCGTATGCTGATTGCGGAGGTACTGGGTAAGCGGCTCCACCTCATATGTTCCGCCGGTGAAGCCATGGATACATAATATTCCTGTCATACGCTCATCTTCACTTTCCCCTGTTATTTCAATATATTTAAAAAAGAGCCTAATGATTTTACAATAGGCGAAACTTGCTGGACTGTCGTCGCCATCTGCCCAACTGTAGACATCATTTTGTTAATATCCATCTGTCCGTTCTTATCTTGAAAATAGGATGCCAGCCCCTTTGTGAGCTGTGCTTGCTGTTTAGGCTGATACACATTTGTCGGCTGGGCGTACGCATGCCAATATGGCGCAAGCGGCGGTTTCTTAAAATATTCATAAGGTGTTGCCGCTGGCTGCTGCGGGGGCGGCGTTTGCTGCTGTTCTCCCCATTGGCTGAATTGCTCAGGCGGATATGGGTTAAAAAGATACGGATCGGTTTGTCTGTTAGTATCACCAAAACCATCATTTGTTTGTATCTGTTCTTTATTATAATACTGCGGTGCCGGATTTGTCTGGTAAACCGGCTCGTAATAGTAACGCTGACGGCCATCGCTCATCTGCTGTTCCTGTGTTCGGGAGCGCGGCGCTGCCGAATTGTAATAGTACATCGTCCACACGCCTTTCCTAATTCTTCTACATCGTATGTTGGGCGAAGGCAGGGCGTTAACTGTCACAAAAAAAGAAAGCAAAAATCACGTGGGTCCGTTGATCTTTGCTTCAATAACTAATTTGTGTCCGAGTGGACCGCATTCTATTTATAAGCCCAAGCACTTGCTGGAGCCTTTCTCTCTGGAAACCATGCACTTTCTCCCCGTTAACTAGGACGAGAGGTGTGCTGTATATGGAATATGCCTGCATTTCTTTCAATAAAGCTGGCGATTCTGTAACATTCTTTAAATTGTAGGAGATATTCCACTCATCAAGCTGCTGTACTACTTCATCGCATTGTCTGCAATGATCACTGATGTAGACGTCCACTTTGCGATGCTTCATTTTCATTTCTCCTTTAATCTCTAACTTGATTCTATTCCATATTTTACCCAGTGATATAGGGAATAAAACATCATGCGCTCATATTTTTCTTTTCTTTCTATGTAAGCCTTTACTTTGCAAGAAGACAGTTTGAACTCTTTCCTGCGTGGTATCAGTAGCATATGCAATTAATCAAAAAGGAGCTGTTTGACATGCCAAAAGATCCAAAAACACAATATTACCATGATACATTTCCAAAACAATTCCAAGATGCCCCTGGGCTGCAAAAAGAAATGGATCCGAAACCGGATTGCGGCGAAGAGAGCTACAAAGGCTCTGGTAAATTGGACGGTCGTAAAGCACTCGTAACAGGAGGAGATTCCGGTATCGGCCGCGCTGCTGCGATCGCTTATGCACGCGAAGGAGCAGATGTTGCCATTAACTACCTTCCTGAGGAGCAGCCCGATGCAGAGGAAGTAAAACAATTAATTGAGGAAGCAGGCAGAAAAGCTGTCTTAATTCCTGGCGACCTGAAAGATGAAGATTTCAACTACAAACTAGTCGAAGAAGCGCACGAGCAATTAGGCGGCTTGGATATTTTGGCTCTTGTAGCTGGTAAGCAGCAAGCTGTCGAGGATATTGCTGATCTTCCTACCGAGCAGATAAAAGAAACGTATGAAACAAATGTTTATCCGCTATATTGGCTGTCAAAAGCAGCGATTCCGCATATGCCAGCTGGTTCTTCCATTATTACGACGACATCTGTTGAAGGCTTTAATCCTTCTCCGATGCTATTGGATTATGCTGCTACAAAGTCAGCGATTATCGGCTTTACAAAAGGCTTGGCAGCACAGATTGCTGACAAAGGAATCCGTGTAAACTCCGTAGCACCCGGTCCAATTTGGACACCATTGCAAATTTCTGGCGGTCAGCCGCAAGAAAATATCCCGGAATTCGGCGGCGGGACACCTGAGACTCCTATTGGACGTGCCGGACAGCCGGCAGAGCTTTCCAGTGTGTATGTATTCCTTGCTTCTGAGGATTCAAGCTATGTATCTGCTCAAGTGTACAGTATCACTGGCGGTATTCCGACTGCATAAGCAAAAAAGCTGCGAGCATGTGCTCGCAGCTTTTTTATTGTTTTACTGCTTTCCAATGATGCTTCGTTTGTTCATACGTTCCGATATGCCGGTGCAAGACACCATCTTCCAAATATGCTGTGTGAGGAAAGCAAGCATTCAGCAGATGCCGATCATGACTGATTCCAATGACCGTCCCATTAAATCGTTCCAAGGCTTCCTCCAGAACTTCTCTTGATTCTAAATCCAGATGGTTTGTCGGTTCATCCAGTACGAGTAAGTTAATGCCTTCATGCATGAAAATGGCCAGCTTGAGGCGCATTCTCTCTCCCCCGCTCAGCCGCCCAATTGGCTGGAATACTGCATACCCGTAAAACATAAATGCTGCCAGCATATGACGCGCATCCGCTTCCGTTACGGAAATAACAGATCGGAAATAATCAATCATGCGCATGTCAGCATCAGCTTCTTCTAATGGATGCTGCGGCAAATAACCCGCCCGAACTGCACTTCCAAGATGCACACTTCCGCAATCCGCTGCTATATCTCCAAGGACTATTTTAATGAGTGTTGATTTCCCGCTGCCATTATCGCCGACAATTGCTAACCGCTCTTTATAACGGAGGTGCAGCGAAATATCCCGCAATATGTCTCTAGTTCCGAAACGCTTACGAACTGACTCCAACCGAATGACATCTTCTCCGCTGCGATTATCAGCAGCCAGCTGCAGCTTCATCTTGGCTGGATCGATATTTGGTCTATCGAGTTTCTCCATTCGCTCCAAAGCACGCTCCATATTTCGGGCCCGCTTATGAAGTCCTTCATTCGGAGGATTAGCTTGGTTAGCCCATAATTTCAGACGTTTGATTGTTTCTTTCATCTTCTTAATCTTCTTCTGCTGCTCTTTATAAGCTTCAAATTCCTGCAGCAGCTTCGCTTCTTTTTGCTTCAGATAAGAGGTAAAATTACCAGTATAGATTGTTACCTCTCCATCTTCAAGATTTGCAATTTTTGAAACCGTCGCATCGAGAAAATACTGATCATGCGAGATAACACAAACGGCACCGTTATAATTCGCAAGGAATTTTTCCAGCCATTCAATCGCTGCGAGATCAAGGTGATTCGTCGGCTCATCCAGCAGCAATAAGTCCGGCTGCTGCAAAAGCACATATGCCAACCCTACCTTTGTTTTCTCACCGCCGCTGAGCTTCTCAAAAGGTTCTTCCAGCAAATGGCCAATATGCAAACCATTGGCCGTGCGAGCTATTTGAGCATCCATTTCATACCCGCCTGCTTCTGCGAATAGAGTCTGGACTTCTCCGTATACACGAAGCGCTTTTTCCAGTTTTTTTGGATCTAGCATCTGCTCTTCCAGACTTTGCATCTTCTTTTGCAAAGCTGCCAATTCATGAAAAGCACCTGCCAAGTATTGCTGAACAGTTCCGTATCTTCCTTCCGGTAATTGCTCTAAATAGCCTATCTTCGTTTGCTTACGTATAAACACTTGCCCATCATCACAAGCTTCCAAGCCTGTGAGTATCTTGAAAATAGTCGATTTCCCGCTGCCATTCCTGCCTACAAGACCCAGTTTTTCTCCTGGTTTCACTTCTAAGTTAAGATTGTCGAATAACAGATTTCCACCCATGATTTTCTTTACGCACTTTAGTGTTATTAACATTGCTTATCCGCTCCTTTTTAATTAAAAAAGCCAGACAGCAAGACTGTCTGACTCTGGCAAATCGAAAAAAGGGTACAAAAAAACCACACGCAGGGTGTGGTTCTCTTCACGCCTATTTTATTTGTCGTAGAGAAATAGATCCTGCATATTATTCAGTATTCAGTTGGTAAAAAAGGGCATACGTATCCCGTTACCAACGAAACCATGAATAATCGCGCGGCGATGCAATAGATTTTGATCTGCTTCACGCGAAATATTATGCAACATCTGATTCCCCTCCTTCTCCCTGTAGTTATTTCCAGTATATGTGTTTATGAGTGAATTGTCAAACTATTCCCCAACAATCATTTCAAGATGACTAGGATGGATGTTAATCTCCCCCGGAGTATCTGCATAGATTTCTCCGTCCATATCAATCGGCTTGCCAGCAGGAGACAAAATACGGACAGTTTCCACGTCCTGTACTTCTACTTCGGTGAGTTCAGTCAAATCTGTTTTATCTTGCTTTATTTGGAGAAGTTGTTTAAAGCTTGTGAGTGTAGAATTTTTGACAACACAAAGCTGCAATTTTCCATCATCCGGCCTGATTGCTGAACCCGCCATTTCTCTTGTTCCAATGAATCGGCCATTCATCACTAATATCATTACAGCTTCACCAGCAGTTTTCTCTCCATTCACTTCTATTTCATACGCAAAGGGCTCGACTTGATTAATTGTCCGTAACGTACTCATAAAATAAGAGAGCACTCCCCAAGTAGATTTTTCATTTTCATTTATATTGTTAGAAGTATCAGCAATCAATCCCATTCCCCAAAAATTTAAGAAATAGGTATCCTCATATTGCCCGATATCAATAGCCGCTGTCTGCCCGTCAGCAATCGTCTGAGCTGCTTTCTTCAAATTCTGCGGAATACCCAGCATACGGCTGAAATCATTGCACGTACCACCAGGAATAATAGCCAGTTTCGGACGCACTGAAAGAGGAGCAATCGCATTGATAACTTCGTGGATAGTCCCATCACCCCCATGAACAATCAATAAGTCAACCTTCCCCGCCATCTGCTTGCAGTAACGTATCAACTCCTCCAGATCATTCGTTTGCATGATTTCAAGTTGTTTTACTGCTGGCGAAATCTTTGGAAGCGTCTGTCCAAGTTCTCGTTCCATTTGATCTTTGTCCATATTTCCGTTTATTACATAAAGAGCATGTCCAAAAGTCTGCATCGTTCTTCACTCCTTTCCTTTTATGTTCCCTGCAGCTTTTCCCCTCTAAACTCAAGCCAGAAAAAAAAGCCGGCTGATAACCGACTTTACAAGGCGTGACCTGTCACAATCATATATCCGAGCATAAAGGCATTTAGACAGACAATCAACCCTGTCGCCGTCCAAGCCAGAATTTTTACATGCAGCTTATTTGCGAACGACCCCATTTTCTTTTTGCTGCTCGTGAACAACACCAATGGTATAACAGCGAATGAGAGCTGCAGGCTAAGAATTACCTGACTCCATACGAGCAAATCACCGGTACTTGACGGTCCGTAAATACCAACGAAGATCAGTGCGGGAATAATTGCGATAATCCGCGTAAACAAACGCCGCACCCACGGTTTGATACGAAAACGAATGAAGCCTTCCATGACAATCTGTCCAGTCAATGTACCTGTAATGGTTGATGACTGACCGGATAAGAGCAGGGCAAATCCGAACAAGAAGCTGGCAGCACCAGCGCCCATCACCGGGGTGAGCAGCTTATACGCTTCCTCAATACCGCCAACATGCTCACCAATCGTATGGAAAGCAGCTGCACCTAAAATAAGAATCGCTGAATTAACGAAGAAAGCGACACCGAGTGAAAAGGTTGAATCAATATAAGCAAATCGGACCGCTTCTTTTTTTCCTTTGTCTGTGTCATGATAATTTCTTGTCTGCACAATCGAAGAATGCAGATATAAATTATGCGGCATGACAGTCGCTCCCAATATGCCGAGTGCCAAGAACAATAACGATGGATTTGTAACAATTTCAGTTGAAGGAATATATCCTTTTAGTGCTTCAGATAAAGCAGGGTGTGAGAAAATCATTTCAAATAGGAAACAGCCAGCAATCGTAACCATCAATACCGTAATGATTGCTTCCATCCAGCGGAATCCTTTTTTCTGCAATAACAAAAGAAGCAGGACATCCAGTGCTGTAATAATAATCCCGATCATAATAGGTATATGGAAAAGTAAATTCAGCGCTATCGCTGATCCGAGTACTTCGGCCAAATCGGTAGCGATAATTGCAAGCTCCGTCAGCAGCCACAGCACAACCACGGCTTTCGGGCGAAACGCGTCTCTAGTTGCCTGCGCTAAATCCCGTCCAGTAGCTATACCCAGCTTGGCTGCGAGACCTTGCATGAGCATCGCAATCAAATTAGAAAGCAGCACGACAGCAAGCAGCGTATATCCAAAGGATGAACCCGCTGATATCGACGTCTCCCAGTTGCCTGGGTCAATGAAGCCGACAGCTACAAGCACACCCGGCCCCATAAAAGCAAATAGCTTTTTAAAAAAATGCCCATTCTCTGGTATTGCCACACTATGATTGGACTCTTCCAGACTTTTATCACCAGTCTTAGTGAGCCAGCCCTTATCCCTTTCTTTTCCCATACAAAATCGCTTCTTTCTTGTTGTATAATAGCACAAGTTTACCAAAGGAAACATTTTTAATCAAGGAAAACATAACGATATAAAAAGAGCTTTCCCGGATATCCAGGAAAGCTTTCTTTCTCCAAACTTACCCAAGCTGCTGCTGAAGAAAAGCAATAACTTCTTCTGGAGATTTCGCATTGGCGCTGTGCAGATGCGCAAGTTTTTCACCGTTTTGGAAGATAAGGATGCTTGGAATCCCCATTACTTCCTGTTCAGAAGCAACATCAGGTACTTCATCATTATTCAGCTCAAACCATTTATAATTACCATATTCCGCAAGAACTAAGTCAATAAACATGTCCATACGCTTACAATCCGGGCACCAGTCCGCGAAAAACTTTACGATAATCGGCTCCTCACTAGCAATAACCTCATTAAATCTTACTTTTGTGTTGATGTGTTCCATTCTCGTTTTCCCCCTTTTACATGTCTTTCTAAAGATACGGTACACACTAGAACGAAAGCAAGCAGTTAGCTCGCCGGTGCTTCTTCTATAAATGTAAGCTCAGGAACTAGCTTTGCCATATGTTTTTTCTTTGTCTCATATGCCGCCTTCATTTCTGGCAGCTGGTACATCGGTTCAATGCGATAGTCATGCCAGTCTGTAAAGGTTAAATAAGTCAAAAGGATACTTGGATTCGCAGCAGTGACAGTTTGTCCATCTTGTTCTAAATCAAATTGGAAAGCTGCGCCAATACGTCGGTCCGTTTCCTCCTGTGCCGCAATAAAGTTACCTAGCGAATAGATGGCAAGCGTCTTGTTGCCATCTTTTCCTGTCAGCCATTGTACTGGCTGCAAAACATGCGGGTGACTGCCTAATATTGCTGTTGCACCTTGATCTGCAACAAATTGCGCAAGTTGTTTTTGCTCTTCATTAGGATCATCTTGATATTCAGTCCCAAAATGAAGACTGACAATCGTTGCGTCGGCTGCTTGTTTTGTCCGTTTTATATCGTCTTTGATTTTTTGCTTATCTATTAAGTTGACGAGATAATCTTTTCCCTCCGGCACCGGAATCCCATTCGTCCCATACGTATAGCTGAGAAACGCAACAGAAATGCCTTCAGGTGTTGTTTCAATTGTTAGCTTTTCACTATCCTGCTTAGTTGCATACGCACCAGTATATGCCAAACCAATCTTTTCGTATTGTGCAGCAGCATGCTTAATACCGGCTTCTCCCTGGTCTAACGTATGGTTATTGGCCATCGTAACAACATCCACACCCACATCCTTCAAGGTATCGCCAATTTCATCTGGACTGTTAAAGGTTGGATAAGTGGACACACCGAGCGCTTCTCCCCCCATGATGGATTCCTGATTGGCTACCGTGAGTATCGTCTCTTTTAAGTAAGGCTTCACATCTTGAAACATTGGGTCAAAATTATAACCTGTCTTCGCCTTCGCTTCTGAATAAATAGAGCTATGCAACAGCACATCTCCAATAGCTGTAACCGAAACTGTTTTTGGAACCGGCTCCTTCTTCGCCTCCAGCTCTATTGTATTCTGCTTTACAGCTGTGACTGCTTTTGCTTCCTGTTTTGGTGTACCTCCGCCGCATGCCGTTAACATGACAAGAACCGTTAATCCAATCGTGATTGCTGTTTTATTCATTCTTCGCCGCCTGTCTGTGCGTATTTTACTAGTATTATATACGCAGAACAGAATGAAAAACAGCATTTTTTGTAGAAATTGGTATACATTCCCCGATAACGCGGGTACTGCTAACAAAGGAGGTTTCGCATGCAAACATTTTATTTTCAAGAAGACGGTACCTATCCGAACAAACTGCCCGTGCTGTATCATCCGAATGCAATTCATGATACCGATACAATGCAAGAAGTGTTCCGGGCGACTAACTGGAAAAACAGCTGGGTAAACGGGATTTTTCCTTATCATCATTATCATAGTACTGCCGACGAGGTACTCGGTGTTTTAAGCGGATATGCTGCCGTCCAGCTAGGCGGCCCCGCAGGCGAACAGCTGCAGCTAGCACGCGGTGATGTACTTGTTCTTCCAGCGGGTACGGCGCATAAACGGCTGCAGCAAACAGATGATTTTGAAGTAATCGGCGCTTATCCAAATGGCATGTCCTTTAATACAAAGACAGATAAACAAGGTGAATATGAACAAGCATTACAAGACATTCATCATGTCCCGCTGCCACAGCAGGATCCTGTTACTGGGAACTCCATTTGGCGTTAACTACATTTGTTTTGGTGCGCCTATACCGAGCAGACGAAGTCCTTCAGCTAAGACAGTTTTTACGGCAGTGACGATGCCTATTCGCGCTGCCAGCTTTTCGTCTTCTTCCAGGATACGCACTTTGCCGTAATAGCTGTTAAACGCTTGTGCTAGGTCAATCACATACTTGGCAATACGGGATGGATCATAATTAGCCGCCGCATACGTAACAGCTTCTGGGAATTGAAGCAATTGCGAAAGGATTGGCCATGCCTCTGCTGCTGTATCTTTATCAATCTCCGGACTGGTAAGATTCATCTCGCTTTTGGCAAGCAGTGTACAAGCACGGGCATGGGTATATTGTACATACGGACCTGTCTCCCCCTCGACTCGAAGCATATCTTCAAGTGAAAAGTCGATATCATGGATACGTTCCTGCTTCAAGTCGTGAAATAGCACTGCTCCTACACCTACTTGTCTTGCCACTTCTTCTTTATGAATCAGGTTTGGGTTCTTTTTGGAGATATTATCGTCTGCAAGCTGGATAGCCTGTTCTAATACTTTGTCCAGCAGCACCAGCTTCCCTTTACGAGTTGACATTTTCTTGCCATCTTGCAGTACCATACCGAATGGAATATGAGTAATACCATCCGCCCAGTCATATCCCATTTTCATCAGGACAATTTTCAGCTGCTGGAAATGCAGATTTTGTTCATGTCCGACAACGTATAAACTTCTCGAAAAGTTATACGTTTCCTTGCGGTAGATTGCCGCTGCCAGATCGCGCGTTGCGTAAAGTGTTGCTCCATCTTTCTTTTTGATTAAGCTGGGCGGCAGATTGTATGTATTTAATTCCACTACCTGTGCGCCTTCCGACAAACTGAGCAGCCCTTTTTGCTCTAGTTCTTTTACAACACGATCCATTTTGTCATTATAAAAAGCTTCTCCTGCGTCTGAATCAAACGTCACGCCCATCAGCTCATACACACGGCCGAATTCTTCCATCGACACATCACGGAACCAGCGCCAAAGCTTCTTGGCATACGCGTCTCCCTGCTCCAATTTGCGGAACCAGTCTCTGCCTTCTTGGTCCAGCTGCTCATTTTGCGCGGCTTCTTCATGAAAACGAATGTACAGCTTCAGCAGCTCCGGAATTGTGTTCCTGCGAACTTTCGCTTCATCTCCCCATTTCTCATACGCACAAATAAGTTTGCCAAATTGCGTTCCCCAGTCGCCGACATGGTTAATCCTTACAACCTGATAGCCCTGTTTTTCCAGCAAAAGACCGATGCTGCTGCCAATCACAGTAGAGCGGAGATGCCCCATGGAGAACGGCTTGGCGATGTTTGGAGACGACAAATCAATTGTCACCAGCTCCTTCTGTCCAACCGTTGAACTTCCGTACGCCGCTTGCTGTTGTTGAATCGTTTGCAGCACGTGGCTGCCTGCATGTTCTTTGTGGAGCGTGAAATTCACATAACCTCCCATTGCCTCGATAGCAGAGAATGCGGGGTTCGAAAGACTTTCTGCTAATTCACTCGCAATATACTGCGGCGATTGTCTTTTTTCTTTTGCTAATGCAAAACAAGGAAAGGCATAATCTCCATGCTGCAGCTGTTTCGGTCTTTCAATCATTTTTGTTGTTTCTTCTGTTGATTTGTTCAGTGCTTCAGCTACTAGTTCAGCTGCGATTGATTTGTACATGTCTCATTCCTCCTAAAAATAAAAATAACCCGTCTCTTCCATTTGGAAGAGACGGGTTATCCCGCGGTACCACTCTAATTGTCTTTTACAGACCAGCTCAACTTGTTAACGAGATTGATATCCCGGCACCCTCTACTTAATCGTTCGTTCAAGGCTGCTGCCAAGAAAGTCCGGTTCCTGCCGCCTTCCACATCCCGCTTTCACCACCCCGGGACTCGCTGCCGTTTCCTGCTGCAGTACTCTCTTTCTTATCGGCTTATATATATTGTTACTTATTATAACGATTTTAACGACAGATGCAACCCTCTGTTTAGAATTTTATGATGTCGGGAAAACTAGTCGTATCACAATAAAGGAGGATGATCGCATGGCTAAACAATATAATAACTATCAACCCGTACGCATGAATGGTGTGAGTCTATCGGATGCACGTGAAGTAACTTTCCGCAAAGAGTTTAAACAAGCGGATATTGCCGGCGGCTTCCACAAGAAGAAAAAACGATAATCTGTTCGAATCCTGCTGTTTCACAAAACAGCAGGATTTTTTTGTATACTTTTCCCTCTTTATGCCGTCGTTATATATAACAGGAAAAACAGGAGGAGAAAAATGATAACAATAAAGGACGTATCCCATCGCTATACAATGGGGAAAAAGGCAAAAGAAACAGTTGTCCCAGTGCTCAGCCATATAAATTTTCATGTACAAAAAGGAGAGATTGTCAGTCTTGTCGGCAAAAGCGGCTCCGGCAAGTCGACGCTGCTGCATATCATCGGCGGGTTTATCAAGCCGTCCAGCGGCGAAGTGGCAATTAACGGAACAGAGATTACTAGCTGGGATGAAGGCAGACTGGCTGATTTTCGCTTGCAGCACATCGGTTACATCTTTCAAAACTTCCAGCTGATTCCGAGTATGACCGCTGCCCAGAACATTGAATTACCCCTAATCCTTAATGGCACTTCCAAACAAATACGCAATCAAAAAGTGGCCGATATGCTGCGTCAGGTAGAACTCGAAGCATATCCCCACCATTATCCTTCTGAATTATCCGGCGGTCAGCAGCAACGTGTAGCCATCGCCAGAGCACTCATACTTGATCCGCCGTTAATTTTAGCGGATGAACCAACCGGCAGTTTAGATAGTGATACGGAGGCTGAACTCCTTGCTCTCATTCAGAAACTAAATAAACAAAACGGCATTACCTTTTTCTTAATCACACATGACCAAGAGGTTGCCGCTATTGCCGATCGACAGCTGGAAATCAAGGATGGACAGATGCTCCAAGCGAAAGGAGTGATGCCGGTATGACATTCGGAGATAAATGGCAATTTGTACGCCAAAATATGAAAAAGAATCGCGTTCGTGTTTTGATGACAATTCTTGCAGCTGCAATGGGAAGCTGTTTCTTAATTGTTCTCGCTTCTGTCGGTTTTGGTTTGCACGATTCGATCGTAAAGGATCAGCTGGAAAGCAGTGCGATCACAAAAATAGATATATATGGAAAAAATGAAGCGATTCAAATTGGCTTTACAGGCGAAAACATAGCTGAATTGCAGCAGATAGATGGCGTTAAAACAGTACGAGAAATACAGTACTTAGGCGAGACCTCTTACCATATTGACGGGTATACAAATGAGATGCCCGAAGCGATTGCAGTAGATTTTGAAAAGGAAAAACAAGTTGGTCTTGAGATAAAGAACGGCAGATTACCAGAAGCAGAAAATGAAATTGTCATCAGCAGTGATTTTGCGAAACAGCTCGTTCAGGATGATGTCGAAGAAAAAGATCTCTATGCGGATGACGGTATGATTAAAACGGAATATCAATACCAAGAGAATCTTCTTAACAAGGAAATCGAGCTGCAAGCATCCGCCACTGCAGAAGAAACTAATGAGTTAAAGACCACTACAGAAACGGTGAAAATTGTTGGCATCGAAGCAGCACCAGCAAATGAATATATCCATATGAATAGCGTCAAAACAACTCCTGCTTTGAAAAGAAAATTGGATGACGCATTACAAATGACAGACAGCTACACGGAGCAAGGAGATCCGCTATACAATCAAGTAGAAGTGTATGCCTCCAATGCAGAAGCAGTCGACGGTATCTTAACTTCCTTGGAGGAAAAAGAATATCAAGCCTACTCTAACTTAGAAGAACTCAAAAATATTAATGTATTATTTAATGTTGCCAAAGCTGGGCTGATTATCGTCGGCACGATTGCTGTTTTGATCGCATCCATAGGCATTTACAATACGATGACAATGGCAGTAACAGAACGGGCACCTGATATTGGTATTATGAAAGCTATCGGAGCAAATCCAAAAACAATCAAACAAATCTTTCTTATGGAAAGTACGTTTATCGGACTTGCCGGCGCATTGATTGGTACAGCAGTGGCTTACTTAATCAGCTTTTCCGTTAATACCGGGGTGCCAATTATTTTGGAACAAATATTCGCAGAGGAAATCCCAGAAACACTGCAGCTCTCTTCTATTCCATTCTTGCTCGTAGCTATTAGCGTGTCGATTTGTTTAATCGTAACGATTCTTTCCGGCTCCAGACCAGCTAAACAAGCGACAAATGTCGATGTCCTTCGGGCGCTGCGTCGGGAAATTTGAGCTTGCTGCAGCAAGCACCGGATCGAGAGCATTCTGACTGTGCTATGTGTTAGTTTCAAGCACCTAAGATGAAGGACAGAAAAGCGGAGTTTAATCCCGAAGCAGCGCTCTTATCTCCATTTCTGATAAAAAAGGACACTGCTATAATCGCAGTGTCCTTTGGTTTTATACACAGCTAAAACTCTATTGTCCCAGCTCTTTACGTATTTATAATCTTATGATCATGTCGATCAATATCATACTCATCCTTCAAATGTACAGGTGCCATCTTGACAATAAGCTGGAGGATAAATGTCGCCACAGCCAAATCATCCACTATTCCGATTCCGATGAGGAAATCTGGTATCAAGTCGAATGGAAAGACGAAATACAACACAATCAATGCAATGGCGGTTACCTTCTTCGCTGCTGCCACTTCTTTAGCAGTAAAGAATGCTTTTAGAAATGGGATCGATTTGCGGAAATTGAACAGAAAACGGAGCCTGCTCCATAGTCTGACCATATCATCCTTCCTTTCTGTCCAAGTGGGACTGCTTCCATTTTAAGGGATAGATAGCTTTTTCTCAAGAAATACGAAAAGCCCAGCATCTGCACGCTGGGCTTTTCGTTAAGCAATTTATGCTTTTTTCTTTTTAGATGCTTTTTCGCGTTCGTTCTTGTTAAGGATTTTCTTACGAAGACGAATGGATTCTGGTGTTACTTCACAGTATTCATCGTCATTCAAGTATTCAATCGCTTCTTCAAGAGACAAATCACGTGTCTTACGAATCGTAGAAGTCTGATCTTTATTTGCAGAACGTACGTTAGTCAAATGTTTCTCAACTGCGATGTTAACAGTCAAGTCATTGTCACGGCTGTGTTCTCCGACGATCATACCTGCGTATACATCTGTACCTGGAGCAGTGAAGATGATACCGCGGTCTTCTAATTTCATAATACCGTAAGTCGATGCTTTCCCTTGCTCAAGTGCAACAAGAACACCTTTAGAACGGCCGCCTACTTGTCCAGCAACAACCGGCTCATATCCGTCGAATGTATGGTTCAAGATACCAAATCCGCGTGTTTGGGACATGAATTCTGTAGAATAACCGATCAAACCACGAGAAGGTACACGGAATTCAAGACGCACTTGACCGTTACCTTGGTTGATCATATCAACCATTTCCCCTTTACGGGAACCTAGAGATTCCATAACAGCTCCAGTGTAATCTTCCGGTACGTCTGCTTGTACGCGTTCTACCGGTTCACACATTTTGCCATCAATTTCTTTTAGGATTACTTGCGGCTTGGATAGCTGCAATTCATAGCCTTCACGACGCATGTTCTCAATCAAAATAGACAAGTGAAGCTCACCGCGGCCGGATACAGTCCAGGCATCAGGAGAATCAGTTGGATCTACACGAAGACTTACGTCTGTCTCAAGCTGTGTAAGCAAACGTTCTTCGATTTTACGGGAAGTGATGTATTTCCCTTCTTTACCTGCAAACGGGCTGTTGTTCACAAGGAAAGTCATTTGCAATGTAGGTTCGTCGATACGCGGGATCGGAAGTGCTTCCGGCTTATCAACCGAGCAGACAGTTTCCCCTACGTTAATATCTTCAAGACCCGCAACGGCAACAATATCACCAGCTTTTGCTTCTGTAATCTCTGTACGTTTCAAGCCAATGAAACCGAATAGCTTCGTGATACGGAAGTTCTTCACAGAGCCATCTTTCTTCATCAAGGAAACTTGATCGCCAACTTTAACAGAACCACGGAAAATACGACCAACGCCAATACGGCCTAGGAAGTCGTTGTAATCCAAGATAGTAACCTGGAATTGCAAGCCTTCATCCGCATTGTCAATTGGTGCTGGAATGCTCTCCATGATTGTGTTGAAAATTGGGTCCATAGATTCATGTAGTTCTTCTGGATTTTCACCAGAAGTTCCGTTCAATGCTGATGCATACACAACTGGGAATTCAAGCTGATCGTCATCTGCACCAAGTTCGATGAATAGATCAAGCACTTCATCAATTACATGTTCAGGACGCGCACTTGGTTTGTCGATTTTGTTTACAACAACAACCGGAGTAAGCTTTTGCTCTAATGCTTTTTTCAATACGAATCGAGTCTGCGGCATTGCACCCTCGTAAGCATCAACAACAAGCAGAACGCCGTCTACCATTTTCAGTACGCGCTCCACCTCACCGCCGAAATCGGCGTGTCCTGGTGTATCCAATATGTTAATTCGTGTATCGTTATAGTTAATCGCAGTGTTTTTCGCCAAGATTGTAATACCGCGCTCTTTTTCCAAGTCATTTGAATCCATTGCGCGCTCATCCACGTGTTCGTTATCACGAAACGTACCAGAATATTTAAGCAACTGGTCAACCAAAGTTGTTTTCCCGTGGTCAACGTGGGCAATAATCGCGATATTGCGAATATCTTCTCTTAATTGCATGTATACATGTCTCCTCTTCTTCATGTAATCCTAACCGACTACAACCTGTTAATTATACCATAGTTCATGCTTGGTACAATAGGACAGGCAAACATTTACATTATAATATTATGGTAAAGCTTGCCCCGCCTAACTTAGATTTACCCGCTTGAATGGTACCATTATGCCTTTCCACGATTGCACGGGAAATCGCCAAGCCAAGTCCAGTTTCACCGCCGTCCCCTTTTACAAAACGCTGGAACATATTCGGCAATAACTCATCTGAAATCCCTGGACCATCATCTGAAATAGTAATCTCCACACTTCTGATACCGCTTGGCTGTACGGATAGATGAACCTGACTATTGGCGTGGCGGATGGCATTAGACGTTATATTCATCATTGCCCGAAGCAGCTTCTCTTTATCCCCACTAATTACAATGTCAGAAGGTTTATTGTACGTCATTTTAATATTTTTGTCGCTTACAAGGGGCAGTGCCCGGTCAATTGTCTGGTTGATAAGCTCTTTGATCTCTACTCGTTCCTCTTTATAAATTCCTTCTTCACTGTCCAGCTTGGCCAGCAAAATCATCTCGTTTATAAGCTGTTTTAAACGACTGATCTCGGATACAACAACTTCCAATCCGTGCTCCTTATCCTTGCCGGTGAAGACGCCGTCTTTAATTCCCTCGGCATAGCCTTGAATCGTCATGAGCGGTGTTTTTAATTCATGGCTGGCATTTTGGAAAAATTGGCGCTGTGACGTAATGTAGCGGTTCAATTCCTTCGCCATCTCAATTGCGCTTTGTTCTACTTCCTTAATTTCACCGCTCGCTTTAACCGATTTAATCTTATCAAATTCACGCCGCTGAATCTTTTTAAGCTGATATTTTAATTCAGTTAAAGGCCGCACTAAACGCTGTGTTAAGTAGGTGCTGATTAAGATTGCTATCATGACACCGATTAAGAAGACAAGCAGAATGCGCTGGAAGAAACTTTGCTGTACTTCTTCCAGTTCTCTGATAGGACGAAGAATAACCATATGTTGTTCTGGTCCAACCTTAATTGATTTAACAACAAAACTATTTTGCTTATCCTTCCAAATGGTGTTTTCACGCGTAGGAGCCGTATCGTGGTTTTCTGCAAGCCTCTCCGCATCTGACTTTACTAAGTTGGTATAGGTTACTTCCTCTGCTTGTTCGTCATAAAGAAACATACTAAGATCCAAATTATTTAGCATGGAATCAAGTGCAGGAACAGGGATTTCGTCTATGCCGCTTATTGTCGTGAGTAAAATCTGTCCGCTTTCCTCCAGTTGTCTCGTCTCATTGGTCACGAGTAAACTTTTCAATTGCGAATACAAAGTTATCGCTGTGAACCCCATCACAATGATAAGCAAAGTTGTGAAAGCTAGATTTAGTTGTGTTTTCAGCCTCATTCTTCATCCATCCTGAACCGGTAGCCAAAGCCCCATACCGTTTCAATAGGAATTCCCTCCATCTTTTTGCGAAGCCGTTTTACCAAGTCATCAACAGCACGGTCGCTGCCGAAATAATCTTCTCCCCACACTTGTGTCAGCAGCTCGTCGCGCGAGAAAGCACGGTTAGGATTTTGAACAAGAATTACGATCATCTCAAATTCTTTTGCAGTTACTTCCACTTCTTCTTCATGCCAGTAAACACGGCGTTCCCCTAAATGAAGCTGCAAATCGCCTGCTTCTAAATCCATCTGTTTCACTGCTGCCTGCATGTCAGGCTGGGTTTGCGGGTTCCATCTTTTGAAAAGTCTCTTCACACGTGCAACTAATTCGCGCGGGCTGAAAGGTTTAGTCAGATAATCATCGCCGCCTAGTTCCAAACCAAGGATTCTGTCAATTTCTTCATCTTTTGCCGAAATGATAATGATTGGTACCTCGCTTGTCTGGCGTATTTTATTGCATAGTGCATATCCGTCCATACCTGGCAGCATGATGTCCATGATCCACATATCCGGAACTTCCTTTTCTGCCAGCTCCAAAGCCAGTTCAGCTGTCTCGGCTACACTGATTCGGTAGCCCTCCTTTTTTAAGTACGCTTCTACTATATTTCGTATATTAGGATCGTCTTCTACAACGATAATATGATTTAACAAATGCTCGTACTCCTTTCTTCTCTATCGTTATTTTCCCATAAATCTGCGAAAAGAAAAGCCTTTCTCTTTGATTTATCTATTCCACATATTTTACATAATTGCTCCAAATAAATCCCAAAGCATGGCAGTAGAATAGGTAGTATAGAAAAACGCAAACAACATGAAAGAGGTGTCTTATATGAATAGAGATAACGACAAGCAATACGATGAATATCCAGAGGAGCCGCGGTATGATGCTTATAACGAACAGGGTCCTTCGTATACAGATGAAAACAGAAGATCTGAACAAAAAGAAGAAACGCCAGCTTACGGACATGCCATTCAAATAGATGAGCCAGTGAAACAGCCCCAGCAGCCTAAACAGAATGGCAAGGGCTGGACCAGTTTTATCAGTGGTATTGCTGGTGGTATTTTAGTACTTGCAATTGTCGCTGTCCTTGTATTCACAAATGTTATTTCGTTTAATTCTGACGCAGCAAGTCCTTCAACGATGGGGACAGACAATATATCAACCACTACATCCACTAATAAAACATTAGCAACAGAAACTAGCACAAAAAATCTAACTTCCGCCATTCAAAGTGCTTCTGCAGCAGTAGTGGGCGTAGAGAACTTGCAGCAAGCAGATTTATTCTCTGAATCACAGGAAGCAGGTTCTGGCTCAGGTGTTATTTATAAAAAAGAAGACGGAAAAGCGTACGTTGTAACGAACAACCACGTTGTCGAAGGTGCTTCCAGCTTGGAAGTAACATTAGCTAGCGGACAAACAGAGAAAGCCACATTGCTTGGCACAGATGAAATTAGTGATTTAGCTGTACTCGAAATTGATGGAACAAATGTTGATACAGTGGCTACATTTGGTACTTCAGATGATTTAACTGTTGGTCAGCAAGCTATCGCAATTGGTAATCCGCTCGGATCGGAATTTGCTGGTTCCGTAACCCAAGGTATCATCAGCGGTCTAGATCGTTCTGTTGCTGTTGATTCTAATAATGACGGAACAGAAGACTGGGTCTCGGAAGTACTGCAAACAGATGCGGCAATCAACCCTGGTAACAGTGGCGGAGCACTAATAAATGCCAATGGCGAGGTGATTGGTATTAACTCTATGAAGATTGCGCAAGAAGAAGTAGAGGGTATTGGTTTTGCCATTCCAATTGATGCAGCAAAGCCACTCATTAACCAGTTAGAAACATCCGGTAAAGTGGAGCGTCCTTATATCGGTATTGGCGCTGTCAGCTTGGATCAAGTACCGCAGGCTAGCAAGCAGCGAACATTGAACTTACCAGACGATGTAACAGCAGGTGTCGTGCTTGCACAAGTAGTAGAAGGTTCAGCAGCTGCAGACGCAGGACTTGAGCAATATGATGTTATCACGAAAATTGACGACCAAAATATTACTAGCATGGTTGATTTGCGTTCGTACCTTTATTCTGACAAACAAATCGGTGATGAAGTGAACGTGACTTATTATCGAGATGGCAGCAAAGAAACAGCGAAACTTACACTAACAAAAGAGCAAGCGACAGAAGTCACTAATTCTGCCGATCAACAACAACAATAAGCACAGCTTATTGATTAAATAAATTACGGCCGTATCCTACAAAGTTAAAAACATGATATCCCCAAAATGTCATACTAGCGGCCCTGGGCTTTGCCCCACCTTTCCAATAAAAAGCGATCATCCTGGATGATCGCTTTTTATTATATCTAACATGGAGGTGGGATAAAGTGGTTGAAAAGTACTTGCATATATCATTCGATATAAACAAGGTCGTTACCAGCCGCTCGTGCATATGTATTAAGATATACCTCAAGCAGGTTTACAAGTCCCCGGTAGTACCGTAGACCCTGGAGAAGACTGCCAATGCTTCGCATCGGGAGATAGAGCAAGAGTCTGGATTACCACACCTATCTTCAGAGCGGTTAATCACCAGTAAACCTTATCTGCATCCAGACAAACAAGAGCTGCAGGTGCGGCACTTTTTCTTGCTAGAAACAAAACAGCAGCTCCCTGCTGTATGGAAACATCGAGTAGTTAGAAATGGATTAGATTGCGGATTAGTATTTTGCTATACATAGTACGATCTTCATGCAGTCCCATCGTTAGCCGCTTCACAGGATGAAGCTCTTCCCTCTTATAAAAAATTATTAACCTGATTCTATGCAATATCTGTCACAGATCATGCTCCCGCCCAATACATTATAAACAGACATTACATAAAGGAGCATGGTCGATGACGAACGTATTAATTGGTACTACAGTAAAGCAAGACCCTGACATATTGTCTGCCTACCTAGATTCTCTCCGTGACCTTCAAACAAATGACATGTCAATTGCTTATTGTTTCGTAGACGATAACGATAACCATGAATCAAGCATGCTGCTCGCTAATTTTGCCAAGGAAAAGACGGCTGCCATTCTTCCATCCGAAGGAACTGACACCTACTTGAAAGATGAACATACACATTATTGGACAGAATCACTTATCTGGAAAGTAGCTGCATGGAAAAATCAAATTATCTTGTTTGCATTAGAGCAGCAATATGATTATGTATTTTTCGTTGACTCAGATCTTATTTTGCACCCTGCCACATTGAATCAGCTGCTTGCTAGTGAAAAAGAAATTATCTCGTGTGTCTTTTGGACCCAATGGCAGCCTGGAACACAAGCGCTGCCGCAAGTCTGGCTGAAAGATGAATATGATCAATTCGCTCATACTCGCGGAGAATCGCTGTCGGTTGAAGAACGGGCAGAAAGACATCAAGCTTTCCTCCGTCAAATGCAAGAACCCGGTGTATATGAAGTGGGCGGCTTAGGGGCTTGCACATTAATCAGCAGAAATGCTTTAGAAAAAGGAGTCCATTTCGGCGAAATCCCCAATCTTTCGTTCTGGGGAGAAGATCGGCATTTTTGTATTCGCGCTGCTGCACTCGGCCTCTCTCTCTTTGTTGATACCCATTATCCAGCATTTCACCTTTATCGGAAAACAGATTTAGCAAAGCTTCCTGCTTATAATTGGGAAAAAAATTGGCCTGGTTTTGCCCAACGCAACTCAAAAGCACGCGATAATACACTTACCTTATCCATGATTGTTAAGAATGAAGCAGGACGCTATCTGGAGTCTGTTTTGCAAAGTTGTTTACCTGCTGTGGATCAAGCAGTCATCATTGATGATCACAGTACGGATAACACAAGAGAGATTTGCCAAACACTTTGCGCAGCCTATAATGTCCCGCTTAAGCTGATTGAAAACACCACGTCCAGCTTCTCGAATGAAATCGAACTTCGCAAACAGCAATGGCTGGAAACAATTGCTGAAGAGCCTGACTGGATTCTAAATTTAGATGCGGACGAAGTGCTGGAAAATGCCTTTTTAACAGAAAAAGACCGGCTCTTAAACCAAGCCGATCTGGATCTTTATTCATTTCGTCTATTCGATTTTTGGGATGAAAATCATTACCGCGAGGATACTTATTGGCAGGCTCACCGTTTTTATCGCCCTTTCCTGCTTCGCTATCAGCCTGCCTTTCCATATGAATGGCTGGAAACACCCGTTCATTGCGGCCGGTTTCCAGCAAACATTTTTAATCTGCCCAATGGTATTAGTGATTTACGGGTAAAGCATTTTGGCTGGGCAAACGAGATGGATCGAAAACGAAAATATGAACGCTATCAGCAGCAGGATCCGCATGCTGTGTATGGTCAGGAGGCACAATATGAAAGCATCTTAGATGCTAATCCCACTTTAATCAGATGGACGGAGGTTTCTTCTTTCGAAAAATAGCACGAAAACAATAAAGTCGTCCCCATTGATCATCAAACAGGGCATTTGCCGGCAGTTCGGTCTGAATATCGCCAGCGTATTCCAAGCCGGCAAGTTCGGCTAATGTTTCCAAAACTTTTAAATCAACTGTTGGATAATCGAACGTTAATATAACTAGACCTCCCGGCTTTAAGGTACGGCTAAATTGCTCCCACGCACGCTTCTGTACACTCACGTCCAAATGTTCTATTACCGAAATACAGAATATCTTATCAAAAAGGGCATCTTCGTATGGCAACGCGGTCAGATCTGCTGCGGAGCGGTGAATTTTTTGAAGCAGTTCTGCTGGTAATCGCGTTGCTTCTTCTTTTCCAAAATCCCTGCTTATGTCTTCCAGAATGGCCTGATCATCCATAATTCTTGCATCTATATCGCATGCATAGACTGCCTGGGCGGTGGTCGCCAAGTGAAATTTAAATGGATGACTAATTCCCGAGGCAGCATCCAGTACAGTATCCCCTGCCTCTGCGAACGAAGCTGCCCATTTATATTCATAACCGCGACTCCACCAAGCATCCGGTAATTTCAGCACAAAATCGCGCGCTGCACGATCCTCACGTGTGAAAAATCTCGAAGTCCATGCTTCTGTCAACATGCTTCATCCCCTTTAAATTTAGAATACAGTACATTTAGTACAACGTATTCCGCTGGATAAGCATGTATGCCCGCTTTCTAATAGACAGCAAAAGCCGGGCAACTTCCGCCCGGCTTTTGCTGTCTATTTATTCATCATATAAAATAGATTTTACATCTGCATCATCCAAATAGTCTTCATAGTTTTCATGATCTTCGTTAACACCATCATATTTTCCATGCATATCGGCAATTAGGAAATTTTCTATATCCTCCGCTCCGCCTACTTCTTCACCGGAATTCACTGCCATATACTCATAGTCCTTCTCTGAGTTAACAAAATCAGAAGGTGTTTCAGACGAGCCGTATGCTTGCAATTCCTGCAGCGTATCTTCTCCATCGTAAAAATTATGCTCCGAGTCTTCCTCGTCATCTTTTCCTTCTAAATCCTCCAAACGCGGATGAATGACCGCTTCTTCTGCCGGCCGGTCATGCAACGTCATTTGCTGCGGCTTGAACTCTACAAGCGTTTCCGCTGTCGGCATGGCAAGCAGACGTTCATCAGGTATTGGCTTCCCTGACTTTTGACAGATGCCGTAGGTGCCCTTCTCCATTCTTTCCAGCGCTGCTTCTATATCCTGCTGTTCTTGCTCCAAGTGGTCATTTAACGCAATGTCTTTCTCTCTTTCGAATAATTCCGTTGCTGTATCTCCTGGATGATTATCATAATTGCTCAGTTCACCTACTGCATCCTTGTTATACGACATTTCGACACCAAAGTGGTCCTTCAATGTTTGTTTTAATTCTTGCAGCCGCTTTTCCAGCATCTCTTTACAAGCATTAAGTGTTTCTGGTCTGACCATGTTTTTCCCTCCAGTTTCTTTCTTAACTGTGTGTTAGTATGTGACAGAAAACATATCTCTATTAAATATGCAGTTATTGTATAATCAAGAAAATGGAGGGATGATGCATGCTGAAGCGAAGACTGTACTTACTTGGAGGAAATACTTCTCAAAGAGAAGCGAATGTCCATTTTAGCAGAGCAGCCGGCGGAAGAAATGCCAAAATCACACTGTTGCTAGTCTACCGAGAAGGTTGGGAAAACTTTCTGCAGCACTATACAAAACACTGGTTGGATCAAGGTGTGCTCGAGCGCAATATCTCGGTTATTATTCCAAATGAGAAAGGCACGTTAGACGCTAATGCAGCGGCGCAGCAACTAGCAGCTGCTACTGGCATTTTTATCGGAGGCGGTCATTCTGAAACATACTATACACATTATACAAAGCAGCCGTTCAAGCAGCTTATAAAAGACAAATATGCAGCTGGTGTTCCTGTCGCCGGCAATAGTGCAGGAGCGCTTCTGATGCCGGACACCGTTCTTCTCTCTCCTCATGATACGGATAATCAACAAGCATGGAGCGGACCAGGACTCGGCTTGCTGCATAACCAGCTGAACAGCGTCCATTTCTCACAATGGCAAGATGAAAACCATCTTATAACTGGTTTACAGCGGAATCAAGTGCCTTACGGATACGGCATTGATGAAGATGCCTGCCTTTATTTCGAGAACGAGCAGCCCACTGCGGTATTTGGTACGGAACAAGTAAAACGCATAGAAAAAGGGACCCTGTAAAATAGGGTCCCTTTTGTATTAGTTAGATGTAGAACGCAAGTAATAAGACGTCTTAATACCAGAATCCCAAACTGCGATATGCAAATCAAGCAGTTCTTTTGCTTTAATGGAGTTCGGTACGTACATATTGAACGAAATTGCTTGGTCAATATGCTTTTGGCGTGCTGCATTTTGCTTCACGCTCCACTGCTGATCAATTTCATAAGCAGATTTGTAATAACGATCTGTTTCTGCATTCAGGTCCGGAGCTGTTACCGGAATCTTGTAATCCTTCTTCTCTTCAGAATAGAATTTGCTGAAAATCGGGTCTGTTGTTGCTGTACTTCCTGCAATTAAAGCTGTGGAAGAGTTCGGCGCGACTGCCATCAAATAAGCGTTACGCATTCCGTTTTCCTTCACTTGTTCTTGCAGACCTTTCCAGTCAAGTTCAGACTCGCCTGTTGTATAGCCTTTATTATCAAAGTAGCTGCCATCTGCCCAGTCAGAGCCTTCGAAGATCGGGTAAGCACCTTTCTCTTTGGCAATCTGCATGCTGGATTGAATCGTCAAGTAAGCAATTTTCTCGTACAGTTCATCAGCGTAAGCTACTGCTTCATCACTTTCCCAATCAATATGTTTCAAAGCAAGCAAGTGATGCCAGCCGAAGGTTCCAAGACCGATGGCACGGTACTTCTGATTTGTAATTTGCGCTTGCAGCACAGGAATTGTGTTCAAATCAATAACATTATCCAGCATCCGAACTTGGATTGGAACTAAACGCTCCAAGACATCCTCTGTAACAGCTTTCGCTAAAGAAATGGAAGAAAGGTTACAGACAACAAAATCACCAGGTTCTTTTGTAATAATGATTTTGCCGTCTTTTGTCGTTTGTTCTGTCATTAACGTTGGGCTTTGGTTTTGCATAATTTCTGTGCAAAGGTTGCTGGAATAAATCATACCTGCATGTTTGTTCGCATTCTGACGGTTTACTTCATCACGATAAAACATGAACGGACCGCCCGTTTCCAGCTGACTGCGAAGAATACGTTTCATCACATTGATAGCTGGAATTTCTTCCTTATGCAAGTCCGGATTTTCGACACATGCCCAGTATTTTTCGCGGAAAGATCCTTCTCCTCTAGTTTCATCGTAGAAGTCTTCCAAAGAGAAGCCCATCACACGGCGAACTTCGTGCGGGTCGAATAGATACCAGTTTCCGCGCCCTTGAACCTGTTCCATGAAGATATCCGGCAGACAGACACCCGTGAATAAGTCATGTGTACGCTGGCGCTCATCCCCATTATTCAATTTCGCATCCAGGAATGGGAAAATATCTTTATGCCATATATCAAGATACGTAGCAATCGCACCTTTACGCTGACCTAATTGATCGACGCTTACTGCTGTATTATTAAGCTGTTTCATCCACGGTAGCACACCAGAAGACGCACCTTCAAAACCTTTGATGGCACTGCCGCGGCTGCGAATTTTACCAAGATACACACCAATACCGCCGCCATTTTTAGACAAGTTGGCAATATCTGTGTTGCTGTCGAAAATTCCTTGCAAGCTGTCATCCACTGTGTCGATGAAGCAGCTGGAAAGCTGTCCGTAGCTCTTACCAGAGTTAGACAAAGTCGGCGTAGCCACTGTCATGTAAAGATTGCTCAGCGCCCAATATGCCTCTGTGACAAGCTCTTTGCGCTTGTCTGCTGGTTCCTTGCTCATAATTGTCATGGCAATAATCATGAAACGTTCCTGCGGAAGTTCATAAGTGCCGCCTTTATGGTCTGTTGCCAAGTAGCGGTCCGCAAGCGTACGCAGACCAATATATGTGAACAATCCGTCTTTCTTGTAATCGATCAAGCTATGGAAGTAGTTGATATCATTTTCACTGTATGTGTCGAGAAGGGATGTGCTATAGATACCAATCTCAGTCAATTGCTGGATTAAGCTGTAGAAAGATCCGTACTTTTCTTCAAATTTGTAACCGCGATTATTAGCAGCTTCGAAATAAAGCTGTTCCAAATACAGACTCGCTGCAATATATGTCCATTGCGTCTCTTCTTCATCAAGCTGCGCCAATCCTTCCAGAATTAACTGATTCAGCCATTCCTTATCGGATGACCAGGATTTTTGCTGTGATAACCGCTCACCATATTGAATCAGGTGTTTTGCGTCAGATGCTGCGAAGCGTGATTTGAGCACGGCTGCTACATGCTCTTTCCAATTGACTGTTTGTGTCGTATCTAACATGTTGAAACTTCCTCCTCTAAGAATACAGGTGTATTAGTAAGTACTTTCTTACCCCTAAACGCACAAAGTGAGCAACTACCAGGAAACTGTCTGCTCTGTCTGTACTACTAGATACAGTAGTAACATGAATCAGAAACGACAAATAAAAAGTGTTAAAAAACACTGTCTATCAAGCGAATGAAGCGATTTCTTCATCCTCTCGTCGATACCCGGCTTGCTCGCCTTCGAAACTATATATAGTATTGCATTATGTTTACACTAACAAGATGTTGTACAAATGACTTTACCATACAATCTTGTCTCTTTCAATCTCTACTTTATCTGCAAGACTTATTTCACAATCTATCTCGTAAAGAAAACTGCCGTCTTTCGAGGTTTTTTGCAGGCGAAAAATTGTTTGTGATTTTCAGCCAAAAACACTCTGCACGCCTCGACAATCAAACCGCTTAGCGGTACGATGAAAATGCATTCGACAGGAGGGAATATATGAAAAATATGAAACGAGTAGGTTTTATCGGAATTGGTGTTATGGGTAAGAGTATGAGCCGTAATTTGATGCAAGCAGGATTTGAACTGGACGTCTATACGAGAACAAAAGCAAAAGCACAGGATTTAATAGACACAGGTGCTGTCTGGCATGATACACCAGCTAGCCTGGCACAATCGGCGGATGTCGTGATTACAATGGTTGGCTATCCTAGTGATGTGCAGGAAGTCTACTTTGGTGACAATGGAATCCTCCAGCACGCAAAACCTGGAACATATGTAATTGATATGACCACTTCTAAACCAGCATTAGCCGAAGAAATTTATGCAGAAGCTAAGAAAAAAGGTATTTTCGCATTGGATGCACCAGTTTCCGGCGGTGATGTTGGCGCCAGAAACGGAAAGCTTGCCATCATGGCCGGTGGTGACGAAGAAGCATTTCAAGCTGTATTGCCTGTATTCGAAACGATGGGAGAGAATATTATCCTGCAAGGGCCTGCTGGTTTCGGGCAGCATACAAAACTAATTAACCAAGTGACCATCGCCAGTAATATGGTTGGTGTTTGCGAGGCAATTGCGTATGCAGAGCACGCAGGAATGGATCCGTCTAAAGTGCTTCGATCTATTACAACAGGAGCCGCTGGAAGTTTCAGCTTAAGCAACCTGGCTCCTCGAATGATTAAAGGAGATTATGATCCTGGGTTCTATGTGAAACATTTCATTAAGGACATGAAACTGGCTCTCGAGGCTGCAAAAGAAATGGATATGATGACACCGGGACTAGAACTAAGCCTCTCCCTATACGAACGACTGGCAGCAAATGGTGATGAGAATCTTGGCACCCAAGCATTAATTAAACTATTTACGAAGAAAGCATAAAAAAAGAGGCCGAGTATCATCGGCCTTTTTATACGAGGATAAACAACAATATCGGCAGCGTAACGAGACTAAGAACTGTGCTGACCATGGTTGTACTTGATACATAAGAAGGCTTGGCACCAAATTCAAGCGCGTATATAGTCGTGTTAGCTGCTGTAGGCATTGCGGCTACCAGGATCATAATCTGCTTTACCAAATCGTCAACTGGCAGGATTAATGTAAACAGGTAAGCAACAACAGGGGAAATGAGCAGCTTAAGTATTAGTGCATACGAAAGGCGTTCATATTCCAAGGCTTTTAACGAGATATTCGCCAGCTGCATACCGAGAACAATCATAACGGTAGGTATTGCCGCATCAGCTACGAGCTGCACAGCTTGGGAAATCGGTCCGCTAAGCGGCACTCTCAAGAGCTGAAAAAGAATTCCGAGCAACGCTCCATAAATGATTGGTATCTTCAAAACAGATATCAAGGTCGCACGCAGGGAACGATTCGCCCCTCCGCCCTTGGCAGCGATAAAGACCCCTATAGTTGCCATCACAAGCTGCTGCAAAACAAGCAGAATAACTGCATAATGAAACCCGGCTGCACCAAATACGAATAAAACGAGCGGCGTACCATAGTTGCCATTATTCATAAATGATGCACCCAGCATTAAGCTATACGTGTCTTGACGATCATACCTTCGCACCCAGCTTATGATATAACAGAGCAGCAGCAGTGCCAGACAAAGACCGACGACGAAGATGGCGAGATACATATAATCCTTGCTTAACCGGTTTTCATAAAATGTCTGGAAAGCCAAAACCGGGGAAAGCAAATAAACGGACATCTTCGAAATACTGCGGATATCAAACTTTAATAACTTCTGACCAATGAAGCCAAGTAAAAAAATGCCGAAAATCGGCAATAACGTCAATATGTAACCCACAAATGATCATCCTATCAAAAATTTATGATTGCAAAAATTCAATCTTCCCATCTCCAATACGGGCAATACGCGCTAAAGATTCTACTTCTATCCCTAATTCCTCCAGGCGGGCTCTCCCTTTTTGGAAACTTTTCTCGATAACAATTCCTATACCGGCAACTGATGCATCAGCTTGTTTTATAATATTTATCAACCCTGCGGCTGCTTCTCCGTTTGCTAGAAAATCATCAACAATTAAGACATGATCATCCGGTGATAGTCGATCTTTTGAGATTGTCACATCTGAATACACTTGCTTCGTGAAGGAAAAGACAGATTCACAATAGACGTCACCTTTCATCGTAAGGGATTTCTGCTTTTTGGCATACACGACAGGAACACCAAAAGCAAGGCCTGCCATAAGAGCCGGGGCAATTCCGCCTGCTTCAATTGTGACAATTTTTGACACGGGCTGGTGCTGAAACTTCTGATAAAACACTTTACCGATTTCATAAAGAAGGGCTGTATCCATTTCATGGTTTAAAAAGCTGTCGACCTTTACAATGGAGTCTCCAATAATGGTCCCTCTTTCGCGAATTGCTTGATGAAGTAATTCCACGTTAATGGGCCTCCTTTTTTTCCTCAGCAGCTGTAGCGACAACAAATGCTAAATCATCATTCCCAAAGAATTGTAATACCTCCAGCACCAGCTCATCCGAGATATCCGATGCCCCCTCTTTTGGCAGCATCTCGTCTAACGCTTCTTGCAGCGCTGTATTTTTTCCTTGTTTTGGATAGGCCTGCTCATATAAGGCCACAGCATCCAAATCATGATTCGTACACCATTGCGCGAAGATTCGAATCATCATTCGCTCGTCCTCTTGATATCTTTCAATGATCTTTTTCGAAAGCTCTTCTTGACTCATTTGCAGCACACCTCTCCTTAAAATGATAAAAGACGCACCCTGGACTAATCCAGAATGCGCCTTTGTCGTCGTTATATAAGGATATATTACAGACGAGTTACGTTAGCAGCTTGTGGGCCGCGGTTGCCTTCAACGATTTCGAATTCAACTTCTTGACCTTCGTCAAGAGTTTTGAAGCCGTCAGCTTGGATAGCAGAGAAATGTACGAAAACATCGTCCCCGTCTTCTCTTTCGATGAAACCAAAACCTTTGTCTGCGTTAAACCATTTTACTTTTCCAGTCATTTAAATGACCTCCTTACAATAGAAGTACAAAAGTACAGGTATTGAATCGTTATACCTTTACACCTACACCACTTATTGTGAAAGAGATCGTAAAGATTATTCAACCGTTTCTTTTGCCTCTTAAGAGTAACGTTTTTTATATAAGATTGCAAGTGTATTCTAACTTTTTCTTCAAAATATGTTAAGAATGAGACATACGCCCTAATAAAACGCTTTCAATACTGCTGCATATGACAGAAATCGCTTTCACGACAACGCATTCTGTCCTGTGTCATTGGACCCTGTTTTTTGATGTATTGCAACACTTACTTGTATTTATAAGAACAGTTTGTTCCTCCGCCCCCTTTTTCATACCTTGCTTCGAAAAAGAACTATTTTATTGACAGCTCTTACCCCTTTCCTTATATTGACTATAGCTTATGAAAGAATAACCGTAACGAAAGGGGTGGAAGCATGATTAAGACGTATCTGTATCATCACCAAACAGACACCATGCAAACAAATATTACCTTGCAGGACAGCAATCTCCATTTGGAGGACCCAGATAACCTTCTGTGGATAGATGCGTATGATGTGCAATCTCATGAGCTGCATGAACTTGCCAGCATATTTGATTTTCACCCGCTTGCGATTGAAGATTGTCTGCATGATAGTCCGCGCGCAAAAGTTGATGACTACGATGCATAAAAATTTTTCGTCTTCCATGCCCTGCGTTACAACGAAGAAAGTGACAACGAAATCACAACGCTTGAATTGAATGTATTTCTAGGGCCGAACTATGTTGTAACAATTCATAAACACAAGCTGCGCTGGCTCGGTCAGATGGATGCAATCTGTTCTCGTTCTTCCCGTTATATGAACCAAGGAGCAGACTTCCTTCTCTATGCACTAGCCGACGGTATTACGGATGAATATTTTCCTGTTCTGGACAGAATTGGCATTAGAATTGAAGAGATAGAAGATGAGATGTACAGCGAAGGCGTAAAAGAAGTAACCGAGGAATTTCTTTCTTTAAAGCGTACGATTATCTTAATCAGACGGGTCATTCTGCCGCAGCGGCGTATTTTCCTTAACGTAAATGGTAAATGGAAATTCGATATCAGCGAAGAGAATGTGCCTTTCTTTACCGACCTGCTCGATCATTTAGAGCGCATTGTGGATTCAACAGAAACTTTTCGCGATTTGGTAAACAGCGCCTTGGACACGTATTATTCCATTATTAGCGCCAAGTCTACCGAGAAATTAAATGTGCTGACAATCATCTCGACAGTTATGCTTCCGCTGACATTCGTAACTGGTTTCTTTGGGATGAATCTACCCATACCATTTTCCGACAGTCCGTGGACAACAGCCGGTGTCAGCGTGTTCTTGGTACTGGTCACTTTTGCGCTGTGGCATTATTTCAAAAACAAGCTATTTTAATTTCCAATTGTACTGCAAAGCCTTTCGTGCTAAAATATTTGATTGCAAGAGTATAAATAACGACATATCGCCTAAATTTGTATCTTGCAAATATAAATGACAGGTGGAAAATAACATGAGTGATTATCGCGTATTGTTGTATTATAACTATGTAGATATTGAGGATCCGGAAACTTTCGCCAGCGAACATTTGAAGGCTTGCAAGGAACTCGGATTAAAAGGCCGTATCCTTGTAGCGAAGGAAGGTATGAATGGTACCTGCTCCGGAACAGTAGAACAAACACAAGCTTATATGGACATGATGCATGCGAAACCAGGTTTTGAAGATATGGTCTTCAAAATTGACGAAGCGGATGAACATGCTTTTAAGAAAATGCATGTACGTGCGCGTCCTGAATTGGTAACGCTGCGTCTGGAAGATGATATAGACCCTCGCGAGACAACAGGTAACTACCTATCTCCGAAGGAATTTTACGAAGCAATGCAGGATGAGAACACAGTTGTTCTTGATGCTCGGAATGATTATGAGTATGATCTCGGTCACTTCCGCGGCGCTATCCGCCCTGAAATCGAAACATTCCGCGATTTGCCAAACTGGGTCCGCGAGAACAAAGATATACTAGAAGGAAAACGCGTTCTTACCTATTGCACAGGCGGTATCCGCTGCGAGAAATTCTCCGGCTGGCTTGTTCGCGAAGGTTTTGAAGATGTTGGTCAATTGCATGGCGGTATCGCCACATACGGTAAAGATCCAGAAGTACAAGGACAGCTTTGGGATGGCCGCATGTATGTTTTTGACAGCCGTATCTCTGTACCAATCAACCAAAAAGAACATGTCATCGTGGCGAGAGATTATTTTGATAACGAGCCTTGTGAACGATATGTAAATTGCGCAGACCCTTCTTGCAACCGCCAGATCATTTGCTCTGAAGAAAACGAGCACAAGTATCTTCGCGGCTGCTCCGACAGCTGCCGCCGTTCCCCGCGTAACATGTACGTGGAAGAACACGGCTTAACACCAGAAGAAGTCGAAGAACGTCTTGCCAAATTGGAAAACGAAACAGTAGCAAACTAAAAAGAACCCTCTTGGGTTCTTTTTTTAATGCCATTCTAAAAATTCCAGCCTGTTGCCAAAGGGGTCATGCACATAGATACGGTCTGCACCCGGCAAATCAGCATCATCTGAAAAGTCGACACTGTGTTGATCTAGATGCTGCCGCAAGGAAGATAATCCTTCTACTTCAAAAGCCGGATGAGTTTTTCGCGCTGGCGAAAAAGGTTCCTCTATTCCCATGTGTACCGTAATGCTATTGCAGCTGAACCATACACCGCCTCTCGCTCGCAAGTTAGCTGGCTTTTCGATTTCTTCAAAACCTAGCACATCTACAAAAAACTCTCTCGCCTGCTCCTCACTGCCTTTTGGGCAAGCAAGCTGTACATAATCCAGCTGCTTTAGGAAAAACTCCATCTGAACAACCCCCTTTTTCTATATTCTACCACTTGGCAGTTTGGATTGTTATCACTTCGTTTTCAGATGTGCTACATTGTACGTGTAAACAAGAGGAGGATATAACATGACAGTATACGATTATGCTGCTGTTACCTTGGATGGAAAAGAAGTCAGTCTAAGGGATTATGCCGGAAAGGTTCTCGTTATCGTGAACACGGCGAGTAAATGCGGCTTTGCACCACAGCTTGAACAGCTGCAAGCGTTATATAAGGACTATCATGACAGGGGCCTTGTTATTCTCGGTTTTCCGAGTAACCAATTCATGAATCAAGAACCGGGAAGCAGTGAAGAAATTGCGGAAGTATGTCAGCGCAATTACGGTGTTAGTTTTCCAATGTTTGAGAAGATAAAGGTGAATGGACCAGATGCACACCCGCTATATAATCATCTGACAAATGAGGCAGGCGGTCTGTTTTCTAAGAAAATAAAATGGAACTTTACAAAATTCCTAGTTGACGCAGAAGGAAATGTGGTTGAGCGATTTGCGCCGAAAACAAGCCCAGTTGATATGAAACCTTCTATTGAAAAGCTGCTTTAACCATAATCACAGCAAACAAAAAAACATATAAAAAACCCGCACCAACTAGGTGCAGGTTTTCATTCTTCTAGATCCGAGTTAGACGCCTGCTTTGTGCGGTGTTTATGCCGATCATCCTCTAAATCTCTCTCCACTTCATCCACCGGCACATCGTCTGTCAGCATATCCTGTTTATTCTCCAGTTGTTTCTCCCGGTTCTCACTCTCTGCTTTGGAATAGCCGTGCTTATTCTTGTCACCTTTTGCTCCGTTCTTTTCTACCATAGTCACCCTCCTCGTATTTTTCCTATATGTAAGCCCTTTCCCCTTTTTAACGATGTAAAAACCTTCCTTAGCGTTGGTAACCGGTTAACACAACGGGTATACTAGAAGCAGATACGTTTTTTACGCCTGGCAACAGGGTAAATGCTTTAAAAGATTGTCAAATGAGGTGAATCACACAATGAAACCAACAGCTCTAATTACAGGAGCGTCCAGCGGAATCGGCTACCATCTGGCCAAATGGTTCGCCAAGGCAGGCTATGATTTGATTATCGTAGCGAGATCGAAGGATAAACTCCTATCCCTGCAAACAGAATTGCATGATTCGAATGTGACTGTCATTCCTCATGATTTGTCTCTACCAAACAGCGCTTACAAGCTTTATGAAAAAATCCGTGATGAAGGAAAAACAGTCGAAGTGCTGATTAACAATGCCGGCTTTGGACTTAGCGGCAAGTTCGAGGAAACAAGCTTTGAGACACAGCAGAAACTGCTGCATTTGAACATGGTTTCGTTATCGAATCTGACTCGATTGTTTATCGATGATATTATTCACTCTCCATTCAAAACTGTGCCGAATGGGATTTTAAACATTTCAAGTATGGCTGCTTTTTTGCCCGGTCCGCACATGGCGGCCTATCATGCATCAAAGGCATACGTTCAATGGTATTCAGAAGCATTGGCTGAAGAATTGGATCCGAGCGGCGTCACAGTTACCGCACTTTGTCCAGGTCCTACGCAGACTGAGTTTTTCAAACGTGCCGGTAATGACAAGATTATGTCTTCTTTCCGCGATGCTCCAGAAGATGTGGCACGCGAAGGCTTCCTCGGATTCATAAAGGGTAAACGCGTTGTATTTCCGTCTATGAACATCCAAGCAGCTGTTATCTTCATGAAGCTGCTTCCTAGCAAAACACTCGCCAAAATAGCGAAAAACATGTACACAAGATAAGCAAAAAAGACACCGCAGGTGTCTTTTTTGCTTATCTCACATAGCGGCGCCGGTAGCTGTAAAAGTAAGCTGCCAATGGCCACCACGCTGCTGCAAAGATTGGGTACACTGCCCAGATTACCGATGGTGAATAAGCAATATTCACGAACAGGAAGAACAAGCTAAGGGCACCAAAGCCAAGTACAGAAAAGAATAAACTGGAGTTCAGCCGCTTTCCGATAAGAGACAGCGGCCACCAGCTCATCGCAAAGATAATGAATCCATACCAAGGCGTTTCATGATTGAAATACTGGTGCAGACCTACGTAATAGAGGCAGACAACAAAGCTAATGACAACCGCTGTTTTCAAGCTAGCTAGTGATCTTCGGAACATAACCAATGTCGGCCATAACGCTAAGGCACCAATTGTATATAAATACCAAAGCACTTCTGGGGTATCCTTCAAATTTTCGTGGACAAGTACAGCTCCCACAAATATTGCCGACAAACAGGAAACGACTGTTTGCTGTTTTGGAAGCAGAATTTGCAGCGCTAAAAGCAGACAAACTCCTAAACTATACGTGTACCAAATCTCCTGCGGGGTCGTCTTCATGTTTATATATACCGTATACCCCCCTAAACTAACGAGCATAAAGGCAATAAACAACCGCCACGGTTTCATCTGTGCATCACCTTTCTTCTTCTAGCTTTCATCCAAACAAAAGCCATGCTCACAGGCCACCAGAGAATAGCGAATGTCGGGAAAACAAACCATATCTCATGAGGTGTATAATATATATTTACAAATATAAGCAATCCAATAATCAAAACACTGCCGCATATTGAAAAACCAAGATTAAGCGTACTCATATCCTCTTTCTGTTTCTTCAGTTTACCGTCTTTTTGCTTCGGTTCCTGCTGCAGCTGGAATTCCTTTTTGATCTCCGCCAGATTTCCAAAGTCAACAATCGCTTTATTTATTGCGTCTTCTTCCGCTTTCCCACCCAGCATGAAATCAGCTGCTTTTTCCTCCATTGAATCCATTATCTCTTCTTTCAGTGTTGCGATTTGCTCCGTTTCTGGTAAATCTGCAAATTGTTCTTCTACATACGCTCTGATTTTCTGCATCAGACACCCTCCATAAAAATATCAATTAATTGCTTTGCTTCCTGCCATTCTTTCGCCGCTTCCTGCCAATAAGCCTTTCCAAGCGTGGTAATCGTATAATACTTCCGCTTGCCGCCATGTGATTTCTCACCTTGATAAGATTCAATAAGCTCCCGGCGCTCCAGCCGCTGAAATACGGCATAAAGTGTTGCCTCTTTAATCTGGAATGCATCGTCTGTCCAAGCTGCTATGTCTTTCGAGATCTGGTATCCATACTTATCACCGTCCATCAGCAGACGAAGAATAATGGAATCCAGATGACCCCGAATTGTATCACTCCGAATGTGGCATCCCTTCTTTCAAATTACTCTACCTGATAAAGTAATCATAAAACAAATTACTCTGCCTGTCAAAGTAATTATTGCACTTTTTTTCCACAAATAAAAAGCAGGCACTCAGCCTGCTTCTGAAAGGTTTCTAATAAAAGCTTCAACATCTGCTTTATTTCCCACAAGAATAACTTTATCTCCATACTTGGAGAACGCATCAGCTATATAAGGTTTGCTCGTCTTTTCAAAATAACGGTTCCATTTGAACATCCTCAAAAACATTCGAAAAGAAGGCGTATAATTGCCCTCCTCCAGACCCGCTATCTGTCTTAAATACCGCTTCGTGATCCTGATATTTCGTACCCTGGAAGCTCGCATAAACACACCCCCTCATCAAAATATACAGTATTTTCCGGAAACAAAAAAAGAGCAGAGGATTTCCTCTGCTCTCTGACTTAAATTTGTTTAAGCAAGTTAGCCATTTCGATGGCTGATACTGCTGCTTCTGCACCTTTATTACCCGCTTTTGTGCCTGCACGTTCGATGGCTTGTTCAATTGTGTTCGTTGTTAGGACACCAAAGATAATCGGGATGCCAGCTTTATTCGCTGCTCCTGCTACACCCTTTGCAACTTCATTGCTGACATAATCAAAGTGAGGCGTCGAGCCTTTAATAACCGTACCTAATGTAATAACGGCATCGTATTTTCCAGTGTTAGCAAGTTTATCTGCTACTAGCGGAATTTCAAATGCACCCGGCACCCAGACAACGTCTACTTTCGCTTCGTCTACACCGTGACGCTTAAGTGTATCAATAGCGCCGCTAAGCAGTTTGCTTGTGATAAATTCATTGAATCTGCCTACAACAATACCAATTTTCAAATCTGAACCTACTACATTTCCTTCGATTACGTTTACCATATAAATGCTCCTTTATTGTTTGGATAGTGACTATCCTTTATTTATTTCTCTTTATAAAACCTTTGTTTTATTTCCCTGGCGATATGCAATTAAGTCTTCAATTGTAATTAACGGCAGCTCATGCACAGCTGCAAGCTTTTCTAAATCAGGCATGCGGGCCATGGAGCCATCTTCCTTCATAATTTCGCAGATATAGCCTGCTTCAGCTGCTCCTGCTAGTTTTGCTAAATCAACTGCTGCTTCTGTATGTCCTGGTCGCTCCAGTACGCCGTTTGATTTGGCAATAAGCGGAAAGATATGACCAGGTCGCTGGAAGTCTGCCGGTTTACTCGCTTTATCAGCAAGCTTTGCAATCGTATGAGCGCGTTCAAATGCACTAATACCCGTTGTGGAATCAATATGGTCAACACTTACTGTAAATGCTGTTCCGTGCGGATCTGTATTGGTATTTACCATCGGGGGCAAGTCCAATTTTTCAGCAATTTCCCGGGAAATAGGCGCACAGATCAGACCTTTTCCGACAGAAGCCATGAAATTAACTGTCTCAGGAGTGGCATATGCTGCTAACGCAAGCAAATCTCCCTCATTCTCGCGGTTCTCATCATCGGTTACAATAATCGGCTTGCCGCTTTTTAAGTATTCCAATGCATGCTCGATAGTCGTTTTCATGTTTGCAACTCTCCTCAATCTAAGAATCCATTCTGTTCCAAAGTCTCTCTCGAAATCCCTGCAGGCTCCGCTCTTTTCTGATGATTCAGCAGCCGTTCCATATACTTGGCAAGCTGATCAAATTCGAGATTCACGGAATCGCCTACCTGCTTATCTCCTAAAATGGTCGCCTGCCTTGTCTCTGGAATTAGAGAAATCGTAAACATGTTTTCTCCTACCTCAAAAACTGTTAATGACACACCATCTACCGAGACAGATCCTTTTGTCATTAAATACTGGAGACCTTCCCCCACTGAAATGTCGATATAACGAGCGTTTGCTTCTTCGCGAATGCTAGTAATTGTTCCGTTTGTATCTACATGTCCACTTACAAAATGACCGCCTAGTCTGCCTGCAGGCTGCAGCGCGGGCTCCAAATTCACTGCATCGAAGCTGCGTAAAGCGGACAGCGTGCTGGACCGGAATGTTTCGGGCATCACATCCACTTGAAAGCTATGCGAGGTAAACGTTGTGACGGTGAGGCACACACCGTTAACAGATATACTGTCTCCAATATGCATATCTTTGGTGAGCTTCTCACTGGCAATCGTAAGCTGCATCGCCTCTCCTTGTTTTTCCACGGCAATCATGCTGCCTACTTCTTGAATGATTCCAGTAAACACGAATTCTCCTCCTCGTTTTGCTCATCCGACTAGGGACAAACCAATCTATAAGACTTTACGAACGGGAATATGACCGTCTCGGGGCAATGTGACGGTTTATTGGGGGTGGTACACGAGTAAGCCATCTCCATTAATATAATTCTAATGAAGATGTTGTCGGTGTCGGCAAACACACACATATTTCACTTACACCGCTTAACCATACTAGCTAACATAAAAAGCCCCAGAATAACTGCTTCTGGGGCTTGGCTTTAAAAGTTATAGCGAAAACAAAGCTATTGTCATGTGACAAAGCTCATGTTGGCATGTGGATAGCACGCCGTTTCCTCTTTCCCATCCAGACTATACTGTCGGCTTTGGAATCTCACCAAATCCACCGTTATGATAACGGGTCACGGACTGAAGACAGCTAAGCTGTCTATCACCGCCGGTCGGGAATTTCACCCTGCCCCAAGAGAAAACCTATTCGATTGCTTACAACATTAACATATTTTTTATCGTGTTGTACAGAGAAAAGGTTATCTGAAAATTATATTGACTCTAGTTGGAAACATAAGTAAACTGATACCGTAAAATAATATTGACCGTTTAAAATTTGTTTACAGAGGAGTGTATCGATGAAGCAAGTAATGGCATTGACCACCTATGAGCAGCTAAAAGCAATCAGCGACCCGCTGCGTGCAGAGATTATTATGAAGCTGGTAGAAACTTCTTATACCGGGCAGCAGCTTGCTGTTATGCTCGAAATCAGCCGCCCGAAAATCCACTACCACTTGAAAGAACTAGAGAAGAATAGCTTAATTGAGGTTATTCGCACCGAGGAGAAAAATGGCATCGTACAGAAATTCTATCGAGCGACAGCCAGAGGCTTTTATCCATCAGAGAAGCTGCTTCCGTATGCAGAAGTATTGAGTGAGTCTACGCGGCAGCTATTTGTCCAAATGGCGAATAAAACAAAAACAGCAATTCTAAGTGCCCCGGAATCTACCTTTGCCAAAGCAGCTGGATCTACTGACCCAAAAGATTGGGAAGCAATCGGCAGCATTTGGGAAATCAGCGCTACAGAAGCGGATTTTAAAGCGTTCACGCAAGGCTTATTTGATTTAATGCAAAAGCTTCGTCAAAAAAGTGATGCAGCCGAAAAAGACCCCAATGGGAAGCTTTATTATTTTTCTGCCTTTGGATTTGAAATTGATGAACCGTCATTCGATCAGGTAGATCTAAACGAGGAGGAGTAAGAGGTATGCTCGCTATCTTGAAACAACGAAACTATGGTCTGCTCTTTTCTGGAAGAATTGTCACGAATATCGGTGACAGCATCTACTTTATTGCCGCCATGTGGCTTGTCTATGAACTGAGCGGCAGTGCTTTTTACACCGGGCTGGCTGGATTTCTAACACAAATCCCGAATGTGCTGCAATTTTTGATTGGTCCGCTCGTCGACCGCTGGCCGATACGCGCGACCCTGCTGTGGACTCAGGCACTCCAAGCTGTCCTTGTCCTGCTGATTCCGCTTGCTGCTTGGTTTGATTTTCTATCTGTCACCCTCGTTCTCATCGTCATGCCAATACTAACTTGCATCGATGCCTTTGCTTATCCGACAGAACTAAAAGCTTTGCCAATGGTCTTAAAAAAAGAAGAGCTTCCTTCGGGAAATGCTTTATTCTCTTTTGCGTATCAAGGTGTAGACCTAATCTTCAATGCTATAGCCGGTTTACTGACCGCCGCTTTTGGCGCCGCTTTATTATTCATCATCGATTCTTTCACCTTTTGTATTGCTTTCCTTTTGTTCAGCTTCCTTAGAATCCCACACCAAAAAACGCAATCAGAAAATACCAAACATGCGCGTACTGTTTTACACACCTACTTTGCAGAATTAAAAGAAGGCTTGTCTATTTTATTTCGTACAATCATGGCTGCCACGCTAGTTGGTGCTATTCTTTGCAACTTAGCAATTGGGGCAGCATTGGCAGTTATGCCAGCTTTTGCAGACGAACGGCAAGGAGCGGCTGTCTATGGCTTTTATCTAGCAGCGATGTCCTGCGGTGCGTTAATTGGGGCATTACTCGCTTCTTCCTTTAGCAAGCTCCCAATCGGAAAAGCCACAATCATAACCGTATTATTAGCATCTGCAAGCTGGGCTGCTGCTGCTTTCGTTCCATGGACGTGGCTCAGCATCACCCTTTACGGTCTGGCCTGGGTGCCAATCGGCTGTATTAATGTAACCTTTGCCACTATCATACAGACCTTGCTCCCTGTTTCGCTAATTGGCCGGGTTACGAGTGCCAGTGCAAGCTTCAGCACCATCGCCATGCCTATCGGTTCCTTGGCCGGCGGCTACGCTGCCACCTTAATTCCGGTCGTCTGGGTATTTTGCTGTGCAGGGATTGGTGTAGCGCTGCTTTCCGTGACATGGCTATTTCACCCAAAGTTACGCAGACTGGGACCACTAGCCTCTCTTTCACCTGAATTGCTTGGTTTCAAAGATTATAAGGAGAAGGAAACAAGCTGATTACAGCTTGTTTCTTCGAAGCACTGGACGCAGCGCCACCCAGTAAAATGCATAACCTAACATCGCGCCTAACACATTTAAAATTACATCATCAATATCAACCGATCGATAATTATAGCCGACAAAATAGTTTAATAAGCCTTGCGTGGATTCAATGGTCATACTGAAAAGCAAGCCGCAGAAAACCACCACAAAGAAGGATCTCGTTTTCCGAATAAGCAGCGGCAAATAGAAGCCGAGCGGAGCAAACAATAGAATATTTCCTCCTAGATTTTTAAGCGCTAATCCATAACCAAAGCCGTCGATTTGCGTTGTATGCCAAATTTGCATGATAGAAGCAAGCGGTGATGTATTCCATCGATAGCTCGTTTCAAGCTGTTGGTTCTCTTCAATAAGATTTTGATCGACAGGCAGCGGGAAAAAGGTAAGACAAATGACAGCAATCAAATAGATTGCGAACGATGCCATTAATAAATGCTGTTTCTTGGTAATACCAAATGTCTGGTGAAACGGAATGATAGACAATAAATAGACAAACGCCAGAAATATAGCTGGCGCTACGTAATTTAACATAGTAGTTATTCTCTCCTGTATCCTAAAAGTCCCTTACGTGGAGTAAGTGGACATGTACTCTTTAGTCTACATGATTTTGTGTATATTGTGAACGAATAGATACAGAAAAGAAACCGCCTTTTAAGGGCGGTTTCTCTTGTTTCTGCTTATTTCTTCATCACAGCAAGCATAAGCGCTTTTTGAGCATGAAGTCTATTCTCAGCTTCCTGAAAGACTGCCGATTGCGGGCCATCAATAACAGCCGCTGTCACTTCTTCACCTCGGTGCGCCGGGAGGCAATGCAAGAAGATGGCAGCAGAATCAGCCGCTTGCATAAGTGCCTCATTTACCTGGTAGCCTTGGAAGGCACTTAATCTAGCCTGCTTCTCCTGCTCCTGCCCCATACTAGTCCAGACATCCGTGTAAATAACATCCGCACCAGCAGCCGCTTCTTCCGGACTTTCGGTAATGATCAGGAACTCTGGGTCCGCACTGATCGCTTTTGCTTTTTCTTCAACTTCTGGGATCGGCTGATAACCAGCAGGCGATGCAATACGAATTTGCATGCCCGTCTTTGCCGCAGCAATCATCAGACTGTTAGCCACATTATTGGCGTCTCCAATATAAGCAAGTTTGACACCTTCCAGCGTGCCCTTATGTTCCATAATTGTCTGCAAATCTGCCAGCGCCTGACACGGATGATATAAATCTGTCAGACCATTAATGACTGGAATTGTCGCGTGAGCAGCCAATTCCTCCACCATCTTATGTGAATTGGCACGAATCATGATTGCATCCAGATAACCCGAAAGTACCTTCGCAGTATCAGCTACCGGTTCCCCGCGCCCCAGCTGCAGGTCATTTGCATTTAAGTAAAGCCCCATTCCGCCAAGCTGATAAATACCTGTTTCAAAGGAAACGCGGGTACGTGTGGATGATTTTTCGAAAATCATCCCGAGCGTTTTTCCCGCCAGCGGCTGGCTCAGCTCGCCTTTTTGATGCTGGCTCTTCAGCTCTGCTGCAAGCTCTAGGATGGATAGGATTTCTTCCTTCGTTAAGTCTTGAAGAGATAGAAGACTCTTCCCTGCCAATGTGTGATAATCCGCTAACTGTTTCATCAAACACGCTCCTTCTTCGCTTGCTCCAAATAGTCCGACATCGACCTACATGCAGCCAAATCATCTTGACTTGCCAGCCAATAACTCTCCATCGTAGCAAGACTTGTGATACACGGTGTTTCTGTCTTCCAAGCCGCTTCGCGAATACCTTGGAAACCTTTCCGAGTGCTGCATACTGCTGTTATCTTTTGATCTTCAATCAACGTGATTGCTTGCTCATACGACACAGCCTCATAGGCTTTACTGCCTGGCAGAAGCGCAGCTGTCTCATGCGTCAGTACAACATTTGCCTGCAGTTGCTCTAAAAGACTTTCAAGCTTTGGTATATCCGAAGCGTCTAAGTCTAGCAGCACTTGCGTCTCTGCTGAAAGCTGACGGAGTGTCTTCTCTTTCCAGCCAAACGCTTTATGAAGTGCTTCTGCAACGGACTCGCCGATACCGATTGCCTCTCCTGTTGATTGCATATCCGGACCGAGAAGCGGATCAACACCTGCTAACTTTGTCGTTGAGAAAACGGGCAGTTTTACCGCATAAAATGGCATTTCCTGTTGTAATCCCAGCGGGTAGCCAAGATTTTGCAGGCTCTCGCCCATTTGGATTTTTGTCGCTAAATCCACTAACGGGATACCCGTTACTTTGCTGGAAATCGGAACTGTACGCGACGCACGCGGGTTCACTTCCAGTACATACAGCAGCTCCCGATTTTCACTAAATACGAATTGAATGTTCATGATGCCCTTCATATTCAGAGCGGCTGAAATCTTTTGGGCGCAGGAGGCAATTTGTTCCTTCTCTGCTTCTTTCAAGCTTGGTGCTGGGAAGACAGCTGTACTATCTCCGCTATGAATACCTGCCGGCTCAATATGTTCATAGATTCCTGGAATAAGAATGTCCGCACCATCGCACACAACATCCACTTCCACTTCCATACCTGGCACATATTTATCCAGAAGCAGCGGGAATAAGCGGGATGGGTGAATTTGCTGCTCTAAATCTTCTAAGTAAGTATTCAGCATATCTTCGGAATACAGAATAACCATCCCTTGCCCGCCGATTACATAGGATGGGCGAATTAAAATCGGATAGCCGATCAAACGAGCTTCTTCGTGTAAGGTTGCTGTATCCATCACAGTTGTACCAGGAATATGCGGAATGTTTAAGTTATGAAGCAATGCATAAAAAGCTTCCCTGTTTTCTACTCGATCAATAGATGCTGTACTTGTTCCGGCAATCGTAACGCCTGCTTCCTCCAGCTCCGCAGCCAAATTGATCGCAGTCTGCCCGCCAAATTGAACAAGCACCTCATCCGCCTGCTCTTTTTCGATGATATGGAGTACATCTTCTTTCGTAAGCGGCTCAAAGTATAGATGATCTGCTGTGTTGAAATCAGTACTGACCGTTTCGGGATTATTATTAATGACAATCGAACGAATGCCTTGTTCGCGTAAAGACAAAGCGGACTGCACAGAACAAAAATCAAACTCCACGCCCTGCCCGATTCGAATTGGACCTGATCCAAGCACTACAACCTTTTTATCAGCTGCTGGTAATGGATCCACCTCATCTTCTTCTGTCCAGCTCGAATAGAAATATGGTGTTTGCGCAGAAAACTCTGCTGCACACGTATCCACCATCATATAAGATGGCTTGAGCTCCTGTTCTTTGATTAAGCCTTCCACAGCTGCTAACGGCTGCTCAACTATCCGTGCTAACGCAACATTACTGAAACCAAGAATTTTCGCATGTCGGAGAAGTTCCGGATCTGGCTGCCAGCCTCCGCTGCGCAACGCTTGCTCTGCATCGATAATACGTTTCATCTCATGAAGGAAAAACGTGGTGATTTCAGTCCATGCATGAATCGTTTCAATACTTATTCGGCGGCGAAACGCTTCAGCGAGCAAAAATAGTCTGCGATCATCTGCCGCTTTTAACCCATGCTCCAGCTCTGCATCTGACAATGCTTCTGCAGACGGCAGACGAAATTCTTCCAAGCCTATTTCTAAAGAACGAATGGCTTTGTGCAAGCCTGCCGGAAGATTACGCGACAGCGCCATCACTTCACCTGTCGCTTTCATTTGTGTGCCAAGCAGCCGGTCCGCTTGGGTGAACTTATCAAATGGCCAGCGCGGGATTTTTACTGCAACGTAGTCGATAGCTGGTTCAAAGCTAGCAAATGTATCACCAGTAATTGGGTTCGGCACCTCATGTAAATGATAGCCAAGTGCCAGCTTGGCTGCGATACGGGCAATTGGATAGCCTGTTGCTTTCGAAGCCAGTGCACTCGAACGGCTAACACGCGGATTCACTTCGATAATTACATATTCATCACTATCCGGGTTCAGCGCAAACTGAATATTACAGCCGCCAACAACACCTAACTCACGAATAACTTTACAAGAAACAGTTCGCAGCATTTGGTACTGCCTATCTGTCAGGGTCTGGGAAGGAGCAACAACAATGCTGTCTCCTGTATGTATCCCAACAGGGTCGATATTTTCCATATTGCAAACAATGATGCACGTATCATTGCTATCCCGCATCACTTCATACTCAATTTCCTTCCAGCCTTTCACACTTTGCTCGATAAGTACCTGGTTGATTGGGCTCGCCTGAATACCGCTTTTCACATAGCGCAAAAGCTCTGGCAAATCATTCGCAATACCGCCGCCCGCTCCGCCCAGTGTATAAGCAGGACGAATAATAATCGGAAAACCTGTCTGTTCAGCGAAAGATTTGGCCTCGGCTATGGAGGTGATTGGAAGACTTTCTGGTACAGGCTCATTTATATCCTGCATCATCTGTTTGAATAGCTCCCGGTCTTCTCCGCGCTGAATGGCATCTAGCGGTGTACCTAATAACGTAACGTTATATTCTTCCAAAACACCTGCTTGATCCAGACTGACAGCAAGATTAAGTCCAGTCTGCCCGCCTAATGTCGGCAGCAGCCCATCTGGCCGCTCCTTCTCAATAATGTTCGTCACTGACTCGCAAGTTAGCGGCTCCAGGTATACTTGATCGGCAAAAGCTTGGTCAGTCATTATTGTTGCCGGATTGTTATTAACGAGAATGACCTCGACGCCTTCTTCCTTTAATGCGAGACAAGCTTGCGTCCCTGCGTAATCGAATTCTGCCGCCTGCCCAATAACAATCGGACCAGAACCAATCACAAGGACCTTCTTAATTTGTAAATCTTTAGGCATACGTTGTCACTCCTCCGTTCCGAACCGAATTCAAGAATTGTTCAAATACATCGTACGTATCGCTCGGGCCGGGATGTGCTTCCGGATGGAATTGGACACTCATTATCGGCTTGGAACAGTGCTGCAAACCTTCTATGGACCCGTCATTTACATTGTTATATAGGATATTCCATAAGGACTCAGAAATAGACGTTTCATCGACTACATATCCATGATTTTGAGAAGTAATGGATACTTTCCCGCTCGGCACATGCTGTACAGGATGATTGCTTCCGCGATGGCCATAAGGAAGGCGCATTGTATTGCCGCCGAATGCAAGCGCCAGCAGCTGATGTCCGAGACAAATACCTAATGTCGGATAATGCTCTGCTATCCGCTTAATTTCATCAGCAAGGTAACCTAAAGATTTCGGATCTCCAGGACCATTTGAAAGCAAGACACCATCTATGTCTGCTTCCTGCAATGATTCCAGCTTTACATCAAATGGAAACACGGTAACACTGCAGCCGTTTTGCAGCAGCATCTCCCGGATGGAATGTTTATATCCATAATCAATAATGGCTACATGCGCTGTCTTCGACTCATTTGCAGGATAGTACTGCGCTTCTTTCACAGACACCCTTTCTACGATTTTCTCTGATACTTTTGCTTGTGCCGGGATATTTCCTGGTGTTTTGGTCATCTTTCCGTACACATCTCCATGCTTGCGGATAATCTTTGTCAGCTTGCGTGTATCTACTTGCGCCAGGATTGGAAAGTTATGCGTATTGGCAATATCCTGTAATGTCTGCGTTGCTTGATAGTGAGATGGTGTCTCACACGGTGTAGAGATAATAAGTCCATGAATAGACGGACTGTGGCTTTCCTTATCTTGTGTATTAAATCCGTAATTCCCAATCAACGGGTATGTCATCGTTACAATCTGACCTGCGTAAGAAGGATCTGTCATTACTTCTTGATAGCCTGTCATCGCTGTGTTAAATACCAATTCCCCATCAGATTCTGTTGTCTTTCCAAGCCAGACACCTTCCAGAACATCTCCAGTGCTTAGCATCAAGTAGCCTTTTGTCTCTTCCATTTATGCTGCTCCTTTCGGAAACGGAGTTATGTTTATTCTACCAAGTTAATAATTATGCATTAACATGCAAAGAAAGAGTGAGCAGCTGCTCACCCTTCGAGTTTGGCAGCCTGCTCTTCTGTCCAATTTTTATTTGCTGCAAGCAAGGCTTCTATATTGTCCACCTGCTCCTGCACCCTTTCCTTCGCAGTTCCCCCAGGTATATTTCTGGCTGCTACGACCGTTTCCGGGGCAAGTGCCTGATAAATATCTTCTTCGATTAAATCAGAAAACTGCTGCAGCTCTTCTAGTTTCAAATCCAATAAGTACTTGCCTTGTTCAATGCTGTACAGAACCGCATGCCCGACAACTGCATGTGATTCCCGAAAAGCCATCCCTTTTTCTACTAGATAATCAGCAAGATCCGTCGCATTGGAAAAATCATTGCGGACAGCTTGGTACATATTATCCTGCTTCACATGCATCGTCTCGATCATTGGGGCGAAAAGCCCAAGCGCACCTTTTAATGTCTCAACCGTATCAAACATGCCTTCTTTGTCTTCCTGCATATCTTTGTTATACGCAAGCGGCAATCCCTTCAACGTTGTGAGCATTCCCATTAAATGACCAAAAACACGGCCTGATTTCCCTCGAACCAGCTCTGCTACATCAGGATTTTTCTTCTGCGGCATCATACTGCTTCCAGTTGAAAAGGCATCATCCAATTCTATGAAATTGAATTCCGCACTAGACCATTGCACCAATTCCTCCGAAAGCCGGGAAAGATGCATACTGATCAGACTGGCAGCGGATAAGAATTCCACTACAAAATCACGATCACTTACACTGTCCAGACTATTCTCAGTAATATCGTCAAAATGGAGCTGTTTTGCTACAAACTGCCGATCAATCGGGAAAGTTGTACCCGCTAAAGCTCCGGCTCCCAATGGCATTTTGTTCACACGCTTCCAGCTGTCTTGCAGCCTTTCCACATCACGCTGCAGCATATAAGCGTATGCCATCATATGGTGTCCAAACAGCACCGGCTGCGCACGCTGCAGATGTGTATATCCAGGCAGGATTGTATCCAAATGCTGCTTCGCCTGTTTTGTCAGCGCTGTTTGCACAGCTCCAAGCAAGCCGATTATGTCGACAATTGCTTCTCGCAAATACAAACGCATATCCAATGCCACTTGATCATTGCGGCTTCGACCAGTATGCAATTTGCCGCCTACAGGACCGATATGTTCAATCAGCAGTCGTTCCACATTCATATGAATATCTTCATCCGCTTCGGAGAGTGTCGCTTCGCCTGCTTGGATTTTATTCAGCACTTGCTTCAAACCATCCGCAATAACACCGGCATCATCTTGTGAGATGATGCCGCATTGGCCTAGCATTGCTACATGCGCCAAACTGCCTTGAATATCATATTTTGCTAGTTTCTGATCAAAGCCGATGGAGGAAGTGTAGGCGTCTACTAATTCATTGGTCGGCTTCGTAAATCTTCCTCCCCACAGCTTCATTGTTTCACAGCTTCTTTTTTATCAATTTTCAGCAATGCAGATGCTTCTGGTGCAGCTGTCTGCTGACGAGCTACCTCTGCTTGCACTTTTGTCGGAAGACCCCAAAGCTGAATAAATCCAAGCGCTGCATCATGGTCGAACTTATCCTCTGGTTTGTATGTCGCCAAGTCAAAGCTGTATAAAGATTCAGCAGATTCACGGCCGACAACCAACGCGTGTCCTTTGTACAACTTCACTTTTACATTACCGGAAACTGTCTGCTGTGTCTCTTCAATAAATGCCTGCAATGCTTTAGTAAGTGGTGAATACCATAGACCGTCATAAATTGTCTGTGCCAGCTTTTGTTCGACAATCGGCTTGAATTGAGAAATTTCACGTGTCATTGTCAACGCTTCAAGCTCCTGATGAGCAGCAATTAAAGTGACAGCAGCTGGGCATTCGTAAATTTCACGAGACTTGATACCGACTAATCTATTTTCCACATGATCAATACGGCCGACGCCATGTTTGCCAGCGATATTATTTAGTTTCAGAATAAGTTCATCCAATGGATACGCTTCTCCATCAATTGCGACTGGTTTTCCTCTTTCAAAGCTGATTGTTACGATTTGCGCTTCATCTGGAGCATCCTCTGGATTGACAGTCAATCCGAAAGCATCACTTGGCGGCTGCTCCCATGGATCTTCAAGGATACCGCACTCATTCGAACGGCCCCAAAGATTTTGGTCAACGCTGTATGGGCTCTCTTTGCCTACTGGAACTGGAATATTATGCTGCTGAGCATATTCAATCTCTTCATCACGGCTCATTGCCCACTCACGAACAGGAGCAACAATCTTCAAATCCGGGTCTAGTGCTGTAAAGCTGACGTCAAAACGTACTTGGTCGTTTCCTTTTCCTGTACAGCCATGTGCTACAGCAACAGCGCCTTCTTCTTTCGCTATATCGACAAGAACTTTAGCGATTAATGGACGGCTAAGTGCGGAAACAAGCGGATATTTACCTTCATAAAGCAAGTTCGCTTTCAATGCTGGAAGAACGTATTCTTCTGCATAAGCAGCTTTTGCATCTACTGTATAAGATTTGATGGCTCCAACTTGCAAGGCTTTTTCTTGAACGAAATCCAAATTCTTGCCTTCACCGACGTCCAAGCCAACAGCGATAACGTCATAATTATATTTATCCTGCAGCCATTTGATTGCTACAGAAGTATCTAAACCACCAGAATATGCGAGTACGATTTTATCTTTTGCCATTTTTTATATCTCCCTCTCCGTGCTGTATGCTCGATTTATCTATGTGAATTATTATGCAATAACACTAATATAAATTCAAGCATTATTTTGTTAATTTTCCGACTTGGTATCCTATTACCTTCATCCACAGCAAGTGCCTGCCCTCTTTTGTCCATAAAAAAAAGACGAGTCAAAGGACTCGTCTTCGGTTTATACACCGCGTTTGTTACCCCATACAAGTGTATGAAGCTGCGGCAATACACGGACATGATTCAATTCACTTGATGCTGATACTTGATCAATCAGCCATTCATACTTCGCCAGCAGTGCATCCTTCAATGCAGCATCGTCATAGGTTGTCGTATCATCATTACCGACTTGTACATAAAAATCCACATCTGGATAACGTTTATGCACATCTGTCGCATAACGCAAATCTGCTTCATCAAAAATGACAACCTTCAAGCTTACATGAGATAAGCGGCCTGCTTCTCTTAGAATTTCAATTATTTCATCAAGACGGTGAAAGTCTGTTTTCATTAATGAGCTTGGCGGTTTTGGAGAGATAGTTAGATCATCAATCTCCAGGAACCACGGCTGGTATCTGCTGCCTTGTGTTTCCAAAGCAATGCGAATATCCTTTTGTTTTAAAAACTGGGTGAACTCGCCAAGGTTTTTTAACAATGCTGGGTTACCGCCAGAAATTGTCACATGACGGAAACGATCACCGCCGGTTTCCTGCAGCTCATCCCAAATTTGCTCGGCTGTTAACTGCCGAATGTCTTCTTTAGCTGAACCATCCCATGTAAAGGAAGAGTCACACCAGCTGCAGCTGTAATCACAGCCAGCTGTGCGGACAAACATCGTCTTTTGTCCGACGACCATTCCTTCTCCTTGTACGGTAGGACCGAATACTTCTAAAACCGGAAATTTACTTGCCATTTTCTATTCCTCGCTTTGGTCGATATATGCAGTAGCTAGTAGGTGTCTCGCGCAAGAAAACTTGCAAGCACTTCGGCTGATGAGGCAGCTGATCAAGCTCGTTTTGAATCAATTCATAGATTTTCCGAGCCATTACTTCTGTTGTCGGAAAGTCGTTTTCTTTCAATATATCTGTATGGTCATTCAAATACGTGTGATCGAATTTTTTATGAATCAGAGCTTTGATGGTAGAGAAATTGAATAAAAATCCGCTGTCATCCAATTCATCTCCTGCAATCGTGATATTGGCAAAATACGTGTGCCCGTGAACTTGCTGGCACTTGCCAGCATCTGGATGCTGGATGCTATGCGCAGCGGCAAAATGCAAATCTTTATTCAATTCATAACTAAAGTCATGCGGTACTTGCGGGTAGATTTGCTGAATCATACTTGTGCCGCCTTTTTCGCTTCATACTGATCTAATCCGTTTTGACGCAGCTTACATGCTGGGCATTCGCCGCAGCCTTCCGCAATAACACCGTTGTAGCAAGTTAGTGTATTTTCCTTCACATAATCCAATTGACCGAGCTGATCTGCCAATTCCCACGTTTCGGCTTTATCCAGCCACATAAGTGGTGTATGAATGACGAAATCTTTATCCATTGATAGATTCAGAGAAACATTCAAAGATTTTACAAAAACATCGCGGCAATCCGGATAGCCGCTGAAGTCTGTTTCACATACACCTGTTACAAGATGCTTTGCACCTACTTGATGCGCTAAAATTGCAGCGAAAGACAAGAACACAAGATTTCGTCCAGGTACGAACGTAGAAGGAAGCTCTCCTTCCTGTTCTTCAATCTCAATATCATCTCTTGTCAACGCATTTGGTGCCAGCTGGTTAAGCAAGGACATGTCCAACACATGATGTTTGATTCCTTGTTCCTTGGCTATTTGTTCTGCAACTTCGATTTCCAAGCTGTGGCGCTGGTTGTAATTGAACGTAACTGCTTCCACTTCTTCGTATTGCTGCATCGCCCAAAACAGACAAGTTGTGCTGTCTTGACCGCCGCTGAATACGACAATCGCTTTCTCTTTCTTCATTTGTATGCTCCTTTTCCAGACTTACCCATTAAAAAAAACCTCTTTCGGTTGGAAAGAGGCTGACAATTATCCATAAAAAATAAAAAAGACTATACCCAAGGATATAGTTCCTTAGTTTTTTATAGAGGGTTGTTCTAGAACCTCTCCCAGGTTGGCCTGGATTTTTATTTTATTCTGCTGATTATTGTATCATAGCTGCATTATTTTGCATACAGAAATTACTCAACTGGTTCCGCAGCAAACAAAAAAATCCAACCCTATGCGTCCAAGGCATAAGATTGGATTTAACTTGATTAAAGCTGTTCAAACGCTGCGTTGCTTAACTCGTTGTCGCGTTTATGACGCTCCATAGCAAGCTGGATGAGGCGATCGATAAGGTCTGGGTAGGAGATTCCTGTGATGTCCCAGAGTTTTGGATACATACTGATTTTTGTAAATCCTGGCAGTGTGTTTACTTCGTTTACAACGAATTCGCCATCTTCTGTCAGGAAGAAGTCAACACGTGCAAGTCCTTCGACATCCAGTGTTTGAAACACATCGACAGCAAGTTTTCTTGCTTGTTCGGTAACGTCCTCGGAAAGAGGTGCCGGGATTGCGAGTTCGGCGCCAGATTCATCAATGTATTTGGATTCATACGAATAAAACTCTGTTTGCGGAAGGATCTCGCCCGGCAGAGAAGCCATTGGTTCTTCATTTCCTAATACTGCGACTTCAATTTCACGGCCAACAATCGCTTCCTCCACGAGTACTTTCGTGTCATAGCGAAAAGCTTCTTCCAAACCTTTATAAAATTCTGCTTCGTTCTTCGCTTTGCTTACGCCAACAGAAGAACCTTGGTTGGCAGGTTTGATGAATACTGTGCTGCCTAATGCTGCAGCGACTTCTTCGTAGCGGATAGAAGCTAGCTGACGCTTCTTGAATGTAAAGCCATTTGCAACTCGTATTCCTGCCTCTTTTAATAAACGCTTCGCAATATCTTTATCCATGCAAACTGCCGAACTTAATACATTCGGACCTACATATGGAAGGTTCGCTATCCGCAGCATTCCTTGCATGCTGCCGTCTTCACCGAGTGTGCCATGCAGGATACTGAAAATCACATCTACTTGATCCAGCACTGCACCTTGGCTCGGGCTGACAAGCTGCTTCTCTTTAAGCCCAGGTACAACTGCGATACCTTGCTCGGAAGGCTTTAATTCAATGTGCTTTGGATCTTGCGCATTGAGCAAATAGTCTGCCTTATCATTCAGCTGCCATTTACCTTCTTTATCAATTCCAATTAAAACGACATCATATTTATCTTTATCGATTGCATCAGCAATATTTTTTGCAGATTGTAAGGATACTTCGTGTTCTGCGGATTTACCGCCAAAGACGATACCTACTTTTGTTTTCCCCATCTGTATCATTCCTTTCTAACGTGAGACCATTGCTTTTATTTTATCACAAACGTGTAAAACTGCCTCTATGTCCAATATAAAAATCGGTTTCATCGGCATTACTTTCGGTAACTATATACACTAACAACAGAGACAGGGGGAAGGAAATGGGCTATTACGATCATTTTGATGAATCCATTGATTATCGTCAGCATCCTGAGAAGTATCGCGTAGGACGCGGCGAGCAAGGTGTTCTGATGGTTGAACCTTATAAAAGCGAGCTCCTTCCCCATTGGCGTTTCAAGACACCAAAAATAGCCGAGGAATCCTGCCGTAAGCTTTCAGAGATGTTTGAGGAATACCGAAAGCAGGATGATTTTGTCGGAATGGATATGGCACGCAAATATATCCAAATGGGTTATACGAGAGCCAGACGGTATGCCAATTATAAAGGCGGCATAAAATATAAGGATAAAGAAAAGAAAGAAATAAACGAGCGCCAAATTGATGAAGAGAAAGCTGCTTCGGCACAGATATTCAAGCGTAAGTGGGATGCAATCAGAGAAGATGAAAATTACCTTGCTCGAAAAAAGGCGCATCAGAAACAATACGGATAGCCATCATCTAAAGATTCTAGTATGCTTTTAAAGACTAACTTTTGGAGGCACAGCTAGAATGAAAGGAATTACACATTTATTAATAGGTGCTGGCGCCGGTTTCGCCAGCGCAACCGCTTTGGATGCTGATGGCGCTGTCACCGTCACGATGACTTGTACGGCAGCAGTTGCCGCGCTGGTACCTGATTTAGACACAGGCGGACTTCTCTCAAACCGCATCACATTCTCACATAAAGCGATTCGCAATATTACTATTTTTATTGGTTTATTGCTCATTTTTTATAGTATGTGGAATCTTTACGGTCAAGATCGCTATATCGGTTTGGCGATTGGAGCAGGAATTATGCTCCTTTCCCGCGTAATAAACAAGAAGTTCATGCTTCTGATTACCGGCATTGCCGTATGCTTAACCGGGCTGTACGCAGGGCATACTTGGATAGTGATGAGCGGCAGTTATATTGGCGTTGCATCCTTTCTTTCCCACCGTTCTTACACGCATTCTTTAATTGGACTGCTCTACTTCTACATAATGATGACATTTTTTGAACAAGAGACAGCCCTTTTCGGAACACAGCTTGCTGGCACAGCTGGATATGCAAGTCATTTGCTGGCGGACAGCCGTATATTCCCGGTAAATAAGAGAGGAGTAAAATTACTCCTTCCTATAATAAATAAAGAATTTTAAAGGAGACGATTGCATGAACCCATTGCACACAGCAGAATTGGCAGACAAAGTGAAAGCGAAGGAAACCGTCCATCTGCTGGATATTAGACAGGAAGCGGATATCCAGGATTGGGCAATCGGTGCTGAGAATGTTATCCGCTACGATATTCCTTTCGCTGAGATCAAGGCAAATCCGGCGAAGGCGCGGAACCAATTGCCCAAAAACGATCCTGTTTATGTCATGTGCTACAAAGGCAAATCCGCACAAACAGCCGTCTCTCTGCTAGAGGCAGCAGGAATGGAGGAGGTTGTGCATGTCGTTGGCGGTATGCAAGCGTGGGGAGAAACAATGAGTCCGCGAAAAATTGGCGACCTTACTTATGGGGGAGCGATTTATCAATTTATGCGCATCGGGAAAGGCTGTCTGTCTTACATGATCGTCTCAAATGGAGAAGCAGCTATCGTTGACCCAGCTAGGTTCACAGAAGTTTACACCTCTTTTGCGAACGAAAATGGCTGGCAAATCAAACATGTGTTAGATACCCACCTGCATGCGGATCATCTTTCCGGCGGCAGGAAATTGGCAGAGGAAACAGGCGCAGCTTATTGGTTCCCTACTCGTGATGGCAAAGAAGCGGCTTTTGCGTTCTCTCCGCTTGAGGACGGTATAAGAATTCCATTTGGGCAGCAAGAAGAAGGCATGCGCTGCATTGCCTCACCTGGTCACACAGAAGGAAGCATTAGTTTTGTTGTGGATGATACGTACTTGCTGTCCGGCGATATCTTGTTTACCGAATCTATCGGCCGCCCCGACTTAGCCGGCCAAGCCGAACAGTGGGTGCAAGATCTGCACACTACTTTATATGAAAAGTATCCATTGTTGTCGCTGGATTTAATTGTCCTGCCTTCGCATTTTTCCGAGCTGTCGGAAATCGGCCCAGACGGAACTGTCCAAGCAAGAATGGAAGACCTGTATCGGAAAAATCCACGTCTCCAGCTGCAGGATGCGGGTGAATTCATCGCTTCTGTTCTTGGCAGTATCCCTGCTCAGCAGCCGAATAGCTATCAGTTGATCAGAGAATCCAATCAAGGAAAGGAGACGATTGCGGGCTCTGAAGAAGCTGATGTGGAATCCGGTCCGAATCGATGTGCCGTTAACAGCTAACATACGACAGAAGCCAGCTCCTTTAAGGACTGGTTTCTTTTTTTATGTTTTTGAGAAAATGCCAAGCTTTTCAATCCGCTTCGCAGCTTCCAATAGTCTTTCTTCTGAATCCAGCAGTCCCGCACGTACATAGCCTTCCCCGTATGCACCAAATCCGTTCCCAGGTGCAACGGCCACATGCGCTTCTTCCAGCAAAAGATCAGCAAATGCTTCAGAAGTATATCCTTTTGGAACCGGCAGCCACACAAAGAAAGTTCCTTTTGGTTCTGGCACCTCCCAGCCAATCGCACGGAGATGGCCAAGGAAAGCATCCCTTCTCAATTCATATGTTTGAAGAAGCTCCTCTACGCAAATCTGATCCGATGTCAGCGCATAAGCAGCCGCTTCCTGCATCGCACCAAATAAACTTACATAAACGTGATCTTGGATCAAATTAATACTTTCGATAACAGACGCATTGCCAACCGCGAAGGCGATGCGCCAGCCTGCCATGTTATACGTTTTCGACAACGTGTACATTTCAATGCCGACTTCCTTGCTGCCTTCAGACTGCAAAAAGCTTTGCGGCTTCTTCCCGTCATATCCAAGCGCACCGTATGCAAAATCGTGCAGCACACATATTTGATGCTTCTTTGCCAGCTCTACTGTTTTATCGAAGAATGCCTGATTTGCAGTTGCTGCAGTCGGATTGTTTGGATAGTTAAGAAACAGCAGCTTTGCCTCCTCCAGATCCTCATCAGTGATTGCAGTATAATCTGGCAGAAAATCAAGGGCAGCGGTTAAAGGCATCAGCGATGTGCGCGCTTGTGCCAGCTCTATGCCAGACATGTAATCCGGGTATCCCGGATCCGGAAGCAGCGCCAAATCTCCTGGATTCAGCAAGCATTGGCTAATTTCCACCAAACCTGTCTTCGACCCGAACATAATTGCCACTTCCGTCTCTGGATCCAATTCCACCTTATACTCCCGCGCATAAAAGTCACAGACAGCTTGTCTAAGAAAGTCAAACCCTCGGAATGGCGAGTATTTATGGTAAGCCGGATTATCGGAAGCTTCTTTCAGCTTGTCCACGATATGCTGCGGGGTCGGCAAATCAGGATTCCCTTGTCCCAATTTAATGATATCGTGCCCTTCCTGCTCCAGCAGACTTACTTTATGTACCAAGCCGGCAAAAAATTGTTCTGGCAGTCGTTTTAATGCATCCGAAAATGGGAAATCCATGTTACTCACGCTCCTGTTGTTACGCCTCTATTCTGACTATTACCAATCTTGACAGTGTTGCAAATAGAGTGCGATAATGAACAAATCATACAGCAATCACACACTCTTATCAAGAGAAGGCGGAGGGACTGGCCCAATGAAGCCCGGCAACCGGTGCAGCAGCATACGGTGCTAATTCCAACAGCAGCAAGCTGAGGGATAAGGGGAGAAATGACACGACCTTTCCCCTCTTCCATGTCGCTTGGAAGAGTTTTTTTGTGCGAAAAATGACCGAGGTGATAACATGACAATTCAAATAAAAGGTGCTCCCAACTATTACGCCTGTGAAGAAAATATATTAGAAAGCCTGCCTGCAAAACTAGCTGAAATGGCTTGGACAAGCGGATTGCTTATACATGGAGATGCATCGTGGAAATCCGCAGCTCCGTTTCTTGATCCAATTGATTTGCCAGTTACACGCATTGCCTATAATGGGCAGTGCACACATGCAGAAGCAGCACGACTCGCAGAAGCGGCTCAAAGTGAACGTGTACAATTCATAATCGGTGTAGGCGGAGGAAAGGTGTTGGATACAGCAAAAGCGGCAGCGAATGAAGCAGACCTGCCAGTTATCTTAATTCCAACAATTGTCTCTAACTGTTCACCATGGGCCTCTCTTAGCGTTTTCTATGATGAAGCAGGAAACTTTGTTGAATATACCATCTTCCCTCGCAGTACGTTTATGCTGCTCGTTGAACCCAAGCTGCTGCTCACAACACCTGCTCCTTATCTGATTGCGGGAATTGGCGATACATTAGCAAAGTGGTATGAAGCAGATGCCCTTACGGAAAACATGACTGATCAGCCGCTTGCTGTCCAAATCTCCCGCAGTGCGGCTAAATTATGCCGTGATATTTTGATTGCAGAAGGAGATGCAGCGATTTGCTCGCTGCAAAATCAACGCGCAGACAGCGCATTTCTCCGCGTTGCCGAAACTGTTATTATGGCCGGCGGTATGGTCGGCGGATTTGGGGACGAATACGGCCGCATTGCAGGTGCTCATTCTATTCATAATGGTTTGACACGAGTTGCAGAAACACATGCACAGCTGCACGGCAATAAAGTCGCTTATGGCATTCTTGTACAGCTGGCCTTGGAAGAGAAATTTGATGAAATTTTAGTGCTGCTTCCTACGTACCGCAGGCTGGGATTGCCTACTGTGCTAAGAGAGCTTGGTATTAAAGATCATATAAAAACTGCGATGAAAACTGTTGCTGACGGCGCAGTTGCTCCCGGGGAATCGATTCACTTTATGCATGTCTCCTCTTCCGTTCAAGTAGCAGAAGCAATGCAGCGTTTGGAATCATTCATAGCAGAAAATCAAGGAGTGACACAATGAAACTAGCGCTTGTACAGCACAATGTCGTTTTTGGCGATCCTGATACAAATTACGAGCAAGTCGAAGCGTTAATAATAGAAGCGCAGAAAAATGCCGACGTAATCGTACTTCCAGAGCTGTGGACAACGGGGTATGATTTGACAAGACTTGATGAAATTAGTGATACGCAAGGCGAAACAACAAAGCACTTTATAAGTGATTTGGCGAAGGCGTATAAGGTACACATTGTAGCTGGCAGCATTGCGAAACAAACAGAATCCGGCATGTATAATACGATGCTTGTTTATGGCCCAACTGGTGACCTGCTGCACGAATATGATAAGGCACATCTATTTCGTTTGATGGATGAGGAAAAGTATCTCCATCAAGGAGACAAAACAGCATCCTTCTCTTTAGGAACAGTACAAGCTGCCGGCGTCATTTGTTATGATATCCGCTTTCCTGAATTCATTCGCACACATATGATTAACGGACAGCAAATGCTGTTTGTCGTCGCAGAATGGCCAAAGCCGCGGCTGGACCATTGGCGCGCCCTTCTGTTAAGCCGTGCTATTGAAAATCAATGTTTTGTTGTTGCGTGTAATCGTGCCGGCAGTGATCCTGCTAATGCGTTCGCCGGCCATAGTATCATCATTGGCCCTTGGGGAGAAATAATTGCAGAAGCAGGCGAAGAAGCGACAATCCTATATGGTGAGGTCAATCTAGGGCATGTGGATGATGTGCGCAGCCAAATCCCCGTATTCCAGGACAGACGACCAACAATTTACGACGTGCAAAAATAATTTGACAAACTTATGACAAGTTCTCCCGAAGAGTGGTAAAGATGGGCAAGCTTGCTTATACTATTAACAAACAGTTTCTGGGAGGGCTTTCATGGAAGCGACATTAAAATGGTTCCGGACAATCGGTTTTTTGGAAGGAACGTCTTTGCTTCTGCTGCTAATCGTAGCAATGCCGTTGAAATACATGATGGACATACCAATCTTCGTAACATATATCGGTGCCATCCACGGCGGATTATTCGTTCTGTATGTGGCCTGGACTGGCTACACAACATTGAAAGTCGGCTGGGGATTAAAATGGGCCTTCTTCGCCTTGATTGCATCGGTTATTCCTTTTGGTTATTATATTTTCGATATGCGACTGCAGAAAACAGAATATGCATAAAAAAAGCGAGCAGAGATGCTCGCTTTTTTCATTAGACAAATGCTGCGATAAAGAACCAAATAATCATAATAAGCTGAATGACAATCTTGGCTATTGATCCCCCGAGGAAACCTAGCAACGATCCGATTGAAGAATACAATGCTTCCTTCGGTGACCTTCTTTGGACCAACTCTGTCACCAGGACAGCAATAAACGGCACGACGATAATCCCGATCGGCGGGAAGATAAAGGAACCAGCAATAACACCAATCGCTGCAATCCGCTCTCCCCATTTGCTGCCGCCGAACTTCTTCACAAAGTAACTGTTCGCAATAATATCCGAGATGATAAGAATTACCGTCAGGATAACCATTGCAATCCAGAAAAATACCGACAAATCCCCATCACTTAGCATGAATTGGAACACGAGGAAGCCAATCCAGAGCATAAGCGGAGACGGGATAACAGGGTATATGATTCCCGCGAAACTAGCAATGAATGCTAGCCCAATAATAATCCACGCAATTATATCTAATGCCACAACTAATCCTCCATATCTTTCCTTGATAGTTCGTATTATGACATACCGCAGAGGAAAAGAAAATTAAAGCCTCAGCTTTTCAAAGAACGCTGCATTGTGCTGGACGCTTGGATGATCTGGGTGATAAGTAACAGCTTGAGAATGAGCTGCCTTTGCTTGTTCCATCAGGCCCAGCCGAGAATAGCAAAGTGTCAGCTGCACATACGGATACCATGTCGTATACGCAGGTACACTGAAGCCTGGCAGTTCTTTTCCTTCATAATCTAATGCTTGGCGGTACCAATACACACCGGCATCATAATTTTCTTCTTCCGTAAAAAAGTCACCAATAAAGCAGCAAAATTCCGGTCGCGGACGGTCATATTGAAAGGATCGAAACAGATGCATACGATAAGCTTCTGTATCTCCTGTCGCTTTACAGCAATCCGCTAAATACTGACAGGCGCGAATATTATCTTCTACCCAGCCCTGTTTTGAACGAAGAAAATCCATATAATAAGACTTCGCCTTTTCAAGCTTTCCATGGTCTTTCAGCTCATTTGCATAATAAAACATATCTCTCGGCGTCAGCTCTCTGCCAGAGGCAACGTAAGATTCATAGATACGCAAATTACGGTCAGAGAGTATATGGGACTTTTCACTTTTTCGATGTGTGACTGCTATTTCTGATGCTACAATGTTCCCTCCAAATTCCAAGTACTCGTGCACTGCCCCGCGCCAGCGAAAGTTCTTGCTGCGCTTCACAATCCGGTTGCGTCTATACAAAAATAAGGGACGCCCCGCTTCATCCAAGGCTGTGTGGTAATACATAGACACCACATCCACATCATCACCTATTCCGCTCCATAAATCACGCAGCGCTGCTTGATCTTTTGGCAAAAGTACATCATCTGCATCCAGCCACATAATATAGTCACAAGTCGCTTTGCTGAAGCTGTAATTTCTAGCGGCAGAAAAATCATTGACCCATTCAAAATCATAAATACTGCTAGTGAACCGGGAAGCGATTTCCTTTGTCTTATCTGTTGAACCAGTATCGACAATAATGATTTCATCTACCAAATTCTGTACACTCTCCAAGCAGCCAGCTAACACTTCTTCTTCATCTTTAACGATCATACAGAGACTAATGGATAACATAAGTCACCTCGATATTTTGTTGATATTCTAACCTATGCGAAGATGACTTATCATATTGCTCTGAGCTATTATCTAGTGACCTTCCATAACCACCAAATCATAACAGGCTGAAGCAGCAAGCGCGCATAAAGAACTGCTTGATTTGTCTCCTCCATCCCAGGTATTGGAATATCATAGACAGCACCGAAAGCATTGGCAGGGAAAATAACAATCAAGTAAATGACTGTTACGACAGCAGTAAATTTTCTTGTTTTAGGTACTAGCAACCCAATTGCCATTAGGAACTCCGCAACACCAGTTACATAAATCAACGTATAGCGCAGCGGTATGTAATCCGGTACCATTGCAACAAAACCGTCATCCAATAAAAAGTGCAAAATGCCAGCTACGATAAACATCATACTGAATAGATAAAGACCTAATTTCTTCATTGCAAGCGACACCTTCTTTTTCCTTATGTAATACCCTGAGAAGCAGCTTAAAAACACCCCTCCTTCACTTCCCAATCTGAATAGCAAACCGTTTCCAGCGGCAGTTCAGCCGAGCTCAGCCACTTTACTGCTTGTGTTACTAAAGGAGAGCTGTTTGCGGCAGCTAACTGTTCAATTGGTATCCAAGCAGCCTCTTTTGCATCTTGCCCGGCAAACTGCTCGGGAACCTGCAAGTTTCCTGTCGCCTCCGCGACATACAAAACAGCTGTATGATGCACATGGGTAAAGTTCTTCCACTTCCACGGAAGCATAAAGTCAGCGGTTCCAATTTGCTCAGAAATTGCTGCTGACAAGCCAGTTTCTTCTTTTACTTCACGAATAACAGCCTCCAGCAATCCTTCCCCTTCTTTCAGACTGCCTCCAGGCAAATCATATCTGTTGCGATAAGGTTCTCTTCCTTTATGAATGACGAGCAAATTTCCCTCTTTATAGATAACAGCATATACACCAAATGCACGATGACATAACATTTCCTTTCACTCCGTTCGAATTATATTGAATATAATATTCCGATAATATAGAATATTATTGAGGTGATAAGTATGCAGATAATTCAGTCGGGATTTAAAGCAAACAATGATTATACCATTCATTTTGAATCATCGTTACTATGGGAAGCAGCTTTAGGTATTGCAGCGATTACGAACGCATCGCTCGCTGGCACTTTGGAGCATATTGAGAAAATGTGGGATAACCCAGAAAACGGCTTTTCAAATCAGCTTCAATGCTCGCTGCAGCTTGTACATGAGCGGAATACATGGAAAGCGCTGCTCCAATTACTTCACTATTCTAAGTCAGCTAGTTTAGCAGATTGGACAGAAGAAATGAAAAAATTGCCTGATACCATGTTGCGGGAGCAATGCCTGCCATATATCGGCCGTGCGTTCGAAGAAATTCGAAAAGAAGCTGCTTCTGGAAATAAGCATAGCATCGCCAAGCTTCAAGAAGTAACTGCTGATAATCCTTTCTTCCCAGACTATATCGGCTTTATTGCACAAACAGACAGTCAGTTTCTAAAAGAGCATTTGCTCTCTGTCATGACAGACTGGTTCCAGGAAGTGATACAACCGCGTGAGGAACAATTACAGAATATGCTGACACGTGATGAGGCAGATAAAAAACGCAAGCTGGAGACGATGGATAAGCTGGATTTCATGCACTGGATCATAAACAGTCCAAGCTTTAAACCAGATGACTCTATTCATACCGTTCTATTCATTCCGCAATACAGCTACAGACCATGGACAATAACCGCTGACTTGCCAGGTACAAAAGTGTTTTACTATCCGATCCATGCGAATAGCATCGATCCAGAAAACAGATATAATCCGGATACGATGCTTGTACGTAAATATAAGGCGCTCGGTGATACCATGCGCCTTCATTTACTGAAAAAACTAGCTGAAAGCGAACAAACACTGCAGCAGCTGGCAGAGCAAATGCCTGCAGCTAAATCAACACTGCATCATCATTTGAAGATGTTGAAATCTGCAGGACTAATAGGTTCCGATAAACAAGTTTACTATGTAAATAAACACAGAATTGCATCCTTGGATAGTGAATTGCACCACTTTCTGAAGGAGTAGGTCAGATGACAGAACGTCGCATCACCTTCACCCATCCGCTATCCCGCTTGCTGATGAGTACGACGATAGCGAATATGGCCGGACAAGTGTACAGCATCCTTCTTCCGCTGCTCGTGCTGGAAGTGACATCTTCTCCCATCGCTGTTACGGCCACCGTTGCTGCTGAACGGGCATCGATGGTGCTGCAGCCTTTCGCAGGACCTATTTTAGACAGAGCCAATTGGAAAAGTATACTGCTGCTAGCTGACATTGTTCGACTTGCTTGTTTTCTACTTCTCAGTGCGTTGGCTGCGTCAGGTCACTTGTCGTTTTTGTTGTTATTCGTGCTTTCTTTTGTCATTGGATTTGCTGCTATTTTTTATCAAGGAGCACAATTTACCTCCATTCCATTTATTGTCTCTGCCAGACAGCTTCATTTTGCTAACAGCCTCGAAAGCGCTCTTTATCAGCTGAGTATTGTTATCGGTCCCAGTATCGGCGGGATTGTTCTCTTATTCTTCCACAAGCAGTCTAGCTTAATCGTCATGAGTACTCTTGCTTTTTTCGCGGTTTGGCTGATTTTTCTGCTGCCCAGCCAGCAAATAACTGCTAGTGCCAAACCGTTTTCGCTCTCTGTTTACACACAAGAATTAAAGGAAGGCTTTGCATTCATATACCGCAAAAAAGAAATCTGGTACACAAATTTGATTTTAATGATCTCCAATTTTGGTATTCAATTTCTTATCGTCTTGCTTGTCATTTATGTGGACAAGCTAACACATAATCCGCTGCTCATTGGTATCGTCTTATCTTCCGGCGGTATCGGTGCCATATTAGGCACAGTGCTCGGATTTTATGCAGATCGAGTAGGTACTTACAGACAGATATTATTTACAGCCAAGTTAGTTGGCGGCTTAACCATTATCTTCATTAGCCTGTCAGACAACATCTGGCTGACAGCTGTCCTCAACTTAATTGGGACAGCATCTGCCGGAGCAATTAATCCAATCATTAAAACGATACGGCAGCAATATACACCACAGCATTTATTAGGCCGTGTCCAAACATCATCCCGGTTCATCACATTTACTTTACTGCCAGTCGCCTCTATTTGCGGCGGTTTGCTGTCAGAGTGGATTGGTATGGAATCAACTATTATGCTCGGCGGGTGTATCGCCACTCTCTCCGTTATTTTTGTTTGGAAATTACCCCTCAGGCTATAAAAAGAAGGCCCATAACAGGGCCTTCACCATAAAAATATGTTATTGAACAAGCGGGAAACCGAAACCTGACGCATAGTCATCGCCTCGCGCTGCTCCATAACCGCCAAGTATATCGTTGGATTGCGCGCGTGCTTGCAATGTTTGTCGCACTTGTGAGTTGCTTAAGCTTGTATTTTCAGACCAAATCTTTGCAGCCAATCCGGAAATATGCGGTGTCGCCATTGATGTACCTGTTAGAGATGCATACGTATTTCCAGGGAAAGTTGAAAGAATAGCCGATCCAGGTGCTGATACTTCCACATCGCCTTGCTGGATTCTATAATCACCGTCTGTTCGGCTGTATCCTCTGGAAGAAGAATCAGCCACACGGTATGTACCGTTTTGCTGGCGATTTTCAAGGTTGGCAACACCGACTGCTTCCGACAATCCACCTGGATAATTAATTGATCCTTCATAAGGACCGGAGTTACCTGTTGCAGCAACTACTAATGCGCCTCTGCTGTTCGCATAACGCACAGCACTTGCTATAAGGGAATCCTGACCGCCGCCAAGTGACATCGAGATGATGACTCTTTCACCTCGGTTCGCCCCTTCATCAGCAGCTTTTTGAATCGCGTTAGCTATATCATCGGAATATCCACGGCCATCATCGCCAAGTACTTTATACGCCCAAAGATCAGCTTCTGGTGCTACACCGTAAATTCCAGATCCATTGCCGCCGTTAGCAAGTGCACTTCCCGAAACATGTGTACCATGACCATCACGGTCAATACAGCTGCCGTTCACTTGTCCGCTGTTATATTGCGTAAAGTCAATGCATTGCTCCACGTTGGCTGCAAGGTCAGGGTGATTAACGGAAGTTCCTGTATCCAAAACGGCAATATTGATATTATTTCCGCCAGACGTACGGGTGATAGATGGATTGTTATAAATTGCTTGTATACCCCAAGGCGTGCGATCGGATACCGCCTGGGCCGAGACATCTCGCTGTTTCGTCACTTCCTGTTTGGTATATACACTCACTTCTGTGACTTCCAAAGCTTTATTAGCTTTCAGTTCTTTGAGCTCTTTTTTGGATACTTCCGTGGTAAAACCCTGATTGCCAAAGCTGTTTCGAACACCGTGCTCCTGCTTCACTTTATCCGTAGCTTGCGTTGTGAATACACCGTCCTTCTGCTTTACCAGTACTCGTACTTCATTATGCTTTGCCGTTTGGTCTGGTGCAGCGGAAGCTTGTAACGGCTGGAAAGCAGCTAATCCCAATATGGCCACTGCAGCGACACTTGCAAGTTTTCTTCTCAATTCAAATCACCTCGCTAGTTTTTATAGCCACTGAGATAAGTTTCGTCCCTCTCTGTCTGTGACTCTCAGAAACTATTACAGTAAATCTAGCATAAGCTTCCATGAAAATGTATTGGGAAATCAGGCAACATAAGCATACAGAAAAAGACATCATTCCCGTGTTTATTTCCTTCTCTCAGCAGAATATTTGCTTAGGAGCCATCTTCTGTGAGTTAAGGTGGAATAATGTCTTTTTATCGGTAGTTTAGAATCGCAAACTAGTCATGATTGCAGCGTACAAAAGTCCCGAAGCAGCACATGCAGCTGCTAAGGCAAAGCCTGCCTTCGCTCTTTTTTTGAAAAAATAAAGGATGCTCACTAAAAATAATCCAGCTCCAGCAAAGCAGACAATTCCAGTTATGCTCATATACCAGGTTGCGACACTTGTAGCTGTCACACGTTGAAATATGCTGCCGAATATCGGTGCCGCCCCAGCATTGCTTAACGCTTCTGCAATATTGGCGGGTGCTGCAGATGATTTCAGCAGCGCTGAACAAGCAAACACAATAGCCAAAAGGAACGCCTCTGCCCGGATCCAATTCAGCGGCTGAAAGTGAGAATGCTGCCGTACTTGTTTTACCAAAAACATGTTAATAACAGTAAAAACAAGCACAGGAATAAACACGATATGCTTGATGAGTAACATCTGTCCATACGTCAGCATTAATACATTGCCGTAATCCCGCATATCCATAGCAAACGACATGGTGACGACGCCGCTTCCTATCACTGCCATTACAAGCACGGCTGTAAATGGAGAAAACCATTTCAGGAAACTTTCCCAATTAAAGCGTTCATCTGTATAAAAACACGCATGTACCAGCACACCTACCCAAAAAACAGCGGCACTTAAATGTATAAGGTGAGCAAAAGTATTCATTATACCTTCGTCCGGATGACTCCCATAGGCTCGAAGAAACAGCATACTAAGAAAGAGAACGAGCGTAACCATTGGCAGTTTATTCACATACAACAGTACCCAAACACAAATAGCCAATAAAAAAATACCAAGCCATACATGACCAGCAGCTGTCTGAAATAATACGGTTAACAACGCTTTTCCATAACCGTTCTGCGCCCCGATTACAGAAACCAAGTTAATCACTGGACCGCTTGTGACAAGTGCAGCGGACGCCGCACCAGCTAAGACATCACTTCGCGGTGTCTGAACTGCCGCTTCTTGTTTGCGAATAAGACGAAACACGAGATAACCAGCGACAAAAGAGAATGCAATATACGATAGCAATTCCATTAACGGAACAAGAATCATGCTAAATTAGTCCTTTTATATAAGAATAATGTCTGCAGCTTCATGATCCACAACTCCAATTTTCTACATTTCTCTTCCATCGTATTAAAGAATCACTCGAGCGTATAGAAGCAATTGTGACTAAATCCGAACATTTAATTTCCAAAGTAAAAAGACAGGCTTTATTAAAGGGAAGGCCCTGCCTATTTCTTATCCTCTATTGTTCACTTTTAATATAAAAAGGTGCACGCATTTGTGCACCTTTCTAATCTTTATAGCTTCAGCATATTTACTGCCTCTTGAATATCTGTAGCTTTCGTTAAAACGGAGATGAAGGAAATCCCATCCGCTCCGGCTTCCCGAACAGCCTTTGCATTTTTATGATTAATTCCGCCGATGGCTACGATTGGGAAGTCGCCAAGCTGCTCACGTATTTCCCGAAGACCTGATAAACCGATTGGACATTTGGCATCAATCTTCGTACGCGTTGCTGCAATCGGTCCAACACCGACATAATTAGCGCCATCTTGGATTGCTTTATTGGCTTCCGCTGCATTTGTTGCGCTCACTCCAATGATAAAATGTGCTGGACAACGTTTCTTCACCTGCTGCATCGATTCATCACCTTGTCCGATATGTACACCGTCTGCTCCAATGGTGATGGCCAGGTCCACGTCATCGTTCACAATGAAGGGGACACTGTATGCCTGGCATCTATCCTGAAGCCGTTCGGCCAGCTGTCTTTTTTCATGACCGATTAGCGCTGCTTCACCTTTTTCCCGAAACTGAAACATAGTGATACCTGCATCCAGCGCCTGTTCCAATATCTCTTCCGGATCTTTACGCGGGCAGTTTTGACTTCCCATAATAAAATATAATGCTAATTTATCTTTCATTGTCTGCTCCTTTCTCCTCGCCCACTATTCTTCTGCGGCTCCTTGCAGCGCAGCTCCCAAATTAGGAAAAAGTGTGAAATACGGATACTACAATCCAAACTGCGCAAAGTAAATGCAAGCTTTTTATTATAAAGGAGATGATAATGTTGAAATGGATAAAAGCTGGGGCAATTGTTATTGCGCTATGCTGCGGTTTGGTTGTATGCAATCCCGCTGCGTCTTTCGCTGCTGACAAAGCTGTGGCGGACGTGCTGACAGCTGAGCAGAAACAGGAAATAGCTTCGCTGCAAAAGGAAGCTTTAGAACAGGAAAAAGAGATCATCCAAAAGTACGTGGAATTTGGCGTTTTCTCCGAAAAGAAAGCCGACCAAATTATAAAGCATCTGGATGACCGCTTTGCACAGCTTGAAAAGGATGGATTTGTTCCAAAGCCACACCCGCATGGGCGTCCTCTCCACCCGAACAAGTAATACACGCTAATCAGCAGGTTTTCCTGCTGATTTTTTATTATGCCAGCTGGTTTACCTGTTCTAAAACTCCCGCTTCATCCTGCAGCAAATACAGCTGATCTAAAAAGGCAGCCTGGAAGCTTCCCGGAGCAATTGCTCGTTCGGCTGCTTTTTCAGATGCAATTCCATAGAAAGTAAGCGCCCCGATGCATGCTTCTAATACATTTTCCGACGCCCCTGCACATGCTGCCACTACTGCTCCCAGCAAACAGCCGGAACCCGTAATTTTCGTTAACATGTGATGACCGTTTGCTACGCTGAATGTCCGCTTGCCATCAGACAGAATATCTACTTCGCCTGTTGCAATGACAACTGCTTGCAAGTCGTCCGCAATTTGCTGCACCTGATTATGCGAGATACCTTCCTTGTTTCCATCTACCCCTTTCACTTGGGCAGATGTTCCGCCTAGAACAGCGATTTCGCCTGCATTCCCGCGAATAACCGTGACATTTACTTCCGCCAAGATACGGCGGGCTGTTTCGGTACGATAAGCTGTTGCTCCGACGCCGACAGGATCAAATATAACAGGGATGCCAAGTCTATTTGCCTCTTTGCCAGCAAGAATCATTGCTTCTACGTCTGCAGCAGCCAGTGTTCCGATATTCAGCAACAGCGCCTTGGCGTGCTGTACCATTTGCGAAGCTTCTTCCTTCGCCGATGCCATCACCGGCGAAGCACCAAGTGCAATTAAACCGTTTGCTGTAAAATTGATGACAACATTATTTGTTATACAGTGAACCAACGGACTTGTTTCTCTGACTTCTTTTATTACATCAGTAAATCCCATTATGCAGCTCCCCCTGTGCTGGTACACTTTGCAGCCGGTAACCCCAGTGATTCGTCGGGCCATTTCCGCTTCCTAGCTGCAGTGAATATTTGATCGCTGCTGTTACATACTCTTTTCCAACTTGCACGGCTTCCTGCAGAGATCTTCCTTTTGCCAGCTCTGCCGTAATTGCTGCTGAGTACGTACAGCCTGTTCCGTGTGTATGCTTTGTTGGAATGCGCTCCGCTTTGTAGGAGGTGAAGCTGTTGCCATCGTACAGCCAATCTGCTGCTTCATGCCCTTCCATATGGCCGCCTTTTAGGAGGACAGCTTTCGCTCCGTATTCTTGGACAATCCTTTTGGCTGCTTGCTTCATAGCAGTTTCATCCTCTATTGTCATACCAGTCAGTTCTTCGGCTTCTGGCACATTCGGAGTAATGAGAGCTGCCAACGGCACAAGGTATGTCTTCAATGCATCTCTTGAATGCTCACCCATAAGTGCATGCCCGCTTTTGGCATACATGACCGGATCCATTACATAAGCTGCTGCTGTTTTTTCCAGCACTCTGGCTATGACACGCATCATTTCTTCAGAAGCAATCATGCCCGTTTTTACCGCATATGGCTCAATGTCTGAGAAAACAGATTCCAGCTGTTGTTCAATAAATGGTACAGGAATGTGGTGAACTGCCTGCACACCTGTCGTGTTTTGTGCAACAACGGAGGTTACGACACTCATGCCGTATACCTCGCGCTCTTGAAATGTTTTTAAATCCGCCTGTATTCCCGCGCCGCCTGAAGGATCCGTTCCTGCTATCGTTAATGCACTTTTCACGTTAGACATGGGCAGCACCTTTCTTGAGCGGCACCATCCAGTCTTGCTCTGTGGTGGCCATCTCCCAAAAACTATGTTCCAGCATACAGCTCTTCAAGAACGCTTTCCGGGCACGTTCCTTAGCAGCAGAACCAGCCGTTTCGGCCCATTTATCCAATCGTTTGCAAAGTTCAGCTGTCACATCTGGCATTCCTTCTTCTTTATTTGCATAAAACATGATCCACTCTAAAAATGGATTACTTTGGTCCGGCGCTTTTGTTTCAATAATATGAGCTGCCAATGCCTGGTACGTCCATGGACAAGGTAAAAGCGCAGCCATCAGTTCTCCCATATCACCTTGTACAGCGCTGTTCATCATATGCGCAATATAGTGATCGGCTGCTGGAGGCGGTGTCATCTTCTGCAAGTCCTCATATTGCACGCCTGCCACTTTACAAAAGACATTGTGCGGATGAATTTCACTGTGCAGAACAAAGTGGATTTGTGATTGAAAGAATGTCATCTCTTCTCTTGTCTCACATTTACTAACTGCCAAGCCATAAATTCGGGCAAATGCAGTCAAGTACTCATAATCTGCCTTCACGTAATGAATTAATGCCTCGCGCGGCACCTGTCCATTCGCCACCCCTTCAACAAAAGGATGCTGATAAATCGCTTCGAAAACCGGGTTTGCTTCTTCTCTCAACTGTGCAGAAAACATATAATTCTCCTCCTTAATTGGAGAAAGCCCTGTTTCGGGTGATTGGCGCCGGGACTATACAAAAAGCCGCTCCAGAAGTATGGAGCGACTCGTTTACATTGTAATAGTATGTAAGATACACGAATCCGGCTCCACTTCCCTACGCTGGTGTTAACCAGATCAGGTTCAAAGGGATTAAGATTACTCTTATCTCAGCCTAACGGCACCCCTAGTGGACTTCCTCGAAATTCAATTGTCTCCTTTACTATCACATGCATGGATAAGATTGTCAACTGATGTATCAGGTGAAATATTCAATTCGTGACTGCGGAAACATTTTGTAAATCGTGCTGCCAATCACGTCTTTGATTTCTTCTTGTTCTTCATTTTGATACACATACTTCCCAATACCATAGCGGCCCCACTTGTACTTCCGCTTATTTTCATCCAGCTCCAGCTTCGACATCGGATAGTTCTTCTGAATTACACGTTTTGCCGGCTTCGTGAAACGATGCTGAATCAATTCAAAGGTCAAATTCTTTTTGGCATGAGCGGGTAGCGCTGCTTCGAGATGCTCCAGCATTTCCGGATACCCTTGCTGCCAGCCTTCATGCAGATAAATCGGCGCTACAATAAAACCCAACGGATAACCAGCTTCCGCTACCTTCACTGCCGCCTCAATTCGATCCTTCAAGCGGGAAGTACCTGGTTCGAAATACTTGATAACATAATCGTCATTAATACTGAAACGGAATCTTGTCCGGCCTTTGTGATCTGCATCAAGCAAATGATCAACATGCGCAAACTTGGTCACAAAACGCAGCTGGCCATGTTCCGAACGGCCAAAATATTCAATGGCATGCTTGAGGGTGTGGGTTAGATGATCAATGCCAACAATATCAGAAGTACAAGAAGCCTCGAATCGTGTTTCCTCCGGTGCTCTTTCCTTCATATACTGCTCAGCGGCATCAAATATCTCTTCTGTATTTACATACGTGCGAATATACGGTTTGGATCCCATCGTAGTCTGCAGGTAACAATAATGACAATGCCCCATACAGCCTGTCGCAAACGGAATTGCATATTCTGCTGATGGTTTGGATGTATCGAATTTCAATGTTTTTCGCACTCCAACAACTAATGTTGATTTCGCTGTCCTGTATTTTTGGAAATCATTATCACCAGGCAGGTTGCGAACCTGATTATGGGAGGTTGTTTCGCGTATCTCTACTCCCATATCTTTGAACTTGTCTCGCAGCTTTACACCGAGCGGATATTCCAATGCCCTCGGTTCTATGTAAACAAGCTGCGGTACAAATGGCTTAACCATAATAACCACCTTCGGACAAACCGAAAGCAGACACATACGCTTCTTCCGCTTCACCAAGATCTTGATAGACCGCCACTTCATCGGTTAGCGGATAGTAAGTTTCATAAACAAACAAAGCCAGTTCACCAGGTTTCTCTGGATTATGAACAACCGCCGCTTCCTGTATATTGGCAACTCCCTGTGCATGGGGATTGCGGATGATCACATATACAACTTCACCTGCTTGAAAAGTATCCATTCCAATTGCCTCCTTTGTACATACTGTAACTAGCTTGCACACAAAGGCTGCAAAACATGTAAAAAAAAAAGAACCCTTTTCAAGAAGAATTCGTCTACTTCTTAGAGGAGGGTTCAAATGTGAAAAGCTTGATAGCTATTTTTTTGTTACTAATCTTATCTTTTATTGGTTATTATTTGCTAACCAATTAATTTATACGCGAAAACGGGCCATAGAAGTTTGCAATTCTTCCGCCAAGAATGCAAGCGAACTGGAAGAAGCTGCAATCTCCTGCATGGCTGCCAGCTGCTCCTCGGTAGCTGCTGACACACTTTCCGTTGATGCAGCTCCTTCTTGTGCTACCCCATTTACTTCCATAAGTGAACGATCGACAGTTTCCGAACCACCTATGAGCCCTTTCAATGCTGCGCCAACTTCTTGGAAATCTTCCACCAAACTCGCGACTGCTGTCTCAATTTGTGTAAAAGAACGACCAGCTTGATCAACAACGCGTGTACCCGCTGTCACTTCATCGGCTGCATGCTGCATAAGTCCGTTGGTTTTTGTCGTATCTCGCTGAATATAGCTTACTAGCAAAGCAATCTGTGCCGCTGCTCCATTCGTCTCTTCCGCAAGTTTCCGTACTTCATCCGCAACGACCGCGAATCCTTTTCCATGCTCACCAGCACGAGCCGCTTCAATCGTAGCATTCAATGCAAGCAAATTCGTCTGTGCGGAAATGTCCGTAATCACTCCTGTAATATCACTTATTTCCTTGGAGCGCTTACTCAAGCTCTCAATCGATTCTGACAGGTCCTGTACATGAGATGTAATTGTGTTCATTTGCCGGTTTACATCTTTTATTGCACGGCCGCCCTCGACTGACAGCTCGGATGTTTTTTCAACTGCTGTTTCTACGTTTTGCGAATTGATGACCAGTTTATTCGTATGCTGTTTCATATCACCCATTGTTGCAGCAGTTACCGTTATGAGTTCCAGCTGCTGACCTGAACCTTCTGCCAGCTCCTGCATCGTTTTAGCAACATGGTCGGATGATGTACTGCTTTGCTCAGCACTTGCACTTAGTTCCTCCGAAGAGGCAGCTACTTGCTGCGATGTGTCATGAACTACACGAATAATGGAACGCATCCCATCTGCCATTGTCTCATAGGATTGCATTAGCTGCCCTAATTCATCCCGTGATTGATAGGTGCTGCTTGAAGTAAAGTCCCCATCCGCTGCTTTCCCTAATAAATTACGCATCTCCTGAAGTGGATTGCTAATCAATTTGGTGATGATTAAACCTAGACCGACTAGCATTGTAAATGCAACTATAATAATACCTACCATGACGAATGTGGCGTTTCTGGCATCATCAATTGCTTGTTGATATGTTTCTTCAGCTTCCTTTGTATTGACTGTTTGAAGGTCCTCTAAAATACCATTAACTACATTACGCTGCGGTACTTGCTTCTCTGCGTATAATGTAAATGCTTCACTATTCTGATTTTCTAATGTAAGCTCTAGGACATTTTCCCGTATTTCCTTCAGGTTCCCTCGCTCTGTTTTATACTGCTCGAGCAGCTTCTTTCCTTCGTCAGATAAGTTACTTTTCTCTAAGTTATTTACCGACTCTCCAATCCCCTCCATAGAAGCAGTCAGTTTATCATTAAGTTCTTTATTCTGCTCGTTATCAGAAGTAAGCATTAACGCTAATATATAACTATCATTCGAACGATTACTAATTCTTATTTCACTTAGGAATAGATTAGGTACCAGTTTGTCCTCATAGATACCTCTCGCATCACTAGCTACCTTTTGCATATATATAATACCAGACAAACCGACTCCGCTTAGTGCCATAACTCCAACCAAGATTAGTACTAGCATCTTTGTCCTGATTTTCATATTCCTTATTACTTTCATAAACTCTATCTCCCTCGATATTAGCTATTACACATCCCCTAAGTCTGTATAATGACTTTCAATATATCGGCATCCATCGTGCGAGGTGAAGCCCTTTTCGAAGTTTTTTAAAAACATTCTGCATCCCCTTTAAATGTAACCGCAAACTTTTCCTTTTATGTAAGAAACCCCTCCTAAAAAGCGAATTATCTAATCGCTTTTTAGGAGGGGTTTCTTTCTCTAATTGCCCATACTTAGGGAGATAGGAAATAATCAAAAGCAGTATTGGGGCTGGGCCTGCCAATGAAATATCCTTGCGCTAAATCAATACCTATCTGCTTACAATAGTTTAATTCTTCCTGTCTCTCAATACCTTCTGCAAGCACTTTCGTTCCAAGTTCTCTTGCAACCTCAATTACCTTATACAGAAATTCCTGTTTTTGTATATCGCTATCACAATAAGATATGTATGTTCTGTCAATTTTAACGAAGTCTGGTTCCAGCTCTTTGAAAAGATCGAGTGTCGCATATCCGGCTCCAACGTCATCCAAAGCCACGAGCATACCTTCTTGCTTGTACCGTTTAAATATACGTTTCAAACGAGCAACATCCTCCACCTTTTCCGTTTCCACCACTTCAAATACAAGATCTCTTGGATCTATATGATACTTGTCAACAGCCTGAAAAGTTTGTCTCAAACAAGAGTCAGGATTATAAATGGTGGACGGAAGAAAGTTGATAAAACTCTTTATCCCTTTCGCAATCCCTTCTTCTGCTCTTTTATTTACTGCTGTCTGTCTCGCACGCTGGTCCAGCATAGAAGTGAGGCCTGCTTCTGAAGCAAAAGCAAACAGTGCAGCGGGAGACACTTCCGGCTTATCCGTACGCAAAAGATGTTCATAACCATAAATTTTCTCATTTTCTATCGAAATTATAGGCTGTACATAAGAATGGAACGCCTGTTGATAGATAATCTCTGTGAATTGCGGATAAGAGATACGATGAAGCAGCTCCTCGACAGAAATCATGGGATATGAATGGGTTACTTTTTCAGCCACCGTACATACTGCACCATTCACATTCTGGTGACGCAGCGTAAGTAGCATTTGTTCCAGCTGCTGCAATGTGAAGTATGGAAAAATAGAATATGTATCTGTTTGTTTGTGCGGATTTCCAATTGATAGATTTTTATTTGTACCAGGCAGCTTCAGCAGCAATTCCCCAGCATGGGGGATATGCAGGACAGTTCCGCACGTTGCGCATGTATAAGATTGCTCCATTACGCTTCACTCTTTTCGCTTGCTATAACCTGTACAGCATACTTACGATTTCTAGGTCCGTCAAACTCACAAAAATAAATGCCTTGCCATGTACCGAGGACAAGCTTACCTTCTGAAATTGATAGAACTTGGGCGTGACCGACAGTACTTGTCTTCAAATGGGCTGCTGTGTTCCCCTCCATATGCAGGTCCCTAGGATGTTTCCAAGGATACACCTCATCAAGCCGGCGCAGGAAATCAACTTTCACATCTGGATCTGCATTCTCATTGACTGTAATGCCCGCAGTGGTATGCATAGAAGAGATATGTACGATTCCCTCCTTGATGCCAATAGATTGAATATAACGCTGAATAGAGTCCGTAATGTCGATCATCTCGTCGTGATGGTTTGTTTCCAAAGGGAAAATGTTCATAGCTCTGCCTCCTAATCTATCTATTTACCCGAATCTATTCGACATTCTTCTACAAAATCCTTCTTCCATTTAAAAAAGTGTTTTTAATTTGGCCGTTGCGTAATCATAAGAAAAAGCAGTCCGCATTAGCAGACTGCTTTTATAAACTGCGCTGTTTATCGAGAATGGCAGCGAACGACGCGGCGAATTCCTGACAGTTGCGTATATCTTCGTCTTCAGGTGAAAGGTCCACCTTTAAGCTCTCAGAAACAATCTCCGCTCCGCGCTCTTTAAACTTCTCTTTAAACGTGTCGATAGCGGCACCAAAGCTTGTATAAATGGAATCACAAGAACCAAAAAGTGCAACTGGCTTGCCTTCAAGGTCGATATCATCCAATTCATCATAGAAATCCTCGATTTCATATGGAATGTCTCCATCTCCCCACGTGTAAGTGCCCATTAAGATGCCATCATAATCCGTCAATGAAAATACATCGACCTCATCTATATCAATCTGGAGTTTCGTTACGTCAGCCCCTTGCTCTTCTAACGTCTGTTCCATAATGTCAGCCATTTCTTCCGTATTGCCTGACATACTGGTGAATGCAATCAGAACACTTGCCACCTTCATTCACTCCCCTTCATCTGCTCTCATTTTAATTGATAACCATTCTCAATGTCAAATCGAGCGCTTAGAGAGTTTCAGCTTCCTTTGATGGATTGGTAAGCAAGCTTGAAATTCTTTTTGGTATCTTCACCAAAGAGATCAAGATCTCCTTCAAAAATTTGATCGACTGTTAGCTGATAAGCTTCCTCGACAGTACAGCCGCGGGTATTCAGCAGCAGGCGTAAGTAGGATAAGAAATATTCCTCACTCAAAATCGCTGCGTTTTTCATCATATTCATACTACCTTTCCTTATGAATCCATGCTACTAGCGTAACACAGGTTCTGGGGTATAATACAGGATACAGCAATATATGCGGAAAGAGAAGGTTTGTTCATGAAGATGTATCTTGCAATCGGATGTGGCGGCAGCATTGGGGCATTGCTTCGCTACCTTGCCGGAATAGTTATTCCGCAAACAGGAAATTTCCCCATCAGTACACTTATCATTAATACCATCGGCTGCTTGCTTATGGGATATTTGACTAACTTCGTCAAGCAGCGTTACTTTGCTCAAAAACAAGCGCTGGCAAAGGCGCTGACTACTGGCATGGTCGGTGCTTTCACGACTTTCTCGACAGTCAGTCTGGAAGCAGCTTTGCTTATACAGGGAAATATGGGAAGTGTCGCACTAACTTATTTGATAATCAGTTCCGCAGCCGGGTTAGCAGCGCTTGTGCTTGGCTTGCGGCTAGCACCGAATCCATCAAAAGGGAGGCGGTCAGCATGAATATTATCTTTGTGCTCCTTGGAGGGTGGCTGGGTGCTATTGCGCGCTACGAGCTAAGCAGGCAAGGACAACGTATCTGGAAGAAGGACTTCCCGCTCCCAACCCTGCTGACGAATACAGCTGGTTCCTTTTTGCTTGGGCTTGTGTACCAGTTAAGTTGGGGTGCAGAATGGCAAAACTTTTTTGCCGTCTGCTTCCTGGGATCCTTTACAACTTTCTCCACTTTTCATCTGGAGCTTGTACAGTTAGGGAGTAAAAGAAAGATTGCTGCAGCTATCAGTTATGTACTAAGCAGTTATGCACTCGGTATAGCACTAGCAATAATTGGCTTATCCATGTAAAAAGGGACACTGCACTTGGCAGTGTCCCTTTTGTGTTTAGTAACTGTCTATTGTGTTGCTGTCTTGCGTGTTGTGCTGATTTATCGGTTTTCGGACGATTGCCATGATACCTGCAACTAGGTAAAGAATGGACGTTACAAACGATCCAAACAAAGTTAATATTGCTGACAGCACCGCTGTCACAATAAATACTACACCAGCAGCTGTTGATTTGCTGTTACGGCGTAACAAAACAATACCAACGATACCTAGAATAGCTGAAATTGCACTAACAACAACGAAATACCACCCTAACCCGCCAAAGAAACTGCTCATAATATCTGCATCTTCCGTTGTAATTGTAGGGTCATTGTATAATTCCTGCGATATTTCATCTCCGGCTACGCCAATAAAGATACCAGTTAAGATAGCACCTAATGCATTAAGAACAACACCTATAATTCCAAGAACCTTTTCTGCGGTACGTTTAATCATGCAAATTCTCCTCCATTTTCATCTATTCGATAGGTTGTGCTGGTCTTCTAGCCAATACCAGAACTCCAGCAATAAGATACAACATTCCCCCGATGAATCCTGCTAGTAATGTTGCAATAGATCCTACTAGAGATACGATGATTAACATAATCCCTAAGCCTGTTTGCTTGCTATCAGCTTTTAACTTAACCGCTGCAACAATACCGAGAATCGCACAAATTAAGGCTACGGCAATAACAAGGATACCAAAAACATTTGCCATATCTGCAATTGTTCCAGAATCAACTGGCTGATCTATTCCACTATCCAGAATTTCCTGGCGGGCTGCTTCCGGGTCGTATGCAGCTACACGAATCCAAGTCGAGATTGCAGTATAAAGGAAGACTACCGCACCAATGGTGGCAAGTACCTTCTCCGCTGTACGTCTTAGCATGTTCCTCCTCCTTTCTGCAATTACTTCTTAATATGTTTCTCCTCTATCATTATATTGCTCAACTGGCTTACGCACAATCGCCATGATGCCAGCAATCAAATAAAGTACACCGCTGATAAAACCTGTAAAGATAGATAAAACAGTTCCAAGTACTGCTGTTATGATAAGCAGAATACCTGCACCCTTTGCCGGTTTATTATTTTTCAGCATCGTCAGAGAAACAAAACCAAGGATTGCACAAATAACGAATACAATGATCATCCATATAGATACCCCACTCATAAGACCTGACAACGCTTCCGCTTGATCTTGTGTTATATCACCTTGGTTTGTAAGCTGATTTGTCGTGGTCTCTTCTGAAGAACCTAACCCTAACGCTGTCCAACCACCAACGATTAAGAATAAAACTGCTCCGATAATAACTAACACTTTTTCCGCTGTTCTTTTTACCATAAAAATTCCCCTTTCAAAATTAAATTAATGGCCCGCTACATCGCGTTTCGTGAACAATATCCAGCCTATTACAAGGAAGATCAGATAATACACAATAATTGTCACTACCGAGAATGTAAGGGTCAGATCCTCAATAAGCTTATACCCGGTTGTAAATTGAGTTAAGTCAAGATTCGAGAATAAAACATATTTTCCGAAAGCTTTATCGGAAATAAACGGAACAACGGAGCTTCCGACAAACATTAGGAAAATTGCTGTTCCAATGGCTAATGCCCCATTGCGCAAAGCGGCAGAAATCATAAAGGCGAATGTTGCCCATACAACCAGCTTCACTAGCTGCAATCCGTAGTCTTGTGCAATTCGAACCCAGACAGATGTTTCGACAACTTCTCCGTCCTTCACTTGGAGCATGACTCCGTCTCCACCGAGACCGAAGAACAGCATGCCGAATAACCAAGAAAAGATGAATAATACAATCAGCGCAGTTAAAGCAAACAGGAGCACACTTGTATATTTTGCAAAGAAAATCTTTGTCCTTGATGCAGGACGTATTAATAATAGTTTAATAGTACCCCAACGAAATTCATTAGCAATTATACCGCCTGCAACGATAATCGTCAGCAAGCTGAGCACACTAGTCATAAAATTACTCTGATAAAGGAAATCCCAAGCTGTTGTTCCTTCGGGTTTCAAATCATTTTCTATTCGGTAGTTGTTAATTAAAATCTGTGTGCCTGTAGCATCATATTCTGCCAAGTCCTGATTTTCCTGCTGCAGATCCTGCTTCCAAGTTGCATCATCGTAATTTGTGACAAATCCATCTGCTGTCCGCACAATGAGTGCAAACCCCAATACGACAACTACAAGTATGCCAAGCATAATCCAGGTTGCTACCTGACTGTAAAGTTTTGTCTGCTCATTCCGCACCAGTTGGAAAAAGTTACTACTCAATGACATTCTCTCCAATCACGTGTAAGAATTTATCTTCTAATGTCTTCCGCTCCACTGCAACGCCATACATCTCAATATCCGCGACAGCTAACGCCTTAATAATCGGCGGCATCTGATCACGAGAGATCGGGAATAACAGCTGATCGTTATTGTCAACCGCTGCAATACCAAACTGCTCTTGAAGCAGCTGTTTGGCCGTTTCAATCTGTGCAGCTGCACAATCAATCTTCACCATTTCTTCTGGCACGTCTCCGTCCGTACTATGGACTTCTTGAATAGAGATAAGTTCACCGTTCTTTAATATGCCAATACGGTCACACATTAGTTCCATTTCTGAGAGCAAGTGGCTGGAAACAATTACTGCCACATTCTCTTCTTCAGCTAACTTGCGAATATAATGGCGAATTTCACGGATGCCGGATGGATCCAATCCATTCGTCGGCTCATCCAGTATTAAAATGGAAGGTCTATGTAATAATGCCTGTGCAATACCGAGACGCTGCCGCATTCCTAACGAATACCGCTTTACTTTCTGGTTGATGGTTTTTTCCAAACCAACGAGCTTCACGACTTCATCAATTCGATCTCTCGTTATGCCAGGAATCATACGGGAAAAGACAAGCAAATTCTTGTAACCAGACATAAATCCGTACAATTCTGGATTCTCTACAATTGCCCCCACATGCCCGATAGCACCTTTAAAATCTGATTTGATGCTTTTTCCTTGAATTCGTACATCTCCCTCTGAGATACGAATCAAACCTACCATCATACGGATTGTCGTTGTCTTACCTGCTCCGTTCGGTCCTAGAAAACCAAACACTTCACCTGGCCGAATATCAAAGTCCAAACCTTTTACAATTAATTTCGAACCAATTTGCTTTTTCAAGCCAATCAGCTGCATGGCCGGTTCTGCCATTTTTTCACCCTTCCTGTAACAATTTTGTCACCTTTCCATAATATGTACGGAGCACGTTGGCCGATTGTTTCACTTTTTTATAAAAAAACACCATGAATCATATGATTCATGGCGCTGTACGTATTAATTACTATGTTTTTTACGTCGATTCCATACATAAAGAGCTGCTCCTGCTGCCAGCAATGCAGTGCCCGCAGCAAGAAGATTACCAATTGGAGAAGCGGTATCTGGCAGACGCTTACCTTCTTGTTTTACCGTTTCAGCAGCTATTTTCACTGGCGCTGTCACTGCCTTTTCTTTGACAGGAGCTTCGTGTTTGTACGCAGGCTCTGCTGGCGCTTCAGACTCTGGAGCTTCCAATACTGGTGCCTTTGCTACCAATTCAGAACCAAATAGCTCGCCTGTAATAGTGAAATTAAGCAAATGATTTCCTTGCGCATCAAACAAATCTACTAGCAGGACTCGATTCTCTAAATCTGTCACTTTCATTAATTCTTCCATGGTTACTGGCGTTTTTGTATCGCCATCCACCAAGTAGAAAGCCGCTTTCATTTGGAAGATACCCATCAGGTCATCCCATATTGCAATGAGCTCTTGTCCTTGAGCTTCCGTCAATTCTGTGGAAGTCTCGAAGTTTCCGAGAGCTTCTGCACGTGCAGCAATATCCTCCAAACCTGTAATAAAGGCTTCCGGATCATGCAACACTACTTCTTCCATATACGTAAATGCTCGGAAGAACTCCTCTTTACTTATGCCGATTAAATCAAGAAACGGACCAGCCATTTCCCAATAATCATCCATTGAGATTTCGCCGTAACCTGTTGCTTCGTATACAAATTCAGCAAGTTCTTCATAGCTTTGGAAGTCATCTAGCGTTTTTTTATTTTCAGCTAATAGCTGATTGAATTCTTCCTGTGTCAGTTCGGTTTCCTGCAGAAGGAAGTGCAGAGACAAGTCATTGACTTCGTTGTAAATCAGTTCATATAAGTTATCCATGCTCATATAGCTGTACAAGTCCAGCCCGTTAGCTGCAAACAGATCCGCAAGTTCCTTCTCCGTTAATCCGAGTTCTTCTGCTAACTCTTGAAGATTTTCAGAGGTTGCAGGGTCTCCCAATAACCAGTTCAAGTCAGAGTAAAGCAGAATATCAGCCGCAGTGTATCCTTTATCGGCCAAACCCTTTTCTGTCAGCGCTTTCATTATATCTTCCTTTGTATAACCTGATTCATCCAAGAAACTCTGAAGGTTTTCTTCTGTGACAGGCTCTCCTAACCATTCCCGCAGTTCGTTCACTGAACTAGCTCCATATTCTTCCATGCCGCCCCACTCAAAATCAATTAAGTACCGGTTCAAACTTTCTGCATCTGTTCCAAGCTCAGCCGCATAGGCTTCAAGCTCTTTTTTGTTAATGGCAGCAAACGCTGTCTGCGGTGCCACTGCTTGCAAGCAAAGCAAAACCATGATTATTCCAACCAATAGCTTCTTTGTCACGTACGTTTCCTCCTGGAAATATATTTATGTAATTCCAGATAATTATAATCTCGAGACGGCAGCTTGGCTACATTTATTTTTGCAAAATCCGAAGTATTCCTCTAAATATTGAAAAACCCCTTCGGAAAGGGGTTTTTCGACAATTATTTCAAGGATATACCCATGCGTTTTGACCGGACTTGCATCCCCATTTTCACATAGAAATCTTCTGCTCGGTTATTGAAATTCCATACGTTCAATTCAATCTCGGCAGCGCCTATCTTTTTACCGTGACGTTTGATTTTTTCAAATAAATGCCCGCCGATTCCTTTACCGCGCATATCGGAGCGAACACAAAATTCCTCGATAAAAATATGGGCCTTATGTGAAACTGTTTCGCTCGTAATCCGTATAGTAGCAAAAGCCATAACTTCTCTCGCTTTTTCTACGAGAAATACTTTCTTGTTATCTAAGTATATATTACTCTCGAACACATGCTGATCCAGCGGTTCTGCCTTCTTGGCGAAATACTCCGGCTGATGCTCATAATGTGTGTTATATAATTCCTTGTAAAGAATTGCGATTTGCTCATAATCTGATAACTTAGCTTCGCGTATCTTAAACATAGGCTTCACCTCTGCAGCTTGTAGTCTCGTTAACCAGTTTATCATGTTCGTCCCCCTCCGTCATAAAACTAATTAAAATAAACTGCCTCCAGCAGAGAAAACGCTTCATATAAGCCCTTTCTCCACGAGAAGGAATAATCCCTGCGCCACTTTGACAAGTTTCTGCGTATGTAAGAAAATAGAAGGAATGAATGAAAGGAGGTGTATACAGATGTTGTACGCTTTTTGGAACGTATTCGCTGAAGATTTTACTTCATTGGTTTTCTATATTGGTCTGACAATGACTGTTATCCTGGCACACAAGACGACAACTAGTGTGGCCAGCCATTTCCGTTCTTCTGAGTCAATGCATTGGCAATATGTTTGTCCAATAGATAACCGGCCCTATCGTATGCCGGAGCATATTGCCCACAGCAGGCCAATTATCCATTGGCTGATTCGCATAACGATGCGAAAAGATGGTCCAGATGATGATAGTGAAGCGGAGTCCTTGTTGTATGTAAAGAAAAATCATTCGATACAACAAGGAGGAAACCAAATTTGCAACGCACATCTGTATCCACTTTCTATAAAAAGTACGGTATTATCTTAAGCTCCCTCACCTTCATTATCTTACTGGCGGGATGCCAAGGAGAAAACGGGACGCCAACTGATGGCGGCTGGTTCAATCATTATTTTGTAGATCCCTTTTCTTACTTGATTAAATTAATTGCCAGCTATATCCATGATGATTATGGAATCAGCATCATCTTAATTACATTAGCTGTTCGCCTTATCCTGATGCCCTTCATGCTGATGCAGCAGAAGAAAAGTTATGAAACACAGGAAAAAATGAAGCAATTCAAACCTGAATTGGATGAATTGCAGGCAAAATATAAAAATAAGACAGACGCCGAATCGCGTCAGAAACAGCAGCAGGAAATGATGCTATTGTATCGCAAGCACGGCATGAATCCATTCTCTGCCATGGGCTGTCTGCCCCTGCTGATTCAAATGCCGTTTTTATTCGGTTTTTATTCTGCAATTCGCAGTACGCCAGAGATTGCAACACATGATTTCCTATGGTTCAATCTCGGTACAGCCGATATCAGTCTTACCATTCTTGCAATGGCTATTTATTGGCTTCAGTACCGCGTTTCTCAGATTGGTGTTGATCCAGCCAGACGGCAGCAAACGCGTCTGATCGGTATCATTTCACCACTGATGATTGGGTTTATTTCGTTCAGCTCTCCAGCTGTACTGCCTTTGTATTGGGCAGTTGGCGGTATATTCGTCATTTGTCAGACAATGCTGGCCAAAAAACTATTCCAAAAGAAAAAATGACATAGAAAAAACCACCTCTCCAATCTGGAGAAGTGGTTTTTTTGCTTTTACTTATTGTACAACGTTTACTTTCAAATCTACATCGATGTTGCCGCGAGTTGCTTTGGAATAAGGACAGAACTGATGCGTTTTTTCTAAAAGATCTTCTGCTTCTTCCTGGGAAACACCTTTCACGTCTACTGTGATAGCAGCAGCAATTTTAAAACCGTCACCATCTTTTAATAGGCTTACATCAACAGAGGTTTCTGTCTCAACGCTCTTACGCTCTTGACGCGCAACGTGGTTGAATGCGCCGTCGAAGCATGCAGAATAGCCTGCTGCGAATAGCTGTTCCGGATTAGAACCTTGCTGATCTTTCTTGCTGCCCGGCTGGACAAGATCAAGATCGATCAAACCATCATCAGATTTAACATGCCCTTCACGTCCACCAGTTGCTTTTGCGTGAGATGTAAATAATACGTCACTCATGTTAATTCACTCCTATTTCGTTTATTAGTTTAAAAAAACTGCATACAGTGTTACTACTTCCTTTTTACAGATATTTTAAACATTTTGCAACTGATGTGCTTACGCAGTTACATCTCTTTTGATAAAACTCAACCACGTGATAGCTGTGATAATAATGAAATACACGAGCATGACAACGACAGAGAAGCCTAGTGTCATTCCATCGACTATTGGTGTATTACCTGGAGTGTAAGCACTCAAATCCAAATTATTAAACAAAATGTATTTGGACCAGTCATAACGAGCAATCAGATAGCTGATTGTCGGGAAGAACAATGCAATAAATATAGAGAACCCAATTGCAAGAGCTGAGTTACGGAACAACGTAGACAATGCAAATGCAATAGTGCCATAGAAAGCTACTTGAATAAATCCATATCCAATATCCCGGGATAACGCGCCTAGTCCGCTTTCTTTAACGATTTCTCCATTATCGAGCACAACTCGACTTGCAGTTAGACCGTCAAAACCAAAGAAGATGACGCCAACAATAAAGGAGAATAATAGAAATGCGACCGTGAAAAGGAATGTTGTAAAGAGCATACTCACATACTTAGAAGTTAAGACACTAAATCTGCTTGGTGTTTTTGTCAGCAACAGCTTAATAGTTCCTGTGCTAAATTCATTAGATACCATCCCGCCAGCAATGATCGCAATAAACATAATCAGGAATGGTCCGCAGTTTAGGAGTGCATCCAACATAAACCCTAGTACAGAGTCCGTTTGAATGGGCGCGATATCATTGTCCAGCTGATACTGCAGTACCGCCATATCTTCTTGAAGTGAAGCAGCATACACCGGGTCTTCTGTTTGCTCTGCTTGCTTCTGCAATTCAGCAACCTGCTGTTCACTACTTTGGCGCCAGTTTCCCCCATCTTCTGCATAGTATTTCGTAATCCCGGCAATCAAGATGAACATTCCAAGCAGAATGCCCAACAAGATCCACGTCGACAAACGGCGGAATGTTTTCATATGTTCATTTCGTACCAACCCAATAAACTTAGACAATTTCCTTCCCTCCAGTCAATTCCAAGAATGTATCTTCTAATGTTTTTGTTTCTGCTTGGATTCCGTAGATATTAATGGCTTCCTTGGTCAGCTTAGCTGCAGCGACTGGTATTTCGTCACGTGTCAGTTCAATCAAGACTTTGTCATCTTTCATTTGCGGTTTCTTACTGCCCATATCACGAAGTATGATGGCTGCTTGTTCTGCTGGTTCAACTTGGAAGCTGACCATTTGTGTTTGTTCACTAGACAATTCATGCACTTGCTGCACCCCAAGCATCTTACCGTGCTGAAGAACACCGATTCGGTCACACATCAATTCCATTTCACTTAACAAGTGGCTCGATACAATAACTGCAAGCCCTTCTTTTTCTGCTAAATTCCGGATATAATGACGCATCTCGCGAATACCTGCTGGGTCAAGTCCGTTTGTTGGTTCATCGAGGATAAGAACATCCGGACTGTGCAGCAATGCTTGCGCGATACCAAGACGCTGCCGCATTCCTAGAGAATAGGTCTTCACTTTGTCTTGAATTCGATTTTTCAGACCAACTAGCTCAATTACTTCATCAATTCGTTTTTTATCAACGTTGTCACTCATTCTCGCAAAATGCACAAGATTCAGATATCCAGACAAATACTTATACATCTCCGGATTCTCAACGATTGCCCCGATATGTTTCATGGCGGCACCATGAGATGTCTTAATGCTATTGCCCTTAATAAGTATCTCTCCATCTGTAATTCCCATTAGCCCGACAATCATTCTGATTGTCGTTGTTTTACCAGCTCCGTTCGGTCCAAGAAAGCCGAACACCTCCCCGGGATAAATAGAGAAATTGATGTTATCAATAATCTTGCGGCCGCGGATGACCTTGGTAACCTGCTTAATTTCAACTGCTGGCTGTTTTTGCATGCTTTTTCGCTCCTTTGCTTTTTTTAATAGCTCTAAGGCTTCTTTACTCATAAATCGCACTCATCCATTCCAAAATGCCCTGCTGCTCATCATAACGAAGATCTTCAACGTTACGATGATCTACAATCTCTCCATCCTTTATAGCGAGAACTTCATCGAGTATCATCTCTACTTCCATAATCTGATGTGTGGACAGCAAGACAGTTTGCTTTTCCGTATCCACGAATGTAATCAGCCCTTTTACAATAGAATCACGAACTAGCGGGTCCAGACCTGAGAGCGGCTCATCCATCAGCAGGACAGGCACCTCTCTTGATAAAGTTAAGATGATCTTTAAACGTCCGCGGTTTCCTTTGGAAAGATGTTTTACCTTCGTATTGGTGTCCAAATTCATATACGCCCGAATTTCTTCTGCTTTCTGTTTGTTAAAATCTTTGAATTGTGTTGCAAAGAAATCAATCGTCTGCTGGACAGTATAAAAGGCGTAATACTCATCCAGCTCTGATAAATAACTGACCTTCGAAGCGATTCGGCGTGTCACTTTCTCACCGTCAATCTCGATTGACCCTTTTGTTGGTGTAACCAGTCCGGCAATTAACTTCATCGCCGTAGATTTTCCCGCTCCATTTAACCCGACAAGTCCTATGATTTTGCCTTGATCGAGCTTCAGATTTGCATCTCGTAATGCTGTCTTCGACATATATCGCTTTGTCACATGTTTGAATTCAATCATTATGCCCGCCTCCTTCAAGATACAACCGCAGCCCTGCTTGGATCTCCTCATTCTCATATCCCATGTCATGCATGACTTGGATGAAGTTTTCAATTTGATCATTTTTCAATTTCTCACGAGTGGAGAATAAGATGTCTTCATTCTCTGTTACGAATGTTCCTTGTCCTCTGCGTGATTCCACGATACCTGACGCCTCCAGTTCGCGGTACGTTCGCTGTACCGTATTCGGATTAACTTTTGATGAAACCGCCATTTCCCGAACGGAAGGCAGCTTGTCACCAGGCTTCAATTCGCCGCTGACAATCTGCCTGTTCAGCCGATCTGCCAGCTGCAGATAAATTGGCTGGGATGATTGAAATGTATCGGCCATTCTCTACACCTCTACTTTTTTGTCTAATAGCCATGATGCGATGAAAAAGATGATAGAAACTGTAACAAGCTCTGTAACATAATAACCAATGTAGATTTGCGTTTCTGTTCCTTGCAAACTTGCAGCGAATTCTCTTGTATTTATGTCAAAGTTCAATGCCTGTGCAACATAACCAAGGTCGATACTTCCCCACTCCGTTATCGCCATATAAACTTCTGACTGGCCAAATAACCAGAAAAAGAGATAAATAAATAGCCAAGAGCCAATAAAAACGACCGTACCACTCAGGAAGGAAGCCATATATCTTTCTAGAAAGAGAAAAATGCAATAAGCAAGGATAATGTAGACAGAAAAGTCGATGGAAGCTAATACAATATGAATGAACGCTAACATACCTAACTTAAACCATGTTCCCTCTGGCATTTCGATAAAGTTCAGCCCACCTATATAGGCTGTAATACTAACTAGCAGCAAAGAAATGATTAAATATGCTGTAGCTGTCACTAGCTTTGCAGTAAGTAATCCTCCTGCATGCATGGGGTTGTGAAGCCAAAGATGCAATCTTTTCCTCTCAACACCAAGACTGTAAAGCATGTAAACCGCAATAAAGAAAAAATGCCCTGCTCCCCAAAAAAGACTCATAATACCAATTGCATCCATGGTATAGCCGAATCTATAACCTGTTATGCCAACAATCAACAATGCAACAATATATAAAATAACTGCTAAAAGAAAGACGGGTACCCCGACACGAAACTCTTTCTTCACTAATGATGACCAAGCTTGCATGAACTAAACCCTCCTGATGTACTGCTGTATTAATTAGATAGTACACTAGTACAGAAGTACACGTCAATAGGCAAAGAAAAAAAGCTGGAACAATTTTACTTGTTCCAGCTTTTGCTTTATTTTAGTCTTCAAATCCGATTGTTTCTTTATAAGCCTTGGAATAAGCATCAGCAGCTTTAATGGCATCAACCACTTGATCAGCTGTGACGACGCCAGGCATGTTATGAATGGATTCGCCTTCTTGTACTGCTTGTTCAGCTACTTTCTGCAGATCTTCGTCGGAAACATCTTTTAGCTTGATGTCTTCTAGTGTAACTGGAAGTCCGAGTGCCAGATAGAAATCAACGTATGTGTTGATTTCATCTAATGTACGGTCTTCTAATGCAAGCTGTACGAGTGTACCAAAGGCTACCTTCTCCCCATGTGTCAGGCTGTGAATGTCACCATGCAGTGCTGTGAATCCATTATGGATTGCATGCGCTCCTGCAAGTCCGCCACTTTCAAAGCCAAGACCGCTGAGCAGTGTGTTTGCTTCAATTACTGCATCTAAAGCAGGTGTTACAATTTTTCGTTTGTTAGATTCGTATGCAAGCAGACCATACTCAAATAGTACTTCTTCTGCTTTTTGAGCAATTGCTTGACCAGCTAGTGTAGCTTGTCCGCCTGCCATAGTAGTTCCTCTGCCTTCGATAGAAGCACGTGCTTCCACCCATGTTGCCATTGCGTCAGCAATACCGGAAGCTAGGAAGCGAGGCGGGGCTTGTGCAATGATTTTCGTATCTACTAATACCAGGTCTGGGTTTTTGTCGTAGAATTTGTAGCTTTCAAATGTCCCTTCAGCAGAGTAGATAACACTCAAGCCGCTTGTCGGCGCATCTGTGGATGCTGTCGTCGGCATGATAACAACGCCAACCTGCAGTTCATCGGCAACTGCTTTAGCAGTATCCAGCGTTTTACCGCCGCCAATACCGATTACAACATTGCTGTCTTTTCCTTCGCCTGCAATGCGCTGAATCTCCTCTGTAGATGCTTCACCGCCGAATACGACTTTTGTAGATTTCACACCTGCGTTCTCCAGATTATCAAGAACCGTATTACCGGCTAAATCCCAAACAAAGTCATCAGCTAGCACAAGCGCGTTATCACCAATTTTCTTCACGTACTCGCCTGCTTTTAGCAATACATCTTTACCTTGTACATATCGACTCGGACTGGTAAATACTTTTTCCATCGTTGACCCCTCCATCACTTAAATTTGCTTACCTAGTCTATTACCCCGTTTCCATATCTAACTAACATGAAAATCAATGCAAATATGCAATACTTCCCGCATATATTTCAAATGGAGCTAGTAACGAAGAGGAGGCCAATCATTGACACAGCAGCCAAATGCGAAATACCGGCCGGTTCAGCCTGGAACGAATTTTTATTTTCCGCCTCAGCATCAGGACCAGCAGCCTGGTATTGAAGGACTCATGCAGCCGAAACCAATCATTGAGTCAGATAGCTATAAAGGATCAGGCAAACTAAAAGGAAGAACAGCGATTATCACCGGTGGAGACAGCGGTATCGGCGCAGCTGTTGCAATAGCTTTTGCTAAAGAAGGCGCCGATGTTGTGATTCCTTATTATTACGAATATGAAAATGAAGATGCCAAACGAACAAAAAACCGAATTGAGCAGCTTGGCCGTCGCTGTACACTGATTGTAGGCGACTTGCGCAGTGAAGAACATTGCCGTGCTGTTGTTACTCATACGATTAAAACGTACGGAAAGCTGGATATTTTAGTGAACAATCACGGTGTTCAATTTCCGCAGCATGCATTGACCGATATTGCCACGGCTCAATGGGACGCCACATTTCATACAAATATCTTTGCCTTCTTCTATCTGACAAAAGCTGCGCTGCCGCATCTGAAGGATGGCAGCACGATTGTCAACACAACATCTGTGACTGCGTATGAAGGCAGACCCGACTTGATTGATTATGTAAGCACCAAAGCGGCCATCGTCGGTTTTACTCGCGCACTATCTCAAAATCTTGCCACCAAAGGTATTCGCGTGAACGGCGTGGCTCCAGGACCTATTTGGACACCGCTTATTCCATCCAGTTTTTCAGCCGAGCAAGTAGCTACATTTGGGCAGGATGTTCCGATGAAGCGTGCCGGTCAGCCATATGAGCTCGCTCCGGCTTATGTTTACCTTGCTTCCGAAGATTCGTCTTATGTGACCGGTCAGATTATCCATGTAAACGGCGGAACAATGGTAAGCTCCTAAAAAAGACCCTGCGCTGAGCCAGCGCAGGGTCTTTCCTGTTCTTAATAAGATGCTTTGTAAATTTCAAGTGAATCTTCTTTATTCAACGTACGATATCCGCCGAACTCGCCGTTTGCATAAGCTTTTTCAGCCATAAGCTCCAGACTGTCGTCAGAAATATCATAATCACGAAGTGTAGCTGGAGCATCAATGCTATTCCAGAATGCGCGCAATGCATCGATTCCTTCCAGTGCTGCTTCTTTATCAGACTTACCAGCTGAATCGACTCCGAATACGCGTTCCGCAAGCTGCTTAAAGCGAGGAGCGGATTCGTCGTCCAGTACATGCTTCATCCAGTTCGGGAACAAAATTGCCAAACCGCCGCCATGCGGAATATCATGCACAGCAGAAACTGCATGCTCCAAGTTATGTGTTGCCCAGTCGCCGCGGTAGCCCATGTTTAATACGCCGTTCAGTGCCATCGTGCCGCTGTAAAGAATTGTTGCACGGTACTCGTAGTTTTCCAAGTCCTCAAGCAGTTTTGGACCTGTTTCCATGACTGTACGCAACAAGGATTCACAGAAACGATCTTGCAGTTCTGTATTGGTTGTCGTATGGAAATAATGCTCCAAAACGTGGGACATCATGTCGACGATACCATAGATCGTCTGATCACGCGGCACCGTAAACGTATTTTGCGGGTCCAGTATCGAGAATTTCGGGAATGTATGCGCACTTCCCCAGCCGTACTTCTCGTTTGTTTCCCAGTTTGTAATAACAGAACCAGAATTCATCTCGGAGCCTGTTGCTGCAAGTGTCAGTACAGTACCGAATGGAAGGGCGTCGTCAGCAGACGCTTTCTTCGTTACGATATCCCATACATCTCCGTCATACTTAGCACCTGCCGCAATGGCTTTCGTACAGTCGATCACACTTCCGCCTCCGACCGCCAGCAGTACATCGATGTCTTCATTCTTACAAATTTCAACACCCTTACGTGCTGTTGTAACACGCGGGTTTGGCTCCACACCAGCTAGTTCAAATACTTCTGCATCAATTTCTGCTAATTCTTTTAGCACATTGTCGTACAGACCGCTGCGCTTAATGCTGCCGCCGCCATATACTAGCAATACTTTCTTGCCGTAAGCAGGTATTTCTTCTTTTAGTTTATCTAATTGGTCTTTACCAAAAATCAACTTCGTTGGGTTATAAAATGTAAAATTATCCAATCTGATCGCCTCCATAGTTTATTATGCTAAAGGGTTGAAACAGAGTAAAGCAATTCGCTCATCCGCGTAATTAGAATTTAGTTATGCTCGCTCAAGCGGCATTGAACAGCAGCGGAACGACCCGCCGGATTTTATGATTTCCGAGAAGTTGACTTCTACAACTGTGATGCCTTCGTTTCGCAGCGCTTCATTTACTCGCTTATTAGTAGGCAGACTTAACAGTTTATCTGGAGCAAAGGAAAGAACATTTGTCCCCATATAAAACTGATCTTCCTCTGAGATTTCGATTGTCTTGTACAGCTGACGGAATCGTTCCAAATCCTTCTGTTCAAAAGCATCCGGGTAAAGGATAGCCAAATCTTCACGCACGAGATTGAAGACGCAATCTAAGTGCAGAATATCCTCGCGTATTTTCACCGGCAGAACCTCGTAAGCCGGAAGCAGGTTTTGCACTTGCTGAACAGCTTTTTCCTCTGTCCGTTTACTCAGCCCAATCCACACACGTTTTCCGTCTACTACCACATCGCCGCCTTCAATTGTTCCATCGGTGATGTCTTTGTATGTAAGCTCCTGATTCTCAAGCCACTCACGCAATACTTTTGTTTCACCCTTGCGGATCTCATCTTCCATATTCGACATAAATAACGAATCTCCTATACAAAAACCGATATCACGTGTATACACTTGTTCATTGAATGGCTCATGTGCCGGTAAAGACATAACATCTACTCCATGATCCCGAAGGGCCGTGACAAAATCAGTGTGCTGCGCCATTGCCAATTCCCGGTCAATGTTATGGTTCAAATAATGCTTTTGTGTTTCGTTAATCACTTTTCGAATTTCCATATATGCTGGCGGACACACAACAACGTGTTTCAGATGTCCGAATTCTGACTGACACCTAGTTTGCGGTTTATGCTCTTCTTGTATCTTGGTCATTTAATTCCCTCCAGTGGTTGGCTTTTAAGTCCATATCTCATCTGCACTCTTTACCATTCCCTGTTTTCGGGTTTAATAAGCTGCCAAAAAAGGGATACTACCTGTAGAAAGTGAAGGAGGAGAGCGAAATGGAACAAGCAGAAGTCAAAAAACATGTGGAACAGATTTTGGATAAACAAAAGATCGGAACGCTTGCCACTGTACAAGATGGCAAACCTTACAGCCGATACATGGCCTTTTTCAACGAAGGATTCACATTATATTGCGCGACAAGCGGAAGCTCCCATAAAGTCGACGATATTGAGAGTAACCATAATGTTCATATTTTATTGGGCTACAATGGCGACGGTGTTGGTGATGAGTATGTCGAAATCGAAGCAGACGCCAAAGTAAGCGAATCCCCGGAATTGAAACAGCAGCTGTGGAAAGACAGCTTCAAGACATGGCTGGATGGCCCGGATGATCCTGATTATGTTGTCTTAGAAATCAAACCAGATAAAATTTACCTAAAAAATATTAATAAAAGCGACGTTTACACAGTCGACCTTTAAACAAAAAAGCAGAACTGCTCATGGTTCTGCTTTTTTGTCATAACTAGCATTGTCTTTATAAAACTGTTCTGCTACTTATGACTCCAAATGTTAAGGAAAGTTCTACACTATTAAATTCGACACCATCCATATAAATCCCCCCATATTGCCGTATGAATTGAATTTACGATTATCGCACTACAAGGCTTGCATCATCAAAAAAACCATGATCAGCTGATCATGGTTTTCTTATTAACTTAAGCGATCCATCATTCTTCTTCTTGTAATGAATAACAATAACCCAACAAGCACGGCTGCGGCTGCAACATAGTATGGTGCTCCAATGGAGATATGCTCCGATACTTTCCCGGCAAGCCACGGTGAGATAGAACCGCCCGTGAAACGCAGGAAACTGTATGCCGCAGAAGCTGTAGAACGTTCTGCTGGTGATACTTCCATCACAGCTGTTGTCATGACCGTGTTATTAATACCGAGCAGCAGTCCCATCAACGCTATCATTACGATAAGGAACCAAGGCGTATGAGAGCCAATCCCCATGAGAGACAACGTAACGATAATACCGACCATCACCCAGCTGAGTGACTTTTTTGTACCTAGCTTTGATTCAAACGAAGGAGCGATGAAAATAGAGCCAATCGCAAGCATCACACCCCAGATAAAGAAGACAAATCCAATACCAAATTCTCCGAGATGCAAGACAAATGGCGAATACGTCAACAAGGTGAAAAATCCAAAGTTATAAAATAGGGCTGTCAATCCGATCGTTAAGAGCCCTGGGTGCCGCAGTGACTGAAATGGTGCTGAAAGCGGGCTTTTTCTTGCTGGTTTTGGTACATCCGTCAGTAATATCCACACAGCCAGCAATCCAATCAGCATTAATACAGCCACTCCGAAGAAAGGTCCACGCCAGTGAATCGACCCAAGCAGACCGCCCAACAGCGGACCAACTGACATTCCTAAGCCTAAAGCTGCTTCATACAGCATGATGGCAGCTGCTGAACCGCCGCTGGAAACACTGACTATAACAGCTAGTGCTGTAGATATAAACAAGGCATTTCCCAGCCCCCAGCCAGCTCGAAGTCCAACAAGCGCATCAATATTGCTCGCCAGCCCGCCTAGAGTGGAGAATAGAATAATGATAACTAAACCAATCAGCAGCGTCATTTTCGGACCAATTCGGCTGGATAACCAGCCTGTAATAAGCATCATAATACCTGTGACGAGCAGGTAACTAGTAAATAAGAGTTCTACTTGGCTAGGTGTTGCATCCATTTGCGCTGCAATAGACGGTAAAATCGGGTCAACCAGACCAATCCCCATAAATGCAACAACACAAGCAAAAGCAACCGCCCACGCTGCTTTCGGTTGCTGAAAGATTCTTTTTATTCGATTTGCATCTTCTTTTAATTCTTGTTCTGCATTTTCAATTTCGTGTCCATCGGGTATCGTTTCTTTACGAATGTCCGACATACACTCATCTCCTTTCAATTAGTCAGCAAGCATCTTTCTGCTCAGCCGGATGAATTCGTTTTTCTCTTCTTCTGTCAGTTTATCTAGGAAGGAACCGAGCGCTTTGTCACGCGCGCCTGAAAAACTCTCATAAAAATCAGAGCCCTTTTGTGTGATCGCCAGCATGACTACTCTGCGGTCTTTCTCAGAGTGAATTCGCTCCAGGTAACCGTCCTTCATCATTCGGTTCCCTAAATTTGTCGCACCGCTAAAGCTGATTCCAACTTCTTCAGCTAAGTCTGACATGCGCATCGGACCATTATTTTTTAATAGCCTCAGCAAGACAAGCTGCGGCCCGGAAATTTGAAAATCCCATTCTTTACGCAATGCTTTATTCACATTACGTACCAATTCAATAAAATCAACAATATCTCTGCTTTCCATTGACAAACCCCCAAGAATGCTTTGTACTCTAGTATTAGTATAACTCAATATTTCATACATGTGAAATAGATCAATTAAAAAAAGTTTCGGCTGTTTCTTACAGCCGAAACTTCTGGTTACCCTTTTCTTTTTAGTGTTTTATCTGTCTGTTCATTTACCGCTTGCCGAATGTGATATAATTCAGCATACATTGCTGCCGCAAAGACAGCAATAATACTAAGTAAGACACTGACTATCATAGCCAGAAAGTCCAAATCAAATCCCAGCATGGCTACCATTCCAATGATAAAACCTATTACTAATCCAATTCCGGTGAATTGAAGTAACTTACCAAATGTTACGGAATACATCTAACTCACACCCTTCCATCTGCGTGTTCTCCTAGTTACTCTTTACCCCATATACAATCGGACTATGCTTCCTGCTGATGCTTTAGTATAATTAGCCAAAAACACTTGGGGGAATTGACATGCAATATCGTATCGCTGCCATTGAGGATCTTCCTGACATTGTCTCCATTTATAACTCCACTATTGCAGGCCGCATGGTCACAGCAGACTTGGAAGAAATATCTGTAGAAAGCAGATTGGATTGGTTTCATCATCACAATGAAAAGCGACCGCTTTGGGTGGTAGAAGAGGACAATCATATACTTGGCTGGATCAGTTTAGAACCTTTTTACGGCCGTGCTGCTTACGATAAAACAGTAGAAGTCAGCATTTATCTGCATGAAGACACGAGGGGAAAAGGACTGGGCAAAGATATGCTGCAATTTGTCTTAAATCAAGCAGAAATTCTTGATTTCAAGACTGTGTTAGGTTTCGTTTTTGGTCATAACCAACCAAGCATCAAGCTTTTCGAAAGGTTTGGTTTTACACCGTGGGCGAATATGCCAAAGATAGCAGAACTAGATGGTGTTGAGCGGGATTTAATCATTTTAGGCAAGCGCATTCGCGCTTAAATAAACTATCCACATGTGGGTAAATAGCTTTTTGCAATATTCGTCAAATTATTCTGTGCATAAGTTGTCTTATGCACAAATTATGTGAACAAACAGAATTTTTCTGTGTACAAGCCCTTCTTTACCCACAAAAAAATGTGCATAGCCTTGATTCTATGCACATTTTTCACTTTTATTTATTTCGTTCTTCGAGCAAAATCGACAAATCGGAATTTATCTGGACGGTGTTTCGACTCTGTATATTGAAACAATGTTGTATCTTCCAGATAAACAGCACTGCGTACGACTGCGAGCTGTTGATAACCTCCCATGTCCATTACCTCTGCATCTGCAGATCCTGCTTCCTCTACGACAACCTCTTTTCTTGCATAGCTGATCGATAAACCGACATCTTGCTCCAAATAATCATAGATGGAATCACGAGCAATTGCTTCCGTAAGCGCCGGTGCGCATGCAGCTAACAGCAAATCTTTATCGTAGATTACCGCTTCTCCATCCAGCTTGCGCAAACGGTGCAGTTCCCAGACCGGAGTGCCTTTTTCGCATTGCAGCACTTCTTGGATATACCCTTCAGCCAACTTCTGCTTGAGTGCCAGCACTTGTGTTTCCACTGTTTGAGACATCGAACGAGCCAACTCCTTGAAGCTCGTCAATCCGCTCACCGGCAGCGGCAGCTTATTCTGTTCCAGGACTACGGAGCCTTTTCCTTGCAGTTTCTGAATATAGCCATTCTGCGACAGCAGCTGCAATGCTTTTCGTACGGTTTCCCTTGATGTTTCAAATCGTTCGGTCAGCTCATTTTCGGATGGCAGCAGCTGCCCTGCTTCCATTTTCTCTGCTTGTATTTCTCTTGCTATTAGATCGTAGATTGCTTGAAATTTTCTTTGCATCTCATCAGGCCTTTACGATTTACTATAGTAAATGATCGCCTCAAACGGGCGAAGCTGTACCTTACTGTAGTTCGGTGCACTATCTTGATAGTTGGAAAGCAGAATCTCAGCCTCTCCTATTTCTTTTTTTGGATAAGTGAATTCTGTACTTTCTCCAAAGAAATTCGCTATAACAAGTAGTTTTTCACCATTCCATCTCCGTTCGTAACTGAAGATACGTTCATCCTCCATGCATAACGGTTCATAGTCTCCATGCGTTATAATAGCATATTCCTTCCGCAAACGAATCAGTGTTTGATAATGATAGAAAATCGAGTTGTCATCTGCTAATGCCTTCTCTGCATTAATTTCCTTATAGTTCGCCGCCACAGACAGCCACGGCTCTCCTTTAGAAAAACCTGCATGTTGCGCAGCGTTCCATTGCATCGGTGTTCTGGAGTTATCTCTGGAACGTCTTTGGATAATCTGCATAACTGCCCTATCATCCATTCCCGATTCCTTCAATTCTGAATAGGCGTTCTGCGTTTCCACATCATTATAATATTCTATAGAAGAGAACTTAGGATCTGTCATTCCGATCTCTTCTCCTTGGTAAATATAAGGCGTTCCTTGCATCATATGCATGACGGTTGCCAGCATCTTTGCTGACTCGCGATGATACAGGTTATCATCACCAAACCGGCTTACAATACGCGGCTGGTCATGGTTGCACCAAAACAATGCATTCCAGCCGCCAGCTTGATGCATGCCAATTTGCCAATCTGCTAGAATCTGTTTCAATTTAATAAAATCCAGCTTCCCATCTGTCCACTTCTTCCCTTTTTCATAATCCGCTTTTAGATGGTGAAAGTTAAATGTCATATCCAGCTCATTTGCACCTGGCCTCGTGTACTGCTGGCAAGCAGCCAGACTCGTCGAAGACATTTCGCCGACTGTGACAAGATTGTGAGGTGCAAAGACGTTTTGATTCATTTCTTTCATAAATTCGTGAATTCTTGGACCATCTGTATAGTACTCCTTGCCGAACTGACCATCGGGAGCACTTTCGTCATAGGGGAAGCTCTGGACTTTTGAAACAAGATTGATAACATCCAGGCGGAATCCATCCAACCCTTTATCTGCCCAGAAGTTCATCATTTCATATAGTTGATTACGAACTTCATCATTTTCCCAGTTAAGATCTGCTTGTGTTTTGTCGAACAGATGCAAGTAATATTGATCGGTATGTTCCTCAAGAGCCCAAGCGCTGCCGCCGAACTTGGAAACCCAATTGTTCGGTGCGTTTCCATCACTTGAATCTCGCCAAATATAATAATCGCGGTACGGATTATCTTTAGATGTTTTTGCTTGCTGAAACCATTTGTGATCGGTTGAAGTGTGATTTATTACAATGTCCATCATCAGTTTCATATCACGATCATGCAGCCCCTGTACTAAACGTTCAACATCTTCCATCGTGCCATAAGCAGGTTCGATGTCGTAATAATCGCTTATATCGTAGCCGTTATCACGCTGCGGCGAACGGTAAATCGGTGTCAGCCAAAGCATATCAACGCCAAGTTCTTTTAAATAATCCAGCTTCTCGATGACACCTTGCAAGTCTCCCATTCCAGAAGCTGTTGTATCGTTGAAGCTCTTCGGATAAATTTGATAGACCGTACTTCTTTTCCACCATGGTTCTTGCATGATCCTCTTCTCCCTTCCTTATACATTCTTTTTCTTCTTAGCGAACAAATAAGTTGTAACAAATGGTACGGCAATTACAATGATTATTCCGATAGCAAAAGCTCCCCAGCTGCCTGGCAGAATGGAGAAAATTCCCGGCACACCGCCGATACCGACTGAGCTCGCTTCTACTTTTCTCCAAGCAATAAAGGTTCCTGCTACCGCAGAAGCACCTAAAGCGAGAAAGAATGGGTAACGAAAACGCAGATTCACACCAAATACAGCTGGCTCTGTCACACCCAGCCAGGCACTGATCCAAGAAGTAAGCGATAGACCGCGAAGTTTTTCATCTTTGGTTGCCAGCATGACACCTAATGTAGCTGATCCTTGTGATATATTAGACAACGCTAAGATTGGCCATAAAAATGTTGCACCCGTATTGGCAATCAGCTGCAGATCAAGCGCCAAAAATGTATGGTGCAGGCCAGTAACAACAAGCGCTCCATACAACGCACCGTACAGAAGTCCGCCTACTGGAGCAGCTGTGTCAAACACTGCTACAAAAGCATCGGTAATCGCATTTCCAACGATGAACATAACTGGTCCGATGACGACAAAGCTTAGTATACCTGTGAGCAGAAGGGCGACAGGTGCCACCACTAGTAATTGAAAGCTGTCTGCGACTTTACGTCTTAGGAACACTTCAATTTTCGCTAGCACCCATGATGCAAACAGTACGGGCAGTACTTGGCCTTGGTAGCCGATACGCTGGATCTCCAGTCCGAATAAGTTCCATACCGGTGCATTCCCTTCCAAAGCTGCACTAGCGTAATCTGTCGGACTTAACAGCGACGGGTGAATTAACGCTAAACCGAGCACCATCCCGAGCAGGGGACTGCCTCCAAATTTCTTTACTGCGGACCAGCCGATTAATGCCGGCAAAAAGGCAAATGCCGTATTTGCAATAACGTAAATCATATCTGCTATGCCAGCCCACTGCGGATACACTTGAATGATTGATCCGTCGAAGAAAATGCCCTCGTTATTCAAGATGTTATGAATACCAAGCAAAAGACCTGCTGTCACAATCGCCGGCAATATCGGAATAAATATATCGCCAAGTGTTTTTAACGCCCGCTGCAGCGGATTTCCCTTTCCGCTGACACTTTCTTTGACTTCCTCTTTGGTAGATTCGCCTATTCCCGCCGCTTGAACAAACTCCTTATATACTTTATCAACTGTCCCTTGACCGATAACGACTTGATATTGGTTATTTGCTGAAAATGATCCTTTTACTACATCAATATTCTGAAGTGTTTCTTTATCGACTTTCCCCTCATCATGCAATGCCAATCGCAATCGCGTGACACAATGGGTGGCCGCTTGTATATTCTCTCGTCCACCCAATGCTGCGACGATTTCTTCCGCCCGCTGTCTTAGATCCATCTTTTGCACCTCACCTTTTCTTTGATGATGTAAGCGAATACAGATAAAGCATAACTTGTATATACAAGTTATGCAAGCGCTTTCTATTACTATATACCCCAAGAATCTACGCTGGATTATTAATTTTTAAAGTAGTAAAATGGTAAAGTATTTGTAAACGTTTGTAAGTTGAACTATTTCTCAAAATAGCAGATAAAAGTTGAGGGTAATCATGCATACATATAAACCTTACTATCATTTTTCACGGGAAAACTGGGCAGCTCTTTCCAAAACAGAACGCCTACCCCTGACACAAACAGAACTTGAAGAAATACGAGGAATTAATACGAGAATATCTTTGCCTGAGGTAGAGACTGCTTATATGCCGCTGACCAATCTTATTTCCTACTATTTAGAAGCAGCAGAAACACTGCATGCTAAAGCAGGTGCTTTTCTTGGTACGAATGAAAAGAAAGTACCGTTTATCATTGGTATTGCCGGCAGTGTCGCTGTTGGAAAGAGTACAATAGCAAGGCTTCTGCAATTGATGCTCTCCCGTGCTTTGCCGCATAAGAAAACGGAACTTGTCACAACGGATGGTTTTCTCTACCCTAATGCTGTGTTACAGGAAAAACAGCTGATGCAGCGAAAAGGGTTTCCAGAAAGCTATGATATAAAAGCTTTGATTGAATTCATGGGGCAAGTGAAGGCGGGTACGACCAATATTAAAGGTCCGCAGTATTCCCACCTTACGTACGATGTCTTGTCAGAACAAACCGAACTGGTAACGGACCCGGATATTTTAATTGTAGAAGGGGTAAACGTGCTGCAGGTGAAGAAAGAATACCAATTCTTTGTCAGTGACTTCTTTGATTTCTCCATTTATATTGATGCGGACGAGAAGAACATCGAAAAATGGTACAAAGAGCGATTCCTTATGCTTCGAGCAACTGCATTCCAGAATCCAAAATCCTATTTCCGTCATTATGCAGAGGTGCCGATGGAAGAGGCACTGCAAACAGCAGAAACGATTTGGGAGACAATTAATGCTAAAAATCTGCATGAAAACATCTTGCCGACAAAAGGCCGTTCCGACCTTATTTTAAGAAAAGGAAACAATCACGAAATCGAAGACGTATATTTACGTAAACTCTGATAGTGAAAGGGGTCTTTCCATCATGCCGGATATCTACCATAAAATATCTAGTCAACGGGAGCATATGTCGAAGTCCCAGAAGAAAATTGCCAATTTTATTATAGAACACCCGAATCAGTCACCTTTTCTTAATGTAGAAGGATTAGCAAAATCAGCTGGGGTAAGTGATGCTACAATTGTCCGCTTTGCTTCATTTATGGGGTACCGGGGATTTCCAGAAATGCAGCTGGCGCTTCAGAACGCGATGCAGGAACAACTAAATGCAACCGAACGGTTCAAGCAGCCTTCAGACGATACCGAATCAGAAGATCAAGATTTATATGCCATCTTCCTGCGAGATCAAGCGAACATTCAAGAGACAATGGAAGGTATAGATATGCCAGCCTTCCACGCTGCCGCTGACACGGTTATTTATTCGAAACGAATTTTTATTTTGGCAAATCGCAGCGCTGTCAGTGTAGCTGATTTATTGCATTATCATCTGTCCTTTATTTTTGAAAATGTAGAGATTGTAGAGCCATCTGACCGGGCAATTGACCAAATTTCAACGATAAGAGAAGACGATGTGCTCATTGCTTTAAGCTTTGTTCGCTATTCCAATCACACGCTGCGGCTGTTTCAAATGGCAAAAGATCGCGGAGCGAAGGCAATTGCCTTCACTGATGGCTTATCTTCTCCTTTGCTGTCCGTCGCTGATTATTCATTCATGGCTTCCAGCAAATCGCCTTCACTGACGCATTCGTTGACTGCGCCAATCAGTTTAATTCATGCGTTCATCGCTTTAATTGGAAAAGAAAAGGCTGCTGACGTCAAAAAACGCCTCCGTACAATTGAGGAAGCGTGGCGTGACTTTAATGTATTTTCTAACTTTAACAAGTCCGGAACATAACGAGTGCAGTCATTTCAAAGCTGACGGATAGAACATAGGCTGTTAGAAACACCACTACACTATGCAAGTTTTCAACAAAAAAATCCAAACGATGCTGTTGATTAAAGAACGTCCAGCATGGTTTGGATTTTTATATGCTTGTAACACATTTTATTTATCTTCTTCATAAGCCGCTTCTGCAGCAGGCAGATAGCTGTAAACAGCTTCTACATAATGAATATCACCATAGCAGGCATCAAGTTCTTCTGATTCTGGGCGTATACAGCGATATATTTCCGGATTGTCAACCTGCTCAAATTGTTCTTGAGAGAATTCAATGGCTAAGTCCTTGCTAAATGTTCCACCGTTTGCTTCGACAAAATCAATGAACCCAGGTCCAAAATTATAAGCTTGCACTGCAACGTCTGTCTTCCCATCTGCTGCTTCTAATACATCGACAAAATGAGAAACACCGTAAGCAATGGATTCACTAGCATCCTCAATACAGCCAATCTCTCCGCACTTACTTTCGGAAGCTTGCATCGGATCATTTCCTCTGCCCCCCGACTCTTGCATCATAACGGAAAGAACAAGCGGAGCAAGTGATTCCTGTTCTGCCTTGGCTAATTCTTCATAAATAATATCCCGATATTGTAAAGCACTCTTTGAAAGTGCTCTTCCTGTGTGTTGTTCCTGCCCATCGTCTTCTACCATGACGGATATGACAAACAACAGGAAAAATAAGCCTAAACCAACGATGAGTACCGTACGAAACGCCGACAATAAAGTTTGCGGTTTCCTTTTATGCTTCTTTTTCATCCTTTTCACCCGCCATATGACGTTTTCGCAAAAAGACTGCCCAGCCGACTGAGAGTAGCAAACTTCCGATACAAAGAGCTAGTACCAAATTCCAATAAGGCGGCCGGTAGGTAAACACAATATGATTATCTCCAGGCTGCAGCTTTACACCAAGAAATGCATAATCTGCTTTCTGCAGTTCTTGTTCTTTCCCATTCACTGACACTTGCCAGCCTTTTTCATATGGTACCGGTATCTTCAAATAGCTGCCTTCCTGCTCGTTTGTATACTCTACTGTGACTTGACTATGACCAATAGAAAACGGAATATCCTCTGCTTCTGTGACAGAATTTTCAAGCTTATGATAATCTTCATGCTGCAAGCGCAAGTCCTCCAGATTGTAGCTTCCTTTTGGCAACCGTATGCGGATTGGATCTGCTGCTTCTACTCGAATAGTTAATTCATTCACTTTTGTTCGGTATATAGACTGTCTGGATTTTCTATTTGTTTGAAACTCGTTCACTGCCAAATCAAATAACGGTGCAGATGCATCATTATTTTTCAAATAAAAGCTAAGATAATAGTCGCCTGTTTGCGGTAACTCTTCGTCAAGTCGCAGATCCAAGCCACCTTCTTCTTGTTCTACTTGAAGCTGGTTATTCTGATAAGTTCCTCCCACGGCTTGTATGGAGACATTGTCCATCAAATCTGGCAGTGACTCGGCTTGCGAGGTAGATTCCCCGTCAGCCAGGATAATCCCATCTAGCATAGCTTGTTCTCTTTCAAGCGGCGTATGGTTTGCTAACGCTTCTTCTGTCAGCACATCATCTGTTACTTTCGCAAACGGAAGCAACTTTTCATTCCGATAGACAACATAACGACTGCTTTCTGCATATGGTGCAAAGCCATATGGTGCGTCAATCGGTTCCTGTTTATCGTACATGATATATTTTCCATTAAGCAAGCTGTACAGGTTGGCTCGGTTGCCAAATCCAGAGATGCGACTGACACTTTCCCGTTTCATATCAATATTCAAATCGTAATAATAGAAAAACAGCAGATTCTTATTCAGAATGCTTGAATAGATACTTACGCCAGGAAATCCTTGCACAAGATTTGTGTTGTTTCGATTATCTGTTTTCCATTCCAGTCTTGTAAAACGATCATCTGCGTTCAACACTTCGTGAATCAATTCCTGCTGCTCTTTACTGGCATATTGATCACTCGTCAAAAATTCCAAAGCAGATGTCTCTACATTACCAGCTTTCGTAAGCTGCGCTTCTTGATGTGCATTGATTAGCGGTATATAGGTTGCAAAGACTACGAGCATACATAGCCCTAATATTACTGACTTTCGTTTCCATGCATACAATAGAAAAGCTAGCAACACGAATGCCACACCAGTCCAAACTTGTTTTGCCCAATCATCTGCCCATTCTAAAGTCAGGTCATGACGCAAATAAAGACTGTACAATAAGATAACAAGACCTATCGAAAACAATAGATGCCACTTTCTCACTTTAGATAGTAATGTAGTTCCCACAGCAATCGTTCCCGCGATGACAAACATGGATATATATTCAAAACGGTATTGCGGTGCAGAAAAGCCATTAAAAATACTTGCAATCCGAGGACTGCCTTGGAAGAAAATGAACAGGATGCTCAATAGTGCAAATAAACGAAACAACTTGTTTTTATAAAATCCAATCGTACAAACTAGCAAAACAAACAGAACAGGTACAAATAGCGTTCGGCTTGTGAACAAAATATTGTCTTCATTTTCATAGAAAGGAATAACATCTTCGAAGGCCGGCCGATAATTGTTCAAGAAAGCATATACTGCCGGCACGAATGAAATAGCACCAATTCCAAATCCGAGCATGACTGCAGGCACAAAGTAGAGTAATTGTGTCCTAATTGGCACTTCATTATCGGAAAGCTTGATAATCCATCTGGAAATTACATAAATTCCAATAAACAAAAAGCTTATGTAAGAGAAATAAAAATTATCAAAAACAGACAGTGCTACTGCAGCGATCATCCAATACGGCTTGCGCTCACGGATGATTTTCTCTGCGCCTAATATAAGCAGCGGCAGCCAAAGAAACGCATTGGCGAAAAACTCCCAATACACAACATGCCGAAAATAAATTGCGCTTCCGGCATAAAAACAAGCCCCTATGAATGCAGGCACAATCGGGATACGCAAGTAGCGAAATACACCGACTGTAAGCAGCAATGCTGCAGCAAGCCGGATAATGCTTACCGGTAAAATTGCCTTTGCCCATGTCATAACATCCGGGCTGCCAATAAAACCGACTAATTCTAAGCCTTTGAATGACAGAAAGGTTAGCAGGTACACGATACTCGTTGAGAAATAGTAAGCGAGCTGACTATAAATACCGCCGCCAAGCCCGAACGAAAAGGAATAAAAGAAATTCCCCTGTGTGTATTGCTCATATAAATGCTGCTTGAATGGCAGCATCTGCGCCATTCCGTCGTTAGGTCCAAGCATAAAACGACCATCGAAGTATTCGCTGATAAAGTGCATATGTACAGCAATTGAAAAAACCAGCGCTGCCAAGATAAGCAGCACAACTTTGCCTCTACGCTTCATGTGTCACATCCTCACGTCCATTCTTCATAATTTTACTTGTGATAACAAACGTGATGGGCACTGTAATGAAGACAGCTGCAATTGGTGCCACCGTGCCGCTCCAGCCTAGAACTTCAATGAATAAAGACACAAGAACAGAGGAGACCGCTATATTGACTGCCTGTGTTAAAGGAAACTGGAAAAACTTGCGCCAAGTCGGTCTTACCCCATATGTGAAATAACTATTTAAGAAAAACGAGAAAATCATACTTAAGATTACGCCAATCCAATGAGACAGAAGATAAAACACGTCTGCAACTTGATAGAAAAGCAAGTAAATAAGGTAATAACAAATCGTATTAAGTACCCCAACAATTACAAATCTGGTGAATTCAAGCTTCCATATTTTTTTCATAATGTTTCTTTTCCTCAATATTTGTATCTTTAATTAGATAGTGCGGTCTGCGTTTTGTTTCATTGTAGATACGGCCGATGTATTCCCCGATTACACCTAAACTCACAAGCTGAACGCCTCCGAGGAAGAGAATAGCCGTAATCAATGTAAAATAACCAGGTGTGATAACTCCTCGCACGAGTACTTCAACAAATGTGTACAAAATATAAGCGATAGAAAGGAACAATACCATAAATCCCGCATACAAGCACATACGCAGCGGTTTCGTATTAAACGACACAACACCGTCAATTCCATAATTAATTAATTTTCCAAGCGACCATTTGGACTCGCCATTTTGACGGATCACGTTATTGTAATATACCGTTTTCTGTTCGAATCCAATCCAGGAAAATAGCCCTTTCGAAAAACGATTGCCTTCACTTAAAATCAGCAGTGCATCAATCGCCCTTCTGCTGAGCAAGCGAAAGTCACCAACTCCGTTTTGTATTCGAACATCAATGAACTTGTTCATAACCTGATAATACATAGTCGAAAGCAATTTGCGCGGAAAGCTTTCTCCCTTCCTGTTCCGCCGGGCAATTACTTGGTCATACCCTTCTTCGAAACCCGCCAGCAAGTCATGCAGCAGGGCAACGGGATGCTGTAAGTCGGCATCAATAACAACTGCACAATCGCCCTTCGCATGCTGAAAGCCCGCCAATATAGCTGCTTCTTTTCCAAAGTTTCTCGTGAATGATAGATAATGCACATTATAATGCTGATCCGCCAATTCCTTCAGCTCCAGCAGCGTCGTATCTGAGCTCCCATCATCTATATAGATCACCTCATAATCATAAGAAGAATATTGTAATTCCTTTGTAAGTTCTTCATAAAAAAGCTCTACATTATCAGCTTCATTATACGAAGGCACAATTACAGATAGTAATTTTGCAGCCATTCTTTTCCCTCCATTAAGTAAAACCTTCTATATATGTATTGTTAAAATTGTGGGCGGGTTGCTATCTTATTATACTTCACTACCCCAATTTCGTCAGTTTACATCCTGCCAGATAGAGGGAACAGTTAATAAAAAGGAAAAAAGGAGCAGACCACATGCAAAAATTAGTAGCAATAGACCTAGATGGAACATTTCTTAATGAAAACTATACAATATCGTCGCTTCATGCAGATACTGTCAAAAAGGCCCAGAAAAAAGGGGCACAAATTGTAATTGCAACAGGAAGAGCCCAATTCGATGTGCAGCGCCTTTTCCATGATCAAGACCTGTCTGCTTGGGTTATCGGTGCCAATGGTGCAACTACGTATGATCCAGACGGCACCCTAACACTTCCCCTGCCACTTAAGACGGTTTATGCAAAAGAAATTGTCCGCTGGTTGGCGGAAGAAAATTACTACTTTGAAATAGTAACAGATAAGGAGATATTCATTACGTCCAATGCGAAGCAGCTACTCGAAGATGAAATGGATATCGTCCAACAGGCAGACAAAGAAGAAATGAAAAAAGCAAAAGAGCGGCAGCTAGGACAAGCAAATATGAAGGAAATTGATGACTATATGCGTGTCTTCCAAGCAGAGAAAGATATTTACAAAGTAACCATTGTTAGTTTTGATGAAGAAAGAAGACGTGTAGCAGCGGACACATTAGGTAAGAATGATTTAAATCTCTACTCTTCCGCTGACTTTAATATGGAGATTGTGGATGGCCAAGCATCTAAAGGGCATGCGTTGAAGAAACTCGCGAATAAATTAGACATAAAAAAAGATGACATTATTGCCATTGGAGACAGTATGAATGACTTGCCGATGCTGGAGGCCGCAGGCACCAAGGTTGCCATGGGCAACGCAACAGATGAAGTGAAAGAAGCATGTGACTACACGACAGATACAAACGAAGAAAATGGTGTTGCAACCATGCTTGAGCGTGAAATACTGAAAAGGAAAGACTGATCTAGAGCCACTGAAAACATAATAGCTGTTCAGGAAAAAGATATATTCACATAAAAAGCAGAAGGTCACCTGATATACAGAGATGCCTTCTGCTTTTTAAGCGCAAATATTTTTCAGCGGCATTGCTTACCCGCCTCTATTCTTTTGATATTCAATTGTACTATATACTTGTGCACTTGCAGACGGATCTAAGTATAGTTTTGCACTATTAACTGCGGTGATCGTTTCTGCAAACCCTGTCGCAATAAGCATATTTTTTTTCGGATAATGCACAGCGTCTCCCGCCGCATATATCCCCGGTATATTTGTCGCCATTTCATAATCAACAATAACTTTGTGCTTATCCGTCTCAATTCCCCAATTAGCAAACGGTGTTTGCGTGAGATTTACATTCTCATAATATAGTAGAGCATCCGTTTCCAACATCGTTTCCATTCCATCTTTTTCAACTAACAGCGTGTGCAATCCCTGGTTATTCCCCAACAGCTTCGTCACTTTATGGTTGTATTTGACCTTAATCGACGTCTCCGCTAATGCTTCAATGACTTGCGGCGGCGTATAGAGAAAATAATCACGGTGATTAAGCAGCGTTACTTCTTTTGCTGTCTTCTCCAATGCCATCGCCCAGTCAATTCCTGTACGGTTGGCTGCATAAACAACAACACACTGATTCAGGAAGTTTTCAGGCGACTTCAAATAGTAATGAAGGTTTTTCTCTTCATACAGGGAAGCTTCTTCAAGCGGAAGTGGTTTCATTTGGTAGGTTCCCATTCCGCAAGTGAGGATGACTGTCCTTGTCATGTATAGCGCACCTTGCGTTGTCACCAATTCAAATATACCATCACTTCGCTTTCTGACATGTTCAACGAATTCGCCTGTTATGGTTTCTGGTTCTGCTTTTCTGCTTTGTTCCAGCAGCTGGGCGACCATCTTCTCCCCTGTGGCAGCAGGATAAGCACCGACATCATAAATGTGCTTCTCTGGATAAAACTGCGCTACTTTTCCGCCAAATCCTGCCGTCGCTTCGATTAGTAAAGTTGTCATCTTGCGCAATCTTGTATAAAAAGATGCATACAATCCTGTCGTTCCGCCCCCAACAATGATGACGTCGTATATGAAATCATTCCGCACTTCCTATTCCTCCTTTTTACAAAGACGTTAATTTACTATAATTACACCATTTCTTGGTTTGCTTTTTCTTCGCTTGGGTATACAATATACCCAAGACTATAGAACTACTCAACAACTTGGAGGAACTTTATGCAAGAAATCACTGGGACTTATAACGTCACTTTTGTCATCGTATCCGTTATTATTGCTATGCTTTCATCCTATATCGCTTTAGATATGTGTTCCAGAATAAACAGGACCACTGGCTGGCGAAAATTATATTGGTTCCTATCTAGCTCGATATTGATGGCGCTCGGCATCTGGTCCGTGCACTTTCTTTCCATACTGGCTTATAAATTGCCGACAGAAGTTACATATGATCCAGGAATGGTTACCTTGTCCGTATTTTTTGCGTTTCTGGGTACCTCAATCGCCTTTTACCTTTCCTCTATCAGACTTACCGTATTCGGACTTATTTTGGGCAGTATCTGTATGGGAGCTGCAATTTCAAGTATGCATTGCATAGGCATGATGGGCGTGCGTCTGGATGGCATGATGCACCATGACGGCTTATATTTCTACTTATCTATAGTCATTGCCGTTATAGCATCATGTGTCGCTTTTCTGCTTTTCCACTATTTCCAGCGCAATAACGGGAAGATACAGCATCTATTTAAATTAGCAAGTGCTCTTACAATGGGTGTTGCTATTTGTGGGATGCACTATACAGTAATGAAGGCCGCTGTTGTCTATGTAAACAGCCGCTCCGTTCTGCCTGAACCTATCTCCACACCAAACAATGTAAATCTAGCTATCAGTGTAATGCTTGTCATTCTGCTCACACAAGTCTTAGCTTTTGTCTCCACCACTACAGATCAGAAACTAGCTAAGCAAGCAGAACAATTACACTATATCGCAAATCATGATGAATTGACGAAGATACCGAACCGGCGATATTTTGAACAAGAGCTTCGTGACTACTTAGAGAATAGAACAGATGAGACAGCCGCGCTGTTTTTTATGGATTTAGACCGATTTAAAGCCGTCAATGACACACTCGGTCATAAGTTCGGCGATAAACTGCTGCAGCTTGTGACATTGCGGCTGTCACGCATGCTTCCAAAACAAAGCGTGCTAGCACGGCTTGGCGGAGATGAATTTACCTTGCTGTATTCGGGAGCCACGCGGGAAAACGCAGCGCAGCTCGCACAAGCAATTATTCAAAGCGTGGAAGAACCGTTTATTATAGAAGGAAGAAAAGTGAACGTAAGCACCAGTGTTGGTGTAGCATTAATCCCTGACAACGGTACGACCAGCAAAGAAGTAATGCGCTTCGCTGATATCGCCATGTACTTAGCAAAAGAAAGCGGCCGATCCAATTATAAATTTTTTGCTAACGAAACGTTACAAAATAAGCAGCCGATTCTGCTGGAATCGGAGTTGTGCAGTGCCATTGCCAATGGAGAAATTCAAGTGTTTTTCCAGCCTAAAATGGCAAGTACAGGGGATTGTTTATATGGGATGGAGGCTTTATGCCGCTGGATTCATCCTGTTCATGGAATTATCCCGCCTGCACAGTTTATCCCGTTGGCAGAGAAAAACGGTGATATTGTAGTTCTTGATAAAAAAATGATTGAGCTAGTATTTGCTGAGATGAACAAAAAAGCATTCCATGGCTTACATGTGGCGGTCAACATTAGTACACAGCAGTTTTATAATAACCATTTTGTAAGTTTTATCCATAAACAAATGCAGGACAATCCGGAAGTTGATGTATCCAAACTAGAGATTGAAATAACAGAGGAAACAGCGATACAAGACGTGGAAGGTGCCGCCCAAACCATTACAGAACTAAAAGAGCTTGGCATCCGCATTGCATTGGATGACTTTGGAAAAGGATTCAATAGCCTGAATTACTTGAAGCAGCTCCCAGTAGACACATTGAAAATTGATCGTGCCTTCATTGCCAATCTGCCGGAAGATTTTCAGGATCAAGCAATTGTCTCTTCTATCGTAACTTTAGCGAAGAAACTTGAACTTGCTATCGTGGCAGAAGGCGTGGAAAGTCAAGAACAGTTGAATTGGGTACAAGATTTGAAATGTGATTATGCTCAAGGCTATATGTTTAGCAAGCCTTTGCAAACAAGTGAATTTCTTACTTATCTCCAAGCTTTTAATAAGGAATATAAGAAAGAAGTGCGCCCTGTATGACAGGGTGCACCTTCTTTTAATATTCAACTTTATCTTCCTTTTCCATCCATGCTCTCATTGGATTCGCTGTACCGCATTCCTTTAGCTGTGTCGTTTGAATTTTTCTCTCTTGGTATGGTTTATTGATTTCTTGATAAATAAAATCATCGTCAAATCCAATTGCAGCGGCATCTTTTTTTGTATATGCAAAGTACAATGCTTTTGGACGCGCCCAATAAATTGCTCCTAAACACATTGGACAAGGCTCGCAGCTCGAGTAAATGACACAATCCCCCAATTCAAAGTGGCCGATACTGCTTGTGGCATTACGTATTGCCTGTATTTCAGCATGCGCTGTCGGGTCATGCAAACTTGTGACCAAGTTGGTTCCTTCTCCAATAATATGATCACCTCGGACAATTACAGCACCAAACGGTCCTCCCTTTCCGCTCTTCACATTTTCTGCAGCAAGTTTGCACGCATAATCTATATAATATTGATGATTCATTCCGTTTCCCCCAATACATCCTTTGTTTTATTATAGAATTATTCTTACTATTTCGCCAGTTTGTAAGGATAGAATCAACAGGAATAGGAACAATATACTTGTTACTTTTCGTAACCTCGTTTATAATTAGGAAATAACAAATAAAGTAAACAGTGCTTTTACAGAGGTGATGATAGATGAAATCTGCAGATTTATGTCCGCGTTTTGAAACAGGAATGGAGCTCCTGAGCAAACGCTGGAATGGCTTTATCATTTTCCGCCTCTTAGAAGGATCACAGCGTTTCTCTGAATTGGAATCTTCCCTGCCAATCAGCGGCCGGCTGCTTTCAGAACGATTGAAAGAGCTGGAAGCAGCAGGTATTACTACAAGAACAGTATATCCGGACACACCTGTCCGTATTGAATATGAACTGACCGAAAAAGGTCGCGCATTGCGCCCTGTGATCACTTCTATAAAAGAATGGGCGGAAAAATGGGTTAATTCGGAAGAACTAGACTCCATGAATCAATAATCAGCTTGAAAACCTGACCTTCTAATAGGACAGGTTTTTTTGTAGCGGACTGATTCTGAATTATACAAATACTTGTAACACAGGCTTTACAACCCCTTGCAGCGGGTATATAGTTGAAGGATATTAAAGGATAGGAGGTGGTGAGGAAATGCAACGCAAAGCTGCTCTTTTGTTTATCGGTCTAGTGCTGTCGGTCATGCTTCAATTAATGCTCGTACACCCATCACATTATTGGAATACAAACGACATTGAGCCCCAGCATGTTGTTAGTCATAAGGCCGACCTGCCGGATGACGACAAACATTGGTTCCCGTTACTAGCACAAACAGCAGTCATGCTTCTTCTCCCGTTACTGCTTGCCGGGCATATGATGCAAGCACGAATGATGCAGACGAAACAGACGCTCAGGCATTTCCTGCTGGCCGTCTTCTATCAATCGAGTTACCGCTGAATAGGCTCCCTTTGCTGCTTAAAGGTTCTTAGCATTCCAAAGGAGGGGACGAAAATGTTTGTGGCAAGAGCGATCATCGTCGTGGCATTTTCTATTAGTGCACTATCTATCTTTGCTTTTCAAGGTGTGGAATTAGTGCATGCCATTTCAGACCTATTAAGCAATAAAAAAGGTTAATCAAAAAGAGCGTATTCTGAGGGGAGTACGCTCTTTTTTTTCTGGTTAATCGACTAGTTTACCTGGATTCATGATGCCGCGCGGGTCCACCGCTCGTTTAATGGTACGCATTAATTCATATGCTGCACCATGTTCCAGCTTTTGGTACTTCTTCTTACCAACACCTACACCATGCTCTCCCGTGCACGTTCCTTCATTCACCAGCGTATAATCTACCACTGCTGCATGCAGCTGTTTTGCAGCCGATACTTCTGCCGGGTTATGAAAGTCCACCATAGCAATAATGTGGAAATTCCCATCTCCCACATGGCCGACGATACCAGCCTCTAAGCCGCTTTCTTCTATGGTTTGTCTTGCATGCAAAATGGCGTCCGATAATTTGGATATCGGAAGGCAAACATCTGTCACAAGCATCTGCTTCGTTGGGGCAGCTTGTATATAATAGTAAGCTAGGTTATGTCGGGCGTCCCATAACCGCTCCTGTGCCGCAGGGTCTGTCTCTGCGAGAAATTCCGCTACCTCAAAGGGTTTCAGCAGCTGCTCCATCCGGTCGATTTGATGCCGAAGATGCTCCGTCTCTCCATTTAATTCAAAAAAGATAGTTGGCTGTTCCTTATACGTTGTATGGGCGAATTGGTTTACATGTGCAACGGATGCGGCATCTACGAATTCAATCCTCGCTAAGTCCAACCCTGCTGTACGAAGTCTAACAACAGCTGTTACCGCTTCTTCAAAATCGTGAAAGACAGCTCGTACAGCTACTGTAGCTTCCGGGATTGGATGCACACGAAGTGTCAGTTCCGTTATGACACCCAGTACACCTTCCGATCCAGCAAACAAGCCAGAAAGATGCAGCCCTGAAGAAGACTTCAATGCTTTTGAGCCAGTATGAATTATCTCTCCATTCGGCAGCACAACTTCCATATCTAAGATATTATCCCGCATTGTACCGTATTTTACTGTGTAGGAGCCGCTGGCATTCGTCCCTGCCATACCCCCAAGCGCCGCTTCAGCACCTGGATCCACACTGAAGAATAAACCATGCTTCTTCAGGGCATCGTTCAATTGAAACTGTGTCAGGCCTGCACCAGCCACTACGTACCCATCTGTCTCTTCGATGGTTTTTAATTGATTCATCAAACCTAAATCTAACGAAATACCTCCATTATAGGGAATTGCATGTCCCTCCAGACTGGATCCTTTACCAAAAGGCGTGACTGGTATTCCATGTTTATTCGCAAACGAAAGAATACCACTGACTTCCTTTGTATTTTCCGGAAAGACAACAACATCGGGATCAGCTGCAGGATGATAAGATGCATCATGATTATGCTGGCTTATGACAGAAGCAGCTGTCGATATCCTTCCTGAGTGAATTACTTTGCTTAATTCCGTCACGATATCCATGAATAACTCCACCTTCCCTCTCTATTTATATAGCTTAACATGAGGTCATACGTTTAAAAAGCCGAACAATCAGAATAATTAAACATAAAATAAAAAGTTAGTTAATGTATACTTTCCTAAGTAAAAAAAACAATAACAAAGTAAAAATACAATTTACTTCACATCTGTAAAATACCTTCATACCGCGGTTTACCATGTAGTGCGAAAGTATGTGAAATAACACACAAACTCAGTAAATGCAATAGTTGTTTTAAATACTTTGTTAAAATTGATTAACAATTGTAAAGTGGTAGAATTGGTTGTGGCAGTTACAAAAGGTAAGTAATCATTCGAAAAGGTGGAATTTTAGATATGAATATATATCGTAATAATGAAGATGGATCGGTATCCACTTCTCTAAGAGGTAAGAACTTAATCTCAAATCCTTTTCTAAATAAAGGTGTCGCTTTTACAAAAGAAGAGCGTGCAGAACTTGGCCTTGATGGCGTTCTGCCAGCGACAGTTCTGACATTAGACGAGCAGGCTAAGCGTGCTTACGAACAGTACAATGCGCAGCCGAATAATTTGTTGAAAAACAACACATTAAATCAGCTTTATAACCGTAACGTAGTCCTTTACTATCGCCTTCTTACTGATCATTTGAGCGAAATGCTTCCGGTTGTTTATACTCCGACTGTTGGACAAGCTATCCAAGAATACAGCCATGAGTATCAACGTCCAGGTGGTGTTTATCTTGATATCAACAACCCAGATAACATCGAACAAGCATATGACAACACGTTGCTTAACACGGATGAAATCGACTTGATTGTTGTAACAGACTCCGAAAGTATCCTTGGAATTGGTGACTGGGGTGTTGGCGGTCTGAATATTGCTATCGGTAAACTAGCTGTTTATACAGCTGCTGCAGGAATTGACCCTAACCGTGTTCTTCCGGTAGTAATCGATGCAGGTACAGATAACGATGAATTACTTAACGACCCACTTTATGTCGGTAATCGTCACAAACGTGTACGCGGTGAGCAGTACGATCAGTTTATCGATGCTTTCATTAGTAAAACTGTAGAGAAATTCCCTAACATTCTATTGCACTGGGAAGACTTCGGTAACCGTAATGCACGTAACATCATTGATAAATACGGCGATAAAATCCTTACATTCAATGACGATATTCAAGGCACTGGTGCCATCACACTAGCAGCTGTTATGAGTGCATCCAAAGTAACTGGTACACCAATCAGCGAACAGCGTGTTGTTGTCTTCGGACCTGGTTCTGCCGGTATCGGTAATGCGGACCAAATCGCAGCCGCTATGGTACTTGATGGTATCTCTAAAGAAGATGCTGCGAATAACTTCTGGGCAATTGACCAGCGCGGTCTATTGACTGACGATATGGATGGTATTGCTGACTTCCAGAAACCATACCTTCGTTCTGCTGATGAAGTAAAAGATTGGAACAAAGAAGATGGTATCATTGGTCTTGCGGAAGTTATCCGTCAAGTTAAGCCAACAATTCTAATTGGTACATCTGGACAAGCTGGCGCGTTCAGTGCTGAAATCATTAAAGAAATGGCAAAACACGTTGAACACCCAGTAATTATGCCGATGTCCAACCCAACACCGCTTGCAGAAGCAATTCCAAAAGACTTGCTTGAGTGGACAGATGGGAAAGCATTGATTGCAACAGGAAGTCCATTCGATCCTGTAGACTACAAAGGCACAACTTACCATATCGGACAAGCAAACAATGCATTTGCGTTCCCTGGTCTTGGACTTGGATCCATTGCAGTAAAAGCAAGCCGTATTACAGATGCTATGTTCGCAGCTGCAGCTAATGCAATTGCAGACATGGTTGTGAGCAACACACATGGCGGTTCCTTGCTTCCTGCAATCGATGAGCTTCAGCCTGTTTCAAATGCTGTAGCAGAAGCAGTTGCGAAAGCAGCAATTGAAGACGGCGTATCTGATGCAAAACCTGAAGAGATTAAAGACCTTCTAGCTCAATCCGTATGGAAACCAGAATATAAATCCATCAAAGGTTAAGCTCTTATCGTAATTTCCTATGGTGCAGGTGACTCCTTCTAAAGGAGGCACCTGTATTAATTTTGACAAATTGAAGCAAATACAACACTGAGGGAGTGGAATTAATATGAGTTTTGGTGAAATTTTCATCATTCTAATCCCGATTTTCTTCGTAATCCTGCTTGGATTTATTGCCGGAAATCGTGGCATATTTAATAAAGAAACATCAAAGGGTATCAACACACTTGTAACAAAAATTGCATTACCAGCACACTTATTCGTCGGTATTACAACAACATCCCGTCAAACAATATTTGATAAAGCGCCGTTCCTTGGAGCATTGCTGATCGGTGTAATTGGATTCTTCATCGTTGTACTTCTTGTGACTAAATGGACTTCTAGATATGATTTCGTACAGTCAACGATGTTCTCCTTGAACTCAACACAGCCAACATTCGCCTTTATGGGTATTCCGGTTATGGGCAGTATCTTTGGCGCTGAAGCCATTGCGATTCCAATCGCTTTGATGGGTATTATTGTTAACGCCGTATTGGATCCAATGTCTACTATCTTTGGTACAGTAGGTACACGTAACAAGAATTCTCAGTCAGATGAAAATAAAGAAAGCATTCTAAAAGTAACAGGTAAGTCTATCCTGCACGGTCTTACTGAACCGCTTGCTTGTGTTCCGATTATCGGTTTGATTCTGGTACTTGTCTTCAACTTCCAGCTTCCAGAATTAGGAGAGAAATCACTTGACCAAATCGGTGATGTTGTCTCTGGTGTTGCGTTGTTTGCAGTTGGTGTAACAATCGGTATCAACAAGATTAAACTTAGTCTATCTGCATTCTCCATTGCGATTCTAAAAGCGATCGTTCAGCCGCTTGCAATGGTTGGTATTGCATATGCACTTGGTTTGACACACAATGATTTCGTACAAGCTGTATTGCTTGTATCATTCCCAGGTTCTGCGGTTGCTACAATGATTGCAATACGCTTCAAGAGCTTGGAAACAGAGGTTGCTTCTGCTTTCGTAATCAGTGCAATCCTGTCTATTGTTACCTTGCCATTCTTAATTACAGCAATCATGTAAAAATAAAAGGAGTATCCCTTATCTTGGGATACTCCTTTTTTGTCTATTTAGCAGCAGGAAGGTTATCTGATCTCGACATTTCGTCTCGCAAGTAATCCATGTATCGTTCCAATGTTGACAGAATCTCCGTACGCTCATCGTCCGACAAATCACCCGCATGCTGCAAGTTCTTCGTAAATGGATTTGCACTCACTTTGTTTCCTTCCTTTCTTTTCGATAATATCTGTTGGTAACTACTGTATACCCGATTATGCAGAAAAGAAACTTATGTAATATTTTTGTAACGGAATTTTCTAATAATTACGCATAAACAAAGAGTCATTGTCCATATAAAGACAATGACTCTTTTCATTACTTGATTACTTTAACGCGCTCTTCCAGCGGTTTGAATTCTTTATCCCCAGCTGGCATTGTCGGTTTACCGAATGGCATTTGTCCTCGAAGCTTCCAGTTGGATGGGATGTCCCATTCCTTTTGAATTGCTTCATCAACTAGCGGGTTATAGTGCTGCAAACTTGCGCCAAGGCCTTCCATTTCCAAAGCAGTCCAAACGACAAGTTGGTGCATGCCCGAAGTTTGTTCAGACCAGATTGGGAAATTATCCGCATAAAGGGCAAATTGTTCCTGCAAATCCTTCACTACTGTTTGATCCTCGAAGAATAAGACTGTTCCATAACCATTGCGGAAAGAAGCAATTTTCTCTTCTGTCGGTGCGAAGTTGTCTGACGGCACAACCGCTCGAAGCTGATCCTCTGTAATATTCCAGAAGCGATCATGCTTGTCGCCTAGAAGGACAATCACACGTGTGCTTTGCGAATTAAAAGCAGATGGTGTGTACTTCACAGCAAATTCTACAATTTCCTGAATTCGCTCATCCGATACGGGCGACTCTTTTGCCAAACTATAAATGGACCTTCTGTTTTCCAGTGCCTTGAAAAAATCTTGTGTCATGTGTATCCCTCCAAATATAAATATTAACCTTATGTAGATTGCCCGAATAACATAAAAGTATTAGTTACCTTTCGTAATCAAGTGACTTTATGTAAATAATTTATCGCACGCAAAGGGTTTCGTCAAATGAAAAGGACGCTGCATTTGCATCGCCCCTTTTCTTGAAATACTTATGCACTAACCTGCAAACCAATCAGACCCGTACTTACTTCCTTTTCTTATGAAAGAATGACTCCTGCTATGTTTAATGCGCAAACTGCGCATCATACAAACGACGATACGCACCATCACGATTCAGCAATTCACTATGCTTGCCTTCTTCTGTGATGCCTTGTTTTGTTACCATAATGATTTTATCTGCGTGCTTGATTGTCGCTAGTCGATGCGCGATGACCAATGTCGTTCTTCCTTCTGATAACTCTTCAAGCGCTTCTTGTATTTTAACTTCTGTTTCGGTATCCAAAGCAGATGTTGCTTCATCAAGTATGAGAATTGGCGGATTTTTAAGGAACACTCGCGCTATAGAAATGCGCTGTTTCTGACCACCGGAGATCATCACGCCGCGCTCTCCAATCACAGTATCCAATCCATCTGGCAGTTCGGATAAAAAGTCAGTCAGCTGCGCTCTCCTTACAGCATCGTCAATTTCTTCATCTGTGGCATCCAGCTTTCCATAAGCGATATTTTCTCGAATTGTTCCTCCGAATAAATACACATCCTGCTGTACAATACCAATCTGACTGCGCAAGGATGATAATGTCATATCTTTGATTGGTACATTATCTATTGTTATGTTCCCGTCATTAAGCTCATAAAAGCGCGGCAGCAAACTGCAGATCGTTGATTTCCCCGCACCGGATGGACCTACGAAAGCAACTGTCTCACCAGCGTTAATCGAGAAACTGATATCCTTCAGTATCATACTGTCCTGCTTATAACCAAAAGAAACGTTGTCGTAACAAATATGACCAGAAAGCGAGCTAACTTCTCTGGCGTTCGGACTATCTTTAACATCCGGATCAAGCCGCATGATGTCCATGTAACGCTGAAATCCAGCTATCCCTTTTGGATAGAGCTCAATGATGGCCCCGATCTTTTGAATAGGCTGGAAGAATACATTGGTCAGCAAAATAAAGGCAACCAAATCACCATACGACATTTTATCTTGAATGATAAACCAAGCTCCGGCAACAAGCTGGAACACGGCGATAAATCGCATCAGCATGTAAGTAACAGATAAATTGAGTGCCATGATTTTATAAGACAGTAATTTTGTCAGTCGGTAACGTTCGTTGTTTACCTTAAATCTGTCTTCTTCATGCGCCTCATTCGTAAACGCCTGTACAACCCTGATACCGCCGACAGTATTTTCAATTCGAGCGCTAAAGTCCGCTGTATCTTCATTCATCCTTCTCGATGCTTCTGTCATTTTTTTATTACAGTAAAGAACGATCCAGAACAAAATCGGAACGACTAGCATGGTCATGAGTGCCAACGGCCAATTGATGAAGAACATAATAATCAAGGCCCCGACAATGGTCATCAGCGCAATAAATAAATCCTCTGGTCCGTGATGAGCCATCTCTCCAATCATGAACAAATCATTCGTCAGTCGAGAAATCAGGTTGCCCACTTTTGTATTATCGAAGAAACGAAAACTGAGCTTTTGTATATGCTCGAATAATTGCTTTCGCATGTCACGTTCAATATTAATTCCAAGTTTATGTCCCCAGTAAGTGACAATATACTGCGTAACTGTACTTAATCCATAGACGATGAACAACAAAATACAAGCTGTTACAATCCAATTCCAGTTTTCAGTTGGAAGCAATCGGTCTACCATCATATTGACTCCGATTGGAAATGCTAATTCTAACAGCGCAACAAATACCGCACTGCCGAAATCTAGCAGAAACAGCCGTTTATACGGTTTATAAAAAGCGAAAAAGTCCTTTAGCAAGCCAGCAACACTTCTTTCTTTGAGAATGATTATCACTCTCTATTCTACATATAACAGATAAGTTACGCACTCTTTATTTAAAAAAGACAGACAAAAAGAAAAACCCGATGTCAGATGCATCGGGCCCTGCTCACACGCCTTCTTCTACACGCCGCAGCTCGTCTTGCTCACCTGCAATGAGCTTGTCCAAGAAGTACGCCACACCAAAATCGTCATTTGATTTCGTTACATGTGTCGCAATCTCCATCAGCTCTGTCATTGCGTTTTCCATCGCTACGCCATTTCCGGCTACTTCAAACATGCTGATATCGTTCGGGCTGTCACCTACAGCATACACATCTTCCTTGCTGATATTGTATTTTTCGGCCAGCATGGAAACTGCATATCCTTTACCCGACTTCTTAGGCAAAATCTCAATAATATGTTCACCAGAGGAAGTAACCGCAATTCTATTATCCTCATTGACGGTTTTATAGGCCTTTGCCAAGTTCTCCAAGTCAAAGCTGAAGCAAAGAATCTTAAAGATAGTACTTTCCTCTGTAAAAATATGTTCTATATCCGGTACAAAGCGGATTCCCGATTGCTTGAACTGAGACATGGCTCCAATCCAAAGCTGCTCCATGCTTTCGTCCGGGTTTGCGGAACTCACTTTATCCAATTCTGCTTTAAGCTTTTCCTCTCCATTATAAGGAGAAAGCAGCTCCGTTTCTGTATAGACTTCAAAGTACACATCCTGTTCAATAAGAGATGCTGCTATCTCTTTTGCCAGTTCCTTTTCAAAAGTTACCTTATTAAGCAATTCGTATCCATAATCATGAACTGTACCACCGTTTGAAGCAATAATTGGTATATCCAGGTCGTTACCTACAAGTGATTTCACATCAAAGGTAGCACGACCAGTGCTAATAGCTACCAGCATATCTGCATCAAGTGCACGTTTAATTGCTGCTTTATTTTCTTCGGGGATTTGACTTTCCGTATTTAGTAATGTTCCATCTAGGTCAATTGCAATCATCTTTTTAGACAAGCAAAATCCTCCTAATAATATTTTTATGTAGCCAACACTGTTACCATTAAATTATAATGGTTTATTGTGGGACTTTTCAATCACAACCCGATTGGAATGTTTGAAATTTTACAGCATGAGGAAAAGGCTTACAAAACACAGTATGAATTTTGATAATTTTTAGGAGGTAGCAATATGCAAAAAAAGCAATCCAATAGCTTGCTGTATTTCTTTGGCGCCCTTGGCGGCTTGCTGTATGGATATGATACTGGGGTCATTTCTGGTGCTTTACTGTACATTGATGAAGACCTTGGATTAAACTCCTTCACTGAAGGTCTTATTGTAAGCTCTCTATTAGTTGGCGCCATCATCAGTGCAGCCATTACTGGCCGAGTAACTGATAAAATAGGGCGGAAGAAAACAATTATTACTGCTGGCATTTTGTTCTTTATCGGTGCATTAGGTGCAGCCGTAGCAGTGAATGTCACTACGATGGTCATTGCCCGAGTTATCCTTGGTTTGGCTGTCGGTGCTTCAACGACAATCGTACCTTTATACTTATCCGAGCTCGCACCAAAAGAAAAACGCGGCTCACTAGCTTCCTTGAATCAGTTATTAATTACAATCGGTATCTTATCATCTTATTTAGTGAATTATGCATTTTCCGATGCAGGTGCATGGCGCTGGATGCTTGGACTAGCCGTCGTTCCTGCAGTTATTTTGATTATCGGGATGTTTTTCATGCCAGAAAGCCCGCGTTGGCTCCTTACAGCAGGAAAAGAAGACAAAGCTAGAAACATTTTAAAGAAAGTACGCGGAGAGAATGCTTCCATTGAAGATGAAATCTCCGAAATTCAAAAAGCTGAAAAAGAAGATGAAGGCGGTATCAAGGAATTATTCTCCAGCTGGGTCAGACCAGCATTGATTGCAGGTCTGGGTCTTGCCTTCCTTCAGCAGTTTATCGGAATCAACACGATTATCTATTATGCTCCTAGCACTTTCACAAGTGCTGGCTTCGGTAACTCAGCCGCGATACTCGGCACTGTCGGGATTGGTACAGTTAATGTATTGATGACACTTATCGCCATTAAAATAGTGGATAAAGTAAATCGCAAAACACTATTGATGGCAGGTAACATTGGAATGGTTGTAAGCTTAATTGCCCTCTCCACTATTAATTTGCTAGCTCCTGACTCAATCGTTGCGACATGGGCCATCATTATCTGTTTAGGACTATTCATCGTTGCTTTCTCGACTACGTGGGGACCAGTTGTTTGGATTATGCTTCCTGAGCTATTCCCAACCAAAGTACGCGGAATCGGAACAGGCGCTGCAACCTTTGCCTTGCACGGTGCCAACTTGATCGTATCTCTATTATTCCCGATCTTGTTAGAGGCAATTGGTATCAGCTACCTATTCTATATCTTCGCCGTCATCGGTATCTTTGCCTTCCTATTCGTGAAATTCTTTACAACAGAAACACGAGGAAAGAGCTTAGAACAAATCGAAGAGGACTTGCGCAAGCGCAGCATAGGATAAATGAAAAGCCGCCCGGTATGGGCGGCTTTTCTAGTTGGAGAGGCTTTTCTTTTTAAGGAGGACGTATGCAGCAAGTACTCCAATGATGGTCCAGCCTGTTAACCATAGCAAGTCTGCTTGGTAGGAAGAAAAGTCCTGCCCTTCCAGCGCACTCACCGCTATATCCATCGTAAAAACACTTGGCGAATATCTGATAATCTCACCAATTATTCCGTCTGAAAAGTACACTTGAATCATGGGAGCAAAACCAAAGAGAAACATAAATGGCATAATGTATACACCGGTCTGAATCAAGTTTTTACTAATTAGACCAACTATTGTCCCTATAGATAAAAATATTACAATAGATAAGATTAGAACAACAAGCAGTACTCCAATGTTAGTAAGTTTTACATCCATAATCATCCATGTAATAAGCAACGATACCAGGGTGATCACTACATTCATGAAACTTTTCCCTACCAGTATTTCCGTTGTATGTGCTGGAGACATAAGCAGAGACTGCAGTGTATTTTTCTCTTTCTCCTCTGAAATCAGCATAGACTGAACATACATCGTAACGAAAACCAAAGAAAACAAGGATACAAAAACGAAACTATAAATCCTTTCATCACCACTGCCCATTCGGCTGTATAAGACTGCCAGGAAGGCAGGGAGTATAACCATCATTAAAACTTGGACATTTGCTTTTAAATCATGATATTCTTTTACAATTATTGCTGAGATACGTGCAGCATTCATGCTAATTCCCTCCCTGTCACTTCGATAAATATATCTCCTAGTGTCGGCTGATCTGAATGTACAGCAAGAACTTCTTCTGCCTGCATGTACTGATAAAGACGTTCTGCCCCACCTGCATCATTTATGATGGTTTCATTGCTCCCATCTTTCAGCTCCAAATGAATGGTGTTCTTGGCATATTTACGCTGCAATAGCTTCGGTTCATCCATCTCGCGTATCTGCCCTTCATGAAGGAAGGCAACCCGATCGCAAAGCTGGGCAGCTTCTTCCATATTGTGTGTAGTCAAGAAAATCGTTGTACCTTCACGGTTTAAGTCCCGCAACAAGTCGTGCATCTTCTGGACATTTCCTGGATCCAATGCAGAGGTTGGTTCATCTAAGAATAGCACGTCTGGTTTATGCAGCACGGCGCGGGCGAGCAGCACACGCTGCTTCATCCCTTTGGACAGCTTTTTCACCGGTTTCTTCTTCTCTTCTGCCAGGCCGACTAATTGCAATACTTCTTCCACACGGCCAGCTGGGGCATTGTACAGCTTTGCGTAAAATTTCAAATTATCATTAATAGTCATTCTTTCATACAATCCGCTGTTATCAGTCAAAATACCTATCCGCCCTAAATCTGATCCATTCATTTTCGATGCGTTTTTTCCAAGTATCGTAACGTCACCAGCAGTCGGTAAAAGCTGCCCAGTCAGGATCTTAACAGTCGTCGTCTTCCCCGATCCGCTTGGCCCCAGAAAACCGAAAATCTCTCCCCTTTTTACATGGAATGTAACTTGCTGAAGTGCTTGCTGCTGTCCGAATACCTTGGATAAGTCCTTCACTTGTAATGCGTAATCCATACACGTTGCTCCTTTCCGTACGTGACGGTTGATACGCACAGCTTATCGTCTTTTACTGAAAAACACTGTAAAATCAAGCTTAATAGCACCTAAAAAAGCTGAATGGAGCGTACAGAGGGCTGAATACTGCAAATTTCCTGCCCAATGGAGCACCTCACAAGCCGAGCATTCCCTTTAATTCTTCAAAGCGGTTCTTCGATAACGGAACAGAGCTGCGCGTCTGGTCATCCAAAATCAAGCTGTAGCTGTTTCTTGTCCAGGTCACGACTTCCTTCACCTGCTGCAGGTTTACTAAATACGAACGATGGCATCGGAAAAAACCAAAAGCTCGCAAACGGCTCTCTAATTCCTGAAGTGTATATGTACAAGGATAGATTCCATCTTGGAGATGCAGTTGCGCCACGCCTTCACTGCTTTCAATAAAGTTAATATCAAATGGATTAAAGAGAATGATTTTATCATCAATCTTTGCTGGAATTTTCTCCAGTTTAACTGGCTGAACATCTACTTCACTTTCCGGGAGCTCATCCGTCTCTTCTTCTACAACAATTTGTTTACAAGCTTTATCTGTTAAAGAATAGACGTTTTTCGTAAGTACCAAAGCATTCTCCAAATCAATTGTAGTAAGGAGAATTGTTTTCTCTTTCTTTTTCAGCTCCTCTATTATCCGATGAATAATCAAGCTGGTTTCAAGGTCCACATTTTGCTCTGGTTCTTCCATTATCAATATCGGCTGATCTTGCAAAATTAACCTGCCAATTTGCAGTCGGCGCTCTTGCGAAAAAGTCAATTTACTAATTCGTACATTTTGCACATCTCGCAAGCCTACTTGCTGCATAACATCATGGAGATCGACTTTGCTGCCGTAAAGCTTACGAAAGAAAACCAAGTAATCCTTTACGCGCATTCGTGTGTAGGATGCATCATCCAAATACAAAAAGCCGATTTGATCATGAACAGATTTAAGTTTTTCGATATTTTCACCAAATAGTAGTACACTACCCGTAGATGGATTTTCTTGCTTGGCAATTATTTGAAGAAGCTTGTTTCCAATCACTTTATTACAGCGGATGACATAGCATTCACCAGCTTCGAGCTCCATATCTATTGGAGGCAGTAAGGTGGTATTGTGGGAAGTTTTACTAAGATTATCGAATTTCAATGTTGTTGTCATGAACGTTGTCGTCCTCCTGTCTTACCTTTATTGTAAAGCTAACTCCATGAATTGGAAATACCGAAAACGGAGATGAAAAATCTTGAAAAAAGATATTGATGATTATTTGAATGAAGGAATATATGGGGTGAAAGAAACGAAAGCAGGGGAAAGAAAAGAGTTCCTTGGCACGTTGCGCGAACGCACGGTTCTTGCACTTACAGAAGGAGAAGTTGTGCAGCAAAAAGGCGTGAACCAGTTAACAGATGCGATGAAACAATATCCAGATGCCTCCCTGCGATTGTCCGGAGAAGTGAGTACACGATTCTTTAGACCGTATAAAAAAGCGGCTGCCGACAATAACATCACTTATACGTCGGTGACTAACCAAGATGTGGATGCAGATTTAGCACTCGTCCTGCATGTTGACCATGCAATAAATAAAGAAGATATCTATCTGCACGAGGAAGAATTGACGAACACAGCAGAAAAAGCAGCAGAGAAGGAGCAGTCCTTCACTTCTAAGCTTAAGAATATCTTTAAACGGTAATAAACCTGTTAAGGGCTTGTAAGATTTCTATGCTACCCTGACAGAAAGGAGCAGCAAAACTTGTATACCTTAGATGCAAACAATCTTCCAGCAAAAACGCATTATAAATTACTATCAGGCAGTATCATTCCCAGACCAGTTGCTCTCGTTACTACTATGTCGGACAAGGTTATCAATGCCGCACCGTTCAGCTATTTTTCCGTTGTTAGTGCGGAACCGCCATTAGTCAGTATATCCGTCCAGAGAAGCGGTACGAAACAGAAAGACACCGCTCGTCATGCTATTGCTTCCGGTGAATTGGTTGTGCATATTAGTTCGGAGGGAATCGTTGAGGAACTGAATAAAACCGCAGCCACTTTATCAGAAGAGGAAAGTGAACTAGATCTCACTTCTTTAACGTTAGCACCAAGTACGTATATCTCGGTTCCTGGCATCGCGGAAGCCTCCATTCGTATGGAATGCATTTTATATGACCATATCGAAATTAAGAAGGAAGATGGCCATACAACCGCAGACCTCTTGCTCGCTAAAATAGTTGGATACCATCTTTCTCCCGACGTTTATGACCAAGAAACAGGCTATCTTGATGCTCAATCTATTCAGCCAATCAGCCGATTAGCAGGCAATGATTACAGCAAGCTGGGCGAGTTATTTACATTGAAGCGCCCTAAATAAGAGGAAAGTGGTGTAACCATGCAGAAAACCGTCGTGATAACTGGAGCAAATGCAGGTATGGGCTTTGCAGCAACTGTTGCCTTAGCCAGAAAAGGACATACCGTTTGTATGCTCTGCCGCTCCGAAGAACGCGGACGAAAGGCACTCGAGCAAGCCAAGCAGCAGAGCGGCTCAGCAGACGTACACCTTTACACATGCGACTTGGCTTCATTTACGAGTATTCATACATGTGCAGAGGCGCTGAAGTCTGATCACCCTGTCATCGACGTTCTTCTTAACAACGCCGGTGTTGTCACAACGAAAAAGCAATATACAGAGGATGGCTTGGAAATGATGATGGGCGTCAATCATCTCGGACATTTTCTGTTAACTAATTTGCTGTTAGAGCAAATCAAGTCAGCTCCCCAAGGGCGAATTGTTGTTCTTTCTTCCGGTGCTTATAAAATCGGTAAAATCAGCTTGGATGAAGTAGGTGAATCCGGATCATTTACGCCGTGGCAAAACTATGGACATAGTAAGCTTGCCAATTTATTGTTTACCAAAGAACTGTCTCTGCGTCTCTATCATTATAATGCAACGGTAAATGCTGTTCATCCCGGTGCGGTAAGCACAAGTCTCGGTGTAGACAGACAAACCGGTTTTGGTAAAAAGGTTCATCACCTGCTTCGGCCTTTCTTCCAATCGCCCGCAGAAGGTGCGGATACGGCATTATATTTAGCGGAAAGCCCTGAAGTGAAGTATGTGTCAGGCGGTTACTTTTATAAACGCAGAATTCAAGAAGTAAAAGGACAAGCAGATGACGCCGAATTGGCTAAGCAGTTTTGGGCCATTAGCGAACAAAAAGTGGGATTGACCGTGTGACGGTCAATCCCATTCTTTTAAGAGGAAGCCATGATAAGTTAGTGCCTCGACTGCTTCCTCCAGAACATTCTCATCGTCAGCCGCTAACGTATGAAGATGAATACCATCTGTCAGCTCTGACAAATAGCCCGCTTTACCTTGAGAAATTCTGCCGATAAACTGCTTCACTTCCCTGCGATTTGAGACCATAATAGAAGCAGTCATCAATCCATAAACTGGATGCTCCACTTGTACGTCCTTTACAGTAACACCTAAGTCGACGATCAGCTGCAATTCTTCTTCTGTTCTTTCCGGCAAATGCTGACATACAACGATCTTTTCAACTAATTTATTTGACTGATGATGCAGCAAGTACCCTTCGCTGGTGGCAATGATCGGGTGCTGTTCCGCTTTTAGCAGTGTTACATCCCCAACTATCACCTGCCGGCTGACGTTTGCTTCTTTCGCCAATAAACTGCCTTTTAACGGTCCCTCTGCTGCTTGCAGCTTTTCCAGCAGCCAGCTCCGCCTTGCTTTTCCTAATAGCTTCTTCTTTTCCTCACCCATTGAAAACCGTCCTTTTATCTGTTTCCTGTATTATAGCAAATTTAAAAAAGATACAGCCACATTGGCTGTATCTTCAGTCAGCATATACTTCCTCCGCTTTCTTTCCGGGCAAGTTTTTCCAAGCTGTTTGCTGCAGAAACTTAAAATATAGCGGAGCGTACGGATGTCCGGCATCAGAATTCCAAGGTTTGTTCGCACCAGTAAAATGGACAATTGCGGGTGATTGCCGTGCTTCCTTGTGACGTTTACGCTCTGCAAGCTCTTTTGGTGTTTTGGTTTTCATAATAATGAACGTTTGCGCATTCCATCTTGGATGGATTGGCTTCCACTTATCCCAAAGAATTGCGTTCAGTGCATCTTGGTCATGCAAGTACAGGTAATCGGGATCATTGTTTTCATCAATAAACCGCAGCACTTTATCCGAAATAGAATGTTTACGCCACTTCTCCATATCAATGACCATCATACCAGAATTGAAGTATCTGCCTTCGTTCGTAATATTCATCTTCTCCAAACGCTGCAGCTGCCCAGCATCCTCCACAGCCGCAAGCATTTTCCCGTTCAAGTCCAGTTCCTGCAGCTCCGACACATCGGTCAATACTAATGTATCACAGTCGATGTAGATAACTCGTTTGACGTTTGAATCTGTTATCACTTCAGGAATAGAAATGCGGTAATAAGCTGTTTTATTGATATATCTGCTTTCCGTGGCGTTTTTATATGAGTCCGTATCTATAGAGAGGAAGCGAATTGGCGTTCCGAATTGCATCGTAGTCTTCATCAGCATTCGTTTGTTTGTTTTTGTAATGCCGCCATCGATTACATATAACATGACTCGTCTGTTCTTCTTAACATTCGAAAGCAATGATGTCAGCATCACACCTAAGTGATGCGCGTAATTATCATCCGCACTAGAAACAATATGAATCGTATCTTTGTGATGCAAGACGTTCATCCTCCTTTATAATCGTACGTTCCTTTACCCCGCCTTTCCTTCTAGAAAACCAATAAAGTTGAAAATGAGAACCATGAACCAGTTTTTCGCACTAGTTTTCCGACTATTAAGACAATTAATCTAGTTAAAAAGAGCTATCACACAGAGTTTATTGCAATAGCTCTTGCATCCGCTGGTACTTCAAGAAAGCGGCTGATGAAGCTCCCAGCCCAGCTTCAATAATTCTACGATATAGTCCGCTACTTCTTCCGGATTGAGGTTATCTGTTGTGACACGTGCATTATGTTCCGCATAGATAGCTTGTCGTTCATCAAATATTTGCTGCACTTCATCAACCGATTTATTGTGCAGCACCGGTCTATTCTCGATCAATAAATCCATACGTTCCTTCCAACGGTCCCAGCTGAGATCGAGGAACAATACCAGACAGCTCTCGAGACAAACTTCCCGGATGGCTTCCTGCTTGAAAGCTCCGCCGCCAAGAGAAACGATATTGCACTGTTTATTATTACAAATATCAATGATCGTATTCCGTTCAATCTTACGGAAATAGTCTTCTCCATGCTGCGCGAATATTTCTGGAATTGCCATCCCATATCGCTGTTCAATCTCTGCATCAACATCGATAAAGTCTCTGTAAAGTTTCTCGGCAACTAGCTTGCCGATTGTCGTTTTTCCGACACCCATGAATCCGATCAGGACGATATTTTTCGCCCGCACAGGTATATGCTGTCTGCTCATTGTTCGCACGATGTAACTCCTCTCCCCACAAGTCGTATACCTTGTAATATATTCTATTGTATACGATAAATACAAAAATCGTAAGAGAGAAATACCTTTATCGCACCTTTGCATCCTCCAATTCAAGATTCAGCCATTTCACTTCATCCGCTGTCAGTTCAATTTCTACACTCGGAAGTGCTTCCTGCAGGCGCTTTACGTTTTTACACCCTACGATGGCACATGTTGGAAATTGCTGATGCAGCACATAGGCAACAGCTATTTGATTGGCAGTTACGCCTTTTTTATTTGCTAGCTGGACTGCACGATCATAACGCTCCCAATTATCATCGTTATAGTAAACACGAGCAATTTCTTCATCCGATATATGATTTCTGTCATATGTACCGGTGAAAAATCCGCCAGCTTGGGATGCCCAAGAGATGACTGGCATTTGTGTACGCTGATGCCATGCCGCATATTCCCCATCTAATGCAACTGTCTCTGCCCAGCGCACCTCATTTAACTGAGCTAAGCTTAAATTCGGACTATTTACAAGCAGCCGGTCGTACCCTTTTGCATCTGCATATGCATTGGCTTCTTCAATGCGGTCGGGCTCCCAGTTAGAAACACCATAAATTCCTATTTTCCCTGCTTTCTGATGTTCATGCAGCATATCCATCAGCACTTGCACCGGCACATTCCGATCATCTCGGTGAAGAAGGTAGATATCAATGAAATCCGTCTGCAAATTCGCAAGACTGTCATGCAAATCCATTGTAATATCGTCCGGATTCACACGTTTCATCTCCGGATGATGTACCCCATCCAAATCAATATGGTAATGACCGCCTTTTGAGATTAGAATGACTTCATCGCGTGTGCCGCGCTCTGCCATCCATTGCCCGATCAATCTCTCTGCTTGGTATTGGGCATATTTTGGACCGGTATCAATGGTATTGCCGCCAGCTTGTAAGAAGCTATCCAGAACAGCGAATACATCATTTCTTTTGTCTCCAAAAAATTTAGTTGTACCGAGAATCAATTTAGAAAGCGGGTGTTTGACCCCTGGTATGGTTGTATAGTTCATCCTGAAAAGCCTCCCTTTTATTCTGTGCGTTAGTCAGCAGTTTGTATGGCTATTCCCTTAATCCGTGAAAAAGTATCCTGTGCTGCTGCAGAAAAAACAGAGTTCTTGAATGAAAGAAGATGCTACGAGGTTGTTCTAATGTGGATTTATATTTACTTTAGCATTATGGCCATGCTGACAGCAAATAAAATGAGGCAGGCATAAATGATGCCTGCCTCATAGAATTACCCATTCATAACTTCAGTAAGTACTGGGACAATCTGTTTCTTACGAGAAACAACACCTTTAAGGGTGGCTGTATTGTTGGATAACGTTACATGGAAAGCCTTTTCCACAGCTTCTGTTTCTGCGCCAATTGCAATCGCTGTAGAGTCATTTGTCAAAATGTTTGTGATTGCGAATAGATAAAGCTTTAAGCCTTTTTCTGTAATTTTCTGCTTCATTGCAGCTTCAACTTCTGCTTGGCGAACAAGTACATCCTGCTCGTCAACAACATTGACCTGTGCAATTTCAACAGTTGCATCGCCCATTTGGAATTCTTTTGCATCAAGTGTAATTAACTCTTCCGCTGTTTTCTTACTCACATCAGCGCCTGCTTTAAGCATATCCAAGCCATATGTATTCACATCGACATCGGCAATTTCAGCAAGCTCTTTCGCTGCTTTTACATCTTCTTCTGTGCATGTAGGTGATTTGAAAAGCAAGGAATCAGAAACAATTGCACTTAGCATTGCGCCTGCGATCTCTTTTGGAATCTCCACATCATGCTCTTTATAGATTTTCTTAAGAATTGTAGCTGTACAGCCGACTGGCTCCGCACGGTAATAAAGCGGATCAGCAGTTTCGAAGTTCGCAATGCGATGGTGGTCTACCACTTCCATGACGGATACTGTATCAATATCCGAAACGCTTTGCTGCTTTTCATTATGATCGACTAAGATAACTTGCTCGACTTCTCCATTGATTGCCTCAATCATACGAGGAGCTTCAAGGCCGAATGTTTTTAATGCGAATGCTGTTTCTTCATTCAATTCGCCAAGGCGGACAGCTTCTGCTTCCATCCCTAATTTATTCTTTAAATGTGCGTATGCAATTGCGGATGTTACCGCATCTGTATCTGGGTTTTTATGTCCGAAGACAAGTACTTTGCCCACTGCTATCTCTCCTTTTGCATTGCCGGCATGATGCCGGACATGATGTATTCATTTTACATGATTCTAGCTATTTTAAAAAGAGACTCACTTAGAAACGTAGCGGTTGCCATGCACCCAGTAGCGCCATGGAAAGTCCTTAGCCTCCTGTGCATTCGGGATACCGATTCTCGGTCCTGTTTCCACCTGCTCCGGTGTGTAGCCCGATGTAATATATAAAGGAGGTTTCGTAAAATTCCCGCCGTAATGAGCGATTTGTTCAATCCCCATTGCCTGACAAAGTTTCCCCGGTCCATTAGTCAATTCTCTTGGCTTTCTGTCAGGTCTGCGTGTTTCCATCAGAGGGATTCCATCCTTTGGTTCCAACGCTCGAATAAGAACAGCTTCAGGAGTTCCAGCAGCCGCACTCACTACATTCAGCAGCACTTGCCTGTGCATCGTGTACGTATAAATATGCCCTGGTTCATGAAACATAATCTCTGTTCGTTTTGTTCTTCGGTTATTGAAGCTATGCGCAGCACGATCAAGTGCACCGCGGTAAGCTTCTGTTTCTACAATGTAACCCGAAGTGATTCCTTGCGGGGTTTCATGAACCAACAGACAGCCCAACAAACGTGGCGCAAGCTCCAAGGTGGGCTGTTCATAAAATGATTGTTCCAGCGGCTCATAGCTAGTCATTATACATGCTCCTTCTTTAAAACAGGTTTTGGTTCTTGTTTTCTCCCTTTTAGCATTACCCAAACCTGTAATAAGAATGGCGCGCCAAGTATAACGAGGAAGGAAATAATCGTAAATATCGGGATCGGCTGCATCGCTCCGAAATAATCAAGCAGCATGCCGCCAGCCAGCGGGCCTGCCACACCCCCAAAGCCAGTAAAGCCCATGGCACCAAAATACGTTCCTTTCATCGCAGGGTTGGCAATTTCATCAATAAACATATCCGACATGGAGAACAGCAGCACTTCGCCAATTGTAAACAGTATGACCGCACACGCAATCCATACAATATCATGCAAAAATGCCATGCTCAGCATGCTTACGGCGATAAGTATGTTTCCGAGCATCAGTGATAAAACCAGCGAATAACGCTTCGCTATTGCGACAATCGGATATTGCACGACCAGCACCGTCAATGCATTTAATGTAAGCATCATACTGAATAGCTTTGCTCCATCTTCTATACTTGGTGCAGCAGCAAAAAATTGCGGCAGTGTAGCACTGAAGTGGGAATAACCAAACACACTTACCGTCACACCAATTAATAGGAGCATAAACAGCTTATCCTTACGCGTGATATGAAACGCTTCCCGAACACCAATATGTTTTCCAGCTGCGGCTGTCTCCGCCACTTTGATGCGAGTAAATTGAAAAATGAGTACAAGCCCATAAACGAAATAAACAAGTGCAGCGATAAAGAACGGCGCTGTCGAAGCTGCCGAACCAAAGTACAGCCCTAGTAGCGGCCCGAACACAACCCCAACATTAATTGCTGTGTACCGCATATTAAAAACGAGCAGCCGATGTTTTGGATCTGTCACATCAGACAGCAGTGCTTTCGAAGTTGGTTCAAACAAAGAACGGCATAACCCATTCAAAGCATTCATCACAAAAAATACCCATATCGCGTCCGCTAATCCAAACCCTGCAAAAACAATGCACCAGCCAAAAATGCTGATGCCCATGATTTTCTTTCTGCCAAACCGATCAGAAAAATACCCGCCATAAAAACTGGCAAGAATACCGACCAAAGAACTGACAGCAATAATCAAGCCGGTAAATCCAGCCGATGCTCCCTTTTCCTGGGTCAGGTATATTGCTAAAAAAGGAATACTCATACTTGTAGCCATCCTGCCGAACACGGTACCAATAATAATTGCCCAGCTGTAAGGATGGAGTGACCGTAACGCATGCATGCTGCCTCATCTCCTCATAATCCAGATTATAGCAGATTACAAGGATGCTGTTATGTACATCCCCCTCCAGCAAAAAAACATACCATGCATGAAACATTTTCACGCTTGATTCGTACATTTTACTATAGAGGCAACCTCACAGTTTTTGTAGTTTTAGGTTTAGTTGAAGAGGACTTCTTAGTCAGGTTACAGACGGAGTAATTCTTGTACGTAAAACCAAGCAAACGAGGGGGCATTTTATGTATGACAGTGTAGAACCTGATTTTTGGCTAAGGTTCTTTTTCTTATTAGCGATTGTTTTATTATTGCTGTTCTTTTTTAATGCGCTACTACGAAAATGGTTACAAGTTGAGCGAAGAAAATTCTTTTCGTATAACCACGTAAATGAAAAACATAAAAAGATTGATTGGATACTTCGAATTACAACAATAGTTATTATTCTTTTATTTGCCCCTATTGTTATGGTGACTGGTATCGACAATCTTAATTTGTTTATCCAACCAGGCTCTGTTCTATTTTTCTTTATTATTATCTCTGAAATAGTCAGGGCGGTAATGGAGCAAAAATACGCAGAAAACCCGAACGCTTATAAAGTAACGGTAAGTCAGCTAATATTTCTCTGTCTATTGTTTCTATCATTATATACAACCAATTTCTGGGGATTGGTATAGTTATCAACAGAAAAAGCGCTAGGATATTACAATCCTAGCGCTTCTGCTGATACTGGTTATGCGAGATTAAAATGACTTAACCCCAAGACTGATCCTTCACCCTTTCCTTCTTTAATAAGTCCCGAATTTCTGTCAGTAATTCCTGCTCCATTGTCAGTTTCTGTACTACTTCTTCCGGCTGCGGCTGATGCTTGCGCTTTAATCGGTTCATGAACTTGACGACCGTAAATAACACAGCAGCGATTAATACAAAGTTAATAACTGTTTGAATAAATACACCGTACTTTACTACCGCATTTCCGACAGTAAACTGCAGCCCGCTAAAATCATGCCCGCCTGTTATAATGCCGATAAGCGGCATGATGATATCATTAACCAACGAAGTCGTGATTGCACTGAATGCTGAACCAATTACAACGGCTACAGCCAAATCCACAACGTTTCCGCGCAAAGCGAACTCTTTAAATTCTTTAAGCATTGTATACACCTCTCTTTCAGCAAGTATCATTCTCACGGATCTTTTTCCCTTTTTCAAGTATAGACATTTCTGCAAAAAGAGAGACCCCCGTTTGGGAGTCTCTCTTGCATTACAGTTCTTTCCACCAATCATCATGCATAGAAGCTGGCATCTGGCGTTTATGCGTTGTTTTGAAATAACGCTCTTCCAGAAGCTTAGCTGGTTCTTCATCGATGATTTTTCCTTCAAGATAATCATCAATATCTTCATATTTTAACCCTAGTTCAGCTTCATCTGTTTGGCCGGGTTTGTCATCGAGTAAATCTGCAGTCGGTAATTTTTCGTATAGACGCTCTGGTGCGCCCAGCTCGATCAGCAGCTGCTTACCTTGACGTTTATTTAGCCCGCTTAGCGGCAGGACGTCAGCAGCACCATCTCCGTATTTCGTATAGAAGCCAGTAATTGCTTCTGCTGCATGATCTGTCCCTATAACTAGCAGACCTTTCTGACCGCCAATTGCATATTGTGCAATCATGCGCATCCGTGCCTTTACGTTTCCTTTATGAAAATCAGCCAGTTCCTCACTTGTCGCATCTTTAAAAGCATGAGCAGCTTCTGTCACAGGCGCTTTAATATTGTATACATATGACTCTGCCGGCTCAATAAATTTCAATGCTAGCTGCGCATCATCCTCATCGGCTTGCTCGCCATGCGGCAGACGTACAGCTGCAAATGTAACATCTTTTCCCTCTTCTTTTAACTCCTCAATTGCCAGCTGTGCAAGACGGCCAGCCAAAGTAGAATCCTGCCCTCCGCTAATGCCTAGTACGTAGCCTTTTGCACCTGTCTTTTTCAAATAATCCTTCAAAAAGTCGATACGGCTGCGAATTTCCTGTTTAGCATCAATCGTTGGTTTTACTTGCAGCTCTGAAATAATTCTAGTTTGATTCGTCATTATGGGGCCTCCTCTTATTTGTCGTATTACTAATCTTTTTCCCTCTCAAATTGAAACCTAATCTCTTTATGTATCATGCTCTCACTTTCTAGTATAAACCAATTACAGCAAAAGCCGAAAATTAAAAACCCGCGGTTTTAATACTCCGCGGGTTTCCTGTTCATATATGCTGCCATATCCTCCACCGTCTTTTCCATACGCTGGACGTCTATATCAAAATCAAGGTCTGTTGAACGAAAGAACGGATCGTCAAAAGTGAAAAGCTCTGCAATGTAATCTTCATAAGCACGCATCGCAACCATCTCCTTTCCAATTCTTCTTTCGTTTATTCTAGCCCAAATCCCTGCCGAAAAAAACCCATTCAAAGGAACTTATTCATGCGTCTCCTGTTTTAGAACACCATACTTTGGAGATAATCTCCTTTATGGACAAAAGGAGGCAAAAAAATGGACTTGTATGATTTCATGAAAGAAGGTAATCCTGGGAAAAGCCAATCTCAGCAGCCTGGTATCCAGCAGAAGATGGACCCGCTTCCGATTGAAGAATTTGATCATTGGAAAGGAAGCGGTAAGCTTCAAGGTAAAGTCGCGCTCATCACTGGCGGAGACAGCGGTATTGGACGCGCAGTCGCTATTGCCTATGCTAAGGAAGGAGCCCATGTTGCCATCTCCTATCTCGATGAACATGACGATGCCGAATATGCGAAGCAGCGAATTGAAGAAGAAGGCGGCAAATGCGTCCTTTATCCTGGTGATATTAGTGATGCAGCGTTTTGTGAGAATCTGATCCAGCAAGTTGTAAAAGATTTTAACACCTTGGATATACTCGTAAATAACGCAGCACGCCAAGACGTCCAAAATGATTTGACCGCTATTACACCCGAGCAATTTGAACGGACGTTCCGGACAAACTTCTTCAGCTTCTTTTATTTAACACGTGCTGCACTGCCGCATCTTGGCAAAGGAAACAGCATCATCAATACAGCTTCCATTAATCCTTACATTGGCAATCCAACATTAATTGATTATACGTCAACCAAAGGTGCAATCGTTGCGTTCACACGTTCCCTAGCAAAGGGATTAGCTTCTAAAGGAATTCGCGTAAATGGAGTTGCACCTGGGCCAATTTGGACACCACTCATTCCAGCGACGATGCAGGGTGATATGCTGACCAATTTCGGCACGCAGACGCCGCTCGGAAGACCCGGTCAGCCTGTTGATCTTGTCGGCAGCTATGTGCTGCTTGCTTCCGAGGAAGCCGCCTATATGACCGGCCAATTCATTCATGTTAATGGCGGAGACTATATGTCATCCTAACCAACAATTAACACATAGCATGTACGAAATACATAAAAACACGTAAATTTGGGCGGTCCCTGATTTACGTGTTTTTTATGTATTACAATATCTTTTTACTTTTTATTCTTCCACATCTGGGTATTGTCGTCTTCATCAAACTCAATAATAACATCTGTAACACCCTTCTGCTTCATAATTTGTTCTTCCAATCGGTCTTTGATATCATCTGCAGCCGCTACAGTTAATGACGGATCAATTTCCAGTATGGCCTCTACGTGGAAAGAATCTCCTTCTTTGACTACTGTCATTTCTTGAATATCACGCACGTCACCATCCGCAAATAGAATATCTCCTATCTTGTCAGCCATCTCCTCATCTGCTTCTCCGATTACACCAGCTGCATTATCAAGGAAAACGCGCCCGACAACAAGAAACATCATAGCTCCAATTACAATCGAGGCGATCCCTTCCGCTTGATGAAATGGGGTATACGATGCAATCAAGATAGCGATAATTGCAATCAGTGCACCGCTTGTTGCAACTAAATCTTCCATAAATACCAGCTTTGTCGCTGGCTTCGCGCGCCCGACATCAGAAAAACTTTTCGGGATGACAGCTAATCCTGTTGCACCCGAATCACTCTCATGTGCAATTTCTCGCATAACTTTCAGCAACACATATCCCTCTAAAATACAGCTTAAAGCAAGTACAGAAATGCTTAGCCACAAACCTTCTGATTCTGACGGATGAGCTAAATGTGCTATTCCCTCTCGAATTGTTTCGTATGCGAGAATTCCGACAATCAGTACAGCACCTAGCAATACGAGATTGACCGCGCGACCAAACCCGCCCGGGAAACGTTCTGTCGGGGCTTTTTTGCTCAATGCTGAACCGACATATACGAAGAATTGGTTTGCTGAATCTCCAAAACTGTGCAATGTTTCCGCGAACATTGCAACATTACCTGTCAGCAAAAATGCTCCGCCTTTGACGAGTGCAATAATAAAGTTCACTATTGCCGCTAAACCAGCAGACTTGCTGCCTTGACGTAATAAACCCAAATATTCTTTCATGCTGCCTCTTCCTTTTCAGTAAATTTATATGTATTTTATGGTAACAATATTTTTAGAATAGCATACATTACATGCAACGCCATTCCTCTTTGCTTATGGCGGAGAGAAGACGCCATGTTTTAGTTTCGGTGAAAATGGTTACCATATACATGAATTAAGTAATTTTTTCACTTGCAGCCTACCCAGATGACGTGTTAATATCTTGAACAATATACCTTTAAAGCGAAAGGAGCCGATAAGATTGAGAAAAGTAACGTTAGAGCAGATATTTACACATCCAATAGCGCAAAAATACCTCGGCCGATCCGGACAGGCACATGCTATTGCTGTAGCAGAATATGCACTTGCAATAAGTGAGAAAAAGCAGGTTGACCCTGACTTGGCAGTAAAAGCAGCTCTGCTGCACGACATCGGCCATTATGAATGGTACCGCGATGGCAAGTGGGACTATGATTTGTATAGACAAAATGATATCCATGCTATAAAGGGTGCAGCACGTGCACATAAGCTGTTGATACGCCTAGGCGAAAATCCGCAGGCTGCAAAAGAAATCTCGCTTGCAGTTTTACTCCACACAGATTCTTACCTCCCAGAGCAGAACTTAAAACGTGATCCGCTGCAGCAAGTTGTAGCAGAAGCAGATACAGCAGATGAGGAGACAGGCGGAGCGCATCACTATAAAACTATTTCTGAGCAAGAAGCTTTGAAACGTATCCTAGCATTGGATAACAGCATTGAGAAGCGCATGATAAGTAAAGTTCAAACAAGCTGATCATGACCGCTTCCCCTCCCTTAATTCTCCTGTCTTTCCTATTAAAAATATGCCTCAATGCGTGCAATCTGCTGTCTCTTCCATTATGCTAGACTAATAGAAGATACGACTATAAAAGGAGATTAGCGAATTTGCACTGGAAAAGGATTATTTTAACAACAGTGTTGATGACAGTAGCAGCGTTGATCCTATTCGGTTTTTTGCATATTGAGCAGCTTCCTAAGAATTCCACTCCTGTCGCTGACACGGATGCAGCTGACATCAACGGCCTTCACCCTACAGTAGAAAAAAACATGCACAAATTAATAGATAAATCTGCTGATATCGGCATCCCAATTATCATTACAGATGATTTTCGATCTAAAAAAGAACAAGACAAGCTGTATGCCCAAGGCAGAACAACAGAGGGCCAGATTGTCACCAATGTTCAAGGCGGAGAATCCATGCATAATTATGGCTTGGCCATCGATTTTGCTTTGCAACCAGAGCCCGGTAACGTTATTTGGGATATGGAATATGACGGTAACAATAATGGCGAGTCTGATTGGCTGGAAGTAGTTGAAATCGCCAAAGATCTCGGTTTCCACTGGGGCGGGGACTGGACGGAATTCAAGGATTATCCGCATTTGGAGATGCATATAAATTGGTAAGAGCAGCGCCGGGCGGGCGCTTATTTGTTAGAAATCTTTATGTTCATTAAGAAAACCGAGCGAGCGCGCATTTTTGGATGCACACATCGTTCGGTTTTTTAAAACTTACCATACATATGATACAGTTTTTTTTATTGATTAGTAATTACCTAGCTTTATAGCTCCAGCTGAGAAGGATAAAGCGTCATACCTCCATCGACAAAAAGTGTTGTGCCTGTAACATAACTTGCTTCTCTGGATGCAAGCCAAGCAGCGGCAGCAGCGATTTCTTCTGGTTTTCCAAAGGTCTGCATCGGTATTTTCTTCATTTGTTTCGTTTCATTTTCTGGTTTCGTATCGTCATTGCGATCGGTAGCAATTGTGCCCGGCGCTATCGCATTTACTCGGATTCCTTTGTCTGCATATTCAAGCGCCATCGTTTCGGTAAGTAATTTTATGCCGCCTTTTGAGGCCGCGTAATGGCTATCCGAAGGCTTTGGTATTTGTTGGTGCACACTAGACATATTTATGATACTTCCCTGTATATCATTCTCCAACATATATCGCAGCGCAGCTTGACCACCCAGGAAAGTACCTGTCAGATTAACATCAATGACACTTCTCCAGTCCTCCTCATCCATTTCATGCAAAGGTGCAGGTTTGCTGAATCCGGAATTATTGACCATGACATCCATACTGCCGTATTCATCAACTGCTGCCTTCAGCAGTTTCTGTACATCTTCTTTTTTAGATACATCTGCTTGTATAACAATAGCCTTCCCGCCAGCTTGTCGAATTTTTTCAGCTGCTTCTGTTGCTCCGTCTTCATCGCCGTGATAATTCACAACCACATTCATACCTTCTGAACCGAACCGCTCGGCAACCGCTCGACCAATTCCTTTCGAAGAACCTGTAACTATTGCTGTCTTACCTTTCAAATCATCGTACATAAAGACAACCCCTCCCGTTTGTTTACATCCCTCTTCCCACGATTCACTAACGGCAAACTTTTCTACTAATTTCGACAAATTGGGACTTACCCTTTACATTATGGTCCTTCTTACCGATATAAAGGAAAATAATGTACAGAGGAGCTCGTCTATGAATTCAACTTTACAAGCAGTAATCAATATCGCTCCCATTATAAAAGATACACTGGGACCGACTGCAGCGATGGGCGTACTGGATACAGAGAAATTTGTCTTTTACGCTCCTTCCACGATCTTAAATCTGCCAATCAAGGTGGGGGAATCCAGGTTAGATGAACATGACATATATCGGCGTGCGATCAACGGAGAGTCAGTTCTAGACTATATAACTGACAACTATGAATATCTCGGTGCACCAGTAGTTACTTCTATTACTCCTATCCGAGATATGGAATCTGGCGAAATAGTAGGCTTGCTTTCCTTAACTCGTACGTTAGAACATCAAGAGAAACTCGACAAAGAACTAAGCAAATTAAATGCGGTAATAGATGCCTTGCAAGGAAAAGTTCAGCACGTAGCAGCACAGGCTGAGGAACTATCGGCTACCAGCAGTGATATCAATGAACAGGCAAGCAGCGCCAATCAGAATTCCCATCAAATCGGGGAAGTCGTGCAGTTAATCGAACAGATTTCCACACAGACAAACTTGCTTGGCTTAAATGCTGCCATTGAAGCAGCTCGCTCCGGTGAGGCCGGCAAAGGATTTGGTGTCGTAGCAGACGAAATTCGGAAGCTGTCTGATAACACGAAAGAAGCTGTTCAGACAATCGGCAAATCTTTATCCGAAATTCGCTCCAGCATTGAGAATTTATCTCTTAGTATCAACGAAGTATCTTCTTCTTCTGAAGAACAGTCTGTCATCATGGTTGAATTTATGGACGATATCCAATCGTTGGATGAGAAAAGCAAACAAATAATCAATACAATGAAAAATGTTACAAATCAGAAATAAGGAGGCAACAAAGATGCATCCCACAATAAAAGCAATGGTTCTTTTAGCACCTGAAATCAAGAAAAACATCGGGGATAACGCCGTCGTTGCCGTTACAGATAAAGAAAATTTTGTTTTCTTCTCCCCATCTAAAGATCTGGATGTCGGAATAAAGGTTGGCGATTTCGCTTTTACAGAAGACAATGACTTATTACGCCAAGCACTTCAAGGTGAAAAAGTGCAAGTACATATTCCGAAAGAACGTTATGGCCTTGGCATGCAAAATAATGCTAGTCCTATCCGCGATGAAAACGGTGATATAGTTGGTGTTCTGCAGATTACCAAAACATTGAAAGACGAAGAGATGCTGGATCAGCAGCTGGATGAATTGCGTGAGATTGTAAGCAGTTTGCAAGCAAAGGTTCAGCATGTCGCTGCTCAGGCGGAAGAGCTGTCCGCAACGAGCACAGACATTGATAGTCAAGCTTCTCATGCCAATAAAAATTCTAAAGAAATCAGCAAAGTTGTCCAGCTAATTGAAGATATCTCCACACAGACAAACTTGCTTGGATTAAATGCAGCGATTGAGGCTGCTCGCTCCGGCGATGCCGGGAGAGGATTCGGTGTTGTAGCAGATGAGATTCGCAAGCTTTCCATCGGAACCAAAGAAGCTGTTGGAACAATTGGTCAGTCACTTCAGCAGATTCAAACAAACATGGAAAATTTAACATTGAGTATCGGCGAAGTATCCACTTCCTCAGAAGAACAATCACGAGTAATGGTGGAGTTTATGGAAGATATAAAGAATCTTGATGACCAAAGCAATGATATCGGGGACTACATCAAAGACATTACCAAATAAAAAAACGCCTCCTATGTGGAGGCGTTTTTTTAGATAGATGTTTTTTTGTTAGAAGTAGGCGGTGTTGTTTTAGAAGTTGCAGTTGCTGCTGCAGTTGTTTTATTTCCTGCTGTTTTTGACTGAGTACCTGCACTGCTTTGACTATTTTCATTCTGGCTATCATTATCTTCATTCTTAGATTTGGTCATCGGATTATCCGATGCACTGTCAGGCTTTGCTTCCATTAGTGTATCTGTAGCTTCTTTTGCTTTGCTGCCAGCACCTTTCAAATCATCTTTTACTTCCTTCACTGTGCCAAGAGCTGACTTGGAATCTTCTTGCACATCATTTACAGAAGACATGATTTCATTTTGTGCTTTGTCATAGACATTTTTCACATCGTTTGCAGCTTCTTTTGCAAGGTCAGAAGCATCTTGAACTTTATTCATCACTTGTTCTTTTGTACCTTGCGGATCCTGTTTCGCTTCTTTTACAAAGCTAGAAACTGTATCCTTCGCAACACCGACATTTTGAAATACTTTCTGACGCGTCTGCTTGTTAAGCAACACGATTGCCGCACCAGTTACCGCCCCAGCGACTGCACCTGTTAATAATTTAGAACCTGCTTTTGCTTGCTCTTTCGTTTCTTGCTTGTCTACTGTTTGCGCTTGTGCCATTATAAACACTCCTTCGACTTTTTTGTTTGCTCTGTTGATATATGTATACCCCATTACCAACAGCCTAAACAAAAAAATATCATTATAAAGGCAGAGATCTTTTTTGTTTTTGGACGAAGTAGACCATTTCCTTGAATCCTATCTCTTTTAGACGCTGTTTTACTTTATCAAAATCTTCACCTATTCGAGAAGGAATGTGTGCATCAGAACCAAAGGAGATATCGACACCATAATGATGTGCGCGCTCCAGTATACGATCAGAAGGATACCAGCCGCCTACAGCTTTTGTCCCGCCCGATGTATTCACCTCAATTGCAACCCCAGCTTCTCCAATTACTTTCAAGGTCTGTTCAATTGCATGGTCAGCAGGAATATCTGAGAATGCAGGATAGAACCCTTTCATCGCATCAATATGTCCGAGCACTTGGAATATGCCGCTTTTAGCTGATTGCTGAATCAGGTCGTAATATCTCTCCTTCACCGCAATGTGCTCCGCTTCCGAAAGTGCGTCCCAACGACCTTGCTTGAAGATATTCACTTCATCTACATAGTGTACCGATCCAATTACATAATCGAATGGATACTTCCGGTAATAAGCAGCATATAACTCGGCATGCTGCGGAAAGAAATCACTCTCTACTCCAAGTAATACATGAATCTGATTCTTATACTTTTCTTTCAGCTGCAGCACTTCCTGCACATATGCTTCAAAGCCGCTGATCGGCATGGCGATACCAGGGTATAGCTGATCTTCATCACTATAAAAGTAGGGTGAATGATCTGCTATCCCGATATATTCCAGCCCTTTATCTATTGCTGCCTTGATATAGTCCTCAATTTCTCCTTCAGCGTGACCGCAGCGATAATGGTGTGTATGCAAGTCAAACGTCATACTCCGACTCCTTCTGCCACTTGGCTGTTTTCTTCTAAGAAATTCTTAATCAATCGATTGACGATATCCGGCTGTTCGTGATGCACCCAATGCGTCGCATCATCAATGTAAACCAATTCATAATCGGAACAGAACTTGACCGACTGCTGAGCTAATTTCTTTAGAAGAAATTGATCCTTGATACCCCAAATAATCTTCGTTGGCACATGGACCATAACAGCTTCCTTCCGGCCGTACATGCTGATGTTATTTTTCTCGGTTAGTGCGCGATACCAATTCAGCATACCTGTTAACGCACCTGGCTTGGCCCATGCCTCTTTATAGTCATCTATATCCAGCTGCGAAAACGTGCCAGGCCGACTGAATTTTGTGAGCGCCGCGCTGAGTCCGTAGTAATCATTCGCCGCCAAAGATTTTTCCGGCACATCATTCATTTGGAAAAAGGCCATATAAGAACTTTTAAACCATTGCAGCGGATTTGTTGCCATCACTTTAGGCAAGGCAGCTGGATGCGGCATATTTATAGCGATAAACTTCTCCACATTTTCCGGACGTGTGACGGCCAAGTGCCAGCCTACAGCTCCTCCCCAGTCGTGACCAATAATAATTGCTTTTTCCCGCTGAAACACTTTCATTACTGCCAGCACGTCGTCTCGAAGCTCATCCAGCACATAGCTGTCAGCTCCTTCTGGTTTTTCACTCAGGTTATAGCCGCGCTGATCTAATGCCAGAACACGGAACCCTTGCTGCGCCAGCGGAACAATCTGCTCTTTCCATCCGTACCAGAACTCTGGAAATCCATGCAGCAATATCACAAGTTTCCCATCGTTAGGACCTGCTGCAGCCATATGCAGGTTCATTCCATTCGCTTTCACTGTTATATGCTCGACTCTCATCTGGATCCTCCTCCTTTACTTTCGGGTCAAACCGTTCTGCGCCAAAGCCTGCTGCAGTGAATTATAGAAAATAACGTCTGCTATCACACGCTCACCATCCGATGCCAGCGCCATATCAGGACGAACCCCAGAAACAGCACAGTCTATTCCTAACATGCGCAGGACTTGCACCATTTGTATCAGCTTTTCCCTTGCTAAAGCTGCTGTAAAACTCGCTCCTGACATATCGATAAATAGGGTTTCGACACCTTTATCTTTACATGTCTGCGGTATGTCGGCCGTAATCAGCTCTGCCCGCCTCTCACTTATTTCTCCCACTAACGGAAAAACGCCAATTCCATTCATAATCGGAATAACCGGAGAGCTTGTCTTATTAATTACTTCTCGCTGGCTTTTGATTTTCCTGTCAATCAGCTCATAATAAAATCTTGTAAATTTATTGATAACCTCATCTAACGCACGATGCAGGTTCTTAGACCAGTGAATGACCTTTACGGGTGAGATTTCCTGCTTCCTTTCCTCTGTGAATATCTCAATAAATTCCCAAATGACGGTGCCTGATTTCCCGACCGCTTGAAGCACTTCATGGATAGGGGTATTTGTTTCAACCCGGCTGTTTGCTACTCTTTCTACCCATGTCTTCACGTTCCGGTTATACTGCTCTTCATTCTCCAAAATGGCACTAGCCACTAGATCAATCGTCATTCGGTGCTGTTTTCTAAGTTTCGCACGCATTTCATCTCCTGCATCTTCTGCATAAATGGAATCCTTATAGTCACCGAGCAAATTGATCCACTGATCCGTAATATTAGGAGCGTTATCCATGATGTATTCGTATAATGCTTCGTTTAGTCCTAGCATGCGATACCCCTTCGTATTCTTGATTTGCTTTCATTATATCGAAAGACGCTGCGCTCTTCTAATGAGAGCATATAAAAAAGAGCCTGCCGCAGCAGACTCCTTCTTTCTATCTATGTAGTAATACCCGCACATGAATGGATACCCCCCATGGTGTAACATTTCACGAACGGTTCAGCACAACTACTAACAAAGAGAGGAAACGCTCTGCTTCCACCTCCATGCATACTTGGACATTCGCAGGCTTTCCCCATTTTCCTTGGCGATCCCAAACAGTCATACCATCGCAAAATGTACTGCTGGTCTCTACTGCAACGCTGCACGCAGTCTTTTTCACTAATGTCGAATCAATCAAAACACCAATTGCAAGCGGATCATGCATCGCACAGGCCCAAATTCCATTTTGTTCATAAAATGCTTTCCGGTAAGTTGCTGTACTTTGCTTCACAAAATCATGTAAAGCTGGCTCTGTAATAGCTTTAATATGCTTCTCTGTAAGCAGAGCTTGTTTTGTCACATCCAAACCAACTTGTGTGAGATTCGGTATACCGGCTTCTAAAACGATGCTTGCTGCTTCCGGATCAGCAAACGTATTAAATTCAGCAACTGGCGTGACATTTCCAATCCCATTGATAGCTCCGCCCATGTATATTACTTCCTTAACATGGTCAGCTATAGCAGGCTGCTGCTGGATCGCCTTCGCAAGGTTGGTCAGCGGACCCGTACAAACAATAGAGACTTCACCCGGTCTTTCCATGACTTTTTCAATCATAAAACTAGATGCATCCCCAGGAGTTATTTCCCTTTCAGAGGTCACACCTTGCAATGCCCCGCCAATTCCATCTGTTCCGTGCACTTTATGTTCAAAGTGCGGCTGCCGTTTGAGCGGCGCTGCACTTCCTTTTACAACAGGAATAGAGGGCGCGTTAATTAAATCGAGCATCTTACAAGTGTTCACTGCAGCAGCTTCCAAGGAAACATTTCCGCACCCTGTTGTGATACCAATAAGATCCAGTTCCTCACTTTTGACAGCTAATAAAATCCCGATAGCATCATCAATACCTGTATCTACGTCTAAAATCAGCTTCTTCTTCATTGAACACCTCAAATCCGAACATTATTTATGTATCATATAAATCTCACCTTAATTATAAACAAAATATTCATGTAATTATATGAAAAGTTCGCAAAAAGCACAAATCCGATTGGATTTGTGCCTTCTTAAGCATATTGTATTTGTTCACGACTTAATTTCGCCTGCTTTACGGCAGTCTTTGCGCGATATAACCTGGTTTTCACTGTCGCTTTGGAAAGAGATAAAGCAGCAGCAATTTCACTTTCCCTCATATCCTCCATGTATCGGAGCATCAGCACTTCCTGGAGCTTTGGTTTCAACTTCTGAATATCTTGCTCAATTTCTTGTTTCGTTTCCCGGAGCTCTACTTCTTCTATTACAATATGCTCCAGATAATGCTGCTCCAGCTCCCAGCTGGCCAGTTCAATACTAATAAATGTACGTTTCCCCTCTTTTCGCAGCATATCAATCGCCGTCCGCGAAGCAATCGTCGCAAGCCACGCTCCTGCTTTCGAAACATCCTCCAGCTTGTCCAAATAACGATAAGCCTTCATAAATGTTTCCTGCGCCGCATCCTCTGCCATCTGCGAATCACGCAGCACCTTGTGCGCTGCATGATACACCCGCTGATGGTAGAGCGAATAGATATGCTGAAACATCGATTCCATTGCATATGCACATTCGCTAGTCACGGTTTATTCCTCCAGTTGGTTTTTGATTGATTGTGGCAGATCATCGTATTCTATTGAAAGCTGATCATTCAAATTCTGCCCTTTGTTGAGTTGTGCCGTTACATAGAATGCATTATCTTTGTGGCTGTAGTAAACAAGGTGATCAAGTATGTGTTGGATCTCATCCTTGTCATCTATCATTACTTCTTGGTCTAAAAAATAGCTCTCTAACTGAATGTTATTTACATTCTCGGGGATCAACTCAAGATCTTCATATATACCAATATCTTTTAATACGTTGATTGTATTTTTATAAGTATCGTCAAATTCTGCTAAAAGGTAGTCATTGTGTTCACTAGTGAAGAGCTCCAACTTATAAAGAGGTACTGCCTCTGTATTAACACGAGGTTCAGAAGCTTCAATATCTTTTTTGATAGCATCAATTAGTGTAAGGATTGTCTCTCTGTCAGTCACCGATGAACTACTTTTCTTAATTGCATTTGATTCGACGTCAATTTTATACACTTCTTCTGGCTTTAGGTTGAATACCGGACTGTTCGCATGCTTATAATTTGCTGATGATTCAATTTCCTTTTGCAGTCTTAATATTTCCGGATCTTCAAGTGAATACGTATAATATCTCGTTACCTTATCTCCATTCTTCAACTCGTAAGCTATAAATAAAGGATACGTATCTTCTAATTGTGATTCGTATTGTACATCACCCAAATCGATTATCCGCTTTTGAAGCTGTTGAACCAAACCTATATCATGCTTATCAGTAAAATATAACGGCTTCGTTCCTAGCGTAAACCAATCGCTGTCTTCGTAGCCGTAGCTATCACCGAAGTAGACACGCTCTACTTCACTCACATTAGGAATATTGTTTACGTACGTTCCCTTAACAAAGTACATCGTTCCAAACACTATTACTAGAAAAGCAACAAAAAATAGATATGCTTTAAAATTATTGAATACTTTCCACGTTTTTCTCAAGATTGATTCAGCTATGACAAAACCTGCTAAAGATCCTGCTATATAACCAGTAACAACCCAGCCGAAGGAGAAAGACATAGTATAGAAAAATAGCCCTCCTGCCATCATAGAGCAGAACATTACTCCATACCGGAAGAGCGGTCGCATAAAAGAATACACTACTGCTTGTGAAGTCGCTTCTAAGCTCCGATGAATATACAGCCAATTAGCAGCAATATATAATAGAATTCCTACCGCTATATAGACTGATAAAACTATCCAAGATAGTTTCATGTCACCTCTAAAAAACCAAAAGTAGCTGATAGGTGAATACTTAGCCAGTGATATATCCAGATAATATTCAACTGGAAATCCAGCGAATATCGTTCTTATATTAAAAATAAGTAAGAGCATGAAACCCGCCGGCAGAAGGACAAATATATAAGTAAGTACTAGATGCATAGAAAGCATCCCTGTGATCATCGCTGTAAAAACTGTTGCAAGAAACATAAAAAGGTTTAAGAATAGCATAATTCCTATCCAGGATAGAAGGTGTGTAATAGTAAAATATCCGCCAATTCCGGTTAAGGAATTTAAACCTAACAGAATAAGAGCATTGATCGCTACAGGTACAATGATTAAGACTGCCCCTGCCGCTAGATGTTGATGGTAAAGTGCCGACCTTCTCACCGGCAAGCTGTGAATGAAATCAGAATCCTGCTTACTGTGCAAATAGCGGAATAACAACACACCCATTAAAACAGGAACTGTGATTGATAAAATCCATTGAAACTCAGGAGTATATAAGAATAAACTACCCTTCTCCATAAATTGTCGGGCTTTTGGGTTTGAGTATTGAATAATTAGCTGCAACGGAACGATCAAGAACAACGCCAGAAAATACAGTACACTCACCCAGCCAACCTGCCTCAAATCGTATAAAATAATCTGTTTCTTAATCGAGGATGTTTTCAATGGCATAGCCAGCACCTCCCATTTCGTAGATAAAGATTTCTTCCAGTGACAATGGCAGCATGTCCAGTACGACTGGATGTTGTGCTGCGAACAGCGCTTCTACTTCGTGACGATCAGCTTTGATAATTAACAGGTGGATGCTGCCTCGTTTTTCCTGGTGAAGGATATTGAGCTTGTTCAGGAACTGCGTGTCTTGTCCCTTGCGAAGGGCAAATTGCACTTTCTGCACTTCACTCTTCATATCATCCAGATTTCGTTCGAGGATCATCTTGCCCTTATGTACAATTCCGATGTCATCACAAAGGTTCTCCATTTCTCGAAGGTTATGAGAAGAAATAAGCACCGACATATTTCTTTCGGCAACATCATTGATTAATAGTCCTTTGATTCGCTGTCTTACAACGGCGTCTAATCCGTCCAGCGGTTCATCCATGATTAAGTAATCTGGTTTGGCTGCCAACGCTAAGCAGAATGCCACTTGCCGCTGCATCCCTTTAGAGAAAGATGATACTTTTTTATTTTCAAGCTGAAATTGACTGATCAGTTGGTCATACCGCTGCTGATCCCAATTTGCATACATATCGGCATAATACTTCCCCATCTGTTTGACGGTGTATTGCGGTAAGAAATAAAGAATATCGGGCATGAAGATAATACGCTGTTTAATCTCTACGTTTTCAAATACAGCTTTCCCGTCAATAAGAACACAGCCTTTGTCTTGTTTAAGTATGCCCGCGAGTATGCGCATAATGGTTGTCTTTCCCGCCCCGTTGGATCCGAGCAGGCCATAGATTGTTCCTGGTCTTACTTGAAAACCGACCTGATCCAGCACTTGCTTTCGCTCAAATTTCTTACTGATTTCCACTGCTTTTATCATGCGTCGCTACCTCCCCCGTTTTGCAGCAAGTTCTCAACAACGCTTCGGATCTCATCGGCTGTCACTCCGACAAACAGCGCCTCTGTCAGAAGCTTTTTCAATTCTTCTTGCATATGCTTCACCTTTTGCGGATCCACTTGTGCACTAATCGCGTTCACGAAACTCCCCCGTCCTTTTACCGAATAAATCAATTCCTGATTCTCTAATTCACGGTATGCTTTCTGAATTGTATTAGGATTAATGGTCAGCTGCTGGGCGAGCTCCCTCACGGAAGGGAGTTTTTCATCTGTTTCCAGCACTTGATTAATGATCAATTCCTTGAACTTATCAACGATTTGTTCATAAATCGGCTTGCCGCTTCGCAAGTCCAGTTCAAACATGTATTCACCTCATTCGGGCTTCTGTATTAACTGTATTAGTTATAATAGTACACTTGATACATCAGAGTATACACTACCCTTTTCCAGTTGAAAAGCACTTTTACAAAATAAATAAAAAGCCAGATCATAAGATCTGACTTTTTCAAGTACTTAATATGGATCCGAGGCGCGGCTTTCTTCTTTCGCCTGTTCAACGCCTTCATCCGACGTTGTACTTCCGATCGGCCCATTACTCATATTCTGTTCGTAGTTTTTCAGTCCTTCCGCTACACGCTGGCCGTAATCCGGATCAGCTTTAGTGAAGTTCTCAATCATTTGATTTTGTATTTCTTTCTTACATGTTCCGAGTGTATTGACAAGATTCTTAATCAACTCGTCACGTTCCCAATCGTTGAGACGGCGGTATGTTTCACCCGCTTGTCCAAAATTGTTCGGTCTGTCGATCGCTTCCTTCTTCACTTCACCTTCTACATAAGGTGTATGCTCCGGGTATTTTTTAGGTGCTTCGTTCAACCCGTTCATGATAGAAGGTTCGTAATTCACATGCGGGTTCTGTCCTTTACCTGTATCAACGCGGTACTCCATTTGGCCGCCGCGCTGATTTGTTGCCACATGCTTCTTAGGTGCATTAATCGGAAGCTGTAAATAGTTCGCTCCTACCCTGTAGCGCTGTGTATCCGAGTAAGAGAATGTACGTCCTTGAAGCATCTTATCGTCGGAGAAATCCAGACCATCAACAAGTACACCTGTACCGAATGCTGCTTGCTCTACTTCAGCAAAGTAGTCTTCTGGATTGCGATCCAGCACAAGCTTACCAACTGGTACCCACGGGAATTTATCTTTGTACCACAGCTTCGTGTCATCAAGCGGATCGAAGTCTAACTCTGGATGATCGTGATCCTCCATTATTTGTACATACATTTCCCACTCTGGGTAATTACCTTCTTCAATTGCTTCATATAAATCCTGCGTCGCATGGTTAAAGTTCTTTCCTTGGATTTCCTGTGCTTCTTCCTGTGTCAGGTTTTTGATTCCTTGTACAGGCTCGAAATGGTATTTCACAAGCACCGCTTTTCCTTCGCTATTTACCCAGCGGTATGTATTAACACCGGAGCCTTGCATTTGACGATAGTTGGCAGGAATTCCCCACGGCGAAAACAAGAACGTAATCATATGCGTCGCCTCAGGAGTTTGGGAGATAAAATCGAAAATCCGCTCCCCATCTTGAACATTTGTCACTGGGTCTGGCTTGAAAGCATGGATAAGATCCGGGAATTTAACTGCATCTCGGATAAAGAAAATCTTCAAGTTGTTTCCAACCAAGTCCCAGTTGCCGTCCTCCGTATAAAACTTGATAGCAAATCCACGCGGATCACGCAATGTTTCGGGAGAATGGGTCCCATGCGTTACCGTTGAGAAACGCACAAATACTGGCGTTTTCTTCCCTTTCTCCTGGAAAAGCTTTGCCCGTGTGTACTTGCTGATTGGTTCGTCACCAAAAGAACCATACGCCTCAAAGTAACCATGTGCACCAGCACCGCGGCCATGTACGACGCGCTCTGGAACACGTTCTCTGTCAAAATGGCTGATTTTTTCGAGGAAATTATAGTTTTCTAATGTTGTGGGTCCTCGATTCCCAACTGTTCGCACATTCTGGTTGTCCGTTATGGGATGGCCTTGCCTGTTTGTTAATGTTGTGGAAGATTCGTTTTCTGTCATTTTGTCATCCAGTAAGTCTTCGTTTCCTTCCACATTTGTACCATGATAGTCTTTTTCATTTTCATTTTCACTCATGCAAAAACCCTCCTTTTACACAGATACTAGCAGTGTGTCCAGATTGGCTGTAATTTATGACGCAGTTAAAATGGAAAACGCTCCACCGGTCCCGGGAGGAAAGACGCTTTTTAAATCCATAGAAAAACCCGCTATAATCAACGATTAGAGCGGGTTTACACACAGATTAGCCGATGCCGATAATATTAAAACCTGCATCCACATAGATGACTTCACCAGTTACACCGCGGGAAAGTGCTCCCATCAAACCAGTCGTCATGTCACCAACTTCTTCTGCAGATACATTGCGGCGAAGCGGTGCTTTTTCTTCTACTTTGGAAAGGATCTCATTGAAAGATGGCACGCCTTTTGCAGCCAGCGTACGAATCGGTCCTGCCGAAATAGCATTAATACGGATATTATCCGGTCCAAGATCATTTGCTAAATAGCGGACACTTGCTTCCAATGCAGCTTTTGCTACACCCATCACGTTGTAGCCGTCCAACACGCGATCAGCACCAAGATAGCTCATTGTGACAATTGAACCGCCCTCTGCCATAAGCGGGCGCACTGCTTTTGCAACAGCCACGAGTGAATATGCACTTGTATCTTGAGCAAATGCATAACCATCACGAGAAGTATCAATGAAATCTCCGTTTAAATCTTCTTTATGTGCATGCGCTACAGAATGAACAAGTCCGTGAACTGTTGTAAACTTCTCTTTAATTTCGGCAAATGCAGATGTGATGGATTCATCATCATTTACATCACACTGGATAACTGCTGCATCCATTTCATTCTTTTCTAGCAGCTTGTTCAGTTTTTTAGCAGAACGCTCTTGGCGGTATGTAAAAATCAGCTTAGCACCCGCTGCGTGCAGCGACTGTGCAACACTCCATGCGATACTGCGGTCATTCGCAACACCCATGATGACGATATGTTTATCTTGTAATTGCAGAAAGTCCTTCAATTTTTTATTCTCCTCCTAATATGAACTATCTCGTTCACGTTTTCTACCGCTTATCATAACAGAAAACCGAAATGAAAGGAATGACACTCCTTTTCAGACAAGTAGCTCTTCTATATAATGATACTTGGTAATAAAAACCAGAAGATTGAGGTGACAGCATGTATCCGCCCCCTAATCAATCCGGCGATCTTTTTGAAGAAAGATTGCAGGAATTATATCAGCGAGGCTATATCTCTTACGAAACGTACGCATTCACCCTAGAAGGGTACCGGAAAAAAATGGCGTTTGATGCTTCCAAATCCCACTCAGCGCAGCCTGTACCTCTTACTACTACTTCCATAGAAAGGAAGTTAGCAGCTTCCACACCAGCTGCTTCTGTACATAGACCTCCTGTTCAAAAGCAAAAGAAACAAAAAACACCCGAACAAATTCGAGAACGCAATCTGACCGTCATACTCGTACTCGGAATTATTATGCTGTTCTTCGGCGGATTGTATCTTGGCACGTCAAACTGGGGTACCTTCTCTTCCTTAGGAAAAGTGCTGCTGATCAGCTTCATTCCTTTCCTGTTTGCCGGATTGAGTTTTATCAGCTACAAAGTTAAGATTCCGCAGACAGCTTTTGCCTTCTTAATACTTGCTGCTCTATTTATTCCGATTGTTATCTTCTCCGCCTCTTATTATCAGCTGTTCGGCAGCTATTTGTCGTTTGGCGGTGATGGTGCTGCTTTAGTCGGAACTGTGGCAGCATTGGGCTGTACCGCGTTGTACTATGCAGCCGCCGTACGCACGAGCTCGAAAGCATTTATTTGGGTAACTTATGCAGGTTTATCAACCACCTTTATATCGGCAATGCTGTACGTTACAACAACGTACAGCGCGTTTCTATTCTGCCTACAGCTAGCGAATTTGCTGTTACTAGTGTTTGAACGACCTATTCGTAAATCATTTCCTCTTCCATTACTGCAGCAGTATTGGCCTTATTATCTGCAGATGAAGCTTGGTACCGAAGTATTTATTACAATCGTTCTGATGAGTACCGCTGTTATCTATGATTTAACCTTACTGGTAATTGGTATTAGCGCACTCATTCTGGCAGCTAAAAACTATAGCAAGTTATACCATTTCGGTTTTATGGTATTCACTTTAATAAGCGGTGTACTGCTTTTATTGGAAATAGATTCTTACTTCAATATGTTCCTCGGACAGTTTCTCGCACTCGGCTTTACACTTGTGCTGCTATCCTGGCATTTGCCAAGATGGCTGAGGATTGCCTATGAAAGCTTGATTCATAGCATTAACGGTTTTCTTTTTATTATTTTCACATCTTTAACCGGTGCATATACATTTGATTGGGCGTATTTGCTTGGTGTCGTATTCCTATTTATTCAATACACAGTCTGGACAATATCCCAGCGTCATACCCATTACAGTTATCCCAGCACTGGATTGTTCTTCGTCATCACATATTGGCTGCTTCACATGCTGGATACGCCGATTTGGCTGCGAACGAGTATTTTTGCAGCGATGGCGTTTCTTGGCCTTGCATATTGCTATATTTGGCCAAGAAGATCCAATTATATTAAGATTTATCACAAAACTGTCAGTTGGGCAGCCGTCGGGTCAGTTATTCCGCTGCTGCTCGTAAATCACAGCTATGGCTATTATGAAGCAAACAGCTACTTGCTTATGTTAACAGCAGCTGCCGGCTTCTTCTGTTATCAAAAAGAACATCAGGACGTTGTATTGGTCAGCAAGATTATTACACCTATTAGTTTTATCGCCGCCTTGATTCTAGCCGGTTACCGACTGTATATCGAAAGCGATTATTACCAGCAGCACTTTGGTATTCCTGGCCATATGACATGCATTGCACTGATAACTGTGATAGCAGCCCTCTTATTCCGGCGTTATCACCATCAGCCGCTGTTTCTGTCATTCTTCCTGACCGGCCAAATCTTCCAGAGCTTAGCTACGATACTAGCGTTTCTAACGTGGGATTTGCCGGCACCGACAATTTCCATCGTGTCATTCATCAGTGTTATCGTGCAATTCGCTGCGTTGTATGTGTTCCGCAGAAACACATTGTGGGCATCTGTACTCGTTTCCTTGCTTCTGGCATATGGATCTCTGCAAAACCTGTTCAACATTTCAGGATCGAATACGTTAACCGCTTATGTACTATTATGCGGAGCAGCGCTGCTGGCAGTCAGCATCCTGATTGATCAGAAAGCTAAAGTTGGTTCTTTATATTTCTTCTGGTGCAGTCACATTATCAATCTATTCTCCATCATGTGGGTATTGGGCTTGCAAAGCTTTGACTCCATCCCGCCAGCATGGCTGATCGTACCATTCCTGCACCTTGCTGTTTCCGCTTCTTATACAAAGCGGACAATCGAAAAAAACACCTTTGCAAGTGCTGGTATTACTATTTTGTTTCTTATAGCCGTCACACACTTAAGCAGCTATACAGATTTGTCACATCTCATGACAATAGCAGCAGCTATTACGGCGATCTGCATAGCCGCTATTTATAAGCTTCTGCCTGGATGGCAGGCATTCTTGAGATTAAGTCTTCTAATTGTATATAATGTAGTTCTTTTGTTTGCAGTGGCTGAGCTTACCGTTTTGTTTTCGTGGGAAATCGTCCTGCTCTCAATCGTTATCGGCGTTGTTGCTATTTACCAGCAGCATCATTGGCAGCGAATAATCCTGTCTTCTATCACCTTGCTTTTGCTTTTAGCCATTTCGCTCCTGTACGGAACAATTGGAGAGGAAATCCGCACAGCATACTTACTGCTTGCAGGTGCTGTCGCATTAATTGCAACGAGCTTTACGCAATATCAATCGGTTATAGCCGAAAGCGATGCTAAGTTTATATGGGAAAGAGCAGATATCTACCGTATCGGTGCCGTCGTTTATACAATCGTCGGCAGTCTGACAGGCGTCATGGCCTATCAATCAGGCTGGGCTGAGGTACTGTTCAGTCTGACAGTTCCGGCAATGTTATTTGCCATTAGCGTCAATACACACCCAAGGTCTGAGAGGCGTTATGTCAGGTTCGGAGCATTGTTCGCTTGTCTCTATCCGTATATGCTGCTATTGCAAAACCTTCCTATTAGTCCGTACCTTTTAACAGAGCTTTATGTTGTACCAATTGCATTGCTGGTGCTCATCATCTTACGGGTCTTCTTCTACGACCCAGACGTAACACCGCATATTGAGCTGATTTTACTGGCCATCGGATTTGGTATTCTTGTTCTGGATGGATTAGCAAGTATGACAATTTACGATGCTATATCGTTAGGAAGCATTTCTTTACTCGCTGCAATTGTCGGTTTTATACGAAAGTACCGAGCTTACTTCCTCACAGGAACGATTACAGTTGTCTTCAATCTATTTTTCCAAACACGCCCATTATGGGGAAGTGCACCATGGTGGCTCTACTTGATTGGTGCAGGCTTCTTGTTAATCGCATCTGCAAGTTATATAGAATATCAGAAACATAAACACGCCCGTACAGCGGAATCTATACTTCAAGCAGGTAAGTCAAAATGGAAGCAATGGCTGGAAAAATATAAGTAAAGAAAGTTATTGCCGAGATTCAATGCTGTGTTTTACTAATTTTACAAATGCTGCATTTAAAGTTGGAGAAACACATATTAAGAGCCTTGCAAAACAAGATTAATTCATCCCAAAAGCGAACGATTAACTCATCCATACTTGTTTAATGCAGTCCTCCGACGGCTGCCGCCCGCAGGAAAGCGGAGTGTATTTCCGAAGCGGTGCTCTTAACTTAGTTTCCATGCAAAAAATCCAAACAATGCTACTGTTGTTTGGATTTTTGTATAGCTTAAACAGTTATGTTCCAGTCTCTTTACATTTAGTAAGATTCTATTGTCACTTTATTAGCTTGCTTGATTTTCACTTGTTCACCTTCTCGGAAAATAACTTTTTCTGCCGCTCCCAGGTTAGTGAATACGATTGGTGTTATCACAGACGGGACAAGCGGTTTAATCTTTTCTAAATCCGCTTTAAATAACTTTTGACCGACAGTTATTCGCTCTCCTTCTTTTACGAAAACCTCCAAGCCAGCACCTTTCAAATTGACTGTTTCCAAACCGATATGAATCAGCATTTCCCGGCCATTAACTGCTTGCAGACCGATTGCATGCTTTGTCGGAAAGACATTGATCACTTTTCCGTTAATCGGCGAAACAACAGTTCCATCTATCGGTTCAATAGCAAACCCGTCTCCCATTAACTTTTCAGAGAAAACGATATCCGGTACATCTTCTAAAGCGCGAAGTGTTCCGGACATCGGAATAACAAAGACATGCGCACCTGGGTCATTATCAAAGGGACGCTTTATCACATCCTCTTTTGAGTTGGCCACTCCCTGTGTTTGCACAGCTTCTGCTAGTGTTCTCGGTGTCTTCCCGAGAATAATATCCTGTATCTGCTCTTTCAAGCCTTCTGATTTTGGGCCAAAGATAGCTTGTATGTTATTGCCCACTTCCATTACACCAGCTGCCCCCAGTTTTCTCAGTGCTTCTTTATCAACATTATTCTTATCGTTAACCGTGACACGAAGACGAGTAATACACGAATCCAAGTGCTTAATATTTTCTTTATCACCCATTGCTTCCAACACATGATAAGCGAATGTACCTGAATGAGATCTGCTTCTAATTGGCTCTTTCTCGTCTGCTTTTTCACGGCCTGGTGTCATGAGATTGAATGTACGGATTGCGAAACGGAATCCGCAGTAATAAATAATTGCAAATACGAAACCAACCGGAAGGATAAGCCACCAATCCGTCCGATTTGGCAAGATGCCGTAAAGAAAGAAATCTATAAATCCACCAGAAAAAGTCATCCCGATTTTGACGTTAAGCATGTGCATTGCCATAAAGGAAAGACCAGCAAACACACAATGTACCGCGAACAGCAGCGGTGCCACAAACAAGAAGGAGAACTCAAGCGGTTCTGTTATACCTGTCAAGAAGCTGGTCAATGCTGCGGAACCCATCAGACCAGCGACTATCTTTCTTCTTGCAGGACTTGCTTCGTGATAGATAGCCAAAGCTGCTGCTGGTAAACCAAACATCATGAATGGATATTTACCCGTCATGAATGTACCTGCTGTCAGCTCTGATCCGTCTCTGATTTGTTCCATAAAGATTCGCTGATCACCGCGAATTACTTCTCCAGCTGAGTTTGTATAACTGAAAAACTCATACCAGAACGGTGAATAGAAAATATGATGTAAGCCGAATGGAATCAATGCACGCTCTATGACACCAAATATGAAGGCGGTCAGTGTCAAATTCGAAGACAACAGCCCGTTCGAAAAGCTGTTTAACACTTGCTGGATTGGCGGCCAAACGACTAGCATTGCTACACCGAGCACCAAAGCAGCAAGTGATGTGACAATTGGTACGAATCGCTTTCCGGCAAAGAAACCTAGGTATTGCGGTAATTCAATTTTGTAAAATTTGTTGAACATGACAGCTGCCAGTACGCCGACAATAATACCTCCGAATACGCCCGTTGCGAGCGTAGGTATGCCCAGCATCATCGTGTACGCTGGGTGATTCCCACTAAAGAATGACGCGCGCTCTATGCTGTCAGAAGGAATGACTCCATTGGCGATTAGCACAGCGCTCATTGTGACGTTCATAATCAGATAACCAATGATTGCCGCAATACCCGCTACACCGTCTCCATTGGTGAGTCCAATCGCTACCCCTACAGCAAACAACAAAGGCAAATTAGCAAAGACGATATCTCCGGCACTTTGCATAACGGTGGCGATCAGCTGCACCCAGGAACTGTTCAAGAATTCAACAGCCATTAATAAATCCGGATTTTGCAGCGCATCCCCTAACGCGAGTAAAATACCTGCAGCCGGCAAAATGGCAACAGGAATCATAAGCGCCCGACCTATCTTCTGCAAGATGCCGAATGCATTTTTCATCCTTACACCTCCAAGATAATACTGATTTGATAACGTTTACATAAGGTCGTGAAAAAAGACACGAGAGATAAAATAAGTAACACAAAAAGAATTAAATTCTTCTTGTGCATTCTTTTATCCTCATGCCTAATCAAATAAGTTACACGTATAAATACCATGCACATTATATTTTATTGGTCAAACGGTACAAATGCAAAGTGAGATAGACCGCCTCTGCTTCTTGTACTGGACGTCTTAACGTTTGCTGTAATATTTTGACTAGCTTCCAGGCAGTATTATAGCACAATGGATATTCTGTTTTCAATAGATTCAAGATCTTTTCCGGTTCCCGAACTTGCTCTCCTTGCTGTACCCGGTCGATTGTAAACCGAATATGCCGCACAAGCCGGATGTAATGGATGCTTTCCCGGTCCACTGTAATAGCTAGACTGTCTTCAATCACCTTAAACATCATTGCAATCAGTCTCGTATATTGACTTAATTCCCCTACCGGCTGATTGATACAAGCGCTGTGGATATGCAGAGCGATAAAACCAACTTCTCCCTCAGGAAGCTGGATGCCAAGCCGATTATTCAGAAGTGTTACCGCCTCACTCGCTACTTTGTATTCCTTCGGGTAAATGAACTTCGTTTCTACGGCGAATGGATTTTTAATATCAAGTCCTTGCTCCAGACGTTTCATTGCAAAGGCCAAATGATCAGTCAAGCCAATGTGGATATGTTCGTTCAGCGGCTGATCCATTTGCTCTGCGATCATATAAATTACATCATTCATTACTGCTACCAGCTCTTCGTCAATATGATCCAGTATTTGTTTGTAGCTTGTTTGCTCTTTCTCATCCTGCAGGACAAACAACTTTTCGAATTCGCCATCTTCCAATTCGCTTCCGGTCTTTTTGCCAAAGCCTACACCTTTGCCAATCAGCACGACCTCCTTTTCTTCCTGGTTAATGGCAATGAGTACATTATTATTTAGCACCTTTTGCACAGAAAAGGTTCTCCCCATAAGCTATCTCCTTTATGATTTCTATTGCTATTGTAGTAGATATTTAGTCCTTTGTATAACGTTTTGTATCCGCTTTCTTTCCGGTTCAGAAGAAGTGTATAGCTCATTTCGCTATACACGCTTTATACTGGTTCAGGAACCGATCTATGCAATAATAAATCTGCAAAATTTCGTGTAATTGGCAGTGCATCATCCAAGCTGCGGGATGTTCCATATGCATAAAGGAATGGACTATGCTTCTTTTTCTTAATCGCCACACGGCAGCTGGCTTCTTTATACTTGTCCCGGACATCCATGCATGCCAGCAGCTGATCAAACGTCAAAATCGCAATTTCTCCGCCTAAGAGGTCTTTTTTGCTGCAAATTAGCACAAATAACTGCTTTCGCTCTTCTGCCGACCATTGCAGCAGCCGATCGCGCTCTTCCTCTGAAAAACGGAAGTTCCATGTACTTGTTGCACTCGTTGCATACTTGGAATACACCTTCATCCGGTTTGCACCAGTTTCTAATTGGTAAACGCGCCTTTCCTTACTTTCTTCAATTAGAGCAGGCACAATCTGCATGGATACGAGCTTAGAAAGGAAGGCACCATAATAATAATCGTATTTGTTTAACATGCTGTTCTTACTCCTGTCTGTGTTATGTCAACAGTATAGCATGTCTGCAAGACCTTTTGGCAGATGTCTTGTTACAATTGGTAACTCGGTTACGAATGAGCATTTTGTTTGCTACCTTTTTCACAACTGTCTAGAATAAAGTCCATACAAGAGGAGGCATCATAACTTATGAATGAAAAATATGCACCACTTTTCGAAGACTTAACACTGCCAAATGGCGTTACATTAAAAAATCGGTTCGTACTTGCTCCGATGACACATTATGCATCAAACCCCGACGGTACGATTTCCGATCAGGAGCTCACATATATTGCACAGCGCTCTAAAGACATTGGAATGGTTATCACTGCTGCATCTAACGTATCTGACAGCGGTAAAGCATTTCCCGGACAGCCATCTATCGCGCACGATACAGATATTCCTGGATTAAAGAAACAAGCAGACACAATCAAAGCAGAAGGCGCCAAAGCAATTATCCAGCTGCATCACGGCGGCCGTGAAGCGGTAGCTGAACTAGTACCAAATGGTGACATTGTTGCGCCAAGTGCCGTTGAGAAAGAAGGTACGGCAACTCCGCGCGCATTAGAACCAGCCGAAATTGAACAAATCATCGCAGACTTCGGTGAAGCTGCACGCCGTGCGATTGAAGCAGGCTTTGACGGTGTTGAGATTCATGGAGCAAACGGTTATATTATCCAGCAGTTCTTTTCACCATTTTCCAACCGCCGTGAAGATGAATGGGGCGAACGTCTGCGCTTCCCATTAGCAGTCATTGACAAGGTGAAAAAAGCAGTAGAAAAACACGGATCAAACGACTTCATCATCGGCTACCGCTTCTCTCCAGAAGAACCAGAGACGCCTGGATTGACGATGAAAGAAACATTTGAACTAATGGATGCGCTTGTGGAACAGCCGCTGGACTACCTGCATGTATCGCTAATGGATTTCCACTCCACAGCACGTCGCGGAGCAGACACAAATGCCAAGCGTATCGACTTGCTGCAGGAGCGCATCAACGGACGTATTCCTTTGATTGGTGTCGGCTCCCTTTATTCTGCTGAGGATGTTGCTGCAGCAAAAGCAACAGATGTACCGCTTATTGCACTGGGCCGTGAGATGCTGATTGATCCAGCATTTGCTACGAAGCTTAAAGAAGGCCGCGAAGACGAGATTATCCGTTTAATCGATCCTGCCCGCGAAGATCGTCACGGTATCCCTGAACAACTATGGAAAATCATCCTCCAAATGAAAGGCTGGGTTCCGACAAAAGCAGAGTAATAGCGACTAGGATTACTTTATGCTTTAATGGAAGAAAAGCTTCGAAGGAGAGAGTTACCATGGCAAAGATATCAGCACTTGTCCTTAAACCAGAAAGAGACTTTCAAGCCAAGTCCGTACCAGCAGACCCGCAAGGCATTCAAAAATTTGTCGGCGGTTCGCCAATCATGACTAGATTAACAGACGGCATTGTCGTTGTAAGCAATGAAAATGCAACGGAAGAAGATCCTTTGAATTTCACGATTTTCCAGCGTCATCATGATCATGTTCATGAATTAGGCAAGCTATATAGTGACGCTGTATTTGCAGCAGAATCTGATCAAGGCCTTACCAGCCTTGATAAAGATCAAAAACAGCTTGTGAAAAACTGGTTCCAATTTGGACGTGACAAGTTATTGCTTGATGAATAAAACGAAAAGCCCTGCCAGATCATACTGGCAGGGCTTTTCTTATGTTAGCCGACTCTCTACAAAACGCTTGATTCGTTTCATTGCTTCTGTCAGCTGTTTCATCGAAGTTGCATACGAGCAGCGAATATAACCTTCACCGCTCTCACCAAATACATTTCCTGGTACGACAGCTACTTTCTCCTCCATTAACAAAGCCTCGGCAAACTCTTCCGAAGACAAGCCTGTTTCCTTGATCGATGGGAAAATATAAAATGCTCCGCCTGGCCTGTTCGTCATCAAGCCCATTTCTTCAAAGGCAGTCATAACAAAGTTCCGGCGCTGGCGGTAGCTTTTTTTCATCTGTTCTACACTTGCCGAGCCGCTGCGAAGTGCTTCCACTGCGCCATACTGCGCCATCGTCGGCGCGCACATGATGGTGTACTGATGGATCTTTGTCATCGCTTGAATCAATGCGGCCGGGCCTGCAGCATATCCCAGACGCCAGCCGGTCATAGCAAATGACTTGGAGAAACCAGAGATAAGGATCGTGCGTTCATGCATATTTGGTAAACTCGAAAAACTGACATAGCCTTCGTCATAGCTGAGTTCTGCATAAATTTCATCCGATAAAACGAGCAAATCATGTGTTTGGATTAAATCTGCAATCGGCAATAGCTCTTCCCGGCTCATCATGGTGCCAGTCGGGTTATTGGGATTACATAAAATAATAGCCTTCGTTTTTTTCGTAATGCTATTTGCCAATTCTTCCGGCTGCAGTTTGAATTCATTGGCTGCTTGCGTTCCAACAGAAACCGGCACTCCACCCGCAAGCGTAACTGCAGACGCATACGCTACAAAACAAGGTTCCACAATGATTACTTCATCGCCTGGATTCAAAATTGCCCGCAATGCAATATCAATCGCCTGACTTGCACCTACTGTTACAATCACTTGATCCTCTGCCCGATAAGGAACAGCGTAAGCAGACTGCAAGTATTCTGCAATCAATCCCCGCAATTCAAGCAGTCCCGCATTAGCGGTATAAGCTGTGTAGCCTTGTTCCAATGAGTGATAACTAGCTTCAATCACATTCCAAGGCGTAACAAAATCCGGTTCTCCTACACCTAAAGAAATAACGTTCTCCATCGTCGAAGCTAAATCGAAGAAGCGGCGGATTCCGGAAGGCTTAAGCGAATCGACATGCTCCGCAATAAAGCGGCTTGTATCCGAACTCATGGGCTCACCGGCATTCTGCGGTCGTTATCGTCATCCTCACCGAAAATAATGCCATCATGTTTGTACTTCTTCAGAATAAAATGCGTTGTCGTCGAAATAACTGTATCCAAAGTGGATAGTTTCTCCGATACAAAGCGTGCAACTTGTGACATCGTTTTCCCTTCTACTGAGACAGACAAATCATAAGCGCCTGACATCAAGTACACAGCTTTCACTTCCGGGAAACGATAAATGCGTTCGGCAACATCATTAAACCCTTTTCCTCTTACAGGGGTCACCTTTACATCAATCATTGCCGTTACGCCTTCATACCCGAGTACATCCGTCCAATCAATCAGCGTAGAGTAACCGTGTATGATTTGCTGGTCCTCGAATTTCTGAATTGCCCGCTCCACTTCCTCCGGTGAAAGCTCCACCATGCGGGCGATTGTATGTACATCCATTCTCCCATTCTTTTCTAACAACTCTAATATCTCTATTTCTTTTCTATCCACTTTAGTCACTCCTTACTCTTTTATAATGTAAGCCCTATTCTATCTGAAATATAAGATAAGAGAAACCGAAAACGGATACATGCGTACGCATCTAACCAATAATAATTCGTTCCTCCGGATTTCGTACAGCAGTGGTTTTGGTGCGAAAAGCCAGTGCAAATGCAATCGTAATCGGGCCAACTCTTCCCATGAACATAAGAATGGATAGCAGCATTTTTCCTGGTTCTGTCAGTTCCGTCGTTAATCCAAGCGACATGCCTACTGTGCCAAAGGCAGAAAGTACTTCAAAAGCAATGATGTTAAGGCCGAAACCTGTTTCCGTTAGGGAGAGCAGGAATACGAACACCGAGACAAGCAAAACAGAGTATGTGGTGATGGAAAAAGCCCGGAATACTAAATCCAAAGGCAGTCTCCGGTTGCTCATATTTACTTCCTGCCTGCCTTTAATCAATGCCCATACTGCTAACAGCAGGATAGCAAAGGTCGTGACCTTAATACCGCCTGCAGTCCCCCCTGTTCCGCCGCCAATAAACATGAGCGCCATGGTCACGAGCTGCGAACCAAGTGATAAATCTCCTGTATTTAAAGAGTTAAAGCCCGCTGTCCGAGGGACAACACCATGAAAGTAAGAAGCAAGCAGCTTATCTTTTAAAGAAAAGTTTCCAATCGTAGCTGGATTGTTGTACTCCAAAACAAAGATAGCTGCTGTTCCGGCAATTATCAGAATAGCTGTCATCCACAGAACTACTTTCGTATGCAGGGTAATCCGCTTCTTTGTTTTTACTTTCTGGAAAAGATCCGCTATTACAATGAAACCAGCTCCGCCTAAAATCAGCAGTGACGTAAGTGTTACATTAACAGTTATATCACCTGTAAATGCCGTCATGCTGCTAAAATCACCCATAATATCGAAACCAGCATTATTGAATGCAGAAATAGAGTGGAACAGCCCATAGTAGAAGGACTTCGGATAGCCAAACCGATCTCCCCAATGCAACCCGAGAATGACCGTTCCAATCAGCTCACAAATCACTGCAAACAAAATCACAAAACGTACCATACGGACGATGCCCTCATAGGAATCTTGATTCAGCGATTCTTTGACTAGATGACGCTCTTCAAAGGTTATATTGCGCCGGAGCAATAAAGCAATAAAAACCGTCAGTGTCATGAATCCTAATCCGCCAACTTGAATAAGACATAACAGCACGATTTGGCCAAATAGTGTAAAAGTTGTCTTGGTATCCGCCACTACCAGCCCTGTCACACTGACAGCAGACGTAGCTTCAAACAAAGCATCTACAAAAGACAGGTGATGTCTGTCAGCAGTAGCAAACGGGAGCATCAATAAAAACGTTCCTAACCCAATTAATACAAGGAACCCTAAAGCAAAGAATTGCGGCGGATTAATTTTAATACGCTGAAACAATTTGCGGCTTTTTGTCACCATGTTTATACAGATCCTTTTATCAAATTTTTCATCTACTTCTAACTTATACTACAACTTCGCTCAATTTGGTACTGAAAAAAAGATGATTCTATTTATGTTATACTCGTAGCGAAATGAAGAAAAAGGATGTTCGATATGCACATAGCAGTAATAGGAGCAGGAATAGCAGGATCGGCGACTGCTTACCAACTTGCGAAAACAGGCATGCAAGTAACCGTCATCGATCGTTTTGATACAGGACAAGCTACAGACGCCGCAGCAGGAATTGTCTGCCCATGGCTGTCACAGCGCCGAAATAAGGATTGGTACCGGTTAGCGAAAGGCGGCGCCAGTTACTACCCCCAACTTATCGAGGAGCTGCGTCAAGACGGTGAAGAAGAAACAGGCTACGCTCGTGTAGGCGCAATTAGCTTACATCATGATCAAAAAAAACTGGACGGAATGCGGGAACGGGCAGAAAAGCGGAAAGCTGACGCCCCGGAAATCGGCACCATTACACAGCTTGAAGAAGCGGCCGCACGCAAGCTGTTTCCGATGCTTGCACCTGGCTACGGCGCTGTCCATGTCAGCGGAGCAGCACGGGTTGACGGCAGAGCATTACGGAACAGCTTACACCGAGCAGCAAAAAAACACGGAGCCCGTTTTATCCAAGCTGAGGCAGCATTGTCGTTAAACGATGGAAATATAGCCGTGACAGCAGACAATGAAGTACTTTTGCCTGATCATGTCATTGTTACAGCAGGCGCTTGGGCAAAGCAGCTGTTAAAGCCATTAGGCTATAATCTGCAAGTCAGCTTTCAGAAAGCGCAAATTTGCCACTTGCAGCTAACAGACACACAAACAGCTGAATGGCCAGTTATTATGCCGCCTAATGATCAATACTTGCTGGCATTTCCAGATGGTAAAATCGTTGCTGGTGCGACACATGAAAATGACACCGAGATGGATACGCGCATTACAGCAGGCGGTGTTCATGAAGTATTAAACAAAGCATTCCAAGTAGCTCCGGGACTGGAACAAGCAGGCTTAGCCGAAACAAGGGTCGGCTTCCGCCCATTCACCCCAGGTTTTCTGCCGGTATTTGGCCAAATGCCAGGTCACGATAATTTGCACGTTATTAATGGCTTAGGAGCATCAGGTCTTACAATGGGACCTTATATCGCTTCTCAGCTTGCGAAGCTCGTGCTGGGCGAAGAACCAACGATTGACGTCTCTGCTTATAATCCGGAAATAGCCCTAACATAAATAAGAGCCCATGCGTTAACATGGGCTCTTTGTCATAACAAGGAATAATAATTGATCTGAATCACGCGCAAAACGACCCGCTTCCCAAAATCCGGCATTCGCATATAGATGAATTGCTCGTTCATTGAATGCTGCAACCGTAAGTCTGAGCCGTGTTTGCTGCTTATTTTGATTGATCCAATTTTGGATGTCGCGAAAGAAGACCTTCCCTCTCCCCTGTCCAGTTAATTGCGGCGCCATTCCAATCCCGATATCCAAATAAGATTTGTCACTGTAATCGCCGCCAGGAACCTGCGCATCTTCTCCGACACAGAAATAGCCAAACAGGGAACCATTTTCGTACACGCCGTAATAGTCACCTACCATGAGCATCATTACCGCACCTTCCGTATAGGTAAGGTTGTACAGATCGTAAGGCGGGGAATAACGCCAGTGTAAGACTGTATATGCATCATCGGCAGTCAATGAACTTATCTCGTAACCCATCTGCAGGACTCCTTTTATCTGTTAGTCCTTGTATTATAGCATTTCTCTCCGCAGCAGAAATGGGTATACTAGAACAAAAGAAAGGACGGAATTAACATGGAATTGCGCCAGCTACGCTATCTAGTCGAAATTGTAAAACAAAAGAGACTCACGAAAGCAGCAGAAAACTTGCATATCTCCCAGCCAGCACTAAGCAAGACCATCAAAAGTCTGGAAGAGGAATTGGGCATCACATTGTTCAAACGTTCGAACAAATCAAGCACTTTAACAGATGCCGGTAAAGTTGTTTATACGTACAGCCAGCAAGTACTTGCACAATTAGATGAAATGCAGACGACTCTCCAAGATCTTACTGACTTACAGCAGGGAGCTGTCACAATTGGTATTCCGCCGATTATCGGAAGTCTCTTCTTTCCAAAAGTAATGGCTCGCTTCCATCAGACATACCCAAATGTCACAATCAATATAACCGAATACGGCGCAGCTCGCGTCGTGAAAGCTGTTGATGAAGGAGAATTCGAGCTAGGTGTCGCTGTGATGCCAATAGATGCGAAAGAGTTTAATTATTATCCGATAGTCGAAGAAGAAATGAAGCTGATGGTTCATCGGGAGCACCCGCTGGCGGATCGAAATCTTGTTGAATTAAAAGAGTTAAGGAATGAAGACTTTATCTTCTATAACGAGGAGTTTGCGCTGCACGATATTATGCGAAAACGTTGTATTGAAGAAGGGTTTGAACCTCATATTCTCTTTAAAAGTGCGCAATGGGATTTTATCAGTGAAATGGTAGCGGCTAATTTAGGCGTCAGCGTACTCCCAGAGTCAATTTGCAATCGTACGTACAATGCAGATATACGTATTATTGATTTAACACCTTCTATCCCTTGGAATCTGGCTATTATTACGAAAAAGGAGAAGTATATTTCTTATGCAGGCAGAAGGTTCATTGAGTTCTTCCTGTAATCCAATATAACTGTAAGTTATATATACTATAAGATATATGTATTTTACGAATACGTGATGCAGCAGTATGATGGAGTTATCAATAAAAAAGATATCGATAATTTCCGTTAGGAGGAAGATTCATGGTTCGTAAAACTATTACCATCCTTTCTCAGCTAGCGCTCATTCACGTATTTTATTTTGCCGGTGTCGGCTTAGCACATATATTATCACTTCCGGTACCAGGCTCCATTGTAGGTCTGGTCTTATTATTACTAAGCTTGTTTGCAGGTATCGTCAAGTTGGAGTGGATTGAAAAAGCAGGGGGCTGGCTGTTAGCTGAACTTCTGCTTTTCTTTGTCCCTTCAGCTGTTGGTATTCTGAATTACAAAGAGATTCTAAACTGGCAAGGACTGGAGACGCTGCTGCTAATTCTGGTCAGCACCTTCATCGTGATGGCCGCTACTGGGTTTACTGCCGAAAGACTGTACCGACGAAAAAGGAAAGGAGAGCATCATTCATGACAACTGCGCTAATCATTTTAATCGGCACGATTGTAACCTATGTTATCTATCGCGCATCAAAGGTTGTTTATAAAAAATGGCCGCTGCCATTCTTTCACCCGCTGCTGCTGTGTCCGTTGATTTTGATTGCTATCATTCAGTTGTCTTCCTTGCAGCCCAGTGATTATGCATTATCATCCAGCCTTTGGACACATATGCTCGGACCTGCAACGGTTGCATTCGCCATACCCATTTATAAACACGCACCGCTGTTACGAAAAAACATTACGATTATCTTAACCAGTATTGCGGCTGGAACACTCGTAGCGATTGGGTCTTCTTTACTGCTTAGTCTCGTCTTACATTTCAACGGCGATCTGCTCATCAGTATTCTGCCTCGGTCTATTACAACACCTATTGCGATTGAAGTATCAAAAACGATTGGCGGCTTACCAACACTGACAACGGTATTTGTGATTGTCACTGGTGTAATAGGCGGCATCATCGGCCCTTACGTCATTCGCCTTATGGCCCTCAAATCACCCGTCGCCCGCGGGCTGGCGCTCGGCATGGGAGCGCACGGTGTAGGTACAAATAAAGCCATGGAGTACGGAGAACAAGAAGGAACTTTCTCTACCATTGGAATGATTATGGCTGCTGGTATGACATTGGTCTGGGCAGGACTGCTCATTCCATCCTTACTGCAAATCACTATATTATAAGAAAAAGCATTTGCCAGATCGGCAAATGCTTTTATTTATGCACGCTTACTGCGCAAGACAAACAAACAGATTGTGATAATCGTAAATGCAGTAAAAGCCAGCAATGGAATCGTAATGAACCCGAGCCAGTTGATATAATAACCGGAACAAGGCACACCACTTGAACAAAGACTAGCGTCCTGCAGAGCAGGTACTTTTTGATGCAGATAGTGATACCCAGAAATCAGAAATCCCAGGATACTAAGCGGCAATGTATATTGATAGATTCGCAAATCATTTTTGTAAAATGCGATACCTAGAATAATAGCCATTGGGTACATCAGAATCCGCTGGTACCAGCATAGTGTACATGGAACGAATTTCATAATTTCACTGAAATAGAGGCTGCCCAATGTAGCAAGCAGCGCAGCTATCCAAGCAATGAGGAGGCTTTTATTCATTAATTTGCCCCCTGTGTTTCCTTGTTCACCATTTCTATCAAGTCATTCATGTCTTCGCCTTCGAATAGTTTTCCGTTTACAAATATAGTAGGAGTGCCTTTGACTTCGAGATCTGCTGCCGTCTCTTTGTCTGATTTAACCGCGTCCTCGGTTCCATCCTCCTGATACACATGCAGCACTTCTTCAGCTTCTTCTGTGCTGACAATATTACGGAGCTTGTCCATAAACAGTTCTTCAGAGAATGCTGTGTTCAAGTCCTCTTCGTATAATGCATCATGAAAGTCCCAGAATACATCATCTCCAAGCACTTGGTAAACAGATTCTGCAAAATGCGCGGCTTCATTTGATTGCTGATTAATAATCGGCATATTCATAAAGTAAAAGCTCGCTTTGCCGGTTTGGATCAATTCTTGATCAATAACCGGGAAGTTACGATCGTGGAAGTCCTGACAATGGATACATTTATAGTCACCGAATTCCACTATTTTGACCGGCGCATTTTCATCGCCGAAGACTGGCTGATTTTCGTAACTAATTCCCTTTGCTTCGTCACTAGATGATCCTGTGTAAGAATTTATCAGTACCAATGCAACAACCAATAAGACAATTGCCAGTACGATCCATACAATGACTTTGGATGTTTTGGAAGCGGCCTGCGGTGTATTGCCTGCTGGTTTCTTCTTTTTCGACATTTAACTATCGCTCCTTTATTAGCGCAATAATAAATTTCTTGTATACCTATTATCATAACATTAAAAAGTAAAAATGAACGCGTTGCAATCATTTTGATTAAAGGATTCACTTTACAGAACCACCTCTATTTACTTCACTCGATTGAATTAGTTTGTGAATTGCATTACAATATAATAGTTCTGATTAAGCCCTTTTTCTATAGGGATTATGGTTAGTAAAGAAGGGATTTTATATGAAAGAATATCAATTGCCACAAGCACCAACACGACTTGCACTTCGCGATGCTCTGCGTGTCCGATCAGCAGCATTCCCTTGGAACAGAGCAATTGGATCTGGTCTCGCCACTTGTTTGCCGATATTAATCGGCTTGCTGCTCGGCGATATTATCCATGGGTTCTCCGCTGCACTTGGCGCTTTCACTTTCCTATATATAGGTGCAGAAACTTATAAACAACGCGCCAAGAAACTGGCTGCAGTTGCTGTCTGCCTTACAATTGCCATGGTTCTTGGAACATTACTTGCACCGTTTATGTTCACCTTATCCATTGTTGCTGGAGTCATCGGTGTAATCGCCTTTTATGTCTTGAACACCTTCCAGCTTGTTATACCCGGCCCTATGTTCTTTGTCCTCATCTTCTGCTTGGCCACAGGATTGCCAGTTGATCCGCAAAGTGCCTGGGAAAGAGGTTTTTACGTCTTACTTGGCGGAGCACTTTCCTGGCTGCTTGCAATGTCCAGCTGGCTTTGGGCAAAAAAGAATCATGAAAAACAAGTTATTGTAAAATCTTATCGTCAGCTGATGGCGATGCTGCAAGCTATTGGAACACCATCCTTCTATCAGATGCAGCATGTAACTGTTCTGACATTAAAGCAAGCCGACCGCATTATTTATGGCAGTAAACGAAAGCCAAGCACACTGCACTTGCACGAGCTTGCGACAGATATCTTCCATACAATGACGCAGCTCAAAAACGCTAATTTGACATCAGAACAGCTGAAACCGATTGAAGCACAGCTCCACGCTGTAATAGATGCAATAGAAGATGCAAAAGGAAATTGGCCAGCACATAACACCTCCTGTGAATCGTTAAAAACGCTTCAGCTGGAAGTAGAGCAGGCCTATGCGTTAGCCTCGCAGCAGGAAGCAGAAGGATCCACCTCAGTTAAAACAGAATCTGCTTGGAGGGTGCTTGTCAGCGGTATCTCGTTTACCAATCTCACTGTCCGGCATGCTATGTTTTACGGACTGTTTATCATGATTGCCTCCCTGCTGGCACATAGTTTAGGATTCAACCGCCCCTATTGGGTGCCTGTAGCGTGTGCAGCTGTACTGATCGGCGCTAATACAACCCTTACGATCCACCGGGCAATCCAGCGGTCGCTTGGTACGATTGTCGGCACCTTAATTGGGGGGCTGATTTTGTCACTAGAACCGTCAGGCTACTACTTAATTGCTGCTGTTGGTATATTGCAGCTTTGCGTGGAATTATCTATTGTAAGAAACTATGTCTTTGCCAACATGTTTATTGCACCACTTGTGCTGATCATCGTGGAAACAATGAATCCCGGCAATGCAATTAGTTATTTTGTGACAGCCAGAGTTGTCGATACAATTTTCGGCAGCATCATTGCGATCACAGCTGTCTTGCTTTTTTGGAGAGGTATTCACTCTCGCTTCTTGCCATTTTTACTAAAAGACACCATACAGCATATGCAAGAGCTGCTTCACGCCATTCATACAGATAAGCAAGAACGAAAACAGATGAAAAAACTAACAAACAGTCTGATAGGATTGCGCGCTGCATATGAACGAAGCCTTGGAGATTTTTCTGCTTCCCAACAGCACGCAGAAATTCTTTGGCCAGCTATTATGCACACACAGCACGCAGGCTATTTGCTTATGGCTTTCCAGAAACGGAACGAAACGCTATCTGATGCGCAGTATGATGCGTTGCAAAACCAGCTTGGGAACTTACTGACCATCCTTCACACGAAACAGCCTGCAGCTCTGCAAGCGTACAGCGAACTTGATTTGCAGCAAGAATTGAATCAGCTTCAGACTGTCCTGGCACAACTATATACAGCAGCGAATAAACCTACGCTCGCACCAAGCTGACCTTCTCTTTTCAGAGGAGGTCTTTTGTGTTACAACCAGCCAGAAGAAGGGTATCTTTAAGACAAGAACCAAGAAGACAGGAGCGAAATATAAGATGCGGACAGAACAGAAAAAACGGCCAGTTGTTGCTTTGTCAGGAGCAAGCGGCTATATAGGGAGCCGCCTTTTGGAAAAACTGAAAAAAAGCTTTGATATCATTGCGCTGTCACGCAGCGGCGATAAGCGGGAAAATACAGAACAAGTCACATGGCGGTCATGCGATTTATTCTCCCAAGTGGATACAGAAAAAGGACTGAAAGGAGCAGACATTGCTGTCTATCTTGTTCATTCTATGAAACCATCCGCAAAACTAACACAAGCTAGTTTTGAAGATATGGATGTTATTCTTGCAGATAACTTTGCTCAAGCAGCGAAAAAGAATGGCATTAAGCAAATCGTCTACTTAAGTGGAATTATCCCGCCAGAGGAGAAGCTTTCGCGCCACCTTCGCAGCAGACTGGAAGTAGAAAAGATTCTTGGATCTTATGGCGTTCCTGTAACTACTATAAGGGCAGGTCTGATTGTCGGCCCGAAAGGTTCGTCTTTTCCAATTGCGGAAAAGTTAGTGAATCGGCTGCCTGTCATGATCCTGCCAAGCTGGACAAGAACGAAGACACATCCTATTGCTTTAGCTGATGTACTAACCGCATTACAGAAGAGTGTCGGGAATCGCGATGTGGATAATAAAGCAATTGACGTTGGCGGACCCGAAGTGATGACATACAAAGAGTTACTCCAAAACCTCGCACATGTTATGGGCAAGAACTTTCGCAGTGTTAATGTTCCCTTCCCTACTGTAAATCTCTCACGCCTGTGGGTTTCCCTCGTTAGCGGCATGCCAAAGGAAACCGTATACCCTTTGATTGAGAGCTTGTCTCACCCAATGGTTGCGAGCAAGTCTCACTACGCAGAAGGAATCAGCGATGGCAGGGTAACATTTGAGAAAGCAGCCAAACAGGCACTGAAAGAAGAAGCGCAAAGCATAAGTTCTTCGAGCAAGAAACCTAAAATCCCTTCTCTTCCGCCGCGACAAGATGTCCGATCTGTTCAGCGTATGCCGCTCCCTTCCGGCAAGGATGCCGGCTGGGCTGCAAGACATTATATGAATTGGGTTTCCGAGTCACTGCGGCCCTTTGTACGAACGGAAGTGGATGAGCAGCTGAATTGCAAAATCTATCTGTCATTCATGCAAAAGCCATTGCTGATCTTATCTTATGCAAAAGAAAGAAGTACTTCGCATCGCGCACTGTACTATATAACTGGCGGACTGTTTGCCAACGCAAAAGAAAGCCAGCAAGGACGAATTGAATTTCGCCAAATACCAGGCAAGCAAGAGATTATTGTGGCGATACACGAATACCTTCCGGCTCTGCCTTGGATTGTATATAAATATACACAAGCACCAATTCATATGATTGTTATGTTCCTTTACCGGAGACATCTAGAAAAGCTAATTAACCAAAGAGAACCCGCCCCCTCTGCCCGGAAACTAGCTGGACAGCACTAAAAAAAGGCAGCACATCACGTGCTGCCTTTTTTATTCTCCACCGCCGCCATCAAATGAGAATCCGTTATTATCGTTATGGAGCACCATATCCAGTACAATCATGATGGCTATATACGTAAGCAGACGCGTCTCGTCTTCCATCTGCAGCTCGTACGTATCTCCCCATGAGAGCCACTTTTTATTCACACGCATCAACGGACCATTCTCATCAGCTAACGTATACTGACGGGACCAAACATCTCCAACCAATGTCCAGTTCTGCGGCTGCAGGGAAAAATTCGCTTTAAAGAATGTGAAATTTTTCGTTACTTCAGCTACTTGTTTCCCGTTTTCTTCAATTACATATTTAGGCTTCCAAAAGGCGAGTTTCTGTTTAATTTCAACAAGCGGATTATCCTTCAAATCCGTTATCGTCAAACGATCCTGCATCGAGAAAAGCTTGGATGTCACCCGATAAATCTCCTGTTGTTCTGCATCAAAAACAGAAAAGCTATCTTTAAAGCTGAAGACCTTTTGTTTGATATAATATGTGCCCATGCTGCACCTCCGTTATCATGCTATTCACTTTATTACGAAGATACGGCAGCTTTTTTTCCATTTTTAAATAAGTTTAGATTTCCCTTTATCGCCGCACGACCCGGGCTTTCCAGCTATCATAGCAATTCCTAACCCAAACAAAGCAAAACCGATATACATAACGAGCCGTTTATTGCACCCCTTAATCAGATTGGTAACCAGTCCTATAAACAGAACAATCAATAATATTTTCTACCGTTAAGAGCCTGACCAGCCGCAGTCCATCCAAAAAGAAAGAACGCACACTGCCCTCCTGCAGGATTTGAAGCTGACAGGTTTCGGACACCCGAATTTTCGGAAGCTGTGGATTGATAAATTGGCATAATAAAAAGCACCCCGCCGGGTGCTTTTATGGTTTTAAAATAACTTTGATACAGCCATCCGTTTTCGTATCAAATTTCTCATAGCCTTCCTTTGCTTGATCCAGCGGCAGAATATGCGTCACAATATCACTCAGATCAATTTTTCGATCCTGCATCAAACCGTGCAAATACGACATGGTGTGAATGACTGGTGCTTGTCCGGTTTTTATCGTGACGTTGCGCTGGAATATATCACCGAACGGAAAAGCATTGTACCTGCCGCCGTATGCTCCTGTCACTTGGATGGTACCGCCTTTGCGGACACATTGGGCTGCCATAACAAAGGCGCTGAGTGCTCCGCCTTGAAGCTTTAGCCCAGTCCCGATAAATTCCATCGGTGTCATTTTGCCGTCCATACCTACAGCATCAATCACAACGTCTGCGCCGCCCTTGGTAATTTCTTTCAAATATTCGCCTGAATTCTCATGCTGCTCGAAATTGACTACTTCCACATTATTGGTGCGTTTCGCATGCTGCAGCCGATAATCGATATAATCGACCGCAATGACGCGTTTGGCACCTTTCATCCAAGCGAACTTCTGCGCCAGCAAGCCGACCGGTCCGCAGCCCAGGATAATGACTGTATCACCTGGCTTCACGCCGCCATTATCAACCGACCAAAAAGCAGTCGATCCCGCGTCTGCTAATAAAATAAGCTGCTCATCCGCTACCTCTGAACTTTCTGGTATTTTGAAAGGAACAAAATTCCCATAAGGCACGCGCATGTATTCTGCCTGCCCCCCCGGATAACCGCCTGCATTATCTGAATACCCAAAGTAAGCACCCATTTGGCCGTTCGGGTTGCTGTTATCGCATTGACTTTCTAAATGATGCTCACAAAAGAAGCATTCGCCGCAGCTGACGTTGAATGGAATAACAACTCGATCCCCTTTTTTCACCTTGGTTACTTCTGGCCCTACCTCCTCTACAATACCCATTGGCTCATGCCCAATAATATAATTTTCTGGCAGGTTCGGCATCATGCCGTGGAGCAAATGCAGATCCGAGCCGCAAATGGCGGAGGCTGTCAGCTTGATAATAATGTCATCCGGCTTTTTTATTGATGGTGCTTTTACTTCTTTTACACGAATATCCTTTATCCCTTGATACGTAACTGCCTTCATTGCTGATTCTCCTTCGATTCGGTATTGGTCGGTGTGGCGAACATACCTAAGCGGTCTGTATCATACGGAAACAAGTCCATACTTACAACGTCAATTGCTGTATTGGCAGCTTTTCGGTCAAATGGATACTGTGCTTTCGGGTCAGCAGGAAACAGCCAATTGTGCTGGGCCATTAAGGCAGAGATTGCACCCTGCATGTCGATTGCTTCGTCAAGATGGCGCACCAATGTTTGTCTCAATTCAGGATGCACCGCTTCGGTAATCGCAATCGCATAGTTATTTACTGCTGACTTGGCGGTGATAAGCATTTCTGTACAGATGGCCGAATCCATTAAATCGGGCATACCTTTGGCGTTTTCCGGATCCAGGTAATCACGCATCCGTTTCACCCTCCTCTAAAAGCATTGACTTTGCATACAATTCCTCCAGATCACGGATTTGACGTACAGAAGCTTCCACATCTTTTTCCATCAACTGTTTAATTTTATGATCAAAAACGATACCTTGCAGGAATTTTGACTTCATAACAGAAGTTGTTTTGAAGTTAAGCAGCTCATGTACTTCCATCGTTTCATGCGGTGCTAAATGCTGATTATCGGTCATTTTTCTGCCTCCTTATCTTATTTCAGCTTCTCCTTGCAAGGCGAATTTATGTATGTATAAAGCTGCCTGTTTCTCACAAAATATCGGAAAAGGAGGCGTTTCTATGCATCAATCCGGTATCCACGAAACGATGGAGGCGATGGAGTTATTGAATACAGCTTGTTTATCGCTGACAAAGTCTTCCGGCATGCAATTTTTAGCCAAAGATGATGGCTTGAAGCACTTACTGAAAGTGCAGGCAGATGCCGACAAGCGTCACATTCATATGCTGCAGCGCTTTCTGAATCAGGAGGAACAGCATGGATAAGCTTACGGAAATACTCGGATCTGCCCGGGAAGTTACCGACCAAGTGATTGTGACAGACTTATTAGTGACAGTGAAGACTGCTATTATTAATACTGCGAAGGCAATTAACGAAACAGCAAATGAACAGCTGCGCAGCAATTTAAAATTGAAGCTGCATGCACATATTGAGCAGCATGAGCGTGTTTTCAGCTATATGATGGAACATGGCTATTATTATCCGCAAACACCGGAACAGCAGATTCATGTATTAAATGAAACTGCCGAGACAGTGCTGACATTGAACAAAGATTGAAACAGAAAAGCACGAGCTTAGCGCTCGTGCTTTCTGCTTATAAGCTGTTTCTTTGCTTTCCTTTCTTTCACCTACGTATAATAATCTGTAGCGCATGTACATGGCATGAAGAATAGGAGGCTATTATGAACGATATAATCAATCAATTACACCAGCACCGTTCTGTACGAACCTTTACAAATAAAAAATTAACACAAGAACAGCTTGATGCCATTATGAAAGCGGCAATTCAAGCTCCCAACTGGATCAATGGCCAGCAAGTATCAGTAGTTGTTGTGACAGATGAGGAAAGAAAGCGCAAGCTCGCGGAACTTTCCGGCAATCAGAAGCACATCGATGATGCTGCTGCATTTTTAGTCTTCTGCATGGACTACAGCCGTAACAAACACGCAGCTGACATACACGACAAGAAGCTTGAAGTTATGGAGAACATCGAAGCTGTAATGATTGGTGCTGCCGATGTTGGCATCGCACTTGGAACAGCTGTTGCTGCCGCCGAATCTATCGGGCTTGGAACCGTTCCAATTGGCGGTGTCCGACGAAGCCCTGCTGAAATTTCTGAACTGCTTGAGCTGCCGGAACTTGCTTTTCCTGTATCTGGCTTAGCAATCGGGCACCCAGCAGATCCGCTGCCGCCGCAAAGCCCGCGCATTCCGCTCGAAGCTTTTTATCATAAAGAAACATACACACACAACCAGCAGCAAGCTGTGGAAGAAATGGACAAAAAACAGCAAGAAGCCATCAAAGCCCGGACTGGTGAAACAAAAACGCATCCTTGGTCAGAACGCGTGGCAGCCTTCTATGCTGACCGTTACAAAGATTACGGAAAAGTAACTGATGTTCTGAAACAGAACGGATACGATTATAAATAAGAAGTTCGAGAGAGGAAGAATACATGATGACCAGAACACCTTTATCGGTTTTAGACTTATCACCCGTACCAGATAATCAAACACCAAAAGAAGCCTTTGAAAACAGTAAACAGCTAATTCAGCATACTGAAAAATTGGGTTACAAACGTTACTGGGTTGCCGAGCACCACAATATGCCGACAATCGCAAGCTCCGCTACTGCCGTATTGATTGGCTACCTTGCCAGCCATAGCTCCACAATCCGCGTGGGTTCCGGCGGTGTTATGCTGCCAAACCATGCACCGCTCATTGTAGCTGAGCAGTTTGGAACGTTGGCAACGATGTATTCAGATCGTATTGACCTTGGCCTCGGACGTGCACCTGGCACAGACTTTATGACAAGCCGCGCCTTACGTCGTGATGCACATACAAGTGCAGAAAAATTCCCGGAAGATGTGCAAGAGCTGCTGCAATACCTTGGTGACGACAATCTGCCAATTAAAGCACACCCTGGTCACGGAACGCATGTACCAGTCTACCTACTAGGCTCCAGTACATTTAGTGCACAGCTTGCTGCTATGCTCGGATTGCCTTTCGCATTCGCAAGTCACTTTGCACCCGGTGAGCTGCACAATGCACTCAGGCTTTACCGCGAGCGATTCCAGCCATCTGCATACTTGGACAAACCGTATGCAATGGTAACAGTAAATGCCGTTGTCGCAGATACGAATGAAGAAGCAGAATTTCTATCAACAACCCTGAAACAGAAATTCCTGGGCATCATTCGGGGCCGTTCTGGAGCATCCACAGCACCCGTTGAAAGCATGGATCATATTTGGAACGAGCAGGAGAAACTTCATGTTACCAACACACTGACTTACTCCTTCGTCGGAGATAAAGAAAAAGTGGCGAATGAATTGGAAGCTTTCCATGCGAAAACACAGTTTGATGAACTTATTGTTACATCAGATATTCATGATCAAGAGAAGCGCAGAAAGAGTTATACATTGCTATCTGAGCTTTGGTAAAGTATTAGAAAAAGGGATGCCCGCGGGCATCCCTTTTTTATTTAATAAATTTCTTCAACTGGCGTATCTCCAGCTAACAAGGAAACAATCTTATTTTCCGCCTTCTCATTACCGATAGCAGCTTCAATCGCACGCGCTACATCTTCCCGCGGAATCATTGTTGTCTTGAAACCGGATGGGTCAGTTGTTACTTTCCCCGTTCCTGCTTCATCTGATAAACCGCCCGGACGAAGAATGGTATAGTTAAGCTTGCTATCTTGAATGATGTTGTCCGCATAATGCTTCGCAATATAATAAGGCTTCATGTCTTCTGTCCAGTGTTCAGGTGCATCAGCATGGATTGCACTGACCATAATAAACTGTTTTGCTCCGATTTTCTCAGCAGCTTCTACGGATTTAGCTGCCCCATCCAAGTCAATTGTTAATGTTTTATCCGGACCCGTGCTGCCGCCAGAACCTGCTGTGAATACAACGACATCAGAACCGTTAATGGCGTCTGTAATCGCGTCTAAGTTATCTTCTAGGTTTAGAAGCACCGGTTTTACACCTTTTTCTTCAAAGTATTCAAATTGCTCTTTCTTGCGCAAACCAACGGAGACTTCGTGCTCTTTCTTTTCATTCAATACATTAACTAGATTTTTACCTACTTTACCGTTTGCTCCAATAATAAATACGTTACTCATGCGAATCCCTCATTTCTGTATTATTTTAAAAAGCTGTCATAATCCGTGCGTTCATTTTGTACGCCAATCCATTTGGTTTCCGTGAATTCTTCTAGTGCCCACTTCCCGTTAAAACGGCCGAGACCTGACTGCTTCACTCCGCCAAATGGCGCTTGCGGTTCATCATTGATACTTTGATCGTTCACGTGAATCATACCTGTTTCAATCTGGCGCGCAATCTGTTCCCCACGACCGACTGCGGAGTGTACCGCACCAGAAAGACCGTACGGATGCGCATTTGCCATCGCCACTGCGTCGTCTTCTGTTTCGAACGTAATAATTGGGGCAATTGGTCCGAATATCTCTTCTGCTGCGAGCGGAGACTGATTGTCCACTTTATTGACGACAGTAGGCTCTAAAACATTGCCATCCCAATTACCGCCAGTTAGGACGTTTGCACCGGCATCAATTGCGCGCTGCAGCTGCTCTTTTATGCTGTCCACTTGCTGCTCGTTTATAATTGGACCTACTTGGGTGCTTTCATCTGCAGGATCACCGTATCGCAGTTCCTTCACTTTTTCAACGAACTTGCTCGTGAACTCTTCCGCTACGGAGGATTGGACAAGAATACGATTCAGGGCGATACAAACTTGTCCTTGATGATAAAATTTCCCATAAACAGCGGATTCAACTGCTGCGTCAATATTGCTGTCTTCCATTACGATGAGGACGTTATTGCCGCCCAGCTCCAGTGCTGTACTTTTCAATTCACCAGCCGCAAGTGCTGCGATATGCTTTCCAACTCCCGTAGAACCAGTAAAGGAAATCATTCTTGGGATTGGGTGCTTCACGAAGGCATCGCCAATTTCCGAACTCTTGCCACTCACTAAATTGATTAGTCCTTTCGGCGCTCCTGCCTCTTCAAATACAGCTGCAACTAATGATCCCGCTGTTACAGTTGTATCTTTAGATGGTTTAATAACAACACTATTCCCTGTTGCTAATGCTGCCGCAACAGAGCGCATTGTTAAATGCAGCGGGAAATTCCAAGGGCTGATAACGCCGACTACACCAAGCGGCTCTTGATACACTTTGTTGACTTTACCAGGAACGTGGGACAAAAATACTTCCCCTTTCATCCGGTTTGGATAAGAAGCCGTTTCTTTCATGAAATTAATCGCAGTTGTTAATTCACCGACAGCCTTTCGGTAAGTACTGCCCGCTTCCTTGATAAGCCATTCAATATACAGCTCTTTTTCTTCTTCCATAATTTGAACTGCCTTTTCTATTAGACCTCTCTTCACTTGCGGCGGCTGCTCTGCCCATTCCTTCTGAGCTCGGGCTGCTGCCTGGTAAGCTTCATCTACGTCTTCTTCACTTGCACCTTGGATTGTAAACAGCGTCTCTCCATTGTAAGGATTTACATTTTCAAACGTCTGTTTACTATTCCCTTTTCGCCATTCGCCATTTATATAAAGTAAGTCAAATTGCTGTTTCATGTTAACGCCTCCTTGGGATTTGTCTCGACTTAGAGACTTTTCCCGTTATGTGCAAGATGAAACAAACAGTCTGTGAAAGGTTTTCTTCTTTTCTCAGTGTTTTCTAATTTTCGCTTCATGCTGCTCTCAGAAGCTTTGGATATAGTAGAACTATAACAACAAACAAGGAGATGGATAAAATGAAAAAGAAAAATTTAGCAGCAAGCGGGTTAGCAGTGGTATTGGCAGCAGGATTAGGGTTTGGCTATCATCATGTAAGTGCCGATGACAACGTACCGACTGATACAAAAGTAGATTTGAATCACGCAATTGATAACGCTAGTAAAGAGCAAGCTGGAACCATCACAAGTGTTGAGCTCGATTCACAGAACGGGAAGGCTTATTATGAGGTAGACATACATGATGACAAAGTCGAATACGACCTTCGTGTAAATGCGGATGACGGCACTGTGGACGCAAAAAAAGACAACGATAACGATGATGACAATAATCAAGTATCACAGCCTAAAGTTGACATCAAGACGGCAGCCGAAACAGCTCTGGCTCAAGAGAAAGGTGCTACACTAACTGATATCAGCCTTGATGAAGACGATGGCAAGTTGGAATATGAAGTTGAGCTTCGTAACGGCAAAGAAGAGATTGAAGTAACAATTGATGCGGAAACAGGCGAAGTAACGTACACAGAGAAAGAAATGGATGATGATCAAGATGACGATGGTGATGACGACTAATACCCAACAGTCTCCTTTTAGGAGGCTCTTTTTATGTTTTGGGATTGATAAATGGGTTATAGATAAGAAGAATGATAACCTGAAGGGAGCAATCTATTTATGAGTGAAAATATCCAAGGTAAAGTTGTCATCATTACAGGCGCATCAAGCGGTATCGGTGAGGCTACAGCAAAAGAATTGGCAGAACATGGAGCTAAAGTTGTGCTTGCCGCTCGCCGGGAAGAGCGTTTGCAAGAGCTGGCAAATGGGATTAAGAATAACGGCGGAGAGGCTATCTACCAAGTAACAGATGTTACCAAACAGGAAGAAGTCGAACAGTTGGCACAGCTGGCACTTGATACGTATGGTCAGATTGATGCTATATTCAACAACGCTGGCTTAATGCCGCTCTCTTTCATGCATAAGAAGAAAATCTCCGAATGGGATACAATGGTGGACGTAAATATAAAAGGTGTATTATATGGCATTGCCGCTGTATTGCCGCATATGCGCGAGCGAAAACAAGGGCATATTATTAATACATCCTCTGTAGCAGGACACAAATCAAGTCCCGGGTCAGCTGTCTATTCCGGAACGAAATTTGCAGTACGGGCAATTACAGAAGGCTTGCGCCAGGAAGAAGCAGCGAATAATATCCGCACGACCATCATCTCACCAGGTGCTATTAAAACAGAACTACCGGATAGCATTACAGACGATGAAATACGGGAAGGCATGGGTGAGGTGCTTAACGCCGCTGTTACACCAGATAGTATCGCACGAGCTGTCCGTTATGCATTGAGTGAGCCTGACGATGTAGCAGTCAACGAACTGCTCATTCGTCCGACACAGCAAAAAGGCTGATTCTAATAAAAACAGCACCTCTCCAGATTATCTGGTTAGGTGCTGTTTTTATTAATTACTTAAATCTTCGCCATTGCTTGCAATAACTTTCTTATACCAATAAAAACTGCTTTTACGGATTCTATTGAGCGAACCGTTTCCATCATTATCTTTATCTACATAAATATAACCATATCTTTTTTTCATTTCTCCTGTGCTCGCACTCACAAGATCAATCGGTCCCCAGCTCGTATATCCGAGAATATCCACGCCGTCCTCAATCGCTTCACGTAATTGCTCCAAATGTTTCTGAAGATAATCAATGCGATAGTTATCCTTTACTTCCCCCTCATCCGTCACCTTATCTACTGCACCAAGCCCGTTCTCCACCACAAACAGCGGCTTTTGATAACGATCATAAAGCTGATTCGCAGTAATGCGGAAACCTGTCGGATCAATCGTCCAGCCCCATTCGGACTTCGGCAAATACGGGTTTTCTACGGAACCGAATACATTTCCGGCCGTCGTATTTCCAAGCACCTCAGGATCCGTGCTTGCTGTGCGGCTGGCATAATAGCTAAAACCAATATAATCCACTGTGTGACGAAGAATTTCGTCATCCCCAGATTCCATTTTGATCTCAATATTATTATCCTTGAAAAAGCGTTTCGCATAACTTGGATAGGCACCACGCGCTTGTACGTCAATAAAGAAGAAGGAATCTCTATCACGGTCCATTGCTTCCATATAATCTGCCGGATTTGAGGTATACGGATACGTCGCACCAGCTGCCAGCATACAGCCAATCTTCGCATCTGGAATAATATCATGGCATGCTTTCACAGCCAATGCACTAGCAATTAACTGATGATGAGCTGCTTGGTATTGAATTTGCTTTTTGTTCTCACCTTCTTGAAATACAAGACCCGCCCCGATAAAGGGCAAATGCAGCAGCATGTTGATTTCATTAAATGTCATCCAGTATTTCACTTTATCTTTATAACGAGAGAAGATTGTTTTCGCATATGTTTCAAAAAACGAGACAAGTTCTCGATTCCGCCAGCTTCCGTATTTCTCTACCAAGTGAACCGGCACATCAAAGTGCGCCATCGTTACAACCGGTTCAATATCATGCTTCAGCAGTTCATCAAACAGGTCATCATAAAACTGCAGTCCCTCTTCATTGGGCTGCGCTTCGTCTCCCTGTGGAAAAATTCGAGCCCAAGCAATGGAAACGCGCAATGCCTTGAACCCCATTTCGGCAAACAACGCAATATCCTCTTTGTATCGATGATAAAAATCAATAGCTTCATGCGAAGGGTAGTTCTCCCCTGGAATTGGCTCTAGTTTGTCGACACTTCCTCGCATAATTGGAAACCTTCTTTCTCCAATCGGCAGCAAATCCACCGTTGTTAAACCTTTTCCGCCTTCGCGGTAAGCACCTTCGACCTGATTGGCTGCGACAGCGCCACCCCATAAGAACCCTTCAGGAAATACACTCATCTTTGAAACTCTCCTCTCTCTATCTAGCTCTAAATTAACTCATGCCGAGCGTAAGCAGCGGTTCTCCTAATTTTATCTGTTTCTCTTCTGTTGCCGCAATCATGTTGTAATCCTTTACATCCGTCACCAGCACAGGAGTAGCGACATCATATCCAGCACGCTGAATCTGTTCCAAATCAAACTCTATCAACAACTGTCCTTTTTCCACGCGTTCTCCTTGCTTCACGAATGCATCAAAGTACTTCCCATCCAATTGGACTGTATCCATTCCAATATGAATCAGGATTTCAGCGCCATTATCTGTGGTAATTCCAATTGCATGTTTCGTCGGGAATAATGCAGATACCTCCCCTGCTGCTGGCGCATACAGTTTTCCTTCTGTTGGAATGATTGCCACCCCTTTTCCGAGTGCACCAGAAGCAAATGCTTCATCCTTAATATCGGCTAAAGGTACGACAAAGCCCTGGATTGGACTGGCAATTACTTCATCTCCAACAGCAAGTTTTTCTTCTTTTTGAATTGGTGCAGTATGAGGTTCTTGAACTGTATCTGGTTTATTGTTTTCTTTTGTGAAACCAAACAGCATGGTTAGTACAAATGTGACTGTAAATGCTACAGCTAGTGCAATAAATGAACCCCAAAATCCGAAAGTGAAGCCATCAGGGCTTATGAAAGTAGGTATAGCAAACACTCCTAGTCCGCCCGTCATGTATCCTTGTGTATTGGATAATCCGAGAACAGCTCCACCAATCGCACCACCGATACAACTCATAATAAACGGTCTTTTCAATGGCAGCGTAAGACCGTAAATTGCTGGTTCCGTAACACCGAAAATACCAGAAATAAAAGCCGGGACACTTAAGGTTTTCAGCTTTTTCTGTTTAATACGAATCCATACTGCCAAAACAGCTCCAATTTGCGCGAAAGAAGCTGCAAATGATAATGCCAAGATTGGATCAGATTTATATACAGCTAAATTGTTTATTGCGATCGGCACCAATCCCCAATGCAGTCCGAAGATAACAAATATCTGCCAGAAACCACCGATAAACAAACCTGCAATAATAGGACTCAACTCATAAATACTGATTGTTGCTTGCCCAATAAGCTGCCCCGCCCAAGTTGCAATTGGACCAATTAAAATAAATGTAAGCGGTACCACAATTAGCAGCGTTAAAAACGGTACAACGAATGTTTTAATAACATCAGGAACAATTTTCCGGAAACCTCTTTCTGCTTTAGAAGCAAAATATGTTGCTAGGATAATCGGGATTACAGAAGACGAATATGTCATTAAAATGACGGGAATTCCTAAGAAAGTTATATGCACTGGCGATTCAAATAACGTTCCGCTAAATAGCGTATAAAGCGGATCACCTGCTGTTAGACCAGACAAGTTCGGATAAACAAGTGCTGCACCAATCGCCATCCCGATGAATGGACTGCCTCCAAACTTTTTCATAGCTGTGTAGCCTAAGAAAATAGGGAAGAAGTAGAATAAAGCATCGCCTACAGCATTAAGAATTTGATATGTTCCGGATTCTTGATCCAGCCATCCTAAGGCTAGAAACAGCGCATTAAAACCTTTTATCATACCAGTTGCAGCCAGTACACCGAGAACCGGAGTAAAAATGCTGGAAATCATATCAATAAATTTATTAAATGCATTCGTATCCTTGTCTTCACTATCCGAAGATGGCTCATTGCCAGCAAATCCGCCAACATGCGCTACTGCTTTATATACATCTGGCACATGGTTGCCGATAACAACTTGATATTGCCCGCCGCTTTTCAAAACAGTAACAACATCATCCATGTTTTTGAGTGCTTCGGTATTAGCCTTACCTTCATCTTTTAGCTTAAATCGCAAGCGCGTAATGCAATGTACAACACTGTTGACGTTCTCTCGTCCGCCGACATGTTCGATAATCCGTTTGGCCAATTGCTCATACTTCATTTTAATCCCACCTTTATTGGAATTAGGCAAATAAAAAACCTGATCAGTCAGGCGCACAATGGTGTGCAGCCTAGCTAATCAGGTTATGCCCTATTAAGGTAACATTCCTTCGAAGGATATTCAGCTGATAACTAAAATATAGCACCGCCCTATCATAATGTCAACGCTTACATTTCTTCTATTTTTACTTAATGGAGTTGCTTAATAAGACGGTGGATATGAACAGTTAAATACAATTGTTCATCTTGTGTTAATCCGGAATCAAATCGACCTTTCAGGTAGATGTTCATTTTCTCTGTGCATTCGAATGCGTATTTATACTTTAATCGGACTTGCTCATATAAGAAGGATTCTTCCAAATCAGACAATCTTTCATTACGCAAAAACCGTACAGCAAAAAAGCGCAAATGCGTCAGAAAACGTTCATAATTCACTGTGTTTTCATCCAAACTGCCTTTTAAATGATATGTAACAATGTTAAGCAGATTACTGACAATCTCTGTTACTTGTACCGCTTTCAGCATATGCTCCCCATTTAGCTGGCTGTTCACCAGATGTAACGCAATCGACGCCGCTTCATCTTCGCCGAGCCGGTAACCTGTATCCTCTTCTATAACATCCAGCGCTTTCCAGGCAATCTGATATTCTTGTTTATAATATTTCCGAATTTCCCAAGCTAGCGGATTATTTAATTTGATTCCTTGCTTTTCTCTGCTAATAGCAAAGCTTAGATGATCTGTTAAAGCGGCGTACAGATATTCGTCCAATTCATAGGGAAGGTGACCGCGTGCATACTCTACTATCTTCGCTGCTATATTCAGGTAAATGGGAGAGATATCTCGCAGCAGTGTTTCAAGCTTCTCAGTGGTTGCTGACTTTTCAAGTACGAATTTCTTCTCAATTTGTGCTGCCTCTATTGTATCTCCAATCTTCTTTTTAAACGCTAATCCCTTTCCCATCACAACCAGTTCCTGATTCGTTTTGTTCTTCGTTACTACAACACTATTATTCAGGATTTTCTCGATTTTCATCTCTATTCCCCCTTTACCTTAAGAAAAAATAAAAAACCTAAACTCACACATGAAAACTGATTCCATGTGCAAATTCAGGTTTTGCCCGCCTTGCGGTAACAATCCACATACAATTATTGTAAACGCTTTATCCAAAAATAACATAGCGCAGATTCTTCGTCAATCCAATATGGAGCCGCTCCAATTCACTTACTTTATTTTAACTATCAATTAGTTTAGTTATATAAATGGAATTACAAGCCAATTAATCGCTTTCTTCCTTCACAGACAGGTATAATCGAAGCTGGTATAGAAATCTAACTAAAGGTATTTACATATAATGAAGGGATGAAAAACATGAGCAATCTAAGAGAAGACGCACTGAAAATACATCGCGAAAACAAAGGGAAACTGACTATGAAGTCGAAATTCCCTGTCCGTAACGCGACAGATTTGAGTCTTGCCTACTCTCCAGGTGTAGCGGAACCATGTAAAGAAATTCATCAGAACAAAGATGATGTGTACGAATATACAATGAAAGGCAATATGGTTGCCGTTGTCAGCGATGGCTCTGCTGTGCTTGGCCTTGGAAACATCGGTCCGGAAGCTTCCCTGCCAGTTATGGAAGGGAAATCAGTTCTATTCCAGAGCTTCGCAGGTGTGGACAGTTTCCCAATCGTGCTGGACACAAATGACGTAGACGAAATCGTTCGTACAGTGAAATTGATGGCGCCAACGTTCGGCGGTGTAAACTTGGAAGATATCTCTGCACCGCGCTGCTTCGAAATTGAAGAACGCCTAAAAGCAGAAACAGATATCCCTGTATTCCACGATGATCAGCACGGGACGGCTATCGTAACGGTTGCTGGTCTGTTGAACGCATTGAAACTAGTCGGCAAAAGCTTTGATAACATCAAAGTTGTTGCAAACGGTGCTGGCGCTGCCGGTATTGCGATTATCGAATTGCTGCACAGCCTTGGCGTAAATAACGTTATCATGTGTGACTCTAAAGGGATGATCTACGAAGGCCGCCCTGAAGGCATGAACAAAATGAAAGACCGCGTTGCGAAAATCACAAACCGTGACCGTCAGGAAGGAAGCCTTTCTGATGCGATCAAGGATGCGGATGTGTTCATCGGTGTATCCCTTGCAAATCTGCTTTCCAAAGAAGACGTACGCACAATGGCGAAAGATCCAATTATCTTTGCAATGGCAAATCCTGATCCGGAAATTTTGCCAAGCGATGCGAAAGAAGCAGGCGCTCGTGTTATTGGTACTGGCCGTTCTGACTTCCCGAACCAGGTGAATAACGTATTGGCCTTCCCTGGAATCTTCCGCGGTGCATT
>NZ_OBEK01000008.1 GCF_900215625.1 Terribacillus aidingensis
CCGACTAGTTTCAATGCGTTCAACAGACCAGCAACCGTTACGATAGCCGTCCCGTGCTGATCATCGTGGAATACAGGGATATCTGTTTCTGCTTTTAGGCGTTCTTCAATTTCGAAGCAGCGCGGTGCAGAGATATCTTCCAAGTTTACACCGCCGAACGTTGGCGCCATCAATTTCACTGTACGAACGATTTCGTCTACGTCATTTGTGTCCAGCACGATTGGGAAACTGTCCACACCTGCGAAGCTCTGGAATAGAACTGATTTCCCTTCCATAACTGGCAGGGAAGCTTCCGGACCGATGTTTCCAAGGCCAAGCACAGCAGAACCATCGCTGACAACGGCAACCATATTGCCTTTCATTGTATATTCATAAACATCTTCTTTATTTTGATGAATTTCTTTACAAGGCTCTGCTACTCCGGGAGAGTAGGCAAGACTCAAATCTGTCGCGTTACGGACAGGGATCTTCGACTTCATTGTCAGTTTCCCTTTGTTTTCGCGATGTATTTTCAGTGCGTCTTCTCTTAGATTGGACATATTTTTTCATCCTTTGTGTAGTTTATAACATGATGGTCTGTGCAGACGTTTATCATTATAGGGACAACAACGCGCAGTGTAAAGGCAGGAGATCTGCTTTAGCTGGATACTGCCACGTTCTCCTTGCCGAACTGTTTCCTTAGCTCTGCCAAGCATGCTGCACTTAATTCCAGATAGTACGTCTCTGCCAGCTGGTAGCTCTTGCGTGTTTCTTTTTGCACAACAATGACAGGTACATTGCCAGGGTATGTTTTCGCATATTTCCGAAGCGCTTCGAGCACTTGGTCTTCTTCATCATAACGTATAAATAATCGCTGCTTACTTTGCTGAAGCTGGTCCTCACGGAAAGGTCGTCCTTCTTGCAGAATAAGCTGCTTTTCTCCATTCCTTTCTTCCAGCTTGCCAACTAAATCCAGCAATGCTTCTTCTTCTAAGAATCGGCCAATTTGCCGATGCAAATCGGGAAAAACAACCGCTTCAATTTCTCCCGTCTCATCACCTAACGTTAAAAATGCCATTGGCTGACCTTTTTTCGTGCGGATGACACGCTGCTGAAGTAAAACAGCGGTTAGTCGCACCTGCTTCTTCGGCGGCAGATCTTCGAGCTGTTGTACCGTAATATAGCCGCTGCTACGCAGGGTACCTCGATAGCTTGCGAGCGGATGACTGGAAATATACAATCCGAGCACTTCTTTTTCGTACTTTAAAATTGCCATTGGTGAAAATGGCTCTTGCTCATCGTACGACGCTTCAAATTCTACTTCTCCAAGCAAGGAAGGCTGTTCGTACAGCTCCTTGAATAATTCAGCTTGTTCCATTGCTTTGTCAATGGTAGCTAGCAAAGATGCTCGATTGCTGTATATAGAATCAAGGGCACCTGCCAGAATAAGCTGCTCTAAAGCGGCTTTGCTAATGGTGACACGGATACAGAAGTCGAACAGATTTTTAAATGTTCCTTCTTTCCGTGCCGAGATAATTTCACGGACAACCTGAGCTCCGATTCCCTTAATTGTCAGCATCCCCATCCGAATGTTCGAATGCTCGACGGTATACTTACCAAAACTCTTATTGATGGAGGGAGGTAAAATATCAATCCCGCTTCCGCTTGCTTCCCGCATATATTGCCGAATTTTATCTGGCTGGTTAGCAACACCGCTCATTAATTCAGCAAAGAAGCTGGCCGGATAATGCGCTTTTAAATAAGCAAGCTGATACGCGAGATAGCTGTATGCAACCGCATGACTGCGGTTAAAACCGTAATTGGCGAATTTAACGATCCAGGAAAATACTTCCTTCGCAGTATCGGCTGTGTAACCATTTTCTATACAGCCTGACAGAAAGCGTGATTCCTCTCTTTCAAGCACCTTGGCATCCTTCTTACTGACAGCTCGGCGCAGCATATCCGCTTCTCCCATCTTATAGCCAGCCATCGAAGCAGCAATTTGCATAATTTGCTCTTGATAAACTAGTACACCGTACGTTTTTTCCAGGATTGGAGCGAGATTTTCGTGTGGATAGCTGATTTTCTCTTCTCCATGCTTCCGCTTAACGAAGACAGGAATGTAACTCATCGGACCTGGACGATACAACGCGTTTACGGCGACAATATCCTCAAACGCAGTAGGCTTCAGCTGACGGAGCACTTGCTTCATACCGCTCGACTCAAACTGGAACACACCATTGGTTCGGCCATCGCGGAATAATTGAAACGTCGCTTCATCATCAAGCGGGATACGGTCTAGATCGAGTGAAGGAGCTTGTCTGGACACACTGGACAGAACTTGATCCATTAATGTAAGGTTGCGCAGCCCTAGGAAATCCATTTTTAGAATCCCCAGCTGTTCCAGTTCTTTCATGGCAAATTGTGTTAGCGCTACCTCATCATGTCCTTCGGTAAGCGGAACTGTGTTGACGAGCGGATCAGCACTAATTACCACACCCGCAGCATGCGTTGACGCATGACGCGGCAGCCCTTCCAACTTAACTCCAATTCGAAATAGGCGTTTCAGCTGCTCTGACTCTTTCACATAAGCGGTCAGCTCCTGAGAAGCTCGCAGCCCTTTCGATAAGGAAGGCGCATTGCTTGGAATTGCTTTTAACAGGAAAGCAGCATCGGCTTGCGGGATTTCCAACGTTTTAATTAATTCACGCAGCAACGAACGAGCGGCAAATGTGCCGAATGTAATAATTTGCGCTACTCGGTCTGCTCCATATTTGCTTTGAACGTAACGAATGACCTCATCTCGCCGATAGTCAGAGAAATCAATATCAATATCGGGCATTGTTATTCTTTCCGGGTTAAGAAAACGCTCAAATAATAATCCGTAAGTTAGCGGATCAACTGCTGTAATGCCAAGCACATAAGCGACGAGGGACCCTGCTGCCGAACCCCGTCCAGGACCGACTCGGATGCCTTGTTCCTTCGCATAGCGTACAAAATCCCAAACAATTAGGAAATAATCACTAAAGCCCATCTCTCTAATGACGTCCAGCTCATAAGCAAGCCTGTCTTGTGCATCTTGACGATTGTGATAAATCTCCGTCAGCCGCTGCTCACATATACTTCTTAAATACACATCAGCCGTCTTTCCTTCTGGTACAGGATAAGCCGGTAAGCGTCGTTTGCCTATTTCCAGCTGCACGGTACAGCGCTCTGCGATGGCTCCAGCTTGGATTAATGCTTGCTGCCACGTTTCACTTTGAGAAAGCTGCATCATTTCGGAATGGGTTCGTAAGTGGTACAGCGATGGGGAATTATACGGCGCTGGCTGCCATGTTGCCCCTTCTTGCATCGCAAGTAAGCATTCGTACGCATCGACATCCTCTTCCTGTAAATAGCGAACATCTCCGGTTGCTGTAAAACGCACGTTCGTTTGCTGCTGCCAGTTGATGAGTGTCTGATCGTCCAGAAAGCGTACTTCATCAGGACTAATAGCAGCATATAGCCGCTCCCCATAAATCGCTCGCCAAGGCATGATGTCCATTTGAATCAGCGTATGAGAAGGGACGATTGCAATGACTCCTTGTGCATACTTGTCTAATTCAGACAGTTTCAGCCGATCTGCGTTGCCGGACTGCAGGTAGGTGCTTACTTCAACAAGTCTCTGATAACCGATGTCATTTTCCGCCAATAAAAGGACTTTCATAACTTGTTCTTCTGCTTCGACAGGGACATGCACCCCGATAATTGGTTTTATGCCAGCATCCAGACAAGCAAGGTAAAATGGCACCGCGCCATGCATTACCCCATCATCTGCCAATGCCAACGCTTCAAAACCGGCTTCTTTTGCTTTACTTATTAACTGTGGAATTTTAATTGTACTTTGATAAAAACTGTAGCTGCTTCTGATTTGCAGATGTGTGAAATCCATACAACATTACCGCCCTTTTTTACACTAGCTCTATTATATACGAATTCCTTAAGACTTTGAAATGACTAACATAACTTGTCCATTACAGCCATAGGGTAGAAAAAGTACTAAAAAAAGGAGTTTCAGCATGGAAGAACGCGTTATCATTTCAATGATGCATTGTTATTTCATTGCATTGGGAGTTATGATCGGAGGCTGTTTCGTCGGCAGTATCGGAGCGTTTGCGACTGGCGAACCGCCATTGACAGCGATTAAACGTATTTCGAATGGAATAAGAATTTGGGCAATTATTGCTGCTATTGGCGGTACTTTTGATGCGATTAGCAACTTCGAAAAAGGGATTTATCAAGGCGCAACATTTGATGTTATTAAACAGATTCTTATCATTGTGGCAGCGATGGGCGGGGTGAAAACAGCATTGCTGATAATTGGCTGGTTCGTTCAGGAGGATATTTCCTAATGCGGATTCCCCCACTTTATAAGCAAGCTGGCTGGCAGCGCTTTTTAGTCGGTTTCTTCCTCGGCGGTATTATCTCTTACTTTGTTTATCTCTTCATGTATGGCACTTTGTATGAAGAATGGGTCAAAGAAAAGGCCGAAATGGAAGGAACAATTCACGACCTGGAACGAGACATCGAAGTATTAAAAAATAATAATGAAGAAATAAATGAGCTTAAACAAGAGGGTATGGTTATTGATGAGATTACCGTACAGCTCGAAACAGATGAAAGTCTGGAACTGGATAAGCTGATTGAACATGAATTAAAAGAAGCTATTAAAGAAGAAGCTCGGCACATGGTTGGCAGAAGTGTTAATGGCGCTGTCCAAAGCACACCCTTATTGCTCGGGGCAATTGAAAATAAAGAATACGAACTGGAAGGGTTTCGGTATAAGGTCGCTGTCAAGCAGCTGATCATATCGGAGATCCTCTACTTGACAGTGACAGTGGAGACCGCAATTTAAGCCCACTCAAACGCGCGGCATATTTCTTGCAAGTCCCGCTCCAGCCTGGCTGCCTCATTCCAGCTGTATACCGTCGCCCCAGACGCAAATGCATGGCCGCCGCCATTATATTTTCCAGCCAAGCCATTAATAACAGGGCCTTTTGAGCGAATACGCACTCTGATTTGTTCTTCTTCTTCCACGAAAAAGACCCATGCCTTGACGCCTTCCATATTGGCCATTGTTCCAACAAGCTGACTTGTTTCCAAAGACGTTACTCGGTAGGAAGCTAAAATATCTTTGGTAATTCGGATAGATGACACGCCTGTTTCGTGCACAGTGAAATGCTGGAGTATATAGCCTTGCAGCCTGGCAACATCTTGCCTGCTGGCATACAAGTTTTCATATAAGTAGGTACGGTCAAATGCATACTCGACAAGCTCCCCGGCATAGCGGAATGTCTTTTCACTCGTTGACGGGAAAAGAAAACGTCCGGTGTCACCGACAATGCCAGCATATAACAGCATGGCACCACGTGTTGATAGCTGCAGGTCTGAATCAGATGCAAACAACTCATAAATCATCTCGCTAGTTGAGCTCGCTGTCGGAACCACCCATTGTATATCGCCATATTCGTCGACTACTGGGTGATGGTCAATTTTAATGATTTCTGTTGCTAACTTATATCGCTGATCGGATATTCGCGGCTGGTTTGCTGCGTCACAAACAATGACAAGCGCATCCTCGAATTCACGATCCTCGATTGTATCCATTTTCGCAAGGAATGTTAGGGAAGGATCTTCATCACCTACGACCCACACCTGCTTTTCAGGATAGGAAGCCTTAATAATCTCGTAAAGCCCTACTTGAGATCCGTATGCATCTGGGTCCGGTCGGACGTGCCGATGTATGATAATTGTGTTATATGCTTTTATTTTTTCTAAGATTTGTTTATGCATCCTAACCTCCTCCATAACAGTACTGTTAGCGATCCAGCAGCTGCGCCATAAGCAGTGCCTTTGCTACAAGTGTTTTCTTGTTACTATACACTTCTACGTCCATTTTTGCCAGCTTGCGCCCGACCTCTAAAATGCGCGGTTTAATTAAAATCGTACTCTCGAGCTGAACAGGGCGTAAGAAATAAACAGACACATTATCAACTACCATGTCGCCTTTTTTCATCTTTCGAACAAAACGGCGGCTGGCCTCCGTGACGAATGTAGTTAAAACACCTGTCGAAAGACTTCCAAGCTGGTTTGTCATTTGCGGTGTTACTTTCCCGCTGAATACAATGTCCGGCGCTTCATCTTCGAGCAGCTCAATTTCCCTTGTAATTATATCTTCAATTGTTTCTCCGATTTGCGGCTGCAGCTGAATTTGCTGAAGTGCTTTTAGTACATCCTGTCTGGAGATGAGCCCTTGCAATTTATGCTGCTGATCTACGACAGGAATAATCTCAATTCCTTCCCATACCATCATATGGGCAGCGTAAGCCAGCGTTGTATGCGGCTGCACCGTAAGCGGGTTTTTGGTCATAGCTTTCGCCACAGAAAGCTGTTTATCTTTATTGATAATATCTTTGGAAGTAACCATCCCTGTTACCTTTTCCGTTTCATTCGTAACGGGGTATCTAGTATGTGTTGTGTCAGCGTTGTATGTATACCATTTTTCCAGCGTATCTGATTCCTGCAAATAATATGTATGGTCCAAAGGTGTATAAATGTCTTCCACGACGATGATTTCTTTTTTTATCATCTGGTCGTAAATTGCCCGGTTAATCATTTCAGCGACTGTGAATGAATCGTAGCTGGTAGAAATGACAGGCAGTTCTTTTTCGTCAGCCAGCCGTTTAATGCGGTCATCTGTATCAAATCCACCTGTAATTAGGACGGCTGCCCCTGCCTTAATCGCCAATTCATGTGCCTCAATGCGGTTTCCGACAATTAGCAAGGCATCCTTTTGGGTATACCGCATCATGGCATCAAGCTCCATTGCCCCAATGACAAATTTATTTAATGTCTTATGCAGGCCATCTCTTCCGCCAAGCACTTGCCCATCTACAATTCCAATAATTTCAGCGAACGAAAGCCGGTCAAAGTTATCTTTCATCTTTTTCTCAATGCGCACAGTCCCGACACGCTCAATAGTACTGACAAGTCCTTTGTTTTCCGCTTCCTTAATGGCACGGTATGCTGTTCCTTCACTTACATTCAATTCTTTCGCAATCGCTCGAACGGATATTTTTCCGCCAACTGGAAGGTTTTCAATATATTTAATTATTTGATCGTGTTTTGTTGACATTCCTTCACCATGCTCTCATCTGTACTAGTCATTATTTATCTATTGTTATTGTACAGTTTTTACGAGAAGGTTTCAATTTCAGAAGAAAATTAGCTGCTTCTAGCTGTCATTCCTTTTTATTAAGCAGCTTTTTACTATAACAGATAAAAAACAGCACCTTATCGAAAAGGTGCTGTTTTCTTTAGAATGTAATGGATTGACCAGGCTCTAAATGGACACCTTTACCAGGTTTTACTTCTTCTGCAAATGCTGCACCGTCCTGCTCAATCAGCGGGAAAGTATTGTAATGAATTGGAATAACTTGTTTTGCCTTGACCCACTCGGCAGCAAGTAACGCATCTTCCGGCCCCATGGTAAAGTTATCTCCAATTGGCAAGAAAGCAACGTCTATATTGTTTGTATCTCCAATAAGCTTCATATCGGAAAACAGTCCTGTATCTCCGGCATGATAGATTGTCTTTCCTTCTGCCGTAAATAAAATCCCTGTCGGCATTCCCATGTAATGCGTATGGCCATCTTCGTCAGTAAAAGCACTGCTGTGAAATGCTTGAGTCAGTTTTACCCGTCCAAACTCAAAGTTGTGCGCTCCGCCGATTCCCATCGGGTGTGTATGCAACCCTTTGCCTTCCAAGTAAACAGCCAGTTCATTTGGTGCTACTACAAGTGCACCTGTGCGTTTCGCTATGGAAACTGTATCTCCAACATGATCATTGTGACCGTGCGTCAGAAGAATAACATCCGGCTGGACTTCCTCTGCATTCAAATCACATGTGCCATTTCCGGTGATGAATGGGTCGATTAAAATGGTATGTTTCTCGGTCACAATCTGTACGACAGCTTGTCCATGGAATGAAAGTTTCAAGTTTCCAACCCCTTTTTCTTTTTATCGCATCTAGTTTACCACAGTCGCCATAGGAAGAAACGTGATACTATTTTTGTTATAATGAGAAAAAAGGAGGCTAACTTATGCAACACAGAATTGATACACTTTTACGCCAACTGAAGGATAACCAGACAGACAGCGTGTTCATCACCTCCATGGAAAACGTATATTATGTGAGCAATTATTATACGGATCCGCACGAGCGACTTGTAGCAGTATTTGCCGATCAAAAAGATGCACCGCTGCTCATTTTGCCGGCAATGGAGAAAGAAGATGCCTTAAAGGCTGGCTGGAAAGAAGAAATGCTTACATACCATGATCATGAAAATGTGTGGCAGTTGTTTAAAGATTATTTAAAGGAACGCGGGCGCGTACCAGCATCCATGGGTGTTGAAAAAGATCATATGTCTGTTATTCGCTTGGAAATGCTGCAGCAAATCTTGCCAGAGGTTTCCTTTGGTAATGCGACGGAATTCCTGCAGTACCAGCGTATTATCAAAGACAAGAAAGAATATACGTTACTCAAACAAGCAGCTGTTCTAGCTGATTATGGGGTGAAGAAAGGAATTGAAGCGATTGCTGCCGGCAAAACTGAACTGCAAATTACTGCCGAGCTGGAATATGCTCTGAAGCAAGAAGGCGTTACCAGCATGTCATTTGCAACAACTGTGCTATCCGGGGCAAAAACCGCTTCTCCTCACGGCACACCTGACGGAAAGCAGATTGCACCTGGTGATCTGGTTCTGTTTGATCTGGGTGTTGTATTTGAAGGGTATTGCTCTGATATTACTCGTACTGTCGGCTACAAGCATGTAACAGCAGATCAGCAGCACATTCACGATACAGTGCGAGTTGCACTCGAAAAAGCAACTGCAGCATCACAAGCCGGAACTGCTATCGCAGAGATTGATAAAGCTGCCAGAAGCCATATTGAACAAGCAGGATACGGCCAATATTTCACACACCGTGTCGGTCACGGTTTAGGAATCGGCGTTCATGAGTTCCCATCACTTTCGAGCAATAACACGCAAGCTATGCAGGAAGGCATGTGCTATACAATTGAGCCCGGCATTTATATGCCTGGCGTTGGCGGCGTCCGAATCGAAGATGATATTTTCTTGACGAAAAATGGACCGGATGTACTTACTGCTTATCCGCGCGATTTGCAAATTATCGGTTAACTGAGAAAGAGCATCTGCAATTATGCAGATGCTCTTGTTTTATGATAAAAGTAATGCACTAGAAGGCTTATAGGCAAGATCATGCGCTTCCGCAACTGCTTGATACGTTACAAATCCATCTAACGTATTAATGCCTTTTGCCAAAGCAGGGTTCTCTAAACAAGCTTTCTTGTACCCTTTATTCGCCAGCTGAAGCGCATAAGGTACCGTTACATTTGTCAATCCAATTGTAGAAGTACGCGGTACAGCTCCTGGCATGTTGGCAACAGCATAATGCAGCACGTCATGTTTGATATACGTTGGATTATCATGGGTTGTGATTTTGTCGGTAGTAGCAAAAATCCCCCCCTGGTCAATGGCAACATCAACAATTACCGAACCAGCTTTCATGCTTGCGATCATTTCCTCAGTAACAAGCTTTGGTGCTTTGGCGCCTGGTATGAGAACTGCACCGATCACCAGATCAGATTCTTGTACAGCCTCCGCGATATTTAATGGATTGGAAACGAGTGTGTTGATGGAACTGCCGAACAAATCATCCAGCTCGCGCAAACGCTGCGGACTCAAATCAACGATGGTGACATCCGCTCCAAGTCCGACGGCAATCTTTGCTGCATTTGTACCGACAACACCTCCGCCGATAATGGTAACTTTCCCGCGTTTCACTCCCGGAATACCAGACATTAAAATGCCGCTTCCTCCGTAAGGCTTCTCCAAAAATTGCGCTCCGACTTGTGATGCCATTCTGCCTGCCACTTCACTCATAGGTGTCAGCAACGGCAGAGAGCGATCCTCCAGCTGCACGGTTTCGTATGCTATTCCAACTACCTTTTTATTGATTAACGCATTAGTTAAAGGACCTTCAGCTGCAAGGTGCAGATAGGTGAAAAGAATGAGACCTTCATAAAAATAACCGTACTCCTCAGGAAGTGGTTCTTTCACTTTCATCACCATTTCCTTCATCCATACTTCCTTTGCTGACGGAAGTATCACGGCACCTGCTTGTTCATACTGTTCATCCGTAAAACCCGAGCCGAGACCTGCACCGGTTTCAACGAATACGGCATGCCCTGCATCGTGCAAGAGCGTAACACCAGATGGAGCCATCGCTACACGGTTTTCACTATTTTTAATTTCCTTCGGTACCCCAATCTTCATGCTGCTTCCCCCCATTATATATGTAAAAGGAACTCGCTTTCATTTTCAGTATACCATTTCTTATCGTCATGAAAATAAAAAAAAGCCGGTCCCATTAAATCCGGGACCAGCTCTTTGCTAAATTATTTTGCTACAGTTTCAGAAAGGCGAACTGTATCTCTGGCAATCATTACTTCTTCGTTTGTAGGAATGATAATAACTTTTACCGGAGAATGCGGGTATGTTAGGAATTGTTCTTTACCGCGAACGTTATTCAATGCAGGATCATAATAAACGCCCATGAATTCAAGACCTTTAAGTACGCGTTCGCGTACTTCAGAGCTGTTTTCACCAACGCCAGCTGTGAAGATAATTGCATCTACACCGCTCATACGCGCAGCATAAGAACCGATATATTTGTGAATTCTTTCAGCAAACACATCAAGCGCTAGCTCTGCACGCTCATCGCCTGCTTCAGATTTACTTTCAATGTCTCGCAAGTCACTGGAGAAACCAGATAGTGCAAGCATTCCGCTTTCCTTGTTCAATACATGCAGTACTTCGTCGGCAGTTTTGCCAGTTTTACGCATGATGAATGGAATCAAGGCAGGGTCAATGTTACCAGAACGAGTACCCATTGTTACACCTGCAAGCGGCGTGAAGCCCATAGATGTATCAACAGATTTACCGCCTTCAATTGCTGCGATACTTGCACCGTTACCAAGGTGAGCAGAGATCAAACGAAGATCCTCTACTGGACGGTCAAGCAATTCAGCTGCGCGCTGTGACACGTATTTATGACTTGTACCATGGAAACCGTATTTACGGATGCCATATTTTTCATAATAGTCATAAGGAAGGCTGTAAAGATAAGATTCAGGCGGCATTGTCTGATGGAACGCTGTATCGAAGACAGCAACCGCTGGGATGTTTGGCAGGATCTCTTTAAATGCACGGATACCTGTCAAGTTTGCCGGGTTATGCAAAGGTGCCAGCTCGGAAACTTCTGCAATCTCGTTCATTACTTGCTCTGTAATTAGTACAGAATCACTGAACTTCTCTCCGCCGTGAACAACACGGTGGCCTACGCCGTCAATCTCATCAAGCGATTTAATGACGCCTGTAGAAGTAAGCTTCTCAAGAAGCATTTTTACAGCTTCTTCATGATTTTCAATATCTTTAGTTGTTTCATCTTTTTCACCATTGAATTTGATAGTGAAGATGGAATCTTTCAGTCCGATACGTTCTACTAGACCCACTGCCTTTACTTCTTCCTCAGGCATGCGGATTAGCTGGAATTTTAATGAAGAACTACCAGCATTAATTGCTAAAATATTACTCAACATGTTCAGCCCCTTGTAAACTTTTACGTACTTCCCTATTTTACCTGTGTCGACAAGCTTATTGCAAGATGTGTCGAGAACTTGTTTGGGATTTCATTAATTTTTTTAGTTTTTTAAACCAGTTAACTCGTTATCGAACCAATCATTGATCTGCTTCAGGACATTGGACATGGCATTCGGATTCTTAAACGAAGGCAGCTGCACGAGCAGCGCTTGCTTAGGCGCTGTTGTTAGCGTCCCCTTTTTCTGGAGAATCAAAACGCTTTTGGCCTGAGATTCGCTCTTAAACATACTATCAGGAAACTGCAGCAATCCCACAATATGTGCCTGCTGCTGCAGGAATGCGTGCAAGGAACGTGCCTGGTCACTTTCAAATAAGAAGTTCGGTACAACAAAGAGCAGGTAGCCGCCTTCTTTCGTGTAATGCAGGCTCTGTTCGATGAATAAATGGTGGGAATAAGAATGCCCTTCTTCTGCCTTCAAATCATATTGAGCTGCCTGAACATCATCCGGATAATAACCGACTGGTAAATCACTTACAACTAGATCAACTGGTTCCAGCAAAAATGGGCGTAAGCTGTCTTGGTGGAAAAATTCAATTTGTCTTTCCTGCATATTCGCACTCATCACAGCAAGCTGAATTAATGTAGGATCCACATCACTTCCGTATGCTTGTACGTCTTTTTCAACTTGGTTGAGCACTGCTGTAAGCAGATTACCAGTTCCAACTGCCGGATCAAACAAGCGGAAATTATCGTTTTTTCCAACGAGTTTATTCGTCAAATACCCGATCAGCATGGCAACAGTGTCCGGTGTCAGCATGTGCTGCTGCTGCGTTGCTCCTTTCATGCCTTTCAAGATTGCGAGCTGAATTCCTTTTCGAACCTCTTCTTTCTTATATCCCTGTTTATCGAAGATGGCAGCATGTTTATCCAGCTGCTGCTTGACGATCGGTTTCTCTGTAAGCTCTGTTTCGCGATCTATTATATATTCCATTGCTGCACCTAGTGCATCAAGATAAGCTATGTTTTCGTGTGATTCCAGTGACTCAGCCATCTGGTCAAGTGCCTGATACACTTTTTCGACATTTTGTTGTTCCACGTTCAAGTTCCTCCATTCCTCTACATCTGTATTATTGTATCAAATGCTGCACGCAGAAGCGAGAACAGGCATTTATGCATGCAAAAAGCCCAGCCGAAGCTGAGCTTTTCGATCTTTATTAAGAGAAGAAATGCATCAATGCTGTTGCACCGATAACAGTTGCAGCACCACCAAGACGAGTGGAGATCTGTGCGAACGGCATCAAAGCCATACGACCAGATGCAGATAGGATCGCAACGTCACCTGTTCCGCCAAGTCCACTGTGACAAGCTGTTACGATACAAGCCTCAACTGGGTACATCTTCATCAATTTACCTACAAAGTAACCTGTTGTAGCCATTGCGATAACAACAGACATACATGTTACAGCAAAGCCGATTGTGAATACGCTCGCTACATCCTCAAGTGGAATGAAGACAATTCCCAAACCGACCATTAGCGGCCATGTGAAGGCAGTTGATACAAATTTGTATAGCTGCTGCGCACCAGTTTGCAGTTTTTCAGGAAGTAAATTACCGGATTTAATAATTGTAGCAGCAATGATCATGATGATTGCACCAGATAAAGTAAATCCAGCGAATACATGAATCCAATGTTCAACTACTCGTCCAAGAACGAATAAACTCATTGCAACAAGGAGACCTGCTCCCATCAAGCTAAAATCAATTGATTTATTTGTGTTGTGTTTTGCAGCTTCTAATACTTTATCGCCTTTTTCAGAGCGAACAAGTTTGTCATGTCCAGCAAGTTCCGGACGTTTTTCACCAAGCTTTTTCATCAAACCAGCGATAATAATCGCACAAACGTTACCGATGATTGCAGCAGGGATAAGCTGAGAAACATATTCTCCAGCGCCTCCGCCAAGAATACCTGCATAACCTGCAGATAATGGAAGAATACCTTCACCGATACCACCAGCAATGATTGGTACAACGATATAGAAGAAAGCGTGATGAGCGCTATAGCCAAACAGCATACCAACTAGAGTACCAACTGTTACTGCCGCAATCGTTCCTGTTACCAATGGGATGAACATGCGGATGAAGCCTTGAATAAGGACTGTCCGGTTCATTCCAAGAATACTACCTACAACAAGACATGCGATGTAGAAGTAAAGGAAGTTTGAGCCGCTTGAAGTCATTAGCTGATCGACAGCTTCCAATGTTGTTGAGCTTAATGTGTTGTAAAACACAAGTACAGACGGAACGAACAACGATAGAATCGCTGGTCCTCCGATGCTGTTGAAATACGGAATTCTCTGCCCAACATCCCCTAGCAGCACTCCGATTACCATGATGACAGCAAAGCCGCCGATCATGTCAGTAGGTAATTGATTTGTGTATGCAGCAATAAGTACAATAATAGCTAAAACTAGATACACAGGAAGCGGTATAACACCGACTTTCCAATCCATGACTTTATTATAGCCTTTTGGCTTGTCGTCATGAGAATGGTTATCGCCTGTATGCGATTTCATTTCCATTGTATTGCCCCCTCTAAGTAGATACGACTATTCTAATTTAACCAATTTTATCTGTGTTATTATTTAACTAAACTAAATGTAATGTAACTTTTGTAATTAGAAAAAGCGGGCTGGTTAGCATATTAGATTATTTGCTAATTAAGTAATTATTATCGAAAAATCATTGATATGTCGGGATAAATCAACGATATATTTATATTATATATATTTGTTTTTTAATAACCTTATTTCTGGAAGCCCTTTCAGTAAAATTATAAAATATTAAGGATAGATGCAGAATTTGTGCTTTAACGGGGAAAAGTGCAAAAAAAAGAAGCCTGCTGGCAGGCCTCTCTTTAGATATATTGACTGATATGATGAGATGTATTGGCATTCACGCGATATTTAAATACTGGTCGTCCGATACTGCCATAGTGCATTTCCACTTCCAACAACTGTACATCTTCCAAGAACTTCAAATATTTCCGCACCGATACTTGGGACATTTCGGTTTCATTGGCAATGTCCTCTGTGGTGAAGAAATTGTAACGGAAAGTGAGAATGCTGTTCCATACTACCTTCAAGGTACTTCTTGTAAGTCCCTTCGGCAGCTGCATCATCTGTTCTTGTTCCGGCAGCAGCAGAAGCTGATTATCCAGTTCTTGCTGGGTCATTTCCTCTTTGTTGCTGAAAATAAGCTGGCGTTTGCGATAGCCGCTTAATGCATGCTGAAACCGATCAAATTCAAATGGTTTAATCAGATAGTCTACCGCCCCATACTGCAATGCTTCCCGAATCATAGGCTTCTCACTGGCAGCAGAAATGATAATGGCATCCACTTGAAAATCTCGTTTTCGTGTTTCCTTTAGTAGTTCAATTCCATTTTTACCTTTCATATAAACGTCCAAAAGCAGCAAGTCCACTTCGTTCTGCTGGATAAATTCCAGCGCGTCCTTGTAATTTTGAACAGCACCTACTGCCGCAAAACCGCTCATTTGTTTCACATAGCGTTTATTTAATTCACTAACCATCGGGTCATCTTCTACGATGAGTACTTTAATCATTTATTGCATCCTCCTGTATATCATACGGCAGCTGGAGACTGAATGTCGTCCCTTCACCTAATTCACTTGTCAGGACAAGGTAGCCGCCCAGCTTCTGCACATAGTCTTCTACTTGATATAGACCGAAACCACGGTCGCTCCCTTTGGTAGAAACACCTTGTTTAAAAATCGTTTCCTGCTGTACTTGACTAATACCTTTGCCTGTATCGGTCAGCTCAAGAAATAATTGGCCATCAGCGAATTTCATCGACAGCTGCACACGTTTTTCCGGCTGCTGATCAACTGCGTCTACGGCATTATTCATCAAATTCCCTAAAATGGTGATTAACATTTGGTTTGTTTTTTCTGATGTATTTGGTATTGTATCATTGCAATCTACTTCAAGCTGCACGCCATTTTCCGCCATATAGCTTTTTTTCCCTAACAGAAAACCAGCTAAGATAGGATTCTTCAAATAGTGAATCATTGCAATTGTTGCGGATCGTTCCTTTCCGGCAACATTTTTCACATAACGCTCGAGCTGGTCATAATCTTCCAGCTCTAAAAGCCCAAGTATGACATGCAGCTTGTTCATAAAGTCATGTGTCTGCGCTCGCAAGGCATCCGCATACAGCATGGTGTCTGTGAGCTTTTCATTCAAATGATTGTACTCTGTCCGGTCAACAAATGTTGCAATAGCACCTGCTGTGTTTCCTTTGAGCTGGATTGGAATTTCGTTCATTACGAGCGTGAGACCGTTATGCTCTACTTGACGGCCAATTAACGGTTTGTTCCAGTCAATAACTTGATGAAGCTTTGTGACAGGCAGCACATCATCTACTTGCCGGCCCTTCAGCTTTCCTTTAATCCCCATCTCTTCCAGCAGTCTTTTCCCTTCTTTATTGACCATTTGAATTTTACCATTTGTATCAACAGCTACCATACCATCTTTAATCGATTCAAGCATGGCAATTCGCTCACTAAGAAGCGCAGCAATTTCATCTGGCTCCATGCCGTGCATAATTTGCTTGATTTTCCGCGCAAGCAGCACAGCTCCAATAAGTCCGATTAACAGACTTAACACCGTCGCTAAATACAACGGCATACGGTTGCTGCGGATAATCTCATTCAACTCATTCATGGTTATTCCGACAGCTACAACACCGACTTGTTCTCCTTGCTCATTATAAATCGGCGAAAAGGCACGAAGACTTAACCCTAGCGTTCCTTTTCCCTTTGAAACGGATTCTTCGCCTGCCAGAGCCGATTTCTCATCTCCTCCGACGAAAGGCTTCCCTATTTTATCTGGGTCTGGATGACTTAAACGAATTCCGTCCATGTTCATTACAACAACAAAATCAGCGTTCGTGATTTGCATTGCTTGTTGTGTAAACTGCTGAAGCGTTTCTGAATCTTGTTGATCTGCCGCTTCGACTACAGACGGATCAACTGCCATCAGCTTGGCCGTTTGCAGCACTTGCTCCCGTTCTTGGGACTTAATATTCTGGCTTGTCTCAATCCCGATCATAATAAATGTCGTCGTGACAGCAAGTATGACGACGACAAAAACGAGTGCGGTCATTTGCGTCCGCAACTTTATCTTTTGTTTCAAGTATAACCTTCTCTCTTTTCGCTTTCCCGCTTCAAGCTCATTTCTCTAAATTATAGCGGAATAATGCAGGATTATAAACCAAAAAAACCACCAACAGGTGGCTTTTTCTCAATATACGGTCTCATCATCAAAACGTTGGGGCTTTTGCTGCTTCTTTTGCTTTGGATTTTGCTTCAGCATTTCTTGGATTTTCTCTACTGCTGCCGGAGCTGCCTCAATCAGCTTTTCATATAAGTGGGTCTGTTCGTCAAGATGAATCATCTTCACGCCTTTATGACCTACAATTAAGAAAGCTATTGGTGTAATGGAGACACCGCCACCGCTTCCTCCGCCAAATGGCAGTTCATTTTTATCACTTTTTCCTTGTGAATTGCTTCCCTCAAATTCACTTCCTCCGGCTGCAAAACCAAAACCAACACGAGACACAGTTAAGATAATACTTCCATCCGGCGTTTCTACCGGATCACCGACAATTGTATTAACATCGATCATTTCTTTCAGGTTTTCCATTGCGGTTTTCATTAACCCTTGAATTGGATGGTCTCCCATAGTAAGCCTCCTATCTCCTGACGTTGGATATAATAGCTTGCATAGCTTTCCCTGTACGAATAGACACTATGCATTGAAAGTTACTATCGAAGACAGCAGTATGAAATACCGGATTAACTTGGATATCGAATGGCTTGGTCACCTGTATATGCAATGAAATAAACTGCTGTATAATACCTTTAAATGTCCAGATAACGCCCGCCAAAGTGCCGGCAGATGCAGCATCCGCTGTACCAATTGTCGTATGCCAGCGCAATTGATGCAATTCAGCTGTCTTAGCTATGTGCACCAGATAAGGGAAAGCGTGCCAGAGCTTGCGCAGATCTTCTGTCATTGTATCGAGTGATTCTTTAAGTTTTTCAGCCGTTGCAGATTGATTTGGCGTTTGCTGAGAGAATCGTTTTTTATAGACAACTATTCCAACTACACTTACTTTAATACGCCAATGTTTCTCTTCGTAATAAATATGTAGCATAACTTTTGCTGATAGAGCGACGATGAGAAGAATCAATAAAATAATTGCGACAATAATAATAGCCATCCACATGTCCAGCCCTCCCCTACCTATAGGATGGGTCAGCATCATCTTTTTTACACGGAAAAAGGAGCAGCTCATGCTGCCCCTTTATGCCATTCATATGAAATTATCTGTTTAATTGCTCTTGTGCTGTACGTACAAGACGTTTTGTGATTTCTCCTCCAACAGAACCGTTGGCACGAGAAGTTTCGCTTCCGCCAAGCTGTACACCGAATTCTTGTGCAATTTCAAACTTCATTTGATCTAGAGCTTGCTGTGCTTGAGGTACTACTAGCTGATTGCTTGAGTTGTTGTTAGCCATTTGATGTCACCTCCTTGTACATGTAGCATGTGCCATCAAGAGAGGTAACATACAGATTATTTCAATGGGAAGTTCTTACAACAAATCTGCAAATGGTGCTTTTTCCTCCAGCTCAGGAACAGCCGTAATAGTTTCCGTTCCTTTCACGGCTCTCTCAATTTCTGAAGAGAAATCAATTGTACCTTCATACAAATGCACCTTCTCACGACGAGGCTTTGTTTTCGGTGAGTCTGGTACAAAAACGGTACAGCAGTCATCGTAAGGACGCGTGGATATTTCATACGTGTCTATTTGCTTCGCAATATCGATAATTTCTGACTTATCCATTGTAATGAGCGGTCGCAAAATGGGGTAGTTCGTTACTTCGTTAATAGTGTGCATGCTTTCCATCGTCTGACTGGCAACTTGACCGAGACTTTCTCCAGAGGTTAGAGACAAGATACCGTTTTGTTCCGCAATCCGCTCACTGATTTTGAGCATCATACGGCGCATAACAGTCATGCTGTAACCAAAAGGAATTTCTTGATGTACTTTCACCTGCAAATCGGTAAAAGGTACAACATGAATCTTTACTTTCGCTCCGAATTTAGAAAGTGTTTGGGCCAAATCAATTACTTTCTGCTTCGCTCGTTCGTTTGTATAAGGAGGAGAATGAAAATGAATTGCTTCGATCTCAACCCCGCGCTTCATGGCCAAATATCCTGCAACAGGGCTGTCTATCCCGCCAGAAAGCATCAACAGTGTCTTGCCTGAGCTTCCGGCTGGTAATCCGCCTGGCCCTTTTATCTTTTGTCCTGTTACATAAGTTGCTTGCTCGCGTATTTCGACCATAATATCAACACCAGGCTTACGCACGTCCACAGGATAACCTTCACTGTTTTGCAAAACATATGCGCCAATACGCTGATTCATTTCTTGCGAGTCAATCGGGAATTTCTTATTCGTCCGGCGGCAGGATATTTTGAAAGAGGTACCTGCTGGGTTGTCGAGCAGCAGCTGAAGGGCAGCTTGTTTAATCGCAAGTTCTTCATTCGCTGTCCGTATTGCCAAACTAAAGCTGTGGATACCGAAAATGTTACGGCATGCTTCCACGATAGGTTCATGATCTTCACCGTGCAAATGGATATACATACGATCGCGCGTACGCTCCACTTTCGCTTTGCGATAAGACCTGATTTGGTCTTTTACGTTATGCTCCAGCTGTCTGGTAAAATGCTTCCGGTTCTTTCCTTTTAATGCCATTTCTCCGTAACGAATTAATATATGATCATATTGCATCTGTTTATCTCATCACTTTCTTTAGTTGTGTTAGTGCTTCTTGCAGCACTACAAGGAAATATTCCACTTCTTCCATCGTGCTGTCATAAGAGAAACTAACACGAATTGCTGATTCTGCCTGTGCTTCCGGAACACCGCAAGCCAGCAATACAGCACTGGCATCACTGTTTTTAGATGAACAAGCCGACTTGGTTGAAACATAAATATCTTTCTCCCCAAGTGCGTGAACGAGTACCTCTGGCTTTATTCCAGGTACGGAAAAATTAACAATATGCGGTGCACCAGCGGGCGGAGAATGCAGGATAACACCTTCCATTTTCGCAATCCCTTCCCATAGCTTTTCCCGCAATTCGAATAAACGAGCTGGCTGATCTCGTAAATTTTCCATTGTCAGACGGAGAGCCTTTACCATCGCTGTTATACCCGGTACATTCTCGGTTCCGGAACGTAATTCCTGTTCCTGCCCTCCTCCGGATAGCTGCGGCGCAATAAATACATCTTTGTCTTTAAAAAGGATGCCGCTTCCTTTCATGCCATGAAACTTATGCGCAGAAAGTGTACAAAGATGAATATGGCTTTTCTTCAAATCCAGCTCTACTTTTCCTGCTCCTTGGACGTAATCCACGTGAAACGTGACATTCGGGAATTCCGTGAGCATCTTGCCGATTGTTTGTATCGGCTGAATTGTACCAATCTCATTATTCACGTGCATCACACTTACCAGTATTGTATTGTCTGTAATGGCAGCTCTAATTTTATCTGCCGTTACATACCCATATTTATCTACATCCACATACGTCACCTGGAAGCCTTGTTTTTCTAGTTCCGCACATGTTTCCAGAACGGAAGGATGCTCGATGGTTGTCGTAATGATGTGATTCCCAATCCTTTTCTTGCGGAATGCTGTTCCTTTTATCGCCAGATTATTTCCCTCTGTTCCTCCTGAGGTGAAAATAATCTCATTTTCTTCAACATGAAGCAGCTGTGCCGCCTGTTTGCGACATGCAGTTAACAGCTGCTCTGCTTTGCCGCCCATACGATGAAGAGAAGACGGATTAGCAAAATACGTCTGCGCCGCCTCTGTATAGCTAGACAGCGCATCATGATGCGGCCTGGTAGTCGCACTATTGTCAAAGTATATCATCGTCCATCTCTCCTCTCATTCAAAAACTGTCTTTTACTAAAATAAAGCAATCCCTCATTTGTGACAAGGGATTGCTTTATGAATCAGCTGGGAACCTTGATATGTTTTTCCAAGCGTTCCAATGCTTTCGGTTCTATATCTTGCAAGGCACGCGCAGCACGCTCCAAGGCCTGCTCATATTGATATTCCCGGAATAATTTCTCCGCTTCCAGCATTTCAGCCGCCAGCATCGGATATTGACTCCGGTAACGGTTGGAATATTGGATTACTACTTCTGCTAAATAAGCTTGTTCCAGCAGAATTTCTATTTTCTCAACAGTTGCATTGCTTACTTCTTCTGCTTGCTGAAGCGTCGTACTAACTTCCGCCATATCAAGCGGGTGTCCATCAAGTATTTCCATTGCATGAGAAGTTTTCTTCTGACTTTCCTCTACCATCTTCCAAACTTCTTGCGGAACACCAGGAATATTGCTTTTTTGCAGCTTCCGATTCACCTCGTAAAGCTTCTGACGCATATCAGCAATCTTCTCTTTGGCATCCAATTCATCTTTGCGAAGCGTCTTTATCTTCTCGCGAATAACTTCATGCTCTTCTTCAATCGCACTTAGTTCCCGGAATCCTGCTTCTAACTCTTCTTTCAGTTTCGCATGTGAAAATTGATCATCGTCGATTTCTTTCTGTAAGTTATCAAGCTGAAGCGCCAGCCTGGAAATCTTGGATTCAAGTTTTACATGGAATTCCACATCATTATCTGTAAAGAAATAAGATTCCCGCAGCAGATCAACTTCTTCTTTTGTTACAAGAAATGCCTCTGACTTCTTTTCAACCGCTTGGACATACTGATCAAACTTCGAATCTACATAGTTCTTTGCTACAGCTTCATTTTCCAGCAGCTGGTACATTTCTTTAATCCGGCTTTCTAAGGCAGGGATGACTAATTTCGTCTCCTCCGAATTGCCGGATTCCAGCTGTTGAGTTAAATGTCCAAGCCTTTCATTTTCTTTTTTCAACTCGTCTTCAAAGCCAAGATGATGGATTCGGTATCCATCTTGTTTCATTTCCCGGATTCCTCCTAAAAGGTCAGAGATTTGTGCCGGCAAATCTTGTTTCACCTGCTTATAGGCTGTAGGGAAGGCTTCAATCTCTGCCGCTAGCACTTCTGTCTTTTCCTTTACATCCATAATAAGCTGATTGGCTTCAAAGTAATTTCCAGATTCAATAAGTGCATGATAAGCAGCCAGCTGTGCAATTTGCTCTGCAATAGCTGATTCAAAGCGCACATCCGCTTTACCGAATTGATGACGATGCTGCGAAATGGTGCGTTTCAGACCTTGCAATGTCGGCTGCAGTTCCTCGGCCTGTTTCCGAGCTTCTTCTTCAGAAGCAAGCAGATGATCAAGCTCGCGGAACATCACTTCAATCTTATCTTCCACCTGGATTAGGATATCCTGTACTTGCTGCAGGTGCTGCTTTGCTTTCTTAAAACGGTAACGGTCCGCCCCTTCTTCCGCATCAAAAAGAGCCTCTTCTGTATCTGGAAGCTCTTTCGTCACGATATGATCCCAGCGTTCCTTCCACGATTCAAATTTTTCCTGTGTCTCCCCAGATAGGTTCAACGCTTTCACTTTTGCTAATTCTTCTGACACATTGCGGTTTGTAATGTCCAGTTTCCAGCTCTCGAGCCGATCCACTTCATCATAAACCCGCTTTCTCATAATCAGCCCCAGGATAATAAGGGCGATGATTACTATAATTCCTCCGATGATGTACGGCAATGTCCAGCCTCCTAACCAATACTCGGGAAAAAGGAGTAATACCCTATTAGTCGTTATCTTTTTTATACTACAATGATACCATGTAAAGGACAAATTTGGCTAAATTTTTTCAAATTTCTCAGGTGATTTCCACTTATTCCCTGGTACGTGCTTTTAATTGGCTGAGACTGCCCGCAAACGACTGGAGGAGACGGTCGCCAATGTATCGAGCCAATGGTGAATGCTTGACGTATACATCGAGCAGAAATAAGCGCGTGATTCCTCTGTGACCAACACACCTTTCATCTCTTTACTCATCGTAAATGGAGCTGCCAGCATGCCCGACAGCTGCATATAGAGGTAAACACCTTCTCGTTCCCGTATGCCATGCATCTCCAAATAATCCCTGAAAGCTTGTTTTAGCAAATGCGTCTCTTTTGCTAGATACGTGACGGCCAGCTCTCGGACAAAGATGGAATCCAGCATTAGTTCGCGCTGGATAAAAGCAGAAAATTGATTGCGAGTAAGCTTATATTGTATAATTGCTTCAATTAATCGTTTCAGATAGATACTGGCGTTATCCTGCTGAGCAGGCGTAACTTGATCCAGATATGCCAGATAGTCTTCGTAATACAACACGACAGATGCTTCCAGAAGGCCTTGCTTGCTTTTATAATAATAGTTGATTAAGGAGACATTGACCGAAGCTTTTCCCGCAATATCGCGGACGGATGTCCCATGGTAGCCTTTTGTGTAGAACAATTGACAAGCGGCGTCCATCACTTTCTGTTTCGTGTCATTTTTTTTCAATCTTTTCAGCTCCTTTCCTGTTGTATACGACAGTGTTTGGTGCATTCCTGCATCTTTCACTCGTCAAATCTCGCGCTATCTGTCGAATGATCGAAAATAATTGTATGGGGGAAATGAAAATATGTTTGAAACAGCAGCCTATAGCGGTTCCCGTGAAAAGGATTATGAATTACTAATAAAACAGCTTGACGCATTGCTAACAGGAGAAGAAGATGAAATCTCCCATTTGGCAAATGCTTCTGCCCTTCTGAATCAGTTTTTAGATAACGTAAACTGGGTTGGATTTTATCTTCATAAAGGAGAGGAATTAATTCTCGGCCCATTCCAAGGGCTTCCAGCTTGTGTGCGCATCAAAATTGGAAAAGGCGTATGCGGAACAGCAGTCGCTGAGAACAAAACACAGCTTGTAGAAGATGTAAATCAGTTCCCAGGCCATATCGCCTGTGATGCAGCCAGCCAGTCTGAAATTGTTGTTCCAATTATAGTTAACGGCAAATCTTACGGCGTACTGGATATTGACAGCCCATCTAAAGCTCGATTTGATGAAACAGATAAGGAATATCTAGAAAAATTCGTTGCTGTACTCGTCAAGCACTTACAAAACTAAAACAAAAGCAGCCTCCAACATGGGAGGCTGCTTTTGCTTATACACAATATCTGTTTTTACCTAATCGCTTCGCATCATACAGCTTATAATCAGCTTGAGAAAACAGCTCATGCACTTCCGGTCGCGCTTTCTCTGTCCACGTTGATATACCGCAAGAAACCGTAACTGCTGGACGGGTTGAGCTTGCTACACTTTCCACGATTTCTTCTGCTTTCTTAATTGTCTGTTCAAAAGTAGCATGCGGCATGTAAACAGCAAGCTCTTCTCCGCCCCATCTGGCGGCCACGTCATTAGGTCCAAGCAGATCCTTCAATAGATTCGCCACTTGAATTAAGAGATAGTCGCCGGTATTGTGGCCATATGTATCATTTACTTTCTTAAAGTCATCCACATCAATTAAGATAAAGCCTCCTTGTGCATCATCTTGGATGTGCGTGCGCATTCGATCGTCCAAATAGCTGCGCGAACAAAGATTGGTTAAATAATCTGTTATAACTAATCGTTCCAGCTTCTCCTGCAGCATCGAATTGACAATCGACAAAGAAGAGTGCTGCACAAGAGACTCAATCAACCGGAAAGATTCGAAAGTGAAGAAACTTGGGTTGCGATGCAGCACAAGCACGACGCCTTGCAGCTGTTCCGGCCCCGCCATCGGTACAACAAGCAGCGATCGATACGGAAGGTTAATTTCCGGATAACGATTTGGGAAGTTACTGACAAACATAGCTTCTTTGGATTCATTCCGGTAAAGACGTGCTATAAGATCAAGGAACGGCGCAGAAGCTGGATCAAAGAAAAATCCTGTACTGCCGTCTAGTACGGTACCAGCTTCTTGATCTCCTTTATATAGAATAAACCCAATCTCTTCCCCGCCAAATGTATCGTGAATTTGCTCATGCATTAACGTTATCGTATCGGAAAGACGTAAATTCGCATTTATTTTTTTTGACGTTTCATTGATGAGCTGCAAATCACTGATCAGTTTTTTTGAATGCTGATACAACCGCGCATTCTCCAATGCATTTCCAGCTGAATCCGCAAGCTTGGTAATAAAACTATCATCAGCTGATGTATAAGTAACAAATGCCGGCATCGAAACATGCAGTACACCGTATATCCCCTGCTTACCATGCAGCGGTACATAGCGATTGATTACTTGCCCATCAGCACTACGATCTACCTGCACCTCTCCGGTCATATAAGCTTTTGCACTAGCCTCATGTACCGAATAGTCGTATACCAGATTTTTTATAGGTAAATTTGTATCCCCATGGTAATCCTGTGCAAGCAGCAGCGCGTATGCAAACTGCGGATAACTTTGCTGCAGCGTATTAATAAGTACTGTCAAAACATCGTGCATATCAATGGAAGCATGCAAGTTCGTCGTCGCTTCATATAATTGGTTGATGTGCTGCTCATTTTCTTTTGACTCCTTCAGCTGTGTTAAATGGGAAACGAACTTGCGTATCTCTCCAGCCAGTTCTCGATTATCAAGCAGCTGGTCGGCAGCATTGCCAATGTACAAATATCCAATTGCAGCTTCTCCATGTTCTTGCAGCGGCAGCACAATGTCTAACGCATGCGGAAACTCTCTTAGTTGATTTGGTATGCAAGGAGCCGCAAATGGAAAATCGATAGACCGATAAAATCCACTTTGTGTCGGCCCAGCATAGCTAACGCGCTCTAATCGCTTCTGCCAGAAATCAAATACGTAAAGAGCTACACTTTCTGCCTGTAAAAGGTTTTTTAATCTTTCCGTTACAAGAGCAAGAATCTCCCTGTATGTATAGCTTTCTCCCGAGACAAGGAGCTGGTAGAAATATAGTTTTGCTTGTTCAAGTTTGTTATCAGTTAGCCGCTCCATAACATCTCACCTACATTTTGGTAGTTTTATTCTATTATATAAGATAATATACTTATTACTCAACGATAATAATAGTCCTTATTGCTTATTAATTATTGTATCTCTTCTCCTTTTTATATTAACCTTGACTTTATACAACAAAAAAGCTTATAATACTCTTTGTGTAAAATAAATGGCGGCCTACGTGAACTCCCATTTGACTGATTTTGTTCCTTTCTTGGCAAGGCGCAAAGCGAGACGGATTTCCGTTTCTCCTTGTTTCAGAAGGTGTATCGTGTAACTCTCTGCTGTCGGAGCGATGGTACATGAAAACATAATCAGCAAGTGACTCGAGGACACTCTCTGTTTTTATTTTATGCAAATAAAATAATAAAGGTGGAATTTATCCATGGCACGTTATACAGGTCCATTATGGAAAAAATCCCGTCGTCTTGGTATCTCCCTTAGCGGAACAGGTAAAGAGCTTGACAAACGCCCTTACCCACCAGGTCAGCACGGTCCAAACCAACGCAGAAAGCAATCCGAATACGGTTTGCAGCAAGCAGAGAAACAAAAACTTCGTTACATGTACAACATGAACGAACGCCAATTCCGTCGTGCATTCGAGGAAGCTGGTAAAATGAAAGGTATTCATGGTGAGAACTTCATGATTCTTCTTGAATCTCGTCTTGATAACCTAGTATACCGTCTTGGCTTGGCTCGTACTCGCAGACAAGCTCGTCAGATCGTTGGCCACGGCCACATCGAAGTTGACGGTAAGCGCGTAGATATCCCATCTTACCGCGTAAAACCTGGTCAAGTTATCGGTGTTCGTGAGAAATCACGTAAACTTGATATCATCACTACATCTGTTGAAGCGAACAACTTCGTTCCAGATTACGTGACATTCGATAACAACAGCTTGGAAGGAACTTACTCTCGTTACCCTGAGCGTTCTGAACTTCCTGCTGAAATTAACGAAGCACTTATCGTTGAGTTCTACTCCCGTTAATGGGAAGATTTTCACAACGATAGTAATAACCCCTGAAATGCCATTGCATTTCAGGGGTTATTTTTTTATTACAGCAGTGAGATTGCCATGCTGCACTGTCTGCTTTTATGCGTTTTTAGCGATAATAACCTTTCCTTAGAGAATAACGGATCATGAATTCTGTTATTCAGATGCTTTTAAAGTAAATAGCGTAACTTTTTGCAGGCATTTGAACCGCATTGGCAGATTACTAAAGCCAATTCCTCGATTAATATATAGATTATTTCCTTCGGCTACGCAGTCTTCAATCCAGCCATCTGCATGCACTTCACCTTTTTTTCGCAAGTGGCTTATACATTTTATTGTTCTTAAACTTAAACAGATACCCGACAAAGAAACTAATAAACCAAGGATATTACAGTGTGAAGAGCTGCTGTGCTAGTGAACGAGAAAAGAGCGAGCAGAATTTGCGAATGGTGATCGAGGAGGAGGAAAAAAGGCATTGAAGTTATTTTATGAAGGTTAAGAACCCTTCAACAAATGGATAATGTTGAGCGTAAATTAGCAGTTTCTTCTATATAAATAAAAAAAAGAGCTTGAATTAGCAAGCTCTCCTGCACAGTTATTTTGTATTCGTAAAACCGCCATCAATACGGACAACTTCACCGTTGATGTATTGCGCTTTAGATGTAAGCAAGAATGTAACAAGTTCTGCTACCTCTTCTGGTGTTCCTAGGCGTTTCTGCGGAATGCCGCCCGTTGCATTTTCTTTCATTTGCGGATTCGCTGCATAAAACTCGGCTACCATTTTTGTTTCAGTAGGTCCTGGTGCAATTGCATTTACACGCAGTCCGTCTTTTGCATACTCTGCTACCAAGCTTTTTGTCATACCGACGATGGCATGTTTTGTCGCCGCATATGTGACAACTGAATCTTGCCCAATGACTCCTGCGCTGGAAGAAGTGTTCACAATAGAACCACCGCCATTTTTCACCATCACGTCTGCTACATAACGTACGCCATACAGCGCCCCTAGCAAGTTAATGCCTACGATACGTTCGATTTCAGCAACGTCTGATTCAAGGAAATACTTCCCGCTTCCTGAAATACCAGCATTGTTGAAGAAATAGTCAATAGAGCCGAAATGTTCTAACGTCTTATCAACATAATTTTTCACTTCTGCTTCCTTAGAAACATCTGCTTGAATGAAGATAGCATCTGCTCCAGCTTTCTTTACCAAGGCAACTGTTTCGTTCGCCCCTTTTTCGCTTACATCGACGACAGCGATATTGACGCCTTCTTCCGCAAGGCGAACTGCTGTCGCTTGTCCTAGTCCGCTTCCTGCGCCTGTAATGATTGCTGTTTTACCCATCTGCAATCCCTCCAATAAATAGTATGAATGATATACTGACTATTTTACTACTTTCTTTCCAATGTTTGAAGAAAGTCGACTTATATCAACAGCATTATACTTCCCAAATAAAAAAGGGCTATTACAGCCCTCTCATCATTCCTTCATTTTACGAGAACAAAATTTTCTGCACAGCATCTTTTAGAGAATTTGTCGTTTTAATCTTTCCAAATGGAATGCCCAGCTGCGTAGACGTTTGCGCAATCTCAGGGCGCATACCAGAAATAATTGTTTCCACACCAAGCAGTTTTAGAGCTTCTATAATAGAAAATATTCGCTGTGCCACCATTGTGTCTATTACAACAACGCCGGACATATCAATAAACAAGTGATCTACCTCAAGCTTCGAACAGCTGTGCAGGACATTGTCCATCATATATTGAGCACGATTTGTATCAATATCACCGACAAGCGGCAGCAATGCTACTGTCGGTGTTAGTGATATGACTGGTGTGCTTAGTTCCAAGATGAGGTCTTGTTGAGCCTTTAATTGGAATTCTGCCTGGTTGGCGCTTTCCCGGATATACCAAACAATCACTTCATTGAATGAGTCCGTAATCTTCTTAAAATAATCCAACGCTGTTTGTGCATCTACATCTTTCGCCTCACAAAAATCACGCAGGATGTGTAAATAGATTTCCTGATTGCGATAAAATTCTTGAACGACTACTTCGATTGGTGTGTCTAAATGACGATCATCTCTGGCAGTTGAAACAACCCAATCTTCAAATGCATTACATGATAAATTTAAATTCGGATTTAGCACCTCGCAGAAACGTTCATGAAATCCTCTATTTTGCGCCTTAAGATTGGCAATAACTTCTGGATCCTCAGAAGCATATACCCCGCTCGATTTATCGGAGGCGCTATACCATTTTTCTACTATTTGATCTATGTTTTCAAGATAATGCTGATGTAACTCCTGTTGGTATTGCATTTTCCTGCTCCTTTTATCAAATCTTTACATAATAAATGAACACTTACTATAGCATCTTTCATGAAAGAATACCTTTTGGAACCGTTAAAAAAGGAAAAATACTACCATTATCCTAAACTGTATTAATAGATCCTAGCCAAAAAAGCCCCAGCCGACACTTGCTTGTGTCAATGGCTGGGGCTTTTTACTTGATCGATTACACTTATTTCAAATCACTATCTTTTTTCGTCGTATCTTTTATTTCTGCTTCTTCACGTCTTACATTTTCATTTACATGTACGTTTTCTTGCACATCTTTTTTATTTACGACGATTTCTTCTTTAATAACATCTTTTTTATCTACATCTACTTTTTCTTCATATACAGGAACATGAATGCCGTCTTTTTCCGTATAAGCATCAGCAGCATTTGCTCTATCGCTTACTTTATTCACTGGGCGACGTTCAATGTTCACTTCTTGCTTATTTACTGGCACATCAAATTCTTCCCGGTCTGTCACTGTACGTTTGTCAACATTTACTTCACCAGCTTTGAATGTATCACGCTCTACATCGACAACCTCCTCATGCAGTTCCATTTGTTCTTTTTGAGAAGTTCCCGGCTGTGCAGCTGTGTTTTTATTGACCTCTGTGAAAGCAGTATTATCTGTTTCTGTATAAGCGGCATTAGCAGCATCTAATGGGTCCTGCGCAATAGTGTCGTCTTCCATTTCCAGTGTCTTTCTAGCAGCTGGATCGATAAACAGCAGAATCTTTCCGTTCTTCAATTCATCTGCATATTTGTCTGTTTCCCTTTCGTTTAAGTTTAGCTCTTGCAGTGTTTTCTCTTCCGGCTTATCTCCAGAGAACATTGCAGAAACCTTATCACCGAATGATCCTTTGGCTTCTTTGTAGTTTACACTAAGCCGATCTGCAAGGATGGAAGAGTCTGGTTTCTTGTCCGTAATTACTGTTACTTTGTTTTCTTGGATTCCTTTAGATTTAAGTTCATTCACTCTCACGATGACGTCATTCTCATTTTGGTAGGTTTCAATATTTTGTGCTAACATGATGTATACCTCCTAATATTTTGTAATGAACTTGTGCTTAATCATTGTTTTCCCGCTGACATTATTGTTAAACAATATTTTTTAATACTGAGAAGTAAACGCTTCTGGAAAAGTTATTTTATCAATATAAAATTTTATCTTCTTGTCTTGTTAAGCTCATTCGCATTTTGATCTTTTGTGTTCGGCTCTGCATGCAGCCCATCATTCGGTTTATCGGCAGCATACAGCCCATCTGCCGTCATCCCTTTTTCGGCTTCTGCTGCATGGTCGCTGCGATCTTTGCTGCCTGGTTGGGATATTACTTGTCCAGATGTTCCAGCTGCAGGCTTGTTTTTTGCATAAAGCAGTACCTTGCCTGCTTTTAGTTCCTCTGCATAGCGATCTTTTTCTGTATCAGACAGCTGAAGATTTTTTAACACTTTTTCTTCTGGGTCATTACTAGAAAAGAAAGAAGAAAGTTTTGTGCCGAAAGAGCCGTTTGCCTCTTTATAATTCACTTCCCTTTTATCTGCTAATATACTGTCGTGAGGTTTTTTATCCACAATAACGGTCACATCTTCCTCTGGTACACCCGCTGTAACTAATTCATTAATACGTACAATTGCGTTTGCTTCATTGTTGAATGATTCTATCGTGTTACGCATAATATGCCTCCTATTGTGTATTTTTTCTTTTTGCTATCTCTATGCTTCTTTCTTTCCCCATCCGGTCCTTATAAAACATAAAAGCACTGCCCAAGCGGACAGTGCTTTTTTATTATGCAAATTTTAACAATGTGTATTTCTTCTTTCCGCGACGGATGATAATGAATCTTCCATCAATCCGGTCGCCTTCGACGAGGATACGAGCTGTATCTTCGACTTTATTTCCGTTAACACGAATGGCACCATTGGTGATATCTTCTCTCGCCTGACGCTTAGAGGATGAGATACCTGCTTCAACAAGCATGTCAACAAGACCTTTGTCTTCGTCTGCTGCTGTGTAGGATGGCATATCCTTGAAGCCTTGTTCAATTTCAGCACCATTAAGAGAAGCGATGTCCCCGCTGAATAAAGCTGCAGAGATCTTAATAGCTTGTTGCAGCGCTTCCTTTCCGTGTACAAGTGTAGTCATTTCTTCTGCCAGTTTCGTCTGTGCAAGGCGTTTTTCTGGTTCCTTTGCAACACTTTCTTCAAATGCTGCGATTTCTTCCAGCGACATGAAAGTGAAGTATTTCATGAATTTGATCACATCACGATCATCTGTGTTGAACCAGAACTGGTAAAACTCATATGGTGTTGTCCGTTCCGGGCTTAGCCATACAGCTCCTCCGGCAGTCTTCCCAAATTTCGTACCGTCAGCTTTTGTAATTAGCGGCACTGTAAGCGCAAATGCCTTGTCTGCTGCTTCTTCATCGTTTCCTGCATGTGTACGGCGAATTAATTCCATTCCAGCAGTAATATTCCCCCACTGATCACTGCCGCCAATTTGAAGCGTGACATTTTCTCTTTCGTGCAGACGAAGGAAATCAAGCGACTGCAAAATCATATAGCTGAATTCTGTAAAAGAGATGCCATTTGCTAATCTGGATTCGACGGAGTCTTTCGCCAGCATATAATTGACGCCAAAATGCTTCCCAACATCACGGAGGAAATCAATAATGCTCATCGCTCCGAGCCAGTCTTTATTGTTTACTGCTTTGGCGGCATTCTCTCCCTCATCAAAATTCAAAATGCCGGCAAGCTGTTTGGCGATGCCTTGACTGAAGCTATCTACAGTAGCTGCATCGTTTAAGTTACGCTCATCCGAACGGCCGCTCGGATCCCCAATCATTCCCGTACCGCCACCGATTAGAGCGATCGGACGATGACCTGCTTGCTGAAAACGTTTCAGCATAAGCATTGGAACCAAATGACCGATGTGCAGACTATCAGCGGTCGGATCAAATCCGCAGTACAAACTTACTTGCTGGCTGGATAGATGTTTTTCCAAACCTTCCTCATCACTTGTCTGCTGTATCAAACCTCTGTCTCTCAAATCCTTCAAAATTGACATATTAAACACTCCTCAACACTTTATAAAAACAAAAAAAATGCCCCATCCCAAAAAAGGGACGAGACATGACTCGCGGTACCACCCTTGTTGCAGTTAACCTGCCACTCGGTTTGCTAACGGATATACAATACATCCGTCCTCTGTCTGCACAGAAGAAGCTCCAGTCTGTACTTGGCAAAACAACTGTATGCTGACTCGCACCGGCCGTCAGCTCTCTGCAACAGGGAATTGTTCCGCTACTATAACCTTCAACGCAATATTTTATAATGACTGTTCCTACATTATTACCATATACACCTATAAAATACAAGGTTTTTTTCAGCAGATACAATAATCTACAAATTGCAACAAGGAAGATGGACTCACTACGAAAATTGACTATTATGGTATAATAGATAAACCAATTCGGGGGTGAAACATGCAAATCAAAGCAATTTGGAATAAACTTCGGACATGGGTTTCGGAAGCTTGGAAAGCTGGCAAGATTCAGCGAAATTCTCGTATAACATATGATGTCATTTGGAACTTATTTCTCTTTTTCCTGCTTCTCGCTGGTATCGGAATCTTTTTCGCTGCCGGAGCCGGTGCAGGCTATTTCGCATCACTTGTAAAAGATGAACCTGTCCGTACGTATGCTTCCATAACAGAAGATGTTAACAGTTATGAAGAGACGTCTTCTATCTATTACGCAGATAATGTATTTTACGGCAATATCAAAACAGATCTATATCGAGAAGATGTTAAACTCGATGATATTTCGCCATATGTAATTGATGGTATTATCGCAACGGAAGATGATAACTTCGAAACACATGATGGCGTCGTGCCCAAATCGATACTGCGTGCCATCATGCAGGAAGCGACGAATGCCGAGAATAAGACAGGCGGAAGTACACTCACACAGCAGCTCGTCAAAAACCAAATATTGACCAACGAAGTTTCTTTCGAACGTAAAGCAAAGGAAATCGTTTTGGCAATGCGTTTAGAAAAAGCGCTGTCTAAAGATGAAATTCTGGAAGCTTACTTAAATATTGTTCCATTCGGCAGAAATGCTTCTGGTGATAACATTGCCGGTATTCAAACAGCGGCTCAAGGGATCTTTGGCGTTGATTCGAAAGGCTTAACGCTGCCGCAAGCTGCTTTTCTAGCAGGATTGCCACAAAGCCCGACGGCTTACTCTCCGTATACCAATAACGGTAAGCTAAAAGAAGAAGCAGCAATGCAGCCTGGCCTAAATAGAATGAAGCAAGTGCTCAACCGAATGCTGGAAGAGCGATATATCAGTGAAAAAGAATATGAAGAAGCGATGAGCTATGACATTACCAAAGATTTCATCGAAAGCGGCGCATCTTCTAAAACAAAATCCGGCTATTTGACAACCGAGGTCGAGCAGCGTGCAGCCGATATTATTGCTGTACAGCTAGCTAAAGCGGATGGACATTCTGAGAAGGAACTGAACAAAGATAACGACCTTAAGAATGAATATCTGGATAAAGCGTCACGTGCTATACGTCAAAATGGCTATCAAATTCATACAACGATTAATAAGGAAATGTATGAAACCCAGCAAAAGATTACAAAGGATTACGCCTATTACCAGCCTGATCATTGGGTTGAACCAGAGGACGAGGAAGCAGAGCCATATTCTGAACCGATTCAAGCTGGTTCTATTATGATTGAGAACAGCACTGGTAAGATTTTAAGTTTCGTTGGCGGCAGAGATTATGACAAGAACCAAGTGAATCATGCGACAGACACGAAACGCTCTAACGGCAGTACAATGAAGCCGTTGTTAGTATATGCACCAGCAATGGAAGAAGGAGTATTGCAGCCTGGAAGTCCTATTGCAGACGTACGTAAAAGCTTCTCCATACCTGGTCAATCAAAACTTTACACACCTGGTAACTATGCCGGTAACTTCCACGGCTTGGTAACTGCCAGAAAAGCCTTGGAGCAATCTTATAACATTCCTGCGATAAGAGCTTACAGAGATATTCTAAATTTAGATCCGGCTAGCAAGTATGTAGAAAAGATGGGAATTACATCATTAACGGAAGGCGATCATAATAACCTTTCTGCAGCATTAGGCGGGATAGCTTATGGTACGACTGTTGAAGAAAACGTCAACGCCTATACAACCTTCGGGAATAACGGGAACTTCACGGATGCTTATATGATTGAATCTATCAAAACGCAAGACGGCAAAGAAATCTATAAGCACAAGTCAGAATCTACGAAAGTATTCAGCCCGCAAACGAACTACTTGATGCTGGATATGATGCGCGGTGTTTTTGACAGCGGTACTGCTACCTACGCCAATTCACAGCTGGCGAATAAAAATGTCGATTGGGCAGGTAAAACAGGAACATCGCAGGAATATCACGATTCCTGGTTGGTTGCCACCAATCCTAATGTGACCGTCGGCGTATGGATGGGCTACGATAGACCAGATTCTGTTAATACTGCTGGAATGAGCTACAGCCATCGAAGCCAGCTTCTCTGGACGCAGCTCGTCAACAGTGCAACAAAAATAAATCCAGATCTTATGGCTCCTAGTTCTTCCTTTAAGCAGCCTAGCGGAATCACAAGTGCTTCCTATTGTGCTATTGACGGTGGGAAACCAACAGACCTATGCAGTCAAGCGGGCATGGTGAAGACAGATCTTTTTAATACAAAATACGCACCGACAAAAGCTGATAACAGCTTGATCAGTCAAAATGGCAGCATTATCCTGAATCCTGATTTTCTTAAAGCGAACGAGTTGCAAGGAGTCAGCGCTGAACAGCTCTTTCCTCGCAATGAAAAAGCACAAAATTTAATTGGCAAAACGGCAGCAAAAACAGAAGATAAAGTGAACACTGTAACGACAAGTTCTGGTGCTCCGCTGCCGCCAACCAATGTAAAGAAATCAGATAAGAAACTGACATGGACACAGTCCAAAACAAAAGATGTGAAAGGCTATCGCATCCTGCAAAAACAAGGCAACAAATATGTGCAAATCGGTTTCAGCGATCAATCGTCCTACAATTTGCCGGATAGCGATTCTTCCTATCAAATCAAAGCTGTCGGCAAGAATGACAAAGAGTCGGCCACCATTACACTATAAAAAAACTAGCGTATCCAAATGGATACGCTAGTTTTTATTTTGTCGAATTACGTTCGATAATTCGGTGAGGCAAGGTAACATGTTTATCTGAAACTTCCTCTTTATTCATTAGTTTCGTCAAGAGACGCATAGCTACGGCTCCGATATCATACGTCGGCTGTACGACAGTAGATAGAGTCGGACGAACCATTGTCGCAAGTCTTGTATTGTCATAGCCTACTACTTCGATATCTTCCGGCACATTTAAGCCGATATCCTGGAAGCCATGAATAACACCCAGGGCCATTTCATCTGAAGAAACAAATACAGCAGATGGGCGGTCAGAAAGTTCCGCCAGCTGTTTAGCTGCCTTAAGACCGGCGTCATACGTGTTGGCTGCCTGCACGATGTACTCTTGCTTCACTTCACCATTATGCTCGGTTACAGCACGAAGATAACCTTTGTATTTCTGGTTATTTGTTTCGATTTCTGTTTCTCCCGCAACAAATGCCGGATGCTGATGCTTGTGGCTGACAAGTAAGTTTGTCGCCTCATATGCCGCTTGTTCGTAATCAATTGCTACAGTTGGGATATCGCCTGTCCCTTGTACTGTCGCTGCAATAACAATTGGCACAGGAGATTTCTCGAACTGCTGAAGCAATTCTTCACTGATTTTTCCGCCCATGAAGACAATACCATCTACCTGCTTTTCCAGCATGCTATTGAAAAGGGTTAATTCTTTATCCGGGTTTTGATCGGAATTGCTTAGGATCATATTGTATTTATACATCGTTGCAATATCCTCAATCCCTCGCGCAAGCTCCGAGAAGAAAATACTCGAGATATCCGGTATGATTGCTCCAACTGTTGTTGTCCGCTTACTTGCAAGCCCTCTCGCTACTGCGTTCGGACGATAGCCGAGCGTCTCTATGGTGCCAAGTACTTTTTTCCGAGTTGCAGGTTTAACGTTTGGGTTGCCATTTACCACACGGGAGACAGTTGCCATTGATACATTTGCTTCGCGGGCAACGTCGTATATGGTTACATTCATTGTGTCATTTCCTCCTATATACACCTTACACGATTCCAATCATCTAAAGATGATATTAGCAATTTGTATGTTTATTCACATATTCTTTACCCATTATACCAGAGTTTTGAACATTTCAGTAGAAAGAGATACAAAAACCCTTGATATTATGGGCTTGCTGTGTTTCTTAACACCTATATTATTCAGCTGGGACACGGCTTGCATAACTGCTGTGAGACGTTAAATCCCGGTAAAATGCATCAAAGCGCCCCAGGTCCATCTGCTGTGCAGCATCCGATAGTGCGACCGCCGGATCTGGATGCACCTCAGCCATGATACCATCTGCTCCAATAGCCAGCGCTGCTTTAGCGGCTGGAAGCAGCAAATCTCGTCTGCCAGTAGAATGTGTAACATCTACCATTACCGGCAGATGCGTTTCTTGTTTCAAAATCGGTACAGCAGTTATATCCAGTGTATTCCGAGTTGCATTTTCGAATGTGCGAATACCCCGTTCACAAAGAATAATATCATTATTTCCGCGAGAGCTGATATACTCAGCAGCATGAATGAACTCAGAAATGGTAGAAGACATCCCCCGTTTTAACAGAATTGGTTTTCTTACATCGCCAGCTGCTTTCAGCAGCTCAAAATTTTGCATATTCCGTGCGCCAATTTGAATGACATCCAAATAGTCAGCTGCTTTCTCCATATCCTCAGGTGCAACAATTTCACTAATGACAGCCAAGTCGTATGTATCGGCTATCTTTTTCAAGATACGCAAACCTTCTTCGCCTAAACCTTGGAAGTCATATGGAGATGTACGCGGTTTGTAAGCTCCGCCGCGAAGCAGGTTCAATCCTTTTTCTTGAAGTGATGCTGCGACTTTTGCCGTTTGCTGGTAACTTTCAACCGAACAAGGACCGAATATGAATTGCGGGACGCCATTGCCAATAGAAGTATTCTTAATCTTGATAACCGTATTTTCCGGTTTCCGCTGCCGTGATACAAGTAATGCTTTATGCATATCGTCTTCCTGCAGCTCCAAGCTTGCCTTAAATATCTCTTTAAATAAATGCTGCAGTGTTCCATCTTGGAAAGGACCTTGGTTATTATCTGCAATCACGTTCAGCATATCCCGTTCCCGAACCGGATCAAAACGCTTTGTCCCTTGCTTTTCTTTCACTTTTCCAATTTCCTGAACCAGCTTTCCTCTTTCATTTATCAAAGCTAGCAGGTCCAAATTTACGTCATCTAGTTTTTTTCGCAAAACAGCTAATTCGTCGTTCATCATCGCTCTCTCCCACTCTCTTTCTAGTATATCCAGCTCAAGTAATTAGCAATCATTATAGCTAAAAGTTTACGCGCTGTCACCTGCAAATAGTGTAGAATGAATGTATAATGAACAGTCACGGTATAGGACATCTGCTCCTTGCTTCCTGTTAATAAAACGAAGAGTTCCATGCAGAAAGGATTATCGCTTTGAAAGAAAGAGTTTTCGCCTTGGATATTGGCACAAGAACAGTTGTCGGAATGCTTCTGGAAACAGAAGCTGACACTTATACATTAATAGATTACGAGATGGTAGAACATAATGAACGATCTATGCTTGATGGACAAATTCATGATGTTGTGGCAGTTGCTAACGTGATTTCAGAAGTGAAAAAGAAATTAGAGGAAAAGCACGGGGAATTGACCAAAGTTTGTGTGGCAGCAGCTGGTCGTTCGCTGCAGACAAAGCGCGTGACAGTAAATCATAGCATTGCGGAGCGCGGCGTATTAGATAAAGAGCAAGTGCAGCATTTGGAACTCAGTGCTGTGCAGCAGGCACAATATGAAATTGCCCAGTCTGAAAATTTGCGGACAGATTACTATTGTGTTGGCTACTCTGTTTTGCGTTATCAGTTAGACGATCAAGAGATTGGTTCTCTGATTGATCAGCAAGGTCAGGAAGCAAGCGCGGAAATCATCGCTACTTTCCTGCCAAAAGTTGTTGTGGAGTCCCTGCTGTCTGCACTAAAACGCTGTGATTTGGAGATGGACGCACTCACGCTTGAACCAATTGCAGCAATACATGTGCTTATTCCCGCCTCCATGCGCCGCCTGAATGTCGCATTAGTCGATATTGGTGCCGGAACAAGTGATATTGCAATTACGAATGAAGGAACGATTACAGCTTATGGAATGGTTCCGAAAGCTGGAGATGAGATTACAGAAGCGATAAGCGACCATTATTTGCTGGATTTCCATGTTGCGGAAGCAGCAAAACGCGATTGGGCTGACAAAGGATCTCTTACAACAATGGATATCCTTGGTTTTGAACAACAGCTGGAATCGGATCAAATAGAACAGGATATAGGTGTCGCAATCGATCAGCTGGCTGAGGCCATTGCTTCCGCTATTATTCAATTAAATGCCAAAGCTCCAAAAGCTGTCATGCTCGTTGGCGGCGGCAGTCAGACGCCTGGACTTCCATCTCGATTAGCCAAATTGCTTAATTTACCCGATAACCGTGTGGCGATTCGCGGAACGGATGCCATACAATCTTTAACAAAAACGGCTAACGTGCCAGAAGGTCCAGCATTTATTACACCAATTGGGATTGCATTAGCAGCGAAACAAAGTCCTGTTCATTATGTAAGCATACAAGTTAATGGACGTCTTACCCGATTATTTGATATGAAACAGCTGTCTGTTGGCGATGCACTGCTGGCTTCCGGTATACATATCTCCCGACTGTATGGAAAGCCCGGAGCAGCTTGTATGATTTCATTCCAAGGTAAGCCGTTAACCATCCCTGGGACCCTTGGAGATGCACCAACCATTATATGTAATCAACAGCAGGCAAGTTTGGATACGCAAATTCAAGATGGAGACGTTTTAGAGGTCAAAGCTGGTGCAGATGGTTTACCAGCACAAGTAACGGCAGCAGATATTATTGGAGACCTAAAACCTATTACCGTCTTCTACAATGGAGAATCGTATACAGTAAAGCAGCAAGTGCTAGTGAATGGACAACCTGTTCCTGCTGATCATCGACTTGAAGACAGAGATGAACTTGTCGTGCACCGAGCAACAACAGCAGAACGCTTTTTATACGAAAAGCAGCTGCCATTGCCAGCGCTAACGGAGGCATCAGATTATGAGGTTTATATCAATGACCAATTGATAACAATTAATGTGTTCAGCCAACAATTTACTATTAATGAGGTTCCAGCCAGGTTGCGCGATACGGTGGCTGACGGTGACAGCATCCGTTTCCAGGAACGCACCATACCTAAAGCGTCTGATCTGCTTTCACAGCTGCCAACAAACAACGAGACAAATATGACAGTAACATTCAATGGCCGGACAATCAAACTAACCCCGCCAGCTGCACAGCTCTATAAAGACGGAAAGCCTGTAGCACCCGATGAGCCTATCGCATGCGGCGAAAGGCTTGCCCTGCGTACAGCATCAGATTCGTTTATCATTCAGGACATCTTCCGCTTTGTTGATATTGATCTGACAAAAATGAGCGGGAATTTCCGCCTATATAAAAATGGTACCGAAGCAGCATTCCATGACACTTTAGCACCATATGACAAGATTGAGCTGACTACGTGAAAAAAGCTGTACGCGAAAGCGTACAGCTTTTTCTATTGGTTCCTGTATTTCTTATAGTTAATATCATGGATAAGTCGAATGGTTGGCCGTACCAAAAGCAGAAAACTCCCTGCTGCAAACAACCAGCATCCTGCCACTTTTAAAGACTCATACATAAAGAAGAAACTGCCTACGAGGAAAATGAGTCCAATGAGAAAGTCATTCAGCATATACAGAATTTGATATGGCCGCTTAAAGAAGATTCCATATTCTCCAACCTGAACAACTTCTTCCTTATTTCCTGATCCATCCTTATGTTCCAAAATAAAACACCACCTACTTGTTAAATCTCAGTACCTGTTCCCGCAAGACCTCCTCTTTAATCTCATAATGTGATGTATTCCAGATAATTTGGTTATTTTCAAAAAGCAGTACTTGCGGTGATTCATGTTTTACTGCATAAAGTTCAGCAATGCTGTTAGACAATTCTCTCGCTTCTTGTACATACAAAGTGTACAACGGCAGCTGTGTTTCCAAACTGAAACGGTCGTACTCCTGTTTTGCAGCTGCGCTAATCGGGCAAGTAAGACTGTGTTTGAGCAAATAAAAAGCCGCTTCACGATTTAGTACATCTTGAAATTCCTCTTTGTTTTGAATAACTTTTGCTTCCATTATGGTTCATCTCCCTTTCTAATAAAAAACAGACTCCTAAGCAAGAGTGCTTAGGAGTCTTTTCATTAAAGATCCTTATTACGTTCAATTGCAGATTTTTGCTGCTCCATTTCTAACTCTCTTGCAGCTTCCTCAATTGCTCGTGCTACTTCTTCAGCAGCATCTTCTGCTTCTTTGTCATTGGCAGAAGGTTCGTCATTGGATTGGTCATTACCGGATGTCATGTTTTTCACTTTATCCGTAAGTACCTCTTTCCATTGCATGCCTTTTTCACTGTACTGGGACGTCATATCACCTGCACGGCCTTTTAAATTGCCTGCTTGTTCTGTGATATCATTTCGCAGTTCTTTACCTGATTTAGGTGCCAATACTAGTGCTGTTATAGCTCCTGCCACACTGCCGATGATGGAACCAATCAGAAAGTCTCTTCCATTTGTCTTCTTCGTTGACATAGTGCATTGCCTCCTAGCGTCGCTTGGTTTAATAAGATGTTTCTTTTACTGGTAAAGGCTGCTCTGTTGGTTGTACAGCTGGTACAGAGACGCTTTCATTGGCTTCATTCTGCTTCTTTTTCTTCCATAAGTCAAGTATTACGGAGCCCCATTTAAGCACTTGACCAGTTTGTTCTGTATTTTGTTCTGCAGACAATGCCACTTTATTGGAGACATTGCGAATGGAATTGTTCAAGCTGTTGACTGTGTCACCAATACCTTCAATTCCGTCAACAAGCGTGTTCAGCTTCTGAGCTTTTGCTCCAATATCTTCAGCAAGATGATTTGTCTTGCTGAGCAGTTCAGCCGTTTCACTTGTGATGCCCTGCATTTGTTTCTCGACGCCTTCTAATGTGCTAGCAACATCGTTTAATGTACGAGAAGCAGCTTTCAATGTTTTGGCGAGAAAGATTACTAAAACTGCGAATGCGATAGCTGCGATTAATGCAGCAATGTACCCTAGAATTTCCATGATGAATAGTCAGCTCCTTCTTTAGTATGTAGTATGAGTAGTTCCAGCACATCTCATGCTATTTGTACTCTTTTGTCTAACTACGGTATTCCCCCGATAGAAATCGTTAAACATAAAAGCTCAAATAAAAAAAGAGGAGCAGCACTCCTCTTGATTAGTGTAATGGATTATTGGACAGCTTGCAATGAATCTTCATAGGCGGCCTGGAATTTCTGTATATCTCCAGCTCCCATAAACAAAAGGACACTATCGTCATACTGCTTCAGTACATTTACATCCTCCAGCTGCAGCACTTCGCAGTCTGGGATCAGCTTTTGCAGATCATGAATGGTTAATGTTCCTTTAGCTTCACGAGCTGAACCAAATATATCGCATAGGTATACAGCATCTGCAAGCTTTAAACTGTCGGCAAATTCCTGTAAAAATGTCTTTGTTCTAGTAAATGTATGAGGCTGAAAGACAGCTACTACTTGCTGATCCGGATATTTTTTCCGTGCAGATTCAATCGTAACTTCAATCTCTTTCGGATGGTGTGCATAGTCATCCACTAATACTTGACTGCCTACTTTCTTTTCCGAAAAGCGCCGTTTCACACCTGTGAAACCATACATTTCTTTCATTTGGTCCGTTGTCATACCTTCTTGGTGACATAAAGCAACGACAGCTAGTGCATTTAGTACTTGGTGATTCCCATATCCCGGAATGATAAATGTATGATAGAAGCTGCCTTCTACGTATACATCAAATGTAGTTCCGGAGGAGTCTTCATGCACATCCTTGGCTTGATAAGTGTTGGAAGGGTCAAAACCGTAGTAATGAACAGGAACACTGGCTTGTAAATCACGTAAATAAGCGTCATCACCGCAAGCAATGATAGCGTGTTTTACTTGGCCTGCCAGTTCCTGAAATGCTTGGAAGACGTCCTCAATATTTTTGAAATAATCCGGATGGTCAAAATCAATATTCAGCATTACCGCATAGTCCGGCTTATAAGCAAGAAAATGACGTCGGTATTCACATGCTTCGAATACAAAGTAGTCACTCTGCGGCTGACCGCTTCCAGTACCATCACCAATCAAATAAGAGATCGGATGTGACTGTTTTAGCGTATATGCTAACAATCCAGTTGTTGATGTCTTCCCATGCGCCCCTGTAACAGCAACACTGCGGAACTTATCTGCGTAAGCTCCGAGAAAATCGTGGTAGCGGTAAAACGGAAGTCCGAGTCGCTTCGCTTCGACAATTTCCTCATGTTCATCAGAGAAGGCATTCCCTGCAATAATCGTCAAATCAGGTTTAATATTTTCTTTTGCAAAAGGCAGTATGGAAATATTTTTATCTTTTAGGGCTTGATCGGTAAAGAATACTTTCTCTACATCAGAACCTTGAACTTTCTCGCCTGCATCATGCAGGATCTGTGCTAATGCACTCATACCAGATCCTTTAATACCAATGAAATGGTAAGTTGTCATAATCGGAACCTCCACATAATGATATATCGTTTTTGTATGGTGTTAGTATAAGTATGTAAAGCGTTGTGTGTCACATATACATGAAAAAAGCATACTAGCAACAGTATAGCATTTTGTCTGTACTTATTAAATGCAGAACCTCTTCTGCCGCGCTTTATACAGTATATACTTCCCACCCCTTATAGGTGTCACGAAAATAATACAGCCTGGACTGTCGAATGGACAACATCCAGGCTGCCGTTTATTCTGCTTGAAGCTGTGCCAGCGAGACGAGAACGTCACGAGGCTTGCTCCCTTTTTGCTCAGAAATGACACCTCTCATTTCCATGTGATCAATCAATCTGGCTGCACGGTTATAGCCAATTTTGAAGCGGCGCTGCAGCAGACTCGCACTTGCACTGTTGTGCTCAATTACAAACTCTAATGCTTCTTGATATAGCTCATCTTCTTCTTCTTCTGATTCTCTGCGTTCCAACAAATCTTCATGGTGGAAAAGATACTCAGGTGGAGCTGTTTGTTTCACATGCTGGACTACCCGCTCGATTTCTTCATCCGAAACAAATGCGCCTTGTATGCGCTGCGCTTGACGCGCACCATTCTCGATGAAGAGCATATCCCCTTTTCCTAGCAGCTTCTCCGCTCCGTTAGTATCAATGATCGTACGGGAATCAACAGCTGAAGAAACACTAAATGCAATTCGTGTAGGAATATTCGCTTTGATTAACCCTGTAATAACATCTACTGACGGACGCTGCGTCGCCAGGAGCAAATGAATACCGGCTGCCCGCGCTTTTTGCGCAATACGACAAATGGCATCTTCTACATCTTGAGGCGAAACCATCATTAAATCTGCCAGCTCATCAATTACAATAACCAAATACGGGAGTTTATCCGCGTAACGGCCTTGCTTGGTAAGTTTCTCATTATATTTGCCAATATCCCGCACCCCTTCACCGACAAACTTCAGGTAACGTTCTTCCATCTCATTAACAGCCCACTTTAAAGCCGCAGTGGCTGCTTTCGTATCGGTAATGACTGGCGATACGAGATGAGGAAGATCGTTGTAAGGAGCAAGCTCTACCATTTTCGGATCAATCAATAAGAATTTCACCTGTTTGTGATTGGCTTTGTAAAGCAAGCTGAGCAGGATTGTGTTGATACACACACTTTTACCAGAACCTGTGGCTCCTGCAATTAAACCATGCGGCATTTTTTGCAAGTTCGTGACAATAGAATCTCCCGAAATATCCAGTCCTAGTCCAACGGCCAGCGGGGAACTGCTATCCATAAAATCTTCTGTCTCTAAAATCTCCTGCAGTCCGACTTGCTTGGCAACCGCATTTGGCACTTCAATTCCGATTGCATTCTTACCGGGAATTGGTGCTTCCATCCGAATATCTTTTGCTGCCATATTCAGTTTAATATCATCAGTCAAACCCTTAATCTTACTGACCTTCACACCCATATCCGGCTGAACCTCAAAACGAGTAACAGAAGGCCCTTGCATAGCATTCACCACATGAGCGTTTACATTGAAATGCTGCAATGTTGTCTCAAGAAGCTGCGTCTGCTGGTCCACCCAGGCGTCATTCTCCACCGTCTGCTCCACAGGATCGTTTAAAAGATGCATAGGAGGTCTGGAAAAAACCGGTTCTGTTTGCTGCTGGACTTCTTCAGCGGATCCTTGCTTCTCTTCTGTATGATGCTGTTGAACAGTTGCATTTGTATCATCCAAATTGTTTTGCTTTTCTTCTATTGGATGAACAAGCTGCTTATCTAGTTCTGGCTCGTTCCGCTTGTGTTCTGTTTGTTGAACAGGCTGCTTTTCACGTTCTGCCTGAACTGGCTTTTCACGTTCTGCCTGAACTGGCTTTTCTATCGGTTGCTGGACAGGCTGCTTCTCAAGCACTAACTCATCCTGCTTTTCTTCCGTTCCTTGAACAGGCTGCTTCGCGCGTTCCAACTGATTACGCTTGTCCCGAGGTGTCATGAAGACATTGAACGGTACTGATTTCCGGATTGGATTATGAGCCTCGCGAATTTGGTAAGCATTGTCCGCTTGCGCAGGTTCTTCGGGCTGTTCTGCTATCGCAGTTTCTGCTTGATGGCGTTCAGGCTGGCTGGCCTCCATCAATTGTTCCTTGTCCATTTTGGAGACTTGCTCTGTTTCCAACGTTTTTTCAGATTTCGAGCTGCTTATCTCTTCTAAATCGATTCGTTCATTTTGATCCAATGCAGTTGATTCGACTTCGATTGGTTCATCGTAATCTTGTTCTGCCTGTTGGTCTGTTTTAACTGTTTCTTCCAGATTAAGTTCAGTTGATTGCTCTGATTCCATAGGTGCAGCTTGATCCCATTCAGCCGCTTCTGCCATAACGGCTTCCTGCTGATCCGCTTGCTCTGCTGCTATTTCATCTTTTTGCTGTTGTCCAACAGCCTGCTCTGCTTCCTGGTGCCATTCAGCTGGCTGCTCTAACTCTGGACTTTCTTCCTGCCGTAGTTCTTCTGACTGTTCAACTTCTGCGGCAGCTGCTTGCTGCATAGGGATTACTTGGTTCGATCCCAAGTCTGCAGGTTCCACCTCTTCGAAATCGTTTTTTTGCATGTTGGTTGTCGTTTCTGTTTCAGCTTCCAAAATTGGTGCTGGACGGTCCGATGGCTGCTTCTCGCCAGAAAGCTGTTCACCTTCTGGTTCAAAAGCCAGCGATGCTGTTTGTTCCTTAGCAGCAGCTTCTTTCTCAGCCGCATGCAGATCCTTTGCTTGAGCAGAAGGTTCACTTACTTGCGCCTGAATAGAAGTCACATTAGCATTATCCTGCTGTTTATAGAAAGGTGCGCCAGTGGCGGCGATTTTCTTCCAATCAGCACGATCCTGAATGGATGCCATTGTTACAACTTCTTCTGCTTCTTCCTTGCGCTTGCGGAAACCATACACTGGCGAAGGCACTTCGGACGGTTGGAACGGCTTTTTATCTTCTTTTGGTTCTACCATTTTCGGCCTTTGTGTTTGTGTCTGCCACTGCCTATTCGGGTTAGAAGATCGTTTTGGATAGTCTGACTTTTTCTGTTGCTGCTGCTTTTGGCGGTTGTCCATCGTTGATCGCTGTCGTTCTTGCGCCGGTACAGATCGTACAGGACGCTCTGGTGTTTTCGGGCTGCTGCTATTAACCTCATCCGGAATCATTGGAAAGCGAAAAGCGCGTTCCTTAGGATATGTATAGGCCATTTTAGCCTGTGGCTGCTGGTTCGCATGATATTGATTCTGTACGTTGTGCTCAGAAGCGTTCCTTGGTTTTAGCTCTGGTTCTTCCTCTACTACTACTTCGGTTATAAAAAAGTTGCTTAGAGCTTGCTTTAGACGCTCCCACATAATAAATCTTCCTTTTTTCAGTATATTAACTTCATTTTAGCAGGTTTTCACAAGTCGTGAAGAGCTTTACCCTAAAAACATTCTTCCTACACCTAAAAAATATGGTGGTTATTGTCTATAACCATTCTATCTGCCTTTAAAAAACACCGGATACTTATGTATCCGGTGCTCATATACCTATTATGCTTCAAATGCCTGGCCGACTTTATAGGAGTCATCCAGCACATAGATTCCTTTTTCTTCCGGCGCATTAGGAAGACCCAACTCTTTTTGTGAACAAATCATTCCGAAAGAGTCCTCTCCGCGCAAGTTGCCAGCTTTTATTTCCAAGCCGCTCGGCATAATGGCGCCTACCTTCGCAACAACTACCTTTTGGCCAGCATCCACATTCGGTGCGCCGCAGACAATCTGTACCGTTTCTTCTCCAAGATCTACTTGGCAGACACTTAGTTTGTCAGCATTGCTATGCTTTTCTTTTTCTTTCACATAGCCCACGACGAATTTAGGAGTAAGATCCACATCAAAACTATCTTCCAAGTCATTTTGACGGAAAATATCACGAATTTTATCAACGAATCCTTCATCAGCTTGTACCGTACCGGCAGTTGTGATTTTCATGTACGCTGAAGCACGGAAAATGTTATAACCGACTAATTCGCCTTTATCTGTGATTCGGACAACGTCTCCGAATCTTTCTTCTTTAATGGAATGGCGATCTCCTTGCTTGATAGCAATCAGCAGTACATCACCGATTCCTTGTTTGTTATAAAATGCTTGCATCTTACTTTTCCTCTCCCTTGGCAGATTCTGGTCTGTTCCGCGCCATAATGAATACTGGCTCCAACTTCTTCTCTTCATAAATGAATGGTAGGGAAGTAATTGGTACGCGGCCTTCTGCAAAATATTTCATGGTCATCTGTGCTAATATATCATAACCAGTCTTATTTTCAATATCCGCCAGTATAAGCACGTCTTGGTGAGGGACTGCAACGAGCACTTCCCCTTTTGCATTTGCCCGAAATCCTTCCAGGAGTGATTCATTTAATATACGGCTGGCGTCATATCCGTCCTGCGTTGCAATGAAATAAAAAGAATTGCCGGCAACTCTGTCTTCTTTCAGCTCAGCAGAGAGACTTCTTGCATTAAACGCAGCAATTTCTCGAAGTCTTTCTAAATTCCAGCCTTGTTCCTTCATCATTTGTTCATCAATAAGACGATATGATTTTCCGAGGTCCAATGCATAGTATACCCTTGTTTCTGCAGTATGGTCGGAGTACACCATATTCAAGCCTGATTTCGTTTTCGATGGGAAGGAAGTTGCCCGTATAACAGGATAGACATGCTGTTCATTACCTTCCAGCTGCTGCTCCTCATGCATGACACGCAACGCCTCTTTTACATGCTCTTCGAGGTCATCAAGTGCTTTTTCGCCTTTTGTTTCATATTTCGCAATAATGTTAGGAAGTGCGAGCGTTACGCCTTCCTTCGTGTCCTGCCATTCGACGCGGAATTTGTTCTTATCGCGATCATAGGAAGTGCGCCATGCAGGATCCTGCAAGCGCTCCTCCAATTTCTTCTTCATTTTCAAAGCCGTCATTTTCATACTCTATTCTCCTTGCAGTTATTGCGGTAGGGATTCAATGAACGACTCGATTTCCGCTGTCGTTTTGCGGTCCTTCGATACGAATCGACCTGTTTCCTTATTCTCGCTGAATGCGATAAAGCTAGGAATACCGAATACATCATATTGCTGACATACATCGATAAACTGATCACGATCTACATAAATGAACTCGTACTCTTTGTACTTGGCTTCGATTGCCGGCAGCTCTGGTTCAATGATGCGGCAGTCCGGGCACCAATCAGCAGAGAACATTAAAATTGTTTTGCCGTTTTGCAGTATTTCTTGTAATTGTGCTTCTGATTCCAAATGTTTCATTCGTAAAGCCCCCATTAGTTTTTCTTTTAGCTTATTTTATCAAAGCCTGCCGGCAAATGCGAATATACTGCGCTAGTCCTATTATATAAAGTAATTTCCACAAGCTAATCGTGATAATTCAAACACATAGTTCCATCAAACTATAAAGTTGTCAAACTTTTATTAATTTATTGAAAACGTGGTAGGTTATACCTATAATGTAAGAGAGCAGACACTAGCATGTAGGGGGAGTCATATGCATACGATACGACAACGTATACGGTTAATTATGTTTTTATCGCTTGCCAGTATACTAATTCTTGGGGCCTTCAGTTTTTACTATTTCTATCAGCAAAACAATATGACAGACAAAACACAGCAGTATCAGGAAGCGTATGTGTCCAGTCAATATATTAAGGATGACATGCTAGATACGATTGAGAAGCAAGAAACATATTTGGCACAGCCATCCGCATCAAATGAGGAGACGGTATTAGGCGCTATCGCTAGTGTCCATAAGTCAGCTGCTACATATGAGGAAAAATATAAGGATACAAAGGAACTGCGGGAATACTTTGCACAAATCAAAGAAAGTGCTGCTACATATGAGCGTGAGCTTGAAAAAGTGACGAGTATGAACGAAACGATTGGCTACACATCTGATGAAGGACTTCGAAAAATTATTCAAGATGCTTCTGACAGTTTCCATAGCATTGCGTCCAACTCAGGTGACGATGTATCGAGCAACTTAGAAGATGTACTTCAAACAGAGCGTGACATCATTCAGCCGCCAAATGGCGCTGTTCCAAATAAGAAAGCCTTCGATGAAGCTGTCAGTGCTTTTAAATCAGCTATTTCTGAAGCAAATTTAGATAGTGATGCCTTAAGTGCGATCAATTCCAGTCTTTTAAAATATAGATCCGCTATGTCGACGCTAGCTGACACACGCACACAGGCGGCAGAGCTGGCTGCCAATTTTGAAACAGCTGCGCTGGAGGTCACAACCACAGTAGATAGTGTCGGACAGACAGCTGTTGAGCAGATGAATGAAATGAAAGAAGCGAATCAACAGACATCCACCATCCTAGGAATCATTCTGCTTACCGTTATCGCACTAAGCTTCCTGCTCGTACTTTGTATCGGCTGGCCGCTTATTCGCGCAATCTCAAAATCAATTTCACAGCTGAAAGAAGCCGCTGAAATTATTGGAGATGGCAATCTCGCTTACCGCGTCCCGATTACAACAAAGGATGAAATGGCCGACGTTGGCAAAACGTTTAATCAGATGGCTGCGAAAATGGAACATTCTATGGTGAAAGTGAAAGATGCTTCCGAAATAATGGATGAGTCTTCCTCGTATTTAGCAGCAGCTTCCCAGCAGACAGCAGCTCAATACGAAGAAGTAAACCAAGCAATTGGTCAAGTTGCAGGGGGCGCACAGGATCAAGCAGCGCAATTAGAAGAAAGCGGAACATTACTTGAGAAAGTGCGATACAGCATTCAGATGATGAGGTCAGAAACAGCTCATGTAGAAACAGCAATGAAACAAGCAGAATTAGAAGGCAGCCACGGTCTCGAGCAGATGCAGCAATTGCACACGACATCCGCTAGCTTCCTGACACTTGCCCAAACCTTAACAACAGAAATCCAGCAAGCAGTGAAACAGGCTGATCAAATACGTTCGATTGTAAAAACTATCGAAGAAATTTCGGAGAGCACAAACTTGCTGGCATTAAATGCGGCTATTGAATCTGCCCGTGCAGGCGAACATGGCAAAGGATTTGCTGTCGTAGCCGATGAAGTGAAAAAGCTAGCAGAGCGTTCAAAGCAAGAAGCGCAGCAAATTCATAAACTAGTAGGGTCGATGAATCAGCAAATGACAGATTTGGCAGAAGAAGCGAAAGCATTTGACGCTTTCCAGCAAGTGCAAGCAGCTAGTGTTGAAGAAACGAGAAGTGCTTTTGACCGCATTCATCGTCAGCTGCAGGAAGGCAGCACAAAGGTGAAAGATATTACATCATCTGTGTCGGATGTAGCTGCTAACAACGAGGCAGTTGCCGACATGCTTGGGCACATCAACCAAATTTCCGAAGAAGCAGCTTCCACTGCAGAAGAAGTTGCAGCTTCCAGTGATACGCAAGCTGCATCAATCGACATGCTCACAAATGCTGCTTCTCAATTGCAGCAGCTTGCCAAAGATTTAGCCACAGAAGTGTCACAGTTCGAATTTGCAGCTGTTCCATCCGCTGACAGTGAAGATGAATCTTTTGCAGAAGAAAAAGAGCAAGAAGATACATCCATAGAAGCTGCACCCTCTTACAAAAAAAAGCACGCTGAACAAGCAAAAGAAGAAGATATGAAGAAAACATCATAAATAAAGTCAGTTTGAAGCGTGCCCTTTGTAAAGGATCATAGTAAAGAAACTCGGCAGCCTCTTAAGGAGATGATCCCTGTATGGTACAGGGATCATCTCTTTTAGATACTGCTGCCGCCGTCTGTAATGGTTGTAGTAGGTTATAGCTCTGTATTGGTTCTTTTAAATTTCCATCTTACAATAACCAAATTCCGATGATGGTAGAAAGTGACAGTCCGATGACGACTGGGATAAAACATTGCCTCACTAATTCCATCACTGGCACACGTGCAAATCCAGCAATTGCTACAATAGATGACCAGGCAATCAGCGTGCCGCCGCCAACCCAGATTGCTCCCATTTGTCCGATAGCTGCAAGCGTAGAGGCTTCCATGCCGACAGCCGGTGCTAGGGCACCTGAAAGCGCTCCGACAAGAGGAAGTCCGGAAAAGCCTGAACCGTCCAGTCCGGTTACCATACCGACTATCAGCAATCCAAATCCCGCGAAAATTGGATTCTCTGGAATATAGTGCTGACCAGCCTCTACTAAATCAAAGAGAAAAGAAGGAGCCTTCGCTGCATCTTCCAGACCGAATATCTTGGCAGATATTTCTCCGCTCCCTAAAAAGAAAAAACCAGCAATCGGAATGACTGGTCCCATTGCCCGAAAAGCAAAAGTAAAGCCATCCACCAAATGGTCGCTCACTTTATGCAAGGACTGCTTCCAATTGTAAGCAATCGCCGCTGCCATCATGAGCAGGATAGCAGCACCGCCGATTAAAGCAGCCCCATCTCCTCCTTCAAGCGAAGCAGTATTGCTCAAGGACGCATAAGCCATATAAATTACAACAACAAGAAAGCCTGCAGGTACCAAAATGGCAAACAACATACTGAACCTTGGTTTTTTACCTGCATAATCCTCACTAGATGCATCGTTTCCGTTCCACCTTTCCAGGTGTTTGATGGAAGGAAAAGAGATTTTCTTTCGAATACGAAAGTAGGCCAGCAGCAAGGCTGTGATGCCAGTAATTAGCGATAAAACAAGCGCTTTGTCAGCCACATCTGCAGTGTCTACTCCAGCAGCAGATGCACTCAGCATCGGTGCAATTTTAATAATATAGTCAGCAGAAAGCGCCATACCTTGGCCCGAGATGGCCATTGCCACACCAGTTGCTAGTGGCGGCAAACCGGCTTTGACTGCAACTGGAAGCAAAATTGCACCTACGAGCGGCACTGCCGGTGTAGGCCAAAAAAATAGAGAAATACAGTACGTAATAAGTGCCAGCACCCAAAAAGAAGTGTGGCCGTTCGTCATAATATAACCAAAAGGGCGGATCATTCGTTCATCAGCCCGCAGCGCTTTTAAAGACTGCAGCAAAGCAGTCATAACAGTAATAATTAAAAAGATATTAAACAGCTCGGAGGCAGCTGTGAGACTAGCACTGAAGGTTACCTGCAAACCCTCTACAAGTGTCCCGGTGTACACCCAACCGACTAAGAAGGTCATCAATAATGATGGAACCAACACATTCTGCCGCACAAGCATCGTTAAAATGATTAAGAGTGTTCCTGCCAGATACATCCAGTGGGCTATCGTTAAGTCTGTCAAGCGGTTTCCTCCTTTATCTCAGCATGTGCCATAGCCTATGTAAGACAGAAGAAGCCGGTGACTATTTGCTTCATTGCATTCTCAAAAAGATAATCCTCACAGCAGCTCCTCAGAAAGACAGGAACCCATCCTAAAAAAAAAAGAAGGAAGCGGATCATCTTTCCGCTTCCTTCTTTTGGTTATATTGATAAAAGCTATACTGCCCTTTTAGCAGTAAGCAAACATGCTCAAACATAACGCCGCGGGACATGTGGCCATTTGTGAACACGCCGACTGCTCCCTCTGTTGTTGAGATATCTTCTTTATTTGTAAATGCGCGCATAACTGGGCCCAGTTCCTCACCGGCAAGCACAGGCTGTGCAATGAATTCTGGCAGGAGCAGCTTTGCGCCGCTTGCACTCCACACGTTATCACCAATTGACAAAGCTCCCCAATTACAGATATACAGACCGTCGTCCATTAACGTGACGCCGCCTTCTAGTCCGATGCCGGCCGCTGCACCTGGCAAACTGCTGCAAGCCCTCGCCCGCTGGATGGCTCCCTGACGTGTTTCCTCGTCACTCATTGGCTGTGCCCGCACACCAGAATCAACACTGGCGCCTTCCAAATCCCAAGTGTCTCCGAAAACAGCTTTAACAGCCTGTATTTTCGCAGGATTTCTTGATCCAATAATCATTTTCAACTTTCCATGCTTCCTTCCCTGCTGCTTAGTCGTTCTTTGTAATAAGGTCTACTGTTGACTGATTGGTAGAACGGACAAGTTTTAACAGCAGTTCTTTGGCTGCTGCATAATCATCGACATGAATAATGCTTGCACTTGTATGCACATAGCGGGAAACAATCCCAATAACTGCAGACGGCACGCCTTCGTGCGCCAAGTGCACACGTCCTGCATCTGTTCCGCCTTTTCCAACATAATATTGATAATTAATATTATTTGATTCAGCTGTATCCAATATGAATTCGCGCATGTTGCGGTTCATGATCATCGTACCGTCAAAAATACGCAGCAAAGCCCCTTGGCCAAGATGTCCGAACGCCTGCTTGTCACCGCCAACATCGTTTGCTGGAGAAGCATCAAGTGCGTAGAAGATATCCGGGTTGATCATATTAGCAGCAACTTGCGCACCACGCAGACCAACTTCCTCCTGAACGGTTGCACCTGCATATAATTCATTTGGAAGTGTTTCACCTGCCACTTGCTCCATTAATTCTAAAGCTAATCCGCAGCCGTACCGATTATCCCACGCTTTGGCCAATATCTTTTTCTCATTTGCCATTGGCGTAAACGGCATGAACGGCAGAATTTGCTGACCAAGCTGAATACCAATTTCATAAGCATCTCGTTCGTCATCTGCTCCAATATCAATCAGCATACTCTCAATTGACGCTGGTTTGTTCCGCTGTTCTGGTGTCAAAAGATGCGGCGGTGTTGAACTGATTACGCCGGGAATTGGACCCGCATCTGTCATGACTTGCACGCGCTGCGCAAGAAGAACTTGGCTCCACCAGCCACCCAGCGTCTGGAATCGGATCAAGCCATTCGGTGTGACACCAGTGACCATAAAGCCAACTTCATCCATATGACCTGCAGCCATTACTTTTGGTCCATCGCCTTTTTTCACACCGAAGATACCGCCAAGTTTATCCTGAATAATATCGTCAGCATACGGCTTCAGCCTTTCTTTCATGAAAGCACGCATCAGATGTTCATTTCCTGGAGCCGCCTGAAGCTCGGTCAACTGTTTAAATAAATCTAATGTTTTTTTGTTCATATATATATGTACTCCCTTTTTGTCAGACTATTGTATATCTATTGTAAACTATTGACCATCAACATGCCATAAAGGTTGTTTCGTTTTATATTTTAACGGTAATAAGCTATAATAGAAGATAACTTATGTTGAAGAGGTGACAAAATGGGCGTTAAAAAAACAGTAGCAGTTGTAGGTGCAGGTCTGGCAGCTGGATATTTTCTTCAGAAGCAGATTGCAAAACAACAAAAAGTAACTCCAGAAAAAGCACTTAAATTCGCAAAAGAAGCGTTTAAGAAAGAAGGACCAATCAGCGGTTCTTGGATTTATATGAAACCAGAAGAAAAAGTGAAGCACGGTCTCACATATAATGTATACCGCGGCGGTATCTCCCGCACAATTGATGGAGAACCTGCACAATACGAATTCTTCGTTGATGTAGAAACTGGATCCGTTATCGACGCTGTCGAAACAGCGTCTTAATTAAAATTAACTGCACTCTAAAGGTTACAAACATGTAGCTTTTGGGGTGTATTTTTTTATGCTTACCATTCCAGCAATGGAGTGTACAAAAAAACTGGCAGGAAAATGATGGATCATCTTCCTGCCAGTTTTTTTATTGGAACGACGCGACACTCCGGTAAATACGGTAGCCTCGGGAAGAGAATTTCTCTTCATACTCTGTTTTCACATTCAAAGGATCATTCTCTGCGTGCAAATCAAGCTTCACTTCCTGCAATATCATTCCGAAGCGGGAAAAGCTCGACAAGGAATACTCAAAGAGCTTTTGGTTATCCGTCTTGAATATAACTTCGCCTTTTTCCTTTAGAACTGCTTTATACTGCTCTAAAAAGCTGCTGAATGTTAATCGTCGCTTTTCATGTTTGTTTTTCGGCCATGGATCGGAGAAATTGAGATAGATCGTATCTACTTCATTCTCTTCGAACAATTCACGAAAATCAGCAGCATTTTCATTCAACAGCCGGACGTTTGGCAGCGCAGAATCTGCTGCTTTCTCAACTGCTGTAACGATAATACTTTTTGCCAATTCGATGCCGATAAAATTGTATTCCGGGTGCTGGGCTGCCATTCCGGTAATGAACTGCCCTTTACCTGATCCAATCTCTACACATAGCGGTTTGTCGTTGCCGAATAGCTCCCGCCACTTTCCTTTATATTGCTTTGGTTCATGGATGACGATATGGTCATGTTCTTTCAAAAAATCGTCTGCCCATGGTTTATGGCGCACACGCATATATCTCACTCCTATTACTGTCCTTCCCTCCTGCATAGTTTGGTGCCAAAACGCACACGCTATGCTTAGGAAGGAGGAGAAAATCGATGTCACTTTCCGTTGATAATCAACTCGGTTTGCTTCGTGATATCCTCAGTGAACATTGCGAATCCTGCTGCGGCAGTAAATCCGAATGCGAACAAATATCACGATTAGCACGTTCTATTTTATCTAATAAATCATCCGATCAGCATGAGATTTTGGCGATGCTTCCCGGTATCCACTCCTACAGCTCAGCTGGTGAAAAAGCTGCCGATATTAATGCCCATATCACGAACAACAGAGGCCAGCTTGAGAACTGGGTCGAGACAATCGACAGTCTGCAGGGTTAACAAATCAGCGGTTTAATTTCCGAAATCAACAGCTTCAAATCCTTGCATTTCCGTTCCAAATTGTCTTCTCGAAGAGACATGATAAGACGAGCAGCTTCGTACCAATAAATTCGTTTAAGCAAGCTGTCATCCAATGGTTTGCCATACGCAGCCATCCAAGCTTCCCAATCAGCTTGCGGAACGTATTTCCGAAGCAGCATTCCTATATCTGCTGCCGGATCGGCAATGAGGGCGCTGTCCCAATCTACTAGATAAAGCTCATCATGCCGGCTTATCATCCAGTTATTATGATCAATATCAAAATGGCAGACAGCCAAAATTTGTTTCGGCATCTCAGGTAAGAACAGCTCCAGACTCTTCAATACCTGATGCAAAGCAGGCAGCCGATTTTGGAAGCCAGCTGCTTTCTCCCGCAGCTCTTCCAATTTCGCTTCTGGCTGCAATGGTTTTTTACCCATGCGCATCAGCATATTCAGCATCTCGGAAGAATGATGAATTTTACTGAGCAGCTGAGCCACTCGGGAATCGTTCATCTCAGAAGACGTCAGCCCGCGTCCTTGCAGCCATTCCTGAGCAGTTATTACATCCCCATTTTCCATTCGTTTCGTCCATACAAGCTTTGGAACAATTCCCTCCGCTGATAGGACTGCCAAGAAAGGAGAAGAATTACGTTTCAGGAAAAGCTGCCGATCCGCACTGCTTGCATAATATGCTTCTCCAGTCACACCGCCTGCAGGAGCGATCTTCCACTCATTTCCCAGTATGTGTTCTAACCAATTCACCGTTCATTCCTACTTTCCTAGTGCAATCGCTCTGCATTACTAGCTGTAAACAAGCCCAGCGTGACACAAGGCAAGTACATTCCCGATCAAAATCGACAGACATACTTTAGATTACAACATTTTCTATGGTTTTATCAATACGATAATCTGCAAAAACCGCTTATTTAATTAAAAAATTCTTCTTTCTCTTCTGTTTCCCATTCCGGACGCTTGACAGCTTTTGTATACGCGTGCTGAAGCAGAACTTCAGCAGCACGCAGCTGCACATGCTTTAACGCAACTTGCTCTTGACGTTTTCCCATCAGCCAGTCTGCATGCTTTTGACTGCCAATAATTTGTGTGTTCCGCGGCTCACTGTTAAACCGAATTGCATTCTCTCTGCTTAATACGACTTTTGTTACTGGCAGTTCTACCTCATGTTTACGCAGGATACTTTGTACTAATCTTTCTGTTCGGTTAAGTGACAGCATCGGATTGATGAAACTTGTAAACTGCCCTTTCTTCTCTCTTTTCCACGTTCGTTCTTCTGAAGCCCAAAACAGGACATCCGGCTTGTCTTCCAATACAGAAATAATCTCTATGCCAAGCGGATGAATCAAAATCGTTTCAGCTTCCATCGTTGTCTGCTTCACTTCAAAGACAGGCTTATACATCACAAAGAACGTATCCGGAAACCGTTTTAAGAAATAACGAAGAATATGGTCTTTCTTAAATTGGTGATCATAAAAAGAGAATTCTCCCAAGGTAGATGTTGCCCATTTCAGCTGGAACTCAAAAAGTTCTTCCAAAAAGTCCTGCTTTAATGCTTGTTCCGTAGGGGCTACATAAACAGGCTTTTGTTCTTCTGTAAAAACAGGTGTATCTTCTTTCCGATGAAAAACTTGATACCATGGCTTCTTCGCTGGTTCCTCTGCTTTTTCTTCCTCTATATAGAAGGGAGCAGCTTGCTGCTGTTCCCAGTCTTTTTGCGTTTTTTCCCAGTTCTCTTTCTTCAATTTAATGAATTGGCTGGGGTATCGGTAAGGATGCTGTTCATACCGCGATATATATTCATGCAGCTTAATCAATTGAGCCACAATCGTTTCACTCCTTTTCCAAATCTTTCACCAGTACAGGAACGTACTTGGGACGTTTACCTGGTTCAATTCGGTATACCGTCACTTTGTCTACGACAATCGCTTTATCTAGCTGTTTTTCCGGCAGCGGAAGCGGTCCCTCCACGTTGCCTGATCCCCATCTTTTACCGAGCGTAATATGAGGGCGGTACGGCCGGTTTTCTTGTTCGAATCCAGCTTTTGCCGCAGCAGCTGTTACATGCTGGTACAGCTTGTGAAGCGGATCGTGCGGTTTTACACCTGCCCAGATAACGCGTGGCTGTTTAGGGCTGCCAAATACATCAACACCAGCTGCTTCTAATGCAAATGCCTTTCCAAATTGCTGCGTTTGCCATGCTTCTTTCAATTTATCCAGCTGCTGGTCTGTCGTGGAGCCAAGAAACTGCAACGTTATATGAAATTCCTCTGTTCTTGGCCACTGTTTCATCGGCACATAAGCTTTCAATTCGTCCTGCCAGTCAGCCAGCGCTGCTTGAATCGATGTGTCTAATCCAATTCCGATGAAATAATGCGTACTCACGCTATCCCTCTTTTCCCTGTTAATGCGTTCGTCATGCGTTTTACGACAAACAGAATACCAACACCTAGGAATGTCGTTACTGCGAACAAGCCATACATATGGTAAACAGTAGCAGTCTCTATGACGACACCGCCGATAAGGTTAAAGAACGCATTGCCCAATCCAGTTCCAACGGCGGAATAAAGGGCAATTGCAGTAGCCTGCACGGAGGATGGTGCAGCGCTTCTTATATAAAGTAAAGCAGCCGGCACATAAAGGCCGATGGACAATCCTTGAATAATGGTTGTGATGAAAATAACTGTGAGCGGCGGATCGAACATATAAAGTATCCACCGCGCTCCAGAGACGCTGGCACTTAATATAACCACATGCAAAATGCTCATCTTCCCAATAATACGGTGCGCCAATTTCATAAAAGGTGCTTCACTGCCAGCTCCAAGGAAGAAAGCAATACCTACAGCACTTAGTGTGCCTCCGGCAGCCAAAATGAATGTCCCGAAATAAAAATTGTTTGCCAGGATGGGACCAAAGATAAGAAAGTTGGACGCCAGAAACAGCAGGAACGGTTTGTTTTTGCGTAAAGTCTGGAGTCCTTCTTTCATGGAGATAGCAGCAATATCATATCCTTGCCGCGGAAATTTACGTAAAGCCGGTAATGCCAGCAGCAAACATACCCCGTATGCCACGAAGATCCAATCCAATGATTCGGCCAAATCCGTTATATATCCCATTAAGAAAGAAGCGACAGCGAACCCAATAGCGCCCCACAAGCGGATATTTCCATAAACCAGTTTGTGTTGTTCCACAAAACCTAAAGCCATACTGTCCGATAAAGGAATAACTGCTGCCTGAAAAACAGCAATAGACAGCATGCCAATTAACAGCAAAGCGTAATGATCATAAAATAAATAAATAAATGCAAGCGCTGCAGCAGCAGCTAATGCCGCTGCTAACAAACGCAATGGTTTCCGAGTGTAATCGCTCAAGAGACCCCAAACTGGCTCCATAACTGTGTTTACAAGCGGAATTGCTGCCACAATCAGACCAACAAGCACCGAGTTCAGCTGCTTCTCTTCTTGCAGAAACACTGCCAGCAGCGGAAACAAAGATCCGTTGGAAAGAAAAGCTGTAAGATAAAAGTACTGAAAAGATCGATAGGTTGTTTTCGTTTCCGCATGCATTAGATATGATCATCCTTTGTCAGCAGATAAAGTGATTCTGCATAAATGGCAATCGCACGAATCATATCGTCAAGCAGAATATGCTCATCCTGCTGATGCGCACTGTCCGGTGCTCCCGGAAACAGCGGACCAAAAGCGACTCCTTTTTTCATCGCACGCGCATACGTTCCGCCTCCAATTGCGAGAATATCTGTTGCATCACCTGTCTGACGGCGGTAAACATCAACTAATGTTTCAACTAATGGATCATCCTTCTCTACATAAAGCGAAGCTAAGTGCGATGATTGTTTGAATCCGGCACCTGCTTCAGCCAGCTCATTCAATAGATTTTCTTTCACCGTATCGTATGCTGCTGTTACAGGGTAACGAATATTAACGCCAATTGACCAGGCATCCGTTTCTGTCATCTTGCATTCACCAAGATTGAGTGTCAATGGACCAGATACATCATCTGTTAACCCCAGCCCGATACCTTTCCCATTGTAATCCTCGAATTTCTCCACTAGCCAGTTCAGCTTGTCGGTTACATCACCATGAAGCGGGAGTGATTGGAGGAACTTAGCCAGTACAATAACGCTATTGCGACCTTTCTCCGGAGTTGAGCCGTGTGCCGCTTTGCCAGACACGCTTAGTAAAATATTATTTCCTTTCACTTCTGCCCTGCCGTCTATCCCTGCAGCCGTTAAATACGCAGCGAATGCTTGCTCCACAGCTGTGAGATCTTCCCCAGAAAGAGTGGCCTCCGCCTGGCCGGGAACCATGTTTAAAGCTTTTCCTCCATGAAAGCGAACAAGTCGAAGCTTGTCGCTTTGTGCTGTGGCAGGAGGCAGGGAAATGTAGCCGTCGATAATGCCTTTCTCAGCATAAATCAGCGGAAAGTCAGCGTCAGGTGTGAAGCCGGTATCCGGCATCTCTTCATATTTAAAATAATGCTCCATGCACTGCCAGTCTCTTTCTTCATCGGTTCCCATGATGAGCCGAATACGCTTTTTCGGCTCATAACCACTGTCTTTCAGCAGTTTCATCGCAAAGTATGCAGCGACAACCGGTCCTTTATCGTCCAAGGTTCCTCTGCCGAAAAGACGCCCCTCTGTCAGCGTCGGCGTAAACGCACCAAACGTCCACTCCCCATCTGCAGGAACAACATCCAAGTGGCCGAGCACACCAACCAAACCGCTGCCTTGTCCATATTCGATGTGGCCCGCATAACCGTCCACATACTTCGTGACAAAGCTATCACGCTCGCCTGTATTCAGCATATAGCGTAGCGCTTTATCTATTTGCTCTCCGAAGGGCATCTTGTCTGTCTTTGACGATTCGTCATACACACTCGGTATGGCTAACAGACCTTTTAATACTTCTACATAATTTTCCTTATAAGCAAGTGCCTTGTCATACCAGTCGATACTCCCCATTTCCATCGCCTCCTGAAGCATTATTAATATTTTTATACGTCTATTGTAAAATAAATTAACAGAAAATTTAACCTATCTTCTAGCCTTCTGTGATTAAATATTGTAAAATACGGGTAGAAAGAGATTTAGAAGCACCACCGATTCTTATGTAAAACTAAGGAGTGGTTTTTTGAATCAATCAACATCCCGAATGCTAAACCGGGTAAAAGCTGTCTATCTTTTTATCAGAGAAAGGGAAACAGTTTCTACTACTGAATTGGCTGAAGAATTTGGTATTACAGACCGTACAGTGCAGCGCGATCTTAATGTGCTGGAGTATAACGGTTTAGTACAAAGTCCTCATCGGGGGGTTTGGTCTACGACATCAAAAAAAGTCAAAATCTCTTGATTTAAATCGTACAACCTATGTAACAAACATAACTTACCTATAAGGCAAGCTGATCTGTTCTCAGATCAGCTCTTTTTTGTATCTTCAATCAAACTGTTTAGTTCCTCATCAGAAAGTTCCCGATATTCGCCTAGCTGAAGTTCTTCATCAAGCTTCAAGCTGCCCATCTGAAGACGCTTTAAATACGTCACTTCCATCCCTACAGCTTCGAACATCCGCTTGATCTGATGAAACTTACCTTCTGTAATAATGATCTCAATTTCAGAAACAGATCCAGCCTTCAGTATCTTCAAAATAGCCGGCTTTGTAACATACTCATCATCTAAGGTAACGCCCGCTTCAAATTGTTGGATTGTATTCTCGGTAACTTCGCCATTAATTTGTGCGTAATACAGCTTTTGCACATGTTTTTTTGGCGATAAAAGCTGGTGAGAAAGCGTGCCATCATTTGTTAGTAAAAGCAAGCCTTCTGTGTCCTTGTCTAAACGGCCTACAGGAAACGGATCAAACAGTCGATCTTCCGGCTGCAAGATGTCTACCACCGTCTCGTCCCGCTTATCTTCTGTTGCCGATACAAGACCAGGCGGCTTATGCATCATCAAATAGATGAATTCCCGGTATTCCACTGTTTCTCCGTTTACTTGCACATTGTCATTGTTTTCATCTACATGAATCGATGGCGACTTCACCGGGATGCCATTTACGGTAATGGCACCTTTTTTTAATAATCCTTTTACTTCTTTTCTGCTGCCAAAACCCATATTGGCAAGTAACTTATCTAATCTCATTTGTTAGTCCTTCTTTCTTTTCATTAAACGATCTAAAAATCCAATTTGATTTCCTAGCACCCGTTCCAGCAAGGTGGACTTATAAGCAAGGACCATATAAACAGATCCACCAGCTAACGCACTTACAATGATAATAACAGCTGCTGCAATACTTCCATCTTTATAAGTTAATGTAAACCCAAGCAGGAATTTTACGATTAAAACAACAACTGACATGATAGCTGTGAAGATTAAAATTAACATGGCCCGCTTAGTCAGCTGCTTTGCTGGGAATTTTAATGCATGCTTCATTTTAAGATAATTCAATACTGTCGCGATTCCCACAGCCAAAGCCGTCCCAAAAATAGCACCTTTTGCTCCGAAAGCATGCATTAGAGGTATATTGAAGAAAATTTTTACTAACAGCCCTGCTGTCAAACTAATGACAGAGAAGCGCTGCTCATTAATTCCCTGCAGGATAGATGACGTTGTTGTAAATAGTGCAAACAGCAAAGCTACAGGCGCGTACCACATCATTAGTGTGCCCGCTCCTAGGTTTGGGTTTAAAACGTCAGTTGTCCCATAGAAAGCTGTATATGCTTCATTACCTAATAGTGCAATACCTACACTGGCTGGGAATATTAAAAACAAGACAATCTGTAACGATTGATTTATTTGCTTCAGATACAATTTCCGATCATTTGAGAAAAATGCTCGTGTAAGTGCTGGAACTGCTGCTAAGGAAAGACCTATAGACAATGTCATAGGTATTGTGATTATCTTGTGTCCATATAAGTTAATAATACCGTACAACGCCTTAGCTACCTTTCCATCTTGACCAATTGCTGTGAGCGCTCGCACCATCGTGAACTGATCAATAAACTGGTAAAGTGTCGTTGCAATACCTGTTACAACAAACGGTCCAGCATAGCTCAACAGTTCTTTTATGATCGTCTTATCAGTTACTTGCGCAGGTTGGACTTTTTGCTGTTTCATCCTTAATTTAAGATGTGGTTTTCTGGCTCTCCAGTATACGTACAATACAACACAGGAAGCTAATGCACCTATAAAAGCAGCAAATGTCGCATATCCTACAGCTACAGCCGTGTTCTCATGAAAGACATTGATAGCGAGATAAACGGCAAGTAGTAAAAAGACAATACGCACTACTTGTTCCACTACCTGAGACACAGCAGTAGGCCCCATAGATTGGTTCCCTTGGAAGAAGCCTCTGACAATACTCATGGCAGGTATAATGAGGTTTGCAAAGCTTACAAGCTTAATTACATAAGCAACTGCTTCACTTGAGAACCCTTCCTCATTGCCTCCTACACTCCATTGTGCGATGAGGTCAGCTCCAAAGTACATGACTAGAAAGGCTACTGCTCCTGTAACAACCATAATAGACATACCTTTATGCAGGACACGCTGGCTTGTGCGGTAATCACCCAAACCATTGTATTTTGACACAAATTTAGATACGCCCAATGGTATACCGATTGTAGAGATACTAATTAATATATTATAAGGAACATAGGCATAACTGAATAACGCCCCACCAGAGGCACCTACTAATGCATTAAATGGGATAACATAAATAATCCCTAGAAACTTCGACAGGAAAGAAGCTGCTGTCAGCAGCAAAGTCCCGCGAATTATAGTCGACAAAGCCATTTATTCACCAAACTCCTCTTTAAAATCCAATGAATCTATTTTATCATAAAGTAGACCTGATGGAAGAATTCGATTGAATCCCATCAGCAGAAAGGAAGAACACGCATGAATTACGATGTAATTGTAATCGGAGGCGGCCCATCCGGGCTAATGGCAGCCATATCAGCTGCTGAGCACGGTGCTGCCACGCTTTTGATTGATAAAGGAAAGAAACTGGGTAACAAACTCGCTATATCTGGAGGCGGCAGATGTAATGTGACGAATCGCTTGCCCCAGGACGAAGTAATCAAGCATATTCCGGGTAATGGAAAATTTTTATATAGTGCTTTCTCTATATTTAATAATTACGATATTATTGATTTCTTTGAGAATCTTGGTGTAAAGCTCAAGGAAGAGGACCATGGACGTATGTTCCCAGTCAGCAACTCAGCAAAATCCGTTGTACAAGCGCTGCTGAACCGAATGGATGCGCTGCATGTACATGTTCGAACAGAAACGCCTGTGAAAGCTGTTCACTATGGGGAAGAGCGACATGAAGTTATTTTAAAAGATGGAGTAAAAGTCAGCGCTGGGGCTGTTATTGTTGCCGTCGGCGGAAAAGCAGTACCGCACACTGGCAGTACAGGGGATGGCTATGCATGGGCAAAAAAAGCCGGGCATACGATTACCACACTTTATCCAACCGAAGTGCCGCTCCTTTCTTCTGCAGCCTTCATCAAGCAGAAACAGCTGCAAGGGCTCGCATTGCGCGATGTAGCGGTAAGTGTGCTGAATGCGAAGGATAAAGCCATCATCACACATCAGATGGACATGCTATTTACGCATTTCGGTATATCTGGTCCAGCTGTTTTACGCTGCTCACAATATGTGGTCAAAGAAATGATGAAAGGCCGAGAAGAAGTTACAATCCATATTGATGCTATACCAAGTAAGAAAGAACATGTCTTAACAGAAGAAATTTCGAAAACAATGACAGATCAGCCGAAGAAAGCTTTTCGCAATCTCGTAAAAGGCATCGTACCAGAGCGTTATTTAGATTTCCTGCTGGAACAGACAGGCATTTCTTCAGAGACAAAGGCAGCAAATATTTCCCGGGAAAATCTGCTTCAATTTATTAGCTTAATAAAAGGATTCACATTCTCTGTTAACGGCTCACAGCCAATTGAAAAAGCTTTTGTAACTGGCGGAGGTGTTTCTGTGAAGGAAGTGGTTCCGACCACGATGCAATCGAAGTTTATGCACGGTTTATATTTCTGTGGCGAAATTCTTGACATTCATGGCTATACTGGTGGTTATAATATTACTTCCGCTTTAGTAACTGGCAGAGTTGCTGGTATGCATGCAGCTTGGGAAGCTTCATCTGTTAAAAATTAATACAACAAAACCCTCCATCGTCTAAGTGGAGGGTTTGTTGTATTCCTTAGTATTAAACCATGCCATAAGCAGTGTATCGTATAATTTACCGTCACGAAGTCTTTTATCGTCCTTTAAACAGCCTTCCACTTGAAACCCAAACGTTTCATATAAAGCTACTGCACGTTTATTAACTTTTAGCACGGATAAGTTAATTTTATGTATTTGGTGATCCTCCGCCCAATCTATTACCTTATGAAGCATTTGCTTACCTATCCCGTTCCCCCAATAGTCCTTGCGTATGGCAATGCCGAATATGACTTGGTGCTGCTGACGTTTCAATTTATTCCCTTCACATCTGCAATAGCCGATGATGCCGCTGTTATCACAAGCTACAAGACAAATATTATTTGGTTCTTGCTGATCCGATTTGATTAAGACTTTAAAATCTTCCGGCGAAAGATAACCTTCTCCTTCATCACGGTCCAGGTATTCCGTTTCTCTATCTGTTAGGACTCTTAGCTGTGCTAAACATGTAGCATCATGGACAGTTGCCTCTCGAATGCTGAATCTGTTCGTCACCTTCTCTCCCCCTTTCTTTATAACAAAAAATCCCTAATCATTTCTGATCAGGGATTTTATCTTGCCTGGCAGCGTCCTACTCTCGCAGGGCGAACCCAACTACCATCGGCGCTGAAGAGCTTAACTGCTGTGTTCGGCATGGGAACAGGTGTGACCTCTTCGCTATTACCACCAGACAATTAAAAGATTCAGGTTGAATGAACCCTCAAAACTAGATAAGAAACTTCATGCTTTTACATCTCATGCGCTGCCAAGCACCGGAGTGCTTGGTCTTTGGCGTTGACTTACTAAGTTCTAGCTGCATTGAGCCAGATCCAGCTTCAGAAACCAGAAACTACAGCTTAAGCGATAAATCCCTGCGTGAAGGAAAACACTTCACTCCACGCTTTTTCACTTATTCCTCCGTTTCTAAACGGTTTCTTTCGCTTTTCTTTTTTAGTTAAGTCCTCGATCGATTAGTATTCGTCAGCTGCACGTGTCACCACGCTTCCACCTCGAACCTATCTACCTCATCGTCTCTGAGGGATCTTACTCATTTAAAATGATGGGAAGTCTCATCTTGAGGGGGGCTTCATGCTTAGATGCTTTCAGCACTTATCCCTTCCGCACGTAGCTACCCAGCTATGCTCCTGGCGGAACAACTGGTGCACCAGCGGTGCGTCCATCCCGGTCCTCTCGTACTAAGGACAGCTCCTCTCAAACTTCCAACGCCCACGACGGATAGGGACCGAACTGTCTCACGACGTTCTGAACCCAGCTCGCGTACC
>NZ_OBEK01000006.1 GCF_900215625.1 Terribacillus aidingensis
CAATGGCGAAAGATCCAATTATCTTTGCAATGGCAAATCCTGATCCGGAAATTTTGCCAAGCGATGCGAAAGAAGCAGGCGCTCGTGTTATTGGTACTGGCCGTTCTGACTTCCCGAACCAGGTGAATAACGTATTGGCCTTCCCTGGAATCTTCCGCGGTGCATTAGATGTACGCGCAACTGGTATTAACGAAGAAATGAAAATTGCCGCCGCCAAAGCGATTGCTGAGCTAATTGACGAAAGCGATCTGGACGAAGACTACGTAATTCCAGCTCCATTCGATCCGCGCGTTGCTCCAGCTGTTGCCAAAGCCGTAGCGAAAGCAGCAATGGACACTGGTGTAAACCGTATTACGGTTGATCCAGAAGAAGTGGCAGAGAAAACGCGTCAGCTTACACTAATTGACGAAGACTAAACAAAAAAAAGACAGAGCATGGAAGCTCTGCCTGAGGAGGAGTCCCTTATGGGGTTCCTCTTTTTTAGTTACCTAAATTCAAAACAGTCAATTTCTCACGAGTCATGGAAAGAATGCTGTTAGCAATTCCTTGTGTTCCCATACCTGAACCTTTTACACCCAGGAATGGGAAGTGGTCAGGACCACGCTCTGTTCGTCCGTTGATTTGAACAGCACCGACCTCTAATTCATTTGCGATATAAAAAGCTTTATCCACATCGCGCGTGAAAATGCTCGCTTGCAAACCGTATTGTGATTTGTTAGCAATTTCGATTGCTTCTTCATCAGAACCAACACGAATAACAGGTAATACTGGACCGAACGGCTCAACCCATGCTACATCCATATCTTCCGTTACGTGATCAAGCAATGTTGGGTGAATTAAGTTGCCTTCTCGTTTGTTGCCCGCCACTAGTGTTGCACCTTTTGCCAATGCATCGTCGATAAGTGCTTGCACGCCATCAGCCGATTTACTATCAATCAAAGGTACAACCGTATTGCTTTCTACCGGTGAACCAACCGCAAGTTCTGCCACTTGTTCTTTCAATTTAGCTACTAGCTCATCCGCCACATTGTCATGAACGAGAACGCGCTTAATAGCTGTGCAGCGCTGACCAGAATAAGAATAAGCACCGCTAATAATATTTTTCACAGCTTTATCCAAGTCGGCATCTTCCCGGACAATCCCAGGATCCTTACCGCCCAGCTCAAGTACAACTGGTTTCATTCCTGCGACTTTCGCCAAATTCTCTCCTGTTTTCGTACCGCCTGTAAAGGAAACCATGCTTATATCTTTATGTTCCACAAGGAAGTCACCAATAACGGAACCGCGGCCAGTAACGATATTAACAACCCCCGCCGGGAGTCCTGCGCGATCAAGTGCTTCCATCATTTTAATTCCGCTCAAAGCGCCTTGGGTCGCCGGTTTAAAGATGACTGTATTACCGGAAATAAGTGCTGGAGCAAGCTTGGATGCTGATAAGTTCACTGGATAATTGAACGGTGAAATGGCTAGCACTACACCTAAAGGTACACGGTCCACAATCCCAACCTTCGAGCTGGAACCTCCTGGGAAACGGTCGCCTTTCATGCTTTCCCCGTTGGTATGCAGCGCTTCTTGTGCAGTATAACGGATATAATCATATGTCCGCTGTACTTCACTTTTCGCGTCCTTCAGGCTTTTTCCAACTTCTTGCATCATTATATCTGCAATCTCATCTTGCATTGCAAGCAGCTCATCTGCCCATTTATAAAGCAGATTTGCTCTTTCCTGCAAGCTAACCTTCGCCCAGGATTTTTGCGCTTGCTTAGCAGACTGAATTGCCGCTTCTGCTTCTTCTTGAGATAACGCCTGAACAGTACCGACAATACCATCTTTGTACGGGGACTGTATTTCCACCACGTTTCCTGTGCTGCTTTCTTTCCATTCACCGTTCACATAATAACGTTGTGCTGTTAATGTTGACTCCATTACTTTCTCCTCCTTGTGTTACAGTTAGTTTATTTAATTAAAAAACTTAAAAAAGTTACTGACACCCATTCTACTACTAATATTTTTATAATGAAATCATTTTGCTCAAAAATAATTATTAATTTTTTTCCTTTAAATCAAGGTTTCTGAGTATACAACATATAAGATTAGTATGTCATTTTTATTAACCAATTAATTCCCAAAACGGGTTCACTTCGCTAGAATCAGCTTAAGCGCACTCACTTTTTTAATTAAAAAAAGAGGAGCATCAATTGCTCCTCTTCTCATTCCCTGCACAGATCATCAATATATTCGGTTAGTATTTCGGCTGTATATTCACCAGAAAAATGTTCAGGGTTAAGAAATCGATGAATAGCTAGTCCGTCAATTAAGGCGTACAATTTTTCGGTTTCCTTCTCTAAATCCTTATCCTTTTTCAGATGTCCGTTATCTAACAGAAAATGAAGTGCACGCTGAACTGCCTCCCGTATCCCATCCGTCTGCCGGAAAGCATCACCTTGCTTGTATTTTAAGTGCAGCGTAAATGCAAACCATACCTGCATTTCCGCCATTGATTCTCGGTCAATGGGCAGCAGTTCCAGCAATACTTTTGTGACAAGCTGTTTTGGCGGATAATTTTGTTGGATAACCTGCATAATCCGTGCTTCGCAACGGGATTTAACAAGTTCCATCGCATAGTCCAGCAGTTCCTCTTGTGTAGAAAAATAATGACGCAATGCACCGAGTGACAAATCGGCCTTCTTCGCAATATTTCGAACCGATGCTGCCTCTATTCCGCCATCCATAATAACCTGCCAAGTTGCTTTGGCTATATCTTGTTTTCTCGCTTCATGATCAATTTTCTTTGGCATAACTTCACTTTAGCAAAAGTCGCATAGGAAATCAATTTATTTAATACACTTGTATCACAAAGACAATCATGCTAGCATAATAATACAACTGTACTGAAAAGGAGAGGAATAGATGAATGCCATTATCGTATTAATCATTTTGTGTGAAATTGGGTTCTGGATCTTTATCGCCGCTGGTCTGCTGTCTCGCTATGTGTTTAAACTGCCAAGACTCGGTATGATTCTGCTTAGTACTACCCCGCTGATTGATTTGATTCTGCTTATTGCTACTGCGTATGACCTAGCTAGCGGCGCAACTGCAACTACCGCTCACGCAATCGCTGCTATTTACATTGGTATCAGTCTAGCGTACGGGAAATCCATGATCCGCTGGGCCGATCAGCGCTTTGCTTACTACATCGCAAAACAAGGCGAAAGACCAAAAAAACTCTATGGCAAAGCACACGCACGCAAAGAAGTGAAGGGCTGGCTGCAGCATCTGCTGGCATACATCATCGGAGCTGTTTTGCTGCTCGGAGTTGTCTATTGGATTGATAACCAAAATCGGACAGAGGCGCTCACAAATGTACTGCGCATTTGGTCGATTGTACTCGGCATCGATTTTCTCATCAGTTTCAGCTATACCTTGTTCCCAAAAAAAGAGAAGCATACCAGCTCTTAGAGCGAGTATGCTTCTTATTCAAAAGTCTTCTTTCCTTGTTCTTCCATTAGCCAAATTCATAACAAAATAACAAAGAACAAGTACGAGAATGGCTCCGCAATAGTACAATGTGTACAGCGCACTCTCATGGTACACAACAATCAGGCGAATGAGAGCTGTGATGCCTATGTACAGAAAATACCGAATCGGAAAATGATAATCTTCTTGAAAATACTTTACAATCATGGCGATGAACTCAAAATACAGAAAGAATACCAAGATATTGTTCAAGAATGTCAGTCTGGAAGCATTTCCGACATTGAACAGTGAATTAGTTATAATATCAATCAGTTCTTTTACTAATAATATAGTGATTGCGATAGCCAGGAGAATTAAAGCTACATTTAAGATATACTGCAAAACTGTCGCAATCGTTGCTTTTGTTCTTTTTTTCTTTACATGGGTCTGCGTCCGCATTTCATCACCTCTAAAAGTCCTATACCCTACCTTTTCAGCAGGTATGCCTTATTAATTTCCTTTGTTTGTGTTACGCCAGCTAACGCATAAGTCAGCTGCAATTCCGTTCGTAAATCCTCAATCACACGACGCACACCTGCTTGTCCGCCGACAGTTAATCCATATACATAAGGACGGCCAATCAGAACACTATCCGCTCCCATTGCAATTGCCTTGAACACATCAGCCCCGCATCGAATTCCGCCATCCATCAGTACCGGCACCGCTCCATCCACCTGCTCCACAACAGCTGGCAAGGCACGAAGAGATGCAGCAGCACCATCAAGCTGCCTGCCGCCATGGTTGGAGACAACAATCGCATCAAACCCTAGATCAACGGCTTGTTTTGCATCGGCAGGATGCAGGATTCCTTTAACTACAATTGGCAGGCTTGTCTGCTCCCTAAGAAACAGCAAGTCATCCCAAGTCAGATTTGGATGATGAATACTTTCCAAGATGGCTTCTCTAATATGCACCTCTGAATAGTCAGGGACCATTTCGCGAAAGACCGGATCCTGCACATAGTTTGCGGCACCTTCTAATAATTTCAGTGGTGAGTAACCATTCCGATAATCTCGTTTCCGCCAGCCAAGAAGTCCTGTATCAACAGTTACTACAATCGCCTGATAGCCAGCCCTTTCTGCTCGTGTCACCATACTGGCCGTCAAGGCATGGTTATTTGACCAGTAAAGCTGGAACCACTTTACCCCCTTCGGTGCAGCTGTCGCTATTTCTTCCAAGGAAGCTGTCGTAACTGTACTTGCTGCAAATGGAATACCAGCTTCCGCTGCGGCCTTCATACTGCCAATCTCCATCTCTTGGTGAAAAATACCTTGATAGCCAACAGGCGCCAGCAGAACTGGCATAGATAACGTTTGCCCAAGCAACTCGACATTTAGTTCAACATCTGATACATCTCGCAGAACACGCGGCAAGATATCATACCCACGGAAAGCTTCGCGATTTTGTCCAAGCGTCATTTCATCACCGGCACCGCTTTGCAGAAATCCAAAAGGACCTGCTGGTAAGATTTCTTTCGCTTTCTCTTCCCATTCCTCTGCAAACAATGGGTAGCCATCCGTTTGTTCCCCAATTCTAGTAAACACATTCCCCATACACAGCACCCCCGGCTATAGCTTAGAATATTAATAGAATAATTCGAACTCGTTAGGAATTCCACTTTTTTCGTGATAAGATAATCTGTGAAAAATAATCAGGCGGAGGCGGCAATCATGGCTAATTATCATAATCTTTCAAATGAAGCATTACAAGAAAAATATAATACACTGCAAGATGCCTACGAGAAAATTGCAAGTCAGCAACTGCAGCTGGACATGACACGCGGCAAACCTTGCACAGAACAACTTGATTTATCTCAGCCAATGCTGGATGTCTTGACTTCCGCAAGTGCAGTCAAGACAGAGAATGGCTTAGATGCCCGCAATTACGGTATATTAGACGGCATTCCGGAAGCAAAGGCTTTCTTTGCTTCCATACTCGATGTATCACCAGAACAAGTTATTGTTGGCGGAAACAGCAGCTTAACAATGATGCATGACTCGATTGTCCAGTTCCTGCTTCACGGGGTATCAGAGGACGCAGCACCATGGGTAAAGCAAGGAAATGTAAAATTCCTCTGCCCAAGTCCTGGCTATGATCGCCATTTCGCTATTTGCGAAGCATTGGGCATCGAGATGATTCCAGTTGCAATGACACCAGAAGGACCAAATATGGATGAAGTGGAAAAGTTAGCAGCCGCTGATCCACAAATCAAAGGTATCTGGTGTGTACCGAAATACAGTAACCCAGATGGCATCACTTACACAGATAATGTTGTTGATCGACTTGCGACTATGAAAACTGCTGCGGATGACTTCCGTATCTTTTGGGATAATGCCTATACTGTTCATCACCTTACCGATGAACCAGATGAACTGAAGGACATTATAACAGCAGCTTCTAAAGCCGGAAATTCCGATCGCGTGCTGCAGTTTGCTTCTACTTCTAAAGTAACTTTCCCTGGTTCGGGTGTTTCTGTACTAGCTTCAAGTGAAAGTAACATCGCGTTTTATAAAAAGAATCTTTCCATCCAGTCCATTGGACCGGATAAACTAAATCAGCTGCGTCATGTCGCTTTCTTAAAAGATAAAGCTACCCTAGCCGATCATATGAAAAAGCATGCGGCCATCATTGCACCAAAATTCCAGACAGTCTTGAGCATCCTTAATGAAAAACTAGGCGGTAAAGGCATAGCCGATTGGACGAATCCGAACGGCGGTTATTTCATCAGTCTGAATACGATGGAAGGCTGTGCCAAACAAGTTGTAGAGCTTGCCAAAAAAGCAGGCGTTACACTGACAAGCGCCGGTGCTACGTACCCTTATGGCAAAGACCCGTATGACGCTAACATTCGGATTGCACCAACACTGCCTCCAATTCAAGATTTGAAAAAAGCGATTGATGTGCTGTGCCTGTGTGTAGAAATGGTTAGCATTAATCACCTATTACACAAATAAGACAAAGGCCGCTCACTCGAGCGGCCTTTTTATAGGGTATCGGTAATAATCCTGCCGATTCTCTTTGCAAAAGCCGCTTGCCGTATACAAAGATAACGCATGTTTGTTTTCGATTTGTACATCCAAGTAAACTGACTGTCCTCGACTTACTTCCATCCGTACTGCTTGCTGCAAGGCTTTTCTTCCATATCCTTTTCCTTGAAATTCCGGCAGAATTGCAAACCCGTATATTTCGCTTCTTTGCTGATCGCGATGAACACGAATCTTACCTACCGTTTTACCGTCTGCCTCTATCATGAAAAATTCCTCCTGGTAGCCATCCTGTTCCAGACGATCATTATATTCTTTTGCTTCCTCGGGCTTAAAGCCAAAACAAACGATATCCAGCTGTTTCTTCAACTCAATATCACCCGGAAGAGATCGTCGCAGACATACTGTCTCTTCTAATTCAGGAACTTTTTCTCCGCTCCACCGCATCAAGTATTCCGATTCTTCATAGGTACTGGAAACGGTCTTCAGCCATGCTTCGCCTGTTTCACTGCCGCCCGGCGTATTTAACAATACACAGCGAGCTCCCTCGAGAGACAGCAAGCAAGCTTTAAAAAGTTCTGTGAATATTCCCTTCCTGCGGTAATCTGGATGAACCATTCCGCAAACTTCAACCTTGCTGCCGAAGCGGTACAATCCTAGAAAACCGATGAGTTGATCTGCATGATAGTATAGAAAATCTTCCTGAATTTTGTTATCCCGGAACACAAGCATATCCCAATTCAGTTTTAAATCAATATTGTCATGCTGCTCCACTGCTTGCTGCAGCAGCTTAATGTCTGTCAGATGCTACTCTATCAACATGTTCTCCCCCATTCTGCTCTCCTTTCATTATACAGTAAAGAAAAAAAATCCTGCCGCAAAGGCGGCAGGAGGCTTCATTAATTTTCTTGATGTTCTACTTTCACTCTTCTAATAAAGAAGCTGACCACCACGCCGATAATGGCAATAATGATACCAAAGATGAAGGAGTTTTGAACGCCTTCTGTAAATGCTTGAAGCATTGTTTGTGGATCTTTTGGATTTGCTGCATCTTCCAAGTAACCATTCTGCCCGGCAGTCATGATACTAATCGCAACAGCTGTACCGATTGCACCAGCAACCTGCTGTAACGTATTCATAATAGCTGTACCATCTGGATACAAGCTAGGCGGCAGCTGATTTAAACCATTTGTTTGGGCTGGCATCATAATCATGGAAATACCAATCATCAAGACAATAAGCAGTCCGACGATGAATCCAGTAGACGTCTCTAAAGAAATAGTAGAGAATCCGAACATGGCAGCTGTAACAAGAATCAAGCCCGGTGTCACTAGGAATCTTGGCCCGAATTTATCAAACAGACCGCCCATAACAGGTGACAGCAAACCGTTGATAACCCCACCAGGAAGCAAGATTAGTCCTGCCGTTAGCGGCGTCATTGCAAGTGCTGTTTGCAAGTACAATGGCAGCAAAATCATGGAAGAAAGCATTACCATCATACTAACTAAAATTAACACTAAACCGATTACGAACATCGGATAGCGGAACGCATTTAAGTTCATCATTGGCTGTTGCATCCGAACTTGACGCACAGAGAAAAGAATCAAGCTCAAGGCACCAACTGCAAGCGCTATGATCACGATTGGATCACTCCAGCCGCCTCCTTCACCTGCATGACTGAAGCCATATACGACTCCGCCAAAACCGAGAGTGGATAGAATGATAGATAATATATCTATCTTAGGTTTTGTTAATGTTGTTACATTTTGCATGAAGAAAGCACCAAAAACAAGTGCAATTACAAGGAATGGCAAGGAGAACCAGAAAATCCAGTGCCAAGTCAGCTTATCAATAATCAAACCAGAAACAGTCGGACCAACTGCAGGTGCAAACATGATAACCAATCCGATTAGTCCCATCGCTTTACCGCGGCGGTGCGGCGGAATAATGTTTAGAATCGTATTAAACATTAGCGGAAGTAAAAGTGCAGTTCCGATTGCCTGTACAATTCGTGCAACGAGCAATACGGCAAATGATGGCGCAAGCGCTGCAATAAGTGTTCCAATAATCGAGAAGACTAAAGATGTTAAGAATAACTGTCGAGTTGTAAACCACTGCATAATCAGACCGGAAACCGGTACAAGTACACCTAGCGTTAACAAATAACCTGTCGTCAGCCATTGTGCTGTAGATGGCGTAATGCCGAAGTTTTGAATGATATTCTGAAGCGCGATATTAAGCGCTGTTTCACTGAACAAACCGATAAAACCAGCAATCAAGAATGAAATAATGATTGGCATAGCTTTAATTTCGCTACTGGCTACGGCTGTAGCAGTTTTGTTATTATCCATTTGCAATTTTCTCTCCCCCAATTTAGGAATTTTGATTTAGTAATGACGGAAGCTGTTTCGCTACACTATACAGCGGATTTCCAGATGCGTTTGTCACCGCAAGTATTACCGCTCCTTCTATTAAGGCATTTATTGTAACGGCCAAGTCTTTCGCCATTTCTTTTTCATAACCAAAGGCTATCAAATGGTCGGTATATAAAGCCTGCCAATCGGCGTATGCATGCTGACAGCTGTTGCGCAGCACTTCGTTTGTTGCTGCTGTCTCTGATGCGATCAGTCCAATCTGCACACCTTCCATTTGTTGTTTTTTTTCGAAGTCTGCGGCTATATTATGAATATGATACTGAAAAGCTTCCACAGCGGTATCTTTGGCCGCCAAATCCTTGGCAGCACCTTCCAAGACCAATGTTTTCATCAGCTTAATTGCTTCCAAAGCGATTTCTTCCTTGCCATTCGGAAAATGATAATACAATGACCCTTTTGGCGCACCGCTTTCTTCAATAATCTGATTCAAACCCGTACCATGAAATCCTTGCCGCTGAAACAGCTCTGAGGCAGTTCGTAAGATAATTTCTTTTGTGGTTTCCTTCTTTTTCACGGCTTCATACAACCTTGCACTCCTTAAATTATAACAATCGGTCTAGATAATAATATTTTCTTTTGGTCTGTCTGTCAAGAATGTGCTCTGGATTTTTAATTTATTAATTTTTTGTAAATTAGTAAACAAGAAGGTTAAGCTGATGTTATAGTACATGTGACTTTTCAAGCGCATTTACGTTATGCCAAAGATTAATATATGGAAAGGAGTCTAAATTATGACGAACAATACAACAAAATTATCAGCTCTAATAGAAATATTTCTTGTTTCCTTTCGCCTGGGGTGCACATCTTTCGGTGGCCCAATTGCGCATCTTGGCTACTTCCAAGAAGCTTATGTAAGAAACAAACGCTGGCTGAATGAACAAGCTTACGCTAACTTAGTAGCTCTGAGTCAGTTTCTGCCCGGCCCTGCCAGCAGTCAGGTAGGAATTGGCATCGGAATTGTCAGAGGCGGTTTAATCGGCGGCATTATTTCGTTCCTGGGTTTCACGCTGCCCTCCGTTCTGGCACTAATTTTATTCGCACTCTTTATCGGACAAACGAATTTGACTGATGCTGGCTGGATTCAAGGACTAAAGCTTGTGGCGGTAGCAGTAGTTGCGCATGCCGTAATTGGTATGAGTCAGAAATTAACAACCAACTTACCGACTAAGGCATTAGCGCTCGGCGCCCTCGTGCTCACAATTCTATGGCCGCATCAATTGTCACAGCTGCTCGCTATTTTACTTGCAGCAGCCGCTGGGTACTTATTTATGCACCCGAATGCGACATCCAAAGAATCTGCTAACGTAAACATCGCAATAAAGAGACGTACTGGTGTCATCTGTTTAAGCTTATTTTTCTTGCTGCTAGCAGGACTTCCGCTTTTGCGCACCCTTATAGATAATCCCGTACTTGCGATGGCAGATAGTTTTTATCGTGCTGGATCACTCGTTTTCGGTGGCGGTCATGTCGTCCTGCCTCTGTTGGAGCGTGAATTTGTTCCAACTGGATTGATTAGTCAGCAAGATTTTCTTACGGGATACGGAGCCGCTCAGGCAGTTCCTGGTCCGCTCTTTACTTTTGCTGCGTATTTGGGAACTGTGCTTTACGGATGGCAAGGCGGTTTATTAGCTACTGCAGCCATTTTTCTGCCTGCCTTTTTGCTGTTGATAGGTGCTTTGCCTTTTTGGACAGTTCTGCAGAAAAACGCTAGCTTCCGAAAAGCATTTGCCGGAATTAACGCTGCCGTTGTCGGCATTTTAATCAGCGCATTTTTTATTCCAATTTGGTCATCAGCCATTCAATCACCCTTAGACATTGCACTTGCGGCTGTTTTTTACAGCTTGCTCGCGTTTTGGAAGCTGCCCGCGTGGTTTATTGTTATACTCGGGGCTCTAAGCGGATTTATACTATAAGTAAAAGGACATGCCTCGTGCGCATGTCCTTTCAACTTGTTAAGCCTTTTCTTTTGCTGAAATAAAATAATACCACCGCCAGCAGCAGCATAATGAAGCACCCGATCTGTACAGCTACAGCTACATCTGTCATCGCATTAATGCCCGCGAGGACGGCTGTCATCCCGATGATAAGAACCGATTCAATTGTTTGGTACATACTCATCATCCTGCCCAGCTGATTTTCCGGAATATGTTCCTGCATATACGTTAGATAACCAGCATTTGCAAATGCTAACGCAGCCGAAAGTATAAATACACCAACACCAGCGGATAAAAAGCTGTTCGAAAATGAAAACACAACATAACCGATTGCCCCTGCCGCAGATCCATAACAAAGCAGCTGTACAGCCTGAAAATATTGCGTTACCATACTTAATAAGATGGAGCCGATGATGAACCCAGACCCCGCAATACTCACTAGCACCCCATAAGCAGCTTCTGATAAGCCAATTGCTTCTGAAGCAAATGCTACTTCCATCGAATCGACAGCAGCTGTCATAATAGTAATGCAGCTAAATAAGAGGAGCAGCAGTGTCAGAGCGGCAAACTTCTTGCTAAATGCAGTAACAAGCTCCCAGTCCTCTCTCCAAATTTGCAGCCAGCGCTGTCCGCTTGCTTTTTCTATTGGTATCTTTATCGAGGGGAGCATCAGACAAATCCCAGCTGCCAGTAGCAAGAAGAAGCTATTGACAAGCAGTGCCATGTCTACGGAGCCTAAGCCTACCAATATACCAGCTACTGCGGGACCTAGCACAAATCCGCTCCCCTCTGCTATTGCCCGGAATGAATTGAACCGCTGCCAGTGCCGCTTTTGTATCAGCCCAGTGATGTACGGCAGACTGGCCGGTTCAAATATGGAACCTGCAGCTGCAACAAGGAAGACGAGCAGATAAATTTGTCCAAGGGAATCTGTCAGCATCATCCCCGTTATACCAATGACCCTTATAAAATATAATCCAATCATCAGCTTGCGATTATCCATTCGATCAATGAAGCTGCCCGCCCAGCTGTTCATCAAAAGACCGGCAGCTGGCTTGATCATATACAGCACCGCAACGGCGACAGCTGCTTGCTCCGCTTGCTGGTACACCTTTAAATTCAATGCAATCAGATAGATCCATTCTCCGCAAGATGCAAGCGTAATAGCTACTAGTATGCCAATAGCACGTAAACGGTATTTATTCATCTTCTTCCTCCATTCTATCCGTTTGAAGTTGAAGCAATAAAAAATCCCACCCCCAAGATTGTCATCTTAGGGGCGAGATACCATCGCGGTGCCACCCTAGTTCCCTGACAAGTCACCTAGTCAGGCTCAAAAAAGTACACGCATATACTGCGTAAACCTTGTGCTGTAACGGGCACTCCCGGTTTGCCATCACTCTGATCCGGCAAACAGCTCCACGGTTTGTTCTGGCTGGTCTCCTTCACCCTTCTCAGCGTTACAGGGCTCTCTGTAGAAGAAGCTTACCTACCATACTGCTCCGCTTCAACACTTGTAATTTTTTACTATAGTACCACCATTTAAAAACTTACACAATATGGAGTTTAAACTTTTCATATACTTCATCACTAGCTATAACAAACAAGCGATCGGACGGCTCTAACGCGGCATCATTATCATGCAGGAAATTCATGTTTTCATTAATGCAGAAAAGATTCATTCCTTCTTTAGCTAGGGCGTGCTGTGCGTCTTCGTATGTTTTCCACTCAGCCTTAGGTTTCACTTCATGAATATTGCTTCCATGCTGTTTACTTAAAAGCTGCCGGAATAGATTAGAAGTGCCTGGTGTAAGCACAGCTTTGGCCATCAGTAAGGACACAGAGTCGTTCGACAAGATAAAATCATCAATTGAAATATGCTCGAATTTAGGAATATGTGACTCATTATTGATTTCGACAACTGTATGTATATTTACATTCTCAGCTTTAGAAATCCCTTCCACTGCAGAAGCAATTAAAAGTGTCTTGGCATCTGCCAAAAGTGTAGAATCCAATGTTGGGTCAGCAAACACAGCAACCCGTGCAGCTTCTAGGAGATTCGCCTGCTTTAGTGTTGCTTCATCCGTGGGATCACCTTGCACGAAAGCAATGTGATCGTGTTCAAATGGGTGTTCCTCTCTATCATCAATTACTACGATATAGGCATCTGCTTCATTTGCCAGTACTTCTTCTATTGATTTTTTCACTTTATTAGACCAGCCGATATATATATAATGACCACTTCTTTTAATCAACAGCTTTCCCTCCCTTTGCATTTGCTTAAATGCCGAAGCACCGTCTGCTATCTTGCCAATTAGTACACCAATTACCCCAATTCCAAATAGAAACAGAAAGATTCCTAATAACCTTCCAGGTACAGTCTGTGGGTAAAAGTCTCCATACCCAACTGTTGTGACGGTTGTCATGGTCCACCAAAAACCATCAAACCATGACGGAAAGTTTTCTCTTTCTATAAAGTGAATACCTACTGTCCCTGTCATTACGACAATAACAGAAGCTATAGCTATCGAGAGAAAATTAATGGATGTAATACTCTTCCACAGACGAATAAAAATAGTCAACGCAACTCCTCCTTGCCACTATTATAACTGGGTATTCCATACAAAATAAATACAGGAACAGCAAAATTTGCAGTTTATTTCCACATAAACCAGACATAAAAAAAGACACTTCTCGCGGAAGTGTCTTTTTACTGCTTATTAGTAAGCTAAGCTGAATAGGCCTTTTACGTGAGTCAAGTAGCGGATATTACTTGCTTCTTTCATCATTGTTGCCGGAAGACCTTTCAATGGTGTTTGGTTAGCACCGATGAATGCTACAGCATCCTTGCGGCCAAGGCTTGCAAGTGTACCGGAGTTAATCGGGCTGAACTCTTCCATTGTTTTTCCTTCAAGGTAAGCGAATAGGTTGTATCCTACTAGCTCACCCATTTGCCAGGCAATCTGAGCTGTTGGCGGCCAAGGACGACCATCTTCGCCGAAGTACACTGCACTGTCGCCGACAACAAATACATCCTGATGGCTCTTAGACTGCAAGTGTGCGTTTACAGTTGCACGGCCGCGATCTGTTTCTAAACCAGACTCCGCTACCATTGGGAAGGCTTGTACGCCGCCTGTCCAAACAAATGTATTCGTTTCGATTTTCTGACCGTCTTTCAATTCTACAACGTTGCCTTCTACGTTCGTTACAGGCAATCCAAGCAAGAATTCAACGCCGCGTTTTTCCAAGCTGGATTGCGCGCGATCGATAAGGTGCTGCGGAAGCATTGGAAGGACCTTAGGACCTGCTTCAACTAGCTGCAGCTTGATTTCTTTTGGATCTACACCATGAGGCAAGCAGTAAGAAGGAAGCTTGTCTGCGATTTCGCCGACTAGCTCAACACCAGTCAGACCGCCGCCTCCGATAAGAATTGTTGCGTCTGCAGGATTTTTAGATGCTGCGTACGCTTTGATTTTATCTTGGATTTGGTTGAATACTTTGTTAGCATCATCTACGGATTTCAATACAAGACTGTTTTCTTCCAATCCAGGGATACCGAAGTAAGCAGTTCTGCTTCCAAGCCCAACTACCAATGCATCGTAAGAAAGTGTATTGCCGCCTTCTAGGACAACTTCTTTCGTGTCAACATTGAAGCTTTCTACTGTTGCTACTTTAAAATCAACATCCAAACCTTTTAGAAGCTTCGTTACAGGCATTGCTACTGCTTGCTCGGAAATGCTGCCCGCTGCAAGACGGTGAAGCTCAGTGATGATTTGGTGTGTCGATGTTTTATTGATAAGTGTCACATTTGCTTCTGCTTTGCTGTAATACTTACGTACAGTTTGAGCGGCTAAGACTCCGCCATAACCGGCGCCTAAAATAACGATATTCTTTGCCATACTTAATCCTCCGTCCTTACCTTTAAGCTCTTATTTTTGTTTTTGTTTTTCTTTTTCGTTTGCTACTTCTAAATAGCTTTGAACAAAACGGAACATTTTCTGTGCTTGCGGATCCTTCATAAGACGAAGCAAACCGAATAGTCCGATTGTTTCATTGCTTGTTTCAGCACGATCTTTCGCTTCAATTGCAGTTTGGGCAACTGTTTTCACAGAATCCGTTACTGGGTGAAGTACCTCTGTAATAGCACTAACAGTATCAGATTTCAAAACATCATCCGTTGCAACAGCTTGTGCAAAATCGTAAGATGCTGTTAACGCATTCACAAGCTCATTGATTTTTGGCAGCTGATCGATCAAAGAAGTCAATGATTCTTGTACTTCAGGCTTTAGCAATTGGCCAATTAGGTCCTGCTGGCTCTGGCTAACACTTTCGTTTGTTTCAGACATAACGTATTCTCCTTTGCTATGGCAATCCAATATATTTATACGTAAACATTATACTTTGTTGTGAATTTGTTCACAACTGTACGTTCACAAATTGCTCAAAATATCCACTTTCAACTTTACTCCTACTTTTGGGACTTGTCAAAAGTTATTTCACCTAGGTTAACGTTTTTTTGTTTTCCTATTATATGTTCAAAAAGCAAGACAAATTAAAGCCCTTCCAATTTCAGAATGTGCAGCTTCTTCTATCTTTAGAAGATAGCAAGCAGATTATGCATGTTTACCAAAACTCATTTGCTGATAGCGGCCGCGGATTATACTATACAACCCAAACAGAATAAAACCAAGAGCCACGATACCAAGCAACCACCGGCCGAATGGCTGCTGCGCCAGTTCAGCCAGCGCCCCATCAAGTCCTTTCGCTTTATCAGGATTAGATTCAATGGAAGTAAGAATGAAAAAGAATCCAATCAGCCCAAAAACGACACCTCTGCTAACAAGTCCGACAAGCCCGGATTGACGACCGATACGTCGTTCATGTTTATTCATTTCATGTACGTTGAATTTGTTCATAAACCTTCCTGTTATACCGCTGAAAATCTCATATATACCATATCCAATAATAATTACTCCAATTCCGGCTATCAGCCACTTTCCGAGAGGATAAGAGAGAAGCTGAGCAGAAATGGACTGTTGGCTGCCTCCGCTGCTCCCCTGATCGGTAGCTGCATAGCGGAATGTGTTGAAGGCAATGCTCCCATATATAATAGCACTAACACCATAACCTATCCGAATGATTATTCCTTTCGCTCCGTTTCCTTCTCTGTTGGGATCTTTAATAGCCAATATAGCAACCCAGCATACATAACCGATCAGCCCAATTCCAATCAGCCATAAGATGATATTTCCAAAAGGGAAAGTCGCTACCCTCTGCAGCATACCACCTGTATTTGTTGTCTTACCCCCGACATGGAGTGCTGCCAAAAGTGCCAGGATGCCGATAAGGGCATAAACAATCCCCTGGGACATATAACCGAATCGCCCGAATCTGCGTATCCACGGCTTTACCTCTTCCTTTGCTTTTTGTCTTGCTTCTTTTTTCTGAGTCATATGAGCGTCTTCCTTTCCAATTTTAAGCCTATTCCCGCCAATTGCAGTAAAGAAACACATGGAAATATACTAGGCAAGCTACCCAAATCCAATTCATTACATACGATGGAGAAGAAGTAAGAAGGGAGAATAGTAATGTACAACAAAAATGATAAGCAAATGCAGCATCGACAAATTCAATTTCCTGGATTGCCAGGTTTCGGCGGCCCTGGAACTGCCGGACAGGGCGGCTTCCCATTCGGACCTCCTCCTGGCACCGGCGGACAGGGTGGCTTTCCGTTCGGACCTCCTTCCGGCTCCGGCGGACAAGGCGGACAGCAGCAAGGACCGTCTTCTTTCGGACCACCAGGACCGCCTCCGTCACAGATTCCGCAGCTGCAATCCATTAGCAGTAGTGGCGGACCCTCTGCATTTGCAGTAGATCCTGGCGGAATCAGATTTTGTCTATACCGATACACTTACATGCAGCTCGAAAACGGCCAGCGCTTCTGGTACTACCCAGTATTCGTCGGCCGCACCTCTATCGCTGGTTTCCGCTGGCGCCCGCAGCAGTTCCGCTGGCAGTATTTTGGCATTGATTTAAATCGCGTCGAAGCATTTAGCTGTTATTAATGTCATGCAAAAAGGCCTTCATAAGCAGAAGGCCTTTTCTGTTTATTCCAATACTCCCATCAGCTCTGGAAGCCACAAACTAATAGCCGGAATATAAGCCACAGCCAGGAAGGCAATTATGACTGGAATATAGAAGAGCAGCAGTGGTTTGGTCACCTGTTCAATCGATACGTCGCCAACTTTCGATCCAATGAATAGCACCGTTCCCACCGGCGGCGTGATGGTGCCAATGGCCAGTCCCATGGACATAATCATTCCAAAATGCACTGGATGAACACCTAATTCCAAAGCAATTGGCAGGAGTATCGGGGTAAAGATGAGCAATGCTGGTGCAATATCCATAAATGTTCCGACGAGCAGCAGCAAAAGGACCATTATTAAGATTAGGATCATCTTATTATCGCTGAGCTGGAGAATCCCTTCGCTGACGAACTGCGGTAACTTGGAGTAAGATAGAATCCAGGACATAGCAGAGGAAGCGCCGATAAGCAGTAAGATAACACCGGAGAAAATAACTGTATCCCGCAGAATTACAGGGATATCTTTCCAAGTCAGGCTCCGGTAAATCAAACACAATACTACTGCATAAAGGATAGCGACAGCAGCCCCTTCTGTAGCGGTAAACACACCTAGTGATATCCCGCCAATAACCACTACGATCAGCAGAAGACTAGGGATAGCTTGCATTGTTACGCTTATTGCCTGAGAAAAGCGAATCGGATTGGAGACCGCATACCCTCTTCGTTTGGCCACAATAAACGCCATTATCATAATTAAGACTGCCATGAGAATTCCTGGCAGGTATCCTGCAATAAACAAAGCACCAATAGAAGTACCGCCACTTAATACCGAATAGATAATCGGCGTCCCACTTGGCGGAATAATTAGTCCTGCCGGTGCGGATGCAATATTAACAGCAGCAGAGTATGTAGGATCATAGCCTTCTTTTTTCTGTAAAGGAGACATGATTTTCCCCATCGTTGCCGCAGAGGCAATAGCCGAGCCTGATAAGGCGCCGAACAATGTGTTCCCAATTACATTTGTGTGAGCTAACGATCCCGGCATACGACCTGCCAGCAGCTTTGCAAAGTTGATTAGCCGCTGAGCAATTCCGCCTGTATTCATAATACTGCCTGCCAATGTGAAGAAGATCAATGACAGAAGTACAAAGCTGTCTATCCCAGTAACAAACTGCTGTGCCACGACAATCAGCACTTCATCAAAAGGCAGCAGCGTAAGCCCGGCTACTAATGTCGACAGCCCAATACTGACAGCAATCGGAACACCAAAGAAAATGAGGAGAAAGAAGAGCCCGAATAACACAATACCTGCAAGTGCAACACTGGTCATGCGGCATGCCTCCTTCTAGCTGCTTCTTTACGTGCCATGAGTCGATTGGTAACTGTATAATACACCGTCAACAGCCCCGATAGCGGCAGCGCGGCATATACATACCCCATTGGCAAACCAAGAACTGGTGAAGTCTGCGACATTGTCTCCAGCATAAGCTGAGATCCGCCAATGATAAAAACGATTATCATAAACAGCAAAACTGTCACTTCAATTATAATCTCAGCAGCTTGTTTATCTTTTTTATGCTTCCACTTCGACATTAAAAATGTCAGCGCGATATGCTCTTTCACTCCAAAAGCATAACTGGCACCCAGCAACCCTACCCAGATAAAGGAGAATCGCAATACTTCTTCTGTGAACACACTTGGATTTTGCAAGACAAAGCGAGTGAAAACCTGCCAAATGGCACCGGCAACCAAGAAGACAGTCAATGTACAGGTTACAAGCAAGATACATTTATCGACCCAGTATCGTATTTTTTCCACCTCATTCAGCTCCTATCCATTTTCTGTAAGACCGTTACTCCAATGCTGCGATGTCATCAAGCACCTTGGCAATCTTAGGATCTTCACGCCTCTCTTCTATCAGCGGCTGTACAAGTTCTTTGAAAGGAGCTTGGTCCAGTTCATTAAACGTGACACCCATTTCATCTTCTGCCTTTCTAATGCTTTCTTCGATTAACTGATTCCAGCGCGCATTATGATTTTCAGAGGAAATTGCTGCTGACTCCTCCACTGCTTGCTGCTGCTCGGGTGTCAAGCTGTCCCAAGTCTTCTCACTCATAATTAGGAAATCTGGGATACGCGTATGTTCATCGTAAGAAAAGAATTTAGCAACCTCACCATGGTTCGCATCCGTAAGAGCAATCGGACTGCTCTCGGCTCCGTCAATTACACCCTGCTGCAGCCCTGTATACACTTCTGGAGCAGGTAATGGCGTCGGGGAGGCACCGAGCAGCTCCATCGTGCGAATAGAAGTTGTATTTGTCATTGTACGGATCTTCAGTCCATGCAAATCTTCAGGAGTCTGAATTGGTGTATCAGCCGTATAGAAACTGCGTGCTCCGGCATCATAATAAGCAATACCATGCAAACCAACCTCTTCCAGCTCTTTATAAAGGTTTTTCACAATTTCTGACTGCATGACTTTTTTGAAGTGCTCTTCATCCTCGAACACATACGGCAAACTAAAAATAGAAAAATCGGGATAAAAGCTCTCCAGCACACCACCGTTTACTTTCGCCATATCCACTACACCATTTTGGACAAGTTCCAGCATAACTCTTTCTCCGCCAAGACTGCCTTCTGTGTAAATGTCTGTCGAGATTACCCCGTCCGTACGCTCCTCTAGTTCACCTGTGAATTCCTCTAAGCTGGCATAAACCGGACTATTTGGATTGTGAATATGCCCCATTGTAAGTTTTTTTGTCTCCTGTTCAGCTGCATCTGTTGATGGACCAACAATCATCAGCACACCGATTCCAAGCAGTAAAACAGCAAGAATCAACCACGTCGTTTTTGCTCGTTTCATGCTCCACCCTCCACACTATAGTATAAAGCGCTTACAAAATACTGCATGCGACAGACCCAAATCAGGGGCTGCCTTTTTGCATGGTTGTGACTACATCTGCCTGCTTGGCAGATCTGCTCCACGGAATCTGCAATTCGTTTGGCAGCTTACCTTTTTCAAAACAAGCATGCAATGCTCCCTCTAATCCAGCGACCGTTCTCCTATTACCAGTCACCTGCTGTACATCTGCCGGAAACGGGTGACTCTGCGGTACCGCCTGATGCACAGCTTCAATAACTGCTGCATGACCAATTGCTGTTTCAAAGGTACACGGGATGTCTCTGCCGTCTGTCAGCGCAGCAATACAATAATCTAATTTATCAAGATGATTTGCCTGCGGATTTCCATAGACCTTCTCATGCCCATCTTCTGTATAAGCCGTAATAACGCCTTGGTCCAAATTGCAATCATATGCAATGTGACCTTTCTCAAACGTATACAGAAATTGCGGCCCTTGTTCTTTTGCTGTCGCATGCGATCCCAGAAAGAGCAGTTCGCAACCATCCTCTGTTTCTAGACGGATAGCACAAGTATCAAATGTTTCAATATCGTTTGCTCGGTAAAGCTCCGCCTCCAAACGATTGATTTGCACGGTACGCTGCAGTTCTTCACCTAGCACAAACAACATATTATGAATAAAATGCGCAGCAGCATTATTCGCTACGCTGTCACGAATCAGCTTTCCATTAGCGGTTGCCAGCCTCCCTGACCATGCTGAACGAGCAAAGTAGTTTTCATCTCGCGGCCATAAAACTAACGTCTTCAGCTGCTTCGGTTTTCCATAGACGCCATGGCGAATGTCTTCTTTAAGCTCCAGAATAGGTGCAGTGAACGACCAGTTAAATCCAACAGCTGCCCACTTGCCAGATGCGGCAATTGCCTGCTCCCATCGGTCACGATCCTGCATATCAGCAAATATTGGTTTCTCACAAAGCACATTTGATTCATGCTGAAGCGCACATATCGCCTGCTCTGTATGCAAATGAATAGGTGTGGCGATGATTGCTAAATCAGCCTGGTTCTGCTGATAGAAGGCTTCCATCGTTGTAAATATCGGAATCTCCTGCTGCTTCACTTGTTCTAAAAGTGCGCTTTTCTCCGGATGAATTTCCACAATACCAGCGAAAAAGATATCTTCCCGATCCAATAGAGCTTCTAAGTAATGCTCGCCATATCCGTTCATCCCAACTAAAACAATTTTTTGTTTCACCGCTTTTCCCCTGCCTTCGTCAGACTGATGGCTCTTTCCTGTGCTTGAATCGCCAAAGCCGCCGCCCGAAAGGTATGTTCCTGGCTCATCGCCACTTCCGTACCATCCACACAATCATCCATCAACTGGCTGAAATAAGGCATTCCAACCTTCCCCTTTACCGGAAAGTAAAATTCTTCGTGATCTGTTACGATATACAGATGCTCTCCCTCAGCAGAACGCGCGACATCTGTATACTTGCGCAACTCAACAAACCCATTCGTTCCATGCAGTACCGTTCGGCCGTCTCCCCATACCCGAAGGCCTGCAGGTGTGAACCAGTCAACACGGAAATATTGGCTGATACCTGTATCTGTCACTAGTGTTGCATCGCCAAAATCTTGCCATTCTCCGTATTGAGGATGTGCATAGTTTGCTACCTTGCTGTGCAGTACTTTTGCTTCCGAAGTTCTGCTATAGTGCAGCAGCTGCTCAATTTGATGGCTGCCGATATCACAGAGTATCCCTCCATTTTTCGATAGATCGAAAAACCAATCAGGCCGTGTGTCTGCCTGCAGCCGATGCGGCCCCGATCCGGTGAGCTGGAAGAGCTCACCAATCAAGCCTTGCTGTACAATTTCATCTGCAAGCAATGCTGCTTCTACCGCTAAGCGCTCACTGTAGAAGACAGCCCATTTCTTTCCTGTCCGGCGTACAGCTTCTTTTGCTGCTAGCAGCTGATCCATTGTTGTAAAAGGAGCTTTCGCCGACAGAAAATGCTTATCATGCTCCAGCACTTGAATACCTAAATCGCATCGCTCAGATGGCACAATACTTGTCGCTACCAGTTCCACTTCACTATGCAGGATATGGGACAATTCCGAAACAACTTCTCCAGTACGAAATTTATCCGCAAATGCCTGCGACTGGTCTATGTTCTTGTCATAAATATGCACAAGCTGTGCGCCTGCATCCAGCAACCCTTGCGTCATACTGTAAATATGCGGGTGGTCGAGCCCTGCCACCGAAAAAGCGAAAGGAACCGGTTCTCTTTTGCCAAAAGCAGCGATATTTTGGGCTAATTCTTCTAGCTGATGCAGCAGTGCCATTTCACAACTCCCCTTTACACATGTGCCTGGTAGCATTGCTTCATTTGATGAAGTACATCATCACCGGGCTGATCCCAAATTTCCTGGTTAATAATCTCCACTTCAATCGGACCATGATAGCCTGCTTCCTCTACCATGCCGCGCATCGCGCGCAAATCAATCACACCATCACCCATCATCGCACGGCCTTTAAACATATCCCGCATGGGCACTTTCCAATCAGATACATGGAACCCTAATAGTTTCCCTTTTGCGCGAGCTATCTGTTGTTCCAGCTCGGGATCCCACCAGATGTGAAAGGCATCCGCCACAACACCAAGATGATCGGATTGCAGACACTCTGTCAGTGCATTTGCCTGCCCCAATGTATTAATAACCGAGCGATCGGCAGCGTACATCGGATGCAGCGGTTCAATTCCAAGCTTCACACCCAGTTCTTCAGCATATGGAAGAATAGCTTCGATTCCTGCCTCTACCCAATGACGTGCCTGTTTAATATTTTTGTCCGGCGCTGGTCCGCATACGAGCACAAGCACATCTGTCCCCAACGTCTTCGCGTCCTCAATTGCCCGCTTGTTGTCGTCAATGCGCTGCTGCCTTTCCCGCTCTGTCGCTGCTGGGAACATACCACCGCGGCAAAGGCTGGATACTTGCACACCGTATTCCGTCAGCAGCTTTCTCGCTTCTTTTACGCCAATTTTCTCTAACTTATGCCTCCAAATAGATATCCAGTGTATATCATGTCGTGCACATCCTTGAATCGCTTCCGAAAGCGACCAATTTTCTGTCGTAATCTGATTGAGACTGAGCAGCTGCAGATTTGCTTTCGTCATGTTGTCACCTGCTGTTCAATCCCTGCAAGCTTTAACACGAGCTGCATACGCTGGACAGCAAGATTTGGATCTACCAGTACGCCAGCCTGATCTGCCAGCCGGAAGAGTTCGCTCAAGTGGAGAACAGACCGAGCTCCTTCAGCTCCGCCAATCATTCGGAAATGTGATTGGTAGCCATTAAGATAGGCCAAGAATACAACACCTGTTTTGTAAGCATAAGTTGGTGTCTCGAAAATATGCCGAGCGAGAGGTACGGTCTTATCAAAGATCTCTCGATACCCTTCTATATCATCAGCATCAAGTGCACGCAGCGCTTCGGATGCTGCTGGCGCAATTGCATCAAAGATTCCGAGCAGTGCATGGCTGTATCGCTCGCCATCTCCTTGTATCAGCTCCGGATAATTAAAATCATCTCCGGTATACATACGAACAGATGCCGGCAGCTTCGCTCGCATCTCAATTTCTTTGTCTTTATCCAGCAGTGAAATTTTGATACCATCTATCTTTGTTTCATTTTGATGTATCAGTTCTAAACAAGCATCCATCGCAGCGTTAATTGTTTCTGTGCCCCAATAGCCTGTAAGCTTTGGATCAAACATCGGACCAAGCCAGTGGAGGATAACAGGTTTGTTCACACCTTTTAGCACATGTCCGTAAACGTCTTTATAGTCCGCAGCAGAACGAGCGCTCGCAGCTAAGGCACGGCTTGCCATTAAGATGATACGGCTGCCGGCTCCTTCCACGAAGGTTGTTTGTTCCTCATACGCTCGCTTAATTTCCGCCAACGTATATTCCTTATCTGACTCGAGATGGTCTGTGCCAGCGCCGGATGCGAGCAGTGCATTCTCTTTCTTTGCTTCTTGTGCACTAATCGAAATCAGTTCTTTTGCCATATCCCATGTAAGACCCATCCCTCGCTGCGCTGTATCCATTGCTTCTGCCACACCAAAACCGAGCTTCCACAATGATTTTCGATAAGCAAGCGTAGCTTCCCAATCAATTGCTCCGCCGAGTATTGGATGTGCTGACGCCCTTGCGTCCGCCACAACATGCGCAGCGGAGTAAGCCGTCCGCGTTCGGAAAGTCCCTTCTGTCGGATAAGCAGAAGCTGCGTCGACCAGCTTATACGGCTCCAAGGAACCTCCTTGCTTTGGTAAAAGAATTGTTGTCATGCCGCTTCCTCCTTTAGATTTCCAGGCTCGGTACAGTGACCCACTTCTTTTCATGCCACGCTTTTAATCCCAAATCAGACAGCTGGGTACCTTTCGCACCTTCAAGCAAGTCCCAAGGGAAAGCAGCATCTTCTTCCACATGTCGCAAGAACTGTTCCCATTGAATTTTAAATCCATTGTCATATGTGCGGTTTTCCGGCAGTGATTCCCACTGAGAGCGGAAGTCGATTGTATTCGGAATATCCGGATTCCAAACTGGCTTTGGTGTTGCTGCACGATGCTGGACTTTACAATCACGCAAACCAGCAACCGCACTGCCAAGCGTGCCGTCCACTTGGAATGTAACAAGGTCATCTCGATCCACTCTCGTTGTCCACGAAGAGTTAGCTTGCACGACAACACCGTTTTTCAAAGCGAAAATAGCATACGCTGCATCATCCGCTGTTGCTTTGTAACGATTACCAGCTTCGTCCACTCGGTAAGGAATGTGTGTGGCTCCTATGCATGTCATGCTGTCAATCTCACCGAATAGATGGTCAATCACATAGCGCCAATGCGCAAACATATCGACGATAATACCGCCGCCATCTTCGGCCCGGTAATTCCAGCTTGGACGCTGCGCTTCCTGCCAGTCACCTTCAAACACCCAATAACCAAAGTCCAGCTTCACAGACAATATGTCACCAAAATAATCACTATCGATTAAATGCTTCAGCTTTAGCAATCCCGGAAGGAAAAGTTTATCTTGCACCACACCGTTCTTCACTCCGGCCTCTCGCGCCAATCTCGCTAATTCTAAAGACCCTTCCAGACTAGTTGCTGTAGGCTTCTCACAATAGATATGTTTCCCTGATTTGATCGCTTGTTTGATACTCTCTTCTCTGCGATTTGTCGTCTGGGAGTCAAAGTAGATCACGTTATAATCATCTGCCAATGCCGCTTGCAGATCGGTACTATAACGCTCTACATTATTTTCTTTGGCAAGCTTGGAAAGCTTCTCTTCGTTTCTTCCAACCAAAATCGGATCCGGTATGAGACGTTCTCCATTTGAGAGCAGTACGCCCCCTTCGGCACGAATAGCTGCGATGGAGCGAATTAAATGCTGATTCGTCCCCATTCTCCCTGTTACACCGTTCATGATTATCCCAATTTTCTTTGCTGCCATACTAACGCCCTCCCACTATTCTTTTAAGAACAGTATAAATAAAGCGTTTTCATTTTTCTTATCAATCTTTTCCTTAATTCTCAATTTCGGAAGTCATCTGTCGTTCGCCGGTAAACATTCGGCGTGACGCCGACATATTTTTTAAACACCCGATAAAAAGTCGATACTGCTTCAAATCCCACTTCAAAGCAGATCGAGACAATCTCACGGTCTGATTCTTGCAGCATTTTCTTCGCTTTTATCAGTCGTACTTCTGTGAGGAATTGATATGGCGTTGTATCATACATTTCTTTGAAAACTTGATTCATATAGCGACTGCTCACTCCGGCTTTCGCTGCCAATTCCTCCATACTTGCAATCTCAAAATATCGAGTCTCTAAATGGTTCTTCAGCCATTTAGCTCTTCTTGCATTCATATCCTGCGTCATATCCTCCTGCTGCATGATCGTCAGCTGATATAACACCTGTGCCAGCAAAAGCTTTAACCCAATTGCATGAATAGGATGAACTTGCGATTGCTCGAACAGCATTTTCCGCAGCAGCTGCCGAATTTCACTGCTTTCAAACAAAGATAGATTCAACACGCGCGACACCGAAAAAACCGGTTCTACTAAATAAGCGTTAACATCCTCTGCCAGATGATGGCTATTAAACTCCAGTACAAGCACCGTCATCTTCGAAAGAGCGTGAATAGCATGCTCCGTATGAGGAGAAATGAGCACAATACTGTCCGGCCGCAGCTCTTGGCTGCTATTATGCAGTTCACATCGGCCTTCTCCATCCAAAACATAAAGCAGTTGATGGGAGATATCATGCTGATGCCGGGCAACCTCATTTTTTTCCTGATGCTTATTTTCATAAAGTTTGATGGTATGCTTCTCACTCACCGTTTTTACCTCCATATAAAAAGGCCGGGATGCACATTAGGCATCCCGGCCTTTTTCTCCGCTCTTGTTTTCACGCTTCCATGACAGGAAGCTGTTTTTGTTCCAGGATGCGCAGTTCAATCATTAGGATCTGATGGTTATCCATTTCGATAACCTCCCACTCATTTCCTGCTTCATCCACAACAGTTGTTTTATCATCCACTTCATCACTCTTAACGAATATCCAGCCGCCGATTGTATCCACATCATCCCGATCGTCGAATACAAAGTCAAATTGATCTTCAAGATCGTCCAGCAGCACACGGCCATTGATATGATAAGTAAGACCATCGACTTCTTGAACATCCGGTACTTCATCGTCATCAAACTCATCGTGAATTTCACCAACAATTTCTTCTAAGATGTCTTCCATCGTCAGAATACCTGCTGTACCGCCATACTCATCCACTACAAGCGCGATGTGTACACGTTCTGTCTGCATCTTCAAAAGGGCATTCTGCAGTGAAGTTCCTTCATGAATTGTAGGCAGTTCATGGATGAAGTTAGGCAGGTTCTGTCTTCTGCCGGCAGCAAAATCTGTCAGCATTTCTTTCACATTAACGAATCCGATAATATGGTCTTTATCTCCATCATCTGTCACTAGGTAACGGGTAAATTGATGTTCATCTATCACTTCAATAACTTCAGCAGCTGTCATGGATTTCTCCAAAGTTACCACTTGTGTCCGCGGTACCATAATGTCTTTTGCTACACGTTCATCAAATGTGAAGATATTCTCCATATAACTAAGTTCTGTTTTGTTAATCTCACCACTTTGATAGCTCTGCGTCATGATAATACGCAGTTCCTCTTCCGAGTGCGCTGATTCATGAGCTGCCGGCTTCACACCAAACATTCTTAAAAACACACGCGCAGATCCGTTCAGCAAATAGATGAATGGTGCCATCAATTTACCAAACCAATACAACGGTGGCCCTAGGATTAATGTCAGCTGCTCTGTATACTGAATCGCCAATGTCTTTGGTGCCAGCTCTCCAATTACAACATGTAAAAATGTAACCGATGCAAAAGCAATTGCATACGAGAGAATGGTAGACAGAGATTCAGAGAGACCAAACTCATGGAAAAGCGGATGCAGTATTTTCTCGACTGTAGGCTCACCTAATGCACCCAATACAAGGGCAGTGACCGTAATTCCCAACTGACACGCTGACAAGTAATAGTCAAGGTTATCCACTAGTTTGCGGACAATAATGGCCCGTTTGTTACCCTCAGCGACAAGCTGATCGATGCGCGACATACGCACTTTCACGACAGAAAATTCCGCACCTACGAAAAAGGCTGTAAAAATGATGAATAACACAACTAAACTTAAATTTATGACTATTGATGGGTCCAATTAGCTCCCTTCTTAAACGAAGGGATTCACCTCACTTATTTATTTGATAGTTTACAAGCAGATTAGTAAAATAGCTGCGACACCTAGACGAGGAGCAGCTCCAGTAAAACTTTTATCCTGTATTGATGTTACCTTCAGCAAAGCCTTCCCAATGCAATCTCCCCCTTCATCATGTGTCTACGCTAAAATCCGAACTTGCCTATCATCGGTTGCGCATTTTTCATTTGCAAAAACAAGCTTGGTCTTCAGTTCATATCTAGTGGTAGTGGAGCTTGGTTCCAATTCTTCCGGCAATCGAAAGGTGAACGGCTTATTCAGCTGTTCATTGGATTTCAGCTGCTTTGACATAAAGATGCTAAGTACATTCTTTATATTCACTATTTTATCGTTTGCGCTGTTTTTTATAACCAAATCGCAATCTAATCTGTTTAAACTTTGGTCTTTCCAGCCTCCATGGAGCTGAAAATGCCCTTCAATTTTTTCGCCTGCTTGATAGCTTGCCTGGTCCAATACGAGCGTAATGGATGGCGCCCGCATCTGCATCATCTCTAAACACTTCTTTAACACGGCTTTGTTCCTCCATTTATTTGTACTAAATGAAAAGGACCTCCACATCATGAAGGTCCAGTCCGTAATCAGCCTTCACCAAATTGGCAAAGGTCTGGCAAACAACTTAACGTTGTCAGTTAAACCGGCGACAGCAAGCTATCACGTATTGTCGACTTAACTGGAAGCTACTCCCCTTTGGAGCAATCACAATCGTATTCTACTAATCTGAGATAAAGTCTACACCAGTTCTGTATCTCTGTCAATATACACCAGATTACATTCGATTTACCGGGTAGGTTGCGGAAGCGAAGTACCGCTCATGCAGAATATTATGGTGATGGCGCTCATGCCCAAGCAGGATATAGGCAAGTGCTCGAACAGAAGTGATGTAATTATTGGCCATTCCCTGCCTCGTCCAATCTTGATCGTTCAACGATTCTACTAACGCAATAGTGGAAGCACGTACAGCCTTATACTGTGCCAGCAGGCTAGCAACTGTCATACCTGTGAAATCCGCCTGCTGCACGTAAGCATCTTCTCGGAAACCAGGCAGCGGCGTTACATCTCCGCGGGCGATTGTCAGCAGCCGATAAGCAAGGATGCGCTCTGTATCGGTCAGATGTCCAACGACTTCCTTAATCGTCCATTTATCTGTTCCATATGCAAAGGATGCTTGCTGATCCGTTAAGCCCTGCAGCAAGTTTGTTGTCATGCGCTCTTGTTCCTTAAATAAAGCAACAATATTTCCCTCTGGTACTAGTTTCATGTAATCTTGATAATAAGCAGGGTATTCCGTTTTACTAGGTTTTTCTGCCATAGGATCACCTTTTTCTTCATATAGTTTCTGCTAGTGCTTTATAGATGACAATAATGCTATTTTCCCTGAAGGTAAAGGATTCATGCCTGATTTCTGCGAAAATAGCAGAAATCAGGACGTTACAGTTTTTTTAAACATGCGGCGGACTAGCTTTTTACTATTTTTATGCACCGACTTCCCTGTTTGTGCGTATAAATAAATACACTTCCTCCGTACAAGCCCTTGTTGCGCAGCAAAGGAGCGCTGAAAATGACCGATTTCAAACAGATTGTAGAACAGATTCAAATGACAGGACCTGATTCCATGCCAAATCTGAAAGCATATCCAACCGCCCTTGAACTAATCGGGACCGGACGGAGCGCATTTGCATTTCGAATCTTGGAATCTTCACTTGTAATAAAGGTATTCTTTCCAGCCTTCCAGCATATTGCAGCTGAGGAAGCAGCAATCTACCAAACGTTAGCCGCAAGTCACTACTTCCCGGATTTGCACGATGCTGGTCAGAACTATTTAGTCATAGACTATATTCCCGGTTACACATTGTATGATTGCCTGCGTAAAGGTATACCGATTCAAGATCATCATATAGTGGAAATTGAGCATGCCTTGCGCTTTGCTGCCGCACAAGGATTGAACCCTTCGGATATACATCTGCGCAATATTTTAATCACGCCAACTGGTGACATCCGACTGATTGATCCTGCACGATTCCGACAGCAGAAACAATGTACCCAGTGGAAGGACCTGCACATTGCGTATGAAAAACTATATAAGAAAAAAATATTTCCAAAGAAAATACCTAGCATTCTCTTAGAACTGATTGCCTATCTGTACAAGAAACGAAAATCCTTCACAGTTCAAGCACCGCCTAATAAAGCCATTCGGTAAAGGAGACTGATGATGACCATTACTATCTCACAAGCAGAAGCATATCAAATTGAACGTATTGTCCACAGCGGATTAGAACGTGCACATACAGCAGCGCTTATTGAAGCAGGCAACATTACCGCAATTAAAGCGAGCTATCCAGATGCCAACCCTGAAATACTAGAGTCAAAAAAGGATAAACTAGCAGCTGCGCTGACAGAAGGCTATAGCATTTCGTTTCCTACATTTAACGGCGTCCGCAACCTGCTTCAGCTGCGTTTCGGTAAGGAAGAAGGGAAGGATTATGTTACAGATAACAAGACCGTTCAGGGGCTGGAAACAGACGAGGCAACAGCAGCCATCTTACGCACCATGTTTGAGCCATTATGGAAAGTGGAGACCGCTCTCGGTCAGCTAACTATTACACATATTAGTAAATTATAAAAAAACTGCCGACGCAGCATTGCGTCGGCAGTTTTTGTTAACAGCTATTCTTATTTTACAGCTTCTTTGAAATCTTTACCTGCTTTGAAAGCTGGCGCTTTAGATGCAGGGATTGTAATTTCTTCACCAGTCTGCGGGTTACGGCCAGTACGTGCAGCACGCTCTCTCACTTCGAATGTTCCGAAGCCGACTAGCTGTACTTTTTCATCGTTAGCAAGTGTTTCAGAGATTGTTTCCAGTAGTGCGTCTACTGCTTTGCTTGCTTCTTTTTTAGATAATTCTGCTTGTTGTGCTACTGCTTCTACTAATTCTGCTTTGTTCATGAAAAACACCTCATTTTATAAATTTATACAAAACCTTCACGATGATGTAAAAGCTGTATGTTCAGTTGTTATTTAGGGAAGCGAACAGTTCCCTTATTTCCTTATTATAGCATGTCTGCTTGTCAGAGGAACTATTAAACTACATTCTTAACATTGCTGCAACAGCATTTTAACAGGTTTCCTATGCAAAAGACAAGTAACCGATGATACAGTTATTCCCATTAACTTGATTTGTAACCCTATCAAATAGTTTGATTTAACGATTTTACATGCTCTTTTACTCTTTGGATGTTCTCCATCTTGTTGTCCCAGCATTTCTGGCTGAGGTCTACTGGATATTCCTCTGGGGATTTTGGACGTTTGTATTCATCCCACAAAAGCGACAGATTATCTTTCGCATATGTCTGAATATCCTCAATTCTCGGCAGCTCATACACAAGCTGGCCATCCTGGAAAATCGTTTGCTGCAAGTTTACTGCATCATAATCTGTTACGAACTTGCTCACGTACGTATGGACAGGGTGGAACATCTTAAGATGATCCTCCTCCTGCGGATTTTCATCCTCCATGGCAATATAATCGCCCTCGGATTTCTTGTTGATCCGATTGATGATTCGATAGACCTTTTTCAAGCCGGGAGTTGAAACTTTCTCCGGATTGCCGCTGATTTTGATAGTATCCTGCATTACACCGTCATCCTCGATGCTCACCATCTTGTACACCGCGCCTAATGCTGGCTGATCGTACGCTGTAATCAGCTTTGTGCCAATGCCCCAAATATCGATTTTTGCACCTTGGGCTTTCAAACTTAAAATCGTTTCCTCGTCCAAGTCATTAGATGCGGAAATCTTTGTATCAGTAAACCCAGCTTCATCCAGCGCTTTTCTTGCTTTCTTGGACAAATAAGCAAGATCGCCACTATCGAGTCTGATGGCAGTAAAGTTAATGTTGTCACCCTGTTCTTTTGCAACGCGAATTGCATTCGGAATACCAGAGCGAAGTGTATCGTATGTGTCGACAAGGAATGTACAATTCTTATGCCGTTCCGCATACTTTGTAAAAGCTATATACTCATTGCGATATGCCTGTATTAAAGAATGTGCGAGTGTGCCCGCTACCGGTATACCAAACTTCTTGCCAGCACGCACATTCGAAGTTGCCTCAAATCCCCCAATATACGCAGCTCTTGTTCCCCACACTGCTGCATCCAGTTCATGCGCTCGGCGGCTTCCCATTTCAAGCGCAATCTCGTCCCCAAGCAGCTGCTTGATTCGAGATGCTTTTGTTGCAATCAGGGTCTGGTAATTAACGATATTCAAAATTGCCGTTTCAACAAGCTGCGCTTCTGCTAATGGTGCTTCAATGCGCATGAGCGGTTCATTGCTGAACACCAGCTCACCTTCTACAACAGAATATACTGTCCCAGTAAAGCGTAAATCTTTCAGATAAGCTAGGAAATCGCCCCCGTATCCCAACTCTTCCTTGAGATAAAGTAAATCGCTTTCCGTAAACCGGAACTGCTGCAAGTACTCTATCACACGCTCCAGCCCTGCAAATACTGCAAAGCCATTGCCAAACGGCAGTTTCCGGAACGAGACCTCAAAAACCGCCTTTTTTTCGTGCATCCCATCATTCCAATAAGTCTCCGCCATATTAATTTGATACAGATCTGTATGTAAACTCAGTCCATCATCTGGATATTGCGAACTCATGCTTGAAACCTCCACTAATCAGCCCGTGCTTTTGACAGCTGTATTCCTGCATCCGTTTCCAAAGAACAGATAGCTTATTCGTTCCATCTATTGTACCGCAAAAATTTAAAAAAACATAAAAAATTGCCGAAAAACACCGTAAGATGCTTTCGGCAGCTTCTATTAATGTATTTGCTGGATACCTGCGATATGAATTGTCATTCGTTTCTTCTCCTTATTTACCAGACAAAGCGTTTGGTCAAAGAGATTCAGATCATGATATCTTCCAGTAAACGTTTGGAGCATGCCGTTCTCATAATAGGAGATCGTCATATCTCCATTTTCTTTTAACGCTTTTAATATCAATTACACCATCTCCTTTCTGTATACCTCACACTTGCTACTGTTAGTATACAACATAAAGTAACCGCTTACACTAGACAGTGTGACCAATTTGTGAAGTTTTATACAAAAGGAAATGTATCTTTCAAACAAAAGCTTTGCAGGTAAGAAATCTTTTAAAATACGCGCTGTTATTGCATTCTGTTTTCGCTTTCTCAAGCCTGCCAATCCATATGTGTTGATGCCGCTCTGTCTGCTGTTCAGGAAAATTTAGATTCAGAGCTAAACGATATTCATCGCCCAGCTCTTGCTTTCTCTTGCAGCACTAACACATATTCCCCAACTTGGTCCGCTTCATATAAGTTCGTAATGCTTGTACTGTATTGCTTAATTATCGCCTCAAAGCGAACACCATCTTCTGGTACTTCCACGTGGAAATCATTCTTGTACAAAAGCACAGCAACATCATGATACGCTTCACTTGTCACGTGGAACTTAAACCGTATTTCCTGCAGGATGTTCCCATCCTTTGAAGCAACTTCACGCGCATAATCAAACGTATCCAGTTCCATGCCGTTTACAACCACTTTTCGGTTCATAATATCTCTCCTTTTTCAATAAGTGTAGCACCACTATATGTACGAATACAAAAAGCTGAGCATATCGCTCAGCCTTTTGTGTAGTGTTGAATGCTGTCTCGCAGAAACTGGGCAGCACCTTTTTGAATATAGTTCTCGTAATAAGCAGTGAACCGCTCATCCTGCACATACATCTCAGCTAGTCCGGCATGTGCTTCTTTTGAGTAAGACGGCCAAGTGAAAGCAAGCCATTTCCGATGCAGCTCAGCTGCTTGCAATGCTTCTGTTCCGGCCGGATTTCCCGTCTGCATTGCTTCTTTTATCTTGAGGAACAACTGCTGTTCGGTTTTCTGCATCTCCTCGTACTGCACAGCTGTCATATCGCGGAATTTTTGGTTAGCTGCGTCTACAACTTCCTCGCCATATGCTTCTCTTACTTCCTCACCATACATTGCTTCATTTTCCGCAAGCTTTTCTTCCTTAAAGCCCGCGAATTTTTCTTTAGCTGACATGTGTCCCTTCCTTTCTATCATTTGAATACTTTTCTCCACATTACCGAGGAGTAAATTGATTTGCTGCTGTTTTGCTGCTAACTGTTTTCGATGTTCTTCTAAAGCTCGCTTCCTATCGAATGCCGGAGAATGGACAATCGACCGAATTGTGTTAAGATCTACTTCCAATGCACGATAAAAGAGAATTTGCTGCAGCAGATCCACTTCTTTCTCCGTATAAATCCGATACCCGCTCGCATTGATTTCCGCCGGCTTGAGCAAGCCAATTTGGTCGTAATAACGGAGTGTACGCTTACTTACACCAGCAAGCGCAGCAAGTTTTTGCACGGTGTATGTCATCCTGTTTCCTCCCTTCTGTTTCTACAATAAACGTTGACGCAACGTCAGCCGCAAGACTTTTCTCAAAGAAAAAGACAAACCGATAATATCAGTTTGTCTTCAAGGTACTTCGCCACACCGGTACAGGCGGCTGTATGTGACGCAACACTTCTATTAAAGGATAAGGCTGCAAATCGAGCTGTTCCAATTCCTCAGGTCTTGCCCAAAAGAAATGTAAATGCGGCTCTTGGCTCTTGATCTCCTTGTGTTCAAGTATGACTTCAAACACATGCGTCACCTCATAATGATCGGCGTCTGCGTGCTGCCAGCTATGCTCAAAATCACCGATAAAGCTAGTGATGTTACCCTTCACACCAAGCTCTTCCTGCAATTCACGCAGTAAAGCCGCTTCTGCCCCCTCACCTATCTCCACATGGCCGCCTGGCAAAAAGCTGTTCTGCCAGCCTTCCGCCTTGGCAAGTAAGATACTGTCTCCTTGACGGATGACTGCCCGGGAAAGGCGATGGAATTCTCTTTTTCATAAACTATTTGTCTCCTTAGAAGAAATCGTAGATATAAGGAACACGTTTCGGGATACTGTCCTCCAAGTTTTGGATCATCTCTTCAGGCCCCTTCAGCAAGCCCGCCTGCCAAAGTACAAGCGGACGTTTATATCCAAACACAATTGCAGATAGCATATTAATAGATAGATCAATCCCATTATCTGCATCTGAAACAACAGCTTTTCCGTCCTGGAACGTATACGTTGCGTTATTTTCTCGGATTATTGGATCCTGTACATGCAATATAAAATTTTGAGGGTCCTTTAGCCAATCAAATTTCGCAAAGAAAGCTGATATATCTACAATTCTAGCCATGAAGTATGGATAATGCTTTACGTCCAGCTGCGGGTCGGGCAGCAGAAAAGTGAGCGGATCATGCGGTGAAAGATCCAGTTTCACTTCCTCAAACATGGAATCATGCTGGGCGATGAAATTCCACAAGCCTGCTCTTGCGTCAGCAGTGAGAGCTACGAATTCCGAAATATCCAGTTTATCTGGCGTAGCAATCTCGTAAATGATATACCCCTGTGCTTTTCCTTTTGTATCACGATAAATCGCAATAAAATCATGCTCTCGGTAGACACGCTGCTTCCACCAGTAATTCTGTCGTTCAAGCATACCGCTGTAAAGAGACGCATAAGCAGCATAAACTTCCTCAACTTCCTGTCCATGCGCTTCCTTTTTCACACGCTCAATTGTCCCCTCAACTGGCGCCAGCCTTACGAGGTCTTTTTTCTTCAATGTATAAATGGTACGATCTGTGAATAATTCATATCCAAAGCGGCGATAGAAGTCTACATAGAACGGATGCAGCATGGAAACAGGCATCCCCTGCTCGCGAATGTGGTAAAGTGTATCCGTTAAAATTTGCTTGATATACCCATTTCGACGGTATTCCGGATATGTTGTAACTCCGGCAATTCCGCCCATCGGAACTGTCTGCTCTCCGAGTCTGATTGCAAGCGGCAGGAGCTGCAGCTTTGCGGCCAGCTTTCCATTCTCCTTGATTCCATAAAGCTGCTGGTGCTGTTCCAGCTGTTCAAGTCGAGCATTTCTTTTCTCATCGGGGAGACGGTACCGAAAAGCATACTCCGACATTTGTACCGCTTCCTCCAGGTCCTGTTTTCCCAAACGTTCTGTCTGCATCCTAATCCCTCCTCTTTTTTCTATCCCAACTATAGCATATACAAGCCATCTATCTTGTCACACCGTGTAAAAGATTCTTCGTTAAAAGCGATGTAATATCGTGTTAAAAGCCGCAGTATGTTGAAATGCGGCTCTCATAAAAGTATTTTCTACTATATAGGCTGGAAACGATTGCAGATAAACGCTTAAATCAATTAACCAGCCGACTTCTCAGAACGTGCAGTGAGCTCTGCTTCAATTTGCTCCAGGCTGCGCCCCTTTGTTTCGACAACGACAAATCGTACGAAGAGTAAGCCCAAGACGCATATGACACCAAAGGAGGAAAAGATAACACCAAAGCTAAATTGGTCTGCAAGAATTGGGAATACGAGACCAACGACCAAGGAGCCTGTCCAGTTAAAGGCGGATGAAATTCCAGCACCAATTCCGCGTACAGATAGCGGGAAGATTTCCCCGACTATTATCCAAGTCAAGGGTGCCCAAGAAAACGAATAGAATAAAATAAAGCTGCATAAGGAAATTAAAGTAATCCAGTTGAGTGCGCTTTCATTTAATCCGATAACCTCGAGAATTGCAGGAGCAAAGAAGGAAAGTGCCATACCCGTACCACCTACGGTGAGGATAGCACGGCGATTAAACTTGTCCACAAACTGCAAGAAAATAATCGTTGTTACAACGAAGATAACGCCGACAATAACCGTAAATCCAGCAGCGACTTGCGGTGCCAACCCCACATTACGTGCGATACTTGTTGCATAATAAACAATAGAGTTGGCACCTTGAACTTGTTGAAAGGTTGCTATTCCTATCCCGATTATTAATGCCATACGAAATCGTTTCTGAAATAATTGGCGAACACCTTTTTTCTCATATTTCGTAATACTATTAATTTCTGCAATTTCAGCATCCACTTCAGCTTTTGATCCGCGCAACGAAGATAACACTTCTCGTGCCTTGTCCGCCATCCCATTTTTAATTAAATACCGCGGTGATTCCGGGAGCTTTAATACGCCAAAGTAAAGTACAATCGCAAAAACACCTGCACTGCCAAGCATCCAGCGCCAGCTGTTTGGAACTGGCTCAAAAATGAAAGATACGATATAGCTTAATAGCATCCCGCTTACAATCATCAATTGATTCAAACCTGAAAGTTTTCCACGTACTTTTGCAGGAGCTATTTCCGACATGTATGCAGGAACCAAAGACGAAGCTGTACCGACAGCAACCCCTAAAATAATACGTGATATCGTTAAAGTAATTTCTTCTGGAGCTACGGCTGATCCGATTGAACCAACTAAGAAAATAACAGAAGAAAAAAGAATAATGTTCCTGCGTCCGAATCGATCTCCTAATAAGCCACTTAAAATTGATCCAATTATCGCACCGCCCATTAAAGATGAGACAACAATTCCCAGCCACAATGGACTTAAATTAAACTCATCATGAATGGGGCCTTCCGCACCAGCGATTATCCCTATATCATATCCAAACAAGATACCAGCAAAAGAACCGAAGAAAAAGATAAACTTACTTGATACTTTACTCATGTTCATACTCTCCTTTAAGTATTGACCCTCTGTGTAACGTAATTTCTATTTATCTAAAACGCTTTCATTTTGATTCAAATAATCAGGATAACGTTGCTATGCTCCTCTTAGGTGCGGATATTATCTCCAAGGAAGCGATGGCCCCCTAGAGATAGTAAACTTACTTAATCACAACATATTCCAAACCGACTAATTTTGCATACGAGATAATTTGATCTGTCGTTAGCTTTAACGACACGACGGTATGATGCCCGCCGCCATTTTCAATCCAGGATTTTATCCCATCATGGAAGTTCGGCTTAATTTCCCAAAGCACCCGAGCCACCGGGAGTTTAGGTGCAGGAACAATTGGTTCAAATGCAGACACTTCATTGATTAAAAGCTTAAAATGTGTACCAAAATCAGCCATCGATACAACAACACCTTCACCAGCTTTACCATCAAATACTAGACGTGCCGGATCTTCACGATCACCGATACCTAAAGGAGAAACAACTAACTTCGGTTTATTGCTCGCTAGGCTGGGGTCTACCTCAAGCATGTGAGATTGCAGAACAGATTCCCGGCCAGGAGCCATCTCATACGTGTAATCTTCCATAAAGCCTGTAGCTTGGTTGTGGCTCATCACTTTGAGTAAACGATCAAGGGCTGCTGTCTTCCAATCTCCTTCTCCAGCAAAGCCATATCCTTGCTCCATCAAACGCTGAACAGCAAGTCCAGGCAGCTGTTTCATTCCATACAAAACTTCAAAGTTTGTAGTAAATGCTGAATATCCACCTTCATCTAAAAAGCGTTTAATAGCAATTTCATAGCTTGCTTGTACTTTTACGCTAGCTTCCCATTCTTCTTTTGTATAATCGCCATACTCAAAGTCGTACAGATCCTTATATTCATTGAATAGTGTATTAATTTCTTCCTCCGTCACTGCGTCGACATACTGTACTACATCTCCAATACCGTAATAATCAACCGTCCAGCCAAATTGAATTTGGGCTTCAATCTTATCACCTTCTGTTACTGCCACATTGCGCATGTTATCTCCGAATCGAGCAACCTTGATGTCAAAGCTCTCTCGATAAGCAGCTGCTACGTCCATCCAATCTGCAATTTCTTGCTGCACTTCTTGTCTCTTCCAGTGCCCCGCCACCACTTTATTTTGCTTCTTCAAGCGCGCGTTAATGAATCCATACTCTCGATCTCCGTGAGCAGCCTGATTTAAGTTCATAAAGTCCATATCAATTGTTTCCCATGGAATTCTTTCATTGTATTGTGTGGCTAAATGGAGCAGCGGTTTCTGCAATAGTTTTGTCCCGCGGATCCACATTTTCGCAGGTGAGAAGGTATGCATCCACGTAATTATTCCAGCAACCTCATCACGATAATTGGCTTCCTTCATGATAGTTGTAATCTTATTTTCACTTACAGCTAAATCCTGAAGTACAATCGGGTAAGGTAATACACCACTATCGTTTAATGCATCTGTCATCGTTTGTGCATTTGCTTTCACCTCAGCTAATGATTCTTCCCCATAGAGACCCTGAGACCCGACAACAAACCAAAATACGTTATTCTTTATTTGCATCTTAATTTCTCCTTTATCGTTGATGTTAGCTGCTACTGTTGTCCGTAATAGGCACCTTTGCCATGCTTCCGTAAATAATGCTTATCTAATATTGACTGTGGTAATTCCGGCGCAAAATGATTTAATTCTCGAGCAAACAAATTCATCTTCGCTACTTCATCCAGCACTACACTATTCATTACAGCTGATTTCGCATCTTTGCCCCACGTAAACGGTGCATGTCCTTGCAGCAGCACACCTGGGACTTCCAAAACATTCAAACCGCGCTCTTTAAATGTTTCAATAATGACATGACCTGTTTCTGCCTCGTATCCACGGTCAATTTCTTCTTGTGTCAAGAAACGTGCACATGGAACAGCACCATAAAATGTATCAGCATGAGTCGTACCCATTGCTGGCACATCAAGACCAGCTTGTGCCCAGATTGTTGCCCAAGTTGAATGTGTATGGACAATTCCGCCAATTTCCCGGTAGTGCTTATAGAGAACCGCATGTGTTTTTGTGTCAGAAGATGGATTAAGTTCTCCCTCCACTACGTTGCCATCAAGATCAACGACAACCATATCGTTCGGTTTCAGCTTGTCATATTCAACGCCGCTAGGTTTGATAACAAACAAACCGCGCTCCCGATCAATGCCGCTTGCATTCCCCCAGGTATATTTCACAAGTCCATGCTTCGGTAAGTCTAAATTCGCTTGAAGTACTTCCTCTTTCAAATGTTCTAACATTGCTGCTCCTCCAAATTTTATATGAGATAGTTGACCGCAGCCTTCTCAATTTCTAAGCCTGCTTTATACCGTTCAATGAATTGTTCAAACCCTTCCACATCAAATGCATCTGGATATATCTCTTGCCCATCAACGCATGCAAACACCTTTTGATCAAGGTAATCAGCTAGACTCTCTTTTTCCGTGCTATTTATCATGTAGGAAGCAAGCAACGCCATTCCCCACGCACCGCCATCTCCTGCTGTTGTCATAACAGAGACAGGTGCATTCATAGCAGCAGCTACCATTTTTTGACCGACAATAGGGGTCTTAAATAGTCCGCCATGCGCAACGATGCTGTCTATGGTGACCTTTTCTTCCTTGTGTAAAAGATCCATACCAATCTTCAGTGCACCAAATGCTGTAAATAAATGCGTTCGCATAAAGTTTGCTAGATTGAAGTTACTTTCTGGGGAACGAACAAACAATGGTCGGCCTGCTTCGAAACCGGTAATATTCTCACCCGATAAATAGCCGTAGCTAAGCAACCCGCCGCCATCCGGATCTGCTTGCAATGCCTTGTTTAGCATTACTTCAAAAATAAGACTTGGCTCCGTTTTTATACCCATTGCTTCGGTAAACTCACGGAATAATCCCATCCATGCGTTCATATCACTTGAACAATTGTTTGCATGTACCATTCCTACTGGGCTTCCGGTAGGAGTTGTGACCAAATCGATTTCTGGATAAACCTTCTTAAGCTCCTTCTCCAATACAATCATGGCAAAAACAGAAGTTCCGACAGAAACATTCCCTGTCCGCTTCCTGACACTATTTGTGGCGACCATTCCGGTACCTGCATCACCCTCTGGGGGACAAATAGGAATGCCCGCCTGTAAATTCTTCGACCTATCCAGAACCTTCGCCCCAATATCAGTTAAGACACCAGCTTGTTCGCCTGCATGATAAACCTTTGGTAAGATGTCTAATAGCTTCCATGGGTAACCTTTATCTTTTATAATTTCATCAAATTCCCTAACCATTTCTTCGTTATAATCTTGTGTTGTCTCATCAATCGGGAACATTCCCGATGCATCTCCAATACCTATTGCTTTCTTACCAGTTAGCAGCCAATGAATGAAACCCGCTAATGTCGTGATAACATCTATGCGCGGCAGATGATCCTCATCATTCATAATTGCCTGGTAAAGATGCGCAATGCTCCATCTTTCAGGAATATTAAATTGAAATGCCGCGGTCAGCTCTTTTGCAGCAGCACTGGTTGTGGCATTTCGCCACGTTCGGAAAGGAACTAACAGCTCCCCCGTTTTATCAAATGCCATATATCCATGCATCATAGCTGAGAATCCAATGGCTCCGATTGTACGAATTGTAACACCATAAATCCGTTCAACTTCTTGTTTCATTTCACTGTATGCCGTCTGTAGACCTGTAACAATATCCACCAGATTGTACGTCCAGTAGCCATTTTCCAAACGGTTCTCCCACTCAAAACTTCCCGAAGCAATCGTTTGAAAGTTATTATCGATGAGAACTGCTTTAACGCGCGTAGACCCGAATTCTATTCCTAGTGACGTTTCTCCATTTGTAATGGCTTGTGCAATAGCTGCTCGATTCATGTTATTCCGATACCTCCCATCTCTTTTAAATACCAGTTAAAAGAATGCGCTTTCAAATAATGATGCCTTTAGTTTATTTTCTGTACGTACAAATGTCAATAGTTTTAAAATAGGTACTATCAATTTAGGTTGTCTGATTTACTAAGCGCGGATAACGTTCTCCATTTCCTTGTTTTGCAGAGAATAATATAGATTATTTTTTTTATGTTATAAGCTTTCCTAACAAAACATAGATTTTGATTTCACTCTTTTATGTCTTTTTTGCTTATGTTAAAATATGTCCATACAAATTTAAACTTGTCTGTATATGATTGCATACAGCAACCAGAAAAGAAGTGATAAGATGAAGGCGAAATATCAGGTCATCATAGAAGACTTGAAAAGTAAAATTCTATCGGGAGATTACAGTATTGGAGAACGGATACAGACCGAATCTGCTATGCAGGAGATATATGGTGTCAGCCGCCATACAGTTAGAAAGGCAATCTTAGAATTAGCCACAGAAGGGTACTTACGCAGTGAAAAAGGATCAGGAACTTATGTTAACGATTACCATAATGGCGGAAAGCCGCACAACAAAACAATCGGTGTAATCACAACATATATCTCTGATTATATTTTCCCTTCGATTATCAGAGGAATTGAAGGACGATTAAATGAAGAAAATTACTCTTTGCTGTTAGCAAGTACAAATAACGATGTGGAACAGGAAAAGAAAGCTTTAGAGATGATGCTGTCATACGGTGTAGATGGTTTAATAGTTGAACCAACAAAAAGTAATCTTTACAACCCTAATATTGCTTACTACCTTTCCTTTAAGGAAAAAGGCATACCATTCATTATGATTAATGCCCACTATGAGGAATTAGATGTTCCTTTCCTATGCTTGGACGACGTGAAATCAAGCTATCTTGCCACAAATTTATTGATAAGTAATGGACATACACAAATAGGACTTATTTCCAAGATGGATGATTTACAAGGTAAGTACAGAATGAAAGGATATTTAAAAGCACTCGGAGAAGCAAAATTACCTTTCCGTCCAGAGCATGTGCTCTCTTTTAATACAGAAACAAAGCAAGACTTGCATAAAAACTTAAGAGAATTTCTAACAGAAAATAAAGATGCTTTAACTTCGATTATTTGCTACAACGATGAAGTTGGTTTAGAGGTAGTAAATGTATGCAGACAACTTAATATTGCGATACCAGACAACTTATCAATTATCGGGCAAGATAATTCCTATATTGCAAAAAACGCTACTATTAAACTGACTACTTTAACACATCCGCAAGAACAAATGGGGCGCGATGCAGCTAACTGGCTCATTAAGAAGCTGCAAGGAAAGAAAGATATGCCAAACGAAATCTTCTATCAGCCTGTATTAATGGAAGGCGAGACGGTAAAGGATATTAATGTAAAAAAGTTAATATAAATATCTAAAGCAAAATGAGCCTATTGATCACGATATGGGTAATTAGTTGAAATCGTGTACGAGTAATCGAACAATGTATTGTTCCTGTCCGAATTAGGTGCAAGCTGCTATGGCAACCTTAACCTTATTAGGCATAGGTTGCTTTTTAAGTTCCTAATAAGTTGGCAAATCATACTCTTCTGGCAGTACGTTCTATAATAAAGTCTCGATCAGCTCGAATTTAAAACATGGGAAGGGTGAGGAAACAGGTCCATTAACGTACAAGTTCTCGTAAGTTAATCTTAGTACCCTGTGCATAATACTTTTCTATTTTTTTGATAGTAATGGCTTCTTTCGTGTTAAAAGTAAGATCGAAACCAGCATAATGAGAGCTCCGGTAATCTTTTGCCATGTAAGCTCAATCGGGAAAAATGGGTAGGAAATAGCTGCAAGCAGGATCGGACTAAAAGCCCGAATTGTATTCGCAATCGAGAACCGCAAATATTTTAGGGCTTCATATAAAAACAACGTTCCTATAAATCCCGTCAATAAGGACGACAGAGCAATTAATCCAATACCCGAGACAGGGTATCCCCCTTCGAACAGCTGACCTGTGCTAATCGCATAGAGCGCCATGCAGTTATTCGTAAATAAAATGGAATTAGAATCTTTATCTGTACCTATCGCCTTTTTTATGTACACATTTGAAAGAGCAAAACAGAATGTCTGAACCAAAGCACACACGCTTCCTATCAAACTAGCACCGTATACATTGGCCGTATCTAAAAAGAAAAATGCCTAACATCGCAAATAGAATAAAGATTGTCTCATTCTTTAATATCCGCTCTCTCAGGAGTAGTAAAGACAGCAGGATAGCAAACACCGTATAAAAACGGCCGATAAAACCAATCTCTACCGGTGATAACAAACTCGTACTAACATACATAAGAATGACACCGAGCGAGTTGAGTACACCTAAAAAAATCATCTCTCTATCTTTGTAAAACGCCACTTTTTTCCTCTGTATTATCCCAAACAGATAGCACGCCGCAATGATAACCAGCACATTAATGATGGCAGCTTTAGCCGGACTGATCTCCAGCACGCCAAACTTAGCCAATAAAGGCCCGATGGCCATCATGAAAATCGAAATGAAATTAAGGATGTGACCTTTCTTCTCCATTAGCATATCACCGCGCTATCTTTTAAAATTATGAATATACTCGGTTTAAGAGTCTGTAGATTACTGTCGGCATGAGACACGGCTTCGTTTATTCTGTGAAATGTAGTTGGCACCCACCTTTTGTGTTGTTACCTTCTATCACGATGGAGTAAAATCGGCGGTCTGTATGGAAGGTTGCGTTACCTTGTGCGCTTTCACAGAAATTCTTCCGCCAGATTAACTTTTTTCGGTCACGCCATTCCAGTATCAATTCTCCGCTGTCCACTTTTACATCATAAGTGAACGTAAGGATTTGATTCTTCCTAAACTTAAAATAATGGTATTCAACTCCATTAAATAGCTTATAGGAAAACTTCAACTTATATCGAGAACGTGTAAAGATATAGTTGTCTTTCTTGACCAGATTAATCATTTTAAGTTTTAGCAGGACAATAAGTATAATAACGATAATAAAAAAACAGATAATATTTAAGATCACAACCGCCCTTCCTTCCTCAAAATTCTATGCCTCTTCTTAAACTTATACAATCATTTCCAGAAATAGCTGTCAACACAAAAAAAGAGCACCGAATCGGTGCTCTTCTCTTCACATATTATCTTACATTCATTTCATTTGGATTTGGACCTTTACGGCGTCCTGCATCCAATTTGTTAATGGCATCCATATCTTCAGCAGAAAGTTCAAAGTCGAATACTTCGAAGTTTTCTTTGATGCGGGATGGTGTAACAGATTTCGGAATAACAATTGTGTCATTTTGAAGGTGCCAGCGCAAGACAACTTGTGCTGCTGTTTTGCCAAGCTTATCTGCAATGCTTGTTACAACTTCATCTTTTAGTACGTCGCCGCCTTGATCAAGCGGGCTCCAAGCCTCTACAAAGATGTCATGCTTTTTACAGAAATCTTTTAGTGCGTTTTGCGCCAAGTATGGATGGCATTCTACTTGGTTCAGTACTGGTTTGATTTCCGTTTCTTTCATTAGACGTTCAAGATGCTCAATTTCGAAGTTACATACGCCAATTGCTTTCACGCGGCCATCTTTATACAGCTTCTCCATCGCTTTGAACGTATCCACATACTCATCATATTCTGGTGTTGGCCAGTGGATAAGGTAAAGGTCAACATAATCCAAGCCAAGGCGCTCAAGGCTTGCTTCAAAAGCAGCAATCGTGTTGTCATACCCTTGATCGGAGTTCCATACTTTTGTAGTGATAAAGAGGTCTTCTCTATTCACGTTTGCTTCCTTAATTGCTTTGCCGACGCCTTCTTCATTTTTGTAAATCATAGCAGTATCGATGCTTGTATAACCGACTTCAAGTGCTTTTTCTACTGCGGCAGTTGCTTCTTCATTTCCTACTTGCCATACTCCAAAACCAAGCTGTGGCATTTTCAAGTCATTATTTAAAGTTACGTGGTTCATCTAAAGCACTCCTTTAGTCGTTTTCTTCTTTTAGTATATCGTTCTCATAATGGACTGTCATGTGAAATGCTTCTGCACTCACACTACCTCCAACGGTACTTTCGACGTTGGCGGCGGGAATTCCTTGTTTAATTTCTGCATATCGTCCTTTGTTAAGGTTATCTCTGCTGCTTTCGCATTTTCCATCACATGAGCTGCTTGTCCGGCTTTCGGAATGCTCAGTACTTGACCAGACTGAATCGTCCAAGCGAGCGCAATCTGGGAAACAGACACATCATATGTTCCAGCTAGTTCACGGACCGCCTCGTTCTGCAAAATCTCTTCCCTGTCCCCTTGAGCTAACGGACAATACGCCATAACGGGAACACCTTTATCTCGCAGCCATGGAATCAAATCATACTCAATACCGCGGGCGGTAAGATTGTAAAGTACTTGATTCACAGCACAATTACGTCCGTTCTCTGCTTCCCATAACTCTTTCATATCATCTGTATCAAAATTTGATACACCCCAGCGCTTTATCTTCCCTTGCTGCTTCAACTTTTCGAAAGCATCTACTGTTTCTTGGAGCGGTATTCTGCCGCGCCAATGCAGCAAATATAAGTCTAAATAATCCGTGCCTAGTCTATCTAAAGAGCGATCGCAAGCAGCCAACACATCATCAAAACCTGCATTCGTTGGCAATACTTTCGAGATGAGAAACACTTTTTCTCTGCGGTTGGCTATCGCCTCTTGTACAAGTCGCTCTGATCGCCCGTCTCCGTACATTTCGGCTGTATCTATTACTTGGAGGTCCTGGTCAATGCCTGTTCGCAATGCTTGTATTTCGTCATGCCGCTTGGCATCTTCATCACCCATATACCAGGTGCCTTGTCCAATTGCTGGCAACTCAGTTCCATCTGGTAGTGTAACTATTTTCATCACCGTCTCCTCCTTTATCGATATTTTTCCCTTCCCGCTCTCTTAATTAAACGTTTGTTTTAAAAGGCTAAATGGCAGCTTACCTGCATCTGTTGGCAGGATAACGCATATGGTCTTGTTTTTCTAGTTCTAAAGGCTACACTGTAAATTACAGGCAGTAAAATGAGAACTGAGGTGAGCTATGAAAATTACAATTCAAGAGGACGACAATTGCCAGGAAACAGAAGTTCGAATAACCTGCCGTCGGGCAAATGATGATGTAGTAAAGCTCGTTAAGCTTTTAAGTGCTACGAATCAGGAAAGACTAACAGGAGAGCAAAATGGCGAGCTGCATCTCCTTCATCCAGAGAATATTTATTACTTCGAATCAGTCGATAACACGGTATTTTTTTATGATGTAAAAGCTGTCTACCGCAGCACCCTCAAGCTTTATCAAATCGAAGAAGCCAATTTTAGTCGTGACTTTATCCGTGTATCTAAATCCGTCATTGTTAACTTGTCCAAAGTAGAAAAACTCAAACCCGCACTTGGCCGAAAGCTGGTTGCCACACTCGACAATGCGGAGAAAGTGATGATTTCCCGGCAGTATGTACCTGCTCTCAAGCAGAAACTAGGCATCGGAAAGGATTAAGACATGAAAACTTTCGTGAATTTCATCCAGGCATGGGGCATCATGTTTATGTTCTCGCTTTTTGCAACCAGTATATATATTTATTATTTCATCGGATTGACGGAAATGGAAATTGCGCTTGTTCCGCAAAACGCACTTATTACCTTAATCCTAACGTTGCTGATGGACTTTGTTTTTAACCGCAGCCGCATATCCAGCATTTTCGTTCGCTCTTTTTTGTTCCTTGTCATTGTTCTAGTCGCCTTCACTTCTGCAGCTGTTTTGTTTGGCTGGTTTGATACTGGCAATTGGAAACTGCTCGGGTTATTGTTCGCACTTGTTTCATTTATTTACATTATCCTATGGTCCATCTATCACCTTATCTATACGTTTGAAGCAAAACATCTGAATGAAGAGCTGACAAATTATAAAAGGAAGAAGCGTGATCCAAGTGAAAATCATTGAGATAAAACATCTGTCAAAAACCTACGGAAAATCCAAAGCTGTTGATGATTTATCATTTAATGTAGAAAAGGGACACCTCTTCGCTTTTCTCGGAGTGAACGGTGCCGGCAAATCCACAACCATTCATATGATTGCAACACGCTTGCAGCAAACAGCAGGCACTATCTGTGTTGCCGGTTATACAGCAGGAAAAGATGATGCCAAAATACGCCGGCAGATTGGACTGGTGTTTCAGGATAATGTGTTAGATGATGCGCTGACTGTAGAAGAAAATCTGGACATGTGGGGGCGTTTTTACAGGTTGTCTAAGGCGGAAACAAAAGCCAGTATCACTTGGGTAACCGATACCTTACAGTTAGAACCAATCCTAAAAAAGCAATTTCGTCACCTGTCTGGCGGCCAAAAACGGCGTGCAGAAATTGCTCGTGCACTTCTTCACCGCCCTTCTATTCTTTTCCTAGATGAACCAACGACTGGACTGGACCCTCAAACAAGAGTGGATGTATGGAAAACAGTCGCACATTTGCAGCAGCAGCTGCAAATGACAGTCTTTCTGACAACGCATTATATGGAAGAAGCAGCTCAAGCCGATCAAATTGTCGTTATTGATAAAGGCAGGATTAAAGCACAAGGAACACCGGCCGCCCTTAAAAATAAGTACGCTGCTGATACACTGCGCCTGCTCGTAGACAAACCAGAAACCACGGCTTCCTATTTAACAGAGCGATCTTACAGCTATAACAAAAAGCACGATTACTTTCATATTTCCGTCACAAATAGCCAGCAAGCGTACAACATACTCAAAAATCTAGAGGAACATGTACAAGACTTTGAACTAATAAAAGGCAGTCTCGACGATGTATTTATTCAATTAGTAAAGGAGAATAACGATGCAAACAATCTGGCAGCTGACAAAACGCTCTAATCGACTTTTTTTCCGCGACAAAACTGCTGTTTTCATGTCTTTATTTACTATTGGTATCATCATTGTGCTTTACTTGCTGTTCTTAGCTGATGTGACAACGGAGGCAGCACAGGAAGCAGCAACAGGCTCCAGCGGTATGAAAGCCTTGATACAAAGCTGGCTTTTAGCTGGAATCATTGTCGTTATTTCCCTAACGGTTACCTTATCAGTACTAGGAACGATGATCGAGGACGCTGCCGGCAACCAGCTGCATGCTTTGCTTATTACTCCGATTACCCGTACACAGCTTGTCGTCGGCTATCTGTTATCCGCTTGGTTTATTGCGGTGCTCTTCTCGGTCGGTTCCCTATTCCTTGCACAAGGCTATTTTTGGCTCACGGATAAACCTACCGTAGCCTGGGATGGCTTGCTGATAGCTATTGGTTTAATTATGCTCATTACCTTTAGTTCAGCAGCGTTTCTATTTGTCCTTCTTGCCCCAATAAAATCAAGAAAGTCTTTCTCCTCGTTGGGGACCATCGTCGGGACACTATCCGGATTTCTATTAGGAATTTACATCCCTATCGGACAGCTCCCTAGTTTTGTCCAGGAGATCACGAAATTCTTCCCGCCAACATATGGCGTTGCTGCACTTCGCGATGTTTTAATGACGCCTTCTATGACTGACACTTTTGCCGACGCACCCGCTGCCGCATTAGACACTTTCAAAGATACTTTCGGCGTGCATATCACCTTATTTGAATCAACTGTTCAACTGCCAGTCATACTGGGTATTCTGCTTCTGACAGGGAGCCTATTTTTAAGCTTAGGCGTTTGGCTTCGCTCCGCAAGAATGTGAATTCAGCACAAAGAGGAATCGAATTCTCTGCGTCCAGCAGACCAATCCGATTCCTTTCGCACTTCTGTATTTTTATTTAAACAAACGCTTGATCACAAGCCATTATCCGACACAATCTAATCCTGAAGATAGCGATACAATGTTGTCTTACTAATGCCTGTTTCAATTGTTATATCTGCAATCGTATACTTCTTGCTGCGATACATATCCATTGCTTTCTGTACATTTCGGTCTGGTTTACGCGGTCTGCCGCCGCCTTTGTTGCGCCCTTTAGCTTCTGAAAGACCAGCCTTTGTTCGCTCTCCTACTACATCCCTTCGAAAGACAGCAATCTGCTCCAAGTGCTGAAAGAAGTTATCTTCCCGAGTGTCGATTCCATCTTCTAACGACAGAAGGCCCGCCTGTCTTTCCTGGAGGTTTCGACAAATGTTGATTAGTTCCTTTGTCGAATTGGCTAAGCTGTATAACTTGCGTACAACGAGCATATCCCCAGGCTGTATCTGTTCAAGAAGATCCTCCAGCAAAGGCTGCCCTTGCACATCTTCTTTCTCTTCTATGATGCGAGTACAGCTCATTATTCTATCCGGCTGCTGCTCCCATTTTTTGTTTACAAATTCACGAATATAACCGATTTCCATTCTCTATTCACTCCAAACACAAGTACCAAAAAGGGTAGTTTTGGTTCACAAATTATCTATAACATGTTAGAGTAAGCTTATCAAAAATCGGACACGACTTCTATGAGACTTAGAAGTCAACAAATTTAAAACAAAGGGGTGTATACAGATTGACTGAAACAAAATTAAATAAACAATGGTTTGGCAACATTCGCGGAGACCTGCTCTCTGGTATTGTTGTGGCACTTGCCCTAATCCCAGAAGCCATCGCTTTTTCGATTATCGCAGGAGTCGATCCAATGGTTGGCTTATACGCATCCTTCTCGATGGCTGTTGTCATTGCTATTGTTGGAGGCAGACCTGCCATGATTTCCGCCGCCACTGGTGCAATGGCATTGCTGATGGTGACGCTGGTGAAGGACCACGGCCTCGAGTATTTATTTGCCACTACCATCCTGACGGGAATATTACAGCTTTTATTCGGCGTTTTAGGTATTGCCCGATTTATGAAATTCATTCCGCGTTCGGTAATGATTGGTTTCGTAAACTCGCTCGCAATCTTAATTTTCATGGCGCAAGTTCCACATTTCATTGGGATCAATACGACAACGTATATCGTGGTAGGAGTTACACTCGGTATCATTTATTTATTCCCACTCATAACAAAAGCGGTACCTGCTCCACTAGTGGCCATTCTTGCAGTAACAATCTTGTCTTTGTTCCTGCATCTTGATGTCCGTTCTGTCGGAGACCTGGGGCAAATAAAACAAGCACTTCCTAGCTTTTTAATTCCTAACATTCCATTAAACATGGAAACATTGCAGATTATCTTCCCTACTGCCTTGGCATTATCTATTGTGGGATTGCTGGAATCCTTACTGACAGCATCCATCGTTGATGATATGACTGACACAGACAGCAGCAAAAACAAAGAAGCACGCGGACAGGGTATCGCCAATATCGTTACAGGCTTTTTCGGCGGTATGGCAGGCTGTGCAATGATTGGTCAGTCTGTTATTAATGTGAAATCTGGCGGGCGCGGACGGCTGTCTACGTTTGTTGCCGGTATTTTCTTAATGTTTCTAATTCTCGTTCTGGGAGACTGGGTAGTGATGATTCCAATGCCAGCGCTAGTTGGTGTAATGGTCATGGTTTCCATCGGCACCTTTGATTGGCACTCCCTTCGTACACTGACGCGTGTTCCAATATCAGATTCCGCCGTCATGATTGTAACGGTTATTGCTGTAGTAGCGACACATAACCTATCTATTGGCGTATTTATCGGTATCTTGTTAAGTTCTATTTTCTTCGTTGCGAAGATATCTAAAGTAAAAGTGGAGGCACACACTGACGCAGAAGCAGAGAACGTGCGTTATGTTATTACCGGTCAGCTATTTTTCGCTTCCGTTACCGACTTCACCAATAGTTTCACTTATGAAGCTACCCAACAGCATGTGATACTTGATTTCTCAAACACACATATTTGGGATGACTCCGCAGTGGCAGCGATTGACAAAGTCGTGCTAAAATTTAAGGAGAAGGGCGCTTCCATTACCTTAGTGGGCTTAAACAAAGACAGCGAAGCCCTTATGAACAGATTGACAGCGATCGATTCAGCATATGTGAATGTATCAAACCATTAAAAGGCGGTGCACCTATGTATAAGAAAATCGTAGTGGCAATTGATGGTTCCGATCATAGCTTCCTTGCCGCAGAGCATGCCATCGAGTTAGCAAAGCTGCAGACTGGAACACATGTGGAAGGCATTCATGTCCTTAATTATGAGAAGACGAAATCAGACGTCCTTCACAGCAGTGATCCGATTCAGCTGCAAATGCAGCGCGAAGAGAAGTTCAAGCGTTTTCGTGATGCTTTTGAGAAAGCTGCTGTTCCATACAAACTAATCATGAAACACGGTGAGCCTGCTCCAATGATTCTAGAGCATGCACGCGATACTAGTGCAGATCTTATAATCATCGGCAGCCGCGGATTGAACCCACTTCAGGAAATCGTTATGGGCAGCGTCAGCGGCCGTGTGGCTAAACGCGCAAAATGCCCCATTATGATCGTAAAATAACTAGCAGCAACAAAGGCTGCCGGCAAACACCGGCAGCCTTTTTATTTACCTGCAAAAGGAGAGATACAATGATTATAAGAAAACTACTTCCTTCCGAAACGCCTCCCATGGAGCTCCTGCTGGAAGCAGATCCATCTGAAACGAAGGTCGCGACTTATCTAAATGAAGGAAGTTGCTTCATTGCAGAAGAAGAGGAAGCTATTCTCGGCGTCTATGTCATGCTGCCGATTAAACCAGGTACTGCAGAAATAATGAACATTTCCGTTCGGGCCTCAAGCCAAGGAAAAGGAATCGGAAAACAACTTATCCGCCATGCCATTCATCAAGCCAACAAAGACGGCTATAGCTCACTGGAAGTTGGAACGGGAAACTCCAGCATTGATCAACTGGCTTTCTATCAGAAATGCGGCTTCCGAATGACAGCCATTGAGCCTGATTTTTTCCTGCGGCACTATGAGATGCCTATCTATGAAAATGGAATTCAATGTCGGGATATGATTCGGTTTGTTTATCCTTTAACACCTTAAAACGAACATGCACCCTAGCTGATTATGAATCAATAGACTAGATAGGTTATGTAGCTCCATCGGCTAAGTGACCTATCTTCATCTAAGCCAAAATATCAAAGTATGTCTCTTTCACCTGCCATTGCAACGGCTCTTTCTTTACATACCGCTTAAACTCTTCCAGCATGCAATATCCCATTCTTCCACATTCTTTCCCCGCGCTTCCTGCTAAGTGCGGTGTTAAAATGACATTATCCAGAATATATAATGGCGAATCTGTGTGTGGCGGCTCGGGGGATGTAACATCTAATACAGCAGTAATATCCGGCCTTTCTTGCAACACTTCCAACATCTCTGCTTCCTTCACGATAGCGCCCCGGGAGGTATTGATCATACTGGCGGATGGCCGCATTTGTGACATAAGTTCCTTCCCAATCATACCTTTCGTTTCTTCAAGCAAAGGGGTATGCAGAGACACTATATCTGACTGGCTGAAAATTTCCTCCAACGAACATAGCTTGGCTCCTAACTTTGCAGCTTCTTCTGCCTTTATATACGGGTCGTATGCAATGACATGAACATCAAAGGACTTGAGCAATTCACAAACCATTCTTCCTACCGTACTTAATGAAACGATTCCGATTGTACTTCCGAAAGCACCTAAAACATCATTCGTTTTCACGGGATACTGCTTATTTCTTCTAATACTTCTAGTAAAGGTCCAGCCTTTTTTCAGACAAAATAAGATTTGCGATAACGTATATTCCGCTACCGGAACAGCATTTGCCTTCACAGCGTTCGTCAGCAGGATGTCACGATCCCAAGCCGCTTTCGTAACAATATGCTTTAATGATCCTGCCGCATAAAAAAATGCTTTTAAATTCGGTGCTGCAGCAAGCAATGTTTGATCAAGTTTTGGTCCTCCCCAGCCTGAAAAAATCACCTCTGCCTCATGTAAAACGGATAGGTCTTGCTGGAGCTGATGATTGGTCAGCGGCTGCTTATATATATCCGACAGCGTTTCTATTTCTTTCCTCACCGTTTTTGGATAAACAAGCTCAAATGATGCTTGATTCATAATATATAACCCTTTTACCATCGCTACCACTCTCTCTTTTTAGTCTCTCAGAAGGGAGATGAACACAGAAATACGACAAGCATTTTCAGCTGAAATCTCTTGGTGCTTCATTCTCGGCAAGAAACTGGTTGACTGTCTCGATATTGTGTTTGACAGATTCCTTTACAGGCATAGACGCACTGAAGTCCTCCATGCCAATATATCCGTTATAACCAACAGCTTTCAGGTCTGAGAGAACTTGCTTCCAATTCACAACCCCTTTTTCAATAGACGTCCACTCCACAGACCAATCCACTGTCCCATCCGCATACTGCTGTTCCTTTTGCCAGCGTGCATTTTTTACATGCACATGTGCAAGATAGTCTCCTAACAATTCCAGTCCCATACGATGATTCTCATATCCTTCATGCACCATGTTGCCAGGGTCATATAAAACACCAATGTTCGCTGAATCAAATGGACATACAAGCCGATGAGCCAAACTCGCACTAGGTGCAATCGTGCCGTGATGTGTTTCAATTAAGCCTTTTACTTTGTATTGCTTGCACATTTGTTCCGCCTCATATAAGTAAGCAGCTGCAGCGCGAAACAGGTCATTATAATGTTGAGACCGATCGTAAGACGGTACTCCTAATCGTATCGTTACAGCACCAAGCTTTTGTGCGATCTGCAATGCATGTTCGGTAGCTTTTAAATCTCCGGCAGTTAAATACGGAAGAACGCTTAATATGTTAATGCCATTATGCTTCGCTGCACTTTTTAAATTCTCAATCTCTTGATTCGTTATGTCTGGTGATATGGTGCACAAGTTATTCCTCCAAAAGCTAGGTGCTTCCTGTTTTAACTCTGCTGGTGTGTCTTTAAGCCGCCATTCTACAGCGGAGTAGCCGGTTTCTTTTAAATAGCCAATAATAGCTTCCGGCGTCATATCTGGTGCCATTACTGAATACAGAGAGAATTCCATGTTTTCACTCCTTCTACTTTAATGCAGATCAGGCTGTGTTCTTTTTATCTGTTTGCTTTCGATTCTAATAAAAGCGCAATGGGCGAACCACATGACAGCAAAGCTCAGCATACTTCCGGTATATAACGGCAGAATTCCCGGAAATATTGTAACGATATAAAAGTAAGTCATAAAACTTAGCAATATAAGCAGCGACATCAAAGGGGAAGAGATACCGATAACAAATGCATGCTTGATATAATCCAGATATTTCACATCATAGTGGACATACACAGGGAAGATGTAGATAACAGCAACTGTGCAGAGAAGCAGAAGCCCTAATAACAGCCAGCCCAGCATATCTCCAATAGCGTTATTTAAAGAAGTGGATATAAAATAGTTAATCACTAGTAAAGCACCAATAAACGTTACCGCATAGCCAAGCAAATTAATCTTTATGAATTCTTGTTTATAAGTGGACCAGAAATGTTGGAATATAGAAAAATCGCTGTCTCCTAGAATCCACTTTCTTTCGACGGCAAACATTGCGATAGTAGCTGGAAAAAAGCCTAGCACAACGGCACCTAATAACGTAAAAAGCAGCCAAAGTATATTTAGATAGGCAAAGCGAAAAACCCACACACATATGGTATAAAACCCACTAACCAATGGTTCCAAAGCCCTTCCCTCCCGTTGCTGGATCATCTCAATGAGATGCTGTACTGGTTATGTTAATAACCTGCGGATAAATAAAATTGGATTGAGAAGGAGGTTACCCCCCTCCTCAGAATTACCTGTTTATCTGCTCTCCAGCCATTCTGTACTTTCCTTCTGCGCCTTATCCAAAGCCTCTTGTGCATCTCGTTTTCCTGTTAAAGCTGCCTCAATCTCGGAAGTTAAAATAAACCTTGGCTGCCCAGCTGCCCAATGATAGCGAGGCGTGTACGGTGTGCTCATTGCTTCAAAGACAGGGCCTAGCAAGTCATCATATTGCTTTACTTCTTCCCACTCTAATGCGGACTTTATCGATGGAAATACACCTGTTTCGTAAAAATATTTCTGAGCAAAATCACTCGTAGCAAATTTCAGCCATTCCCACGCCAGTTCTTTATTTTCACTAGATTTCCCAATTGCAATTGGACTTCCCGCAAATAGGCCGCCCATGCCATCTTCATTCTTAAATTCTTGCGCTATCGCAATCCGATCTTCTAATCCTTGTGTATGTGTCTGCTGCACTAAATTGCCCGGACCGGAGTTCAGCATAATGGCAATATTATTGTCCTTGGTCATCCACTTCTCATTACCTTGGTTACTTACAATACCTTCGGGCGCGTATTGTTGTATATCAAGCATCCAGTTTAAGCCTTCTACCATTTCAGGTGAGTTAAATTCAAACTTCACATCTTCCCAGGCAAAGCCTTCTCCCCATCTGCCGCCGATACCTTCGGCTGCGTTAAGCAGTGTAAATGCGGATGACCAATCTCCACGAAACCAGACGCCATAGTTCTGCTCACCAGTTACAGGGTTCTTGCCGGTCATTTTTGCTGATTTCTCTTTAATCTCTTCCATCGTTGGATGCTCGGAGAGGTATTCTACTCCCCAATCATCAAACAACTTTTTGTCATACGTAATGAAGCGAGCATCACCTAAAAACGGCAATCCATACATCTCTAGCTCCTTGCTGTCAGGTCCTAATGCTTTCCAGCTCTCCACTTGCTGATCAATAAAAATATCCGTACTAAATTCGCTATCTTTTTCTATATAAGGCTGCAGCGGTTCTAACACCCCTTGTGCCGCAAAGTCAGCTATACCGGGCAGCTGATAAACATCAGCTTCACCAGAGGTTAACATCGCCTGCGTTTTTTCCGTATATCCGTCCCATGGCATGATTATAAATTTGACCGTTGCGCCTGGATGCTGTTTCTCAAATTCTTCTTTTAACACATCTAATCCTCGAATCTTTTCGCCTGTAATCGGATTTGTAGAATCCTCCATAGAAAAGTCGCCAATCAACTGCACATTAACCGTTTGCCCTGCCCATTCACCGTCTTTTTTACTGCCGCCAGGACTGCAGCCAGCGAGAACAGCAAAGAAAAGCAGCACAAATGAAGCAGTTAACAATAAGCCTTTTTTAGATATTCTTTTTAACATGTTTCGTTCCTCCTTCAAATTGATTCAACATAACCGAGCCTAGATAGCTTACTCTCCCTTCACCCCGCTGAGCGCGATACTTTGGATAATATATCTTTGCAGAAACAAGTACAGGACAATAATCGGAAGCACGCTCACTGTTGCCAGCGCCATTGTTAAGCCTCCTAAACTGGTACCATTCTCTAAGGAGAAGCTAGCTAGATACAGCGGTACTGTGTGTAATTCTTGGTTACTCAAAACGACTAATGGCCATAAGAAGTCATTCCAACTTCCGATAAAAGATAAAATAACCATCGTTGCAGCAATAGGACCAGCTAGCGGAGCATAAACTTGAAAGAATATCTTAAATTCACCGGCTCCATCAATTTGTGCTGCTTCTCTTATCGTGTCAGGCAGCTGATCGAAAAACTGTTTACAAAGGAAAATCAGCATCCCATTAATGATAGAAGGCAAAATTAATGGCCAGAAAGTATTTAGTAAATCTACACTGTTAAATAGTTTGTATAACGGAATTAAGCGAGGCTCCATTGGAATCATCAATGTGCAAAGGACAATGACAAACAATAATCTTTTCCCTTTGAATTTTCCTTTCGAAAATGCGTAGCCTGCTAAAAGAGCAGACGAAACAGCTAACATTACCGAGGTAACAGTGACAAAAGCCGAGTTAAGATAAGATTGTATGAGTCGTCCATTCTCAAAAACAATCGTAAAGTTAAATCCTGATGCATCGTCAGGGAATAAACGCGGCGGAAATGGCATGGCTATATTCGCACTTCGATCAAATCCTACACTTACCATCCACACAAACGGCGCCATGAGCAGTATTCCAAAGACGAGCAGAATGAAGAATTTAAGGTACATCCCTATTTTTTCTGCCTTTTTATAGGACATGGTTTCTCCCCCCTTCTATCATAGCTTCATCTTCGATACTTTTAAGTTTATAAACGTAAAGACAAGAATGATCATGAACATAATGTACGTAGCTGCCGAAGCAATACCGAATTCAAATCCGGTAAAGCCACGTTCGTAAATAAATGCCCCCATTGTTTGAATCGATCTGGCAGGGCTTCCGCTGGGTCCGCCTAACACATACACTTCATTAAATCGCTGCAATGCGCCAATCCAACCTGTAATTAACAAGAACGCAAATGTTCCTCCCATATTAGGAATGGTGATAAACAGCCATTGCTGAAAACCGCTGGCACCATCAATTTTTGCGGCCTCATACATTTCAGGTGATATCGCCTGTAAGTTAGCGAGACAGATGATAATGATAAACCCTATCCAATGCCAGACAGCCAACAAAATCACAGCCCATTTGGAACTAGAAGGATCCGATAACCACTTTGATGTTGGCAATCCCACAGCTTCTAAAGCATAATTTACAATCCCCATTTCAGGATGCAGCACAAAAGCGAATATCATTGCTGCTGCGACAATTGACGTTACATTTGGCAAAAAGTAGATAACTTTAAAGAAGTTTTTTCCTTTTGGTGTAGAATTGATTAATGAAGCGAAGATAAAACCTAATGGAACAGCAATCGCAATTTGAAAGATTCCTATATAGAACGTGTTCCAGACAGAATTCCAAAATGGCTGCGACGTTAATACCGTTTGGAAGTTTTGCAGACCAATAAACTTCTCAATGGTTCCATTCGATTGATAGAAACTTAATCGAAAAGATTCGAATATTGGATACACCAGGAATAATAATATTCCTAGAAAACTTGGTATCAGGAAAAGATACCAAGTGACTTGCACTTTTCTTTTTCTCTGCTTATGTGACCCAACCGGAACTTGCTGATCCGGTTGGGCGATGACCTTCAAGTGGTCCTTTGCCATGTTGTTCTCCTTTCCAAAAGCAGTTATCAGAATTGTGATAGCGCTTTCATATGGATGTATACACAAGCACTCTAAATAGATGCTCTGATGTGGTTTGCGACACTAGAGCTCTGCCACCAGACTTCACAGCGTGGTTGCGAAAGAGCTTCGTATTTTTATAAAGCTTTATCAATCGATATAAACTTTCCAGACCAAGCTTTTTTCGCTGTCCATTCTTCTTCTCCCTGCCAGAAGTGGTCAGTTGGCGACAATCCTAGCGGTAGAAAAACAGCAGCACACATATAGAGACTTCCAGTTGAAATATATCCTTCGCCCAGATTCGGCTGATGACCGCATAAGCCAATCTTTAGCCAGCCCGCATCATCAAAGGTCCCTGGCATCTCAACTACTTTTCGAATAACAGCTGTTAATGCGCACCGCACCTGCGCAGGCTGAAGACTAGCATCCAATTTATGCTGCAAAGCCATTTGTGCTAAGCTGTGAAATACGCCAAATCGATAGACAATTGACCGTCCGACTACAGGATACGTACCTTCTGGTGATATACTTCTTTCTAAAATGACAGCATATCTCATCGATCTTTTGTTGATGTTTTCTTTCAGCTTTAACCAATCTGCAGATAGATGCGCCATATGGTCTGTAATATCTATGAGCATTGGATGAATAACAAAGCTATTGTAATAATCAGTATGAAGCTCTATCCCGTCTTTATAGATACCGTCCCCTGCATACCATTGCTCATGCTGCTTTAACGCAAAGTCAATTCGCATTGGATCCCAATCTTCTTCATCCAATAAATACAAAGCCGTTTCAGTCATAGCAGCGAACAATAACCAGTTGTTGAAAACTGGTTTTCTAGTACGAGTTTGCTTGAATGCTTTTACCACATTTTGTTTCGTATTCAAATCCAGTTTTCCTATCAATTCATTGGGTGCACGCATTAATGCTTGTGCAAAATAGGCTGTATCCACAATCGGCTGCAGACCGTCAGAAAAATTCATATAATCTGGTGAGGAAGGGTCTGTTGCTTCTTTAATTCCGGTTCTGATCAATTCTGCATAATGTTTTCTTAATAATCCTTCTTTTCCATCACTTGGTCCATTCTCAATCCAAGGAGCCATCCCGCTTATTAATCTCGCAAACGCTTCCAAATGACTGTAATTTTTTCGGTCTTCTAATCCTTCAACTGGCATGAGCTGCTTTAATTGTTGATTTGCTAAAGAAGTAAGAACAGGATTTGCGATTTTATCCATCGTTTTCAACCAATATTCCCGATCATTTTGTCTTAACATTGATTCACCCCATTTATTTTCATTCAGCTGACACCATTGTAACTCTGCATCAGATCCTCTTGCACATTGCCCAACTTCGTAAACAAATTATAACTTGGAAAAGAAATGAAAAGTTGCTCTGAAATACTCTAAAATATCATTGTATGGTTCATGTACACGCTGAATAGGAATTCCAAATTCAGACGTACGCCTTAAGCCTGTACACGCCGTTTTATTTCCGAATATTTAACCACTCGGCCAGTAAGATATATATATAAGAAGCAAAGTAATCTTCTAATAACTAGAACAGAAAAGCGCGAGATTTCCTTTCTATTCAAGTGAACAAGTAACAGAATAGATATGGTGAGTATCTATGGAGGGGTAGACGTTGAATAAGTTATTCGAACAAATCGATCTGCAGCCATTCGATTGGGTTTACCGCAGAGTTTCTGAGCGTGATTTTCAAGGCTTTTACCATTGGCATCAAGGGTGTGAGCTATTATTTGTTTATAGGGGAAAAGGACGGGTGATTGTAAACCAGCAGACATACGAAATTAAGAAAGGAATGCTTTTCTTTTTTCAGCCCTTTCAATTACATCGGGTGTATGTAGAAGTATCACCTGATACGCCTTATGAACGCAGTATAATGCACTTTGATCCACTAACTCTAGGTAAAAATCTGCACGTATTCCCTGGTGTTCAAGTCCTGTTTACTCAATTACAAAATAGTGTAAATGACCTTCAAGCATTTAATTTAGATAACTATTTTCAATATATAAGCGCGGTATGTGAGGTATTTAATAATTCGTTACAAACCAGCAGCTGGGAGGAACAAAGCCAGCTGCTTCTTCTGCAGCTACTCACATGCATCCGGTTAAACTATAGTGGAGCGCAGCAAGATTCTTCTAATAAAAACTTTCGTGCACCTTACTATTCCGAACGAATTATGAAGTGGCTGGAAGACCATTATATGGAGCCGTTCGATTTAGGAAGATTAGCAGAAGAACTTCACTTATCAAAAGGTTATGTCTCCAAGATTTTCAAACGGGAAACAGGCAGTAACTTAACAGAATACATTACGATCCGAAGAATCAAGCAAGCTTGTCAATTGCTGCAGCTGACTCACAAACCGATCGAATTAATTGGCGAAAGTGTTGGGTTCGGAAGCACCTCCCATTTCATTCAGATGTTTAAAAAGATAATAGGAACGACGCCGCTTCAATTTAGACTTTCTCAACAAATGCTGCATAAGGAGAAATAAACTTACACCAAAAAGGAACTAACCTTGTTAGTTCCTTTTTGGTTTCTTTAAGCAACCCATCACCCTCATGAGGAGATTGGCCGAAGCGCTTGTCACTTTATCAGACCTCCGCTTTAGAGCGCTCGTTTTTACCAACCACTCGATAATAATTCTCCGAGGATTTCTCTAGAACAACAACTTGTCCCGAAGGCAGATGCACGTAAGGCGCAGCTTCCCTTTTCTCTGTGAATTGGAAAGTTCGTTTTACTCTGACTTCCTTCCGCTGATGCACAAGATTAGCTAAATCCTCTACAATGGCACTTGCAGTTGGCAGCGCACCCGCTCCTGGTCCTTGCAGCTTCAGTTTTCCGACAAGATCACCCTCAATACAAACCGCATTATCTACTCCATCTACACTGTACAGCAGATGTTCAGCTGATAATACGACCGGCTCCACCGATGCCGTCACTTCTCCCCCCGTATTTTCAAGTGTCGCAACGTGTTTGATTTTCCATCCTTGTTCTGCAGCTGCGTGAATATCATGGGAGGAAATGGTACGGATGCCCTTACGCGTCACCTTTTCCCAATCTGGCTGTGCTTCAAATAATAAATCACTTAGGACCATTAATTTATAAAATGCATCCCAGCCATCTACATCATTAGCTGGATCGGCTTCTGCAAAACCTGCTTCTTGTGCTAGCTGTAATGCCTCTTCAAACGGGATATTTTTATCAGACATTTTGCTCAAGATGAAATTAGACGTACCATTCAAAATGGCCTCCACTCTGACAACATGGTTAATATGCAGCAGTTGTTTTAGCGTGCCAATAACTGGTACGCCGCCGGCCACCGCAGCTTCATATTCAAGACGCACACCTTTTTCTTTCGCCAATTCCTTTAACTCTGCTCCTTTGGAAGCGATCATTTCTTTATTGGCAGTGATGATATGACAGCCGCGAGAGATGGCTTTCGTCAAATAGCTGTACGCAGGCTCGATGCCGACACTCGCTTCGATAATAATATCCAGATCTGTTCGTGCAAAAAATTCCTCTACATTATCTGTAAGCAGGACATCTTTCACTTGCTGTTCATATTTTTGTTTATCCCGGACTAACACGCCTGCTACTTGCACTTCTTTACCGAATACTATCTGCAGATTTTCCTGATGGGACCGAATTGTTCTGCCTACTGCACTTCCCACTGTGCCGTACCCGATTAATCCAATCTTTACTGCTGTCATTATTTTTGCCTCCTCGGATGATTTTCTGCATAAAAAAAGTCTCCCTGAGAGGACAGGGAGACGTAGAATCCGTACTGTGTCTTCTCATCTGCAGGAATTAGCACCTTTACAAGTCATATAAACTTGCAGGTTGCCGGGCATCGTCGGGCCAGTCCCTCCGCCGCTCTTGATAAGAAATTTGTATTGGTATGTTATGGAGAATTTTAACATTGTGTCATGAGTGAGTCAACAGAAAATTCTAATATTACTATCCAACAAGACTATCGTAAAGAGAGCGTGCTCGATTGATATCGTCTACGCCATGAATAATTGCCCGCCCGTCAGCAAACAGCACAATTCGATGCCCTCTGTGATGAAATGCCAGTAAATATTCATTTGCTGTTACGTGTTCCACTGCAGAAACCCATTGTTTGGATAAAGCAGTTAAATCAAGCGATTTTTTCGATCCCGGCCGTATGTGGACAGCTTCTCTGCCACAAAGCATATCAAGCTTCGTTTGCGAGATTCCATTTAAGTACGGGCGCTCGGCATAGGTACTGCAGCTTCGACAGCTCGGATCCTGAAGACGTTGTACATTCACCGTTGTATAATCTCCTGTCCATATATCAAATGCGCGCAGTTCAGGTGTTACTTCTTGATGGCATAAAATTTTTAATGCCTGCGTCACTTGCATTGCTGCCACCCATTGCACGATCGGGCTGATAATACCGGCTGTATCACATGTTTCACTTTGCTGCGGAAGCTGTTCGAGAAGGCAATGCAAACATGGCGCTTCCTTCGAAACAACGGGATATGTTACCCCATAGCTGCCTACACAAGCACCATAAATATATGGTATACCGTGCTTCGTGGCTGCATCGTTAACAATGAACCTCGTTTCAAAATTGTCCGTCGCATCTAAGATGACATGTGCTCCCTCTACTAGTTGTTCAATATTATGATGATCGATATTTTCAATCACTGCATGCAGCTTTACGTGCTGATTAATTGCTTGCAACCGCTCCGCTGCTGCTAGCGCTTTTGGTAAATATGCAGCAGCATCTTCTTCGGTATAAAGCTGCTGACGCTGCAGGTTATGCAGCTCCACATAATCTCGATCGATAAGCACGAGCTCCCCGATTCCCGCCCGCACAAGCATCTCTGCAGAAGCTGAACCTAAAGCACCCATCCCGATTAAGACAATTTTACTGCCTTCTACCTGCATCTGGCCTTCTTTACCGATAAACAGTTCCTGTTTACGATAACGATCTTGCATTAAGTAAACAACCCTTCACCCGGACTGCTGGCTTCCGCGTAATTTTTCTCTGGAATTCTTCCTGCCTCAAAACCTAATCTGCCAGCTTCAATTGCTAGTTTCATAGCATGCGCCATCCGTACAGGATCGGCAGCCCCAGAGACCGCTGTGTTTAGCAGCACACCGTCAGCTCCAAGCTCCATCGCATACGCTGCATCCTTCGGTGAACCAATGCCTGCATCAACAATAACTGGTACATTACTTTGTTCAATGATGACACGTAAATTAAAAGGATTTATAATGCCTTTTCCTGAACCGATAGGTGATGCTCCCGGCATAATAGCGTGCACGCCCAAATCCACGAGACGCTTGGCTAATACAACGTCATCTGACGTATAAGGCAGCACTATGAATCCCTCATCTAACAGTATTTCAGCTGCACGTAATGTTTCAACTGGGTCTGGAAGCAATGTCTTATTACAGCCAATCACTTCTACCTTCACCATGTCACATAATCCAGAAGCTTTAGCCAGCTTGGCAATACGGACAGCCTCTTCTGCTGTCTTTGCGCCTGCTGTGTTTGGCAGTAATGAGTACCGATTCAAATCCAGCTGTTCCAGAAGATTCGGCTGTGATGCCTCAAAGATATCCATCCTCCGCACAGCGAATGTCAGTATTTCTGCATCCGATATATTTACTGCTTCCTTCTGCTCTTCAAAAGACGGGTACTTGCCTGTTCCTAATAGCAAGCGGGATGTAAATGACTTATCTGCAATTTGCAACATGTTTCATCCTCCTCCTACGAAATGGATTAATTCTACTTGATCGCCATCTTTTATCGGCTGGTCTGTATAAGCAGCCTTATTGATAACCTCTTTGTTCAACTCCACAATTACAATTCTGTTTTCTAAGGAAAGTGACGCTAACAGCTGTGCAATTGTTTTAATCTCGCCAGATAATTCCTGCTGTCTGCCATTTAGTTGAATTGTCACAACAATACCTCCTCATTGGAATATGGCCGGTCTACTCGAAACGCTTCCTTCCATTCCTCCGAAACATCATTGCCGCTTAGCAAGTCGGCAATCATTTTCCCAGTAGCTGGTGCAAGCAGGATACCATTGCGCTGATGTCCAGCTGCAATAAACAACCCTTTCATTTCCGGGTGTTCCCCGATTAGCGGCTTCCCATCGAATGTCTGTGGCCGGAGCCCAGCCCAGCTTCTGCGAAAAGGCATCTCATCAATGCCTGGAAGCATCTGTCTCGCCTTTTCCATAACTGTCTGAATACCGCCAAGTGTCGGCTCGGTGGTCCAATCATTCTCAACCTTTGTCGCTCCGATGATTAATTCGTTGTTGTTCCGAGGAACAATGTAATGCTGATCATGGAATAAGCTGCATCTAAGGGGCGCCTGTGTATTGGTAACAGCTATACACTCTCCCTTTACGGGAAAGATTGATGACCCCAAGCCTGTTTGCTCCAAGATAGAATTACTCCAAACGCCACTGGCAATAACAACTCGCTCTGCCTGCCATTTCCCCTTGGAAGTCTGTAACTGGTAGTGCCCGGCTTCCTTCCCTATTTTCTCAACGCGAGTATACGTATGGATTTCTGCACCGAGTACTTGCGCTGCAGAACGAAATCCGTTGCAGGCAATTGCAGGCGTGACATGCACATCTTCTTCCATATGAACAGCACCCAGAACGGACTCTGCTAATCCAGGCGTTTTATCTGTTAAAGATGCGTGATCCAGCCACGTTACACCTTCTAAGGAACACAATTCTAACAGTCTCGCTCTTTCTTCTTCTTTAAAGACAAGTTTTAACAATCCACCAGTACGACGCTCTATATCTATCCCTGTTAAAGAGCGAATCGCTGCTTCTGCTTCTTCGTATAACTTCTGACTTGAGCGGGCAAATGGATAAAGCGAAGTACCGAATTCCTTGTATTCCGAATGAGCGCCAAGCATACCAGCAGCTGCCTGCGTGGAACCTGACCCAACTTCACCTGCTTCAAGCACATCAACCTGGAAACCTGCTTTCGCCAAATAATAAGCGATTGCACTGCCGATGATGCCTCCTCCAACGACTGCTATTTCAGATTGCTTCAAGACGCAAACACTCCTCTTTTAGTTTCTTTGCAGCCTCTACTGGTTCTTTTGCTGAAAAAATACCACTCATAACAGCAGCTCCGTCTAGTTCAAGCGCTTTCAATTTTGCTAGCCGATCAATGGTAATTCCTCCAATTCCAAACAACGGAATGCTGATGCGCCGCCGAATCTCAGCTAAATTGGATAGTGGCTGCGGAGCTTTGCCTTTTTTACTGGCTGTCGGAAAACAATGTCCGTATAAGCTATATGCTGCTCCAGCCGCCTCCGCCTGAACAGCTTCTTCAAGTGAATGAACTGGCGTGCCGAACTGTAAATCAGGATACTGTTTTTGTAACTCTATTAGAGGAAGACCGCGTCCTGGTATATGTGCCTGTTGCAAACCAAGCAGCAACGTCACATCCACCCGATCATTGATCCATAACTTGCGCCCCGGCACTCCTTCTTTAACTAACTCTCTGCATAGCTGATAAATCACGCCCGCAGGTTTATTTTTCTCCCGAATCTGTACATAATCGACATACGGGTGCACCTTTAACAAAATACGAAGCAAGTCAGCTGTGTCGTGCGCACCATCCGTTACTGCCATCAGTTTGATTATCATCACTCCTTGCATAGGAACAGGCCGGAAGCACAAAAAACCACTTTCCCGAAGGAAAGTGGTGTATGATCTGCGAATAAGTACATACAAAAAAAGCATGTAAACTCGAGCGTCTACACTTTCCTACGCAGGTCCGAACCTGTTCAGGTTATGAGGGTTTAAAGAGTCACTACTCTTATTCTCAGCCCTTATGAAGGGATCCCCTAGTGTGAAATCTATGAACTTATCCACATCGTAACATAAATAGCATAATATGCAAGATGTTTAATTGAATGACAGCGTCCAATTAGTCTTTCTAATGGGTGTCTTAGTACTTATAAGACTGCCCGCCATCAATCGGAATAACAGTTGCATTAATGAAGTCTGCCTGATCAGAAAGAAGAAAGGCAACTAGATAACCTACTTCTTCGGGCTTTCCGAAGCGTTTCATCGGGTTAACACTGACAAACTCTTTTCCTGCTTCTTCCCAGTTATCTCCGCCAAGCTGACGCAAAGATCCTTCAACCATTGGTGTCATGATCGCACCTGGCGCAATTGCTTTAATACTGACACCGAACTGACCGTATTCAATACCGGAGTTACGTGTCAAACCAACAACACCATGCTTGCTAGCCGCATAACCAGACTGGTTGCCGACACCGCGAATTCCGCCAACAGAAGCAGTATTAACAACAGAACCATAGCCTTGTTCCTTCATCACTTTTAAAACATGCCGCATACCATAGAAGACGCCATTCAAGTTGATGTTTACAACACGATCGAACTCCTCTGCACCATATTCTTCTGTTAAATTCTGCTTTCCTTCTACACCCGCATTATTAAAGAAGCTGTCAATCTTGCCAAAATGGTCTACCGTTTGCTTTACGTAAGCCTCAACTTCTGACTCATTCGCACAGTTCGCCTCAATTATGATGACTTCTGCCTCAGGCACTGCTGCCAAAATAGCTAGCTTCGTTTCTACCATACCTTCTTTATTCAAGTCAACAAGTGAAAGCTTTGCTCCTTCTTTCGCTACCTGCACTGCCGCCGCACGACCTAATCCAGACCCTCCACCTGTTATTAAAACAACTTTCTCTTCAAAACGCTTCATGGAAATCTCTCCTTTTAAGGTTTTTATATTGCAGTAAATCCGCCATCAATTGGCACAACCACACCATTGATATAAGGTGCATTGCCTGTCAGTAAGAAAGTCACAAGCTCAGCCACTTCCTCCGGCTGACCAAGACGCTTCTGCGGAATAGGTTCTGTTGCATTTACAAATGCATCAGGATTTTTCTCCTTATATTCACGTACCATTGGTGTTTCTGTCGTACCAGGTGCAATTGCGTTCACTACAATACCTTGTGCCGCATATTCCGCAGCCAATGTCTTTGTAATGCCTACCATCGCATGCTTCGCCGCCGAATATGTACCAACAGTTGCCTGGCCAACTATACCTGCTGTGGAAGATGTATTAACAATGCGTCCTCCGCCATTGGCAAGCATCACTTCCAACACATATTTCAAACCGTAAAGTGCACCATTAAGGTTAATACCAAGCACCATATCAATCTGTTCAATCGTATTATCTACAAACTTGACGCCAGGACCAGAAATCCCCGCATTATTGTAAAACATATCTATAGTTCCAAATTCCTCGACCGTTTTATCCACATAAGCTTTCACTTCTTCAGCTTTACTGACATCTGCTTTTACGAAAATTGCTCTTGTACCTAATTCTTCAACTAGATGGACCGTCTTCTGGCCAGCCTCCTCAGATATATCAACTACAACAATATGAACGCCTTCTTTGGCAAGCCTAAATGCTACAGCTTGTCCAAGTCCGCTACCGCCACCCGTAATGACAGCTACTCTCCTTTCACTCACTGGCAAGACACCTCCGCAATAAGTATTAGGTTAATTTACCTATCTCACCCCTAAATATTACACCTATTCTGAAAACTAGGTCAAATTATATGTACTTATTATTCAGTCCTACCTGAGAATGTAATATTTTATACAAAGGTTAAAGTGTGAATAGTTTGAAATAAATTGAGGTAATGCGCAAGTGGGTCGGGGTAGCGGATGTGGCCAGCAGTCTCATTGTCTATACTGTCGACCCTATTTCAAAGCTGCGTTTCATGGTGAAGGTCTTGTTTAGCTGATGGCTGCTGAATGGTTATACTTTCAAAGTTTTTTTCATATAACTGCTTACCATAGGCTTTCCTCCTGCGTTTAGCTTTCCTTAAAAATCAGGTGCTCCGGTGCTGCGGGCAAATGCAGCAGTTTTTCTTGCAAGAAAGCTGGTTTCAGTGTTAATTCTTTCATTCTCTCAAAAGTAATCCATCCATATTGGAACGCTTCCGCTTGTAACGAAACAACTTCAGCAATCTCTCTAAACTTGTCTTCTACATCATGTATCAAATATATAAAGCTAAACTCATGATACAGGCGTGACTTGTATGTAAAGAAGTTTTCTACCGTCCAAAGCAGCCGTTCTGCCTTAACGGTAATGCCCAATTCCTCTTCAAATTCTCGCTCAACTGCCTGTGCAGAGTCTTCCCCAAGCTGGATACGTCCTCCAATCAGCGTCCAGAAAGAGTCTTACTTATTTTTATGCAGCAATATATGATTATCTTTCACGATAATGCCTGCTGTCCGGCAGTTTAACGTTTGTTCTCCTAATTCTATCGTTAGATCCTGCATGTATGTTACCCCCAATGTTTTTCTATATCCTGCACGATGTAATAAGGTCCTGAATCATGGTTGGATGATACAACTACTTTTTGCCCTGCCTCTGGATAATAAGCGCTGTGAAAACTTACTCCTGGGTCAAACCCAATCACATAATATTTCTTGATTTTATTGGCACTTTTTTTCATCCAAATACCATATCCATACGCGCTCTCTTTATCTACTTCCATATGAGGGTGCAGCAATTTTTCGGTAATCTCGGCAGCTAGCAGCTTATGCTGGAATAGTGCGTCCCAGAAACGTGCCATATCTATCACACTTACATAAACGCCGCCATCTGCTCCGCCTTTTACAGGCAGCGCATAAATGTTAGACCGATAACCATCTTCCTCTTTTATATAACCTATCGCTGTGTTTCCTGGCAATTTATCAAAGGAAAAATAACCGGCATCCGTCATACCAGCTGAATCAAAGATGTGCTTTTGAACAAATGCTGCAAAAGAATCCCCTGACAGCTCCTCCACTACTAAACCCAAAACAATAAAAGCCGCATTATTGTAATAAAACCGGTCACCAGGCAGGAATTTCATTGGCTTCTCTTGGAATAAAGACAAAAAATCTGAACCTGATCTCACGCGGTACATAGGCAGCTGCTCCCACAATGCCTCAAAATCATCCATCTCTTCCTCTTCAAAATAATCTGGCATACCAGATGTATGTGTCAGCAGATGATGGATGGTAATATCTGAATGAAAATTAGGAAACTCCATTGCCAGACAATCTCTTAATCTTTTGCTGAATGTCAGTTTTCCTTGCTCCACTAACTTGGCAATTGCTACAGCTGTGAAAATCTTTGCACCTGAAGCAATACCAAAACGTGTATGTTCATCAAACAACAGCTTTTCTTGCTTATTACGGTAACCGCTCTGGAAGAACCCCTGCTCATGTACACCCTCCACATAAGCAGCACCAGAGAAATCTACTTTCGCCGCTGTCTCCTTCAGCCAGTTCATATCTTTCATCCGCCTCATCCCTTCCTTGTAAATCAAACCTGAATAGTTTTCTTTAAAATATGGGGATTAAATTTATTCACAAACAATGCTTGTCACAACGACTTTTAACTCTTTTTATCGTATCACAACCGGAAATATATGACATATATAAAATTATTGAATGACTGCTATATGCATATAGAATAACTTGCCTTTCACTAAAAGCTTATGATGATATTCTGTGATGATAATAGAAGTTAGAATTGAATTAGAACGATTAGATTTAAGACAACTTAAAAATTAAAAAAAGCGGACAAATTGCTTGTCCGCTTTTTCATCATTTATTAATTTTGTACGGCTTTTCGAACCGTGCTTCGCAAGGACCATACTCCGAAAGCGAGGGAGATAATAACTAACAGACTTCCGACATGAGCAGTTGTCTGCATCGAATGCGTAGCTCCATTCACAATGCCGCCTACTAATGAACCAAGTGATATACCAATTTGCAATGCTGAGTTGTTGAAACTCTGGTGGATGCCGGCTGATTCGGAATCTGTTTCAACAATATAGTTCTGTAATGGCGGTGCCAAACTCCAGCTTAGCGCTGCCCAGATTACCATCCCTACAATGAATAATGGGAAAGACACTGTTGAGAACGGCAGTGCGAATAAAATCACAGCAAAGGAAGCGACAACTAAAATGATGCTGACTTTGGAACCGAAACGGTCTGCCAAGCTGCCGCCAAAAGCTCCTCCGCCAACTGCTGCAATACCAAAGATAAAGTAGCAAATACTAATCCATTGTGTATTCAACCCTAGCTCAGATTCAAGGAAAGGTGTGAAATACGCATAGATCGTGTAATGACCTGCCAGCATAAACAGCATCGTCAAATGTGCTGTCAGCATCTTTTTATTTCGCAGAGCTTTCAGCTGCGACTTCAGTGACTGTACTTGCTCCACTTCAATACGCTCAAGCGTGAAAGCAATCAGAACCATAGACAATAATGCCATTAAACCAATAAACAGGAACAGCATGCGCCAGCCAAAAGCATCACTAACGATAATGCCAATTGGCACACCAAGCACGAGCGACGAGCTGATTCCCATATAAATAAGTCCAATTGCTTTCGCACGGTGCTGCGGCTGCACAATTTTCGCTGCAATTGTTAAAGATAGTACAATAATCAGTGCTGTACTCATCGCTGTCAGGACACGTGCAATCATGACAAACAAGAAGGACGGACTAATGTAGGTAATAACATTTCCTAAAACAAATATACCTAATGTCAGCAGCAGAAGCTTCTTTCGCTCCATATTTGCTGTCAATGTATATAGAATTGGACCAGATAGTGCATAGACCAAAGCGAATACTGTAATCAACTGACCAGCTTGTCCAATAGATACACTCAAGTCATCCGCAATAGTTGGCAAAATCCCCCCAACAATTAATTCAACTAACCCCACCGATATAACGGAAATAGCTAATATAAAGACTCTGAAATTCAATAGATCAATTCCTTTCTATACGGAATATGAAGACGAAGATGTTATTCGTTCTGCAATAGATTGCCTTTTTACACACAAAAAACTCCCTAATAACAGATAGAAAATCTGTAATCAGGGAGTTATGGCTCCTGGTAGAAACCCTCAAACCAAATTATTGAGGTTATACAGTGCAAAACGAACATATTCCATTTTCTTAAGAAATTATAGCAAGATACGGACATAACTGCAAGATGAAGCAAGTAGATAAGTATACACTACGCACCTTTTCCATAAAGTGTATAAGTTTTATGTTTGCTTTATCGTAAAAACCCGATATACAATAGACTTATGGATATTATCGGTCTATTCAAAGCATTGTCTAATGAGAAACGGCTGCAAATACTGCATTGGCTTAAAGAACCGGAGAAGCATTTTCCGAAACAGCAGGCTCATCTGCCGAAGGAGGTTCATTACAATGGCGGCGTCTGTGTCGGAGACATTCAAGAAAAGGTCCAAGCTTCTCAATCCACGGTCTCCCAATACCTTGCTATGATGCAGCGTGCTGGATTATTGGAATCTATTCGTTATAACCAATGGACGTATTACCGCAGAAATGAAGAAACAATTCAGAAGCTAGCTGCTTATTTAAATAAAGAATTGTAATATCTTTCAAGAGATCCTTTAGGGATTTCTTTTCTTTCAACTTCGAATATTGCTTTATTCCGATATACAAATATACAATAAATTGGAGTGACACGATGGCTTTAACTAAAAAACAAACATTCTTAGCATGCACGTTAACTTTACTGACGTTCGTTATGGGTACAAGCGAATTCGTCATTGTTGGCTTACTGACAGAAGTTGCGGCCGACTTAAACGTAACTGTCGCATCTGCCGGAACTCTTGTATCGGGATTTGCTATTGCCTATGCAATCGGTACGCCTCTTTTAACTGGCTGGGTTAGTCGATTTCCGAAATACCCTTTGATGCTAACCCTTATTGTCGTCTTTATTTTAGGTAATATCACTAGTGCATTAACATCTTCCTTCGGCGTATTACTAGCAGCACGTATTGTCACCGCAGCAGCAAGCGGGGTCCTCACCGCATTAGCAATGACAGTAGCAAGTGACACAATGCCCGCAGCGAAGCGTTCTTCTGTCATTGCGCTTATCTTCGCCGGATTCACCATTTCCAATGTATTAGGTGTGCCGCTCGGTACATTCATCGGGCAATTAGGCTCTTGGCATCTGACATTCTGGGCGACTGCACTGCTCGGGGTAATTGCCTTCCTTATCAGTTTGTTCATCTTACCAAAGACCGCAGCAAGCGAGAAAAGTTCCATAGGGAAGCAGCTTGTCCTATTCAAGAATCCAAAGATCCTAGTCGGTTTCTTTATCCCGACGTTCAGTATTGCAGGAACATATACAATCTACACATATATTACGCCTATCATTGAGGATGAATTAGGTATTGCCTCCAGCTCTGTCGGTCTCGTCTTGCTGGCATACGGCCTCTTTTCCATCGGCAGCAACTTTTTAGCTGGTAAAATTGCCAGCAGAAACGGCATCGGTGATCTGCGTTATGCGTTCATCATCCAAGCAATTATCATTGGTTCCCTATACGTGACAATGAACATGAAAATTGCCGGGTTGATCAGTATCATGCTTATGGCCGTCATGATTTACGTTATGAATGCAACTATACAAATCTATTTGATGGACAAAGCGGCAGCCTATTCTTCTGCAGCAAGAGATTTTGCTTCTTCGCTGACTCCTGTATCAGTCAATATCGGTATTACACTGGGATCCGCGTTAGGTGGATTGGTCGTTGCCCACGGGAACCTTCCGAACCTGGCAATTGTAGGTGGGATATGTGCCCTTATTGCCTCTTTATTATCATTTATCAGTTATCGAAAAGGGACCGAATAACGAAAAGCCAGGTTGAATCAACATCAACCTGGCTTTTTCTGATGCAAGAAATCAGATTTCGTTATAGCGTACATTTTCACATCACGCTGCTTCCCTTTTAAACACAGCAATTTGCGTAACGTTCCTTCAAATAGCATCCCGGACTTCTGCATCACTTTTTCAGACCCTTCATTTTCCGCTATACATTTTGCCTGGATTCGCTCTAGCTTCATCCTTTCAAAACCAAACGTAATGACTTCCTTTGCTGCTTCCGCCATATAGCCATTGCCCCAGTATGGCCGGGCCATCACATAACCGATTTCTCCGACATGATCTTTCTGGTTCCAAGACACATAGTTAATCGTACCAATCAGTTGCTTCTGTTCCTTATGTTCAATTCCCCAAAAGACTGCCTGATGGTTTTCGTATAAACTTAGAATAATATCCAAAAACTGCTGCGTATCGTCAATCGATTGATGTGTATTCCAAGTCACGAATTCCGACACTGCAGAATCAGATCCATAAGCAAATATCGCATCCGCATCAGCTGCCGTCACTTTACGCAGTCGCAGACGCTCGGTTTCAAGAGTTGGCAGGTTTTCTAATATATGTTCTATTGGCATGGTAATTGGTTCCTCCCTAAACTGCTAATCAAATATGTCTTTTTTATCACCATGCCATGTTCTGGATACAATTTCAATTACGCAACTCCCCAATACAAACAATAACTTCCTGTGCACAGCTGCTTACTGTACACAAGAAGTTATCTTCATAAACGCTTGTCGTTTAAAATTACCCGGTACCTGTTCTTTCCATCTTTCTTCGCCTGGTATAAAGCCTCGTCCGCCCGCAGCAGCAATTCACGCTCTTTCGTACCATTTGCTGGGTAGAACGCTAAACCAATGCTGGATGTTATTTGAAATCTGTCTCTTCCTAAACTCCAATCTCCTTGGGTGGACGCAAGGATACGTTTCGCCATGCTTATGGCATCTTGTTCCTGTTTGATTCCCGGCATTAAAATCGTGAATTCATCTCCGCCTTGTCGGGAAAACACATCACAAAACTGCAGACATTCTTTCACTCGGCGTGTAAACTCCTTCAATAGTTTATCACCAATTTCATGGCCAAATGTATCGTTAATATATTTAAAGTTATCCAGATCCAAATACATCAGCGCCATTTTGTTTTCATTTTGCTTCGCTTCTTCCAGCGCTTGCTCCAGTTTCTCTTTAAACAGCCGACGATTTGGCAGTCCCGTTAATGTATCATGATAAGCCATATGCGTTAGTTTTTCTTCATAAACCAAACGCTCTGTGATATCTCTGGAGACAATAAGAAAATGTTCAAAATTGCCACTTTCGTCAAAGATCGGATTAGCCTTTGCCTCCAGCCAAATCCAATCGCCATTTATATTCTTAAAACGAAACTGAAACACAACTCCTTGTTTCGTTTGGACCATCTTCCCCAGATGCTGCCGTACTTTCTGCCTGTCATCTTCATGCATGAAAACACTCGCATGCTGCCCTTCATATGCTTCAGAGGGAAAACCAAGAACCGTCACATGAGATGGAGAGGCATATTTAAAATTGCCAGCCCAGTCTATAATACAAACTAAGTCTGTCATATTCTCGGCAATTAAACGATACCTGGCTTCACTTTGCCGCAACGCCTCTTCAGCCTTGTTACTCCGGGAAAGCTCTTGCTGCACTCCATCCCTATCTGTTATATCAACGGAGCACCCGATTACCTCAACAACCTTTCCATCCTTTGCAATCGGCCGTAATGAAGTAATATATTGAATGCCGTCTACATCCGATTCATATGAAACATTTCGTTCACCATTCCAAGCGCGCCGATAATACGTCAACTTTCTAGCTGCTTCTTCAGCCGGGAGAAAGTCCTGCAACTCTCTTCCAATAAGCTGTTCCGGCGTGAGCTGCATCCGGTAAATCAGTTCACCTTCACTAAACGTATGAACAAATCGTCCATTGTCATCTACATATTTAAATATCATGCCTTGCTGCTTTCGCATGGCTTCCTGTAACTCCAGATTGGTTCTCTCCATTCCCCACTGAAACCACATCTGCCTGCTCGACTCTTCTGACAGACCCTCTGATAAGAAAATCTGTTCAAAAGCTCGCATGTTTTCAGCAAATCCAGTTGCAGAAACAGGTTTGCTGAAGAGATAGCCTTGTCCTTCATCACACAAGTTTTGCTGCAGAAAGATGAGATGATCCTTGGATTCGACACCCTCAGCAATCACTTCCAGTTTCAGTTGATGCGCCATTGCGATAATTGTTTTTACAATAGTAGCGTCTTTGGCGTCAATCGTACAATTCCGCACAAACGACCGGTCTATTTTAATAGTATCTATCGGAAACTCTTTCAAATGATACAGGGAACTATAGCCCGTACCAAAGTCATCAAGACTGATACTGACACCAATCTGCTTTAACTTACGCAGCATAGGCAGGACAAACTCCACGTCCATCGTCATAGACTCCGTAATCTCGAGTTCTAAATATTCGGGTGCGAGTTCCATTTCTTTTAAAATGTTCTCTACTTTCTCTGCTATATCACCTTGAAACAACTGACTAGCTGATAAGTTAACCGCCATGGTCAACGGTTCAAGACCCATCTCCTGCCACATCTTATTCTGTTTGCATGCTGAACGAAGCACCCATTCTCCAATCGGCCGGATCAGACCTGTTTCTTCAGCAAACGGGATGAAATCCAACGGCGAAATCGTTCCTATAACAGGATGCTCCCAACGAAGCAGCGCCTCTGCACCGATGACTTTTCCCGTCCGCAGCTGAAGCTTTGGCTGATACAGAAGATAAAATTCATCATTCTCGAGGGCTTGAAGCAGCATTGCTTTTCTATCTGAAACGTTCATATTTTTTAATTCCACTATCGCGACACCTCATTCTACTAAGTCTTTTTCTAATGATGCTGATTTGCATTGCGATATGTTTTTTGCTGATTGATGCGGCTGTTAACGCCGCTATATTTTTATTGATTATACAATCTAATCCTACAATATACGATACTTTCAGATCTAACAAATAAAGGAATGAATTAGAAACCTACTGTATTTATACCCGAAATAACAATGTGAAATTCTATGTATGAAAAAACCGCCAGCATTCTATGCTGACGGTTTTTCTTTTGATAGAAGTTTTTCACAATTGTCGGACCAGCTTCTGACAATAATCCAAATATGCATCACTTACTAGTGTATGCTTTGGCGCAAATATGGCACTCAAGTAAATAAGGGTTTGCGAGTTATCCAGAGAAGGATTCAACATCGAATGTTCGACATTAGGGATCGTTTTTACTGTTACTTGGGATTTCGGTAAAATTTTCTTATACGTCTTCGCTGTTTCATTGGAATCTACATTACGATCTTCTCCCGCTAATATTACGTGAACAGGGGAATTGATTTTCTTAATATCGCTTGTCGCATCTGCCAAGATATTCTTTTGTGCAAATATGTATCTCTCTTCAGAAAGACTTCTGTCTCCTGTTTCCTTTACATATTCTTGATATGAAGCTCCTGTGCGGATCAGTTCAGATTCCTTTCTATCCTTATTTAGCAAGATTAAAATTTCTTCGGGTGATTTCCCTTCGCGTTTTAATTTCTCAGCAGTATAATACTCCCCTTGCCGAAGCCAATTAATTGCTGGAGCAACTAAAATAGAAGCGGCTATATCTTGACGATTTTGCTGTATTTTCGGTATTACCCATCCAGCTTGACTAGTTCCCCAAAGGATGATTTTTTCGCTATTGATAGTTTCTTGCTTTTTTACCCAATTTATTACGTTTTCTACCTCTTTGGCACGATCGTCCATCGATTGATCTAACCAATTCCCCTGCGAACCATCAACACCAGGCTTCGCCCATGAAACAGATGCAAAACCTTCTTTTGCAAAGCGTTCCATTAATGGTTTGTACCCTCCATCTTGCGTCGCATTTTGTGGGCCATCTCCATGTACAAAGATTACGACACCCTCACCCTTCTCTTTTGGAAGAGCCATAAAACCATTTAAATCTTCGTTTTCTGTTTGGATAGTAACTTCTCTCTCTTGCATCATATAATCATTCTCAAGCAGCAAAATCCCCAAGAGCAGCAATACAAAAAATGTTATACCGATAAGTAACTTATATCTTTTTCTCACGGTGCACATCACCTCTCCACTCCATAAAATGCCATTCTTTTATTCCATGAAAGCGTCCTCCAGTTTTACTTTTACCTTTTCTGCTAACAAGAAAGTCTTGTTTCTCATAAAGTCTTCTTGCTGCATTATTATCCGCCGAAACAAATAAAGTAAGTTGTTGAGCAGCATCCACCTGACTTTTAACAGTTTGAATTAGCTGCGCACCAATTCCCTTGCCCCGGCTAGATGCTGCTACTACTAGAATATCGATATGCATCTCATTGTTATTACATCGATGATCAAGAAAGAAAAAGAATGCAATTGTTTTAAGAAATGCCGTAAAACGTAACTTTTTCAATAATTGTTTTGTTAATTCAGTTCCTATCCACTTTTTTGGTTTGATAAAAAGTAAGCCTTGGATAATCTCATCACGCTTGATAACCAAGTTACTGGAATGATAATTTACAATATGCTCCGCCAAGCATAGAAACGCGATTTCTTGTTCGTGTACCGGCATTTTTAAGGACTGGAACTTGCCACTAAACCCCTCCATTAATAAGCATGCTATTTCGTCTATATGATTACTTCCAGCAGTCATCATTTTGCCTTCACCTCTAGACTGTACACCAAGGATTGCTTATAGAAAGTTGATAGATATGCTTCTTCATGGATAAATAATCTTTCTTCGAATAAAATATCCATCTGAGCAAGTTCATTGTAAAAAAGCTGTATTTCTCTTTCTAACTCCTCTTCTTGTGCCACATAAATCTTCTTACTATAGTAAACTCCCTCATTCAATATCTGATCAGCTTCAGATGAATTAGTTTCATACATTACTTTAATGTTACTGCCGTTCTCCATTACTGCATAAGAAATTTCATCAAATATATGTGAAATATATTCCTTGCACTGAGCTAATTTCTTTAGATTCAAATTGTAGTATTCATCAAGATATTCAGCAGAAATGTATGTATAATAGCGAGTTTCTTTGGTCTCTGCTAGCAGTCTATGCGATTCACTTTGTCGAAGCTCCATAATGTTCTGAACCTTCCTTTTCAGTGCACTCAGTCGCATTATTTCATCTTCAACTCTTGCAAGTACCGCAGGAAATGTTTCTGTATGATCTAAACCGTTCTCTAGACTATTCTTTATTTCTTTTAAGGAAAAACCCAAATCTTTTAGCAGCAGAATGTGTGCCATAGAATATACTTCAGCTTCTCCATACATGTGATATCCGTTTCCGTCGATATATGCCGGCTTGATCAATTGCTGTACTTCATAATGTCTTATTGTGTATTTCTTTAGATGGAATAACTTTGCTAATTCGCCGCTTGTTAAAGATTGCATTGATTTCCCCTCCTCTTATAGCTATAGCATAAACCGTGTGGTCACCACACAGTCAATACGCTTTAAAATATAATGATGGAACCTCCTTTCAATCTCGCAAAATGTTTTTATATTTCTTTTCTTTCGTGCAGGACATAAAGAAACCGCCAGCATCTCATGCTGACGGTTTCTCTTTATGATTCATAATTATGCTGCTCTTCAATCTGTCCATTATCATCATGGATAATCGCCATCGTGCCGGCATCTTGTGCCCGTTTCTTCGCTTCTTCTACCACATCAGATTTTGAGCTGGCTGTATACTCGTGATCCTCGCTGCCTTCACGCTTAATTCCCCAGCCTTCATCAGCATTTGGCACAACATGGTATCTCGCTTCATCTGAATTAGCTCTGTCTTCGAAGTACTGATCACTTTTTTCTGTCATGTGAAATGCCTCCTTTTGGTTACTTTGGGTTATACAGTTCTTTACCCGCAGAACTTATATAGAAACATTAGAGAAGCTTCTTGCACTCATGCTAGTCATCATTTCCCTTCTATCCTTTTGTTATTGCAGAGCTTGCGATTATTCTATAACCTTATAGCTAGACTTCCGCCCTTAAATCAGTGAAAAATGAAGAAGGGAATGAACATAGCCGTTGAAAAAGCTGACACCCGAACAAAGCAAAGAATTACTGCGTATTCTGAAAGATCGTTTTGAAAAGAACATGCACCGCCATGAAGAAATTGACTGGTCAAACGTGCAAGCAAAGCTGGAGGCGGCCCCAGAAAAGCTTTGGTCGCTGCATCAAATGGATACAACAGATGGCGAACCCGATGTTGTCGCTTATAATCAGGAGCAGAACGAATACATGTTTTGTGACTGTTCAACCGAGAGCCCTAAAGGACGAAGAAGTGTTTGCTATGACCAAGAAGCATTGGAATCTCGGAAGAAACACAAACCTGAAAACAGCGCTATCAACATGGCAGCTTCTATGGGCATCGAGTTGTTAACAGAAGCACAATACCGAGCGCTTCAGAAACTAGAAAACTTTGATAAAAAGACATCCAGCTGGATTCAGACACCTGCTGACATTAGAAAACTCGGCGGCGCGTTATTCTGTGACTATCGCTTTGGTCATGTGTTTGTCTACCATAATGGCGCGGATTCGTATTACGGTGCGAGAGGATTTCGAGGTGCACTGTTTGTCTAAGATATGTAAAAAGGGTTAGGAGGCACTGTTCCTCTAACCCTTTTTGTTTTCCGTACCTTTTCGCCACTCTACCACCAGCCGCCGCTTTTCACCCTAATACTTTCTCTTAATAAGAAAAATGAGTGGTTCACACCTTCTAGCATCAGGATATTCTTTTCTAACCTTAGCATTAATGCCTTACTCGCCTCTCCATCCGTACAATCCTTTAAGGCATCTCTAAGGTACATATGTTCTTCTGATAGCGATTCTATATGATTAGAGTGCTTCAAGTATTCTTTATATTGCTTTGCATCTTCTTCTAAGCTGTCCTTTATACTCCTCTCTAATTCTTTCTTTTGTCTTTGTCTTTCTAGGTATTCATCAAAATCATCCAACATATCTTGGATTATACTCACTGTTTTACCAGCCCCTCCTCCAAATTAAAACTGCAGCCACCCTGCCAGCAATTGATCCATTTTCTCAAAATCCTCACTCATCTTGTTCATGTTATGCGCAATCTCACCTGTGTCTGAATGCACATCTTTTAACAAGTGCATTAGTTCATCATAATATTCCATGTCAAAAAGCATCGGTATTCCATCTACTGTTTCTACAGCAAGATCACGAAATACCTCATCCACATCAGTACTTGTCAGCTTATCAAAGCGCCCGACCCCTACCTGGCTTCTAAACTTTGTTCTTGATGCCTCTGCTGTCGTCATACAATCTTCCAAGAATTGCATCATATCTTTTTTAGTCTTTGCGATACGATCTTCACTTGCTTCTACTTTTCTAGCATAAGCTTTCATCAATCCTGTCTGAATAACAATGGGAAAATTGGAGACGCCGCTATTCTTTAAAAAGAGCGGCGAATCAGGTATAGCAGCTCGGAGTTTCTCATCATACAGTAAATCCGCTTTATAATACCCGTCCTCATTATAAAGACTTGCATCAATGTAGTTCTTAATCCCGTGAGACCCTAGCAGGTCGGCCAGTTGATCACCCGTACTATCCTTCCCCTCGGGATCTTCCATATAATAAAGCGATCCAATTGTCCTCTCATGAAACATGGACACCGCATCACTCGGGTATGCATATGTAATAATATTATCTTTGAATTCTCCATTTTTTACATCCCGCTGCTGTTCTTCATTCAACAGCCCATAAGCATCTGCCGCTGCGAATGTCACCGCATTGGAATCATACGTAACCGCACAATATTGAGCAAGTCCCCCGCCAAGAGAATGTCCAGTAAAAGTGATGTTTTTCGCCCCGTACTTGTCGACATATTTTTTCACAGCAGCTTTTGCTTCTGTGAATTGGTTCTTATTCGTAAATACAATCTTACCGTCATCATTCAGCTTTGCATTCCCCGTCTGAAGCGCCGCATCCTGAGAAGGTGTTGCCAAATAGTCTGTCTCGCCATACTCACTCTTACTATAATTGGAATTACCACCGACCACACCAAATGCATCCTCATAAACATCCTTAAGGAAACCAGAATAATCAGCTTCTCTATCCTTATATATGAGTGTATCGCCTTTTTCCGTTACTCTGTCTCCGAGTTCTGCTTCAATTGTATTTCGCGCAGACTCACTCAATCCTTTTAGTTCCGTTTCATTTGTGGTAAATTTAGGGGGTTCCGTACCGCGGAAACTGATGACCATTTCTTTGGTTTTGGGGTTTTCGAGTACGTAACCGTATAGACCAGTTTCTACGTCTTCAATAATATCCAAAGTATCCCATTTAAGACCTTTAATTCGAATGTTTGTTTGATCATCATCATAAGAAACATCAGAAATAGTACTTGCTTCAAAATCAGTAATTCCTCTACTCATTCTAATGTAATCCTTTCTTTGTTATAATGAAAAAGAGGTGTTTATGTGAAAATTTACAAGATAGGTTATATTTTAACTATTATTTCCATTGTACTACTAGGGGGTTGTGGTGTGAAGGATAATTATGATGAAGATACTATTGCAAAAGCTCAAGATGTCACTAAAAGATATATCGAAAATAATTACGACAACATAGAATCAATTAAAGTGGACGAACCAAGAGAGTCTCCAATGGGTAGTATTAAGGTAGACGGTATTGTCAATGGTAATGCTGAATTTACTGTTAGTTTAAGTGAAGACTTCTCTGTGAATTCAATTGGTGAGAAGGAAGGATTCCCAAATAGAAAAAACGAGTGCCAAGACACAGATTGTGCATACTGATACATATTTATAATACTACTACTAAAGGCATCTCCAGCTTTGACAGGAGATGCCTTTAGTAGTACTTCAAAGGTCTCATACAAATACCATTTTTTCTTTCCTCAATGGCTTACAGATAATCATCTAATGAAGACCTTTCACTTGTAGCGCTCCAAGTATGCTTTGTATTTCTTAACAATGAGGTGTTTCAATGAAGAAGATTCACTCAAATATAATTCTATTAATCATTTCCATTTTATTGATAGGAGGATGTAAAGTGGACTCAGACAATAAGAATTATAATAAAACAATAGCAGATGCCAAATCAAATGTGCAAAGCTATTTAGAAAAAAATTATGAAAATATTGAGAAGATAGAGTTGAGCGACCCATACCAAGCTCCAATGGGTAGTATGACAATAGATGGAACTGTTAATAATGATAAATCATTTTCTGTAAGCTTGAATAAAGATCTAACTATAGCTAGCCTCGCCATCCAGAGTGATGATTTTCCAGAAGAGAAAGATGGATGTAAAGAGAAAACATGTGATTACTAAGACGAAATATAAAGACCGTATACTTCCTTTATTGCCTATACCTCCAACAATAAGCTGTCGGAGGTCACAAAAGCTCAAGATGTCACTAAAAGATATATCGAAAATAATTACGACAACATAGAATCAATTAAAGTGGACGAACCAAGAGAGTCTCCAATGGGTAGTATTAAGGTAGACGGTATTGTCAATGGTAATGCTGAATTTACTGTTAGTTTAAGTGAAGACTTCTCTGTGAATTCAATTGGTGAGAAGGAAGGATTCCCAAATAGAAAGAACGAGTGCCAAGACACAGATTGTGCATACTGATACATATTATAAATACTATTAATAAAGGCATCTCCTGCTTTGACAGGGGATGCCTTTATTAGTACTTCAAAGGTCTCCTACAAATAAAAATTTAACAGGAACTGCAGGTTAAAGAATTGTTAGCTGCCACTTTCCCATTTCTCTTTTCATATATTGTCCTGCTCCAATAATATCCAATTATGTTAGAATTAAAGAAGAACAGTTAGAGAAAAAGGAATGGAACTTGATGAATTTATTGCTAGAGATTATAGGAGCATTTGTATTTGATTCGATGGAGAAGCATAATTCTATAACTATCGTAACGTCCTATTATAAACATTCCTTGCAAACGTTAAAGTCGTGGGAAAGAAAGTCTTGAAATATAAACAGAAAAAAAATCCTGTCAGCGTAAAAGCTGCAGGATCTCACACCTATTACACGAGTTCTTTTTCAAAAGCTTTCTCCGGAGAAACAAACGCATAATTAAGATCGTCTGCCACAGCTTTGTATGTGATTTCCCCATTCGCAACGTTTAAACCGTGTTTCAGAGACTCGTTTTCAAAGATTGCTTTAATCACGCCTGCGTTGGCAATTTGCAGCGCATAAGGAACCGTGACATTCGTGAGCGCAATTGTGGAGGTTCTTGGAACTGCTCCAGGCATATTTGCTACAGCATAATGTACGATATCATGTCTCATATATACAGGGTTATCATGCGTCGTAATATGATCGATTGTCTCAATAATGCCGCCTTGATCAATTGCCACATCCACAATAACGGACCCTGGCTGCATCGACTTTACCATTTGTTCGCTGACTAATCTTGGTGCTTTTGCGCCTGGAATTAATACGGCGCCGATGAGAAGGTCAGCTTCTGCAACAGCTTGACTTATTGTTAACGGATTGGACATTAGCGTGTTTATCTGATTTCCAAAGATGTCATCAAGCTGACGCAGGCGATTTGCACTCAGATCAATAATCGTTACATCTGCTCCAAGACCAATTGCAATTTTTGCTGCGTTTGTCCCTACTACTCCTCCGCCAATAATGGTTACTTTGCCGCGTTTGACCCCAGGTACTCCGGATAACAAAATGCCTTTTCCTTTATGCGGTTTTTGCAGAAATTGCGAGCCGATTTGAGCAGCCATACGTCCTGCCACTTCACTCATTGGCGTCAGCAGCGGCAATGTGCCTTTATCAACGACCGTTTCGTAAGCAATTGCCGTTACCTCTGCTTCTCGCAGTGCCTGTGCCAATGCCGGTTCAGCAGCTAGGTGCAAGTAAGTAAATAAGATTAATCCTTTATGGAAGTACGCATATTCACTTGGAACAGGTTCCTTTACTTTCATGATCATGTCTGCACTTTTCCATACTTCTTCCGCGCTATCAATGATCTTAGCTCCAGCTGTTAGAAACGCTTCATTGGTAAAGCCGCTGCCACTGCCCGCCTCTTTTTCGACAAGCACCTCATGACCAGCATTAATGAAAGACACGACTCCTGCTGGCGTAATGGCTACGCGATTTTCATTGTTCTTCACTTCTCTTGGAATGCCAATTCTCATCCAAAATCCCTCCGCGTCTAAATAGTTTTCAGTTGCTGCGAGCAGCTTCTGTTCGTACATTTACTATAAGCCTGCGGGTAACAGACCTCATTAGACACAATGTAAGAACTCCGCTTGTTCCGATAAGACACTCCTATTAGACGGATATCTTCTTATCTGTCAGCTGCTGGAACTCTGTATATAACGCATGACGCGCTTCTTCTATCCCTTGATTAAATTGAATGAGTGCATGTTTTCTTGTGTGCACTGTTTGGTCGACAGCTTCCTTTATTTTTTCCTTACCTGCTGCAGACAGCACACCTAATTCATCTGCAATGGACAGACCTGCTACGCGGCCTTGCGCTCCTGCTACCTTCGCACTTTCCACCCCTGTAATATTCCCGGCTACATACAAGCCTTTTAGCGTTGTTTGCATACGTTCATTATGCAGCGGCACATGCCCTCCTAATTGAGGTACATAGTGGAATCGACAGCCAGCAACGGCGGCAAGCTCTGCCATTGGCGTAAGACCGCCTGCGATGCATACAAAGTCAGCATCCACAATTTCTTCTGTGCCAGGAATGACAGATCCAGTTGCAGAGATAGCGGCAATTCGCACACCACGCACCTGCTCTTCTCCGATGATTTCCAAAGCTGTTTTACGCAGCTGGATAGGAATGCCCCATATTTTGAATCCATTTCGAGGATAAAACCGAGCTGCCAGCTTCGGGCTGACAAATTTGCCGCCAATTTTCATGAGTGAAGATGGAGCCAAATGGGAAAGTCTTAGCAAGGATTCCATCATCTTTTCCGGATTGGAAGCATCAGCTGAGATAAGATTATGCGCTGGCAGAACAATACGGTCCACGGTAACACCGCATAATTGCATTTCGCGGGCGATCGCAACAGATAAGACATTCACGCCTATTACGACTCCTTTATGCCCTGGCTTTACACGATGAACATTCCCCATTACTTGCGCTGCTCCAATGGACATAACTCCCGGAAGCGTCCAGCCTGGAATTGGTATTGGTGTCTCCGAAGCACCCGTTGCCAGCAATAAACAGCGCGATTCCCTCACACCATCGGTTGTATAAATAGACCATCCCGCAGGCGTTTCAGCTAAGTCGTACACCGACACCCCTGTTGAAATCTCGACGCCAAGCTGAATGGCACGGTGATACATCCGCTCTGCTTCTTCCACCCCATTCACCCATGATCCATCCGGTTCTTCGTGTAATTGCCCTAATAATCGTCCGCCAGGCTTTACAAATTCATCGATTATACTGACATGCAATCCATTTTCAGCGGCAGCAATAGCTGCTCGCAATCCTGCCGGGCCTGCGCCCACAATGAGTAGATCTATCATATCGAGGCTCCTTTTGGCAGCGTTAAGGATGTTACATACATACCGTCTGCCACTGTTGTGAGACAGGCTCTTACTGTTTCGCTGCCATTCAGCTGGACGCGGCATTCAAAGCAGTGTCCAATATTGCAGTATATACCGCGCGGACTAGCTGTTTCCTCATGTTTCCTTAGCGTTCGGACTCCAGAAGCGAGCAGCGCGGAAGCTACCGTATCGCCTGTGTAGGCTGTATAAGGTTTTCCATCAAAATAAATTGTCACTGCCTCTTTTTTCTCGCTATTGCCTAGGATTGGGTGTTCCTGCACGCGCATTGATTTCACTTTTCCTCCCCTCCCAGCACACCAAATGAAACAGGTCTGACGGGCGGCCGATAGCTCAGCGCTATCTCATTTGAGATTGGCGGACCGCCTAGTTGTTCCACCAGTTTATCGACCATCCCCCGGCAGGTACGGCCGCCGCATGACCCCATTCCCGCACGCGTTCGGAGTTTTACCTCACGGGACGAACATTGGAAACGCTCAACTGTTTCTTGAATCTCTCGCATTGTAATGTCTTCACAGCGGCAAATGACAGTTTCTTTATTGGTCATTTTTTCATCCTCCATCATCTTTAGATAAACAAAGAGACACCAACATTCACCCCTTCTAAAGCCGATGAACTCCCCACCCGCTTATCAAGAGAACGTTACATGTCTCATGGATAATGACTTAATTAGAACACTTGCTAGACTTGGTGCTGATCGGATTAAATAAATCCGTAGTAAGGTTTCTGACTCGTTGCGAAATGCACCCACCTAATCATCGTTATAAAATCAAAGACCGGCATCTTCACAGCACGCTGTATTGCCGCTGCGTATGGCGGCAAATCACTGCACTCCAGAAGAATTGCACCAATATCAGGGTTTTCCTCCAGCATTTCTTGTGCCGCGTTCACGACTTCCTGCCTTACGATGTCATTGTTGAATGAGCCTCTGCTTTCGATAATCGCAGAGAACTCCGGCAGCTTCCCTAGATCCTTTACCACACAAATATCTGGGTCCATGATGCCGCAGCTCGCTAACAAGGACGGTGTAATCCCGTGTGCATCTGCTGTGAGCATGCCTACCTTTTGCGTCGGCTTCAGTCCTGTTTTGATCCACGGTACTTGTACGACACTGGAAAGATAGACAGGTATATCCACAGCGGCTGCTACCTTATCTTGAAAGTTGCCAAAGAATCCGCAAGCAGCACAGATTGCCCGGGCTCCTTCTGCCTCCAATTCTTTTGCCGCTCTGATAATGTCCGCTAGTAATGTAGGATCGCCGGCGTGAATTCTTTCTTGATTGCAGCCTGGCACAACTTTTAATCTTACGGGGAAATCATAGGTGCTAAGGTTGGCCACATTGCCAGGTATAACCGGATACCAGCAGTCCTCCAGATAAAGGATACCGACCGAATAACCAGTTACATACTGCCCCTTTTTCATTGTGATAATCGGATTATCATCTTCATGACCTTGGTAACCGTAGCTACCGTTATTGGTAATGAAATCTAGTGTCATAGCGGCATCCCCCTTTGCGCTGCGCAAGAACTGCGCAGCGACTGATTTTCCTTTATAATAGCTGCTTCTTAAACGGGATTAGCAGTATACCCAAGCGTTTGTAATGTTTCTTTCATCTTGGCTTGCAGTTCCTCGGACGCACCAACTAGCGGAGATCTAACCGTTCCGCCTCTTAGCCCAATCATATCCAGGCCAGCCTTCACAGGTCCTGGAGATGGCTCTGCTTCCACATAATCATACAAAGGTAATAGCTGTTGGCTCACTTGCAACGCACCTTGCAAATCGTTGTCTTTTACAAATAAATCGTACATTTTCACAATCTCTTTTGGAACTAAGTTATGCACGATACCTGTCGCTCCGTCTCCTCCTGCTGCAAGTGTCGGCAGAATTAAATGCTCAAATCCAGTCAGCACCGAAAAGTCTGTTTGATCCTTTGTCAACGCAATTACTTTACACGTATGCTCTTGATCTGTCGTATTTTTCACACCGACAATGCCTTCTACTTGGCTAAGTTCGCGGATCAGCTCTGGATCCAGTTCAACATTTGTGGCACCAGGGTAATGATATATAACGATTCCGATACTAGACTGCTGTGCAATAGTGCTGAAGTAATCAATAATTCCCTGTCTGCTCGTTTTCATATAATATGGCGTTATCACCAAGGCACAATCTGCTCCCACCTCGGCTGCATATTGCGTTAGTGCAATTGTGTCTTCCGTGCGGTGACAACTCGTCCCCGCCATGATTGGCGTCCGTCCATCCGCTGCATCACATGCGGCCTTTAAGACTTGCTTCCGCTCTTCCATTGTCATTAATGAATATTCTCCAGTGCTTCCGCCCGCTAATAAACAGTGCACGCCGCCTTCAATAAGATGATCAATCAGGGAACTGTAAGCTTCAAAATCCACACTTCCATCTTGTTTGAACGGGGTAGGCATTGCCGGGATCATTCCTTTAGGTACGTACATTATAATTCCTCCTCTAATTTTCTTCTTAGACTGCATTTGATTTTTTATATCTGGAAAAATTCAACTTATCAATGTTAAAGTCAGTTGGCTCGCCTGTAATAAGCTGCGCCACCATCTTTCCGGTAATAGGAGACATGCTGATGCCATCCCCTTCATGACCGCTGGCAATGAAAAATCCTGGCACCTCTTCTACTTCTGAGACAATTGGCAGGTGGTCTGGAACCCACGGTCTTACACCTGCATAAGCCCTAATGCAATTAAGATCTCGCAATACCGGAAGGAAACGCAGCGCTCGCTCTGCAATTGCCTGCATCACGTCAATCTCCGAACGAATATCAAATCCCTTAAAAGCTCGATGTCCTCCAACCAAAAAGTTGTGGGCATCTGTCGGTTCAATCGTAAAGGCCACATTATGCTTTTCAACCAGTTCACTTACATTGCGCTTGAAATGTATATCTTCAAATTTGGAAAGCATATAACCAAACTCATGTACTTTCTGTCTGGTAATTTGCTTGGATGTTTTCTCCGTTATGAGCACTATGCCTTTTCGCGGAACAATCGGTATCTCAATTCCTACCATGCCTGCAATCTTTGGAGACCAGACGCCGGCACAGTTAACAATCTTCCGCGTTTTAAAAGTTCCTCTATCCGTTACGACACGCTCTATTTTACCTTGGACGTCTCGTTGAATCTCTGAGACAGCATGGTAATCGAAAACCTTCAGCCCCAGCTTTTTACCTTCCTCGACAAAGGCGTAGCACAGCTTATATGGATTCATAGATGAATCCGCTTCCGTCCAAATTCCCCCAGCCAAGTCCGGTGCCAAGTATGGTTCAATATCCAGCAATTCATGCGGATCGACCATCCGCATATCATAGCCATCTCGCACTTGATCCGCTACATAGCCTTGTGCAATCTCAAGCTCCCTCTCTGTCTCACAAACATATAAACTTCCTCGAGAACTAAACTCGAAATCAACCGAAAGCTCCTGCGCCAGCTGTTTGAAAAGCTGGATACTTGCGTAACCGATTTCTGTATCGATGCCCGGTTTCTTATCACAGATCAAGGCAACAGCATCACATCTGCTGGATGTACCAGCTGCAATGCCTCCCTTTTCAATCAAAGCAACATCCAATCCCTTTTTCACTAAGTGGTACGCCACACTAGATCCGATGACGCCAGCTCCAATGACGATAACATCAAAACTCTCCATCTCAAGTCTCCTTCGGATAACGTGGTTGGTTCTATTTGCCTTTAAAGAAACCGGAAGGCTCTATGTTTAAATTCGTATTGATTTGCTTTGTTTCCAGATATTCTTCGAATCCGTAAGTGCCCAAGTCTCTTCCTATCCCACTCTGTTTATAACCACCCCAAGGCGCTTCATTGAATGTAGGGTGGTATGTATTGATCCACGTAATACCTGCCCGTATACGGCGGATAACGCGCTGCGCTTTCGCTCCATCTTGAGTGAAGACTGCAGCAGCCAAGCCAAAATTCGTTCCATTAGCCAGCGTAATAGCCTCTTCTTCTGTTCGGAACGTTTGAATGACTAATACAGGTCCAAATATTTCTTCCTGAACAATTCGCATATCAGGCAATGTATTCGTAAAAATGGTTGGCTCTACAAAGTATCCCCTAGCCAGGTCGCCTTCCGTCATTCGGCTGCCGCCGCATAGCAATGTGGCGCCTTCTTCTTTTCCAATTTCAATGTAACGCAGCACCTTTTCCATGTGCGCCTCAGAAACGAGAGGCCCCATTTCAGCGCCTTCCTCCCAGCCGGGTCCAACAGTTATCTGTTTCGCACGCCGTACTAATTCCGGTACAAACTTTTCATAAAGACTTTCCTCAATCACTAAACGAGAGCCAGCGGAGCAAACCTGCCCTTGATTAGCGAAGATTGCGTTTAACGCATAATCAACTGCCGTCTCAAATTCAGCATCAGCAAACACAATATTCGGCGATTTTCCACCTAGTTCTAAGCTGATGTTCTTCACTGTATCAGCCGCCGACTTCATAATGTAAATGCCAGTACTAGTACCGCCAGTGAAAGAGACCTTATCCACATCTGGATCAGCCGCTAACTGAGCACCCACTTCTTTTCCGTCTCCGAGTACCAAGTTCACGACGCCGGGCGGAAACCCTGTTTCGTCCATAATCTCAACTAAACGAATAACAGAAAGAGGTGTGAGCTCTGCCGGTTTTACAACAACTGTGCACCCTGCTGCCAGAGCAGCTGCAATCTTCTGATTGGCCATCACTAAAGGATAATTCCAAGGAACGATGATACTGACAACTCCAACAGCTTCGCGGACAACCATCGCTTGAATATCGTCCGGAACATCGTACGTCTGCCCATGCGGCTTTGTCGCCAATCCAGCATAATAACGCAGTTGATTCACAGCGTCTTCCACATCCTCCAGTGACTCACGCAAGGTTTTGCCGTTATTCAGCGTATCAATCGCCGCAAATTCTTCTTTTCTCGCTTCTAATTTGCTGGCAACCTGCCATAGCAGCTCTGCCCGATCACGTGCTTTGCTGTCCATCCAGCCATTTTCGTAGAAAGCTTGCCGAGCAGCTGCTACTGCCTTTTTGGCATCTGCTTTTGAACCTTCTGCTACTGTTCCGATAACCTCGCCATTGGCAGGATTAATAATTTGTCTCGTTTGTTCGCTTTCGCTAATGACCCACTGCCCATTGATGTACATTTTTTGTGTAACATCGCGGCTCGTCAGAAAAGCGTCTACTTCTTTAGCAGTCAAATTCATCCACTCACCCCTTCGCTATCTGATGTATTAAGTGATTACATTAAAGATAAGATATTTTCGCTCCCCTGCCATTAGACACTGTGTAAGATATAGAATCTTAACGATTAGACACAATTTTATAAACAAGAAATGCACGCATTAAATAACCAACTACACGCACTGTAGTTGGTTGAATGTCATCTATTACCTTAAATTTGCTTGATCCATTTTTTCTGCATGCTCTTGTTCCGCCTTTCGTTCTTCCCAAAATTCTGCATCCGTAATTCCTGCTTCGGCTGGGTCGAACACAGGGTCCTTGCCTTCCTTCTTCTGGCGCTCATAATCTTTTAGCACCCGCAGCGCTGGCTTCGTAAGGAGGAGTATACTAATAAGGTTCAGCCAAGCCATCGTACCAAAACCCAAATCCCCTAGCGCCCAAGCAAACGCAGACGTGTTAATGCTGCAATAAAACACGGTAACCAGAAGGGCAACTTGCAGCACGCGCGTCGGCCATCTTAACTGATACTTGCGCTTTCTATTTAAGAAAGCAAGGTTTGTGTCTGCTATATAGAAATACGTCATCAACGTAGTGAAAGCGAAAAGGAGAATGGCAATCGCCATAAACGGTGCACCGAATCCAGGAATAACCGACTCGACTGCTTCTTGCGCATACACAATTCCAGGCTCTGTATTTTCGAGTGAGCTGACGATCGGCTCTTTTCCTTCTGGTGTCACATTGTACATGCCTGTTACAAGAATCATAAATGCTGTGGCTGTACAAAGGACTAATGTGTCAATGTACACAGAAAATGCTTGTACTAATCCTTGCTTGGCAGGATGAGATACTTCTGTAGCAGCAGGATAAAAGGTTTCACTGCCAAATCCTGCAGCATTGGCAAAGGTTCCCCTTTTAACGCCCCATACAATTGCCGATCCAACAATTCCTCCAAAAGCAGAATCCGCTCCAAAAGCACTGCTGAAAATAAGCGCCACAATCCCCGGGAGTTCGGAAGCATGGCTGATAAGGACGATCATACAGACTAAAACATATGCACCCGCCATAAACGGAACAATCAATTCAGCAGTCTTCGCTATTCGCTTGACCCCTCCGAAGATAATTACGGCTAGCACGACAACCATCAACGTGCCTGTAATAATCGGACGTAAGCCAAATGCTTCATCCATTGCTAATGCCACCGTATTTACTTGTATACCTGGCATTAGTACCGAACAAGCAATTAGCGTCAGGACGGCAAATACAACAGCCAGCCATTTGACTTTTAATCCTTTTTCAATGAAAAAGGGTGTACCTCCTCGAAATTCATTATGCAAATTCCGCTTGTATACTTGCGCCAGCGTCGTCTCTATAAAAGCGGTACACGCTCCCAGACATGTCATCACCCACATCCAAAAAACAGCACCTGGGCCGCCATAAGCGATGGCCGTCGCAACACCAGCAATTGTTCCAACGCCGACGCGGCTTGATATAGATAATGCTAAAGCTTGAAACGAAGACAACCCCGCATCAGATCCTTTGCTTTCGAATAGCAGCACCACCATATCCTTCAGCAGCCGAAACTGAAGAAAACGCGTTGCAAAGGAATAAAATAAACCTAAACCAAGCAAGGTGAAAATCAGCGCAGGACTCCATACAAAACCATTCAACCAAGTCACAAATGCCTCCATCGGATGAAACTCCTTCCTTTATTGGCAGTTCCCATTCGTCACTTTCTGACGCTTTACCACTCCCCATTATGTATGGCTAACAGACTGCTCCACGTACTGCCTTTATCTTTCTTTTCACATGTTTCCTAAATCTTCTGCTCATCCATACAGTAACCCTTCTTACTTTTCTAATATTAAGAATTTTACACCATGTGGAAAACACCTTCACTAGACACCCTGTAAAGTATTCATGCTCCTTGATTATACAATTACTCACCCTCTCATAGTAAACGCTTACATTTTATTGCGACAGAAATACAGCTGCATCCAGCAAAAAAAGGTAAAGCTGATACAAAAGAAACGCACACCGCCTCTTCTCTTGTATCAGCTTCTATAGATGCACTCTGATTTACAATGCTGCTATACTTGTTTTTAATGTATTTACCATAAAGGCAAGGTCATCATCTGTAATTGTTAACGGGGGAGATAATTGCAAGATGTTATTATAGCCTGCGACTGTATCTCCATTTTTACCGATCAGCAAGCCCTTTTCCCGGCAAGCTGCTACTACTTGATTTACTTTCGCTACTTCCAGCGGCTCTTTCGTTTGCTTATCCTTTACCAATTCAATACCGACAAGCAAGCCTTTTCCGCGTACATTTCCTACGTTCGGATGTTCTTCTGTTTCTTTTAATTCCTGCAGCAGCCGTTCTCCGACTTCTTGAGATCGATCAACCAATCCTTCATTTTCTAGAATCTCTAAGTTCTTCAGCGCTACAGCACAAGCTGCCGGGCTTCCGCCATACGTGTTCACATGACGAAAACGCTCATAATCACCTGCTCCTGTATAAGCCTCAAAAATTTCTCTTTTCACCGCTGTTGCGGAAAGCGGTAAATAACCGCTTGTAATTCCTTTTGCCATTGTAATAATATCTGGCTGCACATCATAATTCATGAAGCCAAACGGTTTGCCTGTTCTGCCAAAGCCGCAAATCACTTCATCACAAATTAACAGCGCCCCATGCTTGTTGCAGATCTCTTGCACTTTAGCCATATATCCCTCAGGAGGCATCAGAATGCCGCCGCCTGTTATAATCGGCTCCATAATCACACCAGCAATCGTTTCACTTAATTCCCATGTCATCATATGGTCGATTTCATCGGCACTGGCAAGCGTGTGCACGTCATCTGGATTTCTGTACGTATCTGGCGGCTTTACATGAAGAAACCCTTGGCCAAGTGGTTCGTATTTGAATTTCCTTTGTGCCTGCCCTGTTGCCGCAAGAGCTCCCATTGTATTGCCATGATAAGCACGATAGCGGGAGATAAACTTAAACCGTCCGCTATCTCCCCGCTGCTGGTGGTACTGCCTTGCGATCTTAAACGCTGTTTCATTTGCTTCTGACCCACTGTTTGAGAAGAAAATGACATAGTCATCTCCGAGCCATTCATTTAATTTCTCCGCCAGTTTTATAGCTGGAATATGGCTTTGTGTTAAAGGGTAATACGGCATTTCCTCTAATTGTTCATAAGCTGCTTTCGCAAGCTCTTTTCGCCCGTACCCAACGTTTACACACCATAATCCGGACATTCCGTCTAAGTATTTGTTTCCTTCCGAGTCTGTTACCCACGCACCTTCTGCATTGGTGATAATGAGATTGGCTGGATTTGCAGCCGCTCCTCTCATCGCATGCCAAAGATGTTTTTCGTCTGCAGCTTGCAAGCTCTTCGTATCTTCCATAACGCATAACCTCCAATCTGTCTTAGATTAATAACGTCCTGTCAGCATCTTTTTCCGTGTATAAAATTCCACTCCATCTTTCCCATTCGCATGTAAATCGCCATAGAAAGATTGCTTGTAACCCGAGAATGGGAAGAATGCCATCGGAGCTGGCACACCAAGGTTAACGCCAAGCATTCCTGCATCAATCTCTTCACGGAAAGTGCGAACCGCTTTGGCACTATCAGTGTACAAACAAGCACCATTTGCAAACTTCGACTGGTTGGTGAGTTTGATTGCTTCCTCTATTGTCTCCACACGTACGATGGACAAAACAGGTGCAAAAATCTCATCTTCCCATATCTTCATTTCTGGCTGCACACGATCAAAAATTGTCGGTCCGACAAAGTAACCACCCTCAATTTCTGCGTCACTTCTGCCATCTCGTATCAAGGCAGCTCCTTCATCCTCACCGATTTCAATGTATTTCACTGTACGCTGCTTATGTTCTTCGCGAATAACTGGACCAAGGAAGACACCCTCATCCAATCCATTTCCAATCTCAATCGCATCGGCAGCTTGTTTCAGTCTGTCAACCAAGCGATCCGCCACATCGCCCACGGTCACGACCACAGATGCTGCCATGCAGCGTTCACCGGCAGAACCAAAAGCAGCTCCAATAATATTCGTCACTGCCAAGTCCAAATCAGCATCAGGCATAACAATGGAGTGATTTTTTGCTCCGGCAAGTGCCTGAACACGTTTGCCATTCGCTGCTGCGGTTTTATAAATGTATTCTGCGACAGGCTGTGATCCTACGAACGATACAGCTTTCACATCGTCATTCTCCAAGATGCCATTTACTACATCATGTGCCCCATGCACAATATTTAAAACGCCATCCGGAAGACCTGCTTCTTTAAACAATTCTGCCAATCGACCTGCTAGCAGCGGTGTACGCTCGGACGGTTTCAACACGAATGTATTTCCACACGCAATCGCTAGCGGGAACATCCAGCAAGGAACCATCATCGGGAAGTTAAACGGCGTAATCCCGCCGATAACACCGATCGGGTAACGATACAGCCCAGATTCTACACCTGTAGCAATATCCGGCAGCTGTTCGCCCATCATAAGTGTCGGAACTCCGGCAGCAAATTCGACGCATTCAATTCCTCGCAACACTTCTCCATGCGCTTCTTTATAGCTTTTTCCATTCTCAAGCGTGACCAGCTTCGCCAGTTCATCCCAATGATCAACCAATAATTGCTGGTACCGGAACAAGATACGAGCGCGCTTTGGAACAGGCACCTTTTTCCAGTCTTGAAAAGCCGCCTGAGCATTTTCTACAGCGCTGTTCAGTTCCTGCTTCGTCGAAAGAGGGACCCGAGCAATAATTTCACCTGTAGCCGGGTTCGGGACTTCTTCCCAATCATTCGATTGTGAGTCCACCCATTTCCCACCTATATAGTTCTTCAATTTTTGCACTGTTTGTGTAGATACCATCGTTTCTCCTCCTTTTCCGTTTTCCTACTGCTTTATATAAGGCAAGTATATTTCCCTCCGTCCGCTACTTCATTGGACACAGTGTAAAAAAGATGCACGTCATTTTCTGCGGCAAAAAAATCCCATAAAAAAAGAGGCTCTGTTCGTCTGAACAAAAAGCCTCATTCCCTTAGGAGAATTTTATCTGATATTCATTCGGAAGTTTCGATGCAGATGTGTAATCATATGCTGCAATGGAAGCTTCAATTGCCTGCCGCTTGTAAGGTTCCATAAAATCTTGGCCGATCAATTCATATAAGCGCTCCAGCCGATGATAAAGCGTTTGCCGAACGATATGAAGCTGTTCTGCCGTTTCCTTTTTTGCTCCCTTACAGCGCAGATACACTTTTAATGTTTTTAACAACTCGCCGTTTGTGCCTTGATCATGCTCAAGAACCGGGCCGATATAGTCGTAGATAAAGTCCTGTAAGACACCTTGATCTTGAGCCGCTAAGACAAGACGGAAGATATAAAGATCTTCGTAAAAGTAGTCTAGCAATTCATTTGGCAGCTGCTTTCTTAGGTTCATTGTTTCTTTGGCGGTGTGGTAGCTGTTTTTAATCAAAGATAGCTTCGTCACAATCTTCCCTACACTCCACTCACTCTGTGAAAACTGTTCTTTGTTCGCAAACTTTCCTTCCCGCAGATGCTGAATAACTTCCTGCACACGGCATTTAAAATCGCTGTCTTTTCGCATATTGACGAGAATAAAGATGACCGTATCCTTTTCTATATGCATGAACGGGTAAATACCTTTACGCTCAAATATAGTTCGGGCATACATTTTGTAATACGTAAATTCTGTTTTTACCTTCGCTATCTGATTCGTTTTAAACAGCATTACCGTACAGCTGTTCACATTCAATGTGGCATTCATATCCAGCAGATAGCTTTGAAGCTGCACTTCGCTGTATTCTCCTTTCAGCCAAGAACTGATCCAATGTCCGTCTTCTTCTCTTCTTTGTTCTTCAAAGTACAAGTCTCGCATGCGGATTTGTGCTAATGCAGTCGCACTCCTATTAAGAATAAGATGGTCCAGCTGCGTTAACTCTCTGTCAGCAGAGACGATAAACAAATCAGCAAAAATATGGTTGCCAGCTTGAACAGGCTGGCAGCTAACATTTGGCTTAGCCGTTAAATGTTCTTTTAATGATGCTGTACACGTCATCTTTTCACTGCTTTTTTGCAGCGGAATCACTTCTACATCGCCTTTTGCCGGGATATAGTAAACTGTTACTTTCAACTGATCATGCAAAAGGTGCAAGATTTTTCGATGCGGACTAGAAGATAGCAGCAGCTGATTCAACGAATTCGAATAATGCTCCAAATCAGTGAGTATTTGATAATGCCGCTGTATAAGCAGACTATGAATTTCGTGTGTAATATCAATGAATTTGACTTGCTTCGCAAACGTGATAATTGGGAATCCGTGCTTGTTGGCTAGCTCAATAATTGTGGGCGGGATTTCAGAAATATAGGTACCTAATTCAATGCAAATTCCAGCAGCGTTACAGCGGATAAACTCCTCAACAAGCGAGTAAAAAGATACGTGACCTTCCTTCCAGCCAACTCCTGTTGAAAGGATAAGTTCATTACCATGCAAAAGATCATCAATAGCTGTTACTTCTAACACATGCACCCACCTGATTAGCCGCTGCAAACCATCATGACCAGCAACTACTTTCGCGTCCTTAAAATGCTTTGTACACAGAATATCCTTAACTGATAACTTTGCCTCCATGCCCATTGGAATTCCTCCTAAAATAGTATCTTGGGAGACTGACTGCGTATGCATATTGGTAAATTTGATGTTTTTCCTTTCCAAATCAATCTCGAAATGATTTGCCTCTCTATCTTTAATAATAAATTTTTTCTGCAAACTTACCATCTTGTTGTGCGATTTCCTGCCATACTTTATTCCAAAACGCCAGTATGATGCCATTCCCCAAATGTCCACCTACAATTAAAACGCTTACATTTTTAAATAAGATTTTTAGTTATTCACCTGATAGATATTTTCTGTTCTGAAAAGTGTTTTCAATCCGAAAGCCTTTGTTGTATTGTATCCAGTATAACCCGCTTCTTTTAAATTAGTAAAATGAATGTTAATTATGTTGTGCATAAGTAAACCTAATACAAGGAGAATGACGATGACGCTGAGCCGATACGAAATATTTCACACAATCGTTCAATGCGGAAGTTTAACGAAAGCTGCGGAAACACTGAACCTAACCCAGCCCGGTATTAGCCATGCCATAACAAACCTTGAAAAAGAGCTGGGGTTCACCCTTCTCACAAGGAACCGATCTGGTATCCAATTAACCAATAACGGTGAACGCATTCTTCCATACATCCACGACATCATCATGACAAATGAAAAAATCAAACAAGAAGCAGCGGCGATTAATGGTCTTGAAACAGGCATTGTCCGCATAGGATCCTTTTCCAGCATCTCTATCAAATGGCTGCCCCACCTTATCAAACACTTTCAATCTGCACATCCGGGAATCACCTTAAAATTATGCGAAGGAGATTACACAACTTTGGAAAAGTGGCTTGCGAACGGAAACATTGACTGCAGTTTTTTCGTTTCCCCAGCTCCTAAACCATTTCAGTTTCTGCCTTTACATAAAGATAAGATGGTTTGCATCGCCTCACATAACTATCCATTACCTAACAACGAAAAGCTATCTTTTCATGAAATCGAAAAAGAACCGCTGATTATGCCAAGCGAAAGCTGGGATAACGACATTGGACTACTTTTTGCCGAAAATCAAAAGAACTTGACCATTAAATTTCGCGTTTCAGACGATCAAGCTATCTTTGCAATGGTAGAAAACAACCTGGGAATTAGTATCCGGCCAGAATTAACATTAGCTAATCTGCCAGCAAATATCCGCATCATCGGACTGGAAACAGATTGTTTTCGATTGATTGGCATGGCCTCTAAAACGAATCGTTCCCCAGCTACAGAGAAATTTATTGATATGACATATACGTGGCTGAACGAAGAAGGATTTATAAATGTGTAATCTAAAAAGAACCGCTAATGGGTTTTCTCCAATAGCGGTCTTTTGCATATCATTCGTTATTTAATTCCTCACTGCGCAGCGCTTTTCGATAAAACGCTACCTCATCCATCTCGCCAGCAAAGAATGGATCGGCACTGTAACGGCTTCTGCCTATATAATTTGTATTTCCCAAGATGTCAGATGGATTCGCCGTGATATTTTCATTTGTACCAGCAAGCTGTCCATTCACATACAGTTTTCCTGTATTTCCTTCAAGCGTTACCGCAAGATGCACCCATTCATTCACCGGCAGTGCTGTGTCAGCTGTTATACTTTGATCAGCACCGTCATGAATCGTAAATCGCAGCTTGCCGTTTCCGTCGGACGGGGTAAGGAACATATTCCTGCTATTGCTGGCACCGATATCGAAAATCCGCTGCCAAGCAGCACCGCCTTGCCAATTCACGAAAGCAGAGAAAGTGAAATCCTCTGCGTCCGCTGCAAGCGGCGGCAATTCTACATAGCTGTCTTTGCCATCTAACGCCAGCTTGCCATCTTCTGTTTGGACTGCATTGCCTTTCAATGGAGCGGACAGCTTATTTCCTGAAGCATCTGCCGCTTCCCTGCTGCCTGGATTATCAAAATGGTACTGTGCAATTTCAGGCTCGGATGCTTGCTGCTTTACCGTCACTTGGTAGGATTTTGTCGCTTTCTTTTTGCCCGCTTGGATATTCGCCGTCAGTGTTGCTTCTCCGTCGCCGCTTCCTGCTTCTGGTCGGTGAATGGTGCCGTCTGCCTCTATCACATCTGGATTGGAGGAAGTCCATCTGATCGCAGACTCATGTGTACCCTCGGTTGGCAGTTCAACGCTTTGATACAAATTGTCGCTGTTTGGAATTGTTAAGTCCTCTTTCACCGCAGCCAAAACTTCCTTGTCCTTCATGTCTTTCATTCGATTACCCCAGACAGCTACACCTTTATCAGAAAGAGCGGTGAACGTTGTATCGTACTCCTCTGCAGCCTCATCCCACTGCTTCAAGAAGAATCCATTATACTTCTCTCCATCAATCGTCAAGGTAATCTCGTTATCCTTACCACGCTTCCACTTTCCTTGTACGGCACCTTCGACTCTTCCGTTCGGTTTCAGCGTAATCTTCTCCGAGGTTTTCACATCAGCCGAAATATCTTTGCCATGATTCACATATTGATAATCCCCAGCCATATCCTTCAGCTTGATTTTTGCTTCCGTCTCGTTCGTATTTCGAGAAGGCGCCACAACTGGCCAGCCGTCATTGTTCATATGCATTTGATGCACCCGTACTTCATGCTCTTCCCCGCGGTCTGGGAAACGAGAGTGGAAAATCAAATAATGATTTTTTGTCTCCTCATCATAGAAAGCTGTATTATGACCTGGCGAAACATAACCGATACCCGGCTCCTCACCCGGATCACCCACCTTCTTCTCAAACAAGTTATTTCCAAGCAGCTTTACGCCATAAGGCTCAATCGACTTGTCATCAAACAGCGGCAAGTCCGGATCCGCTTTAACATCAATCATGTCGTTTCCTTCCGCATCATAGAATGGTCCATCCGGAGATGCAGAGCGCACCACGCGAATATTATAGCCGCCAAACGAATCCAATCCGCCGAAAGACAGGAACATATAATAATAGTTTGTTTCCGGACTGTACATCATTGCTGGTCCTTCAATCCGGCTATGATTACCGCCCATTAACTTCTTCCCATATCCTTGTCCTGAAAGAGGCTTGCCCGTGTTCTCATCCATTTCCATAATAAAGATACCGCCAGAATATGAACCATACACCATCCACAGCTTGCCGTCTTTATCATAGAACACATCCGGATCTACTACATTCGGATGCTTCGTCGCATCGTAAATCGTACCATCCTCACTCGGCTCATCCCACATACCCGACTTTAAGATAATACCCGTATCCTCATAAGGCCCCTCGATATTATCTGCCACCGCCACGCCCATTGCAGACCGCGGCGAATCACCCTTACACGCATTGTAGTACATATAAAACTTTCCATCCGCCAGCTGAATCACATCTGCCGCCCAAAGCGTATCCGTCTGCGCCCAATCAAGCGTCTCCTTCAATTCTTCCGTCACATTAGGAATTAATTTATTGCCATCACGCACACCAGAATCGACCATCTTCCACTTCATAAGGTCTTTTGTTTTCGCTGCAGCTAAATGAGAACCAAAGACATAGTACTGGTCATCCGCTTCGATGAAGGATGGATCATGAACAGAGACATTTTCGAATACAGGAATCTTACCTTTTCCACTCTTATCCTTTGCTAAAGTATCCCCGCCCGGTATAGCAGGTATAAGTAATACAACAGACAGCATTGACGTTACAAGTATACGCTTGTTCGCTTTCATATCTTTCCTCCCCCTTTAATGATAACGCTTTCATAATACTAGTTTAAGATTAAGAGGATTTGAGGAAGTTGTCAATAAGTAGAAAATCCTTGTTTCTAAGATATATTCTTTATAAGTTTATGGTCCTCGAGAAGCTCCATTCCCTCCACACCCTGCATATGTACGTACAAATTTTTTTTAGCTTTTACATATCCCGAAGCACCTACAGTTACATTCGTATATTTCCCTATTAGGCGCCCTGTTGTATATCCGATACGGAAGAGGTAGAATTAAAGTATACATCCTATACAATTCTATTTTACTAACAGTCCTTTCACAATTGGATTCTAATAAAACAAGTACCAATTTCCATACACGGGGAAATCAAAAGGTGATCATCTGGATATACGTTCTATCTAATAGTTTTTCCTATTAACCTGATACAGTCTTACTACATATCTCATTATCAAAAACAACATACCGGGCGGAGCTAAAAACATACTCAAGACAAATATAAAGAAACCATACATTGCATACTGAAACTGTTCTATCTCCCTTTGCAGCAGCCAATTTTTCGTTTTCTTTATTCTGCGAGCGAGTCTGAAACCCAAAAGAACGTCATAAAAGAACTTCGCAAAAGGAAATAAAACATACGAGATTATAATAACAGGAAACATTCCAAGATTATCCGTAAAATAAAATAACAGAAAAGTGGCGATGCACCCCATCAGCCCAATCAAATAAGCTTTCCTTACATACTTTCTATCAAACGGCATGCTCCTCGATTTGGGCGCCCTTCGTTCTGAACGTCGTAATTTTGTTCCATGTACTATCATAGAGCTTTCTCCTTTATTAAGCAGATTCCTAACGGGCAGACAATAGCCTCTGATTTAACATAGTTTTACAGATGTATACCCAATACTTGCATTCTAACTATCTCCTTCTTTCACTACTTTCAAGATTAATATGTAAATTATCCAATTGATAGCATAAATTGTACAGAGAAAAGGGGCTGAATCACTGATTCAGCCCCTTCGTAACTAATTACTCCTTCGCTCTACCAGATTAATCCCCACGCCCATAGCCACTATACCAATGAGCAGCATATACAACAGCGACATCATCACATCTTGCAGACCGGCACCATAGAACACAACAGACATGATTGCTTCCATCGCATGGGCCAGCGGGAATAGATCTCCAATAAACAGCAGCACAGGATTCGTAATCGTTCCTGGCATCATATAAACACCGCTTACAAGGGGAATCACCGGGATGACGGACGGATAGATGGCATAAAACTGCTCCGGCGTCCTGACAAATCCTGTAATCAGCATGGCAATACTGATCATGCCGAATGTAAAGCAGGCAGCAATGAGGATAATAAGCCACAAATTATCTCCCACATCGTAATGTAAGATATACTTAAACACGACCAGTACGACTACAATTTGAAACATCGTAATCAGAAAACTATATAACAAATAACCACTGTACATATTTGTTTTCTTCAAGGGGGATAAAATCATTCGATCCCAAATACCTGAGACTTTATCTTGCGTTACATTGTTAACCTTGAATCCAAGAATGAACATCGAGATTAAGAACGTGAAGGCAAACAGCAATTGCGTACGTATGTTGTACGTTGGAATCTGTTTGCTATCCAATCCTTGCGCTACCATCTGAAACGGCGGATCATCAAGATAGCTCTCTATTTCCTCCCGCACATCTCTTTCCCCTTGTTGTGACTCTACAGCATTGATTTGTGCTTCTTGTTGAAACACCTTCTTCACATGCTGTTCGACAGAGGAAACACTCGGCATATTTTTGGACACCAGCAGTCGATACTCATCTTCCATGAGCTTTACTGCCACATCGCTATTGCCTTTCTTTATGTCTTCACGCGCTTTTTCTGGTTCTACCACTTCAAATGTAAAGGTGTCATTTGTATTTAATAACCCTTCCCACTTCTTTTCAATTTCGGCAGCATCGGCTTCTTCACTGAAAATAGCAACTGTTGTTACAGATTGAATGCCGCCGCCAAATAAAAGTGTTGCAGCAATACTTCCTGCGATCAATAATAATACAAACAGCGGTTTTCGTTTGTCCTTTGCGAATTGCACCCATAATACATCCTTCATTGCGCTTTCCCCCTTTTAGGAAACAAAGCTAAGCCAATGAACGTGAACAGGAAGAAAAAGCCGATCATGAACATGCTTGGCCGGACAATAGTGGATGGATTTTCAAATTGAATCCACTCTGTCAGTATGGCAAGGAAGAGACCGTTCGGCGTCCATACACCGATTTGCTGCAGCCAGTCAGGGAGCATATAGATAGGAAAAAATCCTCCTCCTAATGTACCAAACAGCAAAGTAGCCAACATAAAAATCCCATTTGCCGCATCAATACTAGTCATCCGCAACAAAACCGCCGTATAAATAGCTGCTAAGCCCGACAGCACGAACGCGAGCAAAACAACCATCAACAAGATACCAACCCAAAAGACGAACGAGCGATCCGGAAATACGCCCATCATAAAATGAGATACAAGCAATACAAACAGAATCTGCAATACAATCAGACAGACCGCCGCAGCCATCTTGCCAATCAAAAACCGCATTGGATGGCTATTTGCTAATAAGATGCGGTTGAATATGTGGTCCCTGATTTCCACTCCTGTTTTCATTGCTACTGTCGCTACGACGAATAAGGCAAATAGTGCTCCCAATGCTATCGTAAAATACTGGGTCATAGTGAAGTCGTATGCAGTACCTATATCCTCCAAACCGCCGTTAGGAAGAGCTGCCTCTATTCCTGTACCATCCGTTATTTCCTGGATGGCAAATTGATAATTTAATTGTTCAATAAAACCTTGTATGAACTGCTGCAGCGCACTGCTAGTTGTTGTTTCTTCTTCTATCTTATAAATCAATGATGAAGTTGGAGGTTCGCCTGTAATGTTCGCGTATAAACTATCCGCGGTGTACCCTTGAGGAATGATCAGCATACCATCGAGGTCGCCCTCTTTCACCTTCTCGGCCGCCGCTTTCTCCTCCAGATGATGAACCGTCACCCATTCCTTTACCTCGTCACTCTCCAAATAATCCGACAGCAATTGAACAGGCTGTATTTCCCCTGCAGCTTCCGCAACCGCCTTTGCCTCCTGCTCCTCAAAGGCTGCATCATGAACCAATCTTTCCTTTAGCTGACCCAATACCTCAGACTCGTTATCTTGATTCACGACAGCTAACTGTAAATCCATCGTTACTTCATCGTCACTATCAAACAACCCAGCAAAGGCGAAATTTAGCACGACAACCAAAACAATCGGAAGCAACAGCACCGTAAGCAGCTCTTTCCAGTCCCGTAAAAAAATCAGCAAATCTTTTTTTATAAAGCTTCGCATCATGACACCCCCTTAATCTCGCAGTGTGCGGCCTGTTAAGTGAAGAAAGACATCTTCTAAACTAGGCGTTTCTGTATGGAAATTAAGCAATTGGATTTGATGCTTTTCGGTAAGATGAACTAATTTACTGATCAAGCTGGTGCCTTTTGCAGCGATAATCTTCAGCTGTAATTCCGTAACTTCTATCTTATAAACTCCTTCAATTGTTTTCACCTGCTCGACAAAGGCTTCATCCAGCTTGTTTACTTCCACCTTTATTTTATCCTCGGTCGATAAGATGCGCAGTAATTCCTCTTTTGTACCTGCCGCAATAACCTTGCCGTGGTCCATAATATATAATCGATCGCAGAGCTGCTCCACTTCTTCCATGTAATGACTTGTGTAAAGAACCGTTGTGCCCTCTTGTTGATTCAGTGCGCGCACCGCTTCCAAAATATGATTTCTCGATTGCGGATCGATACCGACTGTCGGTTCATCCAATATTAATATTTGCGGACGATGCAAAAGTGCCGATGCAATATTCAGCCTGCGTTTCATCCCGCCGGAATAGGTCCTCACTAAGTCCTTTTTACGATCATCCAGCCCGACAAACTCTAAAGCCTGCTGGATAGCTTTCGCTAGTTCCTTGCCTCTCAACTTATAGGTCGACCCAAAGAACTTTAAATTCTCATAAGCGGACAACTCTTGATACAACGCCAATTCCTGCGGCACTACACCTGAAACACGCCTAATCTCGCCTGGTTTATCAATCGCGTTCACACCGTTCATCGTGATTCTGCCGCTCGTCGGCTTAATCAACGTAGAAATCATTGAGATGGTTGTAGATTTCCCAGCACCGTTTGGACCAAGTAATCCGACTGATTCTCCATCTGCCAAATACAAGTTAAGATCCTGAACGACTTTCTTGCCTTTAAAGGACTTGCTTAAGTTGATGGTTTCTAGCATGTTTTTGCCCCCTTTAATGTTGTTACTTGCATCATAAATAAAAAAGACCACAGCCACTACTGACTATGGTCACTCTGCAACTGGTCACTTGTTACTTTCGTCACTTTTTATACAAGGCGGTGGCGAATTGCGTAAATAGCTAGCTGCGTCCGATCCCTTAACTCCAATTTATCCAGCACGTGACTCGTCTGATTTTTAACGGTCCCAATTGATAAACCTAATCGCTCGGCAACTTCCTTATTATTCAGCCCCTCACCGATGCACTTCAATATTGCTCTTTCTCTAGGGGTCAACGTCGCGTCAATTTGCCGTTCTTGTTGGTTTTGCAGCAGTATCGGCATCACCTTCGAAGCAACTTGATCTTGTAAGGATAAGCCGCCGCTTAATGCGCTTTTAATCGAGCGAATAAGAGATGCCGTATCGCCATTTTTCAGCATATAACCGCTGACTCCCAGCTTCAAGGCGTTCAACACATACTCATTATCATCAAAGGTTGTCAGCATAAGAATCTTTATATGAGGAAAGCGTGAGCGGAGAATTTTCGCTGCTTCAATGCCATCCATCACAGGCATACGAATATCCAAGATGGCCACATCGAAAAGCTGTCTTTCACATAACTTAACCGCTTCTTTCCCGTTATCCGCTTCCCCGGTCACGCTAATCTCTTCGTCCGTTTCGATCATCATCTTTAAGCCCTGACGAACCATCACTTGATCTTCAGCCAGCAAAATTCTAATCATCATAACCGCTCCAGTCTGCTAATCTTATCGTGCCTCGTACCAAAAAACGCTGAGCTTCATACGCAATCTCCAGCGAACCGCCGACCTTTTCTAAACGCTCCCGCATCGACTTTAACCCATAACCTTCTTGAAAATAGGGATCATATGTCGCAGCGTTCATTACCTCAAAACGAAAGATACTTCCGCCAGGTGACTCAAAAATGACTTGCGCCTCTCTTGTAGAACTATGCTTCATAATATTCGTCAATGCCTCCTGCACAGCACGATAAATCGCAAAAGACTGCTCACCAGTCAAAGGAGCCGCAAACGCCCCATGCTTCACCGAAAACTGGATTTTCATAAAACTCTCAATCTCTAATTTCCGAATCAGCCGAATCACACCCTGCAGTCCGCTCCCTTCCCTTTGCTTAAAGGACCGCACCGCCTGCCGCGTCTCCTCCAAGCTTTGTTCAGCCAGCTCCTTCAGCTTTTCGACTGTCTCCTTGTCCTTCTCAGCCGCCGTTAAACGAAACGCTTCAAACTGAAACAGCAGCGCAGTCAGCTTATGCCCAACCGAATCATGAATCTCATGCCCAATCAGCATCCGCTCATCTTGTCTTGCTTTCTGCTCCTCGACAAGAAGCTGTCTCTTCATACGCCTGTATTCTTCAAGTAAGGCTTCGTTGCTTAATCGAGCTTCTTTCTCTTGGTAATGTATGACTTGGTGATAAAATAAGGCTGTCACTACTAAAAGGTAAAATACTGCACACCAAATTATTTGCGGGACAGTGAGTGAGGATATCATTAGGGTTACTGCGGCACTTATAAGTTGCACACCAATAACTACTAAACTTTTAGTTCGAGAAAGGTAAAATACGGCTTCTGCTATTATTAAGGATTGTATGAGGATTGCATATGGACTTAAATCGTTATTTACAGAGTAAAAGATAGGTATTATGAGTAAAGCTTGTACGCAGAATAATAGTGTTTGAATCAGCGGGCTTTCTGTAAAGAGTGGCACAATGAATAAAAGAATAAAGAAAATACTTATTCCTAAAAGATGCTCCACATTTATATCAGCTGCGAAGCTCTCATAAGCTAACGTCCAAACAATAGCATGTAAAGCAAGCCAAATATAATATGTATATTTCATATATACCAACTCTCTCTGTTCTTTATAGACGTATATTTCAAAAGTTTTTATAATTGTGTTATTGTTTAAAGAAACGTTATTTTAAGGATGATTTTTAGTTGAAACATTCTCTGATTGGGGCAATTGCCTTTATGATAGCCTATACTCTAGGTACGTATTTAATTACTAAGGAATTTACCTACATAGGAATTATTGCAGGCCTGGCTTATTTCACAATGTCCCTATTCACGATGAAAATTATTTCAGACAAAGAAAGCAGGACAAAGTAGTTCGTACAAAAAAAGAATCCTCCCGGAATATCCCTAATACAAGTAGTATAACAGTGTCTTACATCTGGTATAAAAAAAAACCATTTCATATGAAACGGCTGTATTCATTGTTAGACAATATTGCTTCGAATAATAATGCTTTATGTATTAAACAACTTACCCTCCTTAACCCATATAAAGTACCGTAAAAAGGAATTTATTTGGGAGCAACACAATTTCCGTGAACAACATGAGCTTGATAGGTCTATATATTGGCTCATCTCTTAATCAATCTTCTTCTGAAATATTTACACTTTTTAGATTTTATATTTCCATACCATTATGTTTTTAACTCTTGTCCTTTTAGTAATTCTTCATATTGCCCCCAAACAGCAGGTGCCAATTAAATATTTCTTATTATCTTAGCAGGACTCCCTGCAACTATTGTATTTGCCGGCACATCTTTTGTAACCACAGAACCAGCAGCAACTACCGAATTATCTCCAACTTTAACACCCGCCAAAATGACACAACTACCACCGATCCATACATCATTACCTATTGTGATAGGAATTGCATAGCCACTTTTATTTCGTTCTTTAGGATGAATGTTATGCCCAGCTGTATAAAGCGCTACATTAGGACCTAACATACAATTGTTACCCACTCTAACCTCTGCCATGTCTAAAATTGTACAGTTATAGCCCGCATAAAAATTATCACCAACGTGAATGTTATATCCTAAGTCACAATGAAAGTTGTGTTCAATGCTAAGATTATCTCCTACACTACCAAACAACTCTCTGACTAAGCTATCTTTGGCAGCATAATCTGCTACATTGCTATTATTAAATTGCTCTTATGGGCACGTACGTTTTTTAATCTCAAATCATCTGTTCCCCGCTCATAATAAATTTTATTATCATTCATCACTAACTTCCTCCTTTTAATGTAGAATCTTTCAGTCAGTTTATTCGCTGATAATATGCTACCTTAATTAAAGGTATACAGAAACTCTTTACTGAAGCACTTGTTATTTTCCTCCTGTAAAAAAGAAACCCCATACGTTAAAAGTATGGGGTTTCTTTGGTGTATGATTTGTAAATACTGATATGAACATCAGTTAACTAACTTTATTGCCATCGAACAACTTTATCAGTCTTTTTTTATTCCACCGTAACACTCTTAGCCAAGTTACGTGGCTTATCAACATCAGCACCACGCTGAACTGCTGCGTAATAAGCAAGCAATTGCAATGGTACGACACTTACTAGTGGTGACAATAGCTCATTTACAGCTGGGATAACGAAGGCGTCTTCGTCATGCTCGAGGCCTTTCATGCTGATGAGCAGGGTGTTGGCACCGCGTGCGTTTACTTCTTGTACGTTACCACGGATAGAGTGGTTAACGGAGCTTTGTGTTGCGAGCGCGATGACTGGTGTGCCTTCTTCGATCAAGGCGATTGTTCCGTGTTTTAGTTCTCCTCCAGCGAAGCCTTCTGCTTGGATGTAAGAGATTTCTTTTAGTTTTAGTGATCCTTCGACACAGACGAAGTAATCGACGCCGCGGCCGATGAAGAATGCGTTTCGGGATTCACTTAGATAATTTTGTGCTAGTGTTTCGAATGTTTCTTTTTGGTCTGTCAGTACTTCCATTGCATTCGCTACAATTGCAAGCTCTTGCAGCGGGTTGAAATCAAGTTTGATTTCTTTGCCGTTTGCTGTGTCTACAGCAAGTAATAGCATAACAGCCATTTGTGCTGTATATGCTTTAGTAGAGGCTACCGCAATTTCCGGGCCTGCATAAAGCGGCAATGTGAAGTCTGCTTCACGAGAAAGGGTGGATCCTGGCACGTTTGTGATTGTTAGTGCTGGGTGTCCGAGTTCTTTTACCTGTACCAATACGGCTCTGCTGTCGGCAGTTTCACCGGACTGAGATAGGAAGATAAATAATGGCTTCTCTGATAGAAGCGGCATATTGTAAGAGAATTCACTCGCGATATGCACTTCAACTGGAATCTTAGCCAAGTTTTCGATAAATTGTTTACCAACCAGACCGGCGTTGTAGCTCGTTCCAGCTGCAACAATATAGATACGGTCTGCATCTAGCATGGCATTACGGATAGCAGGGTCCATTTTGATTTCTTCTGCTTCATTTTGGTAGTGCTGAATGATCTTACGGATAACAAATGGCTGCTCATCCGTTTCTTTTAGCATGAAGTGATCGTATGTGCCTTTTTCTGTATCAGCAGCATCGATTTCCGTTTTGAACGTTTCGCGCTCTACTTTTGTACCATCAAGCAGCTGGATTTCCACGCTGTCACGGCGCACGATAACGATCTCTTTATCACGGATTTCTTTATACGTATCTGTTTCGCGAAGTGTTGCCATTGCATCACTAGCTACGACGTTAAAGCCTTCACCGATACCAACTAGCAATGGGCTTTTGTTTTTCGCTACATAGATTGTTTCATTATCTTCTGCATCAATCATTGCAAGCGCATAAGAACCAGTTAGCAAGCTAACGGCTTTACGGAATGCTTTCGCTGTATCCTGCAATTCGTCATGCATTTTTTCGATAAGCTGTACAACGATTTCTGTATCTGTATCACTTTTTAATGTTACGTCAGAAAGGTATTCTTTACGAATTTCAACATAGTTCTCGATTACGCCGTTATGCACGATAGTGAATCTGCCAGAAGCGCTTTGGTGGGGGTGCGCGTTATCTACGTTCGGTGCACCGTGTGTCGCCCAGCGTGTATGGCCAATTCCCATCGTGGATGAAACGTTGTGATCAACTTTTTCACGCAATGCAGCAATACGGCCTTTTACTTTGAAAAGGTTCACGCCTTGCTCGTTCTCAATTGCGATACCTGCTGAATCGTATCCGCGATACTCCAGCTTCTCTAGTCCGTTAAGCAATACTTCCTTTGTATCATTCTGTCCGATATATCCTACTATTCCACACATGTCGTTGTTGTCCTCCTCAAGACTGGAAGGGGCAAACGAACGGCCTGCGCTCTAAAAGCTTGGGGCGTTGTTTGCCCCTTTCTCGTATATCTATTATTTTTCACATCTTGTTCGGTCCTTATCCAGAAAGTCGCCTCTCTGCTTTCGGCTCTTGAACATAACGACTGAGATGTGTGCAATCGGGAGGCATCCGCCGAATACTTCGATAAACCTCCACCTCGTCAACTTACCCCACCGCTCGGGATAAGTCCTGGCGCTTTATTTGTGCTGCTAACCTCTATCCTCTCTTTCCTGCTAGAATGACTAACTTCTCCATTTTACATGAAGTAATTCCAGTTGGTCAATTCTTTCTTGTTACATAAATTAACATATGCGCAAAGGAGATGTTCCGTTCCTTTGCGCATATGTTATTTTTACTTCGTTCCTAATACTTGTTCGATAACAGCAACGACTCGATCTGCGTAACGCTCACAGTCATCTTTTGTCGGTGCTTCGACCATCACTCGCACAAGTGATTCTGTTCCAGACGGGCGTACAAGCACACGTCCTTGGTCGCCAAGCTCTTGTTCCACTTCCGCAATCGCGTCCAGAATCTGCTGATTCACAAGGGCTTCCTGTTTATCTGTTACTGGAACATTCTTAAGAATTTGAGGGAAGATCTCTACTTCGCCAGCAAGCTCGGATAACTTTTTGCCAGTCTCTTTCATCACATTAACAAGCTGCAGCGCTGCAAGCATGCCGTCACCAGTCGTCATGTAATCTAAAAAGATGATATGTCCAGACTGCTCACCGCCGAGATTAAAGTTGCCGCGGCGCATCTCTTCCATTACATATCTGTCACCGACAGCCGTTTTGTTACTCTTGATGCCATGCTGATCCAATGCGCGGTAGAAACCAATATTACTCATTACAGTAGAAACCACTGTGTTATGACGCAAGCGTGCGTTGTCATTCAGGTATTTGGCACAGATGTACATAATCTTGTCCCCATCGACAATTTGACCTTTCTCATCAACAGCAATCAATCGGTCGCCGTCGCCATCAAATGCAAGGCCGACATCCGCCTCTTTTTCCAGAAGAAAGTCACGCAATGTTTCTGGATGAGTTGAGCCAACATTTTTGTTAATATTCAGTCCATCAGGTGATGTACCGATTGTGGAGATATCTGCTTCCAGATCTGCAAACAAGTGTGTAGCGATGGAAGAAGTTGCTCCATGGGCACAGTCGATTGCAATATGAAGTCCTTCGAAATCATTATCTACTGTCTGTTTCAAATACTGGATATATTTCTGACCGCCTTCAAAATAGTCATTAATTTGGCCAAGGTCAGCTCCTGATGGGCGAGGCAGTTCATCTGTCTCAGCATCAATCAGCTGCTCAATCTCATTCTCTTGTTCATCGGAAAGCTTGTAACCGTCTGGACCAAAGAATTTAATACCATTATCCTGAACTGGGTTATGAGAAGCAGAAATCATAATACCCGCAGCTGCTCCCATGTTCTTCGTTAGGTAGGCAACACCTGGTGTGGAGATGATACCAACTCGCATCACTTCCGCACCAATTGATAACAGGCCGGCAACTAGTGCGCCTTCTAACATTTCACCAGAGATACGTGTATCCCGTCCGATCATAACTTTCGGTCGATCCTCAGACGTTTTTGTCAGCACATAGCCGCCATATCTTCCTAATTTGAAAGCAAGCTCAGGGGTAAGCTCCTCGTTCGCAATCCCCCTGACACCATCTGTCCCAAAATATTTTCCCATTTGTTACCTCTCCTTCACATGGCTCACAGTCACTCTGTTTGTGTCTGTGCTTGTGTATCTGTATTTGATGATTCTTCTTCTGTATTCGTTTCTTCCTCGGCAGTTGCTTCTTCAGCAGTCGATTCAGCAGCCTGCACAGTAATTGTCGCCTCATCTTGGCTTAACGAGAACGCTGTATTATCTGGGCCTGCCACATCAATCGGCACGGTCTGCTCGCCCTCTTCCAAGTCGGCTCCGTCTATGGTTGCCGTAATATCTTCAGCTGTAAGTCCTTCAATCACTTCTCTTGCGCCGCTTACGGTCACATTGATCTGTTCATTCTGCGGATCACTAAATGAAACTTCCAAGTCTTCCGGCAAGCTCTCGATTGTTATAGGCACATCATCGATGGTCGTCTCACTTGTCTCTTCCAATTCGACAGCAACGGCTACCTTCTCGTCGCTCACAGCGCGCACATCTTCCGGCAAGGAAAGCGTTGCATCCACTGTTTGGTTTTCTTTAATAGCAGACAAGTCTATTGCCTCTGTACTAATAGAGTCAATACCATCCAATGCATCCTGCGGTCCATAGATGGTTACTTCATTCTTCTCCGGTGTCAAGGAAGCGACTGAGATATCTTCCGGTACTTTCCCTTTTGTTTTCACTTCTACCGGGACGGTCTTACTCGGATTACTCACCTGTACCGATACTTCTACTGTTTCTGGCTCTACATTCACACTTAGCTCGTTTCCTTGCGCATCATATACTTTAACAGGCGCTTGCTTGCTCGTAATATCACCATCGATACCTGTCAAATCTACATAAGCCCGTACACTGCTAATTTGATCAATGATCTCCTGTGTACTTACGATTGAAACAGTCTGAGGTTCCACTGTAGAGCTATCTACTTGAAAACCTGCTGCCAACTGGTCTTCATTGGTATAGCCTACGCTCACGTTAAATTGCTGTGAAGCTTTTTCTTCAATCGTTACTTCAATCGATGCTGGCTGCATATACACTTGCAGGTTGTCCGATACATTCTCGTACTGTAATTTCACCTCATGCGTTCCGGTATTCAAATCTGTCAGGTCAACATAAGCTTGATAGTTTTTTTGCTGAATAGCAGCGCGGACGTCACTCGCCGGACCGACAAGCTGCATCGAGATATTCTCTGGTACGCCGCTCACAACATACTTTGAATCATCAATACGAATGCCAACAGGTGCACTGACCGTATTCGTTTCATCAGAGCTTGTGACCGGAACAGATCCTGCCCGATCGTTTACGTCGGCTTCCGCACTCACGTAGGCATAGAGAAGGACAGCAAACACAAGTGCTACAACACGCAATGTCCATGGACTTTTTAGCCATTTATCCATTCTTACCCCTCCATCTTCTAGCCTTGGAACCGGAAGCAGGAACACCAATCTCTTTTGTTAAGATTTCCTTTAGTCCGTCCGAAGTGATGTCACGGAATAACTCACCATTCTTCGTGCAAGAAATAGCTCCCGTCTCCTCTGAGACGATGATAGTCAGTGAATCGGTCACCTCACTGATGCCCATCGCTGCACGGTGGCGCGTTCCAAGCTCTTTAGAAATAAACGGACTCTCTGATAACGGCAAATAACAAGCAGCTGCCGCAATCTCATTGTCTTTCAAAATAACAGCTCCGTCATGCAAAGGCGTATTTGGAACAAAGATGTTTGTAAGTAATTCGAATGTCAGATGTCCATTCACTGGTATACCAGTTTCAATATAGTCGCCCATGCCCGTTTCACGTTCCAATGTGATAAGTGCACCAATTCGCCGTTTTCCCATGTAGTTACACGATTTCACAATTGCCTCGATTTTCCTATTCGTTTCTTCTTCCTCAGAACGTACGTTACGGGAGAAGAAGCTGCCTCGGCCTAACTGTTCCAGCGCACGCCTTATCTCCGGCTGGAAGAGGACGACGATTGCAACAAACCCCCACGTAATCGCCTGCGAACTTAAAAAGGCGAGCATCGGGAAGTCGAGTATCTGCTCACTGCTCAGGAAAGCAATAATAACGACGATGAAAATCCCCTTTAAAAGCTGGATTGCTTTCGTTCCTCGTATGAGCATCAAGACTTTGTAAAAGATGAACCATACCGCTGCAATGTCCACGATAATCCGCAGTATGGATATGATGGAAAGTTCACTTAATCCCCCAAACATGGATACACGTCCTTTTATATATGAATAGCTCAAATTTCTTCGTTCATTATAGCACAGTTCCCTGGCGGCAGTCGCTTCCGAACGGGAGGGCTGTTTCCCCTTTACTGTACCCTGTTATCTTAACGTAATACAGGCCTGTACCGCCAATAATTCGGGTAAAAAAAAGAGCGCTTCTAAAAAGCAGCTCTGGAAATTTGTATTAAAATGTAAAAGCTTGTTTCATGTGAAACCATAACCAGCCAAACATTTGGTCTATCTCTTGGTATTCACCTGTTATATTATCTGCCGCTGCCATATTTGCTTCCGCACCGGCGCCTTTCAGAAGATCTCCGTTGAGGATCGTGACATCTCCATCAACTTCTCCTCTAATATCCAAATCGCCATTTTCCACGACTAGGTCCCCCTCGACCGTCACGCCTTCTGGAACAATAACGAGATCATTTTCTACAATCAATCCCTCTTGTTTCGAAACGCTAACACTAGCATCATTATTCCAAGCAGAAAATACGCTTGTGAACATGAACAGGAAGAATACCGCTGCTGCAGTGAGGACAGGATGTGTTCGGAACCATCTCATATAACCGACACGCTTCTTTTCCTTCGGTAATTTTGCCATCACACTGTCTGTAAATGCAGCAGGTGCACTTAACTCATAGGCAGCACCGCTGAGCAGACTCTCTGTTTGTTTGAGTTCCTGATAATGCTGTTGGCAGTCTGGACATGCATGCAGATGCTCCCGAAGAAGCTGCGCTTCCTCTTCCGATGCATCACCATCCAGATATTGATGCATAAGCTTCTGGCTTTCTTCGCAATTCATGCGTCTCCCCCCTTTACACGTGGCGCAATTTTTTCCTTAACAGCTCTCTGCCACGATGGATTCGGGTCTTCACTGTTCCGAGTGGAAGGTCCAGGATTTCGCCGATCTCCGCTAATGACAAGTCATCTAGAAACCGCAGCACAATGACACCGCGATATTTGGGCGGCAGGGATAGAATTTCTTTATGGATATTACTCTGCAGTTCCATGTTCTGAACTTCTTCCTCAGGAAGAGCCTGATCGGCTGCAAGCTGCGAGTACATATCCAATCCTTCCGTACCCTTTACCTCTGCATCCAGATGATAATCCGGCTTTTTCTTCCGCAAGCGGTCAATACTTAGATTTGTCGCAATCCGGTAAAGCCATGTGGAGAATTTCCGGTTCTCATCAAAAGAATGAATGTTGGTGTAAGCACGGATAAATGCCTCCTGGGCTATATCCTGCGCTTCGTAAGTGTCTCCTATCATTCGGAATACAATATGGTATACCTTGTTCTGATAAAAGGAAACAATCTCCTCAAAAGCAGCTTGATCACCCTTCTTGACGTTCTTTATATGATGTTTTATGATGTTCTCCATGAAAATCCTCCCGCCAAACTGCGGCTTCTTAATAACGAATGACGTTCTGAAAAGGTTTCACTTTCACAAAAAATATCTTAAAACCCTTAAATGATGCCCGCAACAGTTTTTATCTTTTTTCTTTTTTTTTTTATAAATTTAGTGTTTTAATTAAAATAAGACAGGGTATTCTCTTCTTAACGAGAAATAGTATATCAGATTATGGAGGTAAAAATGATTACTGCAGACAATATTTTGGAAAAAATTGAACAGACCCGCAGCCGTATGCTTGATTTGTCCCGCCGTCTTCCGCTAACATCTGACGCCGTCATTACCGCAAGTGTTCAGCTGGATCACCTGCTAAACGAATACGAAAAACAAAGAAGACATATTTAGTGAATAACAGCCTGCTATGCAGAGATAAGCTGTTATTTTTTTTGCACAAAAAAAGCACGTACTCCAGGTACGTACTTTTTAACGGCGATCTTCCGCCCATTCTCCGCGCTTAATGAAATAGGCCTTTACGTCGTCATGAAAACCTACACTCACCTCTAATGAAAACGCCTCTCCGCCAGCTCGCTTATAACATTCACTGAACCAAGCAATCATCACTTGTTCATCCGCTTTCTCCACGGCATCTTCCTGCAATTCACGAAAAGCTTCAAAGCTGTCAGTTGCACGGTCAGGCAGCTGAAAATAAGGGATCTCTTCGGCTACTTCTTCACTGCCGCCAGCATATTTATCGCCCATTTCTTCGTAATAACGCTCCTTGCCATCAGCATCAAGCGCATAATACATAATGGTCAGTTCAAATGCCATTGGCTCTTTGAAGAATCGAAAGGCAATCTTCTCTACTTCCGGGAGAAACGGCAGCTGAAATATTTGTTTTAACTCGGCTATCACATCTTCTGCATGTTTTTCTAATGAAACGCTTACCGCCTCGGTATAATCTTGTATGGAAAACAAAGCGTCAACCTCCTTCGTGCTCTCGCTCTACTTTACCATACAAGAGAGAAATAGCGCATCAAGCAAGCGTTTTGCCTTTCGTCTCTTCTCCAAGCAGCCAGACAGCTGCTGCCGCTATTAAAACTGTCACACAAAACAGAAGAAAAACAGCACTCACAGACAAACCAAGCGTTCCTCGATAGCCAATTAACAGCGGTCCGAGAATACCGCCAATCCTTCCGGCTGTTGCTGCAACACCGGACCCCGTCGCCCGAACAGCCGTTGGGTACTGCTCAGGCGTGTACGCGTAAAGAATGCCGTACGCTCCAAGATTAAAGAAGGAAAGCAGCATACCTGATGTCAAAAGCATGGCAGCAGATTCCGCATTACCAAACAACACCGCACTTATTGCTGTACCGATTAAATAGATAATTAAAATTGGCTTGCGTCCAACTTTCTCAATAAGCCATGCTGCCGAAAAATAACCCGGTAGCTGCGCAAGCGTCATAATCATCACATACTCAAAGCTGCGTACCATATCAAATCCCTTTTCCACCATTACACTAGGCAGCCATAAGAACATGCCATAATAACTAAGCATTATACAGAACCAAACAATCCAAAGCATCGCGCTTCTTTTCGCAAATCCTTTTGCCAGCAGCTGCCGAATTCCTGCCGCGGCTGATTTCTTCTCCTTTAAATTCGTATAGGAAGGAGAGTCTGGGAGATTCTTGCGAAGCAGCACGGCAAAAAGAGCTGGAATTGCTGTCAGCAGGAGCGCAACCCGCCAGCCGAAAGCTGGAATGACGAAATAAGAAATAATTGCTGCTGCCAGCCAGCCGACTGCCCAGAAACTTTCCAGTAAAACAACCATACGCCCACGCCTTTCCGGCGCTACAGACTCGGACACAAGCGTAGAAGCTACCGGCAGCTCCCCGCCAAGCCCTGCGCCAATAAAGAAGCGAAGGACAATAAAAATCAGATAAGAAGCAGCTAGAGCAGACAAGCCGCTGCAAATAGAAAAGATTAAGATCGTTATCATAAATACCGTTCGGCGGCCAATTTTATCCGCCATAATACCAAACACAAAAGCTCCAACAGCCATACCGATACTATTTACGCTGCCAATCCAGCCCGCTTGCTGCGAGGATAGACCCCAATCCAGTGTCAGCGCAGTGATAATAAAAGATAAAATACCTACATCCATTGCATCAAATAACCAGCCAGTACCAACAATTCCAAGCAGCTTGCGCTCGGACATTGGCTTACTTGTCTTTTGACGCCCCTCTACTGTATGTTCCATTCCAGCACCTCTATGTTCTAGTATTTAACACCATTAGTTTACATGTGTCTTGACACCTTGTAAATCGTTTACAGAAGTATTTTGCCGAATATTTTGCGAAACATGAAAAAAGCTGCTTTATTCAGCAGCTTTGCTTGCAGATAATTTATGATCCGGTGCTGCGGTCTGGTACCATTGCCAGCACAGAAGCACGATTAAAATAAGGTCAACCAGATCACCGCCATAGTACATCAATACTGCTCCCTCTTGAGCCGCAGCAGCTTCCACACCTATAGGCGGATTCGCATAAAGGTATTTGGACAATATTCCGTGTCCTGCCAGCGCCCCGACGAACACAAAAGCGCGGAAAAGATAGCTTTTTCGATAAGGAACCGGATCCGTATACAGCATGGCCATCGTAAACAAGTATCCAGCTGCAAATACATGCGCATGAACCAAGAATGACACCCAATTCGCTTGATGCATATACTGGTACAAAGAAGTGGTATACAGAACCCACAGACCGCCGATATTTAATACAGCGGCAGTAACAGGATGAATTAGAAAACGAGCATACATACTGCGAAATAGACGGGATACAGTTTGCCCTCGCTTTTGCGGCAGTGCGCGGAGAAGCAGCGTTACAGGACGCGACAAAGCGATTAGCAGCGGAGCAATCATACCAAGCAGCAAATGACCTATCATATGGAAAACAAAACTGTGATGTGCATGCATCGCTACTGGCCCAGCAAGAGCCTGAACTCCAACTGCTACACCACTGCTAAATAGGAGAAGCCGATGAATGGGCCAAGCTTCAAACTTTCTCGCTGAAAATTTCATTGCCAGCAAATAGCCCAGAATCGCTAAGAAAGCCATGATCAAAGCCAGCTTATCATTGTGCATGCTTTTTCCTCCTGGATAGCCAGACAAGCAAAACTCCCAGAATCAGCAGCACTGCTCCTGCACCATTCCAAACGAAGTCATAATACAAGAGATTATCTACACCATAACGAATTTGATGAAGCCGCATTACCTTATGCTGGATGACACCATCATACACCTGAAAAATCCCACTTCCTAAAAGAACCATTCCCCACCACAGCTTTGGTATCATCTGTTTGCGTCTGCGCAAATCTGCCAGCAAGAACAAACCGCCGACTGTTGCAAACCAGCTGAAAGCATGGAAAAAGCCATCGGAGATCAGCCCCCAGCTAGTAGAAGACAGGTCATAAAAATGATGCCAATGCAGCAGCTGATGAAAAACAGCTTCATCAACAAATGCAGCTAATCCAAAACCAAATAATAAACCCGAAAAACAATTTCTTCGATTATATGTATGCTTTTTCTCCATCTTCATCCCTCCGGTTAACATCTCTTCAACTATTTTTCCCCAGAGATGCTGGGATAAACAAAAAAAGCACAGGAGTATGTCTCCTGTGCAAATAAAAAAGCCGCCCTATCGGACGACTTATATGGATGGAGCCTAGCGGGATCGAACCGCTGACCTCCTGCGTGCAAAGCAGGCGCTCTCCCAGCTGAGCTAAGGCCCCATGTGGAGCGGAAGACGGGATTTGAACCCGCGACCCCCACCTTGGCAAGGTGGTGTTCTACCACTGAACTACTTCCGCCCTGCAGAAGTATTTATGATGCGGGTGGAGGGACTTGAACCCCCACGCCGAAGCACTAGATCCTAAGTCTAGCGTGTCTGCCAATTCCACCACACCCGCGCAATAGAAGCAGTTACAAGAACTGATCTATAAAGTGAGCCATGAAGGACTCGAACCTTCGACCCTCTGATTAAAAGTCAGATGCTCTACCAACTGAGCTAATGGCTCAAAAACATTCTATTGTATAAGAAATCAAATGGCTGGGCTAGCTGGATTCGAACCAACGATCACGAGACCAAAACCCGTTGCCTTACCGCTTGGCTATAGCCCAATATAGATGGTGGAGGGAGTAGGACTCGAACCTACGAACCCGATGGGAGCGGATTTACAGTCCGCCGCGTTTGGCCAACTTCGCTATCCCTCCAAACTATCTGGTGCCGGCCAGAGGACTTGAACCCCCAACCTACTGATTACAAGTCAGTTGCTCTACCAATTGAGCTAGACCGGCGTGTTATTAAATTTGTTTGTTCCAACCGCCACGAATGATATCTTAACATGTGGTGTTTAGCTTGTCAACATCTTTTTCAATGTTTTTTATCAAGCAAGTGGTGGAGGATGACGGGCTCGAACCGCCGACCCTCTGCTTGTAAGGCAGATGCTCTCCCAGCTGAGCTAATCCTCCAACTTGATGACCCGTACGGGATTCGAACCCGTGTTACCGCCGTGAAAGGGCGGTGTCTTAACCGCTTGACCAACGGGCCAGATTGTCTGTTTGTCATCGTGTGTTTTTCGTAACTCGAAACTGACAAGAGTTATTATATACAGGGATGCAACCATTTGTAAACCTATTTTATAGATTTCTTTTTATTCTGATAAATAACCCCCTCTCTCACTCTCCAATAAGTCTATATAAACCGCGTCATATCAATGTTTTTAGCCTCTATAACATTCTCTTATATCCCTGCATATTTTGCTTCCAAAACAGGAATATAGAGAAAAAGATATAATTTCTTTTATAGATAGAAAATTTAATTGCTAGTCATTTGCTATAAAAAAACGGAAAGGGAGCATACAAAATGACACATACTTTCGATGTAACAAATCCAGCTACCGGAGAATTAATTGAGAAAGTACAAATTGATTCAGATAAAATAATCGATGACAAAATCAAAAAAATTCATCGAGCTTTCCCAGACTGGTCCAAAACTTCTGCTACACATCGCAGCAAGCTGCTTCGTGCCTGGCATGACTTGATTATCGAAAATAAAGAGGAGCTTGCCGCCTTAATGACAGCTGAAAACGGTAAACCGCTTAAAGAAGCTGAAGGCGAAGTATTGTACGCTGCCGGTTATATTGAATGGTTCGCCGAAGAAGCCAAACGGGTTTACGGCCGCACGATAACCGCTTCTACTACAGATAAGCGCATGCTCGTCACACGCGAGGCTGTCGGCCCAGTCGCAGCGATTACACCATGGAATTTCCCAGCGGCAATGATTACAAGAAAAGCAGCACCCGCACTGGCTGCTGGCTGTACATTCATTATTAAGCCTGCACCAGATACACCACTAACAGCTATCAGACTGGTAGAATTGGCGCATGAAGCCGGAATTCCAGAAGATGTTATGCAATACACAAATGCCGACGGTGAAAAAGTTGGTAAGATCTTCACCGAGCATCCGTATATCCGTAAAATCTCCTTTACCGGTTCCACTCCTGTAGGAAAGCTGCTCATAAAACAAAGCGCTGATAGCGTAAAACATGTATCCATGGAACTCGGCGGACACGCTCCGCTTATCGTCGATGAACATGCAGATATTGATAGAGCTGTAGACCATGCTCTAGCTTCCAAGTTCCGCAACGCCGGACAAACATGTGTATGCGCGAATCGGCTGCTCGTTCATGAATCAGTCAAAGAAGCGTTCACAACTACGTTCACAAAAGCGGCAGCTAATTTAAAAGTCGGCCCAGGCACAGAAGAAGATGTTGCAATTGGTCCAGTCATCAATAAAAAGGGCTTTGATAAAATAACAGCTCAAATCAATGATGCCAAGTCCAAAGGCGCGAAAGTACTTACTGGCGGTACCTTTGACGCCGATACCGATAAAGGCTGCTTCTTTGTCCATCCAACTGTTCTGGACCAAGTAACAGATGACATGGCTATCATGCACGAAGAAACCTTCGGACCCGTCGCACCAATTACAACTTATTCTGACATTGACGAAGCAATCCGTTTGGCTAATGACACGCCATTCGGCTTAGCAGCTTATTTCTTCACCGAAAACTATCGCCGCGGTCTGTATATCGCGGAGAACTTAAAATACGGAATTGTCGGCTGGAATGACGGCGGTCCATCTGCTGTACAAGCTCCGTTTGGCGGCATGAAGGAAAGCGGCATCGGCCGCGAAGGCGGGTTCGAAGGGATTGAACCTTATTTAGAAACAAAATATATTTCAATCGGCATATAAGAAGAAGGACCCGTCATCCCGACGGGTCCTTCTTCTTATACTGTTATCTTTAGTTAAATACCGCTTCCCATAGCAACCCCACTGCTTCATCCATATCAGTTGTTCGCATATTGGCGAATCCGAGAATAAGTGTCGGTTTCCGGGGTGGGACTGACTGATTGTAAAAACGGCTAATCCCATATAACAGCAGCCCCTTCTCTTCTGCCTGCCTCTTTATTTGTTCTTCTGTTCTATCTATATCGAAGGATACTAAAAAGTGCAGCCCTGATTTCTCACCTTCGACAGAAATACAATCACCGAATTTATCCAGCAACTTATCAATTAGCATGGCACGCCGTATACGATATAATTTTGTCGTTTTCTTGATGTGCTTTTGATATTCACCAGTTTCAATAAAAGCCTGCAGTGTGAGTTGCGTAATTGTACTGCAGGAAGACATTAAGAAATGCAATGATCTTCTGTACATCTCCAGAAGCGGTATAGGTAATACCATGTAACTCATTCTTAGTCCTGGTAAAAGAGACTTTGAGAAAGAGCCCATGTAAATAACCCGAGAGGCTCCGTCCATTCCTTGCAGTGATGGAATGGAGTCTGCGTCATATTTATACTCGCTATCATAATCATCCTCCACGATATATCGGTCCGGTGCCGAATTTGCCCAATTGAGGAGTTGAATACGACGGGAAATCGGCATGATTGCTCCCGTCGGAAATTGGTGGGATGGTGTAGTGAAAAGCACATTAGCCATACTTGCTTGCAAGGCATCAATGCGAATACCTTTCCAATCTATCTCTAATGATGTGATGCTTCTATCCTCACTTTTTAACAACTGATACATCCGCTGATAACCTGGCTCCTCTAAACCATATATCGTGTCTTTCGGCAGTAGCTTGGTTAATTGGCGAGTCAGGAGCTGCGTACCAGAGCCAAGCACAATTTGTTCGGGATAACAGCGCACGCCTCGTGACTGTGACAGAAAGCGGGCGATTGTCTGGCGCACACTATATACACCCTGCGGGTCAATGTACTCTTCCAGCAGCTTCTTTTTCTTTTTCAGTGCTTGTTCCTCACAGGATAGCCACTTTTCCAGCGGAAACATATGAATGTCCGCGCTCATATGCGAGAAATACTTCTTTAAACCCTCTGTTTTTTGTACTTCCAGCAAATGAGGAGGAATATCCGAATCTTGATTTTTTGGCTTAACATAAAATGAATCGAGCTCCTCTACAAAAAAGCCTAGTCTTTCACGTGTATAAAGATAGCCTTCTGCAACAAGCTGCTGATAAGCAGCGTTAACAGAGTTCAAACTGATCCTCAGTGTCGTCGCAAGTTCTCTTTTAGAAGGGAGTCTATCATGCGGCTTATACTGCCGTTCTAGGATAGCTTGTTTTATCTGCTGATAGATTTGCTGATATAAGTAACCTTGACTCCGTTTTCTGTCTAGTTGCAGCAATGCAGCAACGCCTCCTTCCATCTGGTACCATAAAAAATTCTATTTTGGTACTTTTCATTATACAGAAAAAGTTTGAAAATAAAAAAAATACCGAAAAAGGATGTGGGAGAATGCCAACTTTAACAAACGAAACATTGCTGCTTCAGCAAAAACGAGACAAATACGTCGCTCGAGGTGTCAGCAATAGTAATAGATCCATCGCAGTCAAAGGAGAAGGAGCCATCCTATTTGATCAAGACGGAAAGCGATTTATTGATTTCGCAGGTGCGATTGGCACAATGAACGTTGGGCACAGTCATCCTAAAATAGTCGAAGCGATCAAGGAACAAGCTGACGCTTTTACTCACCCAGGATTTAACGTCATGATGTATGCTTCCTATATTGAACTTGCTGAGAAGCTTTGTGCTATAACTCCTGGTACGTTCCCTAAAAAAGCAATCTTTCTTAACTCTGGTGCAGAAGCTGTAGAAAACGCCGTGAAGATTGCTCGTAAATACACCGGCAGGCAAGCGGTCGTGACGTTTAATCGCGGATTCCATGGACGTACAAATTTAGCAATGAGTATGACAAGTAAAGTAAAGCCTTATAAATTCGGATATGGTCCATTCGCGCCAGAAGTATACCAAGCACCATATCCATACAGCTACCAACGTCCAGACAATATGACAGAAGCTGCGTATGAAGCACTTATGATTGAGCAGTTCCAGGACTTCTTCGTATCTCAAGTTGCACCGGAAACCGTTGCTTGTGTGGTGATGGAACCTGTACAAGGGGAAGGCGGTTTTATTGTTCCTTCCAAGGGATTTGTCCAGTCTGTTGTATCTTTCTGTAAAGAGCATGGAATTGTTTTTGTAGCTGATGAAATTCAAACTGGCTTTGGCAGAACGGGAAAACATTTTGCTGTTGAGCATTTTGATGTTGTGCCAGACTTAATCACCGTCTCAAAATCCCTTGGAGCAGGTGTACCTATCAGCGGCGTAATAGGTCATTCAGAGATGATGGATGCATCCAATCCAGGTGAATTAGGAGGTACATATGCCGGAAGCCCGCTCGGTTGTGCCGCAGCGTTAGCTGTATTGGACATTATTGAATCTGAGAACCTGAATGAAAGAGCAGAATATATCGGCAAGAAAATTGAGCAAACCGCCAATCGCTGGAAAGAACGTTTCGACTTTATCGGGGATATAAGACGACTTGGCGCGATGGCCGCTATCGAATTTGTAAAGGATAGTCATAGTAAAAAACCAGATAAAGACACAGCTTCCAAGGTAGCTGCTTATGCCAATGAACATGGCCTGCTTCTCTTAACCGCAGGCATCAAAGGAAATGTCATTCGCTTCCTCAGCCCGCTTGTTATAACAGATGAACAACTTAATGAAGGCCTTACGGTTATTGAAGAAGCATTGGAATCCATGTAATAAAGGAGACTGTCTATGTCCAAACAGCAATTAAAGAAGACGATGTCAAAAACAGATGTCATTTTTCTCGCAGTAGGAGCTATGCTCGGATGGGGTTGGGTTGTTTTATCTGGAGATTGGATTATCAATGCCGGATTTCTTGGCAGTATTATTGCCTTTGCACTTGGAGGATTACTTATTTGCCTCATCGGTTTGACGTATGCCGAACTTTCCTCTTCTATGCCAGAAACAGGTGGCGGTTTAGTTTTTGTTAATCGCGCTTATGGAAGAAAACTAGGTTTCGTTGCAGCTTGGTCCGTTCTTGCTGGTTATGTAACAGTTATTACGTTTGAAGCTGTAGCATTACCGACTGTCATTGATTACGTTGTGCCAGTACATCACGTCGGTCACCTTTGGACATTAAATGATTGGCCTGTTTATACTACCTGGGTATTAATTGGATCAGGCGGGGCTCTTTTGCTGACACTCCTTAACTACATCGGCGCTAAGCCCGCAGCAATCTTCCAGTCAGTCTTTACCGTCCTCATGATTGCAACAGCAATTCTATTGTTGTTTGGTGCATCCATTAATGGCAGCTCTGCTAATTTACAGCCCTTTTTCACGGATGGTACAGCGGGTGTAATTACAGTTCTTGTCATGGTGCCATTCTTATTTGTTGGCTTTGATGTTGTTCCGCAAGTTGCCGAGGAGATAGATGCACCCGCCAAGACTATTTCACGCATCTTAATGATTTCTATCGTTTGTGCTGTGTTATTTTATCTATTAATTGTATATGGTGTGTCAGCAGCACTTCCTCAAGCACAATTAGAAAACTCCAGTTTGGCAACAGCTGATGCCATGGCAGCCCTATTTGGCAGCCAAGTATTTGGCACCATCCTGGTAATTGGCGGTGTAGCTGGTATCATTACCAGCTGGAACGCCTTTATTATCGGTGCCAGTCGCATTCTATATGCAATGGCAGATCGAAAGATGATTCCAGTATGGTTTATGTATATTCACCCAAAGTACGGTACTCCTACAAATGCCATTCTGTTTCTTGGTGCCATGGCATTTTTCGCACCATTACTCGGGCGTCCTGCCCTTGTCTGGATCGTTAATGCTGGAGGAGTTGGTATGATTGTGGGCTATATGCTCGTGGCACTTGCCTTCCTTCGTTTACGCAAAATGGAGCCAGATTTGAAAAGGCCGTATAAAATCAAGTACTGGCGCACAATTGGATCTGGGGCTGTCGTTATGAGCTTCTTATTCCTTAGTTTTTACCTCCCTGGAATGCCTGCTGCCCTCGTGTGGCCTTATGAATGGATGATGCTAATCGGCTGGACAATTATCGGCCTTGTTCTTTATGTGATAACAAATCGTAAGCTAGAAGCTTCTTCACCGGAAAGGAGTATCGCCAATGACAAACACGCTTAAAGTTTATAACCCAGGCACCGGCGATTTTATAGCCGATGTCGAAACAGACTCACTTTCAGCAATTGAGGAGAAAATCACAGCATCTCACACAGCGTTTCTGCAATGGTCGAAGACGAGTGCTGCGGAAAGAAGTTCCTTATTACGTAAATGGTATGATTTGATTTTAGCCAACAAGTCCGAACTTGCTGCCTTAATGACAGCTGAAAACGGTAAACCGCTCAAAGAAGCAGAAGGTGAAGTATTGTACGCTGCCGGTTATATTGAATGGTTCGCTGAAGAAGCTAAACGGGTTTACGGGCGCACGATCCCCGCTTCTACTACAGATAAGCGCATGCTCGTGACACGCGAGGCTGTCGGCCCAGTCGCAGCGATTACACCATGGAATTTCCCAGCGGCAATGATTACAAGAAAAGCTGCACCCGCATTAGCAGCTGGCTGTACATTCTTAATAAAACCAGCCCCTGATACACCCCTGACGGCTATACGCTTGGTGGAACTTGCTTATGAAGCCGGTATACCAAAAGATGTTATGCAATATGTTAACGGCAATAGCGAAGAAATTGGGAAGCTATTTACAGAACACCCTCTTATTCGCAAAATTTCCTTTACCGGTTCCACGTCTGTTGGGAAACAACTAATGAAACAAAGTGCCGATTCTATCAAGCATATTTCCATGGAACTCGGCGGACATGCGCCATTAATAGTTGATGAATACGCTGATATAGATCATGCAGTTAAACAGGCTGTTGCATCCAAGTTCCGAAATGCCGGGCAAACTTGTGTATGTGCCAACAGACTATTGGTGCACACATCTGTTAAAGAGGAATTTGTCCGTCTATTCACAAAAGCTGTCTCCGAATTGAAAGTCGGTGCAGGAACCGAGGATGTGGATATTGGGCCAATTATTAATAAAAAAGGCTTCAATAAAATTGTATCCCAAGTCGAAGATGCCCAGAAAAAGGGTGCTGTCGTCTGTACTGGCGGAACATACCTTTCAGATGATCAGAAAGGGTATTATTTTGTCCATCCAACTGTTCTGGACCAAGTAACAGATGACATGGCTATCATGCACGAAGAAACCTTCGGACCCGTCGCACCAATTACAACTTATTCTGACATTGACGAAGCAATCCGTTTGGCTAATGACACGCCATTCGGCTTAGCAGCTTATTTCTTCACCGAAAACTATCGCCGCGGTCTGTATATCGCGGAGAACTTAAAATACGGAATTGTCGGCTGGAATGACGGCGGTCCATCTGCTGTACAAGCTCCGTTTGGCGGCATGAAGGAAAGCGGCATCGGCCGCGAAGGCGGGATCGAAGGGATTGAACCTTATTTAGAAACAAAATATATTTCAATCGGCATATAAGAAGAAGGACCCGTCGAGATGACGGGTCCTTCCTTGTTTATTCTACAAATACTTTTCCTGACGCTGTTGCTTCCGTCTCGTTGCCAAATGCATCTGTTGCTTTCAAAACAATGTCCGCTCCGTCCAGCTTCAAAGAAGAAGTTGCTGTCCAGTAGCCTACATAATGGCCCTCTTCCGTCTCTCGCATTGGCAGTTCGGTTGCTTGTGCTGTTGTCCGGAAATTCGTCAGCGGAGCCTTCAAATAGAAGGTCGCATCTTCCAGGCCAGGTTCTGACTCGAAGGAAATAACAACAGTCTCCCCAGGCTGCAAGTTCGTATCTTGAGCTGGCTGCACATTTTCCAGTACTGGCGCTGTGTAATCTGCCTCCAATTTAATTACCTGTTTCGTTTTGTTGCCTGCCTGGTCTGCTGCAACTACCTTTATTTCATTTGCACCTTCCTCCAAAAGAATACGCTTGGAGAATGTGCCGTCTTCTTTCACATCTGCTTTCGCACCATTGATTGTCAACTTATCCAAATATTCATCTGTCACTGCACCTGTTACAGTGACAGTCTCCTTATTTGTTTTGCTAGCATCCTCAGGAGCTGTAATGCTCAGTTCAGGTGCTGTTTGATCACGGATAACAGTAACAGCTTCTGACGGTGCAGTACTTCCGTTTTCTAGCTTCGTCACAGCTGTTAAGCTGTTCTCCCCTTCCGCCAGCTCCACTTCAGCTGCAAACGTCCCTTCGTCTGTTGCTTCTACCAATGCAACGGCCTCTCCGTTATTGCTGACTTCTACGGCCCCGCCTGGTGAAGCAGTTCCTTCCACTGTCACTTTGTTGTCCTTCGTAACTGTGTCTGATGCAGGAGATGTAATCACTGGCGCTTCTGCCTCATAGTCAACAAGCGCGCGAATCATATAGTTGCCTTCTGCTGCAGGTACAGAACTCCATTCTCCGCCAACGTATTGCAAGCTGCGGCCGGAGAATTCACCATCTTCATCTATTGCTAACGCCGGAGTATTTGGATTCGCAACTGTTTGTACGTACAGAATATAGAAATCAGAATTTACTACTACTCCTTCTCCGGACAAATCGAGCTGCGTCCATTCTCCATTACGGAGTGCTTCGCCAGCTATTGGTCCGGCTAGCTTTTTACCTGGTGTTCCATCTTCTCCAGAATCATCATATATCTCAACTGCAAAATCAGTGCCGCCTGGTGTTGGGAAGCTTTCATCCCAGAATCGGAATAAGCCGCCCGTGACAAGTGCAGAAGACTGCCCTTCCGCCAGCGTAAATTTCACAGCCCAGCCGTTACCTGCATCAAAGTAGGCTTTGGCATTCTCAGCTGTACCATCATCGTAGCCAATCTCACCAGCAAAACCGATAAATGGCTCCAGCTCAACATGTTTCTCTGCTGTCTCATCCGCAGTCACCGTTACTTCCAGCTCTGCTCCTTTAAAGGATGCAGCGGTAATTTTAAGTGTATATGTCCCTTCATAAGCAGAGAGCGTGTATACGCCATTTTCATCTGTTTCCACTGGCGGCACGGCGGCGTCTTCGACCACATAAACTTTTGCTCCTTCAACGGCTTCTCCAGTCTGCGCATTCGTGACTTTACCTGTTACAGTCCCCTCTGCAATTGGATCTAGTGTGAAGTTCTGTGTAACAGCTGTCCCCTCAGAAACAGTGACAGGAGCTGTGCTGGAATGAAAGCCATATGCGGAAGCTTCCAATGTGACGTCCCCTGCAGCCTGCAATAGACGGTAGCTGCCGTCTGCTGGGTCAGTTTGAACGCTTCTTCCTGTTTCCTGCACCGTTACTGTCGCATCAACTGGCAGTGCTGCAGGGCTTATTTCTGTATTATCTGCCTGTCCATCTGGCAGTGCTGGACCTTGTACATTTCGAATTGGTGTTGGTGTGAGTTTTTTCTCTTTTACCTTTTTCTTGCCCTTCGCACTTTCTGTGATCTGCTTCGCATCGTCTTTTACCTTCTTCGTGCCTTTCATAATTGATGCCGAAGCATTGGAAGTATCTGAAATGGCTACATCATCGATATACCAGCCTTGCTTACTGACACTAGCATCCGACTCTATATGGAAACCAACGTAAACTGTCTGTCCTGCGTAATCACTCAAATTCACTTGATCTGCAGTCCAATCACCGTTGGAACCATTATATGAACCTACCTGCTCCCAGTTCTCCTTGTCTGTCGATACAACAACGTGCCCGTAATCATAGTTTCTCTCTAAATCAAACCATGATTGGAACTGCAAGTACGTTTCTCCGTCTTCTGGCACGGCCACCGGCGGAGCAAGCAATGTGGCATCAGAATTGTTTAGGTAAGCACCTGTACCATAAACCTTCTCTCCTGAAGCGGCTGCTTCAGGTCCAGCAGCTGGCGCTCCCCATTCCCACGAATTCTGGTCGCCAAATGACGTCCAGCCAGCCGGCTCTTCTTCAAAATCCTGTGTGTAGCCGACGGTTAACGGCGTTAGCAGCTCCACGTCAAATACGTCCGTCTCAGACGTGTTGCCACCAAAGTCTGTCACAACAAATTTATAAGCTAACGCAGAACCTGTTGTCGCATCCGCAGGCAGCACTGCTTGATATGTTCCGCTTGCTGCATTCCCTTCCACAAGCGACGCCTCAACTGTCTGCCATTCTCCTTCATCTTTCTTGTATTGAAGTGTCACTGTATCAGCACTTACATTATCTGTTACGGCTGCTGTGAGCGGTGTTGCTACACCTTGATATACTCCTTCAATTGCTTCATGGGTAATTACTGCCGCTTCTTGGTCATCTCCGTCCTGATAAACACTTCCGTTAATCTCGCCAACACCGGAAGCGATAGAAGATACCGCTAAATAAGCATTCACAATACCATGACCGAAGCCTTCATTGATTTCATCTGGATAGTCACTGTTTGTTTGTCTTTCCGCTGTGTCATACAAAATTGTCTCAATTTCGTCTACAGTGAGTGAGCTATCAGCCTGCAGTAGCAACGCAATTACACCGCTTACATGCGGAGCTGCCATGGATGTTCCGCTAAATGCAGCACTATAATCACTGCCGCTGACAGAGGAGTAAATGTTTACCCCTGGCGCTGCAATATCAGGCTTTATTTCTCCTTCATATGGAGAAGGTCCGCGGGAAGAGAAGCTTGCTAATCCATCTTCACTGTCTGTTGCTGCTACAGCGATGGACTCTGGATAATTGGAAGGTGCAGAAACTGTTGCATCTCCATCACCGCCATTTCCTGCAGAAAACACCGGGACAATACCCGCATCCCGCCATGACTGCACAACATCCCGGTACCACTCATCTAAGCCTGGACCGCCGCCCCAAGAGTTATTGATAATATCGGGTGCCTTCTCTGGATGCGGTGTCCCTGCTTCATCCTTAGGAGCGAGCATCCATTCAGCCGCATCCAAGAGAATAGCGTCCGTCGTCTGCCCTTGGCCAGTATCTGGATGGAATGCTTTTACTGCTATCCATTTTGCACCCGGCGCAACACCGATATCAGCAGTGTCATCTGCTGCAGCACCGACTGCTGTACCAATTGTATGTGTACCATGATCCAAGTCATCATACGGGACAGCTTCTCCGTCAACCGCATCATACCAGTTGAATTCATGTGTTACATTATCGGGATCAGCCGGATTATAGCCGCGGTATTTTTCTAATAACGCTGGGTGGTCATATTGGACACCCGTATCTAATCCGCCAATAACAATACCGGTACCATCTAATCCTGTTTCCTGCCAAACTGCAGGCGCTCCTACTCTTTCTACACCCCATGCTTCTACTTCTTCAGCTAAAGCAGCAACCTTCTTTTCTTCCGCTTTCGTTGGTTCAAGGATTCTTCGCTCTCTGTTGGGAAGGATTTTCTCTACTTCCTCTGAAGCAGCCAGATCCTCCATGACACCTTTCGTGCTCGTCACCTTTAGTGCATTCACGATATAATAAGTGTCATACGTTTTTACAACGCCCTTATCCTTCGCTTGCTTCAAATAATCAAGCAAGTTCGCTTGGGAAGCATCCGCGGTTGCACGTAAATTACTTACAACAGCAGAATTCTGAATCCGCTTCGTCTCTTCTGCTGAAAGACTAGCAGACTGCTTTTGCGCCTTCTCTACTGCTAATTCCGCAGCTTTCTTCGTATTAGCCTGATCCTTCAGTTTCACCAAATACGTCACCTGTTCGTCCGCTTTGAATTGCGACGTAACATCTTTGTCCACTTTCGCTGCTACACCTTCACTCGCTTTCACAGAAGTTCGCTCAGAAGACTGTGCTCGTGAAGCTGTAGGAGAAAACAAAGACAAAAGGAAAATCCCGACCGCTAAAATACTGAGCCACTTTGTCATACGTTTCTGCATGTTCTCACTCGCTCCCTTTTTAATTGATTGCTTCCCGATACAAACCACTTGCACCTCCATTCTCCGAAATGACAGATTGTGTAAATTCGCTCAGATGTTATACTCTAGCTTACGAGAATATGTCGGTTTCGGGAAGAGAAGGCGGAAAAAAGGGGAGCATATGCATAGAAGATCAGAAATCCTGCGTGATAATAGTAATAATTTTCAGTTAATTAAGAGTGGGAACTTCTGAAAAGCTAGGAATAGCATCCATAGTAACCGGACGATAGTCCTTGAACATAGAGGAAAGCTTGCAAAGTAGTGAAGATTATCTTCCTCAACTTGCGCACAGTTACTGTCTTTGTCTTACCAAAATCGTACTATTTGAATGGTATGCCGCTAAATACTGGGAATGTTCCTTTACTAGAATGCTAACAAACTTGCTGCAATAATGTTTTGCAGAAAGTGCCTTAAAAACCACCTAATTACCTAAACATGATATATTGGATTTATAGAAACAGGATAGAAGTCATGTAAATAAAAAAAGCTTAGCGCCCCTATATGGCTCTAAGCTTTTTCCTGTTAACCTAAATCAACATTATGATAAACCTGCTGCACATCCTCAAGATCTTCAAGTGCATCGATTAGCTTCTCAAACTGCTCCTGTGTTTCTGCATCTAGTGTGACATCGTTTTGTGCCAGCATGGAAAGTTCTGCAACGGTGAACTCTTCAATACCAGCTCCTTTGAGCGCTTCCTGTACTGCGTGGAATTGATCTGGCTCTGCGTAAACGATGACTGCTTCATCTTCTTCCAGAATATCACGCGCATCCACGTCAGCTTCCATTAGAATTTCCAGTACCTCATCTGAAGATTTACCTTCAATTCCGATAACAGCTGTGGCATCAAACATGTAAGCAACGGAGCCGCTGACGCCCATGTTACCGCCGTTTTTACCAAATGCAGCACGAACCTCTGGCGCTGTACGGTTTACATTGTTTGTCAGTGCATCGACAATAATCATAGAGCCATTTGGACCGAAACCCTCATAACGCATCTCGTCGTAGTTTTCTTCGCCGCCGCCTTTCGCTTTCTCGATCGCACGCTCGATAATTGCTTTCGGCACGTTATACGTTTTTGCACGCTCTAATACAAATTTCAGCGCTTGGTTCGCCTCTGGATCTGGTTCGCCCTGTTTGGCTGCAACATAGATCTCACGGCCGAATTTCGCATAGATCCTGCTCGTATTGGCATCCTTTGAAGCTTTCTTCTCTTTGATATTGTTCCATTTACGTCCCATTGATGAACACTCTCTTTCAATCTATTTTAAAACTGTTTGTGAAATGATGATTGCTGATACCATTATAACGCAAAACGCAGTGTACTAAAACTAGGGCTGCTCGACATGAATGGTTAACATAGTCGTTTTCCGGTTATGTAATAAAGGGAACCAATACAGAAGTATAGAAAGGCGGCTGGCCATGACACCAGATCATTTAATCATTTTTCTTGCAATAGGCTACATCTTCTTTTCTCTGGATAAGAAACAACAGAAGCTGCCTGTTCCGCTGCTTTTAGTTGTAACAGGAGTTATTTTATCCTTCATACCTTATTTTTCAGATGTAACAATCAGCCGGGAGCTAATTTACAAAGGTTTCCTGCCAGCACTTTTATTCATCTCGGCATATCGGTATTCATTTAAATCTGTAAAGAAATTCGGTCCTTTTTTCGGCCTCTTGAGCACATTGGGATTGTTTATCACAGCCTTGCTGCTCGGATTGGCTGTCTGGGGCATAGGCTCATTATTTACCACAATCTCTTTAATCGGCGCACTAGTCATCGCCTCTATTCTCACACCAACGGATCCTGTATCTGTAGAATCCGTTTTAGAGGAATCGGACATTAATAAAAAATACACAGCCAATCTTGAGGGTGAATCCATGATTAATGATGGGACAAGTGTTGTCATCTTTACAATTGTCTCTAACATGTATACAGCAGGAAAGTCCTTTTCTTTCATGCATCTATTCAAAGAATTTCTAACTGTATCCTTGGGCGGTGTCTTAATCGGCCTCGTGTTGGGCTGGCTATTATCGAAGAATATTCATATCTTGAAAAACCACACTTATCAGGTCATGGTAAGTATCATCGTTGCTTACGGAAGCTTTTATTTAGCTGAGGTCTTCGGTTTTTCCGGAGTATTAGCTACTGTAACAAGCGGTATTATGTTTTCTTATGAGCTGCAGAAAGCGGATGATGAAGAACAAAGCCGGCGCATTCAAGGAGGCTTCTGGAACATTATTGAGCCAACCATTTTGTCTTTGGTATTCATTGTACTCGGTATTGTGTCCATGCAATATATCCAATGGAAGCATTTCGGCTTATTCCTGCTAATCTTCTTACTATCCATAGCAGTAAGATTTGTTGTTTTAGTATTAATCGCTTTACCAAAACAGAAATGGCGCAAACTGGTCTTCTGGAAAGGTGCAACCATCCTTACATTTGCTGGAGTAAGAGGAACGATGAGCATCGTACTTCTGTTAACGCTGCAAGTGGAGCTGTCATCTGATCATTATATATTGTCACTATCATTCGGTGCTGTACTTCTATCACTTGTAGTGCAGACTATCATCATCTATCCGCTTTCTCTCATCCTTAAAAAGTCGGGATCCTCATAAGGATCCCGACTTTTTGCTGAACTTCATGTATGCTGTTTCGAAAGCTAGATAGCTATCAGGTCCAAGTTTGTTTTTGTCTTGGTCAAACAATCGAATAAAAACGATCTCGTAGGCTTCTGCTCTGCTGCATTGCCTGGAGTTCATTACTAGTTCTAAATAAGAAAGAAAATATGCCGGACTCAGTTGGCCGCCTTTATTTAAAATCACATGAACACCTCCTTTCTAAGTTTACTTGTTTCTCGTCTTTTACTTATCATATATTTCCTACATTTTAATATATAACGATTGCTTTATATAACAATCTGCTTATATACTGACAGTGAAAGGAGGTATTACATATGGTAACTGCAAAACCCTTGTCTATGGAAACTCTAACAGAAACTCTAAAGATTCTGCATGATCCAACTCGACTGCTGTTATTAAAGCTGCTTGCGGAGAAAGAATACTGTGTGTGTGAGCTTGTTGAGATGTTTGACATTAGCCAGCCAGCTGTTAGCCAGCATTTGCGCAAGTACCGGCAAGCTGGTCTGGTTATCGAAGAAAAGCGCGGACAATGGCGCTATTATCGATTTGATCCATCCTGTTCACAAAACGCGCTCGTAAAAAATGTCCTGGCACAGCTGGATACGCAAGATGAACAACTTATACAGCTTCGGCACAAAGCAGAAGCAATTACTTGCAGTTAGGAGCAATTTACAAATGATAACCACTGTTTTAGCCTGTCTTATTTTTTTAATTACTCTAGTACTCATTATCTGGCAGCCGAAAAATCTGAATATCGGCTATAGCGCTTGTGCTGGTGCAGTGCTTGCTTTGCTAGTCGGTGTTGTTGATTTTAGCGACGTATGGGAAGTAACCACAATCGTCTGGAATGCAACGCTGGCCTTCGTAGCAATTATTCTTATCTCCCTTATCCTGGATGCCATCGGTTTCTTTGAATGGGCTGCCTTGCATATGGCTGCAGCAGCCAAAGGAAACGGCACGAAAATGTTCGTTTTTGTCTGTCTGCTCGGTGCCGTAGTTGCTGCTTTCTTCGCCAATGACGGAGCTGCATTAATATTAACACCGATTGTATTGGCAATGGTCCGGGCGCTGCGCCTTGATGAAGCGCTTGTCTTTCCTTTCATCATAGCAAGCGGATTTATTGCAGATACTACATCTTTACCGCTTGTTGTAAGTAATTTGGTGAACATCGTATCTGCCGACTTTTTTGATATTACGTTCCTGGAGTATGCCTCACGAATGATTGTACCGAATTTCATTTCTCTTGGTGCTAGCATCCTTGTGCTTTATTTGTTTTTCCGGAAACGTATACCAGCTGTCTATGATGTAACAGCAGTGAAAGAACCCCGATCAGCAATTAAAGATAAGAAATTGTTCAAACTATCTTGGTATGTATTAGCGCTGTTGCTGATTGGTTATCTCGTCTGTGAGTTCATCAATATTCCAGTATCCTTTGTTGCCGGAGCTATCGCGATTGTCTTCCTGCTTATTGCACGCCGCAGTCCAGCAGTGCAAACAAAGACGGTAGTCAAAGGAGCACCGTGGAATATCGTGTTCTTTTCGATTGGTATGTATGTTGTCGTGTATGGCTTACGTAATGCGGGTCTGACAGACGTACTAGCTGATATCATTCAATATGTTGCTGATGAAGGACTGTTTATCGGAACACTCGGCATGGGCTTTATTGCAGCTATTCTTTCATCTGTTATGAACAACATGCCAACCGTTATGATAGACGCGATCGCTATCTCGCAAACAAATACGACTGGTGTGCTGAAGGAAGCTCTCATATACGCGAACGTAATTGGATCCGATTTAGGACCGAAAATTACACCAATAGGTTCCTTGGCTACTTTGCTTTGGCTGCATGTACTTTCGCAGAAAGGTGTCAAAATTTCATGGGGCACCTATTTCAAGACGGGTATAATTTTAACAATTCCTACCTTGTTCTTAACTTTAACAGGATTATATATTTGGTTACGCATTATCCACTAAAGGAGAGATATGATGAAAATACGCATTATCGGATCTGTGGCAGCTGGCACTTCTGTCGCAGCAAAAGCACGCCGTAACAATGAAGAAGCAGACATTCGTATCTACGACAGAGATTATGATATCTCCTACAGCGTTTGCGGCATTCCTTATTTTATTGGAGAGGAAGTCGAGGATTTAGAAACACTCAATCCACGTGACGCTGCTTTCTTTAAGAAACGCTATAATGTTTCTATTCAGACAAGACATGAAGTAGTTTCTATTAATCATGCCAGCAAAACGTTGACGATTAAGAATTTAATTACCGGAGAGACAATGACAGACACATATGATGTGCTGGTATTTGCTACTGGCGCAACACCCCTTACACCTGTTATGGAAGGAACAGAGCTTGAGCACGTCTTCCACGTGCGCACTATCCAGCATGCAGGCGCCATTGATACGTTTATTGAATCCAGAAAGCCAAAAACAGCCACTATCATAGGGGCTGGTTATATCGGATTGGAAATGGCCGAACAGCTCACGCAACTTGGTGTAGAAGTAAACCTGATCCAGCGCAGTAATCAAGTTATGAAGCACTTGGATAAAGATATAGCTGACCAAATTGCAGACACACTGCAAGCGCATGGTGTAAAGCTGTTGCTTGAACAAGAAGCAGTTCGTATTACCAAGTCAGAAGTTGTGACTTCAAAAGGAGAATCAATTGCTTCTGATATCGTCTTCCTGGCTGTTGGTGTAAAACCAAACACCGCTTTAGCAGAATCAATTGGAGTAAAGATTGGTGAAACAGGCGCAATTGCAGTAAACGAGAAAATGCAGACAAACTTGCCGGATGTGTATGCAGTGGGCGACGTTGCTGAGAGCTTCTCTGTTTTAACAGGAAAGCCTATCTATCGTCCCTTAGGCTCCACTGCTAATAAAATGGGCCGCATTGCAGGGGATGTTATTACTGGCGGGACATCTGCCCACCGCGGAATACTAGGGACAGGTATTGTCCGAGTGTTTGAGCTAGCCATTGGGCAAACAGGTATGAATGAAAGAGAAGCTCTGAGCTATGGCTACGATATTGAAACACTGCACAATATTAAACCTGCCCGCGCTCCTTATTTAGGTGGGAAAGAACTGACCATTAAAGCAATTGCCGACCGAGCTACTGGGCGCCTGCTCGGTGTTCAAGCAATCGGAGAAGAAGGTGTAGATAAACGCATCGATGTATTTGTAACAGCTATGACATTTGGTGCAAAAGCAGAAGATCTGTTTCATCTGGATCTAGCCTATGCCCCGCCGTTCAGTACAACAAAGGACCCAGTCATGTACACTGGCATGGCACTGGATAACGCCATCAAAAAGCAAAACAAACTGCTAACGCCAAAGCAGCTGCAGGAAAGGCTCGAAAAAGGTGAGCAGTTCCAAATCATTGATACCCGAGCAAAAACGCAATACGATACATCACATGTATCTAGTGCCGTCAATATCCCGCTAGCAGAGCTTCGGGAAAAGGCAAAAGAACTCGACCCAACAAAACCAACCCTTTGCTACTGCAACAGCGGCGTAACGGGCAACGCAGCACAAAACGTTCTGCGCAATATGGGGTTTGAAGATGTATATAATTTATCTGGCGGGAATAAGAACTATCAGAAATACCGGAAGTAAGAAAAGCCGCATACAAGATGTATGCGGCTTTTCTTAGATTGTACCAGGTATTCCGATTGATTTGGGAAATAGGTAAGCATCTATACATAAACACCATATGTATATGCTAATATTAACGATATTCCATAAGGAGGTATGTCATGATCTTGTGATTATCCTGCCTCGTATCTGAAATTTCTATTGTACTTACCCGTAAGCAAAGTCACTATTATCCTGAATAACATAAAAAAACTCCACTGAACAAGCTAAGACTGATGTAAGCAATTATATCAAGTTGAACCATCCTAATAACAACGGTATGCAAGCAAACTAGATAGTTTGCCTTTAATAGTTATCAAAAGACCAGGAAAAGACACTTGGCCTTTTTGAGTAATGAATAAGATAGTTATTAAACAACGAGAGGTAATGTAAGTATATAGTCCAAGAAGAAAAGGATTAATTGCATATTGAACAATATGAAAACTACAAAAGATTTGCGGTATTCAAATGTGCATCAAAAAACCCTAGAGTATTAAAACTCTAGGGTTTCGTGATAAGCTTCCTAGCGGACTTGAACCGCTGACCCCCACCTTACCATGGTGGTGCTCTACCGACTGAGCTAAGGAAGCAAATGGCTCCACAGGCAGGATTCGAACCTGCGACCGATCGGTTAACAGCCGATAGCTCTACCACTGAGCTACTGTGGAACAATATAAATATGTATACAAAAAAATTGCCTGGCAGTGTCCTACTCTCACGGGGCGAACCCAACTACCATCGGCGCTGAAGAGCTTAACTACTGTGTTCGGCATGGGAACAGGTGTGACCTCTTCGCTATTACCACCAGACAATTCAAAGATTCAATTAAATGAACCCTCAAAACTAGATAAGAAACTTCATGCTTTTACATCTCATGCGCTGCCAAGCACCGGAGTGCTTGGTCTTTGGCGTTGACTTACTAAATCATTTTAGTTAAGTCCTCGATCGATTAGTATTCGTCAGCTGCACGTGTCACCACGCTTCCACCTCGAACCTATCTACCTCATCGTCTCTGAGGGATCTTACTCATTTAAAATGATGGGAAGTCTCATCTT
>NZ_OBEK01000010.1 GCF_900215625.1 Terribacillus aidingensis
GGTTAGAATGTCAATACAGCCAGGGTGGTATCCCACGGATGCCTCCACCGAAGCTAGCGCTCCGGCTTCTAAGGCTCCCACCTATCCTGTACAAGCTGTACCAACATTCCATATCAGGCTACAGTAAAGCTCCACGGGGTCTTTCCGTCCTGTCGCGGGTAATGCGCATCTTCACGCATAGTATAATTTCACCGGGTCTCTCGTTGAGACAGTGCCCAAGTCGTTGCACCTTTCGTGCGGGTCGGAACTTACCCGACAAGGAATTTCGCTACCTTAGGACCGTTATAGTTACGGCCGCCGTTTACTGGGGCTTCGGTTCACAGCTTCGGGACGAAGTCCCTAACCATTCCCCTTAACCTTCCAGCACCGGGCAGGTGTCAGCCCCTATACTTCGCCTTACGGCTTTGCAGAGACCTGTGTTTTTGCTAAACAGTCGCTTGGGCCTTTTCACTGCGGCTTCTCCTAAAAAGAAGCACCCCTTCTCCCGAAGTTACGGGGTCATTTTGCCGAGTTCCTTAACGAGAGTTCTCCCGATCATCTTCGGTTACTCACCGTGCCTACCTGTGTCGGTTTGCGGTACGGGCACCTATTTCCTCACTAGAGGCTTTTCTTGGCAGTGTGAAATCAGGAACTTCGGTACTAAATTTCCCTCCCCATAACCGCCTGGAATATTGTTGAGTGGATTTGCCTGCTCAACTTCCTCACGGCTTGGACGCGCATAACCAGCAGCGCGCTTTCCTTATCCTCCTGCGTCCCCCCATCGTTCAAGCGGATTTAGGTGGTACAGGAATATCAACCTGTTGTCCATCGCCTACGCCTTTCGGCCTCGGCTTAGGCCCCGACTAACCCTGAGCGGACGAGCCTTCCTCAGGAAACCTTGGGCTTTCGATGAAAGAGATTCTCACTCTTTTTTCGCTACTCATACCGGCATTCTCACTTCTAAGCGCTCCAGCCGTCCTCACGATCGACCTTCACTGCCCTTAGAACGCTCTCCTACCACTGACATCGTAGATGTCAATCCGCAGCTTCGGTGGTGTGTTTAGCCCCGGTATATTTTCGGCGCAGCGTCACTCGACCAGTGAGCTATTACGCACTCTTTAAATGATGGCTGCTTCTAAGCCAACATCCTGGTTGTCTAAGCAACGCCACATCCTTTTCCACTTAACACACACTTTGGGACCTTAGCTGGCGGTCTGGGCTGTTTCCCTTTCGACCATGAACCTTATCACCCATGGTCTGACTCCCAAAGTAGATTGATTGGCATTCGGAGTTTGACTGAATTCGGTAACCCGATGAGGGCCCCTAGTCCAATCAGTGCTCTACCTCCAACCATCATCCTTTGAGGCTAGCCCTAAAGCTATTTCGGAGAGAACCAGCTATCTCCGTGTTCGATTGGCATTTCACCCCTACCCACACCTCATCCCCGCACTTTTCAACGTGCGTGGGTTCGGGCCTCCAGTCAGTGTTACCTGACCTTCACCCTGGACATGGGTAGATCACACGGTTTCGGGTCTACGACCACCTACTATATCGCCCTATTCAGACTCGCTTTCGCTGCGGCTCCGTCTATACAACTTAACCTTGCAGGGGATCGTAACTCGCCGGTCCATTCTACAAAAGGTACGCCGTCACCCATTAACGGGCTTCGACTACTTGTAGGCACACGGTTTCAGGTTCTATTTCACTCCCCTTCCGGGGTGCTTTTCACCTTTCCCTCACGGTACTGGTTCACTATCGGTCACTAGGGAGTATTTAGCCTTGGGAGATGGTCCTCCCGGATTCCGACGGAATTTCACGTGTTCCGCCGTACTCAGGATACACTCCGGAGGAAACCACATTTCAAATACAGGGCTCTTACCTTCTATGGCGGGCCATTCCAAGCCGCTTCATTTACATGGTTTCTTTGTAACTCCAAAGGAGTGTCCTACAACCCCAGAAGGCAAGCCTTCTGGTTTGGGCTAATTCCGTTTCGCTCGCCGCTACTCAGGAAATCGATTTTTCTTTCTCTTCCTCCGGGTAATGAGATGTTTCAGTTCCCCGGGTCTGCCTCCTATCACCTATGTATTCAGTGATAGGTACTATCCAATAACGAATAGTGGGTTCCCCCATTCGGAAATCTCCGGATCAAAGCTTACTTACAGCTCCCCGAAGCATATCGGTGTTAGTCCCGTCCTTCATCGGCTCCTAGTGCCAAGGCATCCACCGTGCGCCCTTCTTCACTTAACTAATTAAACGCATGATGCTAAAA
>NZ_OBEK01000007.1 GCF_900215625.1 Terribacillus aidingensis
GAAAGAAACCGTTTAGAAACGGAAGGATAAGTAAGAGGCCGTAAAGGGGAACTTTCCCTTGAAGGGCTATTGCTTATACTGTAGTTTCTGGTTTCTGTAGCTAGATCTCATAAGTAAGTCAACGCCAAAGACCAAGCACTCCGGTGCTTGGCAGCGCATGAGATGTAAAAGCATGAAGTTTCTTATCTAGTTTTGAGGGTTCATTCAACCTGAATCTTTTAATTGTCTGGTGGTAATAGCGAAGAGGTCACACCTGTTCCCATGCCGAACACAGCAGTTAAGCTCTTCAGCGCCGATGGTAGTTGGGTTCGCCCTGCGAGAGTAGGACGCTGCCAGGCAAGATGGAAGACTCCCGATGAGTTAGTTAATAACTTATCGGGAGCTTTTTTGTGTTGCTTCCTATATACTTCTGTAACATATGCTCATACTTACTAGTTAAATTTCATATACTTCATAGAGAAAGAAGGGAATTTGAAATGGAACATTTATTTAGTGATCAATCACTAACAGTAATGATGAAAATTATAATAGCAGTGTTTCTCTCCGGGGCAATTGGTATGGAGCGAGGAATGGGAAATCATCATGCAGGTTTGCGTACACATATCTTGGTCGGAGTAGGATCCTGCCTCATGATGATTCTTTCCTTATATGGCTTTACAGCCTTTAGCGAAGAACATGGTTATGTTCAATTTGATCCTGCTCGGATACCTTCTTATGTTATTAGCGGGATAGGGTTCTTAGGAGCAGGTACAATCATTGTAAATGGTTCAACGGTTAAGGGGCTCACAACAGCAGCATCTGTCTGGACGGTGGCTGGACTGGGGTTAGTTATTGGAGCAGGTATGTATATGGAAGCTGTCTTTACAACGGTTCTTATTTTATTGATCTTAATCTTTCTAAATAACTTTGAGAAGATGTTTCTAGCGAATAAAAAACAGAAAGCATATCAGCTTGAGATTGAATTAGATAGAGATGAAACAGTCACACCAATCATGGAAGTATTGGAAAGCCACCATCTAGCACTTGCCGATATGAAAATGAAAAAGCAACACGATGGTCGTAAAATGTTATATGTGGAGCTAGAAACACGGCAAGCATTAAATGAGATGAAGCTCTTTGAGGAATTAACAAACATACCTAATATACGCACCGTTAGTACTGTGAAAAGTTAAAACCCTTTTGAGGGTTTTTTTTCTGTTATTCGAGGCTATCCTAGGAAGGAAGAGTTTTGCATTCCTCCTGCAAAGCGTATATAATAAAGTCAAAGATAGTCAAAGTCAAAAGAAGGGAGGCGGCATGAGTGAGCAACATATCTGACATAATCGAAGCATACCTAAAGAACATCCTGCAATCTGCAGATGAACAGGAAGTGGAGATTAAGCGGAGTGAAGTAGCTAATCGTTTTCAGTGTGTGCCTTCCCAAATTAATTATGTTATCAAAACAAGATTCACTGTGGAAAAGGGCTATTTAGTTGAAAGTAAGCGCGGAGGCGGTGGCTATATTCGTATTATTCGGGTAAAACACCATACAGCAGCAAGTTTGATAGACGAAGTAATTGCTATGGTCCAACCGCGTGTGGCGCAGCAAACAGCCAACAGTGTGATTGAAAGGCTGGCAGAAGAAAAGATCCTGACAGAGCGAGAAGCGAAGATTATGTTAAGAGCAACAAGCCGGGATACATTAGCCTTTCCGTTACCGCTTCGCGATGAGGTCAGGTCTCGTATCTTGGTATCAATGCTGACTGCTATTAAGTATTAGTCAGATAAGGAGGACGTCTTGATGGAGTGCCAAGAATGTCATAAAAGACCGGCAACCTTGCATTTGACAAATGTCATTAACGGTCAGAAAACGGAGATGCACGTATGCGAACAATGTGCAAAAGAGAATGGATATGTATCGTATGGTCAAGAGGGATATTCTTTGCATAACCTATTATCCGGCCTATTTCATATGAATCCTTCTTCTATCCAAGATCATAAACAGTTCTCCCAATCGTCTGCAGCTCATGCTTGTCCGAAATGCGGGCTGACTTATCATGAGTTCACTCGCGTAGGCAAATTTGGTTGTGCTTCCTGCTATGAAACTTTCGAAGATAACTTGAATCCAATATTTCGGCGTGTACACAGCGGAAACACAAAGCATGAAGGCAAGATACCAAAGCGAATGGGAAGCGGTATCGAGAAAAAACGCAAGATTGCAGCTTACCGGGAATCGATGCAGGAATACATTCAAGCGGAGGAATTTGAGAAGGCAGCAGAAATCCGCGATAAGATCCGTCTCCTGGAACAGCAAGAAGAGGAGGAAAGCTGATGTCGCTTGAGAACTTTATGAGTGATGCAATTAGTCCGTGGATGAAAGAAAATGGACCTGACTGCGATATTGTCATGAGCAGCCGTATCCGTCTTGCTCGTAATTTCGAGAATCGTTCCTTTCCGCTCATTGCCAAAGCAGAGGAGTTAGATGATGTACTCGAGTTCTTCCAGGAGAATTATCAAAATACAGCTTTTAATCATCAGGGAGCGCTGCAGTTCATTCGTATAGCAGATCTCTCTCCGATAGAAAAGAAAGTACTTGTCGAAAAGCATCTGATTAGTCCGCATTTAGCAGAACATGCGGAAGAGGCAGGAGTTTTGCTTTCTGAAAGCGAACAAGTCTCTATTATGGTAAATGAGGAAGACCATCTACGTATTCAGCTGTACTTGCCAGGCTTTCAGCTGCAAAAAGCATTGAATAAAGCATTTGAAGTTGATGATTGGCTTGAGCAGAAAATAACCTACGCTTTCGATGAAGAAAGAGGTTACCTGACTACCTGTCCAACAAACGTTGGTACGGGACTGAGAGCTTCGGTTATGATGCATCTGCCTGCTCTTACAATGACGCACCAAATGAACCGCTTGACCCCGGCTATTAACCAGCTTGGTTTAGTCGTTCGCGGTATCTATGGGGAAGGAAGCGAAGCACAAGGCAATATCTATCAAATCTCTAACCAGATCACGCTGGGAAAATCAGAACAAGATATAGTAGAAGATCTGGAAAGTGTGGTAAGTCAGCTGATTGAACAAGAGCGGCAGGCACGCGAAACCTTAACCGAGGAATTGAGCATTCAGCTGGAGGATCGTATCTTCCGTTCCTATGGTACATTGCAGTACAGCCGGATTATCGAATCAAAGGAAGCTGCAACGTGTCTATCGGATGTTAGACTAGGTATCGATCTTGGGTATATAGAAGATATGCCGCAATCTATACTTAATGAATTAATGGTATTGATTCAGCCAGGCTTCTTGCAGCGCTATGCGAAGCGAAGCTTGTCTGGCAGAGAAAGAGATGTATTACGTGCATCCCTTATTAGGGAAAGAATGCATTTAGAAAATAACTGAGTGACCAAGGAGGAAATTTCCTATGATGTTTGGACGCTTCACTGAAAGAGCACAGAAAGTCCTTGCGCTGGCACAAGAAGAAGCAGTGCGCCTAGGACATAACAATATCGGGACAGAGCACATCCTATTAGGATTGGTAAGTGAAGGCGAAGGAATCGCCGCTAAGGCACTGTCTACTTTAGGATTAGAAACAGAACGTATTCAAGAAGAGGTTGAGCAGCTGATCGGCCGCGGCCAGAAGATTACTGGTACACCTTATTACACGCCGCGGGCAAAGAAAGTAATTGAGCTTTCTTTAGATGAGGCAAGAAAACTAGGACATTCCTACGTCGGAACTGAACATATCCTTCTCGGCTTAATTCGTGAGGGTGAGGGCGTTGCCGCTCGTGTACTGAATAACCTAGGTGTCAGCTTGAATAAAGCCCGTCAGCAAGTGCTGCAGCTATTAGGCAGTAATGAGTCATCTGCCGGCAAACAGCGCGGAGGTCAGTCTGCCAGGGCGAATACGCCTACACTTGATTCTTTGGCACGTGACCTTACTGCTATTGCAAAAGAAGGCAATATTGATCCAGTTATCGGCCGTGAAAAAGAAATTGAGCGTGTTATCCAAGTTCTTAGCCGCCGGACAAAAAATAACCCAGTTTTAATCGGGGAGCCAGGTGTCGGTAAAACTGCTGTTGCTGAAGGACTAGCGCAGCAAATCATTAATAACGAAGTACCAGAGATTCTTCGTGACAAGCGCGTTATGACGCTCGATATGGGTACGGTTGTAGCCGGTACTAAATATCGCGGGGAATTTGAGGACCGTTTGAAGAAAGTAATGGAGGAGATTCGCCAAGCGGGGAATATTATCCTCTTCATCGATGAACTGCATACACTAATCGGAGCAGGCGGAGCAGAAGGAGCAATCGATGCTTCCAACATCCTGAAGCCTTCTTTGGCCCGCGGAGAATTGCAGTGTATTGGTGCTACTACTTTAGATGAATACCGAAAATATATCGAAAAAGACGCTGCGTTGGAACGACGCTTCCAGCCAATCCAAGTAGATGAGCCATCTGTCGACGAATCCATTCAGATTTTAACTGGCTTGCGCGACCGTTATGAAGCGCATCACCGCGTAACAATTACAGATGAGGCCATTAGAGCAGCAGCTGAATTTTCCGATCGTTATATTACGGATCGTTTCCTGCCGGATAAAGCAATTGATTTAATTGATGAAGCAGGTTCGAAAGTACGTCTTCGTTCTTATACAGCTCCGCCGAATCTGAAAGAGCTTGAGCAGAAGTTAGAAGAAGTTCGCAAAGAGAAAGATGCAGCTGTGCAAAGCCAGGAATTTGAAAAAGCGGCTTCCTTGCGTGATACAGAGCAGCGTCTGCGCGATCAGCTGGATGAGACAAAGGATCAATGGAAAGAAAAGCAAGGACAGGAAAGCAGTGAGGTAACAGTTGAAGATATCGCTTCTGTTGTGTCTATCTGGACTGGTGTACCTGTTGCAAGACTTACGAAGGATGAATCGGAGCGGTTGCTTAATATGGAGCAGACGCTGCATGGACGTGTGATCGGTCAGGAAGAAGCTGTACTGGCAATTTCCAAAGCAATTCGCCGTGCAAGAGCTGGACTGAAAGATCCGAAGCGTCCAATCGGTTCCTTTATCTTCCTTGGACCAACTGGTGTCGGTAAAACGGAATTGGCACGTGCGCTGGCAGATACAATGTTCGGTGATGAAGATGCAATGATTCGTATCGACATGTCTGAGTATATGGAACGTCATTCCACTGCACGTTTGGTTGGTTCTCCTCCAGGCTATGTAGGCTATGAAGAAGGCGGACAGCTAACAGAGAAGGTACGCCGTAAACCGTATTCTGTTGTTTTGCTTGATGAAGTTGAAAAAGCACACCCAGAAGTATTCAATATCCTGCTTCAAGTGCTGGAAGATGGCCGATTGACTGATTCCAAAGGGCGTCTGGTTGATTTCCGTAATACGGTATTGATTATGACATCCAACGTTGGTGCAAGTGAATTGAAACGCAGCAGATCACTTGGCTTCGCAATGGATGAAGCAGATTCAAACTTTAAAGATATGAAAGCTAAAGTTACAGAGGAATTGAAAAAGGCTTTCCGTCCGGAATTCCTTAACCGTATTGATGAAACAATTGTGTTCCATCCGCTTGAGAAGAAGCACATGAAGGACATTGTGACTTTGATGACAGAGCAGCTTAAGAAACGTCTTGCACAGCAGGAGATTGAGTTCACACTCACAGATGCTGTTATTGAAAAGATTGCTAATGAAGGATTTGATCCGGAATACGGTGCCAGACCGCTCCGCCGGGCAATCCAAAAGCATATAGAGGATCTGTTATCGGAGGAATTGCTGCGTGAGAATATTAGCATGGGGCAACAAGTGAATATTGATGTAGATAAAGACGGTAAGTATGTCGTAACAGGCAAATAGTGAATAGGGAGGTGTTTTTCGCCTCCCTTTTTTACTTTATTGTGTAATTTTTTCTATAATAAATAATTTGATTGATATATTTCTGTAACTTTTGTGCCGTAATTATCGTATAAAATGATGAAGAAGGATTTGATAGGCTTGGCAAAACGTAAGACAAAGTATGTATGTCAGGAATGTGGATATGAATCTGCAAAATGGATGGGTAAATGTCCGAGCTGCGGTAATTGGAACACATTTACCGAGGAAGTTGTAACACCAGCAGGCAGCGGCGCATTTCGGCATTCCGCAACGTCAACCACAGCGGCAAAGCCGCAATCTATTACAGCAATTCATTCCGAAAAGGAACCGCGAGTTACGACAAACCTGCCAGAATTTAACCGGGTCCTTGGAGGCGGAATTGTGCCGGGGTCACTTGTGTTAGTCGGAGGAGATCCTGGTATCGGTAAATCCACTTTACTTCTGCAAGTGAGTGCGCAGCTTGCAGAGAAGGAATTGCCTGTTCTGTATATATCGGGGGAGGAATCAGCTCGCCAGACGAAATTACGGGCCGATCGGCTTGGTGTGAAGGCGGATGAGCTGTATGTTCTATCTGAGACAAACCTTCAGGATATTGTTCGGCATATTGAGGAGATAAAGCCTGCTTTCGTTGTTGTCGATTCCATTCAAACGGTGTATCGAGAAGAAGTGACGAGCGCACCGGGCAGTGTGTCTCAAGTGCGGGAATCAACGAGTGAGCTGATGCGGGTTGCGAAAACGAACGGTATACCAATCTTTCTTGTTGGCCATGTGACCAAGGAAGGTGCTATTGCAGGTCCGAGACTGCTAGAGCATATGGTAGATGCAGTGCTTTACTTTGAAGGAGAGCGTCACCATACATTCCGGATATTACGCAGTGTAAAAAACCGATTTGGAAGTACAAATGAAATGGGCATCTTCGAGATGAAAGAAGAGGGTCTGCGCGAAGTTACCAATCCTTCTGAGATATTCTTAGAAGAGCGTTCACAGGGAGCTGCAGGTTCTACGGTTGTAGCCTCGATGGAAGGGACAAGACCTGTACTTGTTGAGATTCAGGCGCTCATCTCACCAACTAGTTTTGGTAATCCTCGCCGAATGGCTACCGGTACCGATCATAACCGCGTTCCATTGCTAATGGCAGTGCTGGAGAAGCGGGTTGGTCTTATGCTACAAAATCAAGATGCCTATGTAAAAGTTGCCGGCGGAATGCGTTTGGATGAACCAGCTATTGATTTAGCGGTGGCGGCAAGCATTGCATCCAGTTTTAAGGACAAGCCAACCAAGCCAGATGATGTACTGATTGGAGAAGTAGGTTTGACTGGAGAGGTAAGACGTGTTTCCCGAATTGAACAGCGTGTGCAAGAAGCAGCTAAGCTTGGGTTCAAGCGTGCCATTGTGCCAAAAAAGAATTTAGATGGCTGGACAACGCCGTCAGGGATTAAAGTTGTCGGTGTGAACTCTGTAAGTGAAGCTTTGCGGATTGTGCTGGGAGAGGATTAACCTCTCCTGATTATGGAGTAATTTTTGACACAATCTCTATAACTATGCTACTATGTAATGTTTCCTAAATTGACGGAAAGTCTAAAACATGCTACCGTTAAACTGCAATTATTTATTTTTACGTCTAATATATTTTATTTCAGGCAATACTTTCTGTTAGGAGGTGACAGTAATGTTAAAGCGTATCGTGCAATTATTTATTATCGTTGCAGGTGGTATGATCGGATTCATCTATATCCCAAATCTTATGGATTTAGTGAACACTGCTAACATTGGTTGGCTTGATTCTCCGATTGTAGGTTTAATTGGCGGAGCTATTCTATTATTCTTATTACTGTTCTGGGTGGTTGACTATATTGTCGGGTTCATCCACTGGGTGGAGGACTCACTCGTTAAGACACCAGCTGCTGATTTGTTCTTTGGCAGCGTCGGTCTCATCATTGGATTGGTCGTAGCGTATTTGATCACAATACCTATTCAAGGAATTAATTTTGTGTTAGTTTCGGAAGTCTTGCCGCTATTCGTTACGATCTTCCTGGGCTATATTGGGTTCCAAGTCGGTTTTAAACGCCGGGATGAGTTCCTCAATATGATGACTTTGCCGAAGAAAGACAGGAAGAAGGCAACAGATGAGTTAGACGAGCGGGATGATAAAGAGGCAGCAATTCAGCCTAAATCTAAACTGCTGGATACAAGCGTTATAATTGATGGGCGTATCGCGGATATTTGTGAAACGAATTTCTTGGAAGGTACCATTGTTATTCCGCAGTTTGTGTTGAATGAATTGCAGCATATTGCAGATTCATCTGATGCATTGAAGCGTAACCGCGGCCGCCGTGGCTTGGATGTTTTGAACCGTATCCAGAAAGACATGCCAGGAGTACAAGTAGAATTTTACGAAGGTGATTTTGAGGATATTCCCGAAGTAGATTCCAAACTGGTGAAATTGGCTAAAGTACTAAATGGTATTGTTGTAACAAATGATTTTAACTTGAATAAGGTATGTGAGTTCCAGAACGTTCCGGTACTGAATATTAATGACTTGGCCAATGCTGTAAAGCCGGTAGTCATTCCGGGTGAGGAACTGACTGTCCAAGTAATTAAGGATGGTAAAGAGCATAACCAAGGTGTTGCGTACTTGGATGATGGTACGATGATTGTTGTCGAAGAAGGAAAGAATTATATCGGCAAGACAATTGAAGTGCTAATTACGAGTGTCTTGCAGACATCTGCAGGTCGAATGATCTTTGCGAAGCCGAAATTACTTGAAAAAGCATTGTAAAAAAGTATAACATGATAGAAGTAGACAAAAGTGATAACATGGGATGTTATCGCTTTTGTTTGGATTCGACATAATATAAGGCGGTAAAGTAGATGTATTATCAAGCTATCGTGTTAGCTGCCGGGCAAGGTAAACGCATGCAGGCAGGCCATAATAAACAATTCCTCACAATCGGGCAAAAGCCGCTCATTGTGCATACGCTGACGGTTTTCGACAAGGATCCTTGGTGTGAATCAATTACACTTGTTGTCAGTAAAGCTGATAAGGAGTTGATGGCAGAGGTTCTCACATCCCAGCTCTGGGCCACAGCTATCAATATGGCTGATGGCGGAAGTGAGCGCCAAGAGAGTGTTTTAATGGGGCTGGAAGCTTTGCCTAAAAATAATGGTATGGTTTTCATACACGATGGTGCGCGTCCGTTTGTCACAGTTGAAAGGCTCCATGCACTCGCTGAGGCTTGTCAGCAGCATCAAGCTGCCTTGCTGGCAGTACCAGTGACGGATACGATCAAAGTTCGACGGGGAAACCGGCTGGAGACGATGGACCGTGGGTTATTGTGGGCAGCACAAACACCGCAAGCCTTTGATTATCAGTTGATTTATGATGCGCATGTAGCGGCAAAAGCAGATGGAGTACTTGGAACAGATGATGCTTCACTGGTAGAACGTCTCGAGCGCGATGTATTCATCGTAGAAGGCAGCTATGATAATATAAAGCTGACAACGCCAGAAGATTTATATAAAGCAGAGGCTTACTTAAACGGTAAATAAAGCGAGGGTCACATAATGTTTCGTATTGGACAAGGATTTGATGTACATGCATTTGCAGAAGACAGACCGTGTATTATCGGCGGGATTACCATTCCGTACGAATTAGGACTGCTTGGCCATTCAGATGCAGATGTACTATTACATACAATAGCAGATGCTTGCCTAGGTGCATTGGCGCTAGGTGATATAGGCAAACATTTCCCGGATACCGATCCGGCTTTCAAAGATGCAGATTCTGAAGTATTGCTGCGCCATGTGTGGCAGCTTGTAAAAGAGAAAGGGTTCAAACTGGGGAACCTCGACTGTACAGTTATTGCTCAGGCACCGAAAATGGCGCCGTACATCGACCAGATTCGTGAAAATGTAGCAAGCATGCTTGAAGCAGAACCTGATCAAATTAATGTAAAAGCAACAACAACAGAAAAACTAGGATTTACTGGACGCAAGGAAGGAATCGCTGCGCAAGCTGTTGTCCTTCTTCAGCAAGCCTAACTTAAAACAAAAGGGAGTAATTCTAATGACAAGACCTGTACGTGTAAGATATGCGCCAAGCCCGACTGGCCATTTGCATATTGGAAATGCACGAACTGCACTATTTAATTATTTATATGCACGCCATCACGATGGTAAATTCATCGTCCGCACAGAAGATACCGACCAAAAGCGTAATGTAGAAGGCGGCGAAGAAAGTCAGTTCAGCTATTTGAAATGGCTCGGAATTAAATGGGACGAAGGTGCGGACATCGGTGGCGAATACGGTCCATACCGCCAATTAGAGCGTCTGGATATTTATCAAAAATATGTAGATGAGCTGCTTGATCGCGGACTTGCTTATAAATGTTATGTAACAGAAGAGGAATTGGAAAAAGAGCGTGAAGAGCAAAAGGCAAACGGACAAGTACCGAAATATTCAGGTGCACACCGTGATTTGACACCGGAGCAGGAAGCGGCATTTGTAGAAGAAGGAAGACAGCCGAGTATTCGTTTCCGAGTGCCAGAAAATAAAACGTATAAGTTCCAAGATATCGTACGCGATGAGATTAGCTTCGAGTCTAGTGATTTTGGCGATTGGGTTATTGTGAAAAAGAATGGTATCCCAACGTATAACTTCGCTGTTGCAGTTGATGATCACTTGATGGAGATTTCACATATCCTTCGCGGGGAAGAGCATATCTCCAACACACCGAAGCAGCTGATGATCTATGAAGCATTCGGTTGGGAGCCGCCGCAGTTTGGTCATATGACGTTGATTCTAAACGAAAACCGCAAAAAGCTGTCCAAGCGGGATGAGCATATCCTTCAGTTCATCGAGCAATATAAGAACTTAGGCTACTTGCCAGAAGCAATGTTCAACTTTATTAGTCTTCTTGGCTGGTCTCCAGTCGGTGAAGAAGAGATTTTCTCTAAAGAAGAGATTATCAAGATTTTTGATCCGAACCGTCTTTCTACTTCTGCAGCAATCTTTGATCCGCAGAAGCTAAAATGGATGAACAACCAATACATCAAGTCTGAAGATGCAGGGCGTATTGAGAAACTGACTTTACCGCACTTGATTCAAGCAGGCAAGCTGCCGGAAAACATGGAAAATTCTCGTCGTGACTGGGCTGCTGAGCTTATTGCGTTATATAAAGATCAGTTGAACTATGGAGCGGAAATTGTTGAGTTGACAGAGTTATTCTTCCAAGAAGAGATTTCTTATGATGAAGAAGCGATGGCAGTCCTGAAGGATGAACAAGTACCAGATGTACTGACAGCCTTCTCTGAACAACTGACAGCTTTGGATGCCTTCGAGCCGGATGCGATTAAAGGCGCTATCAAAGCAACGCAAAAGCAGACAGGTCAAAAGGGTAAGAAACTCTTTATGCCAATACGTGTGGCAACGACAGGCTTCACACATGGACCGGAGCTTCCGAACTCCATTCACCTGCTTGGTGAAACAGTAGTCCAAAACCGCCTTCGTGCTGCGATTGATCAGCTTACAAAGTAAAACATTCACTTTTTGACTGAAATATAATATAGTAATACTACACATTCGAACGTAGAAGAGGAAAAGTACGTATCTGTCTTTCCATGCAGAGAGAGCCGCAAATGCTGCGAGCGGCTTTGGAGAGTTTATGCGGAAATGCACCTCGGAGTCTTTTGCCGAAACTAATAGTAGGCCGAAGCGGTTCTCACCGTTATCTGAGTAAAGCTGGGGAAGTCTGTCAGACTCGCCCAAATAGAGTGGAACCGCGCAAAAAGCGTCTCTGTCATTGTACAGAGGCGCTTTTTTTGTGGAACGAAGGAAGCGGAAAGGAAGGGGAAAATGGGATTTTTCAAAATGCTGAAAGAGGATGTTACGGTTGTTTTTGACCAAGATCCAGCTGCTCGTTCTTATCTGGAAGTTATCCTAACATACTCTGGTCTGCACGCCATCTGGTCACATCGATTTGCGCACCGATTGTATAAGCATAAATTCTATTTTCTTGCCCGCGTTGTTTCACAAGTAAGTCGTTTTTTTACTGGTATCGAAATTCATCCTGGAGCAACAATCGGGCATCGATTCTTCATTGACCACGGAATGGGTGTCGTTATCGGAGAAACCTGCGAGATAGGTAATGATGTGACGATATTTCAAGGTGTGACGCTAGGTGGTACTGGGAAGGAAAAAGGCAAACGTCATCCAACTGTGAAAGATAACGCACTTATTGCGACGGGTGCAAAAGTACTTGGCTCCATCACGATTGGAGCCAATTCAAAAATAGGAGCAGGATCTGTCGTCTTGCATGATGTCCCAGACTGTTCAACCGTAGTCGGCATTCCTGGCCGTGTCGTCATTAAAGATGGAGAGCGGGTCAGAAGAGATTTGGACCATCAGGATTTACCGGATCCAATTGCGGAGAAACTAAAGCAAATGGACCAGGATATAAAAGAATTGCAGCGGGAATTAGCTGCAGCAAAAGGAGAGAGGCAGCATGTCGGTAAAAATTTATAATACATTAAGCCGAAAGAAGGAACCATTCGTTCCATTGGAAGAAGGAAAAGTAAGTATGTATGTATGCGGGCCTACTGTATACAACTACATTCACATCGGAAATGCGAGACCGCCAATTGTATTTGATACAGTCCGCCGTTATTTGGAATATCGCGGTTATGAAGTCAAATATGTTATGAATTTCACTGATGTTGACGATAAAATCATTAACGCAGCCAAGGAAATGGGCGAAGATGTTTATGCGGTAGCAGAGAAATTCATTCAAGCCTACAAAGAGGATACTTCGGCGCTAGGCGTGAAAGAGGGCGCACTGCATCCGCGCGTAACAGAAAGCATGGAAGAGATTATCGATTTTGTTCAAGGCTTGATTGATAATGGTCATGCGTATGTTTCGGAAGGAGACGTATACTTCCGCACACGAAGCTTCGATGGCTACGGCAAATTATCTCACCAGCCTATTGACGAACTTCGCTCTGGAGCGCGCATTCGCGTTGGCGAACAAAAAGATGATCCGCTTGATTTTGCATTGTGGAAAAATGCAAAGCCTGGAGAAGTTTCCTGGGAAACACCTTGGGGACACGGTCGTCCTGGCTGGCATATCGAGTGCTCGGCAATGGTGAAGAAACACCTAGGTGATACCATTGATATTCATGCAGGCGGTCAGGATCTAACTTTTCCGCATCATGAGAACGAGATTGCCCAATCGGAGGCGCTCAATGGGAAAGCATTTGCGAACTACTGGATGCATAACGGACACATAAATATTGATAACGAAAAAATGTCCAAATCACTCGGCAACTTCATTCTTGCGCATGACCTGATTAAGAAACATGATCCGCAAGTGCTGCGTTTCTTCATGCTGAGTGTGCACTACCGCAATCCAATCAACTTCACAGATGAGCTTTTGGAAAGTGCAAAAACTGGACTGGCGAGAATTAAGAATGCATATGACAACTTGCAGCATCGTAAAGCTGCAAGCACAAATCATGATAGCAATGAAGCACGTGTGTTGGAATTGGTACAGCAGCTTGTAACCCGATTTGAACAAGAGATGGATGATGATTTTAATACAGCAAATGCTGTTTCTGTTCTGTTCGATCTCGCCAAAGAGGCGAATGTTTACTTACAGCAAGAGCAGACATCTGAACAGGTAATTGATGCATTCACAAAAGCATTTGAGGAACTTGGCAGTGTGCTTGGAATTGTATTCACTGCAGAAGAAGAATTACTAGATGATGAAATTGAAGGTTTGCTCACGCAGCGAGTGGAAGCGCGTAAAAATCGAGACTTCCAGGAAGCAGATCGCATTCGCGACCTGTTAAAGGAGAAAAACATCATCCTCGAGGATACGCCGCAAGGTACACGCTGGAAAAGAGGGTAAGGCATGAACGTGAAACAAACGAAAAGTCTAGCGCTCGCTTATATGGGGGACGCTGTATATGAAATCTATGTCCGCCGCCATCTTCTCCAGAAAGGAGAGGTTAAACCGAATCAGCTGCATCACGCAGCTGTCACCTTCGTTTCCGCTAAGTCGCAAGCGAGGGTGATTCGGGATTGGCTGGAGCAGGACATGCTGTCAGAGGAAGAACAGGGTGTCGTACGAAGAGGGCGTAATGCCAAATCCGGCACGGTTCCTAAAAATACGGACGTTCAGACATATCGATATAGTACAGGGTTTGAGGCGTTAATCGGCTATCACTATTTGCTGGAAGATACCGATCGTCTGGAATTTCTCGTACAAGCAGCAATTACACACGTAGAAGAGAGGAGACAGCAGCATGGCAGATGAATGGATAATCGGGAAAAATCCCGTAACAGAAGCATTGCGCTCAGGCCGGTCTATCAACAAGATTATGGTATCAGAGCACTTGCAGCCAAAAACATGGCAGTCAATACAAGAGCTAGCTAAAGCTAGCGGCACAGTCGTGCAAAAAGTACCGAAACGGAAATTGGATCAGCTTATTGAGGGAAGTCATCAAGGAATCGTTGCATCTGTAGCAGCATACGAATACAGCACAGTGGACGACTTGTTCCGTGTAGCAGAGGAAAGAGGAGAGGAACCATTCTTCATTATCCTAGATGAGATGGAGGACCCGCATAATCTTGGCTCCATTTTGCGGACAGCAGATTCTGTCGGAGCGCATGGTGTTATTATTCCAAAGCGGCGCTCGGTCAGCTTAACAGCTACAGTGGCGAAAACTTCTGCCGGAGCAATAGAATATATTCCAGTTGCACGGGTGACAAACCTGGCTAAGACGATTGATGAACTGAAGGAGCGGAATGTATGGATTGCCGGTACAGCAGCGGAAGGAGCAATCGATTACCGTCGTCTTGATGCTGTCGGAGCAATCGGTCTTGTGATCGGCAATGAAGGAAAAGGCATTAGCCGTCTTGTTCGGGAGAAATGTGACTGGACAGTTGCCCTCCCAATGAAAGGCAGCGTTACATCTCTTAACGCAAGTGTTGCAGCAAGTCTGCTTATGTATGAAGTTCATCGTCAGCGTTTTCCGTTAGGAGAATAAAGATGATTATCTTAGTGGTCGATGGCTATAACGTCATTGGTGCATGGGATGAATTGCACGCACTCCGCGATAAGGACTTTGAACAATCCCGCCAGCTTTTGATTGAGAAGCTGGCGGAGTACCAGGCATACACAGGACAGCGAGTCATTGTCGTATTTGACGCTTACCATGTGAGAGGTTTGGAGAAAAAATACGAAAACTTTAAAGTAGAAGTTGTATATACAAAAGAAAAAGAGACAGCTGATGACCGTATCGAAAAACTGATTAAAACGTTGAAAAATGTCAAGACGCAAGTCTACGTTGCAACAAGCGATTATGCAGAGCAGCGTACTATATTTGGGCAAGGTGCACTTCGTAAATCATCTCGGGAACTATATCTGGAAATCAAGCAGATCGAGCGGGAAATTGACCAGGAGATAGAGGGATACAATACTCGACATTTTCCGCCAAAAATCCCCTTAAAACCTGAAGTGCGAGATACCCTCGAAGCTTGGCGCAGAAGGAAGAAATAACCAAAGTAGTATATTGACGGTTATTTGGACCGACTGTATAATGACCCTAATGTACTCGCGGTATATATGGTCAGGGGGAATCCTTAAGTGACAATTGTCAAACAGCGGACGGAAGACCAAGATTATGCAGTGATGGAAGATGGTGCACTTGTAGATTTAGTTAAAGCAGGACGCGTTGATGCCCTAGATTTTCTGATTAACAAGTATCGAAATTTTGTCAGAGCAAAAGCTCGTACGTATTTTCTGATTGGAGCCGACCGGGAAGACATTGTGCAAGAAGGTATGATTGGTCTGTACAAGGCCATCCGTGATTTTAACGGTGAAAAGCTGGCCTCATTTAAAGCATTTGCTGAACTGTGTGTGACAAGACAGATTATAACAGCAATTAAGACAGCAACAAGACAGAAGCATATTCCGCTCAATTCTTATGTATCATTGGACAAACCTATTTATGATGAGGAATCGGACAGGACATTGCTTGATATCATTGTCAGTTCCAAAGCGGGTGATCCGCAGGACGTCCTTATCAACCAGGAGCGCTTCCTTGATATGGAGGAGAAGATGGCACAACTGCTCAGTGAATTGGAAAGACAGGTGCTGGCTCTTTACTTGGATGGCAGATCTTATCAAGAGATTTCTGAGGAATTGAAGCGGCACGTCAAATCGATAGATAATGCACTTCAGCGAGTAAAGCGGAAGTTAGAGCGTTATCTTGAAATCAGCGAAGTGACATTATAAGCGCCGTTGACAAGCCATTTTAAGCGTGCTACAGTAAAATTGTGTCAAAATTACCCGAAGAGGGTGGAAATACTGCGTAAAACAGTTACATTAGCGTGCTCTGAATGCTTGAGCCGCAATTATTCAACAGCAAAGAATATAAATCAAACACAGCGATTAGAGACGAAGAAATTCTGCAAACGATGCGACAAGCATACAGTCCATCGGGAGACGAAATAGACATCAATGCCTGTCGGCGAAAGTTTGGGGGTAGTACCATGAATCCTGTTACGTTTTTGAGAAATGTATCAAAAGAGATGAAGAAGGTCAGCTGGCCAACCGGCAAGGAATTATTCCGTTATACAATTGTGACTGTCCTGACAGTTGCGTTCACAGCTATATTTTTCGGTTTGGTCGATTTTGGGATCTCGGAGCTCTTAAATTTATTCTTTTGAATAATACCCACTAATATATGCTATAATGATATTAAATATTGCTCGCAGCGAAAAACCCGTTTCTATACGGGTTTTTTAAATTGGATTTTTTGCCTCAGCATTTGCAATAACTAAGAATTAAAGGGAGGGAAGGACAAGCGTTTGTCCTGACACATGGAAAAAAGATGGTATGTCGTACACACCTATTCTGGGTATGAAAATAAAGTAAAGGCCAACTTGGAGAAGAGACTCGATTCTATGGGAATGGAAGATAAGATCTTCCGCGTTGTCGTTCCAGAAGACGAAGAAACGGAAATCAAGAACGGCAAACGCAAAACATCGATGAAAAAGGTTTTCCCTGGTTATGTTTTGACTGAGATGGTTATGACAGATGACTCATGGTACGTTGTGCGGAATACACCTGGTGTAACAGGTTTCGTCGGCTCAACTGGGTCTGGATCTAAACCGACGCCGCTATTAGAAGAAGAAGTAGAAGTTATTCTGAAGCGGATGGGCATGGAAGAAGCACTTACAGATTTCGATTTCGAAGAGAAAGAAAGTGTGCGTGTTACGGATGGTCCATTTAATGACTTTACAGGAACAATCGAACATATTGATATGGATAAACAGAAAGTCAAAGTCCATGTGAATATGTTTGGAAGAGAAACACCAGTTGAACTTGACTTCTCACAGATCGAGAAATTATAATTCCCTTATCCGGAATTTATCTGGAAGGCCTCTTGCATTGTTTATGGATAAATGCTAGAATCTTAATGTTAATGACTATAGTGTATACTATCTATAGCTATATACAGACATGTTGAGTGGGAGGGTGACAAGCCCTATTACCACATCACGGACTTAAGGAGGTGTGTCTCGTGGCTAAAAAAGTAATCAAAGTTGTAAAATTGCAGATCCCTGCAGCAAAAGCGAATCCAGCTCCACCAGTAGGACCGGCATTAGGTCAAGCAGGTGTGAACATCATGGGATTCTGTAAGGAATTTAACGCCCGCACGCAAGAGCAAGCTGGCTTGATCATTCCAGTTGAAATCACGGTATTCGAAGACCGTTCATTTACATTCATCACTAAAACTCCGCCTGCTGCAGTCTTGCTTAAGAAAGCAGCTGGTATCGAATCAGGATCAGGTGAACCGAACCGCAACAAAGTTGCTACGGTTAAACGCGATAAAGTACAAGAAATCGCTGAATCCAAAATGCCTGACTTGAATGCTGCAAGTGTTGAAGCAGCAATGCGTATGGTTGAAGGTACTGCTCGCAGTATGGGAATTGTCATCGAAGACTAATTCTGTTTCAATCAAGGAAAATGACGAGGTTGCGTGAATGGAGGATACCATTTCGCAGCCTTTTTAAAAGCCGGCATTTCCGGCAATAGCGGGCTTTGTCCGCTCCGCTTTAACAAGTGGGAGGTCCTACCGTTAAAACCACAATCCGAGGAGGAAAAGGAAATGGCTGTAAAAAGCAAAAAGAAACAAGAAGCAATTAAGCTTGTTGATCGTACACAGCTGTACGAAGTAAAAGAAGCTGTTGAACTTGTCAAAAAGACAGCAACTGCTAAATTTGATGAAACAATTGAAGCTGCTTTCCGTTTGGGAGTAGACCCTAAGAAAGCTGACCAGCAAATTCGCGGAGCTATGGTATTGCCGCATGGTACTGGTAAATCTCAGCGCGTATTAGTATTCGCTAAAGGCGATAAAGCAAAAGAAGCGGAAGCTGCTGGAGCTGACTTCGTTGGCGAACAAGATCTAATCGCGAAAATCAACGGAGGCTGGTTCGAGTTTGACGTAATCGTTGCAACTCCGGACATGATGGCTGAAGTTGGTAAATTGGGCCGTGTGCTAGGACCAAAAGGTCTAATGCCTAACCCGAAAACTGGAACAGTTACTTTCGACGTGACAAAAGCTATCCAGGAAATCAAAGCTGGTAAAGTTGAGTACCGCGTTGACAAGCAATCTAACGTTCATGTACCAATCGGTAAAGCTTCCTTCTCTCAAGAGAAGTTGGAAGAAAACCTTGTTGCATTAATTGAACAGCTAGTTAAAGTTAAACCACAAGCTTCCAAAGGCCTTTACATGAAAAATGCAGCAATTGCATCTACTATGGGTCCTGGAATCAAAGTTGACGTATCTCCTTTCCGTTAATCGTCTATTGACATCTAACTGGAAACACTATATAATCAATTGTGGTTAAAACCTAATAAACGTTATACCTAAGACAGCAGGTGCCTTCGGGCTTAATCTCCTGCCGAGGTGTGTGAGATATAACAGGCAGTCTGTTCCGACTGTTCCTATATGATCATGCCTCCATGTCGAATGGAGGCATTTTTCATGTTAACTCCAGGTATAATGGTGAACAAGCTAACAGGAGGTGGAACATATGTCCAATATCATCGAACAAAAGAAACAGGTTGTTACGGAAATCGCTGATAAATTCCAAGCGAGCCAATCTACAGTTATCGTAGACTACCGTGGTCTTTCTGTTTCTGAGGTGACTGAACTTCGCAAACAGCTTCGTGAAGCTGGTGTGGATTTCAAAGTTTACAAAAACTCTATGACTCGCCGTGCTACAGAAGTAGCTGGTTTGTCTGAACTAGACGAGAACTTGACAGGCCCAACTGCTATTGCTTTCAGTAATGAAGACGTAATCGCACCTGCTAAGATCTTGAACGAGTTCGCTAAAAAGCATGAAGCTTTAGAAATCAAAGCTGGTGTCATCCAAGGTAATGTAGCTACTGTAGAACAAGTGCAAGAACTTGCATCTCTACCGAACTACGAAGGCTTGCTTTCTATGTTGCTTAGCGTGCTACAAGCACCGGTTCGCAACTTCGCTTATGCAGCGAAAGCAATCGCGGAACAAAAAGAAGAACAAGGCGCGTAAAGCCGCTTAGAACTTCCAAACAAAAATACACATTTTCCAAGGAGGAAATAACATGTCTAAAGAGACAATCATTGAAGAGATTAAAGGTATGTCCGTTCTAGAATTGAACGATCTTGTTAAAGCTATCGAAGAAGAATTTGGCGTAACTGCTGCTGCTCCTGTAGCTGCTGCTGGTGGTGGCGCTGCTGAAGCTGCTGAAGAACAAACTGAATTTAACGTTGTTCTTACAAGCGCTGGCGCTTCTAAAATCAAAGTTGTTAAAGCTGTACGCGAAGCAACTGGTCTAGGTCTTAAAGACGCTAAAGATCTTGTAGATAACGCTCCTGGTAACATCAAAGAAGGCGTTTCTAAAGAAGATGCTGAAGAACTTAAAGCTAAACTTGAAGAAGCTGGAGCTTCTGTAGAAGTTAAGTAATAACAAGAAAGCTCGCCCTCGGGCGAGCTTTCCTTTTATCTATTTCTCCATTTCTCCATGGCAATCGTGAATGGATCCTGAAAAAGAAGGTGACCAATTATGTCGGATCATTATTATACTAACCAGCCAAATTCCGAAAGTGCTCCTGCTACATGGCAGTTCAGCTTAAAGGGACAGGAACTCGTATTCACGTCGGATAGCGGTGTGTTTTCCAAGAAAGAAGTGGATTTCGGTTCTAGGGTCTTGATTGATGTTTTCCGTGAACCAGAAATTGAAGGGGATATACTGGACTTGGGCTGTGGATATGGACCGATTGGCATTTCGTTCGCAAAAACTTACGAAAAACGCTCTGTTGTTATGAGTGATGTGAATGAACGTGCTGTTGCACTTGCGAGACAGAATGCAAAGGCGAATGGTGCGGACAATACATCTTTTTATGTGAGTGATCGCTTAACTGCTTTTTCGGACCGCAAATTTGCAGCAATTGCCACTAATCCTCCAATCCGGGCAGGCAAGAAGCTTGTTCATCAATTATTAGAAGAAAGCTATCACGCTTTGCTTCCTCAAGGTGAGCTCTGGGTAGTTATCCAGAAGAAACAGGGTGCGCCATCTGCTCAGGAAAAATTGAATCAGCTATTCGGTTCTTGTGAGATCGTGAAAAAAGATAAAGGCTATTATATTCTGCTAGCTAAAAAAGATTGACTCTAAGAATTGCTTGTGATAGTATTGTAAAATGCCAATAGGTAACGATACTTGGAGAAATTTATAATTTTTCTTTAGTGATCGTGTTTAAACTGTCGGCTGATTGGCAAGACTGCTATCATTATTATGCTTTTTGCTGTCGTCGATTTTATTTTAATATGTATGATTAGGGTATGTCGCCATTCGGGGGAGCTAGTAAGCTGAATTTTTAACGGTTTTTATGAAAAAACCTTTTTCGCTTTTAGCTTGCAGGCGGCGCAGAGTGAACAGTTGGGAGTATTTGCTGTTGAAACTATACCACTTTTTGTTTTTGGTTAAACAGGAAGGGAAGCCCGCTTCATTACAACATTCACATCACATTCGTATTTATGCGAATGCTTTTCTATGTAAAAGAGAAGATGTGAACAATGTAAATATTGTGGCGATTCATTTATGTTAGCTACAATATATAATTTATTGCTTGGAAAGTCAATCGGCATTTCCGGCAATTCAGGCAGACCTTTATCCGGAGAAGGCCCGGTATGTCTCTTATAGGCAACGGGAATAAACTGTCGCAAAGTGTTGATTTACTGCAGTTTACGGACTGTAGCTTGAATACATTACTAATGTTTGATTTGAGGGGTGAAGCTGTTGACAGGTCAAGTAGTTCAGTATGGACGACACCGCCAGCGCAGAAGCTATGCACGTATTAGTGAAGTGCTAGAGTTACCGAATCTTATCGAGATTCAAACCGCTTCTTATGAATGGTTTTTAGAAGAAGGATTGCGAGAGATGTTCCAGGATATTTCCCCGATTGAGGATTTTGCGGGTAATCTATCGCTGGAATTTGTCGACTATAGCCTTGGCGAACCGAAATATCCAGTAGATGAAGCGAAAGAAAGAGACGTTACCTATAACGCTCCACTTCGTGTGAAAGTCCGCTTGTTGAATAACGAGACAGGCGAAGTGAAAGAACAAGAAGTATTCATGGGTGACTTCCCATTAATGACTGATACAGGTACGTTCGTCATTAATGGTGCAGAACGTGTTATCGTTTCTCAGCTTGTTCGCTCCCCTAGTGTTTATTTCAGTGAAAAAGTTGATAAGAACGGAAAACGCGGTCATACAGCAACTGTAATTCCTAACCGTGGTGCATGGCTGGAATTCGAAACAGATGCAAAAGACGTTGTACACGTACGTATTGACCGTACTCGTAAACTGCCAATCACTGTATTGCTTCGTGCACTTGGATTCGGAACTGACCAAGAAATCATTGATTTGATTGGTGAGAACGAATACTTACGCAACACTTTGGAGAAAGACAACACAGAAACAACAGAAAAAGCATTGCTTGAAATCTATGAGCGTCTTCGCCCAGGTGAGCCGCCAACAGTAGAGAATGCGAAAAGCTTGCTTGTTTCACGTTTCTTCGATCCAAAACGTTATGACCTAGCGCATGTAGGTCGTTACAAAATGAATAAAAAACTTAACATCGCAAACCGTCTTTTCAACCAAACATTGGCGGAGCCAGTTGTTGATGAAGAGACAGGCGAAGTGCTTGCTCAAAAAGGCGATAAATTAGACCGTCGTTTGCTTGATAAGATCCTTCCTTACTTGGACGGAACAAACGGTAAATTCGGTGAAAATGTTGTTGAACCTCATGATGGTGTTGTAGAAGAGCCTGTTGTAGTACAGACAATTAAAATTGTCGACCCTACAGATCCTGAAGGTGAGCGCACATTAAATGTTACTGGTAATGCTACAGTTGATGACAGCATCAAAAACCTTGATCCTGCTGATATCTTATCTGCTGTCAGCTACTTCTTTAACTTATTGTATGAAGTAGGCGGCACAGATGACATTGACCATCTTGGTAACAGAAGATTGCGTTCTGTTGGTGAGCTGCTTCAAAACCAGTTCCGTATCGGTCTATCCCGTATGGAGCGTGTGGTAAGAGAGCGTATGTCTATCCAAGACACTTCTTCCATTACACCGCAGCAGCTGATTAATATTCGTCCGGTAATTGCATCTATTAAAGAGTTCTTTGGTAGCTCTCAGCTTTCCCAGTTCATGGACCAAACGAATCCGCTTGGCGAATTGACGCACAAACGTCGTCTTTCTGCTTTGGGACCTGGTGGACTTACTCGGGAACGTGCCGGCTTCGAAGTGCGTGACGTACACTACTCACACTATGGAAGAATGTGTCCAATCGAAACGCCAGAGGGTCCGAACATTGGTTTGATTAACTCACTATCTTCTTATGCAAAAGTGAACAAATTTGGATTTATCGAAACGCCTTACCGCCGCGTTGATCCAGAAACAAACCGTGTTACAGAACATATCGACTACTTAACTGCCGATGAACAAGATAACTATGTTATCGCACAGGCAAACTCTCCGTTATTAGAAGACGGAAGCTTCGAGAACGAAGAAGTAGTTGCTCGTTTCCGTGAAGAGAATACAATCGTAGGCCGTGATCGTATCGATTACATGGACGTATCGCCGAAGCAGGTTGTATCTGCCGCGACAGCATGTATTCCTTTCTTGGAAAATGATGACTCCAACCGTGCACTGATGGGTGCGAACATGCAGCGACAAGCAGTACCGTTGATGCAGCCGGAAGCGCCGATCGTTGGTACGGGTATGGAATATGTATCTGGTAAAGACTCCGGTGCAGCTGTTATCTGCCGCGAAGACGGTATCGTTGAGCGTGTAGAAGCAAAAGAAATCTTTGTCCGCCGTGTTACAGAAGTTGGCGGCAGTGAAGTAAAAGGCGATACAGACCGCTATCGTTTGCAGAAATTCAAACGTTCCAACCAAGGAACTTGTTATAACCAGCGTCCAATCGTAAGTGTTGGCGACCGCGTCACAAAAGGAGAAATTCTTGCTGACGGTCCTTCTATGGAAGATGGGGAGCTTGCACTTGGCCGTAACGTACTAGTTGCCTTCATGACATGGGAAGGTTACAACTACGAGGATGCGATCATCATGAGTGAACGCCTTGTAAAAGATGATGTTTATACATCTATCCACATCGAGGAGTATGAATCAGAAGCTCGTGATACGAAGCTTGGACCAGAAGAAATCACTCGCGATATCCCTAACGTTGGGGAAGATGCACTGAAGAACCTTGACGAGCGCGGTATTATCCGTGTTGGTGCTGAGGTTTCCGATGGTGATTTGCTTGTTGGTAAAGTAACACCTAAAGGCGTAACGGAGCTTTCTGCGGAAGAGCGTTTATTACACGCAATCTTCGGTGAAAAAGCTCGTGAAGTACGTGATACTTCCCTTCGTGTGCCACACGGTGCCGGCGGTATTGTCTTAGATGTTAAAATCTTCAACCGTGAAGATGGCGATGAGCTTCCTCCAGGTGTAAACCAGCTAGTGCGTGCTTACATCGTTCAGAAACGTAAGATTTCTGAAGGGGATAAGATGGCCGGACGTCACGGTAACAAAGGTGTTATCTCTAAAATCCTTCCAGAAGAGGATATGCCGTTCATGCCAGACGGCACACCAGTTGATATCATGCTTAACCCACTAGGGGTACCATCTCGTATGAATATCGGTCAGGTGTTTGAGCTTCATTTAGGAATGGCAGCTCGTGCTCTAGGCATCCACGTTGCAACACCAGTATTTGATGGCGCGCGTGAAGAAGATGTTTGGGAAACACTTGAAGAAGCTGGAATGCCGCGTGATGCGAAAACAATCCTTTACGACGGAAGATCCGGTGAACCATTTGATAACCGCGTTTCTGTTGGTGTATCGTACATGATCAAGCTTGCCCACATGGTTGATGACAAGCTGCATGCACGTTCCACTGGTCCTTACTCTCTTGTTACGCAGCAGCCGCTCGGTGGTAAAGCGCAGTTCGGTGGACAGCGTTTCGGTGAGATGGAGGTATGGGCACTCGAAGCATATGGTGCAGCATACACATTGCAAGAGATTCTAACAGTTAAATCCGATGACGTAGTCGGACGTGTAAAAACTTATGAAGCTATTGTTAAAGGTGATAATGTACCAGAGCCAGGTGTACCAGAATCATTCAAAGTATTGATCAAAGAGCTTCAGAGTCTTGGTATGGATGTTAAAATCCTCAACGGTGATGAAGAAGAAGTAGAATTGCGCGAACTCGAGGATGAAGACGATACGCAAGCACCTGACCGCATCAATCTTGATGTGCAGGAAGGTTAAGCGACGCAACATCAACTGCAGGGCAGTAACGGGATACTAAAAGGGAGGTAGGCCCCTTGATAGATGTAAATAATTTTGAGTTTATGAAAATAGGTTTGGCTTCACCTGATAAGATTCGTTCTTGGTCTTATGGAGAAGTGAAAAAGCCGGAAACGATCAACTATCGTACGTTGAAGCCTGAGAAAGACGGTTTGTTCTGTGAACGTATCTTCGGTCCTCAAAAAGACTGGGAATGTCACTGCGGAAAATACAAACGCGTCCGTTATAAAGGTGTCGTATGTGATCGATGCGGCGTAGAAGTTACTAAAGCAAAAGTACGCCGTGAGCGTATGGGACACATCGAGCTAGCTGCTCCTGTGTCTCACATTTGGTACTTTAAAGGTATTCCAAGCCGTATGGGTCTTGTACTAGATATGTCCCCTCGCGCGCTTGAAGAAGTTATTTACTTTGCAGCGTACATTGTTACAGAAACTGGTGACACAGCGCTTGAGAAAAAACAACTTCTTTCTGAGAAGGAATATCGCCTCTATCGCGAAAAATACGGTAATACATTCCAAGCTCAAATGGGTGCGGAAGCTATCCGTAAGCTTCTTTCTGATATTGATGCAGAAAAAGAAGTAGAAACACTTCGTGAAGAATTAAAAACAGCACAAGGTCAGCGCAGAACGCGTGCGATCAAACGTTTAGAAGTTTTGGAAGCATTCCGTAATTCCGGAAACGATCCTTCTTGGATGGTATTGGATGTACTTCCAATCATCCCGCCGGAGCTTCGTCCGATGGTACAGCTTGATGGAGGACGTTTTGCTACGTCTGACCTGAACGATTTGTATCGCCGTGTAATCAACCGGAACAACCGTCTGAAACGCTTGCTTGATCTTGGCGCTCCTAGCATCATCGTACAAAATGAAAAACGTATGCTGCAGGAAGCTGTTGATGCGTTGATCGATAACGGTCGCCGCGGTCGTCCAGTTACAGGTCCTGGTAACCGTCCTTTGAAATCTCTTTCTCATATGCTGAAAGGGAAGCAAGGACGTTTCCGTCAGAACTTACTAGGTAAACGTGTAGACTATTCCGGTCGTTCCGTAATCGTTGTAGGTCCGCATCTGAAGATGTATCAGTGTGGTCTTCCGAAAGAGATGGCGCTTGAGCTATTCAAACCGTTCATCATGAAAGAATTGGTTGAAAAAGGACTTGCGCATAATATTAAGTCTGCTAAACGTAAAATCGAACGCTTGCACCCAGAAGTATGGGATGTACTCGAGGAAGTTATCCGCGAGCATCCAGTATTACTTAACCGTGCCCCTACGCTTCACCGCCTAGGTATTCAGGCATTCGAACCAACACTAGTAGAAGGTCGTGCAATCCGTCTTCACCCACTCGTATGTACAGCATATAACGCTGACTTTGATGGAGACCAGATGGCCGTTCACGTACCTCTATCTGCAGAAGCACAAGCAGAAGCTCGTATTCTTATGCTTGCAGCACAGAATATCTTGAACCCGAAAGATGGTAAACCAGTTGTTACACCGTCTCAGGATATGGTACTAGGTAACTACTACTTGACGCTTGAGCGCGAAGGTGCCATCGGTGAAGGTAAGATCTTCAATGATGTAAACGAAGCGATGCTTGCTTATCAGAACGGCTATGTACACTTGCACACTCGTGTAGCAGTACATGCAGGTTCATTGAATAACGAAACATTCACTGCGGAGCAGAATGAACAGATCTTGCTTACATCAGTAGGTAAACTGATCTTTAATACAATCTTGCCGAGCTCGTTCCCTTACATGAACGAACCAACTCGTGAGAACTTGGAAGAAAAAACACCTGCACACTACTTCGTTGAGAAGGGTGCGAACATTAAAGAGGAAATCGCTAAACGCGATGTTATCTCACCGTTCAAGAAAGGCTTCCTTGGAGACATCATTGCTGAAGTATTCAAGCGTTTCAAAATCAGCGAAACATCTAAAATGCTTGACCGCATGAAAGATCTAGGATTCAGCTATTCTACAAAAGCAGGTATTACGGTTGGTATCTCTGATATCGTCGTATTGAAAGAGAAAACGGAAATTCTTGATGAGGCACAATCACGTGTAGATAAAGTATTGAAACAGTTCCGCCGTGGTTTGATCACAGAAGAAGAACGTTACGACCGTGTTATCTCGATCTGGTCTAAAGCGAAGGATGACATTCAGGAACGTCTGATGAAATCCTTGAGCAACCGTAACCCGATCTTTATGATGAGTGACTCTGGTGCCCGTGGTAACGCATCTAACTTCACGCAGCTTGCTGGTATGCGTGGTCTGATGGCCAACCCAGCCGGCCGAATCATCGAATTGCCGATCAAGTCCAGTTTCCGTGAAGGTCTGACAGTACTCGAGTACTTCATCTCTACACACGGTGCGCGTAAAGGTCTTGCCGATACCGCTCTGAAAACAGCCGATTCCGGTTACTTGACTCGTCGTCTAGTAGACGTTGCACAGGATGTTATCATCCGTGAAGAAGATTGCGGCACGGACCGCAGCTTGAAAGTGCGCGCACTTACAGAAGGCACAGAAATGATTGAACCATTATATGACCGTCTTGTTGGACGTACAGCATTTGAGAATGTGAAACATCCAGAAACAGGCGATGTGATCGTAACGAAGAACGAATTGATTAACGAAGATACAGCTAGACAGATTATTGAAGCTGGTATTGAAGAAGTTTCAATCCGTACCGTGTTTACATGTAATACAAAACACGGAGCTTGTAAGAAATGTTATGGCCGTAACCTTGCAACTGGCAGCGACGTTGAAGTCGGTGAGGCAGTTGGTATCATCGCAGCACAATCTATCGGTGAACCAGGAACACAGCTTACAATGCGTACGTTCCACACAGGTGGGGTAGCTGGAGACGATATTACACAAGGTTTGCCGCGTATCCAGGAATTGTTCGAGGCTCGTCACCCGAAAGGTCAAGCGGTTATTTCCGAAATTAAAGGTACTGTCATCGAAATCAACGAAGTCAAAGAAAAACAAGAAGTTGTTGTTCAAGGTGCCGTTGAGACGAAGACATACACAGCTCCATACGGCGCCCGTCTGCGTGTTGCAGAAGGTGATGCAATTGAAGCGGGTGAAGGACTGACTGAAGGTTCTATCGATCCGAAAGAATTGCTTCGTGTGCGCGGTGTAGCTGGTGTTCAGCAGTATCTATTGAAAGAAGTACAAAAAGTATATCGTATGCAAGGTGTAGAAATCGGTGATAAACACGTAGAAGTAATGGTTCGTCAGATGCTTCGCAAAGTACGTGTTGTCGATTCGGGGCAAACGAATGTACTGCCAGGATCTCTTCTTGAGATTCACCAATTCAGAGAAGCAAACCGTTCTGTACTTCAAGAGGACTTACAGCCGGCAAGCGGTAAGCCAGTATTACTTGGTATTACGAAAGCTTCCCTGGAAACTGATTCCTTCTTGTCTGCTGCTTCCTTCCAGGAAACAACTCGTGTCTTGACTGATGCAGCAATTAAAGGTAAGCGTGATGAGCTTCTAGGCCTGAAAGAGAATGTTATCATCGGTAAACTAGTTCCAGCAGGTACTGGTATGCCGCAGTATCGTAAGATTAAAGCGAAACTGGATGTACCTGAAGAAAAGACAGAAGATCAGAATTTAGAATCTGTTACACCGTAACGGTGCCCTTAATACGCAAGGAAACTAAATAATTGTCGGAAGCACTGTAAATCTCTCGTAAGGTGATTGACAATTACCTTACTTGAGTGATACTATATTCAAGGTGCTTCCGATTCTCCTTGTATACTTTGGAGGATATGCATATGTCTTATGAAAAAGTAGCACAAGCTAACACGGGAATCGTTATCGGAACCAAACAAACACTGAAAGCCATGAAGCAGGCTAAAGTGGAAACAGTTGTCATTGCAAATGACGCTGCCGAGCACATTACCAGCCAGGTAAGAAAGCTGGCAGAAGAATTAGGCATACCAGTGATCCAAGTCGATTCTATGAAACGATTAGGAGAAGCTTGTGGCATAGATGTAGGGACAGCTACTTTGGCAATTAAAAGATAGTTTTGGCGCAGCTGATGCTAGCTCAGCTCGTGAAAACTTTGTTTTTTGCCCTAAAATGAACCACCTGGATGTGTGGTATTACAAAAAGCTTTGAAAGGAGGAAAAAACATGCCTACTATTAACCAATTAGTACGCAAAGGTCGCGTAAGCAAAACAAAGAAATCTGACTCTCCAGCATTGAACAAAGGGTACAACAGTTTCAAGAAGTCTTTGACTGATCAGTCTTCTCCACAAAAACGTGGTGTATGTACTCGTGTTGGTACAATGACTCCGAAGAAACCAAACTCCGCGTTGCGTAAATATGCACGTGTACGTTTGACAAACGGAATCGAGGTTACTGCCTACATTCCTGGTATCGGACATAACTTGCAAGAGCACAGTGTTGTTTTGATCCGCGGCGGACGTGTAAAAGATTTACCGGGTGTACGTTACCATATCGTACGTGGTGCGCTTGATACTTCAGGTGTTGACGGCCGTGCTCAAGGTCGTTCTAAATATGGAACAAAACGCCCTAAAAAATAAAACTAAAATAATTTGAACATCATAAGAAAGGAGGAGAACATATGCCAAGAAAAGGTCCTGTTGCGAAACGCGACGTATTACCAGATCCGTTGTACAACTCTAAATTGGTAACTCGTTTGATTAACCAAATCATGGTTGACGGACAACGCGGTAAAGCACAAAAGATTCTTTATGCAGCATTTGAACTAGTTAAAGAACGTAGCGGTAACGATCCAATGGAGGTTTTCGAAAATTCCATGAAGAACGTTATGCCTGTACTTGAAGTACGCGCGCGCCGTGTTGGTGGTTCTAACTACCAAGTTCCTGTTGAAGTACGCCCAGAGCGTCGTCAAGCACTAGGTCTTCGTTACATTGTTAACTATTCCCGTCTACGCGGCGAGAAAACAATGGAAGAGCGCCTTGCTAACGAAATTCTTGATGCGTCTAACAACACTGGTGCTTCTGTTAAGAAGCGTGAAGATATGCATAAAATGGCGGAAGCAAACAAAGCGTTTGCTCACTACCGCTGGTAAGATACAATTTAAATTCACTCTAGGAAGGAGAAATACTGCATGGCTAGAGAGTTCTCCTTAGAAAATACGCGTAATATCGGTATTATGGCTCACATCGATGCTGGTAAAACAACTGCTACAGAGCGTATTCTATTCTATACAGGACGTATCCATAAAATTGGAGAAACACATGAAGGTGCTTCTCAAATGGACTGGATGGAGCAGGAGCAAGAGCGTGGTATCACAATCACCTCTGCTGCAACAACAGCTTCATGGAAAGGTCACCGTATCAACATCATTGATACACCAGGACACGTAGACTTCACAGTTGAAGTTGAACGTTCCCTGCGTGTTCTTGATGGCGCGGTAGCTGTCCTTGATGCACAGTCCGGTGTTGAGCCGCAAACTGAAACAGTTTGGCGTCAGGCTACAACATACGGTGTACCACGTATCGTATTCGTCAACAAAATGGATAAAACAGGTGCAGACTTCCTTTATTCCGTTAAGACGATGCATGAACGTCTGGGCGCAAATGCGCACCCAGTACAACTTCCAATCGGTGCGGAAGATGATTTCGAAGGAATCATTGACCTGATCACAATGGAAGCTTTCTATTATCTTGATGATTTAGGACAGCGTTCTGAAGCTCGTGCTATTCCAGAAGATATGAAAGAACTTGCGGAAGAATACCGCACAAACCTTATTGAAGCAGTAGCGGAACAAGATGAAAGTCTTATGGAACGCTACCTTGAAGGGGAAGAGTTCTCTAACGAAGAGCTTAAACAAGCGGTTCGTAATGCGACTCTATCTGTTGAATTCTACCCAGTATTCTGTGGTTCAGCATTCAAAAACAAAGGTGTACAGCTTCTAATTGACGGTGTAGTTGATTACTTGCCAGCACCAACTGACGTACCGGCTATCGAAGGTATTGTTCCAGGTACTGAAGAACAAGTTGTACGTAAATCAAGCGACAGCGAGCCATTCAGTGCACTTGCATTTAAAGTTGCAACGGATCCGTTCGTTGGTAAACTAACCTTCTTCCGTGTGTACTCTGGTACATTGGATGCAGGTTCATACGTGAAAAACTCTACGAAGGACAAGCGTGAGCGTGTAGGCCGTATCCTGCAAATGCATGCTAACACTCGTGAAGAGATTTCAACGGTTTACGCTGGTGATATCGCCGGAGCAGTAGGTTTGAAAGATACTTCAACTGGAGATACACTATGTGACGAGAAATCACTAGTTATTCTTGAGTCTATGGTATTCCCAGAACCAGTAATTTCTGTTGCGATCGAACCGAAAACAAAAGCAGACCAAGATAAAATGTCTGTTGCACTTGGTAAACTAGCTGAGGAAGATCCTACTTTCAGAACGGAAACAAACGTTGAAACTGGCCAGACTATTATCTCTGGTATGGGTGAGCTTCACTTGGATATCATCGTTGACCGTATGCGTCGCGAATTCAAGGTAGAAGCAAACGTAGGTGCTCCGCAAGTTGCTTACCGCGAAACATTCCGTGCATCTGCTGAAGTCGAAGGTAAATTCGTACGTCAGTCTGGTGGACGCGGACAGTTCGGTCACGTTTGGATCAAATTTGAGCCAAACGAAGAGGGTGCTGGTTTCGAGTTCGAAAACAAAATCGTTGGTGGTGTAGTTCCTCGTGAATACATCCCATCTGTTGAAGCTGGAATCAAAGAAGCGATGGAAAACGGTGTATTGGCTGGATATCCGCTAATCGACGTAAAAGCATCTCTATTTGATGGTAGCTACCACGATGTCGATTCCAACGAGATGGCCTTTAAGGTTGCTGCTTCTATGGCGCTTAAAAACGCTAAGAACAAATGTCAGCCTGTCATCTTGGAGCCACTTGTAAAAGTGGAAGTTGTTATCCCTGAAGAATACATGGGAGACATCATGGGCGACATCACTTCCCGCCGCGGCCGTGTAGAAGGTATGGATACACGCGGACCTGCTCAAGTAGTTAATGCATTCGTGCCACTAGCTGAAATGTTCGGTTACGCAACAGCGTTGCGTTCCAACACACAAGGCCGTGGAACTTACACAATGACATTCGACCACTATGAAGAAGTTCCGAAAAGCGTTGGAGAAGAAATTATTAAGAAAAACGCTGGTCAATAATTGATTTTTTGCCAGTAATCAAGTATAACTTGTAGTGGAAGCCTGCGTGCGCGTGCGTATGCTTCCGCAATACAAGAAACATACTATCTATTACATGATATTTTCTATATTTAAGGAGGAATTACTAATGGGTAAAGAAAAATTCGACCGCTCCAAATCCCACGTTAACGTTGGTACTATCGGACACGTTGACCATGGTAAAACTACACTAACTGCAGCTATCACTACTGTACTTCACAAGAAGTCTGGTAACGGTACAGCTATGGCTTATGATCAAATCGACGGTGCACCTGAAGAAAGAGAACGTGGAATCACAATCTCTACTGCACACGTAGAATATGAAACAGAAACTCGTCACTATGCACACGTTGACTGCCCAGGTCACGCTGACTATGTTAAAAACATGATCACTGGTGCTGCACAAATGGATGGTGCGATCCTAGTAGTATCTGCTGCTGATGGTCCAATGCCACAAACTCGTGAGCACATCCTTCTTTCTCGTAACGTAGGTGTACCTGCTATCGTTGTATTCCTAAACAAATGCGACATGGTTGACGACGAAGAGCTTCTTGAACTTGTTGAAATGGAAGTTCGCGATCTTCTAAGCGAATACGACTTCCCTGGTGATGATGTACCAGTAATCAAAGGTTCTGCTCTTAAAGCTCTTGAAGGCGACGCTGATTATGAAGCGAAAATCTTCGAACTTATGGATGCGGTTGATGAATACATCCCAACTCCAGAGCGCGACAAAGAAAAACCATTCATGATGCCTGTAGAGGACGTATTCTCTATCACTGGCCGTGGTACAGTAGCAACTGGCCGTGTTGAGCGTGGAGAAGTTAAAGTCGGTGACGAAGTTGACATCATCGGTCTTGCTGAAGAAAACAAGAAAACAACTGTTACAGGTGTAGAAATGTTCCGTAAGCTTCTTGACTATGCTGAAGCTGGTGACAACATCGGTGCGCTACTTCGTGGTGTATCTCGTGAAGACATCAACCGTGGACAAGTACTTGCTAAGCCAGGTACAATCACTCCACACACAAAGTTCAAAGCTGAAGTTTATGTTCTTTCTAAAGATGAAGGTGGACGTCATACTCCATTCTTCACTAACTACCGCCCACAGTTCTACTTCCGTACAACTGACGTAACTGGCGTAGTTCACCTTCCAGAAGGTACTGAAATGATCATGCCTGGCGATAACACAGAAATGAGTGTAGAACTTATTTCTCCAATCGCTATCGAAGATGGTACTCGCTTCTCTATCCGTGAGGGTGGACGTACTGTTGGATCAGGCGTTGTATCTGTTATCGAAGCGTAAGCTGATATAACAATATAGAAAAAACAGACAGCAGACGTGCTGTCTGTTTTTTTATTTCCATTAACCAAACATTGGCAGCAGTGCTGTTTTGTAAAAAATGCCGAAACCACTTGAAAACAGGTGGAAGCCTCTGTATAATACATAAAGTGTCATCTTATGAAAGATTACTGTTTAGAAACTGTAAATCTAGATAAGACTTGCATTGACCGCGTTTTTTCTATATAATTATAATGTTGGTCATTTAAAAGGCGATGATGCGGGAGGTTGTTGGCACACCAGGCCCCTTTGCCATGGCAGGGTGGTCAAGTTAATTTCCGCTGAGAATGTCCTAAAAAATAAGGGCGATAAAGGAGGGAAAATAATGGCAAAAGAGAAAATCAGAATCCGTTTAAAAGCATACGATCACAGAATCCTTGATCAGTCTGCAGAAAAAATCGTAGATACAGCGAAGCGCTCTGGTGCTAACGTATCAGGTCCGATTCCGCTTCCTACAGAAAGATCTGTATATACAGTTCTACGTGCGGTGCACAAATACAAAGACTCTCGTGAGCAGTTCGAAATGCGTACTCACAAACGTCTTATCGATATCGTAAGTCCTACACCGCAAACAGTCGATTCATTGATGAGACTTGACCTACCGTCCGGTGTGGACATCGAAATTAAACTATAATTTTACAATAAATAGGAGGTGTAACGGATGACGAAAGGAATCTTGGGACGCAAGATCGGCATGACACAGCTTTTCACTGAAAATGGTGAACTTCAAGCTGTTACAGTTATCCAAGCTGAACCAAACGTAATTCTTCAAAAGAAAACCGTCGAAACTGATGGTTACAATGCATTGCAACTAGGATTTGCTGATCAGAAAGCAAACAACGCTAACAAACCTGCGAAGGGCCATGCTGAGAAAGCAAACACAACACCTAAGCGCTACATTCGTGAAATCCGTGACGCTGCTCTAGCTGAACATGAAGTTGGCCAAGAGCTAAGCGTAGAGATTTTCGCTGCAGGAGACGTTGTAGATGTAACAGGTACTTCTAAAGGTAAAGGATTCCAAGGTGCGATCAAGCGCCACAACCAATCCCGCGGACCAATGTCACACGGTTCTCGTTACCACAGAAGACCAGGTTCTATGGGTGTAATTGACCCTATGCGCGTTTTCAAAGGTAAAGCACTACCAGGACAAATGGGCGGAGAGCAAATTACTGTTCAAAACCTTGAAATCGTTAAAGTTGACGCTGAGCGCAACCTTATCCTTGTAAAAGGTAACGTGCCTGGCGCGAAAAAATCTTACGTGAAAGTATCAGGTGCCGTAAAAGGTAACTAATTCATAATACGAAGGGAGGATATATCATGCCTAAAGTAGCACTATTCAACCAAAGCGGTTCTCAAGTCGGTGATATCGAATTGAACGATTCCGTTTTCGGTATTGAGCCACACACACATGTATTACACGAAGCTGTACTAATGCAGCGTGCTTCTATGCGTCAAGGTACGCATAAAGTAAAAGGACGTTCTGAAGTACGAGGCGGCGGAAGAAAGCCATGGCGTCAAAAAGGTACTGGCCGTGCACGTCAAGGATCCATCCGTTCTCCACAATGGGTTGGCGGTGGAACTGTTTTCGGACCGACTCCACGCAGCTACAGCTACAAACTACCTAAAAAAGTTCGTCGTCTAGCGCTTAAATCAGCACTATCTTCTAAAGTACAAGAAGAAAGCATCTTCGTTCTAGATAGCCTTGCATTTGATGCTCCTAAAACAAAAGATGTCGTTGCTATGCTTAACGCACTCAACGTAGATAAAAAGGTATTGATCGTTACTGCAGAAAAAGACGAAACAGTTGTACGTTCTGCTAACAACCTTAAAAACGTTAAAGTGTTGACACAAAGCGAAGTAAACGTTCTTGACTTGCTAACGCATGATAAGCTGATCTTAACGAAAGAGGCAGCTGAAAAAGCAGGGGAGGTGCTTGCATAATGAGAGATCCACGTGATATTATTAAGCGCCCTGTAATTACGGAACATTCTTCTGACCTTATGGTTGATAAGAAATATACGTTCGAAGTTGACAAACGCGCCAACAAGATCGAAATCAAACAAGCGGTTGAAGTGATCTTCGGTGTTAAAGTGGAGCAAATCAACACACTTAACCTTAAAGGTAAATTCAAACGTCAAGGTCGTTACGGCGGATTCCGCCCAGACCGTAAAAAAGCAGTTGTAACACTTACAGAAGACAGTAAAGAAATCGACTTCTTCGAAGGTGTTTAAGAACTAATAGAGAAGGAGGGAAACAAAGATGGCGATTAAAAAGTATAAACCGACCACTAATGGACGTCGTAATATGTCCGTATCGGATTTTGCTGAAATCACAACTGACAAGCCTGAAAAATCATTGCTTGCACCGCTTCACAAACGTGGCGGACGTAACAACCAAGGTAGATTGACAGTACGTCACCAAGGTGGCGGACATAAGCGTCAATACCGTATTATTGACTTTAAACGCGACAAAGATGGAATACCAGGACGCGTTGCTACAATCGAGTACGATCCAAACCGTACTGCGAATATCGCTCTTATTCACTATGTTGATGGTGAAAAACGCTACATCCTTGCTCCAAAAGGCTTGGAAGTAGGAACTGAAATCCTTTCTGGTGAAGGTGCTGACTTTAAAGTAGGTAACGCTATGGAACTTGCTTCTATCCCAGTTGGTACAATCATCCACAACATCGAATTGAAGCCAGGTCGTGGCGCTCAGCTTGCTCGTTCTGCTGGTGCACAGGCTCAAATCCTTGGACGTGAAGGTAAATATGTTCTTGTAAGACTAACTTCTGGTGAAGTACGTCTAGTACTAGGTACTTGCCGTGCGACAGTAGGTCAAGTTGGTAACCTAGAACACGAATTAATCATCATTGGTAAAGCAGGACGTTCTCGTTGGAAGGGCAAACGCCCAACTGTACGTGGTTCTGTAATGAACCCTAATGATCACCCACACGGTGGTGGTGAAGGACGCGCTCCAATCGGACGTAAATCACCAATGTCTCCATGGGGCAAACCGACACTTGGATACAAAACACGTAAACGTAACAAGCAGTCTGATAAATTTATCGTGCGTAAGCGTAAAAAATAATGTGGTAGCAAGACGGGGATTTTCACCCGTCTCCATATCGCAAAGGGAGGTTTATGTATGGGTCGCAGCTTGAAAAAAGGACCTTTCGCAGATGACCATTTGCTAAAGAAAGTCGACAAAATGAATGAAGACGATAAGAAGCAAGTAATCAGAACTTGGTCTCGTCGTTCAACTATTTTCCCAACATTCGTTGGACACACAATCGCTGTCTACGATGGCCGTAAACACGTACCTGTTTATGTTACTGAAGATATGGTAGGTCATAAACTTGGTGAATTCGCACCAACTCGTACGTACAAAGGTCACGCAGCGGACGATAAGAAAACAAAACGCTAAGAGGGGAGGCAATCCTAAATGCAAGCAAAAGCTATGGCAAAATCAGTTCGCATTGCTCCTCGTAAGGTTCGCTTAGTAGTTGATTTAATTCGAGGAAAAAATGTTGGAGAAGCTATTGCAATTCTGCGTCACACACAGCGTGGTGCATCATTGCCAGTAGAAAAAGTACTTCGTTCTGCAGTTGCTAACGCAGAACATAACTATGAAATGGATACGGATAACCTTATTATCTCTGAAGCATTCGTTAACGAAGGTGCTACATTGAAACGTTTCCGTCCACGTGCACAAGGTCGTGCAAGCCAAATCAACAAACGTACTAGCCACATTACAGTGGTTGTTACAGAAAAGAAGGAGGGTTAAGCAGTGGGTCAAAAAGTAAATCCGACAGGTCTTCGCGTCGGCGTCATCCGTGACTGGGATTCCAAATGGTACGGTGGCAAAGATTACGCCGATTTATTACACGAAGATATCAGAATCCGTGATTATTTAGAACAACGTTTGAAAGATGCTGCGCTTTCCAAAGTGGAAATCGAACGTGCTGCTAACCGTGTAAACATCTCTATTCATACTGGTAAACCTGGTATGGTAATTGGTAAAGGCGGTTCTGAAGTTGAAGCGCTTCGTAAAGCTCTAAACAGCCTTACTGGCAAACGTGTTCACATCAACATCGTAGAAGTGAAACGTGTCGATCTTGATGCTAAATTGGTAGCAGACAACATCGCTCGTCAGCTTGAAAACCGTATTTCATTCCGTCGTGCGCAGAAACAAACATTGCAGCGTGCAATGCGTGCTGGTGCTAAAGGTATCCGTACACAAGTTTCTGGTCGTCTAGGCGGAGCAGACATCGCTCGTGCAGAATCTTATAGCGAAGGAACAGTTCCACTTCATACTCTACGTGCTGACATTGACTATGGCACAGCTGAAGCTGACACAACTTATGGTAAGCTTGGTATTAAAGTATGGATTTACCGTGGCGAAGTCCTTCCAACAAAAAACAACCGATAAGGAAGGGGGAAAAGCATTATGTTAATGCCTAAACGCGTAAAATATCGTAGACAACACCGTGGTAAATTGAATGGTCGTGCTAAAGGCGGTACAGAAGTTGCATTTGGTGAATGGGGTCTTCAAGCTTTAGATCCAGCTTGGATTACTAGCCGTCAAATCGAATCTGCCCGTATTGCAATGACTCGTTACATGAAACGTGGCGGTAAAGTATGGATCAAAATCTTCCCGGATAAGCCATACACTAAAAAGCCTCTAGAAGTTCGAATGGGTTCTGGTAAAGGTTCACCTGAAGGTTGGGTAGCTGTTACAAAACCTGGTAAAATTATGTTCGAAGTCGCTGGAGTACCTGAAGAGGTGGCTCGCGAAGCATTGCGTCTTGCTTCTCATAAACTACCAGTAAGAACAAAGATCGTAAAACGTGAAGAAATTGGTGGTGAAATCAATGAAGGCTAATGAAATCAAAGAACTTACCACTGCCGAAATTGAACAAAAAGTTAAGTCTCTTAAAGAAGAACTTTTCAACCTGCGCTTCCAATTAGCTACTGGACAGCTTGAGAATACTGCACGTATTCGCACAGTCCGTAAAACAATTGCTCGCATGAAGACTGTTGTTCGTGAAAGAGAAGTAAGCGTAAATAACTAAATTCCGAGAGGAGGTTCGCGACATGAGTGAACGTAACAATCGTAAAGTCTACGTTGGACGCGTTGTATCCGATAAAATGGATAAAACAATCACTGTTCTTGTTGAAACCTACAAAACTCACAAGCTGTACGGCAAACGTGTTAAGTACTCTAAGAAGTTAAAAGCACATGATGAAAACGGCACAGCAAAAACTGGTGACTTGGTCCGTATCATGGAGACTCGTCCATTGTCTGCAACGAAACGTTTCCGTTTGGTTGAAGTAGTAGAAGAAGCAGTAATTATCTAATTTAAGATCGCTCGGAAGGATTCCGAAGGGAGGTAACACTCGTATGATTCAACAAGAGACTCGTTTGAAAGTCGCTGATAACTCTGGTGCTCGTGAAGTACTAACTATTAAAGTACTTGGCGGATCTGGTCGTAAAACAGCTAACATCGGTGACGTAATCGTTTGTACGGTGAAACAAGCAACACCTGGTGGCGTTGTCAAAAAAGGTGAAGTTGTTAAAGCTGTTATCGTTCGTACGAAGAGCGGCGTTCGTCGTAAAGATGGTTCTTACATCAAATTCGATGAGAATGCGGCTGTAATTGTAAAAGACGACAAGAGCCCAAGAGGAACTCGTATCTTCGGACCAGTTGCACGTGAATTGCGTGACGCTAAGTTCATGAAGATCGTATCCCTTGCTCCTGAAGTATTGTAATACACTTAATGCCTTGTTAAGGAGGTGCAGTACACATGCATGTTAAAAAAGGTGACAAAGTCAAAGTAATCACTGGTAAAGATCGTGGTAAAGAAGGTACCATCCTTGAAGCTTATCCGAAGAAGAACCGTGTTCTTGTCGAAGGCGTAAACATCGTCAAAAAACACGCAAAACCTTCTCAGGATAACCCGCAGGGCGGAATCCTTGACATCGAAGCAGCTATTCACGTTTCTAACGTAATGCTGATCGATCCTAAAACTGGAGAGCCTACTCGCGTTGGCTACGAAGTGAAAGACGGCAAAAAAGTCCGTATCGCTAAGAAATCCGGTCAAGCTATCGATAAATAATTTCTTCTGAAAGGAGGGCTACTCGATGAATGAATTGAAACAAAGATACCAAAGCGAAATTTCTCCATCTCTATTGGAAAAATTCAGCTACAAATCCGTTATGGAAGTACCAAAGATCGAAAAGATCGTAATCAACATGGGTGTCGGTGACGCCGTTCAAAACTCTAAAGCACTTGATTCTGCAGTAGAAGAATTGGCTTTGCTTGCTGGTCAGCAGCCTATCATCACGAAAGCGAAGAAATCTATCGCAGGTTTCCGTCTACGTGAAGGTATGCCAATCGGAGCGAAAGTTACATTGCGCGGAGAGCGTATGTATGAATTCCTTCAAAAATTAGTCGCAGTTTCTCTTCCACGTGTACGTGACTTCCGTGGAATCTCAAACAAAGCGTTTGACGGTCGTGGAAACTACACGCTAGGTGTTAAAGAACAGCTAATCTTCCCAGAAATCAATTACGATAAAGTAAGTAAAGTACGTGGAATGGACATCGTTATCGTAACTACAGCCAACACTGACGAAGAAGCTCGTGAGCTACTAACTCAGCTAGGCATGCCTTTCCAAAAATAAAGGTAAAAAGGAGGGAATATTGTGGCTAAAAAATCTATGATCGCGAAACAACAGCGCCCACAGAAATTTAAAGTACAAGAGTACACTCGCTGCGAACGTTGCGGACGTCCACATTCTGTACTTCGTAAATTCAAGCTATGCCGTATTTGTTTCCGCGAACTAGCCTATAAAGGTCAAATTCCTGGCGTTAAAAAAGCAAGCTGGTAATCCCCTAAATCAGGGAAGGAGGTAATGATTAATGGTTATGACAGATCCTATCGCAGATATGCTAACTCGTATTCGTAATGCAAATACTGTTCGTCATGAAAAACTGGAGCTTCCTGCTTCTAAGTTAAAAAAGGATGTTGCTGATATCCTTAAACGTGAAGGCTTTATTCGCGATTACGAATTCGTAGAAGATGATAAACAAGGTGTTCTACGCATCTTTTTGAAATACGGTAAAAACGACGAGCGTGTTATCACTGGTATTAAACGTATCAGTAAGCCTGGTCTTCGTGTTTACGCGAAATCTGACGAGATTCCACGTGTCCTAAACGGACTTGGTATCGCAGTTGTTTCAACTTCTAAAGGCGTATTGTCTGATAAAGAAGCACGTGAGCAAGCTGTAGGCGGCGAAGTGCTAGCATACGTTTGGTAATATTTCACAATAAGTAAGGAGGTGCACATATGTCCCGCGTAGGTAAAAAGATTCTTGAAATCCCTGCAGGAGTTGAAATCACTAACGATAACAACACTGTGACTGTTAAAGGTCCTAAAGGGGAACTAACTCGTACATTCAACCAAGATATGGTGATCAAAATCGAAGAGAACGTTCTTACTGTTGAACGCCCATCTGAAAGTAAGGAACACCGTACTCTTCACGGAACTACTCGTTCCATTCTTGGTAACATGGTAGAAGGCGTACACACTGGTTTCGAGAAAGCTCTTGAAATCATCGGTGTAGGTTACCGTGCTACTAAACAAGGTGAGAAAGTCGTAATCAACGCTGGTTACTCTCACCCAGTTGAAGTTGAAAACCGTGATGGAATTGAAGTCGAAGTACCTTCTAACACTCGTGTAGTAGTTAAAGGTATCGATAAGGAAGCAGTTGGCGCAGTTGCAGCTAACATCCGTGCAATCCGTCCTCCAGAGCCTTACAAAGGTAAAGGAATCCGTTACGAAGGCGAATTCGTACGTCGTAAAGAAGGTAAAACAGCGAAATAAGGTTTTCTTGGAACCAGAAAGGAGTGACCTGAATGATTACAAAAGCTGCAAAAAACGAATTGCGTAAGAGAAGACACAACCGTGTCCGTAAGAGCATTTCAGGAACATCTGAGCGTCCGCGTTTGAACGTTTACCGTTCAAACAAACACATCTACGCACAGCTAATCGATGATACAACTGGCAAAACAATTGCTAACGCTTCTACTAAGGATGCAAGCCTTAACCTAGAATCTACTAGCAATGTGGAAGCTGCTCAGAAAGTCGGAGAAGCAGTTGCTAACCGTGCGAAAGAAGCTGGCGTAACAACAATCGTATTTGACCGTGGAGGATATCTATACCACGGACGTGTAAAAGCATTGGCTGAAGCAGCTCGTGAAGCTGGACTTCAATTCTAATCGTAAAAGGAGGGACATATTTTGCGTACAACAATTGACCCGAACAAACTTGATCTTGAAGAACGCGTAGTAACGGTTAACCGTGTTGCGAAAGTAGTAAAAGGTGGTCGTCGTTTCCGTTTCGCTGCTCTTGTAGTAGTAGGCGATAAAAACGGCCATGTAGGATTCGGTACTGGTAAAGCACAAGAAGTACCAGAAGCGATTCGTAAAGCTGTCGAAGACGCGAAGAAAAATCTAATCACTATACCTATCGTCGGTACAACTATTCCACATGAAATCATCGGTGAATTCGGCGCTGGAAACATCTTGATGAAGCCAGCAGCAGAAGGTACTGGAGTTATCGCCGGTGGACCTGTACGTGCAGTGCTTGAGCTTGGTGGTATTGGAGATATCCTTTCTAAATCACTTGGTTCTAACACACCAATCAACATGGTTCGTGCTACACTTAACGGCCTTAGCAGATTGAAACGTGCAGAAGAAGTTGCGAAACTTCGTGGAAAGTCTGTAGAAGAACTGTTAGGATAAGGAGGGAAAGCACATGGCTAACAAATTAGAAATCACCCTCAACCGCAGTACGATCGGAAGACTTGAGAAACAGCGCAAAACTGTTGCTGCTCTAGGTCTTAAGAAAATCCGTCAATCAGTTGTCTTGGAAGACAACCCAACTGTGCGCGGTATGATTAACGTAGTTTCTCATCTAGTAACAGTTAAAGAAGTATAATGATTCAAATGTAAAAGAGGAGGTGCCATTATGAAACTTCATGAATTGAAGTCAGCAGAAGGAACACGTAAGACTCGCAATCGTGTAGGTCGCGGTATGTCTTCAGGTAACGGTAAAACATCGGGCCGCGGACATAAAGGACAAAAAGCACGTTCTGGCGGCGGTGTACGTCTAGGTTTCGAAGGTGGACAAATGCCACTATTCCAACGTCTTCCTAAACGTGGATTCACAAACATCCACCGTACTGAGTACTCAATCGTTAACCTTGATTCCCTTAACCGTTTCGAAGAGGGAACTGAAGTAACTCCAGAGCTTCTACTAGAAAGCGGAGTTGTTAGCAAATTGAGAGCCGGTATCAAAGTTCTAGGTAACGGGAATCTTGAAAAGAAACTTACTGTTAAAGCTCACAAGTTCTCAGCTTCTGCTAAAGAAGCGATTGAGGCAGCGGGCGGTCAAACAGAGGTGATCTAATGTTTCGTACAATCTCCAATTTTATGCGTGTAAAAGATATACGAAATAAAATTATCTTCACATTGTTAATGTTGATCGTATTCAGGATTGGTACGTTTATTCCGGTTCCTTTCACAGATCGTTCCGCGATCGACTTTATGAACCAGCAGAACGTATTCGGCTTCTTGAATACATTTGGCGGCGGTGCATTGCAGAACTTCTCTATCCTTGCGATGGGTATCATGCCATACATCACTGCCTCGATCATCATGCAGCTTCTGCAAATGGATGTTATACCAACATTCAGTGAGTGGAAAAAGCAAGGTGAGATGGGACGTCGTAAATTAGCACAAGTGACTCGTTATGCCACTATCGTGCTAGCGTTAATACAGGCAGTCGGTATGTCCATCGGATTCAATCAGTTATCCGGCGGCATGCTTATATCTGAACCAAGTTTCTACAAATTCGCTGTCATTGCACTCGTGTTGACCGCGGGAACAGCATTTTTGATGTGGTTAGGAGAACAGATCACAGCTCATGGTGTTGGTAATGGTATTTCTATTATCATCTTCGCCGGTATCGCTGCAGCTATCCCAAATGGTGTAAACCAGCTATGGGAACAGTACTTCAGCAATCCTGGTGATGATTTATTCCTGAATGTCGTGATCGTTGCAATTATCGCTATTGTGATCATTGCCGTAACTGTTGGTGTAATTTATATTACCCAAGCACTTCGTAAAATTCCGATCCAGTACTCAAAGCGTACAACTAGTCGATCTCAAGTAGGCGGGCAATCCACTCACTTGCCGATCAAAGTTAACGCTGCGGGTGTAATCCCTGTAATTTTCGCCGTTTCCTTTATCTATGCGCCGCGTACTATCGCGAGCTTTTTTGAAGGTAACGTGGCAACTACGATCGAGAACGTATTCGATTATACGCAACCAATTGGGATGGTAATCTATGTAGTCCTAATTCTTGCATTTAGTTACTTCTATACATTTGTTCAGGTTAATCCGGAACAAATGGCAGAGAACTTAAACAAGCAAGGTGGCTACATCCCGGGTATTCGCCCAGGTAAAAGCACAGAAACGTACCTCACCAGTGTGATGTATCGTTTAACCTTCGTTGGGTCTCTCTTCTTGGCTGCTGTAGCTGTATTACCTATTATTCTAGGTTCTATTGCCAACTTGCCGACTTCTGTCCAAATCGGAGGAACGAGCCTGCTGATCGTGGTAGGGGTAGCGTTGCAGACGATGAAGCAGTTAGAAAGCCAGTTAGTGAAGCGTCATTATAAAGGCTTCATGAAATAGAGACAGTCTACAAACAGACGAGAGCGAGGGGAATTTCGTTGAATTTAATTCTTATGGGTCTGCCAGGTGCTGGTAAAGGCACACAGGCAGAGAAGATTGTAGATAAATATAGCATCCCTCATATCTCTACAGGAGATATGTTCCGAGCAGCAATCAAAGAAGGAACAGAACTTGGCCGTGAAGCGAAAGCTTATATGGATCAAGGGAAACTAGTTCCGGATGAAGTAACCATTGGTATAGTCCGTGACCGTTTAGGGCAGGATGACACCAATAACGGATTTTTACTTGACGGTTTTCCTCGTACGCTTGCTCAGGCAGAAGCGCTTGACGCATTGCTGGACGAATTGAATGCTAATGTAGATTACGTCTTACATGTAGAGGTTCCGCAAGAGAAGTTGGTGGAGCGTCTATCTGGGAGATGGGTTTGTCCGACATGCGGTACTACGTATCATACCGTCTACAACCCTCCAAAAGAGGAAGGCGTCTGTGACAAGGATGGTACTGCGCTGATCCAGCGAGACGACGATAAGCCGGAAACGGTGAAAAAACGTTTGGAAGTCAATATCGAGCAGCAAAAGCCGATATTAGATTTCTACAACGACAAGGGCTATCTTGTAACAGTGAACGGTGACCAAGCAATCGATCAGGTCTTCCACGACATCGATCAGCGCTTGAATAATCTTCGCTGATACAGGTGTGCAAACTATACTCTCTTAAAACGGATGGAATTGTTCTTTAGCTCTTAATAGCGTAAGGATGCATTCTGTCCCTTGATAGAGTATAATAGACCTCGTGGTAGAGTTGAAACGATTTACATTTGTGACTCGTTCAAACTTCCATCATCGGAACCGTGCCTTACTGATATCCTGACGCTAATTGACAAGGCTGAATATGAACAATCATGAAACAAATTGTGTTCCAGTTTGTGGACTTTATATAGATTCCCTAACATGCAGCTTTCCTAACCTGGACATCTGGGCAGGAAGGTGGTAGAATATGCTCCTTGTTTGCAGCATATAATGCTAACTTATGTACAGCTTCGAAACGAGCTAAACTGAAGGTGATCATGTTTGAGCGAAACGAATACAGTTCCACAAATCGGGCAGGTTGTTCGTATCGTACATGGGCGAGAAGCAGGCCAGCTTGCGATTGTCATTCGAAAAATTGACAGTCGTTTTGTGTTGCTTGCTGACGGTGATAAACGCAGATTTGATTCTCCAAGCGCAAAGCTTTGCGCCATGTAGAGCTGCTGCCGTATATATCTCCGGAAGTCCGGATCAGTCTTCTAGAAGCTGGTCGCGTAACCAATGGTAAACTGCGATTTGCGATATCTACTTATGTCAATCATACCGTGAAGAGATTTGAAGAAGGGAGATAGACCGATGGCGAAAGATGATGCAATTGAAGTAGAAGGAACTGTCACCGATACATTGCCAAATGCGCAATTTAAGGTGGAGTTAGAGAATGGCCACACCGTTTTAGCACATGTTTCCGGTAAAATTCGTATGCACTTTATTCGAATTCTTCCAGGAGATAAAGTAACGGTAGAGCTTTCCCCTTATGACTTAACTAAAGGACGTATTACGTACCGTTATAAATAAATTGACTAGCTCCGATACTAAAGGAGGAATAGATGATGAAGGTAAGACCATCTGTAAAGCCTATATGCGAAAAATGTAAAGTTATTCGTCGTAAAGGCAAAGTAATGGTAATCTGTGAAAATCCTAAGCATAAGCAAAAACAAGGATAATACAAGGAGGTGCACGTAGCTAATGGCACGTATAGCAGGTATTGATATTCCACGCGACAAACGCGTTGTTATTTCCCTAACATATGTATACGGTATTGGAAAAAACACATCGCAACAAGTATTGAAAGAAGCTGGTGTTTCTGAAGATACACGCGTTCGCGATCTTACAGAAGACGAACTAGCTAGAATCCGTCAAGCAATTGATGCTTACACAACTGAAGGTGATCTTCGTCGTGAGATTTCTCTTAACATCAAACGTTTGATCGAAATCGGTTCTTATCGTGGTCTTCGCCACCGTCGCGGTTTGCCGGTTCGTGGTCAGAAAACGAAGAACAACTCTCGTACTCGTAAAGGCCCACGCCGCACAATCGCTAACAAGAAAAAATAAGTAAGGAGGTAACAAACTATGGCACGTAGACAACAAACACGTAAACGTCGTGTGAAAAAGCATATCGAAACTGGTATTGCTCACATCCGTTCTACTTTCAACAACACAATCGTTACGATTACTGATGTTCAAGGTAACGTAATCAGCTGGAGCAGCTCAGGTTCCCTTGGTTTCAAAGGTTCCCGTAAATCTACTCCATTCGCTGCACAAATGGCTGCTGAAGCTGCTGCTAAAGTTTCTGTCGAAAACGGCATGAAAACTCTAGAAGTAACAGTTAAAGGCCCTGGTGCTGGCCGTGAAGCTGCGATCCGTTCTCTTCAAGCTGCAGGTCTTGAAGTAACAGCGATTCGTGACGTCACTCCAGTTCCGCATAACGGCTGCCGTCCGCCAAAACGTCGTCGCGTATAAGTTTTTCCTGCTTGCTGTATAGAATTTGTATCCTTGTCTATAATGGGTTATGATAGCTTAAAAGCGATCAGGTCATACAGCAAGAGACGTATCGCCAAGATGCAGAAACGGGAACCAATATGGGGAATTTCGGTTAGAAGTAATTCTAACCGGGGTTTCGACGTTTTAAAGGAGGGCTTTAGAAATGATCGAAATTGAAAAACCAAAGATTGAAACGGTTGAGATCAGCGATGATGCTACATTTGGAAAGTTCGTTGTAGAACCGCTTGAGCGTGGATATGGTACTACACTAGGAAACTCCTTGCGTCGTATCCTATTATCCTCACTTCCTGGCGCTGCTGTAACATCCATTCAAATTGACGGTGTGCTTCATGAATTCTCTACGATTGAAGGCGTAGTAGAAGACGTGACAACTGTTATTTTGAACTTGAAAAAACTGGCTCTGAAAATCTACTCTGATGAAGAGAAAACTTTAGAGATCGATGTACAAGGTGAAGGAAAAGTAACAGCTGCTGACATTACTTTTGATAGTGATGTAGAAGTACTGAATCCGGATCTTCACATTGCAACATTGGGTAAAAATGCGCACTTGCACATGAAGCTTACGGCAGAACGCGGCCGCGGCTATCGCCCAGCTGATCAGAACAAACATGACGATCAGCCAATCGGTGTTATTCCGATTGATTCGATCTTCACGCCAGTTTCGAAAGTAACGTATCAAGTGGAGAACACGCGTGTTGGCCAATTGGCTAATTTCGACAAGTTGACGTTGGATGTCAATACTGACGGAAGTATTCGACCAGAAGAGGCAGTATCTCTTGGAGCGAAGATTTATACGGAGCACTTAAATATCTTCGTAGGTCTTACTGATGAAGCACAAAATGCTGAAATCATGGTCGAAAAAGAAGAAGATCAAAAAGAGAAAGTTCTTGAGATGACAATCGAAGAGCTGGACTTGTCTGTCCGTTCTTACAACTGTCTGAAGCGTGCTGGTATTAACACAGTACAAGAACTTGCTAATAAATCTGAAGAAGATATGATGAAAGTGCGTAACCTAGGACGTAAATCATTAGAAGAAGTGAAAAAGAAACTAATCGATTTAGGACTTGGTCTTCGCAAAGAAGACTAATCCCGCCTAGCGAAGCATTTTGACACCAGGAAAGGGAGGGATAACCTATGGCTAGAAAGTTAGGACGTACTACTGATGCTCGTATGGCGCTTTTGCGCAACCTTGCAACTGATCTTATCGTACACGAAAGATTGGAAACAACGGAGGCGAAAGCGAAGGAGCTTCGTTCTGTAGTAGAAAAAATGATCACTCTTGGCAAACGTGGAGACCTTCACGCTCGTCGTCAAGCTGCTTCTTTCTTGTACGGTACAAAAGCGGATGAGAACCAAGATGCAGTACAAAAACTATTCAGCGATATCGCCGGACGTTACGAAGAGCGACAAGGTGGTTACACACGCGTGTTGAAACTTGGACAGCGTCGTGGTGACGGTGCCGCAATGGCAATCATTGAACTAGTATAAGTAAGCTACAAGGGCAGGAAAATCTCTACCACGAGGTGTATTCCGGCCCTTTTTCTTTTATTAAAAGCAAGCACCATTATGGGGCTTGCTTTTCTTTTTTGTCTAATTTATTTATACTAGCAATAGAAATGACAGGAACGGACATACACGTTTGCAGTATTTCCCCGGAAATAGTCGGGTAATGACGAAGGAGCACGACAAGTATGCACGCGATTGAATTTAGGAATGTTTCTTTTCGCTACGAAGAAGACCAGCCTTACGTATTACGCAATGTGAGTTTTCAAGTAGAGACTGGTGAATGGCTGGCTATTATCGGGCACAATGGTTCCGGTAAATCAACGATCGCCAAGCTGATGAATGGCTTACTGTTCCCTAGTGAAGGAGAAATCTTCATTAATGGCATCCCTTTAACAGAGGAGAATATATGGGAGATACGCAGCCAAGTTGGAATGGTATTTCAAAATCCAGATAATCAGTTTGTTGGTACAACTGTACGTGATGACGTAGCATTTGGTTTAGAGAATCGCGGTGTGCCGCGTACAGAGATGATGGAACGTATCACGTCATCCTTAGAGCAAGTGCGTATGCATGATTATCTTCTGCATGAACCGTACCGGCTGTCAGGCGGGCAAAAGCAGCGAGTAGCGATTGCTGGTGTGCTGGCTATATCTCCGCGTGTCATCATTTTAGATGAAGCGACAGCAATGCTAGATCCATTAGGCAGAAAAGAAATCCTGGATACCGTGCATCGTGTACAAGCAGAGCAGCAGATCGGCCTCATAACAATCACACATGATCTAAATGAAGTCATGCAGGCAGAAAGAGTCTTAGTGATGAATAATGGGGAAGTATGGATGACGACAGTACCAAGAGAGTTAGTGAAGAAACAAACTGAATTACAGCAGATTGGACTAGACGTGCCGTTCGTCTCCCAGCTTGCGCATGCTTTGCAGAAGCTAGGTGTACCGCTTACGGAAGAGCCGATTGATCACGAGGAGTTGTTAGATACATTATGGACATTACATTCGAGAAAGTAGACTATACGTATCAAGCGAATTCCCCGTTCGAGCATAAAGCACTGGATAGTATGTCTTTCCATCTTCCTTCTGGCAGTTTTACAGCCATTGTAGGTCATACTGGCAGCGGGAAATCTACCCTTATCCAGCACTTGAACGGCTTAATCCGACCGACAAATGGGAAGGTCCGCATCGGTGATTACGTATTAGAACCGAAAAAGAAACCAAAGCACGCAAAAGCGCTCCGTGAAAAAGTCGGTATTGTCTTTCAGTATCCAGAACATCAGTTATTTGAAGAGACAGTAGAGAAAGATATCGCTTTTGGTCCGCGTAACTTCGGTGTGCCGGAACAAGAGATTCAAAAGCGAGTAGCAGAAAGTGCGCGGGCAGTTGGTCTGGGTGAAGATCTGTTAAAACGTTCGCCGTTTGAATTGAGCGGCGGGCAAATGCGAAGAGTAGCGATTGCAGGTATATTGGCTGTGCGTCCACGAGTATTGGTCTTAGACGAACCAACAGCGGGTCTGGATCCGCGTGGACAAAAGGAAATCATGGACATGTTTTATCGTATTCATAAGGAACAGCAGCTGACGACGTTACTGGTGACACACAGTATGGAAGATGCGCTTGCGTATGCCGACCATGTGCTTGTACTGGATAAAGGCAAGAAATACATGGAGGGCACACCAGTCGAGGTATTCTCTCAACGTGAGGCGCTTCAGCAGGTTCAGCTGGACGTACCAGAGATGTTTCAATTTCTTTTAAAGGCCTCGGACCAGTTTGGAAAACCACTTGCTTATCAAGGGCAGGATGTTGAGAGACTGGCAGAACAGCTGGCAGCTTTGGCAGGTGATAGGGATGAATAATCTATTAATCGTAGGTCAGTATGTACCGACTAATTCCATCGTGCACCGAATGGACCCGCGCGTGAAAATGCTGATTATTTTCTTTTACGTTATTTTTATTTTCTTTGCCAATAATGTAATTAGCTATGGTTTATTCACATTGTTCGCATTAGGAAGTACGATACTGACGAAGGTGCCGCGGCGCTTTATTGCCAAAGGGTTGACGCCAGTATGGTTCCTGATTGTGTTCACATTCATTCTGCACTTATTTGTGACCAGGGAAGGTTTTGTCTTGTTTCATGTCTTCGGTTTGCCCATCTACAGCGGTGCGCTAGAGCAAGGTGCGGTAATCTCTTTGCGTTTCTTTTTGCTTATTTTGTTAACGTCTCTACTGACATTAACAACGACACCAATTGAGATAACGGATGCTGTTGAATCGTTACTCGGACCGCTGCGCCGATTCAAATTTCCTGTCCATGAATTAGCATTAATGATGTCTATTTCCCTGCGCTTTATCCCGACTTTGCTGCAGGAAACGGAGAAGATTTCCAACGCTCAAGCATCCAGGGGTGTAGATTTCCGTACAGGGCCGTTTCGAGAGCGTGTGCGGGCGGTTATCCCTTTGCTTGTGCCGTTGTTTGTAAGTGCGTTTAAACGGGCGGAAGAGCTCGCTATGGCAATGGAGGCAAGAGGTTATCGCGGCGGAGAAGGCCGGACCAAGCTTCGGGAATTGCGGGTGGTAAAACGAGATGTTGCAGCGCTTGTCTGCTTTATTGTCATCACAGCCGCAGCGCTGATAACGAGAGATTATAGTTAGGAGAAAGAAAAATGACGCAACGTATGAAGGCGATTGTCAGCTATGAAGGTACGAAGTTTTCCGGATTTCAGGTGCAGGATCAGTATCGCACTATCCAAGGTGAAATAGAGAAAGCACTTACCAAGATTCATAAAGGACAGCAGATCAGGATCCAGGCATCAGGCCGCACAGATGCAGGCGTGCACGCAAAGGGCCAGGTTATCCACTTCGATACAGAGCTCCGTTTAGGAGACTATAATTGGCGTAAGGCGCTGAACACGCTGCTGCCTGACGATATTCGTATTGTAGATATAACAGAGGCGGAGGAAGGCTTCCATGCGCGCTACAACGCGAAGCGGAAGCAATACAGGTATTTCATTCATAATGCCCCGGAACAAGATGTGTTTAAGCGCCGCTTTGTGCACCATGTGCCGTATAACCTCGAGTTCGATAGGATGCAGCAAGCAATCCAAGTTATAGAGGGAACGCATGATTTTACTGCCTTCTGTTCTGCTCGTGCGGAGGTAAAGGGTGAGAAGATCCGAACCATCTATGAAGCCACTTGTGAAAAGCAAGATGATATGCTCGTTTTGACCTTTACCGGAAACGGTTTTCTTTACAATATGGTGCGAATTCTTGCCGGTACATTAATTGATATCGGAAACGGCCGGAAGGAGCCCGAGGATATGGCTGGCATACTAGCTTCGAAGGACCGTCAGCTAGCAAGTAAAACAGCGGCTGCAAGCGGCCTTTTCCTTTGGAAAGTAGATTACTGAAAACTTTTTTTGTAAAACAACGCATTCGGGCGTTACATGAACTTGACATAGGCGACTATGATGATATACTATGGTTTATGGCATTTTATTTCTATACCACGATTAGCCCCGGAAGACTAATTGTGTAGAATAATAAATGAACGATTTAAATCGAAAATTGGAGGAACTGACATGCGTACAACATTCATGGCGAACGAAAGCAATATCGAACGCAAATGGCTTGTTGTGGATGCAGAAGGCCAAACTCTTGGTCGTCTTGCAAGTGAAGTTGCTGCTATCCTTCGCGGTAAGCACAAACCAACTTACACTCCACATGCCGACACTGGTGACAATGTAATCATCATCAACGCTGAAAAAATTCAACTTACTGGTAACAAACTTGCTGACAAGATTTATTACCGTCACTCTAACCACCCAGGTGGTTTGAAACAGCGTACTGCTGATGAAATGCGTACAAAATACCCTGAGCAAATGCTTGAGCTTGCTGTTAAAGGCATGCTACCTAAGGGTCCACTTGCACGTAAAATGATTAAAAAGCTTCACGTATACCGTGGCGCTGAGCACAAACACCAAGCACAACAACCAGAAGCTTACACGCTTCGCGGTTAATAAAAAGGAGGTAAACGATAGTGGCACAAGTACAATACTACGGCACCGGTCGCCGTAAAAGCTCTACTGCCCGCGTACGTCTAGTACCAGGCACAGGTCAAGTAACAGTAAACAACCGTAGTGCGGAAGATTACTTCCCATACGAAACACTTCGTACAATCATCAACCAACCACTAGTTGCAACAGAAACTGCTGGTAACTACGACGTTCTAATCAACGTTAGTGGTGGTGGATTCACAGGACAAGCAGGTGCTATCCGTCACGGTGTATCTCGTGCGCTTCTACAAGCGGACCCAGAATACCGCGGAACACTTAAAGCAGCTGGTTTCCTAACTCGTGACGCACGTATGAAAGAACGTAAGAAATACGGTCTTAAAGGTGCACGTCGCGCTCCACAGTTCTCAAAACGTTAATCAATTCCTTATTGCATCAACGTTTACAAGAGATCTTTGGTTCAAGTTGGTTCAAATTATCAACTGGATAAAGCACTCAACAGATTTAAAGCATCAGCATCTTGCTGGTGCTTTTTTTCTGGCATTAATTCTAGGTAGTAGTTCTGTGTGGTCTGAGAATTTATATGTCCTATTCGTTTTGAGACATAGGCAATATCTATATCTCGGTCCACTATATTTAATGTAAGAGATAAATAAAAAAAGGGTCTGTCCTTTCAATTATGAAGGGGCAGACCCTTTTTTTAAAATTCCATTGACCGTACTTAGCGGGTATTGTCCCTTGGTGCCAGATGGCTATTTTTTCTTTCAGTAACAGCATAAGAGCGGGAGACTATCAGCAAAAGTAAGATACTAAAGGTTCTGACAATTACATTTGAAAATCATGTCACAATTGTTTGTTTTGGCTCCAATGCCTGTAATGGCTGTTTTTATTAACCCGGAACGCTTCACTTTACCTTCATTGACATCTCAAAGATCATAAAATACCTATAAAGCGACAAAAAAATGACCGTTACAACGGCCATTTTTCAAAGGAAGCGTTTACATAAAATGCGTTACTATAAATACAAGGGAGGCATGACCGATGAGTTCAAAAGATAATCGCGAACAAGATCTGTTATTGTTCCTTTCAATAAGGCAGGATTATGTTACTTCAAATGAGTTGGTAGATGAACTGGATGTATCACAGAAAACAATCTACCGCCTGATAAAGAAAATCAACGATGGGTCCATGGGCAGTCCCTTAATTTTATCGGAGAGAGGGAGAGGTTATCGATTAGATTATGAAAACTTCATTAACTACCAAAAAAGTAATAACAAGTATCACGAGAAACAATTTTCGCCGGGTGAGAGACGCAAACGTATTATGGAAGAACTGCTACTGTCATCCCCTAAGCCAATAAGTATTTACCATTTGTTTAGTGACTACTACGTAGGTGAATCTGTCATTTTTAATGATGAACAGATAATGAGCAAAGAACTGAAAAAGTACAACTTAGTATTAGAGCGGAAAGATCGGAAGCTGGTCATCCTTGGGGAAGAAGCTGAAATCAGAAAGGCGATTAAGCACGTTAATGAGATATTTAACACGATTGATCTCGATGATCTGAAACGAAATCAGGAACTCAATTTTAATAAATTCGATGTGTTGTTTATATTAGGACAGTTAAGAGACATGGAGAAGGTTTTAGATAGTACGATTCCTTATCCGTATAATGTAAACATTTTCTCTCACTTATATATACTGCTCAGCCGCTTAAGAAAAGTGCCTGCCTTGCTCTTTATTGATAAGGTTTCTGATGAAGAACTAGAAAATATGAAAAGAGACACAATTTTGTATGCGGTTGCGAAAGACGTTGTGCATGATACCCAAACGTATCTAAACTGCTCTCTGCCGGATATTGAGATTTATTTTCTCTATCAGTATTTAGTTTCGTCGAGAATGCAGGGTTCTGCTGCAAAAACCTCTACCTTTTCACCAGAGGTTATCGAAGTGACCGATGCGTATATTGAAGGCATGCGTGTTTACTTGGGTATCGATATAGAAAGTGAATCTATTTTCAATGATTTAGCCAACCATATTAAACCGATGCTGAACAGATTGGAATATAAGATTCGAACGAAGAACAGTGTGCTAAACCAAATTAAAGCAACTTATGGTGATGTATATTCGGGGGTCGCAAAAGTCTCTCAATTTGTATGTGAGAAATATAATCTGCCGGCTATCAATGACGATGAAAATGGCTTTATTACACTCTATTTTGCAAAAGTCATTGTAACGGGTCAGTATCAGCGCCCGATAAAAACACTTATTATGTGTACGACAGGCATTGGTACGTCAGAGCTTCTAAAAGCTAAGGTGTCAAGAAAATTCCCTGAGCTGGAAATCGTAGATGTAGTAGCTTCGCAAAATATACAGATGGTAAATGAGAAGTACGCAGATGCTGAATTGATTCTAAGTACGGTTCAATTAAAAGACAAGGTACCAATGCATCATTTACTGGTGAGTGCAATGTTTACGGTGGATGATCAAAAGCGGCTGCAGAGAAAGATAGAGGAAATTAATCATGCAGGATGACTCTTTCTATCAAATTTATTCTAACGCTGCGTTAAGTACCAAGAATGAGGTATATGTTTTCCTTTCAAACGTTGCTAGGTTAGAAGATCCTTTGCAAAAAGAAGCTGTTGTGAAGCAATTAATACAAAGAGAAGGACAAGGGAGCATGTTAATTGCTGAACATGTCGTGCTGCCGCATATCGAGAGCAATAAGGTGGGGAAAAGCCAAATCATCCTTATCCGTTTATTACATTCAATAGAATCCTGGGATGCGGAAACAAAAGATATACGGCTGATAATCGGTGTTTTACTGAAAGAAAACGAAGATGTACAAATAAAGCAAAAAATAGCTTCATTCATGCGAGCGTTAGCGGATGAAGAATATGTAGACCGGTTGCTGACGATTGAGGAAGAAGCCGATTTTTATAAACAAATCAAAAGATAACAGGAGGAATAATCATGAAAATCGTAGGAGTAGCAGCATGTACAGTGGGTATTGCTCACACTTATATCGCGCAGGAGAAATTAGAGAACGCAGGCAAGAAAGCAGGATATGAGATTACTGTGGAAACACAAGGAACAATCGGAACGGAAAACGAATTGACGCAGGAACAAATAGCGGAAGCGGACATCGTGATCATAGCTGCAGACGTAAAGATTGCAGGAAGAGAACGTTTTGAAGGAAAGCGTATCATTGAAGTTCCAACAGATGTAGCTGTTAAATCGCCAAATAAATTAATTGCTAAGGCAGCAGAAGTTATCGTACAGCCGAGATAAGCTTCTTAAAAGATGGGATGGGAGAGAGATAGCATGGAAGTAAAAGATATTGTAGATATAAACACAATTAGAACCGATATGAAAGCTAAGAGTAAGGAAGAAGCATTAAAAGAACTAGCGGAGGTCCTGCTGCAAAATGAATATATCACAGATATAGAAGTTTTTCTGAAGGACATTTATGAAAGAGAAGCAATGGGTGAGACAGGAATCGGTAATTTTATCGCAATTCCTCATGGTAATAGTGAATCTGTTGAAAAGATAGGCGTAGCTATTGGAATCACCCAGGACGAGATCCCTTGGGAGACACTCGATGACAACGGAGTGAAGGGAATCATTCTTTTCGCTGTTGGAAAAGAAAATGACGGTGCACAGACACACCTGAAGTTGTTGTCACTGTTTGCAAGAAGATTAGGTAATGATGAAGTTATTGAAAACTTGCTGCAATCAAAAGACGCTGCCGGTGTGAAAGAAGCACTCTGCAGCTAAAGAATGAGGGACTTTTATAATTTTCGCCAGCAGCAGGAAAGCCGGTTTACCCTTACAGATTCATTCAAATGTAATTATGCAAGATGCGATCTGGCACTAGAGACATCTGTCATCCTGACCTTCTCTACTAAACCTTCTAACTTCATAGGTTTGAGGTGCTGAATATATTGGAGGGTAGAAAATGAGTAAACTAAAGAAATTAAATCTTAAAGGTCATTTATTGACTGCGATATCGTATTTGATTCCGGTAGTTTGCGGAGCGGGTTTTTTAATAGCACTTGGAATGGCAATGGGCGGTACGAACCAAACGGACTTAGTTCAAGGTGAATTCAACATTTGGGATGCTTTGGCAACGATGGGCGCAGCCGGTTTAGGCCTATTACCTGTCGTTATCTCAACAGGAATTTCCTACTCCATTGCAGGTAAGCCGGGTATAGCCCCAGGTTTTATAATTGGTTTAACTGCCAATGCAATTGGTGCTGGCTTTATTGGCGGTATTCTAGGTGGCTATTTAGCAGGTTATCTTGCACTCGCAATCTTAAGGTATCTTAAAATTCCTAAGTGGGCGAAGGGGTTAATGCCAACCTTAATTATTCCATTCTTAACCTCCATTATTGGCGGTTTGATCATGGTTTATATTATTGGTATTCCGATAGCAAGTTTAACTTCCCTACTAACAAATGCACTAAACAGTCTGGGATCTTCCTCGCTGCTCGTGTTTGGTGGAATTATAGGTGTCCTGAGCGGTGTAGATTTTGGAGGTCCAATCAACAAAACCGTGTTTGCCTTTGTATTGACGATGCAGGCAGAGGGTGTTAATGGTCCAATTACAGCATTGCAGCTAGTAAACACAGCAACACCAATCGGGTTTGGCTTAGCTTACTTTGTGGCGAAATTATTTGGAAAAAGTATATATACAAAAGTAGAAACGGAAACGTTAAAATCGGCGGTTCCCATGGGTATTATTAATATCGTGGAAGGCGTCATTCCAATTGTTATGAATGATATAGTTCGGTGTGTGGTCGCAACAGCTATTGGTGGTGCGGCCGGCGGTGCGGTATCGATGGTGCTGGGAGCAGATGCAACGGTACCTTTCGGAGGGGTACTGATGTTACCGACTATGTCGCAGCCATGGACAGGTGCTGTCGCAATCCTGGTCAATGTTGTTGTAACAGCGGTAGCCTTGGCGGTGATTAAAAAGAACGTGGCTGCAGAGGAAGCAGATGTAGAGACAGATTTGGAAGAAGACGATATTGATTTAGCTGATATTAAGATTACTTAATATAGGCATCATTATGGCAGCCTTGAAAGCGTTTAATATTCCGGAAGAGAGTATGAATCTGAGGAGGATAATGAAGAAATGAAAAAAGTCGAGTTTTCACCGTCACTGATGACAATGGACTTAGATAAGTTTAAAGAACAAATCACCTTTCTGAATAATCATGCAGGTTCTTACCATATTGATATTATGGACGGCCACTATGTGCCGAATATAACGTTATCGCCCTGGTTTATTTCAGAAGTACGTAAAATAAGCAATCTGCCCATGTCTGTTCATCTAATGGTTACAGACCCCAGCTACTGGGTGCAGCAATTAGTTGATATGGAGTGCGAGTGGATTTGCATGCATGCAGAGGTACTGGACGGGTTGGCTTTTCGGCTGATTGATCAAATACATGATGCCGGTCTAAAAGCGGGAGTTGTATTAAATCCTGAAACACCGATTGAGACAATTTTCCCTTATATTGAGTCGATAGATAAAATAACAATCATGACAGTTGATCCAGGGTTTGCCGGGCAGCGGTTCATCGAAAGCACACTTAATAAAATTGTGGCATTAAGAGAACTGCGGGCAGAAAAAGAATATCAGTATGTCATTGAAATGGATGGATCGTCTAACCGGAAATCATTTAAGAAAATTGATGCTGCCGGTCCTGATATTTATATTGTCGGACGCAGTGGTTTATTTGGATTAGATGATGATATAGCAAAATCGTGGGATATTATGAAGAAAGATTATGAGGAAATGACTGGGAAAGCAATACCTGTAAATTAGATATGGAATGCGAATGAAAGGCTCTCAAAAGGATTAGATTGACCTAGCGATGTGAGACATAAATAAAACACCCTTATTAGGCTGCCATGCTACCATATCCATTTGGTGCGTAGTAGCCAATTTTCTTCTGAGCAGTGGGATAATTTTATTTAAAGAAGGAGATTACAAAACTGATCTTGTTTTAAAGAGGGCTAGAACATTTAATCAATTTGTTGAGCTGCATTTTGAAGTGATGTCGGAAAGGTGATATACCTTTTATTGCAATAATTTCCAGTTTAATGTGTTCGCTTTTAGTATTCGTGAACAGAAAATTGTATATATCCCTTGTTCCTTCTACCGATGGAGGATATCTCCGCCGTTCACAAAAGTATGATTAACGCGAAGCAGTAGATTAAAATCCTCCAGCTTCGTAGCTTGGATGGTAAGTGTAGTTAGGGAAATGCTGAATCATTAGCGCACGCAGGAGCATCTCATTTTAAGAGACCTTGTTTATAAACGGATTGATCTATAATTACTGTCTCAATAAAGTCGATATCAGTTACACTTACATCTTGGAAGCGAAGCCATTCAAATGGTGTCATAACAGTTTTTCCACCTATACCTGCTTCCTGTACCAGCACTACTCTTCCTTATGATCGGCAGTTACCCAATAAGCTTTGCCGCCGCCAGGACCAGACTCTTGAATTGTTCCATTAATATAGATCTTCACTTCCTGACCTGCAAATAAATCCTTCTTTACTCTATCGGGGAGATAGGAAGGTAATTTAAATATAATTCCTTGGTACTTATACCGTTCTGCTAATTCCTCTTTAGACTTGTTGTTTATATCCGCCGATATACCTTCTACTACCCAAATTGAAGACTGGCCGGTTTCTTCATTATGCAGAACTTCTACTATAACGCCTTTGTGAGTCGGGATAACTGTGAATACTAGAAATGCAGCGAAGAGTAATATTACCAGAGAAGTTGTAAGTAGGATAAATAGACGCATTTGTTTTTTGTTCATATATCTCACCCCTCATCGTTATAACATTCTCCATTGCGAAAAATGTTCCTTCCTAAACTTTGGCGAAGTACCAGCCATGTCGTGTACGAATCGGATCGCTGTAAAACGTATCTGGAATATGAATTGCACAATAATTATATATAGCCAATGTAAATGGCAGGATGATTCTTCCTTCATTTTTTACGTTTACTTTATAGTAATCTTCACACTGCTCTTTTAAATTGGTAGTATGAAGAAATTTACTATGATTTTTTTAGCTGCAGGTGTATTGTTATTGGCTGGTTGTGCTTTAGTTGGCACAGAAGCTGCCAAAGGAACGAATAAGGAATTATTAGTAATCGCCCATCGCGGGGCTTCTGCGGTGGAGCCCGAGCATACATTCCCTGCTTACGATCAGGCTTTGGAAGATGGAGCAGATTACATTGAAATTGATTTACGCAAGACAGCGGATGGTGAGCTGATTGCGATGCATGATGATAGAGTTGACCGGACGACAGATGGTGAAGGTTTGGTTGAGAACATGACATTAAAGGAGTTAAAGACGTTAGATGCAGGAGAAGGGCAATCGGTGCCATCCTTAAAAGAGATTTTAGGACGGTACGGGGATAGCGTAAATTATTATATTGAAACGCGTGAGAGTGACGAAGGAGAATTAATTATGGAGGAGGACTTGCTGCAATTGCTGAAGCAGCATCGTATTCCGCAGAACCAAGTCATTTTGCAGTCATTCAGTAAAGCTAGCATTAACGCGCTGCACGATTTAGATCCAGCGCTTACGTTAGTTCAGCTGCTGAAGAAGAAAGAGGTAGACCAGTTGGATGCAGACAAGTTACAAGACTTACAGAAAAAGGCTGTCTGTGTTGGGATTTATGCGGGAATTCTGGACGAATCTCTAGTTTACCTTATTCAAGCGAATGGGTTGGAGGTTCACGCCTATTACCGCGGTGATGAAAGAGAATGGACAGAGGAAATGCTTCACTATGGTGTGGATGGTATTTTTTCAGACAATCCAGCTTATTTAGCCAGCATAGCGGAGAAACGGGAGTAAATCATAACTAGTGATTTATTCCTTTTTTTATTTCTTAAGGTTTAGCTTCGATCAGGGGTGATATAGAAATAAGATAATTGGAGCATGGAAGGGAGTCGATACACGTGAAAGTAGTAGGAACTGTAGGAGGCATTTTTGGTATTATTGCTTCCCTGCTAGCTATGTTTTTAACATTAATCGAAAGTACGTATACAGTCGGCAATTTTGGAATACTTGGAATTGCAGCAGGAGTTCTGGGGATTATCGCGGCACTTTTACTTGATAAGAAACCAATTATCGGGGGTGTCCTCTTAATTGGAGCAACTGCTATTGGTATTTATGCAGTATTATTATATTTCCTTTTACCAGGTGCGTTAATGGTGATCGCAGCAATTATAAAAATGAGCCAAAGAGATCAAAGCTACTAAAGAAGGCATGCCGCTAAAGCGGTATGTCTTCTTTAGCGGAAATATCGCAAGTTTAGTTGATAGTGCTGTTCTATCGCTGATCCAAGACAAAAATAGAGCTTGTCTAACTCCTTGAAGCAGGTGGTGGTGGATAAACTAGAAGCAATAATCACTGCAGAAATAAAATCAAAGAGAAGAAGAGGGACTAGCTGCATCCCTCTTCATCTATATTAATATCCGTAATATTGGTTATTATAGTACGGATTATATGGAGGATAGTAAGGCGCGGGCTGGATATAATAATTCGGATAAAACAAGCTGCTGCCAAGCAGACCGCCTACAACACCGCCTAGGAATGGTCCGCCGTAGCCATAACCATAGCCAAATCCTGGTCGGCCGTAGCCAAACCCTGGACGTCCATAACCGAAACCTGGGCGGCCATAACCAAAACCAGGACGTCCGAAGCCAAAGTCTGGACGGCGACGGTATGCGTCTGTATGAACGGGGTAAGAATAAGACACTTGCTGATTTGTTTGGTAAGGTACTAATGATTGATTTTGTTCTTGCATGAAAAACACCTTCCTTTCTGTGCCAGTGTATGACGGGCAGGAGCGGAAGGCGCAGGACAGCAGCCTAATTAATATGTGATTTTTATTGGAATGTATCACGGAGAATAGCCAAGACTGGAATGCATAATGCAAGTATCGGAACAAAAGCCCACACCCAGGTGTGGCTGGATTGTTTGTTTTCTTCTTTCAGTTTTTCCAATTCTAATTCCAGCAGGCGAATGCGCTGTTCCAAATCTTCCTTCATTTCTCTTCCTCCTCCGGCTTGTCTTCTGGATGCTCAATAAAAGAGCCTCCGCTACCATTGTAGTAACCAAGAGGCATTTTCATGCTTATGCAATAACCGATGTAGTGATGGGGATAGCGCCGTTTCCAAGTACAGCATTTTCAAGAGATCGTTTATAGGAAGCATATGAGACATAAAGGGCTATCGTCGCTCCGATCATAGTTAATATCAGACCTATATAGGAGATGACCGTAGCGATGAATTCATACCTTTCTTCCTCGATAATGATAGCATTATTATTCAACAGATCATCGCTCCTTCCTCACACTAGCATATGCAGTTATGGGCGGAGAGTGCCTAATTCAATCAATCGTTTGATCAGCTGTATTTTTGTGAATTATCTGCGCTTTTACTTAGGGAAAAACTATTAGCTGCTGGCTATTCAAATGGGAGATTGAAAAATCATTGCTATAGACTCACCTGCTGTCAGACTGCTATGATGATGGAACTGGAATGAAAGGGCTGACGAGGCGTTGGAAACTGAAAAATACAAGGAGCTGAAGATGGGCGAGCGCGGTGTCTATATTAGTATCGGCGCTTACCTTGTTTTGTCTTCTTTGAAATTGATTGTAGGAATTATAAGCGGATCGGCAGCACTGCGGGCAGATGGTTTGAATAATGCTACCGATATTGTCGCTTCTGTTGCTGTACTGATTGGTTTGAAGCTGGCGAGGAAGCCGCCGGATGCAGATCATCCATATGGACACTGGAAAGCGGAGACTGTTGCGAGTCTGATTGCGTCTTTCATTATGATGACAGTAGGTTTGCAAGTACTGTATACAGCAGTGCTGAATGTATTTGATGGGTCGAATGAGGCACCCGATATGCTGGCGGCATGGACAGGTATTTTCGGCGCGGTCGTTATGTTTGGGGTTTATCGGTATAATATGCGGCTAGGTTCAAAGATAAACAGTCAATCTGTTAAAGCGGCAGCAAAGGATAATTTGTCTGATGCACTCGTGAGTGTAGGAACCGTTGTAGGTATATTTGGTTCTCAGCTCGGATTAACTTGGCTTGACCCGGTGGCTGCTATTCTAGTTGGACTCATTATCTGCAAAACAGCGTGGGATATTTTTTCCTCTGCTTCTCATCAGCTGACAGACGGATTTGATGAGACATTAATGGCAGCCTATACCGAGACCATCCTGCAGATTCAAGGTGTAAAGGGAATAAAAACAATGAAAGCGAGAAGCTATGGCAATAATGCAATAGTAGATACGGAAATATTGGTGAATTCTACTTTAGATATCCGCAGGGCGCATGATGTAGCTACTACAGTTGAGAAGACACTGAAACGAGAACACGGTGTCTATTGGGTGAATGTCCATGTTGAACCACAATAAAAGCCAGAAGCGGCCTGCTTCTGGCTTTTTGTTAATCAATAATCAGCATGTTGTTTTCATCGAATTTCCAATGCTCGCTGAAGGCTACCTCCCAATAATAACCGTCAGGATCGGTGAAGTAACCACTGTATCCTCCCCAATCGACACGCTGCGGCTGCTTAATAATAGTGGCACCAGCTCGGGCGGCCTTTTCGATGACATAGTCTACTTCTTGTTCTGTCTTAGCATTGTACGCGAGTGTGAAGCCAGGAAAACCGCCAGTACTTAATGCGGGCGGATTGTCGCTGCCAATATCTTTTTGTAATTGCTCGAGCGGAAACAGTTCCAGCTTTGTTCCGTTGTTATTGAAAAAAACGATATTCGGCGAATTTTCTTTTACGCTGGTTTCAAAATCTAATCCATCACGGTAGAAGGCAAGAGAAGCTTGCATATTTCTTACACCTAAGCAAATCAAGTTAATCTGATTCATATCGGCAAACGCTCCTATCGTTTATTTTGCCTCCGTTTTTTTAACCCTATACTGATGTTGTAAAGAATCATGATGACTGCTGCGGCAATAAGCACCGCCATAAGCATTAATGTGCCTATGTTAGGGAAGTTGCTGTAGATGCCAATGGCAAAACCGGTCAGCATGATGAAGAGGTACATCAAGGTTTTTCGTGTCATGGTCGCAGCCCCTTTATGGAATAAGTAGGCCAGAAAGCATCTTCTGGGTGATGTGATTGAGTTCGGGCAAATCATCTAGTGCAAAGTAACGCAGATCCAAGCTTTCACCATCCAGCATGGCAAATTCGCCTGATACGCTGTGGGCTTCGTAGACAGAGATGACATTGTAAACCTCATCTCCGTTTGGGTACCTAGCGTAGAATTCCGGACCGGAGCACATACGCAAGAAGCGAAAGCCTTCCGCATGCAAACCTGTCTCTTCAAAAAGCTCCCGCTTTGCAGTGTCTTCCAATGACTCGCCCGGCTCCATCGAGCCGCCAGGCAAGCCCCAATCTTTTGTATCGGCCCGGAGCTGCAGCAATAGCTCATCTGCTTCGTTGCGGACAATTACCCCGGCTCCTGCCATGACAAGCGGGCGGCTGCCGACGAATTCACGTAAATCATGGATATAATTGGCCACCATCAGAACTCCTTTTAGTCTTTTGGATAAATGCTGTCTTTGCTGCGCGGGAAGAAGTGGTTGGAGATACTGTAGCTGATCAAGTAGCTCACCAACATAGAGACTCCTGTGATAATAAGGTTATCGTGGAGAAGATAGAGCAGTACACTCAACCCACCAAGCACGATATAGATCCCAACATTTACATACAATCTTCTAGTCTGGTTATCGAATTTCATGTTGTACGTCCTTTTCTTCAATCTAGATATAGTTTCATTATACCAGTGCCAGTATAAAATCCAAAGAACAGTGTATATCTGGAATGGTTGTCCCATATAGTGTACAAATGTGCGGTATGGGAGGAAGCAGGAATGACGAGAAGGTGGATTGCAGGTGCCGTAGCCGGTGCTTTATTTATTATGCTGCTCGCTTATTATGTACCAAGAATCGTGACGACAGAACAATCTTCCCATTCTTGGTCGCTGCCGCTGGCGGGGAAGACAGTTGTCATTGACCCAGGGCATGGCGGAGTAGATGGCGGTGCAGAAGGAGCAGATGGTACCCAGGAGGCACGGATTACTTTGGCTGTTTCAAAATCGCTTCGAGATTATTTGCAGCAGGCAGGTGCACTTGTCTACTTGACGAGAGAAGCGGATGTGGATTTAGCTGATGAAGATACAAAAGGGCTGTCGCGGCGGAAATCAGAGGATATCCGGAGACGCGTAGACTTTATTGAGGAAAAGGAAGCGGATTTTTATATTAGTATCCATACAAATGCACTGCTTGCTACGCAATGGTCTGGCGCACAAACATTTTACAATAAAGACAAAGAAGGCAGTAAAGCGCTGGCAACATTCATTCAAGATGAAATCAAGCGAAATTTGGAGAATACGAAGCGCGTACCGCTTGCGCTAAATACAATGTATCTGCTGAAGCACACAGAACCAGCGGGTGCACTTGTGGAGATTGGTTTTATGTCCAATCCAAGAGAGCTGGAACTGCTGAAAGATGATGTGTACCAAGATAAGATGGCATTCAGTATTTATGAAGGGATACTCCGCTATACGACAGAGAAACTGCCGGAAGATGAGTGAACGAGCACCGCTTGCCTAGCTTCGCTAAGAATGTGTTATACTAGCGGTAAAAGCAGTCTGGAAAACGTTTTCCTTAGACAAGCTAGGTAGGGGGCATTCACATGGTAACAGAAGATAAAGTGCGGGAGCTTCTGAATGATATTGAAGATCCTTTTTTACATACGACACTAGGAGAAACTGGTGCAATCACAGATATCCGAATCAAGGAAGAGAAGCACCATGTTAGTGTGAAAATCTTAGTCGGTAAAACGAATACAGCAGAACAAATGCAGCTGCAGCAGGAAATTGTTAACGTTCTGAAGAGTGCAGGTGCTGCGACAGTAGGATTGCGCTTTGATCAGCTGCCGCAGGAGGTAGTCGATCGGTATAGTCAGAGCGAGGCTCCGAGTCAGCAGAGTTCTTTGCTGGACAAAAATACGAAAACGAAATTCATTAATATCGCGAGTGGTAAGGGCGGTGTTGGTAAATCGACTGTAACGGTAAACCTTGCTGTTGCACTTGCACGAATTGGTTTTAAAGTCGGTATTATTGATGCAGACATTTACGGCTTTAGTGTGCCGGAAATGATGGGAATTGAGAAACGCCCAGAAGTAGTAGACGACAAGATTACACCAGTAGAGCGTTTTGGCGTGAAGATCATTTCAATGGGCTTCTTTGTTGAGGATAATGGACCTGTTATCTGGCGTGGCCCAATGCTCGGTAAAATGCTGACAAGCTTCTTTAAAGAAGTGAAGTGGGGCGATGATCTGGACTACTTGCTAGTCGATCTGCCGCCAGGTACTGGCGATGTAGCCTTAGACATTCATACAATGCTGCCTTCTTCCAAAGAGATCATTGTGACAACACCGCATCCAAACGCGGCATTCGTTGCAGCGCGAGCAGGCCAAATGGCACTTCGTACTGACCATGAGATTCTTGGTGTAGTGGAGAACATGGCATATTATGAAGTGCAGGCAACAGGCGAGAAAGAATACGTCTTTGGCAAAGGCGGCGGTGACAAGCTGGCAGATGCACTCGATACAGAAGTAATCGGCCGTTTGCCGCTAGCACAGCCTTATAAAGAAGAAGGTGTGTTTGCGCCAGCTGTTTACCAAGAGGATCATCCGCTTGGTGACGCGTATGATGACTTAGCACGAGCTATTCTTGAAAAATATATGCAATAAGAAAATACGGAGAGCGCGATGGCTCTCCGTATTGTTGTATCTTGGGACTGGTGCATAGGTGCTATCTCAGTCCGGCAGCAGAGCAGAGTGCCAGTTAAGTGATCCACTTATAACACTAAAAGAGCCCTAAACCATACGAATCATGGTCTGGGGCTCATTTTTTATTTCTCTTTTTGTTTAGACTGTGCTTCTTCCAGTGCTTTCTGGACGGTTTGCATCAGTTTTTGCTCGAACATCGGAGTTTCCGCTGATTCTTGGATTGTTTTTTCAATCTCTTTGCGGAATTCCTGACTTTTCATAACGCTGAGCATCTGCTCCTGCATTTTCGGATCTTGCATAATTTGAAGTACTTGTTTTTGAAAACCAGAGTCATTCATTAGTTCTTTCATAAGCTTTTTTTGTTCCGGACCAATGTTCTTGGCAAAAGCTGCGACAAACTCTGGATCCTCAAAACGCTCTTTCCAGAATTTCTTTCCTTCTTCTGATGTCCAGGACTTGTTGATCGCATCTTCTACTTTACTGGCGTCGAGTGAGACCAAATCTTGCATCGTTTCATCTGACATAACTTCTGAAATAGCTTTTTTGCCTTCATCTGTCTTCAATATATCTGCGACCATCTGTTTCGTCGTATCATAATCGGGCTGGCTGCTCTCTGCGGCTTGGCCGCCGCCTGTGCATGAAGCAAGCACGAAAAGAGATAAGAACAAGATCGGCACTATTCGTACATACATAGACACGTGCTCCTTCCAGTGTAATAAGTACACTTACTTTCTGCAGAAGGAGCAGTAGTTATACATTTAATTCACTTCTTTCAATTCTGCTGAGCCGCCGGCAATCAGTTCACTGACGGTGACGTAGTGATAGCCTTTGTTTTTCAATGCCGGCAAGATGGTTTCCAATGCTTTTGCTGTCTGCTTTACAGAATCAGATGCATGCAGCTGGATGATATCGCCGTTGTTCGCTTCTTCTATTACTTCATCGACAATTAGCTGCGTGCCGGGGTTGCGCCAGTCCTTTGGGTTAACACTATACTGAATCACCTTTAGTCCAAGTGTTTCAGATAGCTGAATAATTTCTGTATTAAAATCTCCAGTCGGTGCGCGAAGCAGTTCTATATCTTCATGCCCGAGCTTGCGGAATATTTCTTTTGCATACGTAAGGTCTTTTCGTATTTGTGCAGGTTCTTGATCAATATAGCTTTTGTAGCGGTATCCCATCATTCCGAGTTCATGTTTATCTTCGACAATGCGGTCGATAATCTGGGGGTGACGCTCTGCCCATTCACCGCTGACGAAGAAGGTAGCTTTTACATTCTGTTCTTTCAATTCATCCAAGATAGGAATAGCTTGTGTATCACCCCAGCTGATATTGAAAGTAAGCGCGATATTGGGCTCGTCTTTGTTTCCTTGGGTCAGTGCTGCAGGCTTTTCTTTTGAAGAAAAGACCGACAGCGAGCTGCTCGTCTCCATCCAGATGATCAATGCTGTGAACATTGCCGCCGCTACGACGAATGCCCACCTTTTCCACTTGTTGAAACGGAATACATAAAAGTGCTGCATGCCTATCATTCCCTTCGTTGTTCGCAGTAATGTAGTTCCATTCTATGCATGCCTGTCCGGGAACATGATGCTTGTCTCGGGTAGAGATGAGAAATGACAGGAATTTAACAAAAGTATGGGTTCTGGTTTGTGCGGTCTTGGATATCTAATTCAGTGATACCTTAGAAAGGGGCGAGTTAGCGAAGGTTTGCCAGCTGGATGCAGTTCACGTGTTACAAAAGTAAGGGATATAGCTAGAAGGATTAGGAGATGGAGAATCATAACGATGGTTGGAAGCAGCGGGATGCAATGTAGTGAAAGGGAAAGGTCCCGAGTGGAAGTTGTTTCTCACCACATCTACGGTGGTTATTATATGGATTGCAGCTGCAGGGGTGCAGCTTGAAGCCGGGTATTTGGTGCCAGCTGATAGCAGGCTAATCAGCGGATAAACATTAAATTCAATGAAGAGATGCTAACAGGAGAATCGGAAGCTGCCGAAAGGAAGATAGATGCAATAGAAGAAGTGTCAATTAGGGAGCGCATCAATATTGTGCATTGCGGATTGCTGGATGTGAACGAAAAAGGAAGCCGTGTGTTGTAATAGACACAGGACATAGCTATTGGCCAAATTGTCGATATGATGCGGCGGAATTCAAACAAACCTTATTATAGAGGAGAAAGCAGTTTGATGAACGACTTACTATTTGCATTGGCTTTTAGAATGGAAAGAGAAGAACCAGATGTTATGCAGCAGAAATATAAACGAGGGTATCTTCTCTGGCGGTGGGCTGCAGAATGTAATAAAAAGAAGGGAGCTGATTGGGCAGCTGTCATAATCTCTTTCTATATAGATGCAATGGCCTTCACCAGCTTTATTATGGCTGCAAACCTTTTCCGTAAGATTTAATGCGTAAACGACCTTTTAGCGGGATTCCTATTGAACAGATATGGAATTGGTGCGATAGTGATTTGGTTCTGCTTTATGGAGTGGTGGTATTGCCGGGGGCCGCAGCACCTTCTCTATACAGGAATTCAGCTGAGAGGCTGGTGGAGTCTGTTGCTGCTGGTCTAGCAGCTGCCATAGTTACCTTGATGATGATTTAAAAGCACTCCTTATGAAGAGTTAAGCAGGAAAAGTCCATTTCACTAGGGCTTTTTTTGTGGTAAGATAAGCTTCTGCGACATTGAATGGCGGAGTCTGCAAGGCGGTCTGAAAGCTCCATAGAGGGCTCTCACAGAGGCTTTCAAATTTTAATACAAAAAAGGTGTTGACTCCTAGTTGAATTGGTCGTATACTATTAAACGGCGCTAAGGTAAGATGAAAAAACACGCCAAACAAATTATTAAGTTCTTTTTAAAAAGTTGTTGACACAAACAACGAAGGCATGATAAGATGTTTAAGTCGCTGAAACGAGCGAGAACAACTTGATTCTTGAAAACTGAACAAAACAACCAATTACGAACTAAACGACATGGTCTTTTATAAGATCAACGTCAGCGCAAGAAGCAAAGCATCACACTTTCATGGAGAGTTTGATCTTGGCTCAGGACGAACGCTGGCGGCGTGCCTAATACATGCAAGTCGAGCGCAGGAAGCTAGATGACCCCTTCGGGGTGATTCTAGTGGAATGAGCGGCGGACGGGTGAGTAACACGTGGGCAACCTGCCTGTAAGACTGGGATAACTCCGGGAAACCGGGGCTAATACCGGATAGTATTTTCTTTCTCCTGATTGAAAATGGAAAGACGGTTTCGGC